>NZ_JACHMB010000001.1:11622500-13173116 GCF_014204795.1 Nonomuraea jabiensis | reverse complement strand
TTTTTTTTGTGCTGTCACGGCCCCCGGTCGGGACCGCTTCGGGCGGTCAGTAGGGTTGAGGGGTGGATTATCGTGCGGTAGAACGCGCGATCATGGAGCGCGGCGTCGAGTGGGATTTCGAGCCGACGCTCGACAGGATCGCGGCCCTTCTTGATGTGCTCGGTTCGCCGCAAAGGGCGTACCCGGTCATACACATCGCGGGCACCAACGGAAAGACGAGCACGGCCCGGCTCACCGAGGCCCTGCTCAAGGAGCGCAATCTCAGAGTGGGGCGGTTCACCAGCCCTCATCTGGTCTCGATGCGCGAGCGCATCACGGTGGACGGCGAGCCGCTGAGCGAGGAGCGGTTCGCGGAGGTCTACGAGGAGATCATCCCGTATGTCGAGCTGACCGACACCCAGGGGCGGCGGATCCAGTTCTTCGAGTTGCTGACCGCCATGGCCTTCGCCGCCTTCGCCGACACCCCCGTCGACGTCGCCGTGATCGAGGCCGGCATGGGCGGGTCCTGGGACGCGACGAACGTGGCCGACGGCGTCGTATCCGTGATCACGCCCATCTCACTTGATCACACCGACCGGCTGGGGCCCGACATTCCCAGCATCGCCGGCGAGAAGGCGGGCATCATCAAGCCCGGCTCGACCACCGTGTTCGCCCAGCAGGAGCTGGCCGCGGCCGAGGTGCTCATGCGGCGGGTCGCCGAGGTGGGCGCGGTCGTGGCCCGTGAGGGGCTGGAGTTCGGCGTGCTCAACCGGGAGGTGGCCATCGGCGGGCAGCTGCTCACCCTGCGCGGCCTCAAGGGCGTCTACGACGAGGTCTACCTGCCGCTCTACGGCGCGCACCAGGCGAGCAACGCGGCCTGCGCGCTGGCCGCCGTCGAGGCGCTGACCGGCGGTGACGACCCGCTCGACGCCGATCTCGTACGGCAGGCGTTCGCCCAGGCCGCCTCGCCGGGGCGGATGGAGGTCGTACGGCGGACGCCGACGGTCGTGATCGACGCGGCCCACAACCCCGGCGGCATGCAGGCGACCCTGGAGGGGCTGCACGAGGCGTTCGACTTCGCCAAGGTCGTCGGGGTCGTCGCGGTCATGCGCGACAAGGACGTCGACGCGCTGCTCGAGCTGCTCGAACCGGTGCTCGACGAGATCGTCGTCACGCGTAACTCCTCGCCCAGGTCCATGACGCCGGAGGAGCTCGCGTCCCTGGCCGAGCCGCTGTTCGGCGAGGAGCGCGTACACGTGGTCGACAGGCTCGACGACGCCATCGACCAGGCCATCGGCGTGGCCGACGCGGACGGCGAGTTCAGCGGCACGGGCGTGTTCATCACCGGGTCCGTCGTGACGGCGGGTGACGCGCGGCAGCTGCTCAAGGCGGATGGTTCGCAATGAATTTCCAGGTGACTCCAGGTATGCGCAGGCTGGGCGCCAGCGTGCTCGGCATGGAGGCCATCGTGGCGGGGCTGATCACGCCCGTGGCGATCACCGTGGGCGGGGTGGCGCCCGCCCTCGCGGTGACCGCCGGCATCGGGCTGGCCGTGCTGTGCGTGGTCGCCGCGGGCCTGCTCAAGCGGCCTTTCGGCTACATCCTCGGCAGCGTCGTACAGGTGCTGGCGATCTGCACGGGCTTCCTCGTGCCGATGATGTTCTTCCTCGGTGCGATCTTCACGGCGCTGTGGATCACGGCGATTATCGTCGCTCGGCGTGTTGAGGGCGCTACTTCCCGCTAAAGTCGGCGCATGACCGTCCCCCCGATTCAGCGGTCGGCCGGGGCCAGGGGCCCATGGCTGCTCGATGTGACGCTCGGGCTGCTCGTCGTTGCCGCGCTGCCGCTGGCGATCGTCACCGTTCCCAACACGCTCTCCGTCGTGGCCAAGCTGCTGCCCGGTGACATCGACCAGGTCGGGCTGATGCGCACGCACGGGCTCGCCCTGCCCGCGCTGATGCTGACCGTGCCGCTGGCGGCGGTGGTGCTGCGGCGGGTCCAGGTAGTTCATGTGGTGCTGCTGGGGCTGGCGCTGGTGGCGCTGTCCGACGTCGCCGGCGGTTACGCGGGCTCGGAGCTGCTCGCCGGAGCGGTGCGGGTGCTGCGCGGCGTCGGCGCGGGCCTGGTCGTGCCCGCCACGCTGGCGGCCGTGTGGGACCGCGTGCTGGTGCTGCGGGCGCTGTGGGTGGGCGTGTTCAGCCTGAGCCTGCTCGCGGCCGAGGCACTGGCGCTGTGGCCGCTCGACAAGGCGAGCAGCTGGAAGGTCACGCTGCAACCGTACCCGATGCTGACAGGGATCGCGCTGGCCCTGGCGGGCGCGTACCTGATCATCTGGATCCTGCTCGGGCGGCCCGCCGCGCCCATGCTCAACGACGGGGAGCGGAGCCGGCTGCTGCTGGCCGCCGTGCCGGCGGCGGGCATCGCGATCGCGGCGATCAGCACCGCGACCGAGGGATGGCGGGCCATCCCGGTGATCGTGCTGGCGGTGGTGGCCGTGGCCGGGCTGCTGGGGCTGGCCACGATCGGGGCCGCGGAGAGCCGTACGCTGGCGTACTCCATGGTGGCGGTCGGCGTGGTGCTGCTGCCCAGCGCGGCCCAGGTCACGCTGGTGGAGATGGGCGGGCTCGGCGGGCCGGGGCTGCGCGGGCTCTGGATGCCGTACGCGATGGCCGGGCTGCTCGCCGTCGGCGCCGCCGCGGGCGTGCGCCGGTTCGCGCGGGCTCCCGGACGGTGGCTGACGCCTCTGGGGCTGCTCGCGATGGTCGTGGGGCTGTGCTCGGTGCGCCTCGTCGTCCCCTCGCCCGACGGGTTGGTGCTGGCGGTGCCGTTCACGCTGCTCGCCGTGGGGGCGGCGGTGGCGTTGACCTCGGCGCTGCAGGAGGTGGGGGTCGGGACGGCCGTCTTCGGGCTCTCGCTGTGCGTGGCGGGGGTGCTGGCGGGGTTCCTGCTCGGTACGGGCGTGCAGATGGCGATGCTGGACGGGGTTTCGTCGGCTCAGGAGCTGGTCGACAGCTTCGTCGGCGCGCTGCACTCGTGGGCCTTGATCGGCGGCTTCCTCGTGGTGCTGGTCATCGTCCTCTCCACGGTGATGACCCGGCGAGATGCCGCCGGACTTGGGGAAACGGCGTCCGTGCCGCCCGAGGACGGCGCCGACAAGGGGGACGATGAGGAACAACCTGCCGGTTCGGTGCCCGCCGTGCCGCCGCCGGGCCAATCGCCCGAGGACACCGCCTCTTAACGCCGTTTCGTAGGAAACGAGGGTGGGGGCGCGGGACGGTAAGCTGAGGCCCAAGCCACGGCGACGCGTGGGCCCGTCCCTCGCGAAGCATTCCGCGGCCGGGCCGGGCGCCCGTGACCGCGATCCTCATTCTGTTCGAAGGAGAACTCCAAGTGTCCGAGCGCACTCTTGTCCTGATCAAGCCCGACGGGGTTAAGCGCGGCCTCATCGGTGACGTGATCGCCCGTGTGGAGCGCAAGGGCCTCAAGGTCGTGGCGATGGACCTGCGCACCCTCGACGCCGACACGGCCAAGTCGCACTACGCCGAGCACTCCGAGCGGCCGTTCTTCGGTGAGCTCGTCGAGTTCATCACGTCGGGGCCGCTCGTCGCCATGGTCCTCGAGGGCCCGCGCGCCGTCGAGGCGTTCCGCGCGCTGGCCGGCGCCACCGACCCGGTCAAGTCGGCCCCCGGCACGATCCGCGGCGACCACGCACTCGAGATCGGCGAGAACGTCGTCCACGGCTCCGACTCGCCCGAGTCCGCCGCCAGGGAGATCAAGATCTTCTTCCCTGACCGTTTCTAGGCGATTCGGCTCGTCAATCCGCGCCCGTGCAGCATGTCGCTGCGCGGGCGCGCGTTTTTGTCGGGCGCCTGCCGTAGGGTGGCGAGGTCTTGGTGTGCGGGGCCGATTCGTGGGCGAGGCGGGGACGGGATTTTGTCGGCGCTTCCGCGTACGGTTGGCAGGGTCGATACGTGAGGCCTCGGGCCGATGGGCGTTTTGGATCGTTCCAGCAAGCCTTTGGGTGTTGTGGTGCAATCCGGGCAAAATTGCGGTTGAGGTAGGGGCTGGAGATTTTTGTGGGGCGCGAGGGCTCATTGCGCCCATCGGTGGGTACGTCACGTTACGATTCGAATTCGATCCGTAATCATTCGCGAACGACGTTACGGAGGGCTCCGTTCCCCATGGGCAGCAAGCTCGCGTTTCTCGGCCGTGACATGGCGGTCGACCTGGGCACCGCCAACACGCTGGTCTACGTGCGCGGCCGGGGCATCGTGCTCAACGAGCCCTCAGTCGTAGCGATCAACACCGCCACAGGCAAGATCGTGGCGGTCGGCATCGAGGCCAAGCGGATGATAGGTCGTACGCCTGGCAACATCGTCGCCGTCCGCCCGCTCAAGGACGGCGTGATCGCCGACTTCGATGTGACTGAGCGGATGTTGCGATATTTCATCCAGAGGGTGCACCGACGTCGGCATCTCGCCAAGCCGCGCATCATCATCGCCGTGCCGAGCGGCATCACCAGCGTGGAGCAGCGCGCGGTGAAGGAGGCCGGTTACCAGGCGGGCGCCAGGAAGGTCTACATCGTCGAGGAGCCCATGGCCGCCGCCATCGGGGCCGGGCTCCCGGTGCACGAGCCGACCGGAAACATGGTGGTCGACATCGGCGGAGGCACCACCGAGGTGGCGATCATCTCGATGGGCGGCGTGGTCACCAGCCAGTCGATCAGGATCGGCGGCGACGAGCTCGACCAGGCGGTGATCGCGTTCGCCAAGAAGGAATACTCGCTGATGCTCGGCGAGCGCACCGCCGAGGAGATCAAGATTGCGATCGGCTCGGCGGGCCCGACCGGCGAGGAGTCGCACGCGGAGATCCGCGGGCGCGACCTGGTCAGCGGGCTGCCCAAGACCATCGTCGTGTCGAGCGAAGAGGTCAGGAAGGCCATCGAGGAGCCGGTCAACGCCATCGTCGACGCGGTCAAGACCACGCTCGACAAGTGCCCGCCCGAGCTGTCCGGCGACATCATGGACCGCGGCATCGCGCTCACCGGCGGGGGCGCCCTGCTCAAGGGGCTGGACGAGCGCGTCAAGGCCGAGACGGGCATGCCCGTTCACCTGGTCGAAAACGCCCTCGACTCGGTCGCCATCGGCTCCGGCAAGTGCGCCGAGGAGTTCGAGGCGCTCCAGCAGGTCCTGGTGCCGGAGTCGCGGCACTGATGAGAGATTCTCGCCATGCGCGGCTGATCCTGGGCGGGCTGCTGACGGCGGCCCTGATCATCCTGACCGTCGACCATCGCACTGGCGACAGCTCGCCGCTGCGGCCGCTGCGAACGGCGGCGGCTTACGTGTTCGGCACAGCGGAGCAGTTCGGCGGGGGGCTGGTGCGCCCTGTCGGAGGGTTCGTCCGCGCCCTCCTGGACGCGCCCGGCGCCCAGGACCGCATCAACGCTCTCAAAGCGGAGAACGCCCAGCTGCGGGCCGGCCTGGTCGCCAGCAAGCTCGACGCGACCCGCTCCAAGGAGCTCAAGCAACTGCTCGGCCTGTCGGGGACCGGCGGATACAAGGTGGTCCCGGCCAACGTGGTCGCCCGGCGCGGGCTGCCGGGCTTCGAGGACGCCGTGCAGATCGACGCGGGCACGAGTGACGGCATCCGTACGGAGATGACCGTGCTCAGCGGCGAAGGTCTGGTCGGGCGCGTCATCAACGCCTCCCCGCACAGCTCGACGGTGGTGCTCCTCAGCGACCCGGCCTCGGCCGTCGGGGCGCGGCTGGAGGGTGGCAAGGAGATCGGCGTGGTGCACGGGGTGGGGGAGAACGGGCGGCTCGTCCAGTTCCGGCTCCTCGACTCCACGGCCCCGCTGACCAGCGGCGCGCGGATCGTCAGCTTCGGCTCGCAGAACGGCAGCCCGTACGTGCCCGGGGTGCCCATCGGGGTGATCGAGCGGGTGGAGTCGACGCCGGGGGAGCTGACCCGCATCGCGTACGCGCGTCCTTATGCGGATCTGTCGGCGCTGGATGTGGTCGGGGTGGTGGTGGAGGCTCCGAAGCGGGACCCGCGTGACGCGGTGCTGCCCGCCAGGGCGCTGCCTGCCGCGGAGGGATCGCGATGATCGGGGGGCGGGCGGTTCCACGGCGCCTGCCGATCCATGGGGATGGTGATCCGGGCGCTCGGGGGAGTGGTGCGGGGTGTCTGGTTGTGGGGTGGGGTGCGGGCGCGTATCCGACCGCATGGGGCGGTGCTGGCGCGTGTCTGGCTGCGGGGCATGGGGCTGGCCGATATCTGGGCGCTTGGCGCAGTACTGGCGGGTGTCTTGGCTTGTGGGGTGCTCGTGCGCGTCTGGGTATGCGGCGTAGCGCTGACGGGTGGATGGGCTCGCGGTGCGGCGCTGGCGGGCGTGCGGATGTGACCTGGCGTGTCGGGAGGCGTGCGGATGTGGCCCGGCGTGCTGGCGGGCATGTGGACGTGACACGGCGTGCTGGCGGGCATGGGGGCCGATGGTGCGGCGCTGGCGGGGGTGCGGAGGTGAGATGGGGCACGGGCGGGCGTGTGGGTGCCTGTCAGGGCGGCAGCGGTCGTCTGGAGCGTTCCATCGCGGGGTGGCGCTACGGGTCTCTGAGAGCGCTTGTGGCGGCGTATGACGGGGGCTGGGCGGGGCCGGTGCGGCGGCCGTCGGGGTGGATCGGCCCGCGGGCGGCTCGCGGAGGCTCGGCCTCGGTTCCGGGGTGGGAGTCGGTGAGGCCGCTGGCTAGGGTGTCGGGCTCACGGGGGCTTCGGTCGCCGGCACGCCTTCGGTCGCTGGCGCGGGTCCGGTCGTTGGTGTGGGCCGGAGTGGTGGGCGGTGGTCGGTCGCTGGCGTGGTCCAGAGCGGCGGGGGGCGGCCGGTGGGCGTCGCTGGCGGTTGGGCTGAATCGTCGGTGGCTGGGTCCGCTGGAACGGCTCGAACGGCCTGGCCGGGCTCCGTTCGGCGGGTCGGAGGCGGGGCGGGTGTGTGGGGTGGGGCGGATTGTGAGGGATTCCCGGGAGGGGGCGCGGTGATCGGCGGGTTGTCCGTGTTGTTGGCCTTGCTGGCGCAGGTCATGTTGGTCAACCGATTTCCCCTGCCGGCCGGGGGCTCGCCCGACCTGGTGCTGCTGGCCGTGATCGGGGCGGCGTTGGGGCGGGGCGCGGCGTCCGGGGCGGTGCTCGGGTTCAGCGCCGGGCTGCTCGTCGATGTCATGCCGCCGACCGCGCACCTCGTGGGGCAGTACGCGTTCGTGCTGGCGCTCGTCGGTTACGTGGCCGGGCGTGGTGCGGGCGGGCCGGTCACGACCGTGGTGTTGTGCGTGCTGATGGCCCCGCTGCTGGCGGCGGTCGTGAGCGGGCTGATCGCCGATCCCCGGGTGACGATCTCCACGCTGACCGAGCAGGTGCCCGTCACCATCGTCTACACGCTGGTCGTGTCCCCCATCGTGATCTGGCTGACCACACGGGGCAGGGAGGCGAGGTTCTCGACATGATGCGGATGCGGGCCAGGCTGCTGGTGGTGCAGGTGCTCGTGGTGACGTTGCTCGTCGTACTGGCCGTGCGCCTGTGGCAGGTGCAGGTGGTGCGCGGGAACGAGTTCGTGACGCGGGCGACGGAGACCAGGACACGGGCCGTGATCGTGCCCGCCGTGCGGGGGCAGATCCTCGACGCGCACGGGCGGCCGTTGGTGCGCAACAAGACCGCGTTGGTCGTGTCCGTGGACCGGACCAGGCTGACCAGGATGCAGGACGGCGGGCTCAAGGTGCTGAGCAAGCTGTCGGCGGTGCTCGGCCGGCCGGTCGCCGATCTGCAGCAGCGCATCACGCCGTGCGGGCCGGGGGTCTCCAAGCCCTGCTGGACCGGGTCGCCGTACCAGCCGGTTCCGCTCGACGAGAAGGTGGACACCCGGGAGGCGCTGCAGATCCTCGAACGACAGGAGGAGTTCCCCGGGGTGACGGCGGAGATCCACTCCGTCAGGCAGTACCCCGGCGGGCGCGACGGGGCGCAGATGCTCGGCTACCTGCAGCCGGTCACCGAGGCCGAGCTGGAGAAGCGCGAAGGCCTGAAGGCCAGCTTCTCCGGGGTGGACCTGGCGGGGCGTGACGGGCTCGAGTACGTCTACGACGAGGCGTTGCGCGGCAAGTCGGGGCTGCGCAGGGTGCAGGTCGACAGGATGGGCAAGGCGCTCGGCGTCGAGGAGCAGATCACCCCGATTCCCGGCGACCACCTGGTGACCAGCATCGACTCGCGGGTGCAGTCCGTGGTGGAGCGGGCGCTGGAGAAGGCGATGAAGTCCGCGCCGGCGGCCGACGGCGGCGCGGGGGTGGTGCTCGACGCGCGTACGGGACGAGTGGTGGCGCTGGCCAGCGCTCCCGGATACGACCCGGCGGTCTGGGCGGGCGGGATCTCGACGCGCGGGTATCAGTGGCTGTTGTCGGAGAAATCCGGCAAGCCGCTCGTGTCCCGGGCGATCAACGGCCAGTTCGCGCCGGGTTCGACGTTCAAGATCTCGTCGGTGTCGGCGATGCTGCGGTCCGGATACCCGCTGAACGGTACGTACGGATGCCCCGGCTCCTACATGGTCGGCGACCGGGCGTTCAGCAACTTCCGCGGCGTTTCGCTCGGCGATCTCAGCCTGCACACCGCGCTGGTCAAGTCGTGCGACACGATCTTCTACAAAGCCGCGTACGAGCAGTACCTGAAGGACGGCGGGCGCAACCCGAAGAAGGCCGCCAAGGAGATCTTCGCCAACACGGCCAGGGCGTTCGGGTTCGGCAGCCCGACCGGGGTGGACCTGCCGGGCGAGTCCGCCGGGCGCATTCCCGACCGGGCGTGGAAGAAGGACCTGTGGAACCGCACCAACGCCGTGACCTGCGAGCGGTCGCGCAAGGGATATCCGGAGGTCAAGGATCGGGCGCGGGCCGACTTCCTCAAACGGCTCGCGCTGGAGAACTGCACCGAGGGGTTCCTGCTGCGGCCGGGCGACTCGGCCAACTTCTCCATCGGCCAGGGCGACGTGCTGGTGACGCCGATGCAGCTCGCGCGGGCGTACATGGCGCTGGTGAGCGACGGGAAGGTCCGCAGCCCGCGCATCGGGTGGGCGCAGGTGCGGCCTGACGGCACGGTCGTCAGGACCATCCCGGTGCCGGTCGTGGGCAAGCTGCCGATCAGCGAGAAGGAACGGCTCTACATCAAGAACGCGCTGAGCCAGGTCCCCTCGGACGGCACCGCGGCGGGGGCCTTCGCCGGGTTCCCGATGGACAAGGTGCGCATCGGCGGCAAGACCGGCACGGCGGAGGTCTGGGGCAAGCAGGACACCTCGTGGTTCGCGTCATTCGCGCCCACGAAGAATCCGCAGTACGTGGTCGTGGTCATGGTCTCGCAGGGTGGCATGGGTGCACAGACGGCGGCGCCTGCCGTGCGGGAGATCTACGAAGGGATCTACGGCATCAAGCGGCCGCCCGCCGTGCCCGGTGGGAAGCTCACGACGAGGTTGCCGCGCTTCTCGCCTGACGGAACGGTGGCCGGAGGGTGAGCGCCCGGAGCCTGGAGCCGGGTGGGGGCGGTCGGGCGGGCGGCGCCTGTGAGGGTGAGTGCGGGGCTGCCGCTGGTTCCACCGCCACCGCCACCGTTGCCGCCGGTGCTACGGGTGTCGCTGGTGCCGGCGGGTTGATGGCTGTCGGTTCTGGTGCCGGTCTCTGTGGTGGGGCGGTGGCTGCCAGTTCTGGCGGTGGCCCATGTGGTGGTGGATCGGTGGCTGGCGGTTCTAGCGGTGGCGCACGGGGTGCCGGCGGCTCGGTGGCTGTCGGTCCTGGCGGTGGTACGTGCGGTGCTGGCGGTCCTGGTGGCGGTTCCTGTGGTCCCGGCTGTGGGACGGGTGTGCGTGAGGCGGGTTTGAGCGGCTGGGCCGGTCCTCGGGGGGTGAGGCGGCGTGTTCGCGGATGGGGGAGCGGCGGGCGGCGCGTGGCCGGGTGGGTGGTCGGCTGTGCGGCTGGGTGGGTGATCGGCTGTCTGGTCGGGTGGATGGTCGCCGGGATGGAGGTGCGGAGGTGATCGATCGGACGGTGGCCGGCCGGCGGCCGTCGCTGTTGCGCCGAGTCGCCGGTGAGAACTCGACGGTGCGCAGGCTGGATGGCCTGATGCTGGTCGCGGTGGCCGGGCTGTGCGTGATCGGTACGCTGCTCGTCTGGTCGTCCACCAGGACCTGGGCCCCGGGCTCGACGGGGCTGGTGAAGAAGCACATTTTCAATGAGATGATCGGGATCGTCCTGTGCGCGATCGTGGCGACCGTCGACCATCGCGCGATGCGGGCGTACGCGCCGCTGGTGTTCCTGGTGTCGCTGATAGGGCTGGGGCTGGTCATCACGCCGCTGGGCGCGACGATCAACGGGTCGCACTCGTGGATCCTGCTCGGCGGCGGGTTCGCGGTGCAGCCGTCGGAGTTCGCCAAGGTCGGGCTGCTGCTGATCATCGCGATGCTGCTCGCGCAGCCGGCCGAGGGCAGTGATCGGCCGCGCGGGCTGGACATATGGCTGGCGCTCCTCGCCTCGGGGGTCACGATGGGGCTGGTGATGCTCCAGCCGGACCTCGGGACGGCGCTGGTGCTGGCGGTGATCACGGCCGCCGGGCTGATCGTCGCGGGGGTGCGCAAGCGGTGGATCGCGGCGCTGACGCTGGTGGCGGTCGCCGGGGTGTTCTCGGTGTTCTACTTCCAGCTGCTCGAGCCGTACCAGGTGGCTCGGTTCACGGCGTTCGTCGATCCGAGCGTCGATCCGCGCGGAGTGGGCTACAACAGCACGCAGTCGATGATCGCGATCGGCTCCGGGCAGCTCCTGGGCAAGGGGCTGCTGGGCGGCGGGCAGACGACCGGGCGGTTCGTGCCCGAGCAGCACACCGACTTCATCTTCACGGTGGCGGGGGAGGAGTTCGGGTTCCTCGGGTCGGTCACGGTGGTGCTGCTGCTCGGGGTGGTGCTGCTGCGCGGGCTGAAGATCGCCAGGCAGTGCGACGACAGGTTCGGGACGCTGGTCGCGGGCACGATCGTGTGCTGGTTCGCGTTCCAGACGTTCATCAATGTGGGCATGACGATCGGGATCATGCCGATCACGGGGCTGCCGCTGCCGTTCGTGTCGTATGGCGGTACGGCCACGTTCGCGAATCTCATTGCGATTGGGCTTCTCCAAGCCATCAGAGTGCGAAGACAGTCGTTTAATTAGAGATATGTTCTTGGCTTATTGCGATGAGTGCGAGGATCGCTTCCTGCTGCCCGCGAGCCACGTCGTCGGCGTGCACAACCTGGCGAGCGGCGTGATCGCGGTCGAGCTGACCTGCTACGAGGGGCACCACCTCCTGGTGCTCAGCGGAAACGACATCGACATCCCTGGACCTGCCACCGTCTGAGCGCCGCTACGCTTGACCGTATGTCTGTCGAGTCGGTATTCCCCCGCCTGGAAGCGCTGCTGCCGAAGGTGCAGAAGCCCATCCAGTATGTCGGGGGTGAGCTCAACTCGACCGTCAAGGACTGGGACTCCGCCGACGTGCGGTGGGCGCTGATGTACCCGGACGCCTATGAGGTCGGGCTGCCCAACCAGGGTGTGGCGATCCTCTACGAGATCCTCAACGAGCTGCCCGGCACGCTGGCCGAGCGCACCTACGCGGTGTGGCCGGATCTCGAGGCGCTCATGCGGGCCGAGGGCGTCCCGCAGTTCACCGTCGACGCGCACCGGCCGGTGCGCGCCTTCGACGTGCTCGGCGTCTCGTTCTCGACCGAGCTGGGCTACACCAACATGCTCAACGCGCTCGATCTGGCGGGCATCCCGCTGATGGCCGTGGACCGGGGTGAGGACGACCCGATCGTGCTCGCCGGCGGCCACGCGGCCTTCAACCCGGAGCCGATCGCCGACTTCCTCGACGCGGCCGTGCTCGGCGACGGAGAGCAGATCTCCATCGCCATCTCCGAGGTCATCCGTGAGTGGAAGGCCGAGGGCAAGCCCGGCGGGCGGGACGAGCTGCTCATGCGGCTCGCCGAGTCCGGCGGGGTATATGTCCCGAAATTTTACGATGTGGACTACCACCCGGACGGTCGCATCAAGCGCGTCGCCCCCAATAGGGCCGACGTGCCGTGGCGGGTGCACAAGCACACCGTGATGGACCTCGACGAGTGGCCCTACCCGAAGAAGCCGCTGGTCCCGCTGGCCGAGACCGTGCACGAGCGGTTCAGCGTGGAGATCTTCCGCGGCTGCACCCGCGGCTGCAGGTTCTGCCAGGCGGGCATGATCACGCGCCCGGTGCGGGAGCGCTCGATCACGACGATCGGGGCGATGGTCGAGAACGGCATCAAGGAGTCCGGCTTCAACGAGGTCGGTCTGCTGTCGCTGTCGTCGGCCGACCACTCCGAGATCGGCGACGTCGCCAAGGGCCTGGCCGACCGCTACGAGGGCACCAACACCTCGCTCTCGCTGCCGTCCACCAGGGTCGACGCGTTCAACATCGACCTGGCCAACGAGTTCTCCAGGAACGGCAGGCGCTCCGGCCTGACGTTCGCGCCGGAGGGCGGCTCCGAGCGCATGCGCAAGGTGATCAACAAGATGGTCACCGAGGAAGACCTGATCCGCACCGTCACCACGGCCTACTCGCAGGGGTGGCGGCAGGTCAAGCTCTACTTCATGTGCGGCCTGCCCACCGAGCAGGACGAGGACGTCCTGGGCATCGCCGACCTGGCCAAGAAGGTCATCCAGGCGGGCCGCGAGGCGACCGGCAGCCGCGACATCCGCTGCACGGTCTCCATCGGCGGCTTCGTGCCCAAGCCGCACACGCCGTTCCAGTGGGCCGGGCAGGCCGACCACGAGACGGTCGACCGACGGCTCAAGGCGCTGCGCGACTCGCTCAGAGGCGACAAGCAGTACGGCAGATCCATCGGCTTCCGCTACCACGACGGCAAGCCCTCGATCGTGGAGGGCCTGCTCTCGCGCGGCGACCGCCGGGTCGGCGCCGTGATCCGCGCCGTCTGGGAGGACGGCGGCAGGTTCGACGGCTGGAGCGAGCACTTCTCCTACGAGCGCTGGATGGCGGCCGCCGAGAAGGCGGGCGTCGACGTCGACTGGTACACCACGCGCGAGCGGGCGGAGAACGAGGTCCTGCCGTGGGACCACCTCGACGCCGGGCTCGACCGCGAGTGGCTCTGGCAGGACTGGCAGGAGGCCATTTCCGGCGGCGAGGTCGAAGACTGCCGCTGGACTCCTTGCTACGACTGCGGCGTCTGCCCGACGATGGGCACGGAAATTCAGATCGGTCCCACGGGGCGGAAACTCCTTCCTCTTACGGTGGTCTAGCGCGCTCAGTGGGCAGCCGGTGCCTCGGCGTACACGTACACGCGTCAGGGCGGCTTATCCTGAGACGAAGGAACTCTTACAAGGGAAGGACGACCAGCTCTGAAACCTGTTCCCGAAGGGCCTCCGCCCGCGCCCACGGTGCAGCGCCTTCGCGTGCGCTACGCCAAGCGCGGCCGCCTGCGCTTCACCAGCCACCGCGACATCTCGCGGGCCGTTGAGAGGGCGGTCCGCCGTGCCGGCATACCGGTGGCCTACAGCGCAGGTTTCTCGCCCCACCCGAAGATCTCCTATGCGGGCGCGGCGCCGACCGGTGTCGCCAGCGAAGCCGAATATCTCGAGATCGGTGTCACCACGCCGTGCGATCCCGAGCAGGTGAGACAGGACCTGGACGGGTCGCTGCCGCCTGGACTCGATGTGCTCGACGTCGTGGCGGCGGGCTCGGGTGGGCTGGCTGACCGCTTGGAGGTCTCCGACTGGGAGGTGCGGCTGCCCGGTGCCGATCGCGAGCTCGCCGAGGTGGCGGCGGAGAAGTTTCTCGCGGCAGGCACTGTGGAGGTCGAGCGCCTCACCAAGAAGGGCCCCCGTCGCTTCGACGCGCGGGAGGCCGTCCTGGGGCTCACGGTGTCCGAGGGAACAGACAGACCAGACAGAACTGCAGCTCAGGTGCTCGGAGGGCCGTGTGTCATACTGCGCATGGTTGTTCGGCACATGACGCCTGCCGTTCGACCCGACGATGTGCTCACAGGGCTGCGCCTTGTGGCCGACTTCGCGCCGCCGGTTCCCCCCGAGGTGACCAGGCTGGCGCAGGGGCCGCTTGACGCCAGCACTGGTGCGCTTGCCGATCCGCTCGACCTGGACCGCGACACCACGCGCGGCGGCGAGGCGGGACCGGCGAGTGAGCACGTCGCCGGTTAAGGCGGTGCCCTGCGCGAGCGGGGCACGACCGATGACAGGACTTGGCGCCGACATCCCCTCATCGGGGGCGTTGGCGGACAACGAAACACGAGGGCTCCTGCGCGGCGCGGCGACGCGCCCGGGAGCTGACGGGAGAGCGCCCGCATGCTCGAGAACGAGCCCAACGCCGGGGCCAATGGCCCTGACGGGGAGACAACTGAACAGCCCGAGGTGACCCCACGTCGCCGCTCCGCCAGCCGCCCCGCGGGCCCACCGCCGGAGCTGCCGGAGGAGCCTGCCCACGTTCCGGTCACCACTGCCGCGGCGCAGACCGCGCCGTCCGTGGCTGACGTACAACCGGTGCAGATCACCGCCGCGCAGCGCGCGGCGGGAGAGCCCGCGCCCGAGATCCTCACCGCCGCGCCCGAGCCGCAGGCCGCTCCGGCGACCGCGCCGGAGAGCCCGGTCGAGGCGGCCGTGGCCGAGGCCCTCGCTGAGGCCGTCACCGACGCTGCCGCTGGGGCCGCCGCTGAGGAGAAGCCCAAGCGGACGACGCGGACCCGGTCCACCGCCACGACGACGCGGCGCCGTACGACGAAGAAGGCCGCCGAGGCCGAGGCGGAGGCCGCGGCCCCGGTGGAGGAGCCGCCCGCCGAGGCCGCCGAGCCGGTGAAGCGGCGCAGGACGCGCAAGAAGGCGGAAGAGGCCGTGGCGTCCGAGCCCGTCGAGGAGGCCGTCGCAGGCGCTGTGGGGGCGGTGGCCGACTCCGAGAAGGCCGCCGCTGGCGAGGGCCTGGCCGGCCAGACCGCGACGACCACGCCGAGCGCCGAGGCGGCGGGTGCGGGTGGTGCGCAGGCCGCTCGTGCCGGTGATGTCCAGGCGGCCGAGGATGAGGACATCCTTGAGATCCTGCCCGACAACGAGCCCCTCGACGACGAGCCCGCCGGCGAGGACCTCGACGAGGAGCCCGTACGGCCGAGCCTGCTGTCCGACCCGTTCGGGTTCGCCGCGCGCACGCCGGCCGAGCCCGGCACCGCGTTCCAGCGGCCGGCGGCCATCTTCGCGCCGCTGTTCCAGGCGCCCGACCCCAGCCAGGCCAAGCCCGCCGTCACCCGGCGGGCCGAGGCGCCGCAGCCCGCTCCCGAGCCCGAGGAGGTCGAGGAGCCGGTCGACGAGTCCGCGGTAGAGGACGAGACCGACCTCGACACCTCCGACGAGCAGGAGGAGGAAGAGGGCGCGGGCCGTCGCCGCCGCCGCAGGCGGGGCGGCCGGGGCCGCGGCAAGTCGCGCGAGCGTGACGAGGGCGAGGAAGGCGAGGAGCAGGAAGAGGAGGGCGACGAGGAGCAGGCCGACGAGGGCGCCGCCCACGAGGAGGAGTCCTCCACCTCGCGTCGCCGCCGTCGCCGTCGCCGCCGGGGCTCCGAGGAGGGCGCCGAGCCGGCCAGCGACGACCCGCCGAACACGGTGGTGCGCATCCGCGCGCCGCGTGCGGGCCGCAGCAGCACGCTGGACACCGCGACCGACGGCGTGCAGAGCGTGCGCGGCTCCACCCGGCTGGAGGCCAAGAAGCAGCGCCGCCGCGAGGGCCGCGAGCTGGGACGCAGGCGTCCGCCGATCATCACGGAGTCGGAGTTCCTGGCCCGCCGCGAGTCCGTCGACCGGATGATGGTGGTGCGCCGCCAGGGCGACCGTACGCAGATCGCGGTCCTGGAGGACGGCGTGCTCGTCGAGCACTACGTCAACCGCGAGGCCAGCCAGTCCTACGTCGGCAACGTCTACCTGGGCAAGGTCCAGAACGTGCTGCCCTCGATGGAGGCGGCGTTCGTGGACATCGGCAAGGGCAGGAACGCCGTCCTGTACGCCGGTGAGGTCAACTTCGACACCGCCGGGCTGGAGGGCCAGCCCAAGCGCATCGAGTCGGCGCTGAAGTCGGGCCAGTCGGTGCTCGTACAGGTCACGAAGGACCCGATCGGGCACAAGGGCGCCCGGCTCACGTCCCAGATCAGCCTGCCCGGGCGATACCTCGTCTACGTGCCGGACGGGTCGATGACCGGCATCAGCCGCAAGCTGCCCGACAAGGAGCGCACGCGGCTCAAGAGCATCCTGAAGAAGGTCATGCCGGAGAACGCCGGCGTGATCGTGCGTACCGCCGCGGAGGGCGCCTCCGAGGACGAGCTGGCGCGTGACGTGGCCCGCCTGTCCGCCCAGTGGGAGAACATCCAGAAGAAGGCCAAGTCGGCCAGCCCGCCCGAGCTGCTGTCCGCCGAGCCGGATCTCACGATCCGGGTCGTGCGCGACGTCTTCAACGAGGACTTCACCTCGCTGATCGTGCAGGGCGCCGACGCCTGGGACACGGTGGACGAGTACGTCAAGTACGTCGCGCCGCACCTGGGCGAGCGCCTGGCGCGGTGGGACGGCGATCAGGGCGACGTGTTCGAGCACTACCGGATCGACGAGCAGCTCGGCAAGGCGCTCGAACGCAAGGTGTGGCTGCCCAGCGGCGGCTCGCTGGTGATCGACCGTACCGAGGCGATGACCGTCGTCGACGTCAACACCGGCAAGTTCACCGGGCAGGGCGGCAACCTCGAGGAGACCGTCACCCGGAACAACCTCGAGGCGGCCGAGGAGATCGTGCGCCAGCTCCGGCTGCGCGACATCGGCGGCATCATCGTGATCGACTTCATCGACATGGTGCTGGAGTCCAACCGCGACCTGGTGCTGCGGCGGCTGCTGGAGTGCCTGGCCCGCGACAGGACCAAGCACCAGGTGGCCGAGGTCACCTCGCTGGGCCTGGTCCAGATGACGCGTAAGCGGGTCGGACAGGGGCTGCTGGAGGCGTTCTCCACGCCGTGCGAGTGCTGCAACGGGCGTGGCCTGCTCGTCTCCACGGAGCCGGTCGAGCCCAAGCCCGAGCCGCGCGGCACGCAGGGGAAGATGGCCATCGAGAAGGCGGTCTCCGACAAGGTTTCCGCGGCCAAGGACACCTCGAGCCGTGATACGGTGACCGGTGCGCTTGAAGACGTCCCGGTTGAGGACGACCAGGCCAGCCAGACTTCCGGCAGAGGGCGGCGACGCTCCCGCCGAGCCAAGTCGGCCGAGTAGCTCTCGGCAGGCTTCCGACGTTCCGTCCGGTTCGCCTAGGGCACCGTTAATCCGGTACCCTGGTGTATCGGTGCGTCAGGTGACGTGCCCTGTTGGCGCGCTTACTCGGTTCGTCGGTTTGATTGAGACAGGCCGAATGACAGGCGCAGCATTCGGCGGCCGCCTCTTGCTGAGGCGGCTGATGTACGAGACAACAGTGAGTCAGTAGAAGGGTTCCGCGGTGTACGCGATCGTTCGTTGCGGCGGCAGGCAGCAGAAGGTCTCCGTCGGTGACGTCCTCGAGGTGGACAAGGTCGCCGGCGAGGTCGGCTCTTCGGTTTCGCTGCCGACGGTGCTCGTCGTCAACGACGGCGATGTGACCACGGAGGCGGGCAAGTTCACGGTCAGCGCCGAGATCCTCGGCGAGACCAAGGGCCCGAAGATCCGGATCCTCAAGTACAAGAACAAGACCGGTTACAAGAAGCGCCAGGGTCACCGTCAGCGGTACACCCAGGTGAAGATCACCGGTATCGACCAGGCCTGAACGGGAGTTTGAGAGATGGCACACAAGAAGGGCGCGTCGTCCACCCGGAACGGTCGTGACTCCAACGCTCAGCGCCTGGGCGTCAAGCGCTTCGGCGGCCAGCTGGTCAACGCGGGCGAGATCATCGTCCGGCAGCGTGGCACCCACTTCCACCCCGGCGACAACGTGGGGCGTGGCGGCGACGACACGCTGTTCGCGCTGGCGGCCGGGCACGTGCAGTTCGGTGTCAAGCGCGGCCGGCGGGCCGTGAGCATCGTTCCCGTCGCGGAGTAAGGGTTCTTCCTCTCCGTAGACCTTGGGTTTTCTTGCCAAAGGGGTGGATCGCGGTGTCGATCCGCCCCTTTGCTTTTGGCTGACTTCCGCCGGTGGGCGGAGTGTGTGGAGGAGTGCAGAGTGCCGGACTTTGTGGACCAGGTGGTCCTTCATATCAGTGCCGGTGACGGGGGGAACGGGTGCGCCTCCATCCACCGGGAGAAGTTCAAACCGCTCGGCGGCCCTGACGGCGGCAACGGCGGGCGGGGCGGTGACGTCGTCCTCGAGGTCGACCCCAACACGGCGACGTTGCTCGAATACCACCGCCGGCCGCACCGCAAGGCCGAGAACGGCAAGCAGGGGCAGGGCTCCAACCGCGACGGGGCCAACGGGGCGGACGTGATCCTGCCCGTGCCCAACGGCACCGTGGTGAAGAACGCCTCCACCGGTGAAGTGCTGGTCGACCTCGTGGGCGTCGGCACCCGGTACGTCATCGCCGAGGGCGGGCACGGCGGGCTGGGGAACGCCGCCCTCGCCACGACCAGGCGGAAGGCGCCCGGGTTCGCGCTGCTCGGGGAGCCCGGGGACACGCTCGACGTCATGCTGGAGCTCAAGAGCGTGGCGGACGTGGCGCTGGTCGGGTTCCCGAGCGCCGGCAAGTCCTCGCTGATCGCCGCTCTGAGCGCGGCCAAGCCCAAGATCGCGGATTACCCGTTCACGACCCTGATCCCCAACCTGGGGGTGGTGACCGCGGGGGAGACCGTGTTCACCGTCGCCGACGTGCCCGGCCTGATCCCCGGGGCCTCGCAGGGCAAGGGGCTCGGGCACGAGTTCCTGCGCCACGTCGAGCGGTGCGACATGCTCGTGCACGTCATCGACTGCGCCACCATGGAGCCCGGGCGCGACCCGATCACGGACTACGAGGTCATCGAGTCGGAGCTGCACGCGTACGGGAAGCTGGAGGACCGGCCCCGGCTGGTCGTGCTGAACAAGGCCGACGTGCCCGACGCGCGGGAGCTGGCCGAGCTGGTCAAACCCGAGTTCGAGGCGCGGGGGCTGCGGGTGTTCACGATCTCCGCCGCCACGCATGACGGGCTGCGGGAGCTCACGTACGCGATGGGCGAATGGGTCGCCGCGGCCAGGGCCCAGAAGCCGGTCGAGGAGCCCACCAGGCTGGTCATCAGGCCCAAGCAGCTCGGCGACACCGGGTTCCGGGTGCGGCGGGTCAACGAGAACCTGTTCCAGATCACCGGTGAGAAGCCGGAGCGGTGGATCAGGCAGACGGACTTCACCAACGACGAGGCCGTGGGTTACCTCGCCGACCGGCTCGAACGGCTCGGCGTGGAGCAGGAGCTGGCCAAGGCGGGCGCCACCGCCGGCGCCGAGGTGGTCATCGGGCCGATGGAGGGCGGCTACATCTTCGACTGGCAGCCCACGCTCAGCGCCGAGTCGGTACGGCAGGGTCCGCGAGGGTCCGACAACCGCCTCGGTTAGGAGCGCTACGGCCGGCCGGCCGCCCGCCTGAGCGTTCGCCAACCGCCGGGCTCCGGGAGCGGAGGGCTCCCGGAGCTCGGATAGGCTGCCAGACGTGCGGGAACAGATCAGCTCAGCGTCGAAGGTCGTTGTCAAGGTCGGCTCCTCCTCGCTCACCACCCCCCAGGGCACGATCGACGTCGATCGGGTCGACGCCCTTGTGGACGTGCTGGCGGCGCGGCGCCGTACGGGGACCCAGATCGTCCTGGTCTCCTCCGGGGCGATCGCGGCGGGCCTCGGCCCGCTCGGGCTGACCGCGCGACCACGCGACCTGGCCACCCAGCAGGCGGCGGCGTCCGTCGGGCAGGGTGTGCTCGTCGCCCGCTACACCTCCTCCTTCGCCCGCTACTCCCTGCGCGTGGGCCAGGTGCTGCTGACCGCCGACGACATGATGCGGCGCGCCCACCACGCCAACGCCCAGCGCACGCTCACGCGCCTGCTGGAGCTGGGCATCGTGCCCATCGTCAACGAGAACGACACCGTGGCCACCGACGAGATCCGCTTCGGCGACAACGACCGGCTGGCGGCCCTGGTGGCGCACCTGATCCACGCCGACGCGCTCGTCCTGCTGTCGGACGTTGACGCCCTGTACGACGGCCCGCCGAGCCGCAGCGGCTCCCGGCGCCTGGCGGAGATCCGCGGGCCGGAAGACCTGGTCGGCGTCGAGCTCGGGAAGAACGGCGCGGCGGTGGGCACCGGCGGCATGGTGACCAAGGTGCAGGCCGCCAGGATCGCCACGGGGGCGGGCGTTCCCGTGGTGCTCACGGCGGCCGCTCACGCCGCCCAGGCGCTCGGCGGAGCCGATGTCGGCACCTACTTCCACCCGGGGGGCCGCCACCCCGGCACGCGGCTGCTGTGGCTCGCGCACGCCACCACCGGGCGCGGCCGCCTCCATCTCGACCAGGGGGCGGTGGAGGCCATCGTGGGGCGGCGCAAGTCGCTGCTGCCCGCGGGGGTGACGTCCGTGGAGGGTGAGTTCGCGGCGGGGGATCCGGTGGATCTGTGCGGGCCGCAGGGGCTCGTGGTGGCCCGGGGGCTGGTCAACTTCGACGCCACCGAGATCCCGGGCCTGCTCGGCCGCTCCACCAGGGAGCTGGCCAGCGCGCTCGGTCCGGAATATGAGCGTGAGCTGATCCACCGTGACGACATCGTCATACTGGAAGCCCACAACTAGCCCCAGGACAACGAGCGTGAGGGGCTCGGAGAGCCCGAACAGCGGAGCGGAGCGTAGCCATGGACACAGAGTTCTTGAGGGTCGCCAGGGCGGCGCGAGAGGCGGCCGCCGAGCTGGCCCCGCTGCCGCGGGCGCCGAAGGACCGGGCGCTGCGTGCCGTGGCCGAGGCTCTGGTCACGCACGCGGCGGAGATCGTCGAGGCCAACGCCAAGGACGTCGAGCAGGCCAGGGCGCAGGGCACCTCCGAGGCGATGATCGACCGGCTGCGGCTCGACGAGGCCAGGGTCGCCGCCATCGCCGAGGCCGTGCGCCAGGTGGCCGACCTGCCCGACCCGGTCGGCGAGGTCGTACGCGGCACCACCCTGCCCAACGGGCTGGAGCTGCGCCAGCTCAGGGTGCCGCTCGGCGTCATCGGCATCATCTACGAGGGCCGCCCCAACGTCACCGTCGACGCCGCCGCGCTCTGCCTCAAGAGCGGCAACGCGGTGCTGCTCAGGGGCTCCTCCAGCGCCTACTCCTCCAACACGGCCCTGGTGAAGGTCATGCAGGACGCGCTGGAGGGCACCGAGGTGCCCGCGGGAGCCGTCCAGCTCGTGCCGGGGCAGAGCCGCGACTCGGTCAAGGAGCTCATGCGCGCCCGCGGCCTGGTCGACGTGCTCATCCCGCGCGGCGGCGCCTCGCTGATCAACTCGGTGGTGGAGGAGTCCACGGTGCCGGTGATCGAGACCGGCGTCGGCAACTGCCACGTCTACGTGGACGCCGAGGCCGACGTCGACCTGGCCGTGCAGATCCTGGTCAACGCCAAGGCGCAGCGGCCGTCGGTGTGCAACGCGGCCGAGACGTTCCTCGTCCACGAGGACGTCGCCGACGCGTTCGTGCCGCGGGCGCTGGCGGCGCTCGCCGAGGCGGGCGTGACCGTGCACGGTGACGAGCGCGTCGCCGGGTACGGCTCCGGCGTCGTGCCCGTCACCGAGGACGACTTCTACGCCGAATACCTCTCGCTCGACATCGCCGCCGCGGTCGTCGGCTCGCTGGAGGAGGCGGTGGCCCACATCAGGAAGTACGGCTCCGGCCACACCGACGCGATCGTCACCAGGTCGCAGCGGGCGGCGCGCAGGTTCGTGGCGCTGGTCGACTCGGCGGCCGTGGCGGTCAACGCCTCGACGAGGTTCACCGACGGCGGGGAGTTCGGGTTCGGGGCGGAGATCGGCATCTCCACGCAGAAGCTCCACGCGCGCGGCCCGATGGGGCTGCCCGAGCTCACCTCCACCAAGTGGGTCTACACCGGTGAGGGGCATTTGCGAACGTCAGAAGGCACGGTGGTGGCCGGTTGATCGGCGTGTCGGCCTGACCGGCGCCGCGGAGCGCAGGTTGACTGAGAGTCATGGATATTGTCGTCGCCCTTGTCTTCTCGGCGGCCGTGCTGTTCGGCGCCGACCGGCTGCTGCTCTGGCTCGAGAGCCGCGGACACGTCCGCTGGCGCAGGAAGGGACGCCGGCAGCTGTCGGACGAGCCCACGGCCCGGCTCGACAGCATGCTCTCCGATCACACTCGCCGATAATCCTTCGGCGTGCCTCAAGCGTCGGCAGGCGTCCCAGCGCTAGGGTTAGGTCCCTTATGGGCGCGCCGGGCGGGGAGGGACGGTGAGCAAGCTCGGCAAAATCGGGCCGTACACCCTGGTCGAGCGGCTCGGTCGGGGCGGCATGGGCGAGGTCTACCTCGCGACCACCCGCCGCGGCGAGAGCGTCGCTCTCAAGGTCCTGCACGACCTGGCCGAGGACGAGACCTCCCGCGTCCGGCTGGAGCGCGAGGTGCGGGCGCTGCGCAGGGTCGAGAGCCCGTACGTGGCCAAGGTGCTCGACGCCGACCTGAGCTGTGCCCGCCCGTACCTGGTCATGGAGTACATCGAGGGCGCCACGCTCCTCGACCGCGTACGCCAGAGCGGCGCGCTCGACGTCGCCGACCTCGTGGACCTGGCCCAGGGCATCGCCGCGGCCCTGGCGATCATTCACGCGGCCGGGGTCGTGCACCGGGACCTCAAACCGGGCAACATCATCATGGGCTCCGAGGGGCCCGTGCTCATCGACTTCGGCATCGCGCAGGTGCTCGACGCGACCCGGCTCACCATGACCGGCACGTTTCTCGGCACGCCCGGCTACACCGCGCCGGAGATCTTCGCCGACGAGCAGGTCGACTCGCCCGCCGACGTCCACGCCTGGGCGGCCACCGTGGCGTTCGCGGCGACGGGGCGGCCCACGTTCGGGCGGGGGACGGCCGAGGCGCAGATGTACGCGGTGCTGAACGGGCAGGCCGACCTCAAGGGCGTGCCCGTGGAGCTGCTGCCGCTGGTACGCGCGGCGCTCAACAGGGAGCCCGGCAAGCGCCCCACGGCGGCGTTGCTGGCCGACCGGCTGTCGCGGCTGGCCAGGGCCACCAGCGCGGCCGAGCCGGAGCCCGCCGCCGGGGCCTCGGAGGAGGCCAAGACGGGCCGCGCCACCCCCGAGGAGAAGTCCGCCCGGAGCCGGGCGAACCCCGACAGTAAGGTGCCCGCCCCGCGTACCCGTGCGAACCCCGACACGAAGGGCTCGACCGCCCGCGCCGACGGCAAGGGCGCCGCGGCGCGCGGCCGTACCGGCACCGATGGGAAGGGCGCCGCGGTCCGCAGCCGCGCCGAGGTGCCCGCGCCGCGCGGGCGCACGGGCGCGGCGGACGGGAAGGCCGCTCTCGCGCGCTCCAAGATGACCGCGCCGCGCCAGCGTGCGGCGGCGGCGGCCGTCCGGAGCCGGCCTCAGGTGCGCAGGAAGGCCGGGCTCAGGGCCGAGTCGGCCACCACGCTGCCCGCGGGCAACGGCGCCCTGCTGATGCTGGCCGTGCTCGCCGTGCCGTGCGTGGTGACCTCGGTGATCTGGCCGATCGCCTCCATCGCGATCACCACGGTGTTCGTGGTGCTGACCAGGACGCTCTGGATGAGCCACTGGCTGGTCAGGAACCGCAGCTCGCGGCGTACGCGGGTGGCGCTGCGCGTGCTGCTCTTCCCGATCGCCCTGGTCGGGGCGGCCGCCACCGCCGGCGTGTGGCCGGGCGTGCCGGTCGCGCTGGCCTCGGGCGGCGCGCTCTGGGTGACCGGCGGCGGAGTGATCGACTCCGACTGGTGGCAGCAGCCCGCGCCCGTGACGGTGGCGGGCGTGGTGTTCGGGATGCTGTGCGGCGGTTTCGCCGGGCGCGAGATCGAGCGGATCGGGCATCGGCTGCCCGATCTGCGCAGGGAAGGGCTGCGCGCACTGGCCGTGCTGGGCGGGTTCGTCGCCCTGTGCGCGGCCGCCGTGCGCGCCATCGCTCTCCTGCTCTGACCTGCCGCTCTCCGAAGCAGGCCGAAGCTCTCCGAAGCAGGCTGAAGCTCTCCGAAGCGTTGCCGCCGCTGCCCTTGGCGGGGTCGCGGCGGGTTTCGCGGCCGATCAAGCTGATCGGCCGCGTACGGCGGTGCGGTCGGTCAGCCCTGGCCGCCGTCGCGGCGCGAGAAGCGGTTGAAGATGCGCTCGCCCGCGTTGACCGCGCCCTCGGCCACGTCGCGCAGGACGCCGATGAACGGGTCCTGCGACTGGGACCAGGACGCGCGGTAGGACTCGGCCGCGGCCTTGATCTCGTCGGTCACTCGTGCGTTGGGGTCGTCCTCCCTGCGCGGGTAGTCCCCGCCGATGATGCGGTCGTACTCGCCGCTGCGCTGCCACTTGTCCAGCTCGGCCACGCGCACCACCGCGAACGGGTGGGTCGTGCCGAGCAGGTTGAGCACCTTGAGGAAGCCGTCGCGAAGGTCGCCCGCGGTGTCGTATTCCTGGTACTGCTCCAGGAACGCCTCGATGTTCATCTCGTGGGTGTAGTCGCCGCCGGCGAGCTTCATCAGCGCCCTCTTGGCCGCCTCGGGGTCCTGGCCGACGAGCAGGCCGCCGCGGTCGGAGGACAGCTCCGACTTGCGGTACCACTCCTCCAGGCCCGCGACGATCGCGCGCAGGCCGATGTAGCCGAGCGGGATCCAGGCGACGCGGGTGGCGAGGCGGGTGAGGATGTCGAGCATCGTCCGGTAGACCGCGTGCCCTGACAGGATGTGGGCGGTCTCGTGGCCGATGACGAAGCGCTGCTCCTCCTCGTTCATGAGGTTGAGCAGACCGGTGGTCACGACGATGAACGGGTCGTCGAAGCCGATGGCCTTGGCCTGGACCTGCGGGTCCTGCTGGATGTAGATCTCGGGGATCCGGTGCAGGTCGAGCGTGTAGGCGGCGTCGCGGCCCATGTCGTAGACGGAGCGGAACTGGGTCTCGCTCACGCGCACGGCTGACGCCAGGTACATCAGGCGCAGCCGGCGCTCGCTGATGAGACCGGACATCTGCTTGAGAACCGTGTCGAACCCACTCAACTTACGCAGAGCGACCAGGGCGGACCGGTCTGCGGGGTGTTCGTAGGCTCGGGACGAGATGCCGGGCAGTTGGACGCGGTTGCGGTCCGGGGTGGTCGTCATGCCCGGCATGCTACGTCCGCAACGGGAGCGATGCGCGGTCATCACCAAGGGGGGTGCCATCATGTTGTGGTACAAGGTCCGCGTAAGGTCCGTTTCATGATGAATGCACCTGGTGTGCAGGGGAAGCGGCGAGTCGGAGTGATGGGTGGGACGTTCGATCCCATCCACCATGGCCACCTGGTGGCCGCCAGCGAGGTGACCCACCACTTCGACCTGGACGAAGTCGTGTTCGTGCCGACCGGGCGGCCGTACCAGAAGGCCGAGCGCCAGGTGTCGGCCGCGGAGGACCGCTACCTGATGACGGTCATCGCGACCGCGTCCAATCCCCGGTTCTCGGTGAGCAGGGTGGACGTGGATCGCCCGGGGCCGACGTTCACCATCGATACTTTGCGCGATATTTCGGAAATTTACGGGCCTGGGGTTGAGCTGTACTTCATCACCGGCGCGGACGCGCTCGGCGCCATCCTGGACTGGCAGAACGCGGACGAGCTGTTCGAGCTGGCCCATTTCGTCGGCTGCACCCGTCCGGGGCACACGCTCCACGATCCCGGGCTGCCGGAGGGGCGGGTGACGTTGCTGGAAATTCCCGCACTGGCCATCTCGTCGTCCGAGTGCCGGCAACGTGTCGCCAAGGGAGAGCCGATTTGGTATCTGGTGCCGGACGGAATCGTCCAGTACATCAACAAGCGTGGGCTGTATCACGCGGAAGGATGACGGCCTCCGTGCCGTAGGTGAGGGGTTTCGGCCCGGAAGGGTACCCTCAACGTATAGGCATGCTGCCGACACAGGAGGACAGACCCGCATCGTGACCGCATCCGACAGATCCGTCCAGCTCGTGCGCATCGCTGCGGAAGCCGCGGCGGACAAGCTGGCCGATGACATCCTCGCATACGACGTGAGCGAACAGCTCGTCATCACCGACGCCTTCCTGCTCTGCTCCGCCACCAACGACCGTCAGGTACGCGCCATCGTCGACGAGATCGAGGAGCGGCTGCGCACCGAGGCCGACGCCAAGCCCGTGCGCCGCGAGGGCGAGCGCGAGGGCCGCTGGGTGCTGCTCGACTACATCGACATCGTCGTGCACGTCCAGCACGAGGAAGACCGCACGTTCTACGCGCTCGAGCGCCTGTGGAAGGACTGCCCGGCGATCTCGCTGCCGGAGAGCGTCATGCAGGCCAACCTCCAGCGGGCGCGCGCGTGAGCGGGCTCACCCGGCTCGAGTCCGAGCGTTCCGCATGAGCAAGAGGATCGTCTGCCTCCGGCACGGGCAGACCTTGTGGAACGTCGAGCAGCGATTCCAGGGACACTCCGACATCCCCCTCGACGAGACCGGCATCGCGCAGGCCGCCAGGGCGGCGTCGTTGCTGGCCTCCCTGCGGCCCACGCTGATCGTCTCGTCCGATCTCCAGCGCGCCAACGACACGGCGCTGGCGCTCGCGCGGGTCGTCGGGCTGGACGTGAGCGTGGACAAGGACCTCCGCGAGCGCGGGGGCGGCGAATGGGAAGGGCTCACGCGCGACGAGATCGCGGCGCGCTGGCCCGAGGAGTACGTGGCCTGGGAGGCGCCGGGCGGAGAGCCCGTCGCCGACGTGGCCACCAGAGTGGCCGGCGCCATGCGGCGCTGGGCGGCCAAGCTCGACGACGACGGCCTGCTGGTCGTGGCCTCCCACGGGGCCGCCCTGCGGCTCGGGATCTGCGAGCTGCTCGGGCTGCCAGAGTCGCTCTGGCCGGCGTTGGGCGGGCTGGGCAACTGCTCGTGGTCGGTGTTGCAGGAGGGGCGCAGGGGCTGGCGGTTGCTGGAGCACAACGCCGGTACGCTGCCCGAGCCCGTCCGCAGCGACGACCGGCCGGAGGCCGAGGCATAGCGAGTTCGTACGGCTCGGGGGCCGTACGACTGGCGCGCTCCGATTAGGCGAATCGGTGCGGATGGCTATATGCTCTCGGAGCGCCGCAACGGGTGGACTCGGAGCGGTGACCAGGGGCTATAGCGCAGTTGGTAGCGCGCCTCCATGGCATGGAGGAGGTCTGGGGTTCGAATCCCCATAGCTCCACCAGCGACAACAACCAAGCCCGGCTCCCGTGACGGAGCCGGGCTTTGCGCTGTTCAGGCTTGATCGCTGTGAGCGCCGGCGCACTGGGATGGCGGGAGACGCCGGCGGTGCTCCAGTGGGGCCGGGACCGGGCGGCGGCGCTCCCATGGGGCCGGTGGCGGTGCTGGTTCGCCCGCCGTGCGCCGCGGGTCACCCCATCGCGGGCGAGCAGCCCGGCACCTGCACGCGCCTCCTGCGGACCTTCCTGATCGAACGGTAGGGTGCGGGGAAACAAGATCGAAAGGTACGAACCTTGGCAGCCTCCCTCGTCGCTTTAGCGCTCGCCTCGTTGCTCACCGCTCCGTCCTCCGCACTGCCCGCGTGCCCGCTGATCTTCGGGCACGGCGGTTACCCCACGGGCGCCAACGCCTGGGAGCGGGACCAGGTGCGTCAGCCCAACAACCCCACGGCCATCCGCCGCTACCAGTCCTGGGGCGCGTCAGGCGTCGAGGCCGACCTGCAGCTCACCAAGGACGGCACCAAGGCCGTCATGTGGCACAACACCTCCACCTGGGGCCTGACGGGCACGAAGAAGAACATCACCGACATCTGGTGGGCGGCGGGCGACACCGCGCTCAAGGGCCGGACCATCAACCGCGGCATCTTCGAGGGCGAGACCGTCTACACCTTCCGCGAGTGGCTGACGGCGATGAAGAGCGCCGGCATGATCGGGCTGGTCGAGATCAAGCCGGAGGCCCGGCAGTCGCTGCTCAGCTCCAACGCCACGATCAAGTCGCGGGCCTGGGCGGAGGTGCTCGACCCGGTCAAGGAGCGCTACCAGTCGCAGGAGATCATCCTGTACTCCCACAACAGCGAGATCGCCGCCGAGCTCAGGAGCCGGGTCAGCGCCGCGGGCATGACCAAGGTGCTGAGCGGCGGGCCCATCTGGCCGGAGGTCACCAAGTGGGAAGAGCCGCCGCCCTCGTGGACGCTGAACGAGAGCGCCTGGCAGGGGGCGCTGGATCGCGGCGCCAAGCGGGTGGCCACCGACTACACCCCGCAGTTCAACGCGTGGCTGAAGGGGAAGTGCCAATGACCCGGTGACCGGAGGAGAATGCTCCTATGGATGTCAATCGGAGCGTTCCTGGTCGTTCGTTGTGGTGATGAGTCCGTAAAGTTCGCGGGCGACGTAGCGCTTCAGGCAGCGGATGATCTCTTTCTTGGACAGGCCGTCTTGGGTGCGTCGGTCCATGTAGGCGCGGGTGCGGGCATCCCAGCGCAGGCGGCACAGGACGACGCGGTAGAGGGCGGCGTTGGCCTGCCGGTCGCCGCCGCGGTTGAGGCGGTGCCGGGTGGTCTTGCCGGAGGAGGCCGGGATCGGCGCGACGCCGCAGAGCATGGCGAAGGCGGCTTCGCTGCCGATCCGGTCGTGGTTCTCGCCGGCGGTGACCAGGAGCTGTCCCGCGATCTCGGTGCCCACGCCATGGGCGGCGATCAGCCGTGGGTTGATCGCCATCACCAGGACGTCCAGGAGCTCGTCGAGGTCGGCGATCTCGGCGGACAGCTGCTGGTGGCGGCGGGCCAGGGAGCGCAGCGCGAGCTGGGTGGCGGTGGTCGGGTCGGCGGCGGCCTCGCGGTCGGAGGTCAGGGCGGCGCAGGTGGCGATGAGTTTCGTGCTGGACAGGCCCCGCAGGCTTTGGCGCAGGGCGTCCGGGGCGGTGACGATCAGGGCCTTGATCCGGCGTTGGGTGTCGGCGCGCTGGTCGATGGCGCTGCGGCGGGCGATGCGCAGGGCGCGCAGCGCTTCGATGCGGCCGTCGCGCCGTTTCGGGGTGCCGGTGCGGTCACCGGCGAGGGCGGCCTTGGCGGCGGCGATGGCGTCGATCGGGTCGGACTTGCCGTGGAAGCGGCGGCTCTTGCGGTCGGGCCGGTCGATCTCGATCACGTTGATGTGCTCGGCCTGCAGCAGCCGGGTGAGCCCGGCTCCGTAGGCGCCGGTGCCTTCCACCCCGATCCGGCTCAGCTGCCCGAAGGCGCGCATCCAGGCGAGCAGGGCGGTGTAGCCGGCGGGGGTGGCGGGGAACTGCTCGGTGCCCAGCACCCGGCCGACTCCATCGATCACGGCCGCGGTGTGGGTGTCCTGGTGGGTGTCCACGCCGCCGGCGACTTCAGTGAGCGGCGTGCTGTCGGGTGTAATGGAGGTCATCGTCGTCCTGTCGTCTGACCGAGGGGGCGGGACGGCACGCACCAGCCGGGGCAGCGCGGACAAGACAGTGATGGGGCCTCTGGCCAGGCTCCTATGAAGTCACAGGTGCCGCGTCCGGTGAGTGCAGATGAGCGCTTCCCGTCCAGGGCCGACAGATCCCGTTGAGGACCTCAAGGTCAGTCAGTTGATGGGTCAGACCCTGGCGGGAAGCGCTCACCCCTCCATCATCACTGTCAGTTGAGGTTGCCGTGGCGGGCCCGCCAGCGGGCCCGGTGGCGTTCGGCGGCGCCGTCGGCCAGGGCCGCCGCCGCGGCGGGCACCGGCTCGTCGGCCCAGGAGTCGAGCCGGCTCCCCATCCGGTCCACGAAGGTCACCCCGTGCTCCGTCAGCCGGCCGCTGCTCAGGAGCGTGCGGGTGACCTGGCGGGCCGCCGCCCGCCAGCGGGCGAACTCGGCGCTCGCGCGGATCTCGTCCTCGCCCGTCTCGTGCCGCCGCTGCCGCCGCCAGAAGTCCGTCACGCCCAGGTACGCGTACGCGCCCTGGAGCAGCCCGCCGGCGGGCCTGGGGTCCTCGCGCCAGGGCGCGTAGTAGCGGGAGCCGTCGTCCGGCTCGGTCAGCGGCACGATGTCCAGCAGGGCCGACAGCTTGGCGTGCTGGGCCTCGTGGGTGAGGGTCTCCGCCAGCGTGCGGGGGTCCGGCGGGTCGGAGAGGGCGATGCAGCCGTAGGCGTCGCGCGAGGAGGCGCTGGTCGAGCCCGTCGAGGGGGCGGTCAGCGGCGTGAGGACCGTGATGCCGGCCGACACCTCCTCGGCGACCGGCTCGTGGTGGCTCACCAGGAGCTGCCAGGACTCGTCCAGGAGGCGCTGCCAGCGGGCCGCCTCCGCGTCCGTGAGCCGCCCGTGGAGGTCGCTCGCGCCCGGCAGCCGGTGGGGGTCCAGATCGTCGATGAGGACGTTCAGGCGCCTGCCTCCGGACTCGGCCGACAGGGCCCGCAGCCGCTGCCAGCCGGGGGCGTCGTCGCGGATCTCGACCACCAGGTCGCCCGCGCTCACCTCCGCGCCCTCCGGCCAGCAGTGCACGGTCGCCATGGTCACGCCGCTGGGGAAGGCGACCTGCCCCAGCGACGGCAGCATGGCCCTGCCGGCGATGACCGGAACGTCCACCTCGCACGTCGTACGGGCGTGGATGGCCGCCGCCGCGGCCAGGGCGGCCAGTTGCTCGGGCGAGCGCCGGGAGCGGACCGCGTGGCGGGCCCAGGCGCCCACCGAGGGGTGGTGCAGGACCCTGCCGACCGCCTCCGGATGGCTCGTCTGGAGCGTGGCCAGCAGGTCGTAGGCGCGCCGCGTGCGCGCCCAGGAGGTGTGGCCCAGCTCGCGGGCGACGTCCAGGACACCCCTGATGAGCAGCAGGTGCTTGCTGTACTGGGCGGCCCTGAGCCGCCGCACGGCGCCGCCGCCCCCACCTCCGTCAGCGAGGGCGTCGAACGCTTCCGCCGGGATCCGGTGGTCAGTGAGGTTCATCGGGGATCCTTAGTACGGCGACGGACGTCGGCCTGCACGGTCCGGCCGACGTGCTTGATCAGGCGCAGCAGGTCGGCGCAGTAGACCGAGGGGTTGTGGAAGCCGCTGCCCGCTCTGTAGCGGTGGGCGAACAGGCCGCCACCGCAGATCATGCCCACCTCGCACGCGGCGCACTCGGGCGCGGGGTCGAGGCGGGCGATCTGGCGGGCGGCGGTGAAGGGCAGGAGCAGGAGGTCGTCGAAGGAGTCGCGGGCCACGTGCAGCCCGGTGCTCCCGGCGCCCTCGAACGCCGACTTGAGCAGGTCGGACTGCTCGATCTCGCCGTCGGTCTCGATCACGATCATGGCCGCGGGGGAGAGGCCGATCTGCTCGGTGGCCGACTGGCCACCGAGGAGCAGGTGGATGATCTCGTCGAACAGCCGGACGCGGGTGGCGTGGGACGGCGTGGCGTACCACTGGTCGAAGACGGTCGCCAGCCAGGTCGCGTACGGGGTGTCCGGCGAGCCCGGGACTCTGCCGGGCGGCGGCTCGGACCAGTTGCCGTGGGGGAGCAGGAAGTCGATCAGCGGCGGGTCGAAGCCCAGGAGGGCGGTGTAGGTGCCCAGGGGGTCGTTGCGGAGATCGACCGTGCACAGCAGCCCGTGGAACAGGTGCCGGAAGTCCTCGGAGGTGAGGAGCTCCAGCGCGGCGGCCACCCGGTGGTAGCTGCCGCGGCCGTCGGCGGTGCGGCGGGAGCGGTCGTGGTCGGCCTGCCCGCCGTCGAGGCTGACCCCGACGCCGATCTCCAGCTCGTCGAAGAGCCGGAGGAAGCGCGTGTCGAGGAGCGTCGCGTTGGTCTGCACGCTGACGTCCACGCGGACCGGCACGGCGGACCTGACGAGGCCCACGAGGTCGCGGATCTCGTCATGGCCGGCCAGGAGCGGCTCGCCGCCGTGCAGGATGACGTCGACGCTGTCGAGGTCGTGTGCCTTGGCGTGGTCGGCGATCCTGCCCGCGGTGGCCTCGACCGTTTCCCGAGACATACGTTTTGGGCGAAATTTCCAGCTTTGATCCGCCATTTCGTACATGTAGCAATATGTGCACGACAAATCACATCTGCTATGTACTTTCAGGATGAACTGCCGGAACGGCGTCGGCCGCCAGCCGCGGGCCAGCAGCGCGTCGACGTCCAATGTCGCTGGCCACTCTGACACCGCGGATCAGCCTCCACATTGAGACTTGCGAGGTGCCCAGCATATGACGTCATTCCGAAAGTCGAAGCATCTCGTTCGCCCTGTCGAGCGCCTCGTCGGTGAGCAGCGGAAAGATGCCGTTGACCACGGCCGCGGCGGCCCGGGGAGTGCCCGAACGGTGAAATGCCTCCGCTAGTGCCATTTGGGCTGATATGTCATTTGGTGCGAGGGTCACGGCCGCGTTGATCTGCTCGATCGCTCTGGTGAGATCCCCGTGGGCCAGGTGGCAGCGGCCGTCGATGGTGAGCGCGCGGGCGACCCCGTCGAAGCGCCCGCGCTCGGCGTACAGCCTCACCGCCTCGTCGCAGTAGCGGCGTACCTGCTTGACGTCGCCCTGGGCGAGGGCCGCGTCGGCGTGGATCTCGGCGACCTCGGCGCGTACCCAGGAGTCGTCCGGCTCGGCCGCGTGCCTGGCCTCGTCGGCGAGCCGGGCGGCCAGCGGCCAGTTGCGCTGGGCCCGCGCCGTGCGGGCCGCCTCCAGGTACGTCTCGGGCGAGCCGCGGTGCGAGACCGGGCCGATGAGCCGGTCGTGGGCCAGCTCGTACCAGCGGCTGCCCATGCGGTGCTCGCCGCGCAGGATGTGCCGGTCCTCGAGGGCGCGGGCCACGGCGTTGGGCATGCCCATGGTCTGCTCGATGCCCTCGTACGCGATGTTGCGGGTGCCGTGGTCGGTGATGAACGTACGGCGCAGCCAGAGCAGCAGCTCCCCCACGGGGACGTCGAACTCGCGCGCCACCTCCCCGACCGCGCGCTTGAAGAAGTCGACCAGGAACTCCTCCACCACCGCGTACACCCGCACGTGCTCCTCGCCGATCTCCGCCACCTCGTCGGGCAGCGAGTCCCACAGCGCGGAGCAGACCACCTGGAGCTGGACCGGCTCCACCAGATCCAGCTCGACGGTGGACACGTTGCCCCACGCGTCCTTGACGGTGGCCGAACGCAGCTCGCCGACGAGGAGCCGGGTGGCGGCACGGGTGATGGTCCTGGCGGTGCGGTCCAGCGGCCGCTCCACGGCCTGCCGCGCCGCCTCGGGGGAGAGCGGCTGCAGGTGGAAGCGGGCCCGCGAGCCCTGGCCGAACGGGCGCTCGTAGGGCAGGACGAGGAACAGGTACTCCTCGCGCAGCGACAGCAGGAGGTGCAGGCTGGGATGGTCGCGCATGGCCCGTACGAGCTGGTCGACGAGCTCCTTGCGGTCGCGCTGGCGGGCCAGGTCGCTGTGGAACAGGGTCTCCGCCTGGTCGATGGCGGCCAGCACGGGCAGCGGGTCGCCGTACTCGTCCTCGCGCCCGGGGCGCTCGGCCAGGAAGCGGGTGATGGTCAGGCCCGCCAGCGAGCCGGGCGAGGCCTCCGGCGCCCAGGCCGACAGCAGCGCCATGACGTACGGGTTGCCGCCCGCGAGCGGGAGCGGGCTGTGCGGCGAGATCCTGGCGACGGGCAGCACGTCGGCCCGCTCCTGGTCGATCCTGGGCAGCACCCCCGCGTTGAGCAGCGAGGTCTTGCCCACGCCGGAGGCGCCGTAGAGGACGGTCAGCCCGGCCGCCCGCCAGAGCGTGGCGATCTCCCGTGACTCCTGCTCCCTTCCGTGGAACAGGTCGCTGTCGGCACGGCCGAAGGGGCGCAGCCCGACGTACGGCCGGTCGGCGGGATCGGTCACGGTCATAGCGGCGTCCTCGCATTCCAGTCGAGCAGTTCCTTGAAGAACGCGGACGTGGTGCCGACGTAGATCGAGATCTTCAGGTCGGCGTAATAGCTCTTCAGGTATTCGCTGGCCAGATTCTCCGCGTCGGTCAGCGACGTGTTCAGCTCCGGCAGGAGTTGCACGCTGATATGCCGGCGCTGGCGGGTGGAGGGAATGGATTTGATCAGCCCGTGGAAGAGCACCCGGAAGTTCCAGTCCTGGAGGCTGTAGCCGAGGAAGAGCAGCGGGCTGGAGGTCATGGCGTCGAGCACCGGTTCGGGAATCGGGAGGAGCTGGCGGCCGTTCGCGTCGTCGACGTCGCGCAGGTTGAGGAGATACTGCACATAATCGTTCTCGGTCAGCACGATGGAGGAGGGGTCGTCCCAGTTCCCGTGCAGGTGATAGATCAGCGGGTGGTCGGGGTCGGGGTCGGGCACGACGGCCCGCTTCGTCGGCTCCCACCACGTCGACCTGCACACGTTCGGGGTGCGCGGACCTTTGCGGCAGTGCTGTAACGCCTGGAGCATGAAGTCGTCGTAGTTGGTGGTGAGAAAAGTCTTGATCGGGAACTCGGCCAGCACCGTGTGCGGGTCGAGCGGATCGGTGGCGGCCGCCGCGCGCTGTTTCAGGTATGCGCAGACTTCCACCTTGAGATCAGTGGGATCGTTATGCACGTGAGCCGCGTACTGCATCACGTGCGCGAGATTTCCGTGGTCGGCGAACGGAAAGTCGTACTCCTTCGCGAAGTGCTTGCTGAGCTCCTTGCCGGTCGGAAGTCGCCCATAGCAGGCGCCCGCCCCGAGAAGCGGGGTGCAGTCGCCTCTGCGGAGCTGTCTGACCAATCGCACCCAGTCCGCTTCGTTCACGCGCCACCCCACCGGCAGGACCATTCTTGTGCTGAGGAGTATATGACCCGGGACGGATGGAAATATGTGAATGTTTTCGGGCTGGCCTAAATGCGGGGGAAGTTCCGGCCCGCAGGTCAGGCGTGGCGGCCGACCCGCGGGCTGGCTCAGATGGAAGACTGGAATTTGGCCACGGGCGTCACGCCGGTCTCGTCGAGAAGGCGGTCTATGGCGTCCTTCAACCGGGAGTCGTCGATGTCTTTGAGCTCCTCCAGGGTGCGCCCGCTGACATCAATGAGCCCACCGCCGTACCCCTGCACTGCTTCCTTGTTCATCGCTCTCCCTGGACCTGATGGATCTAGCGGATCCTATCTATCTCTGGCTTCAATATGCTGTCTATGCTTGTCTCAGCTGATGTGACGACCGGCCGACTCGGGGCGATATCGTGACAAATTCGCACTCGCAACACGATTCTGGCCATGCACCGTCCGTGTGGGGCAAAGTCCCGCAACGGAACAAGAACTTCACGGGTCGGGACGACCTCATCGAGAAGCTGCGTACGGGGCTCCAGTCCAAGGTCACCGCCGTCCTCCCCCAGGCACAGGACCAGTCTCAACCCGCGCCGCACGCTCTGCAAGGACTCGGCGGCGTGGGCAAGTCGCAGCTCGCGATCGAGTACGCCCACCGCTTCAGGCACGCCTACGACCTGGTGTGGTGGGTGCCGTCGGCGCAGACGATGCTGGTGAAGTCGTCGCTGGCCGGGTTGGCCCGCGAGTTGCATCTCAAGGTCGGTCCGCACAGCGTCGAGGACGCGGCCGAGGCCGCGCTGGACGCGCTGCGGCGCGGCGAGCCGTACCGGAACTGGCTGTTGATCTTCGACAACGCCGAGAACCTGGAGATCAACGACATCGTCCCGCGCGGCCCCGGCCACGTGCTGATCACCTCCCGCAACCACAGCTGGCAGGGCGTGGTCGACACCCTGCCCGTGGACGTGTTCGAGCGCGAGGAGAGCGTGGCGTTCCTGGTCAAGCGGGTGGGGCGGGCGCTCGACCGCGAGCAGGCCGACCGGCTGGCCGAGGCCCTCGGCGACCTGCCGCTGGCCCTGGAGCAGGCGGGCGCGCTGCAGGCCGAGTCGGGCATGTCGGCCGAGGAATACCTGCGGCTGCTGAAGAGGCAGACGACCCGGCTGCTGGGCGCCAACAAGCCGTCCGACTACCCGCTGTCGATGACGGCGGCGTGGGCCACCTCGGTCTCGCAGCTCAAGGCCAGGCTGCCCGACGCGGTCGAGCTGCTGCGCTGCTTCGCGTTCTTCGGGCCCGAGCCGATCCCGCGCGACCTGCTGGACGAGCTGCCCGAGGCGTACGCGGCCAGATCCAAGATCGCCGGCCTGCTGGCCGACCCGATCCAGCTCAGCCAGGTCATCCGGGAGCTGGGCAGGTACGCCCTGGTGCGGATCGACTCGGAGAGCCGTACGGTCCAGGTGCACCGGCTGGTCCAGGCGCTGCTGCGCGACGAGCTCGACGACGACGAGGCCGACGCCTTCCGCCGGGAGGTCCACCTCCTGCTGTCGGCCTCGGTGGCCGGCTACGAGCCCGACGACACCACGGCCTGGCCCCGCTACGCCAACCTCCTCGGCCACATCACCACCGCCGACGTCAAGGGCAGCCGCGACCCCAACGTCCGCCGGTTCGCCCTCGACATCATCCGCTACGTCTACACCTCGGGCGACTTCATGTCGGCCCGCGAGCTGGTGCAGGAGTTCCTGGAGGCCTGGCGGGAGGACAGCGGCGAGGACGACCGGGACGTGCTCACCGCCCAGCGCCACTACGCGATCATCATCCGCGAGCTGGGCAGCATCGACGAGTCGTTCGAGCTGAACAAGGCCCTCATGGAACGGATGCGGCGCGTGCTGGGCGAGGGCGACGAGGAGACCCTGCTGCTCACCAACAGCCACGGCGCCGACCTGCGCTACCGCGGCGAGTTCGCCGAGGCGCGCGAGCACGACCAGGAGTCACTGAGCAGGCACGAGGCGGTCTTCGGCCGCTCGCACCGGCGCACCCTGCGCGCCATGAACAACCTCGCCCTCGACCACCTGCTGCTCGGCGACTACAAGCAGGCGCAGACCCTGCACGCGCGCGTGCTCAAGCTGCAGCGGCAGGCCGGGTCGGGCGCGAGCCGCGCCAACGTGCTCTCCTCGATGAACAACCTCGCCCGCGTCGTACGCCTCCAGGGCCGCTACCGCGAGGCGTGCGACCTCGGCCAGGACGCCTACGACTTCGGCCTGCAGGAGCTCGGCCAGGAGCACCCCTGGACGATGCGCAGCGCCAAGGACCTGTCGATCGCCAAACGCCGGGCGGGCCTCATCGAAGAGGCGCTCGAACTCGCCGACCGCACCTTCGAGCTGCAGAAACGCGGCACCAGCCTCGACCACCCCGACACCCTCGCCGCCGCCCTGTGCCTGGCCAACGCCCTGCGGGCCGCCGACCAGGTGGACGACTCGCTGCGGCTGCTGCGCGACATCGTCTCCAGGTTCGCCGGCATGTACGGCGACGACCACCCGTTCAAGTACGGCTGCGACAGCAACTTCGCCCTGCTGCTGCGGGTGAGCGGCAGCAAGGAGCAGGCCCGGGAGATCGACGAGGCGGCGCTGGCCGGGTTCGACCGGCGGCTCACGCGCCAGCACTACTTCTCCCTGACCTGCGCCATCAACCTCGCCAGCGACCTGGCCGAGGTGGGGCTGCACGAGGAGGCGCGGGTGCTCGGGGAGGAGACCCTGCGGGACCTGCGGACCCTGTTCGGCGAGGACCACCCGGTGACGCTGGCCGCCGGGGCCAACCTCGTCGTCGACCTGCTCGCCACGGGGGCCGCGGAGGAGGCGGCGGCGCTGCGCGAGGACGTGCTGGCCCGCTACGACCAGGTGCTCGGCCCCAACCACCCCGACGTGCTGGTGTCCCGCCAGGGCAACCGCCTGGACTTCGACTTCGACCCACCCGTCCTCTGACCGCGACCCGGGCTACGGCGAGGGGACGGGGACTGCGATCGCCGTCACGATCAGGCCGCCGCTCACCAGCCAGCGTCCCTCGAAGCGGGCCGGCCAGCCCGGGCCATGGACCGAGATCTCGGCGGCGAAGGTCCCTGACCCAGTGAGTGGGGGTGGGGAGGTGGCGAAGGTGACCGTGGCGTCCAGGAAGCCGAGCCAGTGGCCCGTCAGCGGGTACCACGCCTTGTAGATCGCTTCCTTCGCGCTGAACAGCAGGCGGCCCGGGTCCGGGAGGCCCAGCAGGTCCAGGGCGGTGGCTTCCGCGGGGGTCGCGATGCGTTCCAGGACGCCGCGGGGCATCGGGAGGTGGGGTTCGGCGTCGATGCCGATCGACAGGGCGCCGCGCGCCACCGCCGCCGCTCGGTAGCCCGCGCAGTGCGTGATGCTGCCCACGACCCCGGGCGGCCAGGCGGGGGCGCCGCGGTCGCCGCGCAGGACGGGGCGGGGGTCCATACCGAGTCGCCGCAGTGCCAGGTGGGCGCAGTGCCGGGACGTACGGAACTCGCGCCGCCTCTTGTCCCCCGAGCCCGAGACGAGTGCTTCCTCCTCAGGGAAGAGCGTGAGGTCCGGTGGGTCGCCGAAGAGCTCGGCGGTGGCGACCCACGGGGGCATGATCGCTTCGAGCATGGGGTCACCGTCTCGGTCGTGTCGCCCGGGTGAGGCGGTCGGTGAGGGCGCGGAGGTGGTCCAGGAGTTCGGGCGCGGCCGCCCGCTCGGCGGAGGCGTGGAGCAGGATGCGGGCCTGGTGGCGGTACGGAGCCGACGCGACGGCCGCGGAGACGTAGCCCGCGACATCCTCGGCCGGCGCCGGGCGCGGGGTGAACCGCGGGCCGGAAGACGGCCGGCTCTCGATGCGGTCGACCCGGAAGGTCCGCCAGTCCTCGCGGCCGGCGTCCCAGGCCACGAGATACCAGCGGCGGGGCGTGTGCACGAGCCGATGGGGCTCGACGACGCGGGTGCTCGCGGGAGGGCCGCACCGGCGCCGAGCGGGTAGCCGCCCGCCGTGCCCGACGTGGATCGTACCGGATAGCCGAGGCTGCGCAGCTTGCCGATGTCGCGCCGGACGGTGCGTACGTCCACGTCCAGGCGCTCGGCGAGGTCGGCGCCGGAACAGTCCCTTCGCGGCTGAAGCAGCGACAGGAGCCGGAGCAGGCGCGCTGAGGTCTCCAACACGGTTCTCAGTCTGACGGTCGTCCAGGACAGTAATCGTCCGCAAGGCACATTAGCGTCCCACGGGTTGCCGGGTTCGATCGTGGAGTTCATGGACGTCATCGGGCCCCAGCTCCTGGTCGGCGACGTGAGGACGTTCTTCCGCGGCCTCCGGTGACAGCCGTGGCGTCACGGCGGTCGCCGGAGAGCGCTCGGAGGCGGGTCAGGTCAGCGACTTCGTGAGCTCGTCGTGGACCCAGGACGACAGCGTGGTCGGGGTGGTGGTCGCGGCGGTGCGGTCCTGCTCGGGGACGAAGCCGTCGCGCAGGCCGGTCGACATGCCCAGGAACGCCTCGGCAAGCTTGGGTGGCATACCGGCTTTGATGTACTGGTCGTACATCGCCTGGTCGCTGATCTGCTCGACGGTGATGGGGCGTCCCAGCTCGATGCTGAGGATGGCCGCCACGTCGTTCCAGGTCAGGTCGGCGGGGCCGTGGACCGCTCGGACGTGGCGACCGGACCATGCCGGGTTAAGGAGCACCGTCGCGGCGACCTCGGCGATGTCGCGCGGGGCGACCCAGCTCATCGGTGCGTCGAGGGGCAGGGCGACCTGCAGGGTGCCGGCGCGCAGGGCATCGATCTCGAGCAGCAGGTTGGTGAAGAAGTAGCCGCAGCGCAGATGGGTCACGTCGACGCCGATCTCGTCCAGGGCCACTTCGGTGCCCGCCAGCCCGTCGATCTCACCGGCCCCGTGGCGCTTCTCCGCCCCGACGCTGCTCTGGAAGACGACCCGGCCGATGTTGTTGCGGGTGACGGCCGCCGTGACGGCCTCGGTGGCGCGAGCGTGGTCGGCCAAGGGGTCGGCACCCGCCGAGGTGGGGTCAACCCAGTAGATGGCCTCCACCTCCCGGGTCGCGGCGACGACCAGTTCGGTGTCCCAGGAGTCGGCCTGCACCACCTCGACGAAGTCGCGCAGGTCCGCGGGCAGACGGTCGGGTTGACGCATGAGCAGCCGGGGGCGGACACCGGCGCGCACGAGGGCCCGCGTCAAGTGCCGGCCGACGTTGCCATGGGGAGTGGTCACAGCAATCCGCATGAGCGGCCTCCTTCTGTATCGGGGCAGGTCAGAACAGTACGAGCAGAGGCGGCCTGTTTCCGTCCTCGTCTCCCGGCAGGATGGTTCCCATGGACGGGACACCGACGGCGCGCACCCTCCAGCTGTTGTCTCTGCTCCAGAGTGGCGGCGAGTGGCCCGCCGCGGACCTGGCGCAACGCCTCGGCGTGAGCGTCCGGACGGTGCGTCGTGACGCCCAACGTCTGCGGGAGTTCGGTGCTCCCGCGCAGGCTGCGCCGACGGGCCGCCGCCACAGCCCTGGTCACCGAGGTCCTGCAGCAGCCCGCGGCCGTCATCACCGCGGCCACGATCGGCGTCCTGGCCGACGCCGTCGCCGGCAACACCCGGGTGCGGTTCGACTACACCGACCGGGACGGCGTCCGATCGGAGCGCCTGATCGAGCCCTACCGGCACGTCCTGCGGAATGGGCGCTGGTATCTGGTGGGGTTCGACGTGGGCCGAGCCGATTGGCGGCTGTTCTGCATCGACCGCATCCGCGACCTGACGCCCGTGCCCGGTGACCACGAGCCGCAGCCCTTTCCCGACCTCTCGATCGAGCGCTGGCTCACCAGCGACTTCGGACGCGCGGGGACGGCCGAGGAGGGTGATCCTCGGCCGTCCCGTGGTGTCATCTCAGGGCGTAGGCCCGGTTGACGGTCTGGGTGGTCGAGCCGCCCGCCGTGTCCGACGCCGTGACCCGCAGCGACACGAAGCCGCTGGTCTGCGCCAGGGCGGGATGGGCCAGCTCCACCCGGAACCGCCCGTCGCCGCGCTTCCTGACCCGCGTCGCGGCCCGCCAGGTGGTCCCGTCGTCGACCGAGAACTCGACCGTGACCTGGTTGACGGCGGGTGCCCGGCGTACGGCCGAGTGCGCGCCGGCGCGCAGGTCGAACGCGAACGGCTCCCCGGCCGGGGCCCGGTTCAGCAGGTCGAGAGGCAGGTCGTAGGTGACCTGGACGGCCGGCTGGAACGCGCACCCCGCCCCGAACGAGCACGCGTACCCCCGGGGCGCCCCCGAGGACGGCGGCGGCGAGGAGGCGAAGCGCGCGGTGGTCGTGACCGTGCCGGACAGGGTGCGTCCCGAGGTGTCCACGGCCTCCACGCGGTAGGCCCCGGGGCCACCGGGCACGGTGAAGAACCGCGGGCGCCAGCCCTGCGGGGCGAGCTCCTGATCGGCCGCGAACAGCCGGGGCGCCGAGGTGACCGGGCTCAGGTCGCTGTAGTGACGGGGGTCGGAGTCGCGCCACTGCTCGAACGGCACGAATTGCTCGGAGTCCCGGCACAGCGCGCACGGCACCTTGACCGGGTATCCCGGCGGCACGTCCGCGGCGGCAGGCACCAGCGGCGCCTTGAACCACTGCTCGGAGACCCGCCGGTCGTCACCGGTGAACCGGTCGTCGGAGTGCAGGACCAGCCCGTCGTTCGTGATCGTGCGGGACCACACCACGTCGTCGGACACGGGCCCGAAGTACTCGGTCCGGGTGAGTGGCATCCGCAGCGATCCGCCGTACGTCATCCGCCCCGGCTCCTCGCCGGCCGTCGACTCGCCGTACTCCCAGCCGCTGGTGTCCGGTTTGTCGGCGTGGTAGGCGGCGTCGATCCGTACCAGCCGCTCCAGGTCGACCTTGACGGGCCGTGCGGGCACCCGGCCGCGCGAGTCGAAGCGGAGGTGGTAGATCGCGCCCGGCCCCGCCTGCGGTTCGAGCCGCAGCGACACCGGCCCCTTGGCCAGGGCGGACCGCAGCGAACGGCCCTCGGCGGCGTCCAGCCCCAGCCGCAGCGACCAGCCCAGCGGGACGCGCGCCCGCCCGCCGTCCACGTCGAGGAAGCCGATGACGCCCGCCGCGCCGCGCAGGGAGGCCTCGCGGCCGGCGTCGTCCATCTGGACGCTCGCGTTGACGTAGCCGCTCTCGACGGGGATCCCGACGAGCGCGATCTTGCCGGAGACGTCCACGCCCGTGAAGTCCTCCGGCCGTCCCCTTCCGACCGAGACCACGGGGTAGGACGTGGCGGCGGTCAGCCTGCGCATGGCCTCCACGTCGTAGGCGGGATGCAGGGCCAGCCCGCCCGCGGTGGCCGAGGCGAGCACGGGGGGCTCCAGGTTCCACTGGTGCGACAGCCGCACCTTGCCGGTCTTCACCGAGGACACCGGCGTGACGAACAGCTGCTGCCCGCCGCCCTGGACCCCGCCGTACAGCGAGACCGGCTGGGTGCGGTCGGTGAAGGTGCGCACGTAGTACGCGTTCCCGCCGCCGTCCAGCGGCTTCGGCGTCCTCGGCCGGATCGGCGCCGTCCTGCGCGCGTCCAGGGTGACGGTCCTGTCCCCGTCGAGGCGGACGTTCTCGATCACCCAGCTCGTACGGTTGCTGATCCGGCTCTCGTTGGCGACGCCGATCACCTCGTAGTCCCCGGCGGGCAGGGAGAACTCGCCGTTGCCCGAATAGTCGGTCCGCAGGTAGTAGTACCCGTAGGGGTTGAACGGGTCCTCCGGGCTGTTCGCCCGCTTCAGCGGGATCGCGTACACCAGGGGCTCGGCCTGGTAACCGGGGAAGAACTCCTTGGTCCCGTACGAGTTGACCAGCGACACCCCCAGCCGGTGCGTGGCGGGACCCGTGTAGTAGCTGAACGGCGTCACCAGCCGCACGTCGCCGCCGCTGGCCGTCACCCAGCCGCCGTACGCGCCGATCGGGCCGGCCGACGGGTCGGCGGTGAGGGAGACGGCGGCGGTGCCGTTCGCGGGCACGGTGACGCTCCGCGCGCCCAGTTTGACCGCCCTGTCCGGCGCGTGCCGGCCGCTCCAGCCGCGGGTGACGAGCGAGACGGCCAGCGTGACCGGCTCGGAGCCGAGGTTGCGGTACGTGACCTGCCTGGTGGCGGGCTTGCCCAGGAGCCGGAAGTCCACCACGGAGGTGGCGAACACGCTCTGGGTGACGGCGCGGGCCACGTCCACCCGGCCGCTGCCCTGCTCGAACCAGTTGTGCCCGTCGTTGCGCACGGCCGTCGAGGTGAGCGCGTCGCGCAGCTCGGCGGCCCGCCAGCCGGGATGCTGCTGGGCCAGGATCGCGGCGGCCCCGGCGACGTGCGGGGTGGCCATGGAGGTGCCGCTGAAGGTCGTGTACTTGTCGTCGCCCGGGATGCCGGGCAGCGAGGAGTAGGCCGAGCGCGCGGCGACGATGTCCACGCCGGGGGCGACGATGTTCGGCTTGACGGCGGCGTCGTCCAGCCGCGGCCCCTTGCTGGAGAACCCGGCCAGGGTCGTGCCGGTCTCCTTGTCCACCGCGCCCACGGCCAGCGCCTCGTCGGCCGCGGCCGGGACGCTCACCGTGAGCGGGTCCTCCTCGTTGCCGGCCGCCGTCACGAAGAGCGTGCCGTACTTCTTCGTGAGCTCGTTCAGCGCCTGGCTCATCGGGTCGGTGCCGTTGCCGCAGCAGGTGCCCAGGCTCATGTTGACCACGTCGGCGCCCTGCGCGGCGGCCCACTCCATGCCGGAGATGGCCCACGACCAGTCGCCCAGGCCGTTGTCCGCGAGGATCTTGCCGACCAGCAGGGACGCGGCCGGCGCCACGCCCTTGTACGTCGGTCCGGCGCCCGCGATCGTCGAGGCGACGTGCGTGCCGTGTCCGACCTTGTCGGCGATGCCGGCGGAGTCGGAGAAGTTCTCGCTGGCCAGGATCCGCCCGGCGAAGTCGGGGTGGCCGGCGTCGATCCCGGTGTCGAGGACGGCGACCTTGACCCCCTTGCCGTCGAATCCGCGCTCCCACCCGGCCGGCGCGCCGATGAGGGGCACGCTCTTGTCGAGCGACGCCCTCGTCCTGCGGTCCAGCCAGATCTTGGAGATCGCGCCGCCGGTCAGCTTGGCGCCGGTGTTGAGCCCGGCCCAGAAGTCGCCGGCCCGGTCGGCTCGTACGGTGAGCGCGGCGCCATTGACGCTGTCGAGCACCCGCACGTTCTCGCCGGCCGGCAGGGACCGGGCGGAGGTGGCGAGCGCGGCGGGGGCGGGGTCGCCCGGGTAGGTGACGAGCAGGGGGATCGCCTCGACGCGCCGGTCCCGCGCCAGCGTCTCGACGTCGAACAGCTCCTCGTCCAGCGTCCCGGCGGCGACCATGGGGGCCGCGTCGGAGGGCAGGACCAGGTATCCGCCGTCCTTGCCGGGCAGCGTGGCGAACGTGACGTCCGCGCCGCCGGGCCTGGGCGCCGGCCTGATGGCGATGGAGGGGGCGCCGGCCTGCGACGGCGCGTACTCGACGACGTCGCCGGTGATGAGGGTGAGGGTGACACGGGCCGGCTGGGTCTCAGCGGGCTCGGTCGCCGCGGCTGCCGCCTGGTGGAGCGGCGCGAGACCGGCGGCGAGCACGAGCACCGAGCCCGATAACACCGCCGATAACCGCGCGTGAAATTTGGACAAGATGTGCCCTTTCGGTTACAGCGGGAGCACGTTCGGGAGCGCTCCCAAATTCTCCGAGAAGGGCCAGTATCCATCAGATGATCACGCCGGGCTCGGGGGGGTTCCGAACCCGGCGGAGCGAGCCGTCACGTGCAGGTGGCGCCGTTGAGGGTGAAGGCGGACGGCTTGGAGGTGTTGCCCGTGTGGGTGGCCTGGAAGCCGAACGAGGCGGACGCGCCCGGGGCGACCGTGCCGTTGTAGCTGACGTTCCTGGCCGTGACCTGGCCGCTCGCGGGCGAGACCGTGGCGTTCCACGCGGAGGTGACGCTCTGGCCCGCGGGAAGCGTGAAGGCCAGCGCCCAGGAGGTGAGCTGGGTGGTGCCGGTGTTGGTGACCGTGACCGCGGCCGTGAAGCCGGTGTTCCAGGTGTTCATCGTGTACGTGACCCGGCACGCCCCGGTCCCGGGCGTCGGGGTCGGAGTCGGAGTCGGAGTCGGCGTGGGGGTCGGGGTCGGGGTCGGCGTGCCGCCGCCCTGGTCAAGGCCGAAGAAGGCGATCGCGGCGGCGGCCATCCCGCTCGTCGGGACGTTGTGGCCGACGCCCTGGAGGCTGATCCCCTCGACGGGGGCCATCGTGCCGGTGCCGCCGTACCTGGTCCTGGTCCAGCCGGACTGCGGCTGGTCGGTGCTGCTGGGCGTCTGGCTCAGGCCGTGGACGTTGGTCCACTGCTTGATCTCCTCCTGGAAGTTCGGGTACTGCAGCGTGCCGTCCGCGGTGCCGTGCCACACCTGCATGCGCGGGCGGGGGCCGCTGTAGCCGGGGTACGCGCCGCGTACGAGGTCGCCCCACTGCTGCGGCGTCTTGCTGACCTGGCCGTTGGCGCAGGCGCTGTTCCACATCGACCCGTCCGTGGTGGCGAAGCAGGCGAACGGCACCCCGGCGAACGCGGCTCCGGCCTTGAAGACGTCGGGGTAGTCGCCCAGCAGCACGTTCGTCATCATGGCGCCCGAGGAGGCCCCGGTGACGAAGGTGCGGTCGGGGTCGGTGCCGTAGCGCTGCTGCACGTACCTGACCATGGAGACGATGCCGACCGGGTCGCTGCCGCCGTCGTGCCGCAGCGCCTGCGGCGAGGAGACGTCGAAGCAGGAGCCGCTCCTGGTGGCGGACGGGTAGATGATGATGAACTTGTGCCGGTCGGCCAGCGAGGCGAACTCCGTGCCGGAGTAGAAGGCCGGACCCGATCCCGTGCAGTAGTGCACGGCGACCAGGAGAGGTGGTCGGGTCCCGACGCCGTCCGGGACGTACAGGTGCATGCGCAGGTTTGTCGGGTTAGTGCCGAAGCCGGTCACCTCCGTCAGCTGTGCCGACGAGGCCGGTGGCGCGGTGATCAGCCCCGCGACGATGAGCGTCGCGGCGGCGATCAAGGCACCCATGATCCGAGCTCTCACGTTCATCGGGTTCCTCTCGTTCGCCTGAAACATTGCGAGTGTGAAGAGAAACTTTCGCCGACGCAATCGCTGCTGGTGGGGGCGGCGGGAAAGGGCTGGGTGACCTGCGGCTAAGGGTTGGCCGACGTGAAAGTTTCGGGCGATGGTGGCGTAAAAGTAATTTTCCTAAGCTGCGCCGAGGGGGAAAATAAATTCCCGAGAGTTCAAAGGTGAAAGGACCCTGATGGTCACAGTCCGCGCCTTCGCGTCCGGTGACGAGGTCTCCCTGGTGGACGCCTGGAACCGCAGCATGCCGGCCGACCCCGCCACCTCCCCCTGGTTCCGCGACTGCGTGTTGCTCGACCCCAACTTCGACCCCGAGGGGCTGCGCGTGGCGGTCTCCGGCGGGCGGGTGGTGGGCTGCGCGTACGGCGTGCGCCGCCTGACCCCCTTGGCCCCGGGCACCGACCTGGAGCCGGACACCGGGTGGATCCCGTTCTTCTTCGTCGTCCCCGAGCATCGCGGTGGCGGGCTCGGGAGGCGGCTGGTGGGCGAGGCGCTGGCGTTCCTGGAGCGGGCCGGCCGGACGAAGGTCGATTTTTCGTCCTATACGCCGAACTATGTGCTCCCGGGGGTGGACGCCGAGCTCTACCCCGACGGCTACCGGCTCCTCGACGGGCTCGGCTTCCGGACCCTGTACTCGCCGGCCGCCATGGACCGGACGCTCGTCGGCTACGTGACCCCCGACGAGGTACGCGAGCTGCGCGCCGAGCGCGAGAGCGAGGGGTACGCCTTCCGCGGCCCCACCGACGGCGAGCTGCCCGAGCTGATCCGCTTCGCGGCCGACGCCTTCAACCCCGACTGGGGCGAGGCGATCCGGCAGCACCGCGACCCCCAACGCATGGTCATCGCGAAAAAAGATCGAATAGTGGGATTCGCTCTCTATGCGGCCTACCGCGGCATCCCCGAGCGCTTCGGACCCTTCGGCGTCGACCCCGAGCAGCGCGGCACCGGCCTCGGCAAGATTCTGCTCCATCTCGCCATGACCATGATGCGCGCCGAGGGGCTCCACTCGTCGTGGTTCCTCTGGACCGGCGAGGCGAGCCCGGCCGGCCGCCTCTACACCAAGGCCGGCTACGAGATCACCCGGCGCTTCCACGTGATGAGGAAGTCGGCATGATCGCCGACGAGCCGGTGTCGGCGGCTCAGGCCGGGCGGTAGCGGGCGGCGAGCTCGGCGGCGGTGGCGGCCATGCGGTCGCGTAGCTCGGCGGGGGCGAGCACCTCGACGTCCGTGCCCAGCCGCAGGAACTCGGCGAGCGCGTGCTCGATCGACTCGATCGGCACCGTGACCCGCGTCCAGCCCTCCTCGTCGGGCGGCTGCGCGCTCTGCCTGGCCGCCGCCACCACGCCGGGGGTCATGAGGTCGGGCAAGCGTTCGACGCCGCGCGGCGACAGCCGGAGCACCGCCTCGCCCCGCCGCAGCCGGGCCTCGAACTCGGCCAGGTAGCCCTGCCAGTAGGCCGCCAAGTCGAAGCCGTCCGGCCTGGTGAAGCCCTCAGGGAGCGGGTGCAGGTCGAGGATCTGCGAGACGCGGTAGGTGCGCACGTCCTCGTCCGCCCGCGCGACGAGATACCACCGTCCGGCCTTGACGACCAGCCCGTACGGGTCCAGCCGCCGCTCCACCTCCTGGGGCGCCTTCCAGCGGCGGTACCTGACCTGGATGCGGCGCTCGTTCCAGACGGCGTCGGCCACGGCGGGCAGGTAGGTCACCGGCTCCTGGTCGCGGTACCAGGTGGGCGCGTCGAGGTGGAAGCGCTCCTGGATGCGCCCGGCGCGGTCCCGCAGCTCCACGGGCAGCGCCGCCATGAGCTTGAGCTGCGCGGCCGTGACCACCGCGCCCAGCCCCAGCTCCGCCGCCGGACCCGGCAGGCCGGCCAGGAACAGCGACTCGGCCTCGTCGGCCGTCAGCCCGGTGAGCCGGGTGCGGTAGCCGTCGAGCAGCTGGTAGCCGCCCTTGGGGCCCGCGTCGCCGTACAGGGGGATGCCGGCGGCGTGGAGGGAGTCGACGTCGCGGTAGATGGTGCGTACCGAGACCTCCAGCCGCTCGGCCAGGTCCTGCGCGGTCATCCGGCCGCGCGTCTGCAGGAGCAGGAGGATCGAGACCAGGCGGGAAGCACGCACATTCACTGACACTACCTGTCAGTGACCGCGGCCTACCGTCGCCCGCATGAACGATTTCGACTTTCTCGCCGGCCACTGGGACGTCGGCAACCGCAGGCTCGTGAAGGCGCTCGCCGGCAGCGACGAATGGGAGGAGTTCCCCGGCCGTTCGGTCGCCACCCGGCACTTCGACGGGGCGGCCAGCTTCGACGAGATCACGTTCCCGACCAAGGGGTCCAGCGGGCTGACCGTGCGCGTGTACAACCCCGAGTCGCGGGAGTGGTCCATCTACTGGGCCGGCAGCACCAGGAGCACGCTCGACACCTCGCCCATGGTGGGCGGGTTCGCGGGGAACCGGGGCGAGTTCTACGGGGAGGAGACGTATGAGGGCAGGCGGGTGCGGTGCCGGTTCATCTGGACGGTGCTCGGCCCGGACGCGGCCCGCTGGGAGCAGGCGTTCTCGGCGGACGACGGGCTGACCTGGGAGACGAACTGGACGATGGACCTCACCCGGCGTGCGGGCTAGGCGGTGGAGCGGGCCCACAGGATGGCCGCCACCGCGACGGCCGCGACCAGGAGCACCAGCGAGCCGGCCACGATCGCCCACCACCAGGCCGATCTCGGGGGCTTGGCCTCGTAGTGGGACACGTCGGGCAGCATGTCCGGCGTGTAGGGGAGCCGCTGCGTGGAGGGCGGATCCTGGGGCCGCCCGGGCCGGGGCACCCGCACGGTCGGCGGGGCGGGAGGTGGCGGCACGCGCACGGTCGGGGAGTCCTGCGGGGGCGGGGGGCCGTGCCGCGGCGGCGGGACCTGTCCGGGAGGCCCCTGCGGGGTGGCCTGTGCCGGGAAGGGCTGGGTCGGGGAGGGCTTGCGGTGCCTGATCGTCTGGTGGGGGTCCTGTCCCTGCGGGTCAGGTTGCTCTCGAGTCATGATCTCCTCAGGAGCCGCTGCGGAGCGTGGGGGCGTGCCCTCCCATTGTCACACTTCCCCGGGGGACCCGTCCCACGGGTGGGTCAGCTCTGGCCCTGACCGTAGGGCGGCTGCTGCGGGTTCTGCCAGCCGGGCTGCTGCTGCGGGTACGGCTGCTGCGGATAGGGGGGCTGCTGCGGCCAGCCGGGGCCCTGCGGCGGCTGGGCGGGCTGGCGCGGCTTGCGCCGGGCCACCACGGCCCAGATCAGCAGGGCCGTGCCGCCCGCGTTGAAGAGCAGGGAGGCCAGGTTGGTGACGGCCACGATCGTGGGGTCGAGCGACGCGCCCAGCTGCGGATACAGCACGAAAGAGCGGAAGCCGTCGAACGCCAGTCCCAGCAGGAGCAGGACGCAGCCCACCATGCCGATCATCGCGGCCGAGCCGTGCTCGCGTCGAGCCATCACGGTCACGACGACGCCGAAGAGGAACAGGATGCCCATCACGGCAAAGGTGAGGATATTGCTGATATTGGCAAGCAAGGAAGCTCCGATCGGGGAGAAGCGGGGACGCGACGACGCTACGGGGATTCGCGTAGATCGTCCAATGCTCTGCTGATCGACCCCTTGTCCAGGCCGCCCTGGTAGCGCACGCCGTTCAGGAAGAGCGTGGGGGTGCCGCGCACGCCGCTGTCGCGGCCGGACTCCTCGTGCAGGGCGATCCGCGCGGCGTGGCCCGGCACGTCGGACCAGGGATCGATGCCCAGCTCGGCGGCGTAGTGCTCAAGGTCGGCGTCGGTGAGGAAGCGCTGGTTGTCGTAGAGGATGTCGTGCATCTCCCAGAACCTGCCCTGGTCGGCCGCGGCCTCGGAGACGATCGCGGCCGACGCGGCCCGGGGGTGCAGCGTACGGATCGGGTAATGCCGGAAAACCATCCGTACATCAGGATTTTTCCGGCGGATCTCCTCCAGGACCGGGTGCAGCCGCCCGCAGTACGGGCACTCGAAGTCCCCGTACTCGACGATCGTGATCGTGGCGTCCTCGGGCCCGCGCACGTGGTCCGCCGGACCGACCGGCACGGTGAGCCGGTCGGGCAGCTCCTCGGGAGGCTCGGCCTCGGGCGGCGCGCACACCCCGCCCCGGTCCCACGCCAGCCGGAAGATCACCCACCCCAGCAGGGCGGACAGCAGCGACCCGGCCAGGATGCCGATCTTCGCCTGGGCGTGGACGGGTGAGCCGTCGAAGGCCAGGTCAACGATGAACAGCGCCACCGTGAACCCGATCCCGGACACGGCCGCCCCGCCCAGCAGCTGCCCCCACACCAGGTTGCCGGGCAGGATCCCCCAGCCGAACCGCAGCGGCAGCCACGTGCCGAGGGAGATCCCGACGAACTTCCCGAGCACCAGCCCCAGCGCCACCCCGATGGAGACCGGCGAGGTGAGGGCGGCCCGCAGGGTCTCGCCGTCGAGCCGCACCCCGGCGTTGGCCAGGGCGAAGATCGGCACGATCACGTAGCTGCTCCACGGGTGCAGGCGCAGCTGCAGCCGCTCGTTGACGGAGACGGCCCGCTGGACCCGCCGCGTGGCCTCCCTGGCGGCCCGCGCGCTCGGCTCGCTGGTGAACTCCTGCACGGCCTCGCCGGCGAGCAGCAGCTTCTGGTCCGTGGGCGCGTAGACGAAGACCAGCAGGCCCAGTGCGATGCCGACCAGCGTCGGGTGGATCCCGCTCTCGAGGGTGGCCACCCAGAGCGCGAACCCCAGCACGACGTAGGCGGGCGCCCGCCAGATCCTCAGCCACCGCAGGGTCACGATGGCCGCGAGGAGCACGACGGCGGTGATGAGCGCGGGGATGGAGAGGCTGGCCGTGTAGAAGATCGCGATGATCATGATCGCCAGCACGTCGTCCACGATGGCCAGCGTCAGCAGGAACGCCCGCAGCGGATCCGGGCACCGGGCGCCCACGATGGCGAGCACGCCCAGCACGAACGCCGTGTCGGTGGCGATGGGCACGCCCCACCCGCCCGCGCCCGGCCCGCCGAAGTTGAGCAGGAGGTAGACGCCGGCCGGCACCAGCATCCCGCCGAAGGCCGCCACGGCCGGCACGGCGATGAGCCGCCGGTCCCTGAGCTGCCCGAGCCGCACTTCGTAGGAGACCTCGAGGCCGATGAGGAAGAAGAAGACGGTCATCAGCCCGTCGTTGACCCAGTGCCGCAGGTCCAGCGAGAAGTCGGCGTCCCCGAAGGAGATGCCCATGGGGGTGTGCCAGAACGCCTCGTAGGTGTCACCCCACGGCGAATTGGCCCAGAGCAGGGCGAGCACCGTGGCCACCAGCAGCACGGTCGTGCTGCCTGCCTCGGTCCGCAGGAACGCCCGCAACATCACAGATCTCCCCCCGAAGATCCAGCGGAGGCATCCGATCCTACGGTCTCTGGAAGAACAGATAAAACGCCGCATCCCGGGCAAGCAGGAATCCGACGATGGCAAGGCCCCAGCTCAGGGCCGATGCCGCGTGCTTGCTCATCCAGGCCCGCAGCCGCTCCAGCTTGGGCTCCAGCCAGGCTCCCGCCACGGCGCGCAGCCCCATGAGCGCCAGCGGCGGCAGGATCATGACGAGCACGTACGCGCCCAGCAACGGCACCCACTGCCCGGCGGTCAGCCCCGCCGTGGTCATGATGCCCATCGCGGCGAGGTAGGTCACCATCGTCGCCAGCTCCAGCACCCCGGCGGTCAGCCCCAGCAGCACCATCACGCGCGGGCCGCCCACCCGGGGCTCGAAGCGGCGCTCGGGCTTGCCCAGCTTCGCGCGCCGCTTGGGGTCGAGCCTGAAGCTCAGCGCGAACAGCCCCACGCCCAGCACGAGCTGCACCCAGTACGCGGGAGTGGTGCGCAGCACGTCGCCGAAGCGCTCCATCACCGTGGACAGCCCCAGCATGAGCGCGACCCCCACCAGGAAGTAGAAGACCGCGATGGTGGCCAGGTAGACCAGCAGCCCGCCCGACCGTTTCGAGGCCAGCAGCAGGTAGACGGGGATGCCGAGGGTGCCGAAGCTGGTGCTGTCGACGAGGGCCAGGGCGGCGAGGGCGAGCAGCAGTCCGATCGTCATGCTTCCGATCGTGCCGGGACGGGACCGGCACTTCCTCCTCCGGCGGGCGGAAACGGGGCGTACATCCTTCGCATCAGGCCGGGGGAAGGAAAGGCCGGGCCGCGAACGGCTCCGGCCTTTCCCCGGTTACAGGTTGCGCAGGTACGCCAGCGACGGCGCGAAGAAGTACTCGCCGCCCTTCATCGTGACCGTCTGGGCCACCTGGGCCTGCGGCACCGACAGCTCCGGCTTGCCCCAGACCTTCGGGAAGGCGACCTTGATGTCCCGATCGCCCTGCCCGATCACCGGGTCGTGCCCGGTGGCCGGGTTCTCGAAGTCGGGGTTGTCGGCCCACGACTGCTGCGTGAACTCGAACTGGTTCAGCAGGCTGCCGTTGAACGCCATGAACAGCAGCCCGACCTCGCCGCTCGGCCGGGTCTCCGGCGGCGAGTCGTCCCACGGCTCGTCGGTCCGCTCCCCGTACGTCTGACCGCGCCGCGCCATGAGCACCTCACGCCCGAACGAGCGCGGGTTCGTCTTCCTGATGTGGCCGCTGAACGGGCACTTGCTGCCGTCGTCGCCGTCGAAGGTGAAGTCGTTGCTCACCGGCCCGCCACCCGCCTTGGGCTTGCTGGTCAGGGGCGTGCCGTCCTTGAACCGGCCGACGAGCATGGCGCCCGCCCGGTCCCGGTCGGCGCCGACCAGGCCCAGGCCGTCGGCCAGCTCCTGCTCGATCTCCTTGAACGCCCGTACGTTCTGCTCCAGCTTCCTGAACACCAGGTAGCTGCCGTGATGCCGGACGGGGTTCGGCGCGAAGGGGTCGGGCACCAGCACGTTGCTCAGCGGGAAAGCCGGGTTCCAGTGCTTCTTCGGCTCCCTGTCCACCTCGTCCTTCACGAACAGCGGCTGGCTGCGGCCGTCCACGTACCCGAAGTGCTCGATGCCGTCGCCGGCGGGGTTGCGCATGCCCTGCCCGGTCTCCTCGCCGAGCAGCCGCGCGCTCTCCGGCAGCGCGCCGAGGATCTCCTCGCGCAGCGCCGCCACCGGCCCCGGCTCGGCGTCGCCGATCAGGATGACGGCGTGGATCTCCCGCTGGTACGTACGCTCCCACGTCTCCACGGGCGGGTCGGCGACCTCGGCGACCCGGCGCTTCATGCCGTCGCGGAACACCCGGTCCCCGAACTTGCGCACGTCCTCGACCGAGTGGCCGAGGTCGCGGTAGCCGGCCTTGCTGATGCCGATGCCCACGTACGGCGTGCCCCGGCTGCCTTTCGCGTTGAAGTCGCGGACCTCCTGCAGGTGCTCGCGGGCCGACTTCATCTTGGTGGTCGCCACGTGCCGGAGGAATGCCTTTCCTTCCGCCGCGTCGTTGAACCTGACGAACAGCACGGACAGGTGCTCGCGCACGTGGGCGCGCAGGATGTTCGGCTGGAGGTTGTCCAGCATCGCCTTGGTGTCCGCGTCGAGCGTGGCCGAGTCCCAGGCCAGAGGTTGTGCGTTGTTCAGGTCGACAGGCATTGCCGAGTCCCTTCCCCGTTTCGATGTGAAATCGGGCCCCCAATCTGTACGACTCCTGGGAACGCGAGAAGGTTTCCGGGAAAGCGGCCCGGTCGCTTTCCCGATCAGCCGACGGTGAGTGCGGTACGCGCCACGCCGCCGTTCTCGCAGCGCACCGTCACCCCGAACCGGCCGGCCTTGACCGCCTTCAGCGCCGATGACCAGGTGGCCGCGGGGGCGGTGGGGCGGGTGCGGACGGTGGCGAAGGCGTTCGAGGTCACGTCACGCACCTTCGACCCGCCGCAGACCGCCGTCACCCTGACCTCCTGGCCCACCTTGGCCGCGGCGGGGACGAGGCCGACGCCCGCGTTGACGGCCGGCAGGTCCCCGGACGGCTGCGTGGGGCCAGAAGTGGGGCCGGAAGTGGGGGTGGGCTTGGGGGTGGCGGTCGGTGTGCCGGTGGGCGTGGGGGCCGGGACCGGGTTGGACTGGCCGAAGACCACGTCCGAGCAGGAGTAGAACGCCTCGGGGCTGTCGCTGCGCTGCCAGATGGCGTAGATCAGGTGCCGTCCCTGCCGGGCGGGCAGCTTGGCGGTCATCGTGTAGAAGCCGTCCGTCACCACCGGGTTCTGCACGGTCTGGAACGGCTTGGCCTCCAGGTCCGACCACTTCAGCGGCCTGGCCGGGTCGTAGCCGTCCTTGGTGATGTAGAGCTCGAACGACCCCTTGTGCGGCGCGGTCGCCCGGTACCTGAACGTGTGGGACGCGCCGCTCGCCAGCGTCGTCGCGGGCCAGTCCGCCCGTGCCTGGTCGAACCCGCGGTATTTGTCCCGCCCCGCGCTGCACAGCTTGCCGTCTGGGATGATCTGGCGGTGCCGGCCCGCCGCGTCGGCGATGTTGACCTCGTTCCAGTCGTAGAGCGGCTGGGTGCCGCCGATGGCCACGGCCTGCTTGCAGGCGGCCGACTTCGGGTTCTCCGGGCCCTCGCTGTAGCAGACCATGGTGCGGCTGGGCGGGTTGCTCATGGTGCCGTGCGCGGAGGCCGTGCCGGGGGCGATGGCGAGCACGAGCAGCGTGGGGGCGGCCAGGGTGGTGGCGACGAGCGCCTTACGGGTGATCTGCATATAGATCACCTTGATGTATCCGAAAGGGCGAAATTTAGGGCTTAAGTGTCCTTTAAGGCTGGCTTAGCTGCTATTTCAGTACGCAGCCACACCTGCACCTGAGCCCCGCCCATCGACGACCGGTCCAGCCGCAGCCGGCCCCCCGTCGACTCGGCGAGCCTGCGCGCGATGTCCAGCCCGAGCCCGGTGGACCCGCTGCCGCTGCTGCCCCGCTCCATCGCCGAGTCCGGGTCCGCGATGCCGGGCCCCGCGTCGGCGATCAGGATGCCGACGGTGTCCTGGCCCTCGTGCAGGGTGACGCCGAACGCCGTGCCCTCCGGCGTGTGCCTGAACACGTTCCCGAGCAGCGCGTCCACCACCGCCGTCAGCTCACCGGCCGGTACGGGCACCCGTACCGGCAGCGTGGCCCCGACCAGCTCCCACGGGCGCCGCTGATCCTCCGCCAGCGCCGACCAGAACGTCAGCCGCTCGCGCAGCACCTCGGCCGCGTCGCACGACCTGGCCGCCCGCGACGGCCGCCGGGCCGCCGCGATGATCGTGTCCACCTCGCCCTCCAGCCTGGCCAGCGCCTGCCTGCCGGGCTCCGCCTGCGGGCCGAGCTGGTCCAGGCTGAGCTTGAGCGCGGTGAGCGGGGTGCGGAGCCGGTGGGAGAGGTCGGCGGCCAGCTCCCGTTCGGCGGCCAGGAGCTGGGTGACGCGGTTCGCCATGGCGTTGAACGCGGTCGCCGCCGCCTTGAGCTCGGGCGGCCCGTCGGGGTAGACGCGTTCGCTCAGGTCGCCGGCTCCCAGCGCGGTCGCGGCGGTGCCGAGCCGGCGCGCCGAGCGTACGACCCGCGCCCCGAGCCGGTCGCCGACCAGCACCGAGCCGAGCACCAGCGCCACGGCCACCCCGGTCAGCACCGCCCATGACGTGAGGACGCCCCGGTTGAGGTCGGCCGCGGGGACGAACACCTCGATCACCGCGCCCCGGTCCTCGTCCAGCGCGACCGGGCGCAGCAGCACGTATCCGCCGTCCAGCTCGACGGTGCTCGCCCTGGTCTCGCGGGCGGCCCTGGCCACCTCGGCGGCGGGCGCGCGGGAGGTGCCCTGCGTTGTCCCGCCCTTGACGTGGACGGCCAGCAGGCCGCGCCGCCCGGCCTCGGTGCGGGCCATGGCGTGCCCCAGGTCGTCGCTCCTGGTCGTCAGCGCCAGCACCGGGACCAGCGCGGACGCCTGCCGCTCGGCACCCGCCAGCGCCCTGGTCTGCGCGGTCTCCTTGACGATCAGCGCGAGCGGCACGAGGAAGGCCAGCGCGACCATCGAGGTGACCGCGACCATCAGCACCGCCAGTGTCCGCCTCATCGGGGGCCTCTCATCGGGGCGCTCTCATCGGGGCGCTCTCATCGGGGCGCCGACAGCATCACGCCGACGCCCCGGACCGTGTGCAGGTAACGCGGCTGGGAGGCGCTCTCGCCGAGCTTGCGCCGCAGCCACGACAGGTGCACGTCGATCGTCTGGTCGTCGCCGTACGACTGCCGCCAGACCTCGGCCAGCAGCTCCTGGCGGGTGACGACGCGGTCGGCGCGGGCGGCGAGGTAGGCGAGCAGGTCGAACTCGCGCCGGGTCAGCGACAGCGGACCGCCGTCGAGCGCGGCCTCGCGCCGGCCCACGTCCACCTCGAGGCCGCCCACGCGGAAGATCTGGGGCGCGGGCGCGGACCTGGCCCTGCGCAGCACGGCGTCCAGCCGGGCGCTGAGATGGTCACCGGAGAACGGTTTGACCAGGTAGTCGTCCGCGCCCGCCCGTAACAGCCGGACGATCTCGGCCTCGTCGTCGCGGGCCGTGGCCACGATGACCGGCACGTCGGAGATGCCGCGCACCATGCGCAGCGCCTCGGACCCGTCCAGGTCGGGCAGGCCCAGGTCGAGGACGACGGCGTCCGGCGGGCGCTGCGAGATCTCCCTGAGCGCGTCGAGCGCGCACCCGGCGCTGCGGACGGCGTGCCCGCGCCGGCCGAGCTCGTGGATGATCGCTGATCTGACGAATTCATCGTCTTCCACTACGAGCACCGTCGCCATGCGCACCAACCGTACATAATGCCTCTCATGCGTCGAGCCCTTCGATACGCGGCGATCTGGTGCGGGGCGACCGCGGTCGCCGTGTCGGTCTCGTGGTTCGGCGTACGGGGCGTGCTGCGGGACGAGTTCGTGGACGACGTGGGCGTGGAGCCCTTCGTCGCCCAGACGATCGCGGCCGACGAAGCCCCGCTGACCCTCACCAGCCCCAGCCCCACCCCCAGCCCGAGTCGTGCGTCGGGAAAGCCGGTCAAGAGCCCGACGAAGAGTCCCGTGAAGAGCCCCGCGCCGAGAAAGCCGCTGAAGGTGGTGAAGGTGAAGGGCGGCGAGGTGGCGTTCACGCTCGGCCCGGAGGGCTGCCGCCTGGTGTCGGCCACCCCGGTCAGCGGCTACACCGCCAAGGTCGCCCGCGCCACCGGCTGGATCAGGGTGGACCTGGTCAAGGGGGAGCACGGCACGGGCGTGTTCTGCATCAGCCACGAGCAGCGCACCGACACCTGGGAGTACTGACGGGCGGCGCCCGCCGGGCTACGGCGGGCGTGGTATCCGGACCGCCTCCCTGGGGACGATTCGCCGGCCCGCCCCCGGTGCGAGGGTGGATCGCATGGACGCACTTCGCCGGGCCCTGGGATGGCTCTCGCTGCTGTACGCGCTGATCTTCCTGTCGTTCGGGCTGCTGCACGCGGGGATCGCGTTCGGCCCGGTACGCGAGGCCGTGATCGTGCCGGCCGCGATCGTGGAGACGCTGTGCGCCGGGGCGATGTTCGCCGGGGCGTACGGCGTGCTGGCCGAGCGCGCGTGGGCCTGGGACGGGATCATCTACAGCCACGCGGCGGCGCTCGGCGGGGTGCTGATGGGGATCCTGGCGCTGGCGCTCGGGGCGGGCCCGTCGAGCGCGCTGCTGAGCTGGTATCACAGCGTGATCGCGGTCCTGCTCGCCACCGGGCTGGCGGGCTCGTTCTACGTGTCCAGGGTCCGCAGGTAGTCGGCGGCCTCGTCGAGGTGGTCCTCGGTGAACACGCGGATGCCGTGCTGCTCCAGCAGCGCCGTCGTGACGCCCTGGCCGGGGCTGCGCCCGCCGCTGAACGTACCGTCGTAGATCGACAGCGCGCCGCACGACGGGCTGCCCTCCTTCAGCACCGCCAGCCGGATGCCGTGCGAGCGCGCCACGGCCAGCGCCGACCGCGCGCCCGCCAGGAACTCGGCCGTCACGTCGGATCCGTCGCTCGCCAGCACGCGGGCGGCCCCGGACAGGACGGCCGCCCCGCCCGCGCCGCCCTCGATCTCGGCGGCCGGACGCGGGATCGGCAGCCCGCCCGACACCTCCGGGCAGTGCGGCACCAGCCGCCCCTCCTCGCGCCACGTGGCGAGCCGGGCGTCCGCGCTGGTCTTGGCGCGACCGTCGTAGCGGACCCGGCGGCCCATCAGGCACGCGCTGACGAGGATCCTCTCCATGCCTTCGATCCTATGAGCGCGATCGGCACCAGCGAGACGGCCGCCAGCGCGATGGCGACGCCGAACGCGTACGTGAAGGGCCGCTCCACGCCCGTCCTGGTGAACACCTGCAGCAGCACGGCCAGCACCGCCACGCCGAACGGGGAGGCGAGGCGCACCGCGATCGTGCTCAGCGTGGTCGCGGCCGGGATGGCGGCCGGCTCCAGCGTCTTGAACGCGGCCGCCATCACCGACGTCGACACCAGCCCGTGCCCGAGCCCCAGGACGAACATCGGCACGAGACCCCCGAACGCCGAGAACCCCGCGATGCCCGCCACGGCCACGACCACGCCCGCCGCGCCGACGCCGCGCGGCCCCTTGCTGTCGGTCAGCTTGCCCGCGACCGGCATCGTGATCGCCGCGCCGATCCCCATCGGGGCCAGCAGCAGCCCCGCCTCCAGCGCGCTCCCGCCCTGCGCGAGCTGGCTGTAGAGGGGCACGAGCACCGTGAAGCCGAACATGGCGGCCGAGTAGCACACGAGCGCGCCCACCGCGGCGGCGAACTGCCTGTTCCCGAACAACCGCAGATCCAGCAGCGCGCCGGTCGTCCGCAGCGCCCGCACGGCGAACACGGCGACCAGCGCCACGCCGATCCACAGCGCGGGGTGGAGCGGGGAGGCCCCGTTGCCGATCTCGGACAGCCCGTAGACCAGCGCGGCCAGGCCGGGCGAGAGCAGCGCGAGGCCCAGCACGTCGAGCCCCTGCGGGTTCGCGCCCGGCTCGCGGGGGAGCAGCAGGAACGCCGCCAGCAGCGCCACCGCGCAGAACGGCACGTTGATCAGGAACAGCCACCGCCAGCCGAGGCCCTCCACGATCACGCCGCCCAGCGGCGGCCCGAGCACCGGCACCAGCATCGCCGGGAGCGAGATCAGGGCCATCGCGCGGCCCATCCGCTCCTGGCCGGCCGCCCTGGCCAGCATCATCTGGCCGACCGGCAGGAGCAGGCCCCCGCCCAGCCCCTGCACGGCGCGGAAGGCGACCAGGCTCCCGACCGACCAGGCGGCGGCGGTGAGCGCGGAACCCGCCACGAACAGCACGAGCGAGACCAGCCAGACGTTCCGGGCGCCGAACCTGCCCACGGCCCAGCCGGTGACCGGGACCGTCATCGACAGGGCCAGCAGGTAGCCGGTGACCGCCCACTGCATGGTGGCGAGCGTGGTGTGGAAGTCGCGGGCCAGCGTGCCGAGCGCGACGTTGACGATCGTGGTGTCGAGCATCGTCATGACGACGCCCAGGAGGACGACCAGGCCGGTGGTCCAGAGCGAGTTTCGTACGCTGTATCGCATGTCGTACACCGTAGCAGTTTCGTACAGTGTCTAGGATTCTGGCGTGAGTTCGATCTGGTCCCGCCCCACGCCGCCCCGCCGTCCGGTGCTGACCCGGGAGGCGATCGTGGCCGCCGCCATCGCCGTCGCCGATGCCGAAGGGCTGGCCGCGGTGTCGATCCGGCGGGTGGCCGCCGAGCTGGGCGCGCGGGCGATGACGCTGTACTCGTACATCGAGCGCAAGGAGGACCTGCTCGCGCTGATGCTCGACGAGGTCAGCGCCGAGGTGCTCGTCGAGGAGCCGCTGCCGTCCTCGTGGCGCGAGGCGCTGCTGCTGATGGCGCGGCGGGAGCGCGAGCTGGTGCTGCGGCATCCGTGGCGGGTGGAGCTGATCTCGCAGCGGGTGGCCGTGGGGCCCAACGCGCTGCGGCACGTGGAGCAGAAGCTGGCCGCCTTCGACGGGCTGGGGCTCGACCGGCTGACCCGGTGGCGGTTCCTGGCGGTGTTCAACGACTACATGACCGGGTTCGTGGTGCGGGAGGCGCAGGAGCGCGGGGCGCCCCGGTCGGAGGGGATCAACGAGGTGGAGCGGGCGGCCGTGGCGGATCCGTACATCAAGGAGCTGGTCGAGGGCGGGGAGTTCCCGCGGCTGGGGCCGATGATCGAGGAGGGGGTACGCGGGGCGGACGACAACTTCGAACGCGGCCTCACCTGGGTCCTCGACGGCATCGAACACGCCATCCCGGAGCGGTAGCGCCGCCTTCGCTTTCCAGGGGTGCCGTGAAATGGGGACCGGGGAGCCCTGGGGATAGCCTTAGCCCCGATGAACACCGTCATCTCCACGATCGTCATCGTCGTCTCGCTGCTGCTCATGCTGGCGAGCCTGATCGTCGCGATCCGCAACCGGCCGATGGGCATGGTGCTGCTGGTCGGGTTCGCCGTGCTCGAGGTGGCCGTGCTGGTGCAGGCGGGCTTCGTGATCGCGGCGGTGGCCGGCGGGCAGGGGCCCGCGGAGAAGGTCACGCTCTTCGGCTACGTCGGGGGCCAGGTGGTGATCCCGCCCGCCGGGGTGTTCCTGGCGCTGGCGGAGCGGAGCAGGTGGGGGTCGGCGATCCTGGTCGTGGCCGGGTTCGCGATCGCGGTGATGACGGGGCGGATGCTGCAGATCTGGGCGGGCGGCGCGTGACCACCTCCATCAGCAGCGGGCCCGGGCGTGCCCTGATCGCGGTCTATGGGCTGTTCTCGCTGGCCGCCGGGGCTCGGGCGGCGGTGCAGATCGGGTCCAAGTTCGGCCAGGCGCCGCTGGCGTACTCGCTGTCGGCCCTCGCGGCCGTCGTCTACATCGCCCTCACCGTCGCGCTCTGGCGTGGGGCGCGGCGCCTCGCGCTGGTGGGGCTGGGGATCGAGCTGGCCGGGGTGCTGATCATCGGCACGCTCAGCCTCCTCGACCCGGCCGCCTTTCCCGACGAGACGGTGTGGTCGGCGTACGGGAAGGGGTACGGGTTCATCCCGCTCGTGCTCCCGGTGGTGGGCCTCTACTGGGTCCTGCGCCCCAAACGCTGACCCGCCCTTCTGCCCGGGCGCGGGCGTCCTGACAAGCGAGACAGCCAGGAATAAATGCATATTTCGGTCCTGTTAACATGGCGATTCGTCCTATGACTTGATGAGTGGAGGACAGCCCCCGCCATGAGCGTGCTGACCCAAGAAGCACGAGGCCGCACCACCGGACCCCTCGCCTGGCTCCTCGTGCTGGGTATCGTCCTCGCCGCCCTCAACCTCCGCACCGCCGTCACCAGCGTCGGTCCCCTCCTCGACCAGCTGACCGGCGCGCTCGGCATGTCGAGCGTCGGCACCGGCCTGCTCACCACCCTCCCCGTCCTCGCCTTCGCCAGCGTGGGCGCGATCACGCCCACCCTCGCCCGCCGCGTCGGCGAGCACCGCCTGCTCCTGCTCGCCCTCGTCACGCTGGGCGTCGGCATGCTGGTCAGGTCGCTCGTCGGCTCCGCCCCCGTGTTCCTGCTGAGCAGCGCAGTGGCGCTGTCCGGCGGCGCGGTCGGCAACGTGCTCATCCCCACGCTGATCAAGCGCCACTTCCCGGCCCGCACCGGGATCATGACCACCGTCTACACCACGGCCCTGGCGGTCGGCACCATGCTGGCGGCCGCCGCGACCGTGCCGATCGAGCGCGCGTCGGGTGACTGGCACATCGCGCTCGGCGTGTGGGCGGCCCTGGCCGCCGTCGCCGCCATTCCGTGGCTTGCGCTCCTGCGCAGTGAGCCGGAGCGGGACGCGGGCAGCCGGGACGCGGGCCTCCGCCGCCTCCTCGGCAGCAAGCTGGCGTGGATGATCGCGATCTACTTCGGCACCCAGTCGATGATCGCGTACATGATGTTCGGCTGGCTCGCCACCATCCTCACCGACAGCGGTTTCAGCACGTCGGAGGCCGGGGTGATCCTCGGCGTGTTCACCGCGCTGAACATCCCGGTCTCGATCGTCATCCCCATGGTCGCCTCCCGCTTCCGTGACCAGCGTCCCGCCGTGGTCGGGCTCGTGGCCTTCTACGCGGCCGGGTTCCTGGGACTGTGGATCGGGCCGACCGACCTGGCGCTGCTCTGGGTGACGCTGGTGGCGGTGGGCATGGGGTCGTTCCCGCTGGCGCTGATGATGCTGGCGCTGCGCACCCGTACGCCGGAGGCCACGGCCGCGCTGTCGGCGTTCGGGCAGAGCGCGGGATACCTCATCGCCGGCGCCGGTCCGCTGCTGGTCGGCGTGCTGCGCGAGGTGACCGGCGGGTGGACGCTGCCGTACACGCTGATCTTCGTGGTGCTCGTCGTTCAGCTGGTCACCGGCCTGTACGCGGGCCGCAACCGCTACCTGGAGGACGAGCAGGCGGTGCCTGCGAGAATGACCGGATGAGATCCTCCGTCGTCACCTTCCCTGACGGCCGGACCGCCGGCCGTTCCGAGATCGTCGGGGCCGTGCCGGTGGGGGACCGGCACGGTCTCGTCGTCGCCGAGACGCCGTTCCACCCCCTTGACCACACCTGGCCCGACCAGCCCGCAGACCGGGGCACGATCGGAGGCCTGCCGGTCGTCGACTGCGTGACAGGGGCCCAGTCGAGCACCGGCGAGGTCTTCGTCGGCGACGCCATCCCGGTGCGGCGCGGCACGGAGGGCTGGGAGTGGCTGGTCGTCCACGTCACCGAGACGCCGCTGCCCGTCGGGGCGGAGGTCGAGCTCGAGGTGGACGCCGGTTTCCGGGCGGCGCTCTCGGCGGGTCACACCGCCTGCCACCTGGCCGCGCTCGCCGTGAACGCGGCCCTGGCCGGCCACTGGCGCAAGGAGGCCGCGTCCGACCCGCTCGGGCACCCCGACTTCGACCAGGCGGCGATCGTCTCGTCGCGGATCGAGCCGTACGGCAGCGTGGACGTCTACCGCCTGGGCAAGTCGTTGCGCAAGAAGGGGTTCTCCGCCGAGGGCCTGGACTTCAGGAAGGTCGCCCGGCAGGCGAACGAGCAGCTCGCCGGGTGGGTGGCCGCCGACGCGCCGGTCCGGCTGGACGTCCCGGGGCCGGGGCTGACCGCCCGCCGTACGTGGCACTGCTCGCTGCCGGAGGGCGAGGCGTCCATCCCGTGCGGCGGCACCCACGTGGGGAGCACGGCCGAGCTGGGACGGGTCGAGGTCGCGTTCTCGCTGGAGGAGGCCGCCCTGACCATGCGCACCACCTGCGGCGCCGCAAGCTAGCCGGTCAGCGGCTCGCCAGGAAGGCGATCCCCTCGTCCGCCCCGCCGAACAGCCCGAGGATCGGCGCGCCGAGCTCCGCCGCGTGCTGCGTCGGGCCGGGACCGCACGGCCCCGCGATCCCCGGCGCCCCGTAGAACCCGATCACCCCCGCGCGGCGTGCGGCGTCGTCGTCGTAACACAGAGTGCCGTGAAGCTACCGAAGCCGCACACCTCTGCCCAGAGAGTGTCAGCACGTGTTGACAAGCGGGTGCTTGTCAGCACATGCTGACACCATGGAAGTCACCGAGCTGGCCGAGGCGGCCGCCGATCGCGATCCCGGAGTGGGGCTGGCGGCCGTGGCCGCGCTCAGGGCCCTGCTGGAGGAGCTGGAGGCGACGCACGTGTCGAACGCCCGCGCCCAGGGCTGGTCGTGGGAGCAGATCGCCGACGCGCTGGGGGTTCGGCGGCAGTCGGCTCATCGCAAGCATGCTCGCAGGACGGGGAGGTAACCGCGTGTTCGCCAGGTTCACCGAGGGGGCCCGCAGGGCCGTGGTCAAGGCCGGGATGCTCGCGCTCGACGCGGGCCGGCCCGCGCTCGACGCCGATGTGCTGCTGCTGGGGGTGGCCGAGGTCCGGCCGTTCTCGCTGGCGGCGTTCACCGCCTCCGCGGCCGACGTGCGGGCGCGGGTAGACATGGGCGACGCGCGGGCGCTGCTGGCCACGTTGGGGATCGACCTCGACGCCGTGCACCGCCGCACCAGGGTGGGCCTGGACGCGCCCGGGCTGTGGAGCCTGCGGCGCTCCCGTGTGCGGCCGCTGCGGGTCACCCTGTACGGGCCGCTGGGCGAGATCCCGCTGGCCATGCACTCCAGGAAGGCGATCGAGGTGGCCATGTGGCGGCGTTCCGGGCCGGTCGAGGGCGAGGACCTGCTGTGGGGCCTGCTCGCCGACCACGCGAACGGCGCCGCCGCGATCCTTCGGGACGCCGGGGTGGACCTGGCCGCGCTGATCCGCGAGGCCCGCCTGTCCGCCCGGCGCGCGGCCTGACTGCGCTGATCCGCGAGGCCCGCGTCCCCACCCGGCGCACGGCCTGATCGCGGGCGGCGTCAGACGGGCTCCAGGTGCGCGATCTTCTCGGGATTCGCGATGAGGTAGATCGTCGCGATCTTGCCGTCCGAGATCAGCAGCGAGGCGACCGTGATCACCCGTCCACCCGCGGACATGACCATCGCGGGGGCGTTGTTCATGGTCGCCAGCCCGACGGACAGGTCGGAGATCCCCGACATGCCGATCGAGGCCATGAAGGCCGCGATGTTGGCGGGGGTGTTGATCGACAGCAGCCAGCGGCTGACGTTGCCGGCGCCGGTGATGGCCCGCAGCGCGGCCCTGGCCTTGCCGCCGCCGTCGCTGACCATCGTGACGTCACTCGCGAACAGCTCGATCAGCCCGTCGAGATCGCCCTCGGCGGAGGCGCTGATGAACCGCTCGGTGATCCGCCGCCGCTCCTGACTGTCCACGTCGAACCGGGGCCGCCTCTCCCGCACGTGGTCCCGCGCCCGCCGCGCGAGCTGCCTGGTCGCCGGCTCGGCCCGCCCGATGATCTCCGCGATCTCCGTGAACGGCAGGTCGAACGCCTCCCGCAGCACGAACACGGCCCGTTCGAGCGGCGACAGCGTCTCCAGCACCAGGAGCAGCGCCAGCTCCACCGACTCGGCCAGCTCGGCGTGCTCGGCGACGTCGGGCGCCGTGCTGATCGGCTCGGGCAGCCACGGCCCCACGTACGACTCCCGCCGCGACTTCGCCCACCGCAGCCGATCGATGGCCAGCCGCGAGGTCACCCTGACCAGGTACGCCTTCGGGTCGCCGACGGCCGCCTCGTCCACCCCCGACCAGCGCAACCACGCCTCCTGCACGACGTCCTCGGCGTCGGCGACACTGCCCAGGATCCGGTACGCGACCCCGGTCAGCAGGCTTCGGTGGTCTTCAAAGGTCGACATGAAACCATAGACGTACCACAGGGCCCTCGGTGTGACACAGGGGCTCCCGATCTCCGATACACTTGGTGATCGCAAGGGGCTATGGCGCAGTTGGTAGCGCGCCTCCATGGCATGGAGGAGGTCTGGGGTTCGAATCCCCATAGCTCCACCGGATCAGACCGCCTCTGACCTGCCGAAACGGCTCAAGGTCAGGGGCGGTTCCGCGTCTGCCCCGATGGTCGGGTCAGAGCCGGGTCTTGTCGTTCATCAGCGCGATCTTCTTCAGGACGTCCTCCGACGGGACGCCCTTGGCGCCGCTGAGGTCGGCGTCGCGCAGGTCGATCCTCCCTTGGTCGCTGGGCCATTTCGCACCGGTGAGGTCGGCCCCACGGAAGCGGGTGCCCGTGAAGTCGACGCCGCCCAGGTCGACGCCCGTGAGGTCGGCACCGTCCAGGTTCGCGTACCGGACCTTCGCGCCGGAGAGATTCGCGCCGAGCAGCCGCGCCCCGCTGAAGTCGATGTTCGTCAGGTCGGACCCGCCGAAGTTCGCCCCGGTGAGGTTCGCCCCGGACAGCGACACCCGGATCCAGGTCGAGAAGCCCACGTCCGCGTAGGAGAGGTTCGCGTGGTCGAGGAAGCTGCGAACCCACCAGATGGAGCCGTCCGCCTTCTTTATGGTTTCGCGGTTGCCGAAGTCGGTGCCGGTGAGGTCCGCGCCGGACAGGTCGGCGTTGACCAGCGTCAGGCCCGTGGCGCGGATGCCCGACAGGTTCACCCAGTGCTGCGCGGACCACGGCGGCCCTGTCGGCGGCGGCGTGCCGGCGGGCTTGTTCCTGGCGATCACCGCCAGCGCCGCCTGGATGTCCGCCGGGCTGTGCGGGTCCTTGCCCTTCTTCGGGGAGCGCTCGCGTAGGTACGTGGCGAGCACGTCCACGACGGTCTGCTGATCGCGCGGCGAGTCCCGAGAGATCCTTTCCAGGGCGTAGATCGCGCCGACCCTCCCCTCCAGCGTGTCCGAGCCGATCTGCGCGATGGCCCGCGTGTAACGCTCGGTGATCTGGCCTTCCTGCGTGGCGTCGAGCGAGCGCGCGGTGTAGAACAGCCCCGCCGCCGTGAACAGCAGCCCGAACAGCACCCCCGACGTGGAGAGCAACTGCATTCTGTGCTGCGTGGCGAGCGCCCTGATCTCGATGCGCTCCTTCACGGGCAGCGCCTCGAACTCCGCGCGGGACACCCCCTTGATCAACGGGTTCCGGCCGTCGTGGAAGGCCCGCTCAAGACCTTCGATCAACCAGCCCGCGAACGTGCGCATGCGCTGCATAGAGCAAGTAAAGCCGACAAGGGCCTGCGTGGGGATGGTCCGCCGCATGCGGGCGCGCATCCGGCCGGACGCCCGCCTCGCGGATCCGCGGGCGTCCGGCCACGCGACCTATCCGTGATCCGTGGACAAGGCTAGCCGCACATCTGGCAGGAGCAGCGAAGGCAACTCGTGTGGCCGTCGTCGTACCGGTAGAGGCATACGCAGAAGTCGCAGCACCCGATCCAGGTCGCGGGCAGGGCGTGTGCCTCCTTCCTGGGGACCAGCAGCCCCAGCATCGCGTCACTGACCTTGCCGAACAATCTGTTCATCGTGTACCTCCAGGTACGACGCGGATGTGTTCGGATTCGACCGTAGAGGCGCCGCCGATAGGGCTGATACACGAATGTGTATGCGTGCCCCGCGAGAAATGTCCGCTCAATGTCCGGTGGCTGACCTTGTTGCGGGACTTTTCGTTTCCGAGGATCTGGGGTGATGACTCCTGGTTCGATGGAATTCACTGTGCTGGGCGGGCTGGCGATGCGGGCGAATGGCCGGTTGCTCAGGCCGGGCGCCCCGAAACAACGCACGCTCACGTCCCTTCTGCTGGTGCGGGCCAACACGCTGGCCCCGCTTCACGAGATCACCGAGGAATTGTGGGGCTCGGCCCCGCCCAAATCCGCCACCGCCAATCTCCGCACTTATGCGGCACGGCTTCGAGCCGCGTTTCCGGCCGCGGAGCGGGATCGCCTGATCGTCCGCCCGCTGGGCTATCAACTGCGGGTCGAGGCGGCCGAACTCGACCTGAAGGCGTTCGAGGACAGAGCGGCGTCCGGCCGCGCCGCTCTCGAAAAAGGTCGCGTCGAGGAGGCGTTGCGGCATTTCGAAACGGCGCTCGCGCTGTGGCGCGGGCGGCTGCTGGAGGACGTCCCCCACGGGCCGGTCCTCGCCGCCCGCGAGGTCGCGATCGACGAGCAGCGCCGCGCGGTCCAGGAGGACCGCTGCGAGGCACTGTTGCTGCTCGGCCGCCCGTCACCCGCCATCTGGCCGCTCCGCTCGCTCGTCACGGAGCTGCCGCTGCGGGAGCGGGCGTGGGCGCTCCTGATGCGCGCCCTGTACGCCGACCACGACGTCGCCGGGGCACTCGACGCGTACGAGCAGGCCCGCGTCGCGATCACCGGATCCCTCGGCATCGAGCCGGGCGAGGATCTGCGCCGCCTCCACCAGGCGATCCTGCGCCGCGACCTGCGCCCGCCCCGAGCGGTCGCCTCGGCCTTCCCGCCGTGCCGGCTGCCGCGGAAGCCGGTCATCGTCGGGCGCGAGCCGGAACTCTCCTTCCTCACCCAGCGGCTCGGCGCCGCCGGCGGTGTGGTGGTGGTGCACGGCCCGGCGGGAGCCGGCAAGTCCTCGTTGGCCCTGCACGCCGCCCATCTGGTCGCGGATCGCTATCCGGACGGCCAGCTGTACGTGGACCTGCGACCGCGCCGCCGGCCCGTGAGCGACCCCGATGCCGCCCTCGCGCGATACCAGTCGCTCTTGGCCGAACGCCGCATGCTCGTGGTGCTGGACAACGCGCCCGAGGTCGCATCCGTCCGCCCGTTCCTCGCGGCCGCCCGGCTCTGCACGTTCCTCGTCACGAGCTGTCCCATGCTCACGACGCTGGACGGCGCGCTGCACCTCCGGCTGGACAGGCTGGGACAGAGGGAGGCGATGGCGTTCCTGGCCCACCATGTCGATCCGGGCAGGTTGCGGGAAGATCCCGGCGCCGCCGCCGAGGTGGTGCGTCTGTGCGGCCGGCTGCCGCTCGCCCTGCGCATCGCCGCCGCCCGGCTGGTCGCGCACCCCGGCTGGTCCGTCCGCGAGCTGCTGGAGCGGATGGCCGACGACAGGCACCGGCTCGACGAGCTGCAGGCCGGTGACCTGTCGATGCGGGCCAGCATGTACGCGCAGGTCGAGCACCTCATGGCAAGTGAGCACCCGATGGATCGGCTCGCCATCGAGGTGTTCCGGCAGCTCGGCTCCCTTCCCGCCGCGGAGATCGGCGCGGCGGAGGCCGCCAGGAGGCTGCACGCGCCCGTCAGGAGAATCAGCCGGGCACTGGACCGGCTGGTCGAGATGGAGCTGCTCGACTTCCGCGCGCGGGACCGCTACCGGATGACGGAGCTGTCCCGGCTCCTGGCCCGGGACCTCGCCACGGTGTCCCGGGGCGCCCTGCGGCTCATGCCCGGCGTTTGACCGTCGTCCCGAGCAGGCTCTCGCCGTCGAAGAAGCCCACCGTCCGGGAGTCCAGGCTCCAGTCGGGGTTGTCGCCGCGCACGATGAACTTCCCGGCGGGTATGGGCGTGCCCGCGGGCCGGTTGACGGCGGTCGCCACATCGGCGGGGACGGGATCACCGGCGACCCCCGCCACCCGTTTGATCAGCAGCAGCGGGATCGAATCCGCCGGCGCCCACCGCACCACGACGATGTCGCCCCGGCGCAGGCGGTCGACTCCGCCGCGTACCACCAGCACGCGTTCACCTTCGCTGTAGGTGGGCGCCATGCTCGTGCCGGTGATGGTCACCGCGACGAACCGGCGCCTGACGTACGCGAAGCAGAGCGCCACGGCGCCCCCGAGAACGGCGAGAGCCCAGCCGCTCATGACGGCACGCCTTGCTCGTCGGCACGGTAGCCCCGCGCCTGCCTGGTGAACAGCCGCGCGTAGGTGCCCCCCAGCGTGAGGAGCTCCTCATGGGTCCCGTACTCGGTCACCCGCCCGTCCTCCAGCACGGCTATGGCGCTCGCGTCCGTCATGGCGCCGAGCCGGTGGGACACGAGCACGCTCGTACGGCCCGCGCGATATCGCCGCAGTCGCTGGTGGATCTCGTGTTCGGCGTCGGCGTCCAGCCCCGAGCTGGGTTCGTCGAGAATCATCAGGTCGCAGTGGTCGCGCAGCATCGCACGGGCGAGCGCCACGCGCTGCCATTGACCGCCGGACAGATAGACTCCCGTGCTCGCGTCGGTCTTGTCGGCCTCGCTGAAGAACAACCGTGAGAGCAAGGTGTCGTAGCCGCCGGGCAGGCCGGCGAGGAGGGAATGGGCGCCCGCCTCGCGTGCCGCGGCCTCGATGCGGGGCCGGTCGTGGAGCGAGCGGACGTCGCCCAGGCCGACATTCTCCGCGGCCGTCAGGTCATAGGCCATGAAGTCCTGGAACACCGCGCTGATCCTGCTCCGCAACGTCTCCGGCGGCACCTCGCGGAGGTCCACGCCGTCCCAGAGGATCACGCCCCGGTCGGGGTCGTAGAACCGGCACAGCAGTTTGACGATCGTGCTCTTGCCCGCGCCGTTCACGCCGACCAGCCCGAGCACGGATCCGTACGGGATGAACAGGTTGACGCCCCGCAGCGCCCACGGATGCTCCGGCGAGTACCGGAACCAGACGTCGCGCAGCTCGATCCCCTGCCGCAGCCCCGCCAGCGGGCGCGGGCGCGACGGCCCGGGGAGGTCGGGACCGGCGTTCACGACGGCCCGATAATGGTCGAACATCAGGAGCTGGAAATGAGCCCCCGCGACCTCGGTGACCAGGCGTCCGAGCGCGAGCCCCACGCCCGCCACCGCGGCCGCGAACATCGTGACGTCGCCCACGGAAAGCTGTCCGGAGCCGGCCGCCCGGACGGCCCAGACGAGGCCCGCGCCGGACACCGTCGCGCTGACCAGGCCGAGGCCGCCCTGCGTGAGCATTTCGCGTCTGCCGGTGCGCCGCTCAGCGGCGTTCGCGGCGAGCCTGTCGGCGCGCATCAGGCCCCGCAGGTGAGCGCCGATGCCGAACAGCCGCACCTCCTTGGCGGCGTCCACGCTTCCCAGCAGCTCCCCGAAGAAGATCTCCCGCCTCTGCAGCGGCCCGATGCGCCAGAACATCCGGGCCCGCCGCCGGGACAGCAGGAATTCGGCGACCGTCATCGGTATCGCTCCCATGAGCACCGCCACGACCATCATGGGGCTGATGACGATGAGCGAGCCCAGGAAGCCGGCCACGCTGATCGCCGCCTGGACGAGGGAGAGCACCGCGGCGACCACCCGCCCCGGGGCGACCCCGCCCGATTGCTTGGCCATGCGCAGCCGATCCAGAAAGGCAGGATTCTCGAAGCGCCCGAGCCCGGCGAAGGAGTTGACCGCGGCGTACAGGCGATCATCGGCCAGCAGCGCCACGGCGCGGCCCAGCTCCTCGGTGACATATTGGGCGGCGCGCGGCAGGACGGTGACGACGGCTCCCGCGGCCGCCAGTCCGGCGCCGAGGCCGGTGAGCGTCGTGGCGTCGGCGTGGCCGGTGGCGATCTGATCCAGGATCAGCTTGGTCAGCCACGAGACGGCGACGGGTACGGCGCCGCTCACGACGGTGAGGCCCACGTACAGCAGCAGTGTCGCCGGCCCGGCCCGCCAGGCCAGGCCGAGGGCATGGCCGACGCCGCCCAGGTGAGGCAGCCGCACCGTCACGCCGACGCCCCGCAGGCGAGGCAGCCGCACCGTCACGCCGGCGCGACGCCGTGCGGCAGCAGCGCGGCGGGGGCCGTCTCGGATCGGAGCACCTGCCCCGAGGAGTCCACCACCCCGAAGAGCGGGTACGCCGTCACGCCGAACCCCGTGGCGATCGGCCCGTCGGGCGCCTCGACCACGACCCTCGCCACGGGAGCCAGCCGCTCGACGTGATCGGCGGCGCGGTCGCGTCTGCCGATGACGACCACCAGGGTGTTCCGCCGGCCACCCGGCCACTTCTTCGCGGCTTCGACGAGGTGGGGCAGGCTTTCCTCGCATGGTTCGCAGCCGGGGGTCAGGAAGGCGACGAGGGTGTCGCCCGCGAGCAGCGCCCGCGCGACCGGCTCCCCGTCGGTCGTGGTGGCGGCGAAGTCCCCGACCTGGCGGCCCACCGGCAGGGAGGGCGGCTCGCCCACGATCGGGGTCGCCCGGCCGGCGAGCAGCTCCGTGTGCTCGCGCAGCCGCCGGATCACACCGAACGTGAGCAGCAGATTGAGCACCGTCAGCACGCTGACGAGCGCAACGATCGCGACGAGACCTGACATGGGTCCTCTCCTTTCGCCGTGGCCGGGCATCGCAAACCCTAGGAACCGCGGCGATAGGACCCGCATACGTACTCGTGTATCGGCCCGATCGGCAGCCTCTCTACGGTCGGCCCTGAGAACCGTCGGCGTTCCGCTTGGAGGCGGGAATGAACAGATTGTTCGGTAAGGTCAGCGACTTCATGCTCGGCCTGGTGGTGCCGAGGGCCGAGGCGGCGGCGTACGCTCCGCCCCCGGAGTGGATCGGGTGCTGCGACTTCCAGATCTGCAAGTTCCGGAGCGGGAGCGGCGTGATCGCGTGCGCCCAGTGCCTGGACCCGCGCTGCCGATGACCGCGTAGGCGCGAAGGCCCGTCCGGACGGGCCTTCGCGCCTGTTGCGTCTACGGCAGGGCGGGCACGACCGGCTCGGTGTTGGTCCAGCCGGCCTGGAGCACGGTCTGGCTCATGGTCTTGTTCAGGAACACCTTGCCGTTCCTCAAGGTCGTCTGGCTGTCGGACAGCAGGAGCATCGTGCCGGTGTCGACGACCAGGTCGGTCGTGACCTTGATCGTCTCCTTCTGGCCGGGAAGCTGATACTCGATCGAGAGGGCCGCGCCGGTCCTGCCGGCGCCGTCCACGGACTTCCCGCGCGAGGTCACGCCGGGCATCGTCAGCAGGGCCTGGTAGGCCGCGGCGCGGACCTCCTTCGGTGCCGGGAGCTCGTGGAGCAGCGAGGGCAGCGCCGAGGTGATGTTCCGGTCCACGGAGGCCTCCGACATCTGTGAGACCCGCGCGGCCTGCGTGAGCCAGGCCTTCAACGCCTCCGGGTTCGCGGGCAGCCGCTGGACCTCGTCGTACGTCAGCCGCTGCCCGAGCAGGAAGAACGTGTTGTCACCCCGTACGGGGGTGACGTGGCCCTTGGCGGGCTTGGTGGACAGCGACACGGTCTGGCCGTTGGCGGTGCGGGTCCACTTGGTGGGAGAGCCGTCGCGGCGCCATGCCGCGCGGTCCGCCGCGCTCTGCGGGTACGCCCCGAGCTCCCGCGATCCGACCCAGCGCCGGCCGTCGGGCGCGGTCCATTCCTCGACGAGCGACTGCTGGACCACCGTGTAGAGGTTCGCGCCGCTGCCGAGCTGACGGTGCTCCGGGTGCTTCGTCAGCACTCTCGTATGCCAGTACGCGCCCTCCGGCGGAGCCGACGCGGCGGCCGTGAGCCGTGCCTCCGGTGCCTTCGCCAGGTTCGGCAGACCCAGCAGTGCGGCGGTGCCGACGGCGGCCAGGCCGGCCCCCAGGGCGATCAGCGGCCGGGCCGGTGCGGTCGCGCGCTTCATGTGCTTCCTCCAGAAATCCGATTTGATGTCCCCCAATACGCCTGGGCGCCGCGAAAAGGTTGCCTGCGATGCCTGGCAACTGTTCGGAGCGGCCGAGGCGTATTAGGGGGCGTGAAATTGGACAGACAGCCGTGAGCGGCGCGGACCATGACTTCGGCGCGTTCGTGGCCGCAAGGGCCACGACCCTGTTGCGGGTCGCCTACCTCGCCTGCGGAGACGAGGCGGAGGCGGAGGACCTGCTGCAGACGGCGCTGGAGCGTACGTACCGGAACTGGGACCGGGTGCGGCGCGACACCGTCGAGCCCTATGTGCGCCGCGTCATCATCAACACCGCCATCAGCAGGGCCCGGCGCCGGGCGATCCTGAACATCATCCCGATGCGCGTGCCGCCGGAGAGAGCGGCCCGCTCGACCGACGTCGACCTGCGTCACGTGCTCATGGACGCGCTGCGCGGCCTGCCTCCCCGGCAGCGCGCGGTGGTCGTCCTGCGGTACTGGGAGGACCTCAGCGAGACGCAGACCGCGGAGGTGCTCGGCTGCACGCTCGGCACGGTGAAGAGTCAGGCGTCGAAGGCGATGGCCAAGCTGCGTACGGCACTCGGCGAGGAAACCGTGGAAGGAGTGATCGGGAATGCCCATGCTTGAGGACCAGCTCCGCCAGATCATGGCGGAGGAGACCGCGCGGCTGCACGCCGCGCCCGACCTCGTGGACCGGGTCGTCCGGTCCTCGCGGCGGAAGAAGACCCGTGGCCGGATCGCGACGGTGGCCACGTCGCTGGCCGTGGCCGCGGCGGTCCCCCTCTACCTGACGGCGGCCCCGGGCGCCGTGCAGACGTCCGTCGTCACCGAGACGCCGGATCCATCCGCCTCCCAGACGCTGGGGCCGCCCGCCATCGACGACACCCCGGCCCCGCCCTCCGAGCCCCCGAGCCTCGGGGACCTGGGCGACGGGAAGGCGCTCAAGCACGTCAGGGTGGGTTACCTGCCCGACGGCCTGCGGTGGTCCCAGTGGTCTTACGACTTCGGCGACAGGTACACGACCTCGTGGAACTACGACGGCGACAAGAACGGCTTCTACTGCGTCCAGATCTACGTGTACGAGGGCCAGGCCGTCCAGGAGGTCGACGACCGCGTGCAGGCGCACCGCGACGAGGGGGAGGGCAAGGAGGTGACCGTCGGCGACCGCACCGGGTACGCGGTCGTCGAAGGGGTCGGCGAGGACGGCATGAAGGGCACCCCCACGCTCTTCCTGAACATGGGCGAGCAGCGGAGGGCCGAGATCATGTTCAGTCCCGTGTACGTGAAGAGGTTCCCCGATGCCAAGGCCGTCGACCGCGAGCTGATCAAGATCGCCGAAGGGCTCACGGCCGACGACTGAGGGCTGGAACTACCAGCGCAGCGGGAGGGTGGCGATGAACTCGCCGAGCCGGTCGGCGATGATCCGGTGGTCGTGGACGGACGGGTGCCAGTGGCAGCCGGCGTAGTCGAGGCCGGATTCGCTGTAGTACCAGTAACGGATCCGGTCGTCGCCCCTGCTGTTGCGCTCCTGGACGATCTGCTGCGCGATCTGGGCGAACACGGTGGTGTTGGACATGTAGGTGGCACTGACCACGATGGTCGTGCGGGGGCCGTACCGTGCCCGGAGCTTGTCGAGGAAGCCCTGGTACGCGGTGCGATACGCGGCCATCAGCGTGTCCGGCGTCCACGGTTCGCCCGGGTTGATGGCGGTGGAGAAGTCGTTGATGCCCAGGCCGATCACGACCAGCTGGGGATGCCAGGTGCCCGGGTTCTGCCAGACGTCGCCGTCGACGTTCAGCAGGGCCCGGTCGTAGTAGGTGCGGTAGTCGGTGCCGGGGTCGCTGCCGTTGTAGTTGCGCACCATGCCGCGACCGGAGAAGGCGTTGAGCTGGTAGTCGGCGTTCAGGCGGCGCGCGGTGAGGGCGCCGAAGCTGAGGTTGGCGTCGGTGGTGCGGGCGACCTTGTCGGCGGTGCAGTCGCGGCTGTCGGAGCGGTTGCCGTAGCCGACGGTGTAGGAGTCGCCGATGAACTCGATCTGCCGGTGGCGCGCGGCGGGCCTGCCGAGGATCGCGCCGCCCGGGGCGGCGACGAAGCCGCCGAAGGCGCTGGTGGCCCACGGGCTCTCGGTACGTTTGACCAGCCGTACCCGGTGCACGCCCCGGGTCAGGCCGTTGACCCAGTACGTGGTCCGGCCCGGGGTCACCAGGGTGGCGACGGTCGAGCCGTCGACCTCGACCTCGTAGTCGTTGTCGGAGTCGTCGAGGACGATCCCGACGCCGGTGCCGCGGAAGCGGCCCTCGAAGTAGACGCCCGGCCAGCTGTATTTGAGAGAGTCCCCGCCGACCTCGACGCGTCCGGCGGTGTGCACCTTGGCGAGGGCGCCGGACGAGGGGGTCGCGCTCGCGACGCCGGGCAGCACCAGGGCGCCCGTCAACGCGGCCAGGACCACGGTCACACGCACAGTTCGCACAGCTTCTCCTTTGCGGCTGGGCGATTGTAACGAGCGCCTGCCCGGACGCCGCAAGATCTGATTCCACCCCCTGCGCGCCGACCTGGGCCTTTGCCGCTGTCCTAGTGAAAACAGCCTGAAACTAACCGCCTGTCCTGAATAGGCTGGAGAGCGTTGACTTTATGCAGGGGAGTCCCATAAGTGGTGAGCATCGCTCAGGAGACGTCGTTCGACGAGGCCGAGATCTTCGCGCTGTACGACTCGGTCGGATGGCAGCCCTGGACCCGCGACATCGCCAAGGTGTGCCGGAGCCTGGTGAACTCGCATCTCGTCCTCGTCGCCAGGGACGAGGACGGGCGACTGCTCGGCCTGGCGCGGACGGTGTCCGACGACGAGATGGTCTGCTACGTGCAGGAGCTTCTCGTCGACAAGAGGTTCCACGGCCAGGGGATCGGGCGGCGGCTGCTGGAGCGGCTGAAGGAGCGCTACGCCCACTGCCGCTACTTCATGCTGACCACCGACCACGAGTCGACCCCCGAAGGGGTCGCCAACCACGCCTTCTACCGGCGGATGGGCCTGATCGAGCACCACGAGCAGGGGTTGTCGGCCTTCGGGCTGAGGGTCGACAACTCCTGAGCGAGGCCCGCGGACCCGTCACTTGGCGAGCACGTCCAGGTAGTGCTGGTTGTACATGACGCCGAGGACGTTGCCGAACGGGTCGATCACGGACGCGGTGACGAACCCCTCGCCGCGCTCCGTGATCGGCTGGTATTCCTTGGCGCCCAGGGCGAGGAGCCGGTCGAGGGCGGACTCGGGGTCGTCCACGTGCCAGTACGTGATCGACCCGCCGGGCCCGTCGGTCGCGCCCGCCGGGGCGTAGCGGGCGTCGATGATGCCCAGCTCGTGCTGGTAGTCGCCGACGCGGAACTCGATGTAGCCCGGCACCTGGTAGTACGGCTCGATCCCGAGCAGCTCGGTGTACCAGGTCTTGGCCGCCTCGAGGTCGGCTGCGTAGAAGCTGATCGTGGCGAATCCGCGGAGCATCTGTGTGGTCCTTCCTTCCGGGTGATGTCTAGGATTCTTCCGGTCAAAGTGCTCATCCAATGAGCACTTTGACGAGGAGGATTTCCTGCCATGCGAGCCGATCGACTTGTGGCCGTCCTGCTGCTCATGCAGTCGCGCGGCCGGGTGACCGCGGCCGAGCTGGCCGCGGAGCTGGAAGTGTCCGTGGCCACCGCGCGCCGGGACCTCGAAGCGCTGTCCGCGGCGGGCGTGCCGGTATATCCGCAGGCCGGGCGCGGGGGCGGCTGGTCCCTGCTGGGCGGCGCCAGGACCGACCTCAGCGGCCTGACCGCCGGCGAGGCCGAGGCGCTGTTCCTGCTGGCCGGTCCGGCCGCGGCCGCCACGCCCGAGGTCAAGTCCGCGCTGCGCAAGCTGGTGCGGGCCCTGCCCCGGACGTTCAGGGACGACGCCGAGGCCGCCGCCGACGCCATGGTGATCGACCCCACCGGCTGGGGCGAGCGCGACCCCGACCGGCCCGAGCTGGTGCGGGTCCTGCAGAGCGCCACCGTACGGCGCCGCAGGGTCAGGCTCGGGTACGAGGGCCGCTCCGGCGAGCGTACGCACCGCCTCGTCGATCCCTGGGGCCTGGTGGACAAGGACGACGTCTGGTACCTGATCGCCGGCACCGAGGCCGGGCAGCGCACGTTCCGGGTGGACCGGATCGCCGAGGCCGAGGTGACGGAGCTGACCTTCGAGCGGCCGGAGGGGTTCGTGCTGTCGGAGGCGTGGGGGAAGGTCGTGGCCGAGATGGAGCGGCGGCGCTCGCTGCTGTCCGCGACCGTGCTCATCGCCGAGCGGTTCCTGCCGGTGCTGCGCCACCAGTTCGGGCGCCACTGCGAGGTCGAGCGCGTCGAGGAGGACGGGCGGGTCAGGGCGCGCGTGGCGGCGCCGATGGCGTTGTCGATCGCCGAGCAGCTGGCCGGGTGGGGCGCGACGGTGGAGGTCGTGGAGCCGGAGGAGGTCAGGGCCCAGCTGGCCAGGATCGGGTCCGAGCTCGTGGAGCGCTACCGCGCCTGAACCGTAAAGGGCCTGAACCGTAAAGGGCCTGAACCGTAAAGGGCCTGAACCGTAAAGGGCCTGAACCGTAAAGGGCCTGAACCGTAAAGGGCCTGGGCCGTGCGGGGCCTGAGCCGTCAGGGGCCCGAGCCGTCAGGGAAGCGTGGCCGACAGGGCCGCGTGTTCCCACCGGATCTGCTCCCACGCCTGCTCCACGTGCCGCCGTTCCGTCGCCACGCCGCCGATGGCCACCCGCAGCACCACCCGGTCGCCGATCCTGGTGTGCGTCATGTACACCGAGCCGCTGGCGTTGAGCAGCTCCAGCAGCCGCATCGTGGCCCGGTCCGCCGCGTCCGCCGCCAGGCCCGGCCACACCGGGCGCAGGCACACGAGCCCGAGCGGATGCGGCTCGTGCACCTCGAAGCCGGGGTCCGCGGAGACCCACGACGCCAGCTCCTGCGCCAGCGCCACGCCCTTGCGAATGTGCGCGCGCAGTCCCTCGGCTCCGTACCAGCGGATCACCGCCCACAGCTTCAACGCCCTGAAGCGCCTGCCCAGCGGCACCTGCCAGTCCCGGTAGTCGACGACGGAGCCGGTCGCGGTGGCGGGGTTCCTGAGGAACTCGGGCATGACCGACAGCGCGTCGAGCAGCGGGGCGCGATCGGCCATCCAGAGCACGGTGCAGTCGAAGTTGGTCAGCAGCCATTTGTGCGGGTTCGTGGAGTAGGAGTCGGCGTACTCGGCCACGCCCTCGTTCAGCCACCTGAGCTCGGGGCAGACCGCCGCGACGCCCGCGTAGGCCGCGTCCACGTGCAGCCAGATCCCGCGTTCGCGGCACAGCTCGCCGACCGCGGGCACCGGGTCGACGGCGGTGGTGGAGGTGGTGCCGACGGTGGCGCACACCATGGCCGGCACGGCGCCGTCCGTTTCGTCCCGGTCCAGCAGGGCACGCAGGTGGCCGGGGTCCATGGCCAGCGTACGGGGATCGACGTCCACCACCCGTACGCCCGCCGCCCCCAGCCCCGTGATCCGCGCCGACCGCTCCAGCGACGAGTGCGTCTGGGACGACACGTAGATCGTGTACCTCCGGGTGACGCCGTCGGCGGCGATCCGGCCGCCGCTCGCCCGGTGCAGCGCGGCCAGCAGGGCGACCAGGCAGGCGCTCGACGCCGAGTCCTGGATGACGCCGCCGCCCGCCCGGTCCGTACGGAAATGCTCCGGCAGGCCGAGCAGCCCGGCCAGCCAGTCGACCACCACCGTCTCCAGCTCCGTGCACGCCGGGCTGGTCACCCAGAGCATGCCCTGCACGCCGAGCCCGCCGGACAGCAGGTCGCCCAGGATGGCCGGGCCGCTGGCGTTGGAGGGGAAGTAGGCGAAGAAACCGGGATGCTGCCAGTGCGTGATGCCGGGCAGCAGGATGCGCCCCAGGTCCGACAGCACGGCCTCGAACGGCTCGCCGCGCTCGGGCGCCGCGGGCGGCAGCGCGCGGCGGATGTCACCGGGCTTCACCTGGGACATCACGGGATGGGACTCGATGCCGGCGAGATAGTCCGCGATCCAGTCGACGACCTGCCTGCCGTGGCGGCGGAACTCCTCGGGGTTCATGTGACCGCTCATCCGCCCACTCTGAACGCTCGGCGGGCGCCGGGAAAGGGGACGGGCCGGAGGCTTTCCCGCCTCCGGCCCGTCTATGTCAAGCGGTCGATCGACCGCCTTGGGTCAGTAATGCCTGTGGTGGCGCCGGCCGCCGAACGACTTGCCGACGTGGAAGCCGCCGGGCAGGTGCACGGACACGTGGCGGCGGCCGTCGGGAGTGGTCGTGACGTGGAAGCGGCGGTTGCCGAAGCTGTGGCCGACGCCGCGACGTGACAGGTTGATCCGGAACGGGCCCACCTTGATGGTCTTGCGGTAGTGCCAGCCCATGTCCCTCCTTCGCCGTTCCTGCGCTCAACCTGACAACGGACGGGACCGCCGTCAGGTTCCGGCGAGTGTCCGGGCCAGGGCTTCGAGGGCGTGCGGGTAGGCGCGTTCGGACGGGGCGGCGTACCCGACGAGCAGGCCGCCGGGGCCGTCGCGGCGCCAGAGCGGGGAGGCGGGGCGCAGCGCGATGCCCCTGCGCTCGCACTCGGCCAGCAGCTCCGCCTCCGTGGGGCCCGCCTCCGGGAGCAGGAGGAGGGCGCGCAGGCCCGCGGCCACCCCGGGCAGGGCGACGCCGGGCAGCGGCTGGCCGGGCCCGGGGCCGAGCCGGGCGAGCAGCAACTCGCGGCGGCGGCGGTAGCGCAGGCGGGCGGCGCGGATGTGGCGGTCGTAGTCGTGGGTCTCGATCAGCCTGGCCAGCACGAGCTGGCCGAGCACCTCGGTGTGGGCGTCGGCGTGCAACTTGGCCTCGGCCACGGGGCCGATCAGGGAGGGCGGCACCGCCATCCAGCCCAGGCGCAGGGCCGGGGCCAGGGACTCGGAGGTGGTGCCGACGTACACGACCCGATCGGGCGCGGTCCCCTGGAACGCGCCGACCGGCTGCCGGTCGTAGCGGAACTCCCCGTCGTAGTCGTCCTCCACGACGAGCCCGCCCCACTCGCGCAGCGCGCGGCGGCGGGCGGGATGCAGGGGCACGCCCGTGGGGTACTGGTGCGCGGGCGTGACGACGGCCGCCGCGGTGGCGCCGGTGAGCGTGTCCACCTGGGCGCCCAGCCCGTCCACGGGCAGCGGTACGGTCTCGCGCCCGGCACGGCGCAGCACCTCGCGGTAGAAGTCGTGCCCCGGCTCCTCCGTGGCGATCGGGCCGTCGATCACCTGGGCGATCAGGTTCAGCGCCTGGACGAACCCCGTCGTGACCACGATCAGGTCCGGCGTGGTGAGCACCCCGCGCGTCCTGGCGAGGTAACCGGCCAGCGCCGCCCGCAGCTCGATCCGGCCGCGAGGGTCGCACGGGCCGAGGACCTCGGCGGGCGCGGTGGAGAGCACGTGCCGGGTTGCCCGCAACCACGCCCGCGCCGGAAACGCCGACACGTCAGGCTGCCCGGGCCGCAGATCATGCAGCGGCGCCCCAGGGGGTCCGGCCGGCAGCCGCAGGTCATGGAGCGGTGCCGCGGAGGGGTCGGACGGCAGCCGCAGGTCGTGGCCCGGCCCCGGGGAGGACTCGGACGGCGGCCCCGGACGGGACCGCGGGGTGGGGGACACGTCGGCGACGTCGGCGACCTCGGTGGCCGAGCCCGGGCGGGTGGCCAGGTAGCCCTCGGCGACGAGCTGGTCGTAGGCCGCGCTCACCGTGCCGCGCGACAGCCCCAGCTCCGCCGCCAGCGACCGCGTCGAAGGCAGCCGCGTGCCGCGCGGCAGCCGCCCGTCCCTGACCGCCTGCCGCAGCGCCTCCTCCAGCCCGCGCCGCCGCCCACCGCCGGTGGAGACCTCCAGATGCAGGTCCACCCCGAAACCGGCCCAATCTTTCCGCACGAAACCGGATCTTACGCATGGTCCGGTACCCGGGCCTACGGTAGGTGAGCAGGCAGAACCCGGAAGGACGACGTCAACATGATCGTGATCGCTCACCTGAGCGACATCCACATCGGCGCGACGCCCCAGAGCGTCGACCGCGCCGCCTCCGTCATGCGCTATCTGGACACGCTCCCCGCCGACCTCGACGCCGGCCTCGACGCCGTGCTCGTCACCGGTGACATCGCCGACCACGGCCTCCCCGAGGAGTACGAGGAGGCGCGCAAGCTGCTCTCCTCCCGCCACCCCGTCCTGGTCGGCCCGGGCAACCACGACGTAAGGGAGCAGTTCCGCCGCGTCCTGCTGGGCGACCGGAACGGCGGCGCGGGCCCGATCAACCAGGTCCTGCGCACGGACCGGGCCGTCTACGCCATGTGCGACTCCTCCATCCCCGGCGACGACTCGGGCCACCTGGACGACGAGACGCTGGCCTGGCTGGACGACGTGCTTGCGGGCGCGGACCGGCCGGTGTTCGTGGCCTTCCACCACCCGCCCACCCCGCTGCACAGCCCGGTGGTCGACGGCATCCGGCTGCACCGGCCCGAGCCGCTGGAAGAGCTGCTCGGGCGGCATCCGCAGGTGCCTGCCGTGCTGGTCGGCCACGCCCACACGGGCGCCGCCACCACCTTCGCCGGCCGCCCGCTGCTGGCCGCCCCCGGCGTCGTGTCCACGCTGAAGCTGCCGTGGGAGGGCGGCACGACGTTCGCGAACTGCGTGGACCACGACCTGCCGCCGTCGATCGCGTTCCACGTGCTCGACGACACGGGCCGGATGACCACGCACTACCGGGTCGTCGCGTAGCGGCGGGGGCGGGCCTCCGGAAGGGAGGCCCGCCCGCGCCGTCATCGCTCGGTCAGCCGCACGAACGTCACCGATTGCGCGGGGAAGTCGTAGGTGAAGGCCGAGGAGAAGCCGCGCACCTGCCGCTCCACTGGCGCCACCCGTTCCGGCTCGGACAGGGAGTTCGTGTCGGACGGCGTCCGTCCCTGGACACCACCTGTTGAAGTGCTCTCCTCCGTGAGGTGCACGGAGGAGATTCCCTCCTACCTTGCGGTGGCGGGCTTGACGCGGCGAGCGCGCCTGACGACTGCCCTCCCGGCAGCCGGGACGAGCGCAAGGCCCATCCGATACAGATGCAAGGTGTTCCGGGCGGCGTTGTGGTCGGCATTGCCGGACCAGCCGCAGCCCGGGTTCTTGCACACGAACACGGCCTGACTCTCCCGGCCGCTCGGGGTGGTGAACCCGCAGGCCGAGCAGCGCAGGGAAGTGCCCGCAGCGGCAACCTTGTACAGCGCGCCGCCATAGCGTGCGACCTTGTACGTCAGCATCGTCACGGTGCGGCCCCGGGCCTCCTGGCTGATGGAGTGGTTCAGGCCGGTCTTTTGCGCGACGTTCGTCCCCGGGTTCTCGACGGTGCCCTTGGCGCTCTTGGTCATGTTCGTGATGGGCAGGTCTTCCACCACGATGACGCCGTAGGTGCGGGCGATCTCGGTGGTGGTCTGATGCTGCCAGTCGATCGCCCGGCGCTTGGCTCTTGCACGCAGGCGCGCGATCTGGCCGTAGGTGGCCCGCAACCGGCGCGAGGTGCGCTCGCCCGGCTTCCGGAAGCTCTTGCGGTGGGCCGCCCGCCGCTCCAGAGCCAGCAGCGCGGCCTGTTCCTTGTCGGTCAGCCAGGCGTTGGGCTTGTCCTTGGTGGCCTTCCATCTCTCGTGGGTGTGATGGTTGCCATCCGACAGGGCCAGCGGCACGGCCACTCCGGCGTCGATGCCGACGTCCGGCCCCTGGTGGGGCTCGGGGCTCGGGGGCGACGGTCTGGATGCGGAAGGCGATGTGCCAGCCGAGCGCGTCCTTGACCAGCCGGGCACCGGTGATCCGGTTACTGACATCGGCCTTCTTGCCGACGGGCACGTCCTTGGTCCAGCGGAACCGGACCCGTCCGACCTTGGGAATGGTGACCATGCCCCAGCGGCGGTGCACCCGCGTGACGTGCAGGTCCCGGCCCTGCGGGATGTCCACTGCCATCACCGACCGCAAGCGACCCTTGAACGTCGGCGACCCGGCCCGGCCCTGCCAGCAGTTCTTCCACGCCTGGACGTACGTCTTGAGGACGGCCTGCGCGGCCTGGGCGGGCAGCACGGCGAGCCAATCGATGTCCTGGCGGGCCTGCCGGATCGCCGCATCCGCCGTGGCCAGGGACCTTCGGCACGTCGGCAGCATCGTCCACCACTCATGCAGAAGGTTCCATAGTGAACGGGCCGCGTGCGCCTGGTCGTCGATGACGCGAACCTGGGCGGGGGTTAGCGCCAGCCGAGCACGGTGCCCGAACCGCCATTTCCCCGGGCCGGGGTCCTGGGCCGGGGTGGCAACGAGTTGCCGCTGCGCCAATCGGCGGGAGGTCCTGCTGGTTAGTGGAGCGGTGGATCGCCATTAATGCACTTCCTGTCACGCACCCATCACTCACCGCAAATATTACCTAGCGTCACCGAAGTTTCCATAGTGTATTCGAAAGTAAGGCGGGCCTGCTTTGCCCGGTCCTGAACGACCAGTTCTCCGCGCCGTGTCGCCCGTCAGGCTCTCCACGCGCAACGCGCCGCCCGACAGCGACCAGCGGGAGCTGTCCGGCGACAACACCGTCCAGTCCTCGCCGAGCGTGGTGCCGTCGAACTGGTCGACCACGGCGCCGTCCGGGATGGGCTCGGCCGCCGCGGTCGCCGATGGCGGCGGCGCCACCAGTGAGGCCGCTATGAGCAGGGCGGATAAGGCGATTCGCTTCATGAGCTGGGGGGCTCCTCAAGGTTGTTAGCGTTAACAAGTTAAGTGAGCGTTAACAACGGCGATTCGCGACAAGTTAAGGACTGCCCCCCACCCTCGTCAAGGGTCGGTCCGCGTAACCCGACCGTAATCAGGCGGACCCTTGACGAGACCGGTTGTTAGCGTTCACAGTCGGGGCGAGCTCACCAAGCGCGCACTCGGGGACCAGCGCTGCTGGGGCGTAGGTCGTACCAGGCAGGAAGGCGCGGGCGTCCCGCTCTGGGATGTTAGCGCGAACATCAGAAGGGAACCCCCCACGTGTTAAAGAGAATTTCGGCGCTAGTCCTTGCCGGTCTGACCGCGATGTCGATGACCGCGTGCGGCAGCGGCGGCAGCAGCAGCGGCGGCGGTGGCGGCGGCGGCGGCTCGATCACCATGGGCTTCTCCCAGGTGGGCGCGGAGAGCGGGTGGCGCACCGCGAACACCAAGTCCGTGCAGGACTCGGCCAAGAGCGCGGGCATCACGCTCAAGTTCTCCGACGCCCAGCAGAAGCAGGAGAACCAGATCAAGGCCATCCGCTCTTACATCCAGCAGAAGGTGGACGTCATCGCCTTCTCGCCGGTGGTGGAGTCCGGCTGGGACACGGTGCTCAAGGAGGCCAAGGACGCGAAGATCCCGGTCATCCTGACCGACCGCGCCGTGGACTCCAAGGACACCTCCCTCTACAAGACCTTCCTCGGCTCGGACTTCGTCGAGGAGGGCAAGAAGGCCGGCCAGTGGCTGGTGAACGAGTACAAGGACGCCAAGGACCCGGTGAACATCGTCGAGTTGCAGGGCACGACGGGTTCGGCGCCGGCCAACGATCGCAAGTCCGGCTTCCAGGAGGTCATCGGGGCCGATCCCAAGTTCAAGATCATCGCTTCGCAGACCGGTGACTTCACCAGGGCCAAGGGCAAGGAGGTCATGGAAGCGTTCCTGAAGTCGAACCCGGACATCGACGTCCTGTATGCCCACAACGACGACATGGGCCTGGGGGCGATCGAGGCGATCGAGGGTGCGGGCAAGGTGCCCGGCAAGGACATCAAGATCATCACTGTGGACGCCGTCAAGGACGGCATGCAGGCGCTGGCCGACGGGAAGATCAACTTCATCGTGGAGTGCTCGCCGCTGCTCGGCCCGCAGCTCATGGACCTGGCCAAGAAGGTCGTCAAGGGTGAGCAGGTGCCGACCCGCGTGGTGACCGAGGAGACGACGTTCACGCAGGAGCAGGCCAAGCAGGTCCTGTCGTCCCGCCAGTACTGACCCGCCGTCCGGCCACGCGCCTCCGCACTCCGGCCGGGGTCCCTTGGGGTGGGGGAAGGAGGCGAAGACGCCTCCGCACTCCGGCCGGGGTCTCCGTGATCCCGCCGCCCCGGGCCCTGGACCGGGGCGGCGGGGAGGCGTAGTGACGAGGCAAGGCGGCGGTTTCCAGCCATACGAGGAGAGACATGGTCACACCCGCGCCGGTCCTGACGATGAGCGGGATCGGCAAGCAGTTCCCTGGCGTGAAGGCCCTGGACGGCGTCGACCTGCGGCTGCTCCCGGGCGAGGTGCACGCGCTCATGGGAGAGAACGGCGCGGGCAAGTCCACCCTGATCAAGGTGCTCACCGGCGTCCACCCCGCCGACGCGGGCACCATCGAGCTGGGTGGCGCGCCCGTCGCGTTCGGCAGCCCGCTGGAGGCGCAGCAGGCCGGCATCAGCACGGTCTACCAGGAGGTCAACCTCTGCACGAACCTCTCGGTGGCCGAGAACATCTTCATCGGCCGCGAGCCCCGGAAGAGGGGCCGCATCGACTGGAAGCGGATGCGCGCCCGGGCCGCCGAGCTGCTGTCCCGGCTGGAGCTGAGCGTGGACGTGTCGGCGCCGCTGTCGACGTACTCGCTGGCCGTCCAGCAGATGGTGGCCATCGCGCGGGCGATCGACATCGAGGCGAGGGTGCTCATCCTGGACGAGCCCACCTCCAGCCTGGACGCCGACGAGGTCCAGCAGCTCTTCCGGGTGATGAGGAGGCTCAAGGAGGAGGGCATCGCCATCCTCTTCGTCTCCCACTTCCTCGACCAGATCTACGAGATCTCGGACCGCATGACGATCCTGCGCAACGGCCGGCTCGTCGGCGAGTACCTCACCGCGCAGCTCCCGCAGGTCGAGCTGGTCGCCAAGATGATCGGCCAGGAGCTGGCCGCGCTGGAGCGGCTGCACGGCGAGGCCAAGGTCTTCGACCGGCCGCTGGTCGAGGCCCGCGACCTGGGCCGGCCGGGGGCCATCGAGCCGTTCACGCTCACGATCCACGAGGGCGAGGTGGTGGGCCTGGCCGGGCTGCTCGGCTCCGGCCGTACGGAGATCGCGCGGCTGCTGTTCGGCGCCGACCACGCGGGCACGGGCGAGATCGCGGTCGGCGGGACCCCGGTGTCGTTGCGCACGCCCCGCGCGGCCATGAACCACAAGATCGCGTTCTGCTCCGAGAACCGCAAGGCCGACGGCCTCATCCCCGACCTCACCGTGCGCGAGAACATCATCCTCGCCCTCCAGGCCACCAGGGGCTGGACCAGGCCGGTGCCGCGCGAGCAGCAGGACGAGCTGGTCGGCAGGTACGTCAAGGCCCTGAAGATCAGCCCGCCCAACCCCGAGCACCTCGTACGCAACCTCAGCGGCGGCAACCAGCAGAAGGTCGTGCTGGCCAGGTGGCTCATCCTCGAGCCGCGCCTGCTCATCCTGGACGAGCCCACCCGGGGCATCGACGTCGGGGCGAAGACCGAGATCCAGCGCCTGGTGGCCGAGCTGTCCGACGGCGGCATGGCGGTGCTGTTCATCTCGGCCGAGCTGGAGGAGGTGCTGCGGCTCAGCCACAAGGTCGAGGTGCTGCGCGACCGGCGGCTGGTGGCCGAACTGCCCAACGACGACGCGCTGACGACGGACGTGCTCATGGAAACGATCGCGAGCGGAGGCCGGACCTCATGAGACGGCTGCTCTGGCCGGTGGTGGTCCTCGTACTGCTGCTGGCGCTGAACGTGTTCTTCACGCCCAGCTTCTTCTCGATCCAGGTCAGGGAAGGCCACCTGTACGGGAGCCTGATCGACATCCTGCGCTTCGGCGCCCCGCTGATCCTGGTCTCGCTCGGGATGACGCTGGTCATCGCCACCGGCGGCATCGACCTGTCGGTGGGCTCGGTGGTGGCGATCTCGGGCGCGCTGGCCTGCCTGCAGATCAGCGAGGACGCGAGCGTGTTCACCGCCGTGGCGGCGGCGCTCGGGCTCTGCCTGGTGCTGGGCGCCTGGAACGGGTTCCTGGTGGCGGCCGTCGGCATCCAGCCGATCATCGCCACGCTCATCCTCATGGTGGCCGGGCGCGGACTGGCCCAGCTCATCACCGACGGGCAGATCATCACCGTCAACAGCCCGGCGTACAAGGTGATCGGCGGCGGCTACTGGCTGACCGTGCCGTTCGGCATCATCATCGTGATCGGCGTGCTGGCGATCACGGCGTTCCTGACCCGGCGGCTGGCGCTGGGCATGCTGATCGAGTCGGTCGGCGGCAACGCCGAGGCCAGCCGGCTGGCGGGCATCAGGGCGCGCGGGATCATCATCATGGTGTACGCGTTCGCCGCCCTGTGCGCGGGCGTCGCCGGACTGATGATCAGCTCGAACGTCTCCAGCGCCGACGGCAACAACGCCGGCCTGTGGATCGAGCTGGACGCCATCCTGGCCGTCGTGATCGGCGGCACGTCGCTGTCCGGCGGCCGGTTCTCGCTCGGCGGCACCGTGCTGGGCGCGCTGATCATCCAGACCCTGACCACGACGATCTACTCGATCGGCGTGCCGCCGGAGACCACGCTGCTGTTCAAGGCGCTGGTCGTGACGGCGGTCTGCCTCATCCAGTCCCCGTCCTTCCGCGAGAAGGCGTTCCGCAGACGTGGCCGGGCCGCACCCGCCAGCCCGGTGGCCGAGGAGAAGGTGCGAGTCACCACATGAGCACGCTGACGATCGGGCGGGCGAGCGTGCCCGCCAAGTACCTGCCGGTCCTGGTGACCGGGTGCCTGTTCCTGGCCATGTTCGTGGTCGGCGGGATCCGCTACGAGGGGTTCGCCAGCGGGCAGGTGGTACTCAACGTCTTCATCGACAACGCCTTCCTGCTGGTGGTGGCCGTCGGGATGACGTTCGTGATCCTGACCGGGGGCATCGACCTGTCGGTGGGGTCGGTGGTGGCGCTGTCGACGATGATCTCGGCCAGCCTCATGGCGGGGCCCGGGTGGCCGCCGTACCTGGTGATCCCGCTGGTGCTGGTCATCGGGTCGGGGCTGGGGCTGGTGATGGGGTACATCGTGCACGCCTTCGACATCCAGCCGTTCATCGTGACGCTGGCGGGCATGTTCCTGGCGCGGGGGCTGTGTTACACGATCGGCACGGACTCGATCCCTATCAACGATCCCACCTTCACGGCGTTCGCGCAGGCCAGGATCGACCTGTTCGCCGACATGTGGATATCGCCCAGCGTGATCGTCGCCGTGGTGGTCGTGCTGGTGGCGGCGTACGTGCTGCATTACACCCGGCTCGGCCGCGCGGTGTACGCGACCGGCGGCAGCGAGCAGTCCGCGCTGCTGATGGGGCTGCCCGTGGGCCGGACGAAGATCGCGGTCTACACGATCAGCGGGTTCTGCTCGGCGCTGGGCGGCGTGCTGCTGTCGTTCTACATGCTCTCCGGTTACGGACTGCACGCTGTAGGCATGGAGCTGGACGCGATCGCGGCGGTCGTCATCGGCGGCACGCTGCTGACCGGCGGCAGCGGCTTCCTGCTGGGCACCGTCCTCGGGGTGCTCGTGCTGGGCCTGATCCAGACGATCATCAGTTTCGAGGGGACACTGTCCTCATGGTGGACCAAGATCTTCATCGGAATGTTGCTCTTCGTCTTCATCTTGCTGCAGCGCCTGTTCTCGGCCCGATCGAGGCGCTGACCTGCGGGTGAAAGTTACTCGAAAGTTTCCGGTAGGTTATGCGGGCCCGTTGACACGAGCGTTGTTAGCGATAACAATCGGCGGAAGCGAACGAGAATTTTGTTCTGATTCGTTACTTTGTGTAATCGAATCCCTCGCTCTACCGGCAGCCGCCGCGTCCAGCGCTGCCGCGACCCCCATCGCAAGGAGATGACATGAGGTTGGGACGAATCGGGGGCGTGGTGTCCGTCATCGCGCTCGCCGCGACGATGACGGCCTGCGGATCGAGCACGAAGACCGTCGACGCCCAGGCCTCCGCCTCGGCCGCCGCCGGTAACGGGGGCGCCCTGATCGGCGTCACGATGCCCACGAAGTCGTCGGAGCGCTGGATCCACGACGGCGACAACGTCAAGCAGCAGCTGGAGAAGCTGGGCTACAAGGTCGACCTCCAGTACGCGGAGAACGACATCCCGACGCAGGCCAACCAGATCGAGAACCAGATCACCAAGGGCGCCAAGCTCCTGATCATCGCCTCGATCGACGGCACCGCGATCACCTCCCAGCTCCAGCAGGCCGCCGACAACAAGATCCCGGTCATCGCGTATGACCGCCTGATCCGCAACAGCCCGAACGTCGACTACTACGCCACGTTCGACAACTTCAAGGTCGGCGTGCAGCAGGCGACCTCGCTGCTCAAGGGCCTCGGCGTCGAGGACGGCAAGAAGGGCCCGTTCAACGTCGAGCTGTTCGGCGGATCGCCCGACGACAACAACGCCACGTTCTTCTGGAACGGCGCCATGTCGGTGCTCAAGCCCAAGATCGACGACGGCACCCTGAAGGTCGCGAGCGGTCAGACCGACTTCAAGCAGGCCGCCATCCTGCGGTGGGACCCCGCCACGGCGCAGAAGCGCATGGAGGACATCCTCACCAAGACCTACACCAGCGGCAAGAAGGTGGACGGCGTGCTGTCGCCGTACGACGGTCTGTCGATCGGCATCCTGTCGGCGCTCAAGAGCTCCGGCTACGGCACCAGCGGCCAGCCCTACCCGATCGTGACCGGCCAGGACGCCGAGCTCGCGTCGGTGAAGTCGATCATCGCCGGTGAGCAGTACTCCACCATCTTCAAGGACACCCGCAAGCTCGCCGAGCAGACGGTGAAGATGGCCGACTCCGTGCTCAAGGGCCAGAAGCCCGAGGTCAACAACGAGAAGGACTACGACAACGGCAACAAGGTCGTCCCGTCGTACCTGCTCGACCCGGTGATCGTGGACAAGAGCAACTACAAGGAAGTCATCATCGGCAGCAACTACTACACCGAGGACCAGCTCAAGTAAGGGCCGAGCCCCGGGGACCGCAGAGTCCCCGGGGCTTCCTCTCTGAGCGAGGGATATATGACCGAGCACATCTTGCGGATGAGCGGGATCACCAAGACGTTCCCCGGCGTCAAGGCGCTGCAGAACGTCAACCTGTCCGTACGGCGGGGCGAGATCCACGCGATCTGCGGCGAGAACGGCGCCGGCAAGTCGACGCTGATGAAGGTGCTTTCCGGGGTCTACCCGCACGGCGAGTACGACGGCGAGATCACCTTCGAGGGCAGGACGGTCGAGTTCGGCGGCATCCGCGACAGCGAGCACGCCGGCATCGTCATCATCCACCAGGAGCTGGCGCTCAGCCCGCAGCTGTCCATCGCCGAGAACATCTTCCTCGGCAACGAGCGCGCCAAGCGCGGCTTCATCGACTGGAACCGCACCAACTACGAGGCCGCCGAGCTGATGAAGCGGGTCGGCCTGCGCGAGAACCCGACGACGCCGATCTCCGACATCGGCGTGGGCAAGCAGCAGCTCGTCGAGATCGCCAAGGCGCTCTCGAAGGAGGTGAAGCTGCTCATCCTCGACGAGCCGACCGCCGCCCTCAACGACGACGACTCGGCCCACCTGCTCGACCTGCTGCGCGGCCTGCGGGACGAGGGCATCACCTGCGTGATCATCTCCCACAAGCTGAACGAGGTCACCGCCATCGCCGACTCCGTCACGATCATCCGCGACGGGCAGACGATCGAGACCCTCGACATGGCCACCGACAACGTCACCGAGGACCGCATCATCTCCGGCATGGTCGGCCGTGCCCTCGACAACCGCTTCCCGCCGCACGAGCCGACCATCGGCGACGAGGTGCTGCGCATTGAGGACTGGACGGTCTACAGCCCCAGCCAGCCGGGCCGGAAGGTGGTCGACGGCGCCGCCCTGACGCTGCGCCGGGGCGAGATCGTCGGCCTCGCGGGGCTGATGGGCGCCGGGCGCACCGAGCTGGCGATGAGCGTGTTCGGGCGCACGTACGGGGTGCACATCTCGGGCAAGATCTTCAAGGACGGCAAGCCGATCGAGATCCGCAACGTGCAGGACGCGATCAGGCACGGCATCGCCTACGCCACCGAGGACCGCAAGAGGTACGGCCTCAACCTCATCGAGGACATCAAGCGCAACATCTCGGCGGCCGGGCTCACCGGGCTGTCCAAGCGCGGCTGGGTCAACGAGAACGAGGAGTACAAGGTCGCCGAGCAGTTCCACAAGAGCATGAACATCAAGGCGCCCTCCGTCAACAGCATCGTCGGCAAGCTGAGCGGCGGCAACCAGCAGAAGGTCGTGCTCTCCAAGTGGATCCTGACCGAGCCGGACGTGCTCATCCTCGACGAGCCGACCCGAGGCATCGACGTCGGCGCCAAGTACGAGATCTACACGATCATCAACCGGCTGGCCGACCAGGGCAAGGCCGTGCTCGTGATCTCCTCTGAGCTGCCCGAGCTGCTCGGTCTGTGCGACCGCGTCTACACCCTCTCCGAGGGCCGCATCACCGGCGAGGTGCCGCGCCAGGAGGCCACTCAGGAACACCTCATGTACTTGATGACCAAGGGACAGGAAAAATGAGTAGCATCACGCCCACCGACGTGGAGGTCGTCAAGGGCGACGGGGGAGCGCCACGGCAGCCGGGCAGGGTGTCGCTCGGCGGAGTGTCGCTCAACCTGCGATCCAGCGGCATCTACATCGCCTTCGCGCTGATCGTCGCGCTGTTCACGGTGCTGACCGACGGCGCGATGCTCCAGCCGCAGAACATCTCCAACATCATCGTCCAGAACTCCTACGTCCTGATCCTCGCGATCGGCATGATCCTGATCATCATCGCCGGGCACATCGACCTGTCGGTCGGCTCGGTGGTGGCGGTCACGGGAGCGCTGGCGGCCGTGCTCATGGTGAACATGGGCTGGCCCTGGCCGCTGGCCCTGCTCGTCACGCTGGTGGCCGGGGCGCTCATCGGGGCCTGGCAGGGCTACTGGATCGCGTACTTCGGCATCCCGGCGTTCATCGTGACGCTGGCCGGCATGCTGCTGTTCCGGGCGCTGACCCTGACCGTGCTGGGCAACCAGGGCATCGGCCCGTTCCCCGACCAGGTCCGCACGCTGGCCAACGGCTTCACCAACGGCTACCTCGGCAACATCGGCCTCGGCCCGCTCGGCGGCGCCGACCTGTTCAGCCTGCTGATCGGCATCGTGGCCATCGCCGGCATGGCGGCCTCGCAGTGGCGCACCCGCAACGCGCGCCGCGGCTACGGGCAGGCCGTGGAGCCGATGGCGCTGTTCGTGCTGAAGCTGGCGGCCGGGGCCGCGCTGATCCTCTTCCTGGTCGTGCAGCTCGCCCGCTTCAAGAACCTCCCGTGGGTGCTGGTGCTGCTGGCGGTGCTCGTGCTCGGCTACTCGCTGATGGCCAACCGCACGGTCTTCGGCCGGCAGATCTACGCCATCGGCGGCAACCTCCAGGCGGCCGTCATGTCCGGCGTGAAGGTCAAGTCGGTGGTCTTCTGGATCTTCGTCAACATGGGCGTGCTGTCGGCCATCGCCGGCATCATCTTCGCCGGCCGGCTCAACCAGGCCGGTCCCACCGCCGGTAACAGCTTCGAGCTGGACGCCATCGCCGCGGCCTTCATCGGCGGCGCGGCCGTCCAGGGCGGTGTCGGCAAGGTGGTCGGCGCCATCACCGGCGGTCTGATCATGGCGGTCATCAACAACGGCATGTCCCTGATCGGCTCCCCGAGCGAGCGCGTCATGCTCGTCAAGGGAGCGGTCCTTCTGGCCGCCGTGGCGTTCGACGTGTGGACCAAGCGCAGGGCGGGTGCCTCGCGTTAGCTCTAATAGGAAATCTGCACCCCATCGCCGCTACGGACGTCGTCAGGTGCGGACAGTAGGGCGGCGACCTAGAGAGCAGGTTTCCTATTAGTAAGATCCCCTGAGCCCAGCGAAAGGAGAGACCGTGACGACCCCCAAGCGCCGCCTGCCGGTCATGGCCGATGTGGCCAAGGAAGCGGGCGTGTCGCACCAGACGGTCTCCCGGGTGCTCAACGACCACCCGAACGTCCGGGCGGACACCCGCGCCCGGGTGGAGGAGGCGATCACCCGGCTGGGCTACCGGCGCAACCTGGTCGCCCGCGCCCTGGTCACCAAGCGGTCGAGGACGCTCGGCGTGGTGAGCTTCGACACCACGCTGTACGGCCCGGCCAGCACGATCTACGGCATCGAGCAGGCGGCCAGGACCGCGGGCTACTTCGTGAGCATCGTCAGCCTGAAGTCGATCGACGCGGCCAGCGTGCGCGACGCCATCGACTACCTCGCCGAGCAGGGCGTGGACGGGGTCGTGGTGGTCGCGCCGCAGCGCTCGGCCGGGCGGGCCCTGGAGAACCTGCCGACCGGCATGCCGGCGGTCGCGGTCGAGGGCACCCACAGCGCCGACGTGTCGGTGGTCTGCATCGACCAGGTGCAGGGCGCCAGGCTCGCCACCCGCCACCTCCTGGAGCTGGGTCACGAGACCGTCTGGCACGTCAGCGGCGCCCCCGACTGGCTGGAGACCGAGGGGCGGATCGAGGGCTGGCGCGCGGCCCTGCAGGAGGCGGGCCGGCCGGTGCCGGAGCCGCTGGCCGGCGACTGGAGCCCGCGCGCCGGCTACGAGGCCGGCAAGAGCCTGGCGGCGATGGAGGGCGTCACGGCCGTGTTCGCCGGCAACGACCAGATGGCGCTCGGCGTGCTGCGCGCGCTCAGCGAGGCGGGCGTGCGGGTGCCCGACCAGATCAGCGTGGTGGGCTTCGACGACATCCCCGAGTCGGAGTTCTTCTCGCCGCCGCTCACCACGGTCAGGCAGGACTTCGACGTGGTGGGCAGGCACTGCATCGAGGTGCTGCTGCGCCAGATCGACGCCGGGCCCACCGCGTACGAGCGCCTGGTCGTCCCTCCCAGCTTCGTCGTGAGGTCGAGCACCTCGGCTCGGCGGCGGTAGATGATGTGCAGGCCACAGAGAAAATCCCCTGGAGTGCAATGTGAACGCTAACAGTTACGTGGTCGGAGTCGACTTCGGCACGCTCTCCGGGCGTGCCGTCGTCGTCCGCGTGAGCGACGGCGCGGAGCTGGGCAGCGCCGTCCACGAGTACGCCCACCGCGTCATCGAGCACAGCCTGCCGGGATCCGACGAGAGGCTGGGCCCCGACTGGGCGCTGCAGTCGCCGCAGGACTGGATCGACGTGCTGAAGATCGCCGTACCCCAGGCCATCGCCGCCTCGGGCGTCGCGCCCGAGCAGGTCATCGGCATCGGCACCGACTTCACCGCCTGCACCGTGCTGCCCACGACGGCGGACGGCACGCCCCTGTGCTTCGAGACCCCGTCCGAGCCGCACGCGTGGCCGAAACTGTGGAAGCACCATGCCGCGCAGCCGCACGCCGACCGCATCAACGAGCTGGCCGCGCGCCGGGGGGAGAGCTGGCTGCCGCGCTACGGGGGCAAGATCTCCTCGGAGTGGGAGTTCGCCAAGGGCCTGCAGGTCCTGGAGGAGGCCCCCGAGGTGTACGCCAGGGCCGAGCGCTGGATCGAGGCCGCCGACTGGATCATCTGGCAGCTCACCGGCGTCGAGAGCCGCAACATCTGCACTGTGGGTTACAAGGGGATCTTCCAGGACGGCTCCTACCCGTCGGAGGAGTTCCTCGCCGAGCTCAACCCCGGCTTCGCCGGATTCGCGGGCAAGCTCGCCACCGGCCAGGTCGGCGACCAGGTCAACGGCACCACGCTGGCCCCCCTCGGCGGCCTCGCCGGCCGCCTGACCGCGCAGGCCGCGGAGTGGACCGGCCTGCCCGAGGGCGTGGCCGTGGCCGTCGGCAACGTGGACGCGCACGTCACCGCGGCCGCCGCCGACGCCGTCAGGCCCGGCCAGATGGTGGCCATCATGGGCACCTCCACCTGCCACATCATGCCCAGCGACCAGCTCGCCGAGGTGCCCGGCATGTGCGGCGTCGTACGCGACGGCATCGTGCCCGGACTCTGGGGCTACGAGGCGGGCCAGTCCGCGGTCGGGGACATCTTCGCCTGGTTCGTGGACAACTTCGGCGGCGACCACGAGAGCCTGACCGCGCTGGCCGAGAAGCAGGCGGTCGGCGAGCACGGCCTGGTCGCGCTCGACTGGTTCGGCGGCAACCGCTCGGTGCTCGTGGACCACAACCTCTCCGGCGTGATCATCGGCCAGACGCTGGCCACCAAGCCCGAGGACGTCTACCGGGCGCTCATCGAGTCCACCGCGTTCGGCGCCCGGATGATCGTGGAGACGTTCGAGAAGTCGGGCGTGCCGGTCGAGGAGTTCGTGGTCGCCGGCGGGCTGCTGAAGAACCGCTTCCTCATGCAGGTCTACGCCGACGTGCTGCGCCGCCCGCTGTCGGTCATCGGCTCCGACCAGGGCCCCGCGCTCGGCTCGGCCATCCACGCGGCCGTCGCCGCCGGCGCCTACCCGGGCATCCAGGAGGCCGCCGCGGCCATGGGCAAGCGCACCGAGGCCGCGTACGTGCCCGACGAGGCCAGCGCCGACGCCTACGACCGGCTCTACGCCGAGTACCGCAGGCTCCACGACTTCTTCGGAGACGGAAAGATGCTGCACACCCTCCGCGCGATCAGGAACGAGGCCCGCGAGGGAGCGCCGCCGCCTGGACTGAGGAGCGGCGGGAGCGAAGCGACCATAGCGACGAGGGAAGGCGGCGGCTCCGGAGCGACCGAGCCCGCCTCCGCGGAGTGGAGGCAATGAACATGAGCATGAGCATGAGGAAGATCGTCGCCGACCTGCACGCCGAGCTGGTCCGCTACAACCTGGTCGTCTGGACGGCGGGTAACGTCTCGGGCCGGGTACCGGGCGAGGACCTGTTCGTCATCAAGCCGTCCGGGGTCTCCTACGACGAGCTGACGCCGGAGAACATGGTCGTGTGCGACCTCGACGGCAACCTCGTGGAGGGCGAGCACTCGCCGTCCAGCGACACCGCCGCGCACGCGTACGTCTACCGCAACATGCCCGACGTCGGCGGCGTCGTGCACACCCACTCCACCTACGCCTCCGCCTGGGCGGCGCGCGGCGAGGCCATCCCCTGCGTGCTGACCGCGATGGCCGACGAGTTCGGCGGCGAGATCCCCCTCGGCCCGTTCGCGCTGATCGGCGACGACTCGATCGGCCAGGGCATCGTCGAGACGCTCAAGGGCCACCGTTCCAAGGCCGTCCTCATGCAGAACCACGGCGTGTTCAGCATCGGCAAGGACCCGAAGGCGGCCGTGAAGGCCGCCGTCATGTGCGAGGACGTGGCCCGCACCGTCCACGTGGCCAGGCAGCTCGGCGAGCCGCTGCCGATCCCGCAGGACGACATCGACCGCCTGTACGACCGCTATCAGAACGTCTACGGACAGAGGAGCCCGCGTTGAAGATCTGGTTTCTGACCGGCAGCCAGGGGCTGTACGGCGAGGACACGCTGCGCCAGGTGGCCGAGCAGTCTCAGCGGATCGCCGAACAGCTGCCCATGCCCGTCGAGTGGAAGCCCGTGCTCACCGACGCGGCGGCGATCAGGCGCGTGATGCTGGAGGCCAACGCCGACGACTCGTGCGCCGGCGTGATCGCGTGGATGCACACCTTCTCCCCGGCCAAGATGTGGATCGCGGGGCTCGACGCGCTGCGCAAGCCGCTGCTGCACCTGCACACGCAGGCCAACGTGGAGCTCCCGTGGAGCACCATCGACATGGACTTCATGAACCTCAACCAGGCCGCGCACGGCGACCGCGAGTTCGGGTTCGTGCAGACGCGGCTGGGCGTGCCGCGCAAGACCGTGGCCGGGCACGTCAGCGACCCGTCCGTGGGCGAGCGCATCCTGACCTGGGTGCGGGCCGCCAAGGGCCTGGCCGAGGTGCGCACGCTGAAGCTGGCCCGCTTCGGCGACAACATGCGCGACGTGGCGGTGACCGAGGGCGACAAGGTCGAGGCGCAGCTCCGCTTCGGCGTCTCGGTCAACACGTACGGCGTGAACGACCTGGTGGAGGCCGTGGACGCGGCCTCGGACGCGGACGTGACGGCGCTGGTCAAGGAGTACGCCGAGCAGTACACCGTCGCTCCCGAGCTGCTCGGCGAGCGCAACGAGTCGCTGCGGTACGCGGCCAGGATCGAGCTGGGCCTGCGCGGCTTCCTGGAGTCGGGCGGCTTCAAGGCGTTCACCACGAACTTCGAGGACCTCGGCGGCCTGCGCCAGCTCCCCGGCCTGGCCGTGCAGCGGCTCATGGCCGACGGGTACGGCTTCGGCGGCGAGGGCGACTGGAAGACCTCCGTCCTCCTGCGCACCCTCAAGTCGATGTCGCCCGGCGGCACGTCGTTCATGGAGGACTACACCTACGACCTGTCGCCCGGCCAGGAGCTCATCCTGGGCGCGCACATGCTGGAGGTCTGCCCCTCGATCGCCTCCGGCACGCCGTCGTGCGAGATCCACCCGCTGGGCATCGGCAACAGGGAGGACCCGGTCCGGCTCGTGTTCGATGCCGAGCCCGGCCCCGGCATCGTGGTGGGCCTGGCCGACATGGGTGACCGGTTCCGGCTGGTCGCCAACGAGATCGACCTCGTGGCCCCGCCCCAGCCGCTGCCCAAGCTGCCGGTCGCCCGCGCGGTCTGGAGCCCCCGCCCCAACCTGCGTACGTCCACGGAGTCGTGGCTCACGGCGGGCGCGCCGCACCACACGGTGCTCTCCACGGCGATCGGCCGCGCGGAGCTGACCGACCTGGCCGACATGCTCGGGGTGGAGCTGCTGATCATCGACGCCGACACGACGACCGAGCGGTTCGCCAAGGAGATCCGCTGGAACCAGGCGTACTACCGTCTGGCCCAGGGCCTCTAGTCCTCGGGCGGCTTCTTGGGGGCGTTCCTGCGCTGCTCCTCCGCGCGTTCGCGGAGGCGGCGCAGGAACTCCTCGTCGTCGTCCGGGTTGACGGCGGCGGAGCGGCCCGGGCGGTCGTACTCGGGGAACGCGTTCGGGCGCGTGACCGCCCGCGACCGGTCCGGGCGGCCGGCCACCAGCCAGGCGACGGAGCCGATCAGCGGGAACAGCAGCACGATGACCACCCAGACGATCTTCGGCAGGTTCCTGCAGAGCACGTCGGGCGTGGTGATCGCGTCGAAGAGGCAGTAGAGCCAGAGCACGAGCGTGACAAGGCCGACGGCCTCGGACAGGTAGAGCACGGCACACCTCCGGGAGCGGCTCCCGAAGCTAGCGGCACCCGGGCGGGGCTGACAAGGTGGCTTGTGGGAAGGTAATGCCGTGACGCTGACCAATTGGGCGGGAAACACCGCATTTCGGGCGCAATCTGTCCATCACCCGGCCTCGCTCGACGAGCTCCAGCGGCTCGTCTCGGCCGGCTCCCGCGTGCGGGCGCTGGGGAGCGGCCACTCGTTCAACGACGTCGCGGACACCGACGGCGACCTCGTCGTGCTCGACCGGATGCCGGACGCGGTGGAGATCGACAGCGCGGCCGCCACGGTGCGGGTGCCCGCGCGCATGACGTACGCGCGGCTCGCGCCGCAGGTGCACCGGGCCGGGTTCGCGCTGGCGAACCTGGCCTCGCTGCCGCACATCTCCGTGGCCGGCTCGGTCGCGACCGGCACGCACGGCTCCGGCGACGCCACGCCCGGCCTGGCCTCGGCCGTGTCCTCGCTCGACCTCGTCACCGCCGACGGCTCCGTGCTCACCCTCTCCCGCGGCGACGCCGACTTCCCCGGCGCGGTGGTGGCCCTCGGCGCGCTGGGCATCGTCACCTCGCTGACCCTCGACCTGGTGCCGGCCTTCGAGGTGCGCCAGTACGTACGCGAGGGCCTGACCGTGGCCGCGCTCGCCGACTTCGACCAGATCATGGCCGGCGCCTACAGCGTCAGCCTCTTCACCGACTGGCGCGACACCCGCGTTTGGCTGAAGAGCACCGAGGAGCTGACCGACGCCGACTGGTACGGCACCACCCCGGCCGACGGCCCCCGCCACCCCCTGCCGGCGATGTCGGCGGAGAACTGCACGATCCAGCTCGGCGTGCCCGGCCCGTGGTACGAGCGGCTGCCGCACTTCCGGCCGGACGCCGAGCCGAGCGGCGCGGGCGACGAGCTGCAGTCGGAGCTCATCCTGCCCAGGGAGCACGCGGTCAAGGCGCTGCGCGAGCTGTACGCGATCGGCGACCGGATCCGGCCCGTCCTGCAGATCTCGGAGGTCCGCTCGATCGCGCCCGACGACCTGTGGCTGAGCCCGTTCCGCGGACGCGACAGCGTCGGCATCCACTTCACCTGGATCAGGGACGTGGCCGCGGTGCTGCCGGTGCTGGAGCTGGTGGAGGAGACGCTGGCGCCGTTCGCGCCCAGGCCGCACTGGGGCAAGCTGTTCACCCGCCGGCCCGAGTGCCCCGGCGAGTTCCGCTCGCTCGTACGGCGGCTCGACCCCGAGGGCAAGTTCGCCAACGACTTCACGCGGATACTGCTGCAGGAGTAGCACTCTCGCGCGGTCGTGCGCCCCCGGATGTAGGAGACCACCGGTCCGGGGGACGATGCCGCCGGGGCGCGGGTCCGCGATCGTTGGTGGCATGACCGATCACCTGTTCAGGTTCGGCGCGGTCGCCGGACATGCCCCCGACGCCGGCGCGTGGACCGGCCTGGCCCGCAGGGCGGAGAGCCTCGGCTACTCGACGCTGCTGGTCCCCGACACGCTCGGCACGCTGTCGCCCTTCGTCGCCGCCGCCGTGGCCGCGACGGCCACGACGACCCTGCGCGTCGGCACGTTCGTGCTGAGCGCCGCCAACCGGACGCCCGAGGCCGTGGCGTGGGAGACCGCCACCCTGCACGCGCTCACCGACGGGCGCTTCGAGCTGGGCCTGGGCGCCGGACGCCCGGACGCGGAGCGGGACGCCGCGGCGCTCGGCGTCGGCTACGGCACGCCCGGCCGGCGCATCGAGCGCGTCGCCCGGACGATCGAGGCGGTCAAGGACGTACGCGTCCTGGTCGCCGCGTCCGGGACCAGGCTCCTCAAGCTCGCCGCCGAGAAGGCCGACACCGTGGCGCTCGGCCTGCCGCCGCACTACACGGAGGACCAGGTGGCGGCGAAGCTGGACGAGCTGTACGAGCTGGCCGGCGACCGCTTCCACGACCTGGAGCTCAGCATGAACCTCGCGGCCGCCGGGGCCGAGCCGCCCTCCTGGCTGAGCGTCCCGGCCGGCGGCACCGGCGTCCTGCTGGGCACCGCGGACGAGATGGCCGACACCCTCCGCAGGCGCCGCGACCGGCTCGGCGTCTCCTACGTGTCGGTGAACGCCCAGTACCTGGACGAGTTCGCGCCGGTGGTGGAGCGCCTCGCCGGTACCTGACGGAAGCTGACAGGTATGACCGGCATGATGGAGCCATGACCGCCAAGGGAACCTTCGACACCGCAGGCTGGGACGCCAAGCCGCCTTTCGTGGAGCGTGACGGCGTCTCGATCGGGCTCGTGACCATGTCCAAGACCTTCCGCGGGGACCTGACGGCCACCAGCGTCGTCCACCTGCTGACGGCCTCGACGCAGGTCGAGGACTCGAGGTCGTACGTGGCGATGGAGCGCATCGAGGGCACCCTCGACGGCCGCGCGGGGGCCTTCGTCGTGCAGCACAACGCGGTCAGCGACCGCGGGGAGCAGTCGCTGAGAATCTCGGTCGTCCCCGACTCGGCGACGGGGGAGCTGCGGGGGCTCAGGGGCGAGATGGACATCATCATCGCCCCTGACGGCTCCCACTCCTACACCTTCGACTTCACCCTCTGAAGCGCCACGCCCAGCAGCGCCACGGCGCCCAGCCCGAACACCAGGTGGCCGGCGAGGTCGAGCGAGGGGGACAACGGTCGACCAGACCGGCAGCCCGTCGACCACCGTCTGCAGCTCGAACACCAGCCCGGCGACCAGCGCCGCCCCGAGCCCCTTCCTCCTGGCCACCTCGCGGATCGCCACCGCGGCGCCGCCGTAGGTGGGGGCGAGCAGGAGCAGGAAGTACAGGTACGTCAGGGGGAAGTCGCCGAGCAGGGTCCTATGCCTGGTGCTCCTCATCCGTGAGCCGGCCCAGCACGGTCTCGGCGATGGCGCCCAGCGCCTCCAGCTGGGCCGGGGTCAGCACGTCGACGACGTAGCGCCGGACGGCCCTCTCGTGGTGGAGCCTGGCCTCGGCGGCGAGCCGGCGGCCCTCCTCGGTGACCCGGATGACCGACCCCCGGTTGTCCTCCTCGCACTCGGCGCGCGTGACCAGCCCGCGCTGCTCCATGCGGCGCAGCTGGTGGGACAGGCGGCTCTTCTCCCATGCCAGCCCGCACCGCAGCGCCAGCGCCCGCATCGACTCGTCGGGCGACTCGGTGAGGTGGGTGAGGATCTCGTAGTCGGCCTCCGACAGGCCGGTGGCCTCGGCCAGCTCCCGGTTGATCCGCCCGGTGAGCTGCACGCGCATGCGCTGGTAGCTGGCCCACTGGGCCGCCTGACGGGTGGAGAGCGTGGACATGACGACAGTCTAGTATGGTTGATGCATCAACCTTTTTGGAGAGGGCTCGGATGAACTACGGCCATCCACTGACGTTCGGCACGTTCATCACCCCCGGAGCCGACGCCGTGTCGCTGGCGGTCCGGAGTGAGGAACTGGGGTACGACCTGGTCACCTTTCCGGATCATCCGGACACGTTCGACACGTGGACGCTTCTGTCGTGGGTGGCCGGACGGACCTCGCGGGTGGGCCTGTCGGCCAACGTCCTGGACCTCGCGCTGCGCCCGCCCGCCGTGCTCGCCCGCGCGGCGGCCAGCCTGGACCTGCTGTCCGGGAGCCGGCTGTCGCTCGCGCTGGGGGCCGACGCGGGGGCCGGTGAGGCGATCGACGTGATCCGCGGCATGTGGGACGCCGACGGCGGGCCGCTGCGCTTCGTCGGCGAGCACTACCGGCTCGGGGGCGCGCAGCCGGGGCCGCCGGCCGCGCACGACGTGCCGATCTGGCTGGGTGGGGACGGCGCGCGGGCGCTGCGGCTGGTGGGGGAGCGGGCGGACGGCTGGCTGGTGTCCCTCGACGAGGGCGGGCCGGACCGGATCCGGGCCGGGAACAAGCTCATCGACGAGGCCGCGCTGGCGGCCGGGCGCGATCCCCGCGAGATCCGCCGGCTGGTCAACGTCCCGGCGGGGTCCGGCGTGGCGGACCTCCTTCCGCTGGCCGTCGAGGACGGGATCGGGACCTTCATCCTCATGTCGGACGACCCGGCGGCCATCGAACGGTTCGCGCTGGAGGTGGCGCCCGCGCTGCGCGAGGCCGTGGGACCGACCGGCCGCCAGCTGCGCCGCGCCTCCGTGCGCGCCCTGCGGCGGGCCGGGATCGACTACGACCGGGTGCCCGCGTCCCTCCCGGTGATCGAGCCGGGCGACCCGGGATATGCGCGGGTCAGGTCGACGTACCTGCGGGGCGGCGCGCCCGGGCTGGTCATCCGGCCGGGCGACGCCGGCCAGGTGGCCGAGGCGCTGGCGTTCGCGCGGGCACACCCGCACCTGCCGTTGGGGGTGCGCAGCGGCGGGCACGGGATCAGCGGCCGCTCCACCAACGACGGCGGCATCGTCGTCGACGTGTCCGGGCTCGACTCCATCGAGGTGCTCGACCGGGAGAGCCGCCTGGTCAGGGTCGGCCCCGGCGCGCGCTGGACGGACGTCGCCGCGGCCCTGGAGCCGTACGGGTGGGCGCTCAGCTCCGGCGACTACGGCGGGGTCGGCGTCGGCGGCCTGGCCACGGCGGGCGGCCTCGGGTTCCTGGCCCGCGACCACGGCCTGACCATCGACCACCTGCGCGCCGTCGAGATGGTGCTCGCCGACGGCTCGGTGGTGCGGGCGAGCGAGACGGAGAACGCTGACCTGTTCTGGGCGGTACGCGGCGCGGGCGCGAACTTCGGCGTCGTCACGGCGTTCGAGTTCCAGGTGGACGAGATCGGCGACGTCGGGTGGGCGCAGCTCGTCATGGACGCCCGGGACACGGCGACGTTCCTCGAAAGGTTCGGCGCGGTCCAGGAGTCGGCCCCGCGCGACCTGACGAGCTTCCTCATCGTGAGCCCGCCGCGCGCCGGACGTCCGGCGACCGGGCACGTGATGGCCATGGTCAACGCGGGCGTGCCGGAGACCGTCATCGACCGGCTCCAGCCGCTGGCGGACATCGCCCCGCTGCTCGACCAGCAGGTCGTGATCACCTCGTACGCCGCCGTCATGGCCAATGCCGCCGGCGACGGCCACAACGGCCAGGGGGAGCCGGTCACCCGCTCCGGGCTGGTCGAGCACATCACCCCGGAGTTCGCCGCCGCCGCGGCGCGGCTGATCCACAGCGGCGCGGTGTACTTCTTCCAGATCCGCTCGGTCGGCGGCGCGGTGGCCGACGTCCCCGCGGACGCCACCGCCTACGCCCACCGCTCGGCCAATTTCTCGGTCATCGCGTTCGGGGCGAACCGGCAGCGGGTGGACAAGGAGTGGGCCCGGCTGGAGCCGTACGTCGACGGCCTCTACCTCAGCTTCGAGACCGACGGACGCCCCGAGCGGCTGGGTGACGCGTTCCCGCCGGGCACGCTGCGGCGGTTGCGCGAGCTCAAGGCACGGTACGACCCGGACAACGTCTTCCGCGACAACTTCAACATCCGACCTGAGGAGTCATAGATGACCGACTACGGGCACGACCTGCTGTTCGGCGCGTTCGTCACCCCCACGGCGCAGCCCGCCACGCACGCGGTGGAGCTGGCCGTGGCGGCCGACCGCGCCGGCCTGGACCTGGTGACCTTCCAGGACCACCCGTACCAGCCGAAGTTCCTCGACACCTGGACCCTGCTGTCCTACGTCGCGGCCCGCACCGAGCGCGTCCGGCTCAGCGGCAACGTGCTCAACCTGCCGCTGCGGCACCCCGCAGTGCTGGCCCGCAGCGCGGCGAGCCTGGACCTGCTCAGCGGCGGCCGCTTCGAGCTGGGCATCGGCGCGGGCGGGTTCTGGGACGCCATCGAGGCCATGGGCGGCCGGCGGCTGTCCCCCGGCCAGGCCGTGGACGCGCTGGAGGAGGCGATCGGGATCTTCCGCGAGATCTGGGCGGCCGGCGAGCCGGGCGGCGTCCGGGTGGACGGCGAGTACTACCAGGTCAAAGGCGCCAAGCGGGGCCCCGCGCCGGCCCATGACATCGGGATCTGGCTCGGCGCCTACAAGCCGAAGATGCTCAAGCTGACCGGCCGCGCCGCCGACGGCTGGCTGCCGTCGCTGTCCTACCTGCAGGGCGGCCCCGGCGACCTCACGGAGGGCAACAAGCACATCGACGAGGCCGCGCTGTCCGCCGGCCGCTCGCCCGCCGACGTACGCCGGCTGCTGAACCTCTCGGGCCGCTTCGCAAGCTCCAGCCGCGGCCTGCTGGACGGGCCGCCGGACCAGTGGGCGGAAGAGCTCGCCGGCCTCGCCCTGGACCACGGCGTCAGCACGTTCATCCTGATGGCGGACGATCCCTCGGTGATGGAGCTGTTCGCGGCCGAGGTCGCCCCGGCCACCCGCGAGCTCGTCACCGCCGAACGCGGCAACTGACCGCCGGGCGGAACCCGCTCCGCCCGGCGATCGCTACTCATGACGCCTTACTGCACGGTGACGCGGTCGCCCGCGGGCGCCTGGACCGGCGAGTGGTTGGCGATGTAGGACGCCAGCGCCCCCGTGTCGTCCGGCCCGCCGTAGTAGACGCCGCTGGTCCCCTGCCACTGCGGGAAGCCCTGCCAGCCGCCGCTCATCTGATAGTTGATTGCGATCTTGAGCACCTGGGTGTCGGACACCGGGGTGCCGTTGAGCGTGAGCCCGGTGACCACGCCGTCCTTCAGCGTGTAGCGGAGCGCGGCCGAGGGGGTCGCCACTCCGGCGTTCGGGCTCGTCGGCACGAGGAACTTCTTGAGCTGCGCGCCGGTCACCGTCCGCACGTCGACGGCGAAGCCCGCGGGCTGGATGCCGTACAGGTCCTCGTACTTGATCGGCCCGGCCTGCAGGCCCTTGCGCATGCCGTACTTGCTGACGAGCGCGGCCTGCGCCCCGGAGAGCGACTGGACCGCCTCGAGCATGGCGTCGGCGACCAGCTCGGCCAGCGGGCCGCCGTTGCCGGTCAGCGCGATGTCCTCGGCGGCGACGCCGACCTGCGCGCCGCCGACCGGCGGGTGGCACTTGAAGTAGTGGATGACGTTGGACCTGAGCCCGTCCGGCTGGTTGACCTCGATCCGGATCGAGCTCTCCTCGGTCTCCCAGCCCCACTCGAACGTCTCCAGCACGGTGGTGAAGACGGTGCCGTGGTCGGCCGGCACGTTGACGGTCTTCCACTCCTGGGTGCCGACGACGCGGTACTGGACCGTCTGCGCCCCGGCCGGAAGCCCCTCGAAGGAGCCGTGGATCTTGAAGGTCACCGGGCACTTCGAGGCGGTGGTCCGCTCGAAGGCGATGGTGGCCTTGCCGACCAGGTTCTGCGCGGGCGTCTCGCCGTCCTGCCCGGTGGGAGCCGGCGTGGGCGAGCCGGCCGGCGTGTCCCCGACCCCCACGGCGGAGGTGGTCACGCTGTCCCAGGTGTCGCCCGTGCCCGTCCCGTCACCGGTGCAGGTGACGGAGAACGCCGCCTTCCCGGAGGTCTTCCTCACCGGGCCGGCCAGGCGAACCGCGCCCCAGCCGCGGGCGTCGCCGGTGACCTTGAGCGACGTGGACAGCCGGACGGTCTTGAGCCCCTTGCCGCCGACCTTGTACGTCCTGGCCCTGCTCCGGTCTCCGTCGCTGAAGGTCCATGCGTACTTCAGCGTCACCGGCGCCTTGACCTTGACCGTGGTGGACAGCGTCACGGCCGTCGGGCAATCGCCGGATTGGGCCTTGGGGGAGGCGGAGACCGTGCCGAAAGCGACCGGGGTGGGGGCGGCCTGCGCTCCCGAGGCCAGGGTGCCGGAGGCCAGGGCGACAGCGGCCACCAGCACCGCAATCCGGCGCCCGATCTTTGTGGATAAACCCACGGGATTCCTCTCTCACGACGTGATCGACTTGGATGAACGAACCCGGACGCTAGCGAAGCCCTACGACAATCTTGATCAAAGCGCGCTGATCGCTGCTTCGACGGTGGCCAGGTCGCCGAGGACGACCTCGTGGAGGTCGCGGGCCGTGTGGAGGCGCCAGTGGGTCTCGGCCACCGCTTCGGGGGAAGCGGGGGAGCCCGGGGCGACGGCGGCGGAGATCGGCACGTGGCCCACGTGGACGCCCCGGCCGGCGAGCGCCTCGGCCAGGGACAGGGCGTAGTTGCGCAGGCCCGACACCGCGATGCCGACGTTGCCGAGGAAGGGCAGCGGGTGGACGGCCGAGATGCCCGACGTGAAGAGCAGGGTGCCGGAGCCGCGTGCCAGCATGGGCGGCAGGACCGCGCGGACCGCCGTCACCGCCCCGAGCACCGCGCTGTCGAAGGCGTCCTGGGCGCTCTCCCTGGTCACCTCCAGCACGGGGGTGAGGGCCCGCACCGCTCCCGCGCCGTTGTAGACCAGGACGTCCACCGGGCCGATGTCCGCCAGGGCCGCCTCCAGCGAGCGCTCGTCCGTCAGGTCGGCGGCGTGGGTGGTGACCCGGACGCCTGCGAGCTGGGCGGCCAGTGCGGCGAGGCGGTCCTGGTCGCGGGAGACCAGGCAGACCTCGAAGCCCTCCTGGCCGAAGCGGCGGGCGACCGCCAGACCGATGCCGGGGCCGGCGCCGATGATCGCGATCTTCATGTGGCTCTCCTTAAGTTGAGGGTGACCCTCACGTTAACACGTAACCTGAGGATAACCCTCGACTTCATTAGGATGGAGACATGATTCGCCGTGACGCGCAGCGCAACCGGGACGCCCTCGTGGAGGCGGCCAGGGAGGTGCTGGCCGAGCGGGGTGTCGAGGCGCCTTTGGAGGCCGTGGCCAGGCGGGCCGGGGTCGCGATCGGCACGCTCTACCGGCACTTCCCCGAGCGTGGCGACCTCATCGACGCGCTTCTCGACGAGAAGGTGAGCGGCTGGGCCGAGCTGGCCCGGCAGGCGCTGGAGGCGCCCGACGCCTGGGAGGGGCTGGTGCGGTTCCTGGAGCGCACGTGCGAGCTCCAGGCCAGGGACCGGGCCTTCACCGAGTTGGTGTGCCTGGCGCACAGGAGCGACGAGTCCGAGGTCAACAGGTTGATCGCCCGGCTGGTCGAGCGGGCCCAGCGAGCGGGGGCGCTGCGGGCGGACGTCGGGTCGATCGACCTGGCGTTCTTCATGATGGCCAACTCCCGGGTGGCGGAGGCCGATCCCGAGCGGTGGCGCCGCCACTTCACGCTGAGCCTCGACGCCCTGCGCGCAAGATAGCCCGGTCAGACCTCCTCGCTGGACCCTGAAGGGTTTCCGCTGATCAGCGCGGTGGGCGTACGGTGGGAGGAGTTGACCGCGCGGGACACCTGCGCCCGGGGACTGCGCGCCCTGGTGGACGGCCTGTTGCCGTAAATGGGTGGCCGCGCGGGCGCGGCATGTGAAACGGTCGGGTTCTGATGATCCACTGGAGCGAGGCAGGGCAGGAACGGTCGGCGATCTGGCGTTCGGCGCTGGGCGCCCCGCCACCCAGGCGGGTGGTCACGGCCGACGACCGGATGACGGCCGACACCGCTTACCGGCTGGCCTGCGAGGGCACCGCGCTGCTCTGGCAGGGCGACTTCCAGAACGCCCGCCAGCTGCTGACCGCCATGGGGCGCCGGTGCAAGCCCGCCGCGCCCGGCGCCGGGTTCCACCGCTACCGCCAGGCCCGGTCCCAGCGCGCCCGCACGCTGGGCATGCTGCTCATCCCGTTCGCGGAAGGCCACGTGGTGCCGCTGCGCAGGGCGCCGGACGTGCGCGAGGCGTGCGCCGAGGTGTACGGCGCCGAGGCTCCGCCGGCGGTGGGGCAGCTGCGCGAGCTGCTCGGCCTGATCGGGGCCCACGAGTGGCGGCACAAGGGCGTCTACGTCCCCGCGCTCGAGGCCCGCGTCCACCCGCACCACGGCGTGTTCTCGCCGATCAGGGGCGAGTACGTCGACCTGGTCGCGCGGGCGCCGCTGCCGGAGGACCGGCGGCTGGCCTTCGACCTCGGCACCGGCACGGGCGTGCTGGCCGCCGTGCTGGCCAGACGGGGCGTGCGCCGGGTCGTGGCCACCGACCTCGACCAGCGCTCCGTCGAGTGCGCCGAGGAGAACCTCGCCCGCCTCGGGCTGGACGACCGGGTGGAGGTCGTGCAGGCCGACCTCTTCCCGCCCGGCCGGGCGCCGCTGGTCGTGTGCAACCCGCCGTGGTTGCCCGCCAAGCCGGTCTCGCCCCTCGACCAGGCCGTCTACGATCCCGGCGGGCGGATGCTCAACGGGTTCCTCGACGGTCTGGCCGGGCATCTGGAGCCCGGCGGCGAAGGCTGGCTCGTCCTGTCCGACCTGGCCGAGCACCTCGGCCTGCGCACCCGGGCCGACCTGCTGGCCGCGTTCGAGCGGGCGGGGCTGCGCGTGGCCGGGCGCCTGGACGTCCCGCCCCGCCACCACCGGCCGAAGGACGAGCAGGACCCGCTGCACGAGGCCCGCGCCGCCGAGATCACTTCTTTGTGGCGGCTCACGACCTGAGGCCCGGGGTCACGTGCTGAAAGCCCGCCGGTACGCCGACGGCGACGTCCGCATGGCCCGCGTGAAGTGGTGCCGGAACGTCACCGCGCTCTCGAACCCGACCGCCGCCCCGATCTCCTCCACCGGCGCCCCGGTGGACTCCAGCATCGGCAGGCTGGCCGCCACCCGCTGCGAGATCACCCACCGCAGCGGGCTGGTGCCGGTCTGCCGCTTGAAGTGCCTGATGAACGAGCGCTCCGACATGTGCGCCACCCTGGCCAGGTCCGCCACGGCGATCGGCCCCGCCAGGTGCTCCAGGGCCCACGACATCGCCCTGGCCACCCCGTCGTCGTCCGCCACCGGCGTCACGGCGGCCTGGATGAACTGGGCCTGACCGCCCTCCCGGTGCGGCGGTATGACCAGGCGGCGGGCCACGGAGTTGGCCACGTTCGGCCCGTGGTCGCCGCGTACGAGGTGGACCAGCAGGTCGAGGCCCGCCGCGCTGCCCGCGCTGGTCAGCACGTCGCCGCCGTCCACGTACAGGACCGAGGGGTTGACCCGGACGAGCGGGTAACGCTCCTGGAGCAGCTCGGCGTACCTCCAGTGGGTGGTGGCCTCGCGCCCGTCCAGCAGCCCGGCCGCCGCCAGCGCGAACGCGCCCGAGCAGATCGACACCAGGCGCGCGCCGCGCGAGTGCGCGTGCCGCAGCGCGGACACGAGCGCGCCGGAGACCTCTCCGGGCACGTCCGCCACCCCGGGCACGATCACCGTGTCGGCCTCGGCCAGCACGTCGAGCCCGTGCGCCGCCTGCATGGTGAACCCGCCCACCACCCGCAGCGGCTCCGGCGTCTCCGCGCACACCGCGAGCGAGTACCACGGGACGTCCAGCTCGGGCCGGGGCAGCCCGAAGAACTCCACGACGCAGCCGAGCTCGAACGGCGCCATGCCGTCGAACGCCAGCACGGCCACCCGGTGCGGCCTGGAGGGAAGCGGCAGGAGCATGCCTCGCATGTTAGCGCCGGCCTCTCAGCGGCAGGAGAGGTATATGCATATATCGGCCGTGCAGACCGTTTTGCCGGATCATCGCTACGCACAGGTGGAGATCACCGAGGCGTTCTCCCGGCTGACCGACTGCGACGAGGAGCTGCTGCGCCGATTCCATGCGGCGGCCGGCGTGGAGGGACGCAATCTCGCTCTCCCGCTGGCCGACTACACCAAGCTCGACTCCTTCGCCCGCGCGAACGACATCTACCTCGAAACGGCCCTCGACCTGACAGAACAGGCGGTCAAAGGCGCCCTGAACAAGGCTGGCGTGCGCCCGGAGCGGGTCGATCACCTGGTGCTCTGCTCGACCACCGGCATCGCCACGCCCTCGCTGGACGCCAGGCTGGCCCAGCGCGTGGGGCTGCGGCCGGACGTCAAGCGGGTGCCCGTGTTCGGCCTCGGATGCGCGGCGGGCGCGTCGGGGCTGTCGCGCCTGCACGACTACCTGCGCGGCTGGCCCGACCACGTCGCGATGCTGGTGTGCGTGGAGCTGTGCTCGCTGACGATCCAGCGCGACGACACCTCGATCGCGAACCTGGTGGCCAGCGCCCTGTTCGGGGACGGCGCGGCGGCCGTCGTGGCGACCGGACGCGGCCAGGGACACGAGGTCGTCGCCACCCGCAGCCGCCTCTATCCGGACACCGAGCACCTCATGGGCTGGGAGGTCGGGCCGCACGGGTTCCGGATCGTGCTGGACCCGGACCTGACCACGTTCGTGGAGCAGGTGCTGGCCGGTGACATCAAGGCGTTCCTGGCGGACTACGGCCTGACCCCCGGGCAGGTCGCCACCTGGGTCTGCCATCCCGGCGGCCCCAAGATCATCGAGACGCTCGGGCGGACCCTCGACCTGCCTCCCAAGGCGCTCGACGTGACCTGGCGGTCGCTGCGCGAGCACGGCAACCTGTCCTCGGTCTCGGTGCTCCACGTGCTCCAGGAGACGCGGGGCCGGCCGGACGCGCCCGCCGTGCTGCTCGCGCTGGGGCCGGGGTTCTCCGCCGAGCTGTTGCTGCTGCACTGGTGAGCGCGTACCTCGTCCTGATCGGGCTGGTCGTTCTGGAGCGGCTGGCCGAGCTGGCGGTGGCCCGCCGCAACCTGGCCTGGGCCAGGTCCAGGGGCGGCGTCGAGTACGGCCGGCGGCACTACCCCTGGATCGTCGTGGCCCACGTGGCGCTGCTCGTGGCGGCGCCCGCCGAGGTGTGGCTGCTCGGGCGCCCCTTCCTCCCGTGGCTGGGCTGGCCGATGCTGGCGGTCGTCGTCCTGGCGCAGGGTCTGCGCTGGTGGTGCGTCGGCACGCTGGGCAGGCAGTGGAACACCCGCGTGGTCGTGGTGCCGGGAATGCCGCTGGTGCACCGGGGGCCGTACCGGTGGCTGCGGCATCCCAACTACGTGGCCGTGGTCGCGGAGGGCCTCGCGCTGCCGCTGGTGCACTCGGCCTGGCTCACCGCGCTGGCCTTCGCCGCCGCCAACGCGGTGCTGCTCACCGTACGGGTGCGGGTCGAGGACGCGGCATTGTCACGCTAGGGCCACGTCTCGATGGTCGGGACGCACCGCGTGGTCACCCCAACTGTCGCTGCTGTCACAACTGATCACGCGCCGATCGCGGTTTGTGCTCGCTTACGTCACCGGCTCGGCCAGGGGAGATCAAGTTCCGTCGTAGGGCATGGAGGTGGTTGCAATGAAATTTCGCCCTTTAGCGGCGGGAATCGGCATTGTTGCGCTACTCGCCCTCTCCGCGTGCGGAGGCGGCTCCGGAAGCCCGACCAGCGGTGAACGCGCGGCGAAGGCTCCGGCGAACGCGGAACCGGCCCCGGTCCGGCCGTCCGCGTCACCCGCCAGGACGAACGGTGAGGAGGACACGACCACGGCCCAGATCTCCACGTTCGCCCTCGACGTGGACACGGCCTCGTACGGTTACGCCCGGCAGACCCTCCAGGGAGGCCGCTGGCCCGCGCCCGGCGAGATCCGCCCGGAGGAGTGGGTCAACGCCTTCCGGCAGGACTACGCGCCGCCCTCGGACGACGGCTTCGCGGTACACGTGGACGGCGCCAAGCTGCCGGAGCGCGACCAGGCGATCCTGCGCGTGGGCCTGCAGACGCGCGGTTCGGACGCGGCGGCGCGGCGGCCCGCCAACCTCACGTTCGTCGTCGACGTGTCCGGCTCGATGGCCGAGACCGGGCGGCTGGACCTGGTCAAGTCGGCCCTGCTCAAACTGCTCGACCAGCTCGCCCCCGGCGACCAGGTGTCGATCGTGTCCTTCAGCGACGACGCCGAGGTGCTGGCGTCGATGACCCCGCTGACCGCGAGACAGGAGCTGCGCGACGCGGTGAACGAGCTGACCGTCTCGGGCGGCACGAACCTCTCGGCCGGGCTCGTCACCGGCTACCAGGAGGCGTCCAAGGCGTTCCGCCCCGCCGCCACGAACCGGGTCATCCTGCTCTCCGACGGCCTGGCCAACCAGGGCCCCACCGAGTGGCGTACCATCCTCGACCAGGTCAAGGAGTACGCGGGCAAGCAGGTCACGCTGCTCACCGTCGGCGTCGGCCGGGACTACGGCGACGAGCTGATGGAGCAGCTCGCCGACAACGGCGACGGCATGGCCGTGTACGTCAGCAGCCAGGAGGAGGCCGACAAGGTCTTCACCACGCAGCTGCCCGCCAACATCGAGCTGCGGGCGCGCGACGCCAAGGCCCAGGTGGTCTTCAACCCGTCGGTGGTGGAGAGCTACCAGCTCATCGGGTACGAGAACCGCGCGCTGGACACGGAGGACTTCCGCGACGACACCCGCGACGGCGGCGAGATCGGCCCCGGCCACTCGGTCACCGCGCTCTACTCGCTGCGTCTCAAGCCGGGCGCCAAGGGGCAGCTCGCCCAGGCCACCGTGCGCTGGCAGGACCCCGACACCCGGTCCGCCTCCGAGGCGAGCAAGTCGCTGCAGGCCGACGAGCTGGCCGCGTCGCTGGACAAGGCGCCGGTCAGGTTCCAGGTGGACGTGGTGGTGGCCGCGTTCGCGGTCTACCTGCGCGACCGCAAGGCGTTCGGCATGGACCTGCCCGAGCTCAAGGAGCAGGCCGCCCGGCTGGCGCCGGCCACCGAGGACCCGATGGTGTCGGAGCTGGTCCAGCTCATCGACCAGGCCCGATCGGTGGGGTAGCGGGCTTTCAGCCGAGTATGGGGGCGGCGGTGGCGGAGCTGTAGTAGAAGTCGTACATTGCCTGGGCGAACCCGTCCTTCGACACGTGCGCCACCTTGTTGCCGCGCAGGCGGTCGAACGACGCCCGCGACGCCGCCCCCGCCACGTCGTACGCCGACCACAGGCGCAGGAACTCGGCCCGGTCGAGCCGGTCGTCGCCGTCGCCGTCGAGCGCGTCCCAGAGGGCGTCGGTGATCGGCCTGACCACGTTGGCCACGAACGCGGCGCGGTCGAGCCCCGGGGCCAGCGCGTAGTCGATGTAGGACTGCCTGCTGATGCGGCCCTCGGGGTCGGTGCCGATGTGGCGGACGGCGTACTGCCAGACCCGCTCGTACGCGTCCGCGACCCGCTGCGCGTCGCGCCCGGAGAGCCCGAGCCGGGCGCACAGCGCGTCCGCGACCACGATCATGTCGCGGTGGTCGAGGTAGCCGTTGTGGTCCATGTCGCTCGTGTCAAACGCATGTCCAGCATTTCGGGCATCTGCATTCATGAGCCGGCGACCTCTGGTGACGGTGTGTTTACACGGCGTTACTGAGATGGTGGGCGGGCCGGGCCGCCTGTGTCAATGCGGTGGAGACGAATCCCTGCGCGGGCGCCGGGCGCACCGGCAGCAGGCCGGCGTAGAGCAGGTCCACCATCGGCATCGGCCGGGGGTAGCAGAACACCGACGAGCCCGTGCCGAGGATCGACGGGGTGTCGATCAGGAAGGGCAGCTCGGCCAGGAGGAACGGCAGGGCGTTCTCGGCCTGCTCGCGGGAGAGCTGGGGCACGCCGACGATCGGCCGCACCGCGTCCATGCAGTGCTCCCTGAAGACCGGATCGGTGGCGAACAGCCGCTCCAGCCTCCTGCGCACGCCGTCGTAGGCCGGGACGGAGGCCAGTTCGTTCCAGTCGACCACGGTGGCGTCCGGCGGGTCGAGGGAGTCGAGAGCGCGGATCACCCGGTTGCGGGTGTTGTTGGCCGCCGCCCGAGCCTTGGCCCCGGCCTTGGCCGCCGGACACCCCCTGGCGACCAGCGTCCCGGCCAGCTCGACGCCGGGCACGAGGACGTGGACCCGGGAGAACGTCCGGGTCGCCCAGTCGAGGAGGTGCCTGATGGTGCGGGGGGTGAAGTAGCCGTTGAGTGCGCTGACGCCGATCAGGGCATGCTCGCGGCGGTCGAGGAACTGGGCGCATCGCGGGGTCAGGGGGAGCGGTTGCAGGCTGGCCACGGCAACGGACAGTAGCAAGCTTTTACTCTGCGTATGCTTCCTTTTTAACGTGTGCTTGCGGGGTCCGTAAGTCGGATACACTCGTACACGCAGCAAGGGGCTATGGCGCAGTTGGTAGCGCGCCTCCATGGCATGGAGGAGGTCTGGGGTTCGAATCCCCATAGCTCCACCCCGACCCGGGCCGCCTCTCCCACTTCGATGGGCAGGGGCGGTTTCGCGTTGCGGCCGGTTATCACTCGCGGGCGGGGTCCCCGTGCGCCAGGTAGAGCTGGCCGAGCCGGTCGATGCGCCAGAGCTGGCCGAGCGTGATCAGCGTGGCGCCGAACACCGTCGGCCAGCCGTCGAGCGCGATCAGCCCCCAGATAAGCAGCGCGAACCCCGCCGAGCCCACCCCGACGAGCAGCCGCTGCACGTTACGGTGGTCGCCGGTGACCAGTGACCGGTTGCGCAGCCACAGCTTCTCGCCGTAGATGCCCCGGGCCGACCAGCTGCCGGGCTGCTCGATCGCCGGGAAGACGTGCGGGTTGACCGCCAGCCAGACGACGACCAGGCCCACCGGGACGAGGGCCCACCAGCCGAGCCACTGCCTGCTCCAGATGGCCGCGATCATCAGCGGGATGGCCGCGAACCGGGTCCAGACGCTCCACGGGTTGGCGTGCCGCTTCCACGCCTCGTCCGTCATGCCCGCGGCCTGCGCGTACTTCTTCAGCACATTCATGCGAGGAGCCCCCTGGCCAGCGCGTTGATGGTGGCCTCGACCACCTGGGAGTGGTCGGGCCCGAACCTGTCGCGGTTGAGCACCAGCAGGCCGGCCGAGCGCAGCACGCCGACCAGCACCTCGGGCGGGACGTCCGCGACGATGACGCCGTCGGCCTGCCCCCGGGCGAGGTAGTCGAGCAGCGGAGTCAGCAGGTGGGGCGTGACGCGGGCGACCTCCTCGGCCCCGACCCTGCGCGCCACCGCCTCCAGCTCCTCGGGCCGGGTGAGCAGGCGCCGGTAGAACGGGTCGGTGGTGAGCACGTCGATCAGCTCGCGCATGATGTGGGCGAGCGCCTCGACGCCGGGCGGCCGGTCCAGGGCGGCGGCCAGCCGCTTGCCGAGCACGGGCGCCCTGCGGATCATCACCTCCTTGTACAGCTCCTCCTTGGATTCGAAGAACGCGTAGAAGCTGCCCTTGGCGATGCCCGAGGCCGCGACCAGCTCGTCGAGCGAGGTCTTCTTCAGGCCCTGGGTGGCGAAGAGTTCTTCGGCGGTGTCGAGGAGGGACGCGGTGATGCGCGCCCGCTCCTCGGCCGTGAATGCCACAGCCATGTGTGTCCCTATGACTGGATCGGATATTCAGTCATAGCCTAGCACTCCTGGAGATATCGAATATGTGTTCGTATAATGATCGGTATGGATATCGACACGCAGGACCTGCCCGAGCTCTGGCGCCCGCCCGTCGTGGAGCACGCCACGGCGGCCCGCTACCTGCTCGCCTGGGGCGACGACGCCGAAGGGGTGCGATGGGGATTCCTGCTCTGGCCGCCGCAGGCGAGCGAGGGCGCGAGATGGGTGCACTGGGAGGAGATCCGCCCGGTCGCGGGGGAGGACTACAGCGCGGTGCCGATCGCGGGCCCGTGGATGTGATCTCGCGGGCCCCGATCGGGTGCCTAGACCGGGGGGTTGAAGCGGTGATAGCCGGGGGCGGTCCAGCCGGCCGACACGGTCCCGCCCAGGTGCGCGTACTCGTCCAGCTCGAAGCGCACGGTCCGCTGCTCCTCCCATTCCACCCGGGCCCGGCCCGTGAGCTGCAGCGTCTCCCCGCGCTCCCAGTCCACGAACAGCAGCCCGGCCGCCGGGTCCAGCTCCAGGTTGCCCAGCGTCATGTACATCGAGTTGCCCTGGTAGTCGGGGAACTCCAGCGAGCGCGCCCCCGTCACCCGGACGAATCCGGGATTGCCGCCGCGGTGTGACACGTCCGCCCCGAGCCCTTCGGCCCGCGTGGCGATGAAGAACGTGTCCGCCTCCGCGATCCACCCGCGGTGGCGGTCCGGCAGCGCGATCCCGCGCCCCAGCCCCGCTGGTTCGCCCGGGGCGGAGGTGGGGGAGCGGGTCTGGATGTACTTGGGGCAGTTGGAGTAGACCTGCTCCGTCCACACCACCAGGGCGTCGCCGGCCCGCACGGCGGTGCCGTTCACGCGCATCCGGCGCCGCGTGTGCGGCTCGATGGCGATCAGGCCGATGTCCCGTTCCCGCTCGAACAGCCCGTGCAGCGGGTCGTCGGCGCCCGGCAGGGCGTGCAGCACGATCGTGCGGTCGTCCGTCGCGGCGGCGAACCCCGCCGGGCCCGTGAGCACGCCCGCCCACACGCGCCCGCCGTCGTCGGCCGCGCCCAGGATGATCATGTGCTGGTTCCGCAGGAACTCGGCCGCCGGCTCCGGGATCTCCGGACGCGTCCGCGAGCTCCCGTGGTCCTCCAGCCGCACTCCCGCCCGGCGCTGCACGGCGACCTCGCCCGGATGTCTCATTAGAAGAACCCGCAGGTCGGCGTGTCAGAGTTGGGCGCGGGCCGGTCGCCAGCCCCGTCCGGGGCGAAGATCTCCAACCGGATGCCGTCGGGGTCGGCGAAGAACACGCCGCCCGACGAGGCGCCCTCGCGGTGCGGCACGACGCCGTCGTGGTAGAGGGTCGCGCCGATCTCCCTGATCACCGTCTCCGCCCGGCGCACCGCGTCGAGGTCCGCCACCTGGAACGAAAGGTGGTGCAGCCCCGGACGGGCGGCCTCGAAGCGGCCCGCGCTCTGCTGCCAGAGCGTCAGCACCAGCGTGCCGTCCTGGGCCAGGAACGCGTACCGGCGGCCGTCCTCCTGCGACTCGCCCGCCACCGTGAAGCCGAAGACCCGCGTGTAGAACTCTTTGGACTTGTCGAGATCGGTGACGTTGAGCCCGACGTGCCCGGTCTGGAAGGACATACCCCACTCCTCTAACGCATGCACGGCCGAGTTGCCGTTAGAAACACTATAACGGCAACTCGGGCTTGCAGGCGTTAGATTTTCTTGTGCTCCCTGTAGTGCCTGGCCGCCCGGGCGCGGTTGCCGCAGCCCGTCGAGCACCACTCCTGGCGGGGGTGCTCCTTGACGAAATAGAGCACGCAGCGCGGGGCCTGGCAGGTGCGGACCAGGGCGCGGTCCGGCCCCGCGAGGAACTCGACGGCCGCCGTGGCGAGCCTGGCGAGCAGCTGCGCGCCGGGGCCGGCCTGCGTCGCGGGCGCGGTGTCGAGGGACGGCTCGCCGTCCCAGCGCAGCTGGGGTGCGGTGGGGGCGGCCAGGGCGGTGGCGTTGACCAGGGCCAGCGACTCCTCGAAGGCGGGCAGGCTCGCCGCGTCCGCCCGGCTCGGCGGGCCCGGCGCCACGGCCCTGGCGAACAGTGCGCGGACGGCCTGGCGCAGGCGTACCGTCTCCTGGCGCAGCTCCTCCGTGACGGTGAGGTCGGCGAGATCGGGCACGTGCGTCCGCACCCAGGCCGTCATGCCGTCCGGGTCGGCCAGCCTGTCGACCAGTCCGGAACGTTCGGCCCTGAGCGTGCTGACGAATTCGAGGGTCAGGGACATGCTCCCAATCTAACGCGTCGGTGCTAGCTCACCCGTTAGAGCAAACATGCGTAGTCAGAAAAATTGCGGAGTCCGCACTTTTATCGTACGGTGCCGTCCATGAGCGGACTGAGAGAGCGGAAGAAGCAGGCCACGCGCGAGGCGCTGATGACGGCCGCCCTCCGGCTGGCTCACGAGCGCGGGCTGGAACGCGTACGCGTCGAGGACATCGCCGCCGAGGTCGGCGTCTCGCCCCGCACGTTCAACAACTACTTCTCCAGCAAGTACGAGGCGATCGCCGCCCGCCACATCGACCGCGTCACGCGCTCCGTGGCGGCGCTGCGGGCGCGGCCGCCGGAGGAGCCGTTGTGGGAGGCGCTGACCGAGGCCATGGTCGAGCCCTGGGCGCCGGCCCGCACGGACGTGGCGCCCGATCCCGAAACGCTGGCGAGCATCAGGATGCTGGCCGACGAGCCCGCGCTGCGGGCCGAGTCGCTGCAGGTGGTGTTCGCCGGGAACAACGAGCTGGCCGCGGCCGTGGCCGAGCGCACCGGCACCGACGCCGCCCGCGACCTCTACCCCCACCTCGTGGCCGTCGCCGTGGGCTCCGCCGTGCAGGCGGCCGTCGCCCACTGGCTGCGCTCCGACCCGCCGGTCCCGCTCGTGCCCCTGTTGCGCGAGGCCCTGCGCGCGCTGGCCGCGGGGCTGCCCGACCCTTCCCTCTGAGGAGACCGCATGGACATCGTGATCATCGGCGGCGGCCCCAACGGGCTGATGCTGGCCTGCGAGCTGGCTCTGGCCGGAGTGCGCCCGACCGTCGTCGAGCGCCTGCCCCGGCGCAGCGATCAGCCCAAGGCCAACGGGGTCGTCGGCCAGGTCGTCAGGCTGCTCCGCCAGCGCGGCCTCGCCGTGGGAGACGCGCCGATGCCGGGCTTCGTGTTCGGCGCGCTGCCGCTGAACCTGGCCGGGCTGGAGGACAACCCGCTGTACGGGATGGGGATCAAGCAGCCCGCCCTGGAGGAGCTGATCGAGCGGCGGGCGGTCGAGCTGGGCGTGGAGATCAGGCGCGGGCACGAGCTGCTCGGCTTCACCCAGGACCCCCATGGCGTCTCGGTGGAGCTGCGGGGGCCAGCGGGCGCGTACGAGCTGCGCACCCGCTACCTGGTCGGCTGCGACGGCGCGCACAGCACGGTCAGGAAGCTCGCGGGCATCGGCTTCCCCGGCGTCACCTCGACCGACGTCGTGAGCCGCAGCGCCCACGTCACCGTGCCGGGCGCGGTGATCCGGCCCGGGACGGTGGAGCTGGAGGTGCCGGGGCTGGGCACGTACGTGATGTACGCCTGGCACCGGACCGAGCGCGGCGCGTACGCGATCCTCCCCGCGGACCCCGGGACGCTGCTGGTCAGCGCCATGGAATGGGACGCCTGCGCGCCCGGCGACGACGTGCCGATGACCGTCGGCGAGCTGCGCGCCAGTCTGGCCCGCGTGCTCGGCGCCGACCTGCCGCTCGCCGAGCCCACCGGCGAGGGCCCACACCTGCTCAGGCGGCTCAAGGGCCGCAACACCCGCGTCGCCGACCGCTACCGGGAGGGCAGGGTCTTCGTGGTGGGCGATGCCGCGCACGTCCACTCGGCCATGGGCGCGCCCGGCCTCAACCTCGGCCTGCAGGACGCTGCCAACCTGGCCTGGAAGCTGGCCGCCGAGGTGCGGGGCTGGGCGCCGCCCGGCCTGCTCGACACCTACGACGCCGAGCGCCGCCCGGCCGCCCTGCGGGTCGCCGTGCACACCCAGGCGCAGCTCGCGCTGGCCGCGCCGGGGCCCGAGGTCACGGCCCTGCGCGAGGTGTTCGGCGAGCTGCTGGGCGACGACGGCGCCCGCCGCCGCATCGCCGCCATGATGGCCGGGGCGGACCTGGCCTACCCGGTGCCCGCGCCGGCGCACCCCCTGGCGGGCCGGTTCCTGGCCGACCTGCCGGCCGAGCCGGCCGCCCGCGCGTGGCCCGTGCTGCTCGACGGGACGGGCGGCCTGCGCGTGCGGCACGGGCGCGTGCACGTGGTGCCCTTCGAGGGCGACGGCGCCGTCCTGGTACGCCCCGACGGCTACGTGGCCTGGGCGGGAGAGCCCGACGAGACCCTCGACGAGGCGCTGAGGACCTGGTTCGGCGAGGGGCTGGAGGTGGCGGCCTAGTTCGGGCGGCGGCCCACCCCGGCCAGGATGCCGCCCTTGGACAGGTCGTACGAGCCGCCGGGGGAGGCCTCGGGCGTCCAGTCGGCCACCGGCACGACGCCCGGCCCGAGCAGCTCCAGGCCGTCGAAGTAGGAGGCGATGTCGTCGTAGCCGCGCCGCGCCAGGCCGCCCGAGGTCGTGCCGGAGTAGACCTGCTGGCCGGCCGTCGCGACGTCGTCCATGTCGTGGCCCGCATACAGGAGGTGCGACAGCACCAGGTGGCCTCCGGGCAGCAGGCGCTCGCGGATGCGCGCGGCGATGCGGGCGGCCTCGGCGTCGTCGGGGATGAAGTGCAGCACCGCGACCAGCAGGACGGCGTACGGCTGGGAGAGGTCGAGGTGCTCCGCGACGCGCGGGTCGTCGAGGATGGCGTCGGGATCCTTGAGGTCGCCCTCGATCGCCAGGACGTCCGGGTCCCTGGCCAGCAGCGCGCGGGCGTGGACCAGCACGATGGGATCGTTGTCGACGTAGACGACGCGGGAGCCGGGGGCGTGCCGCTGGGCCACCTGGTGCACGTTGTCCTGGGTGGGCAGGCCCGCGCCGATGTCGACGAACTGGCGCACCCCGGCCTCGGCGAGCATGCGTACGGCATGACCGATGAAGGCGCGGTTGGCCAGGGCGATCTCGCGGGCGTCGTTGCCCATGCGCCGGCCGATCTCCATCATCTTCTCGGCCGCCTCGCGGTCGGCGGCGAAGTTGTCGCGGCCGCCGAGGTAGTAGTCGTACATGCGGGCGACGCTGGGCACGTTCGGGTTGATCCCGGCGGGTACGCGGTCCGCCTCGGCCATGTGACGACCTTTCCTAGTCGATCTTCCTGGGGCCGATTGTAGGGCCGAAATGTGGCATTTGCGGGGGAAATCAGAGTCGCCGGAAAGTGTGCCGGTACGCCAGAGGCGAAACCCCGACGGCCGCGTGCAGATGCTGACGGAGCGAGACCGCCGTCCCGAACCCCGCCTTCCTGGCCACCTCCTCCACGCCCAGCTCGGTCGTCTCCAGCAGGTGCCTGGCGTGCTGGATCCGCTGGCTGTTCAGCCACCTGGCCGGGCTCATGCCGGTCTCGTCGCGGAAGCGCCTGGTGAACGTGCGCACGCTCATCCTGGCGTGCTCGGCCAGCGCGGCCAGGTCGAGCGGGCGGTCCAGGTGGGCCAGCATCCACTCGCGGGTGGCCGCCGTGCCGCCGCCCGCTTCCGGCAGGTGCCGGTCGATGTACTGGGCCTGGCCGCCGTCCCGCCACGGCGGCATGACGCAGCGGCGGGCCGCGCGGTTGGCCACCTCGCTGCCGTGGTCGTTCCTGATCACGTGGAAGCACAGGTCGAGCCCGGCCGCCACGCCCGCCGAGGTCAGCACGTCGCCGTCGTCCACGTACAGCACGTCGGGGTCGAGCTTCACGCGCGGGAAGAGCTGGGCGAACCTGTCGGCATTGCGCCAGTGGGTGGTGGCCGGGCGCCCGTCGAGCAGGCCCGCCGCCGCCAGCACGAACGCCCCCGTGCAGATCGACATGATCCTGGACCGGCCCTGGAGCGCCGCGGCCAGCGTGTCCGAGATCGTGCCGTCGAGCAGCGCCCGGCCCGCGTGGATGCCTGGCACCACGATCGTGTCGGCGGTGTCGAGCACGTCGAGGTCGTGGTCGGGCAGCACGCTGTAGCCCGCCGAGCAGCGGACCGGCGTCCGGCCCTCCGAACAGGTCACCACCTCGTACAACTTCTCGCCGTCCGCCGTCTCGGCCGTCCCGAACACCTGCCCGGGCACGCCGAGGTCGATCGTGGCGAAGTGGTTGAGCACGACGACTGCCACACGGTGTGTCATGGCCGAATTCTTTCACATATTGACCATCCGGCCACTCGTGACCTTGTAAGGGGATAAAGCAGGATTGGCGCATGACGTTGAGCACCACCGCCCCCACGCGCCGCCGCCTGCACCGGGCCTGGTTCGTGGCGGCCGTCGCCTTCGTGGCGATCCTGGGCGCGGCCGGGTTCCGCGCCACCCCCGGCGTACTGATCACCCCCCTGCAGGAGGAGTTCGGCTGGTCGGCCGGCACGATCTCCCTGGCCGTCTCCGTCAACCTGGTGCTCTACGGCCTGACCGCCCCCTTCGCCGCCGCCCTGATGGACCGCTTCGGCATGCGCCGCGTGGTCTCACTCGCGCTGCTGCTGATCGCCGTGGGCAGCGGCCTGACCGTGCTGATGACGGCGAGCTGGCAGCTCCTGCTGTTCTGGGGCGTGTTCGTCGGGCTCGGGACGGGCTCGATGGCTCTGGTGTTCGCCGCGACCGTGGTGGACCGCTGGTTCGTCCGGCACCGCGGGCTGGTCACGGGCGTGCTCACCGCGGCCGGCGCCACCGGGCAGCTGATCTTCCTGCCCGTGCTCGCCCAGCTCGCCGAGGGGCCGGGATGGCGCTTCGCCTCGCTGACCGTGGCCGGTGCGGCGCTGGCGGTGGTCCCGTTCGTGTGGTGGCTGCTGCGCGACCACCCCGCCGACGTGGGCACGACGGCACTCGGCGCGGAGCCGGGCGCGGTCCGCACCGCGCCCCCGAGCACGGTGAACGCGGCGGTCAGGGCGGTCACCGTGCTCGCCTCGGCGGCCAGGACCCGGCCGTTCTGGCTGCTCGCCGGCGGTTTCGCGATCTGCGGGGCCAGCACGAACGGCCTGGTCGGCACCCACTTCATCCCCGCCGCGCACGACCACGGCATGGCCGAGCCCGTGGCCGCCGGCCTGCTGGCGGTCATCGGGATCTTCGACATCGCGGGCACGATCGCGTCCGGCTGGCTCAGCGACCGGATCAACCCCAAGGTGCTGCTCGGCGTCTACTACGCGCTGCGCGGGCTCTCCCTGATGGTGCTGCCGAGCCTGTTCGCGGCCACGACCGAGCCCAGCATGCTGATCTTCATCGTGTTCTACGGGCTGGACTGGGTGGCGACCGTGCCGCCCACGGTGGCGCTGTGCCGGCGGATCTACGGGGCCGACGGCGCCGTGGTGTTCGGGTGGGTCTTCGGCTCGCACCAGGTGGGCGCCGCGTTCGCCGCCGTCGCCGCCGGGCTCACCCGCGACCACCTGGGCGCTTACGACCTCGCCTGGTACGGCGCCGGCGCTCTGTGCCTCCTGGCCGCGGGCATGTCCATGGCCATCGTGCATTCTAGAGAGCGATGAATTCTGAGCTTTATGTCCTGCCGCTGGTCGTCAGGATCGAGAGAGCCGCGCCTCCCGAACGCACCGACGCGCTGGAAGCGGCCGCCATGGCCGTGCTGAGCCTGCTGGACGACCCCGGCGAGTGGGCCGCCGAGCTGCACTCCTGGGAGTCCACCGGCAAGATCCGCAAGGTGGTCCGCCGGGCCAGGGGCGCCGAGTGGCGCAGGGCGGTCGCGCTGCCGGGGCGCACCGTCGAGCACCGTACGGCCGAGGTGCGCGTACATCCGCCCGTGCCGCTCGACGGCTGGCCGCGCGACCTCGCGCGGCTGCAGGTGGGCGGCACCGAGCTGAGCGACACCGCCGATCCGCCGCCCGCGGAGCCGCCGGTCCTGTGGGCCAACCCGGGCCTGGCCATGTCCGCGGGCAAGGCCATGGCGCAGGCCGGGCACGCCGCCCAGCTCGCCTGGTGGGCCAGCGACGCGGCCGAGCGGGAGGCCTGGCGCGCCCGCGGCCTCGCGGTGTCCGTGCGCACCGCGCCCTCCCAGGGCGACTTCGACGCCATGGCCGCCGCGGGGCTGCCCGTGGTACGCGACGCCGGGTTCACGGAGATCGAGCCGGGCTCGTGCACGTTCGTGGCCGAGGCGCCCTGGTTGCAGGGACGCGTCGCTAGATCGTGAAGATGTCGGCCAGCACGCCGCCCGCCGGGGTGATCCGCGCGGGCGACGGGCTGTCGTACACGACCATGAGCCTGCCGTCGGCCAGCAGCGCCAGGCCCTCGGGGTGGTCGCACTTCACGCCGTGGGGCAGCTCGATCACGGTCTCGAGCTCGCCCTCGGGGACGACCCCCTGCCTGGTGCGGGGCCGCCAGCGCACGATCCGTACGGGACCGTCGAGGTCCATGGTCGGGCCGGCGAGGATCAGCAGCGAGTCCCCGTCCGGGCAGAGGTCCCGCACGCCCAGCCCGCCCAGATCCAGGAAGTGCTTGCGGTACGGCTCCCGCAGCCGTAACCGTGACCTGCCCGCCTCCTCCAGCCGCAGCTCCAGCAGCACCGCCCAGCCCCGCAGCACGGGGCCGCGCAGCCCGAGGTAGATCCGCTCGGACACGACGGCGATGCCCTCGACGTCGAGCCCGTTGTCCTTGCCGGGCAGCTCCAGGAACGGCGCCAGGTGCCGGTCGTGGCGTAGGTGCGTGGTCAGGTTGTCCTTGCCGGACAGGATCGTTCCAGGGCCGGGCGTCTCGTCGTGGAGCGGCAGCCGGGTCAGGGTGAACCGGTTCTCCTCCCTGACCACCGTGGCCAGCCGGTCGGCGGCCTTGTCCGGGTCCTTCGACTTGACCTTCCTGCGCTTGAGACTGTGCGAGCCGACCAGCCAGAGGTAGCCGTCCGCGCGGGCCATCCCCTCGATGTCGGCCTCGTCCTCGGGGCCCGCGGGCAGGTCCACGTAGTCGGCCAGCGGGTACGTGCGCTGGGCGCCGAAATGGTCGCCCAGCCACGTCAGGTGCTCGAAGGTCGCGGTCTCGTCGCCGGCCACCCAGAGACCGGCGGAGCCCTGCCGGATCGCTGAGAGGTTCGTGTGCGTTCGGGCTGCTCGCGAGGCATGGTCGAATCGCAGCTCAACCTGTTCCACGTTGCCCATGATTGCACTTCGGTAGCTTCCAAGGCGCAATGGCCGGATATGTCGTACGCTCCGCTCGTGCTCGATGGGGAAGAAGAGATCAAGGGTTCCCAAGTGAGGACCGCGGCGAGGCCCGGAACCCCTGCTTCTCCGCCCAAACGCTCCCGTATCGGAGATCTCCGGATGCGGGTGGTGTACCGGGGGCTCGCCGTGATCGGCCTGGTCGTGGCCGCGGCCGCGACGCTGGTCGTGGTGCTCCCGTCAGGGCCGGACGAGGTCGCGGCGGGGCCGGTAACCGCGCCGCCGGCCGCACCGTCCTCGTCCGGCCCCGCACCTTCCACCGCACCTTCCACTGCACCTTCCTCCGGGGCGCCACCTTCCGCGTCCCCGCTCCCCACGGCGGAGGCGACGCCCTCGCCCGGCTCGTCGCTCGCGCCCGGTTACACGGCCATGGAGGCCCTGTACGCCGACCCGCGCGTCCCCAAGCTGACCGGCCGGATCAAGCGGATGTCCCTGGCCTCCCCGGCCAGGAAGATCGTCAAGGACAGGCGTTCCGGGCTGGCCGTGCCGGACCTCCCCAAGCCGTGGAAGTCGTACGGCGCGGCGCCGTTCACCACCAAGCAGGTGCTCCCCAAGACGCGCGCCGGGGTGCGTGGGATATTCGTCACATGTCCGCTCCCGATCATGCGGCAGAAGTCCCCGCGTAACACGGCGCTGCTCGCGGCCCGCTGGACGCTCAACCATCACCCCAAGGGCTCCAGGATCACCTGGATCGCCTCGCAACCGGTCAAGCGCGGCTGGATGCTCGTCTATCGCGTCAAATACGGAAAGCATCAGTCGCGGGCGGCCGTCGTCGTGATCGACGGGGGAATGAGCAAGCCGGGACTGGCGTTCGTCACAGTGCCTGACTCGCAGCGCAAGCAGTGGCGTGACATCAGCCGCGTGGTCGCCGGGGTGCGTGTTCTAGGCTAAAAGGATCATGTATGCGGCGATGTGGGGAGTGACGCCGTGGAACGCTCGGGACCGCCGCAGGCACCGAAGAACGGCAAGGGCAAGCCGCCCTGGCGTTCGGAGGGCCTGCCAGGCACACCCGGAGGCCGGCCCAAGATCAACTGGTGGCGATTCGTCGTCACCTTGCTCGTGGTGTACGCGGGCTTCTTCGTCGTGTCGTCGTTCGTCGACAGCGGATCCGTCGAGACGATCTCGTACACCGAGTTCACCAAGCAGGTGAACGCCAAGAACGTCAAGGACATCTACGCCCAGGGCCTGTCCGTCGAGGGTGACCTGCGGTCGGCGGCGAAGAACCCCGAGAGCAGCGAGTCCTACACGAAGTTCGCGACCGAGATCCCGGCCTTCGCCAACACCGACCAGCTCGACCAGCAGCTGGCCACCGGCCAGGTCGAGATCACCTCCAAGCCGATCACCCGTGGCTTCTTCTCCAACCTGCTGCTCTCGCTGCTGCCCGTGCTGCTGCTGGCCGGGCTGTGGATCTGGGTCATGCGCCGCGGCGCCAGCCTGATGGGCGGCGGCCTCGGCGGCATCGGCAAGTCCAAGGCCGCCAAGCCGGTCGAGGCCGGGCAGGTGCGGGTCACGTTCGACGACGTCGCGGGCATCGACGAGGTCGAGAACGAGCTCGTCGAGATCGTCGACTACCTCAAGGACCCCGGGAAATACCGCAGGCTCGGCGCCAAGCTGCCCAAGGGCGTGCTGCTCGCCGGCCCTCCCGGCACCGGCAAGACACTGCTGGCCAGGGCGGTCGCGGGCGAGGCCAAGGTGCCGTTCTTCTCGGCCAGCGCCTCCGAGTTCATCGAGATGATCGTGGGCGTGGGCGCCTCGCGGGTGCGCGACCTGTTCGAGGAGGCGCGGAAGGTGGCGCCGTCGATCGTCTTCATCGACGAGATCGACGCCATCGGCCGGGCCCGCGGCGGTGCCGGCGGCCTCGGCGGCCACGACGAGCGCGAGCAGACGCTGAACCAGATCCTCACCGAGATGGACGGCTTCTCCGGCGCCGAGGGCGTGATCGTCATCGGGGCCACGAACCGTCCCGAGGTGCTCGACCCGGCGCTCCTGCGTCCCGGGCGCTTCGACCGTACGGTCCAGGTGGGGCTGCCGGACGCGGCCGGCCGCACGGCCATCCTGCAGGTGCACACGCGGGGCGTGCCGCTGGACGGCGAGGTCAGCCCCGACCAGCTCGCCAAGACCACCCCCGGCATGACCGGCGCCGACCTCGCCAACCTGGTCAACGAGGCCGCCCTGCTGGCCGCCAAGCGCGGCAAGGAGAAGGTCACGATGTCCGACTTCGCCGACGCGCTGGAGAAGCTGCAGCTCGGCGCGGCCCGCAGCATCGTGATGCCGGAGGAGGAGCGCACCAGGACCGCCTTCCACGAGGCCGGCCACGCGCTGCTCGGCATGCTCCAGCCGGGCGCCGACCCGGTCAGGAAGATCTCGATCATCCCGCGCGGGCGGGCGCTCGGGGTCACGCTGTCCACTCCCGACACCGACCGGTACGCCTACGACGAGCAGTACCTGCGCGGGCGCATCACCGGCGCGCTCGGCGGCATGGCGGCCGAGCAGGTCGTGTACGGGGTCATCACCACCGGCGCCGAGAACGACCTGGAACAGGTCACCATGATCGCCCGGGGCATGGTCGGCCGCTGGGGCATGTCGGAGAAGGTCGGCCCGCTGACGATCCTCCCCAACGACGGACAGCAGCCGCAGGCCTCGCCCGCGACGCTCGCCACCGTCGACGAGGAGGCGCGGCGGATCGTGGACGAGTGCTACGAGCGCGCGCTGCAGATCCTCACCGACAACCGCGACAAGCTCGACGCGATCGTCAAGGCCCTGCTCGAACACGAGACGCTCGACGAGGCCGGCGCGTACGCGGCGGCGGGCCTGACGACGACCTCGCCGGCCACTCCCGTCCCCGCGAGCGGCTTTTCCGAGAATTAGCGCAAATCGGGCATTGCTCCGGCCCCTGTCAGGGCAGCTCTCCCGGAACAACGATCGGGGGACTGTCGTGACGCTGACTGACGAGCTCCTCGCCGAACTCGGAGACTCAGGGCTGGAGCAGATCGCCGGGATGCTCGGCACGGACACGACCATGGCCCGCGACGTGGTCGAGGCCGTGTCGGGCGTCATCGTCGGGGGCCTGGCCCGCAACGCCCGTCACCCGGACGGCGCCGACGCCCTGCGCGCGGCCCTGGACGACCACGTGGACACCGACCCGTTCACCGGCGACGTGGCCTCGCTGACCCGCGACGGGCACAGCATCCTCGGCCACGTCCTGGGCGGCCAGGGCACGGAGCAGGCCGCGGACGGGCTGGCCCGGTTCACCGGCGTCGACCCGGGGCTCATCATGAGGCTGCTGCCCCTCGTCGCGCCCATGATCATGTCCCTGCTCGCCGACCGGGCCGGGAGCCGCGGCATGAACGCGGGCACCCTGGCCGACGACCTGGACCGCGAGCAGGCGGCCCGGCCGGATGAGCTGGGCGAGCTGCTCCAGGGTCTGCTGGACGCCGTCTTCGGCGGCGGGGTGCCCGCGCAGGGCGGCCCGTACGAGTCCCACTCACCCTTCGGCACGGGCACCGGCACGGGCGCCGGCACCGGAACCGGAACCGGCACTGGCACCGGCACTGGCACTAGCACTGGCATCGGCACCGGCATTGCGGGCCGGCGTGGCGCCCCGGACGGCCACGAGGAGGGAGACTCGCATGAGGTGGCCCCCGGCACCTCGAACCCCGACTGGTGAATGACGCGGTGCAGGTCAACGGTAGGCTTATGCGGTGATCGTTCTGGCCTCAGCCTCCCCCGCCCGCCTCGCCCTCCTCCGCAGCGCCGGGCTCGACCCCAAGGTGATCGTCAGCGGCGTCGACGAGGACTCGTTCTCCGCGCACACCCCCGCGGCACTCAGCCTCGTGCTCGCCAAGGCCAAGGCGGAGGCGGTCGCGAACGAGCTCGACGAGGGCCTGGTCATCGGCTGCGACTCGATCCTGGAGCTGGACGGCCGTCCGTACGGCAAGCCCGCCACGCCGGAGGAGGCCGCCGAGCGGTGGCGGCTCATGCGCGGGCGCACGGGACGCCTGGTGACGGGCCACTGCGTGATCGACGTGGCCGCGGGCAGGCAGGCGGCGGAGGTCGCCACCACCGTGGTCCGCTTCGGCCAGCCGTCCGACGCGGAGATCGCCGCGTACATCGCCACGGGGGAGCCGCTCAGCGTGGCGGGGGCCTTCAGCATCGACGGGCGGGGCGGGTGGTTCATCGAGGGCATCGAAGGCGACCACGGCAACGTGATCGGCATCTCGCTGCCCCTGCTGCACGGCCTGTTCGCGGAGCTGGGCTACGCGGTGACGTCGTTCTGGCGCTAGCCTGCCGGGCATGCGATCACTGCGCGACTTCACGTCCGGCGTCGGCTTCTTCTTCCAGGGGTTGGGGTGGGTCGCCAGGCACGGGCGGTGGTGGCTGTTCGGGCTGATCCCGGCGCTGATCGCGTTCGCGGTGTACGTCGCGGCGCTGATCCTGCTGGGCACGCACGCCACCGACCTGGCCGCGTTCCTGACGCCGTTCGCGGAGTCGTGGGGTTGGCGTGACCTGTTCCGGACGCTGGTGGGGATCCTGCTGTTCCTCGGAGGGCTGGCGCTGGCCGTACTGACCTTCACCGCGCTCACCCTGGCGATCGGGGAGCCGTTCTACGAGCGGCTGTCGGCCGAGGTGGACCCGCTTGCGGCCGCCGACGAGCAGCCGTGGTGGCGCACCCTGCCGCGCTCGCTCAGGGACAGCCTGATCACGCTGTTCTACGTGCTCCTCTTCACGATCCCGCTGTTCTTCCTGGGCTTCGTCCCGGTGGTCGGCCAGACGGTGGTGCCGGTGCTCGGGGCGCTCGTCTCGGGCTTCTTCCTGACGGTGGAGCTCACCACCCTGGCGCTGGAGCGGAGGGGGATGGCCCGCAAGCAACGCTTCGCGCTGTTGCGCGCGAACAAGGCCAGTGCGCTGGGGTTCGGGGTGGTGGTGTTCCTGCTGTTCCTGGTGCCGTTCGTCGCGGTCATCGCCATGCCCGCCGCCGTAGCCGGCGCCGCCCTCCTCGTCCGCACCCACCTAACCCCCACCCCATAACCCTCACTTCCACCCGTCCCCCCAGCCCCACCCCCCTCAGCAGCATCCCCCTAAGCCTCACCCCTTCAGCCTCTTCACCGCCAGCGTCTCCCCGGTCCAGCGTCTCCCCGGTCCAGCGTCTCCCCGGTCCAGCGTCTCCCCGGTCCAGCGTCTCCATGGCCCAGCGTCTCCCCGGTCCAGCGTCTCCATGGCCCAGCGTCTCCATGGCCCAGCGTCTCCATGGCCCAGCGTCTCCATGGCTCAGCGTCTCCATGGCCCAGCGTCTCCCCGGTCCAGCGTCTCCATGGCCCAGCCCCTCCACAGCCCAGCCCCACAGCAGGCTTCCGCCCCTCCAGATCCAGTCCCGCTCCACAGCATGCTCCGTCCCTCCACAGCGCACGCCGAGCACGCCGCCCCTCCACGGTCCAGCCCCGCCCCGTCCCTCCACACCGCAGGCCCGGTCCAGCCGCCCCGCCGTCCACTGCAGGCCGCCCGCCCTTCCACGGTCTAGCTTCGGCCCCTCCACGGCAGGCCCTCATCCCTCCACACGGTTCAGCTTCGCTCCACGGGCACGCCCCACTCCTCCACACGGGAGGCCGCGCGCCCCTCCGCGGTCCAGCCCCGCCCCTCCACGGCAGGCCCCCGTCCAGCCCCGCCCCCCACGGCAGGCCCTGGTCCAGCCCCGCCCTCCACGGCAGCGCGTCCCTCCACAACAGGCCCCTTACGGCAGCCCCTTCCACGGCCAGCGCCTTCACCGCCAGCGCCGCACCCCCCGCCCACCCACCCCTTGACTCCGTCCACCACCCTGCAGCGCGCTCCCTTCGGCTCCGCCCACTTCGCATGGCGCCTCCCGGCCGCTTCTGTTGCCCGAGCCAAGCCCCAGCCGAAAGCCGACGGGCAGTTATCCACAACCCCCGCCTGCGCACCCCCACCATCCCCAGAACCGCATTCGGGCGTCATCCCGCAGCCATCGCCCAGGCACCCTAAGGGCCTATGACGACCAACCACTCCACCACCCCCGCAACCACCCCGCCGCCCAACCCCATTCCCCCTTCCACCTCCGAGGACTCCAGCCCCACCACCGCCGCTCCTTCGCCTTCGCCCTCGCCGTCGCTGTCACCCTCCCTGACGTCACCTTCTTCCTCCTGCTCCTCCGCGTCCCCCTCATCATCGAGCGGCTTCATGTCGCCGGAGCCCTGCCTGACCCTCACCAGCCCCACCGACATCCTGGCCGCCGTGCCATACCTCGTCGGCTTCCACCCGAAGACCAGCCTCATCGTGATCGGCCTCGACCGCCGCCAGGCCAAGTTGGTAGCCAGATGGAGCCTCCCGTTCCCACCGGGCACCCTCGCCTCCCTGGAGCCCGTCTTCGACCGAGAGGGCGTGACAGAGATCGTCATCGTCGGCTACGGCCCAGGGGAGCTGGTGACACCGGCAGCCGACGAGGCCAGACTCCTCGCCGCCAAGACCGAACTCCACGTAGGCGAAGCGCTACGAGCACACGAGGGCCGTTACTGGTCCTACATCTGCGACCTCGCGACATGCTGCCCGGCCGAAGGCACTCCGTACGACCTGACCACCAGCCAGATCGCCGCCGAGGCGACCATCCGCGGCCTCGTGGCCCTCCCCGATCGCGAATCCCTGGAACGTACCATCGCCCCCATCGCAGGCCCCGTACGCATGGCCATGCGCCGGGCCACAGCCGACGCGATCGCAGAACTCCGGGCCGACCTGACAGTCACCACAAACCTCGACACCTTCGCGACGCAGTTCATCGCCGAAAGCCTGGACAGAGTCCGATCAGCCCTCCAAACCCACGAGGAAGGCGGCCGCCTGGACGACGCGGAGGCGGCGAAACTGGGCCTGGCCCTATCGATCACCCGAGCCCGCGACGAGGCCTGGACTCTCATGCAAGATTCCCACGTACTCCTCTGGAAGGACCTGACCCGCAGGCTGGAGCACCGCTTCATCCCACCGGCCGCATCCCTTCTGGCGATGGCTTCCTGGCGCGCGGGAAACAACGTCCAGGCCACCATCGCCCTGGAACGCGCCCTGACCATCGACCCCACCTACTCGATGGCCAACCTCCTCATGCACGCCCTCCAAAACCTCCTGTCTCCCACGATCCTCCGAGACCGCCTCCCCACCCCGGCCGAACTCGACGCCGCCATGGGCCCACCCCACGCCTCCTGGCTCCTCCCCCTGGTGAACCTCCTGGACGAAGACGACCCCCACACCCCACCCCAATGACGCCCGCCCACAAGCGCACCGATCGAGACCACCGAGCAACAACACCGTTCGACGGCCTGATCCGCATGGCGGACGGATGGAAGTTGCTTCTCAGATCGCGTGCTCCCGAACGGCAAGTGAACTGCTCCACTCCGTCACGCGGCGGAGCAAGGGCACGGCGCTGGGAAGCGGCTCGCCCCCGAGGACGCTCACGTGGAAGGCATGCGGCCTGCCGTCGTAGATGTCGAGGTTGACTGTTCCCGCGGCGTCGGACACCGCCTCCGCGAACCGCCGCGCGTCACCGAGAAGAACCTCTTTCGAGCCGACGACGACCAGCAGCGGCGACACCAGCCCGCGTAGATCGCCGTGGATAGGAGACCGAGGGCCCTGATCCGCCCGGACGACGGCCAGATCCGCCTACGAACATGGTCGAGCACGCCCCGGTCGACGACGTCCTGGCCGTCGTTGGCGTCGAGCGGGGGGCCCGGCGCCAATCGCTATTCAGCGGCCCGCCAACGGGTGGGCCGTTGGCGGACGGCGTCAATGGCGTGGTGGCGATCCGGGTGCCCATCCATCCGCCGGGCAGGCAGTCGCGCAGGGTTTGCGCCAGGATCGCGGCATGGCGGGCCGCCGGGGGTTAGCTGCCGGTGTCTTCTTCGCGGCGGCGGCGCTCGTTGTAAGCGCGCATGCGTGGCGGATAGCCGGTGAGTTGAACGTCATAAACCGGGAGGGCAAGATCACGGGCAACCTTGTGGATGACAGCAGGCGAGCCGACCCTGCGCCTGGTCCATTCGCCGTCGTCGGCGACCGCCACGGCGGTCGTGTCGGTGGCGAAAGTCTCTGGCTCGACGTAAAACTCGACGCCGCGCCGCGAGCGGGCAAAAGCGATAAGCGCTTCGATGTCAGCGTCAGTCGCCTCACGGTCGAACTTCGCGATCTTGGGGCCGCGCCATCGACGAATGCCGTAGCGGTCTCGCCATCTCATGCATCCTTTTTATACCGTCTGGAGCTTCCGCGCGTCGGGGATGATCTAGGGGTCACATCCGGGATTCTCCCGATAGCACCGAGGGTCCGAGGGACGCAGTATGAGAGGTGACTGCCCGATTCTCAGAGGAGAGGCATGACGATTATGGCTGGGGTACCGCAAACCCCTGGGCCGGGACAGGTGCCGCCAGCTCATCTGCGCGTCACCCACCAGGACCGAGAGCACGTGGTCGAGCACGTCAAGGCCGCCTACGCGGAGGGCCGCTTCGACAAGCTCGAGTTCGACGACCGGCTGGAGCGCGCGATGACAGCGCGCACGCACGGTGACCTGATGCCCATCATGAGCGAGCTGTACGGCACTCAAGCCGTACCCCGGCTCGTCCCGCTCCCGCCTCCGGTTCGCCCCGAGCGGGCGCCGGAGAGCAACGAACGTCTCGCCGCCGCGGTCGGCCACCTGCTGTTGGTCGTCGGCATCCCGATCGCCGGCCCTCTGATCCTGCTGCTCACCGGCGCCAAGACCTCGCCCTACATCCGCAGGCAGGCGCTCGAGGCACTCAACTTCCAGCTCACGGTGGTGGGTGCCACGGTTCTCCTGCCGTTCACGGTCATCGGTGTCGTGTTGATCCCGTTCATCTGGGTCGCCGCCGTCGTCCTCTCCATCGTCGGCGGCATTACGTCCCTGACGGAAGGCAACTTCCGCTACCCGATGACGCTGCGCCTGGTGAAGTGACTCGACTCGCCAGCACCTGAGATCCATACGAGCCCGACCTGGTCCAACCCAGCAAAGGACCCCTTCCAGCCAAGCCTCGTCGGAGTGCGGGCTGGGATGGGGTTGAGCGGAAGGAGCTCGCTGGTTTGGCGCAACGACCGCGCGCCTGCTGGCTTTGGGGCGAGTGGCTGGGGCGGGGGTTGATGCGGGCATGTGCCGGTTCGGCAGAACGGCTGCGCCGGTTGGTTCGGGGGTGGGTGTTCGGGTGGAAGCTTGATGCGGGCGGGCGCTGGTTTGGTGTGACGACCGCGCGCCAGCCGGCCTTGAGGGGAGTCTCAGCGTTGGGGCTTGATGGCGGGCATGTGCTGGTTCAGTAACCCGGCCGCGTCGGCTGGCTTTGGGGTGGGTTCCGAGGTTGGGGGCTGGTGTGGGTGGGGGTCACGCTGAATGGCCGCGTGGTTCAGAGGCGGTGAAGTGGGCCGCGGTCACGGAACTGCGATAGGGGGACTGCGGTGAATGGGGGTGCTGGGCGGGGGTGCGTGGCGTGGCGGCGGTGGCGGGGCTGGGGTGAGGGAGCTGGAGCTACAGGGCTGCGGTGATGGGACTGCGCGGCGGGGCCGGCGTGACGTGGCCAGGTTGAGGGAGTTGCGATGACGGGGCTGCGGTGACGGGGCTGCGGTGACCGGACTGCTCGCGGGGGTGCGCGGCGCGGCGGCGGGGACAAGGCGTACGCCGCCCGCAAGAATCGCGCCTACCTGCGCCGACGCGGGGTTCGCTGCACGATCCCGGACAAGGCCGACCGGGCCCGCAACCGCAAGAAGCTCGGCTCCCGCGGTGGTCGGCCGCCGAAGTTCGACAAGACCGACTACCGCGAGCGCCACGCAGTCGAATGCGGGATCAACCGGCTCAAGAGACACTGAGCGGTGGCCACCCGCTACGAGAAACTTGCCGTCCGTTACGAGGCCACTGTTCTCGTCGCAGCCATCAATGAGTGGCTGTGACCAGCGCACGCGGTGCACGCCCGGAAGGAGCCCTGCGAGCATGGGCCCGCGGTCACTCTCCGGCTGCTTCGAGGAAGATCTGCGCCAGTTCGCGCGGCTGGGAGAACATCGGCCAGTGGCCGGTGTCCATCTCGACCAGCCGCCAGTGCTTGCTGGTCAGCAGCTTGGCCACGTCGTCGCTGGGCTCGGCTCCGGCGAGCAGGCATTGGATGTACGTCGCCGGGAGTTCGTCAAGTGGCCGTGCCAGCACGGCGGGTTCGGTCAGTGTGGCGCCCGGGTGCGGCGTCGAGCCACTCAAGATTCGTGCGATCTGCTCATCGGTGAGGCCGTGGCCGTCGTAGTGCGCTGCGGGCACGAGCGGCCAAAATCCTCCGTTCTCGGCGATCGATGCCTTCACCATCGCCCCACCATCCGGCCAGGCGGAGACGAACGCCTCGCCATCGGCTGGAACGCTGGAATCGACGAAGACCACGTGGGCCAGCCGGTCACCGATCCGCTCCGCGGCCTGACCGACCGGGATGCCCGAGTAGCTGTGGCCCACCAGGACAACGTCGCGCAGATCCTGGCCTTCGACCTCGTCAACTATGTCCTGGACATGGGTCTGCTGCCCAGCCGGCACACCCCGTTTGTCGGCAAGACCGGACAGCGTCAACGGGTGGGCGCCCTGGCCGGCTGCGCGCAGATACGGCGCCACCTCGTCCCACGCCCACGCCCCGAGCCGGGCGCCTGCAACCAGTACGAAATTCGCCATGGCTGCACCGTAACGGAGCAGCCTGACAACCGCCCGCCCTGAACACTTTCGATACGCGCCCTAGCGGGACAGGACCTCGTACTTGACGCGCATGACGCCGGCGCCGGTGTTGCCGATGGCGGAGAAGGCGGCTTCGGAGAGGTCGAGGCAGCGGCCGCCCACGTACGGGCCGCGGTCGTTGATGCGGACCGTGACCGATTCGCCGGTGCCGGGATTGGTGACGCGGACCTTGCTGCCCAGGGGGAGGGTTTTGTGGGCGGCGGTCAGGGCCGAGGGGTCGAAGCGTTCGCCGCTGGCTGTCATCTGGGGGTCGCCGTAGTAGGAGGCGCCGCAGGTGCCGGATGAGAGTACGCGGGTCTTCGGCTTGTGGGCCGGGGATTTGGTGGCCTTTACAGGCGCGGGGGACGCGGTTTCGGTGGTGCCGGGGGTTGAGCGCTTGGTCGCCGTGGGCTTGGCGGCCGGGCTCGAGGAGGCCGTCGTTGGGGAGGCGGTGGTGTTCGGCTGGGCGGTCGCCGGGGACTTTGCGGGCTTCGGGCGGGCTGCCGCGGGCTTGGGGAGTGGGGAGGGTGATTGGGGGGTTGCCTGGCGCGCGGCTTCGTTCAGGGGCTTGGCCTGGAGGGGGGTCGGCGCGGCCGAGGGGTGGTTGGGCGAGCCGGTGGTGTCCATGGCGGCCCAGGCGGCGGTGGAGGCGGCGGCCACGACGGCGGCGCCGGCCGCGAGGGTGATCCAGCGGCGCTTGCCTGCGATGAGCTTGCGGTACTGAGGGGTCGGCTTGAGGGAATGCTGGCCCAAGGTAAACCACAGTCCTAGCTAGGGGATAGGGCAGGGAAAGGCCGGGCCGGAGGGGGTGGAGGGCGCACGGCGGCCGATCCGTAGGCGGGGAGGGGGATCCCGCGCAGTGAGGACGAACATATGCGACAAAGCCCGAGTAAAGGCAACTTAATGCGACAACCAGTGACATATCTCACTTAAGTCGCAAGATTGCTAAGAACGCCCAGCGTACGCCGTGGATCTTTGGGGTTCTGGGAAACGCGAGAAAGCGGTCTTGATCGGGAAATGGTGCAGCTTGGGGGATCGGTGGGTCGATGTCCGGGTGATCAAGCCGTTGGTTCTGCGTGGATTTGTTCTTTTGGCGGGTTGTCGCTTCCTGAGTTCAGGCAGGCCGGGCTACAACATCAAGGAGCGCACGGTGTCGACCGTGTCGGCGTCTTCGACGCGCTTGTCCGGGCGGTAGCGCAGGACCCGGGCGAAACGGAGGGCCATGCCGCCGGGATAGCGAGGGGAGCGCTGGACCCCGTCGAACGCGATCTCCACCACCAGCTCCGGCCGCAGCGTGACCATCCAGCTGTCGGTGGGCCCCTCGGCCAGCTGGAGGAAGCGCTCGGTCTGCCAGGCCAGCAGTTCGTCCGTCAGGCCCTTGAACGTCTTGCCGAGCATCACGAACCCGCCCGAAGGGTCACGCGCCCCGAGGTGGAGGTTGGAGAGCTTGCCCTCGCGCCGCCCATGACCCCATTCGGCGGCCAGGACCACCAGGTCGAGCGTGTGGCGCGGCTTGACCTTGATCCATCCGGCGCCCCGGCGGCCGGCCGCGTAGGGAGAGGCCAGGGACTTGACCACCAAGCCCTCGTGGCCTGCCTTGACCACATCGGTGAAGAACTTCTCCGCCTCGGCCACGTCCCCCGTCACCATCCGCGGCGTCAGCAGCCCCTGCGGGACCGCGCGGGCCAGGGCCTCCTGGCGCTGCGAATAGGGCAGATCGAGCAGGTCGACCCCGTCCACCCGCAGGGCGTCGAAGAAGAACACGCTCAGCGGCGTCTGCTCGCGCAGCTGGGCGACGTTGGTCTTGCTGGTCGCGCGGCTCGCCGTCACCTGGAACGGGTGCGGCCGCCCGTCGGGACGCAGCGCGATCACCTCGCCGTCCAGCACGAGATCGTCGTACGGCATGTCGAGCACGGCCTCGACCAGCTCGGGAACCTGCGGCGTGACGTCGTCGAGCGTACGCGTGAAAACCTTGACCTCGGAGCCCGAACGGTGGGCCTGCACCCGCATGCCGTCGAGCTTCCACTCCAGCGCCGCGGGGGCGCCGGCCTTCTCCAGCGCGGCGGCCACGTTGGGCGCGCTGCCCGCCAGCATGGGCGAGACCGCCTGCCCCACCTGCAGCCGGAACGCGCGCAGCGCCTCGATCCCGCCGCTCAGCGCGGCCGCTCCGACGGCGGGGAGCCAGCCGCGCAGCGTGAGCGCGCGCCGCACGTCGGCTGACGGGGCGCCGGACGCCTTGGCCACCGCCTCGATCATGACGCCGTCGAGCGCGCCCTGCCGCAGCTCGCCGAACAGCAGCCGGCGCATGAACTGCTGCTCCTGGCTCGTCAGGCCCGCGAACAGCTCGGCCACCAGCGCCTTGCGGGCGGCCTGCGAGCCCGGCCCGGAAACCGCCTTGATCCTGCTCAGCAGCTCGTCGACCGCGGTCAGGGTGGCGGTGGCGGCCAGCTTGGGCTGGGGGATGTCCTCCAACGTGCGCCAGCCCACGCCCACCTGCCGCTGGGGCAGCTCGCCCGAGAGGTACGAGATCGCGATCTCCGCCTCCTCCGGGCCGACCCGGCCCAGCAGCTCCGCCAGATGGCCCACCTTGCCGAGCCGAGCGGATGTGCGCGCTATCGCCTCGGAGACCCGGACCACGTCGATCAGAAGCACACGCCTATGTTGCCTCACGGAACCGACATTTCCCCACCCGATATCGGCCAAGTGTCTGCCTCGTTCCCGGAACGGCCCCTCGTATGGTTGGTCCCCTTTTGGGATCCTCGCGCGGGCGTCGCGTATTGGGCCCTCGTTGAGGGGTTTTCGCGCGGGTATGGGGCGGGTCTTTTCGTTTCGGGGAGGGGGGAGGGTGACTCGGCGCCACGTTGATATGCGCCAGGGGTCGTCACGGTGAGGCTGTCACGGTGAGGTGGGCAATCGCCGTAGCGGGGTGGGCTGGCGTATCGGGGCGGGGCGTGTAGGGGATGCGGGGGAGAGTGTGGGGAGGAGGGGCAGGGCTGGAACGGTGGGGGCTGGGGAGGGGTGGGGCGGGCCGGGTTGGTTGGGTGGCCCGCCCCGGTGAGGGTGTTAGCTGACGCCGAGCAGGTCGACGACGAAGATGAGCGTCTCGTTCGGCTTGATGCGCGCCCCGGCCCCCCGGCTGCCGTAACCGAGGTGCGGCGGGATGACGAGCTTGCGCCGCCCGCCGACCTTCATGCCCGCGACCCCCTGGTCCCAGCCCGCGATGACGCGGCCCGCGCCGAGCGGGAACTCGAACGCGTCGCCGCGGTTCCACGACGCGTCGAACTCCTCACCGGTCGAGAAGGCCACGCCCACGTAGTGGACGCGTACGTTGTGGCCGGGCTTGGCCTCCGGGCCGTCGCCCACGGTCAGGTCGACGATCTCCAGGTCGGCGGGCGGGTTGCCCTCGGGAAAGTCGATCTCGGGCTTTTCGAGTGCCACGAAGTGCTCCTGTTGATGATTGCTGATGATGAGACCCGACGACTCTATGCGGTCGGGATATCGTCATCGTTCATGACCGCCCTTTCTCCGGATGGGATCCTGCTCACGGGGCGCGTGGCCGTGGTCACCGGGGCGGCCAGGGGCATCGGGCTGGCGATCGCGGAGACGTTCGCCGCGTTCGGCGCTCATGTCGCGGTGTGCGACCGCGACAAGCCGCGGGCCGAGCTGGCGATGAAGCTCGACGTACGCGACCACGTGGCAGTGGAGATCTTCGCCCAGGCCATCCGCGAGCGGTGGGGTCGCGTGGACATCCTGGTCAACAACGCGGGCGGCACCTTCCACGCGGCGTTCGCCGACACCTCGCCCCGCGGCGAGCAGATCCTCATCGAGGAGAACTTCACGCAGGTCACCGGCATGATCAGGCGGCTGCTGCCGATGATGTCGCCAGGCGCGTCGATCATCAACGTGACCTCGAGCGAGGGCCACCAGGCGGCCCCGGGGTTCGCGGTGTACGCGGCGATGAAGGCCGGCCTGGAGAGCCTGACGAAGACGCTCGCCCTGGAGCTGGCTCCCAGGGGCATCCGGGTGAACGCGATCGCGCCCGACGCCCTGCGGACCGAGGGCGAGTCCGGCGTGCGCGAGCGCATGCTGGCCCGCCCCCTGCCCTACGAGCCGGTACGCGTCCCGCCGCTCGGCCGGCTGGGCGGCCCGGAGGAGGCCGCCGGCGCGGCCGTGTTCCTGGCCAGCGACCTGGCCAGGTTCGTCACGGGGGCGACGCTGCACGTGGACGGCGGCATCCACGCCGCCGGTGGCTGGCGCCGCACCTGAACACGGAGTCACCAGCTCTGGTGCAGCGGCATCCCCTCGGCGTAGCCGGACGAGCTCTGGATCCCGACCACGGCCTGCGCGTGGAACTCCTCCAGGTTCGACGCCCCCGTGTACGTGCACGCCGACCGCAGCCCCGCCACGATGCCGTCGATCTGGTCCTCCACGCTCGGCCGCTTCGGGTCCAGGTACATGCGGGAGGTCGAGATGCCCTCCTCGAACAGCGCCTTCCTGGCCCGCTCGAACGCCGAGTCGTCGGCCGTCCGCAGCCGCACGGCCCGCGCGGAGGCCATGCCGAAGTTCTCCTTGTACTTGCGCCCGTTCGCATCGGTGTGGGTGTCTCCGGGCGACTCGTACGTCCCCGCGAACCATGAGCCGATCATCACGTTGGACGCCCCCGCGGCCAGGGCCAGCGACACGTCGCGCGGATGGCGTACCCCGCCGTCCGCCCACACGTGCCGGCCCAGCCGCCGGGCCTCGGCCGCGCACTCCAGCACGGCGGAGAACTGCGGCCGGCCCACCCCGGTCATCATCCGCGTCGTGCACATCGCGCCGGGACCGACCCCGACCTTGAGGATGTCGGCCCCGGCGTTCACCAGGTCGCGCACGCCCTCCGCCGTCACCACGTTGCCCGCCACGACGGGCACGCCGGGGTCGAGGGCCTTGACGGCGCGCAGGGCCGAGATCATCTTCTCCTGGTGGCCGTGCGCGGTGTCCACGACCAGGCAGTCGATCCCGGCGTCGAGCAGCTCCTTGGCCTTGGCGGCCACGTCGCCGTTCACGCCGACCGCGGCCGCGATGCGCAGCCGTTCCTGCGCGTCGATCGCGGGCTGGTAGAGGGTGGCGCGCAGGGCGCCGAGGCGGGTGAGGATGCCGACCAGCCGCCCGCCGGGATCGACGACGGGGGCCAGCCGGTGGCGGCCGCCGTGCAGCCGTTCGAAAGCCGCGCGCGGGTCCAGCCCGGCGGGCAGCGTCAGCAGCTCGCTCGACATGACCTGGGAGAGCTGGGTGTACATGTCGACGCCCTGGCAGTCGGCGTCGGTCACGACCCCGACCGGCCGGTTGTCCCAGTCGACCACGATGATCGCGTCGTGCGCCCGCTTGGGCAGCAGCTGCAGCGCTTCGCCGACGGTGTCGTGCGGGGTGAGGGTGAGCGGCGTGTCGTGTACGAGGTCGCGTTTCTTGACCCAGTCGACGACGTCGGTCACGACGTCCTGCGGAATGTCCTGCGGGATCACGGCGATGCCGCCCCGCCGTGCCACGGTCTCGGCCATGCGCCGGCCGGCGACCGCGGTCATGTTCGCCACCACGACGGGAATGGTGGTGCCCGTGCCGTCGTTCGTTGACAGGTCGACTGCGAGCCGCGAACCGACCGCGGATCGCGACGGCACCATGAACACGTCGCTATAGGTCAGATCGTAATGAGGCTCGAGGTCGTTGAGAAACTTCACGTTCATTCATCTTATGTGGTGACCACGCATTGAGGGGTTTCCGCCTTTGGCGGGGGCTTATGATCGGCCCGGACACATTTGGGGGAGGGAGGGCCCTGTGGACGTCACTGAACGGGGTGAATTGATCGTGGTCGGCTTCGCCATACGCACCACCAATGCGGAGGAGATGGATCCGTCGCGGGCGAAGCTGCCCGTGCTGTGGCAGCGGGCCGGCGCTCCAGGGGCCTTCGCGCACGTGCCGGGGCGGGTCGACGAGAACCTGTACGCGGTGCTGACCGACTACGAGAGTGACCATCACGGCGCGTACACGCAGATCATCGGCACCGGCGTGCGCACCGTGCCGCGGCTGCCGGAGGGCATGGTGGCCGTGCGCGTGCCGGCGGGGCCGTCGCTGCGGCTGGAGGTCCGCGGCCCGATGCCGCAGGCCCTCGTCGACACGTGGCAGCAGGTGTGGAAGCACACCGAGTCAGGGGGTACGCCGTCCCGCGCGTTCACCACTGACCTCGAGGTCCACCACCCGGACGGCGTGGACCTCTATCTGGCCATCTAGAGACCGAGCGCGGCGGCCGCCGCCTCGACGGCCGCCGGCTTGACCTCCTCGACCGGCAGGTTCGCGTACTCCACCGAGCAGTCGGACATGCCGCCCAGCGCCACCGTCGCCCGGATGTGCTGCGCCTGCGTGAGCTCCGGGCCCAGCAGCAGCGCGATGATCCGCCGCCGCCAGTCGAACATGCGGGTGCCCAGGTCGAGGTAGCCCAGCACGGACAGCTCCCGCACCATCATCATGGTCACCTCGCGGTGCCGCCAGATCAGCTCGAAGTAGTCCTCGAGCAGCTGCCGGGCGTCGCCGGGCTGACGCGTGGCGACGAACCGCTCGATGTCCTCCACCATTGGCTGGACGATGCTGCGTACGAGGTCGTCACGCGAGGCGAAGTGGTAGTAGAGCGCGGGCTTGGTGATGCCCAGCCGGTCTGAGATCTGGCGCAGGCTCGTGTTCTGAACGCCCTGCGAGACGAACAGCTCGCGGGCCACCTCCTGGATGCGCGTCCGCGTGTCACTGGGCATGGCTGAAGAATACCCCTTACCTATCGTTAAGTAAGCTGCTAGCGTGGCACTTACCATCCGTTAAGTAAGGAGGCGGTCATGCGGATCCTCATCTCGGGAGCGAGCGTCGCGGGCCCGGTCCTCGCGTACTGGCTCACCAGGTACGGCTTCACCGTCACCGTCGTGGAGCGGGCCCCGGCGCTCAGGAAGACCGGCGGCCACGCCGTCGACCTGTTCAGGCCGGCGATGGACATCGTCGAGAAGATGGGCCTGCTGGAGCAGGTCATGGCGGAGAAGACCGGCATCGAGCGGCTCACGATGTACCGGGAGGGCCGGTCGCGGCCCATCGAGCTGGAGCTGCGCCGCATGATGAGCGCCGTCTCCGACCGGCACGTCGAGATCATGCGCGACGACCTGAGCGAGATCTTCTACGACGCCACCAGGGACGACGTCGACTACGTGTTCGGCGACTCCATCGCCTCGATCTCCGGCGATGGCGGCGACGATGGAGAGGTCACCTTCGACAGCGGCAGGACGGACACGTACGACCTGGTCGTCGGCGCCGACGGCCTGCACTCGAACGTCCGCCGCCTGGTCTTCGGCCCCGAGTCGGACTTCGCCACGTGGATCGGCGCCTATCTGGCCGTCGTCTCGGTGCCCGGCTACGTCGGGCTCGACGGCCGGACGGAGGTCATCGCGGGGGCGGGCCGGATGGCCGGGATCGGTTCCGTGCACGGGGACGACGCGCGGGCGGTGTTCCTGTTCAGGACGCCGCGGCAGCTCGACTACCACCACCGCGACATCCCCCGGCAGAAGGAGCTGCTGCGCGAGCACTTCGAGGGGATGGGCCGGCAGGTGCCGCGGCTGCTGGCGGAGCTGGAGCGCACGCCCGCCTTCTACTTCGACTCGATCACGCAGCTGCGCATGGACACCTGGTCACGCGGCCGGGTGACGCTCGTGGGCGACGCCGGGTACTGCCCCGGCCCCGCCGTCGGCGGGAGCACGAGCCTGGCGGTCGTCGGGGCGTACGTGCTGGCGGGCGAGCTCGCGGCCCACGGCGGCGACCACACGCGGGCCTTTCCCGCCTACGAGGCCGAGATAGGCGATTACGTGCGCCGCAGCCGTACGTTCGCCGTCAACGCGGCCAAGAGGATCGTCCCCGGCAGCCGGTTCGACCTCTGGGCGCTGGGCGCGGTGGTGCGCCTGATCAACCACCTGCCGGTCGCGCTCACCACGGCAGCCGCCAAGGTCAGCAGCAAGGGCGTGCGGCTGCACGACTCGATCGTGCTGAAGGACTACGCGAGCACCCCCTGGCCGCGGAGTTTGTCCGCCTCCTCCTGAGACAGCCCCCACCCCGACAGGTCGGTGAGGCGGGTGGCGGGGGAGAGGTCCGGCCGGGGCGCGCCGAGCAGGCGGGGCGCGGGCACCGGCTGGGTGACGCCGCCGACCTCGACGAAGGAGCCCCGGGCGGCGTTGTGCGGATGGTGGGGCGCCTCGGCCATGGACAGGACGGGCGAGACGCACGCGTCCGAGCCCTCGAAGAGCGCCTCCCACTCGGCCCGCGTGCGCTTGCCGAACTCCTCGGCCAGGCGTGCCTTCAGCGCCGGCCACTGGGCCCTGTCGTTCCTGTCGGGCAGATCGGTCAGGCCCATCAGGCTCACCATCGCGTCCCAGAACTGCGGCTCCAGCGAGCCCACGGCCACGAACCCGCCGTCGGCCGTCTCGTACGTGTCGTACTGCGGCGCGCCCGTGTCGAGCAGGTTCGTGCCGCGCGGCCCCCAGTGGCCGCTCTGCGCCGCCTGGTAGAACATCGAGAACAGGATCGCCGCCCCGTCCACCATGGCCGCGTCGATCACCCGCCCCTTGCCGGTGCGCTCCCGCTCGAACAGGGCCAGCAGGACCCCGTACGCCAGCATCAGCCCGCCGCCGGCGAAGTCGCCGAGGATGTTGATCGGCGGGGTCGGCCGGTCGCCCGCGCGCCCCAGCATCGACAGGACGCCGGAGATCGCCACGTAGTCGATGTCGTGACCGGCGGTGGACGCGAGCGGCCCGTCCTGGCCCCAGCCGGTCATCCGGCCGTAGACCAGCCGCTCGTTCACCGCGTGGAGGTCGCCGGGGCCGATGCCGAGCCGCTCGGCCACGCCCGGGCGGAACACCTCGATCACGACGTCGGCGTGCCGCGCCAGCTCCTTGAACGCGGCCACGCCCTCGGGGGACTTCAGGTCCAGCCCGATCGTGCGCTTGCCGCGATCCATGACATCGCCGCGCGGCCGGTCGGAGACCGCCTTGACGCGGTCCACGCGCAGCACCTCGGCGCCGTGGTCGGCCAGCATCATCCCGGCGAACGGCCCAGGTGCGAGCCCTGCGAGCTCCAGTACGCGTACCCCGGCGAGCGGGCCGCTGTGAACGTCAGGCATCTCCCCAGTAGAACAACCTTCGGTGATCTATCGCAAGCGGCCTTCGCGACCTTCCGGCGAGAAGGTGGGAGGTATGGGAAACTTGCCCACTGTGTTCGGGTGGTCAACAGGGGTAGGACATGGTTTCGGATAGCAACCGGCTCATCGCGGGACGCTACCAGTTAGTACGCGAACTGGGCCGCGGGGGCATGGGCGTCGTCTGGGAGGGGCAGGACACCCTGCTCAACCGGCAGGTCGCCATAAAGGAGGTGCTGCTGCCCGACGGGCTGTCGCCGGGCGAGCAGGAGCGCCAGCTTTTAAGGACCGCCCGTGAGGCTCGCACCGCGGCCAAGCTGAGCCATCCGTCCGTCGTCGCGATCTACGACGTCGTCGAGGAGGGCGGCCGTCCGTGGATCGTGATGGAGCTGCTGCGCCACCCCACGGTGGAGGAGGTCGTGCTGACCTCCGGCGCACTCCCGGTGCGGGAGGCGGCCGAGTTGGGCCGGCAGGTGCTGTCCGCGCTGCGGTCCGCCCACGAGGTGGGCATCCTGCACCGCGACGTCAAGCCGAGCAACATCCTGATGGCCGAGGACGGCCGGGCCGTGCTCATGGACTTCGGCATCGCCACCGCCGAGGGCGACTCGTCGCTCACCAAGACCGGCATGGTCACGGGCTCGCCGAGCTTCCTGGCTCCCGAGCGGGTCCGCGCCGAGCACGCGGGACCGCCCTCCGACCTGTGGTCGCTCGGCGCCACCCTGTACGCGTGCATGGTGGGCCGCTCGCCGTTCGAGCGGGGCGACCCCATGGCGACGCTCAACGCGCTGCTCAACGAGGAGCCCGACTACCGCAGGATCCCGCCGATCATGCACCCGATCCTGCGCGGGCTGCTGCAGAAGGAGCCGGAGCAGCGGGTCGACGCCGCGGAGGCCGACCGGCTGCTCCAGGCGATCCTCGCGGCCAAGCCCGCGAGCGACGACCGGGACGTGCCGGAGCGCAAACGGGGCGGCGGCCGGGGCCGTGCCGTGCTCGCGGCGGCCGCCGCGGCGGTCCTGGTGATCGCGGGCGGGTCGGTGGCGTACTTCAAGCTGGCGTCCCCGGCGGAGGGCGCCCCGCGGCAGACCGCTCAGCCCGCCGCCGCGACCCGCCCGCTCACGCCGGCGGCCACGGACACGCCGGCGCCGAGCGCGACACCCACCCCGACGCCCAGCGTGACCCGGGCCGTCCCGATCGTGCGCGCGTGGAAGTCGCGGGACGGCTGGTCCATCATGCGGCCCACCGGCTGGCGCGGAGCCCTCAAGGAGGCCTACACCGAGTGGACGCGCCGGGACCGGAACGCGCATCTCGGGGTGGAGGCCGTCTACTCCTCCGCCGACCCGCACCAGCTCATGCGCGACGCGCAGGAAACGGTCACGCAGAACGCCCAGAACGTCGTCAACCGCGGCCGCAGGGTCGTCGTGCACCAGGGCACGAAGGCCGTGGAGTGGGAGTTCTCCTGGACCGCGGGCACCGGCGGCGACGCCCCGTGGGCCACGCCGGGCACCCGGTACCACGAGGTACGCCGGGCCGTCGCGATCGGCGAGACGACGTACATCCTGTCCTGGACGGTCAACGAGGCCCAGTGGATGCGTAACAAGGGACTGATGCGGCAGGTGATCAGCAGCTTTACTGTGGGGGCATGAGCCACTGGAACCTGCTCGCTCTGCCCCCGCTCCCCGAAGAGCTCATGCGCCACCTGCTCGCCCCGCTGGGCGACCAGGTGACCGTACGCGTGCCGGCGGCCCGCGACAGGGACGCCCTGCTGGCCGCGCTGCCGGAGGCGGAGATCGTGCTCGGCGACTGGACGGGCACGCTCGCGATGGACGCCCAGGCGGTCAAGGCCGCGCCCCTGCTGGCGTTCGTGCAGCAGCCGTCCGTGGGCGTGGACGGCCACGACCTCGACGCGCTGGCGGCGGCCGGGGTGCCGCTGGCCAACACGCCGGGCGTCAGCGCGGGGGCGGTCTCGGAGTGGTGCCTGGCGGCCACGCTCTCGCTGTCGCGCAAGCTGGCCGCCGCCGACGCCGCCGTACGCGCGGGTGAGTGGCCGCAGCAGGGCCTGCAGCCCTACGAGCTGCGCGGGCGCCGCGTCGGCATCGTCGGGTACGGCCCGATCGGCGCCACCTGCGCGGAGATGTTCCGCGCCCTCGGCTGCCAGGTCTCCTACTGGACGCGCACGCCCCGCGAGGACCCCGGCTTCACGGACCTGCCGGAGCTGATCTCCTCCAGCGACGTGCTCGTCGTGGTCATCGCGCTGTCCGAGGAGACCCGCGGCCTCGTCGACCCCGGCCGCATGAAGCAGGGTGCCCTGCTCGTCAACGCCGCGCGGGGTGGCGTCGTGGACCAGCGGGCGCTCGTCACGGCCCTGCGCGAGGGGCACCTGGGCGGCGCGGCGCTCGACGTGTTCGACGTGGAGCCCCTGCCGGCCGACGACCCGCTGAGGGACCTCCCCAACGTCCTGCTGTCGCCGCATGTCGCGGGCGTCACGCCCGAGGCCACGGGCCGTCTGCTCACGGCCACCCTGGACAACCTGAGCGCCGCTGTCGGGGGTCGCGAGGTGCAGAACGTACTCAATGGCGTAAGCTCCACGATCCGCAGAAAGTTTACGCAATCGCCTACCACTTAGGCATTTCACCTGTCACTATGAACAGTTTTCGTGTCTTTAACGACCCCGGTCTATTCGAGGTCGCCCACGGGAGATACCTTCTTACGGACGATCTCTACCAGCTCAAGGGGGTGCTTGTGCCGTGACGACGAAGATGTCGACACACCAACGGGCAGTAGAGCAGATCCGGCAGTCGTACGCCGAGATCCCGGGCGGTGCCGCCCCGCGCCTGGCCAAGTCCACGTCCAACCTCTTCAGGTTCCGCGACGGCGGCAGGACGGCCAAGCTCTCGGCCAGGGATCTCGACGAGGTCATCAGCGTCGACCCTGAGACCATGACGGCCGAGGTCCAGGGCATGACGACGTACGAGCACCTGGTGGACGCCACCTTGCCGTACGGGCTCATGCCGTACGTGGTGCCGCAGCTCAAGACGATCACGCTGGGCGGCGCCGTGACCGGGCTCGGCATCGAGTCCACGAGCTTCCGGGACGGCCTGCCGCACGAGTCGGTGGAGGAGCTCGAGATCCTCACCGGTGACGGGCGCGTCATCGTGGCCCGCGACGACAACGAGCACCGGGAGCTCTTCCGGGCGTTCCCCAACTCCTACGGCACGCTGGGCTACGCCCTGCGCATCCGGATCAAGCTCCGCAAGGTCCAGCCGTACGTGCGTCTCACGCACGTCAAGTTCACGGATGCGGCCAAGTGCATGCTGGCCCTGCAGGAGATCTGCGACAGCATGGTGCACGACGGGGAGAGCGTCGACTTCGTCGACGGCGTCTACTTCACCCCGGGGGAGATGTACATCACGGTCGGCCGGTTCGCCGAGCGTGCGCCTTATGTCTCGGACTACACGGGGATGCGCATCTACTACCAGTCGATCCGGCAGCGCAACCGCGACTGGCTGAGCGTGCGCGACTACCTGTGGCGCTGGGACACCGACTGGTTCTGGTGCTCGCGGGCGTTCGGCGTGCAGCAGCCCGTCGTGCGCTCCCTCATGCCGCGCCGCTGGATGCGCTCCGACGTCTACCGCCGCCTGGTGGCGCTGGACCGGAAGTACGGCGTCACCGCCCGCATCGACAGGTGGCGCGACCAGCCCGTGCAGGAGTCCGTGATCCAGGACGTGGAGGCTCCGGTCGAGCGGGGGGCGGAGTTCCTGGAGTTCTTCCACGACAAGGTGGGCATGACACCGGTGTGGATGTGCCCGCTGCGTGCGAGCTCGCGCTGGCCGCTCTACCCTCTGGAGCCGGGCAGGCTCTACGTCAACTTCGGATTCTGGGGCATGGTGCCGTTGCCGCGGGGGCAGTTCGACGGCTACTACAACCGGCTGATCGAGCGCGAAGTGCACGAGCTCGACGGTCACAAGTCGCTCTACTCGACCTCGTTCTACGCTCGCGAGCAGTTCTGGCAGCTGTACAACGGCGACGCCTACTGGCCTGTCAAGCGGGAATACGACCCGAACGGTCGCCTGCTTGACCTCTACGAAAAATGTGTAGCGGGAAGGTGAACTGTGGCGCTGGCAACCATCTTTGAGAAAATCGTCGGCTCGGAAGCGAACGTCGCGTTCCAGGCGTACGACGGCAGCAAGGCGGGTCCGGACGGGTCCGACCTGTGCATCGAGGTCAAGTCGCCGATCGCGGTCGCCTATCTGGCGCAGGCGCCCGGGGAGCTGGGCCTGGCCAGGGCGTACATCTCCGGCCACATCGACGTGCACGGCGACATGTACGCCCTGCTCGACCGCATGTGGAACATCACCACCAACGACCTGACCACCCAGGAGAAGATCGCCGCCGTCCGCGCCCTCGGCGTCAAACCACTCCTCATGCGGGTGCCACCACCCCCACAGGAGATGCGCCAGAGCGCCCTGGCGAAACTGGGCTCCCGGCACGCCAAGCAGCGTGACGCCGAGGCCATCCACCACCACTACGACGTCTCCAACCGCTTCTACGAGTGGGTCCTGGGGCCGTCCATGGCGTACACGTGCGCCGTCTTCCCCTCGGAGGAGGCGACGCTCGAGGAGGCCCAGTACGCCAAGTTCGACCTGGTGGCCCGCAAGCTCGACCTCAAGCCGGGCATGCGCCTGCTGGACGTCGGCTGCGGCTGGGGCGGGATGGTCATGCACGCCGCCAAGCACTACGGCGTCAAGGCCCTCGGCGTGACGCTGAGCCGCCAGCAGGCCGAGTGGGCCCAGAAGGCCATCGCGGACGCGGGCCTGCAGGACCTGGCGGAGGTCCGCTTCATGGACTACCGCGACGTCAAGGAGTCGAACTTCGACGCGGTCAGCTCGATCGGCCTCACCGAGCACATCGGCAAGGCCAACGTCCCGTCGTACTTCCAGTTCCTGTACGGCAAGCTCAAGCCGGGCGGCCGGATCCTCAACCACTGCATCACGCGGCCGACCGGCAAGGAGAAGACGTTCAACAAGGGCGGCTTCATCAACCGGTACGTCTTCCCCGACGGCGAGCTGGAGTCGGTCGGCTGGCTGGTCCGGCAGATGGAGGACACCGGCTTCGAGATCCGCCACGAGGAGAACCTGCGCGAGCACTACGCCAAGACGCTGCGCCACTGGTGCGACAACCTCGACGCCAACTGGTCGGACGCGGTCGAGGAGGTCGGCATGGGCACGGCCCGGGTGTGGGCCCTGTACATGGCGGGCTGCATCGTGGGCTTCGAGCGCAACAAGGTCCAGCTGCACCAGGTGCTGGGCGTCAAGCTCGACAAGAACGGCCGCTCCGGCGTCCCCCTCCGCCCGGCCCTCAACTGGCCCTGAACCCCTTCGCCTTGGGCGGCGCCGAGCACTCAGCCGGCGCCTCCCAAGGGAGTCGCCGCACCCGCACGGTGACGCCTTTCGCGTGATGGTTAAGATCCGCGCATGTCCCGCTTCGAAGTGACCACCCTGGTCCTCGCGCCGCCGCCGGTCGTCTTCGACGCGTCCCTGTCGGTCGAGCTGCACACCTCCTCCATGCGCGGCTCGCGCGAGCAGGCAGTCGCGGGGGTCACCTCCGGAGTCCTCTCCCTGGGCGACCAAGTGACGTGGCGAGCGCGGCACTTCGGCCTCACCTGGCACCTGACCTCGACGATCAGCGCCCACGTCCGGCCCTCGTACTTCGTCGACGAACAGGTAAGCGGCCCGTTCCGGCATTGGCGCCACGCGCACACCTTCGAACCGGCACCCGACAGCGGCGTCGAGGCGACCCTCATGAAGGACGTCGTCGACTTCGCCGCGCCCGCCGGTCCCCTGGGCGCTCTCGCCGACGCTCTCGTCCTGCGGCGTTACCTGACCAGGCTGATCCTGCTGCGGAACGCGTACATCAAGGAGACGACCGAAGCCGCCATGCGGTGACCGCTTGCCTGAAGTGTCCTTGGAGGTCGGCGGCGGCCTTGACGGCCGACAGGTCGAACTCGAGCGTGACCTGTTCGGAGATCATCACGCCGCCCGTCTCCAGAACCGCGTTGTACGTGATGCCGAAGTCCTTGCGGTTGATCACGGTGCTGCCCTCGAAAGACGGTGACCTGCCGGGGCACGCCGCGGACCCTGGTCACCATCGCGTGGCGAGCCACGAAGCCTCCCGGCTTATTTCAGCGCGCAACTTTCCAGTGGGCGCACCGTCCCCCGTGGAGAGGGGCGGGGCGCGTCTACTGTGACGGTTGCCGGTCTTTGGCGTGTTTCCCGCGGCTGGTGTGGATTTCGTCCTCGGGGGAGTCCTCTTGGGGCTCTGGTAGCTCGTCCTTGGGACTATGGGGCTTGGCGTGCCTGCCCACGTGATCTCCTTTGGCGAACGTGATTGCTAAGAGTAACTTTATTGCTACCGTATGCATCGGAGCAAGAGTAAGATTCATGAATCACAGGAGAGCGAGCACGCGGCCATGCCGAGCACGGGGTGCCGGGCAGGCGGCTCATCACCACGGTGGGCGGGGAGCCGTCACGCTAGGACGCCAGGTTTTCGAGGGTGCTCGTGAGGCCGTTCCAGCTCTCTTCGGCGTCCGGCGTGTGCCCGTGCGGCGAGCGGAACCACTCCACGAACTCGGCCACGTCATCGAGGGCCCACCGCAGCCGATAGAGCTCCAGCGCCCCCGGGTCGGGCGTGCGGCCGGTGGCGTCGGCGTAGCGGGCCAGGTCGTCGGCGTCCCTGGCGACCAGCCACAGGTCACGTTCGGGCGCCGCCAGCCCCACCGTGTCCCAGTCGACCAGCAGCCACCGCGAGCCGGACCGCAGCAGGTTGCCCGGGTGCGGCTCGCCGTGCGTCACGACGGGCTCGCCGGTGCGGGCCGCCGTACGGTCGAACTCCGCGAGCCGGCGGCGCAGCACCGCGGCGTGGTCGGCGATCACCTCCCTGGCGGGCTCCGCGTACGGGCCGCCCAGCCAGGGCAGGCGCGGGTCCTGGAGCGACTGCTCCAGGACGGCCCGGCCCGACAGCTCCAGGGGGCGCGCCGGAGTGGACAGGGGTGGCGGCGTGGCGTGGAGGGCGGCGAGCAGGTCGATGATCGCGGCGCGGTCTCCGGCCGGCTGCTCCTGGCCGAACTCGCCGGCCAGGCCGTTCAGGTAGGGGAAGACGCTCATCGCCCACCGATGCCGGTCGAGCCGCAGGAGCGTCGCGCCGTCGGTGGTGCGCAGCGGCGCCACCACGAAGTCGAGCCCCGCCTCGGCCCGCAGCGCCGCCGCCGTGTCCATGGCCGGCCGGAGCCCGTCGAAGCCGCGCCGCCGTACGTCGGCGACCGTGATGAACCAGCGCCCGTCGGCGACCCAGTGGTAGTCGCCGAAGCCGACCGGCGCGTAGTCCAGCGTGCGCGCCTCGATGCCCCACGCGCCGAGCGCGGGCAGCAGCAACCCCTCGTCGAACGCATCCGGCCTGTCCCGCATCCGGCCAGGCTACCGATCCGGGCGGTTCAATTCAGCTGGATAAGCAGCTCGATGGCGGACAGCACGTCGGTCACCGTGTGATCGGCCGCGACCCCGCCGGTGACTCCCCGGTCGATCCAGATCGTCCGCAGCCCCGCCCGGCGGCCGCCCGCGATGTCCTTCTCGGGGTCGTCGCCGATGACCCAGCCGCCTGGTCCCAGCGACGCGCCGCACCGCCGGGCCGCGATCTCGAACAGCCGTACGTCGGGCTTCCGCACGCCCTCCGCCCCCGAGATCGCCCAGCCGTCCACGCGGGTCGCGAGCCCCGTACGCTCGATCTTGCCGGTCTGGTTGTCGGCCATCCCGTTCGTCGCGATGCCCACCGCCCATCCGGCCGCCCGCAGCCGATCGAGCCCGTCGAGCACCTCGCCGGGGCAGTGGACCAGATGGGGCAGCCGGGCCCGGTACGCCGCCCACAGCTCGCCGGCCGGCTCGGCCAGCCCGAACCGGTCGCGTACCAGCCCGAAGAAGGCGTCCATGGGCCGGGACCCGTCCGCGTCCGCCTCCACCAGCCACGCCGCCGCCCCCTCGCCGAGCCCTCGCTCGGCGGCGAACTCGGCGGCCCACAGCTCGAAGGCGGCCAGCCGGTCGATCAGCGTGTTGTCCAGGTCGAAGAGGGCCAGGGGGCGCGTCATGCGTTCCGCGCCGCGATGAGCTCGTCGGTGGCCGACCGGTACGCCGTCGCGGCCCGCTCGAAGTAGTCGAACAACGTCGCCCGCTCCGCCTCCGGATATCCCCCCAGCAACTCGGCCAGCCGGGCCCTGGTCCCCGCCAGCACCTCGTCGAGCCGTTCCGGCCGGCCCACCGACTCGACCATGACCTTGCGCCGGTCCGCGGGGTCGGGCGCGCGGCGTACGTACCCGCCCTGCTCCAGGCGGTCGATGAGCCGCGTGGTGGCGCCGGTGGTCAGCCCCGTCTGGGCGGCCAGCTCGCCGGAGGTGAGCGGGCCGGTGAGGTCGAGCAGGTTGAGCGCGTAGTAGTCGGTGGCGTTGAGCCCGGCGGCCTCGGCGGCGGCCAGGCTGTTGAGCACGATCGCGCTCAGGTAGCGCCGGAAGACAGCGCTCGGATCGGTTGACAAACCCAACTCCTCTTCCTTAAGTTGATATCTGCATGAACGCAGAGACTTACTTAATGCAAATAATACCAGAGGGAGCGGAAATGATCACCAGCGAGATCCAGAACCTGTTCGCCGAGCTGGAGGACGCCTGGAACCGCGGCGACGGAGCCGCGTACGGGGCGTGCTTCACGCAGGACGCCACCTACACGACCTTCGTCGGCACCGTCTACCACGGCCGCGACGACCTGGCCGCCGGTCACCAGGCCCTGTTCGACACGGTGCTCAAGGGCACGAAGATGTTCAACGAGATCACGGAGGTGCGCTTCCACGGCCCCGGCACCGCCGTGGTCACCGGCAGGGGAGACGTGGCCAAGAAGCGCCCCGCCAAGCTGACCAAGGTGCAGACGTACACGCTGGTCCGCGAGGCCGACGGCAGGTGGCGCATCGCGTCCTTCCACAACACCCGGCGCCGGCCGCTGATGGAGGCGGTGTCGTTCAGGTACGTGCCGGCCAGCCGGCCGCGCGGATGAGGAACGCGGCCCGCTCCTCGACCGGCGCCTGGGGCAGCGTGACCACCGAGTAGCCGTAGTCGGCGTAGGCCCGCACGACCGCCTCGTAGGTCCGCTCGGCCTCCCCGAGGCTCTGCCTCCGCTCGCTGTCGTGCTCGTAGATCTCCGGCCACGGCGGCGCGGCGAACACGCGCCGGTGATAGCGGTACGTCAGCGCCGCGTTGTGCAGGTGCCGCGGCACCGTACGCCCCAGCATGCGCAGATATCCGATCGTGTCGACCAGCCCCCGATCGAAGACCACGGCCTCCGTCCCCGAGGCGGCGTGGTAGGACCGCAGGTCCCACGACAACATCAGCTCGGCGAACAGCCCCGGGTCCAGCCACGGCAGCGCCGGCCCCGAGATCGCCACCTGGTCCCGGATGATGGCCCGCCCGGCCTCCGGCTGCACCCGGAACCCCAGCGAGGCGAGGTGCTCGGCCAGCGTGCTCTTCCCGGCGCCCGGGCCACCGGTGATGACGACATATCCGTCCGCCACGAGACCTCCACAAAGACAAAGGCGCGGGCAGAGTGCCCGCGCCTGATGGGAAAGGAGTCGACCGGTTACCGCAGCTCGCGCTTGAGGATCTTGCCCGTGGCCGTCATCGGCAGGGAGTCGCGGAACTCGACGATCCGGGGATACTTGTAGGCCGCCATGTTGTCCTTGGCCCAGGCGATCAGCTCGTCCTCGGTGATCGTCGCGCCCGGCGCGGGGATGACGTACGCCTTGATCTCCTCGCCGTGGGACTCGTGCGCGACCCCCACCACGGCGGCCAGCGACACAGCCTCGTGGGTCATCAGGACCTCTTCGAGCTCCCGCGGATAGACGTTGAAGCCACCCCGGATGATCATGTCCTTGGCCCGGTCGATGATGGAATAGTAGCCGTCCGCGTCACGGGTCGCGATGTCGCCCGTGCGGAACCAGCCGTCGTTCATCACCTCGGCCGTCGCCTCCGGGCGGCCGTAGTAGCCCTTCATGACGTTGTGGCCCCGGATGGCGATCTCGCCGGGGCCCTCGCCCTCGACGGTCTTCCAGTCGCCGTCGACCAGCTTCATCTCCACGCCCCAGATCGGGGTGCCGATGGTGCCGGGCTTGGTGGGGCGGCCGAGCTGGTTGAAGCTGGCCACCGGCGACGTCTCCGACAGGCCGTACCCCTCCAGGATGCTGATGCCGAAGGTGCGCTCGAAGTCCTTGAGCACCTCCACCGGCGAGGACGCGCCGCCCGCGACGGCGACGCGCAGGGAGCGGGGCACCTCCACGCCCTCCGCGTGGATCTTGGTGAGCAGGCCCCAGTACATCGTCGGCACCCCGGCGAAGAACGTGACGCCCTCCTTGGCCATGAGCGCCAGCGCGTCGCCCGGGTCGAAGCGCGGCAGCAGCACGACGGTGGCGCCGCGCAGGAAGCCGGTGTTCATGACCACGGTCTGGCCGAAGGAGTGGAACAGCGGCAGGACCGCCAGGTACGTGTCGCCCTCGTCGGAGCGGGGGAACATCTTGTCGCAGACCATGGCGTTGAGCAGCATGTTCTGGTGGCTGAGCTCGGCGCCCTTGGGCTGGCCCGTGGTGCCCGAGGTGTAGAGGATCACCGCGGTGTCGTCCGGCGCCGTCTGCACGGTCTCGAACTCGCCCGCCATGCCGCCCAGCGCCGCCCAGATCGACTCGCCGTACTCGGACTCGGTCGCGAGCGGGGTCGCGGGCAGCACGAAGAAGTGCTCGCAGCCCTCCGCGGCCTCGAAGCCCGCCTTGCCGCGCTCGCCCAGCGGCAGCTCGGGGGTGCCCTCGAAGCAGAAGAAGGCCTTGGCGTCGCTGTCGCCGAGATGGTAGGTGATCTCCCGCGACTGCAGCAGCACGTTGAGCGGCACCACCGTGGCGCCGACCTTCAGGATGCCGAAGTAGACGAACGGGAAGTACGGCAGGTTGGGGCACGCCAGCGCCACCTTGTCCCCCTTGCCGACACCGCGGGCGACCAGGAGGTTCGCGACCTGGTTGGCGATGGTGTCGATCATGGAGTACGGCAGCCGCATGTCGCCGAAGACGATGGCGGTGCCGTCAGGGGTGTTCCTGGCGCTGTCCTCCAGGACGGTCGACAGGTTGAGCATGACGCCTTCCTCCTCAAAGCCGGGGCTTGGCCGCCATCCTCGCAAACCCTCCATACCGACTGGTAGGTAACCCAGGTCACAACTCCATATGGACGCGCGGCCCCGCCTGGAGTAAGCAAGTACCAAGTTACTTGGAGGAGTCATGGAGTACGACTACGTGATCGTCGGGGCGGGGTCCGCCGGGTGCGTGCTGGCCAACCGGCTCTCGGCCGATCCCGGCGTGACGGTCGCGCTGGTCGAGGCGGGCGGCCAGGACGACAAGCTGGAGATCCGCATGCCCGCGGGCTTCGCCAAGCTGTTCAAGACCGACTACGACTGGAACTACACCACGGCCAAACAGGGCGAGATGTCGGGCCGCGAGCTCTACTGGCCCCGGGGCCGCGTGATCGGCGGGTCGTCCTCGCTCAACGCCCAGATGTGGGTACGCGGCTGCGAGCGCGACTACGACCAGTGGGGCGTCCCCGGCTGGTCGTACGGCGAGGTCCTGCCGTACTTCACCAGGGCCGAGCACCGCGTCGGCAGCAACGAGGGCGGCGTCTACGGCACCTCCGGGCCCCTCTACATCTCCGAGCTGCGCAGCCCCAACGTCACCACCGCCGCCTTCCTCAAGGCGTGCGAGGAGCTCGGGCTCCCCAGGCTCAAGGAGCTGAACGGCCCCTCCAACGAGGGCTGCTGCCCCACCCCCGTCACCCAGAACCGGGGCCGCAGATGGAGCTCGGCCGACGCCTACCTGCGCCCGGCCAAGGGCCGGCCCAACCTCCACGTGATCACCGGGGCCACCGTGGACCGGGTGGTGTTCGAGGGCCGGCGCGCGATCGGCATCGAGCACAGCGGCGGCGCCCAGGTCAGGGCCAGGGGCGAGGTCATCCTGTCGGCGGGCGCGATCGGGTCCCCGTACCTGCTGATGCGCTCCGGCGTGGGCGCCCCCGACGAGCTGCGCGACGCCGGGATCACGCTCGTGCACGAGCTGCCCGAGGTCGGCAAGAACCTCCAGGACCACCTTTCGAGCGGCGTGTTCGTCGAGTGCAAGCAGCCGGTGACGCTGACCAAGGCCGAGTCGATCGGCAACCTGCTGCGTTACATCGTGCTGCGCTCCGGCATGCTCACCACGAACGTGGGCGAGGCGGTCGCGTTCATCAGGACCTCGGCCGAGGAGCCCGCCCCCGACATCGAGCTGATCTTCGCGCCCGTTCCGTTCGTGGACCACGGCCTCACCCCGCCGACCGGCCACGGGCTCACCGTCGGGGTCGTGCTGCTGCAGCCGGAGAGCCGCGGCCGGGTCGGGCTCAACGGCCGGGACGTGGTCATCGACCCCGCCTACCTGAGCGCGGAGGCCGACGTCAGACGCCTGGTCGCGGGGCTGAAGACGGCCAAGCAGATCTTCGCCACGGCCGCCATGAAGCCGTGGGCGGGCGGGCCGATGGCGCCGTACTGGGCGCCGGAGAGCGACGAGGAGCTCGCGCGGTGGGTGCGCGAGCGCGGTGAGACGCTCTATCACCCGGTCGGCACCTGCCGCATGGGGACGGACGACGCCTCGGTGGTCGACCCCTCCCTGCGCGTACGCGGAGTCGACGGGCTCAGGGTCGTCGACGTGTCGGTGATGCCGACGTTGAACCGCGGCCATACCCACGCCCCGGCTATCATGATCGGCGAAAAGGCAGCCGATCTCATCGGGAAGCACCGGTAAGTACCCCTTGACGTAAGTGGGCACTTGCAGAAGGCTTGTGTGATATGACACTGTCCGCCGACCTGGACCTGTCGCAGATCCCGTTCTGGGGCCTGCCGCAGTCCGAGCGCAATGAGGCCTTCCGCAGGCTGAGACAGCTGGACCGCCCGGTCTTCACGCGGGAGCAGATCCTGCCCTTCATCGGCGGTGGTCCCGGCTTCTACGCCCTCGTACGCCACGCCGACGTGACCGAGGCCAGCAGGAACGCGGCCGTGTTCAGCAGCGAGCCCTGCTCCAACAGCATCCCCGACATGCCCCGCTGGCTGAGCGTCTACTTCGGCTCCATGATCAACATGGACGATCCCCGGCACGCGCAGTTACGGCGGATCGTCTCCCGGGCCTTCACGCCGCGCATCCTGGCGAAGATGGAGGAGGACCTGGCCAGGGCCGCCGCCGAGATCGTGGACGACGCGATCGAGCAGGGGCCGGGCGACTTCGTCGCGCAGGTGGCCGCCAAACTCCCTGTACGGGTCATCTGCGACATGATGGGGATCCCGGCCGAGTTCCATGACATGGTGCTGCAGCAGACCAACGTCATCCTGGGCAACGCCGACCCCGAATACACCGGCGTCGGCACCGACCTCACCCGTCGCAACGTCGCCAAGGGCCTGGGCAAGCTGCTGCGCGCCGGCTACTCCCTCAACCGGCTGGCCGCCCGCCTGGGCGACGAGCGGCGCAAGCGCCCCACGGGCGACCTGGTCAGCCTGCTGGTCAACGGCGAGGAGCGGCTCAGCCCGCAGCAGCTCGGGTCGTTCTTCATCCTGCTCGTGGTGGCGGGCAGCGAGACCACCCGCAACGCCATCGCGCACGGCCTCAAGCTCTTCACCGAGCACCCCGACCAACGCGCGATCCTGCTGAACAACTTCGACGGCCATATCGTCACCGCCTGCGACGAGATCATCCGCTACGCCACGCCGGTGATCCAGTTCCGCCGCACGCTGACGCGGGACCACGAGATGAACGGCATGCGCTACAAGAAGGGCGACAAGGTGCTGCTCTTCTACAACTCCGCCAACCGCGACGAGGCCGTCTTCTCCGACCCCGACACCTTCGACATCACCCGCGACCCCAACCCGCACGTCGGCTTCGGCGGGCCCGGGCCGCACTACTGCCTGGGCGCGCACCTGGCGCGCAGGGAGATGACCGTGATGTTCCGCGAGCTGTTCACCCGGGTGCCGCACATCAAGGCCGTGGGCGAGCCCGACCACCTGCTGTCGAACTTCATCAACGGCATCAAGCACATGAGCTATACGTTCTGATCAGTGGGTACTCCTGAGGCGGGCCGAATGCTAGGTTTCGCAGTCATGGAGATCAGGACTATCCACGCCAACGGGGTGGAGTTCGCGTATCTGTCGTTGGGTGAGGGGCCGCTGGCGCTGTGCCTGCACGGCTTCCCCGACTCCGCGCACACCTGGCGGCACCTGATGCCCGCGCTGGCCCAGCGCGGCTACCGCGCGGTCGCGCCGTTCATGCGGGGATACGCGCCCACCGAGGTGCCCGCCGACGGCGCGTACGAGGACGCCGCGCTGGTCGCCGACGTCCGCGCGCTGCACGAGGAGCTCGGGGGCGACGAGGACGCGGTCGTCATCGGGCACGACTGGGGCGCCTTCCCCGTGTACCACCTGGCCGGACGTTTCCGGCGGGCCGTCACGCTCGCGGTGCCGCCGCCCGGCTCGCTCGGCGCCGGGTTCCTGGAGTACGAGCAGCTCAAGCGGTCGTTCTACGTCTTCCTCTTCCAGACGGCCGTGGGCGAGGCGGCCGCCGCGAGCCCCGGCTTCATCGAGAACCTCTGGCGTGACTGGTCGCCCGGCTACGACGCCCGCGAGGACCTGGAGTTCGTACGGCGCAGCATCGGCGAGCCCGCCAACCTCAGCGCGGCCCTCGGCTACTACCGGGCCATGCTCGGCACCACGCCTCCGTCCGGCCGCTACCCGGCCCTGGAGGGGGGGATCACCGCCCCCGTCCTCTACCTGCACGGCGCCCAGGACGGATGCCTGAGCGCCGAGCTGGCCAAGAACGCGATGAGCCACCTGCCCCCGGGGTCGCGGGCCGAGCTGGTGGCGGGCGCCGGGCACTTCCTCCACCTGGAGCGCCCGGCCGAGGTCAACCGGCTCGTCCTGGACTGGCTCGGCGCGCCGTCCGCGGCCGAGATGACCCAGGTCCGCCCCCGGGGGTTCACCTCCTGACGCGGCCCGCCTCCTTCCTGAGGACCGCGATCACCGGATGCTGCCCCGAGAGGCTGACCCGGACCGCCTCCTCCAGCACGAACCCGCGCGGGATCCCGCCGTGCACCAGCGCCACGGCGAGCCCGTCGCCGGCCAGCACCCGCCGGACCTCCCGCCAGAGCGGGCCGAGGTCCCGCGCGAGCAGCCCGCGGGGCGGCACCTGACGCCCCCAGGGCGGGTTCACCAGCACCCGGTCCACGCTCCCGCCGGCCAGCGGGATCCGCCCGCCGTCCGCCACGCCCCACCCGAACACCGCCGCGCCTGCGGCCCGCGCGTTGGCGGTCGCCGCGCGGAGCGCGGCCGGGTCGTGGTCGAAGCCGAGGAGGCGCGCGTCCGGGGCCAGCGCGTGGGCCTCGATGAGCGTCGTGCCCGCGCCGCAGCACGGGTCGAGCACCGTCCCCGAGCCCCCGAGGCGGGCCAGCGCCGCCATGGCGGCGGCCACCGGCGGGTGCAGCGTGCCCCGGATCGAGTCCGTCTTGTACGCCCGCCGGTGCAGCGGCCGGTCCGCCAGCCGCAGCGCGATGAGCGCCCGGTCGCCCTCGATCGTGACCCGCCACGACATCGCGTCGCGCGGCGGCCGCGCCCCGTCCCTCCTGGAGTGGTACGGCAGCCGCAGCGGCCGCGCCAGCTCGGCCCCGACCGCGTCCTCGATCTCGAACCGGGTGTAGTTGCGCCGCCCGACGAACGACGCCGACACCTCCACCCCGCTGCCCGCCAGGCCGCCCAGGTTCACGGAACGGGCCGCGAGGGCCAGCCGGCGCAGCGCGGAGCGGCCGTGGCCGATCCCGTCCACCACGGCGGCGGCCAGCAGCACGTCGTCCGCGGTCCGCAGGCCCGTCAGGTCGGCCCCCGGCGCGGCCTCGAACCACACCTCGCGATGGCGCACCCCGCGCACCACGCCCAGCCGGGAACGTCGAATCTCCGTGGCCACCAGGGCCTCGATGCCATGCACCGCCCTGGCCACGGCAAAGGTATGCACGTGTCCTTCTCCCACGTCGCGACCCGGGACGGCGCTCGCTCAGCCGTCCCGCATCGCCGGCGGTGGGGTGGTCCGCGACCCGCCGGCGGATCGCTACCGGAGGTGGAAGAAGAAGAACGTCATGCGCGCCACCCTAGAGCCCGCCCGCCGCCGCGAGCCACTGGTTTTCCGATTGACGTAAGTGGTTGCTTTCACAAAAGATGGGCTTATGAGCGTCCTGGACTTCGATCTGTCGGATCGCGACTTCTGGGCCCGGCCCATGAGCGAGCGCGAGGCGGCGTTCGAGCGGCTGCGCGCGCTGGAGGCCCCTGCCTTCTTCCAGGAGATGGAGATCGACTTCGCGCCCAGGGGCCCCGGCTACCACGCCCTGGTCAAGCACGCCGACATCCTCGAGGCCAGCCGCAACCCCGAGGTCTTCTCCTCCGGCGACGGCGGCGCGACGAACATCCCCGACATGCCCGCCGAGTTCGCCGAGTACTTCGGCTCGATGATCAACATGGACGACCCGCGCCACGCCAGGCTGCGCAGGATCGTCTCGCGCGCGTTCACGCCCAAGATGATCAAGCAGTTCGAGGCGGACGTGGAGGCGGCGGCCGCCGGCATCGTGGACGACCTGCTGGCGAAGGGCCCGGGCTGCGACTTCGTCACCGAGGTCGCCGCGCGCCTCCCGCTGAAGATCATCTGCGACATGATGGGCATCCCCGAGCGGGACTACCAGTTCGTCTTCGAGCACTCGAACGTCATCCTCGGCGGCTTCGACCCTGAATACGGCGGCGCCGACCTCAACCAGCTCGCCGAGCGCCTGCTCACCGCCGGCATGGAGCTGCAGCAGCTCGTGCAGGACCTCGCCGCCCACCGCGCCGAAAACCCCACGGACGACCTGACGTCGTCCCTGGTCAACGCCAACATCGACGGCGAGCGGCTGACGATGCAGGAGCTGGGGTCGTTCTTCATCCTGCTGGTGGTGGCGGGCAACGAGACCACCAGGAACGCCATCTCGTACGGGCTGCGCCTGCTCACCAACCACCCCGATCAGCGCGCGCTCTGGCTGGAGGACATCGACGGGCACGCGCCCGGCGCCGTGGAGGAGATCGTCCGGCTGGCCTCCCCCGTTAACTTCATGCGCCGCAAGGTCACCAGGGACCACGAGATGAACGGGCACCTCTACCGCAAGGGCGAGAAGGCGGTCCTGTTCTACTGGTCGGCGAACAGGGACGAGAGCGTGTTCGCCGACCCGCACCGCTTCGACATCACCCGGCAGCCCAACCCGCACGTCGGCTTCGGCGGGCCCGGCCCCCACTTCTGCCTGGGCGCGCACCTGGCCAGGCGGGAGATCACGGTGATGTTCCGCGAGCTGCTGCGCCGCGTGCCGCGGATCGAGGGCGGCAGGCCCGACCGGCTGCACTCCATGTTCATCAACGGGATCAAGCACATGGAGTGCGACTTCTGATCAGCCCTGGGCGCCGATCCGCAGCTGGTTCATGACCGTGCGGACGTCGGGCATGAGCTGCTGCCTGCTCTCCGCCGGGATCGACATGTAGACGATGGCCGGCAGGTTGCCGCCGGTGTTGATGGCCATCGTCACGATCGTGGCCTTCTCCGTCTCCGACGTCAGGGAGTACGCGATCAGCCGTCCCGTGTTGTCGCCCACCTTGATCGGCTGCTGAGCGATCTTGCGGACGCTGTTGCCGGTGGGGAAGAAGCGCTTGCGCGCGTCCAGCACCACCTGCTTGATGACCGGCTCCAGGTTGTCCTTCTCGTAGTACGAGGCCAGCTTCTGCGGCAGCGGACCGGACATGAGCTGGGCGCTCTTGTCCTGCGTGATCGGGACGTACTGGCGGGTGTCGTAGTTGTAGGTGGCCTTGACGGTGGTGCGCGTGTCCAGCCGCCAGGTGCCGCCCAGGCGCGGGAGCGAGATCCCGGCGGCGGCGTCGGGCACCCTGCCGATGACCGGGGCGGCCTTGCCCGGGTACTTCGGCAGCGCGCCGATCGTGGTCGAGGACCGCGTGGTGCTCGGCTTCGGCGCGGTCGTGGGCTTCTCGGCCACGGCGTTGGAGGTCGCCGGGTCGTCGCTGGCCAGCGGGCCGGCGAGGAAAGCCCACAGCAGCGCCGCGACCAGCGCGATCGCCACGGAGCCGCCGAGCGCGTAGATCCAGATGGGCTTGCCCTGGCTCTCCTCCTCCAGGGAGTCCTGGTCGTCCATGGCCTGGTAGTTGTCGCCGAAGACGGTGTTCCAGAGCTCCTGCTGGCGCTCCGGCGGAGGCGTGCGGGAGCCGCTGATCTGGCCTGCGGTCACGAACGGGCGGTCGGGGTCCGAGGGGTCGCGGTTCAGGTTCGAACCGGGGCGCGGGGCGTCGGTGTCCTCGGCGGGGGGCGTGGCGCTGATGTTCGATGAGTCCATGTCGGGGGAGGGGGCGGCGCGGTCGTTGAGCAGGTTCTCGGTGTGCTGGGCGTACGTCATCGTCCGCTCTTCGGAGGGGTGCGCCTGCCGGGGTGGGGCGTGCGCGCCCTGCGGAAGGTCGTCGACCTGGTACATCGCCGTCGCCTGCTCCGGGGAGTCGGCCCTGTCCCGCTCGGCGGGGGGCCAGGGGGCGGGGGAGGAGAGGTTCGACCAGGAGTCGGAGGACGGGACGGGCGGCAGCTCCCACGCCGGGATCGGGTCCGGCACCGGGCGGTCCTCGCCCCGCGAGCCGAACTCAGAGCCGCCCCGTGCCGGCGCCTCGGGCCAGGAGGTCGGCCCGGCGCTGCCCTGCTGAGGCCCGTCAGACCACGAGGACGGCCCGCCGGGGAGCGGCCCGCCCGGGAGCGGTGAGGGTCCGCCGGGGAGCGGCAGATCGGACCGGGTGGACCGCCCGCTCTGCGGTGCGGCGTCCGGCCACGAGGACGGGCCGTTCTGCGGGGAGTCGGACCAGGAGGAAGGCCCGTTCGGCGACGTGGAGTCGGACCACGAGGAGGAGCCGTTCTGCGGCGCGGCGTCGGGCCAGGCGGTCGGCGCGCTCTGCGAGGACGCCTCCGGCCAGGAGGACGGGCCGGCGCTCTGCGGAGGCGAGTCGGGCCACGAGGACGGGCCCGCCGCGCTCGGGGGCGGCACGTCCGGCCAGGAGGAGGAAGGACCGGAGGCGCCCTGCGGGGCGGGCTCGGGCCAGGAGGGGCCGGTGGCGTCGCGGGCCGGCGGGGCCGGCCAGGAGGGTCCGGTGGCGCCCTGGGGCGGCAGGTCCGGCCACGACTGAGGGCCCCCGGCCTCGGAGCGGCCGGCATCGGAACGGCCGGCATCGGAACGGGCGGCCTCGGAACGGGCGGGCTCGGGGCGGGCGCGGCGCGGCGGCTCCGGCCAGGAGTCGTCCGTGCGCGGCGGCTCGGGCCACGCCGGGTCCTGCTGAGCGGACCTCGGGGCCTCGGGCCAGGACATGGGGACCTCCGTTGCGGGGGAGCCGGGCGCGTCGCGGCGCGGTGCGTCTGGCCAGGACGGTGGCAGGTGTGGTCCGGAATTCTCCGTTGCCATTGCTGCCGGCCCTCCCAGGGATCTGTCCGGATAGCCCGTTATATCCGGATTTGACGTACCAGGCATGATCTCATGGGATTTTCCAGGAGATACAGGTGGTTCCGCAGCGAAACGAGCGAAGCCATGCGGATCCGTCGGCGGGTCCTGCATGGGCAGGCCGACCTCCGGTCGCTCGGGCTCAGCTGGGTACACCACGGTGACAAGGGTATTCATAGGGGACGAATGAGGTCACAACGGATACATCACCATCAGGTCTCGCTGGACCTGAAGGGTCCATTGTGCCGGTGGACCTCGATCGAGTATCTGCATTCAGCCGAAGACGTGCGCTAGGCTTGACACATGCGTTCCGCGACCCTGCTTCTTAGCGGGCCGCGACGGCCCTGAAGATTCTCGCCGTCGCGGCTACCCCTCGTTGTGTGCACGGGGGGTTTTCTTATGGGGTCCGAATCAAGCCAGAAGGACAGTAGCCGTGAGTGAGTACGATCCGCAGGCGCTGCAGGCCAAGTGGCAGCAGCGATGGGAGGAGCAGGAACCCTACCGGGCGAGCGAAGACCCCGCTGACCCGCGCGAGCGCCGCTACATGCTCGACATGTTCCCCTACCCCTCCGGCGACCTGCACATGGGCCACGCCGAGGCCTTCGGGCTGGGTGACGTGGTCGCTCGTTACTGGTACCAGAAGGGTTACAACGTCCTGCACCCGATCGGGTGGGACTCCTTCGGCCTGCCGGCGGAGAACGCCGCGATCAAGCGGAACGCCCACCCGGCCGAGTGGACCTACGCCAACATCGAGACGCAGGTCACCTCCTTCAAGCGCTACGCGCTGTCCTTCGACTGGTCGCGCCGCCTGCACACCAGCGACCCCGACTACTACCGGTGGAACCAGTGGCTGTTCAACCGGTTCTTCGAGCGCGGCCTGGCCTACCGCAAGGGCGGCCTGGTCAACTGGTGCCCCAACGACCAGACCGTGCTGGCCAACGAGCAGGTCGTGGCCGGCAAGTGCGAGCGCTGCGGCGCCGACGTCGTCCGCCGCGAGCTGACGCAGTGGTACTTCAAGATCACTGACTATGCTCAGCGCCTGCTGGACGACATGGACCAGCTGCAGGAGGGCTGGTCCGAGCGGCTGCTGACCATGCAGCGCAACTGGATCGGCCGCTCCGAGGGCGCCGACGTGCTGTTCGAGATCGAGGGCCGCGAGGAGCCGGTCCACGTCTACACCACGCGGCCCGACACCCTGTTCGGCGCCACGTTCTTCGTGGTCGCCGTGGACGCCAAGCTGGCCGACGAGATCGTCACCGACGCGCAGCGCGCCGAGTTCGAGGCCTACCGCGCCGAGGTCGCCAAGCTGAGCGACATCGAGCGGCTGTCCACCGACAAGGAGAAGACCGGCGTCTTCCTGGGCCGCTACGCGGTCAACCCGGTCAACGGCGAGCGCATCCCGGTCTGGGCGGCCGACTACGTGCTGTCCGACTACGGCCACGGCGCCATCATGGCGGTGCCCGCCCACGACCAGCGCGACCTGGACTTCGCGCTGAAGTTCGGGCTGCCGGTGAAGGTCGTCGTGCACACCGGCCTGGCCGACCCGGGCGAGACCGGCGAGGCCACGCCCGGCGAGGGCACGCTGGTCAACTCCGGGCCGCTCGACGGCCTGACCAAGACCGAGGCCATCTCCAAGATCATCGAGATCCTGGAGCGCGAGGGCAAGGGCACGGGGGCAGTCAACTACCGGCTGCGCGACTGGCTGCTGTCCCGCCAGCGGTTCTGGGGCACGCCGATCCCGATCATCCACTGCGGCGACTGCGGCGAGGTGCCCGTCCCCGACGAGCAGCTGCCGGTCACGCTGCCCGACATGCGCGGCGAGGCACTGGCCCCCAAGGGCGTCTCCCCGCTGGCCAGCGCCACCGAGTGGGTCAACGTCGAGTGCCCCAAGTGCGGCGGCGCGGCCAAGCGCGACACCGACACGATGGACACGTTCGTCGACTCGTCGTGGTACTACCTGCGTTACTGCTCGCCCGGCTACACCGACGGCCCGTTCGACGTCGAGCAGGTGCGCAAGTGGGGCCCGATCGACCAGTACGTCGGCGGCATCGAGCACGCGGTGCTGCACCTGCTCTACTCGCGGTTCTTCACCAAGGTCCTGCACGACATGGGCATGGTCGACTTCACCGAGCCGTTCCGGCGCATGCTGAACCAGGGCCAGGTGATCAACGGCGGCAAGGCCATGTCCAAGTCCCTGGGCAACGGTGTCGACCTGGGGCAGCAGATCGACGACTTCGGCGTCGACGCCGTGCGCCTGACCATGGTCTTCGCCGGGCCGCCCGAGGACGACATCGACTGGGCCGACGTCTCGCCGGCCGCGTCGCTGAAGTTCCTGGCCCGCGCGCTGCGCGTGATGTCCGAGGTGGACAGCGCGCCCGGCGTGGCGTTCGAGGGCGGCGACCTGGAGCTGCGCAAGGTCACCCACCGCACGATCGACGAGGTCACCAAGCTGATCGAGTCCTACCGCTTCAACGTGGCGGTGGCGCGCATGATGGAGCTGACCTCGGCCACGCGCAAGGCCATCGACTCCGGCCCCGGCGCGGGCGACCCGGCGGTGCGCGAGGCCGCGGAGACGCTGGCGATCATGCTGTCGCTGGTGGCCCCGTACACCGCCGAGGAGGGCTGGGAGCGGCTGGGCCGCACCGGCGCCGTCGCCTTCGCCGGGTGGCCCGTGGCCGAGCCCGAGCTGCTGGTGCAGGAGTCGGTCACCTGCGTGGTGCAGGTGGCGGGCAAGGTGCGCGACCGGCTGGAGGTCTCGCCGGACATCACCGAGGACGAGCTGCGGCGGCTGGCGCTGGCCTCGGAGAAGGTCGCCCCCTACCTGACCAACTCGCCCCGCAAGGTGATCGTCCGGGCCCCCAAGCTGGTCAACATCGTCCCGTAAGCGCGGTCAGAGGTCCCGCAGGGCCGGCAGCAGCTCCTTCTCCGCCCAGTCGAAGAACGGCTGCTGCTGGTCGTGCCCGATCTGGACGAGCGCGACGTGGGTGTACCCGGCGTCGGCGAACTGCCTGACGCCCTGCACGACCGCGTCCACGTCGTTCCCGCAGGGCACGCTCTCGGCCACGTCCTCGGGCCGTACGGTGCCGGTCGCGGCGGCGAAGTTCGCCGGACCGGGCAGCTCTGCCATGACCTTCCAGCCGCCGGCGGCCGCCCAGCGCCACAGGTGGTGTGCCCGCTGCTTGGCGGCCTCGGGATCGGTGTCGTACGCGATGGGCAGCTGCCCGTACACGGGCCTGCCCTGCCCGCCCGCGGCGTTGAACTGCCTGACCACGTCCGGCATCGGCTCGTTGACCACCAGCACGTCGCCGTACTCGGCCGCTATCTCCGCGGACTGGCCGCCCGAGGCGGCGATGGCGAGCGGGACCGGTTTCTCCGGCAGGTCGTAGAGCTTGGCCGAGTCCACGTCGTAGAACTCGCCCTGGTACGTGACGTAGTCGCCGCCGAACAGCAGCTTGATGATCTCGATCGCCTCGGCGAACATCCGGTGCCGGGTGTCCACGGGCGGCCAGCCCTCGCCGATGACGTGCTCGTTCAGGTTCTCGCCCGACCCGAGGCCGAGCGTGAACCTGCCCTCGCTCAGCACGCCCATGGTCGCCGCCTTCTGGGCCACCACGGCCGGGTGGTAGCGCATGATGGGGCAGGTCACGTACGTCATGAGCGGCAGGCGCCGGGTGACCTGGGCCGCCGCGCCGAGCACCGACCAGCAGTAGGGCGAGTGCCCCATCTCCTCGATCCACGGGAAGTAGTGATCGGAGATGACCGCGTAGTCGAAGCCGACTCGCTCGGCCACCGCGGCGTAATCGACCAGCTCCCGCGCGGGGGTCTGTTCGGACATCAAGGTGTAGCCGATTTGTACCATATGGTGCCGCGTACCCGGGTTTGTCGGTCTTAGTCGGCGGCCTGGAGTTCCTCGACCACCAGCCCTATGCCGATGCCGAGCAGCCAGATGTCCTTGACGAGCCCGATGCCCTGCTCGGACGGGCGCAGGCTGCGCTCCTGCCGCATCCCCGGCGTCCTGAGATACAGGCCGAGCAGCCCCGCCGCGAACCCCGTCAGAGCGGCCCCCGCCAGCAGCGACGGCACGACGGGCACGAGCAGGGCGGTTCCGAGCGCGATCTCGCTCCTGGAGAGCAGCTTGGTGAAGGCCACCGGGTCCATGTCACGCAGGAACGGGTACGTGTTCGCGGCCATGCCGTGCAGGCCCGCCGCGGTCTGCTCGTCGGCGTGGACCTTGCTGAGGCCGGAGTTGAGGATGACGGCCGCGGCCGCCAGGCGGGACGGGAGCTGGTGTGGACGCGCGCAAAACTTCATAGCTCCCCCTCTTCCCGGCATTTCACGCACATCCCCTACTTGACAGTTCGCGGGACGTGGCGGGCCCGTTCGGGGGAGAATTCTTGGGCTGACCTTGGCATCTGGCACTAATGTGCACATGTGACAAACGGCGCATACCTCAGATACCCGCATATCCACGGTGACATGGTCACCTTCGTCGCTGACGACGATGTCTGGCTGGCTCCCCTGTCCGGAGGCAGGGCATGGCGGTTCACCGCCGACCGCGTACCGGTGTCGCACCCGAGATTCTCGCCCGACGGCACGCGCATCGCGTGGACGAGCGGCAAGGAGGGCGCGCCGGAGGTGTTCGCGGCCGGGATCGACGGCCCCGAGGGCGAGCGGCTGACCTACTGGGGTAGCGCCACGACCGGCGTACGCGGCTGGACGCGCGAGGGCGACGTGCTGGCGATCACCGCGGCCGGGCAGAGCGAGCGGGGCCGGAACTGGGCGTACGCGGTGCCGCTCGACGGCGGCCCCGCCACGCGCCTGCCGTACGGGTGGGTCAGCGACGTGGCCGTCAGCGGCGCGCGGGTGGCCACCGTGTCGGCGATGTGGCGCGAGCCGTCGCAGTGGAAGCGGTACCGGGGCGGCACGGCCGGCAAGATCTGGGTCGACACCCAGGGCGAGGGGGAGTTCGTCCGCCTGTTCGCCGACAGCACCGCGCAGTACTGGGCGGTCAACTGGGTGGGGGACCGGCTCGTCTTCCTGTCCGACGTCGACGGCGTCGGCAACGTCTACTCGGCCCTGCCCGACGGGTCCGACCTGCGCCGGCACAGCAATCATGAGGAGTTCTACGCCCGCCACGCCGTCGGCGACGGGGAGCGGGTCATCTACAGCCACGCCGGGGACCTGTGGCTGCTGGAGAGCCTGGACGCGGAGCCGTACCGGCTGGAGGTGACGCTGGGCGGGCCGCGGCCGGGGCGGGCCAAGCGCCCGGCGCCGCTGCGGGTCGGCGACTTCTCGCCGGACGCGGGCGGGCGGGCCAGCGCCGTGGAGATCCGCGGCACCGCCCACTGGGTGACCCACCGCGACGGGCCGGCGGGCGTGCTGCGGGCAGAGCCGGGCGTCCGGGTACGGCTGCCGCGGGTGCTCGACGCGGACGGCCGGGCCGTCTGGGTGTCGGACGCCGGCGGCGAGGACGGGCTGGAGATCGGCACGCCGGGCGGCGAGATCAGGACGCTGGCCACCGGGGAGCTCGGACGGGTGCTCGAACTGGCGGTCTCGCCCGACGGCAAGCACGTGGCGGTCGCCACGCATGACGGCCGGCTGCTGATCGTCGACGTCGAGTCCGGAAATATCCGGCAGCTCGACCGGACCACGCAGGGAGACGTCAGCGGGCTCACGTTCTCGCCCGACTCGGGGTGGCTGGCCTGGGTGCACCCGCACCACGAGCCGCTGTCGCAGATCAAGATGGGGCGGGTCGACGGGACGTCGGTGATCGACGTGACGTCGATACGGTTCTCCGACTTCGACCCGGTGTTCACCAAGGACGGGAAGCATCTGGCATTCCTGTCGGTGCGGACCTTCGACCCGGTGTACGACGCGCACGTCTTCGACATGTCATTCCATGGCGGGTGCAAGCCGTACATCGTGCCCCTCCAGGCCACCACGCCGTCGCCGTTCGACCCCTCCCTGCAGGGACGCGGGTTCAACGGCGAGGACGACAAGCCCGCCAAGGACGACAAGAAGGACGACGCCGCGCCGCGTACCGAGGTCGATCCCGACGGGCTCCCCTCGCGCGTGGTGCCGGTGCCGGTGCCCGCGGGCCGCTACGGCAACCTGCGTACCGCCAAGGACGCCCTGCTCTGGCTGCGCCACCCCCTCGCGGGGCAGCTCGGCGACGGCACCGAGCCGGTCACCGAGATCGTCCTCGAACGCTACGACCTCAAGAAGCGCGCCAAGGCCGAGCTGGGCAAGGAAGTGCGTTCGTTCGAGGTCAGCGGCGACGGCGGCAGGCTCGTCACCAACGGCAAGAACGGCCTGCAGACCCGCGCCGCCACCGAGGGCGACGAGGTCGTCTCCATCGACCTGGACCGGATCGCCGTGGAGATCGACCCGATCGCCGAGTGGCGGCAGGGCTTCCGCGAGGCCGGCCGCCTCATGCGCGACCACTTCTGGCGCGAGGACATGAACGGCGTCGACTGGCAGGGCGTGCTCGACCGCTACGAGCCGCTGGTGGAGCGCATCGGCGCCCACTCCGAGCTGATCGACCTGCTCTGGGAGACGCAGGGCGAGCTGGGCACCTCCCACGCGTACGCGAGCCCCAACGGCGCCGGCGTCGACCCGCGCCGCCGCCAGGGACTCCTCGGCGCGGACCTCGCCAGGGACGACGAGGGCGTGTGGCGGGTCGTACGCATCCTGCCCGGCGAGTCCTCCGACCACGACGCGCGCTCCCCGCTGCTCGCGCCCGGGGTGGCCGTCCGTCCCGGTGACGCGATCATCGCGGTCGGCGGGCGTCCCGTGGATCCGGTACGCGGTCCGCTGGCCCTCCTGGCGGGCACCGCCGGCCAGCCCACCGAGCTGACCGTACGGCCGGCCGCCGGCGGGGACACCCGCCGCGTCGTGGTCACCCCGATCGCGGAGGACACCCGGCTGCGCTACCACGACTGGGTGGAGAGCCGCCGCGCCCGCGTCCGGGAGGCCTCCGGCGGCAGGCTCGGATACCTGCACGTGCCCGACATGGTGGCGACGGGGTGGGCGCAGTTCCACCGCGACCTGCGTACCGAGATGGCCTTCGACGGGCTGGTCGTGGACGTGCGCGAGAACAGCGGCGGTCACCTGTCGGAGCTCGTGCTGGAGAAGCTCTCCCGCAAGGTCACGGGGTGGGCGCGGGCCCGCGGCTACGAGCCGATGCGCTACCCGGAGGACTCGCCCCGGGGGCCGATCGTGACGATCACCGACGAGTTCGCGGGCTCGGACGGTGACATCGTCAGCGCCGGGATCAAGATCCGCGGCATCGGCCCGCTGGTGGGGACGCGGACCTGGGGTGGGGTGATCGGGATCGACTCCCGGTACTCGCTGGTCGACGGGACGCGGGTCACGCAGCCCCGGTACTCGTTCTGGCTCGAAGGGCACGGGTGGGGCGTGGAGAACTACGGGGTGGAGCCGGACATCGAGGTGGTGATCACGCCGCAGGACCGGGTGGCGGGGCGGGACCCGCAGCTGGAGAAGGCGATCGAGCTGGCGCTGGCCGCCCTCGACGAACACCCGCCCGCCACGCCTCCGGACCTGCCGCCGCTCCAGTAACTCCCCGTTGCACCACCCACCCCCCACTCACCTCCTCACCCACCGCCCCGACCGGCACCTGGCCGCCTGCCTCGCCGTCGGGGCCCACTCACCCGCCTTTCGCTACTCCGACCGCCATCCGGCCAGCGGGCCTCGCCGGCAGGGTCCCTGCCCACTCACCCCCCATATGCCACACTGGCCGCCATCCGGCCAGGGGTCTCGCCGTCGGGGTTCACCCGCCATTCGCCACCTCGACGGTGCTGCGCAAGGCGGGACGGCGGGAGTTCAGCGAACGCCATGACGGGTTCGTCGTTGAGGCCGGGGGCGATGGGGCGCCGTTCCTGGTCGCCTGCACCGACGAGGCCGGGGGTTCCGCGCCGGAGCTCGCGCGGTATCGGGTCGAGCCTGACCCCGGCGATGATCAGGTGCTGCTGGTGCGGGAGGGCTCGTGACCCGGTGGTCCACCGGGTGGGGGTCAGCGGGTACGGCGACGTTGGGGTGCCGTTAAGAGACGTCCCCGCCTATGGCCCCTCAACGTCCCGAGTCAACTGGTCCCTGGAGGGGGCAGGGGCCCCGCCCGTCGTGGGTTCGGATGCGGGATGATATCCGGCATGACAGCATGACGCAGTGCTCATGGACGGCGACCGGTGGGGCTTCGGCGATGGTGGGGCCGGTGGACTACCTCATGCTCACTGCTCCGGGCGAGACACTGGACCGGATGGCCATCGCAGCCGAGGAACCGGATCAGGAGTCGATCGCCCTCATCCGGCAGGCTTTGCACAGTTCAGACGACAACCTGACGCTGGCCGCGATCGAGGCGGCCTGCCTGACCGGCCGGCTCCACTTCCTGGATGAGCTGGTCGCCCTCTACCGCCGGCATTCCGGATCGGAGACCCGTGCAGTGGCCGGTCGGGCAGTGCAGGCGCTGATCGGGAGAAACCCCGAGGGGTTGGAACAGCATCCCGTTAAGCGATAACGCCTGTGTTCCCTGAGTCCTCTCTCACCGTAGTGGCCCCTGTACCAGGGCTGCTTCCCCGGAATTCGCGGGGGTCAGTACTGGCGGAGACCGTTGATCGAGTGATCTGTATTCGCCTGTGCGGGCAGATCCGCGGTCACTTTGTGTGGTCGCCGGCCGGGCTGAAGCGCGCGATCGGCCCGCTCGTGCTGGGCCGCGACGATCTCATCCGTGAGGGTGACGCATTCGCCGCAGCCCTGCACCCCGGGCCCGTGCGCACTTGCCGCCGCCCTCGTCAGCCTTCGCCGTACGCCTCGGCGAACACCGAGAGCGCGACGTCTGGCTGGCAAGCGGCCACGATCCTGATGTCCGGCTGCCCAAGAGCCTCTATGGCGTGCTCACGGCAGGCCGATACGGGCTGGTGACCGAAGTCAGGGTGCCAGAGTTCCACAATCGGCTCCGAGGCGCAGTCGTCGGTCCCGCAGGCGAGGTCCTCGCGGATCACCAGGGACGAATGGCTGTTCATGGCCGCGTACGCGTCAGCAGTCAACGCCGCGAGCAGCCCGTTCGCACGCGCCGCGGTGCTCTCGACAGGCGAGGGAGCACCCACCGCCACCGCATGCGCATCCACTAGCGCCATGTCGAAGACGTCGAGGCGTTGCGCCGGCGATGTCTGCTCGATCTCGTCGAGCCGGTTGCGAAGGGCGGCTAGGTGTGGCGCTTGTTCTGATGTCTCCTCTGATGCCATGAGTACGGCACGGACACACTGCGCGAACTGGTCCCCGCGGCGCTTCCACCAGGTGAGCTTGCGCTGTCGTTCATCACTCAGCCCGGCCAGCCCCGGCCATTTGCGCCGGGCGCCTTGCCTGGTCATCCCGGCCGCTTCCCCGATCGCGGGATAGTCGGCGCCGTACTGTGCCGCCGACAGCGCGGCGGACGCCGCAAGTTGGTCCGCGCTGTCGCGGATCGCCAGCAATGAGGTCAGCGTGGCCAGCCACATCTGCCGCAAGTCCGCGTCCGGCGCATCGGAGCCAGGCCCCGCCTCCGGTTTGAGCTGCAGCATTTCCCGCACCGCCGTCCACGCAAGCTGCTCAACGGCGGTGGTCAAATCGGCGCGTTGCGCGTCGGATATGTCTCGCACGGCGACCCCTTGACAACACTTGTTTACGACACCACCATGATGCGGGCGACAACATCTGTTGTCAACGGCGACCAGAAGGTAGCAACATGAGATTATTGGTCATTGGCGGAACGTCGTTCGTCGGACGCACCATCGTGGGCGACGCCCTCGGCCGGGGACACGAGATCACCACCTTCAACCGCGGGCTGACCGGCAAGGACATCGACGGCGTCGAGGCGCTTCGCGGCGACCGGTCCACAGACGAGGGTGTCCAGATACTCGCCGGGCGGAGCTTCGATGCGGTCATCGACCCGGGCGGCCAGGTGCCGGCGCACGTCCTGCGCACCGCACAGGCAATGGCCGACTCCGCCCCCTTCTACGCGTTCGTCTCGACCACCGGCGTCTACCAGGCCTGGAACACTGCTTCGCTGGACGAGTCGGCCGCGACCTGGCCTGGTGTCCCGGACCAGGACGGCGACCCTGCCGACCTCGAGAAATTGCGCGTTCACAAACGCGGCTGCGAACTGGCGGTCGAGCAGACCTACGGGCTTGACGCCAGCCTGGTCGCGCGCGCCGGGTCGATCGTGGGACCGCACGACAACCTGGGCCAGCTGCCGTGGTGGCTCACCAGAATCGCCGAGGGCGGCCGGGTGATCGCGCCCGGCGACCCAGGGCGCGGCCTGCAACTCATCGACGTGCGTGATCTCTCGACCTTCGTCCTGGACCAGGTCGAGGCGCAGGCAGGCGGCATCCACAATGTCGTCCCGGACGGGCCGAACACCACGATGGGCCGGCTGGTCGGCGACTGTGTGCAGGTAACTGGTTCGGACGCCGATCCTGTGTGGGTGGACGAGGGTTTCCTGCTATCGCAAGGGGTGCTGCCATGGGCCGAGCTTCCCCTGTGGATCCCGGACGTACCGGACACCGCCGGTTTCTGGGCCGTGTCCGGCGCTTCAGCGAAAGCAGCAGGACTGCGCACCCGCCCGTTCGGCGACTCCGTCCGAGACACCTGGCAGTGGCTGCGGTCAGGCGGCGAGGTCCGCACCGCGCCCGGCGCCCCGCCACTCGGCCTCGCCGGCGAGAAGGAGCAGCAGGTGCTGGCCGCATGGGACGCCCGACTGTCCGAAGGCAACTGAGCTCCCCAGTCGGAAGCCGGCCGTCCGGAACGGGCGACGCGAGAACTGCGCCGCCCACCACGGCGAGGAGATCGGCCGGCTGAACGCCGCACCGGTCCGGCTACCTGGCCGAGCTCGCCAAACCGTCGCCGGCCAGCCGCCAGCGCAAGCGCGCCGCGATGCGGAACGGGCAGGCGGGGTCGGCGACGCGGATGATGTCGCCGCCGGCGGCCCTGCTCACCCCGGTCGACCGGCGCGGCCTGGCCCCGCTGTTCTGGCTGCACGTCCGCCCCTACGGCGAGGTGCGCCTTGATCTGAGCGCCCGGTTGAGCATCGGCGATCTCGGCTCGCTCGGTGGTGCATGAGGGCAATCCGTCGCTGGGTTGCTGTTGCGACTGGACCAAGCCTCGCCCAGCAGTCCCCCGCCCGCCATCACCAATAGCGCTCGGATCGCCGCAGTGTGGCGTCTTCCTGCGCGTCGTACCAGCGCTATTGGGGAGTCGCGCCCGGTGTGAGGGCCACGCGCTCGAGCTTGGTCCAGCCCGTCCAGCCTCGCCCCCCTCGTCGGCCATACGCGTGATGTAGGCGGCCAGCTTGTCGGCCAGCTCGATCAGCCGCGGGTGGTCGTCGGCTCGGTCAAGAGCCTGGCCCAGGGTGAGGTAGAAGTCGACCAGCCGCGGATCGTCGAGCTGCTCCCGCTTGCGTGCCATCCACTCAGGGACTCGCTCGGGTGAGTGCGCGGCCAACGGGATCCAGCCGTCACCCTCGACCTGGACGATCCGCTCGTCGACCCCGAGCGCCCGCAGCCGGTCGAGATACTCGACCACTTCCGGGGGCAGGACCAGGCTGTCCACGGAGGCGAGCCGGGCGATTCGCTTGCGGTGCCGCTGCCTCTCCCGGATCTCCGCCTGCAGCCGCCTATCGATGTCCGCGACCGCCGCGGCGACCTCCTCCTCCCCGGCCCGCAGCAGCTCCCGCACCCGCGCCAGCGGAACCCCGGCCTCGGCGAGGGTCCGGATCTTGATCAGTTCGCTCACGGAGCCGGCGTCTTATCTGCGGTAGCCGGAGTGATCCCGGTCGGGCTCCGACAGCAGCCCCTTGGCGTGGTAGTGCCGCACTGCGTGCACCGTCACTCCCGCGTACGACGCCAGCTCGCCGATCGTCAGCATCAGACCAGTCTCCAGGAGTTGCTCAAGAGATCGCCTGACCGGCTGAGCCTGGTGCGTCAAGGATGATCTGGGCGATTTGGGGGGCCTGGGTGAAGACCAGCTGATGATCGGCATCGAGCCAGCTGATGGCAATGTAGGGATGCTCGCGGACAAGCCGCTCGACGCCGGCACGCCAGTTCTGGTTGAACCGCGGCGCATGCCCTTCGCTGCTGTCGCCGGCCATCGAGGTCGACATGATCATACTGACGGGCCGGTCGATCTTCCTGTACCGGTCGAGGATCTCGGACCGGATCACGTCGATCTCGATGTTCAGGTCGAGAATCTCCTGGGCACTGAGCAGCACCTGACGTGCGGTGCCCCGCTCGGCCTCCTGCTGCGTCGCCTGGTCCTCCCACATGGCGCGGAACGCCGGCAGGACTGCCTCGGTGATGAACGGTTCGGGCACCGGGTTCGCCCCGTCGATGAGAACAAGCTCGGCGACGGTGTCAGGATGCTCGGAGGCATAGTGCACCGCCAGGTCGGCGCCCAGCGAGTAGCCCACCAGCACGGGCGCCGTTGGCAGGCCGAGGTGTCCCAGATCCGCCATCACCGCGACGAGATCGTTGAGGAAGTCCTCGAAGGAGTACCGGTTGGCGGCCGAGGCGAGGCCATGCCCCCGCAGGTCGAAGGTCACCACGTCGTGATCGCGCCTCAGCAACTCGGTCAGCTCGCGCAGGTCGGCCTGGGTCGAGCTCAGGCCAGGGCACAGGACCAGCGGGCGTCCCTGACCGCCGCGAGACACCGGGATCGTGACGCCGTCGTGGTGGATCCTGAAGTGCCGTATCGTCCTGTCGCCTCTCTCCGCCCGCTCCCCATAATTTTTGTGCTCGTCGTACAGCTCGGCGGCCCCGATCGCCCTGGTTTCCGTGGTCATGCCACCATGTTGAAAGCTTGACCCTGCGTCAGGGTCAAGCGGCGCGGCGACATGACGCCCATACCTCCGCGATCGCCGATTTCTGCGCCAGGCTTGTGAGAGGCGCTGGCGGGGATGTTGTAAACCGTTCGTGTTCATCAACTCCCGTTGCGCCCTTTTTATGCACTTCCAAGGTGTGACAACGCTCCCCGACGGCTCGGCTCCTGCCGCAGTCCGCCAAGCCGCCGACGACTTCCTTCGCGCCGAACCCGCGGTGCTCACCGGAGCGCGTGTCGCTATGCCCGGGTCTCCACCCGCGATCAACGGCTGGACCGGCAGACCCGCGCGCTCGAAGCCGCCGGCTGCATCCGCATCTTCGCCGACAAGCTGAGCGGCAAGAACACCGACCGCGAAGAGCTCACAAAGGCCCTGGACTACCTGCGGCCCGGCGACACCCTGGTCGTCTTGCGGCGGCGCAGGTGGGTACGGTCACGGCCCCGCTGCGCCTCATGGCCCCGCTGCGCCTCACGGTCCCGCTGCGCCTCACGGTCCCGCCGCGCCGAGCCGTGCGCCTTCGACGGTGGCACGCCGCACCGCTGGCCCACCCACGCCTCCGCTCAGCGCAGCCGCCTCCCATGCCCCTTCCTCCGCATGACGTCTGCAGCGCGACCTCGTTGTGCTGCGCCATCGGTTGTGCTGCGCCATCGCGCGCCGCCCAGTGGGACGGGCGCTCGTCTGGGCCCGTCGCCGCGTGCCGTGGCGCGGGTCGGGCGTGGCAGGAACGTCGTGAGACTCCCGCCACGCCCCTTGGGAACCCCCGGGTCAGGGAACCTGGGCCAGCCGGTCGAGGATTTCGGCCAGGATCGCCTCCGTGGTGGCGAAGTTCAGCCGGACGTAGTGCTCGCCGCCAGGCCCGAAGACCGCGCCGTCGACCAACCGCACCCTGGCCTCCCGCTCGTACACCTCCGCCATGCCCGCCCGCCCCACGTTCAGCCACGCCAGGTACGTGGCCTCCGGAACCCGATAGCCGACGGACGCCGGCAGCCGGGAGGCGATCGTGCGGCGGTTGCGGTCCAGCAGGGCGCGGGTCGACTCCAGCCAGGCGTCCCCGTGCCGCCACGCCGCCACCGTGGCCTCCACGCCGAAGAGGTTCGCCGAGCCGTACACGAAGGGCGGCTGCGCCTCCAGGGCCTTGCGGACGCCCGCGTGTCCCAGGTGGGCCACCGAGCAACGGATGCCGCCCAGGTTGAACGCCTTCGTGGCGGACGTGAGCGTGACGGTACGTTCGGGGAGGATCGTGGCGAACGGGATGTGCCGGTGCGGCTCGAACGTGAGGTCCGCGTGGATCTCGTCCGCGATGACCAGCAGGTCGTGGCGTTCGGCGTGCTCGGCCAGCTCCGTCAGCTCCTCGCGGGTGAACGAGCGGCCGGTCGGGTTGTGCGGGTTGACGAGCAGGAGCACCCGGCATCCCGACAGGTCGGGAACCTCGAAGCGCCAGGAGTCCCCGTCCGGCTCCATCTGGATCGCATGCAGGGGCCGTTCCATGACCTTCAACGTCTCCAGGAACGGATGGTACGCCGGAGTGTGCAACGCGACTCCGTCCCCCGGCCGGGTCCAGACTTGGAGGAGGACCTGGAGCGCCTGGTTGATGTCGTTGAACGAGCGCACGATCGAGGGATCGGCCTGCCAGCCGTACCGGTTCGCCATGCGTTCGGCGAACGCTTCGGCCAGCGGCCCGGCCGAGGGCTGTTCGAGCCAGGTCGGGTAGCCCAGGTCGCCGGCGGCCCGCCGCCGCAGCGCCTCGATCACCTCGGGAGCGGTGGACAGGTCCATGTCGGCCACCCAGGCGGGGATGACGCCCGGTGCGACTTCTGACCACTTGATGCCATCGTGGGATGTCTTGAGGTCTTCAGGGGTATATGCCTCATTCACGCAGCAATTCTAGGATTATCGATTGTGATGAGGTGGCGAGGCCGCTTATGGGAGGCTGGACGGCGATGATGTCTAACCCCAAGGTCGATGCCATTGTCGAGACCTACCTGTCGGTGGCCGACGCGGAGGCTCCTGGGCTCGTGGAGGGTCTCTATCTGGAGGGCTCGGCGGCGCTCGGTGACTACCGGCCCGGCGCGAGTGACGTGGACTTCGTCGCGGTGACGGCCGCGGAGGCGCCGTTCGAGGTGGTGGAGCGCATCCACGCCCGGTTGGGCGCGTACCCGTTCGAGGGCTACTACCTCACGTGGGACGACCTCAGCAAGGACCCCGCTGAGCTGGGAACGCGTCCCCGGGCGCACGCAGGGAAGATCAACCCCCGGGGTGGCCTCAACCCGGTCACGTGGCACACGCTGGCCCAGAACGGCCTGACCTGCCGCGGCCCCAAACCGGACGAGCTCGACATCTGGCACGATCCAGCCGCCCTCGCGGCCTGGACCGACGGGAACCTCGACCGGTACTGGCGCCGCCTGGTGGCCAGGGCCTCCCACCTGGCCTCGCCGTGGGGGCTGGCCTGTCTCGGCGGCTACAACACGGTCTGGGTCGTCACGGGCGTTGCCCGGCTGCACTACACGTTGGCGACCGGCGAGATCACGTCCAAGTCGGGGGCCGGGCAGTACGCGCTGGCGACGTTCCCCGAGCGCTGGCACCGGGTGGTGAACGAGGCGCTGCGCCTGCGCGAGGAGGACGACACCGCGCTGCCGACGCTCTCGGGCGCGGTCAGCGGGCTGAGCGAGCACTTCGGCACACCCCGCAAGTCCCTGTACGGCTCACCGTTCGAACGGCGGCGCGACGTGCTCGCCTTCGCCGACCAAGCGATCACGGCCGCCCACGAACTGTACGCCGCCCGCTAGAAGCCTCCGGACCGTCTCGGCCCCGGACCGTCTCGGCCCCGGACCGTCTCGGCCCTCGAGCCCTCACGGCACGTGGACCATCACGGCACGTGGACCATCACGGCACGTGGACCATCACGGCACGTGGACCATCACGGCACGTGGACTGTCACGGCGCATAGACCGGTGGCGACACCGCACACGGGGCGGGACCGCAAGGCTCGGCCTGCCAGCGTGGGGCAGGGCTGAGCACGGGCTACTACTCTCCGCATCCCTCGGCCCTCTGCGGTGTTAGCGTTAACAGCGTGCCGCGCGTCGGACGGATGGCGCTGCGATTGGCGCTCGAGCGGATCCGTACCCCGGGGCGGAACGGCGTCAATGCCTGGCTACCCCGGACAGCTCAGGTTCGCGGGCATGGCGTCCCCGGTGGGTCCGGTCGGCCGGCCAATAGGGCTTCGGCTCGATGGCGAGGTGGAGCGGAGCTAGAGCCGTACGTACCCCATGGGAGGTGTGTTTCGGCGCGCGCCGGAACGCGGCGCGAGCGGTATGACGCGCGCCCGAGACCCTTTCGAGCCCTGACCGCCGCTAGAGCCGGCGCAGGACCGCCACGACCTTGCCCAGGACGCTGGCCTCGTCGCCGGGGATGGGCTCGTAGTTGGGGTTGTGGGGGACGAGCCAGACATGGCCGTCCTTACGCTTGAAGGTCTTGACGGTGGCCTCGCCCTCGATCATGGCAGCCACGATGTCGCCGCTCTCCGCCACCGGCTGCTGGCGGACGACCACCCAGTCGCCGTCGGCGATGGCGGCCTCGATCATCGAGTCACCGGCGACCTGCAGGAGGAACAGCGTGCCCTCGCCGACCAGCTGCTTGGGCAGCGCGAAGACGTCTTCCACGCTCTCCTCGGCCAGGATCGGGCCACCGGCGGCGATGCGGCCGACGAGCGGGACATAGGCCGCCGTGGGGCGGTTGATCGTGGGCTCTTCGTCGGTCGCGTCAGGGTCCACCCACAGCACGGGCTCGCCCGGGAGGCGCACTTCGAGCGCGCGCGGCCGGTGCGGGTCGCGACGCAGGTAACCCTTGCGCTGAAGCGCCGTCAACTGGTGCGACACGCTCGACGTGCTGGTCAGCTGGACCGCCTCGCCGATCTCGCGCATGGAGGGCGGATAGCCACGCTGCTGCACCGAGTCGCGGATGACTTCAAGGATCTTGCGCTGCCTGGGTGTCAGGCCCAGAGAGTCGCGCCGGCGCACCGCGAGGTCGCTGACCCCGTTTGCGCCATCCTGCTCGCTCATGCTCTTCCTCCTCGCCTGGCGGCCCGCCTCACCGGCGCACCTCCCGGTCTGTGGTCCCAATGTCGCACACAGCGACCGTATCGCTGTTGAAGATCATCTTCAAACAATTGTTCGAGTCTTCCTCGAAATTGTCGCCAGCGTGGTGTACAACATCGTACGGGAGTTCGATCGACACCGTGTTCGATTTGCTGATCTTTATTTGGCCTTTTCCTCGGGCAGCACGGCAGGAGGTCAACCATGCGAACACCCACAAATACCGACACGACCAGCCAAGACGCCAAACGACTCACACTCATCGCCGACGCCACGCAGGGTAACGATCGACGGGGAGACAATACGCGGACTGAGGCCGGTTCCCGCGGGAATTCGGGGAAGAGGTTGGGGCCCCGCACGACTCATGGTGGAAGGCCCCATTTGCGATTGGTACCGCCGCCGCGTGCGGGTTCCGACGCGGACGCCACCGTACCGCCGGGCAGGGGAGGAGCCCGTGCGGACGAGGGTGACGAAACGGTGGCCCGCCGGAGATCCGGCGTGGACGGAGACCAACGGCGCTCGGGTGGGGGCGCCGACGCTGGGCGGGGGGCGAGGGTGAACGAGCGGGGTGCGCGTGCGCCTGCGGGCGACGCGCGGTCGCGGGCACGCGGACCAGGAGGGTCTGGCGCGAGAGGAGCAGGGGGCGCCGTCGGCTCGCGGCGTGGCGTCCAGGCCGCCGAGGGAGATGCGCGCGGCGCTCGGCGCGACGCGCGGGCGGCGGGGAGAGATGTTGACGGTGCTGGAGGCGCTGGGGGAGAGGCTCTCGGTCCCGGGGGTGGTGTCCGGGGCTCCGGGGAAGGCGTTCGCGGTGCCCGGGACCTGGCCCGGAGCACTGGGGAAGGCGCGCGCAGTCCTCGGGGCCCCGCCCGGAGGGCCGTGGGGAAGGTCTTTGGTCCTAGGGGTGGGGTCCGGAAAGTCGTCGGAAAGATCCTGGGCTCTAGGGATGGTGCCCGAAGCGCTGGGGGAACGGACATCGGCCGCGGGGGTGATGACCGAGGTGCTAGAAAGGGCGCTCGCGACGTCCGACGTGCCGCGCCGGGGGCTGAGGAAGGCGCTCGTGGTCCCCTGAGTGGTGCCCGAGGTGCCGGGGGAGGCGTTCGTGGTCCTCTGGGTGGTGCGGCGAGTGTCAGGGGAGGCGCTCGTGGTCCCCTGAGTGGTGCCCGTGGTGTTCGGAGTGGGGGTGTCCAGGGCGTCGGGGAGGGCGTTCGGGGTGCTGTCGTAGGCGGTCGCGGGGGCGAGCGGGCTGCGCGGGGAGGCGCCGTCCGGGCTGGCCGTTCTCGGCGTGGCACAGGTGGTGGGCGCTGGGGATCCCGGCGGTGGGGCCGTCGGGTGGCGAGGTGGCGCGAGCGGCGGGCGTTGGCGCGCGTGCGCCGGCGGTCCGCTCCGCCGTTGCGGCTGACCCGGCGTGGGCGGGTGGTGCTGGTGGCCGTCGTGGCGTTGCTGTCGCTCGGGGGGTTCTGGCTCGGTACGCGTGCGGTGGGGCAGGCTGCGGTGCAGGTCGTCGTGACCAGCCATGTGGGGTTGCCGTGGGTGGAGGTTCGCGAGGGTGACACGCTCTGGGCCATCGGGGAGGCGCTCTCCCGGGGGGACGATCCCGGCCCTGTGGTGGAGGAGATCAAGCGCCTGAACGGCCTGTCCGGCTCCCTCATTCGTCCCGGCACCCGCCTGTACGTCCCGAGCGACACCGCCGCCTTACGCTGACCGCCCGGCGCGCGGGTGGCCCAGGCTCTGCCGACTCGCCCGAACTGCGAGTTTGCTCGGCTCGCAGGTCTGCTCGGTTCGCAGGTTTGCTCGGTTCGCAGGTTTGCTCGGTTCGCAGGTTTGCTCGGCTCGCAGGTCTGCTCGGCCCGCACGTCCTCTCGGGCTGCGGTGCACTCGGCCTGGGAGTCTGCTGGGGCCGCCAGTCTGCGTGGCTTGCGAGTCCGCTCGGGCTGGGGGTTTGCCCGGCTTGCGAGTCTGCTCGGGCTGGGAGTTTGCCCCGGCTCGCGAGTTCGCCAGGCCGCCAGCCCGCTTGGGCCGTCAGTCCACTTGGACTGTGAGCGTGCTTGGGCTGTGAGCGCGCCGAGTCGTTGGTCCGGTCGGGTTGCGAGCCCGCTTGGGTGTGAATCTGCTGGGGCCGCCAGTCCGCTCGGCCGTGAGTTCGCTGGGACCGTGAGTGGGCCGGAGGGCCGTGAGTGGGCGAGGGGCGTGAGGTCGCTCGGGCCATGAGTGCGCCGGAGGGCCGTACGTTCGCTCGGGCCGTGAGTGCGCCCAAGGGCCGTGAGTGCGCACGGACCCGGGAGCCCGTCCGGCCGCGAGTCCACGCGTGGGATCGCGCGCCGGGCTGCCAGGGTGTGGCTAGGGGTGGTTTCGCATGGGGAGCGGAGTTGCCTGGCGATGGTGGGTCGGTTCGCGCTGTGGGGTTGGTTCCGCTGGGGGTCGGTTCGGGCTGTGGGGTGGGTTCGGGCTGTGGGGTGGGTTCGGGCTGTGGGGTCGGTTCGCGCTGTGGGGTTGGTTCGGTTGTGGGGTTGGTTGCTCGTAGGGCTGTTGGGTCGTGGGGTTGTCTGGGTTGGGGAGCAGTTCGGGGTGCGGGGGCTCGGCTGACGATGGGGTGCTTGACGGCGAGGCTGCGGGGGTGCGGTAGCAAGCCTGCTGGGGGAGCTGGGGGGTTGGGTATCGTTGTGAGGTTTGTTCACGAATGGGTGTGTAAGTAACTCATGTGATGCCTCCAGCAGCACAAAGATCACCTCGACGGGCGACACGCCCGAGCTCCGGCGGTGACGGCGGGCTGATCAGCGACTTCGGTTCTATGGGGTGGCTCAACTTGCGTTCATGGTCGCTCGCTTCTACGGTTGGACCACAACATCTAGTAGTTACACCGATGTAGTTCACCACACCTTGTGTTTTATGTACCGCTCCACGGCTAGCCGTGGGGTGTGCGCGAGCGTCCCGCGACGGCGGTTCCGCGGCGTGTGGTGGCCGCAGGTCTAGGAGGCGAAAAGCGTGCACTGTCCGTTCTGTCGCCACCCTGACACGAGGGTCATCGACAGCCGCTCCACGGATGACGGCGCGGCCATCAGGCGGCGCCGCACCTGTCCCGAGTGCGGGCGCAGGTTCACCACGCAGGAGACCGTACTGCTGATGGTGAGCAAGCGCAGCGGAGTGACAGAGCCGTTCTCCAGGGACAAGGTCGTCGCGGGCGTGCGGCGGGCCTGTCAGGGCAGACCGGTGGGCGAGGACTCGCTGGCGCAGCTCGGGCAACGGGTGGAGGAGGCCATCAGGGCCAAGGGCGCGGCCGAGATCCCCTCCAACGAGGTGGGGCTGGCCATCCTGGGCCCGTTGCGGGACCTGGACGAGGTGGCCTACCTGCGGTTCGCATCGGTATATCGCGGTTTCGAGAGCCTGGCGGACTTCGAGGCCGAGATCTCACAGTTGAAGGCGGAGAAGGGGGAGTCATGACGGAGACGGCCAGCGGTTCAGTCGCGCGCGGGGGGAAGCGTCCGCGTAAGGGACTGAAGATGAAGCGGATCTTCACCAAGCCCGGCGTGCACCCGTATGACGAGATCCAGTGGGAGCGCCGCGACGTCGTCATGACGAACTGGCGCGACGGCTCGGTCAATTTTGAGCAGCGGGGCGTCGAGTTCCCCGAGTTCTGGTCGGTCAACGCGGCCAACATCGTGACGACCAAGTACTTCCGCGGCGCCGTGGGCACCCCGCAGCGCGAGTGGAGCCTGAAGCAGCTGATCGACCGGGTCGTCGGCGTCTACACGCGCACCGGCATCGAGCACGGCTACTTCGCCAGTGACGAGGACGCCGAGATCTTCGATCACGAGCTCAAGCACGCGCTGGCGCACCAGGTGTTCGCGTTCAACTCGCCGGTCTGGTTCAACGTGGGCACCAAGTCGCCCCAGCAGGTGAGCGCCTGTTTCATCCTCTCGGTGGACGACCAGATGGAGTCGATCCTCGAGTGGTACAAGGAAGAGGGCGTGATCTTCAAGGGCGGCTCGGGCTCGGGTGTCAACCTGTCCCGCATCCGTTCCTCGAAGGAACTGCTGTCGAGCGGCGGCACGGCCAGCGGCCCGGTGAGCTTCATGCGCGGCGCCGACGCGTCCGCGGGGACGATCAAGTCCGGGGGCGCGACCCGCCGGGCGGCCAAGATGGTCGTGCTCGACGTCGACCACCCCGACATCGAGGAGTTCATCGAGACCAAGGCGCGCGAAGAGGACAAGGTCCGCGCGCTGCGTGACGCCGGTTTCGACATGGACCTGGGCGGCAAGGACATCGTCTCCGTCCAGTACCAGAACGCCAACAACTCCGTGCGCGTCTCCGACGAGTTCATGCGCGCGGTGGAGAAGGGCGAGAAGTTCGGCCTGCGCGCCCGCCTGACCGGCGAGGTCATCGAGACGGTCGACGCCCGGGAGCTGTTCCGCAAGATGGCCAAGGCCGCCTGGGAGTGCGCCGACCCCGGCGTGCAGTACGACGACACGATCAACGACTGGCACACCACCCCCGAGACGGGGCGGATCACGGCCAGCAACCCGTGCTCCGAGTACGTCCACCTGGACAACTCCTCCTGCAACCTGGCCAGCATCAACCTGCTGAAGTTCCTGAAGGACGACAACACCTTCGACGTCCCCAACTTCGTCAAGCTGACCGAGCTGATCATCACCGCGATGGACATCTCGATCACGTTCGCGGACTTCCCGACCGAGAAGATCGGCGAGACCTCGCGGGCGTACCGTCAGCTCGGCATCGGCTACGCCAACCTCGGCGCGCTGCTCATGGCGACGGGCCACGCCTACGACTCCGACGGCGGCCGCGCCGTGGCGGCGGCGATCACGTCGCTGATGACCGGCGTGTCCTACCGCCGCAGCGCCGAGCTGGCCGCGGTGGTCGGCCCGTACGACGGATATGCCCGGAACGCGGAGCCGCACAAGCGCGTCATGCGCAAGCACGCGGCGGCCAACGACGACCTGCGCACCGTCGGCTCCATGGACGCGAAGATCCACTCCGAGGCGTCCCGCCAGTGGTCGGAGTGCCTCAAGCTCGGCGAGAAGAACGGCTACCGCAACGCCCAGGCCAGCCTGCTGGCCCCCACGGGCACCATCGGCCTGATGATGGACTGCGACACCACCGGCATCGAGCCGGACCTGGCGCTGGTCAAGTTCAAGAAGCTCGTCGGCGGCGGCTCCATGCAGATCGTCAACCAGACGATCCCGCGGGCGCTCAAGCAGCTCGGCTACCAGCAGGAGCAGATCGAGGCCATCGTCGAGTACATCGGCGAGCACAGCCACGTCGTCGACGCGCCCGGCCTGCGCCAGGAGCACTACGAGGTGTTCGACTGCGCGATGGGCGAGCGGGCGATCGCGCCGATGGGCCACGTGCGCATGATGGCGGCCACCCAGCCGTTCCTGTCGGGGGCCATCTCCAAGACGGTCAACCTGCCCGAGTCGGCCACGATCGACGACATCGAGCAGGTCTACCAGGAGGGCTGGAAGCTGGGGCTCAAGGCCCTGGCCGTCTACCGCGACAACTGCAAGGTCGGCCAGCCGCTGTCGGCCGGCAGCGGCGCCAAGAAGGAAGAGGCCGCCAAGGAAGAGCCCGAGGTCAAGGTCATCGAGGTCAACCGGCCGACCCGACGGCGCATGCCCAACCAGCGGCCGAGCATGACCACCCGCTTCACGGTGGGCGGCGCCAAGGGCTACATGACCGCTTCGTCCTACCCTGACGACGGGCTCGGCGAGGTCTTCCTCAAGATGTCCAAGCAGGGCTCGACGCTGGCGGGCGTCATGGACGCCTTCTCCGTCGCGATCTCCATCGGCCTGCAGTACGGCGTGCCGCTCGAGACGTACATGAGCAAGTTCGTCAACATGCGGTTCGAGCCGGCCGGGATGACGGACGACCCGGACATCCGGATGGCGACGTCGGTGATGGACTACATCTTCCGTCGCCTGGCCCTGGACCACCTCCCGTACGACGAGCGGGCGGCCCTGGGCATCTTCTCGGCGGCCGAGCGCGCGGCGCAGCAGCGCGGCGAGGACCCGGCGGCGCTGCAGGAGACGGTGGACCGCGAGGCGCTGGCCCAGTCGGCGCCCATCGAGGAGAAGCCGAAGGTCGAGGCCGCCGAGCAGTCGCCGGTGGTCAAGGAGCTGACGCTGGAGAGCCACCAGCGGTTCACGGCCGACGCGCCGCTCTGCATGACCTGCGGCACCAAGATGCGGCCGGCGGGGAGCTGCTACGTCTGTGAGGGCTGCGGCTCCACCAGCGGCTGCAGCTAGTCGCGAGATCGGCTGAGGGGGCGGAGGTGAGCGGATTCGGCTCGCCTCCGCCCTGTCGGCTTGGGGCGGACCTCGCCAGGGAGTTCGGCTCGCCCGGCTGAGCGGCGGCCCTGGCGAGGGGCGGACGGGCCCGGGGCGGCCCTGGCGAGGGGGGGACGGGCCCGGGGCGGCCCTGGCGAGGGGGGCGGACGGGCACGGGTGCGCAGGACGAGCGCACCGGATCGGATCCGGCCGGCCGTGCTCGCCGCCTCACCCTCTCAGCAGCTCGTCCAGGACGCCCGGCTTGTTGGTGATGATGCCGTCCACCTGGTAATCCAGCATCCGGCGCATGGTGTCCGGGCTGTCCACCGTCCAGGCGAGCACCTGCATGCCGAGGGCGTGCACGCGCCGTACGTACGAGGCCGACACCGAGCTGTACGGCGGGTTGATCTGGTCGGCGAACTTGGCCAGCGACGGCAGGTCGGCGGTGGACGGCGTGCCGAGCAGCCCGATCGGCACGTCGGGCAGCAGGCGGTGGAAGGTCCGCATCGACGCCCAGCTGAACGACTGCACCACCAGCCGCCCCTGCGCGAGCCAGCCGGGATGGCGGCGCAGCTCGGTGGCCACGCGGGTCTCGATACCGGGGTAGAGCTCCGGAGCCTTGATCTCCAGCAGCAGGTCCAGCCCCGAGCCGCTCATCTCGTCCAGCGTCTCGCCGAGCGTGGGCACCCGCTCGTCCTCGTACTCGTCGGAGAACCACGAGCCGGCGTCCAGCTTGCGGATCTGGTCGAGGGTGAGATCTCCGACCCGCCACGGCGCCCGGCCGGGGAAGACCCGCTCGACGTCGGTGGTGCGGGTCAGGGTGGTGTCGTGCATCAGGACCAGTTCGTGGTCCTTGGTCTCCTGGACGTCGAGCTCGAACACGTCGGCCCGCTGCTTGTCGGCCAGCTCGAAGGCCGCGATGGTGTTCTCGGGCGCGTACGCGGAGGCGCCCCGGTGCGCGACGTTGACGACGGCGGCGGCCGCTTCGGCGGGGGTCGTCAGGAGGGTGGACGAGATCGCGATCATGACGGCGAGTCGCCTGAACATGGGTCTCCTCGGGTGGGGAGAGACAGTCGACTCGACGGTGACAAGACCTCATGACTGCCGGTTGATGGCAGAGTAACGGGCCGGTGCCGGACCGATGAGCATTCGACACGCCACCCCCCGTGCCGGAGGAGCGAATCATGGAGTTCTAGCCTGAATGTCGTGAAGCATGGTGGGATGCTGGCCGTACTTCTGGCGGCCTGGTTCATGGCCCAGTTCGACTTCTTCGTGGTCAACGTGGCCGCTCCCTCCATCGAACGGGACCTGCACGCGGGCCCGGCCGCCCTGGAGCTGATCGTGGGCGGGTACGCCTTCACCTACGCGGCCGGCATGATCACCGGAGGCCGGCTCGGCGACCGCTACGGCTACCGGCGGCTGTTCATGTGGGGCGTGGTCGCGTTCACGATCGCGTCCGTGCTGTGCGGGCTCGCCGTGAACCCGGCCCAGCTGGTGGCCGCCCGCCTGCTCCAGGGCCTGGCGGGCGCGGCGATGGTGCCGCAGGTGCTGGCCACGATCTCCGCGGTCTACCCGCCGTCGGAGCGGGGTCAGGCCCTCGGCTGGTACGGCGTCGCGGGCGGCCTGGGCTCGATCGCCGGCCAGGTGCTCGGAGGCCTGCTGCTGACCGCCGACACGCTGGGACTCGGCTGGCGGGTCATCTTCCTGATCAACCTGCCCGTCGGCCTGATCGTGGTGCCGCTGGCCGTCTGGCTGCTGCCCGAGGTCGAGACCGCCCGGCGGGCCAGGCTCGACGTGCCGGGCGCGGCGGGCCTGGCCGCCGGGCTGGCTCTGGTGCTGGTGCCGCTCGGCCTGGGCAACAGCCTGGGCTGGCCCGTCTGGACGTGGATCAGCATGGGGGCCGCGGTGCCCGTGTTCGTGCTGACCTGGCGGTGGCAGCGGGTGCTCGGGGCGCGCGGCGGGCAGCCGGTGCTCGACCTGGCGCTGCTCAAGGTCCACTCCTACCTGGCGGGCGTGGGCTCGATCGTCGCGTTCATGGCGTACTTCGCCTCGTTCATGTTCACGCTGACGCTGCTGCTGCAGGGCGGGCTGGGGCTGACGGCCTTCCAGGCGGGGCTGGCGTTCGCGCCGATGGGGGTGCTGTTCTCGGTCACGTCGATCCTGGGGACGGGGCTGGTCAGAAGGTACGGGCTGATCGTCGTCATGATCGGCGGGACGATCATCGGGCTCGGGCTGGCCCTGATGGTGGTCGGGGCGGGGTTGGGGCTGCCGTACATCATGGTCGCGCTCATGCTCGTCGGCTCCGGCAACGGGCTGGTCCTGCCGCAGCTCATCGGCGCGGCGCTGGTGGAGGTCGCCCCGCACCAGGCCGGCATCGGGTCGGGCATCCTCAGCACGGCGCAACAGTTCGCGGGCGCGGGCGGCGTGGCGGTGATCGGCGCGGTCTTCTTCGCTGCGGCGGAAGGAGGGCACCATGTCGTCGCCATGCGCTGGTCGGCGGGCATCGACCTGGGGCTCGTCCTCGTCGTGATCGCGTCGGTGGCCTACAACCGCCACCGCGCCGTCGTCACGAAACGGGCAGCACGGTCCCGTACAGACGCGAGACGCGGATCCTGATCACCAGCCGCCGGTCCTCGACCATCTGCCGCAGGAAGGCGTACGGGTCGTTCATGTGCTGCTGCATGGCGAGGAGCTCCATGCCCACCTCGTCGCCCGGCTCGATGCTCACCGGCGACAGCTCCGCCTCGCCCTCGGCGACGGCGTAGGACCAGAAGTCGTCGCTGGCCGCGTAGAGGGCGCAGCGCGGGTCCTTGTGGAGCTGGCGGACCTTGAGCCGGTCGGCGATGGTCGAGATCCGCACGACGCGCTGGTCCGGGTCCCAGGTGTACAGGACGGTGGACAGGTGGGGGTGGCCGTCGCTCTTGTTCGTCGCCAGCGCGCCGAAGCGCTGCCCGGCCAGCAGCTGCGAGAGCTCCTCGTCGCCGAGGGACTGGGGGGCCGGGCCGGCGCCTGGCCCGTACGTTTGCGGCATGCATCCTCTCCCTCGTGCAAATCCTGAAATGTCAGCCTATCCCCATGTCAACCGCCCCTGGAGGGCCCAGTGCGTACGGTCCCGGCGACCCGCGCCCCGGTAGGTTACGAGTCATGAATTTTGCGATTACCAGCGGATACGTTGTGCCGATCGACGGCGACCCCATCGACGGCGGCACCGTACTCGTCCAGGAAGGGAAGATCACCGCCGTCGGCCGGGACGTGGCCGTGCCCGAGGGGACCCCCGTCGTGGACGCCGCGGGCGGCTGGGTGCTGCCCGGCTTCGTCGAGGCCCACGGGCACCTCGGCGTGTACGAGGAGGCCGAGGGCTGGGCCGGTCAGGACACCAACGAGATGACCGACCCGAACGGCGCCCGCCTGCGCGCCCTGGACGCCATCAACCCCGCCGACCTGGCCTTCGCCGACGCGCTGTCCGGCGGCGTGACGACCGCGGTGATCAAGCCGGGCTCCGGCAACCCAATCGGCGGCCAGACGGTCGCGATCAAGTGCTGGGGCAGGTCCGTGGACGAGATGCTGGTCAAGGAGCCGGCCAGCGTCAAGAGCGCGCTCGGCGAGAACCCCAAGCGCGTGTACGGCGACCAGAAGAAGCTGCCCTCCACCCGGCAGGGCGTGGCCGCCGTGATCCGGGACGCGTTCATGAAGGCGCAGGACTACAAGGCCAAGCGGGCGGCGGCCGCCGACGAGGGCAAGCCGTTCGACCGGGACGGCACGCTGGAGATCCTGGTCCGCGTGCTGGACGGCGAGCTGCCCTGGTGCCAGCACACGCACCGGGCCGACGACATCTCCACCGCGCTCAGGCTGGCGGACGAGTTCGGCTACCGCCTGATCATCAACCACGGCACCGACGGCCACCTGCTGGCCGACACCCTGGCCGACCGGGACGTCCCCGTCATCATCGGCCCCCTGTTCACCAGCCGGTCGAAGGTCGAGCTGCGCCGGCGCTCGCTGCGCAACCCGGGCATCCTGGCGCGGGCGGGGGTGCGGCTGGCCATCACCACCGACCACCCCGTGGTGCCGATCCACTTCCTCGTCCACCAGGCCACGCTGGCGGTCAAGGAGGGCCTGGACCCCGCCGAGGCGCTGCGCTCGATCACGCTGAACCCGGCCCGGATCATGGGGATCGACGACCGGGTGGGCGCGCTCCGCCCCGGGCTCGACGCCGACGTCGTGATCTGGTCGGGGGACCCGCTGGACGTCATGAGCCGGGCGCTGCGAGTGTTCGTCTCGGGCCGGGAGGTCTACACGTACGCCGACGGCGAGGCCGTCGTGGCGGATCCGTATTACCGCGAATCAAGTGACCGTTAAGCGGCTGTAGATGCGGGCCGCGCATAGTGGTCGGACCAGCGAAAGGGAGGCACCACGATGCCAGTCCAGCGCCCCAGCAAGGCCCTCTTGATCGGCCTGGTCGTCTCCAGCGCCCTGGCGTTGATCGTGCTGACCTTCATGCTGCTGTCGGGCGGGCCCGTGGGATTCGCGCTGTCCGCGCTGCTGGGCGTGGCGCCGCTGCCGGTGCTGCTGGCGGCCGTGCTCTCGCTCGACAGGCTGGAGCCCGAGCCGAAGCTGAACCTGGCGTTCGCCTTCGCCTGGGGCGCGGGGGTGGCGATCGTGCTGGGCCTCGCGCTGTCGTTCGTGGGGGAGGCGCTGTTCACCAGGGCCGGGTTCGGCGAGGCGGTCGTGAACGACGTGGGCACCGTCCTGCTGGCCCCCGTGATCGAGGAGGCGCTCAAGGGCTCGGCGCTGCTGCTGCTCCTGCGCCGGCGGCAGGAGATCGACGGGCTGACCGACGGCATCGTGTACGCCTCCATGGCCGGCCTCGGCTTCGCGGCCGTGGAGAACGTCGGCTACTACCTGCTCGCCTACAACGAGGACGGGGCCGGCGGGGCGCTGCAACTGTTCGTGATCAGGGGCCTCATCGACCCGCTCGGCCACCCCATCTACACCTCCATGATCGGTCTCGGCGTCGCCTACGCCCTGACCCGGCGCACCGCGGCCAGGTTCGCCGCGATCCCGCTCGGCTACCTGGGCGCGGTCTTCCTGCACGGCCTCTGGAACGGCTCGGCCACCACGGGCTCCCTGACCTGGGTGGCCGCCGCGTACCTCGTGATCATGGCGGCGCTCATCCTGCTGATCGCCGTGACCGTCGTCGAACGCCGCCAGCTCGTCACCAGGATGGGCCTCTACCTGCCCGGTTACCAGCAGACCGGGCTGATCACGGAGGCCGACGTCAGGATGCTCAGCACGCTGTCGGGCCGCAAGGCGGCCCGCAAGTGGGCCAGGGGCGCCGGGCTCGGCCGGGCCATGAGCGACTACCAGCAGGCGGCGACCGAGCTGACCATGCTGCACCTGCGGGCCGAGCGCCAGGGCATGGACCCGGTCCGCTTCGCCGTGGAACGCGACGCGCACCTGGGCATGATGGCGAACGCCCGTCGCTGGTGATCTGCGCGCTCCCTGCCAGAATGGGGGGAACCCTCGAAGGGAGTGCAGATGAGCTGGGTGGAGATCGGGTCCGAGGCCGAACTACGCGAATTGCTCGGCGAGGTCATGCCGAGGGCGGCGACCAAGGAGCGCGTACGGCTGCACGAGCGTGACCGGGAGTGGCTGGCGGCCTCCCCGTTCTGCCTGATAGCCACGTCGGACGAGGCCGGCACCTGCGACGTCTCGCCCAAGGGCGACCCGGCCGGGTTCGTCCACGTCATCGACGACACCACGATCGCCATCCCGGACCGGCCGGGCAACCGCAGGGCCGACGGATTCCTCAACGTCCTGACGAACCCGCACGTCGGGCTCATCTTCCTGATCCCCGGCCGCAACGAGACCCTGCGCATCAACGGCCGGGCCAGGCTCATCCGCGAGGCCCCGTTCTTCGACGAGATGATCGTGAAGGGCCACCGCCCGCATCTCGCGCTGGTGGTGGAGATCGAGCAGATCTTCTTCCACTGCGCCAAGGCGTTCCTGCGCTCCTCGCTGTGGAAGCCGGACAGCTGGGAGCCCGAGGTCCTGCCCTCGCACGCGAGGCTCGTCAAGGACGTGCAGAAGGTGGAGGAGAGCCTCGAACAGCTCGAGAGCTACTACGGCGAGACCTACGCCCAGCGCCTCTACGGCTGACCTCGAAGGGCCGCCGCTCGGCCTCGAGCCGGGCGGTGTTTCTCAGGCGGCGGGGGTCGGACCGCCCGGGAAACGGATGACGTTGCGGCCGGTGTAGGCCCGAAGGTCGATCACCTTGGGATCGGCGGGCTGCTTGCGGCGGTCGGCCGAACGAATCTCGCGGACCTTGTGCCTGGCGATATGTGGCGGCACCACCACAAGCCTCTTCATCGTGAGCCCCCCGTGATGACTTTGTTACCTAGTTATCTACAGAAGGACTGATAAATCCCGCGTAAAGAGCGCACGTCAGTAGGGGAGCGTGCGGCCCGCCGGGGTCCGCAGGTCCAGCTCCACGGCCGGCTTCGGGATCCGCTTGGTGGTCGACTTCGTGACTCTGACGCGTTTCACGGCCTCCCCCTTGGGTGGCGGCATGACGGGCGCCTGTCACCCGCCATGCGCGCCAACCTAACGGGCCATCACCGGCTCTCTCAATGCATTTCTACGAATGTCATGCCCCGGGCGTGAGCCGGGCCGTGACACCGATCCGGTTCCACGCGTTGATCATGGCCAGCCCGACGACGAGCAGTCCCAGCTGCTTCTCGCTGTAGTGCCGCGCGGCCTCCTCCCAGACCGCGTCCGGCACCCCCGTGCCGTCGGCCAGCCTGGTCGCCTCCTCCGCCAGCGCGAGCGCGGCCCGCTCGGCAGGCGTGTAGACGGTCGCCTCCCGCCAGGCGGCCACCGACCAGAGGCGCTCGTCGCTCTCGCCGGCCTTCTTCAGGTCGCGGCTGTGCATGTCCACGCAGTAGCCGCAGCCGTTGATCTGGCTGGCACGCAGCTTGATCAGCTGCAGGGTGGTGGTCGGCAGCTCGCTCTCGTGCAGCAGCGCCTCCACGGCCACGAGATGGTGGTACGCCTGCGGAACCTGCTGTGCGACGTTGATCCGCTGGGTCATGTGTTCCTCCTCAGTTCGTTGGTAGGAGGACGGGACAGGACGTCCATTTGTGACAACTTCCGCGAAGAAGGTGTCATCTAACCCGCCATGGAGGCGCTGAGAGCGGGGGATCCCCAGCGCATCGGGGATTACTGGCTGGCGGGGCGGCTGGGCTCGGGCGGGCAGGGCGTCGTGTACGACGCCTACGACGCCGACGGCAGGCGGGTCGCGGTCAAGGTGCTGCACGCGAACGGCGACCGCGCGATCCGCGACCGGTTCGCCAGGGAGGCGACGGCCGCGGGGCGGGTGTCGTCGTTCTGCACGGCTCGCGTGCTGGCCACCGACCTGGAGGGGAGCAGGCCGTACCTGGTTTCGGAGTACGTGCCGGGGCCGAGCCTGGGCGCGGCCGTGCGGGACGGGCGCCGGTTCGGCGGCGACGACCTGCACCGGCTGGCCACGGCGGTGGCGACGGCGCTGACCGCGATCCACGACGCCGGGGTCGTGCACCGCGACCTCAAACCGGACAACGTGCTGCTCGGGCCCGACGGCCCACGCGTGATCGACTTCGGTATCGCGCGCACGATCGACATGTCGCTCACCAAGACCGGCGAGGTGTCGGGCACGCCGGCGTACATGGCGCCCGAGGTGTTCACCGGGCAGCGGGCGGGCGCCCCGGCCGACGTGTTCGCGTGGGGCGCGATCATGGTGTTCGCCGCGACCGGGCACGACCCGTTCGGCGCCGAGAACCTGGGCGGCGTCATGCACCGGGTGCTCTCGCACCGGCCCGACCTGGGCGCGCTGCCCCCGCGGCTGGCCGCGCTGGTCGAAGCCGCCCTCGACAAGGACCCGGCGGCCCGGCCCGCGGCCCGCGACCTGCTGCTCGCGCTCGTCAGCGGGTCCGGCTCCGACACCAGGGGGCTGCTGGCGGCGGGCAGCCGGACCGCCCGGGGCGTGCCCGGTCCCGGCCACGCCGATCCCGCGCTCGGCACGATCGCGGAGGACGCCTACGAGTCGCTGGGTCCCGAGGAGCGGGAGGTCGCGGCCGAGGTGTTCCTGCGGCTGGTGGCCGTGGACGAGGACGGGCACGAGGCGGGGCGGACGGCCGGGTACGAGGAGCTGTTCGGCGGGCGCTCCGAGCGCGAGTCGGCGGCGGTCAAGCGGGTGCTGGAGGCGTTCTCGTACGTGATCGCCGACCGGGACGGCTCGGTGGCGCTGTCGCGTCCGGGCCTGCTGCGCGCCTGGCCGAGGCTGCGCATGTGGGTGGACGCCGACCGCGACGGCCTGGCCATGCTGAACGCCGTCAACGCCGCGGCCCGCCACTGGGCCGGCAACGGCCGCCGCGATGCCGACGCCCTCCAGGGCAGCCGCCTGGAACAGGCGCTGAGCTGGGCCGCCACCGGACGCCGCCACGTCACGCTGACCCCGCTCGAACGTGACTTCCTGCGCGCCGGCACCGAGCTGACCAGGCGCCGGGCCAGACGCCGGACGCTGACCACGGTCACGCTGGCCCTGCTGCTCGTGGTGGCGCTGGTGGCCGGCGGGCTGGCGGTCCGGCAGCGCCAGGAGACCGCCCGCCAGCGCGACATCCTCGCCGCCAAGCAGGTGGCCGCCGAGGCCGACCGCATGCGTACCGTCGACCCGGCCCTGGCGATGCTGCTCAGCGTGGCCGCCTGGCGGGTCTCTCCGGCACAGCCGGAGGCCCGCTCCAGCCTGATCGCCTCGCTGCAGCAGCAGGAGTCCGCCGTCTTCCGCGAGCCGCCGGTCAAGGGCTCGGCCGAGCGGCTGCTCAGCCGCGACGGCCGCACGCTGGTCAGCGCCAGCGAGGGCGGGGTCAATGTGTACGACGTGCGCACCCGCGAGCTCACGGCGAGCTGGCCCGGGATGAAGGTGAACGGGACGATCACCGGCCCGCCCGCGCTGAGCCGCAGCGGCCGGCTGCTGGCCGAGACCTCCACTGAGGAACTCGGCGTCTGGGACCTCAAGACCGGCAGGAAACTCCTCGAACGGCGCATTCCCCGGGCCTTCGAGGGCGTCTACACCGCCGTGTTCGGCGAGCACGAGACCACGCTCACGCTGGTGTACGCCGGGCAGGAGATCTCTTACCTGCTCGACGTGTCCACCGGCAGGCGGTTCGGGAAGGGCGTCTTCGAACAGCGCGGCGAGGTCGCGGTGAACGATCCGCTCGTGGACCCCTCGGGCAGGCACCTGTTGCTGCCGGGAGGCCGCTTCGACCAGCTCTCCCTGCCGGGCTGGCGGCCGGAGCGGCCCTTCCGCGCCTGCGTGGCGCATCCGGACCTGGCGGCGTTCAGTCAGGACGGCAGGACGCTCGCTTGCGGCGACGGGAGCGAGGTCGCGCTCGTCGACGTCGCCTCGGGCCGCACTTTCGGCGACCCGCTGACCTGCGAGGTCTGCGGAGCGGAGAGCAAGCTGCGCTTCAGCCCGGACGGCCGCCACCTCGCGGCCTACCGCGGCAGGGACGTGCAGGTCTGGGATCTGCGCACCCGGCGGGTGGCGCTCGGTTACCGCGCCGAGGGCGAGCCGGCGGACGTCGCCTTCGACCCTGATGGCAGGACGCTGCGGTACGTCGTGGACGACGCCGTCGTCAGCCTGGACCTCGCGTCGCGTACGCACGCGACGGCGATGCCGGGACCGGCCTTCCTCAGCCCGGACGGTCGGTGGGCGGCGCTCCAATCCGGAAAGAGGCTACGGATCTGGGACATGAACGCGGGCAAGGAGACCGGCAGCCTCCCCATCGGCGATGACGACGGGGAGCCCGAGGAGTTCCACGGGACGAGGCTGGCCGTCTCGGACGCCGACGGCACGATCGCGCTCTGGGACGTGCGGACCCTTACGAAGCTCTGGTCGACGCGGGTGTCCGGCCCGGCCGGCGCCCTCACTGACGTGCACTTCACCCCGGACGGGCGGCGGCTGGCGACGAACGTCGTGTTCCCCCAGAACCCGGTGGCCAAGGAGGTGGTGCTCGACGCCGCCGACGGCCGCCGGCTGAGCTCGACCGACACCAGGTACCAGGGCGGGCCGCTGCTGCCGGGCGGCACGGCGTACGCGTCGCTGCTCGGCGGCAGGTTCGTCGACCTGCGCACCGGCGAGCCCGTGGGGGCCGGGTTCGGGCCCACGAACGCGATCGAGTTCAGCCGGAGCGGGCTCATGGCCGTGAACGAGGCGGCCACCGGGCGGATCGGGCTGTGGTCGGTGGACGGGCCGACCCGGCTGAGCCCCGCCCTGCCCCGGGCCGCCGACGACCTCCTCCTGCTGGCCTTCTCGCCCGACGGCAGGACCCTGGCCTCCGTCACGGAGAAAGGCGCGCTCCAGCTCTGGGACGTCGAGGCCAGGCAGCGGCTCGGCGGGTCCTACCGGCTGTGGGAAGACCCGGTGTCGCTGGCCTTCAGCGCGGACGGGGCGACGTTGTACGCCGGGACGGAGGACGTCCTGCACGCGATCCCCGTGCGGAGTGAACGGGTCGCGCAAGAGGTGTGCGCGCGGGCCGGGCGCTCGCTGTCGCCCGGCGAGTGGGCCCGGTACCTGGGCGGCGTGCCGTACCAGGACGTCTGCCCCTAGCGGTCGGAGGGTGGGCGCGACGCCCGCCCTCCGTCACGGGGACCTCAGCCCTGGCAGTTGCCCCAGGTCTTGCGGCCGCCCCAGGCCTCGACGCGGTTGTCGGGGTCGCGGGTCCAGCCGGCGTACTTCACGCACTTCCACTTGCCGTCGATGTGACCGGTCTCGGCGTAGAAGCGGTACTTCTGCACGTCTTCCGCCCTGCCGCCGCCCCTGACCTCCAGGTAGGCGCCGGTGACCGTGCGGGTGCCCGTGTACGCGGTCTTGATGGCGGCCACGCAGTTCTTGCCGCTCCGCTTGTTGTACATCAGGTACACGTGTCCGAACACCGCGCCCCCGCGGGTCTTCATCGCCCGGTGGCCGTCCTTGACCTGGTGGAAGCCGGGGCCGCAGACGCGCTCGGGGGTGTAGCGGGCCGTGGCCGCGTACGCGGCGGAGGGGGTGGCGGCGATCCCGGCCGCGACCAAGGCTGTCGCGATGACCGTTCGGGTGAGCACGAGCTTCCCTTCGGCAGGGGGTAATAAAGGACAACGTTGATCTTTACTGTGCCTTGACCGAAATTTCAAGGGGTTGTGGTGAATGCCGCTTATCGCGGTGTGCCCGGCCTGGGCGGTGTTCTGGGGCTCCTGCTCGACCCTCCTGTCTGCCGCAGGTGGCCCGTTTCGCCCGTTGCTGATCGATTTCGGGGGACGTTTGGGGAAATTGGGGGCCCTTTGAGGAAGAGAGGCCATAGAACGGGGTATGCCCCCGGCGGAATGTGACTGTAGGGGGGATCACCATGGCTGTCTGCGAGACGTGTGGAAACGACTACGACATGGCGTTCGAGGTGCATGCGCAGGGAGCCGTGCACACCTTTGACTGCTTCCAGTGCGCGATCGAGGCGATGGCGCCCATCTGCGAGCACTGTGGCACCAAGGTCATCGGGCATGGGGTGCAGTCGGGCGAGCACTGGTACTGCTGCGCGCATTGTGCGCGACAGGAAGGCACCCAGGGCCTCGTCGACCGCATCATGGCCACCACCGGCTCCTGACCCACCCCGGCTCGCCCTCGGGCGCGTCGGCCACCGCGCTCGCCACCACGCGATGGCGTATGCGGCGATGGTGCGGGCGCCCTGAGCTGGGCCCCTTGGGCGGCGCGTGGCGGGCGGGGGCGGCTCGCCCGCGGGCGTGGCGGCGGCCGTGCTCGCCACCGCGCGATGGCGTGTGCGGCGGCGATGCTGCGCGCCCACGGCGGTGGCGGCTCGTGCTCGGACGCCGTGGGCACCGTCCTGGGCGGCGCGTGACGGCGATGGTGCGGGTGCCCTGAGGAGGGTGTCATCGTCGCGGGGAGGGGGCGTCCCCGTGGCGCTCTCCCTGCCAGGCGGCGCGGGCAGGTGGGGAGTGGGTCAGGGGAGCAGGGTGCGGATGCGGGTGATGGCCTCATCGAGCGGACCCTGGGGGACCGGGGCCGCGAGGTCGACGGTGATGTGGCCGTTCTTGGCCTCCCAGACGCCCGCCACCCGCCCCTCATGCACGACCACGGGGGAGATCCACCCCGCCTGGCGGCTCACCTTGGGCTTGAGGGGCGGCGGGATGAGCGGGGCGAGGCCGCGGGGGGCGCCGAGGATGTACTGGTCGAAGCCCGGCAACAGGTGGACCTCGGTCGACGGGCGGGTGGCGGCGAGGTCGTCGAGGTGCTCGGTCAAGGCCAGCAGCGTCCGGCCGTCGTCGGTCTCCACCTCGGTCAGCTCGGGCGCCAGGTCGTGGAACCACCCCTTCAGCACCGTCTTCTTCGCCACGCCGCCGAACAGCCACGTGTCGAACATCTCCGGCGTCGCCGGCCCGTGTGCCCCCAGGAACGCGCGCGCCACCCGTACGCCCGCCTCCTCGTACGGCGGCAGCGTGGCGGGCCACCCGGGGAGCCAGGTGCGCGGGGAGGTGAAGGTGACCCGGCCGTCGCGCGGCGGGCCGTAGCAGAGCTCGCCCAGGCGGCTCAGCGGCTTGAGCAGGGCGCCCCAGCCGGACGTGAGCGCCTCCCGCAGATGAGCGTCCCCGGTCACGGTCACCACGGCATCGACGAGCTCCTCCCTGGTCAGCGCAGGTGCGCCCGGCGCCCCGTCGCGCAGCGCGCGGGGCACCGCGTCGATGATCGCCGCGATCTCGTCGGCGGTGACCCCGTGGCCGCGCTGCCACGAGCCCTTCTCCCAGAAGCGCAACGTGCCCAGGGCCGCGCAGAAGTCGGCCAGCTCGCCGGAGGGGAGGAGGTGGAGGGTGCCGCGCATGATCCACGTCTTGACCAGCGTGCGGTCGCTCCACAGGGCCTGGTCGATCCCGCCCGGGTCGGGCTTGCCGCTCCGGACCGCCACCGCGAGCTGGGCCGAGGAGGCGACCTGCGCCTGGACACCGCACAGCCGCCGGGCGACCGCCACGGGGTCGGGCGCGTCCGGCTCGCTCACGAACTGTCTGCGCAGGCGCCACGCCAGGATCTGTGGCCAGGTGAGCATGGTAGTCACGCGTCCACTTCTACACCCGGCCACCGACACATCAGATTCCGCGGGGTCACGGTCAGCCGGTGAAGCCGATGTCCTCGTAGCGGAGGTCGTAGAAGCCGCGCGCCCCCACGTTGGCCAGCGTCTGGCGGGCGGCGACGTTCTGTGGGCGCTGGTAGAGCGGCAGCACGTTGACCTCCTGCCAGATCAGCGCGTCCGCCTCGTTGGCCGCCGCCCGTGCCCGCACCGGGTCGAGGCTCTGGGCGGCGCGGTTCATGGCCTGGTCGATGGCGGGCGAGCCGGTACGGCCGAAGTTCGCGTTCCAGGTCTTGCCATCGGCGGAATTAGCATAAATCCCGAAACTGCTGGAAACCGGGAAAGGCGTCCCGATGTACGCGAAGGGCGTGATGTCGAAGTTGCCGGGGATGACGTACTTGGTGAAGAAGTCATCGCTGGGCACGGCCTGAATGGTCAGCTTCACGCCGATCTGGGCGAGCATGGTCTGCGCCAGCTCCCCCTCCGCCTTGCTGATCTGGACCCCCGACGGCACCACGAACCGCAGGTCGAGTACCTTGCCGTTCTTCTGCCTGAACGAGCCGCTCAGCTTCCACCCGGCCGCGTCCAGGAGCCGCCGCGCCTGACCGGGGTCGTACGCCCCGAGCTTCCCGGCGTTGTCCTGGTAGCCCTCCTGGGTGTTCATGAAGAAGTGGTTGTTCAGCAGGGCGATCGGCCAGTCCAGGCCCTGCAGGTCCGACTGGGCGATGGCCTGGCGGCTGATGCCCAGCTGGACGGCCTGCCGGACGTTGCGGTCCTTGAGCAGCTCGCTGGACCCGTTAAAGGTGAAATGCCGGAAATCGGGGCCTGCCGCCTGCCGCACCTGCGCCCCCGGCGTGCCCTTCGCCCGCGCGTAGTCGGGCGCCGACGGCCCCACGTCGATGAGGTCGAGCTCCCCGTTGCTGAACGCCGAGATCAGCGAGTCCTGCTCCGACGACCGATAGATGATCTTGTCGAGCTTCGCCCGGTTCCCCCACCACGAGTCGTCCCGCACGATCGTGATCGTCTTGGCCGTCTGGTCGAACCCCCCGAACTTGAACGGCCCGGCCGTCATCGGGATCTTGTTCAGCCAGGCGTTGTCGAAGGACTCGGGCGTCCGGTTCGTGGAGGCGGGCAGCAGCGGCCCGAACAGCGCCTGCCAGTCGCCGAACGGCTTGTCGAACGTCACCACCACCTCGAAGTCGTCCTTGCCCCGCGCCACCTTCTCGATGTCCTGGTAGCCGGTGGACGAGGCGATGTGGAAGGCGGGGTTGCGCCCGTTCAGCGCCTGCCACTGGGCCTCGTAGTCAGCCCAGGTGATCGGCTTCCCGTCGGACCACTTCGCCTTCGGGTTCAGCCTGTACGTGACCACCTGCTTGGGCCGCTGGTCGGTCACCTCGGCGTCGAGCACGTAGTTGCGGTCGACCGAGATGTCCGCCTTCTCGTCGGAATGGAACGGCGAGGGCAGCAGCGCGTTGCTGACCACGGCGGCCATGGCCAGGTTGCCGTCGACGTGGTTCCGGTTCCACTGCGCGGGGAACTCGTTGATGCCCCACCGCAGCGTCCCGCCGTCCTTGACCTTGTCGCGCGGCTGCGGGTTGATGTCGTAGGCCTTGATCGTACGTTCGTCACCGCCGCTCTCCCGCCCCGGCCCGCTCCCCGTGCCCTTGCCGCAGCCCCCCGCCAGGCACAGCGAGCCCGTGACAACGGCGGCCACGACAAGACGTGATGCTTTCATCGAGAGAATTCCTCCTGGTCTGAGCGAGGTCTATACGACTTCGCGCCTCTCGGCGTAGTGGCAGGCCGCCCCCTGGTCCTCGCCCAGCGGACGCACCTCGGGCTCGACGTCCACGCAGAGCCTGCGCTGTTCGTCGGTGAGCTGGCCGCGGAACTTCGGGCACCTGGTGCGGAATCGGCAGCCCGTCGGAGGGTGGGCCGGGCTGGGCAGGTCGCCTTCGAGCAGGATCCGCTCCCGGGCGCGCTCGCGTACCGGATCGGGCAGCGGGATCGCCGACAGCAGGGCCTGCGTGTACGGGTGCGCCGGGGCGTCGAACACGGCGTCCACCTGGCCGATCTCGGCGATCCTGCCGAGATACATCACCGCCACCCGGTCGGCGATGTGCCGCACGACGGCCAGGTCGTGCGCCACGAACAGGTAGGACAGCCCCAGCCGGGCCCTCAGCGAGCCCAGCAGGTTGATCACCCCGGCCTGGATCGACACGTCCAGCGCGGAGACCGGCTCGTCCAGCACCAGCAGCCGGGGCTCCAGGGCCAGCGCCCTGGCGATGCCGATGCGCTGCCGCTGGCCGCCGGAGAAGTCCTGCGGGTAGCGGGCCGCGTGGGAGGCGTCCAGCCCGACCAGGGCGAGCAGCTCGGCGACACGCCGCCCGGGGCGCCGCCGCCCGTGCGTACGCAGCGGCTCGGCCAGGATGTCGTGCACCGTCATGCGCGGGTCGAGCGAGGCCAGCGGGTCCTGGAAGACGACCTGCATGTCGCGCCGGATCGCCTTGCGTTCGGGGCCGCTCAGCCGCGCGGTGTCACGTCCGAGCACGACGATGCGCCCGCTCTGGGGCGCGGCCAGCTCCAGGATCTGCGTCAGCGTGGTCGTCTTGCCGCTGCCCGACTCGCCGACCAGCCCCAGCGTCTCGCCCTGCCGGATGTCGAAGCCGACCCCGGCCACCGCGTGCACCGTGCCCACCCTGCGCTTGAAGATCGCGCCCTTGAGCAGCGGATATTCCTTGACCAGGCCGTGCACCTCGAGCACCGTGCGCTCCCCGCGCTCGCGCCGCCCCGGCTCCACGGGGACGAGGACGGGCTCGCGGGGGCGTACCTCCTGCCAGCGGATGCAGGCCGCCCGGTGCCCCGCCCCCACGTCGAACAGCGGCGGCTCGCCCTCGTCGCAGGCGTCGATCTTCATCGGGCAGCGCGGCGCGAACGGGCACCCCGGCGGCAGCGCCTCGGGGGAGGGCGGGCTGCCCTCGATGGGCGCCAGCGGCTGCCGCGCGCCCCGGTCCACGCGCGGGATCGAGCCGAGCAGGCCCACCGTGTACGGCATCCGCATCCCGTAGAAGATGTCGTCCACGTCGCCGACCTCGACGGGACGCCCGGCGTACATGACCAGCACCCGGTCGGCGAACCCGGCCACGACGCCCAGATCATGCGTGATCATGATGATCGCGGCGCCGGTCTTGCGCTGCGCCTTCTTCAGCACCTCCAGCACCTGCGCCTGGATGGTGACGTCGAGCGCGGTGGTCGGCTCGTCGCAGATGATCACGTCGGGGTCGTTGGCGATGGCCATCGCGATCACCACGCGCTGCCGCATGCCGCCGGAGAACTCGTGCGGGAAGGCCAGCGCCCGCTCGGCCGGCCGCGGGATGCCCACGAGCTCCAGCAGCTCGACGGCCTTGACCAGAGCCGTCTCCTTGCTGACCCGCTGGTGTACGCGCACCGCCTCGGCGATCTGGTCGCCGACGCGGTAGACGGGGGTGAGCGCGGAGAGCGGGTCCTGGAACACCATCGAGATGGTCTTGCCGCGGAAGGACGTCAGCTCCCGCTCGGGGGCGCCGATCAGCTCCTTGCCGTGCAGCCGTACGGACCCGGTGACGCGCGCCCCCGGCGGCAGCAGCCCCATGACGGCCGCCGAGGTGACCGACTTGCCCGACCCCGACTCGCCGACGATGCCCAGGACCTCGCCGGGCTCCACGTGGTAGCTCACCCCGCGTACGGCCGGCACGCCGCCGAACGACACGTTGAGATCGGTGACCTCCAGAACCGGGCTCATCGCCGCCTCCTCCGCGACGCCGAGGGGTCGAACGCGTCACGCAGCGCGTCGCCCATGAGGTTGACCGCGAGCACGGTGACCACCAGCAGCCCCGCCACGAACCAGAACGTCCACGGCGCGTAGACCGCCGTCCTGGACCCGTCGGCGATGAGCGTCCCGAACGACACGTCGGGCGGCTGGATGCCGAACCCGAAGTACGACAGCGAGGTCTCGGTGAGGATCGCGCTGCTGACGTTGAGCGTGGCGTCCACGATGAGCAGCGACGACAGGTTGGGGATCACGTGGCGGAAGATGATCCGTACGGGCGACACGCCCATGTAGCGGGCGGCCTGGATGAACTCCCGCTCCTTCAGCGAGATCGTCATCCCCCTGACGATCTTCGAGGTGACCATCCACAGGAACAACGCCAGCATGACCACGAACAGCGGCCACTGCCCGGCCTCGAACAGCGGCGACATGATCGCCAGGATGAGGAAGCCCGGCAGCACGAGCAGCAGGTCGGTCACCCAGTTCAGCGTCCGGTCCGTCCACCCCAGGAAGTAGCCCCCGAACGCGCCCACCACCGCCGACAGCGCCGTGGAGATCAGCGCCGCGAGCAGCCCCACGACCAGCGACTTCTGCATGCCGCGCAGCGTGACAGCGTAGACGTCGGCCCCCGTTTGGAGCGTTCCGAACCAGTGGGTCGCCGACGGCGGCTGCATGAACGCGGTGAAGTCCTTGTCGGTGTAGGTCCACCTGGAGAAGAGCGGCCCGGCGAAGGCCAGCAGGAACATCGCGGCCAGCACCGCGAACCCGACCCGCCCCTGCGGGGAGCGGAAGAACCGCCCGGCCACCACCCGCAGCCTGGAGGGCGCGGTGGCGACCGTGCCGTCGGTCAGCTCCTCGGCGAGCTCCTCGTCGGAAAGCGTCATCACGCCCGCACCCTCGGGTCGAGCGCCGCGTGCAGCAGGTCGGAGGCCAGCGCCGCGCACAGCACGGCGACGGCGGCGAGAAGGGAGATGGCCGCGACGGTGTTGACGTCGTTGGTGAAGATGGAGTTGATCAGCTGCTCGCCCAGCCCGTGCCAGCCGAAGATCTTCTCGGTGAACGTCGCCCCCGTCAGCAGCGCCCCGAACGTGAACGCGAAATAGGTCACGACGGGGATGAGCGCGGTCCGCAGCGCGTGCTTGACCAGCGCCCGGCGCCTGCTCAGCCCCTTGGCCAGGGCGGTGCGGACGAAGTCGGCGCCCTGCACGTCGAGCATCATGTTGCGCTGGTAGCGGCTGAAGACCGCGACGAGCCCCACCGACAGCGAGATCGTCGGCAGGATCAGGTGCTGCAGCCGGTCGACCACGTGCCCCCAGAACCCGGCCTCCAGCCCGTCGGTGTACTCGCCGCTGACCAGGAACACCGAGCGGCCGAAGAGGTGCTCGTTGGCCCAGGCGGCGGCCAGGATCAGCATGTTGGCCAGCACGACCACCGGCACGGCCAGCACCACGAAGGACAGCGCGGTCGAGAGCCGGTCGAACCAGCCGTACTGCCGGACCGCCGCGAAGGCGCCCACCAGCACCCCGAGCAGGCTCCCGAACAGCATCCCCAGCACGACCAGCCGGAACGTCACCCCCATGCGCCGCTTGAGATCCTCATTGACCGGAGCGCCCGCGACGGACTTGCCGAAGTCGCCGCGCAGCACCCCGCCCGCCCACGTGGCGTAGCGCTGCAGCAGCGGCGTCTTGTCGTTGAGGTTGAGCGCCGTGAGCTGCGCGTCCACGACGGCGGGCGGCGGCTTTGGCGTGCGGTCCGCGTAGTTGGAGCGTGGATTCAGGGCCGTGGCAGCCAGAAGGTAGGCGAGACTGGCGGCCACTACGACCAGCACGGCGTAGTTGAGCAGCCTGCGGGCCAGAAACCCCGCCATCGCGCTCCCCCTCCGACGCGCACCGCACGTAGTTATATTGCTACACCATGTGACGGGTCGCGCGCAGGGAACCGCCGAAGATGGTCGGATCCGGAGATGGTCAGCGTCCGGAAAGCTCGTCCACGGCGGTGCGGACGTCCTCGCTCGTGATCGTGGTCAGGTCGGCCGAGCTGGCGGACCCGCCGCGCGAGGCGTGGGCGGCCAGCCGCACGTCGCGGCGCATGGCGGCGCGCTCGAACAGCGACCTGGCGAAGCGCCCGTTGCCGAGCCCGTCGATCAGCCGCTCCTCGCACACCCAGGCGAACACGTCGTCGAGGTCGCGCAGCGCCTCCTCGTCGAAGGTGTCGCCGGCCTGCTCCGCCAGCCGCACCGCGATCTCGGACAGCTCGCGGGGCGAATAGCTGGGGAAGGCCACGCGCTGGTTGAACCGGCTGGCCAGGCCGGGGTTGGTGGCCAGGAAGGCGTCCATCTCGCGCTCGTAGCCGGCCAGCACGATGACGAGCCGGTCGCGGTCGTCCTCGGCCCGCTTGAGCAGGGTCTGCACGGCCTCGGCGCCGAACGCGTCGCCGCCCTGGTAGCCGGGGTTGACCAGGCTGTAGGCCTCGTCGATGAAGAGCACGCCGCCCAGGGCCCGGTCGACCAGCTCGTTGGTCTTGATCGCGGTGGCGCCGAGGTGCTGGCCGACCAGGTCGGCGCGGTGCGCCTCGACCACGTCGGGCCTGGCCAGCAGGCCGAGCGCGGCGAAGATGCGGCCGATGACCCTGGCGACCGTGGTCTTGCCGGTGCCGGGCGGGCCGGCGAACACGAAGTGCCGCATCTGCGGCGGGGTGGGCAGCCCCCGCTCCTGCCGCATGCGGGCCATCTGGAGCTGGGCCGCGATGGCGTGGACCTGCCGCTTGACCGGCGCGAGGCCCGCCATCCCGTCGAGGTCGGCCAGCGCCTCCTCCAGCGTGGGGGTGGCGACGTAGCCGCGGAAGCGCGCGGTCAGCTCCTCGAACGCCTTGGTCACGTCGGGCGTGGTGGTGGTCACCAGGTCCTCGGTGGTGGGGGTGCCGCCGGCGCCCACCACGCGCACGTCGCGGGCCTGCGCGGCGGCCTCGACCAGGCTGCGCGCGAACCTGGCGTTGCCCAGCTCGTCGACCAGGCCGCGCCGGTGCACGTCCTCGAACAGGCCGAGCAGCACCCGCCTGGTCTCGGCGTCCATCGTGTCGCCCCGGCGCCGCTGGAGCAGCTCGGTGACCTCGACCAGCTCGGCGGGGGAGTAGCCGGGGAAGCGCACCCGGGTGGCGAACCGGCTGGCCAGCCCGGGATTGCTGGACAGGAACGCGCCCATCTCCTGCTCGTAGCCGGCCAGGATGATGATCAGCCGCTCGCGGTCGTCCTCGGCGCGCTTGAGCAGCGTCTGCACGGCCTCGGCGCCGAACCTGTCGGGCTGCCCGTCGGAGGAGTTGACCAGCCCGTACGCCTCGTCGATGAAGAGCACGCCGCCCAGGGCCCGGTCGACCAGCTCGTTGGTCTTGATCGCGGTCGCGCCCAGGAACTCGCCCACCAGGTCGGCCCGCTGTGCCTCGACGACGTAGGGGGTCTCCAGCAGGCCGAACGCGTAGAAGATCTTGGCGAGGGCGCGGGCGACGCTGGTCTTGCCGGTGCCGGGCGGGCCGAGGAAGACGAAGTGCCTGGTGGGCCGCTCGGTGGTGTAGCCGGCCTCGGCGCGCAGCCGGGACGCCTCGATGGAGGCGGCGATCGAGCGCACCTGCTCCTTGACGGGCGCCAGGCCGACCATGCTCTCCAGCTCGCTGAGCGCCTCCTCGACGGAGATCTGCGGGGGCCCGCCCTGCTTGTCCTGCGGGGACTCGGGCCTGCCCTCGCGCGCCCTGACGCGCACCTGCTGCTCCTCGGCCGCGGCGCTCTCCGCCCTGACCTTGCGGGCCAGCACGAACCGGTAGACCAGCACCGCGGCGGCCACCGCGTACGCCGCCCAGACCGCCACGTTCGCCGAGACGAACGAGAGCGGCACGGCCAGCACGCCGGCGGGGGCGAGCGCCAGCAGCGTGGTCACCCAGGGCGCCACCCAGCGGATGAGGTGGGCGCCCGCCGCGGCGGGCAGGGCCAGCGCGACCATCAGGTGCACCGACCCGGAGCCCGCGGGGAACAGGCCGGAGAAGACGGGCAGCGTCAGCACGACCCAGCCGGCGACCACCAGCACGGTGGCGGCGGCGCGGGGGAAGCGCATGGTCAGCGCGACGAACGCGAGCCCCAGCAGGACGAGGGGGAAGGTGTTGAGCAGATTCCACCCGAGCGCCGCTCCCAGGCCCATGACGGCGACCAGCACCACCACGTAGAGGACCCGGCGCACGGCCGGGGGAATCTGGTAATAACGCAGCCGAACCTTCTCGAACAGATCCCGCGCCACGGCCCGCCCCGCGGCCTGGGCCCTGCCGGACTCCTGCATCACGCCTCCCCGGTCCGCCCCCGGTTATACCGCACCGGACCGACGATTGGGCGCTCCTGACACGCTAGGTGGAGGTCACGAAAGCGGCGATCTGCCGCCCGAGTTCGGCCCCCGCGTCCTCTTGCAGGAAGTGCCCGGCGCCCTTGATGACGGGATGCCGCAGGCCGGACGTGCCTGAGATCGACTTGAGCAGAATGGGCGCCATGTCCCCGGTGATCGGATCGCCGTCGGAGAACGCCACGAGGAAGGGCCGATCGAGTGTCGTGAGAACCTGCCAGGCAGCGCGGTTGGCGGGCGCGGCCGGGTCGTCGGGCGTGATCGGGACGAGGCTCGGCATGGCGCGAGGGCCCGCCTTGTACGACTCGTCGGGGAACGGCGCGTCGTAGGCCGCGCGGACCTCCTCGGACAGCTCCGTTTTGCAGCCGGCCTGGACGAGCCGGGCGATGTCCAGCACCGGGGCCTTGAGCACGGCGTTCCTGAACCGGTGCCACACCTCGGGCATGGGAATGTCACCCGTGGGCAAGCCCGTGTTGGCGGCCACGATCCTGGCGACGCTGCCGGGGTGCTCGGCGGCGATCCGCAGCCCGATCAGGCCGCCCCAGTCCTGCCCGACGACGGTGACGCGGCTCAACCCGAGCGCGTCCAGCAGCAGCGCGCGGGTCCACTCGACGTGCCTGGCGTAGGTGTGCTCGGCCCGGTCGGCGGGCTTGTCCGAGCGGCCGAACCCGACGAGGTCCACCGCGATCGCGCGCAGCCCGGCCGCGGCCAGCTCGGGCATGACGTGCCGGTAGAGGAACGACCAGCTCGGCTCGCCGTGCAGGAGCACGACGGGCTCGCCGTCGGCGGGGCCCGCCTCGACGTACGCCATCCGCAGGCCGTCGGGGACGTCGGCGTAGCGGGGCTCGTAGGGGAAGTCGGGCAGGTCGGCGAAGCGCTCTTCCGGCGTGCGCAGGATACGCATAGAACAAGATTCTAGCGCTGGTGTCGCCCAGGGAATTCGCCGACGAGCACTTGTTTGGGGGTGACGCGCAGGGCGCCGGAGTCGGGCAGGGCGATCCCGCGTACCTCCACCCAGAACCGCCGCTGCAGCGGGTCCGCCGCGAACACCGCCACCCTCGGGTCGTTCTCGACGGCGTCCCATGCCCCCAGCTCGGTGATCACCCGGAGCTCGCCCGACGAGGTGACGGTCGCCACCGCGCCGGCGACCCGGGGACCGTGGGCGTCGCCGTAGGAAAGGACGATGCTGCGGGCGTACGAGAAGGTCTGGCGCACCTCCGGCGCCAGCGCGACGGACGGCTCGGCGCCCACGGGCAGGTCGCACATGATCAGTGAGGTCCGCCACGGGCCCGGCCCGCCCCGCCACCAGGCACGCGCCGCCCGCGCCCCGAACACGGCCAGCGCCGCCGCGAGCGCGCCCAGCCCGGCCCGCCACGCCCACGTCGCCGCGGGCTCGGCCCGCCAGGCCCCCAGCAGCCCGCCCGCCGCGCAGGCGGCCGCGGCCAGGACGACGAGCGCCGTCGCGGCGGGCAGCCACCGGTCGCCGCGGGGGCGGGCGCGCAGGTAGCCGCGCACCATCGGGTACGGCACCGCCACGGCGGCGACGGCGGCCCTGGGCTCCACCGCGAGCGCCCCGCCCACCAGCGGGACCAGCACGGACCAGGTCCTGCCGAGCACGATCCAGAGCAGCACGCCGGCGTTCCTGCGGGCGGTGCGGTCGATCTGCGCCGCGTGGACGTGCTCCCGAGCCTCCCGGGCGCGCATGGTCTCGGCCATCGCCGAAAGCGGGCGGCCACGCCACGTCTCGGCCAGCGCCCGTACGGCGGCCAGCGCGGGCCATCCCAGCACCACGATGCCCGCCAGTCCCGCCCAGACCGGGTCGAGCGCGGACGGAACGGACGGCACCGCCCCCAGCAGCAGCCAGGCGGCGAACGCGACCACCGACACGGCCGCCGACACCACCGCCGCGCCGAGCCAGGGATCCCGGCAGAGCATCGGGGGCACGTACGACCACAGGCCCACCCGCCGCGCCTGCCTGACCGTGAGCGGCGCCAGGAGCACCAGCACGGCGAACCCGCCGAGCTGGGCCTGGGCGCCCCGGTCGAGCAGGAGCGCGGCCCCGGCGATCGCGAGCGTGGCGAGCGCGACCAGCAGGCGGGCCTGGCGGGACCAGACCTCGAGCGCCCGCCTGACCCGGCCCGTCTCGCGCGGGTCGACCGGCCAGGCGGGGTCGTGGTGCGGGCGGGGGCGGTCCCAGCGCAGCAGGGACAGGCCGAGGTTCATGCGGGCCTGGGGATCGGCGGGGTCGACGGCGAGCGCGGCCCGGTACGACCGCTCGGCGCGGGCGTGGTCGCCGCCCAGCAGGGCCAGGTCGCCCAGCATGACCCACGGGTCGGGCCGCTCCGGCGCGAACTTCCCGGCCAGCGTGGCGTGCTCCACCGCCTCCCGCCAGCGGCCGGGGGAGCGGCGCAGGCTCGCGGCCAGGCGCAGGCGGGCCGGCCAGGAGCCGCCGGCCAGCTCCACGGCGCGTTCGGCGGCGGGCAGCGCGTCGGCGTCGCGGCCCAGCCGCTCGTGGGCGAGGCTGATGAGCCGGTACGCCCATTCCGCGCCCGGATCCAGGTCGGCCGCGCGGCGGGCGGCGTCGAGCGCGGACTCGGGACGGCCCGCGTTCAGCCTGGCCAGGGCCTCGTCACACCATTCACGTGAGGATCGATCGGAAATATCGCCTTTTAGGTCACTTTCGTCTCTCCCCACGGTGTCCATGATCCTGTCGAGGGCGAATGCTGGATAGATACCGACATATGGCTGTATCTCTCTAGAGAGGTACTGGGGCATCTGTGGATCAGTCGATACTGCTATGACAAGTGCTGGACATGCCCTAAGCTGCGACGCAAGCCGGAGTGCGAGGTGTCGAGGCGCAGGAGCTCGGGAGGAGCGAGCGTCGAGCCGGGCTCTCGCCGCCGACCAAAGAGCATGTGCGGGCCCTGTCAACGGATCGGCCTGCAAGGAGGCCCATGACCGTCACACAGGCCGCACCCCTCGTACGGACTGCCGATCGGAAGCACGGGGACCGCCGCTGGTCCATTCTCGTGCTGCTCTGCGTGAGCCTGCTGCTGATCACCGTCGACGCGACCGTCCTGCACATCGCGGTGCCCGCGCTCACGGCCGCGCTGGAGCCGTCCGCGGTGCAACTGCTGTGGATCATCGACATCTATTCGCTGGTGGTCGCGCCGCTGCTGATCATGTTCGGCACGCTCGGCGACCGGTACGGGCGCAAACGGCTGGTGCTGTGCGGCTACGTACTGTTCGGCCTGGCCTCGCTCGGGGCCGCGTTCGCCCCGACGCCGCTGACGCTGATCCTGGCCAGGGCGCTGCTCGGCATCGGCGGAGCGATGATCATGCCGGCCACGCTGTCCCTGATCCGCCAGATCTTCACCGACAGGCGCGAGCGCGCCATCGCGCTGGGCGTCTGGAGCGCGGTGGCGGCGGCCGGCGCGGCCGTCGGCCCGCTCGTCGGCGGCGTGCTCGTCGGCATCTGGTGGGGCGCCGTCTTCCTGATCAACGTACCGATCCTGCTGGCGCTGATCCCCGCCGCCGTCCGCCTGCTGCCGGACTCGCCGGGGCGCAAGGACAGGGGATGGGACGGCGTGAGCGCGGTGCTGTCGGTGCTCGGCATCCTGGCGCTGGCGTTCGGGCTGAAGGAGGCGGGCTCGGGCAGCCTGATGCCGCTGTGGGCGTCGGTGCTGGTGTTCCTGGCCGGGCTGGGGCTGCTCTTCCTGTTCGTACGCCGCCAGTCGCGCCTGCGCCACCCGCTGCTGGAGGTCGGGCTGTTCCGGCGGCGCGAGTTCGCGACCGGGGTGGCCGGCGTGCTGCTCGGCGTGTTCGCGCTGGTGGGCCTGCAGCTCATGCTCGCCCAATACCTGCAGCTCGTGCTCGGCGACAGCCCCCTGCGCGCGGCGGTCAGGATGTTGCCGCTGGTGATCTCGGCCATCTCCGGCGGGCTCGCCGCCGCCCACATCCTGCCGCGCATCGGGATGCGGACCACGATGAGCGGCGGGCTCGGGCTCGTCGCGCTCTCCCTCACCCCCACGCTTTCCTGGGGCGTCGAGGGGCATCCCGTGATGCTGGCGTTCTGCTTCGTGGGCATCGGGTTCGGGGTCCAGGTCGCGCTGCTGGCCGCCTCCGACACGATCATGTCCGCGGCGTCGGAGTCCCAGGCGGGCGGGGCCGCGGCCATCGAGGAGACCGCGTACGAACTGGGCGCCGGCCTGGGCGTGGCCGTGCTCGGCACGATCACCGCCATCGTGTACGCCCCCGGCCTGCACTCCGTGCCCGGCGTGTCCGCCACCGGCATGGACAAGGCCAGGCAGTCGCTCGCGGGCGCGGCGCACGTCGCGCACGAGGTGGGCGGCAGCGCGGGCGGCGCCCTGCTCGACGCCGCCCGGTGGGCCTTCGTGAACGCCCTGCACACGACCGTGGTCGTGAGCGTCGTCCTGCTCAGCCTGACCGCCGTCGCGGTGGCCATGCTGCTCCGCCGTGATTGAGGTGTGCCATGGCCCGATTAGGGCAGACAAGTACCGTGAAACAGGCCCTGCGTGATCTTGCTGCTTTAGTCGCCCGCGTCGGCGTGGGCGGCATCTTCTTCGCGAACGGCTGGACCAAGCTGGAAGACGGCTTGAAGGCCACCGGGGCGAAGTTTCAAGCGCAGGGCGCTCCCGCACCCGGCGCCTGGGCCACGGTGACCATGCTCACCGAGCTCATCGGCGGCGCGCTGCTGATCGCGGGCCTGGCCGTCTCGGTCACGGGCCTGATCCTCTTCGCCGAGGCGCTGGGGGTCTTCGTGGTGGCCACGCCGCTCAACCCCATCAGCCTGAACGAGCTCGTCCTCCTCGGCGTCGCCTCCCTCCTGCTCGCCGTGGTGGGCGCGGGGCGGGCGTCGGTGGACCACATGGTGGTGATCAGGCGGAGGGAGTCGGAGGCGGCGAACGAGTTCGCGGCCGACACGGAGGCGGACCGCGTCATCGCCTCGCTCCGGGACCCCGACACGTCGCCGGCTTCGGACAAGTCGCGGGCTCCCGAAACTGAGCGGCAGGAGGAGCCCGCGGACCCCGCCGCCACGGAGGACACGGCGCCCCATCCCCGGCCGCGCGCCAAGAGCGGGGAGACGAGGCGCACGGAGGACCCCGCCCCGGTCCCGGGCGACACCCTGGTCGCCGGCCGCAAGAAACCCCCACCCCGCACCCGCCGCCCAGCCTCCGACTGACCCGCCCCGGCCCTTGGCGGTAGGTGGTGCAGGGCATGTGAGATGGGCTCATGTTTGGGTCTTGTTGGGTATGCGGGCGCGGCGGATGCTGGTGGGTGAGCCCCCGGTATCCCCAGCCCCGTGAGGTGCCCCATGCCGCGCCGCTCAGCCCACCGGTTGATCGTCCTCGTGCTCCTCCTCGCCGGCACCCTGGTGATCCCCCAGCCGGCAGCCACCGCCACGACCACCACCACGGCAGACCAGGTCAGCGGTTTCATCGACGCCCACAGCCACCTCTTCTCCTACGAGGCGTTCGGAGGCAGGCTCATGTGCGGCAAGCCGTTCGACCCGGACGGCATCGCCAAGGCGCTGGCCGACTGCCCGGACCACTACCCCAACGGCGAGCTGGCCTGGTTCGAGAACTTCACCCGCAGGGGCACGGTCACCGGCACCCACGACCCCGTCGGCTGGCCCACGTTCAGGGATTGGCCGGCGTACGACTCGCTGACCCACCAGCAGGCGTACTACACCTGGGTCGAGCGCGCCTGGCGGGGCGGGCTGCGGATCCTGGTGAACGACCTGGTGGCCAACCGCCAGCTGTGCGCGATCTATCCCCTGAAGAAGAACTCGTGCGACGAGATGACCACCATCAGGCTCCAGGCCCAGCGGGCCAGGGAGCTGCAGGATCACATCGACGCCGAGCAGGGCGGGCCGGGCAGGGGCTGGTTCCGGATCGTGGACGATCCGGCCGAGGCCCGGCAGGTCATCCAGGACGGCAAGCTGGCCGTGGTCCTGGGGATCGAGACCTCCGAGCCGTTCGGCTGCCGCCAGATCCTGGGCATCCCCCAGTGCACCAAGGCGCAGATCGACCGCGGCCTGGACGAGATGTACGCGCTGGGCGTACGCAGCATGTTCGTCTGCCACAAGTACGACAACGCCCTGTGCGGCGTACGGTTCGACTCCGGCACCCAGGGCGCGATCGTCAACCTGGGCAACTTCCTCGGCACCGGCTCCTTCTGGCAGGCCCGCACCTGCACGACCCCCGAGCACGACAACCCGATCGACCCGGGCGGCGTCCTGCCCGACCCGATCGCGGGACTGCTGCCTCCCGGCGTCTCGCTGCCGGTCTATCCTCCGGCCCCGCACTGCAACACCAGGGGCCTGACCGCGCTGGGCGAGTACATGGTCCAGGGCATGATCCGCCGCGGCATGCTGATCGAGCTCGACCACATGAGCGTCAAGGCCGCCGACCGCACGCTCGACCTGCTCGAAGCCGCCCGCTACCCGGGCGTGATCTCCTCCCACAGCTGGGCCGACCCGCTCTACTTCGACCGGATCTACGCCCTCGGCGGCATGATCACTCAGTACGGCCACGACGCGGAGCACTTCGTCGCCGAATGGGCCCGTACCAGGCCCTCCAGGCAGGCGCACCAGGTCGCCGGCTACGGCTACGGCCTCGACGTCAACGGCATGGGCAGGCTGCCGGCCCCGCGGGCAGGCGCCAACGGGGTGACGTACCCGTTCAGGTCGTACGACGGCAGCGTGCTCCTGGACCGGCTGCGCACCGGCCAGCGGGTGTGGGACGTCAACACGGACGGGGTCGCCAACTACGGCCTGGTGCCCGACTGGATCGAGGACATGCGGATCATCGCCGGCGACGAGATCGTCCGGGACCTGGCGGCCGGCGCCGAGTCGTACCTCCGCACCTGGGAGGCGGCCACCGCGGCCAAGCCCTGACCGCACCGGTAACTCCGGCGCCGACGGCGCCCGGCTGCGGATCTGGACCTGCACGGGCGCCGCCGACCAGAAGTGGACGCTGTCGTGATCACATGCCGGCGGTGAGCCGGGCGACCACCCGCATCTTGTTCATGGCGTCCAGCGCGGCCACCTTGTACGACTCGGCCAGCGTCGGATAGTTGAACACCGCGTTGACCAGGTAGTCGATCGTCCCGCCGCACCCCATGACCGTCTGCCCGATGTGCACGAGCTCCGTCGCCCCCGTGCCGAACACGTGGACGCCGAGCAGCCGCCGGTCCTCGGGGGAGACGAGGAGCTTGAGCATCCCGTACGAGTCGCCGATGATCTGCCCCCTGGCCAGCTCCCGGTACCGCGAGATGCCCACCTCGAACGGCACCTTGTCCCGGGTCAGCTCGTCCTCCGACCGGCCGACGAAGCTGATCTCGGGAATGGTGTAGATCCCGATGGGCGGCAGCTCGCGGGTGTCCTCGACCGGCTCCCCGCACGCGTGCTGCGCGGCCACCCGCCCCTGCTCCATGGAGGTGGCCGCCAGCGCGGGGAACCCGATCACGTCGCCCACGGCGTAGATGTGCGGCACCTCGGTGGCGTAGTTGGAGTCCACCGAGATGCGGCCGCGGGCGTCGGCGGCCAGTCCGGCGGCCTCCAGGCACAGCTCGGCGGTCTTGCCCTGGCGACCGGCCGAGTACATGACGCAGTCGGCGGGGATCTTCTTGCCGCTCTCCAGCAGGGTCAGCGCCCCGCCGGGGCGGCGTTCGACGGCGGCCACGTTCTCCCCGAAGCGGAACGTCACGGCCAGGTCGCGCAGGTGGTACTTCAGCGCCTCGACGATCTCCAGGTCGCAGAACTCCAGCATGCGCTCGCGCCGCTCGATCACCGTCACCTTGGTGCCGAGGGCGGCGAACATGGAGGCGTACTCGATGCCGATGACCCCCGCCCCCACCACGACCAGGGTCTCGGGGATCCGGTCGAGGTGCAGGATCGCGTCGGAGTCGATGATCGTCCGGTCGTCGAACTCGACGCTGTCGGGACGGGCGGGCGAGGTGCCGGTGGCGATCACGACCTTCTCGGCGGTGATCTTCGTCTCCTCGGACTTGCCCTCCTCGTGCGTGATCCCGATCGTGTGCGCGTCCAGGAACCGGCCGGTGCCCTGCAGCACCGTCACGTGGTTGCGGGCGAGCTGGCTGCGGATCACCTGGATCTCGCGGCCGATCACGTGCTGGGTGCGCATCCCGAGGTCGGTGACCGTGATCTCGTCCTTGACGCGGTAGCTGGCGCCGTACAGCTCCCGCTGGTTGAGCCCGGTGAGATAGAGGACGGCCTCCCTGAGGGTTTTGGAGGGGATCGTCCCCGTGTTGATGCACACGCCGCCGATCATGTGTCGTTTCTCGACCACCGCGACACGCCTGCCGAGCTTCGCCGCCGCGATCGCGGCCTTCTGTCCACCTGGCCCGGAACCCAGGACCACAACATCAAAGTCCGCCACACCGTCCAGTCTGCTGGTGCCGTGTTAACGGGAAAAGACCTGTCTGCGAGACTCCGGATTATGTTGCGCCCTTTCACCGAGGTTGACGTCTTCACCACCACCCCGTACCACGGCAACGCGCTCGCGGTCGTGCTCGACGGCCAGGGGCTGACGAGCGAGGAGATGCAGCGGTTCGCCACCTGGACGAACCTGGCCGAGACCACCTTCGTGCTACCGCCGACCACGCCCGACGCCGACTACCGCGTGCGGATCTTCACCGCCTCCAAGGAGCTGCCCTTCGCCGGGCACCCGACGCTCGGCACCTGCCACGCCTGGCTGGAGGCCGGGGGAGCGCCGCGCCAGGAGAGCGAGATCGTCCAGGAGTGCGCGGCCGGGCTGGTACGGGTGCGCAGGACCGGCGAGGGGCTCGCCTTCCACGCGCCGCCCCTCGTGCGGTCGGGCCCCGTGGAGGAGCCGCTGGCCGGACAGATCGTCGAATCCCTCGGGATCGAGCGCGCCGACGTCGTGGACATGGAGTGGGCCGACAACGGCCCCGGCTGGGTGGCGGTGCTGCTCGCGGACGCCGAGTCCGTGCTCGCGCTGCGCCCCGGCCTCGTCCCCGCCTTCGTCGGCGTGGCGGGCCCCTACCCCGAGGGGGCGCCGTACGACTTCGAGGTGCGGGCCTTCACCCACGCGCACGGCTCCACCATCGAGGACCCGGTGACGGGCAGCCTCAACGCCTCCATGGCCCAGTGGCTGCTGCGCTCGGGCCGGGCCAAGGCCCCGTACGTGGCCCGGCAGGGCACGGTGCTCGGCTTCTCCGGCCGGGTGCACATCTCCACCGACGCCGACGGGGACGTGTGGGTGGGCGGCTCCGTACTGACCTGCGTCACCGGGCAGGTCGAACTGTGAAGCGCACCTCGTCGCCCGGCCGCAGCTGGGCGGCGACCGGCAGGTCCGCCTCGCGTACGACGCCGATCACCGGGTAGCCGCCCGTCGGCGGGTGGTCGGCGAGGAAGACGATCGGCTGCCCGCTCGGCGGCACCTGGATCGCCCCGGTCACCATCCCCTCGCTCGGCAGCTCGCCCTCCTTGGCCCTGACCAGCTCGGCGCCGCTCAGCCGCACCCCGACGCGGTTGCTGTCCTGGCTCACGGAGTACGGCCGTGCGCACAGCCCGGCCAGCGCGTCCGGCACGAACCAGTCGTCCCGCGGCCCCGGCGTCACCCGCAGCACGGCGGGCCGGGGCCCGGGCGGCGGCGCCAGGTCGACGGGGATCACGCCTTCGGGCCGCCCCATGGGCAGCAGCGTGCCCGCCCGCAGCGGCTCCGGGCCGAGCCCGGACAGCGAGTCGGTGGAGCGGCTGCCGAGCACCGGCGCCACCGCGATCCCGCCGCGCACGGCCACATAGGTGCGCAGCCCCCACTCCGGCATGCCCAGCCGCAGCTCGGCGCCCTTCGCGACCCAGAACGGCGCCCCCATGCCCGCCGGGCTGTCCACCGGCGCGCCCGCCAGCGCCACCCACGCCCCGTCGTGGAACAGCAGCCGCGCCATGCCGAACGTCAGCTCGATCCCCGCCAGCCCCTCCGGGTTGCCCACGAGCCTGTTGGCCAGCCGCAGGCTCGGCGCGTCGGCCGCCCCCGAGCGGGGCACCCCCAGATGGGCCAGGCCCGGCCGCCCCAGATCCTGGACGCTCGCGTACGGCCCGGCCGCCACCACCTCGATCATGCGGCTTGGAACCGTACGCGCATGCCCGGCCGGAACAGCGAGGGCGGATCGGCCGTCACGTCCCACACCCGCACGGAGGTGCGCCCGATCAGCCGCCACCCGCCCGGCGAGGCGCTCGGGTAGACCGCCGAGTACGGCCCCGCCACCGCCACCGACCCGGCCGGCACCGACGTGCGCGGCGTGTCGAGCCTCGGCGTCTCCAGCACCGGATCCAGCCCCGTGAGATAGGCGAACCCCGGCGCGAACCCCAGCCAGCCCACCACCAGCTCCCGCCCCGCGTGCCGGGAGACCACCTCGTCCACCGAGATCCCGGCCAGTGCCGCGACGGAATCGAGATCCGCGCCGTCATAGACGACGGGAATCGTCACGACCTCCCCCTCAGCCGCCCGTACACCGGCCCTGTCGCGCTCGCGGCCGGTCACGTCCGCCAGGAGCGCCCGCAGCCGCGCCTGATCCGCCCCAGGAGCCACCACGAGCACCGTCTCCGGCCCCGGCACGATCTCCACCACCCCGGCCGGCAGATCGGCCCGCAGCGCCGCGTCCAGCCGGTGAGACAGCTCCAGCGAGCCGGTCTCCACGAGCAGCCCGTGCTCCCCGGCCGCCCGGATCACGCGAACGCCTGCAGGACCACCCCGGCCGCCAGCAGCGCGTCCCGCACCCCCTGCGCCAGCCGGACCGCGTCAGGCGTGTCTCCGTGCACGCAGATGGAACGTGCCGAAACCGGGACCGAACTACCGTCGACGGCCGTCACGGAGCCCTCCACGGCCATCCGGCACGCGCGGTCGGCCACCGCGGCGGGGTCGTGGATGACCGCGCCCGGCTCCCGGCGCGACACCAGCGCCCCCTCGGGGGTGTACGCGCGGTCGGCGAACGCCTCGTTCACGGTCGGGACGCCCGCGGCCGCCGCCACCGCGTGCACCACCGAACCGGGCAGCGTGAGCACCGGCAGCGAGGGGTCGTAGTCGGCCACCGCGTCGATCACCGCCCCCGCCTGCACCTCGTCGCGGCAGATCCGGTTGTAGAGCGCGCCGTGCGGCTTGACATAGGAGACCCGGCCGCCCATGGCTCTGGCGACGCCGTCGACGGCCGCGAGCTGGTACAGCACCTCGGCGCACAGCTCCTCCGGCTCGGCGTCCATCTCCCTGCGCCCGAAGTGCGCCAGGTCGCGGTAGGACACCTGCGCGCCGATCGTCACCCCGCGGTCGACGGCCGCCGCGCACGTGCGCCTGATCGTGACGGGGTCGCCCGCGTGGAAACCGCAGGCCACATTGGCGCTCGTGACGATGTCGAGCAGCGCGAGGTCGTCGCCGAGCCGCCAGACGCCGAACCCTTCACCCAGGTCGGCGTTGAGGTCGATCACCATGGCAGTAGAGGCTATCTCGGCGCCTATCCCGGTGCGACGAACAACGTCTGGATCGCGGTGCCGACTTCGCCTGTCCCGTCGTACAGGGTGGACCGGGTCAGGCCCCGGCCGGACCGCCCGGGGACGGGAGAGGCGGGCGTGTCGGCCGTACGGATGCGCCAGGCGCTCGCCCTGGCGTACTCGCGGCCGGCGGCCCGCCACGGAGCGAGAGGACCGTTCCTAGAACTCGTCCGGGATGTCGGCGATGTCGTCCAGCGCCGCCGCCAGCTCGTCGGGGTCGCCGCCGATCCGCTCGGCGATCTCGATCAGCACGTGGAGCACGTCGTGGCGGTCGTGACCGAGGTCGAGCAGGCGCTGCGCGGCCTCCCACAGCTGCGGCGGGTCGCCCTCCCACAGCCGGGTGGCGATCTCCTCGTGCCAGGCCAGGTGCTCCTGGTCGATCGTGCCGCCGTGGTCGATCTCGAGCAGCGTACGCCGGTCCGCCTCGTCGGCGGGGTTGAGCTTGTCGAGGTCGATCCCGTTGTGCACGCCCTGCAGGTAGGGGAAGGCGAAGGCGCGCCTGGCCAGCGCCGACAGGTCGCCGTCCGGCAGCAGCCGCTCCAGCAGCGGCCGGTCGAGCCCGAAGGACGTCGGGTCCCGGTACGCCTCGGGGAACTTGCCGATCGCCTCCCACACCGCGTCCAGCGTGGCCTTGAGCCCCTGCTCGGGCAGGCCCGTGCGGCGGGCGGCGAAGCGCACCCACGCCGACAGCACGTGCGGCATCGCCTCCTGCTCGGCCACGCTCAGCATCACCTTGCGCGGCAGCCAGTCGAGCAGGAACGTTTCACATTTGGTCGGGCTGACCCGCAGCGGACGGTTGAAGTCCTGGTCGCAGCCGTAGTCGATGATGTGGTCGGCGCAGCGCGAGGCCGCCGACGGGTCGGACAGGTGCTCGGCCGCGTCGGACGCCAGGAACTCCGCCGCCAGCATGGCCCGCCGCTCCCTGCTGTACGGGGCCTCGGTGTGCCGCGGCGCCGGCCGCTTGCGCCCGGGAGGCAGCGCCTTGAGCCTGGCGCGGGCGAAGGCGTGGTAGGCGCTGTAGCTGTCGCTCACCGGCGGCGGCGTCTTCGGCTCCCTGGTGGCCTTCATGGCCGACTCCAGCAGCGCCCTGGCCTGCTCGGGCTCCAGCTCCTCGAACAGCAGCAGCGGATTGCCCGCCGCCTCGGCCCTGGCCTGCTCCAGCAGCTTGTCGACCTGCGAGGACACCCAGGCGTCCCGGGCCATGCCGCTCATGTTGTAGTCGACCACCATGACGAGCGCGTGCCGGTCGACGGGCAGCGAGTCCTCGTCCCAGCGGTAGGCGAAGGTGCAGATGACCGTGTCCTGGTCGCCGTAGGAGTCGCGGGAGACGTAACAGCCCGCCGGCTTGACCGCGCCCACCCGGTCGGCCCAGCCCGGCCTGGCCACGCCCGACTCCATCATGGCCAGCGCCGCGCCCTCGGCCTTGGCGCCCTGGCGGGCCGTGCCCAGATAGGCCAGGCAGATGAGCAGCGTCAGGGAGGCCGGCGTGCCGGCCTTGGCGGCGTAGTCGACCAGTCCCTCCCCGAGCACCTGCTCCACGTCGCCGCCCCTGACCCGCCTGCCCCACCAGGCCCCGATCATGTCGGAGACCATCAGTTCCGCGTCGAGAGGGGTGCGAACGGCGAGCAGCTCGCGAGCCGCCTGCACCATCTCCTTGAACACGTCGTCTGGCGGGGTGCTCTCCCGGGGATCTCGTCGGTGTCGGCGCACGCCCTCACTCTCTCGTATTCCAGGCGCAAACGGTGCGTAGAACTCGGCCTGGTGACCCCGATGTTATCGGGGAGTTCTGGATGGGACTTAACTGGACTTCCGGGCTTTTGTTTGTCTACCGGGAACTTCGGGGCGGAGGCGCTGAGTTCACGATCGCGAGCAGATGCTCGCGAGCGATGCGCTCCACGATCTCCGGCGTCGCCGAGACGCCGAGATGCTGCGCACACGCGCACACGTCGGCCACGCAGCGGTCGATCGTGTCCACGGGCACGGTCAGGAACTCTTCGGCCAGCCTGAGACTGACCGGCTCCCGCAGGAACCGTGTGGCCAGAGCGAGCATAGAAGTGAGATTCCTCTGGAGACCTGGGGGCAAACCCCCAGGAATGGCGGCAGGGCGACTTGCGCTCTCATTTCACCTTTTCTCGGGCGGCTGTCAAGGCTCCGCGGCGGTTGTGTTCACTTCACCCGGTGCCCATTCGTGCGAAGCTGTCTCCATGCGCATCCAGCTCGCCCAGCGGAGCGAGGCAGACGAGCTCCTCGGCCGCAGCCCGCTCGCCCTGCTCGTCGGCATGCTGCTCGACCAGCAGATCCCCATGGAATGGGCGTTCACGGGGCCGTATACGATCTCCCAGCGTCTGGGCCACGACCTGACCGCCGGGGAGATCGCCTCCTACGACCCGGAGGCGTTCGCGGCGCTGCTGGCCGAGAAGCCGGCCGTGCACCGCTACCCCAAGTCCATGGCGGCCCGGGTCCAGGAGCTCGCCGCCTACCTCGTCGAGCACTACGACGGTCAGCCGGAGAAGCTGTGGGCGGACGCCGCGGACGGCAAAGAGTTGCTGAAACGACTGATGGCCCTGCCGGGATACGGCAAACAGAAGGCCCAGATTTTTCTGGCATTGCTGGGGAAGCAGTTGGAGGTCCAGCCGCCGGGTTGGCGGGAGGCGGCCGGACATTATGGCGAGGAGGGATCGAGCCGGTCGGTCGCCGACGTGGTCGACGCCGACAGCCTGGCCCGAGTGCGAGCCTTCAAGCAGGAGGCGAAGCGCGCGGCGAAGTAGTTGGGGCCGGGGTCTCGGCCCCGGCGATCGAGCGCTGTAACCTGATCTTGCTGCGCAACGTGGAGCGACTTTGACAGGATGCGTAGACCCTAAAGGCGACCGGGCCGCGACGGGGGCTTCCGTCCACACCTGCCCATCGCCGATGATGTACTGCAGAATCCGGTCGCCCGGAGCTGCGCTACGCCGATACACAGTTATGGAGATGTGCCGCGTGGGAGACCCTGGCACGCGACGGAGGTGCGGACCATGAGCGCCGAGACCTCCGTTCCCCGTCCCCGGGAGTCGGATGTGGACATCTCGGACTCCGCTCTGTTCAAGGGCATGCTGTCGGAGGCCGAGTTCGCCTTCGCGTTCTTCGACGGCGACGGCCGCATCCAGCGGGTCAACGACGTGTTCAGCGACGTCGTCAACGTGCCCGCCGAGCGCATGGCCGGCAGGCTGCCGGTCGAGGTGCTGGCCGCCGACCTCAGCCAGATCATCACCCACGCCGTGCAGGCCGTCATCGAGACCGACGCGCCCGTCACCGAGGGCCGCGTACGCGTGCGGACGGCGGAGGGTGACACCAGGCACTGGTCGCTGTCGTTCTCGCCGGTCCACGACGAGGCGGCGGGCGAGTTGCGCGCCATCGCGCTCGTCGGGCTCGACGTGACCGAGAGCCGCCAGACCGAGGAGGCGCTGCGCCGCAGCGAGGAGCGCTACCGCTCGCTCGTCGAGGCCCAGTCGCAGCTCGTCTGGATCACCTCGCCCACCGGCGCGGTCGTCGAGGACGCTCCCCAGTGGCGCGCCATCACCGGCCAGGGCCTGGAGGAATACCTCGCCAACGGCTGGCTGGAGGTCGTCCACCCCGAGGAGCGCCAGCAGACCGAGGAGGCCTGGAGGGAGGCGCTGCGCGGGCGCACCATGTTCGAGTGGAACTACCGCGTGCGCACCCGGGCCAGCGGCTACCGGCACTTCGAGGTGCGCGCCGTGCCGATCATCAGGCACGGCCGGGTCGTCGAGTGGGTCGGCGCCAACACCGACGTCACCCCGCAGCGCGAGGCCGAGGAGATGCGCGGCCGGCTGACCGACCAGCTCGGCGCCGCCGCCCTGCGCACCGCCCGGCTCCAGGGCGCCACCGCGCAGCTGGCCGAGGCCCTGACGGTCGAGCAGGTGGTGCAGGTCATCATCGACGTGGGCCGCACGGCCCTGGCCGCCGACCGCTCGGCCGTGGCGCTGCTCGACCCCGACCGCGCGGCGCTCAAGCTGATCAACGGCGAGGGCATCATGGAGGCCTCCGGGATCACCGGTGACGAGATCCCGCTGTCCCACTCCAACGTGATGACCATGGCCGTCAACAGCCGGCGGCCGGTCTTCGCCGAGTCGCCCGAGTCGCTGAAGGCCCAGCTGCTCGAGGCGGGCGACGACGAGGAGATCCTGGCCAACTTCATCGCCCACGGCGACGAGCGGGCCTGGGTGGGCCTGCCGCTGCTGGCGGCGGGCCGGGCTCTGGGAGCGCTCCGGTTCTCCTTCACCAGGCCGGTGAAGATCTCCCAGGAGGACGGCGTCTTCCTGGAGGCGCTGGCCGGCCAGTGCGCGCTGGCGGTCGAGCGGGCCACGCTGTTCGAGCGCGAGCACCGCACCGCCGAGACGCTGCAGCGCAGCCTGCTGCCCGACCGCCTGCCCGTGATCAAGGGCCTCGTGCTGGCCCAGCGCTTCCGCTCCGGCAGCCGCCACGTCCAGGTCGGCGGCGACTGGTACGACGCGTTCGTCCTGCAGGACGGGCGGGTCGCGGCGGTCGTCGGCGACGTCATGGGCAAGGGCGTCAAGGCCGCGGCGGGCATGGGCCGCATCCGCAACGCCATGCGGGCGCTGGCGCTGACCAACCCGCCGCCCGCGGCCGTGCTGACGGGGCTCGACCGGGTCTTCGAGGCCACGGAAGAGGAAGAACAGGTCACGACTTTGGCGTACATGGTCGTGGAGCCGGTCACCGGCGAGGGCACTCTGGCCCTGGCCGGCCACCCGCCACCCGTCCTGGTTTCGCCGCAGGGCACGGCGATCCTGTGCGACGGCGAGCCCGGCACTCCGCTAGGCTGGCCCACCAGTCGCAGGCAGTTCCGGTTCGTGGTGCCGCCCGGCCATACCGCCGTGCTCTACTCCGACGGCCTCGTCGAGAACAGGAAGCGCGGGCTGGATGCCGGACTGGCAGACCTTTGCAGTGTTGTGACCGAAGCTCCGCCTGAAGTTGTGAGTAGTCCGCACATGTTGCTGGACTTCCTGGTTGACCGGATGTTGTCTGGATATGAACAGGATGATGACGTTACCGCGCTAGCAATTCACGTCCCGCCAGCCACGAAGAGTGACTGAATGAAACAGTCATAACGGTTGCTTTCGGGTATCAGTGCCCCGCTTACGTACGCACTACTGTCTCGGTCGGCCTAGGGTGGAGGTCAACCGCCGGGAGGTGGCCGTACGGAGCGCGGGGTCGTGCCAGAATGCTGTGCAGGTCCGTCGCGGTCCGCACGGCCTCACCGATCTCCGAGAGAGGCAACAGCCCCCCAGCGGGCATCTGGGTCCATAGTCGCCACGCGTTCGTTCGAGAGGTGTTCGTGTCGCCTGCAAGTTCGACTCGCTCGAAGCCACAAGAGCTGAACGAGCCCGTCATTCAGCGACTGCTCGAGCGTGGGCGCTCGCAGGGTTTCCTCGAGTCTGAGGATGTCCGTCAGGCCTTCGAGGAGGCGGACATCCCCATGTCGCACGCCGCCGCGTTCTTGCGGAACCTCAGCAAAGAGGGCGTGACCGTGGTGGTGACCGCCGCGGATTCGGCTGCGCCGAAGAAGTCTCGTGGTCCAGCAAAGCGCCGCACCGCCGCCCCCGTCAAGACCAAGACGGCGGCGGCCGCCAAAGAGCAGCAGCCCGAGACCGTGACCGCGGTCGTGGGCACCGCTGAAGCCGAGCCGGCCGCCAAGAAGGCGGCCCCTGCCAAGAAGGCCGCCCCGGCGGCGAAGAAGGCCGCGGCTCCCGCCGCCGCCAAGAAGGCCGAGCCGAAGAGCGCTGGGCCTGCCGAGACCAAGCCGAAGCCCGAGCCCCGGGCCGACGCGGACGACGACGAGGACATCGAGCTCGACGGCGACGTGGAGCTGGAGGACCTGGAGGATCTCGACGTCGACGACGACGAGATCGTGGCCGAGGACGCCGACTCCGAAGGTGACGACGAGTCCGACGACGACACCGACGCCGAGCCCAAGCCCTCCGAGGTCGCCGCGGTCGCGAAGACCGAGGACGAGGTCCTCATCCTCTCCGACGACGACGATGACGCCCCGGTCGCCCAGGTGGCCGCCGCTGGCGCCACCGCCGACCCGGTCAAGGACTACCTCAAGCAGATCGGCAAGGTCCCCCTGCTCAACGCCGAGCAGGAGGTCGAGCTCGCCAAGCGCATCGAGGCGGGCCTGTTCGCCGAGGAGCAGCTCGGCGGCGGGGAGACCGAGGGGCTGCCGGTCGACGTCAAGGCCGAGCTGGAGTGGATCGCCGAGGACGGCCGCCGGGCCAAGAACCACCTGCTGGAGGCCAACCTCCGGCTCGTGGTCTCGCTGGCCAAGCGTTACACCGGCCGCGGCATGCTCTTCCTCGACCTGATCCAGGAAGGCAACCTGGGCCTGATCAGGGCCGTGGAGAAGTTCGACTACACCAAGGGCTACAAGTTCTCCACCTACGCCACGTGGTGGATCCGGCAGGCGATCACGCGTGCCATGGCCGACCAGGCGCGGACCATCCGCATCCCGGTCCACATGGTCGAAGTGATCAACAAGCTGGCCCGCGTCCAGCGGCAGATGCTGCAGGACCTGGGCCGCGAGCCCACGCCGGAAGAGCTGGCCCGCGAGCTGGACATGACGCCCGAGAAGGTCGTCGAGGTCCAGAAGTACGGCCGTGAGCCCATCTCCCTCCACACCCCGCTGGGTGAGGAGGGCGACAGCGAGTTCGGCGACCTCATCGAGGACTCCGAAGCCATCGTCCCAGCCGACGCCGTCAGCTTCACGCTGCTCCAGGAGCAGCTGCACTCCGTTCTCGACACGTTGTCGGAGCGGGAGGCGGGCGTCGTCTCGATGCGCTTCGGTCTCACCGACGGGCAGCCGAAGACGCTCGACGAGATCGGCAAGGTTTACGGGGTCACCCGTGAGCGCATCCGCCAGATCGAGTCGAAGACCATGTCCAAGCTGCGCCACCCCTCGCGCTCCCAGGTCCTCCGGGACTACTTGGACTGACCCCGCACGAATCCCCCGCCCCGCCCGGTCCCACCGCGCGGGGCGGCGGCTTTTCCACCCCCGGGCGGGGCGTGTCGCGAGCCTGGCGCTCCAGCTTTATTTCGTCGGCGGACTTGTCACACTTCTCCTGCCTCAACCGCGTCATCTGGCGCTCCAGCCCCGCGGCATCGACAGCTCTCTCCGCATCCAGCACCGCCAGCGGATCCTCGGTCGCTGTGGCACCGTTTGCACCTCGCGCGCTCCTGCCGGTGGCGGCGAGCCTGTGACTGCACCCGCCACCCCCGCCACCCCCGCCACACCGACGGATGCCGCCGTCGCTGCACCGTCGATGACCTCGCAGTCCCACCGCCTCATGCACCACGCCACGCCGCCACGCTCAGCGCCACGCCGCCACATCCGGCCACCCCGCCACACCGACGTGACCCCCGCCACGCCCAACGGGCCCCCGCCGCACCCGACCGGAACGCCGCTGCACCGTCGAATGGCTAGCCCCGTTTTCCGCATGTGAGGTTGTTTGAAGATCGCTGGGTTGCTGTGGTGATCGTTGTCGCGGTATGACCTGGCTGGTGAGACAGCGTGCGGAGTGGGGTCGGGCCAGTGTCGAGAAGATACTGGGAGCGTTACCGGTGGTGGCAGGGTTCTGCTCCCGGCTGCGGATCCGGGAGCTGGTGGATGCGGCCTGCCCCGTACGCGATACCGCAGAGCTGACTCATGGCCAGGTGATCGAGGTGCTGGTGGCCAACCGGCTGACCTCGCCCGCTCCGCTGGTGCACGTCCAGGCATGGGCCAGGCAGTGGGCGGTGGGTGAGGCGTTCGGCGTCGAGCCCGAGTTGCTGAACGATGACCGGATCGGGCGTGCTCTGGATGCCATCGCCCCGCATCTGGATCAGCTCGTCGGATCGGTCGGGCTGGCCGCGATCGAGGCGTTCGGTATCGACGTGACCCGCTTGCACTGGGACATGACCTCGATCTCGCTGCACGGCGACTACGACGATGCCGAGTCCGGCTTCGCACGACCCAGGTTCGGTCATCCCAAGGACCGGCGGCCGGATCTGAAGCAGATCCAAAGCGGGATCGCCGTCAGCTCCGACGGCGCGATCCCGGTCTTTCACCGTGCCTACGACGGCGCCGCAGGGGAAGTGGCCCAGGTCATCGGCGCTATGCAGGCCCTGCAACGGCTGGCCGGCCCGCAGCAGGTCCTCATGGTCGGCGATTCCAAGCTGATCTCTTACGCCAACCTGGCCGCGATGATCGCCGATGAGGTGGGTTTCATCGCCCCCGCCTCCAAGATGTTCGTCAGCGCCCAGACGCTGGCCGGCCTCGATCTGGCCACGGCCCGGCCGGTGGATTACATCGCCGCCCGCGACGCCGGCAAGAGCGCCGACCGGCGCGGCGTCTGGCACGTGCGCGAAGACACCATGACGCTGGCCGGGCCGCGCAAGAACGACCCGGTGCTGAGGCTGCGGCGCATCTTCGTGCATTCCTCGGCCCGCGCCCAGGCGGCCGCCAGCGCCCGGGCCAAGAAGCTGGATCGGGCTCGCGAAGATCTGGCCCGGCTGGAACGCGGCCTGGGCAGCCGCCACTATCCCGACGAGCAGGCGGTCACCGACCGGATCACCGCGATCGGCCGCGCCCGCCGGGTGAGCGCCTACCTGACCGCTGAGACCGGCACCGACCGGCTCACCGGCAAGCCCACCCTCGCCTGGCACTTCGACGCCCACGCCCTGGACGCTGAAGCCGCCACCGACGGCTGGTACGCCTTGCTGACCAACCTCGACCCACGTCAGGCCGATACCGAACAAGTGCTGCGCCACTACAAAGGCCAGGAAGCCGTCGAGCGCCGCTACCAGGCGTTCAAAGGCCCGCTGGCCGTCACCAACCTGTACCTCAAGAACAACCGCCGCATCAACGCGCTGATCACCGTCATCTGCCTGGCCCTGCTCATCTTCTGCCTGATCGAACGCCAAGTCCGCCTCGCACTGGCCGCCCGCGGAGCGACCAAGGTCGACGGGTTGTACGCCGGCAGGCCCGCCGTTCCCACCGGCAAGCTCGTCCTGGACGCGCTGACCGGCATCCGGCTGATCCCGGGCATCGGGCAGTCACCCCCGACCATCCCGCAACCCACCGATCTTCAACTCCATCTCCTGGACCTCCTCGACATCGATCCACGAGACCTCCGCTGAAGATCGCTCACATGCGGAAAACGGGGCTAGCCGCACTACCACCGCCCCCACTGCACCACTGGCGCCTGTCACACTGCCGTTACCCTCCACCGCAATGCGGGGCGCCCCGCCACACCGCTGATGCCGCGCTTGTCCAGCGTCCGCGGTCGTACGACGCGCCCGGGCGGCCCTCGATCATGCGGACGCTGCCGACGATCATGGCCCGCAGCCGCAACGCGCCTCCGACGCGCCCGAGGCCGGGGTGAATGCGCCGCGCCCGATCTCGTATCCATGCCCCACCCGCCACCGTGGGCACTCAAGCACCCCGACGGACCGGCCACCCGCGCCGGTTGCGGAGGTGTAAAGACGCACCCGCCGCGGAGGGCCGTCGCTACGGACCGTCACCGTCGAGGGGCGCCATCACCAAGGGCGGGAAACCGGCGGCCCCTGCGATCAGCGACACGCCTGGACAGCCCGCGCCCCTTACGCCGGGTCGGTGACGTGCACATCAAGGGTCCAGGGGCGGTTGGCGCGGGCGGGCTCGGTTAGGTCGACGGTGTAGCCCAGGGCATCGAGGATCTTGGCCAGCTCATCAGGGGTGTCCGGAGCGGCGTCGTGCCCCAGAAGGGCGCGGGCGATCTCGCCCCGGGTCGCCTTGGCCATGTGGCTGACGACCTTGCCGTCCCGGAACACCCGTACCGTCACCGACCGCGCCCCAGGCTGCCAGGCGCTCGCGTACGTGGCCGAACGGAGATCCACCACCAGCCCCGGGACCCGGTCCAGCTCCTTGGCGATCAACGGCCGCCAGAACGTGGCCAGCCCGCCGAGAGGCGGGAGATTGACGCCCATCGAGAGCCGGTACGGCGGGATGAGATCTGTGATCCTCACCACCCCCCACAGGCCGGAGAAGATCAGCACCGACTCCTCCGCCCGCCTCCGCGCCGCGTCGTCGAGGGTCCCCAGCCCGAGGTTGTCGTAGAGGACGCCGGTGTAGAGATCGGCGGCGGGCAGGGTGGGGGCGGTCTTGAGGGCGGCGTTCTTGGCCAGCTCGCCCGCCAGCCCGGGCGTGAGGCCGAGCACGTCGAGGGCGTCGCGGCGCTTGGAGGCCCGTACGAGCGCGTTCAGCACGCGCTTGCGGGCCTTGTCGAGGGCGGGGAAGGACAGCTCGCCGACGGGCGGCCCGCTGCCTTCGGGCGCCTTCCCCTCGGACGGCGGCAACAGGATCAGCACAACCCCCTACCTTATTGCCCCTGGTCGGAGGCTTTCCCGCCGTCCCTGTCACGATCTTTTACGGTGGCCCAAGTGGGCACCACCCGCCGACCGTGGCCGGGCCCTGTCCAGGGTGACGCTCACCGGGTGGACATGGCCGGCCGCCGCAACGGCGCCCACTGGGCCACGTTCTTCGCTGAATCGTCGGCCTCGGGCGCAAGCTCCCCGGCGCGGTACCAAGCCTGCTCGGGCGTCGGCGCCCGGCCCGGCGGCACGCCGTCGAGGTCGTTCTCGGGGAGGCTTCAACCCCGGCAATCGGTGACCGGTATGCAGGAGGGCGGGCGTTTTGGTGGGTCGGCTAGGCTGCGCGGGTGAATTTCGACCTTCTCGTCCATGAGGCCTGGCCCGCCTACGAGCAGCGCATTCACGACGGATGGGTGCTCCGTTACGCCGGTGGCGTGACCAAGCGGGCCAACTCGGTGCTCCCTCTGGACGAGCCCGCCGACCTCGACGGGGCCATCAAGGCGGCGGAGGCCTTCTACGGGGAGCGCGGACAGCGTTGCGTCTTCTCGCTGGGGCCGAACGCCACGCCCGGGCTGGACGAGGAGTTGGAGCGCAGAGGCTATGAACTGGTCGATCCGACCGTCATCATGGCAGGCTCGCCCGCCGTTCCTCCGCTCTCTCACCAGGTGAGGATCGAGGACCGGCCTTGGCAGGGCTGGCTGGAGACGTGGTGGGCCGTGGACGGTCGTTACGGCACCGGGTTCAAGGACGCTGAGCGCATCTGCACCGGGGTGCCCGCCTGGTATGCGGCGTTCGAGGAGGACGACGTGGCGCTGGCCGTCGGCCGGGCCGTACCCCAGACCGGGACGTACGGTGCGTCTCGGGACGATGCGTCTTTGCAGAGTGACACGCTTGGGATCTACTGCATGGCCACCCTGCCCCAGGCCCGCCGCCGAGGACTGGCTCGCGCGGTCATCCGGGCGCTCGTGCGGCATGCGGATGCGAAATTCGCCTACCTGGTCACCACAGCCCCGAACCTGGCCGCGCAGTCTCTCTATCGTGGCGAGGGATTTGAGATCGTGGACCGATACCACTACCGAGTCCGCTGACCGGCCTCACCGTCACTTAGGGCACGGCTGCTGCTTTGCGCACGGCCGCTGCTCTGCTTACGGCCGCTCCTTTGCTTACGGCCGCTGCTCCGCGCACGGCCACTGCTCTGGGCACGGCTGCTACTCCGCGGACGGCCGCGTCGTCGTCGGTCCCGGGTGGCCCTGCGGCTCTGGCGCCCTGCGATGCCGCACACTCGGACGCCGACGCGCTCACGAGGATGACAGCTCGCACGCCGAGATACCTGCGCGCACGCCGCCATCCCCTTGCGTGCACGCCGAGATACCTGTGCGCACAGGGGGACGGCGGCGTGCACACGGGGCGCTGGCGTGCGCAGGGGGCGGCGGTGCGCCAGGGATTGCGGTACTTGTCTGTGGGGGTGGGTCTGTGTGAGCACCCGTATGTCCATACGCACATCTGCGCCTCTGTCCGCGAAGCCGCGCATTTAGCGGGTAATGGCATGTCTGCTCGCGAAGCCGTGCAATCAGCGCGTAGTGGCGTGTCCGCGTGCCAAGTCGCGCGCCTGCCCGCGAAGTGGTGTGTCTGTCGCGTCGCCGCGTGTCTGCGCGTACACCAGCCGTTCAGCTCGCATGTCGCCGTTCTCCATGCATAACGGCGTGTCTTTGGGCATATCCGAGTGGCTGAACGCAGAACGGCGGCCCCGGGCGGTGCCGGGGTCGCCGTTCTGCGTATCGCTATATGTGGTTATCTCAGCACGACAGGCGCTGCGTCAGCGCTCGTCGTTGGGGGCAGTTGAACGGGTTTCGCTGAGTCGAGCCGACTCGTCCAGGATGTCGGCACCCTTTTCGCGCAGCGCTGCGATGTGCTGACGCCCGTGGTGGGCGCAGAACAGCAACTCCCCACCCACAGGCAGGGTCGCGCGAATGTAGGCCTGGGCGCCGCAGCGGTCGCAGCGGTCGAGGGCCGTCAGCGGCTTAACGGGGGCGAGAGCTCCAGTCACGTATCGCCTTTCGGGTCACCCCCGCCGAAGCGAGGATCTGGCGTCAGTCACTTGGAACAACATCTAACCGGACGTGGACGTTCCCAACCGCCCCCTCTCTACGCCCAGAGCGGAATGTGTCCCAAAGTAATGACGATCAGCCGGTTGGTAACGGCAAACGCGTCGGCGTGGCAAGCTTGTACGCGCGCGTGTGGGAAGAACGGTAAGCTACGCACACGTGTTCGATGCCTAGACCAGGGGAGCTGGAGTGACGCTAGTGGAGGCGGGTTACACGGCTCGTCACCTGTCGGTGCTTGAGGGCCTGGAAGCGGTTCGCAAGCGCCCTGGCATGTACATCGGGTCCACCGACAGCCGCGGGCTCATGCACTGCCTCTGGGAGATCGTGGACAACGGCGTCGACGAGGCGCTGGCCGGTCATTGCGACCGCATCGAGGTCGAGCTCTACGCCGACGGCTCCATCGAGGTGCGCGACAACGGCCGGGGCATCCCCGTCGACATCGAGCCCAAGTCCGGCCTGGCCGGGGTCGAGCTCGTTTACACCAAGCTGCACGCGGGCGGAAAGTTCGGCGGCGGCTCCTACGGCGCGTCCGGCGGTCTGCACGGTGTCGGCGCCTCCGTGGTCAACGCGCTGTCCTCGCGAGTGGACGTCGAGGTGGACCGCGACGGCCTGGTGCACGAGATCAGCTTCCGCCGCGGCGTCCCCGGGATCTTCGACGGGCCCGGACCGACCGCGAAGTTCAAGAAGAAGTCCGGCCTGCGCCTCGGCGACAAGCTCCCCAAGAACGTCACCGGCACCCGCGTGCGCTTCTGGGCCGACAAGCAGATCTTCCTGCCCGACGCCGAGGTCTCGCTCGACGAGATCCACGTGCGCCTGCGGCAGACCGCGTTCCTGGTGCCCGGCCTGACCCTGGCCGTCTATGACAGCAGGCAGGAGGAGCGCACCGAGGAGGAGTTCCGCTTCGACGGCGGCATCTCCGAGTTCACCGAGTTCCTGGCCCGCGACGAGGCCGTGTGCGAGGTGCTGCGGCTGCAGGGCATGGGCCACTTCCACGAGACCGTGCCGGTCCTCGACGACCAGGGCCACATGACGCCCACCGAGGTGCAGCGCGAGCTCACCGTCGACGTGGCGATCCGCTGGGGCAAGGGCTACGAGTCGACCGTCCGCTCGTTCGTCAATGTGATCTCCACTCCCAAGGGCGGCACCCACCTGACCGGGTTCGAGCGCGGCCTGGTGCGCACGATCAACGAGTTGCTGCGCGAGACGCGCCTGCTGAAGAACGGCGACGACCCCGTCACCAAGGACGACATCTCCGAGGGCCTGACCGGTGTGGTCACGGTCCGGGTGCCGGAGCCGCAGTTCGAGGGCCAGACCAAGGAGGTGCTCGGCACCTCGGCGGCCACCCGCATCGTCTCCCACGTGGTCTCCCGCGAGCTGAGGGAGCTGTTCACCAACCCGCCGCGCGGCTTCAAGCAGCCGCTGCGCGCCGTGCTCGAGAAGATCGTCGCCGCTGCCAAGGCCCGCATCGCCGCCCGCGAGCACCGCGACAACCAGCGGCGCAAGAGCGCGCTGGAAAACTCGGCGCTCCCGGCCAAGCTGGTCGACTGCCGCAGCGACGGCATCGACCGCAGCGAGCTGTTCATCGTCGAGGGCGACTCGGCGCTCGGCACCGCCAAGCTGGCCCGCGACTCCGAGTTCCAGGCGCTCCTGCCGATCCGGGGCAAGATCCTCAACGTCCAGAAGGCGTCCGTGAGCGACATGCTCAAGAACGCCGAGTGCGCCGCCATCATCCAGGTCGTCGGGGCCGGGTCGGGGCGCTCGTTCGACATCGAGGCCGCCCGCTACGGCAAGGTCATCCTCATGGCCGACGCCGACGTGGACGGCGCCCACATCCGCTGCCTGCTGCTGACCCTCTTCCACCGCTACATGCGGCCGATGGTCGAGGCGGGGCGCGTGTTCGCCGCCGTGCCGCCGCTGCACCGCATCGAGCTGACCAACCCCGGCCGGGGCAAGGACAAGTACATCTACTGCTACTCGGACGCCGAGCTGCAGAAGGTGCTGCGGGATCTCGAACGCCGGGGCAAGCGGTGGAAGGACCCCGTGCAGCGGTACAAGGGTCTGGGCGAGATGGACGCCGACCAGCTGGCCGAGACGACCATGGACCCGCGCCACCGCATCCTGCGCCGCGTCCGCATCGAGGACGTCGAGGAGGCCGAGGCCATCTTCAACCTGCTCATGGGGAGCGAGGTGGCGCCGCGGCGTGAGTTCATCGTCAACAGCGCCGCCGAGGTCGACCGCGACCACATCGACGCGTAGCTGCTCCGCGGTCCGGTGGGGACGCGTGGCTGCTCCGCGGTCCGATCGGGACGCGTGGCTGCTCTTTCGTCCGGTGGGGACGCCTTGCGGTTCTGTCCCGCCGGTGGGGACGCCGTAGCGGTTCTGCTGTTGCGGTGAGGTTGGGTGGGCGGCTGGCGGCTCGGAGACTGTCCACGACGCCCAGTGAGAGACCGCCGCGGGCGCCCAGGGAGAGGCTGTCCCGGGGCCCAGGGAGAGGCTGTCCCGGGGCCAGAGACCCCAGGAGGTCCAGAGGAGGCCCCCAGAGGGCCCGGGGAAGACACCTGTCCCAGGGGGCCGGGAGAGACTGCCCAGGGGCCAAGGAGACGCTCTGCGGGGCTGGTGAGGTCGATGGGGACGGTCTGAGGAGCTACTGAGGCACGCGGGCGCGGCTCTGGGGCGTCATGCAGGGCCGTTTGGCGATCTCCTGGAGTCATGCGCCGGGTCGGGGCTCATCGCGGCCCCTCGAGGCTCTGACGCGCGGAGCGGGGCTCCAGATCCCTATGCGTCCCTTGCTCGCTCCTCCGTGACGGTCCGAGGGGCGTTGATGTGGGCGGCTCGGGGTTGTCCGGGGGCTGCGGTGTGCGGGCTGGTCGCGTCGTCTCAGGGGCTGTGGTGTGTGGGCGGGCTCGCGTCGTCTCAGGGGCTGTGGTGTGCGGGTTGCTTGCGTGGTCTGAAGCCTTTGGTGCGTGCTGGGCTAGCCGGTAGTGACAGTCCGGGCTTTGGACGTGGGCCGCCCGGTTGTGGCAGTCCGGGGCTCTGGATGTGGGCTGCTCGTTGTGGGGGCCCTGGGCTTTGGAGGCGCGGGCTGGTCGGTTGTGGAGAGGGCTCTGGATGTGTGGCTGTGGTCCCTCTGGGTGGTGACGTGCGGTGTTCTCGCTGCTGCGGTGCTCTGGGCTCAGGTGTCGGGCGTGGAGCGGCGGCCGAGTCCGAGTTGGAGGGGGTCGGGGTCGGCCGCCGGTGAGGTGTGGTCAGGGCGGGGGATCAGAAGAAGAGGCTCTGGCTGGGGGTTGCTGTTGGAGTTCGCCAGGCGCTGGCCCGTGCCGTAGTCGTTGCGCTTCCAGTACCAGAGGCTGTTCTGGTGCTTGGAGTTGCACGGCCACCGGATCACCCGGGCGCCGGCGCGGGTGTCGGCGCCCGCGACGTTGAGGCACTGTCCGCTGTGCCGGTTGTAGATCAGGTAGCCCCAGCGGCCGACCTTGTCGAGGTAGGGGCCCTTGATGTACCACTCCTGGTTGTGCCGCTTGCCCGGAGACTTGCAGTCCCAGCGGTCGACGGGAGTCCGCTTCGGTGGCGAGACCGCCGACCACCGCGGTGGCGGTCACGGCGGTGGCGGTCTTCACGAGTGTCCTCATGGCCCGCCCTTACCCGCAGGGCGACCGTCCATGAGTACCCGGCCGTCTGCTCGGCGAGGCCGCAGAGGCCGAGCGCGTGCTGCCGCTTCCCGCCGTGCTCGCAGTGGCCGGCGTTCCTGGGTGACGGACGCGGAGACGGCTTGGTCGGCTCAGCGGTTCATCGCCACCGGCGTCACCGGCATCCTCGCCACCGGCGTCACCGGCATCCTCGCCGCCGTGGCCGTCATGCTCGCCGGCGGCTTCGCCACGATCCGCCGCCTGACCGTATGAGACCGCACCGCGGATGTGTCATCGGCTGGCCGCGGCGACCCGCATGTTCTGCCGGAATCGGCCCGGTGAGACGCCGTACTCCCGCCGGAAGGCGTTCGCGAACGCGAACTCCGTCGAGTAGCCGACCTGCCGGGCGATCGCCGCCAGCGGCGCCGAGGTCTCGCGCAGCAGGCGGGCGCCGAGGGTGAGGCGCCATCCGGTCAGGTACGTCGCCGGCGGCTTGCCGAGCAGGTCGGTGAACCGCCGGACGAAGGTCGTACGGGACATGCCCGCGATCTCGCTCAGCCGCTGTACCGTCCACCGGCCGTCCGGCGCGTCGTGGATCGCCCGCAGCGCCGCGGCGATCCCCGGATCGGTGATCCTCGGCCACGCCTCATCGCCGGACTGCTCCTGCCAGTGGCGCAGCGCGTGGACGAGCGTGAGGTCGACCAGCGCGGACCGCGTCGCCTCGTCACCCGGCCGGGGCTCGGACACGTCGTCGCCGAGCAGGGCCGCCAGCGACCGAAGCTGCGGGTGACGGTCGTAGTCCGGTGAGATCGCGATGACGTCCGGCAGGGCGCGGAGGAACTGGTGGACCTTGCCGTTGTCCAGGCGGTAGGCCCCGCAGAGGAACTCGAAGTCGGACGGGCCGGGACGCGGCGGCTCCGGGCCCATGCTCGCCACCGGCAGTGTGCCGAGCGCGCACGGCGTGTGGCTGAGCCCGTGCTCGGTGCCGTACGGGACGAGCACGACGTCACCCGGGTGCAACGCGATCGACTCGCCGCCTCGCAGCACCAGCCAGCCGGTGCCGCCCAGGACGAGGTGGAACCCGACGCCCGCGAAGGAGGGGTAGCGGGCGCCCCACGACCCGGACTCCGTGATCCGGCGAGCGTAGGCGTTGCCGGCACGGACGGTGCCGATCACCTCGCTGATCATGTCCATGAACGGATCGTAGGCCGCGCGCCGCCGCGAAAGGGGACGTACGCGTATGCGTCCGGGCCGATCGGACATGGTCGCCGGCGGCCGCGCCTGGTTGGGTCGATGGACGTGACATCCGACACCATCCCTCAGGACCAGCTCCGCATCCTCCTCGATAACGCCGAGAAGACCGAGCGGCAGGACCGCCCGACCGCCGACAGCCTCGAGGTGGTCCGCCGTCACGGCGGGTTCGCCCTCAGGACGCCCGAACGGTTCGGCGGGGCCTGGGCCGACGCCGGCACCGTCACCCGCCGCCTCGCGGAGGTCGGCCGGTACTGCCCGTCCACCGCCTGGATCGCCGGTACCTGCGCGACCGGCAAGACCTTCGTCGAGGAGGCCTTCCGCGACGCGGTTCCACCCGACGTCCACGCCGACCCGGACGCACTCGCCTGCGGATCGGGCCGGCCGGACGGCATCGGAACACCCGAGCCGGGCGGCATCCGGATCAACGGCCGTTGGCCCTACGTCTCCGGCTGCGAGGACGCGGTCTGGGCCCTCCTCGGATTGATCGTCGACGGTACGTTTTCGATCGCGGTGATCCCCCTGGCCGACCTGTCCGTCGAACGGACCTGGCACTCCGCCGGCATGCGTGGCACCGGAAGTCAGACCGTCGTGGCCCAGGACCTGCTGGTACCGGCGGAACGAGTGAGCCCGGCCGGGCCGCCGACACCCTCCGCCAAGGTCTTCTACGGGCTCACGGTCCTCGCCCCGGTGGTCGGCGCGGCACGCGGCGCGCTCGACGTCGTGCACGCGCTGTTCGCCTCGGACCGCAAGCCGTTCATGACGGCGTACGCGCGGATGGGCGACTCGCCCGCGGCACGGCACTGGCTGGCCGAGGCGACACTGCTCGTGGACCGCGCCGAACGCACCATGCTCGCCGCCGCGCAGGAGGTCGACGCGGGCGACGTCTCGGCGGCCGGACGCGCGCGGCTGGAGATGGACCTGTCGTACGCCGCCCGCGACTGCCGGGCCGCCGTGGAACTGATGCTCGACCTGCACGGGCCCAGCGGCTTCGCCACCGGCAACGCGTTGCAGCGGTACTGGCGGGACATCGCCGTCGGCGGCCGCCACCCGCACCTGCGGACCTACATCGCGACGGAGGACCATGGCCGGGCGCTGGTCGCCGAGAGCTGATCCGCCCTCAGGCTCAACCGTCGACGGTCGCCAGGGCGGCGTACTCCTCGTCGGTGACCCGCTCCGGCCAGGTGGTGCCGTCGCCGCTCCCGTCGCCGACCACGGGGGCGATGTGGGCCATCAAGGTGGTGTCGGCCCGTGAGCGGCAACCGAACGGTCAACGGCGATAGCGAGCCGGTCCGGGTGGTGTTACCGCCGCCCACCGGTCCGATGTGGGTCGTGTTGCCGAGGGTTCGATCATGTAACGGTCTAGTGACTCTGAGTCGCTTGTGTGGTGGTCCGCCCTACGTTGCGGGGCATGCCGCCCCGATGAGGGTCTCGGCGGCGGCGCGGGCGTGGGCGGCCGTGGCGGGGTCCCCGGTGATGGCGGCCGTGGTCTGGGCGCCTTCGGCGAGCAGGGCCAGCTGCGGGGCGAGGTAACCGGGACCACCCGCCTCGCGGACCAGGTCGGCGACATGGCGCTGGAAAGAGGTCTTCTGCTCCCTGACCGCCTCGGCGACCCGGCTGCTGCCACCGGCCAGTTCGCCGAAGAAGTTGATGAAGGCGCAGCCCCGGAAGTCGTCCTGGCGGAACCATTCCGCCAGAAAGTCGAAGACGGCCAGCATCCGGTCGCGCGGCGTGCGGGCGGCGGCGAGGGCGCGGGCCACGCCGGTGTCCCACTGCTCGGCCCGGTGGCGGAGCACTGCCAGGACGAGGTCGTCCTTGGAGGGAAACAGGGCGTAGATGCGCTTCAGCGAGACACCCGCCTCGGTGCGGACGGCGTCCATGCCGACGGCCTGGACGCCGTGGGCGTAGAACAACCGGTCGGCGGTGGAGACGACCTGGTCACGTGCTGTTTCCTCATCGATCACGAGAGCTCCAGTTGCGCAGAGAACCAGCGTTCTCTACTGTAGTGGACATACGCGGAGAACGATCGTTCTCCAGCGGATAGGAGGGAGATTTCTCATGGGCCACATCAAGGTAGGCACCGAGAACAGCACCGACGTCGAGCTGTACTACGAGGACCAGGGATCCGGTCAGCCGGTCGTCCTCATCCACGGCTACCCCCTGAACGGGCACAGCTGGGAGCGTCAGACGCGCGAGCTGCTCGCCGCCGGCTACCGGGTGATCACCTACGACCGCCGCGGCTTCGGCCAGTCGAGCAAGGTCGGGAGCGGGTACGACTACGACACCTTCGCAGCCGACCTGAACACGCTGCTGGAGACGCTTGACCTGCGCGAGGCCATTCTCGTCGGGTTCTCCATGGGCACCGGCGAACTCGCCCGCTACGTCAAGAACCACGGCCACGAGCGCGTCGCCAAGCTGGCCTTCCTGGCGTCGCTGGAGCCGTACCTGGTGAAGGCGGACGACAACCCCGCCGGAGTACCGCAGTCGGTGTTCGACGGCATCGTCGCCACTGCCCGCGCCGACCGATACGCCTGGTTCACGCAGTTCTACAAGGACTTCTACAACCTGGATGAGAATCTCGGCACGAGGATCAGCCAGGAGGTCGTCGCCGCCAACTGGAACACCGCCACGACCTCCGCCCCGGTCGCCGCGTACGCGGTGGTGGCGGCGTGGATCGAGGACTTCCGCCAGGACGTCGCGGCGGTGCGCGCGGCCGGAAAGCCGTCACTCATCCTGCACGGCACCAGGGACAACATCCTCCCGATCGACGCCACCGGGCGTCGTTTCCACGAGGCGTTCCCGGAGGCGCACTACGTCGAGGTCGAGGGCGCCCCGCACGGCCTGCTGTGGACGCACGCCGATGAGGTCAACGAGGCACTGCTGGCCTTCGCCGCCAAGTGATCCCGCCGCCGGGGTGGCACTACCCGCTACCCCGGCGGCTGCCTGGCCACGGCGTGCGGCTCGTCCCGGGTTGTTCGCTCAACCGCAGCCCTAGCCCGCCCGCGAAGTCCCTGACCAGCCTTCCCTGCCCAGCACGAACGACGAGAAGGACATCAACTCACGCAACGCCCTCTGATGATGAAGAGGCCGCGTACGGGCGGTACGCCGGGGCTCCGTCGCAGGCGGACCTGGAGCGGTTGTTCTTCCTCGATGACGAGGACCGCGCGCTGATCGACCGCCGCCGCGGCGAGCACATGAAACTCGGGTTCGGCCTGCAACCGGTGACCGTGCGCCGGCTCGGGGTGTTCCTGGAGGACCCCTTGGATGTGCCGGTTGCGGTGCTGGATTTTGTGTCCGAGCAGCTGGGGATCACCGATCCGTCGCAGGTGAAGAGGTACACCGAGCAGGCCAAGACGAAGCTGGATCACCAGTGGGAGATCCGGCGGATGTACGGGCTGGAGGATTTTCGGCGGTCGAGGACGAGCTGCGGGCGTGGGTGGCGGCCAGGTCGTGGACGTCGGGGGATGGCCCGAAGGCGATCTTCTTCGACGCGGTGGCCTGGCTGCGGGAGCGGGGTGTGCTGCTGCCGGGGGTGACGACGCTGGCGCGGCTGGTCGCTCAGGTCCGCGACGAGGTGGCCAAGCGGCTGTGGGGGGCTGGAGGGGCTGCTGACAGTGGGCCAGCGGTATGTGCTGGACCAGTTGCTGGAGGTGCCGCGCTGCCGCCGGTGCACCTGCCTGAGGTGATCTTGGAGGTGATGTCGTGGGAGCCGTCCCTGGTGGAGGCGTTTACCGCCGTGTCGGGCGGCCGGTCCCGGCTGGAGGATCTGCCGATCTCGATCGCCGCGTGCCTGGCCGCGCACTCCATGAACCTCGGTTACCGGCCGATCGCCAAGCAGGGCGTGCCTGCGCTGGAACGTTCCCGGCTGTCGCACGTGTTCCAGAACTACTTCCGGCCCGAGACCCTCGCCCCGGCGAACGCGCCGCTGGTCGCCCGCCAGGCCGGGCTCGCGTTGGCCCGCGCGTGGGGCGGTGGGATAGTCGCCGCGGTCGACGGGATGCGGTTCGTGGTGCCCGTCCCGGCCGCGTTCGCCCGGCCCAACCGCAAGTTCTTCGGATCCAGTCGCGGGATGACCCGGCTCAATGCCATGAATGATCAAGGGATCGGGCTGGGTGCGAAGATCGTGTCCGGGACGATCCGGGACTCCCTGGGCTGCTGGAACTGCTGCGGATCTCCTACCGGCCCGCTCTGGCGGACCTGCCCGACCAGAAGGGCTGGCGAATCAGCGCCAGCGCCGACTACGGGCCGCTACACCGGCGAGGTCCGCGCCCACGACGTGGTCACCATGCTGCAGCGCGATGGCCATCCCACCGCGCTGGGGGAGGCCATCGCCGCCTACGGCCGCATCTTCAAGTCCTTGCACATCCTGGCTTTCATCGACACCGACGAGACCTACCGGCGCGACATCAACCACGGTCGGCGGTGGGTTGGGGTGGAAGGGATAAGTGGCGCCAGACCGTGCGCCATTGCTCCACCTGCTCCCGTACAACCCCCCGGACAGACGCCGCATCGACGGCGAGCCCGCCCACAACCGCAACCGCCGCAGTGCCCCCACGAAGTCGCCCGCGCTGGAGCCATCGGGAACGGGGGGAGAGCTCAGATCGCCCAAAGCACGTCCTCTCGTATGCGCCCAGGGCGGGTCCGGGGGCGCCCGGTCATGCTGTACGGCCGCACAACCGGGCACCACTCAGGTCAGGTGAATTCTTCTAGAACGCGGCAGGCGTCAGCCGGCCCGTGCGGACGTCGTAGATGGCTCCCGCGACCGGCATGCCCTCCGGCAGGAACGGGCTGGTCCTGATGCGGATGAGGTCGTGGCGGAGCGCCTCGTTCTGGTCGGGGACCGTGTGGAACTCCAGGCTGCGGGTGTCCACCCCGCGTTCCTGGGTGAGGGCGTGGACGTCCGGGTCGGTGACCTTGGCCATGCCGCAGTCCGTGTGGGGCATGACGAGCACGCGTTCCACCCCGAGCAGGTAGACGGCCAGCACCAGGGTGCGCAGGACGTCGTCCGTCACGCGGGCGCCCGCGTTGCGCAGGATCTTGGCGTCGCCGGGCTTCAGGCCCAGCAGGCCGAGCGGGTCGATGCGGGAGTCCATACAGGTCACGACGGCCAGCCCGCGGCCGGCGCGCCCGGTGAGGTCGGAGCTTCCGAACTTCTTGGCAAACCTCGCGTTGGCGTCATACAGGTCGTCGAACGCACTCATGCAACAAATGATGCACTGCGCCCCAAAGCCAGTGATGAACGGGGTGGCGACTGGCTGGAGTTGGCAAACGTCCCACGAAAAACCGTCACCTTGCGTGATGATGTCGTAGCCGTATGTACGTGATCGAAGAAGGTTAGTCGTGAGTAGGTCCGAATCGCTCGCCGCGTATCTCCGTGCCCAAGCCCGGCGCCGCCTCGACCGCGTGGAGTCCAAGGACGGCGGTCGCAACGCCAGGCTGGCCCTGGCTCTCCTCGACACCGCCGCCTACGCGGCCAGCCTGCCCGAGGACGATCCGCTGATCCTCATGCTGGACCAGGCGGGCTGCTACGGGCCCCTGGGGTGCGAGAGCTTCGACCCCGGTGAGGCCGGTAACCAGCTGATCCGCCACTGGGACGGCGGGGAGCCGCACGAACTGCTGCTCGCCCTCCCGCCCGCCGTCGGCGCCGCCGGCGCCGCCGGCGCCTGAGCGGCTCGTGGGCTCCGCCACGTGGGTGCCGCCGGGTTCGAGAAGGCCGAACCCGGCGGGCCCGAGCCACCCTCTCCCGGCTGCGGCGCTCGTATTCGGTCGACGCGGGCGGCGGTGAGCAGGGCGAGACCGGATCAGGCGGGAGCGTTGCCCGGCTTCCACTTGATGCCGCAGCCGAGCGACGGGTTCTGCTCCGCGGGCACCGGCTCGCCGTCGAGCACGGCGTCGATCGCCGCGCGCAGCGACTCGCCGGTCACCGGCACCGAGTTGCCCGGCCTGGCGCCGTCGAACTCGCCCCGGTAGACGAGCTGCAGGTGCGCGTCGTACAGGAAGAAGTCCGGCGTGCACGCCGCCCGGTAGGCCTTGGCGACCTCCTGGGTGTCGTCCAGCAGGTACGGGAACGTGAACCCGGCCCGCGCGGCCTGCTCCGCCAGGTGTGTCGGATCATCGTCCGGGTAGTTCACGCTGTCATTGCTGCAGATGGCGACGATCGAGAGCCTGGCGCCGTAGTCGGCGGCCAGGGCGCCGAGGCCCTTCTCGATGTGCCGCACATACGGGCAGTGGTTGGACAGGAAGACCACCAGAGTGGCGGGCGAGCCTTTGAGATCCGCGAGTGAGACATTGCCGCCGTTGATGGCGGTCAGGTCGAATGCGGGTGCTGGGGTGCCGAGCGGCACCATGTACGAGTTGGCAGCCATGACATCCATTGTTGTCTGCCGACGTGCCCGCAAGACGAATATGAGAGGTGAATCGAGTGAGTGGCATCGCGCAGTTCCGCACTGTCGTGCTCGACTGTCCCGACACCAGGGCGCTGGCCGAGTTCTACTCCCGGCTGCTGGGATGGCCCGTCATCCACGCGGATGACGAGTGGGCGGTGGTGAGCGACGGCGGGGCTCCCAAGCGCGTGGGGTTCCAGCGCGTGCTCGACTTCCGGCCGCCCACCTGGCCGGATACCGAACGCCCCCAGCAGCTCCACCTCGACGTGACGGTGGTCGACATGGACGAGGCGGAGAAGCAGGTGATCGAGATCGGCGCGACCAAGCACGAGCACCAGCCGAGCGAGGACGACAGCTTCCGGGTGTTCCTGGACCCGGCCGGGCATCCGTTCTGCCTGTGCCGCGAATGACGTGAGGGGCTGTCCCCGCCCCGGCGGGGACAGCCCCTCGTGACCTCAGCGGGCGGCCTGCGCCAGCAGGTCCACCGCCTTCCTCAGGTTCCCCGCCGCCAGCTCGTGGTCGGCCGCCGCCTGCAGGTCGGGCCGCCTGCCCGCGCTCTGCGCGACGTCCCTGGCCACCGACACGACGGCGTCATCCACGGTGTACGCGTCCGTCTTCGACCGTTCGAGCAGCGTCGCGGCCGTGCCCAGGGCGCCCAGGACGGCCCGCGCGTCACGTACGGACCCGTCGGCGTTCCAGGCGTGCGCCGGCAGCGCGAGGACCAGCGACGCGGCCTTGGAGAACCCGTCACCGGAGGCGAGCCGGTCACGTGCCGCCTTGAGCCGGTCGCGGGCCCGGTCGGTACGCAGCCCCCACCCGTAAGGCCAGAGCGGGTCATAGGCCGCGTCGCCCACGTTGATCGGCAGCTGCGCCACCGAGCGGAACCAGGTGAACGGCAGCCGCCCCGTGTACGGGACCGCCCCGAACAGCGGGTCGGCCACCCCCGCGCCCTCGGTGCCCGGCAGCCAGGAGGCCACCACGGCCTCGACGCCCGACAGGTCGCCGAGCTGCAGCGGACGCCCGGAGACGACCAGGACCGCGCACTTCATCGCCCCGCACACCTTGTCGATCGCGGCCCGGTCGGCGGCCGACAGGTCCAGCGTGCGCCCGGCGCGGCCCACGTCGCCCTGTCCCTCGGCATACGGGGTCTCGCCCACCACCACGACGCCCACGTCGTGCCCGGCCAGGTCGGCCGAGGCGTCGCGCGAGTACGTCACGGAGGACGCCCGCGAGCGGATGGCCGACAGGATCGTGGTGCCGGGGGTGATCGGCCCGGACGAGCCCTGCCAGGTGATCGTCCAGCCGCCGGCCTGGTTGCCGATGTCGTCGGCGTTCGAGCCGGCCACGTAGATCCTGGCGTCGCGGCGCAGGGGGAGCAGGCCGCCGTCGTTCTTCAGCAGCACCTGCGACCTGGCCGCCGCCGTGCGCGCGACCGCCCGGTGCGCCGCCGAGCCGACGTCGTCGATGCCCGTGCGGTCGGTGTACGGGTGCTCGAACAGCCCCAGCCGGAACTTCTGGGTCAGGATCCTGGCGACCGCGTCGTCCACCCGGCTGAGCGGCACGCGCCCGGCCTCGACCTCGGCCTTCAGCGTGCTCTCGAAGGCCGGGTAGGCGTACGGCACCATGATCATGTCGAGCCCGGCGTTGACGGAGGCGCGCACGTCGCTCGGGTAGTCGCCGGGGATCTGGTCGATGGCCTGCCAGTCGCTGATCACGAACCCCTTGAAGCCCAGCCGGCCCTTGAGCACGTCCGTGATCAGCTCCTTGTGGGCGTGCATCTTGAGCGGGCCGTCACCGAAGTCGACGCTGGAGAACGACGGCATGACGGTGGCCACGCCGCGCTTGACCGCCTCCACGAACGGCGCCAGGTGGACCGCCTCCAGCTCCTGGCGGCCGACCTTGGTGACGCCCTGGTCGATCGTGTAGTCACCGCTGGTCGAGGAGCCGTACGCGGTGCCGCCGTCGCCGACGTAGTGCTTGGCCGTGGCCAGCACCCCGTTGTCCTGCAGGCCGTCGATGACCGTGGCCATCCGCGACACCAGCGCCGGGTCCTCCCCGAACGACTCGTAGGCCCGCCCCCACCGGTCGTCGCGCGACACGCACAGGCACGGCGCGAAGTCCCAGGGGACGCCGGTGGCCTTGACCTCGCGGGCGGTGATCTCGCCCGCCCGCTCGACGAGGCCGGGGTCGCGGGTGGCGCCCATGCCCACGTTGTGCGGGAAGATCGTGGCGCCGACCACGTTGTTGTGGCCGTGCACGGCGTCCACGCCGTAGATCAGCGGCACCTGGAGCCGGGTCCGCCGCGCCTGGAGCTGGAACCCGTCGATCATGTCGGCCCAGGCACGCGGCGTGTTGGACGAGGGGGTGGAGCCGCCGCCGGACAGCAGGGAGCCGAGCACGTACGTGGCGATGTCGCTCTGCTTGCCCAGCGCGCCGCGCTCGGCCTGCGTCATCTGCCCGATCTTCTCGTCCAGCGTCATCCGCCCGAGCAGGTCGGCGACGCGTTCCCTGACCGGTTTGCGGGGGTTCAGGTACGGCAGGCCATGCGCGTTGATCACGACCACCGGGGCCTCGGCCGGGGGCCTGGTGCCGGTGCCGGACAGCTCGATCGGGATGGTCTCGGCGACCTCGTCCTGGCCGTCCTTGAGCGTCCTGACCGTGAACGCCCTGGCGGCCCCGGACGCCGTGCCCGCGGGGAAGGTCAGGGTGCCTTCGACGGGCGTGTAGTCGCCGCCGGGGGTCGCGGTGCCCGTACCGGTCCGGTAGCTCACGGCCAGGTCGGCGGGCAGGGGCCGGCCGTCGGCGGTGGCGACGGTGACGCTGACCCTGGCCTCGCCCTTCTCGTTCACCGGGTAGACGGGCCGGTCGGTGGAGAGCCTGACCGGGCGCGGGGGAGCGGTCCCGTAGAGCTCGACCTGGTCCCACTCCAGCGTGCCCTGAGAGGAGGCCGGCAGCCGCATCGAGTAGCCCCACATGGCGACCAGGTCCAGCTCGCCGTCGGACGGCGCGCCGCCGGGCTGGTAGTCGGTGCGCCTGGTGAAGCTCCCGAACGGCACCTTCACCTGCCGCCAGCCCGCCGTGTCGTCGGTGAACGACGACTCGAACAGCTCGGCGGCGCCCGCCCCGCCGCCGCCGTCCTTGATCTCGAAGAAGATCTTCTGGCCCGAGGCGGCGCCGTTCACCCAGAAGGAGAAGCCCTCGTACGGGGACCAGTCCTGGGTGGCGGCCAGATCGTGCGACCAGCCGCCCCACTGGCTGACGTTGTAGACCGACTTGAGCACCCGGTTGGTCGCCGGGGCTCCGGGTCTGGCGGGGCCGGGCTCGATCGTGAGCGCGGGGGTCGAGGCGGCGTCGTTGCCCCAGGCGTACACGCCTGAGGGAACGCTGTCCGACTCGAAATCGGTGATCGTGAGGGGGTCGGCGGCCGCGGCCGCCCGTGGGGCGACGATCAGGGCGGCGACGAGGGAAAGGGTCACCCATAACGGGCGTCTGGCTCGGAACACAGTACCTCCAGTGGGAGAGAGCGCTCTCCCAGATGAGATCGGTGCCGATCCGTGATTCATAACAGCCGCTGCCGGGCGTCCGCAGGCACCCGGCAGCGTCAAAGGACGTCTATTCGGCCGGGGCGGACCCGGACGGCAGGGCCTCGGGCGCGGAGGCGAGGGCGCCGCCGATCGCGCCGATGGTGTTGGTCAGCCGCACGCCCGAGCCGTCGCGGCGGCCGATCTCCTCCGGCAGCGGCACGGGCTTGCCCACCGCCGAGACCGCCTTGGCCGGCGCCGGGCCGGCCCACGCCAGCAGCAGCTCGTCCTCGCCCTTCAGGAACCGCTGCGCCCGGACCCCGCCCGTGGCCCGGCCCTTGGGCGGGAACTCGGCGTAGTCGGACACCTTGCCGCCGCCCACCTGCGTGCCGGGCAGCGCCGTGGAGGAGCCCGCGATCGTGACCACGTGCGCGGGACGCTCGGGATCCACCACCCCGAACCAGATCACCCGGGCCCCGTCGTCGAGCCGGATGCCCGCCATGCCGCCCGCGGGACGGCCCTGCGGGCGCACCTGCGAGGCCGGGTAGCGCAGGAGCTGGGCGTCGGAGGAGATGAACACCAGGTCGTGCGACTCCGACACCAGCTCGACCGCGCCCACCACGGTGTCGCCGTCCTTCAACGTGATCACTTCGAAGTCGTCGCGGTTGGCCGGGTAGTCGGGCACCACCCGCTTGACCACGCCCTGCGCCGTGCCCAGGGCCAGGCCGGGGCCGTCGGGATCGAGGGAGCCCAGGCCGACGACCTTCTCGTCGGGCTGCAGCGAGACGTATTCGGACACCGGGTGCCCGCCCGACAGGGACGGCGGATTGGCCGTGGTCGGCAGGGTCGGCAGGTCGACGACCTGGACCCGGATCAGCCGGCCCAGCGACGTCACCACGCCCACCTCGCCGCGTACGGACGTCTTGACGACCGACACCAGCACGTCGTGCGCCGACCGTTCGCCCTCGCCCGGCAGCGGCGTGGCGTCGGAGGTGCGGGCCAGCAGGCCGGTCGAGGACAGCAGCGCCAGGCACGGGTCGTCGGCCACCTGCAGGTCCACGACCGCGACCGGGGTGCGGGCGACGCCGGGCGCCTCCAGCAGGACCGTGCGGCGCGGCATGCCGTACTTCTTGGCCACGTCGGCGAGCTCGCCCGAGACCACCTGGCGCAGCTTGGTGTCGGAGGAGAGGATCTCGGTCAGCTTGGCGATCTCGTCGCTCAGCGTCTCCTTCTCCCGCTCCAGCTCCAGCTTGTCGAACCTGGTGAGCCGGCGCAGCGGCGTGTCCAGGATGTAGGAGGCCTGGATCTCGGTCAGGTCGAACACGTCCATCAGCCGCGTGCGGGCCTCGGCCGAGTCGTCGGAGGAGCGGATGACCTGGATGACCTCGTCGATGTTGAGCAGGGCGATGATGAGGCCGTCGACCAGGTGGAGGCGCTCCTCGCGCTTGCGCCGCCGGTATTCGGACCTGCGGCGCACCACTTCGAGCCGGTGGTCGACGTAGACCTGGAGCATCTCGCGCAGGCCGAGCGTGCGCGGCTCGCCGTCGACGAGGGCGACGTTGTTGATGCCGAACGTCTCCTCCATCGGCGTCAGCCGGTAGAGCTCCTCCAGGACGGCCTCGGGGATGAAGCCGTTCTTGATCTCGATGACCAGCCGGAGGCCCTTGTGGCGGTCGGTGAGGTCCTTGAGGTCGGCGATGCCCTGGAGCTTCTTGGCCGTCACCAGCTCCTTGATCTTGGTGACGACGCGCTCGGGGCCGACGTTGTAGGGGAGCTCGGTGACGACGATGCCCTTGCGGCGGGGCGTGATCTGCTCGACCGCGCACTTGGCCCGCATGCGGAACGTGCCACGGCCCGTCTCGTACGCGTCGCGCACGCCCTGCAGCCCGATGATCGAGCCGCCCGTCGGCAGGTCGGGACCCGGGACGAACGTCATCAGCTCGTCCAGCGTCGCGTCCGGCTTCTTGATCAGGTGGCGGGCGGCGGCCACGACCTCGTTGAGGTTGTGCGGCGCCATGTTGGTGGCCATGCCGACCGCGATGCCGCTGGTGCCGTTGACCAGCAGGTTGGGGAAGGCCGACGGCATGACGACCGGCTCGGTCTCCTGGCCGTCGTAGTTGGGCTTGAAGTCGACGGTGTCCTCGTCGAGGGCGTCGACCATGAGCATCGCCGCCGTGGCCAGCCTGGCCTCGGTGTAACGCATGGCGGCGGGCAGGTCGTCGGGCGAGCCGAAGTTGCCGTGCCCGTCGACCAGCGGCAGGCGCATGGAGAACGGCTGCGCCAGGCGCACCAGGGCGTCGTAGATGGCGCTGTCGCCGTGGGGGTGCAGCTTGCCCATGACGTCGCCGACGACGCGCGACGACTTGACGTGGCCGCGATCCGGCCGCAGCCCCATCTCGGTCATCGAGTAGAGGATGCGACGCTGCACGGGCTTGAGGCCGTCGCGCGCGTCGGGCAGGGCGCGCTGGTAGATCACCGAGTAGGCGTACTCGAGATAGCTGGTGCGCATCTCGGAGGTGACGTCGATGTCGACGATCCGCTCCTCGAAGTCCTCGGGCGGGGGTGCAGTCGTGCGTCGGGCCATGTCGAACATTGTGCCGAAGGTATTCGGGTGCCCGCGACTCGTTGGCGTCACAAGTCGCGACCGGCGTGTACGGAAGGCTCTCCGGAACGACCCTTGACCAAGCAATTGCTTGGGTCGTACGTTCGGGCCGAGGGTTCCCACCTGTATCCGGAGGCGTCATGATCGAGTTCCATCCCGTGACCATGCACATCGGCGCCGAGGTCACCGGGGTCGATCTGCGCAAACCGCTGTCGCAGGAAGAGGTCGCCACCCTGCGGGCCGGCTGGCTCAGGCACCTCGTGCTGTTCTTCCGCGACCAGCACATCGACGACGAACAGCACCTGCAGTTCGCCCTGAACTTCGGCACGCTCAACCACCCCGCCTTCAAGAAGGACTCCACCAGCCCCATCCACGTCCTCGACCAGACCTCGCCGAAGGGCGAGGGCGGGGACGAGTGGCACAGCGACAACACCTTCGAGCCCACCCCGCCGATGGGCTCCCTGCTCCGCTGCGTCCAGCTGCCCAGCGTGGGCGGGGACACGTGCTGGGCGAACACCTACCTGGCGTACGAGACGCTCTCGCCGTCGCTGCAGCGGCTGTGCGACGAGCTGACCGCCGTGCACGACATCACGATGTCGATGAAGAAGGCGATCGCGAAGGGGCACCCGTTCGACCTGGCCGAGATCCAGGCCAAGTGGCCGCCGGTGGAGCGCCCGGTGGTGCGCGTGCACCCGGAGACCGGCCGCAAGGCCCTCTTCGTCAACCGCGCCTCCACGACCCGCCTGGTGGGGCTGACGGACCGGGAGAACGAGGCGCTGCTGCCGCTCCTGATCGACCACATCCGCTCGCCGGAGTACCAGCTCAGGCTGCGGTGGCGGCCCGGCACGCTGGCGTTCTGGGACAACCGCCCGACCCAGCACTACGCGGTGGCCGACTACACCGAGCGCCGCCGCATGCACCGCGTCACCATCAACGCCTTCCCCGAGCACGCCGACAAGTAGCGGCTTGCGGCCCACTGGCCCATTCCGTCGGAGAAAGCTGGTAACAAGGGGGGCATGAGTGAAGCCCCCGATGTCGCGATGCTGCGTGAAGAGGCCGAGGAGCGGTTGCGGGCCCTGGCCGGGGAGCACGCCGTGCTGCGCGACGACCAGTGGGCCGCGATCAAGGCGCTGGTCCTGGATCGGCGGCGGGTGCTCGTCGTGCAGCGCACCGGCTGGGGCAAGTCGGCCGTCTACTTCGTGGCCACCGCGCTCCTGCGCGAGCTCGGCGAGGGCCCCACGGTCATCGTCTCGCCGCTGCTGGCGCTCATGCGCAACCAGATCGCCGCCGCCGAGCGGGCCGGCATCAGGGCCGTCACGATCAACTCCGCCAACCCCGAGGCGTGGGAGGAGATCTACGGCGAGGTCGCCGAGGGCATGGTCGACGTGCTGCTGGTCAGTCCCGAGCGGCTCAACAACCCCGACTTCCGCGACAACGTCCTGCCCGAGCTGGCCGAGAGCGCCGGGCTGGTGGTGGTGGACGAGGCCCACTGCATCTCCGACTGGGGCCACGACTTCCGGCCGGACTACCGCCGGCTGGCCACGCTGTTCGAGGAGCTGCCGCCGGGCATCCCCGTCCTGGCCACCACCGCCACCGCCAACGCCCGCGTCACCCGTGACGTGGCCGAGCAGATGCGCCTGCCCGGCGACGACGGCGACGGCACGCTGGTGCTGCGCGGGGCGCTGGAGCGGGAGAGCCTGCATCTGAGCGTGGTCCGCCTGCCCACCGCCGAGCAGCGGCTGGCCTGGCTGGCGCAGACGCTGCGCGAGCTGCCCGGCTCCGGCATCGTCTACACCCTCACTGTCGCCGCCGCCCACGAGATCGCCGGCTACCTGCGCGACCAGGGGTTCGAGGTGGCCGCCTACTCCGGGCAGACCGAGCCGGCCGAGCGGCTGGCCGCCGAGGAGGCGCTGCTGACCAACAAGCTCAAGGCGCTGGTGGCGACGAGCGCGCTGGGGATGGGGTTCGACAAGCCGGACCTGGGCTTCGTGGTGCACGTGGGCGCGCCGCAGTCGCCCGTCGCCTACTACCAGCAGGTCGGCCGGGCCGGGCGCGGGGTCGAGCGGGCCGAGGTGATCCTGCTGCCGGGCACCGAGGATCGGGATATCTGGTCATATTTCGCCTCGCTGGCCTTCCCGCCCGAGCCCGTCGTACGGACCACGCTCCAGACGCTCGAAGAGCGCGGCGTCATGTCCACCCCGGCGCTGGAGACGGCGGTCGACCTCAGCCGCAGCCGGCTGGAGATGATGCTCAAGGTGCTCGACGTGGACGGCGCGGTCCGCCGGGTCAAGGGCGGCTGGGAGGCCACCGGCGAACCGTGGGCGTACGACGCCGAGCGCTACACCCGCATCGCCGCCGAGCGCAGGGCCGAGCAGGAGGCCATGCTGGGCTACCTGACGACGTCCGAGTGCCGGGAGCAGTACCTGCGCAGGCACCTCGACGACGAGAGCGCCACCCCGTGCGGGCGCTGCGACAACTGCACCGGGCGGCACCGCTCGCCGGAGATCGCCGCACAGGCCGTCGAGGGCGCCCGCCAGCGGCTGAGCAGGCCCGGCGTCGAGATCGAGGCCCGCAGGCAGTGGCCCACCGGGCTGGCCGACCTGTCCGGGCGGATCAAGCCGGAGCTGGGCGCCGAGCCCGGTCGCGCGCTCGGGCGGCTGACCGACATCGGCTGGGGCAACCGGCTGCGGGAGCTGTTCCACGAGGGCGACGGGCCGGTGCCCGACGACGTGTTCAAGGCCGTGGTGCAGGTGCTGGCGGCCTGGGACTGGCGCGAGCGGCCCGTGGCCGTGGTCAGCGTTCCGTCCGCGACGCGCCCCACGCTGGTGCGGAGCTTCGCCGAGCGGCTGGCGTCCGTGGGCCGGCTGTCCTACCTCGGCGAGCTGGGCTATCGGGCGGGAGCGCCCGGGCAGCAGTTCAACAGCGCCAAGCGGGTGCAGGCGGTCCGGGGGACGCTCGCCATGCCCAAGGAGCTGGGCGCCTCGATCGCGCAGTGCGGCGGGCCGGTGCTGCTGGTGGACGACCGCGTCGACACGGGGTGGACGATGACGCTGGGGGCGGCCCTGATCCGGCACGCGGGCGCGCCGGCGGTCCTCCCGCTCGCCCTGGCGGTCACCTCGTGAGGCGCCTACTTGAGGCCCATGGTGAGCAGGTCGTAGTTGCCGTAGACGGGGCTGACGTGGACGTTGGCGGCGTTCTGGCCGCGTAGCAGCACCGGGCACACCCAGACCAGCGGCACGAGCACGGCTTCGTCGGCGAGCTTCCGCTCCACCTCGGTCCACAGGGCGGCCCGCTTGCCCGCGTCGAGCTCGGCCCTGGCCCGGTCCATGAGGTCGTCGATCGCCTTGACGCGGACGCTCACGTTGAACGAATACGTGTCGGTGATCTGCCTGCTGTCGGCGATCGACGACAGGAACGACTCGGGATCGGGCCAGTCAGGCGCCCAGGACTTGGGGATCAGGCCGATGCCCTGCCGCTTGAGGTTGCCGGGGTTGCCGCCGTAGGTCTTGTGGAACTCCGCGGGGGAGACCTGCCGCAGCGTGACCTCGATGCCGATCGCGGCGAGGTCGTGCTGTACGACTTCGGCGATCTGCTTGTCGGTGCCCAGGTCCCGATAGACGTAGTCGGTGGAGAACCCCGACGGTTTCCCGCACGCGGCCAGCGACTGCTTGGCGGCCTGCTGGTCGCCCTCGGCCTTCAGGTTCGGATCGCGCCAGCGACCGCCGGCGACCGTGGGCGGCACGAGCGAGGTGGGCAGCGGGGACTGTGCCGGTCCGGCGCCGAACGCGCGGGCGAGGTTCTTGAGGTTGAGCGCGCGGACCACCGCCCTGCGGCAGTCGACCTTGTCGAACGGCGCCACCTGCGGGTTGATCGCCAGCATGCGCACGGACGTGCCCACCGGGACGTCGGCCCGTTTCCTGAGCGCCGGATCGCCGAGCGCCGCGGCCTCGGTGCTCGCCGAGGTGTTCAAGAAGCCGAAATCGGCCGTTCCGGCCCGCAGCCGCTGCTCGGCGTCGGCGACCTGGTAGTCGATCTCGTACCGGTCGGGGAGCGCGTTGCGGTTGGGGTCCGTGGCGGCGGCCCACTGGTCGTTGCGGGTGAGGACGACCTGCTTCTTGTCGGCGGACACGCTCTCGATCTTGTACGGGCCCGAGGCGAGGACGGTCTCCCGCGTGTCCTTGGCCTGCGGCACGGGGACGGTCTCGGGGAGCTGCACGACGTCGTCGAACGTCGCGTACGGCCGCCTGAGGCGGAAGACGATCGTCCGGTCGTCGGGGGTCTGGATGGCCGCGTCGGTGTTCGCGTTCGGTGACTTGGCGGGGCCCTGGTAGCCGGAGGGGAGGTCGAGCATGAGCTCGAAGTAGGGCGATCCCAGGTTGCGGGAGGGATCCATGCTCCGCAGGATCGCGTACTTGACGTCCTCGGAGGTGACCGGCGTTCCGTCCTGATATTTCACGCCTTGTCGGAGTTTGTACGTCCAGGTCTTGCCGCCGTCGCCCGGCACACCGAGCGATTCGGCCAGGTCCGGCACGATCTGCGTCCCGGCGGCTCCCGGCGCCGGCTTGAACATCGTCAGCGAACGCCCGTAGAGCCGCACCAGGTTCAGGGAATCCGGCATGTACATGTTCCCCGGATCGACGGACTCGAGCTCGTACGGCGAGACAACCCGCAGGGTCCCGCCCTTCCTGGCCGAAGGGTCGGCCACGGACGTCACGGCCGTCCCGAAGGCCGCCACCTGCGAGGACGTGGGTGTGGGGTTCGGGGAGAAGTCCTCGGGATGGCTGCGCGCCACGAGCCACACCGCGACCCCGGTTACCAGAGCGGTGGCCGCCGCCCCGATCGAGACCAGCGCCCTGCGCTGCCCGTGCCGCCGCGAGGGCTCGGTCGTGGCCCCCGGCGCGGGCGGCCGTACGGGGCCGCTGGCCGGATACGGCCCTGGGCGGAAGTGCCCCCCGATCGCCTGCGGGCTGCTGACGGGCTGCGCTGCCGGAGGGGCCGGCGCGGGCGCCGAGGGAGCGGGTGGCGGGGCGGCGCCGGCGCGGATGAGGTCCCGCATCAGCTGCTCGGCGGTGGGGCGGCGCCGGGGGTCCTTGGCCAGGCAGGCCCACAGCAGCGGCGCGATCTCCGCCGGCACGCCGTTCAGGTCGGCGTCGAGGTTGAGGATGCGGTGCATGACCACGGGCAGCGGCCCGAAGCCGAAGGCCCCGCGCCCGGTGGCGGCGAAGATCATGGTGCCCGCCCAGGCGAACACGTCGCTCGCCGGCGAGGCCCCCCCGAGGAACTGCTCGGGAGCCATGAACGCGGGCGTCCCCACGATGCTGGTGGTCAGGCTCTGGCTGATGTCGAGCGCCCGGGCGATGCCGAAGTCGATCACGCGGGGCCCGTCCGGGCCGAGCAGCACGTTGCTGGGCTTGAAGTCCCGGTGGACGACCCCGGACCCGTGGATGGCCACCAGGGCCGTGGCGGTGGTGATCGCCAGCCGCATGAGCGCCGGGCCCTGGACGGGGCCCTCCTTGGTGACCTGGTGCTGCAGGGAGGGCCCGTCGACGTACTCGCCGACGATGAAGGGCTGGTCGTTGACCGCTCCGACCTCGAGCACGCGTGCCGTGCAGAACTCGGCCACCCGCCGGGCCGCCTCGGCCTCGCGGCGGAAGCGGCGTACCGCCTGCTCGTCGTCGGCGAACCGGGCGTGCAGCAGCTTGATCGCGACCTGCTCGCCGGAAGGGGAGACGCCGAGGTAGACGCTGCCCTGACCGCCCTCGCCGAGAAAGCCGGTGACCTTGTACGAACCCACCGACGTGGGATCGCCCGGCCGTAACGGACGCACGCCGCGCATCCGGCTCCCTTATTTCGCGCTCATCCCGATTTTCTCCACCATAGCGGTGCGGGGACCGCTCACCATGGAGACCTACGGGACTAGAACGGCGGGCGCGCGCCCAGGTGCATGATGGCCTTCGAGGCCAGGCGGCAGCCCGCGGCCAGCGACTCGGCCGGCGGCTTGCCCGCCAGCCAGACGGGCAGGAACCCGGCGCAGAACGCGTCTCCGGCGCCCGTGCCGTCCACGATCTTGTCGACCGGCTCGGCGGCCACCCGGACCGGCTCGGGGCGGCCGTTGGCGTACCACAGCGCGCCTTCGGCGGTCATCTTGATGACGACCTGCGGGAACCACGCGGTCAGCACCTTGGCGGCGGCCTCGGCGTCGTCGCGGCCGGTCAGCACCTTGGCCTGGTCGATGTTGGCGAACAGCAGCTTGGCCCCGCTGGTCCACTCCAGGAACGACTCGGCGCCCGTACGCTCCAGCGGCGCCGACGAGGCGCAGTCGACCGAGATCGACATCCCGCCGCGCCTGGCCATGTCGAGCGCGGCCAGGCCCGCGTCGCGCGAGCCCTCGTTGATCAGCGTGTAGCCGGACAGGTGGAGGTGGGCGCCACTGGAGAACAGGTCGCGCGGCAGGTCCTCGGGCGACAGCGCGGCGTTGGCGCCGGGGTCGGAGAGCATGGTGCGCTCGCCCTTGTGCGTGACGAGCACCACGCAGGTGCCGGTGGGCCGCTCCGGGTCCATGACGAGCCGGGCGTCGACGCCGTAGCCCATCAGCTCCATGTCACGGTTGCGCCCCGTGATGTCGGCGCCCCTGCGGCCGATGAAGGCCACCTCGCCGCCCTCGACGGCCAGCCACGAGGCGATGTTGGCCCCCGAGCCGCCGCCGTGCATGGTCACGATCGCCGGGGTGTCGCTCGCCCTGGCGAGCGCATAACGGGCGCGCGCGACCGCGTCGGTCATGAGATCGCCCACCACGACGACCCGCGTCATGATGTCACCACCTTGCTGCCTTCAGAACGAGCCTGGCCACGGCAAAAGTAACAGCTTCCGGGCTGCCCGTGGGGCGGTCCCAGGACACCGGGCTGCAGTCGATGCACAAGCGTTGCCCAACAGGGGCTCCGGTCTTGGCATATGGAATGCGGGTTTACGCTCGACACTGTGGAGGCACACTATCCGGCCCACTGGGAGGCCGACGTCGTTCTGGCCGACGGAGGCACCGCGCACGTCCGCCCGATCAAGCCCGCCGACGCCGATCGCCTCCGCTCTTTCTACTCGCGGCTGTCAGACGAGTCGATCTATTTCCGGTTTTTCGGACCGAGGCCCCGGCTGTCCGACCGGGAGGTCGAGCGGTTCACCAACGTCGACTACGTCAACCGGGTCGCGCTGATCGCCACCATCGGCGCCGAGATGGTCGCCGTCATCCGCTACGACCGCACCGGTCCCGGTGAGGCCGAGATCGCCTTCCTCGTCGAGGATGCCCACCAGGGCAGGGGAGTGGCCTCCGTGCTCCTGGAGCACCTGGCCGCCACGGCCCGCGAGAACGGCATCGAACGCTTCGTCGCCGACGTCCTGCCCGCCAACATGCGCATGACGGGCCTGCTGCGCCAGGCCGGTTACACGGCCCAGAGCCAGTTCGAGGACGGCGTCGTACGCATGACGCTCGACCTCACCCCCACCGAGACCTCGACGGAGGTGACGCTCGCCCGCGAGCACCGCGCCGAGTCCCGCTCCATCGCCCGGCTGCTCGCCCCCGGCTCGGTCGCCGTCATCGGCGCCTCCCGCGAGCCCGGCGGGGTCGGCCAGACCGTCCTGCGCAACCTGCTGGGCGCCGACTTCACCGGCCCCGTCTACCCGGTGCACCGGGAGGTGCGGGCCGTGGCGGGCGTGCGGGCCTACCCGAGCGTGGGGGCCATCGACGGCGACGTCGACCTGGCCGTGGTGGCCGTGCCCGCCTCCGGCGTGATCGACGTGGTCAAGGAGTGCGCGGAGAAGGGCGTGCACGGGCTGGTGGTGGTCTCCTCGGGGTTCGGGGAGACGGGCCCGGAGGGCAAGGCCAGGCAGGACGAGCTGGCGCGCCTCGCGCGCTCGTACGGGCTGCGCGTCGTGGGCCCCAACTGCCTCGGCATCGCCAACACCGACCCCGCCGTCCAGCTCAACGCGACCCTCGCCGCCACCCTGCCGTGCCGGGGCAAGGTGGGGTTCTTCAGCCAGTCGGGCGCGCTCGGCACGGCGCTGCTCCAGCGGGTGGCCCAGCGCGGCATGGGCATCTCGACGTTCGTCTCCGCGGGCAACCGGGCCGACGTCTCCGGCAACGACCTCCTGCAGTACTGGGAGGAGGACGACTCGACCGAGGTGATCCTGCTCTACCTGGAGTCGCTCGGCAATCCGCGCAAGTTCACCCGGCTGGCCAGGCGCATCGCCCGCAGGAAGCCGGTCGTGGTGGTCAAGAGCGGCGGCACCCCCGCCGGGCACTCGGCGGAGGAGCTGCGGCTGCCCGACTCGGCGATCAGCTCGCTGTTCGAGCAGGCGGGGCTGATCAGGGTCGACGACCTCATCCAGCTGTTCGACGTGGGCCAGCTGCTGGCCTACCAGCCGCTGCCGGCCGGGCCGCGGGTCGCGCTCGTGACCAACTCCGACGCGCTCGGCCTCCTGGCCGCCGACGCCTGCCTCGCCGCCGGCCTCGAACCCCGCTCGCCGGTCAACCTGGGCGCCGCCGCCGGCGCCTCGGAGTTCGGCGCGGCCCTCGCCGGCGAGCTGGCCTCGCCCGACGTGGACGCCGCCGTCGTGATCTACATGCCGCCCATCCCCGGCGACACGGACGCGGTGGCGGCCGAGCTGCTGCGGGTCTCGAAGGACTCCGGCAAGCCGGTGCTGGCGACGTTCCAGGGGCATCTGGGCATGCACCCGGCCCTGCGCGTCGAGACCGGCCCGCCGGGGTGCGGGACGGCGCCCTCGCGCGGCTCGATCCCCTCGTACGCGGCGCCCGAGGAGGCCGTGCGGGCGCTGGCCCACGTGGTCCGCTACGCGAAGTGGTTCGCCCATCCGGCGGTGCCGCTGCCGGAGCTCGACGGCATCGACACCGTCCGCGCCAAGGCTCTCGTCCAGGCGGCCCTCACCACGACCGGCGCTCCGGACGAGGGGGAGGGCCCCGCCGCGCCGCCGGAGGCGTTCGCGCAGCCGGGGCCGCCGGTCGAGGTGGACGCCGCCGAGCTCCTGTCCTGCTACGGCCTCGCCGTCTGGTCCGCCGAAGTGGTGCGCTCGCCGGACGAGGCGGTCAAGGCGGCCGAGCGGCTCGGCTGGCCGGTGGTGCTCAAGGTGGCCGACCCCGGCGCCTCGCGGCGCGCGGGCACCGTGCGGCTCGGCCTGACCGGGCCCGAGATGGTCCGCCACGCCTACGCCGAGTTCGCCGACCAGCTGGGCGAACGCGTCGAGCTGGCGGTCCAGCGCATGGCGCCGCAGCCGGCCGTCCCGACCGTCGTGGGCGTCGTCGAGGACCCCGCGTTCGGCCCCTTCGTCTCGTTCGGGCTCGGCGAGGTGACCGCGCGCCTCCTCCTCGACCAGGGCTTCCGCCTGGCCCCGCTGACCCACGAGGACGCCGCCGGGCTCGTGCGTTCCGTCCGCGCGGCCCCGCTGCTCTTCGGCGAGTACGGCTACCCTCCCGTGGCCGTGGACGCCCTGGAGGACCTCCTGGTACGCGTCGGCCGCCTGGCCAACGACCTGCCGGAGGTGGCCCGGCTGGACCTGGACCAGGTGCTCGTCGGAGAGTCGGGGGTCATCGTCCTCGGCGCCCGCGCCACCCTCCGCACCCCGGCCGGCCCGCGCCTCGACGGAGGCCCCCGGCGGCTGTCCTGATCAGCTCTCAGCGAAGGGCGGCCGAGAGGAGCGAATGGGGTGAACCGAAGCGCCCCTTGATGCCTGGATAAAAGACGTTATAGAGCGTTATATCCGGCGGGTGAGCACACAGCCTCGCCCTGGCAGGATGGACCCATGAGGGAAACCCGAGTCTCAGCCGCGGGCCTGCGTGAAGCGATCGAGCGCAGCGGCTACTATCCCGACCTCGTCACCGATGCGGTCGAATCCGCGCTGGGCAAGGAGGCGGTGACCGCCTTCGTGGTCCATCATGAGGCCACTTTCGATCCCGCCATGGAGGTGCGCAGGCACGTCACGGTGCTGGTGCTGTCGGCGACGCGGCTGCTGGTCTGCCACACCGACGAGCACCCCGCGGTGGAGGGCGTCTCGACGTCCCACGCCTCCACCACCACCGAGGCCGTGCGCCTGAGCCGCGTCCAGTCGGTCGCCGTCACGCGCGTGGTGCCCGACCCCGCCTCCTACGCCCCCGGCGTGCCGCCCACGGAGGTGACGCTCACGATCGGCTGGGGTGCCATCTCCCACGTCGACCTGGAGCCGGCCACCTGCGGCGACGAAAACTGCGAGGCCGACCACGGCTACACGGGCGCGATCACGGCCGACGACCTGTCCCTCCGGGTCAGCGAGGCGGCCGACGGCCCGGAAGCGGTCACCCACGTCCTCGCCTTCGCCAAGGCCCTGTCCGAGGCCACCGCCCGCGTCTCCTGAGGGAGCGCTCCGCCGAGGCATAGGATGAACGACATGCTGGTGCCGGGGTACGGCGGCGGGTCACTCGCGGACCTGCCCGACGCGTTGCTGGCGGCACTGGGCGTACGCGCACCCGACCCGGACACGGCGACCTCGTCCGGCGCGGGGCCGCCGCTCGTCCTGGAGCCGGCCGATCGCGTGTGCCTGTTCCTGGTCGACGGCCTGGGCGCCGAGTCGCTGAAGGCGCACGCCGAGACCGCCCCGTTCCTGTCCGGCCTGGCGGGCCGGACGCTCACCGCCGGATTCCCGGCCACGACCGTCACCAGCCTCTGCTCCCTGGGCACCGGCCTGACCCCGGGCGAGCACGGCATGCTCGGCCTGACGCTGGCCGTCCCCGGCACCGGCCACCTGTTCAACTGCCTGCGGTGGACCCTGCCCGACGGCCTCACCATGGATCCCGAGCTCTGGCAGCCCGCCCCGACCGTCTACCAGCGCGCCACCCGGGCCGGGCTCGACGCGGTCTATGTGGGCCCCGCCGAGTTCGAGGGCACCGGCCTGACGAAGGCCGTCTACCGGGGCGTACGCTACGTGGCCGCCGACACCGTGGACGACCGCGTGGCCCGCGTACACGAGTCGATGCGCCAAGGGGCGGCGCACGTCACCGTCTATTACGGCGATCTCGACGCCGCCGGGCACATGACGGGGTGGGGCAGCCAGGAGTGGCTGCGGCAGCTCGCCATCGTCGACGACATGGCCCAGCGGCTCGTGGCGGGCCTGCCCCCCGGCTCCGCCCTCTACGTGACCGCCGACCACGGCATGGTCAACGCCACCGAGAAGATCGACGCCGAGAGCGTGCCCGAGCTGACGCAGGGCGTGGCGCTGCTCGGCGGCGAGGCCAGGGCCAGGCACGTCTACGCCGAGCCCGGAGCCGGACAGGACGTGCTGGAGGCCTGGCGCGAGACCCTGCGCGGGAAGGCCTGGGTGGTCTCCAGGCGGGAGGCGGTGGAGTCGGGCTGGTTCGGCCCCCGGGTGCGGGAGGCGTGGCTGGGGCGCATCGGCGACGTCGTGGCCGTGCCGTACACCGACCTGGCGATCATCGCGCCTTCCCGCCACAGGGTCGAGGCCATGTTCACCGGCTACCACGGCTCGATGACGGCGGCCGAGCAGCACGTGCCGCTCCTGCAGGCACGCACGTGACCTGGCCGGGGATACTGTGACGAGTTCCGGCGACGAATTCTCTGGGGGTACGCCTTGACCAGCCCGCTGATCACACCGGCCGAGCTCGCCGCGCTCGATGACGTGACGGTGCTCGACGTCCGCTGGCGCCTCGGCGGGCCGCCCGGGGTGGAGTTCTACCGCGAGGGGCACATCCCCGGCGCCGTCTACTGCGACCTCGACCAGGATCTCGCGGCCCCGCCCGGCGCGGGCGGGCGGCATCCGCTGCCCGAGGCGGGCGCCTTCCAGAGCGCGATGCGGCGGCTCGGCGTGTCGGACGGCCGCCCCGTGGTGGTCTACGACGACGCCGGGTCCACGGTCGCGGCCAGGGCGTGGTGGGCGCTGCGCTACTTCGGCCACCAGGACGTCCGCGTCCTCGACGGCGGGCTGCCCGCGTGGACCGAGGCCGGGCTGCCCACCACGAAGGACGCACCCGACCTCGCGGGGTCCGGCGACTTCACCGCGCGGCCCGGCGGGATGCCGGCGTTGACCGCCGACGAGGCGGGGGCGCTGGCCACCGAGGGCGTGCTGCTCGACGCCAGAGCCGGCGAACGCTACCGGGGCGAGGTGGAGCCGGTCGATCCGGTGGCCGGGCACGTTCCCGGGGCCGTCAGCGCGCCCACGACGGAGAACATCGGGCCCGACGGCCGCTTCCTCCCGCCCGCCGCCCTCCGGGAGCGCTTCACCGGGCTGGGGGTCCGGGAGGGGGTTCAGGCGGGGGCTTACTGCGGCTCCGGGGTGACGGCGGCGCACGAGGTGCTGGCCCTGGAGGTGGCCGGCCTGCCCGCCGCGCTGTACGTCGGCTCCTGGTCCAACTGGGTGGCCGACCCCTCCCGCCCGATCGCCACCGCCTGACCGCCGCCCCCGGCCAGCCGCTCACCCCGGGCACCGTCCGCCCACCGGACGAACGGCTCCGTCGAGCGGGCGACTCCAGCAGTCGGCTCCGGCGGGCGGTGGCTTCGGCGGCCGGGTGGCTCGGCCGGGCTCCGGCTGCGGCAGGGCAGGCGGGGGCGGGGTGCTCGGCGAGGCGCTGGCTCCGACGGCGAGGCGGCCCGGACGCTGCCACTCGCCTGTGCGACGGCGGCAAGACGGCCCGGACGCTGCCACTTACCCGCGCGACGATGGCGAGGCACCTCGCAGTAGCCGGCCGTCGCTGAGCCGGTGGCTCGCGCCCGATCGGCTCCGGACCCCGCGAGGCCGACCGGTCGCGCCAGGCCGAGCGAGCCGGCGTGCGGGGGCATCGCCGCCCCGGCCCGCGTCGGTGCTGAGGGCCGGGCTGAGCAGCCATGCGGCCCCCGTACCACCAGGCCCTAATACAGCGGACGATCGCCCGCGCCGAAGCACACGAAGCCGGTTTCGCCGGTCTTGGCGGCGGCGGAGGCCAGGGCCGCGTCCGGGGGCTGGCCCGCCACCAGCAGCTCGTGGAACAAGCTCATGAGCGCCCGAGCCCCCTCGTCCCGCACCGGCACCAGCCCCGCCACCACGCACGCGGACCCCTTGGCCAGGAACGTCCCGGGCAGGCCCAGCGGCGCCCCCTCCACCGGCGTGCGCGACATCCCCGAGTTGCACGCCGACAGCACCACCAGCCCCGGCGACCGCGGGATGTCCAGCAGGTCGTAGGCCATCAGCGAGCCGTCCTCCAACGTGATCCCGGACACCAGCGGGCTGCGCGCGTGGAAGACCCCGTGCGCGGCCAGGTGCAGGACGTCGGCCGCCGCCAGGGCCTCCAGCACCGGCCCGGTGCGCCCCGGCGCCTCGCGCCCGTCCGGGTGGCAGGCGAGCACGTTGCGCACCTCGGCGTGCGCGTGCGCCAGGGCGGGCCCGGCCGCGGCCACCACCGCCGGCGGGCCGCTGCGGCGGGCGCGGGCGAGCTCCCGGGCCCGCACCCAGCCGGCCGCGCTGGCGACCACGTTGACCGGGCGTTCGCGCAGGCACGGCAGCGCGCCCCACGGCAGCGTGTGCAGGGCGTCCACGGGCACCACCACCAGCGGTCCGTCTCCCAGTTCGGCGAGGAGCGGGCGCAGCAGCAGCCCTTCGACCTCCCGGGCCGCCACCTCGACGCTCTCCAGGTCGCAGCGAGGACGCGGCGTCCCGGAGCACTGGCGGCGCAGCGCGTAACGGAGCCGGACGATCGCCTCCTTGACCTGCCCGACGTCGCCCACCCGCCGCAGCGACACCCGTTCCCCGCTGACGAGTACGGCCAGCAGCGCGTCCTCGTCCGCGACGAACTCCACCAGCGCCCCGAACCCCAGCTCCGCCCGCACCCGTTCGGGATCCACCGGCGAGCACGCGTGCGAGGGCGCGGCCACCGCCCGCCACCGCTCCGCGAACTCGAACACCTCCCCGGCGGACCCGCCCCGCACCGCCAGCCCCAGCCCGAACCCCGCCAGCCGCTCCCCGGCCCTGGCCGCGTGGGCGCGCAGCGAGGGATCGTCGAACGTCTCCACCTGCTCGCTCACCTCCGACAGCCCCACCCGGACCGCCCGGAAGGCCCCCGTGGCGTCCTCCTGCAGCGACGCCTCCAGGGCGAGCGCGTGCTGCCGCACCGGCACCGGGATCTGCGCCTCGCGGGCGGACTCGGAATCCGGCGGGATGAGCCGGGTGCCGATCGGGGGGAACGGCTCCTCGCGTTCGGCGTGCTCGGTGAGCAGGGCCAGCTGCGCCGAGGCCGTCGGATGGTCGTCCACGGCCAGCGCCGCCTCGGCCGCCACCAGCCGCAGCGCGGCGGCGCCCGCCAGGTGCGCCAGGCAGTCCTCCAGCTCGTCCGCGCACTCGACCAGGTCGGTGACGAGGGCGGGCGTGACGGGTTCGAGCGCCAGCCGGGCCCGCAGGACGACCTCCCTGGCCAGCGGCAGCCACGACGTCCGGTCCTGCGCGGCCAGCTCGCCGGCCGCCTGCTCGGCCACCTCCAGCGCCCGGCGCGGGTCGCCGGTCAGCAGCTCCACCTGGGCCAGCTTGAGCCGGGCCTCGGCCAGCGCCACGTGCGCCCCCGACGCCTCCAGATCGGGTACGGCCAGGCTCAGCATGGCCCTGGCCTCGCCCGGCAGGTGGGCGGCCAGCAGGGCGCCGGCGAAGTCCGCCCGCATCGTGGCCAGCCGCTCGGGGAAGCCGAACAGGGTGTCCTCGGCCTCGCGGTAGAGCTTGAACGCCCCCGCGATGTCGCCCCGCCGTACCGCGAGGAAGGGCAGGTTCGCGGCGGACAGGCGAGCCAGGTGCCGCAGCCCCGAGTGCCGGGAGATCTCCAGGCAGGCGGTGAGGTCGCGCATGGCGGCGTCCCAGTCACCGCGGTAGGAGTGGACGAGGCCGCGGTTGAGCAGCCCGCCCGCCAGGAACCTGCGGTCGTCGATGGTGCCGGGAGCGGTCACGAGAGCCCGCAGCGCGCGGTCGCAGGAGGCGATGGCCTCCTGGTGGCGGCCGAGGCGGGCCAGGGCGACCGCGCGCTGGGTGTCGAGCTTGGCGCGGTCGAGCGGCGAGAGGTGGGCCCAGGCCAGGGCGGCCACGCGCAGGGCCTGGATGGGGTGGCCGAGTTCGGTGCGTACGGTGACGAGGGAGAGCCGGGCCTGGGCGACGCGCTCCGGCGGGGCGCCCGGGGTGGCGATGGCCTCGCGGAGGTGGTGCTCGGCGCTGCGCAGATCGCCGAGCTCGCGGGCGGCCAGCGCGATGGCCCGGTGCGCGACGGCCTCGGCCTCGGGGTCGCCGGCGCGGCGGGCGGAGGAGAGCACGGTACGGGCGGCGTGAAGGGCGTGGTCGGGATCGACCAGGGAGCGCATGACAGCGGCCTCGGCCGCCACGACGAGTGGATCTCGGTCGTCGGGTCGCTCTGATGTAGCGCTCATATGGGTGCCTTGGGAGGGAAACTCGGTGCCTTGGAACGGAACGGCCGAGAGAGGCGATGGGCTCTCTCGGCTGGTCGACAAGAGGATCAGGGTCGCGTCAGGGCCGGATGCGCACCCACCGCGTCTGGACGGGCTTGTGGCCGGGGCGGTGGCAGACCACGCTCAGCCAGCCCGGCGGCAGGCCGGTGGCGGCGAAGTCGCCGGAGCCGGCGATCCGCCGGGTGAGCGTCAGATGGGGGGTGCGCACATCGATGAGCGCGCCCTCCCCCGGGTACGGGGCGACGTGTCCCGCCACGTCGATGAGCCCGTCGCCGATCGTTATCTCCAGGTCGAAGGTGAGGCCCGCCACGACGAAGCGCACCAGATGGCAGCCTTCGTCATCGCGTACGCCGCCGGCGGCGCCGAGGTCGGTGGGGTCGGCCGTCACCGCCCCGGGGACGCGGAGCCGGTAGGCGTCGCGCGCGGCAGCGGACACGTGGCCGGGGATCGGGTCGTTCCCGGCGGCCAACCGGAGGGCCGCCAGGAAATACTCGTCGTTGATCATTGCGCTGTCTCCTGTATCGAGATCAGAGTGCGCAGTTTTTCCAGGCATCGGGCCTTGGTCGGACCGATGCTGCCCACGGGCAGTCCGAGCCGTGCCGCCATCTGCTGGTTGCCGAAGTCGACGGCGACCAGCTGGAGGAGTGAGCGGCAGGGCTCGTGCAGGTCGGAGACCGTCTTCCAGAGCAGGCGCCGGCCGTCGGCCTCCAGGACGGCGGACTCGGGGTCGGGGTCTTCGGCGACCTCGAAGGAGGAGACCCCGGGACGATCCTTGCGCAGCAGCAGGAGGGCTTCGCGGCGCGCGGTCGTCACGAGCCAGGCTCCCACACCGGCGGGATCCCTGATGCTCGGCAGGTGCTGCAGCAGGCGCAACCAGGAGCCCTGGACCGCGTCCGCCGCGTCGGAGGGGCTCAGGCCGCACGCGCGGGCCACCGCCCACATGCGCGGCCCGAACCTGGACTCCAGCTCGTCCCAGGCCGTCCGGTCGCCCTCGGCCGCCGCTGCGAGCAGCTCCGCTGGATCGCGCATCGCGGCCTCCTTCCGTCCGGCACGAGCAGGCGATCATGCCTCCCCGTGATTGGCTGAGGACTGAGCGTAAACTCTACAGACTCGCCGGGATCAGAACTCCCAGATCGGGAATTTGCCGGGCCTGCTCAGACTCGAAGAGCCGTCTGGCGACCTCCTTGGCCGGCTCGCTCTTGGCCCCGTCCGCGACGGCCCCCGCCACCAGGGCGGTGGCGAACGACGTGCCGCTCCACGCCGCGTATCCCGCGAAGTCGCCGCCGTCCAGGAAACTGCTGGTCAGCCAGTCGCCGCGGGCGCAGGCGTCCACCCAGATGCCGTAGCCGGAGTAGGGGGCGCGCTCCTCCTCGTCGGCGTCCACGGCGGCCACGCCCACCACGGAGGGCAGCGCGGCGGGCCAGAACGGCCGGTCGGACCCCGTGTTGCCGGCGCAGGCCACGGTCACCGTGTCGGGCAGCGCGGCGATGGCGTCGCTCAGCAGCGGTGGCGGGCGGTCGTCGTAGGTGTGGCCGCCGAAGGAGAGGTTGAGCACCTGCGGAGGGCGCTCGCGCAGGCGGTGGAGCGCGCGTACGACGGTCGCCTCGTCGCCGATGCCGTCGCCGTCGAGCACCCGGTGCACGCTCAGCTCCGCGCCCGGGGCCCGCCGGGTCAGCAGGCCCGCGATGAACGTGCCGTGCCCCGCCTGCGAGCCCTCCGTCGCGTCGGCGCACTCGGGGGCGGTCTGGCCGTACCAGTCGCTGCCGGACCACCACGGGTGCTTGGCGATGCCGGTGTCGAGCAGCCCCACCACCACGCCCGAGCGGGACCGCCCCGGCTTGTGGGCGATGGGCGGGGTGGGGAAGGGTCTGGACGCGGGACCACCGAAGAACAGGGGCTGGCCGCGGAACACGTGGTTCGGCGACGCCCGCAGGCCCCGCTCGCGGAGTTCGGCGGTGATCTCGCAGGGGTCGGCGCCGGGCGACAGGTGGATCACGCAGACGCCGTCCGCCTCCGAGACCGCCTGGGTCCAGCGTGAGACGGCCGGCAGCGCCGCGCGGTCGGCCAGCACCTGACCAGGCCGGATGAGCGACGCGCCGACAGATTGAATTTCCATGAGGCGGTATGTTTCCCCGCTGGTCCAACTGTCACATGCCACTCCCGCACCAACTTGGTATGGCCCCCCTCTGGTGCCGGATAGCGACCGACGGTAGTCTCTCCCTAGTCACTTGTGATCATCCCGGGGCGAGGCCGTTGGGGAAGGCGCACCTCGTACCGAAACGGGAGGTCCGGTGTCTGCTCGTGGCGTCCTTTACGTCCACTCGGCTCAGCCCGCGCTGTGCCCTCATATCGAATGGGCAGTCGCGGGTGTCCTTGGCGTGCCCGTTGATCTGACGTGGACTCCGCAACCTGCCGCGCCCAACGTCGTGCGGGCCCAGGCGGAGTGGGAGGGCCGCGCCGGCATCGCCGCGGCCATCGCCTCCTCGCTCATGGGCTGGCAGCGCCTCAGGTTCGAGATCACCGAGGACGCGTCGCCGGGAGTGGACGGGTCCCGCCACGCCTACACGCCGACGCTCGGTGCCTTCACCGCGGTCATCGGCGCGGCGGGCGACATCATGATCCCCGAGGAACGGCTCCGGGCGGCGATGATGATGGCCGCCCAGGGGCGGTGCGTGCTGGAGGACGAGCTGGACAAGATGCTCGGCCGGCCCTGGGACGAGGAGCTGGAGCCGTTCCGGTACGCGGGCGACGGTGCGCCCGTCCGCTGGCTCCACGCCGCCGTCTGACCCTGCCCCCGCCACGGGCGAAACGCCGCGCCCAAGAGGCCCCGCACCCATGCCGGTGCGGGGCCTCTTGGGAAGCATGAACAAGGCCCCGCACCGGTGCCGGTGCGGGGCCGATCGTCAGCAGAGCTACAGCGGGATGTTGCCGTGGGCGCCGCGGGCGGGCGTGGCCTGGGCGAGGAGCTTGGCGATGGCGCCGCGCGTCTCCTCAGGCTTGATCACCTCGTCGATGACCCCCAGCTCCCGAGCCCGGTCGAGCCCGCCGGCCAGCTTCTCGTGCTCGGCGGCCAGCCGCTGCTCCAGCTCGGCCCGCTCCTCCTCCGGCGCCGCGGCCAGCTCGCGCCGCTTGAGGATGCGTACGGCCGCCACCGGCCCCATGACCGCCACCTCGGTGGTCGGCCAGGCGAACACCTTGGTGGCACCCAGCGCGCGGGAGTTCATGGCGATGTACGCGCCCCCGTACGCCTTCCGCGTCACCAGCGTGACCCGCGGCACCGACGCCTCGGCGAAGGCGTGCAGCAGCTTGGCCCCCCGCCGCACGACCCCGTCGTGCTCCTGCCCGACCCCGGGCAGGTAGCCGGGAACGTCCACGAGGACAACCAACGGCACTCCGAAAGCGTCACACATACGTACGAAGCGGGCGGCTTTCTCGGCGGACGTGGCGTCGAGGCAGCCGCCGAGCCGCAGCGGGTTGTTGGCGATCACACCGACCGTCCGGCCACCGAGGCGGCCGAGCGATGTGACGATGTTCGGCGCCCACTTGGGGTGCAGCTCGATGCCAGGCTCGTCGAGCAGGCCGTTGACCAGCGGCTTGACGTCGTAGGCGCGCCTGGCCGAGTCGGGCAGCAGCGTGGAGAAGTCCACTTCCTCGATTTCTCCCGTGCGCACCCGGCCCTGGTGGCCGAGGAGCGTGGCGAGCTGGCGCGCCTTGACGTACGCGTCGGTCTCGGACCCGGCGACGACGTGCACGACGCCGCTGCGCTTGCTGTGCGGCTCCGGGCCGCCCAGGGCCGCGGCGTCGACGCTCTCGCCGGTGACGCTGCGGACCACGTCGGGGCCCGTGACGAAGATGCGGCCGGACTCGGCCAGGATGACGAGGTCGGTCAGCGCGGGACCGTACGCGGCGCCGCCGGCGGCGGGGCCGACGACCACGGAGATCTGCGGCACCACGCCGGACGCCTTGGTCATGGCGGCGAAGACCCGCCCGACGGCGTGCAGCGACTCGACGCCTTCGGCGAGTCGCGCACCGCCGGAGTGCCAGATCCCGATGATCGGCACCCGTTCACGGACGGCCACGTCGTAGGCGTGCACGATGTGCTCGCAACCCTCGCTGCCCATCGCGCCGCCCTGGAAGCGGGCGTCACTGCAGAAGGCGACGACGGGAACACCCTCGACGCGGCCCATGGCGGCCAGCACGCCGCTCTTGTCTTCGGAGGTGATCTGCCGCAGCGAGCCCTCGTCGAGCAGCGCGGTCAGGCGGACGACTGGATCGCGGGGATCGGCAGGCTCCTGATCGGTGCCGTCAGCCGCCACCCCGTTGTCCAGCACGGTCATTTATGCCCCCTTAAACACGACGGCCACGTTGTGGCCCCCGAATCCGAACGAGTTGTTGACCGCGGCGACGTCTCCTTCGGGCAGCTGGCGGTTCTTCCCGTAGACCAGGTCGACCTCGATGCCGTCGTCGAGGTTGTCGAGGTTGATGGTCGCGGGGACGATCCGCTCCTGCAGCGCCTTGATGGTGAAGACGGACTCGATGCCGCCGGCCCCGCCGAGCAGGTGACCGGTCATCGACTTGGTCGAGGTCACGAGCGGGTGGGTGCCGATGGCCTTGGCCACGGCCTGCACCTCGCCGACGTCGCCGGCAGGGGTGGAGGTGGCATGTGCGTTGACGTGCTTGATGTCGAGCCCGGTCAGGCCGGCGTCGTTGAGCGCCTGGGTCATCGCCATGATGATGCCCCGGCCCTCGGGCTCGGGCTGCGTGATGTGGTGGGCGTCGGCGGAGTAGCCGACCCCGGCGCAGTAGGCGTAGATGCGCGCGCCACGCGCCTTGGCGTGCTCCTCGGACTCCAGCACCACGATGCCGGCGCCCTCACCGAGCACGAACCCGTCGCGGTCGCGGTCCCACGGCCGGGACGCGCCCTGCGGGTCGTCGTTGCGGGTGGACATGGCCCGCGCGGCGGCGAAGGCCGCCATGTTGAGCCCGTGGATGGCGGCCTCGGTGCCGCCGGCCACGACCACGTCGGCGCGGCCCACCCTGATCATGTCCATCGCGTGGCCGATCGCCTCCGCGCCGGACGCGCACGCCGACACGGTGGCGTGCACCCCGGCCTGGGCGCCCAGGTCGAGGCCGATCCAGGCGGCCGGCCCGTTGGGCATGAGCATCGGCACGGTGAACGGCGACAGCCGGTTCCAGCCGCGCTCGCGGTAGGTGTCGTAGGCGCTCAGCGTGGTGTTGATGCCGCCGATGCCGCTGGAGACCACGACGCCCAGCCGCTCCGGCGCGACCTCGGGGGCGCCGGCGTCCTGCCAGGCCTCCCGGGCGGCGACCATCGCGAACTGCTCGCTGCGGTCGAGACGGCGGGCCTCCGGCCGCGGCAGCACCTCGGTGGGGTCCACCGCGGCCGTCCCCGCGAACTTCACGGGGACGGTGTCGATCCAGTCCGTGGTGAGGGCCTCGACACCCGACTGACCGGCGAGGAGCGCCGTCCAGGTCGAGGTGACGTCTCCACCGACGGGCGTCGTCGCGCCAAGCCCGGTGACGACGACACGTACCCGGTTCGCACTCACGTTTCGCGCTCCTTGCTAGTCAGTTTGGTTTTCTCTGTCAGCCCTGGATGAAGCTGAGGACGTCCTTGACCGTCTTCAGGTTCTTGAGCTGGTCGTCGGGGATCTCGACGCCGAACTCGTCCTGGGCGGCCACGGCGATCTCGACCATGGACAGGGAGTCGATGTCGAGGTCGTCGACGAAGCTCTTCTCGGGGGTCACGTCCGAGGCCGGGATGCCGGTGATCTCGTTGATGATCTTGCCGAGGCCGTCAAGAATCTCCTGCTCGGTGGCAGCCATGTCGCTGGTTCTCCTTCTGATTTCTGGGTTCTGCACGGCTGTGCCGTACAAGCTCTGGATGAGGTGCGGGGGGAGGCTAAGGGATCTCGACCACTTGACCGGCGTAGGTCAGGCCCGCGCCGAAGCCGAGCAGCAGCGCGAGGCCGCCGGAGCGGACCTCGCCGCGCTCCAGCATGCGCGAGAGCGCCAGCGGGATCGAGGCGGCCGAGGTGTTGCCGGCGTGGACGATGTCGCGGGCGATCACGGCCTGGTCGGCGCCCAGCTTGCGGGCGATGGCCTCGATGATGCGCAGGTTGGCCTGGTGGGGCACGAACGCCGCCAGCTCCGACGGGTCCACGCCCGCGCGCTCGCAGGCCTCCAGCGCCACCGGGTGGAGCGTGGTGGTGGCCCAGCGGAACACCGTCTGGCCCTCCTGGCGGAGGAAGTTGTCGCGGTCCTTGATGGCGATCGCCTCGGACTTGTCGCCGGCGCTGCCCCACACCACGGGGCCGATGCCGGGGGTCTCGGAGGGACCCACCACCGCGGCGCCCGCACCGTCGGCGAAGATCACGGCGGTGGACCTGTCGGTCCAGTCGACCCACTGCGACAGCTTCTCCGCGCCGATGACCAGCACGTGGCGGGCCGCACCTCCGCGCACGGCGGCGCTCGCGGTGGCGAGGGCGTAGCAGAACCCGGCGCAGGCGGCGTTGACGTCGAACGCGCCCGGCGCCTTGATGCCCAGGCGGTGGGCCACGACGGCGCTGGCGTTGGGGATCTGGGTCTCGAGCGTGCAGGTGGCCACGATGACCAGGTCGACCTCTTCGGGCGACAGGCCGCTCGCGGCCAGCGCCTTGCCGCCGGCGATGGTGGCCATGTCCTCGAGGGACTCGCTGTCGGGAGCGACGCGGCGCTCCTTGATGCCGACCCTGGACTGGATCCACTCGTCGTTGGTGTCCATGTTCTTGGCCAGGTCGTCGTTGGTGACGATGTTGGCCGGCTGGTAGTGGCCGAGGCCCAGGATCCTGCCGCCAGGGGCGACGTCGGGAATCTTCACTTGGTCAGCTCCCTGGCCGCGTCGAGGTCGTCGGGGGTCTTCAGCGCCACCGTCCGCACCCCGGACAGGCCGCGCTTGGCCAGACCGGTGAGCGTGCCGCCGGGCAGCAGCTCGATCATCTCCGTGACGCCGAGCCCGGCCATGGTCTCCATGCAGGCGCCCCACCTGACGGGGCTGCTGATCTGCTTGACCAGCCGGTCCACGAACTCGGCGCCGGAGGCGACCGCCTGGCCGTCGGAGTTGGACAGGAGCGTGACGGCGGGGTCGGCGGGGGTCACGCCGGAGGCGGCCTCGCGCAGGCTCTCCACGGCGGGGGCCATGTGGCGGGTGTGGAAGGCGCCGGCCACCTTCAGCGGGATGAGGCGGGCGCGGGTGGGCGGGTCTTCCTTGAGCGCGGCCAGCTGCTCCAGCGTGCCGCCCGCGACGATCTGGCCGGCGCCGTTGATGTTGGCGGGGGTCAGGCCGTGCTTGTCGAGGGCGGCCAGCACGTCCTCCTCGGCGCCGCCGAGCACGGCGGTCATGCCGGTCTCGGTGACCGCGGCGGCCTTGGCCATGGCCCGGGCGCGCTCGCGGATCAGGGTGAGCGCCTGCTCGGGGGTGAGCACCCCGGCCAGCGCGGCGGCGGCGAACTCGCCCACGCTGTGGCCCGCGAGCACGTCCGGCCGCACGCCGAGCACCTCGGCGGAGGCCAGCGCGGCGGCCACGAGCAGCGGCTGGGCGACGGCGGTGTCACGGATCTCGTCGGCGTCGGCGGTGGTGCCGTAGGCGATCAGATCGAGCTGGACGACCTCGGACCAGGCGCCGAGTCTGTCGGCCACACCAGGGAGCTCGAGCCAGGGTGAAAGGAAGCCTGGCGTTTGGGCACCTTGGCCCGGAGCGACGAGTACAAGCACAAAACCCACCTTGCCCTGTAGAACTCCGACACGCGGATAATGATCCGCACGAACTTCGTCCGGGGGGTTTTGTAGGAAGCCTACAGTGGGGATTTCGGTGGCATTACGTTAGGGCACGCCACATTTCGGCACTCTCCGCCAACCGGCCGAGGATCAGGCCGACTTGGAGCGTGAAAGCGGACCTGCCCTCCGTGGGCTGGTAGCCGGTCAGCTCCGTGATCTTCTTCAGGCGGTAGCGGACGGTGTTGGGGTGGACGAACAGCAGCCGCGCCGTCGCCTCCAGCGAGGTGCCCTGCTCCAGGTAGGTGGCGAGGGTGTCGAGCAGGGGGGTGCCCGCGAGCGGCAGGTAGACGTTCTCGATGAGCTGCTGCCGGGCGTCGTCGTCGCCGTCGAGCGCCCGCTCGGCCAGCAGGTCCTCGGCGTGCACCGGCCGGGGCGCGTCGGGCCAGCCGGACGACGCCTTCAGCCCGGCCAGCGCCGCCCTGGCGGACCTGGCCGCGGCGTGCAGGTCGGGGACCTCGGGGCCGATGACGATGGGGCCCATCCCGAAGCGGTGCACGACCTGCTTGGCCGCGTCGTTGACGCTCTCGGCGCCGCCCACGATGACGATCAGCCGGTCGGCCTGCACGCCGGCCAGCAGGTCCATGCCGATGCGGCGGCCCTTCTCCCGCAGCCCGTCGATGACCGCGCGGGGGTCGTCGTCGGGGGCGTGGCCGGCGATGACGACCACGGGGGAGGAGGTCCAGCCGAGCGCGGCCGCCCAGGAGTGCAGGCCGTCGTCGACCTCGCCGCGGACGAGGGCGTCCACGATCAGGGCCTCGAGCCGGGCGTCCCACGAGCCCCTGGCCTCGGCCTCGCGGGCGTAGACGTGGGCGGCGGCGAAGGCCACGTCGCGGGTGTAGCGGAGCATGGCCTGCTGGAGCTGGTCCTCGCCGCCGGGCGCGGCCAGCTCGTGGGCCTGCGCCTCGACCACCTCGACCACGATCCTGACGATGTCGACGGTCTGCTGCAGCGAGATGGACCGCTTGAGCTCGCGCGGAGCCGTGCCGAAGAACTCGATGCTGGGGGTGGGGGGATCCTCGCCGGCGATCGAGAACCACTCGACGAACGCGGCGATGCCGGCCTGGGCCACGAGCCCCACCCACGACCGGTCCTCGGCGCTGAGCGCGCGGAACCACGGCAGCTGGTCCTCCATGCGCGCCATCGCCGCCGTGCCGAGCGAGCCCATGGCCCGCTCGAGCCTGCGTGTGGTGTCCTCCCGGGTCCGGTCTGTCACGCCTCCTAGAGTGCCAGGTCCGTTCGGATGACCGCGACGGTCGTTCCGCCGGGGCCGGGCGGCCGGCGTCAGATGAGCGGGACGGCCGTTCTGCCGGGGGCCGGGCGGCCGGTGTCAGATGACCGCGACGGCCGTGATGAGGCCGATCGCGATGTGCGTGACCGCGAGCAGCCGCGCGCCCGGCTGCAGCTCGGGCTCCCTTACGAGATCGCGTACGGAGATGCCGACGATCCGGTCGAACAGCAGCATCGCCACGGTCTGCACCACGATGCCGACCAGGCCGAACACCGCGGTGCCCGCCAGCCCCTCGGCCAGCCGGCCGCCGGAGGACCAGATGGAGGCGGCCACGATCAGGCCGACGGCGGCCAGGGCGGAGGTGGCGAGCAGGGTGGCGTTCGGGTTGCGCTGGGTGCGGATGATCTCGCTCAGCTTGCCGGGGGTGGCCCAGTCGATCACGTAGAAGCCGACGATCATCAGGATCACGCCGACGGCGGCGTACGCGGCGATGGCGCCCGCGCCGCGGGCGAGGGTCTCGAGAAGAGTCACGTTGATTCCTATCGGGGGATGCGGTGGGGAGTCAGGCGATGAGGTGGGGGACGAACGAGGAGGTGTCATCGGTGATCAGGCCGGTCGTCTCCCTGATACCCAGCCCGGCGGCCTCGTCGGCGACCACCCAGGCGCCGAGCACCGGCCGCTGCCCCTCGAACCGGGGCAGCGCCTCGAAGCCCTGGAAGACGTATCCCTCCCGGCCGTAGACGCCCGGCGTCTCCTGGGTGCCCTCGGGGGTGACGATGCGCATGGAGGCGCCCTCCCTGCCCAGCAGCGGCTTGGCGATGTAGGAGGTCAGGTCGCGCGGGCCGTCGAGGTAGGCGGGCAGCAGGTTGGGGTGGCCGGGGTTGAGCTCCCACAGGATGGCCAGCAGCGCCTTGTTGGACAGCAGCGTCTTCCACAGCGGCTCGATCCAGGTGGCGTGCCGTACGGCGTGCCGCCCGAAGTCGTCGGCCAGCATCCACTCCCACGGGTAGAGCTTGAACGCCGAGCGGATCACACGGTTCTCGGCGTCCACGAAGCGGCGGTTGAGCGAGTCCCAGCCGATGTCCTCCATGGCGACGGCGACGGTCTGCAGGCCCGCCTGCTCGGCGGTCTCCTGCAGGTAGGCCACGGTCATGGCCTCCTCGCCCGTCTCGTCCATGTTCGTGAACGCGAAGTGGGTGGGCCCGGGCGGCAGCCGCAGCTCGCGCCAGCGCTCGATGAGCCGCTCGTGCACGGAGTTCCACTGGTCGGCGCCCGGGTGGACGTCCTGCAGCCAGAACCACTGCACGACCGACGACTCCACGAGCGAGGTCGGCGTGTCCGCGTTGTACTCCAGCAGCCTCGCCGGGCCGGTGCCGTCGTAGCGCAGGTCGAAGCGGGCGTACAGGTGGGCGTCGCGGCGCTCCCATGAGCGCGCCACCTCCTCCCACGCCCACTCGGGGATCGCGAAGTCGGCGAAGCGCCGGGCCGAGACCACGTGCTCGACGGCGCGCAGGCACATCTCGTGGAGCTCCTCGACCTGCTCCTCCAGCGCCTCGACCTCGTCCATGGAGAAGACGTAATGGATGGACTCGTCCCAGTAAGGCCGGCTCAGCCCCGACGGGTGCGCCGCCCGGTGGTAGGCCAGGCCCTGGCCCTCGATCGTCTTCTCCCAGCCGTCCCTGGGAGTGCCATGCTCACGGCGCACCTGTCAGCTCCCGCCACCCCAGTGGTTGCCGAAGCCGCCCCGCTGGATCTCTTTCCCGCCGCGGGAGCTGATGTTCACGTCAGAGGGCCGGTACGTGGTGCCGCCGTGCACCTTGTTGCCCGACCTGGTGCCCCCGTAGTACCACATGTACGCCCCGCGCGAACCGCCGTAGTAGTGGTACGAGCCGTTGTCGTCATCGTCGCAGTAGTCGTCGTCGACGATCTCGTACGTGCCGTCGTCCAGCTGCACGACGCAGTCCGCGGTGACGTCGTCGTCATCCTGGGTGGCCGCGCAGTACCCGACCAGCATGACGGACAGAACACCGAGAATGGTCAGCGGGATGGCCTTGGACGCCTTGCGCGCGGGCGGCGGTGGCGTGGGGTGGGTTTTCGGAGGTTGTGCCATCAAGATCCTGCTTTCATGGGCCGCTCAGCCTATCGGCGGCCCTCGTCCCCGTTCAATCCTGTAGTCATGGCCCCGAGGTATGTTCGCTCACATGGAACCGGTTGAGGCCCTGCGCGAGATCGCCTTCCTGCTGGAGCGCGCCGGAGAGCCCACGTACCGCGTACGTGCCTTCCGTCGCGCCGCCCAGGTCGTCGCCGACCTGCCCAGGGACGAGCTCGTGCGGCTGGCCCGCACCGGCGGTCTCGGCGACCTGCCCGGCATCGGGAAGGTCACCGCCCTTGTGGTCAACGAAAGCCTCGATGGGCAGGTTCCTACGTATTTGCGGCGCTTGCGGGCGACCGACGGGGTGCAGCTCGACGCAGAGACGGAGGCGCTGCGCGGCGCGTTGAAGGGCGACCTGCACAGCCACTCCGACTGGTCGGACGGCGGCTCGCCGATCGAGGAGATGGCCGAGGCGGCCCGCGGGCTCGGCCACGACTACCTGGCGCTGACCGACCACTCGCCCCGCCTGACCGTGGCCAAGGGCCTCTCGGCCGAGCGCCTGGAACGCCAGCTCGACGTGGTGGCCGAGCTGAACGAGCGGCTGGCCCCGTTCCGGATCCTGACCGGCATCGAGGTGGACATCAACACCGACGGCTCCCTCGACCAGTCACCCGAGCTGCTGGAGCGGCTGGACGTGGTGGTGGCCAGCGTGCACTCCAAGCTCCGCATGGACGGCGACGAGATGACCCGCCGGATGGTCACCGCCATCGCCAACCCCCTGGTGGACGTGCTCGGCCACTGCACGGGGCGGGTGGTCAGGGCCGGCGGCAGGCGCGGCGAGCGCCGCCCGGAGTCGTCGTTCGACGCCGAGCTGGTCTTCGAGGCCTGCCGGCGGTTCGGGGTCGCGGTGGAGGTCAACTCCCGGCCGGACCGGCTCGACCCGCCCAAGAGGCTGATGCGGCTGGCGTACGAGATGGGGTGCGTGTTCGCGATCGACTCCGACGCCCACGCGCCCGGGCAGCTCGACTGGCAGCACTACGGCTGCGAACGGGCCGCGCGGTGCGGCATCGAGGCCGACCGCGTCGTCAACACCTGGCCGCTGGAGCGGCTGCTCGGCTGGACGGCCGCTGCCTGACCTGTGCCTACTTGCCGACCCCGTCAGCGAGACCCTTGACGATGTAGCGCTGGCCCAGGAAGAACAGCAGGACCACGGGCAGCGCCGCGATCACCATCCCGGCGAAGACGACCGGGTACTCGGTGCCGTGCTTGCTCATCAGGCTGGTCAGGCCCACGGGGAGGGTCTGCACGCCGGTGCCGCTGGTGAAGATCATCGCGAAGAGGTACTCGTTCCAGGTGAAGAGGATGTGCAGCAGCACCGTCGAGGTCAGGATCGGCTTGCACATCGGCAGGATGATCCGCCAGAACGCCGTCCACCGGCCCGCGCCGTCCATCTCGGCCGCCTCGTCCACCTCGCGGGGCAGGTCGATCATGTACGCCCGGATGAGGAAGGTCGTGAACGGGACGCGGAAGGCGGTGTAGAGGATGAGCAGCGCCCAGAACGTGTTGTACAGCCCCATCGCCTGGAACATCTTCACCAGCGGCACGAGCGCCACGGTGGGGGCGAGCATGAGCCCGCCGAGGATCGCCGCCGTGAGCGTCCGGTTGAGCGGGACGTTCACGCGGGTGAGGCCGTAGGCGGCCCACGCGCTGACGAACACCGTGGCGACTGTCGAGGTCAGCGTGACCAGCACGCTGGTGGTCAGGTAGTCGCTGACGCCGCGGTTCCACGCCTTCTGGTAGTTCTCGAAGCTCCAGTGCAGGGGCAGCGCGAACGGGTCGCCGAACAGCTCGGCGTTGGTCTTGAACCCGTTGAGGGTCATCCACAGCAGCGGATAGACCACGACGACCGCGAGGGCCAGCAGGAAGGCCCACATGAAGACGCGGGCGATCACCGCGAGGAAGCTCAGGCGCGTCACCATTCCACCCTTCTCCTGCGGGTGACCCACAGCTGTGCCACCGCGATGCCGAGCGTGATCACGAACAGGACGGTCGCGACCGCGGCGGCGTAGCCGAAGTTGTTGCGGACGAACCCGCTGCGGTACAGCCAGGTGCCCAGCACCTGCGTCGAGTTGTTCGGCCCGCCGGCGGTCATCACCATGACCTCGTTGAACACCTGGAACGCGCCCGAGATGGTGACGATCGCCATGAGCCCGGTCATCTCGCGCACGAGCGGCACCGTCACGTGGACGAACCGGCGGATCGGGCCGACGCCGTCGATGGCGGCGGCGCCGTAGATCTCCGAGGGGATGCGCTGGATCGCGACCGCGAACAGCAGCGTGGAGTAGCCGAAGCCCTGCCACTGGCTCATCGCGATGATCGCCGACATGGCCGTGCTCTCCTGGCCCAGCCACGCCTGGGCGAACTGGCCCAGGCCGACGGCCTTGAGCGCGTGGTTGAGCGGGCCCAGGTTCGGCTCGTACACGAAGTAGAACAGCAGCCCCGCGACGGTCAGCGAGATCGCCGAGGGGATGAAGTAGACCGCGCGCAGGCCGCGCCGCCAGCGCTCGCTGCCGATGCTCTCGATGAGCGCGGCGAGCAGGAGCGCGCCGAACACCTGGAACACGATGGAGACCACCGCGTACAGCGCGTTGTTGCCCAGCGACGACCAGAACACCGGGTCGTCGACGAGCTTGGCGTAGTTGTCGAGCCCGACGTATTCCTGGCTGCCGCTGTAGATGTCCCACTTGAGCGTGCTGAACTGCAGGTTCTGCACGAGCGGCAGGTAGACGAACACTCCGACCAGCACGAGGGCGGGCAGGACCCATACGAGCCTGAGCGTGGCGCGCACGTGCGGACTCCCTACTTGGCTTCGGCCGAGGCCTGGCGCACGCTTTCGAGCACCTGCTCGGCGGTCTTGCCACCGCTGACGATCGCCTCGCCGCCGGCCAGCCACGCGTCGGCCACCTCGGGCACGGTGACCATGTCGAGCCAGATGGCCAGCTTCGGCGCCTTGTTGACGAGCTGGACGCCCTCGTAGACGGCCTTGCTGGAGGTCTCCGGCGTGACCGCGCCGACGACCGTGCTGGGCTGCCCGTACGGCGGCGCGGACAGCGTCCTGGCGCTCTGCGCGCTCGTGGCGAACTTCATGAAGTCGACGGCCAGGGCGATCCTGGGCGACTTGGCGTTGATCAGGTAGCCCTCGGGCGAGCCCTCCAGCACCGCCGGGTCGCCGGGGTGGTCAGCCGGGACCGGGAGCTGGAAGATGCCGAAGTCCGCGGGCTTGAGCTTGCCCGACGTCGCGTTGTCGAACTCCAGGATCTCCTGGTAGTACATGGCGGCCTTGCCGTTGGCGAAGGCCTCCTGCGCCGAGGAGTAGAGCACGCCGTTCGTGCCGCTCTTCGTGTCGGTGCACTGGTCGACCAGCGTCTTGAACTGGTTGAGCGCGGTGACGTAGCCCGGGTTGTCGAGCTTGGCCGTGGCCGGGACGAAGTCGGCCTGGAGCACGGCGTCCGGCACGTTGTAGGCGAACAGCTGCTGCAGGTAGTGCAGGGCGGGCCAGCCGTCCTTGTTGCCGAAGGCGACGGGCTCGTACCCGGCCTTGCGCAGCGGGCCGCAGGCGGCGACGAGGTCCTCGAACGTCTTCGGCACCTCGACCCCGGCCTTGGCGAAGGCGCTCTTGCTGTAGCCCATGAACTTGCCGTTGCCGTACAGCGGGATCCCGTAGTTCTTGCCGTCGCGGGCGAAGGCGGCCAGCGAGCCGGGGCTGAACGTCCTGCCCCACTCCGTGTCCGGCCCGATCACCTTGGTGAGGTCGGCGGCGCGGCCGCCGCGGATGTAGTTGTCCGCCCAGTTGCCGGTCCAGGTGAAGTAGACGTCGGGCAGAGCGTCCGAGGCCGTGAGCGTCTTGAGCTTGTCCTTGACGCTCTGGTCGGTCTCCTGGATCAGCTCGACCTTCACCTGCGGGTGCTTCTTCTGGTACTCGGCCGCGAGGTTCTCGAAGTAGGGACCCGTCGGGTCGCCGGCGAACTTGGTGAGGATGCTCAGCGTGCCGGAGAACTCCGGCGTGGCGGCGGCGTCGGCCGCCGGGGCCGGCGCGGGCCGGCCGCCCGAGCAGGCGGCCAGCGTGAGTGTCCCGAGGAGTGCCGCGAACGTCGGCAGTGCGCGAGGGCGCATGGGCATCCTTTCTCTTTCAGGAACGCCTTTTGGTGTTGGCCGACCTTACAGCGCATCTGATACCGGTACCAGCCCCAGGTGCCAAGATCTTTTCTCGTCATCCTGAAGTGGCTGGTTGTTTGACGGATCCAGGACTTCTGTGTCAACGTGACTGCCGCGTGATACCGGTATCAGGTCGGTTCCGCGTCATTTCCCGGAAAGGATGCGAAGATGCTCGGGTTCAACGAGCCGGAATTTCTCTCCCAGGTGACGAGCGCGGTGGGCCTGCGCCCACGGATCGAGGAGCTGGTCGACCGGCTCGTGGACGAGGGGTTCAAGCACGTGCTCCTCGTCGGCGCCGGCGGCACCTACGCCCAGATGTGGCCTTACGAGCACCTGGCCCGGCGCAGCTCGACGCTCGACGTGCGCGCCGCGATCGCCGCCGAGCTGATCGTCTCCGGTGACGCCCGCCTGGGCGAGGACACCGTGGCGATCTTCACCTCGGTCTCCGGCACCACCGACGACACCATCCGCGCGATCGAGTACTGCAAGTCCAAGGGCGCCTTCACGGTCTCCTTCACCGGCCACCCCGACTCGCCCGTGGCCACGAAGGTGGACGCGGCGCTCGTCTCGCAGCCCAAGACCTGGCCCTTCGACATGCAGCTGCTGCTGTTCATGACCCGGCTGCTCGCCCGCCGGGGCGAGTTCGACGGGTACGAGAAGTTCGCCGCCGAGTTCGAGGGCGTCCCGGGGATCCTCGTCGAGGTCGCCAAGCAGGCCGAGCCGGTGGCCGCCGCGTTCGCCGAGGCCCACAAGGACAGCGACTACCACTTCCTCGTCGGCGGCGGGAACCTCTGGGGGTTCACGTACCTCTACTCCATGTGCATCCTCGAGGAGATGCAGTGGCTGCGCACGACCAGGGTGCACAGCGCGGAGTTCTTCCACGGCTCGCTCGAGCTGCTCGAAGAGGACACCAGCGTGATCATCTTCCAGGGCGAGGACGAGACGCGCCCGCTCACCGACCGCGCCGAGGCGTTCGCCCGGCGCGTCTCCAAGGACGTCACCGTCTTCGACACCCGCGACTACCCGCTCACCGGGATCAGCCCCGAGTTCCGCGGCCTGCTCGCGCCGCTCGTGCTCGACACCGTGATGAGCCGCGTCAGCAAGCACCTGGAGCGGGTCCGGGACCACTCCCTCGACCTGCGCCGCTACTACCGCGTCATGGACTACTGAGGCCCGCATGCGAGTGCTCGGCTTCGGCGACAACATCGTCGACCGGTTCATCGACCGCGGCGTCGACTACCCCGGCGGCAACAGCGTCAACGTCGCCGTCTACGCCCGCCGCCTCGGCCTCGAGTCGGCCTACCTGGGCGTCTTCGGCGACGACTCGCTCGGGGGCTTCCTGCGGGAGTCGATCGCCGCGGAGGGGGTCTCGATCGAGGCCTGCGTCGTACGGGAGGGCGAGAGCGGCGTCTCGCACCTGCGGGTCGACGACGGCGACCGCGTCTTCCTCGGCTGGAACGGCGGCGGCGTCACCGTACGCGAGCCTCTTGTGCTCGACGACGGCCTGCTCGGCTACGTGGGCGGCTTCGACCTCGTGCATTCGAGCGTCTACTCCCGCAGCGAGCCCGAGCTGCCGAAGCTGGCCGGGCTCCGCACGCTGGTCAGCTTCGACCTGTCCAGCGAGGCGGAGTACCGCAGCCCGGCCTACCTCGACCGCGTCTGCCCGCACGCCGACCTCGTGCTGCTGTCCTGCTCCGACCTCGACGCGGCCGCCACCGGCGACCTGCTGGCCGAGGCGGTACGGCGGGGCGCCCGGCTCGCGGTCGGCACGCGCGGCGTGGACGGCGCCATCGCCCACGACGGCCACGCCCTGGTGAGCGCTCCCGCGCAGCGCGCCGACGGCATCGTCGACACGATGGGCTGCGGCGACGCCTTCCTCGCCGGGTTCGCCGTCTCGCTGCTGCGTGACGGCTGGACCTCCGGGGACCGGCCGGGGCTCGGCCCGATCGCGCGGGCGCTGGCCCTGGGGGCGGAATCGGCCCGCGACCAGTGCTTCGTCGAGGGCGCCTTCGGCCGCGGCCGGCTGACTACGATGTGATGGGCCGATCAGGAACGGGGGAAGGGATCCATGCCAGCTGACCGTGGCCAGGGGCCGACGATCTCCGAGGTCGCGGCCGAGGCCGGCGTGGGCCGCGCCACGGCGGCCCGTACGCTCGGCGGCTACGGATACGTCAGCCCGGAGCTGCGCGCGCGGGTGCTCGCGGCGGCCGAGAAGCTCGGCTACCGCGCCAACGCGCTCGCGCGCAGCATGTCGACGGGCGTGAGCCACACCCTGGGCGTGATCGTGGCCGACATCGGCAACCCGTTCTTCGCGGGGTTGCTGCGGGGGATCTCCGACAGCGCGCGGGCGCGGGGGTTCGACGTGATCGTGCTGAGCACGTACGAGAACCTGCAGGAGGAGATCGCGGCCACCAACGTGCTCATCGACAAGCGGGTCGACGGCGTCGTCGTCGCCTCGGCCGCGCTCGACCGCGACCAGGTCGCCCACATCAGGGCGGCCATGGACCGGGGCATCCCCGTCGTGCTCGTCGACCGCGCGGTGGCCGCCCTCGACCTCGACGCGGTCGTCATCGACAACCGCGAAGCGGCCCGCGAGGCGGTCGAGGTGCTCATCGCGGCCGGTCACCGGCGCATCGGGTTCGTGTGGGGGCCGCCGGTGGCGCAGCCGCCGTCGACCAGGCGCGAGCTGCTGGCGGCGGCCTCGCGCAACCTGTGGACGGACGGCGAGCGGTTGCGGGGTTACCTCGACGCGCTCGACGACGCGCACATCCCGTTCGATCCGGAGCTGGTGATGGTCGGGCCCAAGACGGAGGCGCGGGTGGTGGGGGAGGTCGGCCGCATGCTCGCCCTCCCCGACCGGGTCACCGCCGTGTTCTGCACGGAGACCGACGGCATGACCGGCTCCCTGCGCGCCCTGCGCAAGGCGGGGCTGTCCTACCCGGAGGACGTGGCGCTGATCGGGTTCGACGACAGCGCGTGGGCGGCGGTCATGGACCCGCCGCTGACGATGATCGCCCAGCCGGTGCACCAGCTCGGCGCCAAGGCGGCCGAGGTTCTCCTCGACATCCTGGGCGGGGCGGAGCCGGCGCGCACCATGCACACCCTCCGCTCCCAGCTCATCCAACGCGCCTCGGTCGCCCCGCCGGCCTCGCGGTAGTCGATCAGCCCGCCAGACGACCCCCGCCGTGACCGCCGTCGTCGCGGAGGCGCGGGCCGGCTACCCGGGTTCCGTCACCAGGGCAAGGCCGAGCCGCCGGCCTCGGGCTCTTCTCAGCCCTTCGCGGCACGGTCGAGGAGGGACCACAACACGGGCAGATCCCGCGCTTCCCCACGCCTGTTCGCCGTGGCGGCGCCGAGCGACCTGGGAGCGACGACGGTGGACGGCACGTTGCCGGCCAGCTCGGTCGCGACCAGCGACATGTTCCACGACTCCGGGGCCGAGAGACTGGCGTGCAGACGGCCCGCCGGGATCAGGTACGGCGCGTCGTCCGGCGCCCTGCGCAGCCGTCCGTCCGCCTCGACCACGACCCCCTCCCGCTCCAGCCGCAGGCGGCTGGAGCCCTGACCGTAGTCGCTGGTCACCGAGTACGCCGCCAGCGGCGAGTCCGGCTCGTCGGCGATCGTGTAACACGCCTCGTCCAGCGCACCCAGCAGGACCACGCTCCAGAGGTGCCAGCCGTGCGCGTGCACCTGCTGCAGATGCGTGCCGTTCCTCCGCATCCGCTCTTCCTGCACTGCTTTGGGGGGCCACAGATGCACGCGAATCTGCCAGCCCGGGACGAACGCCTGCTCCAGCCGTACCACCATGAATCCGTACGGATGCTCATAGGCGAGCACCCGATCGCGGCCGATCCACTCCCGGATTTCCGCCACGCGCCGCCGGGCCAGCCATTCGGCCGGGCTAGGCATAATCGTGCTCCCGGTTCAGCGTTCGCACGATCTCCCGGAGTTCTTCCCGCGACGGCCGGGCCACGCCCAAGCCCCCGTAGAATTCCTCGAGAATCACCAAATGCTGCTCGGTCAGTTTCCGCGGATCGGCCGGCATGGCCTGACTCAGCCGCGGGCTGACGACCCGGCAGGCTTTCCAGCTGATATCGAAATCGTCCGAATACGGTTTGAAGAACTGGGACTCGGTGCGGAACAGCAACGCGTCCTCGCCCTTGTTCTGCCCGGTGACCAGCGCCGCCTGGTCGGTGAGGTCCAGGCTCATCACCCAGATCGAAGGGCTGAACCCGAACTCGACCCGGACGCGCGGTGCGTCCTTGACGTGGAGCGCGGCACGCAGCAACGACGCGCACACCTCCAGCCGGGCGCGCGAGGCAGACCAGGTGCCCACGCGGGAGCGGATGTCGCTCATCGACTCGGCGTATGCCGCCAGAAGAGGAGGCTGGTCGGGATCGAGGCACTGCACCCGCATCCTGATCGAGGCGCCCCGATCCAGGGCGGAGGCGACAAGGGCGGGGAGGGTCACCGAGGTGAAGTAGTTGGCGCCGCGTGAGCGGACGGACCACTCCCTGGCGTTGTCGGTCATGTCCGCGATGGCCCGCGCGATGTCGCGGCTGGGCACGACCTCATAGGCCGGCGCCGCGTTCTGGGGGAAGAGATAGATGTACGCGGCGCCGACGATGATGGAGGTCAGCACCGCGGCGATGAGGTTGTCGGCGATGCCGGAAAGGCTCTGCAGGATCGCGCTGCCGGCCGTGGCGGCGCTTAACACGGTGAATCTCAGCAGAATGAGCCCGGCGCCGGCCAGGCCGAGCGAGAGAAAATACCAACGGCGTATGAATGCGGAGCGGGAAAGGTCCACTCGAGCCGTCCTCACCGATTGCGCAAGCGGCCGAACCGGTCCATGGTAAGACAACCCGTGGGGGCGGAAAAGCGGTCTCCGCATTCTCCACGGCCGCCGGCGGATCGCCGGTCGGCAAGGAAGACACCGAACGCCTGCGGCGGCAGGAACAACCGGAGCTCGGCCGTTACTTCTCGACGGGCCAGTCTCGGGCCGGAAAGGCGCGGGAGCTCAGCCGTCCTGCCGTTGCTTGAGGCGGAGCGCTTCCTTGCGCGTCTCGGCCTGGACGGACCGCTCGTGCTCCAGCCACGGCGGGTTCTCCGCCTTCAGCGCATCGATCTCGGCGGTGGTGAGCGGTTCGGTGATCCCGGCTCTGATCAGGCCGGAATTGGAGACGCCGAGCTTCGCGGCGACGACCTGCCTCGGGTGCGGGCCGTTACGGCGCAGCTCGGTGAGCCAGGCGGGCGGCCTCGACTGCAACTCGTTCAGCTCGTCCCTGGAGACGACGCCCGCCTGGAACTCGGCGGGAGTGGCCGAGAGGAGGACACCCAGCTTCTTGGCCGCCGTCTCGGGCTTCATCGTCTGGATGCTCTTCGGTTTGGACGAGGTCATGACGTCAAGAGTAGTCAGTCGGAACGGGTTTCCATGACATCGATACCCTGAGGACGTGACTGACGGGGAGACCAAGGTGTTCCGGCTGGCGTACGTGCCTGGGGTGACACCCGCGAAATGGGTCAACATCTGGGCGGAGCGGATGCCCGAGGTGCCGATCATCCTGGCCACGGTTCCCCCGGCCGAGGCGGTGGGTCTCCTCCGGGACGGCGGCGCCGACGCCGGCTTCGTCAGGCTCCCGGTCGACCGGGACGGGCTCAGCGTGATTCCGCTCTACGTGGAGACCACGGTGGTCGTGGTGCCCAAGGACCACGCGGTGGCCGCCGTCGAGGAGGTGTCCACCGCCGACCTGGCCGACGACGAGGTGCTCCATCCTCTGGACGACACCATCGAGTGGACCGTCCGGCCCGGGCTGCCCGCCTTCACCCGCCCGGCCACGACGGCCGAGGCGGTCGAGCTGGTGGCGGCCGGTGCCGGGCTGCTCGTGGTTCCGCAGTCGCTGGCCCGCCTCCACCACCGCAGGGATCTCACGTACCGGCCGGTGTCGGACGCGCCGCAGTCCCAGGTCGCCCTGGCCTGGCTCACGGACGCGACCACCGACCTGGTGGAGGATTTCATCGGCATCGTACGCGGCCGGACGGTGAACAGCTCGCGGGGCCGTCCCCCTGCCGCCCCTGCGGAGAAGCCGGCACAGCGGCAGGCACAGAAACCCGCGAAGAACCGCTCCGGCCGCCGGGCGGTGCCGGCCGACCGTAAAAGGAAGGGCCACCGGCCCCGGTGACCCGCATCGGTCACGCCGAAGGGGCAGCACCGAGAGGGTCAGGCCGGCCCTGATCCCAGACGCTGTGCGTGCTGCAGAACCGCAGGTGCGGCCGGGCGGCCAGCGGCGGCGCAAAGGAGCTTGTGCACTCCGCCTCTCCCGTTGACCGGCAGCGCGTACTGGCTGGAGGCGCCCGGCTGGGCGATGCCGAACGGCTCGCCGCGATGTTTCCGTTGCGTCTTTCCTCCTCGCCGCCCAAGTCATATCCTCACTTGGGGACATTCAAGTCTCCAAGTGAGGACTTTCGACGAAAGGCCGGTCCATGCACGCGTTCCGTTTCGGCGTCGCCCTGCACGTCCCCTCGACCCGCCGCGAATGGGTGGAGAAGTGCAGGAAGGCTGAGTCGCTGGGCTACGACACCATCGCGGTCGCCGACCACCTGGGCATGCCCGCCCCGTTCCCCGCCATCGTGCTGGCCGCCGAGGCCACCGAGCGGGTACGGCTCGGCACCCACATGCTCAACGCCAACTTCTACCGGCCCGCCCTGGCCGCCCGCGACATCGCCAGCACCGACCTGTTCATCGACGGGCGGCTGGAGCTGGGGCTGGGCGCCGGCCATGCCAGGCACGAATTCGAGGCGGCCGGGCTCCCGTACGGGAGCGGCGGCGAGCGCGTGGACGGCCTCCAGCGCATGGTGTCGGAGCTGCGCAGGCTCTTCGCCGATCCCGAGGTGCTGCCCCGCCCGGCCCAGCGGCCGGGACCGCCCCTCATGATCGCCGGGCGGGGAGACCGGCTGCTGCGATACGCGGCGCGCGAAGCCGACATCATCGGCTTCAGCGGGGCCAGCACCTCCAGGCACGAGGACGGCGGCCTGCCGGCGTTCGCCTCCGCCGAGTCCATGGCCGAACGGGCGGACTTCGTCCGGGCCGCGCTGGGTGACCGGGCCGGGAAGGTGGAGTTCAACAGCACCGTGCCCATGGTCGTCATCACGAACGACAGCAGGGCGGCGCTGGAGAAGGCGGCCCCCTTCGCGCCCCACCTCAGCATCGAGGAACGCGCCGAGGCGCCGAGCCTGCTGATCGGCACGGCCCAGCAGATCGCCGACAAGCTGCGCAAGAACCGCGAGCGGCTCGGATTCGGCTACATCACCGTCCTGGAGGGCGGCATGGACGCGATGGGCCAGGTCATGGAGCTGCTCCGATAACTGGTGTAAGCCGACCAGTCAGATTACTGATTTGGCTCCGCGGCCGCGCGATTAGCGTCATTCGCGTCCAGAGAAAACAGGGAGGAAACGTGTCCGTGGCAAAATTCATCCTGGTTCCGGCGGCGGCCGCCCTCGTCCTCATGGCAGCCGATGTGACGACGGCCACCGCCCAACCGTCCGGCGTCGCGGCGGCCACCGGCGGCGAGGCCGTGAAACGTAAGTCGTTCGACTGCGCCTCGCCCAAGGGCAAGAAGCTCAACCTCTCCTGGGATCCGGGAATCGTCTCCGTCACCGTCTACTTCAACAATCACTGCAAGCAGAAACGCCATATCAAGCTCGACTTCAAACAGGCCACCGATGTGTGCTTCACCGTCAATGCGAAGACCAAGGGGAAGAAGAAGGTCTACACCACTGGAGCGGTGCTCCGGTCGATAACCTCCCCTTCGGAGTGCTGACACCATGAACGCGGACGTGATCATCGTCGGTGCCGGGCCGACCGGGTTGCTGCTCGCCGGTGACCTGGCCGGCGCCGGGATCCGCGTGACGCTGGTCGAGCGGCGTACGGAGCAGTCGCCGCTGTCGCGGGCCTTCGCCGTGCACGCGCGAACCCTGGAGATGCTCGACATGCGCGGGCTGGCCGACCAGGCCCTGGCCACCGGCACCACGGTCCCGGGCCTGCTGATCTGGGACCACGTCAAGATCGGGATGACCGAGCTGCCGGGCCGTCACCCGTACATGCTCATCACGCCGCAGTACGAGATCGAGCGGCTCCTGGCCAAGCGAGCCCTGGACAACGGCGCCGAGCTGCTGGCCGGACAGGAGGTCACGGGCCTGGAGCAGGACGGCGGCGGGGTGGACGTGCGGGTGCGGACCCTGGACGGGGACCAGCGGACCCTGCGGACCTCCTACGTGGTGGGGGCCGACGGCAGGTACAGCACCGTGCGCGAGGCCGCCGGGATACCCTTTCCCGGCCACGCCGTCGCGCAGTCGATGATGCTCGCCGATGTCAGGCTGGCCGAGAGGCCCGCCGAGTTGCTGTCGGTCAACGGCGTCCGGCAGGGGTTCGTGTTCATCGCCCCGTTCGGGGACGGCTGGTATCGCGTCATCGGCCGAAACCACACGAACGGCGACCTGTCCGATGAGGTGCCGGTGGACTTCGAGGAGCTGAAGTGGCTGACCCGCAAGGCGTACGGCACCGACTTCGGCATGCACGACCCGCGCTGGATGTCGCGTTTCCACAGCGAGGAGCGGCAGGCCGTCCACTACCGGGCCGGCCGGGTGTTCCTCGTCGGCGACGCCGCGCACGTGCACGCGCCCGCCGGCGGCCAGGGCATGAACACCGGCCTGCAGGACGCCGCCAACCTGAGCTGGAAGCTGGTGGCGGCCGTACGCGGCTGGGCGCGGCCGGGCCTGCTGGACAGCTACGAGCGGGAACGGCATCCGGTGGGCAGGACCGTACTGCGTACCAGTGGATTGCTGACCCGGCTGGCGCTCCTGCGCTCGCCGGTCCTGCGCGCGGCGCGCAACCAGGTCAGCGGGGCGCTCATGCGGGTAGGGCCTGTTCGCCGGGCCGCGGCCCGCAACATGCTGTCCGGCCTCGCCATCCGCTATCGCACGCCGGGTGCCACCTTCGCGGGGGCGGGAAGGCGCGTCCCCGATTTCGCGATCGACGGCGGAACGCCCGGAAGGCTGTACGAGGCCCTGCGCGGCGGCAGGTTCGTGCTCAGCACCCGGCTCAGCCCACCGCCCGGCTGGAGCGATCGAACCGACCACGTCGTCCCCGCCGGGGCCGGCACGCGGAGCACGCTCGTGCGGCCCGACGGCTACCTCGCCTGGGCGAGTGACAAGCCCACCAGCGGCGACCTGGTCCAGGCCCTGACCGACTGGTGCGGGCCGGCCCGCATCGGCTGAATGGAGGTTGACATGAGTGGGACATCCTTGCAGGGAATCGGCGAGACGAGCATCGGCGTGGCCGCGCTTCGCGCGCTGGAGAACAGCCGTGCGGATCGTCTCTTCGACGACCCGTACGCCGAGCGCTTCGTACGGGCGGCCGCCGGCGACGCCTATTGGGAGAGGGCGCCGGCGGGGTGGACGGAGTTCGCCGAGCTGATGGCCGGACAGGTGGCGGTGCGCACCCGGTACCTCGACGACGCGCTGCTGAAGGCCACGGAGGAGGGCTGCGACCAGGTCGTGCTGCTGGCCTGCGGCATGGACGCGCGCGCGTACCGGCTGGGCTGGCCGGCCGGGACACGTGTGTTCGAGGTCGATTTCGCCGAGGTGCTGGCGTTCAAGTCCGGCGTCCTGAAGGGCGCCGAACCACTGTGCCGGCGGGTGGAGGTCGCGACCGACCTGCGCTCCGACTGGCCGGGCGCGCTGCGCGAGGCCGCGTTCGCGCCGGAGCGCCCGGCCGCCTGGCTCATGGAGGGCATTCTGTACGCCCTGACGCCCGACGCCGCGGACGTCCTGCTCGACCGCGTGACGGACCTGGCGGCGCCCGGCAGCGTCGTGGCCTTCGACCACGCCCCGGACAACCCCGCGCTGCGGGCGGCGCGGACCGCGATCTCCGCCGATCTGGCCGAGCTGTGGGTCGGCGGCCCCGAACTGGACCCTGATCGCTGGCTGGGCGCCCGGGGCTGGATGGGGCGGGCACAGGATGTCTGCGAGGTGGCCGCCGCCTACGGCCGTCCCGCACCGCCCGCCTTCGACCCCGCCCGGGCGGGCTCCGGTCCCGGCTGGCTGGCCACCGCCCGGCTCACGGGGTGACTCGGCAGCACCGCGGGGACGACCCGGGGGTGAGCGGATTCGCCGTCGCGGCCTCAGCCGGCGCTCGGGCGACCACGGCGTGGATCCACAGCGTGATGGCGGCGTCGAGCGGAGGGGATCGGTCATGCTCATAGGGCGGGTCGAGGAACAGGCGGCCATCGATCGGCTGCTCATGGACGCCCGCTCGGGCCGGAGCGGGGCGCTGGTGGTGCGCGGCAAGGCCGGGATCGGCAAGTCGGCGCTGCTCGACTACGCCGCCGAGGCGGCCGGCGACGACATCCGGGTGCTGCGCGGAGCGGGTTTCGAGCCGGAGATGGAGCTGCCGTTCGCCGGCCTGCACCTGCTCCTGCGCGGCGCCCTCGACGGCGTCGACCGGCTGCCCGACGGGCAGGCGGCGGCGCTGCGCGGCGCGCTCGGCATGGGGCGCGCGTCCGGCGGCGACCGGTTCCTGGCCGGGCTGGCGGTGCTCACCCTGCTGGCCGATCTCGCGGAGCGGCGGCCGCTGCTGTGCCTGGTGGACGACGCGCAGTGGCTCGACCACGCGTCGGCGGAGGCACTGCTGTTCGCCGCCCGTCGCCTGGAGGCGGAGGGCGTCGTGATCGTCTTCGCCGCCCGCGAGGACGAGCACGCGTTCCCCGCCGTCGGCGTGCCGGACTTACACCTCTCGGGGCTCGACACGGCGTGCGCCGCCGAGCTGCTGACCAAGCACGCCGGCGACCTGGCCCCCCAGGCATGCGCGCACCTGCTCGAAGAGGCGCAGGGCAACCCGCTGGCCCTGCTGGAACTGCCGGCGCTCCTCACCCGGGAACAAGGCGCCGGCGAGTCACCCATCCGGGCCATCGGCATCGGCTCCCGCCCCGCGCCCGGGCGCGTTCATCGTGCCTTCCGCGACCGCATCACGCGGCTGCCCGAGGGGGCGCAGACCGTCCTGCTGGTGGCCGCCGCGGACGACACCGGCGCCCTCGACGTCGTTCTGGGAGCGGTACGGGAGCTCGGCGCCGACCTGGCCGACGTCGACGCGGCCGAGGCGGCGGGCCTGATCCACGTCGGCGACGGCCGCATCCGCTTCCGGCATCCGCTCGTACGCGCCGCCGCCTACCAGGTCGCCTCCCTGGTACGGCGGCTGGCGATCCACCGTGCCCTGGCGCATGCCCTGGCCGGACGTCCTGGCGACGTGGACCGCTGGGCCTGGCACCTGTCCGCCGCCGCGACGGGGCCCGACGAGGAGACCGCCGCGGCGCTGGAACGCAGCGCGGAGCACGCCCGTACCAGAGGAGGGCACGCGGCGGTGGCGGCGGCCTGCGAGCGCGCGGCCCAGCTCAGCCCGGAGCCGCGCGACCGAGGCCGTCGTCTCACCGCGGCCGCCGCGGCGGCCGTGGAGGCAGGGCTGTACGCCCGTGCGACGGACCTCGCCGACCGGGCGGCGGCGGAGGTGGCCGACCCGATGGCGTTGGCGTTCCTCGCCCGGACCCGCGCGATGATCGCGATGGCGCACGGTCAGGCGCAGACCGCCCACACGCTGCTCGCCCAGGCGGCCGAGACCGTCATCGAGCAGGCCGAGGACGTGGCCATCACCCTCTACTTCGAAGCGCTCACCCCGGCCTGGATCGGCAGCGACTACACCGCTCTCACCCAGACGGCGGCACGCGTGTCCCAGTTGCGCGCCCCCACCGCCGGTCGGCTACGGCCGTTGACGCGGGCGCTCGCGGGAATGGGCGGCCTGGCCGCCGAGGAGCCGCCGACGGGCCTGGCGTGGCTGCGCGACCTGATCGAAGGCTTACGCGGCAGCTCCGAGCCGGTGGAGCTGCAGGAACGCGCCCACCTCGCCATCTGGGACCTGGTGATCGGCGACGATCTGGTCGCCTACGAAAGGGCCGCGGCCATCGAGCGCGAATGCCGCGCCCAGGGCGCGATCGGGCTCCTCCCGCTGGCGCTCGTCCTCGTGGCGCGCTCCCAGATGTTCCTCGGGCTGCACCGTGACGCCCTGGCCAGCGCCAAGGAAGGACTGCGCATCGCGCGTGACACCGGCCAGGGGCACTACGCGGCTCTGCTGACCGGAGTCATGACCTACCTGGCGGCGATCGAGGGCGACGAGGAGCGCTGCCTGGCGCTGGCGGAGGAGATCGCCGGCGTTCGCAACGCCGCCACGGGAGGCATGCGCTGCGTCTCGCTCAACCTGCTCGACCTCGCGCTGGGACGGCCGGAGGCGGCTCTGCACCGGGCCGAGGTGTTCGGCGCCTTCGGGCCCGCCGCACGTACCGTGATGGTCATGCACCGCATGCCGGACCTGGTCGAGGCGGCGGTGCGGGCCGGCCGCGCCGGCTTCGCGGCGGCGGCGTCCGAACGGGTGCAGATGTGGGCCGCGCAGACCCCCGTGCCCTGGGCCGGCGCGGTGGCGCTGCGCTGCCGGGCGCTGCTGGCCCCGGACGAGGAGGCCGAGCGGTATTTCGAGCAGGCGCTTCGGCTGCACCTGCGGGGCGGCCGGCTGTTCGAGCGGGCCCGTACGGAACTGCTCTACGGCGAGTGGCTACGGCGGCTGCGCCGGCGCGCGGACGCCTGCCGCCAGTTGCGGTCCGCCATGGAGATCTTCGAACGGCTGGGCTCGCGTCCGTGGGCCGACCGTGCCCGCGCGGAGCTGCGTGCCGCGGGGGAACGCCAGATCATGGAAGGACATGTCCCCGCGGGAGCGCTGGACCGGCTCACGGCCCAGGAACTGCAGATCATCCGGATGGCGGCCAGGGGCATGAGCAACAGGGACATCGCCGCGCAACTCTTCCTCAGCCCGCGGACCATCGGGTACCACCTGTACAAGGCGTATCCGAAGCTCGGGGTGGCGTCGCGGGCCGAGCTGGCCGCGCTCGATCTGGGAGAGGGCGGGCGGCTGCTCGATTGATCGCGCCTTACGTCTTTGGCCTTACGTCTTTGTCCGGCCGTAGCCGGGCAGGGTGTCCTGGTTGTCGGAGAGGATGGCCAGGATGCGGTCGGCGTCGGTGAGCAGGCTGCCGCTGAGCGCCCAGCCGCCGGGATGCTCGATCTGGCCGTGGCGGATCTCGCTGGTCATCCGCTCGTGGATGCGGACGGCATGGGCCTGGGCGCGGCCGATCAGTTCATGCGTATGGGCGGGGTCGCCGCGGCGTACCTTGCTGGCCAGCGCCTCGGCCAGCAGGTCGAGCAGGTCGGCGTAGTCGCGGGCGTAGTCGTCGCTGACGTCGGCCGGCTGCCCGGGGCCGGAACCCGGAGCGGCGGGGTGGTCGAGGTAGGACAGGGCGTGCACGATGGCGTGCACGTGCGCCGCCGCCGACGTCAGCAGCCGCAGCACCGGGCTCGGGTCGGCGGCGCCGGATCGGGGATGGAGGCGAAGGCGCAGGTTGTAGCGGCGGCTCTCGGTTCTGTCGGCCACCGCGGTGGTGGCCGCGGCCAGATGCTCGTCCAGTCGTACGGCCTGGCGCTCCCATTCCGGCAGCTCGGACAGGTTCCAGCCGTCGCGCAGCCCTTCGGCCATGGCGCCGAGCAGGGCGGCGGTCTCGCGGCCGAGGCGGCGTACCGCCAGGACGGGACGGTCGCGATACAGCGGCGGCCACAGCAGCAGGTTCACGCTCATCCCGCTCAGCGCGCCGATGGCGGTGGCCACGACGTAGCCCAGCAGGTAGCCCTCCTCGGAGGCGGCGCCGAAGGACAGCATGAGCACGGCGGTGGTGGCGACGTCGCTGCCGTGACGTCCCATCCGACGCCAGCGCGCGGCCAGCAGCGCGGGCGGAACGACGAGGACCAGGCTCAGCACGCCCAGGCCCATCACGTATCCGACGGCGCCGGCCAGGATCACCCCGGTGGCCACGGCCGCGACGCGGCGCAGCCCGTTGGTCAGCGTCTGGTAGACGGTGGCGTGCACCATGATCACCGCAGTGGCCGGCGCGATCCAGGCCGCCTGCGACAGCGACAGCCGGCTGACCACCAGCCAGGCCAGCACCGCCGCCAGGGTGGCCTTGGCGATCTGCCGCACCTGTAACCGCTGGTGCGAATCCCGCCTGGCCAGCCCTGCGACCTGCGCCCGGACATAGGCGGCCTGTCGTTCGGTCGATGCGGTTAACTGTCTCCACCTATCGCGCATGGGTGGACATCTCCCCATATGGCGGCACGGGATGTACGCGAACGGCGGTGCGATGAGTCGTGGCCACCGCAGCCGGATCGGCCGAGTCGATCCGAGGGCTGATCGCCGAGCGGCGAAGACCATGGCCTTGCCTACGCCCCGCCCTCGCGCACCTTCTGTGTCAGCGCGTCCAGCCAGCACTACGACCTGCACTTCTGATTGACCGCGGCGCCACAGTCCGCAATTCATCCCGCGCATATCCCGGATCTTGAGTCTCGGCCTTGGTTCCGGTGTCCAAGGGGCATGTGGAACCGTTCGCCTGCCTCGTCGCACCGGGAGAAACCATGGCTTGCTCTCGACCGAGAAGCCGAGCCGACAGACGCACGCCCAAGGCTGCGTGATCCCTTATGCGGCTACTTCAGCTTGTTCGCCGAGAGGGGATCAAGATAGACCTCTCGAACGGCATTGTGATCTGATCTTCCAAGCCTGCCTCAGGTTACCTGCACATAGATGATCAGATTTACGGGAGAGGGAGCCGATGGTTTCGGCGTCATTGGGACCGGCGTACCACCGGTTATGGCTGGCGACGGTGCTGTCCAATCTGGGCGATGGGATTCGGATGGCCGCCTTGCCGTTGTTGGCAGCCGCCATCACCTCTGATCCGGTTGCGGTGGCTGGTGTCGCCATCGCCGGGCAGAGCCCGTGGTTGTTGTTCGGGCTGTTCGCCGGGGCGATCATTGATCGATTTGACCAGCGTCGCCTTGCTGCGGCCGTCGATGTGGTTCGGGTATCGATGCTGGCCGTCCTGGTCGTTTCGGTTTCTCTGGATGTTGCCGGGATCGCGTTGCTTTATCTGGTGGCGTTCGTCTGTGGTGTAGGTGAGACGCTGCGCGACACCGCAACGGCCACGCTCCTTCCGCCTCTGGTGAAAGATGCCGATCTCGATCGGGCCAACGGTGGGTTGGTCAACGCGGAGGTCGCGGGGAACGAATTAGTGGGGCCGCCGATCGGTGGATATCTATTCGGCGTGGCGCTGGTGCTCCCGTTCGCAGTCAATGGCGGAGCCCTGGCTTTGGCGGCCGCTCTGATCTTCAGCCTGCCTGACGTGTTCGCGCCGAAAGCCGGTTCGTACGGCACCAAGGGTCGGATCTGGAGTGACACGCGCGCCGGTCTGCGGTGGCTGATCAAACATCCTCGCTTGCGAACGATCGTGGGCTTGGGTGCCGTGTTCGCGGCGATGGACAGTGCCTGGTTCGCCGTGCTCGTGCTCTACGTGCCTCAGGTCCTCGGTCTACCGGCTTGGGGCTATGGCGTGCTGCTGGGCGTCGGCGCCGTTGGGGGACTCGCCGGAGGGTTCTTCGCGACACGGGTCACGCGAATGATCGGACCCGCGGGAGCTCTGGCTGGGTGCCTCGGTTGCGCCGCGATCGGGCAACTGATGATCGGCATTACCGCTTCTGCCGTCGTGGTGGCCGCGGGTCTGGCCATCACAAGTGCTGCGTTCGGCGTGTGGGCCGTCGTGGCCCGTACTACTCGCCAGCGGCTTACTCCAGCCGAGATGCTCGGTCGAGTGAGCAGCGCGGCGATGACCGCGGTGATGAGCGCGTCTCCGCTGGGAGCCCTCCTCGGTGGCCTGGTTGCGACTGCGTGGGGGTTGAGAGCGCCGATCCTCGTTGGAGTTCCGGTCTTGACGGTGGCGGCTGTCGTTTGCTTCCTCGCGATGCGCGAACGCGGTTGAGTCGCGTAAGCGTCGACAGACGCAGACCTCTCGACCGATCACTCCGTCGCCGTCGCCCCAGGCCTTGGTCCGCTGGGTGGTGGGCAGCACGGGACAGTCCGCTCTGCGGCGGTGCGGCGCTTGGTCGGCGGGTCAGGGGCGTACGGGCGGGGCGGGCGTACGGCGGTGTCCCGCGCGGCGCTCGTGCGAGAACGACCCCCAGGCCGCACGCGCAGCGCGGGGCGTACGGCGGCGCGCCGCGCCGCCGCTTGACCTCGCGGCCCGGGCCGTCCGCGTTCGGCAACAGCATGTCGTGCTCGACACGGGGCGAGTTCCTCGTGGGCCGTGCGGGAGTTCGTACGGTCGCCATCCCGGAAGTGACCATCCCGGTGCTCCGCAACCACCCCGACGAGTTCGTCGCCCCAGAGGCCGACGTGCTGATCTTCGCCGGCTCACGAGCATCCTTCACAGCAGCGACTTCCGGCGCGGCCAAGGGGGATGAGAGCACGAGAGGGTCGGCTTCCCGGGTCTGCACTCCATGATCTCCGGCACGCGGGCAGCACGATCGCCGCGAGCTCCGACGTGAGCCCAAAGTTCTCATGCAGCGCATAGGACATGATTCGGTCCGGGCAGCACTGATCTACCGGTACAGCACGGATCGCCGACGCGATGAACGCGAGCGGTACTCGGTTCGAACCAGTGACCCCTCGCTTGTAAGGCGCATCAGGAGAAGGGGCGGGATCTTGGTCGATTCCCGTCCCCACCTGGGGTTATGGTTCAATGCGGTCCTCTGGAGTCCAGGGCCGTCCGGGGCGATTGCCACTCAGCTAGTCACCCAGCATCTGGCCCGTGGGCTGCGGCTGCTGCCATACGTCACGGCCGTTGCTCCACAGCTCGGAAGCGTGGTACGCGAACCGGTCGAACAAGCCGTCGTCCTGGTACCGCCGCAGGTGCAGCATCGGCGAGTCGTGTCCCACCAAATTGGCCAGATGAGGGGTGACCAGCATCTCCGAGTCGAAGCGGAACACGCTCATGGCGATGTGCTCGTCGCCGTACCGGGCCTCGACTCCGGGGACGTCGCGTAGCTGCTCGATCTCCGACAGCGTGATCCTTACGCGGGTGGACACGGTCAGCGGGGACGTTCTCCACCTCCTCGCGGCGACGGGTGACCTCGCTCTCGGGGTCGCCGACGAGAAACCGGATCTTGCAGCCCTGCTGTGCTTTCCGCCTGAGAACTTTCGCCAGGTTCGGGTGTTCCAGCCATAGGAAGTAGTTCGTATAACCGGCGAACACGATCTCGTTGCGCGCCGCGTTGATGAGGTTGCGCCAGATTGATTTCGGGCACGCGGAGCGATACGGATAAACGGTCAATACTTCCTTGTCCGGCCCCGTTTTTACTGTATTGCGAATTGCGTCTGGCCGTAGCACGGCTGTCTCAACTCCTAGTGCCTCTGCGACGGCCCACTGGTGCCGCAGGTGCGGGACACGAGCCTCGTCCTGCAGCCGGCGTTCCACCGTCTTGACGTCCACGCCACACCGGTTGGCCAGGTTCTGGTTCGTGACCTTGGCGTTCAGCATGGCGCTGCGTAGGGCGAGCGTAACGCCATAACGTCCTGGACGTCTCTATAACGCGGTGGGTTCGTCACGCAAAAGTAAGCAACGCTGATCCCATGTCAACCCCGGTAATTCTCGGAGACCTCCAAGCGGCTTTTCCCGGTTGGTGTATTTGGCGTAGTTCTGCGGGGCGTCTCTGGGCAACTCGAAACGGCCGACGTCTATCCCAGTACGAGGTAGACCACGGTCTCTGCCAGACGATCGACGCGGATGACGTCGCTCAACTGGCCGAGCCGTTGAAGGAGCAGGAAGCGGCGGAGCAGGCACTGTGAGCGCCCCTTCGCCCCGAGTCGGCTGTCATGCCGAGATCGTGGACCTGCTCCACAGCCCAGCACAGACGCGAGCGTGGGCCTCAGCGCTGCTCGGTCGTCGCGGGACCGTGGTAGCAGCGCTGCGTAACGGCACCCTGGGCTTGCTCAAACTCGACGGACAGCCGCACGAGCTGCCCGGAGGGGCGCAGCGCTGGCCAGTCCACTGGGATGACCTACTCGTACACGCCGATCCGGCAGGACCGGAGAAGCCGGCATGCGAATATCGGCTCGGCCTGTCCAACCACGAAAGGAACGCCGTACAGCATGCCGTACGGGCGAACCAAAAGGTCAGCCTGTGCGGCGAGGTAGTGAGCCCGCGGCCGACCTTGGGTTGGTGCTTGCCTTTCCTGCCCACGGCTACGCGCGCTTGCCGGGCCTGCGTCCATCTCGCCGAACGGCCCGCAGAAGAGGAGGTGGTGCGTTCCGCGTCCCCTATTCCCCCGTTACGGTAGCCGCTCAACCGCGTTCCTGCCGAGAGAGCAATGTTGGGGAGGGCCGTTCGTACTCACCTCGTACGCCGTCCACCCCACCGCATAGCGGCAGCGGGCCGGGGGGAGTGTCGAGCCTGGCTTCGAGCACGTCCGGGACATAGCCGACGATGACGGCAGTACCACTCGCGTGCTGACCTGCCGATGGGGTGGTTCATACAGGCGTCGCCGTTTTCCACCTACCCCTTCCGGCCGCCGAAGCCGCTCCACCCCCCACCTTTATAGGGGAGTTCAATTCGAGAAGATCAATAGGAGGCGTTCTGGACCGAGTTCGGTGGCTCGGCCACGATGAGGGCATGGCGAAGAACGGATCAGCGCAGCCGTCGGGGGCGGGCGGGGGAGCAGGGTTGCGCCTGAACTGGCCGGCTGTGAGCGCTCTGGCGGGTGCGGTTGCCGCCGTGGTCGCGCTGATCGCCTACCTGATGCCGCCGGCCCCGCCTCCGCAGCCGAAGTCCGACGCCGTGGCCCCCACCCCGGCCGCGCAGTCATCGTCATCAGATCCGGTCACCACCCGGCCCGCACCTCCAACCCCGAGTCCATCGCCTGAGTCCAGCACGCCCCAGCCACCAAGGCCAAGCTCCACGCGACCGGTTCCGGTTCCCTCCGCACTGCTGTCAGCGGTCCGTCCCGGCGGCTGCGACGAGGCGGCGGCGGCGCTGACCGCATACCGCCGGAACGCCGGGACCGTCCGCAGCAGCCAGGCGGCAGCGGCTCAGCAGACGTACCGCGACCTGATGGGGGCGGTCCTTGACGCGCAAGGAGTGGTAGGGGCGAAGATCAGCCGGCTGGCCGCAGAATTCCAGGAACTGAACTTCCGCTTGACCGGCATGGCCGGCGGCGATCCCAACCAGGTGATCGCGGATATCAATACAGACATCGCGGAGCTCAATAGGCTGTGCGGATCCAGCTGATATGACGACACGTCAAGGCGCATAAGCCCGATCAGCTCGGCTACTCCGGTCGGCGGATCCTGGTCTCCCGCGAGTGGTCCAGCAAGACCCTGGCCGAACAGGAGCACCCGGCCGGACCGACGAGAAACCAGACACCACTACGTCTGGAAGCCCGTCCCGGCTGGAGATGCCAACGTGCCCCCTCTTGCGGTTCGGCTCCTTCGAGCGGTGGCCGAACGTCAACGTTGGCGCGCACGCATGGATCCTTCGACAATTCCGGACCTGGGAGCGCCTCGGCATCACTTCGATCGGGAACTCGTCAGGCTGCGCGATGTTCGGACAGTCGGTCCGGGGGGTCGGGCTCCCTCGGTGACGGCGCGTCTGGAGGCGCCAAATCGGAACAGAATGAAATGTAACCAGCGCAAGGTTACTTTTACCTATGCGCCGGAGCGTGAACGAGTTGGGGTTTTGTGCGTGCCGTAGTTGTCACACACGATGTGCACGTGCAGGTGGGCCGGCACCTCACGGTCGATCTTCTTGAGGAATTTCAGCCATTCCACCGACCGGTGCCGCCGGTGCATCGAGGCGATCACTTTCCCGTCGGCGATGTCGAGCAGGCTGCTGGTACCGTGCCGGATGTAGTCATGGGTACGCCGCTCAGGCATCCCGGGCATCATCGGCAGCACTGGCTGCGACCGGTCCAGGGCTTGGACCTGGGATTTCTCATCCGCGCACAGCACCACGGCGTGCTCGGGCGGATTCAGATACAGCCCGACGACATCATGAACCTTTTCGATGAACAGCGGGTCCTTTGACAGCTTGAACGTCTCGGCCCGATGCGGCTTGAGCCGGAACGCCTTCCAGATCCGCCCCACCGTCGAAGGCGAGAGCCCCGACCGCTTTGCCATCGAGGCGCGTGACCAGTGCGTCGCGCCCTTCGGTGTCGACTCCAAGGTGTCGATGACGACCTGTTCGACCTGGTCATCCCTGATCGTCGGGGGACGGCCCGGTCGCGGCTCATCGATCAGTCCTTCCAACCGGGCCTCGATGAAGCGCTGCCGCCATTTGGCCACATGTGCGCGCCCACTCCCAACCGGGCGGCCACGTCGGCGTTGCTCGCACCGTCCGCGCAGGCCGGCACGATCTTGGAGCGCTGAGCCAACGCCTGGGCACTGCTGGCCCGCCGCACCCAGCGTGTCAATGTGGCACGCTCATCATCACTGAGGGTCAATGCGGCTTTGGGCCTGCCCGGCCTCGCCTCGTCGGCAAGCCCCGCCAGCCGCGAGGCCGCGAACCGGCTCCGCCACTTGCGCACCGTATCCGGCGTGGCGCCCATCGTGGCGGCTACCCCCGCATTGGTGCTGCCCGGCTCCGCGCAGGCCAGCACCAACCGCGCCCGCCAAGCCAGCTTCGAGGAGCTCGCCGCCAGCTGCGTGAGCTGATCACGCTCGCCGTCGGACAGGACGATCTGAACCGCCTTAGGACCAGAACCCGCCATCAGAGCAACACAGCAACTTAGGACGCGAATTAAAGGCGAAGAACACTAGACGCTGGCGTGGATGTGCTTGCGCTGTGTGCTTTCCCGTGTGACAGCGGTCTCAGAGTTTGTACAGCTTGTTGAACGGTGTAGTGATCCGTTCCTGCCGCGATCCGAAATCGACGAACACGGCGATCTCGTCTTCTACAGCGATGACGACGCCGAGACCATACCGATCATGGGTCACTCGGTCGTTCACGCTGAACCGCTCGGCAGGCGGGGTGGGGGGCGGGGGCTTGAAGGGACTTGTGGACAGGTGGCGACGGGGCGCGCCGCTGGTTGACTTCATCCCCACCAGTATGCGCCGCCTGTTAGAACGCTCGCGACGCGACATGGACATAGCCCTAAAATGACTAAGGTGGCGAGTCTGGATCAGCGTCCTGACCTGGGCCTTCGCGCGTGGAGCGGGTGACGGGAATCGAACCCGCGCTGTCAGCTTGGGAACTCTTTCAAGATCACTGGGCTGAGCTGGGAAACGCTGACCTGGGTGGATGCCGGTCGAGTAACCGTGAATCCCCGTTGATCGCTCTGTGAACGGGCACGCCTCATCAGAGATCACGTCACGCGACACAAGCACAAGGCTGCGCCCGACGACTTCGAAGACCCCCTAGCAACACGCTCCGAGGCTGACCGAGACTCGTTGCCCGCGCACCACGAAGCGTTCTACTGGTCAGACGGGATCGGTGAACGAGATCGGCTTGCCGGTGGCATGGGCATATGCGATCTCCCTGCTCGTGGACTCGCCGATATACCCGCCGGGGTTGACGACCAGAACCCGGTCAGCCAGGTCGATCTTGCGCAGGTGGAGGGCGTCCATCGCGGTCTTCTGCTCGTTGGTGATCAACTCGTCTGCTTCGCCTGGCGCGACGACGATGACACCGGCGAAGGTCAGATCACGGTTCGCCGCACGCATCTCGTCCACGAACCGGGTAGAGCCGCAGATGCAGACAATCTCAGGTCGGTCGGGCACGGCTCAGTCCTTCGGTCGAATGCGAAACCGTCAGTGTGCACGTTGACATCACAGACAGGACACAAGCCAACAGTTTACGCAGCGAGATGGACACCATGCGGCTGCACCGTCGCAGGCGGGAGGCGTGGCCCGTACTGGGAATGGCGCTGCTCGACGGCGAAGTCTGGGGTGAACCCGGCTCACCGGCTTCCTTTAGCAACACGGCCTGACCCCGGCCGGATCATCCCGTCTGGCACGAAGCCCCGTTTCCATGATCGGAGACGGGGCTTTTCTGCAGGTGGGCGGTACTGGGTTCGAACCAGTGACCCCTCGCTTGTAAGGCGAGTGCTCTACCGCTGAGCTAACCGCCCCTGATCGGCACTACACCTTACGACACCACAGGGCCCGATCGCACATCCACTGTCCAGCCGGGGCCCAGTTCGGGGCGGCCGGCGGCGCGCCAGCCCAGGAGGGAGGCTCCGAGCATGCCGGCGTCGACCCCGAGTGCGGCCGGTACCAGTGGGGGTGCGTCGCGGAAGGCGAGGCGTTTGACGAGGCGGGTGCGTACCGGGTCGAAGAGGGCGGGGCCCGCTTCGGCGAGGCCGCCGCCGAGGACGATCACCGTGGGGTCCAGCAGGAGCGTGTACGTGGCCAGGGCCAGCGACAGGGCCTCCACGGCCTCGTCCCAGACCTCTACGGCGATCGGGTCGTCGGAGGAGACCACCTGCTCCGCCTTGACGTCCTCCACGCCGGCGCGCTGGCTGTAGCGGCGGCCCACCGAGGCGGCCGAGGCGTACGTCTCCAGGCAGCCGAACTGACCGCACGCGCACTGTTCCCCGTCCGGGAAGACCGGGGTGTGGCCGATCTCGCCGGCCCAGCCGGAGGAGCCGCCGTACGGTTCGCCCCGGATGATCGAGGCGCCCGCGATCCCCGTGCCGATGGGGAGGAAGAGGAAGTCGGACAGGCCCCGGCCCGCGCCGAGGATGCTCTCGGCGAGGCCGCCGGTGCGTACGTCGTGTCCGAGCAGGACGGGGATGTCCAGGGTGGTGAAGCTCGTGGCGGGGACGTCGCGCCAGCCCAGGTTCGCGGCGTAGACGGCGGCGTTGTCGGAGACCAGGCCGGGGACCGCCAGGCCCACGCCTGCCGGGGTGCCGTCACCCGAGGCGGCCAGGTGGCTGATGAAGTCGGAGATGGCGGACACGACCGCCTCAGGGCCCTCCGCCCGGGGGGTCGGGCGCCGCTCGCTCAGCAGCACCACGCCGGAGTCGCTGACCAGGCCGCCCTTCATGGACGTGCCGCCGACGTCGAGCGCGACGACGAACGAGCTCGGAGCCGGGCTGGGGCTCACGGTCACACTCGGGTTCGGGCTCTCGCTCACGCTCGGAGTCATGTCGGACACGGAGGAGACGATAGCGCAGCTCAGCAAATGTCTGGAAAGAGTCCCTTCGCTGCAGGGATTCCCGGTGTCTGAGTTGAGATCGCTTGTCCTTGTTGCTCAGCTCTCCAGTCCTGCCCCCCGAGCGTCCCTGTCTCACCGCTCCAGTGCAGTCCCCGGAGCGTCCCTGTTCTCAGCTCTTCAGTCTGCGGGCCTCGGGCAGCCCTGTTGAGGGCTGGGAGTCCAGAGCAGCGCCGCCGGGGATCGGAGCCCAGGGTTCAGTGCTGCGGGCTCAGAGCGGCTCGCGGTGCTGTGGCGGCCTCGTGTTTCCCTATTCGGGCGTGCGTGGCTCTGTGGTCGGTCTCAGGCCCCGGTGCCTCCGTGTCCGGTCCTGGGGGCTCAGGTGCGGCCCAGTACGCGGTTGAGGGCCGCTTCCACCTCCGCCGAGAGGCCGGGGGGTGAGGGCGGTGGGGAGACAGGAGAGCCCGCGAGCGCGTCGGAGCGCGCCAGCCGTACGTCGCCGCAGGACCGGCACTCCACCTCGCCCAGCCGGCAGATCAGCGCGACCGAGCCGCAGGCCGCGCACGCGTCGAGGTCGAGGTCGTGCAGCCGCTGACAGTCCGGGCAGATCAACACCTGCGTCTCGTGGCGCACCCCGCGCTGCCACGGGCTGGCGCCGCGCACCGGGTCGGTCTGCCGGGCCCCGCATCGGTAGCAGGGCATCGTTCCCTCCGAGGTCAAGAAATGTCGGCGAGTGCCTTGGTGTAGTCGGCGACGTCGCGTGCGGCGGAGGCCGGATTGACCACCGACCACCGGATCACGCCCTCGCCGTCGATGATGAAGGTCCCCCGAAGAGCGAACCCCTTCGCCTCATCGAACACACCGTACGCCCGCGCGACCTGTCCGTGTGGCCAGAAATCGGAGAGCAGCGGAAACGTGTAACCCTCGCGATCGGCCCACGCACGGTGCGTGAACACGGAGTCGACGGACACGGTCAGCAGTTGTGCGCCGTCGAGCGGCTGGTCGCGCAGCGCGGACAGCTCGCCGTGACAGATCCCGCTGAAGGCAAGCGGGTAGAAGACCAGCACGACCTTCGTACCCCGGAACTGAGCCAGGCTCACCGGGGTGCCGTGCTGGTCCTGCAGCTCGAAATCCGGAGCCAGGGCGCCGACCTCGGCAGGATGTGCGTTCACGGCTTCATCCTGCCGTACGGAAGGCGCGCCCGGACCCCCTACCGTTTGCCCTTGGGCGTGACGAGCCTGGTCCCGGACCAGTCCGGTGCGGCGGAGATGCTGCTGGTCTGCGAGAGACCCGCGGTAGCGGCATCCTCCCCGATGTCGCTCGGCTCCACGTGGCCATCGCGCCCGGCCTTGGGAGTCAGCAGCCAGATCTGGCCGCCGTCGGCGAGTGCTCGCATGGCGTCGCTGAGGGCGTCGAAGAGGTCTCCGTCGCCGTCGCGCCACCACATCAGCACCACGTCCACGACGTCGTCGCTCTCTTCGTCCAACAGCTCGTTGCCGGTCAGGTCCTCGATGGAGTCGCGAAGCTCGTCGTCGACGTCCTCGTCCCAACCGATCTCCTGCACCACCTGACCCGGCTTGAGGCCGAGCCGTTCGGCCAGGCCGCGCTCGCCCTGCGCCTGACCCGCGGTCGCGCTCACGTTTATCCCTCCTGCTTGAGTGGCCCCGCTTATGCGGTTTATCGCTTCGGCACAGTCCACACGCTGTGACCCTCAGTCGTCAACGGTCGCCACGGGTACGGCCGTAGTCGGCCAGAATCAATCAGACAAAAACGACAGGCGAACCTGGCGTTGCCGGTTGTCGACGTTCAGGTCGACGAGTGCGATCGACTGCCACGTGCCGAGCGCCAGACGCCCGCCCAGCACGGGGACCGTGGCGTACGGCGGGATCAGCGCGGGCATGACGTGTGACCGTCCGTGACCGGGCGACCCGTGGGCGTGACGCCAGCGATCATCGGGCGGCAGCAGGTCACGCAGCGCGGCGAGCAGATCGTCGTCGCTGCGCGAGCCCAACTCGAGCAGGGCGACACCGGCCGTCGCATGGGGCACGAAGATATGCAACAGCCCGTCATCGCCCTGCGTGCGCACGAAATCAGCGCATTCAGCAGTGATGTCGTGCACTGTCTCTCGCGACCCTGTGGCCACGGAGATGATTTCAGATCTCACAGGGAAATCTTACTTATGCACCACGACGGCGTCCGGGCCGGGAAACACCAGGCCGGTGTGCCCGTCGTCGAAGCGCACCATGTAGGGAGGCCCGCCGTCGAGGCCCTTGACCTCCACAATCACACCACTCCGGTCCCCTTCGCCAACGGCATGTCCGTGCACCAGGAGCCGGTCTCCTACCGCAGCATCCATATAACCCACATTGGTACGCGGGAGGCCGGACGAAAAGAGTGATTCGGAAGTTTTGCCCCACCTCCAGGAGGACGGCAAAAAATGACCGAAATGTTACGCGGCGCTGAGGTGGCAGGCCCCGGCGGCGTGGCGAGCCGACGGGGAAGGGGAGGGGGTAGCGGTAGGAGGGAGAGAGCGGGTAGGAGGTGCAGGAGGGGTCTGCTGGGTCTGAGGGACGAACTGGATCAGTAGGGGGCGGGGGGCCCTAGGGGTGGTGAGGGGCGTCGCAGGGCCGGAGAGGCGATAGGGGGCAGAAGTGGCGAGGGGCCGTGAGCGGCGGCAACGCTCGCCCCCTCGGAGCCCCGCCAGGAGGATGGCCGCTAGACTCGCCCGTCACGCCGCGCCGTCCAGGGGGTGAGAACCCCCTCCCTCCGGGGCACAGTGGAGGGTACGGGAGCCAGGAGTCCAGAGACATTCGAGCGAAATTTCGTTCGTTTTCCTGTCTTGTTAAATTGCTCCCGGGATGTAACCTTTGGTGGCGATTCGTCCTACCATCGGTGGTCTAGGCCACTCTGATCAGTCTCTGCCAGCAGGGACACCACTGGTTACCGGTCAGTAGAGATGCGTTTTCTACGGCTAGCGACCAGGATGGAAGGCGACCCAGACCAGACATCAGTCATCCTCGGAAGGCGAGACCCAGTGGCTTCCGGACGCCAGCGATTCTCGATCATCAGCGACGGCCTACCCAGCCAGCTGCCTGATGTCGACCCCAGCGAGACCAACGAGTGGCTCGAGTCTCTCGACAACGTCGTCAAGACCGAAGGCCGCACCAGAGCCCGCTACCTCATGCTGCGCATGCTGGAGCGGGCACGCGAGCACCAGGTCGGCGTGCCGGGTTTGCGGAGCACCGACTACATCAACACGATCCCGCCGGAGCGCGAGCCCTGGTTCCCCGGTGACGAGCACGTCGAGCGCCGCATCCGCGCCTACATCCGCTGGAACGCGGCCATCATGGTGTCCAGGGCCAACGCCCGCACCAACGTCGGTGGCCACATCGCCACCTACGCCTCCGCCGCCTCCCTCTACGAAGTGGGCTTCAACCACTTCTTCCGCGGCAAGGACCACGGCGAGTCGGGCGACCAGGTCTTCTTCCAGGGGCACGCCGCGCCGGGCATCTACGCCCGCGCCTTCCTCGAGGGCCGCCTCAACGAGGCCCAGCTCGACGCGTTCCGCCAGGAGCTGTCGCACGGCTTCCACGGCCTGCCCTCCTACCCCCACCCGCGCCTCATGCCCGACTTCTGGGAGTTCCCGACGGTCTCCATGGGCCTCGGCCCGATCGGCGCGATCTACCAGGCGCGGTTCAACCGCTATCTGCTCAACCGGCAGATCAAGGACACCAGCCGCAGCCACGTGTGGGCGTTCCTGGGCGACGGCGAGATGGACGAGCCGGAGTCGCTCGGCGCGATCGGCCTGGCGGCCCGCGAGGAGCTCGACAACCTCACGTTCGTGATCAACTGCAATCTGCAGCGGCTCGACGGTCCCGTACGCGGCAACGGCAAGATCATCCAGGAGCTGGAGTCGTACTTCCGCGGCGCCGGCTGGAACGTCATCAAGGTCGTGTGGGGCCGCGACTGGGACCCGCTGCTGGCCGCCGACGTCGACGGCGTGCTGGTCAACCAGATGAACACCACGCCCGACGGCCAGTTCCAGACCTACTCGGTCGAGTCCGGCGAGTACATCCGCGAGCACTTCTTCTCCGGTGACCCGCGCCTGCGCAAGATGGTCGAGCACCTGACCGACGACGACATCCGCAAGCTGTCGCGCGGCGGCCACGACTACCGCAAGGTCTACGCGGCGTTCAAGGCGGCCCGCGAGCACGTCGGCCAGCCGACCGTGATCCTCGCCCAGACCATCAAGGGCTGGACGCTGGGCAAGGACTTCGAGGCGCGCAACGCCACCCACCAGATGAAGAAGCTCACCAAGGCCGAGCTGAAGGAGTTCCGCGACCGGCTCTACCTGCCGATCCCGGACTCCGCGCTGGAGGGCGAGCTGCCCCCGTACTTCCACCCGGGCGAGAACGACCCCGAGATCCAGTACATGAAGGAGCGCCGCGCGGCGCTCGGCGGTGTGCTGCCCAAGCGGGTCATGCGCGCCAAGCCGGTCAAGCTGCCCGGCGACGAGGTCTACGGCGGCTTCGCCAAGGGCTCGGGCAAGCAGCAGGTCGCCACCACGATGGCGTTCGTGCGGCTGCTGAAGGACCTCATGCGCGACAAGGAGATCGGCCACCGGTTCGTGCCGATCATCCCGGACGAGGCGCGTACGTTCGGTCTGGACGCCATGTTCCCGACGGCCAAGATCTACTCCCCGCACGGCCAGACGTACGAGGCCGTCGACAGGGAGCTGCTGCTGTCGTACAAGGAGGCCACGCAGGGCCAGATCCTGCACGAGGGCATCAGCGAGTCGGGCTCGATGGCCTCGGCCATCGCGGCCGGCACCGCCTACGCCACGCACGGCGAGCACATGATCCCGATCTACATCTTCTACTCGATGTTCGGGTGGCAGCGCACCGGCGACCAGATGTGGCAGATGGGCGACCAGATGGGCCGCGGCTTCCTGCTCGGCGCCACCGCGGGCCGCACCACGCTCAACGGTGAGGGCCTGCAGCACGAGGACGGCCACACGCCGCTCATCGCCTCCACCAACCCGGCCGCGATCTCCTACGACCCGTCGTGGGCGTTCGAGGTGGCCCACATCGTCAAGGACGGCCTGCGGAGGATGTACGGCGACCAGCCGGAGGACGTCTTCTACTACCTGACCGTCTACAACGAGCCCTACCTGCAGCCCGCCCAGCCGGCCAACCTCGACGTGCAGGGCCTGCTCAAGGGCCTGTACAAGTTCGCCGACGGGCCGCAGACCCAGGGTCCGAAGGCCAACATCCTGTCCTCCGGCGTGGCGGGCCCATGGGCGATGGAGGCGCAGCGGCTGCTGGCCGAGGACTGGGGCGTATCGGCCGACGTGTGGTCGGCGACGTCGTGGTCCGAGCTGCGCCGCGACGCGCTGGCCTGCGAGGAGCACAACCTGCTCAACCCCGACGCCGAGCAGCGCGTCCCGTACGTGACCCAGGCGCTCTCCCAGGCGCAGGGCCCGTTCGTGGGCGTCAGCGACTACATGAAGGCCGTGCAGGACCAGATCGCGCAGTGGGTGCCGGGTGACTGGTCCTCGCTGGGCACCGATGGGTTCGGCCTGTCCGACACCCGCTCGGCGCTGCGCCGCCACTTCCACGTCGACGCCGCCTCGATCACGCTGGCCGTGCTGACCAGCCTGGTCAAGCGGGGCGAGCTCGACGGCGAGGTGCTGCGCGAGGCGATCGCCCGCTACCACCTCAAGAACGGCGTCACCGAGGCGGGCGGCGCGGAGAGCAACGACACCCAGTCGATGGGCGTCTGAGTCATCCAGAAGCGGCGCCCCCGCGAAGAACCTCTCGCGGGGGCGCCGTCATTTCCGCCGTCCGCGGCGTTCGGCCTGTGAGGCGGCACGTTCAGGAGGGGTACGTGCCGCCTCACCCAGGTATGGTGCGGCGTCACGTATTGTGGGCACTACTTCCCCCTGAGAGACGAGGGAGAAGTCTGTTCATGCGACGCGTCCTAGCAGCCCTGCTCATCCCGGTCGTCGCCGGTTGCTCAACCGTGCCGGCCGAGCCCGCCTCGCAGTCGACGGCGGACCCCGGCGCGATCAGCTGGGGGCCGTGCACCGACATCAAGCGTCCCGGCGGCGAGCCACCGGCCAGCCAGGACAGTTCGGTACGGTGCGGAAAGCTGTCCGTCCCGCTCGACTACAACAAGCCGGACGGGGAGAAGCTGGACCTGGCGCTCATCAAGCTGTCCACCACGGGCAAGAACCGGCTGGGCTCGGTGGTGTTCAACTTCGGCGGTCCGGGCGCCTCCGGCGTCGACACGCTCGACCAGGCCGCCAAGGCGCTCACCGGGCTGCGCGCCCGATATGACCTGATCAGCTTCGACCCGCGCGGCGTGGAGCGCAGCTCAGGCGTGCGCTGCGGCGACACCGTGGAGATGGACAGGTTCACCGCGCTGGACACGCTGCCGTCCGACAACCAGACCCACCAGGAGACCGCGGCGGCCAACAAGCAGTTCGCCGCCCTCTGCCAGCAGCACTCGGGCAAGATCCTCCCGTACGTCGGCACCGTGAACGCCGCCCGCGACATGGACCGGATCCGCGCCGCCGTGGGCGACGCCAAGCTCAACTACGTCGGCATGTCGTACGGCACGCAGCTCGGCGCCGTCTACGCCACCGAGTTCCCCAAGAAGGTCGGCCGCATGGTGCTCGACGCGCCGCTCGACCCGACGGTGACGTTCGAGCAGCGCACGCTGGTGCAGACGCGCGGGTTCCAGAAGGCGTACGAGAGCTTCCTGCGCGCGTGCGTCAAGAACAAGTGCGACTTCGGCAAGGACCAGGAGACCGCCAACGCCAACGTCGACAAGCTCCTGAACCAGCTCACCACCCAGCCGCTGAAGGTCGGCACCCGCGAGCTGACGCAGGGGCTGGCCGCCACGGGCGTGGCGGCGGCGCTGTACTCGGAGCTGACCTGGCCCTTCCTGGAGCAGGCGCTCTCGGAGGCGATCAAGGGGCGCGGCGACGCGCTGCTCTACCTGGCCGACTCCTACACCGGCCGCTCCCAGGACGGCAAATACTCCACGCAGATGACCAGCTTCCCGGCCATCACCTGCGTGGACACCTCCGAGCGGCCCAGCGAGGCCGAGCTGCGCCGCACCGAGGCGGCCGCCATGAAGATCTCGCCGCTGTTCGGCAGCGAGGGGTCCGGCGGGCTGTGCCGGGTCTGGCCGGCCAAGGGCAGCGATCAGGCGCGGCACGTGAACGCCACCGGCTCGGCGCCGATCGTCGTGATCGGCGGCAAGGGCGACCCGGCCACGCCGTACGAGTGGGCGCCCAAGCTGACCGCCCAGCTCAAGACCGCCAGGCTGGTCACGTACGAGGGCGAGGGGCACGGCGCCTACCTGTCGGGCAGCAAGTGCGTGCTGCAGCTGGTGGACTCGTACCTGATCGAGGGCAAGCTCCCGCAGAAGGGCGCGACCTGCCCGGCGGCCTAGGGTGGGGCCTGTGACATACGAATCGCTCATCGAAGCCGAGGCCGCCCGCCTGGCGGCCCTGGCCACGGATCTGTCCGTCCCGGTGCCCACGTGCCCGGGATGGACGCTGGCCGAGCTGATCACGCACGTCGGCCAGACGCACCGGTGGGCCGCGCACGTGCTGCGCGACCGGGTCCAGGAGCGGATCTGGTCGCGCCAGGTGCCCAGCGGGCTGGCCGAGGGCCAGAGCGGCGACGCGGCCTGGCTGAGCGCCGGGGCGGCCGAACTGCTCGACACGCTCCGCCACACCGACCCCTCGCTGGCGGTGTGGACGTGGGGCCCGGACCGGCGGGCGTCGTGGTGGCCCCGCCGGATGCTCTTCGAGCTGGTGATCCACCGGGTCGACGCGGAGCTCGCGCTCGGCATCGACCCGGTCGTCCCGGCCGAGGTCGCGATCGACGGCATCGAGGAGTTTCTGCACAACCTGCCGTACGCGGCCTGGGTGACCCGGTCGCTGGCGGAGCTCGAGGCGGAGGGGGCCACGATCCACCTCCACGCCACCGACGCCGACGGCGAGTGGACCATCACCCAGGGCCCGGCCGGGACGGTCGAGTGGGCGCGCGGACACACCAAGGGCGACTGCGCCGTCCAGGGGACGGCCCAGGACCTGCTGCTCATGCTCTACGGCCGGCGCTCGCCCGAGGCGCTGACCGTGTACGGCGACGCGGACCTCCTCAAGCGCTGGCTGTCCAAGGCCGCCTTCTGACGCGGGGGAATGGGCCCTGGACGCGCCGCCGCTCGGCGATCGGCGGCGTGCCCAGGGCACGGGGTGAACCGCTCCTCGGAAGCGGCCCGTCCGGATCCCGGGGGACAGCGGGGAAGGCGTTCTCCCCGGCCCTCGAACGGGTGATTCACCTGTGAGGGGAAGCTTTCATGGCGTCACCTGCGGTGGAAGATCCCGAAGACGCTCCCGGACGTGTCACGCAGGTAGGCGAAGTCGGTGCCGGCGCCGTCGTCGATCACCTTCATGATCACCTTGCCGCCCAGCGACTCGCTCTTGGCGCAGGCCGCCTCCACGTCGGCCACCTGCACATGGAAGATCGCGTGCGCCGGGAACTCGCCCTTGGTGTTGAACAGCCCGCCCCCGGGCTGCTCGCCACCCGGGTAGCCGATCATCCGGTAGTCGATCGGCCCCTCGCCGGCGCTGAACGTCCAGCCGAACAACCCCCCGTAGAACGCCTGGGCGCCTTCGGGATCGTCGGTCGCGATCTCGAACCAGGTCACGGTGTTGTCCATCGTCGTCTCCTCGTCACTGAACCTTTCTCGAACAAATCAACGATCTAACGCTGGAGCGACAACCCTATGTCGGTGTTTTCGATTGACTAATCGAGCACGGCGGCGTCCACGATCATGTTGGGCACGTCGGCGGCGAAGCCTTCGAGCGGCCGGTCGGGGCTGCGCTCGGCGGTCACGGTGGCGGCGGCGATGCGATCGAGCCGGAAGACCCGCACGTCATCGCGTAACCGGCACCAGGCCACGAGATACCAGAACCCGCCCCGCCCGCCCAGGAACACCCCCGGCTCGACGTCCCGCGAGGTCAGCGCGCCCTTGGCGTCGGCGTACTCGAGCCGGAGCACGCGCCGCCGCAGCAGCGCCTCCTCGATGGCCCGGGAGATGCCCTCGGCCCCGAGCGGCTGGATCTCGGGGGAGCCGGGCTCCGGCCGGTGGTGGACGAGCTGCACGCGCCGCGCCAGCTCCCTGGCCAGGTCGCCCTCGGAGCCCGGCATCGCGGACACGACCTTGCGTAACGCGCTGCGGGCCTGCCGGCCGAACGGCTGGTCGCCGGCCTGGCTGAGCGCCACCGCGATGGCCACCGCCTCGGCCGGGGTGAAGTTGAGCGGGGGCAGGGACATCTTCTTGTCGATCGCGTAACCGCCCTTGCGGCCCGGCTCGGCGTAGATCGGCACCCCTGACTCCTGCAGGGCGGTGATGTCGCGCTCGATCGTGCGCACGCTCACCTCGAACCGCTTGGCCAGCTCGCGGGCGGAGCGGCAGCGGGGCGCGATGGCGCGCAGGTCTTCGACGAGCGCGTAGAGCCGGTCGGTACGATTCACAGCCGCGACGCTACGCGCCGCCACCGACAATCATGGTCCGCCGGCCGTCCCCGCCACGCGTGCCTCACCCCGCCGCCACAGGGCTGTCACCGCCCCGGGCAGGCCATCCTCGGGTCTCGACCCACCGGCGGGGACGAGGGGGCGGCTACCAGCGGTCGTGGACCTGCGGCCGGATCAGGTCGTCGTAGACGGCCTCGACCGCTTCCAGCGTGGCCGGCGGGAGCGGCGCGGCCGACGCGGCGGCCGCGTTCGCGGTGGCCTGGGACGCGTTGCGGGCGCCGGGGATCACCACCGAGACGCCGGGCTGGTCGAGGATCCAGCGGAGCGCGAACTGGGCCATCGTCAGGCCCTCCGGCACCACGGGAGCCAGGCGGCGGACCGCCTCCAGGCCCGTGCGGAAGTCCACGCCCGAGAAGGTCTCGCCGACGTCGAACGCCTCCCCCTGCCGGTTGTAGGTGCGGTGGTCGTCCGCGCCGAAGGTCGTGTGCTCGTCGTACCGGCCGGACAGCAGGCCGCTGGCCAGCGGGACCCGGGCGATGATGCCCACCCCGGCGGCCCGGGCGGCGGGCAGCACCCGCTCCAGCGGCTTGAGCCGGAACGCGTTGAGGATGATCTGCACGGACGCCACCCCCGGCCGCGCGATCGCCGTCAGCGCCTCCTCGCACGTCTCCACGCTGACCCCGTACGCGGCGATCTTCTGCTCGGCCACCAGCGTGTCCAGGGCGTCGAACACGGCGTCCGTCGAGTACACCGGGGTCGGCGGGCAGTGGAGCTGGACCAGGTCGAGGGTGTCCACGCCGAGGTTCTGGCGCGAGCGCTCGTTCCAGGCCCGGAAGTTGGGCATCACGTAGTTGGCGGGGATCTGCTCCAGCCGGCGGCCCATCTTGGTGGCCACGGTCAGCTCCGGCCGCCCCTTGGCGAAGCGGCCGACGATCTGCTCGCTCCGGCCGTCGCCGTAGACGTCGGCCGTGTCGATGAAGGTGACGCCGGCGTCCACGGCGGCCCCCAGGGTGGCGAACGCCTCGTCCTCCGTCACCTGGCCCCAGTCGGCGCCGAGCTGCCATGCGCCGAGGCCGACCGTGCCCACCTGACGTCCTGTCCGTCCCAACGTGCGTTGTTCCATGGGAACAGTCTCCCGGATGGAAACCACACCCCGGCCCCTACCGGGGCCGGTAGCAGCAGCGCAGCCCCGTCTGCACCGTGGCGCGCAGTTCCTCCCCGATCGCCGGGTCCACCGCCGAGATGCGCGCCAGCGCCCGCCTGATCGCCTTGCCGACGGCGATCCTGGCCCGCTCCTCGCTCCCCGTGAACGGCCGCGCCCGCCCGCCGATGCCCGTCGCCGCCGCCAGCTCCGCCACCAGCCACTCGCGCTCGAGCCGCAGCCCCGCCGCCCGCTCCAGGTCGTTCATCGACTCCAGCTCGTCGATCTCCGCCTCCAGCTGGCCCAGCCGCTGCCGGTAGGTGTCCCTGGCCTGCTCGTCCAGCACCGGCTGGGCCGACCCGCCCTCGGGCTCGCGCGTCCACGACCCCGCGGCCAGGTCGGCGGCGAGGATCTCCCGGCCCGGATTGGCGACCAGCGTGGCCAGGTGCCCCATCCCGACGCTGTGGTCGACGAGCGCGAGCCGCCCGCCCAGCTCGACCTGCCAGTGCCGCCCGTGCCTGCGCAGGCGGCAGCCGTCCTGCCCCGCGGACGAGCGCCCGGCCACGGACGGCAGCACCATGCCCAGCTCCCTGGCCTCCCGCGCGGCGGCGGCCTGCTCCCGGTCGGCCGCCTGGTCCCGCGTCCCGTCGCGCAGCGCCAGCGCCTGCCCCAGCCGCCACCTCGACAGCGCGGCGGCCGGCCAGTGCCCCAGAGCGAAGTTCCCCCGCACGGCCGCCCGCAGGTGCTCCACCGCCGTGGACAGGTCCCCGGTGGTGAGCGCGGCCATGCCCAGCGAGTGGTGCACGGAGCCGAAGCAGGCCACGCCCAGGCTGGCGACCACCGGCAGGTCCGCGAACGGGCGCAGCAGCGCGTACGCGCGGGCGGCCGTGTCCGGGTCCCGCAGCAGGTGGGCGGTCTCCACGACGCAGTACATCGAGACCAGCCAGGTGCTCGACGCCGGCATCTCCTCCACGCGCAGCCTGGCCAGGTGCCCGGCCGCCGCGCGCCGGTCGCCGGCGACGGCCGCGGCCAGCGCCAGGCCCGCCAGGTAGGAGTTGTCGATCGGGCTCAGCGTGGGCGAGCTGACCAGGTCCGACAGCACGGGCAGCAGCTCGGCGGCCCGGCCCTGGAACCAGCGGATGGCGCCGAGCTGGCCGCCGTACCAGCCGGTCGCGTCCATGTCGCCGGCCGCCACGCCGCGCTCGAAGCACTCGCCGGCCCGCTTCTCGGCCTCGGCGAAACGGCCCGCGCGGATGGTCAGCATGACCTCGATCGCCTCGACCACGTACCCGACCGCGAGGTGGTCGTGGCCGGCCAGCAGGCCGCGCAGCTCCTCCAGGCCGCGCTCGGCGTGCGGGTCGGCGGCCAGGTAGAGGTCGACCGTCCGCCACAGCAGGCCCATCAGCAGGTCGCCCCTGCGCTCGGTGCCGGCGGCCCGGCCGATCAGCTCGTTCGCCAGCTCCAGCCGCAGCGCCGCGTGCCCGGGGCCGAGCAGGCAGTGGTGCGCCAGGCTCAGCGCCTCGGCCAGCGCCGGCCCGTCGCCGGAGCCCCTGGTCTCGGCCAGCAGCTCCATGATCGTGGCGTGCCGGCCCGCGCGGTAGTCCTCCTCGCCCCGCAACCGCACGCGCAGCCGCAGGGCCGTCGACGAGCGGGGGTCGATCAGGGACAGCGCGTGCCGCTGGCGGGCGCGTACCATCTCCGACTCCGCGCATGTCCTGTGCTCGTGCACCCAGATCCCGCCCAGGCCCAGGGCCGCCCGCGCGAGCGACGGCGGGTCGCCGCAGAGCTCGGCCAGCCGGTACGCCGAGTCGAACCAGCGCCGTGCGGTCTGCAGGTCGCCGTTGACGAACAGCGCCCGCTCGCCCAGCACCAGTGCCAGCTTGAGATCGGGGCACGAGGGCAGGAGTACCCCCGGTCGCCGTGCAACGCCCATCGGTTCCGCTCCCCTGTCCGATACCTTGACTGAGCGTCTGCCACGGTCCCCGAATACCGTTCTGAGAACTGCGCCGTTCGACACACTGGGCGGGTCAATCGGGCAGGGGCCATACCCTGGTTGCCATGATTCGCCCCGCGACACCCGCCGACGTGCCCGAAATCGCCAACATGATCCGTGAGCTCGCCGAGTACGAGAAGGCCGCGCACGAGGCGACGGTCACCGAGGAGCAGCTGCACACCGCGCTCTTCGCCGACCACCCGGCCGCGTTCGTCCACATCGCCGAGCACGACGGCGAGGTGGCCGGCTTCACGCTGTGGTTCCTGACGTTCTCGACGTGGCGGGGCGTGCACGGCATCTACATGGAGGACCTGTACGTACGCCCCCAGCACCGGGGCGGCGGCCACGGGATCGCGCTCATGAAGGAGCTGGCCGGGATCTGCGCCGAGCGCGGCTACCAGCGCTTCGAATGGGTGGTGCTCGACTGGAACGAGCCCAGCATCGCCTTCTACGACAAGCTCGGCGCGGTGCGCCAGGACGAGTGGCTGAAGTACCGGCTGACCGGCGAGCCGCTGCGGCGCCTGGCCGGCCGCCAGGGCTGATCGCTCACGTATCGTGACAAGCTACGCAGAACATTACGCCTGATCAGCAGGCCGTATTACGAGCATGTTTCCTACGTGACGCATGTGCGGGGCTTGTTACGCCGGTGAATCACACGTAACGAACGCACAGCCACGGATTGTCAAAGTGCGTAACGCGCGCTTCCTACTTTGGAGTTCCCCCCGGACGCCGAACGTAGGAGAAAGTCGATGGCGCGCTGGATCGCCGAGTGGCACCCCGATGACCCAGCTTTCTGGGAGAGTTCAGGAAAGCGCGTCGCACGGCGCAACCTGATCTTCTCGATCGTCGCCGAGCATCTCGGCTTCACCGTGTGGACGCTGTGGAGCATCGTGGCCACCAAGATGGGGGTCTACAAGTTCTCCACGGACCAGCTCTTCTGGCTGGTCGCGCTGCCCAACCTGGTCGGCTCGGCGCTGCGCGTGCCCTACACGTTCGGCCCGGCCAAGTTCGGCGGGCGCAACTTCACCGTGGTGAGCGCGGCGCTGCTGCTCATCCCGGCGGTGCTGCTCGGCGTGGCGGTCGGCAACCCGGACACGCCCTACTGGCTGTTCCTGGTGATCGCGGCGCTGGCCGGGGTCGGCGGGGGGAACTTCGCCTCCAGCATGGCCAACATCACCTACTTCTACCCCCGCCACAAGCAGGGCGTCGCCCTGGGGCTGAACGCCGCGGGCGGCAACATCGGCGTCAGCTCGGTCCAGCTCGTCATGCCGCTGGTGATCGGCGCGTTCGGGCTGGCCGCGGCAGGCTGGTTCTGGATCCCGTTCATCGTCGTGGCCGGCGCCTGCGCCTTCTTCTTCATGGACAACCTCACCAGCGCCAGGGCCAACCCGCGCGAGCAGCTCGCGGTGGCGGGCAAGGCCCAGACCTGGATCATGTCGTTCCTGTACATCGGGACCTTCGGCTCGTTCATCGGCTACTCCACGGCCTTCCCGCTGCTCAGCAAGAGCCTCTTCCCCGAGGCGCCCTTCGCCGTGGTGGCGTTCGTCGGGCCGCTGCTGGGCTCGCTGATCAGGCCGGTGGGCGGCTGGCTGGCCGACAGGCTCGGCGGCGCCCCCGTCACGCTGTGGAACTTCGCCGGGATGGGCGTCGGCGTGCTGCTGGTCTGGCTGGCCAGCACCTCCGGCAACTTCTGGATGTTCTTCCTGGCCTTCCAGCTTCTCTTCATCACCGCCGGCATCGGGAACGGCTCCACGTACCGCATGATCCCGGCCATCTTCCAGGCCAAGGCCATCGCCGAGCGCGGCGAGGGCGAGGAGTCCCTGCTGTACGGCAAGCGCCAGGCGTCGGCCGCCATCGGCATCATCTCGGCGGTCGGAGCGCTGGGCGGGTTCCTCATCAACCGGGCGTTCGGGATGTCGTTCGCCGCGGCCGGGACCCCGGCGCCCGCCTTCCTCGCCTTCGGAGCCTTCTACGTGTCCTGTTTCGCCCTGACCTGGTGGTGCTACACCCGCAAGGTCGGCGCCTCCGTCGTGGCGAGCCTCGCCTATGCCCGGGTTTAACGTGACCAAGACACACTGCCCCTACTGCGCACTCCAGTGCGGCATGGAGATCGGCCCGGGGTTGGCCATCAGCCCCAGGACCGACATCCCTGCCAACGCCTCCGGCGCGCTGTGCCAGAAGGGCTGGACGGCGGGCGAGCTGCTCACCAACGGCGAGCGCCTGACCACCCCGCTCCTGCACGGCGAGCCCGTGGAGTGGGAGGTCGCGCTCGACTACGTGGCCGAGCGGCTGTCCGCGATCCGCGCCGAACACGGCCCCGACGGCGTGGCCGTGTTCGGCGGTGGCGGGCTCACCAACGAGAAGGCCTACACGCTCGGCAAGTTCGCCAGGGTCACGCTGGGCACCAGCCAGATCGACTACAACGGCCGCTTCTGCATGTCGTCGGCCGCCGCCGCCTCGATCAAGGCGTTCGGCATGGACCGCGGCATGCCGTTCCCCATCACCGACCTGGCCGAGGCCGACGTCGTGCTGCTGGCCGGCGGGAACGTCGCCGAGACCATGCCCCCGTTCGTGCGCCACCTGTCGGGCCCCCGGGTGATCGTCATCGACCCGCGGCGCACCCAGACGGCCAAGCTGGCCTGGCTGCACCTGCAGCCCACGCCCGGCACCGACCTGGCCCTGGCGCTCGGGATGCTGCACCTGGCCATCGCCGACGAGCTCGTGGACGAGGCGTACGTGGCGGCCAGGACCACCGGCTTCGAGGAGGTCCGCACCTCGCTGGCCGCCTGGTGGCCGGAGCGGGTCGAGCGGATCACCGGGGTGCCGGTCTACCGGATGCGGCAGGCGGTCCGGGCGCTGGCCGCCGCGGGCAACGCCTACATCCTGACCGGGCGCGGCGCCGAGCAGCACGCCAAGGGCACCGACACGGTCAGCGCGTTCATCAACCTCGCGCTGGCGCTGGGCCTGCCCGGCCGGCACGGCTCCGGGTACGGGTGCGTGACCGGGCAGGGCAACGGCCAGGGCGGCAGGGAGCACGGGCAGAAGGCCGACCAGCTCCCCGGCTACCGCAAGATCGACGACCCGGCGGCCCGCGAGCACGTGGCGGGGGTGTGGGGCGTCCCGGCCGACAGCCTCCCGGGGCCGGGGCGGTCGGCGTACGAGCTGCTCGACGCCCTCGGCACCCCCGGCGGGCCGCGGGCGCTGCTGCTGTTCGGCTCCAACCCCGTGATCTCCGCGCCCGCCTCCGAGCACGTGGCCGAGCGCATCGCCTCCCTCGACCTGCTGGTGACCTGCGACTTCGTCATGTCCGAGACCGCGGCGCTGGCCGACGTGGTCTTCCCGGTCACGCAGTGGGCCGAGGAGACCGGCACCATGACCAACCTCGAAGGCCGCGTCCTGCTCCGCAACCGGGCCGTGGCCCCGCCCGAGGGCGTCAGGAGCGACCTCGACGTGCTCGCCGGGCTCGCCGAGCGGCTCGGACACCACCTGGAGACCGAGCCGGTCAAGATCTTCGACGAGCTGCGCCGGGCGAGCAAGGGCGGGGCGGCCGACTACTCGGGCATCACCTACGAGCGCATCGCCGCCGAGAAGGGCGTCTTCTGGCCCTGCCCCGAACCGGGGCACCCCGGCACGCCGCGCCCGTTCCTCGACTCCTTCGCCCACCCGGACGGCCGCGCCAGGTTCGTGCCCGTCCAGCACCGGCCCGCCGCCGAGGAGACCGACGAGGACTACCCGATCTACCTGAGCACCGGACGGGTGCTCGCCCACTACCAGAGCGGCGCCCAGACGCGCAGGATCGCGCCGCTCGTCCAGGCGGCCCCCGAGCCGTTCGTCGAGCTGCACCCGGACCTCGCCGAGCAGCTCGACATCACCCCCGGGGACGTCGTACGCGTCAGCAGCAGGAGAGGCGAGGGGAAGGCCGTGGCGAGGATCAGCGACACCATCAGGCGCGACACCGTTTTCATGCCCTTCCACTGGGAGGGCGCCAACCGGCTCACCAACCCGGCCCTTGATCCGGCATCGAGGATGCCGGAGTTCAAGGTCTGCGCCGTCAGGGTGGAGAGGGACGTATGAGGCTCGTCGTCGTCGGCAACGGGATGGCCGGGTCGCGGCTGGTCAGCGAGGTACGGACCAGGGACCCGCACATCAGGATCACGATCTTCGGCGCGGAGTCGCGCCAGCCGTACAACAGGGTGCTGCTGTCCAACGTGCTGGCCGGCAGCTCGCGTCCCGAGCAGGTGAGGCTGCTCGAATCCTCCTGGTACGACGCCCACAACGTCGAGGCCGCCTTCGGCGACGCGGTCGCCCACATCGACAGGGAGACCAGGCACGTGGTGACCGAGGGCGGGCGGTGCGAGCCGTACGACCTGCTGGTCCTGGCGATGGGCAGCGAGGCCATCGTGCCGCCGATCCCCGGCGTGGAGCGGGCCATCCCGTTCCGCACGCTCGACGACTGCGAGCGCATCATGGAGGCCGCGGACCAGGCCCGCCAGGCCGTGGTCGTCGGCGGCGGCCTGCTCGGCATCGAGGCAGCCCGCGGGCTGGCCGGGCGCGGCCTGCCCGTGACGCTGCTGCACCTGGCCGGGCACCTCATGGAGCGCCAGCTCGACGTCGAGGCGGGCGAGGTGCTCGGCGAGACGCTCGCCGGGCTCGGCGTCGAGATCCGCACCGGGGTCAGCGCCGAGGCGGTGCAGGAGGACGGCGTCCGGCTGGCCGGCGGCGAGCTCATCGAGGCCGACCTCGTCGTGCTGGCCTGCGGCGTCCGCCCGGTCACCGGGCCGGCCGCCGCGGCGGGGCTGGAGGTGCGGCGCGGCATCGTCGTGGACGACGAGCTGCGCACCGACGACCCGTCGATCTTCGCCATCGGCGAGTGCGCCGAGCACGACGGCACCGTGTACGGCCTGGTCGCCCCCGCCTGGGAGCAGGCCGCCGTGGCCGCCGACGTCATCACCGGCGGCAAGGCCCTCTACCGGGGCTCCCGGCTGGTCACCAGGCTCAAGGCCAGGAGCGTCGAGCTGGCCGCCATGGGCGAGACCCAGCTCACCGAGGAGCACGCCGAGGTGGTGCGCTTCAGCCACCGGGCCCGCGGCACCTACCGCAAGCTCGTCATCCGCGACGGGCGGCTGGTGGGCGCGATCCTGCTGGGCGAGAGCGACGCCGTGGGCACGCTCACCCAGCTCTTCGACCGAGGCGCGCCGGTGCCGGGAGACCGGGCGGGGCTGCTGTTCCCCGGGCTGTCGTCGGCCCCGGTGGCCGACAGCCCGACGCTGATGCCGGACGCGGCCAAGGTCTGTCAGTGCAACAACGTGACCAAGGGTCAGATCAGGGCGTGCTGGGAGGCCGGGGCCCGCGACGTGGCCGGAGTGGCGGCCGCGACCAGGGCCACAACCGGATGCGGGACCTGCCGCGACGCCGTGGAGGGCATCGTCGGCTGGCTGTGCGAGCAGGAAGGGATTTCAGTTTGACCTCCTCCATGCAGCCGAAGCCGCTGGACTCCAGCCCTCGCGGGTTGGACCTTCCTGCTTCGCAGGCGGTCGCCGTTCCGGTTAAGGCGAGGGACGGACATCCGCCCAACGGTCTTACACAGCCTCCACAGGCTTCACATCCCGCCAGCCCGGCGGTAGGTCCGGCGGCTTGGTTCTCGCCGCCGGACGCCGACCACGATACAGAACGGCCAGCGGTGACGTGGCGCGTTTCCGTAGAAGGCAAGGAGGTTCGATGAACAGGATCGTCGTCGTCGGATACGGGCCGACGGCCCACAGGCTCGTCGAAACCCTCGTGGACAAGGGCTTCGACGGCCGGATCACCGTGATCGGGGAGGAGCCGCGCCCGGCGTACGACCGGGTGGCCCTGACCTCCTACCTCTCCGGCACCACCGTGGAGGACCTCACCTACGCGGTGCCCGCGGGCGTCGTGACGAGGCTGAGCAGCCGGGTCACCGGGATCGACCGGGAGGCCCGCGAGGTCACCCTGGCCGACGGCACGACCGAGCCCTATGACGTGCTCGTGCTGGCCACCGGGTCGGCGCCGTTCGTGCCGCCGGTGCCGGGCGCCGAGCACGCCTTCGTCTACCGCACCATCGACGACCTGGACGCCATCCGGGTGGCCGCCAAGGACGCGGCCGAGGGCGTCGTGGTCGGCGGCGGGCTGCTCGGCCTGGAGGCCGCCGACGCGCTGCGCGCGCTCGGGCTGAAGGCGCACATCGTCGAGATGAGCCCCTGGCTGATGCCGCGGCAGGTGGACGAGGGCGGCGGCGCGGTGCTGAAGTCCCACATCGAGGGCCTCGGGCTCGGCGTGCACGCCGGGGCGGGCGTCCAGGAGATCGTCACCGTGGACGGCCAGGTCACCGGGCTGCGCAAGCCGGACGGCACGGTGCTGGACGCGCAGGTCGTGGTGTTCTCGGCGGGCATCAGGCCGCGTGACGAGCTGGCCAGGTCGTCCGGGCTGGAGGTCGGCGAGCGGGGCGGCATCGTGGTCGACTCCTCGATGCTCACCTCCGACCCCTCGATCTACGCGGTCGGCGAGTGCGCGCTCGTCGGCGGCATGGTCTACGGCCTCGTCGGGCCGTGCAACTCGATGGCCGAGGTGGCGGCCGACCGGATCATGGGCGGGTCCTCGTCCTTCGAGGGCGCCGACATGTCCACCAAGCTCAAGCTGCTGGGTGTCGAGGTGGCGCAGTTCGGGGCCATGTCGGGGGCGCTCGACGTCACGTACATGGACCCGGTGAGCGGCGTCTACAAGAAGCTGTTCATCAGCGACGACGCCAAGACGCTGCTCGGCGGCATCTGCGTGGGCGACGCCTCCCCGTACACGTCCCTGCGGCCCTTCGTCGGCAAGGCGCTGCCCGCCTCGCCGTCCGACCTGCTCTTCAGCGGCGCCGGGGCCAGCCTGGACCTGCCCGACGAGGCGCAGGTGTGCTCCTGCAACAACGTGTGCGCGGGCGAGGTCCGCACGGCCATCGCCGACAAGGGCGTCACCGACGTGCCCGGCATCAAGGCCTGCACCCGCGCCGGCACGACCTGCGGCAGCTGCGTGCCGATGCTCAAGCAGCTGCTGGAGAAGTCGGGCGTCGAGGTCAGCAAGGCGCTGTGCGAGCACTTCACGTACTCGCGAGCCGAGCTGTTCGACATCGTACGGGTCCGCAAGATCACCACGTTCTCCCAGCTCATCACCGAACACGGGCAGGGCAGGGGCTGCGACATCTGCAAGCCGGCCGTGGCCTCGATCCTGGCCTCGCTCTACAACGGCCACGTGCTCGACGGCGAGCGGGTCACGCTGCAGGACACCAACGACCACTTCCTCGCCAACATGCAGAGGAACGGCACGTACTCGGTCGTCCCGCGCATCCCCGGCGGCGAGATCACCCCCGACAAGCTCATCGTGATCGGCGAGGTGGCCCGCGACTTCGGCCTCTACACGAAGATCACCGGCGGTCAGCGCATCGACCTGTTCGGAGCCCGGGTCGAGCAGCTGCCGGAGATCTGGCGGCGGCTGGTGGACGCCGGGTTCGAGTCCGGCCACGCGTACGGCAAGGCGCTGCGCACGGTGAAGTCGTGCGTGGGCTCGACCTGGTGCCGCTACGGCGTGCAGGACTCGGTGGGCATGGCCATCGCGCTGGAGCTGCGCTACCGCGGCCTGCGCTCGCCGCACAAGCTCAAGTCCGCCGTCTCCGGCTGCGCCCGCGAGTGCGCCGAGGCCAGGTCCAAGGACTTCGGGATCATCGCCACCGAGCAGGGCTGGAACCTGTACGTCGGCGGCAACGGCGGCTTCAAGCCCCGCCATGCCGACCTGCTGGCCACGGACCTGAGCTCGGAGGAGCTCATCAGGACGATCGACCGCTTCCTCATGTTCTACATCCGCACGGCCGACCGGCTGCAGCGCACCGCCGCCTGGCTGGAGTCGCTGGACGGCGGGCTCGACTATCTCCGCGAGGTGATCATGGAAGATTCGCTCGGTATCTGCGCGGACCTGGACGCGCAGATGGAGAACCACATCGCCACGTACGCCGACGAGTGGGCGGCCACGCTGGACGACCCGGAGAAGCTGAACAGGTTCGTCACCTTCGTCAACGCCCCCGGCGTGCCCGACCCGTCGATCGTCTTCGCCAGCGAGCGCGGCCAGATCAAGCCGGTGATGGCCCGATGAGCAACTGGACGCGGATCTGCGACTACGAGGCCATGCTGCCGGAACGCGGCGTCTGCGCCCTGGTGGGCGGCGAGCAGGTGGCCGTCTTCCGCACCCACGACGGCACGCTGCACGCGCTGGGCAACCGCGACCCGTTCAGCGGCGCGTACGTGCTCTCGCGCGGCATCGTCGGCACCAGGAAGGGCGAGCCGACCGTGGCCTCGCCGCTGCACAAGCAGGTGTTCTCGCTGGTGTCGGGGCGGTGCCTGGACGAGGAGGCGGTGTCCGTGCCGGTCTACCCGGTACGGGTGGCGGACGGCGCCGTGGAGGTGGGCGCCTAACCGCCTGCCAGGACCGGGCCCAGGTCGTAGGCTCGCACGACGGCCTGGGCGCGGTCGCTTGCTACGGGTTTGTCCAGCACGTCGCCGACGTGCCTCTTGACCGTCTCGTTCTCCACCCCAGCTCGTGCTGAGCGCCGCGTGCGATGCCCGCCAGGTGGCCCGGCGACCCCGCTCAGCCTCCGGCCGTCTCCGGCCGTCTCCAGCCCGTTCCAGGGCCGCCTGAGCCGCCACCGGCGTCCGCGACGCCGTGGTGTGATGCCGTTCTGGCATATCAGCTGCGCCGACGCCAGGCCGACGGCTATGCTCCAGTCTCCACCGGGGGGTAGACGTGCGGGCTTCGATGTGTCAGTGGCAACACGCAACGCCGTCCTGAATCGATGCTGTCGCAACGTTCGGCGTCCTCGCGCTGGGGGAGGGGTTCGGGGTTCGCCTGGATTCGCAGCACTGGACGGACGCTATCGGCGGCACCCTGTGCGCTGGTCTCGGCGCGGCAACGATCGCAGCTCTGACCGGTCTCAGCCAGATCCAGTGAACCGTTACCGTGAGTAACACCCCAACGAGCTAAAGGCGTCGTGCGAAGTGGCCAAACGCCGCATTCGCGCATGACGGGCGCGGGCATCAAAGCGGCCATGAGCAAGGTTTTTCAGCGCTGGGCGCTTCTACCGGCGGCGATCGTCCCCGTCCTCCTGGTCGCCGGTTGCGACGTGGGCGGTGACCGTACGCAAGCGATGAAAGCGGCCGCCACCCCGACCGGGCCCTACACCGGGAGCGCGTCCCCGACCGCGACGGCGACGGCGACATCGGCCGGGCAGCCGCGCGGCGCGGTCGAGTCCTACTTCAACGCGCTCAAGGCGGGGAACGTGGACCAGATCGTCAGCGCGTTCGCTGCCGACGCGGTGGTCGAGATAGACGGCGAGGCCACGGCGGAGGGCGCCAAGGCGATCCGCAGCCTCTACCAGCAGCAGCTGCAGGGCGCGACCGACCTGGTGTCGGCCGTGCACAGCATCGTGGACGTGCGCACGGTCAGCGGCGAGAACGCCGTCGTCCGTTCGGGGAGCAAGCAGGGGGAAGCGCGCTTCCGGGAGCTGTTCCTGCTCGGCAAGGTGGGCGGGAAGTGGAAGATCACGGAGTTCATGAACAACCAGTCGTCCTGACCGCCATCGCCTCGGGAATGGGCGGGGCGCCCTTTGCGGGACGTCCGCCGGGAATTCCGGGACGGATTTACCGGGCCGGTTATGGGCGGCCGGTCCCGGGGGCGGGCTAGGGCTGCGCGGTGCCGCGCGGGATGCGCGGGGTGATGCGGCCCTGGTCGACCAGCGCCAGATAGACGGCGAAGGCGCCCCGCGCCCACGTTTCCGCCTGTCGGGCGGTCATCCTGATCTCCTCGCCCTCGTGCGAGACGATCATGTATCCGCCCCAGGGCGTACTGCGTCGCCACGCCACCAATACGTTCTCGTAAACGAGGACGTCGAGCATTGCGGTCACATATGCGCGTCCGGTGGCGGACACGGCGCAAGCCTCCTCGCTCCCCGCCGAATTCTCGCCTTCCCTCCATTGTGCGCGCCGTCTCGGGAAATGTCGCACGCCCGTCAGAACCTGGGCGGCGCCTCCGGTGTATCTGTACCGGAGGTGGTCCCATGAAGAGGATTCTGGCCGTGCTGGCCGCCGCGGCGGCGCTGGCCCTGGGCGGCCTGCCCGCCGCCGCGGCCGGGGGGTGGGCGGTGACCTATCTGGATCCGGTGCCGTCCCGGTTCGAGGGCGGGACGTCGTACGCGCTGGGGTTCTGGGTGCTCCAGCACGGCTCCCATCCGTTCGAGGGGGAGCTTGGGGCGGTCGGGCTGCGGTTCACCAGGGCGGATGGGAAGAGCCTGCTCTTCGACGGCACGGCGCTGCCGGAGGCGGGGCATTACGCCACGTCGGTGGTGGTGCCTGAGGGGGTGTGGAAGGTGGAGGGCGTCCAGGGGCTGTTCCAGCCGTACGAGGTGGGGACGCTGACCGTGCCCGGCGGGCTGAAGGTCAAGCCGGTGCCCGCTGAACTGGTGGCGCCGATGCCGGCCGGGAAGTCGTTCTGGGGGGCCGTGCGGCCGCCCGGGTTCCCGGATGGGGGATCGGCGGTGATTACCCGGACGCCGCAGGGGCAGGGGAGTGCCGGTGCTACCGACGTGGGGCGGGAAAGCTCGGTGCCGGTGTGGGGCCGGAAAGCTCCGGTGGTGCCGGTGTGGGGCCGGAAAGCTCCGGTGGTGCCGGTGTGGGGCCGGAGTCCCGCGGGGTGCCTGTCTACACGCTGGTGATCGCCGCCCTCGGTGGTCCGCTGGTCGCGGTGGTGGCCCTGTGGTTGCTGCCTCAGTCCCGCCTGGCGGGTCTGCCGCCTCGGTCGCCCTCGCCGGACGGGGCGTCGCCGAGGCGGCCGGCCCGCGTGGCGTGGCTGGCCCGCTGGCCGCGCCGGCCGCGAACCGAGCCGGAATCGGCGGAGCCGTCCGGGGAGGGGGAGACGATCGTCATCTCCGGGAGGTGATCGGCGGGCCCGGCGGGGGAGAGCGCCGGGGTGTGCCTGCGGCGCCGCTTTCCCGAGCGGCACCGCGTCGCAGGCTCACCCCGGTTCCGCCACACGAGCCCCACCGCGTCCCGGTGCCGTGCGGGTCCCACCGCGTCCCACGCCGGGCAGGTCGATGTCGCGGGGGCGGATCGTGCCTACGTGGCGGGGGGTGTTCAGAGGTCGCGTTCCTGCTGGTCGAGGATGGCGACGGAGACGGCGACCGCGCGGGCCGCGTCGCCGTCCTCGATCGCGCGCAGCAGGTCGTCGTGGGAGCTGTCCGGGGTCAGGGCCGCCTGCTCCTGGTCCCTGACGCTGTCGCGCAGGGCGTCGCTCATGCTGCGGTAGAGGTCGCCGAGCAGGGCGTTGTGCGCGGCGTCCGCGACCAGCAGGTGGAAGTCCACGTCCGCGTCCGCGAAGCCGTCGAGGTCGCCGGCGCGGGCGGCCGCGTCGCGGCGGTCGAGCGTCCGGCGCATCGCGGTCAGGTCCTCCTCCGTGCGCCTGCCCGCCGCGAGCCGGGCGGCCACGAGGTCGAGGCCGCGGCGCACGTCGATGATGTCCATGGCGGCCGCCGTGTCGAGCCGCCGGCGCAGGGCGACCTTGGACTCGTCGGTGGCGGTCACGTACGTGCCGTCGCCCTGGCGGGTGTGCAGCAGCCCGGCATGGGCCAGCACCCGCACCGCCTCGCGCACGGACAGCCTGCTCATGCCGAGGCTCTGCGCGAGCTGGCTCTCGGACGGGATCTTGGTGCCGACCGGCCACACACCACGCGCGATCTCTCGGCGGAGCTCGTCGATGGCGGCGTCCACGAGCGAGGTCCGAGCGACGTTTCGCATGCACCCTCTCCTCATCGAATGGAGAACACCCACCATAAGAGCTATCGCGGAAGGCGGGGTAGTCCGGCCGGTGATCGGGGCGCGCGGCCGGTCAGCGCCGGGAGAGGGCCGAGAGGAAGGCGGACTGGACGGCCTCGAGGCGGCGGCCGACGTCGCCGAGGTCGAACGGCGGGCGCTCGCCGCCCTGGGCCGCCGCCAGGCGTTCCTCCACCTGGCCCCGGGCCGAGAGCTGGGCCGCGCGCAGCGCCGCCACGATCGCCTCGGCCGGCTCGTCGCTGCCCATCGTGCGCAGCACCCGCGCGTCCAGCCGGATGTCCCGGACGAGGCCGTCGGCCTCCACGCCGGCCCCCGGCCGCGGTGCCCTCCCCGGTGAACCCAGATGATCAACGCCGTGGGCGACCGCGACTACGGCACGCTGGGGACGATCAGAGGCAGGGGCCTCGGTCCGGAGCCGCTCATGAGCGACGGGAGGCGGCCAGGGCGGCGCCGATGATGCCGGCCTCGTTCTGGAGGGCGGCGGGCATCACGGGCGTGTCGATGTGGACGTGCGGCAGGAACTTGTCGGCCTTCCTGCTCGCGCCGCCGCCGATGACGATCAGCGTGGGCGACAGCAGCATCTCCACGTGCCGCAGGTACTCCTCGACCCGCTCGGCCCACTTCTCCCAGCTGAGCTCGTGCTCCTCCCGCGCCCGCGCCGACGCCCGGTGTTCGGCGTCCTTGCCCCGCAGTTCCAGGTGCCCGAGCTCGGTGTTGGGCACGAGCGTCCCGTCGGTGAACAGCGCGCTGCCGATCCCCGTGCCGAACGTCAGCACGAGCACGGTCCCCCGCTGCCCGCGACCGTGCCCGTAGGTCACCTCCGCCACGCCGGCCGCGTCGGCGTCGTTCAGCACGGTCGCCCCGCCGAACAACTTGGCCGCGTCCACGCCGATCCACGAGTGGTCCACGTTGGCGGCCGTCCGCACGACCCCGTCCTTGACCACGCCGGGGAAGGTCACCCCGACGGGACCGCTCCAGCCGAAATGCTTGACGATCTCCGCCACCGCCTCCGCCACCTCATCGGGCTTGGACGGCTGGGGCGTGGGAATGCGCAAGCGCTCCTGCACCAGTTCGCCGGCCTCGATGTCGACAGGGGCACCCTTGATTCCCGATCCGCCGATGTCAATGCCCAACACGTTCATGTCAATCCCTCTCCCCTTCGGACACGAAAAAACTCCCGTCCTGATATTTCCGGAACCGGCTGAACCGCCCCACAGCCCTCCACGTATCTCGCGTCACAAGCGCTAACTAGGAGGCAACGGATGCGGCCACGCATCATCACACTCTGCGCTGTTGCGGTTGTGCTGGGAGCGACTCTCACCACTCCCGCGCACGCCACCACAACCAGGAACCGATTCGACGTGATCAACCTTGTGTCGGACGTTCAGGGCAAAGCCCCGGTCACCGACGCCAAGGTCGTCAACCCGTGGGGCCTGGCCATGGGCAAGACTCTGTGGGTCTCCAACACCGGCACCGGCACCGCCACCGTCTACTCCGGCACGGGCAAGAAGGAGCAGACCGAGGTGTGGATCCCCGGCGGAGCACCCACCGGCCAGGTGTTCAACCCGGGCGAGGGCTTCACCGTCAAGGGCAAGCCCGCCACGTTCATCTTCTCCAGCCCGAGCGGAGCCATCACGGGCTGGAACAAGGACGTGGACCCGAAGAACGCGATCATCGCGGCCTTCACCCGCGGCGCCGACTACAAGGGGCTGGAGCTCGTCGAGACCGACGACGGCGACTTCTTGCTGGCCGCCGACTTCGCGAGCGGCCGCGTCCACGCCTTCGACGAGGACTTCCGGCGCATCAGCCTGAAGAGCTGGCAGTTCCGCGACCCGGGCGTGCCCAGGACGTACAAGGCCTACAACGTGGCGATCGCCAACGGCAGCATCTGGGTGACCTGGGCCCTGCGTGACCCGTCCACCGGCAAGCCCGAATTCGGCGAGGGCAAGGGCTTCGTGAGCCGTTTCAACGCCGGCGGGCGCCTCACCGGCCGCATCTCCAGGGTCGGGCTCAACGCCCCCTGGGGGATCACCGCCGCGCCGAGGGGCTGGGGACAGTACAGGGGCGCGCTGCTCATCGGCAACTTCGGCGACGGCACCGTGCACGCGTACAAGAACAGCCGCCACCTGGGCGCGCTGACCACGGCCGACGGCAAGCCCATCGTGCTGCCCGGCCTGTGGGACCTGGAGCCCGGCACCGCCACCAACGGCGGCGAGGACTCCATGTGGTTCTCCGCGGGCATCGACGGCACCAAGCACGGCCTGATCGGCATCATCGCCCCGCAGGGCACCAAGCCGACGTCCACCGCGACGCCCACGTCGACGCCGTCGAGCTCCCCGACGAACCACCCGTCGGGCCACCAGACGAGCGCCCCCAGTAGCCGGTCGTCCTCCCAGAACCCGTACGGCGGGTACTGAGCGGCGCTCTCTCGCCGTCGCCCCCGGCCTGGCGAGAAGCGCAGCTCGCCGAGCAAGGCCGGGGGCGGCGGTCACGCGGACGTTTCCGGCGCGGTTGGCGCGAGCCGCGCCGGAAACAACCCCTTGTTGGTGCTTCCCGCCGCACCCTTATTCCTCGCCGCACTCCGGCTGAGGTCCCTTTGAGGGAATAGGGGGAGGGCTGGCTCCTCCCGGAGGCCTGGTGTCCTCCGGGAGGAAGGGGTTGAGGTCCCCTGGCGCTATGCGACGCGAGGGCCTGGGTACGGTCGGATCGTGAGCGAGCGATCCTTCAGTGAATGGCTCAGGGAGCAGTGCGAGCCCGAGTGGACGGCGGTGGTGACGCACCCGTTCGCGATGGCGATCACGACGGGCTCGGCGCCCGACGACGGCATGCGGCGCTACCTGGAGCAGGACTTCCAGTTCGTGGACTCGTTCACGGCCCTGCTCGGGGCGGCCGTGGCGAGCGCGGACACGTTCGAGGCGCGGGTGCCCTACGGCAAGTTCCTCGGTCAGGTGGCGACCACCGAGGAGAAGACGTACTTCCACCGGGCCCTGGCCGCGCTGGGCGGGCGGACCGACGCCCCGCCCGAGCCGGTGACGGCCGCGTTCAGGCAGCTCATGGACGAGGTCCGCACGTCACAGGACTATCTGCTGATCGTCGCCGTGCTCTGCGTGGCCGAATGGTGCTACCTGGGCTGGGCGTCGCGGGCCGGCCGGCCGCTGCCGGAGAGCTTCGTGCACCGCGAGTGGATCGAGCTGCACGAGGGCCCGGAGTTCCGGGCCTGGGTGGACTTCCTGCGGGGCGAGCTCGATCGCCTCGGCGCGGACCTGGACGAGGAGCGCCGGACGGCGGTGCTGGACGTCTTCCGCCTGGCGGTCGAGCTGGAACGGGCCTTCTTCGACCAGGCCGCCGCCCCTCACCCCAGTACGGCCGCCAGATCCTGGAACGAGCGGTAGTGGACCCCGGTCATGCCGAGCGACCTGGCCGCCTCCACGTTCTGCAGCCGGTCGTCCACGAACAGGCAGCGCTCCGGCGCGACCCCGGCCCGCTCCGCGGCGATCTCGTAGATCCGCCGGTCGGGCTTGGCCACGCCCACCCTGGCGCTGCTGACCACGTCGTCCGCGAAGTACGTGAGCCCCATCAGGTCGAGGTGCTGCTCCAGCGAGTCCGTGGCGTTGGTCACGATCACCACGGGCACGTGCTGCTGCGCCTTGGCCAGCAGCGCCCTGACCTCCTCGTCCACCCAGAAGCGCACCTGCGCGAACTCGGCCACGGCCTGGCGGGCCCGCTCGCCGCCGCCGAGCGCGACGACGACCGACTCCAGCCACTCCGCCTCGGTGACCTGGCCGAGCGTGGCGGGCAGGATCAGCGCGGGGTCGAGGGCCGTCTTCATGAGCGGCAGGCCGTACCGGGCCTCGATGTCGGCCTGGGCGGCATGGTCGAAGAGCCGGAGCACTCCATCAAGGTCAGACAGAACCGCGTCAAAGGGGATCACAGCCCCTCATTGTGACAGTCGTCAGCATTTCCCGCGTCGTCAAAGGTCCAAGGGCGACCGGCCGGACTACCATCTCCGAGACAGGATTCGGTATCGGAACGGTAGGGCATGAGCGCACGCGAGCTGGGGCGGCTGTTCGCCGACGGCGGCAGGGGGCACAGGCTGCCCGCGGGGCTGCCGCCGGGCGAGCTGGTCTGGCCCGATCCCGGCTACACCCGGCAGGGTAATGCGATCAGGCCGGCGTTCTGGATGAGCGAGGAGCCGGCGTCCGGCGAGGACTGGCGGCGCATGCGCGAGTGGCAGCCGCACAGCGGCCTGTGGCCGGTGCTGCTGGACGAGTCGGCGCAGCCCTGGGGGGTCGGGCAGATCGTCCCGGACGACCCTCGCCAGATCGACCACTTCACCGCCGAGGGGTTCATGGCCGAGGTGTGGGAGGAGTGGGTGGCCCAGATGCCGCCGGACGCGCTGGAGGAGCTGGACCCGTTCGGGGCGATCTGTCCCGGTCCCGCCCCGCCCGGGGTGCTCAAGGCCGCCCCCGAGGCGGTCGCCGACTGGCTCGCGGGCGAGCTGGCCGTCAAGGGGATGCCGCTCGGCCTGGTCGCCGCCTCCAGGGGCGCCGACGCGCTGGCCGTGATGGGCTGGCAGGGCGCGCTGCACCACAATGAGTGGATGGTCCCGCTGGCCGCGGTGGTGCGCAGCTGGGAGGACCGGTTCGGGGCGCGGGTGGTGAGCGTCGGGTTCAACACCCTGGACCTGAGCGTGGCCGCGCCGCCGGTCGATCCCGAGCACGCGTTGCACGTGGCCGCCGAGCACTGGACGTTCTGCCCGGACAACATCGTCCAGGGCCCCGGTGACCTGCAGGGCTATGCCGAGCAGATCATCGGCGAGCACGCCTGGTCGTTCTGGTGGGACTGAGTTCGGCCGCGCCGCGACATGGCGGCGCGGCCGGACCCTCCGGTGTCAGGGGATGCGGGCCACGGCCCCGTAACTCCCCGAAGAGCTCGGTTGTTCGGCGCAGGCGGTGCCGAGGCCGTCCGGCCGCCATTCCGGGATCCACACCAACCCCGGATCGACCAGCACCAGACCTTCGAGCAACGCCGCGACCTCCTCTCTGTTGCGAATCGCGTGACCCGGCAGCGTCATCGCCAGCAGGTCGTGAATCGCTCCCAGCAGCTCCGGCGGGATCGCGTCGAACGTGGTCTGCAGCAGCGTCAGGTAGCTCCCTTCGGGCACCACCTGCCGGATCCGCTTGATCACGTAGTGGAAGTACTCGTCGTCGTTCAGGCTGTGGGTCGACAGCAGCAGCACGGCCATGGGCCGGTCCCAGTCGAGGAACGTCTGCAGGACCCGGTCATCGAGGAGGTCGTCGATCTCGCGCACGTCGCCCTCTACGACGCGTACGAGGTCGGTGACGGGCTCGATGGTCGCCCGGGCTCCGGCCAGCACCATCGGGTCGTTCTCCACGTAGACCACCCGGGGGACCGCGCCGCACAGGGCGTCACGGGCCACGTCGTGCAACTGTCTGCCCGCCGGCAGGCCGCTGGGCACTCCACTCCCGACAATGACGAACTGGTCCACCCCTTCGCCGGCCAGATGACGCACCACACGGCACAAATAGTGGAGCACGGCCCGTGCGGCCGTCGTCACGACGGGAGCGGCCTGGTCGTAGCGGCGCACTGCGTCTCTGTCCGCCACGAAGTTGTTCTTCCCACCCGTGGCGGCGTCGAGAACCCGGGTGATCCTGGCTTGGGTCATCTCCAGCTTCGCCAGGTTTCGGATGGCACGCTGACGCATTGAGTGTTGCCCCTTTCCCCTCGCCCACTATCTCGGGAAAAGATTGATCCTTTCGGACCCCACTCGATGACCCAGAACTTATGATCCTCGCTGCGCGGCGGATGACAACCGGAAAAGCCATTAGTTTTCGGTATATCTGCCTAACCCGCTACCGGGAATAACGATCATCCATTAGGGAAGGAGATCACTTTCCGAGGGAACGCGAAAGCCGCTCGCGGTGGAAATTCAACACCTCGAAAGTCTCTTCGCGGGTCGTCGTCGTCACCGACAGCTTGGTGAACGCCTGATGGTATGCCTCCACCGCGGTGGTGTCGGTGATCAGCTCGTCGGACTCGATGCCGTGGGCGCACGCGATGTCGGCCTCGAACGCCTCGGCGAAGCGCCAGAGCGTGAACGGACCGGTGCGCGGCACGTAGACGGGATCCTCCGCCGGCACCACGTGGAGCGAGATGTTGGGCCGCTTGGCGTGCTCGATGAGCTGGTCGATCTGGCGGAGCTGGACGTGCGGCCCCACGATCGAGCGGGTCAGCACGCTCTCGTCGATGACCGCCCACACCACGATGCCGCTGTCGCGGGCCACGGACTCCTGGCGGGCCAGCACGAGGGCGAGCGCCTCGTCGACCGTCTGCTGCCCGAGCGTCGCCGGCCCGGCCACGGTGACGGCCGCCCTGGCGTATTCCTCGGTCTGCAGCAGCGGCGGGACGAACTGCGGGTGGTAGGTGCGGATCACCGTGGCCCGCTGCTCCAGCGCGTACGTGGTGGCCAGCCAGACCGGCACCGACTGCGCGTCGTACCAGGCGGCCTCGCGCTCGCCCCTGGCCAGCGACAGCACGTATTCGCGGATGGGCGGGACGGTGACGCCGTAGAGGGCGAGCAGGCGCTCGGCGGTGATGGGGGCAGGCGCGATCCTGCCCTCCTCGATGGCCGGGATCGCGGCGGCTCCCTTGCCGACCGCCGTCTCCACCTGCTCGACCGACAGGCCGGCGGCCAGGCGCAGGCCGTGCAGCCGCTTGCCGAGCGCCCGGCGCTGCGGCCCGCTCAGCGGGGCGGCCGCCTCGGGGATGTCGGGGGAGGAGGGGGGCTCCGGCTCGTCGGGCAGCCCTTCGGCCCTGCGGGCCAGCTCGACCACGCCGCGCAGCAGCGTCAGGGAGCTCTCGGACAGCTCTGAGGCGCCCAGGCCGATGGAGGCCGCGCGCAGCTGGAGGTCCTCGACCGCGCCGGACTCGAGGTAGTCGTCACCGACCAGCCAGCCGACGCTCACCTGGAGGCACGAGGCCAGCGCCCTGAGCACCTGGAGCGTCGGGTTGGTCTGCTTGCCGGTGCGCAGCTGGCTGACGTAGGCGCGGGTGATCGGGATGCCCGCCTCCGTCAGGGCGGAGGCGACCTGCGCGCCGGTGAAGCCGCGCTTGGTCAGCGCAAGATCGAGCCGTTCGGCGAAGTTCGCCACGGCACACCTCCATCCACCGCCCGTGAACTTTTCCAGCGTAAGGGACGCGAGCCGCACTGTCCCCTGCCATGCGGGGCAGCTCTGCCCCGCGAGTAGGTATCAACTTATGCGCAAACTGTCAGTTGACATAGCCTCGTTCGTAAGCGGACTATCGGAGGGCATGGTAACTGTGGCTTAACAGTCGGGGAGGAGGTGGCCGGACGTGACCATGGATTCATCGCACCTCGAAGATCTGTCCTCCACGGGGCAGGAGCGAGTGGTGCAGCGGATCTGCTCGCGCGTGGCCGGGCCGGCAGTGGGAGCCGGCGTCCAGGTCGCGAGCCTGCCTCTCGGCGGCCTCCAGGTCTGGCTGGAAAGCCCTTCTCACCGTTGGCGTTTCTACCACCGGATGGCCCGCGAGCTGCGGCTGGCCGGCTGGCACACGGAGACGGGACCTGATCGGCTGCTGTTGCTCGGGTGGAGTGCGGTCTGCCTGAGCCACCGGGCCAGGATGCTGAGTGCGGCCCTGAAGGGACGGCTGGCCGACTTCGACAAGACGGCCTTCATGGCCGTCATGATCGCCACGCGGCTGCGCCACGAGGGGTTCCCCGTGGCGGAGCTCCCGGCCGAGGTGGAGACCCGCTGCCGCGACGCGCTGCGCTGGCCCGCCCGGCTGGAGGACCTCGACGGCCTGGAACGCCGGTCGTCGCTGGAGCCGCTGCGGCTCAGGCTCGCCCAGGTGGCGGGGCTCGAAGCCAAGGTCGGCTGCCGCTGCTGCGAACATCTCGCGCTCGCCTCGAAGGTCGCGCGCACGGTCGCCGGTGGTGCGGTGCCGGCCAGGTCGCGCGCCCGTTCGTCGGCATCGTGCTCCGCCACGCCGGACTCCTCTCCGGGGGTGGGGCTGACCGAGCGCATGGTCTGCGTCAGCGTGCCCAACGTGGCCACCACCAGAGCGGGGACGGCGCGATGACGCCGACGCCCATCCCCGCGCACCGGGCCGCACCGGTCCCGGCAGCCGTGGCGTGGCCACGGCACCGGGTCAGGAGGCGGCCGGGTCACCACCTCGGCGTCACCATGAGGTTCCCCGCCGCGTACGCGCTGCCGCCCGGCGCGCCGCCCACCGGCCACCGGCCCTGGGGCGTCGCGTTCTGGTGCGCGTGCGCAGGAGCGGGAATGCTGGCGCTGCTGTCAGACGGCGGGTGGCCGCCGGCCGAACACGGCCGACTTCCCCGCCTGGGACTGACGGTGGCGCTTGTGCCGCTGGCCCCGGCGCTTCCCCATCCCTCCGGCATCGCGCGGCACGTGCCCGACTTAGTCGGCGCGGTGCTGTCGACCAGCGCGTTAGCGGCTGGCGTGCTGGCCGACACGAGGGGTAGCGCCTGGGGCCGGCTTTATCGGCGTTCGCCGGGCCGTGCGGCCGCGGCCGCGGAGCCGATCACGAGGTCGTACGCGGGATCGTACGTGACCTCGTGGTGGCGCCGTGCGCACGCGATCGACCTGCGGCTGCGGCGACGTAGCGGACTCCCGACGGCGGCGGGCGCGTTCTGCCTGTCCGGCGCGGCCTCTTTCGCCGCGCTCGCCATGGGACCGCCTTTTGTGGAGACGGCCGGGCTCCTGTCGGCCACGATCGCGGTGACTCCGGCGGCCGTCCTGGCCGTCCGCCGCGTCGGGACCGGCGGAGTCGTCTACGGCGGAGGCTTCGCTCTGGGCGGAGGTTGCGCGCCGCTGCTCGCCCACTCGTCTTCCGACGGGTGGAGCCTGCTCGGCGCGGTGCTGATGGGCGCCGGATTCGGCGCGCTCGCGGTCGGCCTTCTGGCGGGGACCATCGCGAGCGCCGGACCCGGTCAGCACGCCTCCGCGATCGGCACCATCGGCACGTGGGCGCTGCTGGGTGGGGTGATCGGCGCGATGGGCGCCACAGTGCTGATCGACCGGCCGTTGTCGGAGGGGCCCGATTCCGGGCTCGTCTCCGTCCTGGTGGCCGTTCTCCCGGCCGCCGTTCTGCTCGCCGCCACGGCGCTGGTGCGGGTCGCCGGGGCGTCGGGCCATGAGACCGAACCTCGATCTCAACGCGCGGCGGAAGAGGGGCCGGCGATGTTCCGCCGGCTCCTCGCCGAGCCGCGTGGCCACGCCAACCCAGTACGGAGCGAGGTTCCGGCCCGCTTCGCCACCTACGACCGCGAGGTCGTCAACCCGCGATGAACAGGAGCGATCATGCTCACGGATGAACAGCGCCGGTCACAGCCGCACGAGGTCCACGCACGCGGAGCGCGCCACGCGCCGCCGCCGTCCTGGGGCGAGGACCAGGGCGACGCGCCGGTGGAAGCGCCGCGCACCGTGCACCGGCTGCGCCGCATCCGCCCGGTGCCCGTGCGGCCGATCACCGAGATCGACCACGCGTTACGCCACCCGGTTGTCTGACACCCACACCTTCCCGCACAGGAGGAGAACCCATATGCGCACCGTCCTCGCCCGGAGCATTCAGTGAGCCGCGGCAGGGTGGGAGTGATCGTGGCGCCCGCCAACCCTTCGGCGGAGCCGGAGCTCACCCGCCTGCTCGGGTCGCGCGCCGACATGCACGTCACGCGATTCCCGGTACGGCCCGGCCAGTCCCTGGCCGAACGGCTGGAAAGCTACAACGAGGCCCTGCCCTCCATGGTCTACGCCTTCGACGCCCTGCCGCTGAGCGCGATGGTCATGGCCTGCAGCGAGCCCCGCTACCTCCTCGGTCCCGATGAGGACCGCGACCAGTGCGCCGAGCTGACGGCCGCGACCGGGGTGCCCTTCGCCTCGGCCACGCAGGCCACGCGCGAGGCGATGGAACACGCCGAGGTGAGCGACATCGTGCTGGTCTCCCCGTACCAGCCGTGGCTGACCGAGCTGGCCGAGCGGTTCTGGAAGACGGCCGGCCTGAACGTCACCCAGGTCGTCCAGGTACGCGCGAAGAACGGCTACTCCTCGTACGCGGTCACCCCCTCCGAGCTGATCAGCCAGGTCGAACTGGCCGAGCTGCCGGCGGACGCGGTGCTGCTGTTCACCGGCACCGGCATGGCCACCCTGCCCGTGCTCGGCCCCCTCAGCGCCGGCAACGACCGGATCCTGCTGACCTCCAACCTCTGCACGGCCTGGTGGGCCCTGTCCCAGACCATCGGGCAGCAGGTGACGCTCGGCCGCGTGCCGCACCGGCGGTACATGGGAGGCGCGGCATGAACGGCGTCATCGTGGTGGGAGCGGGACCCGCGGGGCTGACCGCGGCGCTCTCGCTGGCCAAGGCCGGGATCCCGGTCACCGTGCTGGAGCGCGAGAGCGAGCTCAGCAAGCAGACCAGGGCCTGCACGTTCCACCCGGCCACGCTCGACCTCCTCGACGACCTGGGCGTGGCCTCCCAGCTCGTGGCCAAGGGCCGCGTCGTCGACCGGGTGCAGTGGCGCGACCGGTCCGGCATCGTGCTGGCCGAGATGGGCATGAACCGGCTCAACGGCCTGACCAGGCACCCGTTCAGGATCCACGCCGACCAGGCCGCGCTCACCCCGCTGCTGCTGGCCGCCCTCAGCGTCTACCCGGACGTGGACGTGCGGTTCGGCACCCACGTGGACGGCGTGGCCGAAGGCGGCACAGGGATCCGGGTCCGCGTCGGCCACACCTGGACGCGGGCCCGGTACATGATCGCCGCCGACGGCGCGCACAGCACGGTCAGGGGCTCGCTGGGCCTGCCGTTCCCCAGGTCCACCTACCCGACGCAGGCGCTGCGGGTGTTCACCGACTCGCCGCTGGACCGGCTGCTGCCGAGCCTGGCGCCGCTGACGTACGTGCGCGACGTGCAGCAGTCGTGCACGCTGCTCGGGCTGCCGGACCACTGGCGGATCATCTTCAAGATCCCCTGCGACACGCACGAGCCGTTGTCGCCGCCGAACCTGTCCCTGCTGGTCCGCCGGGCCCTGCCGGGGGCGAGCGGGCCGATCCACGTGACGGGCGCCGACCGGTTCGGGCTGTCCAGGGGCGTGCTGACGTCGTACCGGTGCGGCCGGGTGCTGTTCGTGGGCGACGCCGCGCATCTGACCTCCACGGTCGGCGGGCTCAACATGAACGCCGGCATCCACGACGCGGCGGAGGTGGGCCAGGTGATCGCGGCCGTGATCGGCGGCTTCGCCCCGCCGGCGGCGCTGGAGGCGTGGGCCTGGCGGCGGCGCTCGGTGCTGCTGCAGCGGGTGATCCCGCCTCGCGAGACCCGGCTCGCGGGCGTGCGGGAACGCGACAGCGCCAGGCTGGCGGCCGCCATGGCCGGGCTGCGCGCCATCGCCGGGGACCCTGACGCGACCCGCGCCTACCTGGCACAGGCCTCATTACTGGACACCGTGCCAGGGAAGAGGTGACGACCCCCCGTTCCGCGTACCGACTGGAGGAGGTGTGACGCCGGATGTGGCGAACCCTGTCTGACGACGCTCGCCAGGCCATTCGCGACCTGTGCGACAAGCACGGAGCCCGCCTCTACGACTACTGCCGCACGGAGCTCGCCGCGGGCGACGCCGAGCAGGCGGTGGCCGGCGCGGCGCTGACGGCGCACCTGTACGCGGATCGCGTGGTCGATCCGGCCCTGCGGCGGCCCTGGTTGTACGCGGTGGCCCGCGCGCACCGGGCGTTCGTCGCCAAGCCCGCGAGCATCGGCTCGTGGTCGCGGCCGGGCCGGATGTCGGAGCTGCTGCCCGAGGCGCTGCTCTCCCTGGAGCGCCCGCAGCGGGAGCTGCTCGACCTGTCCATGCGGCACGGCCTGGCCGACCCGGAGATCGCCGTGATCTTCGAGCTGCGCCAGGACGAGGTGCGGACCATCGTCACCAGGGCGGCCGAGTCCCTGGAGGAGTGGTTCGCCGCGATCATCGCCGCCCGGGGACGCGACGGATGCCCCGACCTGACGGCACGCGTGTCGGCGTGGGTCGCGGCGCCCGGCCGGCGGGCCAGGGCCAGGATCGGCCGTCACATCCAGTCCTGCGCGACCTGCCGGGCCGCGCCCAGGACCATGTCGGCGGCGGCGCTGCTGCGCCGCCTGCCGATCACCACACTGCCCGGCACACTTCCCAACCGGCTGGCGTTGGCGCAGCCGCTGCCCGGCGAGGGCCCTCTCTGGCGGGCGGACGGCTTTCCCGTGCAGGCACGCACACTGGTGGAGACCGGTCCTTCCCCGGCTCCTCCGGTCGCCGACGCCACGCCGCAGGTCCCGGTCGCCGACCCCACGACGGCGACCTCGGGAAAGCCCTGGTCGGCGGCGGGCGCGGCTGCCGCCGACCAGGAGCCCCCGGTGGCGCCCCCGGTGGCGCCCGCTGTGCGCGGGCGGCACCCGTTCACGCCGCCGAGCCGTACGCGGGCCTTCCGCGGCGGCGCGTACGGGGACAAGCTCGTCTTCAGCACCGCCGTCAAGGGCTCGGGCAACGGCTCCCACAGCGAGGGCGCCATCATCCGGTACGGCGGGATCTCCCTGGGCGGCGATCTGGCCGAGCTGCGGGACGGGCAGGTCCAGGAGTTCTGGCGGGACCGGCTGGACGACGACGACCCCGAGGCGGGGCCGCCGATCAGGGCCGTGGCCAGGCTCGGGCTGATCGTGGGCGTGGGCCTGCTGGTGGCGGGGCTGGTCTGGGCCGTCGCGAACGCCCGCCAGCACCCTCCGACGCTCACCAGGGCCTCGGGAGAGACGGGCGGCCTGCTGGACGAGCCGTCGCGCTGGGTGGCCGGGGTGGGCCCGATGGCCGCCGGAGCCGGGCTGACGAGCATGGCCAGGAAGGCCGAGCTGCCCAAGCCCGCGCCCCCGGTGGCCAGGCTGTCGCCGGCGACGGCGTGGCTGGGCTCGGGGCGCGCCGGAACGTTCGCGCTGTCATGCGACGGACGCTGCGACATCGTCTCCGCCAAGGGCAGCGACGGCATCACCGTGTCCGGAAACACCTTCAAGGTGACCGCGCCGCTCTCGCGGGCCGACTGCTCTGGGCGGCCGAGCGTGGAGCGGGGGAGGATCACCGTCCAGTGGGTGGGCAAGGCGACCGGTGACGGTAAGACCACCGGCGGCACCACCGCCGGGCGCGGCACCCTGACCATGAGCGTCGCCTGGACGGTCCGGCACACGGGCAAACGGACGCTCGACTACCGGCGCGGCGTCCCCTCCTGCGGGTGAGGGGCCTGCGGGGCCCCTCACCCTCTCGGAAGCCTCCTTAGAAGAACGAGAACCCTGGCTCCGGCTCGGGCAGCTCGACCCGGTCGGGACCGCGGAACGTGGTCGTGTCCCTCGGCACGTCCGCCAGCGGCGTGCCCAGGACGAACGGGACGACGACGCTCGACCTGGCCAGGTCGAGCGTCACGGTCGCGCCGGTGGCGGTCTCGTCGCTGTAGGTGGAGTCGGTGCCGGCCACCACGAGGCCGATCCGGTGACCCTTCCTGAAGGTGTAGTCCTGCGGCAGCGTCAGCCACTTGACCGTCCCGTACGTGCCGGGCGGCAGCGGCGCGGCCTGGCTGAGCGAGTCGCGGTTCTGGACGTCGATCCAGCCGCGGGCGACGATCTCCAGCGGGCGGGTGGCCACGTTCGTGACGACCTTCCGGTAGCAGGCGTCGTCGGCCGCGGTGCTCTCGCCGTGGCAGTCCTCCTCGGTGAGCGTGGTGATGCCCTGGCCGCGGCGCCAGTCGACGCGGGTGCCGTCGCCGAAGTCGACGAGCAGGGCGGTCAGGTTGGAGGTGGGCTTGTCCAGCTTGACCCGCAGGTCCGCGGTGGGCGTGCCGGACAGGCGCAGGTCGAGCGGGAGAGCGCCCGTGGTGAACGCGACCCGTCCCGGGTTCGCCGTCCCCACGTCGGCCACCATGTCGCTCTCGGTCATGGCGACGTCGGTGAAGGAGGCGGTGCTGTTCCTGGCGGCGGGCTTGAGGCCGAGCGAGCCGTCGGGCGCGGGGCGCAGGGATGCCTTGAGCGCGAACGGCGCCGGCCAGTCGCGCTGGGTGATCCAGCGGGCCGGGCCGATCTCGACGTCGGCGCGGGGCTCGTTCATGATCCCGTTGCGTACGCCGTGCAGCCAGTGGTCGAACCACCGGTGCAGGGTGTCCACCCAGAGCGCGCGCCGGCCCTCGAAGTCGAACGGGTCCACGTGCTGGGTCTGGCCGACCCAGATCTTGCGCGGCACGTTCCGGTCGGCCAGGGCCTTCCACCAGGCCGAGAAGTTGTCAGGCTTGACGTTGAGGTCGTTGACCGTGTGGACGACGAACACGCTGGCCCTGACCTTGGAGGCGTCGCCGAGCAGGCCCTTGATGTAGTCACGCTCGGCCCAGAACGGGTTGAAGTCGCCCGTGTCGTCGCCGTCCTCGGCGTCCATCTTGTCGCGCACGGCCTGGCACTTGGCCTCGGGGTCGGTGTCGACGTAGTTGGCCAGCCAGGAGGCGTAGTCGTGGTTGTAGATGACGCCGTTGGAGCGCTGGTACTTGTACCAGGAGCTGATGGCCGAGATGGGCACGATGGTCTTCAGGCCCTCGACGCCGGTGGCGGCGACGGCGTTGGCCAGGGTGCCGTCGTACGACTTGCCGATCATGGCGGCCTTGCCCGTCGTCCAGTCGGCCACGGCCGGGGTGCCGTCCGCCCGGAACGCCCTGGCGCGGCCGTTCAGCCAGTCGATGACGGCCTTGCCGCCCAGGACGTCCGCCTTGCCGCCGATGTCCGGGCAGCCGTCCGATCGGGTGGTGCCGAGCATGTCGACGTTGAGGACGGCGTAGCCGCGGGGGACGAAGTAGTTGTCGTAGAAGAGCGGGAATTTCGCGACATTTCCGGCGGCGTCGTAAATTTTGCGCTCTGCCTCGTTTCCGCGGCCCGAGTTGTCGTAGTACGGGCTCTCATCGATGATCACCGGCACCTTGAGCCCCGGGCCGGACTCCTTGGGCCTGATGATGTCCACGCGTACTCTGTCGAGTTTGCCGTCGAGGTCGCTGTCGACGCTCGACTCGACGTACACGTGCTCGCGGACCGCGTCCGCATAGGAGAAGACCGGCTGGGTGCGGCCGTTCTGGACGGTGATGGCAGGTGCTGCCGCCGCCTGGGCGGGAGTCGCGATCGCGAGGACGAGGACGACGGCGAAGAGGGCCGGGCGTAATTGTGGCACGCGTGACCTCCGGGACGTGGGCCGAATCACCCGCAATCTCTCAGAACGCCCGGAGCCTGACAAGATTCCCTCATGGACGTACGGGATCGGGTACGAGGCTGCCTCCTCGGTGGCGCGATCGGTGACGCGCTCGGGTCGCCGATCGAGTTCCAGTCGTTGCGGGAGATCCGCAGGGAGCACGGGGCAGAGGGCATTACCGGATATGTCACGACGTGGCGCGGTAAATCCGGCCTCATCACCGACGACACCCAGATGACGCTCTTCACAGTGGAAGGGCTGCTCCAGGCCCGCGCTGAAGGAGCGCCGGAGGGGGCGGCGTACCCGTACCCCGCGGTGGTGGAGCCGGTGCGGCAGGCGTACCTGCGCTGGTTCGACACCCAGAACCACCAGTCCCCGCCGCCCGCGGACCGGCCGCACCGCACGGGGCGGCTGCGCGAGGAGACCTGGCTGTACTCGCGCCGGGCCCCGGGCAACGCCTGCCTGTCGGGCCTGCACCAGCAGTTCCCCGGCCCTGCCCCGCTCGGTGCGCCGGGCCCGGTGAACCCCAACTCCAAGGGCTGCGGCACCGTGATGCGCTCGGCCCCCTTCGGCCTGGTGGCGCTCTCCGGTCCCGTGGGTGCGCGGCCCGACCCGCGGGAGGCGTTCGAGGTGGCGGCGGCGTGCGCGCAGATCACCCACGGGCACCCGACCGGCTACCTGGCCGCGGGGGCGTTCGCCGCGATCACCGCCCACCTCGTGGCGGGCGAGGCTCTGGAGCCCGCCGTCCACCACGCCCTCGACCTGCTGGCGGCCTACCCGGCGCACGAGGAGACCAGCGCGGCCCTGCGCGCCGCCGTGGCGCTCGCCGGTGACGGCGGCGCGCACTCGCCGGAGCGGGTCGAGTCGCTGGGCGGCGCGTGGGTGGCCGAGGAGGCGCTGGCGATCGGCGTGTACTGCGCCCTGGCCGAGCCCTCCGTGGAGCGGGCCCTGCTGCTGTCGGTCAACCACTCGGGGGACAGCGACTCCACCGGCTCGGTGTGCGGCAACCTGCTCGGCGCGCTCCACGGCACCGGTGTCCTGCCCGTCGCCTGGCTGCATCCCCTGGAGGGCCGCGACACGATCGAACGCCTGGCCGCCGAACTGGCCTGACCGGCAGGCGCCCCTCCTGTGGCGCGTGCCCGCCGTGCCCGTGCCTCGCCTCCGGCGCGGGCCCGCCGTGCCCGTGCCCGCGGGCCTGCGAGATATTGGGATGCGCGCCCGGCCGGTGTCGGGCAGCATGGTCGGTTGGCTCCGGGGACGCGGGGCTCAAATATCCTGAAAGCAGTATGGGAACGCCTTCCTTGTCCTCTCCACTCGCCGAGCTCCACTCCCGCCTGCCCGAGCTCATGCCGCGCGACCAGCGGCGACTGCGGCGCAGGCTCGACGGCATGCGCCGGGTCCGGTCGCGTGACGCCCGGGACAAGATCGTCGCGGAGATCCTCGCCGACGTCGAGCGCGCCGAGCAGCGGCTGGCCCGGCGTCGCGAAGCCGTACCGGTGGTGAAATATCCGGAAAACCTGCCGGTCTCCCAGCGGAAAGACGACATCCTGGAGGCCATCCGCGACCACCAGGTGGTGATCATCGCGGGCGAGACGGGCTCCGGCAAGACGACCCAGATCCCCAAGATCTGCCTGGAGCTGGGCCGCGGCGTACGCGGGCTGATCGGCCACACCCAGCCCCGCCGCATCGCCGCCCGCACGGTCGCCGAGCGCATCGCCGAGGAGCTCGACACCGAGCTGGGCCAGGTCGTCGGCTACAAGGTCCGCTTCACCGACCAGGCGAGCGACCGCACGCTCGTCAAGCTGATGACCGACGGCATCCTGCTGGCCGAACTGCAGAACGACCGCATGCTCGACCAGTACGACACCCTGATCATCGACGAGGCCCACGAGCGCAGCCTCAACATCGACTTCATTCTCGGCTACCTCAAGCAGCTCCTGCCCCAGCGCCCCGACCTCAAGGTCGTCATCACCAGCGCCACGATCGACCCCGAGCGCTTCTCCCGCCACTTCGACGACGCGCCGATCATCGAGGTCTCCGGCCGCACCTACCCGGTGGAGGTGCGTTACCGGCCGCTCAGCGAGGACGACGACCAGACCCAGGGCATCGTGGACGCCTGCCGGGAGCTGATCTCGGAGGGGCCCGGCGACATCCTGGTGTTCCTGTCGGGCGAGCGGGAGATCCGCGACGCCGCCGACGCCCTGGGCAAGGCCGAGTTCCGCAACACCGAGATCCTGCCGCTCTACGCCCGCCTGAGCGCCGCCGAGCAGCACCGCGTCTTCCAGCGCCATACCGGCCGCCGCGTCGTGCTGGCCACCAACGTCGCCGAGACCTCGCTCACGGTCCCCGGCATCAAGTACGTCGTCGACCCGGGTTTCGCCCGCATCTCCCGCTACAGCCACCGCACCAAGGTGCAGCGGCTGCCGATCGAGGCCATCTCGCAGGCCAGCGCCAACCAGCGCAAGGGCCGCTCGGGCCGCACCTCCGACGGCATCTGCATCCGGCTGTACGAGGAGGAGGACTTCCTCAACCGGCCCGAGTTCACCGACCCCGAGATCCTGCGTACCAACCTGGCCTCCGTCATCCTCCAGATGACCTCGATCGGGCTGGGCGACATCGAGGCGTTCCCGTTCGTGGAGCCGCCGGACCGCCGCCAGGTCAAGGACGGCGTCAACCTGCTGCACGAGCTGGGCGCGTTCGACGCCCACGGCAAGCTCACCGGCGTCGGCCGCAAGCTGGCCGGCCTGCCCGTCGACCCGCGCCTGGGCCGCATGGTGCTGGAGGCCGAGAAGAACGGCTGCCTGCGCGAGGTGATGGTGATCGCCGCGGCGCTGTCCATCCAGGACCCGCGCGAGCGCCCGTCCGACAAGCAGCAGCAGGCCGACGAGAAGCACCGGCGCTTCGCCGACCCCGAGTCCGACTTCCTGGCCTACCTCAACCTGTGGAACTACCTGCGCGACAAGCAGAAGGAGCTGTCCTCCAGCGCCTTCCGGCGGCTGTGCAAGGCCGAGTTCCTCAACTACCTGCGCGTACGCGAGTGGCAGGACATCTACAGCCAGCTGCGCCAGTCGCTCGGCGCCCAGCCCAACAGCCAGCCCGCGCAGCCGTACCACGTGCACGCCTCGCTGCTGGTCGGGCTGCTGTCGCACATCGGCGTCAAGGACGTCATGGACAAGCAGCGCGGCCAGGACGGCCGCCGGCCGATCCAGGAATACCTCGGCGCCCGCAACGCCCGCTTCGCCATCTTCCCCGGCTCGGCGCTGGCCAAGAAGCAGCCGCAGTGGGTCATGTCGGCCGAACTGGTCGAGACCTCCCGGCTCTGGGCGCGGGTCAACGCCAAGATCGAGCCCGACTGGGTCGAGCCGCTCGCCCAGCACCTGGTCAAACGGACCTACTCCGAGCCGCACTGGGAGAAGAACCAGGGCGCGGTGATCGCCCTGGAGAAGGTCACCCTGTACGGGGTGCCGCTCGTGGTGGGCCGCAAGGTCAACTACGGCCGCATCGACCCCGACCTGTCGCGCGAGCTGTTCATCAGGCACGCCCTGGTCGAGGGCGACTGGGACACCCACCACCGCTTCCTCAAGGACAACCGCAGGCTGCTCGGCGAGGTCGAGGAGCTGGAGAACCGGGCGCGCCGCCGCGACATCCTGGTGGACGACGAGGCGCTGTTCGACTTCTACGACCAGCGGGTGCCGGCCGACGTGGTCTCGGCCCGCCACTTCGACTCCTGGTGGAAGCAGGCCAGGCAGCAGACGCCCGACCTGCTCACGTTCTCGCCGGACATGCTGGTCAACGAGGGCGCCGACGTCAGCGCCCGCGACTACCCCGACACCTGGAAACAGCTCGGCCAGCGGATGAAGCTGACCTACCAGTTCGAGCCGGGCGCGGACGCCGACGGCGTGACCGTCCACGTGCCGCTCCAGGTGCTCAACCAGGTCAGCTCCGACGGCTTCGACTGGCAGATCCCCGGCCTGCGCGAGGAGCTGATCACCGCGCTGATCCGCTCCCTGCCCAAGGCCCTGCGCCGCAACTTCGTGCCCGCCCCCAACTACGCCAAGCAGGTGCTGGCGGGGGTCAAGCAGGGCGGCGAGCCGCTGCTGGCGGCCGTGGAGCGCGAGCTGCTGCGCCTGACCGGCGTACGCGTGCCGCGCGAGGCCTGGCAGCTCGACCAGGTGCCCGACCATCTGCGCATCACGTACCGGGTGATCGACGAGCGCAGGCGCACGGTGGCCGAGGACAAGGACCTCGACGCGCTGAAGCGCCGCCTCGCGCCGCGCCTGCGGGAGACGCTCTCGCAGGCCGGCGACGACCTGGAGCAGACCGGCCTGCGCACGTGGAGCTTCGGGACGCTGCCGAAGGTGTTCGAGCAGGGCCGGATGAAGGGCTATCCGGCGCTGGTGGACGCGGGCGACTCCGTCTCGATCAAGATCTTCGACACGGCGGCCGAGCAGCGCCGCTCCCACTGGCCCGGCGTGCGCCGCCTGCTCCTCCTCAACGTCACCAACCCGGCCAAATCCCTGCTGGGCGGCCTGTCCAACCAGGCCAAGCTGGCGCTGTCACGCAGCCCGCACGGCGGGGCGGTGGCGCTGTTCGAGGACGTGGTCAACGCGGCCGTCGACAAGCTGATGCTCGACGCCGGGGGCGCGGCGTGGGACCCGGTGGCCTTCGACCGCCTCTACCAGCACGTACGGGCTCACCTGCACGACACGGCGGCCGACGTGCTGTCGAAGGTGGAGCAGATCCTGAGCGTCTGGCACGCGGCGGGCGGTCAGTTGGACGCCATGCGGGCGAGCGCGTCGACGGACGACATCCGCGACCAGCTCGGCAAGCTCGTCTATCGGGGTTTCGTCACGGCGACCGGTTATCGACGTTTGTCCGACATCCTGCGCTATATCCGGGCGATCGACCGCCGCCTCACCAAGCTCCCGGAGGAGCCCTGGCGGGACCAGGAGTGGATGGACAAGGTGCACAAGGTCGAGGACGACTACCACGACGTGCTCCAGAAGCTTCCCCCGGCGCGGAGGGGGGATCCGGACGTGGTGGAGATCCGGTGGATGATCGAGGAGCTCCGGGTGAGCTTCTTCGCTCAGACCTTGGGCACGCCGACGCCGGTCTCGGAGAAGCGCATCACCAAGGCGATGGAGAAGCTCACGCCATGAAGATCGAGGTGTCGAGCTTGAAGTCGACGGGGGAGGGTAGCGCGATCGGGGTGCCGATGATCACTCTGGTCATTCGCTGATAGACGCCATCTTTGATATCGCTGAACGCGGTCACACTCGGCTCATCGGCGATCGGATCGATCAGCAGGTAGACCGGCACCCGGCCCAGTGCGTAGAGACGCCTCTTCTCCTCGCGGTCGGTGTGGACGCTGCTGGGCGAGACGATCTCGGCGACCATCATCACCCCGGACGACAACAGCTCTCCCGGGCCCCAGCGAGGGCAGAGGGGATGCGTCAGGACGTAGTCGGGTATGAGCGAGTCTCGGGGGCCTTCGATGCAGACGTTCAGGCCGCCGGGTGCTCCTCGCCATCCGCGCTCCTTGCACAATGGAGAGAGGGCGTTGTTCAGGTCTACGGCCATCCAGGTGTGTTCTGGGGTGCCCATAGGACTCACGATCAGTTTCCCTTCGATGACCTCGACCCGGAAGCCGGGGAGGGGGGGTAGGGCATCGAACAATTCGCGGGCGGTGCTTGGCGTCCGGGGGAGACGCACCCGGGTCGGCTCCTGCTTGGCCTCATCCGCGTGGCCTTCCTCGTCAGCGGAGCCGGAGTCGTGCTCTTGCTCCACCGCGTCGGTGTGCTCCTCCTCTTCCACTGCGTCCGTGTGGAGCTCTTCTTCCACCATGGCGACCATGGATTCTCTCCCTTCGTATTCGAACGGGCACGCTAAGTATTCCACCTCTGACGGGTCGATGCCACGAAAATCGGCCGCCCCGAAGGACGGCCGATTCGCGTACCGGTCACGCCGGGACGGCGCTCACGTCCCGCTCGTAGAAGCGGTGGCTGGCCACCGCGGTCGCGAACTTCTCCGCGATCCCGTCCCCCATAACCACCCCCACGTCACTGGGCAGCCGGGCGGCCTCCAGGAGCTCCCGCCCCGACCCCACGGCCCCGATGGCCTTGCCGTGCTTGAACGCCTCCATGACGAAGAACCGGGCCCGCCCCAGCGAGGCCAGGGCCGCGCCGTCGGCGGCCACCACCGCGTCGTACAGGACCGAGCTGGCCGCGCCGAGCTGCCGGTCCACCGGGATGCCGGCCACGGCGCCCTCCGCCGGGGCCAGCACCTCGCAGATGGCGCCCTTGCCCTCCAGGGACTCGCGCAGGGCGGTCACCTCGGCGGCGTCCGTCCCGTCCGCCATGAGGATGGCGATCTTGCGGGTGGCGACGCTCTGCGGCTGGCCGGTCATGCTGAGCGCGGGTGAGGCGTTGGCGTGGACCTCGGTCCTGGGCGGCTCGGGCAGGCCGAGCCCCTGGGCCACCGGGGCGGCCAGGTCGGGGTGGATCCGGCCCAGGTGCCGGACCATGGCCTCCTTGATGTGGGGGCGCTCCACGTGCCCGAGCTCGAACAGGAACGCGGCCACGATGTGCCGCTTCTCCCAGTCCGCCATGCTGTTCCAGAACAGGGTGGCCTGGCTGTAGTGGTCCTCGAAGCTGGGGCTGCGCTGACGGATCTTCACGCCGTCCACCCGCTCCTGGTAGTGCCGGTAGCCGTCGGTGGCCGCGGGGCGGTTGCCGCTGATGGAGTTGGGCGCGTAGCTGGTGCGCGACTCGTGGATCCGGTGCTGGTGGAAGCCGTCACGCTGGTCGTTGCGCACCTCGTTCACCGGCCGGTTGATCGGGATCTGCGGGAAGTTCGGCCCGCCCAGGCGCAGGAGCTGGGTGTCGAGGTAGGAGAAGTTGCGGGCCTGCAGCAGCGGGTCGTTGGAGAAGTCGATGCCGGGCACGACGTTGGCGGTGTGGAAGGCGACCTGCTCGGTCTCGGCGAAGAAGTTGTGCGGATTGCGGTTGAGCGTCATCCTGCCGACGGGCCGCAGCGGCACCTGCTCCTCAGGGATGATCTTCGTGGGATCGAGCAGGTCGAAGTCGAAGTCGTGCTCCCGCGACTCGGGCACGAGCTGCACGCACAGCTCGTACTCGGGGTAGGCGCCGCGCTCGATGGCCTCCCACAGGTCCCGGCGGTTGTAGTCGGGGTCGTTGCCCTGGATGCGCAGCACCTCCTCCCACACCAGCGAGTACGTCCCCAGCACCGGCCGCCAGTGCCACTTGACGAACGTCCCCTGCCCGGAGGCGTTCACCAGCCGGAACGTGTGCACCCCGAATCCCTGCATCATCCGGAAGCTGCGCGGGATCGCCCGGTCGGACATCAGCCACATGACCATGTGCAGCGACTCCGGCTGGAGCTGAATGAAGTCCCAGAACGTGTCGTGCGCCGACTGCGCCTGCGGGATCTCGTTGTGCGGCTCCGGCTTGACCGCGTGCACGAAGTCGGGGAACTTGATGCCGTCCTGGATGAAGAAGACCGGGAAGTTGTTGCCCACGAGGTCGAAGTTGCCCTCAGGGGTGTAGAACTTCGTGGCGAACCCGCGTACGTCGCGCACGGTGTCGGCCGAGCCGCGCGAGCCCGCGACGGTCGAGAAGCGCACGAACGTCGGCGTCGGCGTCGAGGTGTCGTTCAGGAAGGCCGCCGTGGTCAGGTCGCCGAGCGGCTCGTAGAGCTGGAAGACCCCGTACGCGCCCGCCCCCCTGGCGTGGACCACGCGCTCGGGGATGCGTTCGTGGTCGAAACGGGTGAGCTTCTCGCGGAAGTGGAAGTCCTCCATGAGCGTCGGCCCGCGGGTGCCCGCCCGCAGCGAGTCGTCCGTGTGATCGACCGGGACGCCCTGATCCGTGGTCATGGTGCGATCGTCGAGTGGGACGCGATCGGCGTCGAGCTGCCGCTGCTTGGCGTCGCGCTCTGGCTGCATGAAGAAATCCCCCTTATAGGATTTGTCGGGCGTTTTATCTAGGTGCCCGTGCGGATCGGTTGAAACGGGGGGATTGATGATCAAGGCCGTGGTGTTCGACGTCGGGGAGACGCTGATCAGCGAGGCGCGCATCTGGACGCGCTGGGCGGCGCGGCTGGGCGTGAGCGAGTTCGTGCTGATGGGCGCGCTCGGCGGGATGGCGGCGCTGGACCGGCCCCACCTCGACGCCTTCGAGCTCATCCGTCCCGGCTTCGACGCGGGCGCGGAGGAGGCCGCCTGGGAGCGCGACGAGCCCGACGGCCTGCGCAACCACTTCGACGCCGACGACCTCTACCCCGACGTGCGCGACGCCCTGGCGGCCATCAGGGCGGCCGGGTACCAGGTGATCATCGCGGGCAACCAGCCGGCGCGGGCCTACGGGGCGCTGGTCGCCATGGACCTGCCCGCCGACTCCGTGCACACCTCCGAGGGGTGGGGGGTGTCCAAGCCGGAATCCGGGTTCTTCGCCAAGGTGGCGGCGGTCGCGGGGCGGGAGCCCGGTGAGATCCTCTACGTCGGCGACCGGCTCGACAACGACGTGCTCCCGGCCGCCGCGGCGGGCATGCGCACGGCGCTGCTGCGCCGCGGCCCGTGGGGGTACCTGCACGCCGAGCGCCCGCAGGCGCAGGCCGCCGACGCGATCGTCGACGACCTGCACGCCCTGCTGCCGGTGCTGGAACGCCTCGGCTGAACGCTGCCGGTGCTGGGACGCCCCGGCTGAACGCCGCCCGTGCTGGGACGCCTGGGCTGAGCGCCCGCGCCGGGACGCCGCGCGGGCGGTGACGGCGGCGCGGGCACGGATCACGTGAGGTTCTCGTCGGGGTCGATGCGGATGGCACGCTCTTCCGCCGACAGGTCGTTCCCGTCGTCGTCGCCCCACTCGAGGGCGATCTCCTCGCCTTCCGTGTCGGGCGCCAGCCCTTCGTCCGGCTGGGTCAGCCGGTGCTTGGGCCGGGGCTCGTGGAGCCGGTCCCTGGCCTCGCGGCGGAGGCGTTCGTCGAGGGTGTCCCGATGCTGGGGGTCGTCTTCCTTGACCTCGTGGTAGAAACCGAGATCCTCGGTCCACTCCTCGAACTCGATCGCCTGTTCGTCACTGAAGCCGAACCGGTCAGGAGGTTTTTCGGTCATATGCGCCCCCTACCCAGGACGCGGCCCGAAATCCTATGACTTGGCCTTGCTCAGGGCTTGGGCCAACTCTTCCTTGTCCATGTGGGACCGTCCGGGAATGTCGGCCTTCTTGGCCTGTTCGTACAGCTCGGACTTGCTGGCGCCCTCCCGGGAGCCGGCCGGCGCGGCCTGCTTGGGGACGCTGAGCGCCTTCAGCTCCTCCGCCCTGCGCTCCTTGAACGCCTTGCCGAGCTCCCGCAGCCCCTTGTCGCCGACCGACTTCGCCAGCGCGGGCAGGATCCTGCTCTCTTCTTCCTCGACGTGGTGAGTGACGGACTCGACCAGTTTCTCCAGCGTCATGCGGAACTCGGGGGTGCCGGGCTCGGCCCGTACGAGGGCGTCGAGCAGGATCTCGGCCTCCTTGTGCTCCTCGACGCTGTGGTGGGCGTCGATGCCCGGATAGACCCGGTCCTCCTCGGCGCGGGCGTGCGCGATCAGGAGGGCGTGCAGCTCCGTCACGATGGCCTTCTGGTTGCCCTGACCCGTCTTGAGCCGTTCGAAGAGCGATTCCACGGTCCGGTGGTCTTTGGTGATCAGAGTGATGACGTCGGTTGCCATGGGACCACGGCTACCCGTGGGACCGGGGTTCAGTCTCAGGCGTTCTCCAGGGCGGGGCGCGGCCGTACCGCCTGCCTGAGCGTCCGGCCGGACAGCCGGGCCAGCCCGGCGGCGGCGAGCAGCGCGGCCGCCACGCACGACACCCCGCCGATCTCCAGCGCGGCGCGCGGCCCGAGCGTGTCGCTGAGCCAGCCGAGCAGCGGCCCCCCGACCGCGCCCGCCGCCGCGCTCACGATGGACAGCGCCGCGATGACCCGGCCGCGCATCGGCTCGGGGGTGTCGAGCTGCGCGCGGGCCGAGACGGTGGTGTCGAGCGCCACCGCGCCGGCCGCGATCGGCAGCAGCACGGCCGCGAACGTCCACAGCTGCGGCATCAGCCCGCTCAGCGCCTGCGCCACCCCGGTCACGAACGCCGTGATCAGCAGCAGCCGGAGCGTCAGCCGGGGCCGGGCGGCCGCCAGGAAGCCGCCGAGCACGGTGCCGACGGCGAAGACCGTGGACAGCAGGCCGTAGCCGGGGGCGCCCGCGTCCAGGGGGCCGGCGCTCATGGCGGCCATGGTGACCTGGTAGTTGCGCCCCACGCTGCCCAGCACGAACCACAGGGCCAGCACGACGAGCAGCCACGGGGTGCGCAGCACGTACCGCAGGCCCTCGCGCACCGAGCCGCCCCGCCGCTCGGAGGGCGTGAGCAGGTGGAACTCCTCCCGGCGCATGGCCAGCACCGCCGCGACCACCACGAAGAAGCTGGCGGCGTTGATCAGGAACAGTCCCTCGTCCCCCGAGAACGGCAGCAGCACGCCCGCCAGGCTCATGCCCAGGATGCGGCCCGCGGAGTTGAGGATCGAGCCGAGCGCCATCGCGTTCGGCAGGTCGGCGGGCGGCACCACCTCGGCGCCGAACCGCCCGAGCGCCGGCCCGCCCAGCGCGTTGACCACCCCGCCGGCCAGCGCCACCCCGTAGATCGGCAGGACGGACTGGGCCCCGGTGGCCGCGATCATCGCCAGCACCGCCGCGAGCGCGGCCTGCGCGAGCTGCGCGGCGATCACGACCGGGCGGCTCGGCAGCCGGTCGGCCAGCGCGCCGCCCCACATGCCCAGCAGCAGCGTCGGCAGCGCCTGCATGACGAGGCTGAGCCCGACGCTGGTCGCCGAGCCGGTCAGCGTCAGGATGAGCCAGTTGACACCCAGCACCTGCATCCAGGTGCCGGTCACGGAGATGAGGTCCGCTCCTGCCCAGAGCCGGTAGTTGTGATGCCGCAGCGCTCTGAACGTGGAGGAAGAGGGAGACAAAACGGGGGTCCTAGCCTTCGAGATACACCGGGGGGTCAAACGCGGCGCTCGCGGGGGGAGATTCCGGTCTGGCCAAAGTGTGAGGCAGGACACGTCCGTTTGAAGTTTAAACGAGTTCGAGCGGGTGATCCCTGCTCACCAGCGCGGCGTAGTGACCGGCGCGGGCCATCAGCTCGTCGTGGGTGCCGCGCTCGACGATCTTCCCGCCGTCCAGCACGACGATCTGGTCCGCGTCGCGGACCGTGGACAGCCGGTGCGCGATCGTGATGGTCGTACGGCCCCGCGCCAGCGTGTCGAGCGCCTCCTGCACGGCCCGCTCGGTCTGCGTGTCCAGCGCGCTGGTGGCCTCGTCGAGGACCAGCACCGGCGGGTCGCGCAGCAGCGTGCGCGCGATGGCCAGGCGCTGCTTCTCGCCGCCGGAGAACCGGTAGCCGCGCTCGCCCACCAGCGTGTCGTAGCCGTCGGGCAGCGAGGCGATGTGGTCGTGGATGCGCGCGGCCCGCGCCGCCGCCTCCAGCTCCTCGTCGGTGGCCGACGGCTTGGCGAAGCGCAGGTTGTCGGCGATCGAGGCGTGGAAGAGGTACGTCTCCTGCGAAACGACGCCGACCGCCTCGCTCAGCGTCTCGAACGTCAGCTCCCGCACGTCCACCCCGTCGATCGTGACCCGCCCGCCGGTGACGTCGTAGAGCCTGGGCAGCAGGTAGCTGAGCGTGGTCTTGCCCGAGCCGGTCTCGCCCACGATCGCCAGGCTGGCGCCCGCCGGGACCTTGAGGTCCACGCCGGTGAGGGTGGGGGTCTCGCCGTACGAGAAGTCGACGTCCTCGAAGCGGACCTCGCCGCGCACGTCCTTCAGCTCCCGCGTGCCGGGGCGGATGTCCACCGGCAGGTCCAGATACTCGAAGATCCGCCCGAACAGCGCCAGCGAGGTCTGCACCTCGACGCCCAGCCGCAGCAGCGAGACCATCGGCCTGAACAGGCTGGTCTGCAGGGTCGTGAAGGCCACCAGCGTGCCGACCGAGATCGCGCCCGTGTGGCCGACGGCCCAGTAGATCACCGCGGGCATGGCCGCCATGACGATCTGGATGGACGACTGCCGCCAGCGTCCCGCCATGCTCGTGCGCACGCCGAGGTCGGCCAGCTCGTCGGAGGCCCGGCCGAAGCGCTCGGTCAGCCCGTCGGAGCGGCCCATGGTGCGGCCGAGCAGGATGCCGCTGATCGACAGCGACTCCTGGACCATGGAGGCGATGCTCGCCAGCTTGCGCTGGCGCTCGTTGGTGATGCGCTTGCGCTCGGTGCCCACCTTGCGGCTGATCCACACGAACACCGGCATGAGCAGGAGCGAGACGACCGTCAGCCGCCAGTCGAGCGCGACCATGGCGACGATCGTGGCGATCACGGTGGTGAGGTTGGAGACGAGGGAGGAGGCGGTCGAGGTGACGACCGACTGCATGCCACCGATGTCGTTGGCGATGCGCGACTGGACCTCGCCGGTCCTCGTGCGGGTGAAGAACGCCAGCGACATGCGCTGCAGGTGGCCATAAACGGCGATGCGCAGGTCGTGCATCACCCGCTGGCCCACGGTGGTGGAGATCAGCGTCTGCACGACGTCGAACACGCTGGTGGTGACCGCCACCGCGATCATGCCCAGGGCCAGCAGCGCGAGCAGGCCGGCGTCCCTGGCCGGGATCGCCACGTCCAGCACCTCGCGCAGCAGGAAGGGCGAGGCCAGCGACACCAGCGACGACAGCAGGATGAGGGAGCCCACCAGGGCCAGGCGGCCGCGGTAGGGACGGAACAGCTTGATGATGCGCCCGAGGGGCGCGCGTGGTTCCTCCGCCAAGTGGCGCCTCCTTTCAGATGTCCACTCAAACAGAGGTTAACTCATATTTGTTCCGGCTAAACTTATCGACATGGGAGAAAAGGAGCTCGCCGAGCTCTTGCACCTCGTCAGCCGGCGGTTGCGGCGCGGGTACGTGGACCGGCTGGTCCCGCTGGGGCTCAACCCGGGGCAGGCGCGGGCCCTGCGGGCGCTCGCCGAGGCCCCGGAGCCGCTGCGGATGGTGCGGCTGGCCGACGAGCTGCGGATCGTGCCGCGCTCGCTCACGCCGGTGGTGGACGCGCTGGAGGAGGCCGGGCTGGCGCGCCGCGAGGTGGATCCCGCCAACCGCCGCTCCACGCTGGTGGTGATCACCCCTGAGGGCCGCCGGATGGCCGAGCGGGCCCGCGAGGCCCGCCGGGACGCGGGCCAGGACCTGTTCGCGGTCCTGACGGAGGAGCAGCGCGACCAGCTCCGCGACCTGCTGGGCCTGGTGGAGTCCCAGTTCCGCTGACGCGGTCGTTCAGGCGGCGGGGAGCACGGTGCCGCCGATGACGGTGCCGAGGCAGGGCGGCTGGGCCAGGAGCGCGGTGTACGGGTAGCGCCCGCGGGCGTCGAAGACGGCGAAGTCGGCGCGAGTCCCCGGGGCCAGCGACCCGATGCGCCCCTTGCCCCGGTCCATCCCCAGCGCCCGGGCCCCGCCCATGGTCGCGGCCGCCACCAGCCTGCCGTCCAGCCCCCGGGTCCGCAGCCCGAGCTCGCGGGCGTGCTGCCGGATGCCCCGCGCCACTTCGAGCACCCCGCCGCTGCCGCCGGCCGGACCGCCGCCGGCCCCGGTACCGAGGGCGACGGTGTTGCCCTCGTCGAGCAGGGCCAGCACGTCGGGGGCGGGCGAGGCGCAGACGGCCACCACGGTCCTGCGCAGCCGCAGCAGCTTGCGCTCCCCGGGGTCCAGGGGCCGGGAGACCGCCACGTGGCACAGCGGCCCCAGCACCCCGGCCTCGTCCAGGGCGGCGGGGGAGTGCCGGTCCAGATCGACCAGCAGCCGCAGCCCGAACGTCCTGGCCAGCACCGCCACGTCCTCCAGCACCTGCGGGTCGGGCGTGTGCGCCGCGATCCCCACCGCGCAGGGCCGGTCGACCTCGCGGATCGCCGTGATCACCGCGTCCCGCCCGCGGGTCTCCCACTCCTCCTCGCTCGCGCTGGTCACCTCGACGTACGAGATCCCGGGCACCCCGGCCGGCTCGGCCAGTTCGGTGACCACGCCCGCCCGGGCCGTCACCCCTGGCCCGGCGGCGAGCCTGGAGACGGACCCGGCGGCGCGGGCGTCGACCAGCCCGGCCACGATCATGCCGGTCCAGCGCAGCTCCTCGGCGGCGGGGAAGGACGCGGTCACCGAGGCCCGCGTGCCCACCTCGACCACCCGGTCGCCCTTGAACGCCACGGCCCCGTCGCGGATGGGATCGGCGCAGACGGGCAGCACGAGCGGGGCGGAATGAATCACGACGGGCATGGGCGCGCGCCTGTTCAGGACCGGACCGGCACGCTTCGCAGGCGGCATCGGCACTCCCGTCGGATCATCCCTCCAGGGCGTGCGAGCCCTGTCAGGTTCTCAATGAGGACAAATTCTGTGATTCTCTCGGTAAGTATCGACCGGAGAGGCGGGCGAGTTTCAGGCTCAGGTGCAGCGCGAGCCGCTCACCCCCGTCCTTGAGGTCGGTACGGGCGAGCTCCTCCACCCGCTGCAGCCGGTAGTACAGGGACGTCCGGTGCAGCCGCAGCGCCCGCGAGGTGGCGACCGCGCTCCCGGCCAGGTCCAGGTAGGTCTCCAGGGTCTCCAGCAGCGGCAGGTACTGGGCGTCCGCCAGCAGCCCTTCCAGCCCCGGGTGCAGCTCCTGGCCGGGCAGCTGGGTGAGCATCCGGTAGACGCCGAGCCGCGCCCACTCGGCCGTGCGCCCGAGCCCGGGCACCCGCGAGGTCACCTCCGCCGCGTGCCTGGCCTCCCGGTACGACTCCGCCGCCTCCGCCAGCGCCGGCCTGGTCCGCCCCACCCCGACCACCACCGGCACCGGCAGGGCCGCGTGCAACTCGTCGGGGGAGGCCGGCGGCCCGGCGGTCAGCAGCACGGCGTGGTCGTAGCGGACCAGGTGCAGCGGATGGTGACCGCTCAGCCGCCGCCGCAGCGCCAGCAGCCCCTGCTCCAGCCCCAGCCTGAGCGCCTCGTCCGGCTCGGCCCCGCGCGGCTTGGCCACCAGCACGGTCACCGGCTGCGCCTGTGGGAACGCGCCCGCCTCGATGAGCTGCCTGGCCGCGTCCCGCTCGCCCGCCAGCAGCCCGGTGACCGCCTCCAGCTCCCGGTGGGAGGCCAGCCCGCTGGCCAGGCTCTCGTGGAACAGGGCCAGCGCGAGCGCCGGGGCGGCGGCCAGGGCCTCGGCGATCTCGGCGTCGGACATGGCCGGCTCCGCGTCGACGAACCACAGGAAGCCGAGCAGCGCGTCCGCGTGCCGTACCGGGACGCACACCCGCGGCAGCAGGCCGAAGTGCGGCGCGCCAGGGGTGCGCACGGGCCCGGTCGCCTCGTGCACGCCGGCGGCCCGGAACCATTGCCGCACCTCGGGGGTGGTGCTGCGGCGGAGGATCGAGTCGCGGCGGATGTCGTCCATGGCGCCGTTCTGCTCGCTGTAGGCCACGACGCGTTGCACGCGGTCCTCGAGCAGCAGGGGGCGGCCGAGACGGGCGGCGAGCTCGTCCACGGTCCGCTGGAGATCCGCCACAACAACACCTTTACGTGGATATTTCAACAATTGTCGGAAAGACCGCTACGGTTCTTCCCTACAGCTGATCGGTGATCTCCGTCAATATCGTCTATACCGTCAATCCGTGATTGCCCCGAAGAAGCTGCTGAAGGGTTTGCTGGCGGCCATCGTGCTGATCCCGGTGAGCCTGATGGCGACCCCTGCTTCCGCAGCACCCCCCACCGATCCCGAGTACCCGTGGCGGCAGAACCACTGGCCGCAAACGCAGCCCTGGCAGCGCGACGAACCCGCCGACGCCCAGGCCCTGCGCTCCCGCCCAGCCGGCGGCATCAAGCCGATCGATCCGCAGAACTGGGAGAACCCCGACAACATGACATGGGCGGACTACAAACGGCCGCCCGGCACCAAGTGGAACGACCCCGCCGTCAAGGGGTCGAAGCGCACGTTCAAGGGCGCGCTCGTGCTGCTCGACTACCCGAACCAGCCGTTCGTGGTGACGCAGCCCAAGGGCTCGACGATCTACTCGAACCCGAGCGCCGAGGCCCACGACGTCCCGCGCGACCAGGTGGCCAAGTTCTACCAGGACTTCCTCAACACCCCGAACGACCTCAACAAGGGTCACACCATCCACGAGTACTGGATGGAGGACTCGGGCGGCAGGTACGGGGTGGAGCTGGCCGGTTTCGGGCCCTACACGCTGTCGGGCAAGGACCACGAGTACGCGATGGAGTTCCAGGGCGGCACCGGCTGCCCGGCGGGCGACAACTGCACCAAGAACCTGCGTACCGAGGGCAACGCCGCCTGGATCGCCGCCGTCGGCGAGGAGGTGGCCAAGCAGTTCGACTTCGTCTTCTACCTGAGCGCGGGCCAGGACGAGTCGTCCACCTGGCAGGAGTTCGGGATGATGAAGTTCCCGACCAAGGAGGACGTGCCGGACGAGTGGGGCCCGCCGGACCCCGCGCTGCCCAACTGGGTGGACACCCGCTACGTCGACTGGACCTCCTGGCAGGCCGGCTCCAACTTCTGGCCGAACGCCCGCTTCGGCATCGACTCGGTCCAGGCCGAGAGCTCGGGCATGGCCGTCTACGCCCACGAGCTGAGCCACATCATGGGCATCGCCGACAACTACAACAACCCCTACGGCGTGCCGGCGCGCAGGGCGTACACGGGCATCTGGGAGATGCTCAGCCGCGGCAGCTTCAACGGCCCCGGCGGCCCGCACTCCCGCTGGCTGATCCCGCCGACCGCGGGCGCCTCCATGGGCGCCCAGCACATGCTGCGCAACAAGATCAAGCTGGAGATGGTGGACGAGCAGAACGTCTTACGCCTCTCGCGAGAGGCGCTCGACGAGTCGGGCCTGGTCACCGCCAGGGTCCTGGCCCGCGCGATCCAGCCGGGCAAGAACGAGCTGTCCGGCGTCAACATCTCCTTCGACACCGGCGACAAGAGCCCCGCCTGCGACGTCACCACGAACCCGCTGTGTGACGGCGGCGGCTACGAGAACTACACGGTCGAGGTCGTGGACCGCGTCGGCACCGACTCCTTCACGCCCGACTCCGGCGTCCTGCTGGCCAAGACCAAGAACCAGGACCGGTCCCCGTTCGAGTGGGTGATCGACGCGAACCCGCAGGACATCGGCATGACCGACTACGTGCTGCCCGACGGGACCAAGGTGCCGATCACGGTCGGCGACTACCGCCAGCTCTCCGACGCCCTCTTCCACGCGGGCACGGACTCCGGCAGCGAGTACGAGTACGTCGACCAGGCCAACCGCCTGCACTTCTACGTCACCGACGTCAAGCGCGACCGCGCCGGCGAGCTGTCCTACACGGTCGCCATCCGCTCGCTCGACGGCGCGGGCCCGCAGAAGCGCGGCGTCAAGCTGATTCCCTCGGCCGGCCTGCCCGCCGGCAAGAACATCTCCACCTGCAAGTTCCCGCTGTTCAACACCGGCAAGGCGGCCCCGGCGCAGGGGCAGCACCCGGAGGACGTCAGCGCCTACCTGAACTCCGACGTCTACCGGCTCAAGGCCGAGGTCCAGGGCAAGGGCTGGACCGCCCAGCTCCCGAACGCGCTGGCCTCCGTCGCGTTCGGCAAGCAGGACCTCGTCACCGTGAACGCCGTGCGCGAGTCCGGCGGCGACCGCCTGGCCAGGGTCAAGCTCACCGCCACCTCGGAGAGCGACCCGAGCAAGACGGCGACGGCCACCTGTCATGTGATCGGCTGACAGATGAACGATGGGGTACGGCTGGCGCAAGCCGTACCCCATCGGTTTGAATCCCCATAGGGGGTGTTCGTTGACAGGGGATTTACCTGACAAACCGCGTAAAAGGCGCAGAAAGGTGCCATGGGCCGCGCCCGTCTCCGCGGGCCTCGCGGCCGCCGCCGCGAGCGTGCTGACCGCCTCCGTGGACTGGGAGATCCCGCCGCTGGCCAAGGTCGCCGTGACCGGCGCGGCGGCCGTCCTCGTCGGGCTGACCACCTGGGCCACCACCGAGCAGCGCGAGCCCCCGCAGCAGGCGCTGCCCGCGCCCGGCTCGCTCCCGCCCGACCAGTGGCCGCCGGTCCCCGAGCACTTCACCGGCCGCGCCGAGGCGCTGGCCGAGCTGCGCGAGGTCTTCACCGAGCGCAGGAAGACCTCCGGCCTCTCACCGCCCCTCGTGGTCTCCCTGTACGGCCGGGGCGGCGTCGGCAAGTCGGCGCTGATGACCAGGTTCGCGCACGAGATGGCCGGCTGGTTCCCCGACGGCAGGCTCTACGCCGACCTGCGCGGCGGCGTGGACGCCCCGGTGCGCCCCGAGGAGGTGCTGATCGGGTTCCTGCGCGCGCTGGACGTGCGCCTGACCACCGACCCCGGCGGCCTGGACGAGTTGCGCAAGCTCTGGCTGACCTGGACCAAGGGCCGCAGGATCCTCATCGGCCTCGACAACGCCCACGACGCCGACCAGGTCAAAGCGCTGATCCCGGCCGAGCCCGGCTGCGCGGTGCTGGTCACCTCGCGAGCGCCGCTGTTCCTGAACGGCACCCATGACACGCGGCTGAGCGTGTTCAGCGAGGCGCACGGAGTGGAGCTGCTGGCCAGGCTGGCCGGCGGCGACCGGGTCGTCGACGACCTGGAGGCCGCCAAGGAGGTCGTGCGGCTGTGCGACTACCTGCCGCTGGCGATCAACATCTGCGGCGCCCGGCTGGCCACCCGCGAGCAGTGGAGCATGCGCGAGATGGCCGCCCGGCTGGCCGACACGCGCCGCCGCCTCGACCAGCTCGAAGTGGCCCCGACGGTGGACAAGAGCGTGCGCGCCTCCGTGCAGCTCAGCTACGACGACTGCACGGGCATGCAGCGCCGCCTGCTGCGCCTGCTCAGCGCGCTCACCGCGCCCGACGTGCCCGGCTGGGTGGCCGGCGAGCTGCTCGACAGCTCCGGGCTCGACGGCGCCGACCAGCTCGAAGCCCTCATCGACGCCCAGCTCGCCGAATGCTCGGGCACCGACCAGACCGGCACGATGCGTTACCGGCTGCACGACCTGGTCAGAGTGTTCGCCGCGGAGCTGGCCGAGCAGGACGAGGCCGAGCGGCGCAGGGCCGCCATCGAGCGGGTCCTCTACGGCTACCGCCGCCGCGCCGAGGAGGCCGCGCAGAACCGCTGGCCGCAGGACTGGAGCAAGGGCGGGCGCCGCTCCGACGCCGACGGGCAGGTCCGGGCCGGCGACTGGCTCAACGCCGAACGGCTGACGCTGCTCGCCATGATCCACCTGGCCCGCCAGCTCCGGCTGTGGGAGCTGACCTGGGGGCTGGCCAGGGCGTTCTGCTCTCTCTGCCACTCGCTGCGCGCGTACTGGGCCGACTGGGCGGCCGTCGCCGAGCTCGGCTGCGAGGCCGCCGCGCAGACCGGCGACCGGCGCGCGCTGGCCATCGCGCTGCTCGACAGCGCCTCCGTGCACGGCGGCCTGGGCCTGCGGGAACGGGCGCTGGAGGAGGCCAGGCGGGCGCTGGAGACGTTCGAGGAGCTGGGGGAGTCCTGGTGGGCGGCCAGGGCCATGCGCACGATCGGCATGACCCTGTTCAGCGACGGCCACCTGGACCGGGCGCAGGACTACCTCATCGGGGCCATCACCGCGTTCAAGGGCGAGGAAGACCTGTGGTGGATGGCCCGCACCCAGCGCAACCTCGCCGAGATGCGCATGTCGGAACGCCGTCCCGACGAGGCCAGGGAGCTGCTGGAAGACGCCCTGGAGATCTTCAAGCGGGACGGCAACCGCTACTCCGAGGCCCAGACCCTGCGCGTCTACGGCGAGGTGCTGGCCGCGCAGGCGCGCGCCGAGCACCGCGCGGGCGACCTCCGGCTGGCGGCCAACCTGTTCACCAGGGCCGGGTTCAGCCTCGACCGGGCCTCCGAGATGTTCCGGCAACGCGGGGAGCTGTGGGAGGAGGCCCGCTGCCTGCGGGCCGCCGGGGAGGTCGGCGACCCCGACAACGGGCTGCGCGAGCTGGACTTCGTCCGGCGGGCCGAGAAGATCCTGGTCGCGCTGGGCGACTCGTGGGGGGTGGCCAGGACCGCCGTGTCGGCCGGGCGGGCCCTGGCGCGGCTGGGCCGGATCGAGGAGTCGGAGCGGGAGCTGCGGCGGGCGGTGCGCGGGTTCGAGGAGCTGGAGGACCGGTGGTGGATGGCCAGGAGCCTGCGCTACCTGGGGGAGGCGCACCTCGACGCGGGCGGCCGCGGGGCCGCGGTGGAGCCGCTGGAGCAGGCCAGGGACATCTACCGCAGCCTCGGCAACGAGGCCGGCATGCGCCGGACCCTGGAGCTTCTCAGGCGCGCCGGCCCCTGACCCTGGAGCTTCTCAGGCGCGCCGGCCCCTGACCCTCACGCCAGGGGCGTCTTGATCAGCTCGCCCGCCGCCAGCCTGGCCTGGGCGATGCTCTCCTCGAACAGCTTGCGCACGTGCGCCGCCTGGTCGGCCAGCTCCCTGATGCGCTCGTGGGCCAGCTCGTCCCGCACGGTGTCGGCGATCAGCTGCTGGTACTCGGGGGTCTTGGCGGCCAGCGCCTCGAGCCGCCGGTGCGCGTGGTAGACCTTGTCCGCCTTGACCACCTGCTTGGCGTACTTCTCCAGGTGGCGGACGCGGTGCGACAGCGACGTCCAGGCGGCGTCCAGCGCGGTGGTGTAGGGCTTGAACGCGTCCTCCATGCCGGGCGGCAGGTCGCGGGGGACGATCTTGCCGTGCTCGGCGTGCATGGCCGACAGCTTCCGCAGCCGCTGGGCGATCTGCCAGACCTCCTCGGGCAGTGACACCCGGTTGTCGATGGTGTCGATCAGGCCGTCCCGGTGGACGCGGGAGGCCATGATCGCCTCGACCGCGTTCTGCGCCCTGCGCAGCAGCCTCTGGCAGGGGTAGTCCAGGTCCTCGGGGAGGATGAAGCGGTTGGCGTGGACCTGGGCGGAGCGGATCCGCCGCCGGGTCGATCGGTAGGTACCGTCCAACGCGATCCACCTGAACAGGACGATCAGCCCGATCCCCACACCGGGGACCAGCAGTTCTTCCACGCCGGTCGCTACGGCGAGCACCATCAGGAGGGCCGGGATCACGAAGAGGAGCGCGGGGTTCTTCGTGGTGTCCACGCGCACACCGGATCGGGCCATGCGGAGGATGTGCGGGCTGGACCGCAGCTCGACCGAGATCTCCGGGTGCAGCGTTGGATCGATCACCAGCCGTGGAGGCAGAGCTCGTGGATCCATACGTTCATGCTGCGTTATGAACCTCGAATTCGCTCATATTTGGCGGACATATAGGGTCGCAATAATGGATGAGATGACGAGGTGGATAGACCTGGAAGGCGCGGTCAACGCGCGTGACCTGGGCGGATTGCCGACCCGCGACGGCGGCCGCACCCGTCGCGGGCGGATCTTCCGCGCCGACAACCTGCAGGGCCTCACGCCGGGTGACGTGGCGATCCTGGTGGGTGAGCTGAAGCTGCGGCACGTCGTGGACCTGCGCTCGAACGCCGAGGTCGCGCTGGAGGGGCCGGGGCCGCTCACCCTGGTGCCCGAGGTGCGCCACCACCACCTGACGCTGTTCGCGGAGGGCGGCACGCACACCGACGTCGAGGCCGACACCATCGACGGCGACCGGGTGCTGCCCTGGGCCGAGCGCGCGCTGGACGAGGAGCTGCGGGTGACCGGCTTCTACTTCGGCTACCTGCGCGACCGCCCGGACGCGGTGGTGGCGGCGCTGCGCGCGATGTCGCTGGACGACGGGGCGGCGCTGGTGCACTGCGCGGCGGGCAAGGACCGCACCGGAGTGCTGTCGGCGCTGGCGCTGGAGGTGGCGGGGGCGACCCGCGAGGCGATCGTCGAGGACTACGTGGCGACGGGCGAGCGGCTGGAGCTGATCCTCAAGCGGCTGCGCAGCAGCGAGACGTACCGGGGCGACCTGGACTCGCGGCCGGCGGACGACCACATGCCGCGGGCCCGGTACATCGAGCAGTTCTTCCAGGTGCTGGACGAGCGGTTCGGCGGGCCGATGGGCTGGCTGACCCGCTACGGCTGGACCGACGCCGACACCGCCGCCCTCCACGCCCGCCTGCGCGACTGACCCGCCACTCCGGCCGGACGCGTGGCGCGGCCGGCCCCCGCGCCGAAGCGACGCGGGGGCCGGGGTCAGGACCTTCGGCCGGCGCTTGTTGCGTCCATTCACGCAGTACGCCTGCAGAACGTCGGCCTGGCCGGCGCGGCTGGGGCCGGGGCGGCGCTGCCACCGCTGGACCGCTGCCGCCGCTGGACCGCCGCCGCTGGACCGCGGGCGCTGCCGGCGGGTGACGCTGGTCGCCGCCCTGGGTGACCGGTCCGCCGCCTTGCGTCCCGGGCGGGTGGGTCAGCCGAGGTGGGTGACGATGCGCTGGGTGGCCGACAGGTGGGCGGCCTCGATGACGGTCAGCGTGTCGATCACGCTCTCCGGGTCCACGGGCGGTGGCGCGCCCTCGCGCAGCGCCGCCACCACCCCGCGGTAGAAGTCCAGGTACGCCCCCGGCTCCGTCCGCTCGGCACGATGGGCCTCCTCCGTGCCGAGCAGCCCCCAGCTCCCCTCGTCGTCCTCCCCGAACTCCGGCGAACCGGGCGACATCCCCGCCCGCAGCCGCTCCTCCTGCACATCCATCCCGTACTTCACGAACCCGGCCGACGAGCCCAGCACCCGGAACCGGGGCCCCCGCCAGGCCGCCACCGAGCTCATCCACAGATGCGACCGGGCCCCGCCCGCGTGCGTCAGCGCGATGAACGTGTCGTCGTCGGAGGCCACCCCCTCGCGCCGCACGTCGCTCTCGCAGTAGACCTCGCGCGCCGGGCCGAGCAGTTGCAGGGCCTGGTCCACCAGGTGGCTGCCCAGGTCGTAGAGGAGCCCGCCGATCTCCTCCGCGCCCCCGGTCTCCCGCCAGCCGCCCTTGGGCACCGGCCGCCACCGCTCGAACCTCGACTCGAAGCGCAGCACGTCACCCAGCCGCCCCTCCTCGACCAGCCTGCGGACGGTACGGAAGTCGCCGTCCCAGCGCCGGTTCTGGAACACGGTCAGCATGAGCCCCCGCTCCTTGGCCAGCCGCACCAGCTCCCGGGCCTCCGCGGCGGTCCTGGCCAGGGGTTTGTCCACGACGACGGGCAGGCCGGGGGTGAGCGCGGCGGCGGCGGTGGCCACGTGGGTCCTGTTGGGGGAGGCGACCACGACGAGATCGCACCGGCCCCACAGCTCCTCCACGTCGGACACCGGGGTCGCGCCGTACTTCTCGGCCGCCTCGGCCCGGCGGGCGGGGTTGCCGGTCACGACGGCGGCCAGGGACAGGCCGGGGGTGGCGTGGATGAGAGGGGCGTGGAAATACGCTCCGGCGGTGCCGTAGCCGACCAGTCCGACGCGGATGTCAGTCATTTCCTCAGGCTATCCGGCAGGCCAGAGGAGCCCCCTCAGGCGCGTCCCGTTTCCGGAGGGACCTTTTCCCAGGGGCACGCAGGCACCACCCAGACGGCCCAGGTGGCGGCGTGACGGTGGCCCGCCACGCACACCTGGTGAGCGTCACCCTGGACAGGCCCCGGCCACGTGCGGCGGGTGGTGCCGGCTCGGGCCACCGTAAAATATGGACGTCTGCACACCTGGTGAGCGTCACCCTGGACAGGCCCCGGCCACGTGCGGCGGGTGGTGCCGGCTCGGGCCACCGTAAAATATGGACGTCTACTCGTCGTCACGCTCGGCGAGGAAGCGCTCGAACTGGGCGGCCAGCTCGTCACCCGTCGGCATCGGGGTCGTCTCGGCCATCAGGTTCTCGCGCTCGGCGCCGCCCGCGAACGCGTCGTACTGCTGCTCCAGCCCCTTGATCGCGGTGGAGAGCTCGGTCGAGGCCTGGATCTGCTCCTCGATCTCCGTCGTCGTACGGCGGGCCGCGTCGCGCAGCGGGTCCAGCGGGAACACCAGCCCCGTGCCCCGCGTCACCGCCTCCAGGCCGGTGACGGCGGCGGTCGGGTACTCGGCCTGCGAGAGGTAGTGCGGCACGTGGATCGCGTACCCCACCGCGTCGTGCCCCTGCGCCCCCAGCCGCAACTCCAGCAGCGCCGCCACGCTCCCCGGCACCTGGACGCGCCCGAACGCGCTCGTCTGGGAGTTGATCAATTCGGGCCGGCTGGCGTGCATCGTGAGCCCGAGCGGGCGGGTGTGGGGGACCGCCATGGGGATGCCGTGGAGGGTCACGAGCTTGCTCACCTTCAAGCGCTCCACCAGGTCCGACACGGCGTTGGTGAACAGCTCCCACTCCCGGTCGGGCTCGGGCCCGCTCATCACCAGGAACGGCGTTCCCGTCGCGTCCTTCGCGACATGAACGGCCAATTCCGGGCTCTCGCACTCCACCCATCGGTCGGTGTCGAAGGTCATGATGGGCCGGCGAGACCGGTAGTCGAGCAGCCGGTCCACGTCGAACGTCGCCACGACCCGGTGCTCCAGCTCGGCCAGCAGGTGGCCCAGTGCGAGGCGTCCGGCGGCGCCCGCGTCGACAAAACCGTCGAAGTGGTACAGCAACACCGGATCGGGCAGCTCGGGCACGTCGTCTGCGAGCTCGTAGAGATCCTTCGGGTCGAACACGGTTGGACAGCCTTTCCCTAGGTACTCTTCACCAGAACCTACGGCGGGTCAGAACGATTCCGCGCACGGCACCCTATCGGGGGTCAATAGGACACATCGCCACGGACCCGAAGCTCGGGGGTTCGCAACCGGGATGTTCGCCCTGGCCAGGGTGGGTGCCGCTGGGACGGCGCGGGCGTAAGCCGAGGTCGGGGCGCCGGTCGATGTCACCGACGGCAAAGGTGACACTTTGCTGGTGCTCGCGGCTCATTACGGTCACGCCGGGACCGTTCGCCTGCTTGCCACATGAGGCACCGATTCCCGCCCGGTCTCACGACCCTGTTCTGACCCCGCTCGCTACGGAAACGAGTCTGTCGTGGTCAGGGCGTTACCGTATGGGGGAGCCGGTCGCTGCGCGGGTTCGCCGCCGGTGCTGCCTGCGGCACGAATGTGGTAAATGACCCTTTTATCCAATGGTTCACGCAAAGCGATTCATAGTATGAAATAAGCACTAAAGACCTTGAAGTTGCCGACTGTGGCCTTTCGTGCACTGCCTCGTCATGCTGGATGGCGTGGCTACTTCTGCGCAAACATTTGGTAGGCGACCACTCCACATCCCTCCGTTGCCATGTCCGTTCCCGAACGAGATCAACGTGCATGCCGCGGAGGTCGACGCGGAGAGTCACGCATGGCTGGCCGCCTCAAACATGCTCACCGGCGCCGAGGCGATCGAGCACTTCCGGCGCTCCAAGATCGGCCTGCTCGCGGCCCGGACGAACCCGACCGTGCCGCGTGACAGCCTCCGGTTGATCAACGACTGGTACAACTGGCTCTTCGCGTTCGACGACGCGTTCTGCGAGGGCGAGCTGATGGCACAACGGGCCTCCGCGCTGGCCCGCGCCCTGCCGCCGCTCCTCGAGATCCTCGACGGGCGCAGGGAGCCGGACGCCGACGACCCGTTCGGCCTCGCGCTCAACGAGCTCCTGCACCGGATCTCCGAAGCCGCCACCCCCGCACAGGTGGACCGGTGGCGGATCACGGTGAAGGAGTACCTGTTCGCCCAGATCTGGGAGGCGGCCAACCGCGAGGCCGACCTGATCCCCACTCCTGAGGACTACGTGCTGATGCGCCGCATCACGGGGGCCACGTACACCTGCTTCGCGCTCATCGACGCCGGGGGCGGCTACCGGCTAGAGGCGGAGGAATGGCATCATCCCGACGTCCGCGCGCTGTCCGACCTGGCGTGCGACCTCATCGGCTGGGACAACGACCTGCTGTCGTACGCCAAGGAACGGGGGAACGACAAGGCCCGGCACAACCTCGTCACCGTGCTGGCCACGCACAAGTCCCTCGCCCTGCAGAACGCGTTGCGCGAGGTCGCGGAGATGCACAACGACGCGATCGCGGCGTTCGTCGAGCGGCGCGCGGCGCTGGAGCACTGGGCGTCGCTGCCGGTCCGCAAGTACGTACGGGGGCTCGAACACTGGGTACGCGGGCACATCGAGTTCTCCCTCGGCAGCGCGCGTTACGTGCACGCCTGGCCCGACGGCACGCGCTGGCCCCAGGCGGTCTGAGGCCGGCGCTAGTCAGAGGCGTCCGGCTCGCCGGCGAGCGCGAGTTCGGACGCCTCGTCCAGGTCGAGCCTGGCGCCGTCCTCGAACGTGCTCTTGTAGGCCAGCTCGCCCATCTGCCGCTTGCAATCGCGCACGCACAGGTCGTGGTCCTCGGTCAGGAACGGCGCGCCCATCCGCGGCAGGCCGGCTGACCGCCAGTTCTGGTGCAGCGCGCCGAGCAGCTTGGCGGCCAGTGCCGGCTGGTCGTTCATGACGAAGATGCGCGCGCAGGTCTCCAGTGCCAGCAGGGTGCCGAGCGTGTCGTGGAAGTGCCGCTTGATCCGCAGCCCCTCCCTGGCGCTCTGCAGCGCCTCCTCCGCCCTGCCGGTCGCGAGCCTGGTGAAGGCCAGCGCCCACTGCGCGTACGAGCTGACCCAGAGCTCCCCGCGCTCCCTGCACACCTGCAGGCAGTCCAGCAGCAGCGACTCCGCCTCGTAGAACTCGCCCTGCGACGACAGCACCAGCGACAGCTCGACGATGGCGGGCAGCAGGCCGGGGTTCAGCTCCTTGTTGTCGGTGTTGAACTCGATCGCCACGCCCAGCAGCGCGCTGGCCTTCTGCAGGTCGCCCTGGAGCAGCGCGGCCGTGCCCTGCATCTTGGAGGCCAGGATCACGGCCCTGGAGTCGCCGACCCTGACGGCCTCGGTGCTGCACTGCTCGGCCGCCTTCAACGCGCCCGCGCTGTCGCCCTGGGCGCTGCGCACGTACGAGAGCACCCACAGCGCCTTGCAGCGCTCCTTGCTCGCGGTGGGGTTGGCCTGCAGCGCCTTCTCCAGGTAGAGCCGTCCCTCCCGGACGAACCCGCAGCAGATCCACATGAACCACAACGACGACAGCAGGGTCAGCGCCAGCACCGACTTGCCCGGGGACCTGAGCGCGTGGTCGAGCGCCACCCGTACGTTGTCGTGCTCCTGCCGCATGCGGACGAACCAGTAGATCTGCCGCGGCCCTGACCAGGCGTCCTCGCTGCGCTGAGCCAGGCTCAGGTAGTACTCCAGGTGCCGCTGCTGCATCTGCTCCCGCTGGCCGAGCTTGTCGAGCCACTCCTCGCCGTACTCGGCGAGGGTGTCGATGAGCTTGTAGCGGACCCCGGCGTGGTTGCTCCTGATCAGCAGGATGGACTTCTCCACCAGCCCCGTGACCAGGTCGGTGATGTCCTCGGACGGCAGCCGCCCGTCGGAGCAGACGAACCTGGCCGCGTCCAGCTCGAAGTCCTTCGCGAACACCGACAGCCGCGCCCACAGCAGCCGCTCCGCGGGCTCGCACAGTTCGTGACTCCACCCGATGGCCGCCCGCAGCGTCTGGTGCCGCGGCAGCGCCGTCCGGCTCGCGCCCGCCAGCAGGCTGAACCGGTCGGCCAGCAGCCCGAGGATCTGCTCCACCGACAGCGCCCGCAGCCGCACGGCCGCCAGCTCGATCGCGAGCGGGATGCCGTCGAGCCTGCGGCACAGCTCGGCCACGGCGCCGATGTTGTCCTCGTCGAGCACGAAGTCGGGCACGCTCGCCCCGGCGCGTTCGGCGAAGAGCTGCACGGACTCGTTCGTGAACAGGCTCTCGCCCGGATCCTCGAACGGCACCTGCAGCGGCGGCACGGGGACCACGTGCTCGTACGGCAGGTTCAGCGACTGGCGGCTGGTGGCCAGCACCTTCAGATTGGGCGCCGCCTCCAGCAACTCGTGCACCAGCTCGGCGCACCCCTGCACCAGATGTTCGCAGGTGTCGATGATGAGCAGCATGTCGCGCTCGCCCACCCACTCCGACAGCGACTCCGACTCGGCCCGCGAGGACTGGTCGGCGATGCCGAGCGCGGAGGCGATGGTGTGCTTGACCATGCCCGAGTCCTGCAACCGCCCGAGATCCGCGAACCACACGCCGTCCGGATACTGCGACCGGACGAGATGCGCGAGCCTCAGCACCGTACGGGACTTGCCCACGCCCCCGATACCTGTCACGGTCACCAGGCGGGACTCGCCGAGGTGCCGTTTGAGGTTGGCCAGGAGCCGTGTCCTGCCGATGAAGCTGGTGAGCTCCGCCGGTAGATTGCCGTCTCGCTGCCAGCCTGTCGGGGTTGCCATGAGCAGCCTCACGGGGGATAGGCGACACCTGCTCTCGCATCGTACCGCCGCCGCCCCCGCCTGTCCCTGGACCTGCGGACACGTCGGGTGCTTTGTATGCCCGAGTAGCATGTCCTGTGTGAACGACTTTCTACCGGAGCAGACAGCGGACGACACGGACGAGGGCTGGAGCGACTGGCCCGAGACCGACCCGGACGCCTTCTACCTGGACAACAAGCCACCACACTGGGCCTGAAAGCACGGCCTTCCACAACGGGAGCGCTCCGCGCCCGGGGCTCCAGGCAGCGCCTCCCCCGAAACCCCCGCTCGCTCCGCTCGCCGGCCCCGCCCGTTGCCTGGTTACCGGGTTGACCTGCTGGAGCCCGCCCCGAAGCCAAGGGGCCTCGCTCCGCTCGGGCTGTGCTCATTTGGGCGCCTCCGGCGCACCCCCACGCGCCTCCGGCGCCATCGAGCCCACCCGCTGACCGGCGAAGCGGTGGGCCAGCTGATGCCCACCCCGGACGCGGGTGTCTTCCAGGCCGCGTTGCCCGATCGCGCACAACGCAATTGACGGCCGGTTACGTGTCCGGAGCCCGTTGCTCTGCCGCCCCTCCAGCCGACGGACGATCCCCCATGGCTTCGACCGATTCGCCGTCTATAACGTCCGTGTTATTCATGCCATATACCAGGTAGTTGCACGGCAAGCTTCGGGAACTGCGGTTTCATCTCTCCCGCGACGCCGTCCGCATCACCTACTGGATCGCCCCAGGCAGGCGCATCCTCCTGCTGACGGTGTTCCGCAAGCAGCGTATGCGGGAGACAGCCGAGATCGAACGGGCAGTGCAGGCCATGAAGCGATGCGTCGCTGAGGCTCACACCGCAGATGAGGAGTGAGCGGCGTGGCTGAGCGCAAGGCATGGTCCGACAAGCGCGCTGAGATCATGAGCCGCCCTGGCGCCGGAGCCGCCTACGAGGCCGCCAGGATCCGTTTCGAACTCGGCGAGACCGTACGGCGCCGTCGCGAGGAACTCGGGCTCACCCAGGCCGAACTCGCCGAGCGAGCGGGACTCAAGCAACCGGCGGTGGCCCGCTTCGAGGCGGGCGGCACCATCCCCATGCTGGAACGCCTGGCCGAAGCGCTCGAACTGCGGCTCAGCGTCCAGCTCCAGCCGCTCTCCAGAGCCAGTTGACCACGTTCGCCGATCTTGAGCATGGTGGGCCGTCTGATGCCCGCCCGGACCAGGGGCCCTTCCGGGCCGCGTTGCCCGATCGCGCCTGGCGCCATTGACGGCCGCTTACGCATCGCGCGCGACCACAACGTTCGCCGGATTGTGACAGCAAGGGGCGCCGTCCGCCCGAAGCCAGAAGCCAGAAGCCAGAAGCCCGAAAATGCCTTTGGGGCTGCTGGGGAGCACCCCTATCGTGGGCCGGTGACTACTCAGGTGATCGTGTTGAACGGCGGCTCCAGCTCGGGCAAGTCCGGGATCGTCCGGTGTCTGCAGGCGATCCTGCCGGATCCATGGCTCGCCCTCGGGGTCGACTCGCTGCTCGAGGCCATGCCGGCGTCCATGCACGGATCGGAGGCGGGCATCGAGTTCGCTCCGGACGGCGGGGTCAGTGTCGGGCCGCAGTTCCGGATGCTGGACGCGGCGTGGGCGGAAGGGGTCGCCGCGATGGTCCGTGCGGGCGCGCGGGTCATCATCGACGACGTCTTCCTCGGTGGACCGGCCTCCCAGGAGCGGTGGCAGAAGGCTCTTGCCGGGCTGGACGTGCTGTGGGTCGGTGTCAGGTGTGAGAGCGCGGTTGCCGCGGGCCGGGAGATCGCCCGGGGGGACCGGGTCCGGGGGATGGCGGAGTTGCAGGCGGAGGTGGTCCACCAGGGCGTGACGTATGACCTGGAGGTGGACACCACGCGTGCCGAGTCCCTGGAATGCGCGCGGATCATCGCCGCGCAGGTCAGGTGACAGGACCCCCATGATGCCGCCCGCGTACGAGCTGCGCCCCGCCACCCCCGCCGACTACGACCCCATAGCCGCCGTCGTCGACGAGTGGTGGGGCCGGCCGGTCCTGCCCTCCCTGCCCAGGCTCTTCCTCGACCACTTCCACCGGACCAGCCTGATCGCGGAGGGTCCGGCGGGCATGGCGGGGTTCCTGATCGGCTTCCTCTCCCCGTCCGAGCCCGACGAGGCGTACATCCACTTCGTCGGCGTCTCCCCGCAGGTCAGGACGGGCGGCGTGGCCCGCGCCATGTACGAACGCTTCTTCGACCTGGCCCGCCGCCACGACCGCCGCGTCGTGAAGGCGATCACCTCGCCCGTCAACCAGACGTCCATAGCGTTCCACCGGCGCATGGGGTTCGAGGTCAGCGAGCCCGTCCCCGGCTACAACGGCCCGGGAACCGCCCTGGTGACCTTCAGCCGAAGCGTCGGTGATCGGTAGGCGATCCCGCGTCAGGAACCTCGACCGGCAGCCGGAACTCGCCGGCCCTGTCCACCGCCCGTCCCCGGACCCTGCCGGTGAACAGCCTCCGTGGTCACTTTGCGTGACGTATATCGTGCGCACCGTATGCATGCTCCGAAATCGGGAATGCCACACGACGATCACGTGCGCAAGGAGGAGCGGTGGCCGGACGTCGCGACCGGATAGGGCTGACCGGTGAGCTGATCGCCGAGTTCGCCGGCACGATGGTGCTCATTCTGTTCGGCGTCGGCGTGGTCGCCCAGGTGGTCGCGGGCAAGCTCGGCGACCACGACAGCATCGCCTGGGCGTGGGGCATCGGCGTCACGCTGGGCGTCTACGTCGCGGGCCGGACCACGGGCGCGCACCTCAACCCGGCGGTCACGCTGGCGTTCGCGGCCTTCCGCGGCTTCGCCTGGGGCAAGGTGCTGCCGTACGCGCTGGCGCAGACGGCCGGGGCCTTCGTCGCGGCGCTCATCGTGCGCTGGAACTACACCGAGGTGCTGACCATGGTGGACCCCGGGCTCACGATCAAGACCCAGGGCGTCTTCTCGACCCTGCCCGGCAACGGGACGCTGCCGGTGGACATGTGGGGCGGGCTGCGCGACCAGGTCATCGGCACCGCCATCCTCCTCTTCGCCATCTTCGCCGTGTCCGACGTCGCCAACATGGCCCCCAGCGCGAACCTCGGCCCCGTCGTCGTCGGCCTGCTCATCGTGGGGATCGGCATGTCCTTCGGCGCCGACGCCGGCTACGCGATCAACCCCGCGCGCGACTTCGGGCCGCGCCTGGCGAGTTACCTCACCGGCTACTCCACCGCCTGGCGGGATCAGTACGGCGATCTGTACTTCTGGGTGCCGATCGTCGGCCCGCTGATCGGCGGTCTCGTCGGCGCCGGCCTCTACCAGGCGGGCATCGCCCGGTTCCTCCCGCCGAGCGAGGAGCGCGGGATCGTGCAGCCGGTGGAGATCTGACCGGAATCTTGCAGAGGAGAAAGACATGCCGGAGTTCGTGGGAGCCGTCGACCAGGGCACCACCAGCACCCGATTCATGATCTTCGATCACGACGGCGCCGAGGTCGCCAAATACCAGCTCGAACACGAGCAGCTCCTGCCGAAGGCGGGCTGGGTCGAGCACAACCCGATAGAGATCTGGACCGTGACGGCGGCCGTGATCCAGACGACGATCCAGCGTGCCGGGCTGCACGCCAAGGACCTGGCGGCCCTGGGCGTCACGAACCAGCGCGAGACCACGGTCGTCTGGAACCGGCGGACCGGCCGCCCGTACTACAACGCCATCGTGTGGCAGGACACCCGTACCGACCGGATCGCCGCCGCGCTGGAGCAGAACGGGCGCGGCGAGGTCATCCGCGACAGGACGGGCCTGCGGCCGGAGGCGTACTTCTCCGGCGGCAAGATCCAGTGGATCCTGGAGAACGTGGAGGGCGTCCGCCAGGACGCGGAGCGGGGCGAGGCCGTCTTCGGCAACACCGACACCTGGACCCTGTGGAACCTCACCGGCGGCGTCAAGGGCGGCGTGCACATCACCGACGTGACCAACGCCGCCCGGACGATGCTGATGGACCTGGAGACGCTCGACTGGGACGACGAGCTGCTGTCGTTCTTCGGGATCCCGCGCCGGATGCTGCCCGAGATCCGGCCGTCGGCCGACCCGGCCATGTACGGGACCACGCTGCCGTACGGGCCGGTCGGCGGGGAGGTGCCGATCAGCGCGATCCTGGGGGACCAGCAGGCGGCCACCGTCGGCCAGGTCTGCTTCGCGCCCGGCGAGGCCAAGAACACCTACGGCACCGGCAACTTCCTGCTGCTCAACACCGGCACCGACCCGGTGCGCTCGCGCAGCGGGCTGCTCACCACGCCGGCCTACCAGTTCGGGGACCAGCCGGCCGTGTTCGCGCTGGAGGGGTCCATCGCGGTGACCGGCTCGGCGGTGCAGTGGCTGCGCGACCAGCTCCACGTCATCACCTCCGCCGAGCAGAGCGAGGCCCTCGCCCGGCAGGTGGACGACTCCGGGGGGATGTACTTCGTGCCGGCCTTCTCCGGGCTGTTCGCCCCGTACTGGCGGGCCGACGCCCGCGGCGTGATCGTCGGCCTGTCGCGCTACAACACCGACGCCCACCTCGCCAGGGCCGCTCTGGAGGCGATCTGCTACCAGAGCCGCGACGTCGTCGAGGCGATGCAGCAGGACTCCGGGGTGGTCCTGGACGTGCTCAAGGTGGACGGCGGCGTCACCTCCAACGACCTGTGCATGCAGTTCCAGTCCGACATCCTCGGCGTCCCGGTCAGCCGCCCGGTCGTGTCGGAGACCACCGCGCTCGGGGCCGCGTACGCCGCCGGGCTCGCCTGCGGCTACTGGAAGGACGTCTCGGAGCTGCGGGCGCACTGGGCGGAGGACCGCCGCTGGGAGCCCCGGTGGAGCGAGGACCGGCGGGAGGAGGCGTACGCGGGCTGGAAGAAGGCCGTGACCAGGTCGTTCGACTGGGTCTAGCGAGCGGCCTACTCACGGCCTAGCTCACGGCCTAGCTCACCACGTCCTTGCGCCGGAAGCGCCGGAACGCGAGCGCGATCAGGATGGCCGCGTACGTGACCGACACCGACGCCCCCTTCGCCATGCCGCTCCAGTCCAGCTCCGGCATCAGCGCGTCGAGCCAGGCGTTGTTCCAGAACGTGGGCAGGAACTCGCGCAGCGAGCCCAGCGCCTCCACCGCCTGCAGGATGTTGCAGACGATCCAGAGCCCGACCGCCCCGCCGACCGCGCCGAGCGGGGAGTCGGTCATGGTGGAGACGAGGAACGCGAGCGCGGCCACCACGAGCTGGCTGACCAGCGCGTACCCGATCACGATGCCGAAGCGCGGCAGCACGTCCAGGGCCGGGATCATCTCGCCCGTGCCGGGCACCTGGATGTCGTTCCAGCCGAACGCCAGCGTGCCCGCGAGCAGCGCCATCAGCGGCAGGCAGATCACCGCCGCCGCCGAGTAGCCCAGCGCCACGATCAGCTTCTGGCGCAGCAGCCGGTCGCGCGGGACGGGCGCGGCCAGCAGGTAGCGCAGTGACGACCAGTTGGCCTCGCTGGCCACGGTGTCGCCGCAGAACAGCGCGACCGCCACCACCAGCAGGAAGCTGGCCGACACCGACAGGGCGAAGGCGGCGAAGTTCAGGCCGCTGGCCGTCGCCAGGTCGGAGATGCGCAGCGACGACTGCCCCTGCCCGCTCGGCTGCGGCCCGAACTGGAACGCGATCACCAGGATCCACGGCAGCGCCAGCAGCAGCCCGAACATGACCAGCGTCCGCCGCCGCTTGAACTGCCTGACGATCTCCACGCGCAGCGGCAGCGTGCGACGGGGCGCGTAGCCCGGCGCGGCGACGGTCATGACTTGTCTCCGATGAGGTCGAGGAAGACGTCTTCCAGGCGCGGCCCGTGCCCGTTGGAGGGGACGGTGGCCGACGTGAGCAGCAGCGACACCGGCCCGGCCGAGACCAGGCGGCCCCGGTGCATGACCACGACGTGGCTGCAGGTCTGCTCGACCTCGGCCAGCATGTGGCTGGAGACGATCACGGTACGGCCGTCCTGCGCGTAGCGCTTGAGCACCTCGCGCATCTCCCGGATCTGGGGCGGGTCGAGACCGTTCGTGGGCTCGTCGAGCACCAGCAGGTCCGGCAGCCCCAGCATGGCCTGGGCGATGGCCAGCCGCTGGCGCATGCCCTGCGAGTACGTGCGGACGGCCCGGTCCAGGGCCTTGCCCAGGCCGGCGATCTCCAGCGCCTCGTCGAAGTGCGCGTCGGCGGCGGGCCGCCCGGTGGCGGCCCAGTACAGCTCGATGTTGTCGCGCCCGGACAGGTGCGGCAGGAACCCCGGCCCCTCGACGAACGACCCGAGCCTGGACAGCACCGGCGCCCCCGGCGTGACGCGGTCACCGAAGATCCGGATCTCGCCGCCGTCCGGCTGGATGAGCCCCATCATCATGCGCATCGTGGTCGTCTTGCCCGCGCCGTTCGGCCCGAGCAGGCCCAGCACCTGGCCGCGCTCGACGCGGAACGACAGCCCGTCCACGGCCAGCTCGCCGTTCCGGTACGCCTTGGTCAGCCCGCTGATCTCCAGCGGCACGTCCTTGCCGTCACGCGGCTCGCCGCTCTCCGGCGCGCCGGCCGCCGTCCGGCGGGACGCGGTGCGCCCCGTCGCCAGCAGCACGGCGGCGACGACCACGGCGGCCAGCGGCATCGCCCACACCCACCACGCCACCCCGGTCGGCGCGGCGGCGAGCGTGCGCACCGTCGGCACGGCGAGCGCGGGGGAGGCCAGGGACACCTGGTACGAAGCGGGCTCGGCGGCGGTCGCGAACCCCATGTCCGTCGTGGTCAGGACCAGCCGGAGCCGGTGGCCCACGGCGAAGCGGTAGTCCACGGCGGGCAGGGTGACGGTGACCTCCGCGCTGCCCGCGCCCTCCGGGATCGTCACCCGGACCGGCGCCACCAGCCCGGCGGGCAGGGCGGGCGGCTGGGTGCCGTCGGCCACGTCGTACAGCTTGGCGAACAGCGTCGCCTCGCCCTTGCCCGACACCTTGACCCTGACCGTGGAACTGCCGGTGAGCTGGAGCGGGGCGGTGAGCGGTCGGGACTCGAACGCGGCGCTCTGGCCCGGCATGTCGATGGACACGCCGGCGGTGGTCTGGCCGCCGCCCAGCAGGCCGCCGATGCCGGGCACCGTCGAGATGGAGGCGGGCGCGCCGCCCGGCGGGTTGACGATGTTCTGGGCGGGGCCGTTCAGCTGGACCGTGGTGGTGTCGGTGCCGGCCAGGCCGGGGTAGGAGGCGGCCTCCGGGTGCAGGCGGATGCGCTGGCGGGTGCCGGGGTCGCGGCCGCCGTCGCGCGTCACCGTGAACGCGCTCACCGCCGGGGCGGACCTGTCGCCCTTCAGGTAGCGGGCGAACCAGGCCGTGGACTGCTCGAACACCCAGTCCGCCTCGCCGTTGCCGCCGTCGTGCCCGCCGTCGAACCAGGCCAGGCTCACCGGGGTGCCGGCGGCGGCGATCGCCTTGGCGTTGGCGTCGGCGTGGCCGAGCGGGAAGAGCGAGTCGCGCTGGCCCTGGATGAGCAGGGTCGGCGCCTTGATCTGGCCGGCCACGGTGATCGGGCTCGACTTGCGCAGCAGGGCGACGGCCTCCGGCGTGGCCTTGCCGTCCTTGGCGACCTGCTGGTAGACGTCGCAGATCGCGGGCAGGAACCTGCCGCACCGCGCCTGCTCGGGCGTCAGCGGGCCGGCGGCGGCCTGCCGCGCGCCCCGCCCCGCGAAGCTGTCCAGCGAGACGCCCTGGCCGAAGAAGATGCCGGCCCACATGCGCTTGAAGACCCCGTGCGCGGCGTCCTGGCCGATGGGCGCGGGACCGGCGCCCTGCGCGGCGGCGTTGGGGAAGAGCGCGTCGGCCAGGTCGGCCCAGGTGATCTGGGGCACGATGGCGTCGACCCGCTGGTCGTAGGCGGCCGCCATCAGGGCGATGGCGCCGCCGTACGAGCCGCCCGCGATGCCCACGCGCGGGTCGTTGGCCGCGTCGAGCTGGACCTCCGGGCGCTTGGCCAGCCAGTCGATCAGCTGCTTGACGTCCTTGACCTCGTAGTCGGGCGAGTTGAGCGCGATCTCGCCGGTCGAGCGCCCGAACCCGCGCGCCGACCAGGTCAGCACGGCGTAGCCCTGCTGGGCGATCCGGACGGCCTGGTCCCGCACGCTCTGCTTGCTGCCGCCGAAGCCGTGCCCGATCAGCACGGCCGGAGCCTTCCCGCCGTCGGGCGGCGGGAAGAAGGTCGTGTCGAGCTCCACCCGTTGGTCGTCGCCGGGTCCGTCGACGACACTGATTGTCTGGTCCTGGCCCCGCACCCCAGGAGCCGACGGCCACACGAGCCACGTCGTCACCCCGATGAGGGCGAGCGCCGCTACCAGCGCGGCCACACGCTTCATGACCGAGAGCCTACTTTCCGCACCTGAGAGATCCCTGAGATCACGTCCCGACCTGCGGGATCAGGCCAGGATGGCGTAGACGGTCGTCGCGTGGGCGGCGGTCTCGGCGCTGCCCGAGGCCGTGAGGGTGACCTCGGAGAAGGCCAGCGTGCGGCCCAGCTTCGTGATGCGGACGTCGATCAGGACGTCCTTGCCCACCACCGGCCGCTGGAACGTCGTCGACTGCTGCACCGTGGTCATCGGCACGAACTGCCCGCGCGCCGAGGAGATGGCGATGACCGTGGCGGTGTCCGCCGCCGCCATCATCGCCTGGCCGCACAGCCCGCCGCCCTCCCGGGCCAGGTCGTCGGACCACGGGAGCCGTACGACGGCGTGGCGTTCGCCCACCTCCTCCACGCGCAACCCGAGCCGCCGGATCCAGGGGGCGAAGTATTCCTGGAGGATCGCCTCCGCGTCTGCTGGAGTCATGCGCTCATGATGCCCGCCGAAAACCGGCGGCGGCGGGATCAGGGCTCGCCTACGCTGCCCTCCCATGGACTACTTGGACGTCAACCGGGCCAACTGGAACGGGCGGGTCCCCATCCACGTCGCCAGCGACTTCTACGACGTCGAGGGCTTCAGGGCGGGCCGCAGCCCCCTGCGGGCGTTCGAGCGGGACGAGGTCGGCGACGTGACCGGCCGCCGCCTGCTGCACCTGCAGTGCCACTTCGGCCTGGACACCCTGTCCTGGGCCAGGCTCGGCGCCGAGGTGACCGGACTCGACTTCTCCGCGGCCGCCATCGAGCAGGCCAGGGCCATCGCCGCCGAATGCGGCATCCCGGCGGAGTTCGTCACCGCTGACGTCTACGACGCGGTCGAGGTGCTCGGCGGGGCCACGTACGACATCGTCTACACCGGCCTCGGCGCGCTGGTGTGGCTGGGCGACCTCACCGGCTGGGCGCGGACGGTGGCCGCGCTGCTCAAGCCGGGCGGATTCCTCTATCTCGCCGAATTTCATCCGTTCGCCGACACCCTGGACGACGAGACGGGCACCACCGTCACCCACGACTATTTCGATGTGGGCCCGCACGTCTGGGAGTACCCGCACACCTACACCGGCAGCGAAATCCTGGAGCACCAGACCTCCGTGCAGTTCCAGCACGGCCTCGGCGAGGTCGTCAGCGCGGTCGCGGCGGCGGGCCTGCGGGTGGAGTTCCTGCGCGAGCACGACCGCACGTACTTCCGCCGCTTCGCCACTCTGGTCGGCGGACCGGAGGGCTTCCGCCTGCCGGAGGGGGCGCCCAGGATCCCGCTGCTGTACTCCCTGCGGGCCTCGGCACCGGCCTGACCTGCCAGGACATTGCCCGGCATTACCCCAGCAACAGCTCAACGCGGGGAACCGTAAGATTCAGTCCCGTGAAGTCTCCAGCATCTCTCAAGAGGGCCGCCGAGTGGGCCCTGCCGTACTGGACCAGGGGCCAGGCGGGGCGTGAGACGCCGCAGGATCTGTTCCGGGTGCTCTATTTCGGCTGGTTGGTGGCGTTCACCCTCAAGCTGCTCGGCTCGGCGTGGGACGTTTCGTGGCACTTCAAGTGGCTGCGGGACGACCTCGCCCCGCCCCACCTGCTCAACTCCGCCGGCACGGCCATCGCCGTCGCGCTGACCGTCATCCACGGATACACCGGCTACGGCGTCGACAAGGCGGCGCTGCGGCTGATCCAGTGGGGCACCGGGATCTTCCTGGTCGCGGTCCCGCTCGACCTGATCAACCACCGTGTCAACGGGCTCGACATCACCTCGTGGAGCCCGTCGCACATCATGCTCTACCTTGGAACGTTTTTCATGATCGCGGGCGTGCTCCGCGGCTGGTTCATGGGAGCGCCGCCGGGGCGGGAGCGGACCGTCGTGCTGGGCGCGTTCTTCGCGTTCTTCCTGGAGAACGTGCACTTCCCCGAGCAGCACCAGGAGTACGGCATCCTGTCGATCGGCGCCTGGGACAACCACGCGACCTACGCCGAGCCGATCCTGCTGCAGTTCGCGGCCGACCAGATGGGGCGGCCGGTGGACCGGGGGATGATGACGGCGTTCTCGCTGCCCGTTCCCGACTTCCTCTACCCCGTCTACGCGGTGGTCGCCGGCCTGTCGGTGCTGGTCGCGGCCAGGCTGCTGATCGGCAGGTTCGGGGCCGCGACGCTGGTGGCGGGCGCCTACGTGGGGGTCCGCACGCTGCTCTGGCCGCTGCTGACGTTCACCGGGTTCCCGCCGTCGGCGGTGCCGTTCTTCCTGGTCGTCGCGGGGCTGGTGGTGGACCTCGCGTTCCTGGTGCGCATGCCGTACGTACGGGCCCTGCTCGGGACCGTCGGGGTGACGGCCGCCGCCTACGGCGCGCTGGTGGCGCAGAGCGCGATCATGGGCGGCGTGTACAGCGCGATCAAGGGCCAGAAGGGGCTGCTCGGAGCGCCCCCGCTGGCCACGTCGTCGGCCGTCTGGGCGGGCCTCGGCCTGCTGGTCGTCTGGCTGGCGGTCGAGTGGCTGGCCGACAGGCGGCGCGGGTCTCAGACGATCGAGGCCCGGGTGATCGCCACCGCCACGCCGTAGGCCAGCCCCATCACGGCCACCTCGGCCGCCGCCCAGCCCGCCAGGGCGGTGGCCCGGCCCCCGCGGATGGCGGGCATCAGGCGGAAGCGGATGTGGGCGGCCAGCGGCACCAGCGCCGCCACCAGGACCGTCTTGATCACCACCAGCACGCCGTAGTGGCTGGTCAGTAGGGCGTCGGGCAGCGTCACGCCGGGGGTGAGCGCCATCGTGCCGAGCCCGTTGACCAGCCCCGACAGCCCGACCAGGAGCAGGCACACCGTGGCGATCCTGGAGAACCTGGGCAGGACCACGGCCAGCAGCTCCCGGTGCGGCGCCACGAACACGGCCGTGGCCGCCAGCCCGCCCGTCCACGCCGCCGCGCCCATCACGTGGATCTCCATCGAGACCATGATGGGGTCGTGCCAGATCGAGTTGACGGCGTGCCCGGTGACGGGGATGGGCAGCAGCCCGAACAGCGCCACGATCACCCGCAGCTCGGCCGGCACCTTCTCGCCGAACCGCACCGCCATGAGCCCGATGCCGGCCGCCGCCAGCGCGCACGCCGCGCTGAACAGCAGCCCCTGACCGGTGCCGACGGTCTCGACGTAGCCGGCGATCATCCCGAACGTGGGCACGCTGCCGGGATTCAGCTCGGCCGTCTGGAACACGATGGTGAGCAGCGCGCAGATCGCCCACGCCCAGGCGGCCAGCACGGCCAGCGGCCGCACCCTGAGCATGACGGGCTCGGTCCGCTCGGGGGCGTCGAACCCGAGCAGCTTGGGCAGCAGGCTCAGCCCGACCGTGGCGACGGCGGCCAGGTCGAGCAGCACCCGCACGACGGGCAGGCCGAAGGACACCAGCGGGCCGGGCATGGGGACGCCGGGGACGGTCTCCTGGGCGGTGAACGTGCTCGCCGCCACGGCGGCGACGACCGCGCAGACGCCGAACGCCCCGGCCACCAGCCGCCCGCCGACCCGCTGCCGGGGGAGGGGAGGCGCGGTGACGGTCATGCCCGCGCCTCTTCACCGGCGGCACCGGGCTGGGCCTCTCCGGCGGGCGTCGCCTCGGGCCGCGCTTCTCCGGTCGCGCCCGGGGCGGGGGCCGTCGCGGCCGGGCGGGAGCGGCGCAGGGCCACCGCCGTGCCGGCAGCGAGCAGCAGCAGCGCGCCCACGATCCACACCACCGCCATGCCCGCGCCGCCGTTGGCGGCCGCCTCGGCGGCCTGCGCGCTCGCATCCCGCGGCGCCTGCCCGGTGGCACCCTGGCCCGCGTCCTGGCCCGTGTTCTGGCTCGTGTTCGCGCCCGGATCCTGACCAGCGTCCTGGCCGGTATTCGGCGCCGGACCACCGGTGGCTGCCCCGGCGGCGAGGATGAAGGTGATCTTGCCGGTGACCGGATGCCCGTCGGCCGACAGGATCCGGTAGCCCACCGTGTACGCCCCCGCCGACGGCAGCGGCTTGACGCGTACCGACACCCGCTCGGCGGCCACCTCCGCGGCCCCGTCCGCCCACGAGGACCCGTCCGGGCCCGTCACGCCCACCTGCGCGTAGCCCTGCCGCACCGCCTGGTCGAACACCAGCGTCACCCGCGCCGGCGCGGCCGGCAACGTGGCCCCGTCCTTGGGGTCGCTGCTGATGAGCACGTTGTGCGCCTGTGCCGCGGGTGGGGCGATCCCGGCGGCGGCGAAGGCGAGCAGCAGGACCGTGAGTAGCCGCCTCAAAGATCAAAACCTTCCAGCAACGACGAAACGAACCCGTATATGGTCCCATCCATGACAGACCTGTTCGGCGGCGCGGCCCCCTACTACGCGAAGTACCGCCCCGATCACGGGGATCAGGCGATCGAGCACCTGGCCAGGACGTTCGGCCCGGACGGCGTCGTGCTCGATCTCGGCTGCGGCCCGGGCACGGTGGCGATCCCCCTGGCGCGCAGCGTGGGCGAGGTCCTGGCCGTCGATCCCGACGAGGGGATGCTGGAGACGGGCAGAGCGCTGGCGGCGGGGGTGCCGAACATCCGGTGGCTGCGCGGCGACTCGACGAGGCTGCGCGAGCTCCCGGCGTTCGGCCACATCGTCATGGGCAGGTCGTTCCACTGGATGGACCGCCGCGCGGTGCTGGCCGAGCTCGACGAGCTGCTGCCGCCCGGCGGGGTCGTGGCGCTCGTCGGCCCGGGCCGCCAACCGGTGGAGGAGCCCTGGGAGCCGACGATGCGCCGGGTGCGCGAGGAGTTCGACGCGTACACGTTCACGGCCACCGACTCCTTCCAGGCCAGCGGCGAGCACCCCCACGACGTGCTGGCCACCTCGCCGTTCAGCGACCTGGAGTCCACCATGTACGAGCACCGCCTGACGTACGACGTGGACGCCGTGATCGGCCTGCAGCTGTCCTACAGCTACAGCTCCCCGGCCCGCCTCGGCGACCGGCTGGAGCCGTTCAAGGAGGCGGCCAGGAAGGCGCTGCTCGCCCTCGACCCCTCGGGGACCTGGGAGTACACGGACCTCATCGAGGTGCTGATCGCCCGGCGACCGGCCGGCTAGATGCCCATCGCCCGCCAGATCCGCCGGGTGACCGGGTTGATCAGGCCGATCTCCGTGCACAGCTCCCGCGTCCTGCTCACCGAGTCGCGGATCTCCTGCTTGGCGGCGGGATTGCGCAGGTAGACCTCGGCGACCACGTGGGCCGGGATGCGGAAGCGCCGGATCATCGGCCCCGGGGGCGACAGCATGATCCGGGCCATCACGCCCAGGATGACGGGGGAGATGATCCCCAGCAGGAGCCGCCGGTACGCGGGCATCCGGGGCACCCGGTTGCGCAGGTAGTGCCGGGCGAAGGAGATGTGCCTGGCCTCCTCCGCGATGTGGATCCGCATGATCGTCTCTTCCAGCGGATGGTGGGCCCGCCCGTCCTTCAGCACCTTGCGCTGGACGTGGTCGATCGGGTCCTCGCCGCCGAGCACGAACACGAAGAACAGCTCCGTCGAGATCAGCGGGATCCACGGCGCCACCTGCGCGATCAGCGACAGCGGCCCCGGCATCCCGCGGATCGGTAAGCCGGTACGGTTCACGAACTCCTGGAACATCATCCCGTGATGTCCCTCTTCGATGGTCTCGTGGTAGACGTACCGGAACTCCGGTGACCCGTTCGGCAGCCGGTAGGCGTAGTTGAGCAGCCCGCGCTTGAGCAGGTTCTCGAACTGCAGCCCGACCTTCATCGCGGTGGCCACCCGCCACAGCCCGATCGCCGCCCGCACCTCGGGCGGGCGGCTGCGGTACCACGGGTGGCCGCCCAGTTTGTCGACCTCCGGCAGCTCCCAGCGGGGATCCGCCGGGTCCACGGCGAACTCCGGGTCATCCCACGGGATGTCCCGGTACGGCTCCCAGTGCTTGTCGACCGACGCCTTGGAGAGCCGTTCGATGACCGCTCGGTAGGCGCTCCTGCCGGCGACCTGCTCGTCGCGTTCGCGGGCGGCGGCAGAGCTCGGTGCGGATCGGGATCCCATCGCGTGCTCCTCTCCTCGCCGCTAATTGTACGAAGCATCCAATAGCGTCGGAAGAGGGGAGGGTCACAGGGTTTCCGGAGAGAGCCCGAGCTCGGCCGCGGCGGCCGTCCGGATCAGCGTGTTCACCTTGCGCCTGGTCAGCACCTTGGGATGCGCGTGCGTCTGGATCGCGAGCCCGTCCACGAGCGCGAGAATCCGCCACGTGGAGGCGTCGGGGTCGTCGCACTTGAACTCGCCGCACGACACGCCCGCCTCGATGATCGCGCGCAGGACCAGACGGCCCCGGGAGTCGAGGCGGCGCGAGATCTCCTCCAGCTCCGAGTTGCGCATCGCCTCGGACCACGCGTCGATCCACAGCCGCCATCCCTCGGTGGGGATCGCCGGGGAGGAGAGCCTGAGCAGGGTGCGCAGCCGTTCGAGCGGCGTGCCCGTGGACTCCTCGATGTGTTCGAGCGAGTGGAGATGCTGGCGGGCGGCGTAGGTGAAGGCCTGCGCGAACAGCCGATCCTTGGACTCGAAGTGGTAGAACAGCAGCGCCTGGCTCACCCCGGCGGCTCTGGCGATGTCAATGGTCCGGGTATGCCCGAACCCGCGCTCCGCGATGACCTCGCAGGCCGTCTTGAGCAGATCCTCGCGCCGTAATCGGCTGAACCCTGAAGTCACAGCGAGTAACTCACCTCCTATGCGTAGTAATCGTGCACGCCCGAAATCCAGCAAAGGGCGGAAAATTTTTCATACCCACATTCACTCCTTTCGTATCGGCAATCGCAGCACGAAGCGCGCGCCGGTGTCGGAATCCTCGATCCTGAGGGTGCCGCTGTGGGCCTGGGCGATCTCGCGGGCGATGGGCAGGCCCAGCCCGGTGCCGCCGGCGTCGCGGCTGCGCGAGGCGTCCAGCCGGGTGAAGCGCCGGAAGACCACCTCGCGCTGGTCCGGCGCGATGCCCGCGCCGTCGTCGAGCACCTCGAGCACGGCCTGCTCGTTCCGGCGCAGGGTCACGATGATCGTGCTCTCGGCGTGCCGTTCGGCGTTGTCCAGCAGGTTCGTCAGGAGGCGGGCCAGCTTGAGCCGGTCGCCCGTGACGACCACGCCGGGCTGCAGCGCGGTGACGATCTTCTTCGACCGCGGCCTGGTGGTCTCGGCGGCGACCAGCTCGGCCAGGTCGACGGACTCGAGCCGCGACGGCGCGCCGGCTTCGAGCTTGGCCAGCGTCAGCAGGTCGGCGACGATGTTCTGCAGCCGGTCGAGGCTGGCCATCAGCTTGCCGCCGGCCTCGCACCAGTCGGTCTCCTCGGGGGCGAGCATCGCCGCCTCGAGCTCGGCGCGCATGGCGGTGATCGGGCTGCGCAGGTCGTGCGAGGCGTCGGAGGCGAACCGGCGCTGCTGCTCCATCGCGACGTCGAGCCGGGCGAGCGTGTGGTTGGCGGCCTCCGCGAGCGCCTTGATCTCCTCGGCGTTCTCCGGTACGGGCACGCGCATGGTCTCGTCGCCGTAGCCGATCTCGTTCAGCCGCTTGGTGATCTGGTTCACCGGCACGAGCGTCCTGGCCACCACCTTGGACACGCCGAACCAGGTGAAGGCGACCAGCAGCACGGTCAGCACGACCAGCACGGCTATCACGGAGGGGTGGATGTACCAGGGCACCGTGGAGTCGTAGGCGTAGACCAGCCAGTCGCCGGCCTCGTCGTAGACCCGGACGGCCGCCGTGATGTGGCAGTCCTCGCCGAGCTGGGGCAGCTCGCACAGCTCGTCGGTGCGGCTGGGGCTGTTCGGGTCGGGCACCACGGCGGTCAGGCGCGGCATGCCCTCCAGGTTCGGCGTCGAGGCCACCACGTGACCGGTCGGGTCGATGACCTGGATGCCCTTCAGGTCGAAGTTGGTCAGGGCGTGCAGGTGATTGCGCTGGATGTCGTGGCCCACGTGCAGCGCCGCTGTGGTGACCTCCCTCGTGCGGATGTCGACGGCCGTGTTGTGCCCCACCCACAGGAAGAACGACCCCGCCACCAGGCACAGCAGTGCCATGGCGACGCTGGCGAACAGCGCCAGGCGCGCGCGAATGGACCGGCCCAGCCGTTCGATCACTCCCCATCCCCCCGTGATCAGATGATCACAGTACGTGCCCCCGCATCCAATTAGCGGAGATTCAGGGACAAATCCCGCTAAAAGAGCTGCGGAACAGTGCTCTATGCGGCATCCGGTCGCCTGATTAGAGTAAGTGAGCACTGATGCCAAGGGAGTCGATGTGAACCTTGCTGATTATCGGCGGTCCGCCAGGGCCTGGCTGCAGGAGAACGTCCCGGCGGACGACCGGCCCGGGGGAGACCCGATCGCCCGGGCCAAGGAATTCATGGCCAAGCTCCACGACGCCGGCTATTCCGGCATCACGTGGCCGCGGCGGTGGGGCGGCCAGGGGCTGACGCAGGCGGAGGAGCGCGCGTTCGCCGCCGAGGCCCGCGGCTTCACCCTCCCCACGTACGTCTTCTCGATCGGCCTCGGCATGACCGGCCCCACGCTGGTCGACCGGGGCACCGACGCCCAGCGCGAGCGGTTCGTCCGGCCGCTGCTGCGCGGCGAGGAGATCTGGTGCCAGCTCTTCTCCGAGCCGGGCGCGGGCAGCGACGTGGCCAGCCTGCAGACCAGGGCCGAGCGCGACGGCGACCACTGGATCGTCAACGGCCAGAAGGTGTGGACCTCGGTCGCCCACCACGCCGACTGGGGGCTGCTGCTGGCCCGCACCGACGTGGAGGTGCCCAAGCACAAGGGGCTGACCATGTTCGTGGTGGACATGCACCACCCCGGGGTCACGGTCCGGCCGCTGAAGGACATGACCGGCAGGTCCAACTTCAACGAGGTCTTCTTCGACGACGTCCCCATCCCCGACGAGCACCGCGTCGGCGAGGTCAACGACGGCTGGAGCGTGGCCGTCACGACCCTGCTGCACGAGCGGCTGTCGATCTCGGCGGGCGTGGGCATGAGCGGCCAGAAGGAGGACCCGACCTCGCTGGAGGCGCTGCGCCGGGTGGTCGACACCGGCGACCCGCTGGTCCGCGACGAGCTGGTCGAGCTGCACATCCGCAGCCGCGCCCTGGCGCTGTTCAACCAGCGGCTGGCCCAGGAGACCGAGGCGGGGATCTTCCCCGGCGCCCGGGGCAGCGCCGCCAAGCTGCTGCTGGCCGAGCTGACCATGTTCCAGGCCGACCTGGCCACGCGGCTCGCCGGCCCGGAGGCCGTCCTGGGCGACTCCCCGCTCGCGCACGCGATCTCGCTGGCTCCGGCCATGTCGCTGGGCGGCGGCACCAACGAGATCATGCGTAACATCGTGGGCGACCGCGTGCTCAACCTGCCGCCGGAGCCCCGGGTGGACAAGACCGTGCCGTTCAAGGACCTGAAGGTGGGGACGCAGGGGTGAAGCTCGTACTCGATGAGGAGCAGCGGCAGCTGCGCGAGGCCGTGCGCGCCTTCCTGGGCGCCGCCTCGCCGCTGTCCAAGGCGCGGCACGGCTACGACCCGCAGGTCTACGCCAGGCTCAACGGCGAGCTGGGCCTGGCCGGCCTGATCATCCCGGAGGAGTACGGCGGCGCGGGCGCGGGCCTGGCCGAACTCGCGGTCGCGCTGGAGGAGACGGGCGCGGCCCTGCTGCCCGGCCCGTTCCTGGCCACCGCGTTCGCTGCGATCGCCCTGACCCGCGCCCCCGACAAGGAACTGCTCGCCGCCGTCGCGGAGGGCCGCACCACGGCCACCCTCGCCCAGACCCCTGTCGACCTCGACGGCGGGGCCGTGCGCGGCACGCCGGCGCAGGTGCTCAGCGGCATGGAGGCCGACGTGCTGGTGGCGCCCGCGCGCGGCGGCGACGGCGACGTCCTGGTCGCCGTCGAGCTGGCCGGGCCCGGCGTCACCAGGACCCCGCTGGAGACGCTCGACCCGACGCGCGGCCAGGCGCGGGTGGTCCTGGAGGACGCGCCCGCCCGCGTGCTGGGGCCGGCGCCGGACGTCGGCGACCTGCTGTGCGTGGCGCTGGCGGCCGAGCAGCTCGGCGTGATGCGGGCGGCGCTGGACGCCATCGTGGCCTACGCCAAGATCCGCGTCACCTTCGGCCGGTACATCGGCTCCTACCAGGGCGTCAAGCACAAGCTGGCCGACATGCACTGCAAGCTCGAACAGGCCGAGTCCATCGTCAGGTACGCCGCCTGGGCCGCCGACGAGTCACCGGACGAGCTGCCCGGCGCCGCCGCCCTCGCCCAGGCGTACGTCGGCCGCGCCTGCTTCGAGGTGGCCCGCGACCACCTGCTGCTGTACGGCGGCATAGGTTTCACCTGGGAGCACGACGCGCATCTGTTCTACAAGCGGGCCAAGGCGGACGAGGTGCTGCTCGGCCCGCCCCGCATCCACCGCGCCCGCCTCGCGCAACTGCTGGAGCTCTAAATGGACGTCAGCCAGCTGCCCGGCTTCTACGCCATCGCCGCCGCCGACCCCGGCCGCCTCGCGGTGATCGACTCCGACGGCACGAGGACGTCCTACGGCGAGCTGCTCGCCCGGGTCAACCGGGTCTCGCACGGCCTCAGGGCGCGCGGGCTCGGCACCGGCGACGTGGTGGCGGGCGTGCTGCCCAACGGCATCGACGCCATCGTCATGGTCATGGCGACCGCGCAGATCGGGCTCTACTACGTGCCGATCAACTGGCACCTGACGGCGTCGGAGGTGGCGTACATCCTGGCCGACTGCGACGCCAAGATCGTGGTCACCGGCCCGGACCACGCCGTGCCCGGCGGGGAGATCGGCACGGCGGGGCTGGCCGAAGGGCAGCCCACCGGCGCGCCCGGCGAGCGGACGTCCGGGGCGGTCATGTGGTACACCTCCGGCACCACCGGCTTCCCCAAGGGCGTGCAGCGGCCGCTGCCGGGCGTCGCACCCGAGCAGCTGGTGCCCGCCTACCAGTGGTTCCTCGGCGAGGTCGTGGACCTCAAGCCGGGCGACGACGTCCACCTGGTGACCTCGCCGATGTACCACTCCGCGCCGTGCGCGCACACCCAGTTCGCGCTGCACCTCGGGCACGCCGTGGTCGTCGCCCCCAAGTTCGAGCCGGTGACGATCCTGGAGCTCGTCGAGCGATACCGGGTCAACAACGCGATGATGGTGCCGACCATGTTCCACCGCATGCTGCAGCTGCCGGAGGAGGTCAGGGGCAAGTACGACGTGTCGAGCCTGCGCCAGGTCATCCACACCGCCGCCGCCTGCCCCGTCGCGGTCAAGCAGCAGATCATGGACTGGTGGGGGCCGGTGCTGTACGAGTACTACGGCTCCACCGAGTCGGCGATCGCGTTCGCGGTCAAGCCGCACGACTGGCTGGCCAGGCCCGGCACGGTCGGGCGGCCGGCGCCCACGTTCGAGGCCAAGATCGTGGACGAGGACGGCGCCGAGCTGCCGCCCGGCGAGCCCGGCCTGATCTACGTCAAGTCGGCCATGGGCACGTTCGAGTACCGCAAGGACCCGGAGAAGACGGCCGCCAGCATGCTGGGGGAGTGGTACTCGCCGGGCGACATCGGATACCTGGACGAGGACGGCTACCTGTTCCTGTGCGACCGGCGCACCGACCTGATCGTCTCCGGCGGGGTCAACATCTACCCCGCCGAGATCGAGGCCGCCCTGCTCGAACACCCGGCGGTGGCGGACGTGGCCGTCATCGGGGTGCCGGACGAGGAGTGGGGCCACAACGTGGTCGCCCTCGTCCAGCCCGCCGCAGGGGTCACGCCCGGCCCCGGACTCACCGCCGAGCTGCTGGAGCACTGCGGGCCGCGCATCGCCAGGTTCAAGCACCCGAAGGAGATCGAATACCGCTCCCTGCTGCCGCGCACGCCCACGGGCAAGCTGTCGCGCTCCAAGGTCCGCGAGGACTACCTGTCGGAGGGGTGAAACACCAGCTCCTCGCTGTAGCCGCGGCCGTCTCCCAGGTAGAAGCGGGCCGACAGGGTGCGGTCGGCGGTGTCGAAGACGGTCGTCCACAACGTGCGGAACGGCAGGGCCGGATCCTCGGCCTGCCGGACCGCGCGCAGGTGGTCGCGCAGGTCCCGCGGTGACACGGTGACGCCCTTGCTGCGCTCGTACAGCGTGCGCAGCCGCTCGTAGGTCCCGAAGCTGCCCGGGCTGTCCGCGGGCAGCTTCGTCGGGTCGGGGTGGCGGTGCAGCAGGTGGTTGGTGACGCAGAGCGGGCCGTCGCCGAGCTCGACGATGTGCTCGCTGCCGTCCCTGCCACGCTCCCACACGAACGCCCGCCCGTTCGCGTCGGCCACCAGGTAGTGCAGGGACAGGCCGTGGTCGTACTGCTTGGCGCCCAGGAGCGCCTGCTTGGCCTGCTCGACGTTCTCGCAGGTGTCGACCAGGAACCTGGGCAGCTGCACGCTCCCCACCCCGACCTGCGGCGAGACGCGCTCCGGCGGCGCGGCGCGCTCGAAGTCGGCCACCAGCAGCGTGACCGCCAGGCCGGCCGAGTTGACGCCGTCCATGCAGCCGTCCAGGGCCGACATGGTGATCACGGTGGAGGCGAGCCCCTCGTCGGGCACCGTCGTGATCACGTAGGGGCGCGAGGCCATCGGCAGCTCGCCCGGCCTGGGCGCGGTGCCCATCACCTCGCTGGTGGTCAGGGGGAAGAAGTCGTAGTTGCGGCCTATCCGGCCGTGGCCGTCCGCGGCGGCCGACGGCGGGATCCACAGGGCCGAGCAGCCGGAGCCCTCGGGGACGTAGTTCAGCCCGTCGAGGGCCAGGTCGTCCTGGTCGGGGTCGAGGCCGAGGACCGCCGCCGCGCCGTCCATGCGGGCGTGGTGCTGCGGCCAGTGCCGCTCGAACCACGTCCTGCGGGCCCGGTTCACCGCCGGGTCGGCCGGCGTGGGGGCCCAGCCCAGCCGGCGTGCCTCTTCGGTCAGCGCCCTGCCGATCTCGAACTGGCTGCCCTTGAGCGTGAGGTGGTGCACGAGCTGGAAGTCGTCCTTGCCGCCCGCCACTCGCGTCATGTTGTTCATGCGGTCGAGCCTGGGGCCGCCCGCTGACCGCGGCCCTACCGTTCGCTGACCGCCCGCCGGTAGCGCTCGGAGAGCCTCAGCACGGCCTCGGCCAGCTCGGGCGGGTCGAGCACCTCGAAGTCCACGCCCAGGAACCCGATCCACACGGCCATGCTGTCCGGGTCGTCGCCGCCCAGCCTGACCAGGCTGGTGGCCTCGTCCACCGGCTCCACCTCCAGCCCGAGCGGCAGGTGGGCCAGCCGGTCGGCCGGGGCGTGCGCCAGCACCGTGGCCCGGTGGCGCCACGTCGCCGTGTTGACGCCCTTCTCCACGTACGCCGCCACGTCGCCGCCCTCCGGCAGCTCGCGCGGGGTGAACCTGGGCCCGGCCGGAGTGCGCGGGCGCACCCGGTCCACCCGGAACGTGCGCCAGCCCTGCCGCTCGACGTCGTACCCCAGGAGGTACCAGCGGCCGCGCCGGTGGACCAGGCGGTGCGGCTCCACGTTCCGCACGGCCGTCGCGCCGTCGTGGCCGGTGTAGTCGAAGCGCAGCCGCTCGTGGTCGCGGGCCGCGTTCGCGATCGTGGTCAGCACCTCGGGGGGTACGGCCGGGGTGTCGCCCGGGATCTGCACGGTGTAGGTGTTGAGGGCGTTCACCCGGCGGCGCAGCCGGGACGGGAGGACCTGCTCCAGCTTGGCCAGGGCGCGCACGGAGGTCTCCTCGATGCCCTCGACGCCGCCCCCGGCCGCCCGGCCGAGCCCGACCGCCACCGCGACGGCCTCCTCGTCGTCGAGCAGCAGCGGCGGCAGCGCGGCCCCGGCCCCCAGCCGGTAGCCGCCCGCGACCCCGGGCGTGGCGTGCACGGGATAGCCGAGCGTGCGCAGGCGCTCGACGTCGTTGCGGATCGTCCTGGTGGAGACCCCGAGCCGGGACGACAGCTCGGGGCCGGTCCAGTCCCGGCGCGCTTGGAGGAGGGACAGGAGCTTCAGCAGGCGGGCCGAGGTTTCCAGCATGGAGACCAGTGTGCCGTGCTATCGCGGCAAGGTCCCTTCCGTGTTCACCACGATCTTGCCCAGGAAGTGGCCGTCCTCGCTGCGCCGGTGCGCGTCGGCGATCCGCTCCAGGGGGAACGACTCCGCGACGGGGATCCGTACGTTCCGGTGGTCCACCGGTCCTTTCACGCCACCGGAGGTGAAGCGCACGCCGAGCCTGGCCGCGCCGGCCCGGTCGGCGATGCTGATCACGTTGGCGGGGTCGCCGGCCAGCTTCACCGACAGCTCCAGCTCGCCTCTCCCCGAGGCGTCCAGCACCCGGTCGACGGGGCCGGGAAGGCGCTCCTCCAGGCCCTCGCCGTACGTGACCGGGTGGACGCCGAGGCCGCGCAGGAAGGTGTGATGGCGCTCGCCGGCCGTGCCGACGACCCGGGCGCCCGCGGCGAGGGCGAGCTGCGCGGCGGCCAGCCCGACGCCGCCCGCGACCGCGTGGATCAGCAGCGTCTGGCCCTCCTCCAGGCCCAGCGCGGCCAGCGCCCGCCGGGCCGTCTCGACGGCGACGGGCAGCGCGGCGGCCTCCTCGTACGTCAGATCGTCCGGCTTGGCCGTCAGCAGGCTCGCCTCCGCGATCGCGTGCGTGGCGGCGGCCCCTCCCTTGACCTGCCCGAACACCGGATCCCCGAGCCGCCACTCGCTCACCCCGGGGCCGAGGGCGTCGATCGTCCCGGCCAGTTCGAGCCCGGTGCCCTGAGGCTCGCCGAGGGGCGCGCCCATGAGGCCGCTGCGGATCTTCCAGTCGATGGGGTTGACCCCGGCCGCCCTGACCGCGACCCGCACCTGTCCCGGGCCGGGCTGGGGGAGCGGGATCTCCTCCAGAGCCAGCACCTCCGGGCCGCCGTGGGCGTGGTAGCGGGCGGCCTGGGCGGTGACCAGCAGGACCGCCTTGCCGACCAGCTCGCGGCTTTCCAGGGCGGCGTGGGCCTCGTGCGCCCGTTCCAGCGGCACGGCCAGTCCCACGACGGTCGTGAGGGTGTCGTGCTCCAGGGCCTGCCGGGCCAGCCGCCGGAACTCGTCCGGGGCGAACTGGACCTGCTCCATGCCCACCACCCGCGCGCCCCCGGGCTCGATCCGGGCGGTCGAGCCGCTGGGCACGCCGTAGGCGAAGAACGTGCCGCCGGGCTCGACCAGCTCGTACGCGGCGCCGCCGACCTCCCCGCCGACCCCGTCGAACACCACGTCGAAGGGCCCGCCGAGCTCGTCGTAGCCGACGGCCCGCGCCGCGCCCATGTCCAGGGCCGCGGCCCGCTTCGCCGCGCCACGGGCGGCGGCCGTCACCTGGGCCCCCGCCGCGCTCGCCAGCCGCACGATCGGCAGCCCCAGCGCCCCGCCGGCCCCCGTGACCAGCACCCGCGTCCCGGGCTTCAGCTCGGCCGCCTCCACCAGGCTCAGGGCCGCGGGTCCGACCTGGATCAGCGCGGCCGCCCGCCACAGGGGCACCTCGTCCGGCACCGCGACGACCGTCTCGACGTCGGCCACGACCCGCTCGGCGTACGCGCCGCCGCCCGGCAGGAACGCGGCCACGCGCCGCCCCACCCATGCCTCGTCCACCCCGTCGCCTGCCGACAGCACCCGCCCGGCCACGCCGGTGCCGGGCACGAACGGTGGCTCGCCGGGAAACCACTCCTGCCCCCACCCGGTCCGCAACTGCGCGTCCAGCGACATCACGTCCACCGCCGACACGCCGATGAGCACCTGCCCCGGGCCGGCCTCCGGCTCCGGCGCCTGCCGGACCTCCAGCACCTCGGGACCGCCGAACCTCGTCACCTCTATCACGTTCATGCGGCCGAGTCTGTAACCTCAAGTGAGGTTGAGGTCAACTTCCGGGGCAGGTCGCTCCCCTGCGATCAGCCGAACAGCTTCTGCGCCTGCTGGATGACGACCAGCACGGTCAGCGTGCCGAAGAACGCCACCGACCAGATCAGCGCGCCGAGCCGGTACGAGCGCACCTTGATGGGCTCGGGCAGCGACCGCCGGTTGAGGATGATCAGCAGGATCGAGTACACGAACATCATCACGGCCGCGAAGCACGCCGAGAACACCAGCAGGATGAGCGGCTGGTCGAAGCCCGCCAGCAGGACCGCGATCCCGATCAGCGCCATCGCCCAGACGGTGTAGAAGTAGACGCGGTTCACCGAGACGGGCTTGTCACGCAGGTAGACCGTCTTGATCGTGTCGGAGGCCAGCCGCGAGGTGTAGTCGACGATGCCCATGGCGGAGGCGAACAGCGCCAGCGCCCCGATCACCCAGAACAGCACGCCGAACCACGGCCCGACGACCTCCTGCAGCACCTGGCCCTCGACCTGCAGGAACTGGATGCTGTTGGCCAGCCCCTCCCGGCCGAACACGGTGGAGTAGGCCAGCATCGACATGAACGCGATCGTCACGAACGACACCATGGCGAACGTCCAGGCCTGCTCGATGTTCGCGAAGCGCCACCACTGCCGCCAGCGCGCCAGGTTCTCCTTGGTGGGCGCGAACTGGAAGCCGGTCGAGGCGGCCGCCTCCTCCTGGCCGGTCACCGGGCTGACCAGGCGCGGCACGTACTGGCCCATGCCGAAGCCCTTGTCGCGGATCCAGTTGCTCTGGCAGAGGTTCTGGCCGCCGCCCGCGCCGGCGTAGGCGATGGCGCCCATCAGCACCGAGAACTCCAGCGGCGGCACCGGGAACCCGGCGCCCACGGTCAGGCCCTTGCCGAGCTGGACCCAGCTGTCCGCGTTGATCGCGAACAGGACGGCGACCAGGATCAGCGTGGCCACCAGGATGATCTTCACGAAGATGACCCGTTCGAGCGCGGTGTAGATCACCGGCGCCAGCGTCAGGCCCAGCGCGATGACGACGAGCATGCCGATGGCGATCCACCGCACGCTGCCCGCGCCCGACCCGGTCAGGTACGTCACCATCGTCGCGGACGTGGTGACCCAGCCGGGCCACAGGTTCGAGCAGAGCGTCATCACCACGAAGACCAGGCCCCAGTGTTTCCACATCCGGCTGAAGCCGGTGAGCGCGGTCTCGCCGGTGGCCAGAGTGTAACGCTCGATCTCCATGTTCAGGAACCACTGCGTGATGATGCCGATCGCGGCTCCCCAGACGAAGATGAGCCCGACTTGGGAGGCGATGTACGGCCAGAGAATGAATTCGCCCGACGCCAGCCCCACACCCGCGCCGACCAGCCCCGGGCCGATGATGCGCCAGGTCGATCGGGGTGGGTCGGGCAGGTCGCGGACGGTGACGGACGGTAGGACTCGCGCAGGAACGGTCGGGGTGAACTCCGCCATGCGAATCTCCTTGCTAAGCGTTGCCTAGCCGCCACATTACAGAGACCGGAAACTCTGGTGGAATACCTAGTTAACCTGCGAGATCACGTATTCTCCGCGTTCGGTGAAACCCACGACCCGCCAGCCTGCCTTGATGAGCCGGCCAAGCGTGTCACGCACGGCCAGCCGCCACGCCGCGGCCGCCGCCGGATCCTCGCGCCGCAGCCGCTCGACGTCCGCCGGCGTCCCCACGAGCACCGTGCCGCCCCGCGCCTCCTTGGTCACGGGCCGGCCGCCCTCGTCCGACAGGAGCGTTTCGGCGGCGGGTGGTTCGCCGGGTTCCGCCGTTTCGGTCAGGCGCCACACGGCCAGCAGCCGGTCCGACGCGTCCCCCTCGTTGATCGCGTCGGCCATCTTCCCGTAGAAGTTCTCCAGGTACTCCTCCGGCATGGCGCCCAGCTTGACCAGGTTGAACCGCGCGTTCCTGCGTACGAGGGGGTCGAACGTCCAGGTGATCCGGTCCAGCCCCTGCTTCAGGCACCACTCGCGCTGGTGCGACTTGAGCGCGCGGCCGATGCCCCTGCCGATGACGGCGCCGGTCACGTGCGAGTGCAGCGTCCGGCCCGCGGCCCTGAACCCGACCGAGGCGCCCACGAGCGTGCCGTCCTCGTCGTACGCGCCCGCCACGTAGTTGCCCGTGTGCGCGAAGCCGATCATCAGCTCGATCGTCACGGGCGGGTTGTGCGGCGCCGGGTGCCAGATGTCGTCGAAGAGCCGGTAGACCTCCTTGAACTCGTCGATCTCCCGCAACTCCCTGATCTTCACACCACCGTTCACCTCTCCATTTACGCACGCCCACGCACCGGCTCACGCCCCCGCGCCCCGGCTTACGCGCGCCCCGCTTACGCGCGCCCCGCTTACGCGCGCCCCGCTTACGCGCGCCCCGCTTACGCGCGCCCCGCTTACGCGCGCCCCGCTTACGCGCGCCCCGCTTACGCGCGCCCCGCTTACGCGCGCCCGCGCACCGGCGCCGGCGCGGATGTCCTCGTGCTGGACGTCAGGCGTCCGCCGGGGTCCGGGCGAGCGCCGTGGTGGTTACGGCGTCCGCGGGCCGACGGGGCGGTAGGCGGGGGCCGGGGGTCTGGCGGTGAGCCGGCGGTACAGGGTGGTGGGGCCCGGCCAGTTGTTCGTCACGCGGCCCTCGGCCGTCTTGTACCAGCTCCGGCAGCCGCCGCCCCACACCATCCGCGCCATCGCCGCGTCGAGCCGCCCGCGCCAGGCCGCCATCACCTCGGGCCGCACCTCGATGGGCCCGTTGGCGGACAGGTACGGCAGGCAGGACATGATGTGCTCCACCTGGCACTCGATCATGAAGACGATGGAGTTGTGGCCCAGGTTGGTGTTGGGGCCGTACAGGAGGAAGAGGTTGGGGAAGTTCGGCACGGAGATGCCCAGGTACGCCTCGGGGCCGCCCTTCCACTGCTCCTCCAGCGTGTGGCCGTCGCGCCCGGTGATCTCCATGGGGGCCAGGAACTCGGTGGTCCGGAAGCCGGTGGCGTAGACGATCGTGTCCACCTCGTGCGGGCCCTCGGCGGTCTCGACGGCCGTGGGCGTGATCCGTACGATCCTGTCGGTCACCACGTCGACGTTGGGCCTGGTCAGCGCCGGATAGAAGGCGCTGTCGATGACGACCCGCTTGCAGCCCGGCGGGTAACCGGGGGTGAGCTTGGCCCGCAGCGCCGGGTCGGGCACCTGGTCGTGCAGGTGCCGCAGGGCGCGTTTCCTGAGCAGGTCCGCGCTCCAGCCCTGGGCGAGCGCGGGGTAGAGGGTGGCCTCGGCGTACCGGTAGATCCACTCGCGGTAGGCGCGCTGGAGGCCGGGGACGAAGCGGAAGCCGAGCCTGGCCAGCGGTCCGAAGGTGGTGTCCGGCTTGGGGATGACCCAGTTCGGGGTGCGCTGGAAGACGTACAGGCGCTCGGCCTGCTCCGCGACGCGCGGGATGAGCTGGGCCGCCGACGACCCGTTCCCGATCACCGCGACGCGGCGGCCGGTGAGGTCGTGGGCGTGGTTCCAGCGGGCGGAGTGGAAGGAGACGCCCCCGAAGTCCGGCATTCCCGGAATGTCGGGTAGGTGGGGGCGGTTGAGCTGGCCCGTGCCGGTGACGATCACGTCGAACGGCTCGGTGCGGTCGCCGCTCGTCACCTGCCACCTGGTGCCGTCGAAGTCGGCGCGCCGGACTTCGGCGCCGAACCGGATTTTTCGCCTGACGTCGTATTTATCGGCGCAATGTTCAAGATATGCAAGAATTTCGGGCTGTTCTAGGTAACGGCGGGTCCAGCTCGCGTACCTCTCGAATGAGTACGAGTAAAGATGCGAGGGAATGTCGCACCCTGCCCCGGGATAGCTGTTGTCGCGCCAGGTACCCCCGAGGCCGTTAGCCCTCTCGAAGACCACGTACGAGCGGATCCCGGCCCGTTCGAGCTGGATGGCCATGCACAGTCCGCCGAACCCCGCTCCGACGATCGCGACGCTTGGTGACATGCCGCCCTCCGCAGGTCAGGATTCACTTACACTACGCCGGACGCCGTTCCACCGACACCCTCCTCCGTGCCGATAGTCTGCGCAGGTGGCTGCTGTGTCGTTGAGGAATGTGATCGAGGTGCTCGAGGCGGCCTACCCGCCCGCCCGGGCCGAGTCGTGGGACGCCGTGGGGCTGGTCTGCGGGGATCCGGCCCAGGAGGTGCGCCGGGTGCTGTTCGCGGTCGACCCGGTGGCGGCCGTGGCCGAGGAGGCCCTGGAGTGGCGGGCCGACCTGATCGTCACCCACCACCCGCTCTACTTGCGCGGCACCACCAGCGTGGCCGCGACCACGCCGAAGGGCCGCCTGATCCACACCCTGATAAAGAACGACATATCCCTTTACACCGCCCACACGAATGCCGACGTGGCCAACCCCGGCGTGTCCGACGCCCTTGCCAGGGCCGTGGGCCTGGTGGGCGACCTCGTGCCGCTCCAGCCGTTCCCGGACGACCCGTGGCGGGGTCTGGGCCGCATCGGCGAGCTGCCCTCGGCGATGACGCTGGGCGACTTCGCGGCGCAGGTCTCCAAGGGCCTGCCCCGTACGTCGTGGGGCATCCGCGTGGCAGGCGATCCCGACCGGCCCGTCACCCGCGTCGCGGTCAGCGGCGGCGCCGGCGACTCCCTGCTCGGCACGGCCAAGGCGGCCGAGGTCGATGTGTTCCTGACGGCGGATCTGCGGCATCATCCGGCGAGCGAGTTCGTGGAGTCGGGCGGGCCCGCGCTCATCGACGCCGCGCACTGGGCGACCGAGTGGCCCTGGCTCGACAGCGCGGCGTCCATCCTGCACTCCAGTGGCGTTACCGTTGAAACGCGCGTCTCCGCCACGGTCACCGATGCTTGGACAAAAGGATATTGATCATGAAAGCAGCCCCTGAGGCCCAGAAGAGACTGCTCGACCTGGCAGAGCTCGACTCCGTGATTGATCGGCTGGCCCATCGCCGCCGCACCCTTCCCGAGCTGGCCGAGATCGACGAGCGGTCGAAGTTGTTCGCCAAGATCGCCACGCAGGTGATCGAGGCCGAGACCGAGGCGGGCGACCTGGCCCGCGAGCAGGCCAAGGCGGAGAGCGACGTCGACGCCGTACGCACGCGTGCCGACCGTGACCAGAAGCGCCTCGACTCCGGCGCCGTGACCTCGCCGCGCGACCTTTCCAGCCTGCAGTCCGAGATCGCCTCGCTGCACAAGCGCCAGGGTGACCTGGAGGAGATCGTGCTGGAGATCATGGAGCGCAGGGAGGCCGCCGACACCAAGGTCACCGACCTGATCAGGCAGCGCGACGAGCTCGCCGCCGCCCTGTCCACCGCCGAGGCCCGCCGCGACGAGGGGCTCCAGGAGATCGACAAGGAGGCTTCGGAGGTCCAGGGCCGCCGCGCCGGCGTCTCCGGCGAGATCCCCGCCGACCTGCTGGCGCTCTACGAGAAGCTCAAGGCCCAGTACGGCGTGGGCGCCGCGATGCTGCGGGGCGGCCGGTGCCAGGGGTGTAAGGTGGCCCTGTCCATCGCCGAGATGAACCGCATCAAGGCCGCGCCCCACGACGAGGTCCTCCGTTGTGAGGAGTGCCGGCGCATCCTCGTACGTACGGCAGAGTCAGGCCTGTGACCTCCTACGTCATCGAGGCGGACGGCGGCTCGCGCGGCAACCCGGGCCCCGCCGGCTACGGCGCGGTGGTCATGGACGCCTCCGACGGCCAGGTGCTGGCGGAGGCGGCCGAGGCCATCGGCGTCACGACCAACAACGTCGCCGAATACCGCGGCCTGATCGCCGGCCTGCAGGCCGTGCTGCGGCTGGGCGGCGAGGGCGCGCCGGTGGCCGTACGGATGGACTCGAAGCTGGTCATCGAGCAGATGGCGGGCCGCTGGAAGATCAAGAACGAGGGGCTGCGGCCGCTCGCGACGGAAGCCGGAGCCCTGGTCAGGCGGCTGCGGGTGACGGAGTGGACCTGGATCCCCCGCGAGCGCAACAAGCACGCCGACCGCCTGGCCAACGAGGCCATGGACGCGGCCGCCAAGGGCCTGACCTGGAAGGCCGGCGGCACCACCCAACCAGCGCCGCACGAAGAGCCGCCGGCCGCAGCGGGACAGCCCCCTTCGCCCCGCACCCCTGCGCCCACCACGCCGCCCCCGATCGCCCAGCAGACAGACCTCCTCGACATAGGCGCCATCGGCACCATCTCCGAAATATCCGCCCCAACCGCCTCCACCGCCGCGGCCCAGCAACGCACGGCCAAGGCGCCCGCCAAGGGCACCGGCTGGGCCCCGCCCACCCGCGTGGCCACGTCCTTGCTCCTGCTCAGGCACGGCGAGACCGCCCTGTCCGTGGAGCGCAGGTTCTCGGGCAGGGGCGACGCCGAGCTCACACCCAACGGCCTGGCCCAGGCCGCGGCGGCCGCCGAACGGCTGTCGCGCGAGCCGTACCGGCTGGATGTGATCGTCAGCTCACCCCTCAAGCGCGCCAGGCAGACCGCGGAGGCGGTCGCCGGACGGACGGGGCTCGACGTCGAGGTGGACGAGGACCTCAGGGAGCTCGATTTCGGCGACTGGGAGGGCCACACGTTCACGGAGGTCCAGCGCCGCTGGCCCGCCGAGCTCTCCGCCTGGCTCGCCGACCCGGAGACCGCGCCGCCGGGCGGCGAGAGCTTCGCCACGGTGGCCCGCCGCGTCCAGGCGGCGGGGGAGCGGCTGGTGGAGCGCTACGAGGGCAAGACCGTCCTCACGGTCTCCCACGTCACGCCCATCAAGATGCTGCTGCGCCTGGCCCTGCTGGCCCCTCTGGAGTCCCTCTACCGCATGCACCTCGACGTGGCCTGCCTGTCGCTGATCGAGTACTACGCGGACGGCCCGGCCGTGGTGAAGTCGTTCAACGACACCTCACACCTGCGCCGCTGACCGGGAACCTCGCAGAGCTTGGTAAAGTGCTGCAGACGAGTCGGCCGGGCGACCGCGTCGGGCCATCAGGCCCGCCGAGGAAGGTCCGGGCTCCACAGGGCAGGGTGGTCGGTAACACCGACCCGGGGTGACCCGCGGGACAGTGCCACAGAAAGCAGACCGCCTCCCAGTTGACGGGAGGTAAGGGTGAAAGGGTGGTGTAAGAGACCACCAGCGCCCACGGTGACGTGGGCGGCTAGGTAAACCCCACCCGGAGCAAGGTCAAGAAGGGACGCTCTCCGGAGCGTTCCGCGCGCGACGTTCGAGGGCTGCCCGCCCGAGCCGCGCGGGTAGACCGCTCGAGGCCGCCGGCAACGGCGGCCCTAGATGGATGGTCGCCCCTTCTCACGAAGGACAGAACCCGGCCTACAGGCCGACTCGTCACCCCTTCCCTCTGACCTGGGAGGGAGCGGGGTTGTGTCACCGGAGGCCAAAGAGCAGGACGTCGCCTGCCGAGCGTATGCTCCAGCGCCCTGGGCTTCAGGGGTTCATGACCTCGTAGCTGATTTCGCCGTTCAAGTGAACCACGCGCATGTACGTGTCTTCCCGGATGCCTTCCGCAACCTGCTTCATGAGTTCGGCAGCATCGCCACCCGTCCAACAAATGTGCGTCTCTGTCGCTTGCCCTTTCAGATAAGCGACACCTGCCTGACCCTCGCAGATCGAATAGCTCGCGTCTCGCCAGCTCGCACCCATCGAACACAGAACAGTGCTTTGATCCTCATCCGGGCATGCAGTCATCGCCTGACGCCATTGACCGTCACATGTGTCCGCCCTGTGGAAAACGCCTTCATTGATGTCGCGGAGACAATAGATCCGCATCCGCTGGCCGAAAGCGCATTCATCGGCGGATAGTTCTACGTCTGTGCAGGTGAGGAACTTGTCCAGGAGGTCTGCACATCCGACCTTGAGCTTGCGGCAGACGCTCAGAACCTCAAGATATGTGGCACAGAACGGGGCACTCCCTCTAGGATCACCGCGACATTCATAATAGGGATGCCGTAAGTCTCCACAGTCGACGAAGGGGTCACCATACGCTCCGGGGCACCGCAGGTACTCTCGTTCGCCAGCCGCACAGACATCGTCAGAGCGGGGAGGAGTTCCGGTACGGCAGGACAGATAGGAGTCGGCCGAAGCGTCGCACATCCTAGAAGTAACACCGTTCGACAGCGCGCCCTCTTTGCATTCAAACCAGGCGATCAAAGTGCGATGGCACAGAATGTTCGCATTCTTGACTTGGTGCTGCTCCATACATGCGTCGAATCTATGAGCTGCCTTGTATTTGGAATCTGTCTTGCGGCAGTCCAGCCCCCTGGGGCCGTCGCCGGTAGGGCATGCCTCATCAGCTGCGACCTTCTCGTTCGTTCCCGTCCCGTACCAGGCCGGCTCTGGAGATGGAACCTTCGATACGGCAACCGCAGGAGCACAGGCAGTGAGCATGACCATGATGAAGAAAACGGCTAGCCCGTTCCGGGAGCCACGCCTCGCTAACCTCATCAGTTCCTCTTCCGGCAGCTTGCTACGTGCGGGAACCCAGCAAACCACTCCAGGTCGAGCAACGAGCATGAGAACGTCAACTCCGGCGCCATCCTCGCCGTCGTCCGGCCACACTTGCAGGCAGGCCAGGTCACCGCGCTCGACCGCATGATGTGCCCAGAAGACTCCACCGCGGTCCTGGCATCGGGCACATGCCGGGGTGGAGCCGCGCCTGCTCGCAGGGCACTTTCAGGACCCGGCGCACACACCGACTCGCTACTTCCTTCTCCGGCTGGCTGCCCCTCCGTGGTGGAACGACGGGCGCGGGAAAAATGCGTGGCGGGGGCCGAGTGCCTGACGTTATTTTCTCCATGGGTACGGCAGGCGTGCCCTTTCTGCGGCTGCGAATCAGCAGATCGGAGGTGCGGAGCGGAATGGCTTGTCGTCTCCACGCGCTCTGCTTCGACGCACACGACCCGCTCCGCCTGGCGCGCTTCTGGGCCGGTGTCCTGGACTGGGAGCTGGCCGACGACCCCCGGGACGGCATCGCGCTCCTGCCGAGCGATGACACCGGGTTCCGGATCCGCTTCCTTCCGTCCCAGGCGCCGAAGATCGGCCAGAACCAGATGCACTTCGACCTGACGAGCAAGTCCCTCGAGGGCCAGCAGGAGACGGTGGCGAGGGCGCTCGAGCTCGGCGCCCGGCACCTCGACATCGGTCAAGGTCCGGAGGAGGAGCATGTCGTGCTCGCGGACCCCGAAGGCAACGAGTTCTGCGTGATCGAGCCGGGCAACAACTTCCTGGCCGAATGCGGATTCGTCGGAGCGCTCGCGTGCGACGGCTCGCAGGAGGTCGGCTACTTCTGGAGCAAGGCGCTGGGCTGGCCGCTGGTCTGGGATCAGGACCAGGAGACCGCGATCCGCTCGCCGCACGGCGGCCCGAAGATCACCTGGGGTGGTCCGCCGCTGGAGCCGAAGACCGGGAAGTACCGGCTGCATTTCGACCTCGCTCCACCCGCCGACGGCGATCAGCAGGCGGAGGTCGAGCGTCTCATCGCCCTCGGGGCGACGCGCGTCGACATCGGTCAGGGCGAGGTCGACTGGGTGGTCATGGCCGATCCCGATGGCCATGAGTTCTGCGTTCTGACCCCGCGATAGCGGGACCCGGGGAACGTCTCCGCGCGGCCGCTGACCGGGTGTGGCGCAGGTCACACCCGGCCCATGTCACGTATCGGCGAGCAGCTTGCATCACGTGGTCGTCAGCGCGAGGAGAAAGGCGCAAAGATGACCAAGAACCGTGAAACAGGCACGCATCGGGTTCTGATTCTGGGGGCGGGGTACGCGGGCATGGCCGCGGCGATCCAGCTCGCGGCTCGGGGCAGGCGGCGCGAGGACGTGCAGGTGACCCTGGTGAACGCGCAGGAGCGGTTCACCGAGCGGCTGCGGCTGCACATGTCGGCGACCGGGCAGCGGGTCGCCGAGCTGAGCATCCCGGAGCTGCTGGAGGGCACGGGTGCGCGGTTCGTGCGGGGCTGGGTGACGGCTGTGGACGCCGGCGCGAAGCTCGTACGGATCGACGACGACCGGGTGCTGCACTACGACACGCTGGTGTACGGGCTGGGCAGCGTGGCCGACACGGCGGCGGTGCCGGGCGTGGAGGATCACGCGTACACGCTCAACAGCGCGCAGGACGCCGAGCTGCTGGCCGATCGGCTGGCCCGGCTGGCTCGGCTGGGCCGGGGCACGGTCGTGGTCGGCGGCAGCGGGCTGACCGGCGTCGAGTCGGCCGCGGAGATCGCCGAACAGCACCCGGAGCTGGACGTCGTGCTGCTGGGCCGGCAGGAGCCCGGCGCGGCCATGAGCCCCAAGCCGAGGGCGTATCTGCAGGCCGCGCTCGCGCGCCTGGGCGTCCGGGTGCTCAGCGGGGTCGAGGTGGTGAAGGTGCTGCCGGACGCGGTGGAGCTGGCGGGCGGGGAGCTCGTCGCCGCCGACGCCGTGCTGTGGACGAGCGGTACGCGGGTGTCGCCGCTGGCGGCCGCGGCCGGTCTGACCGTCGACGAGCGCGGCCGGGTCGTCACCGACGCCACGCTGCGGTCGGTGTCACACCCGGACGTGTACGCCGTGGGCGACGCGGCCGCGATCCGGCAGGGCTACGGCGTCATGCACGGCACCTGCCAGGGCGGCATGCCGACCGGCGTGCACGCCGCGGTGTCGATCGTCCGCGCGCTGGACGGCAGGCGGCCCAAGCCGTTCCGCTTCGGCTACTACCACACGCCGGTGAGCCTGGGGCGGCACGATGCGGTCGTCCAGTTCACCCGCCCCGACGACAGCCCCCGCAGGGTCTATCTCACCGGCCGGATGGCGGCACGGTATAAGGAGACGGTGACCGCTTCCCCCTGGCCGACCTATGGCCGCATGAAGAAGATGCCCGCCTCGGGCGCGTTCTGGCCCCGCGGCGGCCGCTTCACCAGGGGTGTGCGGTGACGCAGCCGTACTCCGATCGCGACCAGCAGGTCTTCAACCAGCATCGCAACCTGCTGTTCTCCGTGGCCTACCGCATCCTCGGCACCGTGGCGGACGCCGAGGACGCGGTCCAGGACGCCTGGATCAGATGGTCGGCCGCCGACCGTTCGCAGGTGGCCGACCCCAAGGCCTATCTGGCGCGGATCGCGTCGAATCTGGCGCTGCAACGGCTGCGCTCCACGCAGCACCAGCGCGAGACCTACGTGGGGCCGTGGCTTCCGGAGCCCATCCTCACCTCCGGAGACACCGCCGACGACGTCACGAACGCCGAGTCGGTGTCGACGGCGATGCTGGTGGTGCTGGAGACCCTGAGCCCGCTCGAACGCGCGGTCTTCGTGCTGAAGGAGGTCTTCGGCTTCAGCCACGCCGAGATCGCGGAGGCGGTGGAGCGCTCCGAGACCGCGGTACGCCAGGCCGCGCACCGCGCTCGCGAGCACGTACGGGCCCGGCGGCCCCGGTTCACCGCGGACCGGTCGCGGCAGCGCGACGTCACCGAGCGCTTCCTCGCCGCCGCGACCGGAGGCGACCTCAACACCCTCATGGAACTGCTGTCCCCGGACGTCACCCTGTGGACCGACGGCGGCGGCAAGGTGCGCCAGGCGCTGCGCCCGGTCGTGGGCGCGCAGACGGTGGCCGCCTGGTTCGCCGCCATCGGCGAGGTCACCTACCAGGGCGTCGAGCCCGCCGACATGAACGCCGCACTGGTCGAGATCAACGGCGGCCCGGGCGTAGTGTTCAGCGGCCCGGGCCGGGTGATCGCCACCGTCACGTTCGATTTCGACGCCGACGGTCGCATCACGACCATCCACAACATCGCCAACCCGGACAAACTCCAGGCCATCGCGGACGGCACCACGCGCGACCTGCGCGGGGTCAGCGGCTGAGGAGCTCGCTGAAGATCTCCACCAGTTCGGGCCGGTCGAAGGGGCCGACGTGGGGCGCCGCGACGCTTCGCACGTCGGTCGGGTTGTCGGGCGTGAGGCGGTCGGCCTCCCTGATGAACCGGTCCTGCAGCGCCAGCGGGATCAACCGGTCGAGGGTGAAGCGTACGTAGGTCCGGGGGATGCGGCCCCACGTGTGCGCCTCGCCCCGGGCTTCTGCGATGGGGATGCCGGCGGTCTCGTCGGGTTCGAGCAGGTTGAGCAGCCGGCTCACCCCCTCGTCGGTGAAGTCGCCGGCCAGGGCCTCCTTGACGCCCTGGAACACCGCCGGGTCGGCCGAGCGCCAGTTGAGCCGGGTCACCCCGAGGACCGCGGGGTCGGCGACCAGCGCCTGGGTCACCTGGGAGAGCAGGCTGTCGCCGTTCTCGGGGGTGGAGAGGTAGGCGGTCAGGTTAGGCAGGTCCACGCAGCAGTACGCGGCGACGTAGACGACCCGGTCGAGCAGTTCGGGGATGGCGTTGCCGACCCTGCTCAGGGTGACGCCGCCCTGGCTGGCGCCGGCCAGGATCACGGGCCCGAGGCGGCGGGCGCGGCGGACCACGTCCACGACCCGCTCGACGTAGTCGTCGATGGTGATCTTGGCGAGCGGCGACGGCTCGGTGGCCAGCGCCTGGAGGTCCTGCGGGGCCTGGTACGCGCGAGGATAGAACGCCTCGTCGCCGTGTCCCGGGAGGTCGACCATCAGGGCGCGGTGCCCGCGCAGGGTGAGTTCGCGGATCAGCCCCGTGCCCAAGGCCGAGGAGGAGTTGGTCCCGTGGACGAACAGCAGGGTCGGCGCTCGCTCTGCTTCATGGTTGCTCATTGTCGTTCTCTTCCTTTGTTCGTTGGGTTTGTACGGATGGTCAGGGGCGCGGCCGGCGCCACATCGGCCACAGGAGGGGGCTGTCCGCCACGCGCACCGGTTCGCCGAGCTCCTCGAAGCCGTGCCGCAGGTAGAGGTCGCGGCTGCGGGGCGAACTCGCCTCCAGGTACGCGGCGAGCCCGTCGGCGTCGGCCCGCTCCAGCCGGTGGCGCAGCATCGCCGTACCGAGTCCGGCGCCCTGCCGCCCGCCGACCACTCCCATGCACGCGAGGTAGAGGTGCGGTTCGTGGTCGGGATGCCGTTGGGCCAGCGCCTCGCCGACGGCCTGCAGCCGCGCTCCGTTCTCGCCGAAGACCGCTTCCTGGTCCGCCTCCGGCGGCTCCTCGTGGGACGTCTGCGCCAGCCACACCGAGGCGCCTTCGTGACCGCCGATCAGGTACGCCTCGGCGCCGGGATGGGCGAGCAGGGAGCGGTAGAAGTGCGACTGGAGCCGGCCGCGTTCGCTCGCCTCGGGGAAGAGCCAGCAGGCGAGGGGATCGTTCATGAACGCCTCGGTGAGGACGTCCAGCACCGCCTGCTCGTCTGCTCCGTCCGCCTGCCGTACGGATGCGTACGGCGTATCAACTGTCATGCGTACAGAGTATTGAAGGGCCCGCCCCTACGGCGGTTTTAGCTGGATAAAGTGCACTAGTACTGGATAGAGTGAACTAGTGCACTTATCGATGGATCGGAGGCCCCCATGCAGCGGACGGATCCGCCCTATCAGCGGATCGTCGCGGAGATCCGTGCCCGGATCCTGAGCGGCGCCCTGCGGCCCGGCGATCGCATGCCGTCCATCCGGCAGATCGCCCAGCGGTGGGGCGTCGCGCTCGCCACCGCGACCAAGGTGATGGCGGCGCTGCGCGACGAGGGGCTGGTCGAGACGAAGGTCGGCTCCGGCGCGGTGGTCAGCTCACGTACGACCCACAAGCAGCCGGCCGTGCCGCCGAGACCGCGGCAGGCCGGCGTCCCCAAGCAGGCGCTCAACCGCGAACAGCTGCTCCGCACCGCCATCAAGATCGCCGATGTCGAGGGGCTCGACGCGGTGTCCATGCGGCGGCTCGCGGCCGAGCTCGGCGCCGGTCCGATGTCGCTGTACCGGCACGTGGAGAACAAGGACGAGCTGGTGACGCAGATGGTCGACGAGGTCTTCGGCGAACCGGAGCTCCCCGTGCCCGGTCCGGACGGCTGGCGGGCCAAGCTCGAACTGATCTCCCGCCGGCAATGGCAGCTGGTACGGCGGCACCTCTGGCTGCCCAGGGCCGTCTCGTTCACGCGCCCGCTGCTCGTGCCCAACATGATGGCCCACACCGAATGGACCCTGCGCGCGCTCGACGGGCTCGGCCTGCCCATGGAGACCTGCATTCGAGAGGCGCTCGCGCTGCACGGGCTGGTCATCACCGTCGCCCTGTCGATGGCGGACGAGATCGAGGCGGAGCAGGAGACCGGGGTGACCCTCGACCGGTGGTGGGTCGCGCAACGCCACCGCGCCGACGAACTCCTCGACAGCGGACGCTTTCCACTGCTGGCCACGATCGCCGAGGAGACGGTGTCGGACTTGGACGGGCTGTTCGAGTACAGCCTCGCGCGCCATCTCGACGGCTTCGCCGCCCTGGTCGAGGGCCAGGCCCGGACGCGGCCATGACCCCTGTCGGCGGGGGCCGGGTCGCTCGCCGGAACGGGTTCGGAGAGTGAGCAACGTCGAGGATCTTCCTCATGGGCGCTGACCTTCACTCTCGCGCGGGGGGCTGGGTGAGGTCCGCTGGAGGAGTGGGGTCCAGGCCGGTCAGGGCTGAGCTGGCGGTCCACACGCGGGCCGCGAGTTCGGTGTCGGCCAGGTGGCCGCGTACGGGTTCGAGGACGGGCAGGCCGCGGATCCCGAAGACCCGGGGTCCCCATAGCTGCCCGCCGCGTACGGACGGGTCGAGGACGGCCCGCACGGCGGGCCAGGCGGCGGCTTCCTTGCCCTGAAGGAGGAGGCCGGCAGGCAGGCCGCGCAGCCGCTCGCCGGTGGTGGGCAGGTGGACCGGCGGGCGGGCCGGTGTGAGGGAGTCGAGCGCGCCGCCGGGGTGGGTGACCACGCTCAGCGTCGTGCTGCCGGCGGCGCGCAGGCGGCGGTCGAGCTCGAAGCCGAAGAGCATCTGCGCGAGCTTGGAACGCGCGTAGGTGCGTTTGGGCCGGTAGTCGCGCGTGCTCTGGAGGTCGTCGAGGTCCAGGCTCTCGGACTTGGCGGTGAAGCTGCCGGTGGTGACGACGCGGCTCGCGGGCGTACCCGTCAGCAGGGGCGCGAGCCAGTGGATCAACGCGAAGTGTCCCAGGTGGTTGGTGGTCTCCATCGCCACGCTGTTCGCGCACGTGCCGGACGGCAAGGAGGCGCTGATCTTCGACGACGGCGCGGAACGACACGTCTGGCTGGCCGCCGCGGTCCGCGACCGGCCCGCCGGCCAGTCCGTACTGGAAGCCCTGCGCCGCTGCCTGGCGGCCCGGGGTCCCTTCACCGACGATCTCCCGCCCGACCTGCGGGCCAAGCGTGACCTGATCGTCGGCACCCCCGCCCTGCGGGAGTACTCACGCAAGCTCTGGATAGCCGGCGAGGGGCCCCTGGCAGAGGCGATCGCCGCGGAGAGCGGCCGCGACCCCTCCGACATGACCGTCCGCGCGCTCGCCCGCTATGTCCTGGAGATCCCTGAGCTCGCGGGCGTGGAGCCCGACCCTCTGGCCGCGATGAACGCCATCTTCGACCTGCTCGAATCCGGCTGGCCGGAGTCGCACGAGATCACCTGACCGGCTCACCCGACCCTGGACGAACCCCCAACAGCAACGCCCCTCCGGCCGGGAGGCCACTCCGAACGGGTGGTCACCCTGACGGCCAGGCCACTCCGGACGGTGACGCCACCCGTGACGGCGAGGCGACTCCGGACGGCGACGCCGCTCCGGGCGGTCTGGCCAGCCCTGACGGCGAGGCGACTCCGGACGGTGACACCTCCGGGCGGTGTGGTCACCCCTGACGGCGAGCTCACTCGGGACGGCGACGCCACCTCTACGGCGACGCCACCCCGATGCCGCGACTGCAGCCCCGCGCACCCACCCCATCGGGGCCCAGCCGCGCGCAATCCCCCCTCGGGGTCCAGCCCATCGCGGCCCACGCCATCGCGGCCCAACCCAGGTCGTCATCACCGCTCAGCCTGGCGCGTGCATTCGGCCACCACCGTGTACTCGACTCGCCCGTTACCCATCACCCGTCGTCGGGGTCCGGGGGTCGGGGCGCGGTTCCCCACTGGGCACACTTGAAACTCAACCCACAGTCGTACAAGTGATCCAAAAAATCGGACTCCGGGTGCATTGGAGCAGGTCCAGCCCTCGCGATAACGTCCATCGCATGACGCTTTCCCTCCACCAGCGCGCAGTCGTGGCCGACACCCACAACGACCTGCTCATGGCCGTCTCCGCGCGACCGCCTCAGCAGTGGGCCTCGTTCTTCCGGGAGAGATGGCTGCCCCAGCTCGTCGACGGCGGAGTCGATCTGCAGATCCTGCCGGTCTTCATCGACGACCAATACCGGCCGGAGGGCGCCCTGAGACAGACACTGCGCATGATCGAGTGTGCGCACGTGCTGGCCGAGGGAAATCCCGACCATGTCCGGATATGTCTTAACGCGGCCGACATCGACCGAACGCTCGACGAGGGCAAGATCGCCCTGGTGATCGCGCTGGAGAGCATGCCGGGCATCGATGCCGACGTCGAGCTGATCTCGACCGTTCACCGCCTTGGCGTACGGGTGGCGTCCATCGCCCACTTCGGACGCACGCCGCTGGCCGACGGCAGCGGTGAGGACGCCACGGGCAGCGGCCTGACCTCCCACGGCATCGCGGCCCTGCAGGAGATGGAACGGCTCGGCATCGTCTTCGACGTCTCCCACCTGGGCGCCTCCGGCGTGGCGCACGTCCTGGAGCAGGCCACCAGACCGGTCATGGCCACCCATTCCGCCGCCAGGGCGCTGCGCGACCACCACCGCAACCTCACCGACGATCAGCTCCGCGCGGTAGCCGCCACGGGCGGCGTGATCTGCGTCAACTTCTTCGCCCCCTTCCTCGCCGAGCGGGAGGAGGACATGACCCTCGACCGCCTGCTCGACCACATCGAGCACGTCGTGTCCGTCGCCGGGATCGACCACGTCGGACTCGGCCCCGACTTCATCCGCGAGGTCATGGACGACCTGACGCCGCCCTGCTGCGAGGGCCTCAACGCGAGGGGCGTCAACCCGAAGTCGGCCATCCCGGGATTGGCGGGTCCCGCGGGCCTGCCCATGATCACCGAGGGCCTGCTCGCCCGCGGCCTCCCGGAGAAGGACGTCACGAAGATCATCGGCGGCAACGTGCACCGGTTCCTGGGCGAGCAACTGGCGTGATCGGCGGCGTGCGCATGCGGTCCGGCCAGCGGGAGGGTGCGTCGCCATCGGGCAGACAGCTGAGTCCGCTGACGTCGACGTGTCCCGCTCTCCGATCAGCGAGCTCGGTCGGTCAATGACGGCGCGCACCGCCTTCCAGGAATAGCCGAATGGGCTAATGCTGGCGAACACTGCTTTTCGGCCAGGGAGCGGCTCGGTGGGTTGGCGACGGTGCGCACCGCTTTCCAGGAATAGCCGGATGGGCTAATGCTGGCGAACACTGCTTTTCGGCCAGGGAGCGGCTCGGTGGGTTGGCGACGGTGCGCACCGCTTTCCAGGAGATAGCCGGATGGGCCAACGCTGGCGAACACCGGTTTCCGGCCAGGGAGCGGCTCGGTGGGTGGGCGACGGCGTGCATCACCTTCCGGCAAATAGCTGGGCCGGTTGGCGGCAGGAGCACGGGTTTCCGGGTAAGTAGCAGGTGCAGTGGGTGGCGGCTCGGTGCCGTCTCGTGGGTGAGTGATCGATGGCGTTGGTGGGCAGGTGGGCTGGTTCCTGGGTGGGGAGCTGGTTGGGTCGGTGGCAGTGGGCGCGCTGCTTGGGCGAGTGGTCGGTGGAGTGGGCGGCGGCGTTCGCGGTCTCTTGGGTGAGCGATTGATGGCGTTGGCGGCAAGGTGCGCTGGTTCCTGGGTGGGGAACTGGTTGGGTCGGTGGCAGTGGGCGCGCTGCTTGGGCGAGTGGTCGGTGGAGTGGGCGGCGGCGTTCGCGGACTCTTGGGTGAGCGATTGATGGCGTTGGCGGCAAGGTGCGCTGGTTCCTGGGTGGGGAACTGGTTGAGTCGGTGGCAGTGGGCGCGCTGCTTGGGCGAGTAGTCGGTGGAGTGGGCGGCGGCGTTCGCGGACTCTTGGGTGAGCGATTGACGGTGTTGGCGGCAGCGTGCGCTGGTTCCTGGGCGGGAGCCGGTTCGGTCGGCGGCAGCATGCACCGCCTTCAGAGGATCTGAACGCGCGGGTGGTGGGTCGCCGGCCTGTGCATCACCCCCTTCATCACCCCTTCTCGGACGGCGATCGGGCCGGTGTGAGGGGACGGCGGCGGAGAGGAAACGGAATGAAGCGCGAGCTCTACGGAGGGATGGCATGATCGAGGATCTCGAAGAGCTGGTGTTGTGCGAGTCCTTCACCCATGACCTGGAGGCCGTTGCCCGCAGCGCGAAGGTCGTGGCGGCGATGGGAGCCCGTTACCTGGGCGCACAGCCAGAGTTCCTCGTGATCGACGGCGTCACGCACCTGCGCTGGACGTTCGGCACCCCCAAGGTGTTCCTGCTGTGTCACCACGACACCGTCTGGCCGATCGGCACCCTCGCCACCCACCCATGGTCAGTGGTGGACGGCGTGGCGCGGGGGCCTGGGGTGTTCGACATGAAGGCGGGGCTGGTGCAGACGTTCCACGCCCTGGCCGGGCTCGGGTCGCTCGACGGCGTCACCCTGCTGATCAACGGTGACGAGGAGTGCGGCTCGCGTACCTCGGCTGAGCTGATCAAGGAGACCGCCCGAGGGCTGGCCGCCGCGTTCGTCATGGAGGCGAGCGCCGACGGCGGCGCGCTGAAGACGTCCCGCAAGGGCACCGCCCTCTACACCGTCAACGTCCGCGGCCGGGCCGCGCACGCCGGGCTCGAGCCCGAGAAGGGACTGAACGCCGCGATCGAGTTGGCTCACCAGATCCTGGCCATCGCCGCCATGGGCGCCGGGGCCACCACTGTCACGCCTACGGTCTTGTCAGGCGGTACGGCACGCAACACCGTTCCCGCCGCCGCCTCGATCTCGGTGGATGTGCGAGTGGCAGAGATGTCGGAGCAGAATCGGGTCGACGCGGCCTTCCATGCGCTTCGGCCGGTCCTGCCCGGCACCCGCCTGGAGATCCTCGGCGGCCCCAACCGGCCGCCGCTCGAGAGCGCGATGTCGGCCTCGCTGTACGCGTTGGCGCAGGAGCTGGCGGCGGACCTGGGAGTGGGGCCGCTGACCTCGGCCTCGGTGGGCGGCGCCTCGGACGGCAACTTCACGGCGGGAGTCGGCTGCCCGACCCTCGACGGGCTGGGCGCGGTCGGCGGCGGGGCGCATGCGGACGACGAGCACGTCATCGTCGCCGAGATGCCCCGGCGCACCGCCCTCCTCCGCGCCCTGATCGAAGCCGTCCGTCGTGGAGCGTGAGGGTGGGTGTCCCTCGCCGCGTGACCGGAGGTGGTCGTCCCGGTGGACGTAGGACGGGTTGTGCGATCTCGTCGGCGGCGCCGAGCCGGTTGATGGGCTGGTTGCCTTCGGCGTCGGCGCGGTAGGAGGCACGGCCGAGGATGCCACCGTGGCTGGCAGGCTGCCCAGGCCGGGATGCCGCCCAGGCTGGGAGGTGGTTGAGGTCGGGGATGCTGCCCAGGCTGGGGTGCCGCCCAGGCTGGGATGCTGCCCAGGCTGGGAGGTCGTTGAGGTCGGGGATGCCGCCGAGGTGACGGTGGGGCTGCTGTCTTGCGTGCGCATGTGCCGCCGTTCGGGCTTCATGCCGGCTCGGACAGCGCGCAGGTTGATGGGTTGACGTTGCTGAGCGGGATCTGGATGCCCGCGCCGTTGTTCCCCGGCCGCCGTGGGAGCCGCATCCGGGGTGGGGTGTCGGAAAGCTCGGGCGCCAGAGGTCTTCGATGTGGGCGTTGGGCAGTCTGCCAGGCCAGAGGAGGGTTCCGGCGGCGATCAGGTCTGACGGGGTGTCGTGTCAGCCCGGCAACGGTCTGATATCAGCGCGGTCGGCGATGGTGGCTCCCATGAACGGCTCAGCCATCACGGCCCCTTGCTCGACGGCATCGACCTGGATGTCCAGAGCGGCACGATCTTCGCCCTGCCCGGGCCCGGCGGCGCTGGGGAAGACCCCGGCAGCGAACGTGTTGGCCACGCTGCCGGCCCCCGGACGGCCTGCTCACCGGCGAGGAAAACCCGCTGCTGATGGCTGACCAGCGTCATCGCTTCCGTTCAGCCCCTGATCATGATGTCTCGACTTGAACCTAGGCCGATGAGAGGAATGACCATGGAAATCCCCCTCACCAAGATGCCGACCGCGCGTCAGCCCGGCTGCCCCTTCGACCCGCCCAAGGAGCTGATCCAGACCCGCGAGCACAGCCCCATCACGCCCTATCCCTTCCCCGACGGGCATCAGGGCTGGCTGGTCACCGGTTTCGATCTGGTCCGGTCGGTTCTGGCCGATTCGCGGTTCAGTTCGCGTAAGGAGCTCATGCGTCACCATCCGCTGATCGACTACAGCGCGTACGGTGACATCGAGCTTCCTCCGGCGCCGCCTGGTGAGTTCCTGCTGATGGACGAGCCGCGGCACTCCCGCTATCGCAAGCCGCTGGTGGGCAAGTTCACCGTGCGGCGGATGCGGCTGCTCACCGAGCGCGTCGAGCAGGTCACCGCCGAGCACCTGGACGCGATGGAGAAGGCCGGCCCGCAGGTGGACCTGGTGACCGCGTTCGCCAAGCCCATCCCGGCCGTCATCATCTGTGAGCTGCTGGGCGTGCCGTACGAGGACCGGGGCTCCTTCCAGGACAACATCGACAAGTTCCTCGGCGGGGAGGTCGGCGATGAGGAGCTGATGGAGGCCTACACCGCCACCCAGCAGTACCTCGCGCAGCTGGTGGTCGCCAAGCGCGCCGATCCCACCGACGACGTGCTCAGCGACCTGCTCGACAGCGACCTGACCGATGAGGAGCTGCAGGGGATGGCGCTGATCCTGCTGTCGGCCGGGTTCGACACCACCGCGAACATGCTGGCGCTGGGCACCTTCGCGCTGTTGCAGAACCCGCAGCAGCTGGCGGCGTTGCGTGCCGACCCCGCGCTCGCCGAGCCGGCCGTGGAGGAGTTGCTGCGGTATCTGAGCGTCGCCAAGCAGTTCGCGAGGGTCGCGCTGGAGGACGTCGAGCTGGGCGGCCAGAGCATCAAGGCGGGCTCGACGCTCATCTTGTCGCTGGCCACCGCCAACCGCGACCCTGAGCGTTTCACCGATCCCCACACTCTCGACCTGCGCCGGCAGGACGGCGGGCACCTGGCCTTCAGCCACGGCATCCACCAGTGCCTGGGCCAGCAGCTGGCCCGTGTCGAGCTGCGCGTCGCGCTGCCCGCGCTGCTCAACCGCTTCCCCACGCTGCGCCTGGCCGTACCGGCCGACGAGGTCGCCCTGCGCCCGGAGACGGCCGACATCTACGGGGTCAAGAGCCTCCCCGTCACCTGGGACGCCTGACCGCCGCGACGGAACGCGCCCTCGTCCATTCCCCGCTTCGGAGCGGAAGGCCACCATGCGCCGGCTGCATGGTCCGGGGTCGAGCAGCTTCGCGCGCCGGATCTGCTCGGCCTCACGCGCGGCCCGCCGCTTCGGAGAGGGCCTTGGTGACGAGTTCGGCGACGTGTTCGACCGCTTTCACCCCGGCCCCCATCGTGCGGTGCCGGTGGGAGATGACGGCGATCAGGTACGTGTGCCCGCGGCGGTCACGTACCCGGTCGATGCTGTACCGGCCTCCGTCGCGCGGCCGGGGCAGGCCAGCCGTTCTTGAGGGTCACGTCCACGTGCCCGGCCGCGCTGACGCCCCATGACTGCGCCGGCGTCACGTCGCTCATCAGGCCGAGCCGCATACCGGCGGTTCTCGGTCGAAAGGGGACTCTTGTGGGGAGGTGAGTGCTGTCAGGAGGCGGACCTGGCCTCCAGGGGCGGGGGTCGTGTAGCACAGGCCGAGCTTCCGGTGGGCGACGGCGGTCCCGGCACGCCGCCGATCGCGGACCACAGCGCGGACGCGGCGGCGTTGGCGCTGACCCTGACGGCCCGCGCCGCCGAACGCCGCTCCCTGCCGGTGCGGCCGCGGTGCCGGCGCTGGGCCTTGAGCAGCAGGGCGGCCACAAGGTCGACCTTGACGATGCTGGCGGGCTGACGGTGTGATCGCGGCGACCGGGCGGGGGATGAGCAGGGCAGGGCGCGCATGGGCAGGGCGGGGGATGAGCGGGGCAGGCGCGGGTGCGGGCGGGGCTGCAGGAGGTGAGCAGGGATAGCGAGAGGATGGACGGCGGCACGGTTCGCCAGAGCGTCCCGGGCTGGGATGGCACGGCGGCCTATGTGGGGGAGAAAAGCGACAAAGAGCGCGAAGCCATGGCAGGCGGCATCACGGGGCGGAGGTTTCTCCGGTGTCAGCCATGGCGGTTCAGCTTGGTGAGCCCTTGCCCGCCGGGTCCAGCGGCGTCTGCTCGCAGGTGAGACCGCGCGCCGGAGGCCGAGCGGTGATCAGGTACTGCTCGACCGGTTCGCGGATGCACTTCTCCGTGTTGGACAGGTAAGCGGTGTGTCCGTCGCCGACGTAGGTCAGCAGGACGCCGGACGTGAGCTGGTTCGCCAGGCTCTGAGCCCACCTGTACGGGGTCGCGGGATCGCGCGTGGTGCCGACTACGAGGATCGGCGGGGCTCCGGCCGCTGTCACGGCCCTGGGCTGCCGGGCGGGCTTGACCGGCCAGTACGCGCACGTCAGCCACGGCCACACGACGAACGAGCCGAAATGCGGCGCGACCTTCGCGGCCCGGTCGGCCAGGTTCTGGACCGCCGCAAGATTGGGGGGAAACGGCTTGTCGACGCAGTTGACCGCCTGCAGTGCCCCGAACGGGGCGCGGGGCTCCTGCTCGTAACCGAGCTTGTACAGGCCGGTGCCGTCGCCGTCGTCGATCGCCTGTGCCAGGGCCTGCCGTAGCGTGGGCCAGTTGTTCCGGTTGTAGAGGGCCGTGTAGATGCCCTGCGTCACTCCGTCGTCGTCCACCGGGACGCGGGCGTCCGCCCGGTTCTTCAGGGGTTTGCGGGCGGCCCGCTCCTGCAGGTCGGAAACCTTGCCGACGGCCCGGTCCACGCTTCCGGTGCCCAGGGGACAGCCGGCGGTCCTGACGCAGTAGGCGGCGAAGGAGCGCAGCGCCGTCTCGAAGCCCTGGGCGTGACCGAGGAGGAACTCCTCGCCCGTCAGTTTCGGGTCGGACGCGCCGTCCAGGACCATGGCCCGCACGTTCCGGGGGAACTGGTCGGCGTAGAAGGCGCCCAGGTACGTGCCGTACGAGAATCCGATGTAGGTCAGCCGCCTGTCGTCGAGCGCCGCCCGCAGCACGTCCATGTCGCGGGCGGCGTTGACCGTTCCGACGTACGGCAGGTTGGCGCCGGACCTGGCCTCGCAGGCCGCCGCGAACGCCCGCCAGAACATGACCTCGGCGTGGATCTGGGCCCGCGTGGTGGGCGGGTCGGCGAGGAGGCGCTGCTCGGTCTGCCGGAAGTCGAGGCAGCGCACCGGATCGCTCCGCCCCACGCCGCGGGGGTCGAATCCGACGAGGTCGAAGCGATCCCGTAGTGCCTCGCCGAACGCCTGGCTGGAGGTACGGAGGAAGGTGACGCCGGACGCGCCGGGCCCTCCCGGGTTGGTCACCAGCGAGCCGACGCGCCGGGACCTGTCTTTCGCGGGCAGCCGGATGACGGCGATCCTCAGCTGGTGACCCTCCGGACGGGCGTAGTCCCGTGGCACCTTCAACGTGGCGCACTGAAAGCCGTCTCCGCAGCCCGACCATGACAATTTCTGCTGATAAAACGGCTCAAGGCCGACTTGTGATCCAGTCATCGTCATGCTCTGCGCGCCGGCGCACGCGACCGCGAGCATGCCCGTCGCCGCGGCCACCGCTGCTCTCCGAAGTGTCGTCACCGCCCATTCCCCCTGTTTCGGGCGATTCATTACTCTACGTGTGGCTCTGTACCCATTCAGTGATGAGTTACCGCAAAGTGAGGGGCGGAGGCCTCGACACCTCCGCCCCTCCGACCCCTGGGAGCTAATCCGCCTCGCGGCGCCGCGTCTGCGCAGGATTACTCAGAAGCTCACCGTCCGCTCGGCGGTGGGGCGCAGCGGCGGCACCATGTGCACCCTGGCCGAGCCGATGTCGAAGAACAGCCCCACCAGCTCCAGCTTCCCGGCCCGCACCTGCTCGTCGACCTTCCGGTACGTGCGCAGGTTCTCCAACTGCTGCTGCACGTTGACCCGGCACAGCACGTCCAGAGCGCCGCTGTGCAGCCGGTCGCCCTCCGTCTCGATGAACCTGGCCAGGCTGTGGTTCCCGTGCCGCAGCCACCTTCTCAGCCCCGGCAGGCTGCCCGCCTGCACCCCGCCGCTCAGCACCCCGGCCATGGCGCCGCACCCGGAGTGCCCGCACACCGTGATCGTGTGTACGCCGAGGACCTGCGTGGCGTACTCGATCGCCGCCACCACCGAGTCGTCGTGCGGTTCGGAGCCCCGGCGCGGCACCAGGTTGCCGATGTTGCGCACCGTGAACAGGTCTCCCGGGCCGCTCGCGGTGATGAGGCTGGGCACGATGCGGGAGTCGGCGCACGTGATGAACAGGTGCGAGGGCTGCTGCTTGCGAGCCAGCTCGGTGAAGATGGGCCGGACCAGCGGCGCCGTACGCCGGTGGAACTCGCGCGCCCCCGCCGTCAGCAGGCACTCCGCCTCGGCGGAGTCCGGAGCCGAGGGACGGACGGGACGACGGCGGTGCGACCACGGCAGCCACCAGCGATCCGGCGCCTTGGGCGGCGACTTCACGGGGAACATGCGCGCGCCGCTGGCCGCCAGCGAGTACCACTCGTCGTGCAGCTCGTCGATGTCGACCGTACCGCCCATGCGCTCGTGGTGCAGCCGCCAGGAGTGGAGGGCCTCGAAGGCGGCGTTGTCCATGAAGTCGATGTTCAGGTCGAGGTCCACGGCGGTGGCCGGGGCGATCGTCCGCAGCTCGTGCGTGAGCCTGGGCACCCCCAGGAACGTCAGCGAACCGGAGACCGTCACATGCAGCCGCCCATCGTCGCCGTCGCGCTTGAGGACCGTGACCCAGGTCAGGCGGCGCAGCGCGAGCAGCGCGGCCAGGATCAGCCCCACCACGACACCCTCGGCGAGCCCGAGCACGATCACGGTGGCCATCGTCACGACGTAGACGGGCACCTCGCCGTGGCCGTGCACCTTCCTGATGTGACCGAGGTTCACCATCTGCACGCCGATGAACACCAGCAACGCCGCCAGCGCCTCCAGCGGGATCAGCTTGATCGTCCAGCCGAACCCGATGGCGAACACCAGCACCCACACCCCGTGCAGGATCGCCGACCAGCGGGTGCGCGCGCCGGCCTGCACGTTCGCGGTGCTGCGCACGATCACCCCCGCCACCGGCAGGCCGCCGAGGGCTCCGGTGACCATGTTCGCGACGCCCTGACCGGTCAGCTCCTGGTCGAGGTCGGCGCGGCGGCCGCCGTGCATCCCGTCCACCGCCACGCAGCACAGCAGCGACTCGCACCCGGCCAGCAGCGCCACCAGCAGCACCGCCCCCACGATCAGGTGCCAGTCGCCGTGCGGCAGGACCGGGAAGGCCCACTCGGTGACGGTGTGGGACAGGTCCACGCGCGTGACGTCCCAGCCGAACACCCACGCCGTCACCGCCCCCACGAGCAGCGCCACCAGCGGCGCGGGCACCACCTTGACCCGCTTGGGCAGCCGCGTCCACAGCGCCAGCACCGTGATCGTGAGCAGCCCGACGGCGACCTTGTGCCCGTGCAGGTTCGCGATCTGGCCGGGCAGCTCGATCAGGTTGGCCACGGCCGAACGCTGCGAGTTGCCGCCCAGCACCACGTGGAGCTGGGCGAGGGCGATGATCACGCCGACGCCCGCCAGCATGCCGTGGATGACCGCCGGCGACACCGCCAGTGCCGCCCTGGCCGCTTTGAAGACGCCCAGCAGGAGCTGTACGGCGCCCGCCAGCAGGGTGATCATGCAGGTGGCACGCCATCCGTACGTCTGCACGAGATCCACGACCACCAGCGACAACCCGGCGGCGGGTCCGCTGACCTGTACGGCGGACCCGCCCAGGGCGCCCGCCACGATCCCGCCGACCACGGCGGCGATCAGACCGGCGGCCAGGGGCGCGCCGGAGGCCATCGCGATGCCCAGAGAGAGCGGCACCGCGACGAGGAAAACCACGAGCGAGGCTGGCACGTCATGCCGGAGGGTGCTCAGCCAGCTACTCTTCGTGTCGGGGATCATGGAGCAAACCCTATTGCTCCGTCGACCCTGCTTTAAGGGTGTGTCACGCGGGTTTTACGCATTAATGGGCGCGTGCGTTCACCGGTAGTAGTCGTGCGGGTGTTCCTGATCGGAGCCGCGGCGGTGGTTGCCGCCGCCGTTGCCGTTCTGGGAGCCGTACGTCGGCCACGAGGTCGCGCTCGACGGCGGCTCCGGCCAGGCGGCGGCCGGGGCGGTGGTGATGTCGCCGGTCTCGTACGCGAACGGCGCGCCCTGCGGCGTCGGCGGCACCGGCGTCGACGTGGACAGCACGTCGTCGTAGGCCGAGACCGCCCTGCCGGGCACGGTGGGGGTGCCGGCGGCGGGGGAGGGGCCGGTGAGCGGGTCGGTGTCGTCGGCCACGGCCCAACCGGCACGCACCTCGTACGAGGCGGGGTAGGAAGAGCGCGCGGCGGGCTGCTCGAACGCCGGCCAGGAGGTCCCCGAGGCGTAACCGGCGGCGGGGGCGGGATCGTCGAGGATGTCGGGCTGCGAGGGCCAGGAGCCGGACGAGGAGGGCGTCGCGGGCGGGTTGGTCCAGGTGGTCTCGGCCGCGTTGGTGTAGGCGGGGAACGGGTCGCTCGTGGGCGCGCCGTGGATGGGGGCGGGCTGGGCGGGGAAGGAGCCGCTCGAGGCGGGGGAGACGGGGTAGGCGCCGCTCCCGCCGGGCTGGCTCACGGGGCTGGCCGGGAAGGTGCCGCCGGCGGCGGGGGCCGCCGGGAAGGAGCCGGTGCCGGTCCTGGGGGAGTTGTTGGACGACAGGGAGTCGGGGCGGGGGGAGGGGACCGGCTGGGCGCCCGCGCCCAGGATGCTCATCACGTCGGCCGTCGGGGCCGCGAACGTCACCGTACGCTGGTCGGCCATGTCCGCCTGGGACGGGGCGGGGCGCTTGGCGGGCTCCACCAGGTCGGCGAGGTTGGCCGCGGCGGAGGCCGGCTGGCGCTGCGGGAGGGGGGCCTGGACGGTGGTCGCGTCGGGGTCGACGGCGGCGGAGGCGGCGGCCGGCCGTGGCTTCGCGGTGCGCTCCTGGCGCTTGGGGGCCGCGGGGCGCTCGGCGGGCTTGTCACGCTCGACCGGACGGGAGGAGGCCTTCCTGGCCGCCACGGTGCCACCGGCGCCGAAGCCGCCCTCTTCCGCGTCGCTGCGGATGTTGGCCCAGAACTCCTCGTCGTCGTCATCGGTGGACGGGTTGCCCCACTCGTCGACGCCACGCCTGCCACGCTGACCGGTGCGCACGGGTTTGGGCTCGCGCTCACCGATGGGGCTGAAGTCAGGGCTGAAGTTGGCCATACGAGGCTCGTGCGAGGCGAACTCGTCAGTGGACCGCGTCTGGGTCCTCTCCTCCTTCTCGGCCATCTCCTTCAGGCGTTCCGGAGGGAGAGAGCTCTCCCGGCGGCTCATCGAACGCATGCCCAGTGCCACGACGACGAGCACGAGGAGCACGACGGCGACCAAGCTCACTACGACCGCGATCATTGCACCACCCTCAAAGCCATGGCCTCCCTTCGGCGCCGGTGAGATCGCGCGGCCATCGACGCGACCTGCCCCCTTTGATCACCAGTGCCTAACGATTGGATCTGATTGTGTCGGACCACTATGAGCGTTGTCACACCCTACGTGAAGAATTGGTACACCGGACTACCTGCTGTGTTCGCTCTCTCACTGGATGTCGACCGCTGTGAGCCGGCCCCGGGCGATCGTCTTGTCCGCGATCTCCTTCAGGATGTCGGGGAGCTCGGCACCCTTCTGGACGTCGACCCGTCCGTTCAACGTGTAGACAGTGAAGCGATAGCTGCCCGGGCTGGTGCAAGGCGGCTCATAGCCCTCCTTGCCGCCGGTGACCTTCGCCTGGCCGGACCCTTCAGGAGGGTCCGCCGCGGCGTTGGGCCCCAGCTCGGTCGTGGTCGCCGGGATGTTGTAGAGCACCCAGTTGACGGCCGAATCGGACGGTGTATGGGAGTCGACCACGATCGCGATCGACTTCGCCTCGGACAGCGGCTGGCTCGACCAGCGCAGCGGAGGACTGCCCTCGCCACCCCGGCAGGAGTATTCGGCGGGGAGCGGCTTGCCCTCGCGCAGCTCCGGGCTCGAGACGTTGATTTCCGCGATGTCCTTGGCCTGAGATCTGCCGATGAAGCTGCCGCAACCGGCCAACGCGAACGCCGCAGTCACCGCCGTCACACTGACAGCGATGCGCCGCATACGTGTTGCCGCGTTACACAGCCCCATGCCGGACGATGCTACGCGGCTCTCGGCGGTGCGCAGACCGTTTCTCGATGGTCGGTGCTCGGTAAAGGATCCGAAACGGGTCAGAATCGCGGGATCCGCGGAGTGACGTTGGCCACAGGAGTGGCCTGCGGGTCTGTTGGGGGACCGGAATCGGGTCGCGCTCCGGGACCGGCCTGGCCTGCTGGTTCGACGCGGGGGACGGGAGGGGGATCGCGTGCTCGGATCCGACAAAACGGACACCGTTTTCGGTCGCGGCGATCCCGAAAAAACCAAGTGCGCCAGATCGGTCCATAGATGTAGGGGCGCGTGGCGATTCGGAGGCTTTGGTGGTCCGGATCGGGCGCGGGTGGACGGCGGCTGCCACGTTGCGTGAGGCGCTCGCGCGGTGGTGCGGTCATGCGCTGGCCGGGCCTGGGTGGCACGTACGTGGCGCCGCCGACGTGGCCAAGCTCGACAGCCTGCGGCCGGCCGCCACCGAGCATGGCACCGGGGCGGAGGGGCGCGACGGCCGACACGCCGAGAATCTCGGTCGATCTTTACCGGCTCGCGGACTGATCGCCTTGCCTCCGCGCGCCCTAAGCTGGCCTTGTGACGTCAACTGGCCCGCTGCGCGATCCGGCGAACCGCGTCTCGCCGAAAGCCGTCCGCCTGTGGCTGCTCGAGTCGCTGGTCGCGTTCGTGTTCCTTCTCGGCGGCTCGCTTCTGGTGGCGCGGTGGGTCGGCGGGAGCGGCTGGTCGTGGGTGCCCGGCTGGTTCGCGGACAACTCCTGGCTGCTGCCGGCCGCGGTGGTGCTGCTGACGGCGCCGTTCCTGGTGGCCGAGCCGTTCGTACGGTACGCCGTGCACCGCTGGGAGCTCTCAGGGGACGTCGTCTACGCCAGGTCGGGGTTCTTGACCAGGGAGTGGGTGTTCGTGCCCGTGAGCCGCATCCAGACGGTCGACAAGGGGCAAGGATGGATGGAGCGGCTGCTCGGGCTGGCCACGCTCGAGATCCGTACCGCGTCCCATGCCGGGTCCTCGACGATCAAGGGTCTTGACTACGGGGTGGCGGCCGGGCTCGCCGAGCAGCTCGCGCACCGCGCCGAGGCGCTCAGGGACGACGCGACATGACCGGCCCGCACCACCACCCGCAAGGCGACCCGTCCCCTCAGCCGCATCCTCCGCTTCAAAGCGGGCCGTATCCTCAGGGCGGCGCACCGCCCTCGGCCGGCGGAGATGGGAGCGGTCCGCCCGGCCCGGCGGGAGGGCCGCCGGGTCCTCCGGTCCGGGTGCCGCTGCGGCTGAGCCCCAAAGTGCTGCTCATCGACCCCGTACGCATGCTGCCCTCCCTCCTCCTGCCCCTCGTCGGCGTGCTGTTCGTGGGCGGGTTCTCGGCCCACTCCTACGGCTGGGCGGCCCTGGGCGTGGGGGGCACCGTGGTGTTCGCGATCATCAGGTGGGCCACCTTCAGCTACGAGATCCTCGGCGACCGGCTGGAGACCAAGCGGTCGCTGATCAGCCGTTCCGTCCGTACCATCCCGCTTGAGCGGATCCGCGGCGTCGACGTGTCCACACCGCCCCTGCACCGCCTGCTCGGCCTGACCGTGCTCAAGATCGACACCGGGGCCAGTGGCGGCGACGAGGAGGCCGAGCTCGACGGGATCACGCCGGAGGAGGCCGAACGCCTCAAGTCGGTGCTGCTGCGGCGCGCACCCCGGCCCGAGGCGCAGGTGTCCGAGGTGGCGGTCCCCCAGGAGCGGGTGATCATCGGGGTGCCGCGGAAGTGGCTGCTGTACGGGCCGCTGTCGGGCGCGTACCTGCTCACCCCCTTCGCCCTCGCGGGCGGCGCCGTGGGCCTGGTGTTCCAGTGGGGCGACGATCTGGGCCTCGACCAGGACACCGCCTGGAGCGCCGGGGAATGGATCTGGGACCACCCCTACCTGCTGGTGGCCGTGGCGGTGCTGCTCGTGCTGGCGATGCCGTTCGTGGGCGGGCTGATGTACGCGGTCTTCAACTGGGACTTCAAGCTCAAGCACCGCGACGGCTACCTGGTCGCCGAACGCGGGCTGATCAACCGGCGCAGCGTGTCGCTGGAGTCCGCCCGGGTGCGCGGCTACGAGATCGTGGACGGGCTCGCCGAACGCTGGGCCGGGGTCGTACGGGCCTGGGCCATCGTCACGGGGCTGGGCGACTCCGAGACGCGCGGCCAGCTCCTGCCCGACGTGCCCCGGACCGTGGCGTACCAGGTGACCGCGGAGGCCATCGGCTCCTCCCAGGCCGAGCTCCGCCGCCACCCGCACGTGGCGCGCAACCGCCGCCTGTTCCGCGCCGTCTTCCCGTGGGCCGTGCTCGCGGTGGCGAGCGCCGCGGGGATCTGGGCGACGGGGATGATCCTCTGGTGGGTCCTGCTGGTGGTCGCGTTGCTGCTGGCCGGGGTCGGGATTCCGCTGGGGCTCGACCGGTACCGGTCACTGGGGCACGGCTACGACGGGGTACGCGTGGCGGTGCGGTCGGGGTCGCTGCGGCGCTCCCACGCCGTGATCGAACGCCGGGCCGTGGTGGGGTGGCGGCTGCGGCAGACGTGGTTTCAGCGGCGGGCCGGAGTGCTCACGCTGATCGCCGGGGTCGGGGCGGGCAAGGGGGGCTACTCGGCGATCGACGTGTCGGTGGCCCAGGGGGCGGCGTTTCCCGCCGAGGTGACGCCGGAGTGGCTCGCGCCCTTCCTCGCCTCCCACGGCACACCGCCCGCGTCCTGACCCCACGTTGCCGCCCGAGCCCCCGGCCCCTCTTCTGTGAGCGGTTGGCCGGGGACCCTTGTCCTTCGCGGCGGCGGTGGACCGGGGCCTTGGCGGTGGGCCGCCGAGGTCGGCCTCCGGGCCTGGGGTCAGTCCTGGCGGCGGGCGCCGAACATGATCTCGTCCCAGGTCGGGACCGAGGCACGGCGGCCCCGCGAGCCCTTGCGCGCCTGGCGGGCCGCCGGAGCGGGCGGGGGAGACGGCACCGGCACGGGCGGCTCCTCCTTGGGCGCGTCCTTGCCGGAGCGCGCCGCCGGGACCGCCGGGGCGGTCTTGGGCTCCGTGGGCTTGGGCTTGGGAGCGGGCGCCGGCGGCTTGACCTCCTGAGCGGGCTGCTCGGGCTCGGCCGCGCTCTGAGACTCCGGTACAGCGGCCTCCGCCGCAGCCTCGGCAGCGGGCTCCGGTGCGGCGGTGCTGGCGGGCTCCGCTGCGGCCGTGGTCGCGGCCTGGGGTGCGGTGACCTCAGGGGTCACCTCGGGCTGCGGCTTGGCGTCCGGTACGGCCTGGGCCGCCTCCTGCTCGGGCTTGGTGGCCGTCGGCTCAGCGGTGGGCGCGTCGGCGGCCGGCTTGGAGGTCTCGGCCTTCGCGGCGGCGGCCTGGGCGTCCGCGGCGGGCGCGGTGTCCCCATCGGCGGGTGCGTCGGCAGGCGCGGAGACGGCCTCGGAGACCGGCGCGGGAGCGGGCTCGGAAGGGGGCTCGACGTCGCTGGCCGGCGATGCGACCGGCTCGGTGGCCGAGGACGCGACGGGCTCGGTGGCCGAGGACGCGACGGGCTCGGTGGCCGACGACTGGACCGGCTCTGTGACTGGCGCCGACTCGGTGATTGCCGCCGACTCCGAGGTGGCCACCGGCTCGGCAGCCGCGGCCGGTGCCACAGACGCGGCGGGCTCGCTGGCTGCGGTCGGCTCGGAGGTCGCCGTGGGCTGGGTGGCCGCGGTCGGCTCGGAGGTCGCGGTCGGCTCGGAGGTCGCGGTCGGCTCGGAGGTCGCTGCGGGCTCGGCGGTTGCGGTCGGTGCCGTAGATGCCGCGGGTTCGCTGACCGGGGTCGGATCTGCGGTCGTCGTTGGCTCGCTGGCCGACGTCGGCTCGGTGGTCGTCACGGCCTCGGCGGGCCCTGCGGAGTCTGCGGACGCCGCAGGCTGCGCGACCGCCGTCGCCTCTCGGGCCGCCTCTGGGGCCACCACCGACTCCGGGGTTGTGGTCGGCTCGGAGGGCGCGACCGGGGCCGGGGGCGTGCTCGGCTGGCTGGTCGCGTCGGAGTGGGCGTCCTGAGCAGGCTCCGTGGACGGCTCCGGTGCGGCAGGCGGCGCGACCGCGGCGGACGTCGCGGTTTCGGGCTGCTGGGCCGCGGGTGTCGCCGCCTCGGCCTGCGCGACCTCGGCCTGCGGGGCGTCGGGCGTCGCGGCCTCAGCCTGCGCGACCTCGGCCTGCGCGACCTCGGCCTGCGCGACCTCGGCCTGCGCGACCTCGGCCTGCGGGGCTTCGGGCCTCGCGGCCTCAACCTGCGCGACCTCGGGCTGCCGGGCCTCGGGCTGCGCGACCTCGGGCTGCGGGGTCTCGCGCTGTGCGGGAGACCCCGCGGCGGTGGTTGCCTGGGTGTGGCCGGCGCGCTGGGCTTCGGCGACGCGCTGGGCCTCGGTGGCGGGCTGGTGATGGGGCTCGGTGGTGGGACGGGGATGGGGCGTCGTGACGGCGGCGGTCTGGGACGGGGCGGGGGTCTCCGGGGCAGGGGTCTGGTCGCGGCCGGCCACGGGGCGCTCGTAGGCGGGCGGCTCCTCGACGGCGGGCGGCGGTGAGGTGCGGGAGTCCGGGGGCGTGGCGGCGGGGGCGTAGATGGAGGAGTCGGCGTCGCGTCCGGCAGGACGGCCAGGCCCGAAGTCGGGCAGCCACGGCGAAGACCCGCCGCGGCGGGACGAGGTGTCGCCGGGGCGGGCGTAGCCGGTCTCGCGGGCGGGCGGCTCCGGCCGGTAGGGCTCGCCGGGGTCGGGCGTGTCGAAGGACGCCTCTCTGGCGGCGTCAGGCTCACGTGCGGGCGCGCTCCGCTCGAACGGGGGCGCCGCCTCCGGAGCGCGGCCGTACGCCGTCTCCGGCGACCTGGGCGGCGGGTTGTAGCCGACCGCCGGCTCCTCAGGCTCGCGGCGCACCACCGAGGGGAACGGCAGCGGGTCGGAGGCGAGCGGCGGCACCGGCTGCAGCTTGGCCACCCGCGGCGTGAACGGCGTCACCGTCGTGTCCTCCACCACGACGGGATCCGGGTCGAAGTCGGCCGCCGACAGCCGCATGGCCTCGTCGTCGTGGGGCGTCACGTGCCGCTTGCGCGGGTCGAACAGCCATTCGGCGTGGCGCGTGTGACCGTTCCAGACGTAGCCGAGCTTGACGCGCCACAGCCCGTCGTCGCGCTTGGCGGAGTCCCAGTCGATCTCGTCGGTGGGCACGCCCCGCCTGGTCAGCCGCTCGGCGACGAGGTCGCCCAGGGTGGGCCCGGGCGCCGACTCGCCGGGCATCCGGACGGCCACACGTTGCGCCTGCTGGGCGACGTACTCCCGCTCCTGCAGCACCGGACCCTCGAACCAGCGGACACGCTCGACCGGGATCCCGGCGGTCGCGGCTATCTCCTCCGCCGTCTCTCCGGCGCGGATGCGAGCCTGGATCTCCTTGGGGCGCAACGGACTCTCCACTTCGATCTCGTACTGGCCGAGACGGGAGAAGTTGCCGCGGACGGCAGCACGGAGCCGGTCGTCCACGGGAAGCGTGAAGCGCGTACCTCGCCCGGCAGTAGCCAGCACGAGATAGGTGCCGTCCTCACTCACCGCGACGAGTCGGAGCTCCTGCATGCGAGTCCCTTCGTCAGCGTCGCCATTCTTCCCCCGGACCCTTGAGTCTCTCGCGTGTGCCGGTTGCCTGCCAGCACCGTACCCGGCATGTCCGAACATCGCCTTCCTGGGATACTCCCGGGACGGTGTGACGCCGGTCACATTTGTCGAATCCATCCCTCTAGAGCCCGCCGTTGTGCAAGTGGAGGTTAGAGGCCCCTGACGGATTCTGACGAATCGCGGCGCGTGGTGTCGTGCACTTGAGCCAAGAGGCCAGAACGGATGGGGCGGCGCCAGGATGGCGCTCCAGGTATTGGGCGGCGACCCCGGCCAGATACGGGGCGTGATCGGAGAACGCCGGACCGCCGGGCGAAATCCGGCAGGCGCCGGAGGACGCGGCGCCGACCACGAAGACGCCCGACCGCACCAGCGACCGCGTGGCGGTGTCGAGCGCGGGGGAGTCGGACTCGTCGACGGCCAGGTTCGCGACGGACGGGCCGTGGGCGTGCCTGCCGATCCAGTCCAGCCCGGCCAGCAGGTCGGCCAGGGTGCCGTAGCCGGCGCAGCCGAGCACCCGCACGGAGGCGATCCTGGCCTTGGGCGCCATGACGTTGACGCGCCGGGCGGCCTCGGTGCCGTGGCCCGCGCAGTCGTGCCCGGTGCCGCCGGTGGCGTCGAAGGCGCGCCAGGCCCGGTCGCCGAGCTCGGCCCGGGCCGTGTCCAGGCCGCTGTCCACGACGTACACGGTGGTGCCGGCGCCGGTGGCCCCGCGGGAGCGCGGGCGAGGTCTCCCGAGCGCCATGGGGCGGATCTCGCGGTCGGCCTCGACCGCGAGCACCCGCGGGTCCGACCGGAGCTCGGCCAGCTCGGCGGCGGTGAGGAAGGTGGCGAATCCGGGCAGTGCGGCGGTGTAGTAGCGCCGCACCCGCCACCGCACCTCGCCGACGAGATCGCGGGCGGCGCCGCGGCTGCGTGCGGTGACGATGAAGGGCCGGGTCGGCTCGGTGGGGGCGGGCCGCAGGGCGAGTCCTGACGCGGGCGTCATGGCGAGAGGAACGGCGGTCGTGGCGGCGGTGGCCACGGCCGCGGCGAGGTACACGGAGGGCAGGCCGAGTCGTCGGGGCACGAGTTACGAGGATGCCCTCCACACGGCCCGCGCGGATCCCAGGACACGTTTTCGAGCAAGCTCTTTACCTAACGATGCGTTAGCCGAGCACTAGATCCAGGTACTCGTTGGCGAACAGGCGACCCGGGTCGAGCCGGTCGCGCAGGGCCGTGAAGTCCGCGAAGCGGGGATAGACCTTGTTCAGGTAGGAGGCGTCCCTGGTGTGCAGCTTGCCCCAGTGCGGCCGCCCGTCCAGCCGCGTCATGATCTCCTCCACGCCCTCGAAGTACGCGGGGTTCGGCGTCGGCCGGTAGATGTGGCACGCGAGGTACGCCGACGGCCGCCCGTACGCGGTGGACAGCCACGCGTCGCTGGGCGGCGTGACCCGCACCTCCACCGGGAACGTGATCTTCCAGTCCATCCGGTCGATCAGATCCCTGGTCTCGCGCAGCGCCTGGCCGAGGCGTTCGCGCGGCACCGCGTACTCCATCTCGAGGAAGCGCACGTCCCGCCGCGCCGTGAAGACCTTGTACGACGTGTCCACCGACTCCGAGTCGCCGAGCGCCGCCGCGCTGACGGCGTTGATCCGCGGGATCAGGTCGGGGAAGCGGCCTCCGAGCGCGCAGGCCGCGCCGAAGACGGTGTTCTCCAGGAAGACGTTGTCCAGCCAGTGCCGCAGCGCGCCCGGCGGCCGGGCCGGGCCGGGGCTGCGGTTGTTGGTCTTGACCAGGCAGGCGTCGGTGTGCGGCAGCCAGAAGAAGTCGAGGTGCTCGTTGGCCGAGGTCAGCTCGTCGAGCGAGGCGAGCATCTCGCTGAGCGGCAGCTTTCGCCGCCGATTATGCAGCAGGAACGCGGGCTCCACCCGGAGCGTCACGGCCGTCAGCACCCCGAGCGCGCCCAGCCCCACCCTGGCCGCGTCGAACAGGTCCTCGCCCGGCCCGGCCGTCGTCACCGAGCCGTCGGCCAGCACCAGCTCCAGCTCGGCGACCTGGTCGGCCAGGCCGCCGCTGTCGCGGCCGGTGCCGTGCGTGCCGGTCTGGATCGCGCCCGCGACGGTCTGCTCGGTGATGTCGCCCATGTTGGCCAGGGCCAGGCCGCGCTCGTCGAGCAGTTCGTTCAGCACGCGGAGCGGGGTGCCGGCCAGCACGGTCACGCGGTCGTCGCCCCATGACCTGATCCCGGTGAGCGCGCCGGGGCGCAGCATGATGCCGTCGGTGAGGGCCACCCCCGTGAAGGAGTGGCCCGTGCCCACCATGCGGACCCGCCGCCCGGAGGCGGCGGCGTCCCGCACGGCGCGTACGACGTCCTCGACCGAGGCCGGCGTACGCACCTCGGCAGGGGTGCCCGACTGGTTACGCGCCCAATTCGCGAACGTCATGAGCACCCCTCCAGAGCGTCATTCGGTTAAACGCGAACGATACTCACTTCTCCCAGCCGGCGGGAACCGGGAAGATGTCGCCGGGCTGCAGGTTCTGCCCCTTGACGATGTCGGACACCGTCACGAGGTGGTAGCCCTTCTTCTGGAGCGACTTGATGAGGGCCGGCATCGCGTCCACGGTCTGCTTCACCCAGTCGTGCATCAGGATGATGCCGTTGGGCTGCGCGACCTCCATGGTCTTCTTCTTGATGGCGTCGACGTTCTTGCTGGCCCAGTCCTCGGAGCCGGCGGTCCACAGGATCATCGGCATGCCGAACTCCGTGGCGACGTCGGCGGTCTGCAGGTCGGCCAGCCCGTACGGCGGGCGCAGCAGCTTGGGCTCGACGCCCGCGGCCTTCTTGACCGCGTCCTGGGTCTTCTTGATCTCGTTCCTGATGGTGCCGGGCTCGGACTTGGTGAAGTCCGGGTGGCTGTAGCTGTGGTTGCCGACCTCGTGGCCCTCGGCGACCATGCGCTTGACGAACGCGGGGCGGCTCTTGACGTACTGGCCCTCGAGGAAGAACGTCGCCTTCGCGTCGTACTTCTTCAGCGTGTCGAGCAGCGTTCCCGCGTACTTGCCGGGCCCGTCGTCGAACGTCAGCGCCAGGCACTTGACCTGCTCGCAGTCGACGGGCGCGGCCTTCTTCGGCGCCTGTGCGAAGGCAGGCGCCGGGGCCAGAGTGACGCAAACTGCCGCGATAGCTAGAAGTGAACTGATTTGTCGGGACATAGGTAGTGCTTCCAATGAGATGGGTGTTGCGAGGGATGTCCCGACCGTAGCGGATCAACTCTTGGCGGGTGAAGGAGCCTCGGGAAGTCTCAGCAAACCCGAACCTCCGATGCCCACGACCGCGGCCAGGATCGCCGACCCCCAGGAGAAGGCGTAGGCGTTGGTCGCGCCGAACAGCTCGGTGAGCCGCCCGCCGGCCCACGCGCCGACCGCCACGCCGAACCCGATCGAGGTCGAGATCCACGCCATGCCCTCGGTGAGCAGGGACGGCGGCACCAGCCGCTCGGTGAGCGAGAAGCCCGTGATGAGCGTCGGCGAGATGGCGAACCCGGCCAGGAACAGCGCCGCCGCCATGATCCACGCGTCACCGATGAACATGATCGGTATGAGTCCCACCACGAACAGCGCGAGCGTCCGCACGAACCGCCCGCGCAGCGAGATCTTCCAGTCCCGCGACCCGAACCACAGCCCCGACACCATCGACCCGCCCGCGAACGCCGCCAGCAGGAACCCGGAGGCGCCCTTCACGCCGTGCTCCTCCGCGAAGGCCACCGTGATCAGGTCGACCGAGCCGAACACCGCGCCCAGTGCCAGGTAGACGCACGCCAGCAGGGCGATGCCGGGGATCAGGATGGGCGAGCCCGCCGCCGACCTGACCGGCTGCACGGGCGGCTGGGTGCGCCGCTGGGCCGCCAGCGCGAGGGCGCCGAGGAGCATGCAGACCAGGGCCACGACCAGCCCCGCGTACGGGTTGACGGCGGTGGCCAGCACCGTGACCAGCGCGGGCCCGGTGACGAAGATGACCTCGTCCACCACCGACTCGAAGGCGAACGCGGTGTGCAGCTTGCCCGACCCGCCGTGGATGACCGACCAGCGGGCCCGCACCATGGAGCCCAGCGACAGCGAGGTGGCGCCCACGAGCAGGCCCGAGGCGTACAGCGTCCAGTCGGGCAGGCCGAACCCGGCGCACAGCATCAGCGCCAGCAGCGCGATCGCGTTGACGACGGCGAACGGCGGGATCACCCGGCTCTGCCCGAACCTGTCCACGAGGCGGCCCGACATGGGGGCGGCCACGGCGAAGGCCAGGTTGGTCATGGCGGCGACGCCGCCGGCGGTGGCGTACGACGAGGTGAGCGCGGAGACCAGCAGCACGACCCCGATGCCGAGCATGGACATCGGCATGCGGCCGATGAATCCCGCCAGCACGAATCCCTTGACGCCGGGCCCGTCGAACAATCCCCGGTAAGGCCCGACCACGCCGTTTCCCCCTTACTTGAGCCAAGTAACCATGACGCACCGTATGTCCGTATGGCAAGTGATTTAGCGGGCGAGTGGGTTAACGTGTCCCGAGTGTCCGGTCTTCCCTCGTTGCGTGCGGTCATCCTCATGGTCGCCGCCGTGCTCGTGGTCACGGCCGCGGCCGGCGGAGTCGTCGTGATCCTGGGCGACGACCTGGTCAAAACCGCGAACGAGCCGGTGCGCAGGAAGCCCACGCAGCGGCCGCAGCAGCCCTCGCCCCGCCTCGACCAGCTCGTGCCCACGGCCGCGCCGGTCAAGGAGCCCGTCAAGGACTTCGGCCAGGGCGGCCCCGGGGTCACCGCGACGCCGCCGCGCGTGCTGGCCATCGCCGCGGGCGCGGTGCCGAAGAGCACGAGGTTCGCGCTCAGCGCGCTGAAGTACGTGCAGAAGGTGGCCGTGGTGGACGCGGGCGCGGTCAAGGTGGCCGGCACCGCCCTGAACCTGCTGGCCGTAGACCCCGCCGACTTCCGCTCCTGGACGCCGCAGCCCGTCGCCGATCAGCCCGCCGTGTGGAGCGCGCTGGCCAGGGGCGAGCTGGTGGCCGACGCGGGCGCGATGCGCAGGTTCGGGATGATCCTGGGCGGCATGTACCAGGTGGACGGCGGTCCCCGCCTGCGCGTGGCGGCCTCGGCCACGCTCGGGCTCATGGGCGTGGACGGGCTGGTGAGCGCGGATCTGGGCAGGTCGCTGGGGTTCGCGCCGGGGGTGGCGGTGCTGCTGCACGGCAAGGCCGGCAAGATCAGCGAGTCGGGGGTGCGCAAGGTCCTCGGCAAGGGCTCGCAGGTCGTCATGCTGGACGCGGCGCACCGTACGCCTAAGCAACAGAAGCCGCAGACCACGGTGAACGTGGGCCGCCCGGGCAGCTACCTGGACCTGTACAAGGCGGCGGCCACCCGCTGCCCCGGGCTGTCGTGGACGGTGCTGGCGGCGATCGGGCAGGTGGAGAGCAGCCACGGCCGCAACAACGGCCCGTCCAGCGCGGGCGCGCTCGGGCCCATGCAGTTCATGCCCGCCACCTGGAAGCACTACGGCGTGGACGGCGACGGGGACGGCAAGGCCGACATCTGGAGCCCGTACGACGCGGTGCCCGGCGCCGCCAACTACCTGTGTGCCAACGGCGCCGGCCAGGGCGGCGAGAAGCTACGCAAGGCGATCTGGTTCTACAACCACTCCTGGGACTACGTGAACAAGGTCATGGGGATCGCCGACGCGTACGCCCGCACTTACGCCTGAGGGCGCCGCGAGGGAGCGCCGCCGCCTGGACTGAGGAGCGTCGGGAGCGTAGCGACCAGAGCGACGAAGGAAGGCGGCGGACTTCAGCGACCGAGCCGCCTCACGAAGTGAGGCGATGAACACTGGGCGGTGGGCAGCACGTGAGCGCGCAGGGGATGGGCTCGGGCTCGTCCATCAGCTCGCGCACCATCTGGACGAAGCGCGGGTGCGTGCCGGCGGTCGCCGCCCGCTCCATGGGCAGCCCCAGCTCGGCGGCCACCTGCCTGGCCTCGGTGTCGAGGTCGTAGACGACCTCCATGTGGTCGGAGACGAACCCGATCGGCACCAGCACGACCGAACGGGCGTCCGTCTTGCGCAGGAAGTCGCAGACGTCCGGCTCCAGCCACGGCACCTGCGGCGGGCCGCTGCGCGACTGCCACACCAGGTCCCACGGCTGCGTGCGGCCGAGCGCCTGGCTGACCAGCTCGGCGCTCCTGCGGAGCTGCGCCTCGTACAGGCCGCCGGAGGGGCCCGCGGTCTCGGCCATGGAGACGGGGATGCTGTGGGCGGTGAACACCAGCCTGGCGTCGTCGCGGCCGAGCCGTTCGAGCGCCGCCCGGGTGTGGTCGGCCATCGCGGCCACGAACCCCGGGTGGTCGCCGAAGTGGCGCATCTTGACCAGCTCGGGGCCGTCCTCGGCGGAGATCCTGGCGATGTCCTCGTAGTACTGGCGGCAGCTCGAGTAGCCCGCGAACGCCGACGTCGCGAACACGGCCGCCTTCCTGACCCCGTCGGCCTTCATCTGGCGGACGGTGTCCTCGCCGAACGGGTGCCAGTTGCGGTTGCCCCAGTAGACGGGCACGCCGGCGATCGGGCGCAGCGCCTCGACCAGGTCGCGGTTCTGCTGGTTGATCGGGCTGACCCCGCCGAAGCCCTGGTAGTGCTCGGCCACCTCGAGCAGCCGCTCGCGCGGCACCCCCCTGCCGCGCACGACGTTCTCCAGGAACGGCAGCACGTCGTCGGGCCCCTCGGGGCCGCCGAACGACAGAACCAGCAACGCGTCGTATGTTCCCACGTGACCACAGTATTCAGGAGTGCGGGCGGTCTCTGCAGCGAGGGAGCGCCGTTGCCTGGACTGAGGAGCGCAGGGAGCGCAGCGACCGGAGCGACGAGGGAAGGCAACGGCTCCCCGGCGACCGAGCACAGCCTCACGGAGTGAGGCTATGAACAGGTAGGTTCGATTGAGTGAGCGCATTCAATGACATACGCGACTACGTGGCCATCCCCCGGGTTCTCTCGCTGAAGCTCTCCCCTGACGGCTCCAGGTTGATCTCCACAGTCCAGTCACTCAACCCCGACGGCAAGTCCTACGGCACCGCGCTCTGGGCGATTCCGGTCGACGGCGAGCCCTACCGGCTGACCCGCTCCGCCAAGGGCGAGTCGGCCGCGGTCTTCACGGCCGCGGGCGACGTGCTGTTCACCTCCGCCCGCCCCGACCCGACCGCCAAGGACTCCTCCGACGAGGTGCCCGCGCTCTGGCTGCTGCCCCGCGCGGGCGGTGAGGCCCGCCAGGTGGTCGGCCGCCCCGGCGGGATCGGCGCGGTGCGTACGGCCGCCGACGTCGTGGTGTTCTCCTCCGATGTGCTCGACGGCGAGGAGGCGGCCGACGAGGCCAGGCGCAAGGCCCGCAAGGACGCCGGGATCAGCGCCATCCTGCACGAGGGCTACCCGGTCCGCTTCTGGGACCACGACCTCGGTCCCGGCCGCACCAGGCTGTTCGCCGCCAGGCTCGGCGCCGACCGCCTGGAGGACGTGCGCGAGCTGACCCCCGACGCGGGGGAGGCGCTGCGGGACGCCTCGTTCGAGCTGAGCCCGGACGGCGCCACGGTGATCGCGACCTGGCGCACGTACCTGCCGAAGGGCGAGAGCCGTACCGACCTGGTGGCCATCGACGTGGCCACGGGCGAGCGGCGCACGGTGCTCACCGAGGAGGGCTTCGACTTCACGGGCCCCCTCGCGATCTCGCCCGACGGCTCCAAGGTGGCCTGCGCCCGCGAGCGGTTCACCGGGCTGGAGGTCTCGGCGCGCGTCGAGCTGTGGATCGCCGACGTGGCCACCGGCGAGGGCCGCGCGTACGCGCCCGACCTGTTCCCCTCGGACATCGAGTGGGCGCCGGACTCCTCGGCCGTCTACATCGTGGCCGACCACCAGGGCCGCCGCCCGGTCTTCCGCGTCCCGCTGGACGGCGAGGCGGCCCGCCTCACCCCGGACGACGCCGCGTACGCCGGGCTCAACGTCTCCTCCGACGGCGCCTCCGTCTACGCGCTGCGCAGCGGCATCGCCCTCGCCCCCGGCCCGGCCAGGATCGACGTGGCCGGCGGCGAGATCATCGACCTGCCCTCGCCCGCGCCGCGCCCCGAGGTGCCGGGCACGCTGACCGAGATCTCCGCCACCGCCGACGACGGCGCCACGATCCGCGGCTGGCTCGCGCTGCCCGAAGGCGCCTCCGCCGACGAGCCGGCGCCGTTCCTGCTGTGGATCCACGGCGGCCCGGTGGCCTCGTGGAACGACTGGCAGTGGCGCTGGCAGGTGTGGCTCATGACCCAGCGCGGGTACGCCGTCCTCATGCCGGACCCGTGCCTGTCCACCGGCTACGGGCAGGAGATGATCGACCGCGGCTGGGGCAACTGGGGCCCGCGCACCCAGGCCGACCTCGATGCGATCGTCGACGTGGCCCTGGCCAGGGACGACATCGACCGCGAGCGCATCGGCGCGATGGGCGGCTCGTACGGCGGCTACATGGCCAACTGGCTCGCCGGCCACAGCGACCGCTACAAGGCCATCGTCACCCACGCGGCACTGTGGAACCTCGACCAGTTCGCCGGCACCACCGACGCCGCCATGTACTGGCAGCGCGAGATGGGCGAGCCCGGCTCCGAGCGGTACGACCTCCTGTCGCCGCACAACTCCCTCGACAAGATCACCACCCCGATGCTCGTCATCCACGGCGACAAGGACTACCGCGTGCCGATCGGCGAGGCTCTGCGGCTCTGGTGGGACCTGCGGCGCAGCGAGGTCGAGTCGAAGTTCCTGTACTTCCCCGACGAGAACCACTGGATCCTCAAGCCGGGCAACATCGTCGCCTGGTACGAGACCGTGTTCGCGTTCCTCGCCCAGCACGTGCTCGGCGAGGAGTGGAAGCGTCCGGACTCGGTGGCCTGATGTCGGATTTCCTGAGACTGGCCGAGGACATCGCGCGTGAGGCGGGCGACATGCTGCTCGCCAAGCGGCCCACGATGTCGGAGGAGATCGAGACCAAGTCCAGCCCCACCGACGTGGTCACCGCGCTGGACAAGGCGTCGGAGGAGCTCATCCGCGAGCGCATCCTGGCCGCCAGGCCCGGCGACAGGATCCTCGGCGAGGAGGGCGGGGAGGAGCCCGGCGATTCGGACGTGCGCTGGGTCGTCGACCCGATCGACGGCACCGTGAACTTCCTGTACGGCCTGCCGGAGTGGGCGGTGTCGATCGCCGTCGAGGTGAACGGCCAGGTCGTGGCCGGGGTCGTCAACCTGCCGGCGCGCGGCGAGGTCTACACCGCGGCACTCGGCGAGGGCGCCTGGCTCGGCGCGGAGCGGCTGCGCTGCAACACGGGCGTGCCGCTCGCGCAGGCGCTGGTGGCGACCGGGTTCGGCTACGGGGTGAGCAGGCGCGCGGTCCAGGGCCAGGTGGTCGCGGCGGTGCTGCCCCGGGTGCGGGACATCAGGCGCGGCGGCTCGTGCGCGATCGACCTGTGCTCGCTCGCGGCCGGCCGCGTGGACGCCTACTACGAGCGCGGCATCAACCCGTGGGACTACGGCGCCGCCGGCCTGGTGGCGACCGAGTCGGGCGCCAGGCTCGAAGGGCTGCACGGCAGGCCGGTGAGCCCGGAGTTCGCGATCTGCGCGGCGCCGGGGCTCTTCGAGGAACTGCACGACCTGCTGGCGGCGCAGAACCCGGAACGGGACGCCTGAACGCGAACGGCCGGAGCCCCCGGGGGCTCCGGCCGTCCGCGCTTGATCAGCGGGGCAACGGGATGCCGTGATCGTCGGCCAGCCTGCGCAGGTCCTCGATCTCGGCGGTGAGCGTGTCAGCGAGATATTCGTCGCCGACGCTACGGGCCTCCCGAAGGCCCTTATAAGCCTGGTCGAGGCGGTGTTCGATCGTGGTCGTGAACTCGCCCATCTCACCTACTCTCTGGGGTCCGATCCATGCTCGTGGGGCGAAGTACGCCCAATGCCGGATGATGGCCGGGCAATGGGTGTCCCGCAGGCATACCCCGGCCCGTCGCACCCCGAAACATGAATTTTCTGCTCCTCTCCCTGACCGGGGGTCACCCACCTCTGAACATGCCTTACCGTGCGCTTATCGAGGCTGTGGACAGAATGAGTGACCAGAATCGGAGAGAGGTGCATCAGGCGTGCGGGTGCTGGTGGTTGAGGATGAGCGGGTGCTCGCCGACGCGATCGCGACCGGGCTGCGGCGCGAGGCCATGGCGGTCGACGTCGCCTACGACGGGGGCGGCGCCCTCGAGCGGACCTCCTACATCGACTACGACGTGATCGTGCTGGACCGCGACCTGCCGGTCGTCCACGGCGACGAGGTGTGCCGTCGCCTGGTGGAGCAGCGCAGCGCCTCGCGGATCCTGATGCTGACCGCGTCGGGCGACGTGGACGACAAGGTGGAGGGGCTCGGCCTGGGGGCCGACGACTACCTGGCCAAGCCGTTCGTGTTCATCGAGCTGGTCGCCAGGGTGCGCGCGCTCGGCCGCCGCTCCGCGCCCGCCCTGCCGCCCGTCCTGGAGCGCGCCGGCATCCGGCTCGACCCGGGCAAGCGGCTGGTGGAGCGCGACGGCAAGGAGGTCGTGCTGACCAAGAAGGAGTTCGCGGTGCTCGAGGAGCTGATGCGGGCCGAGGGCGCCGTGGTCAGCCAGGAGGACCTGCTGGACAAGGCATGGGACGAGAACATCGATCCCTTCACGAACGTGGTCCGCGTGACCATGATGACGCTGCGGAAGAAGCTGGGCGAGCCTCAGGTGATCGAGACTGTGCCCGGGGTTGGGTACAAATTGTGACGGAGAGGTCGGAAGAGCTCCAGGTAGGGCCGACGCATCCGATGATCAGCCCGCATTCGGCGAGGAAGGCGACGCGCGTGCAGCAGGCGCCACCACCCAGCGGGCCGCCCGCCTGGGACGGCCCGCCGCCGCCCGCGCAGTCGCCGGTCCAGCGCACGCCGATGGAGCGGATGAGAGAGCTGCCCGCCAAGGTCAGCATCCGGTGGCGGCTGACGCTCACGTACGGCGCGCTCGTCTTCATGGCGGCCGCCGTGCTGCTGGCGTCGGTCTACATGATCGTCGGATCGGCGATCACCTGGGCCTGGCCGACCATCGATCTGGGGCTGCCTCCCTCGGCGGACGAGCAGCTCCAGAACGCCTGGCACAACATGCAGGCGATGGCGATCCAGCGCGCGCGGGACGCGTTGTTCGGCAACTCCCTGCTCGCGCTGATGGGCGTCGGCATCCTGGCGCTGATCATCGGCTACTTCGTGGCCGACCGGGCGCTGCGGCCGGTGGCCCAGATGACGGCGACGGCGCGCAAGCTGTCGGAGAGCACCCTGGCCCACCAGCGCATCGACCTGCAGGGCCCCAACGACGAGCTGAAGGAGCTGGCCGACACGTTCGACGCCATGCTCACCCGGCTCAACGTCGCCTTCGACACCCAGCGCAGATTCGTGGCCAACGCCTCCCACGAATTGCGAACTCCCCTCACGATTAACCGGACCGTCCTGGAGATCGCGCTGTCCGATCCCGAGGCGTCCGAGGATCTCAAAGCGCTCGGCCGTACCCTTCTCGAAGTCAACGCGCGTAACGAGAAGCTCATCGAGGGACTGCTGTTGCTGGCGAGGAGCGAGCGCGAACTCGCCGTACGCAAACCGCTCGATGTCCGGGAAGTCGCCCAGACGGCCGTGGAACAGGTGACGGCCTTCGCCGAGGAGCACGGGGTAACCGTGACGGCCGAACTGGTCAGCGCGCCTACCATAGGCGACCCGGTGCTCCTGGAGCGGTCGGTCAGCAACCTCCTGGAGAACGCGGTCAAGTACAACATTCCCGAAAACGGAAAAGTCTGGATCCAGACGGGAATGGCGGACGGTGCCTTGGTTGTTCAGGTGGCCAACACAGGGCAGCATGTCCCGGCGTACGAGGTGAACAGCCTGTTCGAGCCCTTCAGGAGGCTCCACGCGGACCGCGTGGATTCGGCGAAGGGATCGGGGCTCGGGCTGTCCATCGTTCGTGCGGTGGTTCAGGCTCACGGTGGAAATGTGGCCGCTGTGCCACGTGACGGTGGAGGGCTCGTCGTGACCATTCGGCTCCCGAGACGCTGAGGTCGTCTTGCTCCGGCGCGCGCGTCAGTGTGTTGGTGCCCGTGTTGAGGCGTGGGGGGCGTCTCATTCACGCCGCACATGTGGTTGGATGTGCCGTCGAACACGGTGGTGCATGGCGCCAAGGCTGTGGGTTTCGCCATATTTGGCTAACCATTGCCGACGGCAGCAGGCCCTGACGTGTTGGGAGGTTCGTCGTCCGTTCCCGCGGGGTACCGATGGGAAATCTCCCCGGCGGAACGGGCACAAGATGGGCTTCCTGGACGTTAGAAGACGCGCGATGAGCGCGAGGACATATAGATGAGGGGGATGGAGTAAGCACAATGGCTACCGACTACGACAGCCCACGCAAGACAGACGACGACCTGGGGGAAGACAGCCTCCAGGAGTTGCAGGCGCGGCGCACCGACAAGTCGTCCGGCAGCATCGACATCGACGAGACCGACCTGGCCGAGTCGCTCGAACTGCCCGGTGCGGATCTGTCGAACGAAGAGCTCTCGCTGCGGGTGATCCCCCGTCAGGCCGACGAGTTCACCTGCTCGCGCTGCTTCCTGGTGCACCACCGTAGCCAGCTGGCCTCCGAGAAGAACGGCCAGCAGGTATGCCGGGAGTGCGCCGCCTGATCGACTGGAGCGAAAGGCTCGGGGTAGGGAGACCAGACCCCACCTTGGGTGATCGCGACCATGAGGACGGAGGCAACGCGTGGCCGTACCTGAGCAAGACAAGCAACCAGACGACGAGGTCGCCGGCCCCGAACGCGAGGTCGGCGAGCTCGTGGGCAAGCTCACCGAGCCCGGCGAGCTGGAGCCGGCCGAGCGGCGCAGGCTGCTCGGCCGACTAGCCCGGGCACTGTCCGACGGGGCCAGGAAGGCGCGCGCCACCGGCGCGGGCCGGGGCCGCTGGCTGGCGGACGTCTTTCTCAACATCGCGCCTCGCATCCCGATCAGGGACCTGCACACCCTTTCCGAGCACCATCACGGCCTGACCGGCGAGCAGCTCGCCGACGACCTGGTGCGCACCGCCCAGAAGGCCACGATGACGGTCGGCGCCATCGGCGGAGCGCTCGCGGCGGCAGAGTTCGCCGCACCGCCCCTTCTGCTCTCCGCCCCCGCGCAGCTCGTCGCCGAGACCATCGTCGTCGCCGCCATCGAGGTCAAGCTCCTGGCCGAGCTGCACGAGGTCTACGGCGTACGCGTCGAGGGCTCGGGCACCCAGCGCGCGGTCGCGTTCACGGCCGCATGGGCCAAACAACGTGGCATCGACCCCCTCACGCCCACGTCCGTCTCGCTGGCGCTCGGCGCGGCCACCAAGACCGCCCTGCGCAACCGCCTCCTGCGGACGCTCGGCCGCCATCTGACCACGCTCGGCCCCTTCCTCACGGGAGCGATCGCCGGCGGCGCGCTCAACCGCATGGCCACGAAGAAGCTCGGCGAGGCCGTACGCAACGACCTGCGCGTCAAGCTGCCCCGGGGCGCCGAGACCCCCGAGGTCGATCCCCGGCGGCGGGACGCCTTAGACCCGTAGGCCGGTGAAGGTCATCTTGAGCAGCGCGTCGGCCAGGTCGTCCGCCGAGGCCCCGCGCGCCGGTCGGTACCACTCGGTGATCGAGTTCACCGTGCCGAACAGCAGCCGTGTCACCAGCGCCGGATCCACGTCCGGCCGGATGCTCCCCTCCGCCGCCGCCTCCTTGACCAGGTGGCTGATGAACCTGTCGAACTCCCGCCGCCGCTCCAGCGCCGCCTGCTCGGTGCGGCTGTTGCCGCGCACCCGCAGCAGCAGCGTCACGTACGGCAGCCGGTCCACGAGGATGCGCACGCTCTGCCGTACGGCCCACTCCAGGCGGTCGATCGCGGGCCCCGAGGCGGCGCGCTCGTCGGTCACCACCGCGAACAGCCCGTCGAGAGCCCGGTCCAGCGCCCGCGCGAGCAGCTGCTCCTTGCCCGGCACGTGGTAGTAGATGGCCGACTTGGTCACGCCGAGCGCCCTGGCCAGGTCCTCCATGCTCGTCCCGTCGTAGCCCCGCTCGTTGAAGACGCCGACGGCGGTGGACAGCACGGACTCCGGGTCGTGTCCGCGCTTGCGCTGGCGGGCGGGGGACGGAGGGGCCATGTCTTAATTATCCCGCTTGTCGATGACTCGTTTGAGCTTGCCGACCGAGCGCTCCAGCGTCTCCGGATCCACCACCTCGACCTCCACGCTCACGCCGACGGTGTCCTTGACGGCCCGGCGCAGCGCCTCCCCGGCTTCGGCCCGAGCTGCGTTCATTGGCCGAGCAGAGCTCGGCGTGCTCTGATGGATGTCCTCGCTTCGCTGCGGATCCATCAGAGCGCCCGGGCGGGCCTCCACCCTGACCGTCATCACGTCGAGCCGCCCCGGGCGGGTCAGCTGGAGCTGGAAGTGCGGCGACAGGCCCGCCACGCGCAGCACCAGCTCCTCGATCTGGGTCGGGAACACGTTCACGCCGCGCAGGACGATCATGTCGTCGGTGCGGCCCGTCACCTTCTCCATGCGCCGGAACGCGGGCCTGGCGGTGCCCGGCAGCAGCCTGGTCAGGTCGCCGGTGCGGTAGCGGATGACCGGCATGGCCTGCTTGGTGAGGCTGGTGAAGACCAGCTCGCCCGCCTGCGCGGGCTCTCCCGTGAGGGGGTCGACGGTCTCCGGGTAGAAGTGGTCCTCCCAGACGTGCAGGCCGTCCTTGGTCTCGACGCACTCGTTCGCGACGCCGGGGCCGATCACCTCCGACAGGCCGTAGATGTCCACGGCGTGCAGGTCGAAGCGGTCCTCCAGCTCCGCGCGCATGCGCTCGGTCCAGGGCTCGGCGCCGAAGATCCCGATCCGCGGGGAGGACGCGCGGGGGTCCAGGCCCTGCCGCTCGAACTCGTCCAGCAGGGCCAGCATGTACGACGGCGTGACCATGACGATGTCGGGCCGCAGGTCGGTGATGAGCCGGACCTGCCGGGGCGTCATGCCGCCGGAGACCGGCACCACCGTGCAGCCCAGCCGCTCGGCCCCGTAGTGGGCGCCCAGCCCGCCGGTGAACAGGCCGTACCCGTAGGCCACGTGCACGATGTCGCCGGGCCGGCCGCCGGAGGCGCGGATCGAGCGGGCCATGACGTCCGCCCAGACGTCGAGGTCGTGCCTGGTGTAGCCGACCACGGTGGGCGTGCCGGTGGTGCCGCTGGAGGCGTGGATCCTGGCCACCTGCTCGCGCGGGACGGCGAACATGCCGAAGGGGTAGGTGTCGCGCAGGTCCTGCTTGGTGGTGAAGGGGAACTTCGCCAGGTCGGAGAGCTCCTTGCAGTCGCTCGGATGAACGCCCGCCTGGTCGAATTTTTGCCGATAAATCGGGACATGTTGGTAAGCGTGGGTGAGTGTCCGCTGGAGCCGTTCCAGCTGGATCGACATGAGCTCGTCGCGGGACGCCCGCTCGATGGGGTCGAGGTCCTGCGGCGCGGGGGGATCGCCGAGTCTCATCAGCCCTCCACCTGTCTCAGTTCTCTGCTGCGGCCGCGGAACTCGGCGACCACCCGGCCGTCCGCTCCGCGCACCGTGATGTCGTAGATGCCGCTGCGGCCGTAGCGGGTGCGCTCGGCGGCGTCCATCATGCGACGCGCGGTCTCCAACGCAGGTCTCCCTTGTCAACTGACCGAATGTTCGGTAAACACTTCACCGTCCGGACCATCGCTGTCAAGAGGATGAACACCATGTTCGAGCAGCACCGCGACACTCTGGAGAAGGCGCTGGCGGCCATCGCCGAGCGGGGATACTGGAGCGCCTATCCCGAGTCGCCGAGCCCGCGCGTCTACGGCGAGGGGGCGGCCGAGCGGGGCAAGGAGGCGTTCGAGTCCTACCTCGGCAAGCAGTTCCCCCTCGACCAGCCGGGCACCGGGTCCTGGATCGGCGCCGAGCGCTCCCCGTACGGCATCGACCTCGGCGTCACCTACCCGCAGCCGCTCGTGGACGGCCTGATCGACGCGGCCCGGGCCGCGCTGCCCGCCTGGCGCGACGCCGGGCCCGAGGCCCGCGCGCTGGCCTGCGCCGAGATCGTCGACCGGATCAACCGGAGCAGTTTCGAGCTGGCCCACGCGGTGCAGCACACGACCGGGCAGGCGTTCGTGATGGCCTTCCAGGCGGGCGGGCCGCACGCGCAGGACCGCGCGCTCGAGGCCGTCGCCTACGGCTACGCGGCCATGACCTCCTCGGCCGCGAGCGCCCGCTGGGAGAAGCCGGCCAAGGGCGAGCCGCTGGTCATGGACAAGCGCTTCACGGTCGTGCCCCGGGGCGTCGCGCTGGTGATCGGCTGCAACACCTTCCCGACCTGGAACGCCTACCCGGCGCTGTCCGCGCGCGGTGCTGCCGCTCGCCATCACCGTGCGGATCGCCCGCGAGGTGCTGGCCGAGGCGGGCTTCGACCCCGGGCTGGTCTCGCTCGCGGTGGAGATGTGCACGGCGCCGCAGAACCTCCTCGTGCCGGCCGGCGGGATCGAGACGGACGAGGGGCACAAGAGCTTCGACGAGGTCTGCGCCGGGCTGGCGGGCGCCGTCGGCGAGCTGCTCGGGGACGACGCCCGCGCGGTGGAGCTGACCGGGGCGATCGTCAACTCCGACGTGCTGGCCCGGGTGGAGGCGGCGCCGTCGCTGGGCGAGGTGGTGCTGGAGTCGCGCGCCGTCAAGCACCCGGGCTTCCCGGACGCGGTGGTGCGCCGCCGGTGATCGTGAAGGTCTCGCCGGAGGACTCCGAGGTCTACGGGCGGGAGCATTTCGGGCCGATCGCGTTCGTCATCCCGACGGAGTCGACGCAGGAGAGCCTGGAGGTGCTGCGCCGCACGATCAAGGCCCGCGGGGCGCTCACGGCCGCCGCCTACTCGACCTCCGGCGAGGTGCTCGACCAGGCCGAACGGGCCGCCCTCGACGCGGGGGTGAACCTGTCGTGCAACCTGACGGGCAGCGTCTTCGTCAACCAGTCGGCGGCGTTCAGCGACTACCACGGCACGGGCGCCAACCCGGCCGCCACGGCCTCGCTCACGGACCCGGGCTACGTGGCGGGCCGCTTCCACCTCGTCCAGACCCGGCGCCCGGCATGACCCCACCCGGGAGAGGGGGCGTTGGACGGGGAAGGGGTTCTGGCGGGTGCTGACCGCGTTGCGGGAGGAGTGGTGATGGCCAAACCGTTCGCCTCGTCGGCCGATCTCGGCGAGAAGAAGCAGTCCATGGAGGTGCTGGCCGAGGGCGTGTACGCGCTCACGGCAGAAGGCGATCCGAATGTGGGCGCCATCGAGGCCGAGGACTTCCTCGTCTGCTTCGAGGCGCTCGCCACGCCCGTGGCCGCCCGCGAGTGGCTGGCCCGGCTGCGGGAGCACACCGGCAAGCCGATCAGGTACCTGGTGCTGTCGCACTACCACGCCGTCCGGGTGCTGGGCGCGTCGGCGTTCGGCGCGGACGTGATCGTGACGCACGACAAGACCCGCGAGCTGATCGCCGAGCGCGGCGAGCAGGACTGGGCCAGCGAGTACGCCAGGATGCCCCGCCTGTTCAAGGAGCCCGAGTCGATCCCGGGGCTGACGTGGCCGACGGCGACGTTCAGCGACACGTTCACCATCGACCTGGGCGGCGACCGGGGCGACCTGGTGCTGGCCTACTGCGGACGCGGCCACACCGAGGGCGACCTGGTGGCCTGGCTGCCGAAGCAGCGGATCATGTTCGCCGGCGACCTCGTCGAGTCCCAGGCCGCCCTCTACACCGGCGACGGCTTCCACCTCGACTGGTCCGCCGCGACGCTCGACAAGGTCGCGTCGTTCGGGGCGGAGACGCTGGTCGGGGGCAGGGGCGCGGTGGCGCGCGGCAGGCAGGGGGTGGAGGCGGCCATCGCGCAGACGCGTGACTTCCTCACCGTGATGCTGCGCGAGGTCGGCGCGGCGGGCTCGCTCAAGGAGGCGTTCGAGCGCACGCACCGGGCGCTGGCGCCCCGGTACGGGTCCTGGCCGATCTTCGAGCACTGCCTGCCGTTCAACGTCTCCAGGCTCTGGGACGAGCTGCACGGCGTCGAGCGCCCGCGCATCTGGACCGCCGAGCGCGACCGCGAAGTCTGGGACCAGCTCCAGTCATGAACGCCCCGGCCGACGCGCAGGTCATCGTGGTCGGGGCGGGGCCGGTCGGGCAGAGCGCCGCGCTGCTGCTGGCCCGCTGGGGCATCCAGGTGCTGGTGCTCGACCGGCGGGCCGGGCGCGACTCCACCGGTTCGAAGTCCATCTGCCAGCAGCGCGACGTGCTCGACATCTGGATCGCCGCCGGCGCGGGCAAGATCGCCGAGGAGGGCCTGGCCTGGACCACCGCCCGCACCTACTACCGCGACCGCGAGCTGTTCTCCTGGTCGTTCGAGCGCGAGGGCCCGCTGCCGGCGTGCGTGAACATCTCCCAGACCCGCACCGAGCAGATCCTGGACGAGGCCATCGCGGCGCAGCCGCTCATCGAGGTGCGCTGGGGCCACGAGGTCACCGGCCTCGACCAGGATCCCTCGGGCGTGACGGTCCGCTGCGCCCAGCGGTCGCTGCGCGCGTCCTACGCGCTGGTGTGCGCGGGCGCCAGGGCCCAGCAGCTACGCCAGACGCTCGGCGTCTCGTTCGACGGGGAGACGTTCGACGACCAGTTCCTCATCTGCGACATCAAGGCCGACCTGCCCGGCTGGGAGAACGAGCGCCGCTTCTACTTCGACCCGCTGTGGAACCCGGGCCGCCAGGTCCTGATCCACCCCTGCCCGGGCGGCACGTTCCGGATCGACTGGCAGATCGCACCCGACTTCATCCCAACAAAAGCCGATATTTCGCGGAAAATCAGGCAAATCATTGGTGACCGGCCCTACGAGCTGCTCTGGCACAGTACGTACCGCTTCCACTCCCGCATCGCCTCCCGCATGCGCGTCGGCCGGGTCCTGCTGGCCGGTGACAGCGCCCACCTGGTGGCCCCGTTCGGCGCCAGAGGGCTCAACTCGGGCGTGCCCGACGCCGAGAACGCGGCCTGGAAGCTGGCCTTCGTGCTCAACGGCTGGGCGGGGGAGGGGCTGCTGGAGTCGTACCACGCCGAGCGGCACGCGGCCGCGCGGGAGAACCTCGAGATCACCGCCGCCACGATGCGCTTCCTCGCCCCCAGGACCGTGGCCGAGCGCATGCGCAGGCGGGCCGTGCTGGAGGGCGGGCGGGTGGCGGAGGTGGATTCGGGCCGGTTCGCGGAGCCGTTCTGGTACGTGGACTCGCCGCTGACGACCCCCGAGCCGACGCGGCCTTTCGAGGGCAGGCCGCCCAAGGGGGCGCTGTGCGTCCCGGCTCCCGGCGTGATCATCCCGGACGTGGGACTTCCGGGCGGCAGATTGCGGGAGTTCTGTCGCGACGGATTCCTCGTATTGTCGGGTGATATGTGCGATTCGCGTTTGTTTGCGCAGGTCTTGGGCAAGGTCACTACGGCGCCGCTCGCCGTGCGCGGGCTCGCGGAGATGGATGGGACCGGCTCGCTCGCTCAAAGGCTCGGCGCCGGACCGGATGAGGCATGGCTCATCAGGCCCGACTCCCACATCGCCGCGATCATCCCCCATGCGGGTCCGGACTCCGTGGCGGGCGCCGTCCGTCGCGTGCTCGGGAAACAATAGGAGGAACTGCGTGACTGGCCGTAGCTCGTTTCTGATCGTCGCCAACCGGTTGCCGGTGGATCGGACGCTCGAGCCTGACGGTACGGCCTCGTGGCGCAGGAGCCCTGGCGGGCTCGTGACCGCGATCGCACCGGTGATGAAGCGCCGCCACGGAGCCTGGCTCGGCTGGCACGGGGCGCCCGACGAGCAGCTGGAGCCGTTCGAGCAGGACGGCATGAACCTCATCCCGATCCCCCTGTCGGCCGGCGAGGTGGAGCTGTACTACGAAGGCTTCTCCAACGCCACCCTCTGGCCGCTCTACCACGACGTGGTCGCGCAGCCGGTGTTCGACCGGGCGATGTGGGACACCTACCGCGCCGTCAACGAGCGCTTCGCCAACGCCGCCGCCGAGGCCGCCGAGAAGGGCGCGGTGGTCTGGGTGCAGGACTACCAGCTCCAGCTCGTCCCGGCCATGCTGCGCAGGCTCAGGCCGGATCTGCGGATCGGGTTCTTCCTGCACATCCCCTTCCCGCCGACCGAGCTGTTCTGGCGGCTGCCGTGGCGCAAGGACCTCGTCGAGGGGCTGCTCGGGGCCGACCTGGTGGGCTTCCAGCTGCCCGGCGGGGCCTCCAACTTCCGGCGGCTGTGCCGCAGGCTGCTCGGGCTGCCGTACAAGGGGAACGAGATCTTCCTCGACGACCGGGTGGTGACCACCCAGGCGTTCCCCATCTCGGTGGACTTCGGCCAGCTCGACTCGCTGGTGCGCGACCCGCAGATCATGGCGCGGGCCAAGGAGGTCAGGGCGGAGCTGGGCGATCCCGAGCACGTGCTGCTCGGCGTCGACCGGCTCGACTACACCAAGGGCATCGGGCAGCGGCTGGAGGCGTTCGGCGAGCTGCTGAAGGACGGGCGGCTGAAGGCGAACGAGGCCGTGTTCGTGCAGATCGCCACGCCCAGCAGGGAGCGGGTGGAGGAGTACAAGCGGCTGCGCGACGACATCGAGCTGCAGGTCGGGCGGATCAACGGCGAGCACGCCCAGCTCGGCTACCAGCCGGTCCAGTATTTCCACCAGTCGTACGACCACGCCGAGCTGGCCGCCCTCTACCTGGCCGCCGACGTCATGGTCGTCACCCCGCTGCGCGACGGGATGAACCTGGTCGCCAAGGAGTACGTCTCCTGCCACCACGACCTGCACGGCGCGCTGGTGCTCAGCGAGTTCGCCGGGGCGGCCGACGAGCTGCGCCAGGCCTACCTGGTCAACCCGTACGACGTGGAGGACGTCAAGCGGCAGATGCTGGCCGCGATGCGGGCCACGCCGCACGAGCTGGCCCGGCGGATGCGTACGATGCGCCGCCGGGTCGCCACCTACGACGTGGACCGCTGGGCCAACGAGTTTCTCACTGCCCTTGAGTCACCTGCTTCACAGACTTCCACGCGTCGTAACGCTTCTTGGCGGTCCGGTTGACCACGATCTGCGCCACCGACATGCCCACGCCCATGAGCACGGCGTAGCCGATCGCCTCCCCCATGCTGACCTCGGGCGAGTCTGTGTCGAGCGGCGGCTCCTTCCCGGTCGCCTTCACCCAGACGAACCCGAGGACCTTCCTCGCCGCCCAGCCGGTCGCCAGACCGACCAGGCCACCGATCACACGCCAGGCGACATCGGGCTTGTCCTCCGCCATGTCGATCTCCCTTCCCCTCTGTAACGAACACTAGTCTGTACCGCTTGCCGGGCCTGCGAAGCCGTACCATATGGAGGCATGACTCAACAGCGACTACGCCATGCCTCCATGCCGGAAAAGCCGACCCTCGATGGGTTGGAGCAGGTATGGGTAGCTCGCTGGGAAGACGAGGGCACCTACCGTTTCGACCGGTCCGCGTCGCGCGAGCAGGTCTACGCCATAGACACGCCGCCGCCGACGGTGTCCGGCTCGCTGCACGTCGGTCATGTCTTCTCCTTCACCCACACCGACATCATGGCCCGCTACCAGCGGATGATCGGCAAGTCGGTGTTCTACCCGATCGGCTGGGACGACAACGGCCTGCCCACCGAGCGCCGGGTGCAGAACGTCTACGGCGTGCGCTGCGACCCGTCGCTGCCCTACGACCCTGACTTCGTGCCACCGGACAAGCCCGGCAAACGTGAGATCGCCATCTCGCGGCGCAATTTCGTGGAGCTGTGCCACAAGCTGACCGCCCTGGATGAGCAGGCGTTCGAGGAGGTCTGGCGGCGGGTCGGCCTGTCGGTCGACTGGTCGCTGCTCTACACCACGATCAGCGACGAGGCGCAGGCGGTCTCGCAGCGCGCCTTCCTGCGCAACCTGCTGCGCGGCGAGGCCTACCTCGCCGAGGCGCCGACGCTGTGGGACGTCACCTTCCGCACCGCCGTCGCCCAGGCCGAGCTGGAGGACCGGGAGTGGCCGGGCGCGTTCCACAAGATCTCGTTCTACGGCGAGAAGGGCCCGGTCTTCATCGAGACGACCAGGCCCGAGCTGATCCCGGCCTGCGTGGCGCTGGTCGCCCACCCCGACGACGAGCGCTACCAGCCGCTGTTCGGCACGTCGGTGCTGACGCCGCTGTTCGGGGTGGAGGTGCCGGTGCTGGCCCACCGGCTGGCCGAGCCCGACAAGGGCACCGGCATCGCCATGATCTGCACCTTCGGCGACATCACCGACGTCACCTGGTGGCGGGAGCTGCACCTGCCGACCCGGCCGATCATCGGCTGGGACGGGCGGCTGCTGGCCGAGCCGCCGGAGGGCGTGGAGGCGGAGCCGTACAAGGAGCTGGCCGGAAAGACCGTGCACAGCGCCCGCGAGCGGATCGTGGAGCTGCTGCGGGAGTCCGGCGACCTCGAGGGCGAGCCGAGGCCCGTCTCGCGCACGGTCAAGTTCTACGAGAAGGGCGACCGGCCGCTCGAGATCGTCACCACCCGCCAGTGGTACATCCGCAACGGCGGGCGCGACGAGGAGCTGCGCGAGCGGCTGCTGGGGCGCGGGCGCGAGCTGACGTGGCACCCGCCGCACATGCGCGTGCGCTACGACAACTGGGTCGAGGGGCTGACCAGCGACTGGCTGATCTCGCGCCAGCGTTTCTTCGGCGTGCCGTTCCCGGTGTGGTATCCGATCGACGAGTCGGGGCAGCCCGTCCACGACGCGCCGATCGTGCCCACGGAGGACATGCTGCCGGTCGACCCGTCCTCCGACGTGCCGCCCGGCTACACCCCGGACCAGCGCGGCGTGCCCGGCGGGTTCATGGCCGATCCCGACGTGATGGACACCTGGGCCACCTCGTCGCTGACGCCGCAGATCGCGGGCCGCTGGGAGAGCGACGACGACCTGTTCAAGCGCGTCTTCCCGGCCGACCTGCGGCCGCAGGCCCACGAGATCATCCGCACCTGGCTGTTCTCGACCGTGGTCAGGTCGCACTACGAGTTCGGCCAGCTCCCGTGGAGCGACGTCGCGATCTCGGGCTGGATCCTCGACCCCGACCGCAAGAAGATGTCCAAGTCCAAGGGCAACGTGGTCACCCCGCTCGACCTGCTGGAGCAGCACGGCTCCGACGCGGTGCGCTACTGGGCGGCCAACGGCCGCTACGGCGTGGACACCGCGTTCGACGCCGGGCAGCTCAAGATCGGGCGGCGGCTCGCGATCAAGATCCTCAACGCGTCCAAGTTCGTCCTCGGCCTGGCCGAGAGCGACGGGCCAGGATCAAACACGGTCACCGAGCCGCTCGACCTGTCGATGCTGGCGGCCCTGTCCGACGTCGTGCGCGAGGCCGGCCAGGCGTTCGAGGCCTACGACCACACCCGGGCGCTGGAGGCCGTGGAGCGCTTCTTCTGGGCGTTCTGCGACGACTACCTGGAGCTGGTCAAGGCCAGGGCCTACGAGTCCGGCCCGGCCGCCGCCTCCGCCCACGCGGCGCTGCGGCAGGCGCTCGACGTGCTGCTGCGGCTGTTCGCGCCGTTCCTGCCCTTCGTGACCGAAGAGGTGTGGTCGTGGTGGCGCGAGGGGTCGGTGCACCGGGCCCCGTGGCCCGCTCTCCCGCGCGGGGCCGGCGACCCGGCCGTGCTGGCCGTGGCGTCCGACGTGCTCGGCCAGGTGCGCAAGGCCAAGTCCGAGGCCAAGCTGTCGATGCGGGCCGAGGTCTCCAGGTTGACCGTTTGGGCACCCGAAGTCGGGCTTGTCCGCCAAGCTCAGGACGACCTTTGTGCCGCGGGCACTGTGGAGGAGTTCGTCTTGGAGTATGGTGACGAGCTGAAAGTCGAGGTCCACCTGGGCTGACGTCCGGATGGCAGGACGCCGGGCCGCCCCTCCGCGGGGCGCCCGGCGTCCGCGCGTTCAGGGGTCCCGGGTGACGTCGCGGTGCATGGCCAGGAAGATCGAGTACGCCTGCCCGTCCGGCGGCGGCTGCCGCCCGCGAAACTCGTCGAACAGCTCCTCCAGCCGCCTGCGCAGCTCCGCGTGCCCCTCGGGGGTGAGCCTGAGCCCCAGCCTGACGAGGTCGGCCCGCTCGATGTCGATGAGCCTGCTCTCCTGCAGGAACGCGTCGAGCATCGCCGCGCTGCCCCCGCTCACGCCGCTCTCGCGGACGTCCATCTCCCATGACTTGCCGGTGGCCCGGTAGGGGATCTCCGTGGAGCCGCGCGGCCCCGGCCGGCTGGGCTCGGCGGCCAGGAAACCCGTCTCCACGAGCTTGCGCACGTGGTGGAGGGTGGTGGCGGGGTTGGCGTCGAGGCGGCCGGCGATCTCCTTGTTGGTGAGCGCCTGGTCGAGACAGAGCCGCAGGATGCGCAGCCGTACGGACGAGGCCAGCGCGCGGGCCTCGGCCTCGGTGGCGGGGCGGCGTGGGGTGCCCATGGACCGCCACCCTATAACCGGTTGATTTTTCTCAATCGGTCAGGGATCCTCTGACGGGTGAGCCTGTTACGCGATCACGACTTCCGCCGGTTGTTCCTCGCCGACGTCGCCAGCCAGGCGGGCAGCCAGCTCCTGGTGCTGGCCCTGCCGCTGGTGGCCGTGTCGGCGCTGCGGGCCTCGGAGTTCGAGGTGGGCCTGCTGGCGGCGTGCCAGACGCTGGCGTTCGTGGTGATCGGGCTCCCCGCCGGCGCCCTCGTCGACCGGCTGCGCAAGCGCGTGGTCATGATGGTCAGTGACGGGGCGAGGGCGCTGGCGCTCGCGTCCGTGCCGGTCGCGTGGTGGCTGGACGTGCTGACGATCCACCAGCTGTACGCGGTGGCGCTGGCGCTGGGCGCGTTCACCGTGTTCTTCGACGTCGCGTACCAGAGCTACCTGCCCCGCCTGGTCGAGCGCGAGCGGCTGGTCGAGGGCAACTCCACGCTGGAGATCGTGCGTACGGTGGCGCAGGTCGGCGGGCCGAGCGGGGGCGGCTACCTGATCCACCTCCTCACCGCGCCGTTCGCGCTGGCCGCCACGGTGGCCGGGTTCGCCTGGTCGGCGCTGTGCCTGGGGAGGATCCGCAGGCGCGAGCCCCGCCAGGAGCCCGGCCGGGCCAACTTGGGCCGGGAGATCGCCGAAGGCGTGCGGTTCGTGCTCGGGCACCGGCTGCTGCGCCGCATCGCCGCCTGCACCGCCACCGCGAACTTCTTCGTCTCCGTGGCCCAGCCGATGCTCCTGCTCCTCCTGGCGAGAGAGCTCGGCCTGGACGCGGGCGCCATCGGCCTGCTCATGGCCTCGGGCGGCCTCGGCGGGATCGTCGGCGCGCTGGTCAACGCCCGGGTCGTCAGGTGGCTCGGGCAGGGGCCGGCGATGTGGCTGGGCATCGCGGTGCCGGCGCCGCTGACGTTCGTGCTGCCGTGGATGGCGGCCGACTGGCGGCTCGGGCTGTTCGTGGCCTACCAGTTCTGCGTCGGGGCGGGGGTGGTGGTCTACAACGTCACGCAGCTCAGCTTCCGCCAGGCCATCACGCCCGAGCCGCTGCTCGGGCGGGTGAACGCCACCATGCGCTTCCTCGTGTGGGGCACGCTGCCGCTCGGCGGGGCGATCGGCGGCGCGCTGGGCGGGGCGATCGGGGTGCGGGACACGCTCCTGGTGGCCGCGGCCGGGGCCTGCCTGGCGTTCCTGCCGCTGGTCACCTCGCCCCTGCGCTCGATGCGCGAGCTGCCCGTCAGTAGTCGCACACTCCGGTAGGGAAGATCTGCTTCAGCCTGGCCCGCTCCTGTTCGGTCGGGTGCCAGGAGCCGTACAGGCCCCTCGCGACGGCCTGATCGACCGGCTGCAGGCGGCACTTGTAGACGCCGCCCGCCAGCGGGCCGCCCGCCACCACCCGGGTCGTCGAGTAGAGCGGGAAGCGCCGCGTGCAGGCGCCGGGGGAGCGGCGGTCGAGGATGCCGTCCCAGACGTGCGGGCCCGCCGCGATGGGCGTGCCGTCGGTGGCGAAGCAGCGGTCCACCGCGTCGGGCGGCTTGTTGCCGGCCACGCCGCGCGCCGGATATTTCCGGATATTGGCCATCCAGGCGTCCATCACCTGCAGCGCCTGCGGCGTCTGGTCGAACGCCGGCCCGCCGGGCCGCGCGTCCGTGAACCAGATGACCTGATTGCCCGCCCGGCCGTCGTGATCAAGCATCCGCTGCCTGGAGACGAACGACTGGTGCGAGTCGTGCATGTCGAGCCGGTCCTCCAGGTAGTGCCGCCAGTCGATGATCGGGATGTCGATGTCGCCCCTGAACACCAGGCCGCTGCGCCGCACGTTCCCGATCGCGATGGGGTCTCCCGCGCGCCTGGGCGCCGGGTCGCCCAGGGTGACGTTGCGGGCGCTCCAGGGGTCGAAGTCGGCCGGGCAGGCGGCCTGGACGAACGGGCAGCCCTCCTGGACCATGTCCGCCGCCTCCTTCCACGAGCCCGCCTTCGCGTTGACGTCCAGGAACTCGGCCGGCGTGATCACGCCGTCGGCCAGCGCCTTCAGCCCGTACTGGACGCCCACGTTGTCCCAGGTGGAGCGGGCGTACCCGTGCTCGTCCACGCCGTAGACATTGCGTACGTCGTCCCAGTGCGTCCACTGCACGGTGTCCTTGACGCCCGGCGGGTCCATGCGCTGCCACTCGGGGTCGTTGTTCGAGGTCCACCGCGGGTTCATGGTCAGCGGGGTCAGGCCGCGCCAGCCGTTGACGCACTCGTCGGAGCCCTGCTTGCCGGTGTACGGGTTCGCGACCGTGTCGTCGGCGTTCATGCCGATGAGGGCCGTCCTGTCGTCCCACCGGGCCCAGCGCGGGTTGTGGTCCATGTAGCGTTCGAGCAGCTCGCAGTCGCCGACGTGGATGGTCTGGGTGACCATGTCCGGATAGGAGTACTGCGGGATCGCGGCGTCGATCACCCGGTCGCCCAGGTTCTGGCCGTAGAGGTACTGCTGGATGGCGCCGCCCGAGCCGCCCACGCCCACCGTGTAGAGCGGGACGCCGTACTGCTCGATGAAACGCTCCTTGACCATGAGGGCCGTCTCGCCGCCCAGGATCAGGTTGTAGTGGGTGGAGGTGCGGGTGCCCGACGAGTACATGACCGCGTAGCCCTTGCCCAGCCCGTACGGGTCGAGGGCGTTGCCGCCCAGCGTGCCCTGGTCGTGACCGATGCCCACGCCGCCGTCGAACCGGTAGATCGCCCGGCCGGTCCAGCCGTCCTCGACCATGGCGATGGAGTAGAGGAAGCGGTTGATCACGCCGCGCTCCCTGCGTACCACGAAGTCGACCGTGCGGCCGTCCAGCAGCGTGGTCGTGGACATGTCGGCGGGCCGCCCAAGAGGACCGCTCGCAGGTCCGCCCGCCGGCAGGGGCTTGAACGTGCCGTCCGTGGACCGGTAGAGGCGGTCGGTGACGGCCGGGGCGAAGCAGTCCCTGCTCCAGCCGCCCGCGACGCGCATGCCCTGGCCGTCCTGGTTGTCCACCGCGGGCGGCCCCAGGCCGCTGCGCTCGGTCTTGCACAGGAACGGGTACTGGTGCGGGCCCGAGAAGACCGGGCCCTCGACGGGATGGTTGCGCAGCGTCAGCGTCCGCCGCTCCCGGCCCGCCGTGGCCACGATCGTGTTCGCGCCCGTCCTGAGTCCCGTGACGAGGGCGGTGAGGCCGTCCCTGGTCCGCCTGAAGGCCGCCGTGACGTCCTCGCCGTCCCGCGTGACCCGGAGCCGGGCGCCCTCGCGGTGGCGGACCCTGAGCAGGGCGTCACCGCCGGTCACCTGGTCGGGGCGGCTGGAGAGCACTTCCAGCGCCAGATCGGCGCGGGAGGCGTACGCGGGGGCGGGCAGGAGCGAGGCGAGCACGGCGAGGACCACCACAGCCTTCATGACCATGACGGTGACACGCCGTCCATCCCTTGCACAGGCCCGACCTCGGCGAGGCGGGCTTGCGCTGGTCGCGCCGCCTTCGCGTGGCCCTGTTGTGAGCCGCCCCATGATTTATGGGCGCGCGCCCGGGCCGCGGACGTGACAGTCTTGAAATGTGCTGCCCGACCGCCCAACCAAGCTCGTGCCGCCCGTGCTGGCCAGGATGGCCGCGTGGTGCGCGTGCCTGATCCTCGTCGGCGTGGTGGTCTACTTCTTCGCCCTCGTCATCGCCCGGCTCACGTTCGTGGCGCTGCCCGTGGCGATCGCGCTGCTGCTGACCGCGCTGCTGTTCCCGCTGACCAACAGCCTGCGCCAGGCGGGCATGCGGCCCATCTACGCCACCTGGATCACCATGCTGGTGGCCCTGGCCGTGCTCTTCGGCACCGGGTGGCTGGTGGGGGCGCGGGCCAGCGACGAGTTCCCCAACCTCGTCCAGCAGGTGCAGGCCACGGCCCGATCGGTGCAGGACTGGCTGATCACCGGCCCCCTGCACCTCAAAGAGGCGCAGATCACGAGCTACGTCGACGAGATCGCCACCATGGTCAACGCGCAGCGCACGGCCATCACCGGCACCGTGCTGTCGGCCGGCGCGGTCGCCTTCGAGGTGCTCGCGTCCATCGTGCTGCTGCTGTTCGTGACGTTCTTCCTGCTCAAGGACGGCGACCGCATCTGGGCGTGGGTCCTGCGCGGGTTCGGCAACGTGGCGCCGCGCGTGGACCGGGCCGGGCGGGCCGCCTGGGCCACGCTCTCCCACTACGTGCAGGGCACCGTGGCCGTGGCCGCCGTGCACGGCCTCATCATGGGCATCGTGCTGGCGGGCATGGGCGTGCCGCTGTGGGCGCCGCTGGCCGTACTGATCTTCTTCGCCAGCTTCATCCCCATCGTCGGCATCTTCTTCGCCGGCACGGTCGCCACCCTCGTCACGCTGGGCGCCAAGGGGCTCGTCTACGCGCTGATCTTCCTCGGCATCCTCATCGTCGAGCAGCAGCTGGAAAACCACGTGCTCCAGCCGCTGATCGTGGGCCGGGCGCTCAACTTCCATCCGCTGGCGATCATCCTGGTGCTGGCCATCGGCGGCATCCTGGCCGGCATCGCGGGGGCCGCCGTCGCCGTGCCGGTGGCCGCGGTGATCTACCGGGCGCTGCCCGAGCTCAGACATCAACCACCCGCCCTGCCACCACCCAGCCACAGTCCCGGCGAGGACACGGGGCCCAGAGGGGACGCCGGGGGAGGGACCGGCGAGGTTCCCCGCCCGCGCGGCGAGGGAACCGCTCCCCGCGACGACGCGTCCGGATCGCGGGGCGCGGAGCCCGGCGGCAGGAGCGCCGAGCCCGGAAGCAAGGGCGAGAACGGCCGGCGGGTGGACACCGAGTAACCTCGTCAGCCGTGACTCCCTGTCTCCTCTCCGCTCCCGTGGGCACGACACTCCACTTGCGCGCCGGGTGCGACGGCAATGCGGGCGGGAAGGCGTACCTTGAGGCTGAGGGGCGAAACGGCCCGCGACGGTCCGGCCGCCGCCCGCGCGGCGGCGCTGTTCGCCGAGGTGAGCATGGGACACTTCGCCAAGCACGCCACCGCACAGAACGACAGGACTACGAGGTGAACCCTTGAGCAAGGTAGAGGTCCTCATCCAGCGGCTCGACGCCGGGCTGCCGATGCCGTCCTACGCCCATGCGGGAGACGCGGGCGCCGACCTCTACGCGGCCGAGGACGTCGAGCTGCTGCCCGGCGAGCGGGCCGTCGTCGGGACGGGCGTCGCGATCGCCCTGCCCGACGGCTACGCCGCGTTCGTCCACCCGAGGTCCGGGCTGGCCGCCAAGCACGGCGTCACGCTGGTCAACGCGCCGGGCACGGTCGACGCGGGCTACCGCGGCGAGATCAGGGTGACGCTGATCAACACCGACGCCAAGGAGCCGTTCCGCCTCCAGCGGGGCGACCGGGTGGCCCAGCTCGTGGTCCAGCGGGTCGAGCGCGCGGTCTTCTCCGAGGTGGAGCGCCTGCCGGGTTCGGTGCGCGGCGCCAACGGGTTCGGATCGACAGGACGATGATCATCGGGGCCGCGCTGACGGCCCCGCGAGCGAGGAGAGTGAGGAACGTGTTCCGACGTCGTCGTCGTGAGCAGCCGGAGCAGGTCGTCGAGCAGGATCCTGCCGCCCCTGCGCGAGATTCCGGCCCGTGGGACGCCGACGAGCCCCACCCGGAGACCGACAGGATCGACCTGGGCGGCCTGCGGTTGCCGCACAATCCCGACTTCGACGTGCGGCTGGCCTCCGTCGGAGACCAGCACGTCGGTGTCGTGGTGCTCTACGAGGAGAGCTCGCTGCAGCTCCAGGCCCTGGCCGCACCGCGCAGCTCGGGCCTGTGGGACGAGGTCAAGACCAAGATCCTGGCCCAGGCGCAGCATCTGGAGGAGCGGGAGGGCCCGTTCGGCAGCGAGCTGAGGGGCGAGATGAAGGTCGACGACGGCTCCCGCCCCGCCCGATATCTCGGCATCGACGGGCCCCGCTGGTTCCTGCTCGCGGTGATCTCCGGCAAGGCGGCGCTCGACGAGGCCGTGGCGGCGGCGTACATCGACTTCGTCAAGGACGTCGTGGTGGTCCGGGGCAGCGAGCCGATGGCCCGCGAGGAGCCCATCCCGCTGCGCCGGCCCAACGAACAGACAGGCGAGAACGCGGAGGATCGGCCTGGGTTCAACCCGTTCAAACGGGGCCCCGAAATCAGCGAGATTCGCTGAGGGCTGACATCGCGCCGACATCACATAGGCTGATTCATCATGAGTACGGCAGAGCCTCCGAAACGCGGGGGATTGCGCGGCTTCTTCAGTCGGCTGGCCTCACCCCAGTCCGAGATCGAGGCCCAGGAACTGCGGGAAGACGCCGACGAGGTCGGCGCGACCCCCATCGTGTCGTGTGGCGGCCGCCGGCGCTTCTGCGTGGCGGGTACGCTACGTACGGTGACACTCCGTCCGAGGGGCGGCGCCCCCGCCCTCGAGGCCGAGCTCTACGACGGGTCCGACGTGATCGACCTGGTCTGGCTCGGCCGCCGCAAGATCGCGGGCATCGAGCCCGGCCGCACGGTCAAGGCCGAGGGCCTGGTCAGCATGCAGGACGGACGCAAGGTGATGTTCAATCCGCGTTACGAGCTGCGCCCAGGGAGTTGACACGTGAGTGCTGAGGCGGAAGAGGTCGCCCACGACACCGTTGAGGCGGCGGTGCGAGCCCAGCTCGCCAAGGCGTTCGGCGGGGTGCGCGGCATCATCGAGGCGGCGATCCCGACGATCGCCTTCACGGTGTGCTGGATCACCACCGAGGAGCTGAAGCTCTCGCTCATCGTGAGCGTCTCGATCGCGGTGGTGCTGCTGCTGGTCAGGATCGTGCAGCGGTCCACGCCGCAGTTCGTGATCAACAGCCTGATCGGCATCGCCATCGGCGCGTTCTTCGCCAGCCGCACCGGCGACGCCAAGGACTACTTCCTGCCCGGCATCCTGTGGAACGCCGGCTACATGGTGGCGATGCTGCTGTCCATCGTCACCCGGTGGCCGGTGGTCGGCTTCCTGATCGGCTCGGTCACGGGCGACCCGACCGCCTGGCACAAGGACCCCGGCATCGTGAAGCTCTGCACCCGGCTGACCTGGCTGCTCCTGCTGCCGTGCGCGGTCCGGGTGGCCGTGCAGGGGCCGGTCTACTGGTTCGGCGGCGGCAACGAGGCGGTCGCCGCCCTCGGCGTCGCCAAGATCGCCATGGGCTGGCCGCTCCAGGTGGCCGCCCTCGGCGCCATGCTCTGGGTCCTGGGCCGCGGCCGCACCCCGATCAAGCCGCCGGTGGCCCCGGCCTGACGACCCATCCGGCTCGGCCGCCCTCCGGCCGAGCCGCGCTGGTAAAGATCTCCGGATCGTTTCCTTGACGAGCTGATCCACTCGCGCGGGTACGAAGGCTCTCGAAAGATCACTTCGAGCCGATCGGGGGCCCTATGTACACCCGCGCCGTCACCGCCCTGGCCACAACCGCCGCCGCCCTGCTCCTGTCAGCCGCGCCGGCGGTCGCGGACGACGACTGGAGGGGGCGGGAAGAGGCTGTGTGCGAGCAGTACTTGGAGTGGCTGGAGAACGGCTTCATCGTGCTGCCCATGAAGATCACCGCGCGCTGCGTCGACCCGGACGACCCGCGCCTCCGTCTGACCTTCGACTGAGCACCGGTTCCGGCTCCAGAAAGACCTCTCGCTCCCTGTGGCGAGAGGTCTTCGTGCTTCTCGGGGCACGGGCTTACAGCAGCGAGGGCCAGAACTTCGACCTGGTCACGCTGATCCTGAGCCGGATGCCTGGTTGTCCCCCCGAAGCATGGTTTCCAGAGGTAGCTCTACCGGAGCGTGACCTGCTGCCTGCTGAGCAAGTGTGGCCCGACCTGATGGATCCCAAAAGTGGCGGCCCTCCTCCTGGAGTAGGAGTAGGGCGGCATCCGGCGCAAACCCGCTCCTATCGGATGGTCGCACGCTTGAAGATCGGTTCCGTGATGACCATTGCCCTGAGCGGCCCTCGTCATTCTCGGCTGGAGACAGGTCCTGATCGCGACGTTCTTCATCCGGGATGCCGACAACTTGCGCCCGGGGTCATGCCGTTGATGGGTGAGTAATCGGGGTCGCGTCCGGGGGTGCGGGGACCGGCAGGTCCCCGTCTGGGGGTGTGGGGGCTGGCCCCCACAGAGCGCTGCCCGAGCTCTCGTCGCGCGCAGCGCGCCTCCCAGCGAGGACCTTGCTTTTCGCCCGGAACCCCCGGAGCCTCCCGGGTCCGTACCGGCTAGTGCTGGGAGAGGAGGTGGGCGAGTTCCTGCTCCACCTCCTGGTTCGCGACGAACAGCAGCTCGTCGCCCGCCTCCAGCGGATCGTCCGCCGTCGGCACCAGGACCCGGCCCTCCCGGAGGATCGCGACCAGGGCGGAGTCCACCGGCCACGGCACCGAGCCGGCCCGCTGGCCCACCACCGGGGCGTCCTCGGCCAGCGTGAGTTCCACGAGGTTGGCCTGGCCCTGGCGGAAGGTCATCAGGCGGACGAGGTCGCCGACGCTGACCGCCTCCTCCACCAGGGCGCTCAGCAGGCGCGGGGTCGAGACGGCCACGTCGACGCCCCAGGACTCGTTGAAGAGCCACTCGTTGTTGGGGTGGTTGATGCGGGCCACCACGCGCGGCACGCCGTACTCGGTCTTGGCCAGCAGCGAGACGACCAGGTTGACCTTGTCGTCGCCGGAGGAGGCGACCACGACGTGGCAGTTGCTGAGCCCGGCCTCGTCGAGGGAGGCGATCTCGCAGGCGTCGGCGAGGAGCCATTCGGCGCGCGGCACGCTGTCGATCTTGATGGCCCGGGGGTCCACGTCGATGAGCAGGACCTCGTGGCCGTTCTCCAGGAGCTCGGCCGCGATGGAGCGGCCCACGGCGCCCGCTCCGGCGATGGCGACGCGCATCACTCGTCCTCTTCCGGTGCCGCGGCGAGCACCTTGTTGATCCGGTCCATGTCGTTCTCCGCGGCGATGACGTGGAGCACGTCGCCCTCCTGCACCACGGTGTCCTCCGTGATGGTCAGGGCCTCGCCCATGCGGTTGATGAAGGCCACGCGCGTCCTGACGCGGTGCTCGAGGTCGACGACGCGGGTGCCGATCCACTCGGGGTTGGCGGTGACCTCGGCGAGGATGACCGTGCCCGTGGGGTCGCGCCAGAGCGGCTCGGCGCCCTCGGGGAGGATGCGGCGCAGGATCTGGTCGGCCGTCCACCGTACGGTCGCCACCGTGGGGATGCCGAGCCGCTGGTAGACCTCGGCACGACGGGGGTCGTAGATGCGGGCCACCACGTTGTCCACGCCGAACGTCTCGCGGGCCACCCGGGCGGAGATGATGTTGGAGTTGTCGCCGCTGGAGACCGCGACGTACGCGGCGGCGGACTCGATGCCGGCCTCGGTGAGCACGTCGCGATCGAAGCCCACGCCCGTCACCCGCCGCCCTCGGAACCCGGCGCGAAGCCGCCGGAACGCCTGCGGGTCGCGGTCGATGATGGCGACGGAATGGCCGCTGTCCTCGAGGATATGAGCGAGAGTCGAACCGACCCGGCCACACCCCATGATCACTATATGCATTTCCCCCCGCACTTTCGCGGTCGGCCCATTGCTGGACACCAGTATGGCCCGAGGGGGGAGCGCCTCGTTTAAGGCCTCGGCATGGGGCTAGCATCTCGTTACGTGGCGAAGGTAACGGATCTTGTCAAACGCTTGCTCGTGGGGCGCGCCCTGCGTAGCGGGCAGCTTCACGAGCAACTCCTCCCAAAACGGATAGCACTGCCGGTTTTCGCGAGTGACGCGCTCTCTTCTGTGGCGTATGCGCCCCAAGAGATTCTGGTCATCCTGTCGTTGGCCGGAGTCTCCTTCTACACCTACAGTCCCTGGGTCGCGATCGCCGTCGTGGTCGTGATGCTCACCGTCGTGGCGTCGTACCGGCAGAACGTGCACGCCTATCCGAGCGGCGGCGGGGACTACGAGGTGGCGACCACCAACCTCGGCAAGAACGCCGGCCTCACCGTCGCCAGCGCGCTCATGGTCGACTACGTGCTCACGGTCGCGGTCTCCGTCGCCAACGGCGTCGACTACGTCGGCGCCACGATCCCGTTCGTGGGCCAGCACAAGCCCGCCATCGCCATCGCCATCGTGATCCTGCTCACGGTGATCAATTTGCGCGGCATCCGCGAGTCCGGCGCCGCCTTCGCCGTCCCCACGTACGCGTTCATGATCGCCGTGCTGGGCCTGATCGCCTGGGGCGGGTTCCGGCTGCTGGTGCTGGGTGAGCAGCTCCAGGCGCCGAGCGCCCACTTCACCATCGAGGCCGAGCAGACCAACCTGACCACCTTCGCCGCCGCGTTCCTGATCCTGCGCGCGTTCTCCTCCGGCTGCGCCGCCCTGACGGGCGTCGAGGCCATCAGCAACGGCGTGCCCGCCTTCAGAAAGCCCAAGAGCAGGAACGCCGCCACCACGCTGCTGATGATGGGCCTGGTCGCGATCACCATGTTCGGCGGCATCATCGCGCTCGGCCTCGCGTCGGGCGTGAAGATCGCCGAGCCGTCCGTGGTCGCCACCGACCTGCACCTGCCCAACGGCGAGCCCGTCGGCCCCGGCTACTACCAGCAGCCGATCATCTCCCAGGTGGCCGACGCGGTGTTCGGCGGGGGGTCGTTGCCGTTCGTGGTGATCTCGGCGGTGACCGCCCTGATCCTCTTCCTGGCCGCCAACACGGCCTTCAACGGCTTCCCGGTGCTCGGCGCCATCCTGGCGCAGGACCGTTACCTGCCGCGCCAGCTCCACACCCGCGGCGACCGGCTGGCCTTCTCCAACGGCATCATCATCCTCGCGCTCGGCGCGTGCCTGCTGCTGTGGGGGTTCCAGGCCGACGTCAGCCGCCTGCTGAACCTCTACATCGTCGGCGTCTTCGTCTCGTTCACGCTCAGCCAGATCGGCATGGTCATCCACTGGACCCGCCACCTGAAGACCGAGACCGACCCCAAGGTGCGCCACCAGATGCACCGCTCCCGCGTGATCAACTTCTTCGGCGGGATCATGACGGGGCTCGTGCTGGTGGTCGTGCTGCTGACGAAGTTCCTGGTCGGGGCGTGGATCGTGTGCATCGCGATGCCGATCCTGTTCCTCATGATGAAGGGCATCAGGCGCCACTACGACAACGTGGCGGCCGAGCTGGAGATCAGCGAGGAGTACGAGCCGGCCATGCTGCCCGCGCGCAACCACGCGATCGTGCTCGTCTCCAAGCTGCACAAGCCGACCATGCGCGCGCTGGCCTACGCCCGCGCCACCAGGCCGTCCACGCTGGAGGCCGTCACGGTGGGCGTCGAGGGCGAGGACGCGCGCAAGCTGCAGGAGGAGTGGGAGCGCCGGGGCATCCCGGTGCCGCTCAAGATGCTCGACTCGCCGTACCGCGAGATCACGCAGCCCATCCTCGACTACGTCAAGACCCTGCGGCGGCGCTCGCCGCGTGACGTGGTGACCGTCTTCATCCCCGAGTACGTGGTCGGCCACTGGTGGGAGCACGCGCTGCACAACCAGAGCGCGCTCAGGCTGAAGGCACGGCTGCTGTTCAAGCCGGGGGTCATGGTGACGAGCGTGCCCTGGCAGCTGCACTCCTCCGACCGCCTCAAGGGCAGGCCGGAGCCGTTCGCGCCGGGCGCGGTGCGGCGTCCCTGGGACCAGACCGTCAAGGACGGGGAGCAGGCTCGGGCATAGGGTGTCCCTGTGGAACAGGCATCTCTCGAGCTGACGGTAGGTCCGGTCGCCCACGGCGGCTGGTGTGTGGCGCGCCACGAAGGGCGCGTGGTGTTCGTACGCCACGCCTTGCCAGGCGAGCGGGTGATCGCCGACGTCACCGAGGAGACCACCAGGTTCCTGCGTGCCGACGCCGTGGAGATCCTGGAGCCCTCGCCCGACCGCGTCGTCCCGCCCTGCCCGTACGCCGGCCCCGGGCGGTGCGGCGGGTGCGACTGGCAGCACGCCACGCTGGAGGCGCAGCGGCGGCTCAAGGCGCAGGTCGTGGCCGAGCAGCTCAAGCGGCTCGCGGGCCTGTCGCGCGAGGTCGTGGTGGAGGAGGTGCCGGGCGCCAAGGACGGGCTCGGCTGGCGCACCCGCGTCCAGTTCGCCGCCCGGCCCGGCGGTGAGCTGGGCTTTCGCCGGCACCGTTCGCACGACATCGAGGTCGTGGACGCCTGCCTGATCGCCCACCCGGAGGTGGAGGCGGTCGGCGCCGAGCAGCACTCCTGGCCGGGCGCGGCCGGCGTCGAGGTCATCGCGTCCTCGGCCGGCGACCGGGCCGTGGTCGTCTCGCCCAGGCCGCGCCGCAGCGTCACCGTGCCCGAGCTCGAAGCGTCCGCCTCGATCCTCCTCGACCAGGGCAAGGGCCGTACGGTGCCGCGCCGCGGCTCGGGGGTGCTGCACGAGCAGGTCGGCGACCGCGGGTTCCGGGTCGCGGGCAGCGGCTTCTGGCAGGTCCACCCGGGTGCCGCCGAGACGCTGCTGGACGCGGTGCTGGCCTACGCGGCGCCGGAGCCGGGGGAGTGGGCGCTCGACCTCTACTGCGGGGTGGGGCTGTTCGCGGCGGGTCTGGCGGAGGCCGTGGGGGCCGAGGGGGCGGTGTTCGGGCTGGAGTCGGAGGCGGCCGCCGTCCGCGACGCCCGCGCCAACCTCCGCGACCTGCCGCAGGCCCGGATCGAGCGGGGACGGGTCGAGGAGGCGCTGGACCGCTTCCAGATCGAACGCGCCGACCTCGTGGTCGTCGACCCGCCCCGCTCCGGGCTGGGGCGCGAGGTGGTGGAGCGGATCGCCTCGCTGGAGGCCCAGCGGATCGTGTACGTCTCCTGCGACCCGGCCACGCTGGCGCGGGACCTGGCCTGGCTGGCGGAGCTCGGTTACCCCCTCTCCGACCTGCGGGCCTTCGACGCCTTCCCGATGACCCATCACGTGGAGTGCGTGGCCCTGCTGACCAGAGCGGGATCATGACGCGCCGGTGACGCACGATCACGGAGCGCCCCGCCGCCGGACCAGGTGACGGGGCGCATCCACGTGGCTTGAGCCGCGCTCTCAGGGCTCGGCCGTCATGTGGCGGCGCCTGGCGGGCGTTCGGGAGCCCGTACCCGGTTGTCGGCACGGCCGGCCAAGCTACCTTGGCTGCCATGCGCCCGCTGATCCTGCTGGACGTGGACGGCGTCCTGAACCCGTGGCACAGGCAGGGCCCCGACTGGCTGAGCGTGACGGCCGTCTGTGACGGGGTGGCCTATCCGGTGGTCCTCAACCCCGAGCACGGGCCGTTGCTGCTGCAGCTCGCCCACGAGACCGGCGCCGAGCTGGTGTGGGCGACCACGTGGGCAGAGCACGCCAACCGTGAGATCGGGCCGCTGGTCGGGTTACCCGAACTCCCGGTGATCCCGGTCAACTCCGGGACGAAAGCGCCGCACGTCCACCCAAAGACGCCTCCGGTCGCCGCCTACGTCAACCGCAGGCCGTTCGTCTGGTTCGACGACGACCTCGAACGCGCCGACCGCCTGTATCTGAAGCACCACGAGAACGTGGACCGCTTCCGCATCATTGACGTCGGGCCACGCAAAGGGCTGCGAGAACTGCATGTCGAGCAGGCAGCGGCGTGGTTGACCTCCCTCCACGAAGAGGATCTCTGACGATCCGCGGGCTTCTTCGTGAACCCCCAAGCGATCTCCCGCGTACCTCCAGGTGGTTTTCACGGGGCCCATGAGCGCGCAAAGCCCCGTGAGACAGGAGTTTCGGGCCTGCGGCAGCGGGGGCACGGACGCCTCAAATGGCACTCTGGTTTACCTGAGTTTCGAGATTTATGTCGCAATTAAGTGACAAGTCGGTCTCGTTCCCGACAGAATGCCTTGCCATCCAGCGTCTATGGCAACTGGAGGGAACCCCCTATGCGTAGACCCATTGGGGTATTTGCCGGGCTCATCGGCCTGGCGGCGCTCTGCGCGCCGATCGGTGCGGCCGAGGCCGCGGCGCAGAGCTCGGCTGAGGCGCAGGCTTCGTGCCGCGTGAACGTGGCCAAGCCCAGCCTCACCAACGCATTGAAGATCAAGTCGTTCGCCACCCGCCGTAACTGCGACGACAGCGCACTCCTGCGCATCCGCATCAAGCGCGCCGTCCCGGGCCCCGACCCCGTCGTCAAGAGCGGGGCCTCCAAGGACGGCCGCATCACCCTGACACTCGCCTGCAAACCGGGCACCTACTACGCGGTCGCGACCGACTACCGCGGCGGCACCGCCAAGTCCCGGGCCGTCCGGCTGACCTGCACCCCTGACAGCACGCCGACGCCCACCCCAACGGGCACTCCCACTGGCACTCCCACGGGCACGCCCACCGCGCCGCCCCCGTCGTCCGGAGGGACGGTCGGCACGGCCGAGGAGAACGAGGTCCTCAGGCTGACCAACGCCGAGCGGGCCAAGGGCGGCTGCCAGCCGCTCAAGCACGACCCGCAGCTCCGCGCCGCCGCGTTCGGCCACTCCGACGACATGGCGAAGCAGGGCTACTTCGACCACACCTCCAAGGACGGCCGCAGCTTCATGGACCGCATCCGGGCCGCCGGCTTCAGCGGAGGCAACGCCTTCGCCGAGAACATCGCCTTCGGCCAGCCCTCCCCGGCCTCCGTGGTCCAGGGCTGGATGAACAGCGCGGGCCACCGGGCCAACATCATGAACTGCCGGTACAACCTGATCGGCGTCGGCGTGGCCAAGAACTCCCAGGGCCGGATCTACTGGACCCAGGACTTCGCGGCCAAGTAGGCCGCGTAACCGCGTAGCCGTCCCATCTCGTCGGCGATGGTGGCCAGGGTCCAGTGCGCGTTCAACCCGCTCGGGTTGGGCAGCACCCACACCCTGGCCCCACCGACGGGCTCGGCCTGGAGGCCGATGCGGGCCTTGGGACGGGCGAAGGCCGTGCGGTACGCCGAGATCCCCAGCACCGCCAGGACCGTCGGCGTCGCGGCCGCCACCTTCGCGGCCAGGGCCAGGCCGCCCTCGACCAGCTCCTCCTTGGTCAGCTCCGACGCCTTGGCGCTCGGGCGGGCGACGATGTTCGTGATGCCCAGGCCGTACGAGGGCAGGAGGTGCTGCTCGGCCGGGGCCAGCAGGCGCGGGGTGAAGCCGGACAGGTGCAGCGCGGGCCAGAAGCGGTTGCCGGGGCGGGCGAAGTGGTGGCCGGTGGCCTCGGACATGAGGCCGGGGTTGATGCCGCAGAACAGCACGTCGAGCTCGGGGGCGAGGACGTCGTCAATCACGTGCCGGAGATTAGCCCATGTCTTCGAGTTTGCGGCCCTTGGTCTCGCGCACCCACCTGACGACGAACAGGAACGACAGCACCGCGAAGAACGCGTACATGGTGTAGGTGAGCGGCAGGTTCCAGGCCGCCATCGCCGGGAACGTCACCGTGACCGCCCAGTTCGCGATCCACTGGGCCCCGGCGGAGACGCCCAGGGCGGCGGCGCGGATGCGGTTGGGGAACATCTCCCCCAGCAGCACCCAGACCACCACGCCCCAGGACAGGGCGAAGAACAGCACGAACACGTTGGCCGCCACGAGCGCGACCAGCCCCTGCGGGTCGGGCAGCGTGACCGTCGTGCCCACCGTCCGGGCCGCGCTGAACGCCCACGCCGCGGTGGCCAGCGACACCGCCATGCCGGCGGAGCCGATCAGGAGCAGCGGCTTGCGCCCGATCCTGTCCACGAGCGAGATCGCGATGAACGTGCCCACGATGTTGATCATCGAGCTGGAGAAGCTGATCAGCAGCGAGGCGCTCTGGTTGATGCCGACCGACTGCCACAGCACGGACGAGTAGTAGAAGATCACGTTGATGCCGACGAACTGCTGGAAGACCGACAGGCCGATCCCGATCCAGACGATCGGCAGCAGCCCGAGCGCGGGCCCGCGCAGGTCCTTCAGCCCCGGCACCCGCTGGGTGCGCAGCACGTGCTGGATCTCCGCGATGTGGGCCTCGATGTCCACGTCCTCGGGCTCGATCTCGGCCAGCACCTCGCGGGCCCTCCTGGTGCGCCCCGACATGATCAGGTAGCGCGGCGACTCGGGGATGATCAGCGCGAACGTCAGGTAGAACAGGGCGGGCACGACGCAGGCGCCCAGCATCCACTGCCACGCCTGCAGGCCCCAGAGGGGGTTGTTCACGTTGCCGCCGGCCAGCTGGACGATCAGGAAGTCGACGAGCTGCGAGACCGCGATGCCCAGCACGATCGCCAGCTGCTGGAACGAGCCCAGCCGGCCCCGGTAGGCGGGCGGGGCCACCTCGGCGATGTACGCGGGCCCGATCACCGAGGCCATGCCGATCGCGAAGCCCGCGATCACGCGCCAGAACGCGAGATCCCAGATGGCGAACGGCAGCATCTGCCCGATCGAGCTGACCGCGAACAGCAGCGCCGCCACCTGCATCGTCCTGGTGCGCCCCAGCCGGTCGGCCAGCCCGCCGCCCGCCCACGCCCCCACGGCGGACCCGAGCAGGGCGATGGCCACCACGAACCCGATCTCGACCGGCCCCACGTGGAAGTACTTCTGGATGCCGACGACGGCGCCGTTGATGACGGCGCTGTCGTAGCCGAACAGGAACCCCCCGATGGCCGCGGCCGCCGTGATGAAGACGACGTGGCCGAGGTGCTCGTGGTGCGCGAACTTCGTTGCCATGCAGGTCCTTCCCGTGGTGGGAGGACATACCCGCAGGTCATGGCGTTAGTCAGAGCCGGGGGTCCACGGGCTCCGACTCCAGGGCCAGCACCGCGAAGACCGGCTCGTGCACCCGCCAGGCCGCCTCGCCCTCCGCCAGCCGCGACAGCGCCTCCAGCCCCAGCGCGTACTCGCGCAGCGCCATCGAGCGCTTCTTGCCGAGGAAGCGCCGGCGCAGCACGTCGAGCGACTCGGTGTAGTCGGGGCCGTAGATGATGCGCAGGTATTCGCGCCCGCGCACCTTCACCCCGGGCTGCACCCGGCCGGGGGCGTACGCCGCGGGCTTGACCACCATGCCCTCGCCGCCCGCCGCCGTCAGGGACTCCCACCACTCGGTCGCCGACGCCCTCGACCCGGGCGAGTCGAGCGTGACGAAGACGTGCCTGGTGGGGGCGATCAGCGGCGAGTCGAGCAGCGCCAGCGTGGACAGGTGCCAGGCGTGCGGCTCCAGCGCCGTGGCCCGCCCCTCGCAGGCGAGGATCTGGAACGGCGCCAGCCGGATGCCCTCCAGACCGTCGACGGGCCAGCAGTAGCGCGCATAAGCGTCGCGGAACAGGGCAGCGTTGTGGGAGCGGCGCCGGGCGCGGGTCAGCAGTCCGCCCACGTCCATTCCCCGCCCGGCCGCCGCTTCCAGGGCCGCGACCGCCTCGGGCAGCGCGGCGCGGGCGGCCGCGCCGACGGAGGCGTACTGCGACCTGATCAGGTCGCCGGCCTTCGCCGACCAGGGCAGCAGCTCGCAGTCGAGCGCCACCCAGTCGGAGTCCAGCTCCGCCCAGAGCGGCTCGCACGCCTCGCGCAACCGCTCGACCAGCGGCGCGGTGTCGGCGAAGAACGGCCGCCCGGTGCGCGTGTAGACGGCGCCCGTGCTGCCGTCCGTCACGCCGAACCTGGCCGCCGCCACCTCCGGCGTCCTGGCCAGCACGGCGACGGCCCGCGAGCCCATGTGCTTCTCCTCGCACACGACCTCGCGCACCCCGGCGGCGGCGAACTCCTCGAACGCCTCGTGCGGGTGCTCCAGGTAGCCGTCGAGCTTGGACGTCTCCGGCGGCGCCATGGTGGGCGGCAGGTAGACCAGCCAGCGCGGGTCCACCGCGAACCGGCTCATGACCTCCAGGGCCGCGGCCGCGTTCTCCTCCAGGACCTTGACCCTGGTGCCGAATCTGGTCTCGACGTGCCGGGTGCCGATCACGTCGTTGATGTCCAGCATGCCGGGATCGCGGGCCGAGCCGGTGCCGAGGGGCTTGGCCGGCTCGTACCAGACCTTCTCCGCCGGGACCTGGACGATCTGCCGCTCCGGGTAGCGCAGCGCGGTCAGGTGGCCGCCGAAGACGCAGCCGGTGTCGAGGCAGATCGTGTTGTTCACCCACTCGGGGCGGACCGTGGGGGTGTGGCCGTAGACGACCATCGCCCGGCCGCGGTACTCGTCGGCCCACGGGTAGCGGACGGGCAGGCCGTACTCGTCGGTCTCGCCGGTCGTGTCGCCGTACAGGGCGAACGCGCGCACCCGGCCCGAGGCGCGGCCGTGGTAGGCCTCCTTCAGGCCCGCGTGCGCGACCACGAGCCGGCCGCCGTCGAGGCGGTAGTGGCTGAGCAGGCCGTCCATGAACGTCCTGGCCCGCTCCACGAACTCCGGCTCCTGCGCCGCGAGCTGGTCGAGCGACTCCCGCAGGCCGTGCGCGACCGTGACCTTGCGGCCGTTGAGGGCGCGCACGAGCTTCTGCTCGTGGTTGCCGGCCACGCAGATCGCGGTGCCGGCCTCGACCATGTCCATCACCAGGCGCAGCACGCCGGGGGTGTCGGGGCCGCGGTCGACCAGGTCGCCGACGAACACGGCCGTGCGGCCCTCCGGGTGCGTGAGCCCCTCCCAGCCGAGCCTGCGCAGCAGCGCCTCCAGTTCGGCGCGGCAGCCGTGGACGTCGCCGATGATGTCGAAGGGGCCGGTCAGCTCGGTCCGGTCGGACCAGGCCCGCTCGTACGTGATCTCCGCGGCGTCGATCTCGTCGAGGCCGCGCAGCACGTGGACCCGCCGGAACCCGTCGTTGGAGATCCTGCTCAGCGAGCGGCGCAGCTCCTTGCGCTGGCGGATCACCACGCCGGGGCCGAAGTCGCGGTCGGGCCGGGTGGCGTTGCGCTCGATGGCCACCTCCTCGGGCACGTCGAGCACGATCGCGTCGCACAGCACGTCGTGCTTCCTGGCCAGGTCGAGGAGGCTCCGGCGGGCCGCGTACTGGACGTTGGTGGCGTCGACCACGGTGAACAGGCCCCTGGCCAGCCGCACGCCGACGATGTGGTGCAGCAGGTCGAATGCCGCGGGCGTGGCCGACTGGTCGTTCTCGTCGTCGGAGACCAGGCCGCGGCAGAAGTCGGAGGAGATGACCTGCGTGGGCTTGAAGTGCTTCCTGGCGAACGTCGACTTGCCGCTGCCCGAGACGCCGACGAGCACCACCAGCGAGAGCTCAGGAACGCTGATCACGGGTGAACACTCCCATCTGGGTCGGCGGGCCGACCTCGGGGTCGTCGTCGCCGACCGGCTCGAAGGCGACCTGGTAGCCGTACTCGCCGGCGACCCTGGTGGCCCAGGCGGCGAACTCGGCGCGGGTCCACTCGAAGCGGTGGTCGGGGTGGCGCAGGCCGGTCAGGAACTCGTAGCGGACGTTGTGCTCGACGTTGGGGGTGGTGACGAGCACGTGCTGGGGACGGGCGCGGCCGAACACGACGCGTTCGAGCGCGGTCAGGCGCGGCGGGTCGACGTGCTCGATCACCTCCATGAGCACCGCGGCGTCGTAGCCGGACAGCCGCTTGTCGGTGTACGTGAGCGCGCCCTGGAACAGGGTGAGCCTGGCGCGCTTGCTGTCGGGCATGCGCTCCAGGCGCAGCTTGCGGGCGGCGATGGTGAGCGCCATCGACGAGACGTCCATGCCGCCGACCCGGGCGAACCTGGGCCTGGCCAGCAGCGCGCCGACCAGCTCGCCCTGGCCGCAGCCCAGGTCGATCACGCTGACCGCGCCGAGCTCCTCCAGCTTGGCCAGCACCGCCTCGCGCCGCCGGAGGTTCAGCGGCTTCGCCTTGGGAGCCGCCTCCTGGGCGGCCTCCTCCTGAGAAGCGTCACCCTGGGCCTCGGCTTCGGCGGCCTCGGCTTCGGCGGCGGCGGCCTCGTCGGCGGGCGCGTCCTCCTCGACCGCGGGCTCCAGCTGCTCCTCGGTCTCGTCGCCCAGCTCGGCCAGGCGCGCCAGCGCGGTGCGGGCCAGCGCCCAGCGCCGCCCCAGGTAGCGCCGGGTGATCAGGCCGCGCTCCGGGTGCCCCGACAGCCAGCCCGCCCCCGCCCTGATCAGCTTGTCGACCTCGTCGGGCGCGATCCAGTAGTGCTTGCCGTCGTCGAGCACCGGCAGCAGCACGTACAGGTGGTTGAGCGCGTCGGCGAGGCGCGCCGTGCCGCGGAGGGTGAGCCCGACGTAGCGCGAATCACCCCATTCGGGGAAGCCCTCGTCGAGCGGCACGGCCTGCGCGTCCACCTCCCACCCGAGCGGCTCGAAGAGCCTGGCGGCCAGCTCGGGGCCGCCCCGGCAGGGCAGCGCGGGCAGCCGCAGCTCCAGCGGCAGCGGCGTGCCCGGCAGCGCGGGCCTGGCGTTGCACCGGCCCGCCCGCGCCGTGCGGAACACGTCGGCCAGCGCCACGGCCAGCAGCGAGGAGGCCGCGTAGGGGCGGTCGTTGACGTACTGCGACAGGCTGAAGTCGGGCGAGCTCTTGCCGCGCGACCTGACCAGCGCGATCGGATCGACTTCGAGGAGGAGAGCCGCCGTGCAGCGCTCCTCCTCGGCCTCGGGGTAGAACACCGTCGCCGTGCCGAACGACTGGCCGAACTCCTGCACCCGCCCGGGATGCTTGTGCAGGAGGAAACCCAGGTCAGTGGCGGGCCTCGCGGTGGTCGTGATCGTCAGCAGCACGTCCCAAGTCTGCCGTACCGCCACGAAGCGCCGCCAATGATTACTTACACGTGCGGAAGCACCTCAGCGGCGATCAGCTCCAGGTGCTCGAGGTCGTTCAGGTCCATGATCTGGAGGTAGACCGTCTCGGCGCCCAGCTCGGCGAACTTGCCGATCTTCTCCACGATCTCGGCCGGGGTGCCGCACAGGCCGCCCGCGGGCAGGGTCTCGGGGTTCTCGCCGATGGCGGCCGCGCGCCGCTCGACCTCCGCCCGGTCCGCGCCCACGACGGTGGTCTGCGCCACCGAGTAGGTCAGGCTGCGCCCGGTCGTCTCGCAGGCCGCGCGCACCCGCGCGAACGCCTGCTCCGTGTCGGCCAGGGTGTGGAACGGGAGGTTGTACTCGTCGGCGTACGTGGCCGCCAGCCGCGGCGTGCGCTTGGCGCCGAACCCGCCGATGATGATCGGCGGCCTGGGCCGCTGGACCGGCTTGGGCAGCGCGGGGGAGTCGGCCACCCGGTAGTAGCTGCCCTCGAACGAGAAGCTCTTCTCCGCGGTCCACAGGCCCGTGATGATCTCGAGCTGCTCCTCGAACCGCCCGAACCGCTCGTTCTGCGGCGGGAACGGGATGCCGTACGCCGCGTGCTCGGTGTCGAACCAGCCCGTGCCGAAGCCCAGCTCGACCCGGCCGCCGCTCATCTGGTCGATCTGCGCGACGCTGATCGCCAGCGGCCCGGGCAGCCGGAACGTGGCCGGCGTCACCAGGGTGCCCAGCCGGATCCGCGAGGTCTCCCTGGCCAGGCCGGCCAGCGTGATCCACGCGTCGGTCGAGCCGACGCCCGGGTCGCCGGGGCCGATGCGCATGTAGTGGTCGGAACGGAAGAAGGCGTCAAAACCCAGTCGTTCGGTGGCCTGGGCGACGGTGAGCAGGTCGTCATATGTCGCGCCCTGCTGGGGCTCGGTGAAGATCCGCAGCTTCATGACGACATTATCCGCACACAACGGACGCGTGCCGGAAAAGGGCCGCCCAGCGGCTCGCGCGCTTGCTACCGTTCGAGTCAGCGCCGGTACGTAGCCGAATGACCACGTGGGGTGGCCTATGCCGCGGCACAAGAGGGAGCCGGGCACGCTCCCGCGCCCGCTCGCGATCCTCGCGGCCCTCGCGCTCACCGGCGCCACCGGAGCGATCGTGCGCCTGCTTCCCGCGGGCGCCACGCTCGCGCCGCGACCGCCGGTGGTGAGGCACACCCCTGCCGCCTCGCCACCGGTGGCGGTGGAGCCGCAGGCGGCGTTCGTGGAGTTCGTCGACACCGCTCGCGAGCCCGAGTTCGACCTGCCCAAGGAGACCCGGCGCACCGGTGTGCGCCGCTACGCGCTCGGCCACCTCGTCGCGGGCGACGACGGCTGCGCGCCCAAATGGAATGGTCCGTCCCAGTCCGACCCGCTCGATCCCGGCCAGAACCCCGTCGCCAACCGGATCGGCCGCCTCAGGGCGCTGGGCGGCGACGCCGCGCCCGTGTTCGGCGGCCCGGAGGGGCAGGAGCTGGCCGACACCTGCACCAGGCCCGGCGGGCTCGCGGCCGCCTACCGCAGGGTGGTCGGGGCGTTCGACGCCGACACCATCGACTTCGAGGTCAGCGACAGCAAGGACGAGGCCGCCGTGCTGCGCCGGGCGCGGGCCATCTACGCCATGCAGCGCGAGCGGCCGCTCCAGGTCAGCTTCACGCTGTCGCTGAAGCCGGAAGGGCTGGGCTCCGGCGACGTGGCGATGCTGCGGGCCACCCGCCAGGCGGGCGCCGAGATCGGCACCGTCAACCTGCTGGCCGACATCGAGCCGCGCGGCGCCCCGGACGGCCGGCTGCGCCGGGTGGCGGAGGCCGTGCTGGCGGCCAGGGACCAGATCGCGCAGGCCCAGGGCCTGGACGACCCCGAGGAGGCGTGGCCGCGCATCGCGCTCAGCCCGGTGCTGGCGGGCGAGGGCGACCTGAACGAGGTCGACGCCCGGACCCTGGCCGCCTACGCCGCCCGCCACGGCCTGGCCTGGCTGTCGCTGCGCGGAGTCGCCCCCAAGCCGGACGTGTCGCGGATTCTTTGGCAGACCTCTCCCTGACTATAGGATTTCCGCGACGGGCGAGGTTTCCAGCGGCAGGGGGATGACGTGATGGCGGCGCGTCCGGAGACGGCGCGGAAGATCCTGCTCTACTGGATGGACGCCACGGTCATGTTCCTGGGCGTCATGTTCGTGGCGGTCACCGTCACCTATCTGATGAGCGGCACGATCTCCACGCTCCACGCCGCGGTCGTCATCATCTGCCTGCTGGGATACTTCAGCCTCTTCCCCTTCCTGCTCAGGGACGCCTACGACGTCAAGCCACGGCCCACGCCGAAGCTGGTGATCGCGGGGCTGTTCGCCGCGGTCGCGGTGCTGCTGGTGCCGCGCCACCCGGTGGAGGGCGTGCCCACCTGGCTGGAGGTCGGCGTCCTGTGGGCGTCGACCGCCGCCCTCTACGTGCCGCCGGCCGTGACCCTCTGTCTCAACGTGACCGTGATCGGCCTGGCCAGCGGCTATTTCGTGGCCGTGACCGGCGGGCAATGGTTCGAGGTGGTCCTCCCCGAGACGTTGAGCGCGGTCGCGCTGACGGGGGCCATGCTGCTCTGGCGCTGGATCTGGTGGACGATCCGGGACGCCCACGACGGCAAGGAGGCCAAGGCCCGGCTGGCGGTGTCGGAGGAGCGGCTGCGCTTCGCCCGTGACCTGCACGACCTGCTCGGGCACAGCCTGTCGGTCATCACGCTGAAGAGCGAGCTGGCCGCCAAGCTGGCGACCAAGGACGCCGGGCGGGCGGCCGCCGAGATGGCCCAGGTGCACCGGCTGGCCGGCGAGTCGCTGGCCGAGGTGCAGCAGGCGGTGCACGGATATCAGACGCTCGACCTCGACGAGGAGCTGGCCGGCGCGCGGGTGGCGTTGGAGGCGGCCGGCGCGCGCTGCCTGATCGACGCCAGGGCCGACGGGCTGTCGCCGGCCGCCAGGACGCTGCTGGCCTGGGCGGTCCGCGAGGGCACCACCAACGTGCTCAAGCACAGCGCGGCCACCCGCTGCACGATCACGATCGACGGCGGCGTGCTCGAGATGCTCAACGACGGTCTGGACGGGCGCCCCGCCTCCCCCGGCAGCGGCCTGCGGGGGCTGTCGGAGCGGCTGGCCACGGCGGGCGGCTCCTTCTCCGCCCGGCCGACCCCCACGGGGGAGTTCCTGCTGCGAGCGGCGGTGCCCGCGTGATCCGCCGTGCGACGAAGCTGGACAAGATCCGCTGGGTGGTCGCCTTCTCGACCGACTTCGTCAACGTGCTCTCGTTCTTCGGCTACTACGACCTCTATGTCCGCTGGCGGGACTTCGGGGTGCCGTGGCCGGTGGTCCTGACCGGCGCCGTCCTGCTGCTGGTCTTCAACGTGCTGGCGACGCGGCCGCACCGGGTGGCCATGAGGGGCGGCAGGCGGCCCACCGCGATCCTCGCGGTGACCGGCGTGATCGTCCTGGTCCTGGCCGTCAACGGGCTCATGTGGGCCATCCCGGCGTGGCTGGGCATGCTGGGGCTCTTCGTCCGCAGGCGCACCATCGTGATCCTGTCGGTCCTGTCCGTCGTGCTCTTCAACCTCTACGTGACGCTGCTGGGCGCGCCCCCATGGGGGACGCTCCTGGTGCAGTCGGTGTTCACCGGCGTGAGCGTGGGCGGCGTGCTGACGAACCTGTGGATCTGGGGGGTGGCAAAGGAGGCGTACGAGGGGCAGGAGGCGCAGTCCAGGCTGGCGGTCTCGGAGGAGCGCCTGCGCTTCGCCCGCGACCTGAACGCCCTGCTCGGGCAGAGCCTCACCGACATCGCCGCCCGCGCCGAGGGCGCCTCGCGCACGCTGCCCGCCGACCCGGCGGCGGCGGCCGAGGAGATGTTCGCGGTGCGCGACCTGGCCCGGCGGTCGCTGCGCGAGGTGCGCTCCGTCGTGCAGGGCTACCGGGCCGTCGACCTGGACGAGATGCTCGCCAGCGTGCGGGCCGTGCTGGAGGCGGCGGACGTACGATGCACCGTGCGCGCCGAGACGGGCTCCCTGGCGCCGGAGACCCGCACGCTGCTGGCCACGGTCGTGCGCGAGGGCGCCACCAACGTGCTCAAGCACAGCAGGGCCGAACGCTGCACGATCACGATCGAGGATGGGGTGCTGGAGATGTCCAACGACGGGGTGAGCGGGCCGGCGGGCGAGCACGCGCCGAACGGCCTGGCGGGGCTGGCCCAGCGCGTACGCGCGGTCGGCGGCACCCTGGAGGCCGCGCCGACGCACGAGGGCGGCTACCTGCTGCGCGCGGCGGTGCCGGCATGACGACCAGGGTGTTGCTGGCCGACGACGAGCACCTGATCCGGGGCGCCATCGCGGCCCTGCTGGACCTGGAGGACGGCATCGAGGTCGTCGCCCAGGTGGGCAGGGGCGACGAGGTCGTGGCCGCCGTGGCCGAGCACCGGCCGGACGTGGCCGTGCTCGACATCGAGATGCCCGGCATGGACGGCCTCAGCGCGGCCGAGCAGATCAGCGCCCAGTGCAAGATCGTCATCCTGACGAGCCTGGGCCGCCCCGGCTACCTGCGCAGGGCCATGGCGGCGGGGGTGAGCGGCTTCCTCGGCAAGGACGCCTCGGCGGAGGAGCTGGCCATGGCGATCCGGAAGGTCCAGGCGGGCGGCCGCTACCTCGACGCCGAGCTGGCCGCCGCCGCGATGGCTGCCGGCGACAGCCCGCTGACCGAGCGCGAGCGCGACGCGCTGCGGCTGGCCGGCGACGGGGCCACGATCTCGCGGATCGCGGCCGAGCTGCACCTGACCGAGGGCACCGTACGCAACTACCTGTCGAGCGCGATGACCAAGCTCAACGCCCAGAACCGCCTGGAGGCCATCCGCACGGCCCAGCGCATGGGCTGGCTCTGAACGGCCGGGGGCGTCACCGCAGCAGGTCGCGCACCTTCGCCAGCAGGTCCACCTGGGCGCGCCAGTCGCCGCCCGCCACGCCGATGACCGCGTGGCCCGCCCCGGCGTCACGGTAGGCGGCGAGCGCCTCGGCGGCCCGCTCCGGCGGGCCGGTGAGCGGGATCGGCAGGACCTCCGCCAAGGGGCGGCCGTAGGCGGCGGCGACGCCCGACGCGATCTCCTCCCGGGACGGGACGCCGTCGCCGCTGCCCAGGGCCGCCGTGCCGCCGATCGCGACGACCGGCACGGGACGGCCCCGGCTCTCGGCCAGCTCCGCGAGCCGGGCCCGGCCTTCGGCCACCTCCCGGGGCGGGACCAGCGACGGGAACCACCCGTCGCCGAGCAGCGCCGCCCGCCGGATCGCCGCGCCGGACGCGTTGCCGACCCACACCGGCGGCATCGTGGCGGCGGGCGCCAGCCGCACGGGCGGCTCGCCGGGCTCGTCCGGCAGCCGCGTCTCCTCGCCCGACAGCAGCCGGGGCAGCAGTTCCAGGGCCGTGTCGGTACGCCGGCCGCGCGAGCGGTAGGGCGCCCCCGCCGCGGCCCACTGCCCGGGACCGCCGCCCGAGCCCACTCCGAGGACGAGGCGGTCGTGGGTGACGTACTGCAGGGTCGCGATCTGCTTGGCGGCCCACGCGAGGGGCCGGATGGCGGGGACGAACACGCTCATCCCCACCTTGATCCTCCGGGTGCCCGCCGCCGCGGCGGCCAGGGCGATGGGCCCGTCCAGCGTCGGCCCGCCGATGGCCAGGTGGTCGCCGTGCCACACGCCGTCCAGCCCGGCGTCCTCGGCGTGCCGCGCGGCCGCCGGCAGGTCGATGCCGTCGCGCCGCTGCACGGCGACGCCCGGCAGGATGACGCCGATCGTGAAGCTCTCCATGCGCTCCACCGTGCAACCTCAAGCGCGGTCGAGGTCAACCGGATCGAACCGCTGAGAGCGTTTGCGGGGCGCGTCTCGAAAACGTCACGGGTATTGACGGCGCGGACATCCTGAACTTACGTTCGCGGTACTTATCCGGTTCAGCAGGCCCCTGCGGCCTGTGACTACTCCAATGTGATCGCTCACCGGTCTCCAGGGCGGGAGCGCGTTCCGCGTTTCTCCTGGGAGCGCTCCCAGAGAGCAAGCCGGCCCATCGGGGGTCGATGGAAGACGTGCGAACCTTCGCGCCCCGCGCGGAGGAAGGAGAGAAGCGATGCGAAACCGGGCTCGGATCATGATTCCGCTCGTGGCGGCGGGCCTGCTCGCCGCGGCCTGCACCGGCGGCGGAGCCACGCCGACCCCACCGGCCTCCCAGCCGCAGAGCCAGGGCACGGCGGCCGGCGCCAACCCCGACTCGCTGCCGCGCAACGAGACGCTCTACACGACCGGCACCCAGTGGGGGCCGCCCGTCAACTTCAACCCCATCAGGGAATGGGACCACGCCACGGGGACCAAGGGCCTGGTCTACGAGACGCTGTTCCACTACGACGCGACCGCCGGCAAGCTGACCCCCTGGCTGGCCGAGAGCGGCTCGTGGGCCGACGACAAGACGTACCAGGTCAAGCTCCGCCAGGGCGTCAAGTGGGCCGACGGGCAGCCTCTGACGGCCAAGGACGTGGTGTACTCCTTCGAGCTCGGCAAGATGGAGACGATCCCGTACCACAACCTGTGGACCTGGCTGAAGAGCGTCGAGGCCGCCGACGACCAGACGGTGAAGTTCAGCTTCTCCACGGCCAACTACCAGCAGTGGGACTTCAACCTGTACAGCCGGTCGATCGTCCCCGAGCACATCTGGAAGGGCCGCTCGGAGAAGGAGGTCCTCGACGGGATCAACGAGAACCCGGTGGGCACGGGTGCGTACACGTTCATGGCCAAGGACCAGGACCGCGTCGTGCTGCGGCGGCGCGACGACTGGTGGGGCAAGAGCGCGCTGAACATGGAGCCCAAGCCGCGCTACATCGTCGACATCGCCACCCCGAGTAACGAGGTCGCGATGGGCCTGCTGCTGCAGAAGGGCATGGACCTGAGCAACAACTTCCTGCCCGGCGTGGCCAACCTGGTGAAGGGCAATTTCGGCCTGACGACCTACTACGGCGAGCCGCCGTACATGCTGTCGGCCAACACCGCCTGGCTGGTGCCCAACACCACCAAGAAGCCGATGGACGACCCCGCCTTCCGCAAGGCGCTCGCCTCCTCGATCGACGTCAAGAAGATCGTCGAAGGCGTGTACGGCAACCTCGTCAAGGCCGCCAGCCCGACCGGCCTGCTGCCGCAGTGGGAGCAGTACGTCGACCAGAGCGTGGTGGCGAAGTCGGGGTTCGCCTTCGACGCGGCCAAGGCGAAGAAGGCGCTGGCCGACGCCGGTTACAAGGACACCGACGGCGACGGGTACGTCGAGAACAAGGACGGCTCCAAGATCAGCCTGACCATCATCGTGCCGTCCGGCTGGACGGACTGGATGGAGTCGGCCAGGTCCATCGCCGCCAGCGCCAAGACCGCCGGGATCCAGATCACCCCGGACTTCCCCGACTTCAACGCCCTGGTGGAGAAGCGCGCCAAGGGCGACTTCGACCTGCTGATCAACAACGAGCGGCAGCTGTCCAACTCGCCGTACACCTACTACGAGTACCTCTTCCAGCTCCCGGTCCAGAAACAGCAGAACACCGTCAACTTCGCCCGCTACGAGAACAAGCGGGCCTGGGACCTGACCAAGCAGCTCGACCAGGTCAAGACCGACGACGTCGAGGGCATGAAGAAGATCATCTCCCAGCTCCAGCAGATCCACCTGGACGACCTGCCGGTGATCCCGCTCTGGTACAACGGCCTGTGGGCGCAGTCGAGCAACCAGGTGTGGAAGAACTGGCCGGCCGCGGCGGGCAGCGCGCCCAAGACCCCGGCCGTGATGTGGCACAACTGGCTCGAACTGGGTGGTTTCGAGACCCTCACGCAGCTCCAGCCCTCCGGCTCCTGACCCCATCGTCCCCCGCTCCGGCCGGAGCGGGGGACTTTCACGGCTCTCACGGAGAAAGCATCACGTGCGTCGATATTTCGGCAGAAAACTGCTCATTTACGGGCTGACCTTCTTCGTCGCTGTCACCGTCAACTGGCTGATCCCGCGTTTCATGCCCGGCGACCCGGTCGCGAGCATGGTGGCCAGGGCCAACGTCACCCAGCCCGCCGCCGCGGAGGCGATGCGGGTCTACTACAGCAACCTCTTCGGCTTCGACCAGCCGTTGATCACGCAGTACCTCAACTTCTGGGCCGCGCTGTTCAGGGGCGACTTCGGGATCAGCATCTGGCTGTTCCCTTCCCCCGTCAGCTCCGTGATCATGACCGCGGTGCCGTACACGCTGGCGCTGATCATCCCGTCGGTGCTGCTGAGCTGGGTGGTGGGCAACCGGTTCGGCGCGTACGCGGCCCGGCGCAAGCTGCTCGACAACACCGTGCTCCCGGTCGGGTACGTCCTGACCGCGATGCCGTACATGTGGCTGGCCGTGCTCCTGGCCTGGGCGCTCGGCGTGATCGCCGGCCTGTTCCCGGTGGCCGGCGGCTACAGCTTCTCGATGCGGCCCAACTGGTCGTGGCCGTTCCTGCTCGACCTGCTGCACCACTGGACGCTGCCGTTCCTGTCGCTGTTCCTGGTGGCGCTGGGCGGCTGGGCCATCGGCATGCGCAACATGATCATCTATGAGCTGGAGTCCGACTACTCCAACTACCTGGCCGCGCTCGGCGCGCCGGCCAGGCTCATCCGCAGGTACGCCTTCCGCAACGCCGTCCTGCCCCAGATCACCGGCCTGGCCCTGCAACTGGGCGTGATCGTGGCCGGAGCCCTGGTCACCGAGATCGTCTTCGCCTACCCGGGCCTGGGCAGCCTGATTCTCAACGCCATCAAGAACAAGGACTTCTTCCTGCTCCAGGGCACGTTCCTGTTCATCGTCCTCGGCGTGCTGATCGCCAACTTCATCATCGACATCGTCTACGTCGTGGTCGATCCGCGTACCAGGGCGGGAATGGCGGGTGCGCAGGCATGACGGCACTCCAGGAAGTCGCCCCGCGCGAGCGGGCCGGGGTCCGGCGCGAGGCGCTCTACTTCGCGGTGCGCAACGGCAAGCTGATGTTCGGCTTCGGCCTCGTGCTGGCGCTGCTCCTGCTCGGCCTGATCGGGCCGGTGCTGACCGGCGGCACGCCCAACGAGTACGGCCCCCAGCCCATGAGCCCGCCCTCGGCCGGCCACTGGCTCGGCACCACCACGTTCGGCCAGGACATCTTCCTGCAGTTCGTGCACGGCCTGCGCAGCACCTTCGCCGTGGGCGTGGTCGGCGGCGGCATCGCGGCGGCCATCGGCATGCTCGTCGGCTTCGTGGCCGGCTACCGCGGCGGCATCGTCGACGAGGTGCTCAACATGCTGACCAACGTCATCCTCGTCATCCCGACCCTGGCCGTCCTGCTGATCATCAACGCGTACCTGGGGATCAGGAGCGTGGCCGTGCAGGGCCTGTTCATCGGCCTGACGCAGTGGCCGTGGGCGGCGCGGGCGATCAGGGCGCAGACGTTCTCGCTGCGTACGAGGGAGTTCGTGGACCTGGCCAGGATGAGCGGCGCGAGCACCTGGAAGATCATCACCAGGGAGATCGCGCCGAACATGAGCTCCTACCTGTTCATGACGTTCATCCTGCTGTTCGGCGGCTCGATCCTCATCGCCTCCTCGCTCGACTTCATCGGCCTCGGCCCGACCGAGGGGGTCTCGCTCGGCCTGATGCTGCAGAACGCCAACCAGTGGAGCGCGCTCCAGCTCGGCATGTGGTGGTGGTTCGTGCCGCCGGGCGCGGCCATCACCGCCATCGTGGGCGCCCTGTACGTGGCCAACGTCGGCCTCGACGAGGTCTTCAACCCGAAACTGAGGGAGACATGAGCCTGCAGGTCAGCGAGCTGAGGGTGTACTACCGCACGCTCAGGGGGGAGGTCCGCGCCCTGGACGGCATGTCCTTCGAGCTGTCGGACGGCGAGATCCTCGGCCTGGTCGGCGAGTCCGGCTGCGGCAAGAGCACGCTGGGCAAGAGCCTCATCCGCATGGACGGCCGCATGCGCCACGTCGGCGGCCGGGTCGTGCTCGACGGCCGCGAGCTGCCCATCGCCGACGACCGCGCGATGAACGACTTCCGCTTCAAGGAGGTCTCCCTCATCCCGCAGTACGCCATGAGCGCGCTCAACCCCACCCGAAAGATCCGCAGGATGGTCGGCGAGCTGCTCAGGTCGAGGGGCGCGGAGGTGGACGCCGCCGAGCTGGAACGCCGGATGGACCAGGTCGGCCTGCCCCGCGAGGTGCTCGACCGCTACCCGATCGAGCTGTCCGGCGGCATGAAGCAGCGCATGGTGATGGTCATCTCCACGCTGCTCGACCCGTCCCTGCTGATCGCCGACGAGGTCACCTCCGCGCTCGACGTCTCCACCCAGAAGGCCGTCGCCCGCGCGCTGCTCGGCTTCCGCGAGAGCGGCTACGTCAAGAGCATGATCTTCGTCACCCACGACCTCGCGCTCACCCACCACATCGCCGACACGATCATGGTCATGTACGCGGGCAAGCTCGCCGAGAAGGCGCCCGCCGACGTGATCGTCAAGGCGCCCCGCCACCCGTACACGAAGCTGCTCCTCGACTCCCTGCCCGAGGTCGGCGTCCGCTACGCCGACCGCAGGCTGGAGGGCATCGCCGGCAGCCCGCCGTCGCTGCTGGACCCGCCCGCCGGCTGCCGCTTCCGCGACCGCTGCCCGATCGCGGGGGACGAGTGCGCCGAGGAACCGCCCGTGGTCGAGCTCGCCCCCGACCATCACGTCGCCTGCTGGAAGGCCTGATGCTGAAACTCGACGAGGTCACCAAGGAATTCAGGATCGGCGCGTTCGGCGGCAGGAGCGTCGCGGCCGTACGGAACGTGAGCTTCGAGGTCGTGCCCGGCGAGGTCGTCTCCCTCATCGGGGAGAGCGGCAGCGGCAAGAGCACGATCGGCCGGATGATCCTCGGCCTGAACCCGGTCACCAGCGGCACGATCACCTTCGACGGGCGGCCCGTGCGCGGCGGCAAGCAGTACTACCGCCACATCCAGGGCATCTTCCAGGACCCGTTCAGCTCGTTCAACCCGGTGTTCAAGGCCGACCGGGTGTTCGACCTGATCAAGGAGTCGTACTACCCGTCCGTCCCGGCGGCCGAGTGGGCCGGCCGGGTCGCGGCGTCCCTGCGCGACGTGCGGCTCAATCCCGACCAGGTGCTCGGCAAGTATCCGCACCAGCTCAGCGGCGGCCAGCTCCAGCGCCTGCTCATCGCCCGAGCGCTGCTGCTGGACATCAAGCTGCTGGTGGCCGACGAGATCACCAGCATGCTGGACGCCTCCACCCGCATCGACGTGCTCAACCTGCTCGCCGAGCTGAAGACCCGGGGCCTCGGCGTGCTCTACATCACGCACGACCTCTCGCTCGGCAACTACCTCGCCGAACGCACGGTGGTGCTGCGCCGGGGGAGCGTGGTCGAGATGGGGCTGACGGACAAGGTCTTCGGCGATCCGCTGCACCCGTACACCCGCGAGCTGCTGTCGGCCGTGCCGCGCCTGAACCGGGCCTGGGACGACGCCACGCCCGTGGAGACCTGCCTCTACCACGAGCGCGGCGGCACGGGAGCGCTGCTGGAGGCCGAACCCGGCCACCTCGTGGCGTGCGCCCGGCTCCCGGCCTGCTGAGCGGAGAGAAGGGGGCGGTCAGACCCGGAACTCCTCGGTACGGTGCGCGTAGGCGGGCAGCGCGGCCCGCATCTCGTCGGTGACCTGCGGCGGCGGCAGCGGCACGATCTCCCGCTCGTAGAAGTCGAGCACGTTCTCCCCCTCGGCGAACAGCTCCTGGACCGTCCGCAGGCACGGCCCCACGACCGCGGGATCGGTGATCCGCCGCCCGCCCATGCCCCCGCCGTACCGGTCGTACAGCACCTCGTACATCAGGGACGGAGAGAAGATCACCAGCTCCGGCATCGGGTCGAGGCCGGCCACCCGCTCCGCCGGCACCACCCGGCACGGGGAGCCGGCCCTGGCGCGCAGGGCCAGCACGTGCATCTCCCACTGCAGGTACGAGGTGATCGGGAACTCGACGACCCGCACCCGCCTGACCGGGACGCGGTGCCGGAAATAGTCGGCCACGGTCGCCGCCATGCGCGCGGTCAGGGCCAGGGAGCGCTCCCAGTCGCCGTCCATCATGGCCCGCCAGCTCGCCACGTCGGGCTCGTAGAAGTGCTGGGCCCGCTCCAGCTTCCACATCGGTTCGGGGCAGATCGCGTGGTCGCGGTCGAAACCGGCTTGGTACTCCGGCACGTCCAGGGCAAGGCCGTCGGCTGGGGCGACGGCGGCGAACGGGTTCGTGCGGCGGGCCGGAGCGCCCTGCTGGGTCATGCGGCGTCCCTTCGACTCTGAAGATCCGCCCCGATCATGAAATGAGCCCCTGACAGGGTCAAGGCCCAAAACGATCTGGGCGGACCGTCAGCGCCGGTGGTGGAAGCGCCGGTGGACGAGGCCGAACAGCATGGCTCCCAGCCACACCACGAGGAGCACCTTGAAGATCCCGAACCCGCCGAAGATCAGCCCCAGCACCATGAACACGAACAGCACGCCCAGGAACGGGTGCGGCCCGCGATGGTGGTGCCGCCACGGCTGGTTGCCGCGCTGCTCGCGCCACTGACGGCGCATCTCCCGGTGAGCCTGGTGCATGGAGTGCCGCATGTCGCGCTGGGCCTGGTGCATCGACTGCACCTGGTGCCGGTGCGCGGCCATCGCGTCCTTCCAGTCGCCCATGCCGTACTGGGGAAGGGGATCGCGGTAGCCGGGCACCTGCTGGTGGGCGCCCGGCAGGTCGGCCGTCACCTTGGCCAGGTCACGGGCCGTCTTCGAGGCCAGCGTCTGGTCGAGTCGCTCGTCCAGCTCTTCGTGGGTCAGGCGGCCCTGCGCGAAGTGCTCGCGCAGGACGGCCATCGTCTGCTCACGCTCGGCGTCGCCGATGCGAAGGTCGTGCGAGTCCATACCTGATCCCGAATCCTTCCGGAAGCTCGCGCTCACTCCTCGCCCGGTTCGTCGTCCGCCAGGATCTGGTAGAGCTTGCGCCGGGTCTCTATAAGAGTCTTACGCGCTTCTCGGATTTGTGCGTCGTTCCCGGTCTGCAAAACCTGCATCATGGCGAAGGCCGACTGCCGGGCGATGTGCCAGAGATCGGCGGTGTTGTCGTCGATGTCCGGACGCATCTCGTCCCACGGGGCCCGGACCTCGTCCGCGTGCGCCTCGATGTAGTTGCGCCCCGCCTCGGTGAGGCGGAAGGTCTTGCGGCCCTCGCTCTCCTCCGAGATCACCAGGCCCTCGTCGGTGAGCTGCTGCAGCGCCGGGTAGACGGCGCCCGGGCTGGGCTTCCAGCCGCCCTCGCTGCGCTCGGCGATCTCCTGGATGATCTGGTAGCCGTTGCGCGGCTCCTCCTGGAGCAGGGCCAGGATCGCGGCGCGTACGTCGCCCCGCTTGGCCTTGCGGCCCCGGCCGCCCCAGCCCCGCTGGCCGCCCCACGGCCCGCCGGGGCCGCCCCAGGGGCCGCGCCCCCAGTCGAACGGGAAGGGCCCGGGGCCGCGCCTGCCGCGCTGGCGGTGCTCGTGATGGTGGTGCTCGTGATGGCGGTGGCGGCGGCCGCCCATTTCGTCGAAGGCCTCGGAAACGGCCCTGAACGCCTCGCGGGCGGCCTGCTTGGCCTCGCGGGCCGCCTGCCGGTACTCGTGCGCGCCGGGCCAGTGCCCGCCTGCTGCCTGTGCGGAATCCATTTCTCCCCCTATATCGTGATCGGTTCTCGATGTGTCAAAGATATATCGACAGTATGTCGTTCGCAAGCCCGGTGCCGGAGTGAGCCAGATCACGAAAAAGTTGCGGAATCCGGGAACAGGATTGAGGAAAGCCTCGTTATCTAGAGCAGACGAGGTCGTTCCGCGTCGGCAGGGCTGGGGGGTGCTGTCGCCGCGGAGACGGCCTCGTCTGCGTTTGCGGGGCTGTCGCCAGGCGGGTCTCGGCGCGTAAAGAGATTCTTTGCCGTACAGTCCGGATCATGATGGGGCACACGCATGCGATGACCGGGGCCATCGCCTGGCTGGGGCTGGCGCCGCCTCTCGCCGCACTTCCGTTGCTGAACGAGTCGTCCCGGTTCGTCGAGACGGGAATCATGGCCACCGCGCTCAGCCCGGCGGAGCTGATCGCCGGAGCCATCATCTGCGCGGGCGCCGCGATGCTGCCCGACCTCGACCACCCGAGCGCGACGATCGCGCAGACGTTCGGGCCGATCACGTGGTTGATCAGCAAGGCCGTGTGCTGGATCAGCGGCGGCCACCGCGGGGCGACCCACTCGCTGGCGTTCGCGGTGGCGCTCGGATTCGGGGCCCACTGGCTGGCCAACACCTATCCCATCGGGCGCGACATCATGGTCGTGCTGCTCATCGGCCTGGCCCTGCGGGCGATCGGCGTCGGCATCCCCGGCAACAAGGCGGGCTCCGCGATGGTCAACATCGGGCTGACCGCCGGCCTCTACGCCGTCTTCCTCTCGCTCGGCGTGGGCTACGCCTGGCTGGGGCTCGCGGTGGCGATCGGCTGCCTCATCCATGTCGTCGGCGACTGCATGACCGAACGGGGCTGTCCGGTGCTGTGGCCGCTGGGGGTCAAGTTCCTGCTGCCGTGGAAGATCGGCATCAAGACCGGCAAGAAGTTCGAGCAGAAGATCCTCGCGCCGATCCTGTCGGTGGCCATCGTCGGCCTGCTGTTCTGGCGGCTGGCACCCACTTAACTTGATGTCGAGATAACCTAGGGATATCTTGACGTCGAGACATCCGCCGCGGAGCTCGCCAGTTAGGGTCACCTAACGTGCTGGTCGTGCGAAGAGTGCGGCAGGATTTGGTCTGAGCAAATGTCTGATGGAGGAGGCGAATCACCGTGTCCGCGAACAGCTTCGGCAGCCGTGACACGCTACGCGTCGGCGACGCGTCGTACGAGATTTTCCGGCTGGACGCCGTCGAGGGCGCCGCACGCCTCCCGTACAGCCTGAAGATCCTTCTGGAGAACCTCCTCCGCACCGAGGACGGCGCGAACATCACCGCCGACCACATCCGGGCGCTGGGTGGCTGGGACCCGGAGGCGGCGCCGAGCGTGGAGATCCAGTTCACGCCCGCCCGCGTCATCATGCAGGACTTCACCGGCGTCCCCTGCGTGGTCGACCTGGCCACCATGCGCGAGGCCGTGCGTGACCTCGGTGGCGACCCGGCCCGCATCAACCCGCTGGCGCCGGCCGAGATGGTCATCGACCACTCGGTCATCGTCGACTACTTCGGCCACCCCGACGCCTTCCAGCGCAACGTCGAGCGCGAGTACGAGCGTAACCGCGAGCGCTACCAGTTCCTGCGCTGGGGCCAGACGGCCTTCGACGAGTTCAAGGTCGTCCCGCCCGGCACCGGCATCGTCCACCAGGTCAACATCGAGCACCTGGCCCGCGTGGTGATGATCCGCTCCGACGGCGACATCAACAGGGCCTACCCCGACACCTGCGTCGGCACCGACTCCCACACCACCATGGAGAACGGCATCGGCGTCCTGGGCTGGGGCGTCGGCGGCATCGAGGCCGAGGCCGCGATGCTCGGCCAGCCGATCTCCATGCTCATCCCGCGCGTGGTCGGCTTCAAGCTCAACGGCAAGCTGCCCGCCGGGGCCACCGCCACCGACCTGGTGCTCACGATCACCGAGATCCTGCGCAAGCACGGCGTCGTCGGCAAGTTCGTGGAGTTCTACGGCGAGGGCGTCTCGTCCGTGCCGCTGGCCGACCGGGCCACGATCGGCAACATGAGTCCCGAGTTCGGCTCCACCTGCGCGATCTTCCCGATCGACGGCCAGACCGTCGACTACCTGCGCCTGACCGGCCGCTCCGAGGAGCAGATCGCGCTCGTCGAGGCGTACGCCAAGACCCAGGGCCTCTGGCTCGACCCGTCCGCGCCCGAGCCGGTCTTCTCCGAGTACATCGAGCTCGACCTCGGCACCGTCGTGCCGTCCATCGCCGGCCCCAAGCGCCCGCAGGACCGCATCGCGCTGTCGGCCGCCAAGGCCACCTGGCGCCACGACGTCCAGAACTACGTGAGCGACGACCTCGACGAGGAGGGTGAGGAGACCTTCCCGGCCTCCGACGCGCCCGCCTCCAACGCCCGCGCCAACGGCGGCCGGCCGCACAAGCCGGTGGCCGTCACGCTGGCCGACGGCACCTCGTTCGAGATCGACCACGGCATCGTCTCGATCGCCGCGATCACCTCGTGCACCAACACCTCCAACCCGTACGTCATGCTCGGCGCGGCGCTGCTGGCCCGCAACGCCGTCGAGAAGGGCCTGACCCGCAAGCCGTGGGTCAAGACCTCGCTGGCCCCGGGCTCGCAGGTCGTCACCGGCTACTTCGAGCGCTCGGGCCTCCAGCCGTACCTCGACAAGATCGGCTTCAACCTCGTCGGCTACGGCTGCACCACCTGCATCGGCAACTCGGGCCCGCTGCCGCCGGAGATCTCCGAGGCCGTGCAGGCCAACGACCTCGCGGTCACGGCCGTGCTGTCGGGCAACCGCAACTTCGAGGGCCGCATCAACCCCGACGTCAAGATGAACTACCTGGCCTCGCCGCCGCTCGTGGTGGCGTACGCGCTGGCCGGGACCATGGACGTCGACCTCGACACCGAGCCGCTGGGCCTCGGCAACGACGGCAAGCCGGTCTACCTGAGGGACATCTGGCCGTCGCCGGAGGAGATCTCCGCGGTGGTCAACTCCTCCATCGGCCGTGACATGTTCGAGCGCGACTACGCCGACGTGTTCAAGGGCGACGACCACTGGCGCTCGCTGCCGATCCCGACCGGCGACACGTTCGAGTGGGACCCGTCCTCGACCTACGTCCGCAAGGCCCCCTACTTCGACGGCATGCCGTCCAAGCCGGAGCCCGTCACCGACATCGCCGGCGCCCGCGTGCTGGTCAAGGTCGGCGACTCGGTCACCACCGACCACATCTCGCCGGCCGGCTCCATCAAGGCCGGCACCCCGGCCGCGCAATACCTGCAGGCCAACGGGGTCGAGGTGAAGGACTTCAACTCCTACGGCTCGCGGCGCGGCAACCACGAGGTGATGATCCGGGGCACGTTCGCCAACATCCGCCTGCGCAACCAGATCGCGCCGGGCACCGAGGGCGGCTACACCCGCGACTTCACCCAGCCCGACGGGCCGGTGTCGTTCATCTACGACGCCTCGGTCAACTACGCCGCGGCCGGGACGCCGCTGGTGGTGCTGGCGGGCAAGGAGTACGGCTCCGGCTCCTCGCGCGACTGGGCGGCCAAGGGCACGGCGCTGCTGGGCGTGCGCGCGGTCATCGCCGAGTCGTACGAGCGCATCCACCGCTCCAACCTGATCGGCATGGGCGTGCTCCCGCTGCAGTTCCCCGAGGGCGCCTCGGCGCAGTCGCTCGGGCTGACCGGCGAGGAGACCTTCGACATCACGGGTGTCGAGGAGCTCAACTCCGGCGGCATCCCGAGCACGGTCCACGTCAAGGCCACGGCGTCGTCCGCGCACGGAGCTGGTGTCGAGTTCGACGCGGTGGTGCGCATCGACACGCCGGGCGAGGCCGACTACTACCGGCACGGCGGGATCATGCAGTACGTTCTTCGCTCGTTGCTCGCGAAGTGACTTCCCGGGCTCGCGCGCGGTCATGAGCCGCGCGGGGGCCGGGAACCCTTGGCCGCTCGTTGAAGCCGGGGGTGGGGTGCGATCCTCACGCGCCCGTATCGGGGGAACCACCCGACACAGAGAAGAGCCGCCCGGCGGGACAACCCCCGCCGGGCGGCTCTTCGTCATCGGGACAACGTCCGGTAGCGGTGGACGGCCAGCGGCAGGAACACCGCGAGGATCGCCACCGACCAGATCAGGCTGGCGGCCACCGGGTGCCGGAGCGGCCAGGCCGAGGAGACCGAGGTGGGGTTGCCGAACAGGGTGCGGGCGGCGGCCACGACGGCGCTCATGGGGTTCCAGTCGGCGACGGGCTTGAGCCAGGCCGGCAGCCCCTCGATGGGGACGAACGTGTTGGCCAGGAACGTCATCGGGAACAGCCAGCCGAAGGTGGCCGCGTCCGCCTGCGCCCCGCTCCGGATCCACAGGCCGATGTACGTGCCCACCCAGATCATCGCGAACCCGAAGAGCGCCAGCAGCCCGAACCCCGCCGCCGTCGCCCCCAGGCTGCCGTGCGCCCGCCACCCGGCCAGCAGCACTCCTGTCAGCACCATGGCCGACAGCGACAGCAGGTGCATCGACAGGTCGGCCACGCTCCGCCCGACCAGCACGGCGCTGCGGGCGATGGGCTGGGCGCGGAACCTGTCGATGATCCCGCGGGCCATGTCCTCGCCCACGGTGGTGGCGGCCGAGGTCGCCGTCATGGCCATGACCTGCATGAAGATGCCGGGCATGAGGTAGTCGCGGTAGTCGCCGCCGCCCGGCAGGGTGATCGCGCTGCCGAAGACGTAGCCGAACAGCACGGTCATGATCACCGGGAACACCAGGAATCCCGCGATCTCGCCCGGCTGGGCCCTCAGCCGCGAGTAGGTGCGGCCGGCGATGGTGAGGGAGTCGTTCAAAGTCCAGCGCAGCGTCTCGTACATCTCTCCGGCTCCTTCTCAGGCCGTCAGGTGGAGGAAGACCTCGTCGAGGGTGGGCCGCCGCAGCGCCAGGTCCTCCACGGGGATGCCGGCCGCGTCCAGCGCGCCGGCGATGCGGACGAGCGACTGCGCGCCGTCGGCGGCGGGCACGGTCACCTGCCGCCCCTCGGCGCTCTCGATCGCCGGGGAGCCGGCGCCGCGCAGCAGCCGCAGCCCCGCCTCCACGTCCCCCGGCTCCCGGAAGACGACCTGCACCCGATCGCCGCCGACCTGCCTCTTCAGCGCGGCCGGTGACCCCGCGGCGGCCACCACGCCCTCCCTCAGCACCACGATCTGGTCCGCGAGCCGGTCGGCCTCGTCCAGGTACTGGGTGGTCAGCAGCAGCGTCGTGCCCTCCTTCACCAGGTCGAGCAGCAGCTCCCAGAGCCGCATCCGGCTGCGCGGGTCGAGCCCGGCGGTCGGCTCGTCCATGAACAGCACCGGCGGCGACACGATCAGGCTCGCCGCCAGGTCGAGCCGGCGCCGCATGCCCCCCGAATACTCCTTGACCGGCCGCTGTCCCGCCTCGGCCAGCTCGAACCGCTCCAGCAGCTCGACCGCCCTGCGCCGCGCCTCGGCCCTGCTCAGGTGGTAGAGCCGCCCGAACAGCTCCAGGTTGCGCCGCCCGGTCAGCAGCTCGTCGACCGCCGCGTGCTGCCCGGCCAGGCCGATGCGGAAGCGCAGCCGGGCCGCGTCGCGCACGACGTCCAGCCCGGCGACCTCGGCGCGGCCGGCGTCGGGGCGCAGGAGCGTGGTGAGGATGCGTACGGCGGTGGTCTTGCCCGCGCCGTTCGGCCCCAGCAGGCCGCAGACGGTGCCGGCCGGGACGTCCAAGTCGATGCCCTTGAGCGCCTCGGTGTCCCCGTACCGTTTGCGTAATCCCTCAGCGTGGATCATGAAGACCCTCCTTAACGCTGTTAAATCTAACAGCGTTAAGGGTGCATTGAACGTTGTTAAGCTGTCAACCGTGGCACTCGAAAAAGGCACCATCGTCGCTACCGCGCTACGGCTCCTCGACGAGGTCGGGCTCGACGGGCTGACGCTGCGCCGGCTTGCGGGCGAGCTGGGCGTGCAGGCCCCCGCCCTCTACTGGCACTTCAAGAACAAGCAGGAGCTGCTGGACGCGATGGCGGCGGCGATGATGTCCGCGCACACGTCCCGCCCCACGCTGACGGAGCCGGGCAAGTGGCGGGAGTGGATCGCCGGTTACGCGCACGCCGACCGCGCGCTGCTCAACTCCTACCGCGACGGGGCCAAGCTGGTGGCGGGCACGCGGCCGTCGTCCGACCTGTTCGCCGTGGTGGAGCGGGCGATGGCGGGGCTGGAGGCGGCGGGGTTCAGCGCCGGGGACGCGGCGCGGGGGCTGTTCACGGTGAGCGCCTACGTGGCCGGCTTCGTGCTGGAGGAGCAGGCCGACCGGACGCGTACGGACGGCGAGGACGGCATGCCGGACATGGAGGAGTTCCGGGCGGCCTATCCCCGGCTGATGGCGGGGCTGGCGGAGGTGGGCGACCCGCAGGGCGACCTGTCGTTCGAGGGCGGGCTGCAGCTGATCCTCGACGGGATGGGGCTGCGCCTGAAGGCTCAGGACACCCTGGCGGCGGGGGCGGACCAGGTGTCGCAGGAGGAGGGGGAGACGGCGCGGTAGCCGCGCTGGAGCCAGTAGACGCGGGTGGCGCCCCTGCCGTGGCTGCGGTAGCCGTCCTCGTCGCCACTGGCCCTGGTGGCGTCGAGCAGCGCCGCCCAGTCGTCCTCGCCACGCCGCAGCGACGCCCACACGCTGCCGAGGAACACCCCGGACAGGCAGTCGGCCTGCAGCTCGAAGCGCCGCTTCAGCTCGCCCTGGCGGTCGGTGCGGATCCTCGCCTTGTACTGCCGCCAGACGCCGAGCCGGCTCTGCAGGTGGTGCCCGTACTCGTGGGCGGCCACCTTGAACGGATAGAGATCGGTCCTGTCCTCGATCCACCGGCCGGTGAGGGGGAAGACCAGGGTGCCGCGCTCCATGCAGTAGAAGGCCGCCGCCTGCTCGGGCCAGGGCACCCCGCACACGGTGCTCTCAGGCTCCTCGTAGTACCGCACGACGGGCTTGCTGAACGCCCGTCCGGCCCGCTCGAAGTAAGCGGCCCACGACTTGTCCAGACATTTCACGACTGCTGCGAGGTACTGCCGGGTCCGCGGAATCCCTCCGTACGTGATCGCCGTCTCGGGGCAGGCGGCGTCGGGCAGCTTCCCGGCCTTCTTGGTGAACGGGCTCGTGACTGGGGCGGCGTGGGCGGCCTGGGCGGGTACGCAGACGGTCGCGAGGACCGAGACGAGGGCGAGAGCGCGCTTGAACGGGAGGAACTGCACAGAGGGCAGCTTAACGATCAGCGGGGCCACTCTCGCAGGGGTAACGGTGACAGATAGTGAAGGTGATTGACTCTCGCCCATGACTGATGCGGCATTAATTCTGATTGTTGGCGGTTTGGCGGTATTCGTCGGGGCGATCGTCCAGGGCGGGGTGGGTTTCGGCCTCGCGCTGGTCGCCGCTCCCGCGCTCACCATGCTCGGCCCCGACCTCATGCCGGGCGCCATCCAGGTCGTCAACGTGACGCTCCCGCTGTTCACGCTGGCCGCCGAATGGCGGACGGTGGACTGGCGCGGGCTCGGGTTCGCGGTGCTGGGGAGGCTGCCCGGCAGCGTCATCGGCGCGGTCATCGTCGTCTACGTCTCCCCGTACAGCAGAGGCGTCTTCGTCGCCGTCATGGTGCTCGTCGCGGTGGCCCTGACGGCCAGGGCGCTGAGCGTGCCGCGCAACGGGGTGACGCTCGCCTCGGCCGGGTTCGTCTCCGGGATCACCGGAACGGCGACCGGCATCGGCGGGCCGCCCATGGGGCTGGTGTACCAGCACGCCAAGGGCCCGCAGATCCGGGCGACGCTGGCGATGTTCTTCTTCCTGAGCGCCGCCCAGTCGCTGGTCATCCTCGCGGTCGTGGACGAGCTCCCGGCCCGGGCGCTGGCGACGGGGGCGGTGCTGATCGTGCCGATGGTGCTCGGGTTCCTGGTCTCGGGGCCGCTGCGGCGCTACCTGGACGGCGGCAAGGTGCGGGTGGCCGTGCTCGTGGTGGCCGCCGCCTCCGCCGTGGCGCTGGTCGTACAGAACGTGATCGCACAGCTCAGCTGAGACCGGAGCCAGGAAGATTGAGGTGACGTTTCTGGATTGTTACCCGAAACAACAAACTCCCGGCCTACAGGGTCTTCCAAAGCAGGCCATCCCGGAATACGTTGCCGCAAACAACATTCATCCGGGCCCCTCCGGAAGAAAGGACCCTGCACCATGCGCAAGGGGATCCTCAGCCTGACCGCCGCGGCAGCCACGCTCGCCCTCGGTCTCACCGCCTGCGGGGGGAACAGCGGTCAGACCAACGCGTCGACCTCGTCGGCCTCAGCGTCAGCCCCGGCGGCGAAGGCCGGGAAGATCGGCGTCATCCTGCCGGACAGCAAGTCCTCGGCCCGGTGGGAGACGGCGGACCGCAAGTACCTCGAAGAGGCGTTCAAGGCCGCCGGCGTTCAGTACGACATCCAGAACGCCCAGAACGACAAGACGGCGTTCCAGACCATCGCCGACCAGATGATCACCAACGGCGCCACCGTCCTGATGATCGTGAACCTGGACAGCGGCAGCGGCAAGGCGGTCATCGAGAAGGCCAAGTCCCAGGGCGTGGCCACGATCGACTACGACCGGCTGACGCTCGGCGGCGGCGCCGCCTACTACGTCAGCTTCGACAACACCAAGGTCGGCACCCTGCAGGGCGAGGGCCTGAGCAAGTGCCTGACCGACAAGAAGGCCAGCAAGCCCATCGTGGCCTACCTCAACGGCTCGCCGACGGACAACAACGCCACCCTGTTCAAGCAGGGGTACGACGGTGTGCTCAAGCCCAAGTTCGACTCCGGCGAGTACGTCAAGGGCCCCGACCAGGCCGTGCCCGACTGGGACAACACCCAGGCCGGCACGATCTTCGAGCAGATGCTCACCCAGCAGCCGAAGATCGCCGGCGTGCTGGCCGCCAACGACGGCCTCGGCAACGCCGCCATCACCGTGCTGAAGAAGCAGAACCTCAACGGCAAGGTGCCGGTCACCGGCCAGGACGCCACCGTCCAGGGCCTGCAGAACATCCTCGCCGGCGACCAGTGCATGACCGTCTACAAGGCCGTCAAGAAGGAGGCCGACGCGGCGGCCAAGCTCGCGGTGGCGCTGGCCAAGGGCGAGAAGCCCACGGCGAGCGGCAGCGTCAAGGACCCCGAGAGCGGTCAGGACGTCCCCTCCGAGCTGCTCGAGCCGCAGGCCATCTACCTCGACAACGTCAAGGACGTGGTGACCGACGGCTACGTGACCAAGGAGGAACTGTGCACGGGTGACTTCGCCAAGAAGTGCACCGAGGCAGGCATTCAATAACACCAGAGGGGGCGCGGCCCGACCGGTCGTGCCCCCTTTTAGGGAGCCCCATGACCCCCCTCCTTGAAGTGCGCGGGATCGACAAGAGCTTCGGCCCGGTGAAGGTGCTGCACGAGGTCGAGTTCGAGGCGTACGCCGGCGAGGTGACGGCCCTGGTCGGAGACAACGGCGCCGGCAAGTCGACCCTGGTCAAGTGCATCGGCGGCATCTACCCGATCGACGCCGGCGAGATCCTGTTCGACGGCCGGCAGGTTCACGTCCACAGCCCCCGTGACGCGGGCGAGCTCGGGATCGAGATCGTGTACCAGGACCTGGCCCTGTGCGACAACCTCGACATCGTCCAGAACATGTTCCTCGGCAGGGAGCGCAAGAACGGGTTCCTGCTCGACGAGGACAGCATGGAGGAGCTGGCCGAGAAGACCCTCAGCGGCCTGTCCGTACGCACGGTGAAGTCCATCAGGCAGCAGGTCTCCAGCCTGTCCGGCGGGCAGCGGCAGACCGTGGCCATCGCCAAGGCCGTGCTGTGGAACAGCAAGGTCGTCATCCTCGACGAGCCGACCGCGGCGCTGGGCGTGGCCCAGACCGCGCAGGTGCTGGAGCTGGTGCGCCGGCTGGCCGACACCGGCCTGGCCGTCGTGCTCATCTCGCACAACATGAACGACGTCTTCGCCGTCTCCGACCGGATCGCGGCCCTCTACCTCGGCAGGATGGCCGCCCAGGTCAAGACCGCCGACGTGACCCACGCCCAGGTCGTCGAACTGATCACCTCAGGCCGCAGCGGGGAACTCGGCCTCAAGAACGGGGTCACCCCATGAGCAAGGTCAAAGAACTGCCCGGCGAGGCCATCGCCGCCGCGACGCAGTCGCCGTCGATCGGCAACAGCTTCCTCGCCTACGTCGAGCGCGTGCGCGGCGGCGACATGGGCGCGCTGCCCGCGGTGCTGGGGCTGGTCGTGCTCTGCACGGTCTTCGCCGTCGCCCGCCCCGCCTTCGTCACCTCGATCAACTTCGCCAACCTGTTCACCCAGGGCGCCGCGATCACCCTGATCGCGATGGGCCTGGTGTTCGTGCTGCTGCTCGGCGAGATCGACCTGTCCGCCGGCTTCGCCAGCGGCGTGTGCGCGGCGGTGCTCGCCGTCACGCTCACCAGCCTGGGCCTGCCCTGGTACGTGTGCGTGCTGGCCGCCATCGTCACCGGCGTGATCATCGGCACGGTGCTCGGCACGCTCGTCGCCAAGGTCGGGATCCCGTCGTTCGTGGTCACGCTGGCCGCCTTCCTGGCCTTCCAGGGCCTGGTCCTGGTGCTGGTCCAGGAGGGCACGAACATCTCCATCCGCGACAGCGTGATCGTCGCCATCGCCAACAAGAACCTGCCGCCCTGGCTGGGCTGGGCGCTCTACGCGGCCTGCGTGGCGGTCTTCGCGGCCGTCCAGCTCCTGCGGGCCAGGAAGCGCACCAAGCGCGGGCTGACGGCCGACCCGATGTCGCTGATCGCCGCCCGCGTGGGCGCGCTGGCGGTGCTGGCCGGGCTCGCGGTCTACGTGCTCAACCTGGAGCGCAGCCGCAACCCGGCGCTGGTCTCGCTCACCGGCGTGCCGATCGTGGTGCCGATCATCCTGGTGCTGCTGGTCGCGTGGACTCTGGTGCTGCGCCGTACCGCGTTCGGACGCCACCTCTACGCGGTCGGCGGCAACACCGAGGCCGCCCGCCGGGCCGGCATCCCCGTGGACCGGATCAAGATCAGCGCGTTCGTGATCTGCTCCTCGATGGCCGCGGTCGGCGGGATCGTGGCCGCCTCCAGGGCCAGCTCGGTCGACCCGAACACGGGCGGCAGCTCCGTCCTGCTGTACGCGGTCGGCGCGGCGGTCATCGGCGGCACGAGCCTGTTCGGCGGCAAGGGCAGGGTGCTGGACGCCGTGCTCGGCGGCGCCGTGGTGGCGGTCATCGAGAACGGCATGGGTCTGATGGGGTATGGGGCCAGCGTGAAGTACCTGGTCACGGGGTCCGTCCTGCTGCTGGCCGCGGGCGTGGACGCCCTGGCCCGCAAACGGGCGTCGGCCGCTGGTCTAAGGTGATCAGCGACTCTCAGCCCCCGAAGGAATACCAGACGATGCGTGCCGGCCCTTCCCAAGAGGACATCAGGCGCCACAATCTCGGCGCGCTGCTTCGCCATGTCCATCTGGGCGGGCCGATCTCGCGCGCCGAGCTGACCTCGAGGATGGGGCTCAACCGCAGCACGATCATGGCGCTGACCTCGGACCTCACCGCGGCCGGGCTGGTGCGCGAGGAGCTGCCCCGCGAGACGGGCCGCGCGGGGCGGCCCTCGCTCGTGGTGCGGCCGGAGTCGGCCCGGGTCTACGTGTTCGCGTTCGACGTGGGCCCCGACCGGCTGGCGGTGGCCCGCGTGGGGCTGGGCGGGGTGATCCTCGACCGCCGTGAGACGACCCGCGAGCGCGGGAAGTTCGTGCTGGACGAGCTGACCGGGGCGCTGTCCGGCTTCGCCCGGCAGATGCGGCGCAAGACCAGGGACGACACCGTCTGCGTGGGCGCGGCGGCGGCGGTGTCCGGCGGCGTGCGCAAGGCCGACGGCGTGGTGCGGTTCTCACCCAACCTGCTGGCCGAGGAGATCCCGTTCGGCGAGGAGCTGGGCCGCCGGCTCGGCCTCGGGCTGCCGGTCAGCGTGGGCAACGACGCCAACCTGGGCGCCCTCGCCGAGCACAGCCGGGGCGTCGGCGCCGCCGTCAGGGACCTCATCTACCTGCACGGCGACGTGGGCATCGGCGGCGGCATCATCGCGGGCGGCCACCTGCTCGGCGGCCACGACGGCTACGGCGGCGAGGTCGGCCACATGGTCGTCAACCCCGGCGGGCGCGCCTGCGGCTGCGGGTCCCACGGGTGCCTGGAGGCGGAGGTGGGGGAGCGGGCGCTGCTGGAGGCGGCGGGCCGCATCGGCCCCGGGCAGCACGGGCGCGACGCGGTGCGCGCCGTGGTGGAGGCCGCCGACCGGGGCGACATCGGCGCGCAGGACGCGCTGAAGAAGGTCGGCGACTGGCTCGGCCTCGGCGTGGCGAACCTGGTCAACATCTTCAACCCCGAGATGGTCATCTTCGGGGGCATCCTCCGGGAGATCTACCTGGGGTCCGCCGCGCGGGTGCGTTCCCAGCTCGCCCTGCACGCGATGGCGCCGCAGCGGGAGCGGCTGCGGCTGCGCACGGCGTCGCTCGGCGACGCCGCCCCGCTGGTGGGCGCGGCCGAGCTGGCCTTCGCCAACGTCCTCGCCGACCCTCTGGAGGTCCTCGCCCGGGCCAACGCCTAGACCCTCGTCAGCGGACCTTCGACGTGGCGGCCGTCCAGGTGTTGCAGAAGCCCGTGGCCCCGCCGCGGTAGCCGCGCTCCTGCCAGAAGGCGAGGTTGCGGGGCTTGCCGTGGATCTCGCTCTCGTCGGCCCTGCGTACCGCGTCGATCCAGTCGTCCCACTCGATCCCCGGTCTGATCGACTCCAGCGTGGCGCTGTACAGGACGCCGGCGAAGCACTCGGCCTGCATCTCCAGCCGGTGGCTCAGCAGGGCCCGCGCGCTGTCGGACGCCTGCCAGGACAGCGCGTTCTGCGCGTCCAGCACCCCGATGAGCTGCTGCACGTGGTGTCCCCACTCGTGGGCGACGGAGTGCGCGATGTTCATCCTGAAGGGGTCGCGCAGGTCGTGCTTCATGATCCGGATGGCGATCGTGCGCTGCTCGGGGCAGTACTGCGCGCCGTTGCTGGTGATCTCCCCGCAGACGGAGTCGCTCCCGGTCGTGATCGTGACCTCGGGCGGCGCGTACGGCAGGCGGGCCCGCGCGAACCGCCCGGCCCAGAAGCGGTCGGCGCATCCGGCCATCGCCCGGTAGAACGTCTTGAGCGAGGCGACGCTGCCCGGACGGATGTCCGGGACCTCGCAGGTCTGCGCGACCACGTCCCCGCCCATGTCTTCCAGAAGGCCGGCCTGCGCGATGCGCGACGCCGCCCGGGCCGGCCCGGAGAAAAGCCCGGCGAAAGGCCCGGAGAAAGCCGCTGAGAAAAGCAGCAGACCCGCGACCATGCCCGCTAAGAGCGATATGCGCACGATCGCGGATCTTAGAGGACTTTTACGACACTTGGGACTTCGGAGCCTTCCAGGTGTTGCAGCCGCCGGCCGACTCGGTGTCGAAGCCGCGCTTGAGCCAGGTGCCGGTGTTCTTGGCGTTGCCGTGCGTCTTCTCGCCCCAGTTCTCGACCTTCACGCCGAGGGCGGACAGGTTGAGGCCGGTGCCGCCGTTCCTGACCCAGTAGGTGAAGTCGGTCTCCTGGCGGCCGAGCGAGTGCCAGACGCTGCCGGTGAACACGCCGGACAGGCACTCCGCCTGCAGTTCGATCCGCCGGCTCTCGTCGAGCACCCGGGCCTGGTTCTTGCCGTTGTACGGCGTGAAGGCCTTGAACATGCCCGTGAGCTGCTGGATGTGGTGGCCGTACTCGTGGGCCAGGACCAGCATCAGCATCAGGTCGTTCGGCTCTTCGACAAGGTTGGAGCTGGCGAAATAGGTGATCTTCTTGTTGGTCGAGCAGTACAGGGCCTGCACGCCGCCCTCGGGGAATTTGCCGCATCCGGTCTGTGCGCCGGGCTTGCTGATCACCTGCATGGTGGGCTTGGTGAATTTGAAGCCCGCCTTCTTCACCTTGGGCTCCCAGGCGGCGTTGAGGCAGTCGAGCACGACCTCCAGGTAGCCCTTGACCTCGTCCAGGGTGCCGGACTGCACCTTCGGCTCCTTGCACGTGTCGAAGCCGAGCTTGCCGGTCTTGTAGATCGGGCTTTTCGCCAGTACGGGCTTGTACGCCGGCGCAGCGGTGGCCGCGTGGGCCGTTCCGGCGAAGAGCAGGCTCGCCATAGCGCCTGCCATAAGCGCCAATCGGGGGATACGCATGAGAAGGCACCCTATTGAATGTGGGGTTCCAGGTAAAGGAAGATTAAAGCGTGTTGCGGGCCGCGGCGGCCCAGGTGTTGCACGCGCCCGGACCGCCGCGGTTGAAGCCCCGCGTCATCCAGGCCGCCTGCGTCGGGCCTTTGCCGTGGTCGTTCTGGGGCCAGCCCTTGGCGCCGTTCTTCCTGAACCAGTCGACCGTGTACGCCCAGTCGGCGTCGGTGACCAGTGCCGTTCCCTTCATCGTGCTCATGAAGACCGAGGAGAAGCACTCCGCCTGCAGCTCCGAATTGCGCGAGAGCTGCAGCCGCTTCGCCTTGCCGGCGACGTTCCTGGCGGTCCAGTAGTAGTTCCAGATGCCGGAGATCTGCTGGACGTGGTGCCCGTACTCGTGGGCGATCAGGCGGGTGATGCCCAGCGGGAACGGGTTGCGCAGCTGGTCCTTGCTGATCATCAGGTACATCGTGCGGTCGGTGGAGCAGTAGACGCCGTCGGCGCCGGTGTTCCACGTGCCGCAGGGCGTCCTGACCTTGGCGGTGATGATGCGCAGCCGCGGCTTGGCGAAGGGCAGCCCGGCCTTGCGGAACTGGGCGCCCCACGCCTTGTTGAGGCAGTTGGTCACGCGGGTCAGGAAGCGCCGGTACGCGGTCATGCTCCCGGCCGGCAGGTCGCCGGGTGCGCAGTTGACGTCGGCCAGGCGCCCGGTCCGGTACAGCGGGTTCGCCGTCGCCAGCGCCCGGCCGATCGAAGGCCCCTTCTTCGACTCGCTGGACCCCTTGGCCGGCGGGGACGAGAGCTGCCGGGCCGCCCCGTTCCGCGACTCCGACGAGGGGGTGGCCACGCCGGCCAGCACGACCACCAAACCGGCCGCTGCCAGGGCAAGTGCCAGCATGGCGACCGCCAGCGCCACGAGTTTGCTTTTGGGGGCAGAGTTCATATGCTCCGAAAAACTATCCCAAGATCAGACATATGTGGGTGGATTTGACTCGATGGAGTCAGTGAGGCGGGAGCGAACTAGACTCGGGTCAACGGCGCACAAAGGCAGAGGGGAGTCGGATCCGTGAGCGGGTTGCTGGGCTCGATAGAGGGACCGCATGACGTCAAACGGCTCACTGTCGAGGAGCTGCCGCGGCTTGCGGGGGAGATCCGCGACCTGCTGGTCGACTCGTGCGCCAGGTTCGGCGGCCACCTGGGCCCCAACCTCGGCGTGGTCGAGCTCACCATCGCCATCCACCGGGTCTTCGACTCCCCGAACGACCCCGTCGTCTGGGACACCGGCCACCAGTCCTACGTGCACAAGGTCCTCACCGGACGGGCCGCCGGCTTCGAGGCGCTCAAGCAGGAGGGCGGCCTGTCGGGCTACCCGAGCCAGGCCGAGTCCGAGCACGACTTCGTGGAGAACTCCCACGCCTCGACCGCGCTGTCCTACGCCGACGGCCTGGCCAAGGCGTTCAAGCTGCGCGGCGAGCAGGACCGCACGGTCGTGGCGGTGATCGGCGACGGCGCGCTGACCGGCGGCATGGCCTGGGAGGCGCTCAACAACATCGCCGCCGCCAAGGACCTCCGGCTCGTGATCGTGGTCAACGACAACGGCCGCTCCTACTCGCCCACCATCGGCGGCCTGGCCTCCCACCTGTCCTCCCTGCGGGTCAACCGCAGATACGAGGACTTCCTCGACTACGTCAAGGACAAGTTGGGGAACGTTCCCGTGCTCTACGACGCCCTGCACGGCTTCAAGAAGGGCGTCAAGGACGTCCTGGCCCCGCAGGTGATGTTCGAGGACCTCGGGCTCAAATACGTCGGCCCCATCGACGGCCACGACGAGCAGGCCATGGAGGCGGCGCTGCGCAAGGCCCGCGACTTCCGCGGCCCCGTCATCGTCCACGCCCTCACCCAGAAGGGCCGCGGCTACACGCCCGCGGAGAACCACGACGAGGACCAGTTCCACTCGCCCGGCGCCTTCGACCGGGCCACCGGCGCGGAGAAGCCCAAGCCGCGCATCTGGACCAACGTCTTCAGCGAGGAGCTCGTCCGGCTCGGCAAGGAGCGCGAGGACCTCGTCGCGATCACCGCGGCCATGCTCCACCCGACGGGTCTCAACGCCTTCGCCGACGCCTACCCCGACCGCATCTACGACGTCGGCATCGCCGAGCAGCACGCGCTGACCAGCGCCGCCGGCCTCGCCCTCGGCGGCATGCACCCGGTCGTGGCCGTCTACGCCACCTTCCTCAACCGGGCCTTCGACCAGCTCCTCATGGACGTCGCGCTGCACCGGCTGCCCGTCACGGTGGTGCTCGACCGGGCCGGCGTCACCGGCGACGACGGCGCCAGCCACAACGGCATGTGGGACCTGTCGATCCTGCAGGTCGTCCCCGGGCTGCGGGTCGCGGTGCCGCGCGACGGCGACCGGCTGACCGAGCTGCTGCGCGAGGCCGTCCAGGTCACCGACGGCCCGACCGTGCTGCGCTTCCCCAAGGGCCCGGTCGCCGAGCCGGTCGAGCCGGTGGGCAAGCTGGGCGAGATGGACCTGCTGCGCACCCCCAAGGGCGACCCCGACGTGCTGCTGGTCGGCGTGGGCCCGATGGCGCAGGTCTGCATGGACGCCGCCGTCCTGCTCGACGCACAGGGGATCGGGGCCACCGTGGTCGACCCCCGCTGGGTCAAGCCGCTCGACGAGGCGCTCGTGCTGGCCGCGAGCGCCCACAAGCTGGTGGCCGTCGTCGAGGACAACGGCCGCGTGGGCGCCGTGGGCGACGCCGTGGCCCGCCTGCTGCGCGACGCCGACGTCGACGTGCCCGTGCGCACGTACGGCATCCCGCAGGAGTTCCTCGACCACGCCAAGCGCGCCGCGATCCTCGCCAGGATCGGCCTGACCGGGCAGGACCTCGCCCGGCAGATCACCGAGGCGGTCGCCAAGCGGACCTCCCACGAGGTGCCCGCCCGCCACTGAGCACCCGGCACGGCGCGGCGGTGATCACCGGCACGGTGATCGCCGCCGCTTCATGTTCCTGTCCCGACGGTGAGACTGGATCCCGGCCACGCATGATCACTCAGGGCGGGGGAAGGATCACCGGGCGTGGACATCTTTCGCACGAAGAGTGTCGAGCAGTCGATCCGTGACACCGAGGATCCGGAGCACCAGCTGCGCAAACGCCTGACGGCCACCGACCTGACGGTCTTCGGCATCGGGGTGATCGTCGGCACCGGGATCTTCGTGCTCACGGGACAGGTCGCCAAGGAGGTGGCGGGCCCGGCGGTGGCGCTGTCGTTCGTCGTCGCGGGCATCGTCTGCGGGCTGGCGGCCCTGTGCTACGCCGAGTTCGCCTCCACGATCCCGGTCGCCGGTTCGGCCTACACCTTCGCCTTCGCCACCCTGGGCGAGTTCCCCGCCTGGGTGATCGGCTGGGACCTGACCCTGGAACTGGCGCTGGCCGCGGCCGTGGTGGCGGTCGGCTGGTCGGGCTACTTCGCCTCGATGCTGGCCTCCGTCGGCATCCATCTGCCCGCCTCGCTCGCGGGCGAGAACCCCGTGGTGAACGTGCCCGCCATCCTCATCGTCCTCCTCCTCACCGTGATTCTGGTGATCGGGATCAAGGTCTCCTCGCGGGTCAACCTCATCCTCGTGATCACGAAGATCACGGTCGTGCTGCTGGTGATCGTGGCCGGGCTGTTCTTCGTCAAGGGGGCCAACTACACGCCGTTCATCCCCGAGGCGGTGTCCACGCCGCGGGTGGAAGGGCTGAAGGCGCCGCTGGTCCAGGTGCTGTTCGGCGTCACGCCGGTCGCCTTCGGCGTGATGGGCATCTTCTCCGCCGCGGCGATCGTGTTCTTCGCCTTCATCGGCTTCGACATCGTGGCCACCGCCGCCGAGGAGACCATCCACCCGCAGCGCGACGTGCCGCGCGGCATCCTCGGCTCGCTGGCCATCTGCACGGCCCTGTACGTGGCCGTCTCGCTCGTCGTGGTCGGCATGCAGCGCTACGACCGGCTCAGCACCTCGGCGCCGCTGTCCGACGCGTTCATCTCGGTCGGCTACGGCTGGCTGGCCACGATCATCAGCGTCGGCGCCATCGCCGGCCTGACGACCGTGGTGCTCGTCCTGCTGCTGGGCCAGACCCGGGTGCTCTTCGCGATGTGCCGCGACGGGCTGCTGCCGCGCCCGCTGGCCAAGGTCCACCCCCGCTACGGCACGCCGGCCCGGCTCACGATCATCATCGGCGTGGTGACGATGGCGCTGGCCGGGTTCGTGTCGTTCGGCGAGCTGGCCGAGCTGGTCAACATCGGCACGCTCTTCGCGTTCGTGGTGGTCTCGATCGGGGTGGTCATCCTCCGGCGCACCCGGCCCGACCTGCCGAGGGCCTTCCGCGCGCCGCTCGTGCCCGTGCTGCCGGTCCTGTCGGTGCTGGCCTGCCTCTACCTCATGCTCAACCTGCCGGTGCAGACGTGGCTGAGGTTCCTGATCTGGATGGCCATCGGCGTCGTCATCTACTTCCTCTACGGCTACCGCCACAGCAGGACGGTGCAGGCCCGCGTCAAGAGCGGCGGCTGAGGGGGCGGGCGCGCGCCGGGCGGCGCGCGCCCCACCCTCGGGGCCGGTCAGATCGCGACGACGGCTCCCACCGCGGCCTTCATCGTGCAGCCGTTGCCGAAGACCTTGGCCCACTGCACCGCCCTGCCCTGCCACCGGCCGGCCACCACGACGGCGTGCGGCTGCAGTTCCTTCGTGCAGATGGCGTCCGGCGTGACGTTGAGCCGTTCGGGGTGCCCGTCGACCTTCTCCAGCAGCCGGCAGGCCGCCCGCGCGTTGGGGTGGGTGCCTCCCGCGGGCCCGCAGTTGAGCCAGGCCGTCCTCGTCTCGCCGTCCTTGGCGGCGTCGACGATCTTGAGCTGCGCCTTCGGGGGCGGCGCGGCCACGGCGGGCGACGACCCGCCCAGCAGGAAGGCTCCGCAGAGCGCGATGGCGCCGAGTGCTCTCATCATGAATACTCTCCGTTCGTAGAACGGTACTCAACGCTACGACGGAGAGCGGTAAGGGTTGAAGGAGGCCCGCCGGGGCGGGCCTCCTTCAACGGATTCAGGCAGGCAGCGAGGCCACGCCGGGCGGCAGGAACCGCGGCTGGGCGACGCCCGTCCTGTCCAGGTACGGGGTGATCCCGCCCAGGTGGAACGGCCAGCCGGCCCCGAGGATCATGCACAGGTCGATGTCCTGCGGCGCGGCGACCACGCCCTCGTCCAGCATGATGCGGACCTCCCTGGCCAGCGCCGCCAGGACGCGCTCGCGCACCTGCTCGGCGGTGGACGGCGACGTGCCGCCGGAGAAGAGGGCGACCGCCTCCGGGTCGAGCGTGAAGTCGGGCCGGTAGACGCCCGGCTTGCCCGCGGCGACCAGCTTGGCCATGTTCTCCGAGACGCCGAAGCGGTCGGGGAAGGCCTCGTGCAGCGTCTCTGCGACGTGCAGGCCGACGGCCGGGCCGACGAGCTGCAGCAGCGCGAACGGCGACATCGGCAGCCCGAGCCCGTCCAGCGCGTGCTCGGCCACCTCCAGCGGCGTGCCCTCGTCCACGGCCGACACGACCTCGCCCATGAAGCAGGTCAGCAGCCGGTTGACCACGAACGCCGGGGCGTCCTTGACCAGGACCGACGACTTCTTCAGCGACTTGCCCACCGCGAACGCCGTGGCCAGCGTGGCGTCGTCCGTCGCGGCGCCGCGGATGATCTCCAGCAGCGGCATGACGGCGACGGGGTTGAAGAAGTGGAAGCCGACCAGCCGCTCGGGGTGCGCCAGCCCGGCGCCCATCTCGGTCAGGGAGAGGGAGGAGGTGTTCGTGGCCAGCACGCACTCGGCCGAGACCACGGCCTCCACCTCGGCGAACACCTGCTTCTTGACCGCCATGTCCTCGAACACGGCCTCGATCACGAAGTCGGCGTCGGCGAAGGCGTCCTTCGTCAGCGACCCGGTCACCAGGGCCTTGAGCCGGTTGGCCTGGTCGGCCGAGACGCGGCCCTTGCCGAGGAGCTTGTCGACCTCGGCGTGCACGTACCCGACGCCCTTGTCGAGGCGGGCCTGGTCGAGGTCGGTCAGCACGACCGGCACCTCCAGGCGGCGCGCGAACAGCAGCGCCATCTGCGAGGCCATCAGCCCCGCACCCACCACGCCGACCTTGGTGACCTTGCGGGCCAGCGACCGGTCGGGCGCGCCCGCGGGCCGCTTGGCGCGGCGCTGCACCAGGTCGAACGAGTAGAGCCCGGCCCGCAGCTCGTCGCCCATCAGCAGGTCGGCCAGCGCCTCGTCCTCGGCGGCGAAGCCCTCGTCGCGGGAGGCCGTGCGGGCCTGGGCGATCAGGTCGAGCGCGCGGTAGGGGGCGGGCGAGGCGCCGCGCAGCTTCATGTCCACCAGGAAGCGCGCGTCGGCGACCGTCTTGTCCCAGTCCTCCTCATGGGCGGGCCGCTCCACGGCCAGCTCGCCCTTGACCACGCGGGCGGCCCAGCGCAGCGACTCCTCCAGGAAGTCGGCCGGCTCGAACATCGCGTCCGCGACGCCCAGCTCGTACGCCTCCTTGCCCTTGACCATGCGGTTCTGCGAGAGCGGGTTCTCGATGACGAGCTTGATCGCCTTCGCCGGGCCGATCAGGCGGGGCAGGAGCTGCGTGCCGCCCCAGCCTGGCACCAGGCCGAGGAAGCACTCCGGCAGCGCCACCGCGGGCACGCCCGAGGAGATGGTCCGGTACGTGCAGTGCAGCGCCACTTCCAGCCCGCCGCCCATCGCGGCGCCGTTCACGAACGCGAACGACGGGATCGCCAGCTCGCCCAGCCGGCGGAACACGTGGTGGCCCAGCGCGCCGATGGCCAGGGCCTCCTCCCGCGTGGCCAGCGCGGCCGCGCCCTTGAGGTCGGCGCCGACGGCGAAGATGAACGGCTTGCCGGTCACGCCCACCGCGGCCAGGTCGGTGCGCTCGGCGATCTCCGACAGCGCGCCGTTGAGCGCGAACAGGCCGTTCGGGCCGAAGGTGTTGGGCTTGGTGTGGTCGAAGCCGTTGTCCAGCGTGATCAGCGCCATCGTGCCGGCGCCGTAGGGGAGCTGGACGTCGCGCACGAGCGCCTTGGTGACGACTTCGTCGGTGCTGCGCCCGCCCAGCAGCGCCCGCCAGTTCTCGACCTTGCTCATGCGAGGTTCTCCCAGATCACAGTGCCGCCCATGCCCATGCCGACGCACATGGTGGTGATGCCGTACCGCACGTCGGGACGCTCGCCGAACTGCCGCGCGAGCTGCGTCATCAGCCGCACGCCCGAGGAGGCGAGCGGGTGTCCGTAGGCGATCGCGCCGCCGTACTGGTTCACGCGGGGATCGTCGTCGGCGATCCCGAAGTGGTCGAGGAACGCCAGCACCTGGACGGCGAACGCCTCGTTGATCTCGAACAGCCCGATGTCGGAAATGTCGAGGCCGGCCAGCCGGAGCGCCCGCTCCGTGGACGGGATCGGCCCGACGCCCATGACCTCGGGGTCCACGCCCGCGAACGCGTAGGAGACGAGCCGCATCTTCGCGCCCAGCCCCAGCTCGTCGGCGACCTCCCTGGCGGCCACGACGCACCCGGTGGCGCCGTCGTTGATGCCTGAGGAGTTGCCCGCCGTGACGTTGCCGTGCGGCCGGAACGGCGTCTTGAGCGCGCTCAGCCCCTCCACCGTGGTGCCGGGCCGCGGCGCCTCGTCCTCGACCGCCAGGCCCCAGCCCTTCTCGGCCGTCCTGATCGCGGTCGGCACCAGGTCGGGCTGGATCTTGCCGTCGGCGTACGCCTTGGCGGCCCGCTCCTGCGACAGCACCGCGTACGCGTCCGCGCGGCCCTTGGTGATGTGCGGGTAGCGGTCGTGCAGGTTCTCCGCCGTCATGCCCATGACCAGCGCGCTCGGGTCGACCAGCTTCTCCGACAGGAAACGCGGGTTCGGGTCGACGCCCTCGCCCATCGGGTGGCGGCCCATGTGCTCGACGCCGCCGGCGATGGCCACGTCGTACGCGCCGAACGCGATGCCGCCCGCGACCGTGGTGACCGCGGTCATCGCGCCCGCGCACATGCGGTCGATGGCGTAGCCGGGCACGCTCTTGGGCAGCCCGGCCAGCACCGCCGCCGCCCGGCCGATGGTCAGGCCCTGGTCGCCGATCTGCGTGGTCGCGGCGATGGCGACCTCGTCCACTCGCTCCGGGGGCAGGTTGGGATTGCGCCGGACGAGCTCGCGGATGACGCGGACGACCAGGTCGTCGGCGCGGGTCTCCGCGTACAGCCCTTTCGGTCCCGACCTGCCGAAGGGCGTGCGCACGCCGTCGACGAACACGACGTCACGAGAGGAAGGCACGGATTCGCTCCTCGTTGTTAGGGTTCCGTGCCTATGCTACTCGTCAGTAACTACTCCGCAGACGAGGGCGGCGGTCAGCAATGTGTAAACGACCACCGTGGCCGGCTCCCAGAGATGGGCGCGGGCCCCGACCAGGGCCGCGACCGCCACGGCCGCGCCCGTCCAGAGCGCCGCGCCCTCTCTCCGGCGCGCGCCTCGGCCGGGGTCCCACGGATCGCCAGGTGACCCGCCCGACCGCAGGGCGCGCGCCAGTGTCCCCAACGCGTCACGTGCCCACCAGAGGACGAACAACACCCCTGTCGCCAGACTCATCAGCGCCAGCGCCTCGGTGGCCCGGCCCAGGGAGTCGGCGAAGCCGTACAGGGCGGCCTCCCGGAACAGGCGCGGCGCGGTCCAGCCGAGCAGCAGCGTCACCGCCCAGCAGCAGGCCACGGCCAGCCGGCTGAGGGGGCGCACGCGGCCGGTGCGGGGGGCGGCGTACAGCTCGCGTTCTTTGCGGTGGACGTGCCGGGCGTGGGTGCCCCAGACGTACTGGGTGATCGCCAGGGCGGGCACCGCGGCCGCGAAGACCACCAGCGACAGCACGGCCAGCGGCAGCGTCTGCTCCCTGGTCTGCGCCCGGTCGGCGAGCAGCTGCGCGGTGGCCAGCAGCGCGATCGAGGCGGAGAGCGCGACGAAGGCCCGGCGGCGGGCGGTCCTGGCCCTGGCCCGCAGCCCGGCCAGCTCCTGGGCGCCTGGAGGGGGCGCCATCTCGGTCAACAGCATGAATGTCATCATGGCGTCACTCTGCGTGGTGACGCCCTGGATTCTCGTGCTTTGGATGGAGCTCCTCGCCCGGCACGCAACAGTGGCAGCCCCGAGGATTGCCACTTTTATCTGCAAGGCGCGACAGTCCTGGAATCATCGGTAACTCGGGGAGCCGCGCGCCGCCACCTGGCGGTACGCGTCTGTCGTGTGGGGTGGGTGAAGGGGGGCGCGTGAGGCAGAGTCCGGAACACGTGGGGGATGCTCCGCCGCGGCGCAGGAGGCGGCGCGAGCGCGGCCCGCGATGGCGGGTCTCCATGCTGGGGTGGGTCGGCATCGGGCTGACCCTGGTGCTGGTGTTCGTCTCGGTCGGGGCGTACGCGTACTACCGGTACGTCGAGGGCGAGATCCCCCGCGAGCCCGTTGACGTCGGCCCGAGCCGTCCGCCGGACACCGGCGCGCTCAACGTCCTGCTCGTCGGCTCCGACTCCCGTGAGGGCGACAACAAGAAGTACGGCCCCCACCTCAAGGAGCTCGGCGAGCGCACCGACACGATCATGCTGCTGCACATCTCCCCGAACCGGGACAAGGCCACCATGATCAGCTTCCCGCGCGACTCCATGGTCATGATCCCGGAGTGCAAGAGCCGTACCGGCGCCGTGATCCCCGGGGGCCTGCGCCAGATCAACGCCGCCTTCAACGAGGGCGGCATCAACTGCACGATCAAGACCCTCGAGTCGCTCACCGCCATCAGGATCGACCACTTCGTGAAGGTCGACTTCACCGGGTTCAAGGGCATCATCGACGCCATCGGCGGCATCGAGATCTGCCTGCCCAAGGCCGTCAACGACCCCAAGGCGAAGCTGGTGCTCAGCGCGGGCCGGCACGTGGTCACCGGCGAGCAGGCGCTGGGGTACGTGCGCGCCCGCTACTCGCTGGGCGACGGCAGCGACCTGAGCAGGATCCAGCGCCAGCAGGTCTTCCTCACCAAGGTGCTGCAGGCGGTCACCGACGGCGGCCTGCTCACCGACCCGGCCAAGCTGAACTCGTTCCTGCTGGCCGCCACCAAGGCCGTCACGCTGGACGACCAGCTCACGCTCGACCGCATGGTGGAGATCGCCTTCAGCGTCAAGGGCCTGACGGCCAAGGAGCTCAAGGGCATCACGGTGCCCACCGAGCCCTACCCGGCCGACAAGAACCGGGTCCAGTTCAGCCAACCCGCCGCCCGCGACTTCTTCGAGAGCGTGCGCAACGACGTCGAGGTCACCGCCGCCCCGGCGCCCGGCAAGTCCGCCGGGCCCAAGATCGAGAACAAGCAGGTGCGCGTCCAGGTGCTCAACGGCACGGGGGAGCAGGGCAAGGCGCTCAAGGTGGCCGACGCGCTGGCCGCCCAGGGGTTCGTGATCACGGAGGTCGGCAACGTCGCCGCCACCCCGAAGACCGCCCTGCGGTACGCCAAGAAGGACGCCGCCGACGGGCCCGCCTACGGGGACGCGGTGGCGGCGCGGCTGTCGAAGGAGAAGAGGACGCCCGTGGCCGGCAAGGTCAGGCCGGTCACCACGCAGCCGTACAAGTCCAAGGCCGGCGTCGAGGTCCCCGACGGGCCGATCATCCAGCTCGTCATCGGGGCGGACTGGCCGGGCGTGCGCGTCGTGTCGGCGATCCCCGACTCCCTCAAGGACAAGGTCGTCGACTCCAGCACCAACCCCTGCCTGTGACCCCTTGACCGTGCTCCCTGACAGGCCGCCCGCGACCCCCCTCCGGGCGGCCTGTGACCTGTCGCGCCCCGCGACGCCGGAGCGTGCCCGCGCGGGTGAACTCCGTGGTCAAAGGGGGTGCCGGAGGGCTGATCGGCTCACCAACAGCGTGCCCTCGATCTCCCAGAGTGACGAAAGTTACAGAGAGTGTTTTTAGGGAAACATGTGAAATTTCCGGACAAGTGATGGTCGGGTCTGTTAAGAAGGGCGCGGTCCGAATTCGTACTAGAGAGGTTCATCGTGGCGCGCGACGAGAACGACAGGCCTTACGAGGATGGGCAGGGGAGGTCGTTAAACCCGGATCTGACGGGCGACGTGCTTTCCCCACGGTGGAGCACCGATGACACCGACGAGCAGCCCGCCATCCAGGTCGTCGGCAACGAGACCTACATCCTCCCCCTCGACAAGAGCGAGCCCCAGCTCATCGGGGGCCGTGACCTGCTCGACGACAGCCCGCACGACGTCCTCGGCGGTCAGGGCGACCCGCTCGACGCGGACCGGCGCGACGTGTACGGCGACCCGCTCGACGTGGGGGGCCAGCGTGACATGTACGTGGCCGGTGACCCGCTCGACGGCGGCAGTCGCGACGTCTACGTGGCCGGCGACCCGCTCGACGGGAGCCACCGCGACGTGTACGGCGGGGCCAGCGGCCCCCACGACGTCCTGGACGCCAACGACCTGGGCGGACCCAGCGGCTCCCACCGCATCGAGGACGACAACCCGTACCTCCCGCTCGACCGCGGCTACGACGGCGGGCTCGACGACGACCGCGACGACGACCGGCCCAAGCGCGGCTTCCTCGGCTCGGGCTGGACGGAGGATTCGGACGACAAGCGCCCGGAGGACAGGCGTTCGGGCGGCCGTTCCAGCGGCGGCGGCAATGGCGACGACGACGGCGAGGTGCGCCGGCGCACCAGGAAGCTGCTGGTGGTCGCGGCCGCGGTCGTGCTGGTCGGCGTGGGCGCCGGTTTCATGCTCACGGGCAACTCCTCCGACGACCCCTGCAAGGGCGGTCAGTGCGCCAGCGCGGGCGAGGTGACGAGCCCCTCCGAGAGCGCGGTCCCCGAGGACACGGCCTCGGAGGAGGAGACTCCCGAGACCGAGGACACGGACGCCCCGGAGCCGACCGAGTCCGAGTCCGACACCCCGGAGACGACCGCGCCCACGCGGGCGGCCCGGCCCACGCGCGAGCCCTCGGCCCGTCCGACGAACACGCGCATCGGCGAGCCGACGGCGAAGGCGAGTGCCAGGCCCACCCGCGCCCCGCAGAACCAGACGAACGGCGGCGACGACAGCCCGCGCACGACGAGCGACACGGACAACCGGGACAACAGGGACAACACGGTGTCGACCAAGGCGCCGGAGTCGAAGTCCACCCAGGCTCCGTCCACGCAGGCGCCGCCGCAGACCCAGGCGCCCGCCCCCACGCCCACCAAGGAGAGCAAGGGACTTCTGGACATCCTGTTCCCCTGGGCCTGAGACATGCGAGGATGCGGATCCGGGTGCTGATCTGGCAGACTTGGAAACCGCTTTCCGGGGAGGTCTCGTGGTCACGCTGGAAGACGTCGCCAAGCAGGCGGGCGTCTCGCTCGCGACAGCCTCGCGGGTGCTCAACGGCAGCACCCGTCAGGTGGGCGCGACTCTGCGGGCGCGCGTCGAGCAGGCCGCGGACGAGCTGGGCTACCGCGCCAACATCGCCGCCCAGACGCTGGCCCGCGGGGCCAGCAACGTCATCGGCATCGTCGTCCACGACCTGACCGACCCCTACTTCGCGGCCCTGGCCGACGGGGCGATGCGGGCGGCCGCCACCGAGGGCCTGCTGGTCATGGTGGGCACCACGCATCGCGACCCCGAGCAGGAGATCGCCTACGTGGCCACGCTGAACGCCCAGCGCGTCCGGGCGGTGCTGCTGGTCGGCTCGCGCGTCGCCGACCACGCCGTCACGGGGCGCCTGCGCGACGAGCTCGCCCGCTACCAGTCGGGCGGCGGCCGCGCCGCCTGCGTGGGCCAGGACCTGCTCGGCGTCGACACCGTCGCGCCCGCCAACAGGCAGGGCGCGGCCGAGCTGGCCCGCGCGCTGGCCGGGCTCGGGCACACGCGGTTCGCGGTGCTGGCCGGGCCGCCGCACCTGGTGACGGCGGCCGACCGGTGCGCCGGGTTCGCCGGGGCGCTGGAGGAGCTGGGGCTGCCCGCGCCGCACGTCATCCACGGGCCGTTCGACCGCGACGGCGGCTACACGGCGGCCCAGCAGGTCAAGGACGCGACCTGCGTGTTCGCGGTCAACGACGTGATGGCGGTCGGGGCGCTCGCGGCCTACAGGGAGCGCGGGGTCCGGGTGCCGGAGGACGTCTCGGTGGCCGGGTTCGACGACATCGTGACCCTGCGGGACCACGTGCCCGCGCTGACGACCGTGCGGCTGCCGCTGACGGACATGGGCGCGCGGGCGCTGGAGCTCGCGCTGGGCGAGACGGACGAGATCGTGGTCGAGCAGGTCGCGGGCGAGGTCGTGCTGCGAGAGAGCGTACGGAGGATGGCGTGAAGCTGGCCGTCAGCACCCTGGGGATGCCCGGCGAAGGGCTGGACAGGGCGATCGAGATCGCGGCCGGCGGCGGCTGCCAGGGCCTCGAGCTGCGCCTGCACCCCGACACCGGGGTCCACGGTGGCCTCGACGCTGCCGAGCGGCGCTCGGTGCGGGCGCGGGTCGAGCGGGCGGGCCTGGAGATCGCCGCGCTCGCCGGATATGCCAAGGTCTGCGCGCCCGGACCGGACGAGCCGGTCGTCGAGGCGCTCCTCACCGACCTCCGGCTCGCCGCCGACCTGGGCGCCCCCGCGGTGCGGGTGTTCCCGGGCGGCGACGATCCCGCCGTCGGCGCCCGCCGGCTCAAGGCGGTCTCCGGTACGGCCTCCGCGCTCGGCACCCGCGTCCTCGTCGAGACGCACGACCACATGGCCACCGGCGCCGCCGTGGCCGGGCTGCTGGCCGAGGCGGGCTGCCCCGACGCCACCGGCGCGATCTGGGACCTGCTGCACCCGTGGCGCCACGGAGAGCCCCCAGCCGAGACGCTGGCCGCGCTGGGCCCGTACCTCTCCTACGTGCAGGTCAAGGACGCGGTCTCGGCCGAGGACACCACGCCGGTGCCCATGTGGACGGGCTCGGTGCCGCTGGAGGAGTCGGGTGAGCTGCTGCGCGCGGCCGGTTACGACGGATGGGTGTCGCTGGAGTGGGAGCGCACCTGGTATCCGCAGGTCGCCCCGGTCGAGGAGATCCTCCCGGGCGCGGCTGACTGGGTGCGGCGTTTCGCCCTTTAGATACCTTTCGCCGCTTAGATAGGGGGATGCCCCTATCTAAGCGGAACAAGGTGCTGGTCGTCGGGATGGACGGCCTGCGGTTCGACCGCCTCCAGGCTCTGGGCGCGCCCGTGCTGGGCTCGCTGATGTCCTCCGGCGCGTACGGCACCAGCATGCTCCCCTACGGCGAGGCGGGGACGCCGCGTACGGAGTCGCCCGGCCAGGTCGTCCCCAAGTCTCCCGAGCCGGGCGGGCGCGTCATCGCCTCGCGGACGGACTCGGGCCCCGGCTGGTCGTCGATCGCCACCGGAGTCTGGCCGGACAAGCATGGCGTGGTGGACAACGCCTTCGCCAACCCCCGTTTCACGAAATATCCGGACTTCTTGACTCGTGCGAAGCATGCGCGGCCGGAGCTCAGCACCGCCGCGTTCTTCTCCTGGAGGGCGCTGGAGGAGCACGGCGCGTTCGGCCGGGCCATCGACCACCGGTTCGTCCTGGAAGGCTACGAGTTCGGCTCCTGGGCCGAGGCCGACAGGCGGGTCGCCGAGGCCGCCGAGCGGCACCTGGCGGCGGCCGATCCCGACGCCGTCTTCGTGTATCTGGGCGACACCGACGAGGTGGCCCACGACCTCGGCCCCCATTGCCCCGAGTACTTCGAGGCGCTCCAGACCCAGGACGCCTACCTGGGGCGGCTGCTCGACACGGTCCGGGGGCGGCCCTCGTACCCCGGCGAGCGCTGGACGGTGCTGATCACGACCGACCACGGGCACGTGGACCAGGGCGGCCACGGCGGGACGTCGGACGAGGAGCGCACGGTGTTCGTGATCGCGAACCGGCTGGAGGAGGACCTGGGCGGCCGCTCGCTCGCCGAGCCGCGGCTGGTCGACGTGGGGCCGACGGCGCTGGGCGTCCTGGGCGTCGAGGTCGACCCCGCCTGGGACCTGGACGGCACGGATCTTTTCATCAACTGTTGAATTTCTCTCCCCGAAGAGCCAGACTGGGTGACAGGACACTGAACGTCAGGGGAGCAGACGATGAAGACGGCACTGGCCTTCTCCGAGATCGACGCCGGGATGCTCGCCGAGGTGGGCGGCAAGGCCGCGAACCTCGGCGAGCTGGCCAGGGCCGGCCTTCCCGTCCCGCCGGGATGGGTGCTGACCACGGAGGCGTACCGGCGGGTCGCGGAGGGCCTGGACACGAGCGGTGACGGGCTCGCCGAGCGGGCCAGGCGGCACCTGCTGGAGGCGCCGGTGCCGGAGGACGTGCGCGAGACGATCGTGACGTCCTACGCCGAGCTCGGTGACGACGTGCCCGTGGCGGTGCGCTCGTCCGCCACGGCCGAGGACCTGCCGTTCGCCAGCTTCGCCGGGCAGCAGGACACCTACCTCAACGTCGTCGGCGCCGAGGCGGTGGTGGCGGCCGTGCGCCGCTGCTGGGCCTCGCTCTGGACCGACCGCGCGGTCGCCTACCGCGAGTCCAACGGCATCGACCACGCCACCGTCCGGCTGGCGGTGGTCGTGCAGGAGATGGTGGACGCGCGGGTGGCGGGCGTGATGTTCACCGCCAACCCCGTGACCGGGCGGCGGCACGAGGCCGTCATCGACGCCAACCCCGGGCTCGGCGAGGCCGTCGTCTCCGGCGCCGTGAACCCCGACCGGTTCGTCGTGCACGGCGGCGAGATCCTCGAACGCCAGGCCGGCGACAAGCGCCTGACCATCCGTTCCGTGCCCGGCGGCGGCACGGAACGCGTCGAGACCCCGTACGACGGTCTCTGCCTGACCGACGACCAGGTGCGCGCGCTGGCCGAGCTGGGCGCCCGCGTGGAGGACCACTACGGCGCGCCCCAGGACACCGAGTGGGCCATCGACGGCGACGGCCGGCTCTGGCTCACCCAGGCGAGACCGATCACCACGCTCTACCCGCTGCCCGAGCCGACCCGGCCGGGCCTGCGGGTGTACTTCTCGGTCAACGTCGTCCAGGGCGTCATGGGGCCGCTCACCCCGATGGGCCTGTCGGCGTTCCGGCTGATCTCCGCCGGAGCGGCGGGCGTGTCCGGCTACGGGCCGGCCGACCCGCGCGACGGCGCGCCGTTCATGGCCGTGTCGGGCCAGCGCATGTGGCTGGACCTGACCACGGCCGTACGCAGCCGCTTCGGCCGCGCGGTCCTGCCGCGCATGCTCGCGCTGGGCGAGGCGCGCACCGTCCCCGTCTTCGAGCGGCTGGCGCAGGACCCGAGGCTCTCGGTGGTGCACACGTCCCCGCGCCCGGTCCTGCGCGGCCTGCGCAGGTTCGCCCGCCGCATCCACGCGCCGTCCCGGGTCGTGCTCGCCCTGACGCGGCCGAAGGAGGGCCTCGCGTACGCCGCCCGCATCGGCGAGCAGCTGGACCGGCGCCTGCGGCTCCCCGACCCGGCCACCCCCGTCCAGCGCCTGGACCACGCCGAACGCCTGCTCGCCGCCACCTTCCCGGCCATCCTCTCGATCATGCCCATGGTGCTCACCGGCTACGGCCTGTTCGCGCTGGCCTCCAGGCTCTCCGGCGTGCCGATCGCCGACATGCAGGACGTCCTGCGCAGCGTCCCGCACAACCCGACCACGGAGATGGACCTGGAGCTGTGGCACCTGGCCACCCGCATCGAGCCGGAGCCGTTCAGGAAGGAGCCGGTGGCCGAGCTGGTCCGCCTCTTCGAGGCCGGCGAGCTCCCGCCGGTCGCCCAGCGCGAGATCACCGCGTTCCTGGACGAGTACGGCCACCGCGGCGTCGCCGAGATCGACCTCGGCGTGCCCCGCTGGTCGGAGGAGCCCGCCCACCTCCTCGGCGTGCTGGCCAACTACCTCCGTATGGACGGCGGCGCCGACCTGGTGCCCTCCGCGCTGTTCGCCAAGGGCGCCGAGGCGGCGCGCTCCGCCATCGCCCACGTGGCGTCCGAGGCCCGTCGCAAGGGCCGCTGGCGGGCCGCGGTCGTGCGGTTCGGGCTCCGGCGCACCAGGGAGTTCGCGGGGCTGCGCGAGCTGCCCAAGTTCTATCTGGTCAAGACCCTCGCCGGGGTGCGGCGGAGCATGCTCGTGGTGGGGGAGCACCTGGTGGGCCTCGGTGTCCTGGACGCGGCGCAGGACGTGTACTTCCTCGGCTTCGACGAGGCCAGGGCCGCCCTGGGCGGGGGCGACCTGCGCGCGCTCGTGGCGGAGCGGCGGGAGGCGTACGAGCGGGAGTCGCGCCGCAGGCACGTCCCGAGAATCCTGCTGTCCGACGGCACCGAGCCCGAGGCGCTCGCGACCCGAGCCGCTGACGGCGCGCTGACGGGCACCGCCGCCTCGGCCGGCACTGTCACGGGCGTGGCCAGAGTGGTGCTCGACCCGGTCGGCGCGCACCTGGAGCCGGGGGAGATCCTGGTCTGCCCGTCGACCGATCCCGGCTGGACGCCGCTGTTCCTGACGGCGGGCGGGCTGGTGATGGAGATGGGCGGCGCGATGTCGCACGGCGCCGTGGTGGCCAGGGAGTACGGCATCCCGGCCGTCGTCGGCGTTCCCGACGCCACCCACCGCATCACGACGGGCCAGGAGATCGAAGTGAACGGCGCCGCCGGCACCGTGACGCTGTCGTGATCAAATGCCCGAGACGACCGCTCCGCCGAGGCGATCGCCATGGCCCGCGAGCGCCGTCCCGGCAACGTGTCCTTCGTGGCGGGTGACTACCTCGACGGCGAGCTCCCCGAGGGCAAGTACGATCTCGTCACCGCCGTCGCGGTCGTCCACCACGCGGGCTTCGGCGAGGCCATGGACGCGCTGGTGCGGCTGCCGGCGCCGGGCGGCCGGCTGGTGATCGTCGGCAACGCCAGGGACCGCACGCTCCTGGACGCGGTCGTCCGGCTCTCGGGCCAGGCGGTCTCCCCCGTGCTCAAGCTGTTCCACGGAGGCAAGCACGGTCCCGGCGTGCCGGCCATGGACCCCGTCATGTCGTGGGGCGAGGTGGGGCGGGCGGCCCGCCGGCTGCCGCTTCCGCCGCCTCCTCCTGCGGCGCTACCTGCTGGTCTGGGACAAGCCGAGGTAGCGCCCGGCGTCACCGTACGGGGAGCACCACGTCCTCGTAGCGGGCCTTCATCGTGGCCACCACCTCGTCGGGGTCGGCGGCCCAGATGTCGGCGTTGAAGATCTCCACCTCGACGTCGCCCGCGTAACCGGCGTCCAGGACGGCCTGCGTGATCGGCCGGAAGTCGATCACGCCGTCGCCCATCATGCCCCGGCCGAGCAGGATGTCCTGCGGCAGCGGGTGCAGGTAGTCGCACACCTGGTAGGAGGCGATCCTGCGGCCGGCCCGCGCGATGTCCTCGAACACCCTCGGGTCCCACCACACGTGGAACGTGTCGACCACCACGCCGACCTGCTCCTCCGGGTGGTCCAGGCTCAGGTCCAGCGCCTGGCCCAGGGTGGACAGGACGGCGCGGTCGGGGCAGTAGATCGGGTGCAGCGGCTCCAGGGCCAGCTTGACCCCGCGCTCCCCGGCGTACGGCGCCAGCTCGGCCAGCGCCTCCGCCACGCGCCCGCGCGCCCCGGCCACGTCCCGCGAGAACCCGCTCGCGGGCAGCGCCTCGCCCGGCTTCACCCCGGGCAGGCCGCCGACCACCATCACCAGGCAGGCCGCCGACAGCTCGGCCGCCTCGTCGATGGCCCGCCGGTTGTCCTCCAGCGCCTGCGCGAAGGCCCGCCGGCCCTCCTCGCCGGGCAGCCCGCCCGCCGTGAGGAAGCCGCCCCGGCACAGCGAGGACACCCGCAGGCCGGCCTCGCGCACCAGCTTCACGCTCTCCGCGAGGCCCTGCTCGGCGACCTTCTCCCGCCACAGCCCGACGGCCTCCAGGCCGTGCCGCACGCACCCGTCCACGGCCTCGGCGACGGACCACCGCCGGGTCGTCCACTGGTTGAGGGACAGAGTCACAGTCCGTTCACCGCCAGCAGCGCCTTCATCCGCCTCACGGCCAGCTCCTGGTCGGACAGGAGCCCGGCCTGGTCGGCCAGGCGGAACACCTCCGCCAGGTGCCGCAGCGAGCGGGCCGACTGGGCGCCGTTCACCATGGCGAACGCGTCCTGGTGGCCGTTCAGCCAGGCCAGGAAGACGATGCCGGTCTTGTAGTTGTACGTCGGCGTCTCGAAGATCTTCCTGGACAGAGGGACGGTCGGGGCGAAGATCTCGTCGTAGCGGGCGAGCTGCCGGGCGGCCTCGTCCGCGTCCTGCGCCGCCTCGGCCGCGTCCAGGGCCTGGAGCGCAGCCGTCGCCGCAGGGGCGATGGCGTCGAAGATGCCCAGCAGCGCGTGCGAGCCCGACTTGATCAGCGACGGGTAGTTGAAGTCGTCGCCCGTGTAGAGCCGGACGCCCTCGGGGAGCGCGGCGCGCAGCCGTACCTCGTGCTCCTCGTCCAGCAGCGACACCTTGACGCCGTCCACCATCGCGGCGTGCGCGTGGATCAGCTCCAGGAACGACTCGGTGGCCGCCGCCACGTCGCCCGAACCCCAGTAGCCGGCCAGCTGCGGGTCGAACATCTCGCCCAGCCAGTGCAGGATCACCGGCCGGTCCGCCAGGCCGAACAGCTTGCCGTACACCTGGTGGTAGTCCTGCGGGCCGGCCGCCACCCTGGCGAGCTGGCGGGAGGCCATGACGATCACCCCGGCGCCGGCCGACTGGACGGTCTCGATCTGCTCGGCGTACGCGGCCGTGATCGTGTTGAGGTCGGCGGCCTGGGGCGCGTGGTCGGTGCCCGCGCCGCAGGCCACCAGCGTCGCCGGGTCGCCGTACGAGCGGGCCTCGGCGGCGCTGCGCCGGATGAGCTCCTTGGTCGCCGCCCAGTCCAGGCCCATGTTGCGCTGGGCGGTGTCCATGGCGTCCGCGACGCGCAGGCCGTGCGACCACAGGTGGCGGCGGAAGCGCAGGGTCGCGTCCCAGTCGACGGCGGCGGGGGAGCCGGGCGTGTTGTCGCCGAGCGGGTCGGCCACCACGTGCGCGGCCGCGTACACGACGCGGCCGGCGGGCGGCCCGCCGGGCACCTCCCACGTGACGGGCTCGCGCAGGGTGTAGGCGCCGATCCCGGGCAGGTCGATCGTCGTCACAGCTGCGGCACCTCGATCCTGCGGCCCTCGGCGGACGAACGCAGCCCCAGCTCGGCGAGCTGCACGCCGCGCGCGCCGGAGGCGAAGTCGTTCGGGAAGGGCGCGTCCTCCAGCACGTGCTTGATGAATGCCTCCCACTGCACCTTGAACCCGTTGTCGAACTCGGCGTTGTCCGGCACCTCCTGCCAGCCGTCGCGGAAGCGGGCGGTGGCGGGCAGGTCGGGATTCCAGACGGGCTTGGGGGTGGCGGAGCGGTGCTGCACGCGGCAGTTGCGCAGGCCCGCCACGGCGCTGCCGTGCGTGCCGTCCACCTGGAACTCGACCAGCTCGTCGCGGTTCACGCGGACGGTCCAGGAGGAGTTGATCTGGGCGACGATGCCGCCTTCGAGCTCGAAGATCCCGTACGCGGCGTCGTCCGCGGTGGCCTGGTAGGTGTTGCCCTGCTCGTCCACCCGGGAGGGGACGTGCGTCACGGCGCGGGCGTAGACGGACTGGACGCGGCCGAACAGGTTCTCCATCACGTAGTGCCAGTGCGGGAACATGTCGAGCACGATGCCGCCGCCGTCCTCGGCCCGGTAGTTCCACGACGGGCGCTGCGCCTCCTGCCAGTCGCCCTCGAACACCCAGTAGCCGAACTCCCCGCGCACCGACAGGATGCGGCCGAAGAAGCCGCCGTCGATCAGCCGCTTCAGCTTGAGCAGGCCGGGCAGGAAGAGCTTGTCCTGCACGACGCCGTTCTTGACGCCCTTGGCCGCGGCGGCCTCGGCCAGCGCCATCGCCTCCTGCGTCGACTCGGCGGTGGGCTTCTCGGCGTAGATGTGCTTACCTGCCTCGATGGCCTTCAAGACGGCCTTGACGCGGGCACTGGTGACCTGGGCGTCGAAGTAGATCAGGTTGTCGTCGTCGGCGAGGGCGGAGTCGAGCTCCGTAGTGAAATCCGAAATCCCATGCTTCGCCGCGATATCTGCCAATTTATCGGCATTTCTGCCGACAAGTACTGGCTTGATCTTCACCCTGCCGCCGTCCGAGAGCGTGACCCCGCCCTGCTCGTTGATGGCCAGGACGGAACGGACCAGGTGCTGACGGTAGCCCATCCGCCCGGTGACGCCGTTCATCACGACGCCAATGGTGCGCACGCTCATTGAGGATCCCTTCAGGACAACATGGGGAAAGCGCTTTCCCGAACCGTACGGCCGCCCCACCAACCCCGTCAAGTAGCCCCAACCCCCACACCCCCGAAAACCCACCCTGCGAACCCACGCGCCCGCCCGAACGCAAGGACGCTCAGGGTATTGAAGGCGATGCTCGGTCGAGGTGCCGAGGTGTGGCGCTCGGGTGCGGCGCGGGGGTGTGCCGACCGGCCCGGCGTTCGAGCGTCCGATGCAATGCGCCCCACCCTCCCCGTTACGGGTGGGTGGGGCGCGTTGGGGTGGAGGGCCGGGCGTTAGTGGTCGCCGCGGGTTTCCAGGCGGGCCAGGGCCTTGGTGATGGGCTGGGCCGTCAGGGAGAGCTGCCACTCGCGGGCCCCGAGCTCGCGCAGCCGCTCCGTCACCGTCTCCTCCGTGATCTCCTCCGGCGGCTCCCAGGTGAGCCGCCGCACCGCGTCCGGCTGGAGCAGGTTCTCGGTCGGCATGTGGTGCTGCTCGGCCAGCCCGGCCACCACCGCTCGCGCGGCGGCGAGGCGTTTGGCGGCGGCCGGGTCGCGGTCGGCCCAGCGGTTGGGCGGTGGCGGCCCGTCGCCCGGGGTGCTCGGCTGCGGGAGCTGGTTGTCCGGCAGTCCGCGGGCCCGGGTGACGGCGGCGAGCCAGTCGCTCATGTGGCGGCGTGCGCTACGCCCGGTGAATGCTGATATTTCGGTCAAGGCCTTCTTGGTGCGGGGCCCCTCCAGCGCGGCGGTGACGATGGCCGCGTCGGGCAACACCCGCCCCGGCGCCAGGTCGGCCTCCCGGGCGATCCTGTCGCGCATGGTCCACAACTCCCGCACGATCGCCAGCGCGCGAACGTTGCGGACCTTGTGGATGCCCGACGTACGCCGCCAGGGATCGGAGCGCGGCACCGGCGGCGGCGTGTTGAGCACGGCGGCGAACTCCTCGCGCGCCCACTCCAGCTTCCCGCTGTCGGCCAGCTCCTGGTGGAGCACGTCGCGGAGCTCGACCAGCACCTCCACGTCGAGAGCCGCGTACCGCAGCCAGTCTTCCGGCAGCGGCCGGGTGGACCAGTCGGCGGCCGAGTGTCCCTTCTCCAGCCGCAGCCCGAGCACGGTCTCGACCATCGTGCCGAGCCCGACCCGCTCGTAGCCGAGCAGCCGCCCCGCCAGCTCGGTGTCGAACATCTCCCGCGGCCTGAACCCGACCTCCAGAAGGCACGGCAGGTCCTGGGAGGCGGCGTGCAGCACGATCTCCGCGTCGGTCACGGCCGCGTCGAGCGCGGACAGGTCGGGGCAGGCGATCGGGTCGATCAACGCGGTCCCGGCCCCGGCCCGGCGCAGCTGGACGAGGTAGGCGCGGTTGCCGTAGCGATAGCCGGAGGCGCGTTCGGCGTCGACCGCCACGGGACCCTTGCCCGCCGCGAAACGCGAAACGATTTCAGTCAGCGCGTCGGCGTCCGCGATGACCGGTGGAATGCCCTCGCGCGGCTCCAGGAGCGGCACGACGGTACGTTCTTCTGTCACGAGTTCACCGACCTCATGACGCTGGTGCTGTCTTGACTGGTGCCCTCACTTCGTACGGTCACTCTCCGGATCATCACGGCGGCGGGGAAAGGCGGCCACGTCCGGCGGGAGCGGCGGGATCCCCGCCGCCAGGCACATCAGGTCGCACCAGGCGGCGACGTGGCCGGAGAGATCCTCCTGCGCGGGTGACCAGGACGCCCGTAGCTCCAGCTCGGTCGTGACCGGGTCTTCGGCCTTGTTGCCGAACCCCTCTGACACGGCTCTTGTCACGGTACCGCCAGCGGCTGAGTAGTCGGCTTGGTGGGCCTCCAGAGCCTCGGTCAGCCAGCTCCAGACGACCGGTCCGAGCAGCGGGTCGGAGGTGATCTCCGGCTCCATGTCGGCCCTGACGTAGGCCACCAGCCGGAACGGGCCCTCCCATCCGCGCTGGCCGTCGGGGTCGTAGAGCAGGATCAGCCTGCCCACCGCGAGCTCGTCGTCGTCGCGGTAGACCGACGCGCCGATGGCCGAGGAGTAGGGGGCCAGCCGCTGCGGCGCGGGCAGGTCCTCCAGCTCGATCTCGGACCTGACCTCGGTCAACCGCATGCTCTCCGCCGCGTGCGTGAACGCCGCGGGGGGAGGAGGCGGGTCACTGAGTGTCATAGCGGAAGCGTAGGTCGAAGTCGGACGGAAGGGGACCACAGGGGTGCTCATCCTTCGTGATCAAGCCGCTGCCGTAACCAGCCGGCGAACCTGTCGGACGGACTCGGCGGTGCCGATGACGATCGCGTGACCGCACTCGACGCAGGCCCACTCCGGGCAGTGGCCGGGCTCGTGCCCGTCGAGGCACGGCGGTTGCTCGAACAGCCGCTCACCGGCACAGGACAGGCAGCGCTCATTGCGGCGCTCTGGGGAAGTCCACAACGCGGTAGTCGCACGAGTCATCGAACCGGGGCCTTTCTTCGGGTCGTGGCTCCGACGTTGGCACGAGCCGCTGACATTTCCCCGCAACGCGCTCGGCGTGTCCCGAAAGTGGTCTCTGAATCGATGCCGCGCGGGGGGTTGGTGAACATTTGGCCCAGTCGAGACCGGCACTCTGGCCGGGCATGGGGTGTGTTCGACCCTCGTGCGTCGCCGATGCCGAGCAGACCGGTAAACCTTCATCTGGCTATCTGATCATGACTTGGGGTGTTCGATCGATGTTTTTCCGACACCTCGCACCAGTGTCGGGACCGCCGCCCGGACGTGGCACCCTTGTGGGGTGAACCTCGCCGACTCAGCGTTCCTGCGTGCCTGCCGCCGCCAGCCCGTCCCGCACACCCCGGTCTGGTACATGCGCCAGGCCGGTCGGGCGCTGCCGGAATACCACAAGGTCCGCGGGGGCGTGCCGATGCTCACCGCCTGCGCGACGCCCGACATGATCGTCGAGATCACCATGCAGCCCGTGCGCCGCTACGGCGTGGACGCGGCCATCTTCTTCAGCGACATCGTCGTCCCGCTCAAGGCCATCGGCGTCGACCTCGACATCAAGCCGGGTGTCGGCCCCGTCGTGGCCGACCCGATCCGCGACGCCAGGGGCATCGACGCGCTGCGCCCGCTGGAGCCGGACGACGTGCCGTACGTCACCGAGGCCATCCGCGCGCTGACCGGCGAGCTGGGCGGCACGCCGCTGATCGGCTTCGCCGGGGCGCCGTTCACGCTCGGCTCCTACCTCATCGAGGGCGGCCCGTCCAAGAACCACGACCGCACCAAGGCCATGATGTACGGCGAGCCGCAGCTGTGGCACGCACTCATGGAGCGGCTGTCCACGATCGTCCTGGAGCACCTGCGCCTCCAGGTCGCGGCCGGTGCCTCGGCCGTGCAGCTCTTCGACTCCTGGGTGGGGGCGGTGGCGCCGGCCGACTACCGGGAGTTCGTCCTGCCGTACACGCGGCGGATCTTCGAGGGCGTGACGGGCGTGCCGCGCATCCACTTCGGCGTCGGCACGGGCGAGCTGCTCGGCGTGCTCGGCGAGGCCGGGGCCGACGTGGTGGGCGTGGACTGGCGGGTGCCGCTCGACGAGGCGGCCCGCCGGGTCGGCCCCGGCAGGGCGCTCCAGGGCAACCTCGACCCGGCCGTGCTCCTGGCGCCATGGGAGGTCGTCGAGCGCAAGGCGCGCGAGGTGCTGCGCCAGGGCCGGGCGGCCGAGGGGCACGTGTTCAACCTGGGGCACGGCGTGCTGCCCTCGACCGACCCCGATCAGCTCAAGCGCCTCACCGACCTGGTCCACGAGGCGAGCGTCACCGGCTGACGCCCGGCCGCGGCCCCGAGGCCTGTCCCGCAGCGCGGGGCAGGCCTTTTCGCATGTCCACGCAATGTTTTCCCGGCGCGTCACTAGACTTGAAGGGTTCACTATCTTGTATAGTTCGTGTTTATGAAGACCACCGCCGAGGAGCTGCGCGGTGTAGGCCTGAGAGTGACGGCCGCCCGCGTCGCACTTCTCGAGACCGTCCGGGAGGGTGACCACCTCGATGTCGAGGCGATCGCGTCCCGGGTGCGCGACCGTGTCGGCCATGTCTCCCTTCAAGCCGTGTACGAGGCCCTGCACGCGCTCACCGCGGCGGGGCTCGTACGTCGCATCGAACCGGCCGGCAGCCCGGCCCGGTTCGAGGGACGCATCGGCGACAACCACCACCACGTCGTGTGCCGCTCGTGCGGTGTCGTCGCCGACGTCGACTGCGCGGTGGGCGAGGTGCCCTGCCTGACCGCGTCCGACGCCCACGGCTTCACGATCGACGAGGCCGAGGTCATCTACTGGGGCCTGTGCCCCGACTGTTCCACCGCCAGCGGTTCCTGAGCACCGTGAACTGATCCGGAAGGATTTGCATGTCCGAGAACCATGATGCAATCGTCACTGACGCGAAGGCGGAAGGCGCGGGCTGCCCGGTCGCGCACCAGCGCGCCCCGCATCCGACTCAGGGCGGCGGCAACCGCCAGTGGTGGCCGGAGCGGCTCAACCTGAGGATCCTCGCCAAGAACCCCGCCGAGACCAACCCCCTCGGCCAGGAGTTCGACTACGCCGAGGCGTTCAAGAGCCTCGACCTGCCGGCCGTCAAGCGCGACATCGCGGAGGTGCTGACGACCTCGCAGGACTGGTGGCCGGCCGACTTCGGCCACTACGGCCCGTTCATCATCCGGATGGCCTGGCACAGCGCGGGCACGTACCGGATCAGTGACGGCCGCGGCGGCGCCGGGGCCGGGCAGCAGCGCTTCGCCCCGCTCAACAGCTGGCCCGACAACGGAAACCTCGACAAGGCCCGCCGCCTGCTCTGGCCGGTCAAGAAGAAGTACGGCCAGAAGCTCTCGTGGGCCGACCTCATGATCCTCGCCGGCAACGTCGCCCTGGAGTCGATGGGCTTCAAGACCTTCGGCTTCGCCGGCGGCCGCGCGGACGTCTGGGAGCCCGACGAGGACGTCTACTGGGGCCCCGAGACCACCTGGCTCGGCGACGAGCGCTACACCGGCGACCGCGAGCTGGAGAGCCCGCTGGGCGCGGTCCAGATGGGCCTCATCTACGTCAACCCCGAGGGCCCGAACGGCAACCCCGACCCGCTGGCCGCGGCCCGCGACATCCGCGAGACGTTCCGCCGGATGGCGATGAACGACGAGGAGACGGTCGCCCTGATCGCCGGCGGTCACACCTTCGGCAAGACCCACGGCGCCGGCCCGGCCGACAACGTCGGCCCCGACCCCGAGGCCGCCCCGATCGAGGCGCAGGGCCTGGGCTGGAAGAACAGCTTCGGCACCGGCAAGGGCGGCGACACGATCACCAGCGGTCTCGAGGGCATCTGGACGAACACCCCGACCACCTGGGACAACAGCTTCTTCGAGATCCTGTTCGGCTACGAGTGGGAGCTGTTCCAGAGCCCCGCCGGCGCCAACCAGTGGCGGCCGAAGGACGGCGCGGGCGCGGGCACCGTCCCCGACGCCCACGACCCGTCGAAGAGCCACGCTCCGACGATGCTGACCACCGACCTGTCGCTCCGGTTCGACCCGGTCTACGAGCAGATCTCGCGGCGCTTCCTGGAGAACCCCGACGAGTTCGCCGACGCCTTCGCCCGCGCGTGGTTCAAGCTGACCCACCGCGACATGGGCCCGGTCGCCCGCTACCTCGGCCCGGAGGTCCCGTCCGAGACGCTGCTGTGGCAGGACCCGCTGCCCCCGGTGACGCACGAGCTCATCGACGCCGAGGACATCGCCACCCTCAAGGGCCAGATCCTGGCCTCGGGCCTGACGGTGTCGCAGCTCGTCTCCACCGCGTGGGCGTCGGCCTCGTCCTTCCGCGGCAGCGACAAGCGCGGCGGCGCCAACGGCGCGCGCATCCGCCTGCAGCCGCAGAGCGGGTGGGAGGTCAACAACCCCGACCAGCTGGCGATCGTGCTGGGCACCCTTGAGGGGATCCAGAAGGCGTTCAACGGCGCCCAGACCGGCGGCAAGCAGGTCTCGCTGGCCGACGTGATCGTGCTCGCGGGTGCCGCGGCCGTGGAGAAGGCCGCCAAGGACGCCGGCTTCGACGTCCAGGTGCCCTTCACGCCGGGCCGCGTGGACGCCTCGCAGGAGCAGACCGACGTCGAGTCGTTCGCCGCGCTCGAGCCGGTCGCCGACGGGTTCCGCAACTACCTCGGCAAGGGCAACCGGCTGCCGGCCGAATACCTGCTCATCGACCGGGCCAACCTGCTGACCCTGAGCGCCCCCGAGATGACGGTCCTCGTCGGCGGCCTGCGCGTCCTGGGCGCGAACTACCAGCAGTCGCAGCTCGGCGTCCTCACCGAGACCCCCGGGGCGCTGACCAACGACTTCTTCGTCAACCTGCTCGACCTGGGCACGACGTGGACGGCGACTTCGGAGGACGCGAACACGTTCGAGGGCAGGGACGACGCCACCGGCGAGGTCAAGTGGACCGGCAGCCGGGCCGACCTCGTCTTCGGGTCCAACTCCGAGCTGCGCGCGCTCGCGGAGGTCTACGCGAGCGACGACGCGAAGGAGAAGTTCGTGACGGACTTCGTCGCGGCGTGGGACAAGGTCATGAACCTCGACCGGTTCGACCTGGTCTGATGATCGACGTCCGGGTCGGCCCACGCCGGGGCCGGCCCGGACGGCGTACCCGGCCTCGCGGCGGTCAGGCCGCCTCGGGGCCGGGGCCGGGGCCGGGGCCCGGCGGGGGCGCGGGGACGCGGGGGCGCCTGACGCGATTGCGCCGCGCCAGGTAGATGATCAGCGCGATCAGCGGCAGCGACGCGACCAGCCACGGCACCAGCGCGCCGAGCACCGTCAGCGCGACCTTCGTGAACGACACCAGTGCCGTCCAGCCCGCCTTCAGCCCGCCCAGGAAGCCCGCGGGCTCCTCCTCGGGATCCTGGACCTCGGTGACCGGCCCGACCAGCCGGAGCGTCAGCGTGGCCATGGCGACCTGCGTGGCCAGCTCCTTCTGCTGCGCCTGCAGCGACTCCAGGTCCGCCTCGCGCGTGGAGATCTCCCGTTCCACCTGCAGGACCTGCCCGATCGTGTCGGCCTTCTTCAGCAGCGTACGCAGCGAGTCCAGCGACTGCTGCGCCGACTTGAGCCGGCTGTTGACGTCGGCCATCCGCATGGTGACGTCCTGGGTGCCCTGGTTCATGGACAGCTGCTTGCCCAGGTCCTTGCCGAGCCGGGCGAGCACCTCGGCGTACTTGTCCGGCGGGACCTTGAACTCCAGCATGGCCGTGTCCTCGGTGTCGCTGGCCGAGCTGGTCTCCTCCTTGGACAGGTAGCCGCCCGCCGACGTCACGATCTGCTTGGCCTGCTGCACGGCGGCGGTGACCTGCTTGGCCCGTACGGTCATGCTGCCGGTGTAGATGACCTGGCGGTCCTGCTGGGCGAGCTTGACGTTCGAGACCAGCCCGCCGCTGTCCTGGCGCTCGGGTCTCGGCTGCTTGCTGGCGTCCTGCTCCTGTGCCTCAGCCGACGCCGCCGAGGCCACGGCCGGTGCGGCCGCCCCGCTGCCCGCGTCGCTGGTGAGGACATCTGAGCGGCTGCCGCCCCCGCCGCAGCCGGCCAGGAGCAGGGCTGAGCAGGCGGTCGCGAGTGCGATTCCGTACCGGATTCTCCTCATGCCCATAAGACGGACGCCGGATCGCCCGGGTTTGAAGGGATGAATCACGTTAAGGTCACTGCGACGCTCCTCAGTCCAGGCAACGGCGCTCCCTCGCACCCAAGGGGGGAGGCAGGGCGCTGAGGCGGTAGCGTCAGGAGGCGTGGAAGGGAATCGGGCCCACGTGGTCGTCATCGGCGGAGGGATCTCCGGTCTCGCCGCCGCGTGGTATCTCCGCCAGAGCGGGGGCAAGCGGGTCAGGGTGACCGTGCTGGAGGGCGCCTCGCGCATCGGCGGCAAGCTGTACGCCTCCGAGGTCGCCGGGGTGAGCGTGGACGCGGGCGCGGAGGCCATGCTGGCCAGGCGGCCCGAGGGCAAGGAACTGGCCGGGGCCGTGGGGCTCGGCGACGACCTGGTCTCCCCCGGCACGACCAGCTCGGCCATCTACAGCAGGGGCACGCTGCGGCCGATGCCGAAGGGCCAGGTCATGGGCGTGCCCGCCGACCTGACCGAGCTGGCCAAGTCAGGCATCGTCTCGCCCGGCGGCCTGCTGCGCGTGCCGCTCGACCAGATCCTGCCGGCGACGCTCGTCCGCACCGACGTGTCCGTGGCCGCCTACATCCGGGCCAGGATGGGCGCCGAGGTGGTGGAGCGGCTGGTCGATCCGCTGCTCGGCGGCGTCTACGCGGGCCGATCCGACAGGTTGTCGCTGGAGGCCACGATGCCGCGCGTGGCGGCGGTGGCCCGCTCCGAGCGCTCGCTGCTGACCGGGGCCAGGCAGCTCGTCGAGGAGGCGCCGAAGGACGCCGGGCCGGTCTTCACGACGCTCAGGAACGGCGTCGGCAGCCTGGCTGAGGCGGTCGCCAAGGCGTCGGGCGCGGACATCAGGACCGGCGTCACCGTACGCGAACTGCGCAGGACCGCCGACGGCTGGCAGCTCGTCACCGGCCCGGTCCCGAGGCCCGAGGTCGTCGAGGCGGACGCGGTGATCGTGGCCACGCCGGGGCCGGCGGCCTCCCGGCTGCTCAAGGCCGAGGTGCCCAAGGCGGCGAGCGAGCTGGCCAGGATCGACTACGCCAGCATGGCCATCGTCACGCTCGCGTACCCGCTCGACGCCTTCCCCGAGCCGCCCACCTCCAGCGGCTACCTGGTGCCGCCCGTGGAGAGGCGGCCGGTCAAGGCGGTTACGTTCAGCTCGGTCAAGTGGCCGCACCTGGCCAAGGACATGGTGATCCTGCGCTGCTCGATCGGCCGGGTCGGCGAGGAGCACCTGCTGCAGCGGGACGACACCGAGCTGGTGTCGCTGGCCGCCGCCGAGATGGCCGACGTGATGGGCACCAGCGGGCTGCCGCTGGACACCAGGGTCACGCGCTGGGGCGGCGCGCTGCCGCAGTACAACGTGGGTCACCTCGACCGGGTGGCCAGGGTGCGCGCGGCGGTGGCCATGGAGCCCGCGCTGGCCGTCTGCGGCGCCGCGTACGACGGCATCGGCATTCCGGCCTGCATCGGCACGGCGCGTACGGCCGCGGCCCGGATTCTGGACCACCTGTCCTTGAGAGGACAATAGAGGCCATGACAGAGGCAGCCCCGCGGCCCAAGGCCCGCGATCTCAACCAGGTGATCCGTTACACGATGTGGTCGGTCTTCCAGGTGACCGAGCCGTGTCCCGTCGACCGAGACGGCCTGGCGGGTGAGGTCGAGGAGCTGCTGGACCAGGCCGCCGGCAAGGGCGTCGTGACCAGGGGGGTCTACGACGTGGCCGGGCTGCGGGCCGACGCCGACTTCATGTTCTGGTGGCACGCGCCCACGCCCGAGGACCTGCAGGACGTCTACTCCAGGTTCCGGCGCACCGAGCTGGGCCGCCACAGCAGGCCCGTCTGGTCGGCCATGGCGCTGCACCGGCCGGCCGAGTTCAACAAGTCGCACATCCCGGCCTTCCTCGCGGAGGAGGAGCCGCGGGCCTACGTGAGCGTCTATCCGTTCGTGCGGTCGTACGAGTGGTACCTGCTCGAGGACTCCGAGCGGCGGGCCATGCTCGCCGAGCACGGCAGGATGGCGCGCGACTATCCCGACGTGCGGGCCAACACGGTGGCGTGCTTCTCGCTCAACGACTACGAGTGGATGCTGGCGTTCGAGGCCGACGAGCTGCACCGGATCGTCGACCTGATGCGTACGCTGCGGGGCGCCCAGGCCCGCCGCCACACGCGCGTGGAGATCCCGTTCTACACGGGCGCCCGCAAGCCGGTGCGCGAGCTGATCGCGGCCCTGCCCTAGCGGGCGGGCGCCGTCCCGGTGCGGTAGAACTCGGCCGCGGTGACGGTGGCGGGGACGCCGAGTTCGGCGGCCACCGCGGTGATCGCGGCGGCGCCGACGGCGAGGTCGGCCTGGCCTTCGGTGGTGAAGTACGGCGCGATGAACGTCTCGTAGTGGGCTCGGGCCTCCTCCGCGGTGTGCCGGCCGAGGAACGTCCGGAGGTGCCGCACCGCGGTGCCGGGTTCGTCGTGGATCACCCGAAGGGCACGCCGGTGAGCCCGTACGACGGCCTGGACCGAGGGGTCGTCCGGGCGGAGGTAGGTGGGATCGACGGCCACCCCCACGGTGGGGACCTGGAAGTGGTCGCCGACCCAGGCCAGCACCCGCCAGCCGTGCTCGGCGGCCACCGCCTCCGGCGCCATGGTGCTGCCGACCAGGGCGGCGTCGATCCTGCCCTCGCTCAGCCGGCGCAGGTCCATGCCGTAGTCGCCGGGCGGGCGGACGACGGCGCGGATGTCGAGGTCCGGGTCGAGGCCGGCCCGGCCGAGCCCGATGGTGGCGACGTGGCGCAGCCGCTCCTCGTCCCAGGCGCAGCCGTCGCGCAGCGCGACGTGGACGCCCTCGTCGGCGTAGTAGCCCTGCTGGTCGGCGATGTAGGCGACCAGCTCCTCGTGCAGGCCACGCCCGACGTAGGCGAGATCGATCGTGTGCATCAGTACATGGCCATCCCGCCGTTGACGGCGGCCGTGGTGCCGGTCATGAAGGCGTTGTCCTCGTCGGCGTAGAAGGCGACCACCTGGGCGACGTCGCCCGGGTGGGCCAGGCGGCCCAGCGGGGTGGCGGCCACCTGCCGCCGTACGAGCTCCTCGTCGAGGGCGTTCGCCATCCGGGTGTCCGCGACCGGGCCCGGCTCGACGACGTTGACCGTGATGCCCCGCGGCCCCAGTTCCTGGGCGAGATACCGGGCGAACTGCGCCAGCGCCGCCTTGGCCGTGCCCAGCGCGATCATGCCCTCCCGGGGGCGGCGGCTGAGGCCGGTGCCGAGATAGATGATGCGTCCCCAGCCCTGTTCGGTCATGGCGGGCAGGACGGCCTTGGTGACCGTGAACGCTGCGCGCATCTCGTCATCGAGCTTGCCGCCCAGCTCCTCCCAGGTCATGTCGTGGAACGGCTTGATCACGTACGGGGTGAGCGCGTTGTGCACGAGCACGTCGATGCCGCCCCACGCCGCCTCGACCTGCCGGACCATGCGCTCGACCGCTGTCGCCCCGCGTACGTCGGCCTGCGCGGCCATGGCCCGGCCCCCCGCGGCCTCGATGCCGGCCACGACCTCCTCGGCCGCCGGGGCGCTGCGCAGGTAGTTGACCACCACGCGCATCCCTCGCGCGGCCAGCAGGCGTGCGGTGGCCGCGCCGATTCCGCTGCTGGCCCCCGTCACCAACGCCACCCTGCCGGTTGCCTCAGTCATGGGCCCACCCCCTGCCCATCTCCGCGGGCCGGCCCACCCCCGGCTCGTGGAACCGGCCACTGCCCCCTGCTCTCCTCGCTGCCCCAGGGGCCGTGCGGATAACGGCAGAAAGAGCGAGGCCGAAGTTGGCGATCCAGGCGACTTGATCTATCCGCTTTGTCACAATCAGGGAAATCCTCTGTTCGTGCGGGCGGCTTGCGGTGGCACGTTCCAAGGCGAGGTCCGGGGCGGCGTCGGGGGGCGGCGTCCCACGGTGGTGGGGAGGGCGGGGTGATGGGTGGATCGGGAAAACGGGGGAGCCGGCGGCGCGGGGCCGGACGTCACGTGGCGGCGCGCTCGCGGCACGCGCGGCGGCGCGGTCCGAGCCGGCGGTGGGCGGTCGGGGCGGTCGGGGCCGTGGTGCTGGCCGGCGGAGTGGCCGCGGTGCTCGGCGCGAACGGGACCTTCGGCGGGGCGCTGACCGCCGCCTCGTCCCAGCGGGCGCGACCGGCGCCGCAGGCTCGGGCCGAGCCGGAGAACGGCTCCGCGGCGCTGCCGGGGAAGGACGGCACCACCACCAGGGCGAGGGTGAGCGCGGAGGCCAGGGCGCGTGAGCTGCCGAAGTCCGAGCCGCCGTCCCAGGCCGCTGCGAGCACGGCCGCGCCGGACTCTCCTGCGGCGGTTTCTCCCGGCGGGGTCCAGGAGGGGCTGGTGCCGGGCACCACGGACGCGGAAGACCTGTTGGCGGGCGGTCCCGACCCCGGCGAGGCTGAGGGGTACAAGGCGAACGGCCCGTCGCGGCACACCGATCAGCAGGCGGCCGAGTATTTCCGTACGCACTGGAGCCCGGACGACAAGGCCCTGAAACGCCTCAAGGACATCCGCACCGTCGGCGGATATTTGCGCATTTATACGGATTTACCGGAAACGGCGGGGAACTCGTCCCAAGCGATCACGCTGTGCGAGCGCGGGCTGGCGTACCTGCGCGCGCGGGGAGTGGCCCATCCGGTCGTGTTCGTACAGGCGGAGTTCGGCGAGAACGGCAATCCCGTGCTCGCCAACATCCTCGGCCCGTCCGACACCAGCTGCCGCGTCACCCACCCCGCCCCTGACTAGCGGACCCGGACGCGGGTCTTGGCGCACAGCTGACACCGTTGCGTCACGACCCGCCCGATGGTCTCAATCGTCACCCAGCGATGGCGCAGATGGACAAAGCGCACACGAATCTCCTACCCGAGGCATGCGATCGGTACGCCCTGTCGCCAGTTAATCACCCCTTGGGTTCAAGCAGCACCACCACGGCCCGGCTATTCCACGGGGAGCAGCTTCAGGGAGATCGAGTTGATGCAGTAACGATCGTCGGTCGGAGTGGGATATCCCTCGCCGTGGAACACGTGCCCCAGGTGCGAGTCGCACCGCGCGCAGCGCACCTCCGTACGGACCATTCCATGGCTGTGATCCTCGATCAGCCGGACCGCGTCGGAGTCGTTCGGCGCGAAGAAGCTCGGCCAGCCGCAGTGCGACTCGAACTTCGTCTCCGACCGGAACAGCTCCGCCCCGCACGCGCGGCACGAGTAGACGCCCTCCGTCTTGGTGTCGACGTATTCGCCCGTGAACGGGCGCTCCGTCCCGGCCTCCCTGAGGACGTGGAACTCCTCGGGCGAGAGCTGGACCCGCCACTCGGCATCGCTTTTGACCACCTTCTCCATGCGTCCAGCGTACGAGATCGGCGGCGATGAGAGATCAGGCAAAAAGAGATCTTCGCAGGCTGAAGCATCTGTTCTGGGGTGAATTCGCGTCTTTGTAGGCAAGGGGGTGTCATCGCCTCCTGTCAGGGGTGAGATCATCCGCAGATCCCGCCAAGCGGCACAGCCCACGCCCGTGCTGGAGCCGCCGGGGATCGCCACGGCCGGCCGGGTGGCGCGCCAGCGCCCGGAACGGCGGCGGGTGATCTAGCGGCCCGTCCCGTCGAGCCCTCGGTCCCGCCACCGAGGCGGCTCCGGGACGGGCCCACCTCGTCTATGGCGCGCGAGGGAGCGCCGTTGCCTGGACTGAGGAGCGCAAGGAGCGTAGCGACTGGAGCGACGAGGGAAGGCAACGGCTCCAAGGCGACCGAGCCCGCCTCTGCGGAGCAGAGGCCATAAGCAGAGAGTAGGTTCGGTGCATGGCATCGCCGTACATCGAGCTGCAGGTGGGGGAGCGGACCGTCAAGGTCACCAACCCCGACAAGGTCTACTTCCCGGAGATCGGCGCCACCAAGCGGGAGCTGGTCGAGTACTACGTGAGTGTCGGGGAGGGCGCCCTGCGCGCGCTCAAGGACCGGCCCACCAACCTCAAGCGCCACCCCGACGGCGTCCAGACGGAGGCGATCTACCAGAAGCGGATGCCGCCCAAGCACCCCGACTGGCTCGAGTCGGTGACGGTGCGGTTCCCGAGCGGCCGTACGGCGCATTCGTTGCGGGTCACCGAGGTGGCGGCCATCGCCTACGGCGCGAACCTCGGCACCCTCGACTTCCACCCCTGGCAGGTGCGGGCCTCCGACGTCGAGCACCCCGACGAGCTGCGCGTCGACCTGGACCCGCAGCCGGGCCTGGACTTCGCCGCCGCCCGCAAGGCGGCGCTGCTCACCAGGGAGGTGCTGGGGGAGCTGGGACTGACCGGGTTCGTGAAGACGTCGGGCAACCGGGGCGTGCACATCGCCGTACGCATCGAGCCGCGCTGGGACTTCATCCAGGTACGCCACGCCGGCATCGCCCTGGCCAGGGCCGTCGAGGACCGGGACCCCGGGCTGGTGACCACGGCGTGGTGGAAGGAGGAGCGCGGGGAGCGGGTGTTCATCGACTTCAACCAGAACGCCCGGGACCGTACGGTCGCCAGCGCCTACTCCGTCAGGGCCCAGCCGCACGCCCCCGTCTCGGCCCCGCTGACCTGGGACGAGCTGGTCGACGCCGATCCGCGTGACTTCGACATCCGTACGGTGCCGGCCCGGTTCGCCGAGGTGGGCGACGTGCACGCGGCCATCGACGACGTGGCGTACTCGATCGAACCGCTGCTGGAGCTCTACGCCAAGGACGACCGGGGCGACATGCCGTACCCGCCCAACTACCCGAAAATGCCGGGCGAGCCCATGCGCGTCCAGCCCAGCCGGGCCCGGAACGCCGACTAGCTAGCGGACGAGGTGGTGCGGGGCGAGTTCGCGGATCTCGCCCCGCCGCATGTAGACCACGCGGTCGGCCAGGCCGTTCTGCTCGATGTGGTGGCGGAAGTCGTCCAGCGGCGAGGTGAAGGCGGCGTAGTCGTCGTAGTGCACCGGTACGACCGCGTGCGGGTTGATCAGGTCGCACCACGACGCGCCCTGCTCGCCGTCCATCGTGACGAGCAGCAGGCCGAGCAGCCGGGTGCCGCCCAGGTGCACGATGCCCAGGTCGATGTCGGGGAAGCGGCGCGGGATCGCGTCCAGGCGGCGGTCGAGCAGCGTGTCGCCGCTGACGTGCACGGTCAGCTCCACCCGTTCGTCCAGGTTGCGGAACTCCAGCATCGTGCCGATCACCGGCGGCAGCAGCGCCTCGGCCGGGCCCGGCGCGTGCTTGGCGGGCAGCGCGGTGATCCTGACCGTGCCGTGCGGGCCGCGTAGCTCGTGCGTGTGCCATTCCTCCAGCCCCACGCTGCGGCGGAAGCCCTGGAGCCGGAGTCTGCGGGCCGCCGCGGTCGTCGTGACGATCACCGTGTCCTTGTCCAGTTTCCTGCGGGCGACCCGGTCCCAGTGGTCACCGTGCAGGTGCGACAGCACCACCCCGTCGAGCGGCGGCAGGTCCTCGATCTCCACGGCCGGGTCGGTGAGACGGCGTGAGGACAGGCCGTAGCCCAGGTACGCCCGCTGGCCCCGGTGCAGGAAGTTGGGATCGGTCAGCAGCGTGAGGCCGTTGTAGCGGATCAGGGTGGTCGCGTTCCCGATGAACTGCAGGCTGCCTTTCACGTCGGCTCACCCCGGGTACGGCGAGCGCTGGCCGGGAGGCACGCCGCCGCCCTTGCCGCCCCCTTTGTTGCCCTTGTCCGTGGCGTGCGGGTGTTCGGCGCGCCTGGCGCCGCGCTGCTTGTCGGGAACGAGGTGGGTGGACTTGAACTCGGTGGGCGATTTGCCTGATCTGCGAATCTCAGGCTGCTGTGGATTGCTCATGGCATTTGTCCCCCTTTATGCCGTTATTTCCTGCCACATTGGGACGCGCTTAAACCCTCCGTGTCTGGCTGATTTCACTTCGGTCACATTACTTGACTCGTTATCTAATAATTCGCAAGGCTCTCTTGTGTATCGGGGGCGACAACCGATTCTGGAGCCTTCTCTCATGGCAAAAGCGCGACATCTCGCGGCGCTGGCGGCCGTCTTCGCGGTCGGAGGAGCGACCCTGGCGGCGGGCCCGTCCTACGCCTCCGCCCGGACCGGTCCCGACCTGCCGGTCGACCTACCCGTCGACCTGCCCACCTGCCTGCTTCCGCTGCCGCTGCTCTGTAACGAGCAGCCCGAACCCGAGCCTGAGGAGCCGAGCCCGCCGCCCTCCGCCGAACCCGGCCCCGGCGACTCCTGGCCCGGGCCGGTGGAGTCCGCCCGGCCGTGGCGACCCGCGGCCGAGGACGAGCACCGGGTGCCGAGGGGGCACCCGGAGACCGGCGGCGGCGGGCTCGCCCCGGACGACCCGACGTGGCCGTTCGCGCTGGGCGGGGTGGCGCTGCTGACGGGCGCGGGGCTGGCGGGAGTCGCGGTACGACGCCGCAGAGGTGTCGCCTAGCTTGGCCGGAACGCAAACGCCAGGTCGGATCCTGGCCAAGCGCCGGGCCCTGGCCGAACGTGGGGTCCTGGCGGAGCATCGGGATCCGGCCGCGCGCCGGATCCCGGCCGACCGTCGGGGTCCGGCCGCGCGCCGGATCTCGGCCGACCGTCGGGGTCCAGCCGCGCGCCGGATCTCGGCCGACCGTCGGGGTCCGGCCGAGCGCCGAAGCCCGGTCGAGCCTCGGGGTCCGGCCGAGTGCCGGGATTCAGGCGACCGTCGGGGCTCATCCGCTCGTCAGGGTCCAACCGAGCGCCGGGACCCATCCGCGCGTCGGGGCTCGGCTGAGGGCTACGTGTCGCGCAGAGGCCGGGAGCAGGAGGCGGGCCGGGTGGCTGCTGTGGTCTCGGAGGCGGGCACAGGCCGGGAGCGGGTCGTTGGTGAGGGTCGGGAGTTGCCTATGAGCGGGAGGCGACCGTGGGGCGAGGTCCGGTCGCGGGCCGGTGTCTGCCGTGAGCCCTGAGCCGCACATCGGTCGGGAGCCTGGTGAGGGGCCGGAGTCGAGCGGTGGCCGAAGGTCCGGGCAGCGGGGGATGCTGGTCGTGGCCGGTGCGGTGTCGTTGGCCGGGGCGTTGCTGATCGGGCTCGGGCTGAGCGGCATCGTGGGCGGCGAGCCCGTACCGGAGCCCGTCGCCGCCACGCGGCGCGGACCCGTCGAGGGCGCGGCCCCGGTCACCGGCCTGCCGCTCGGCAAGGTGGCCGCGCCCATGCGGGCCGCCAAGCCGACCGCCGTCTACATCCCGTCCATCGGCGTGGCCGCCCGGCTCATGGAGCTGGGCCTGGACGCGGAGGGCGCCATCGAGAACCCGCCGTTCGACCCCCCGGACCTGGCCGGCTGGTACCGCTACGGCCCCGTCCCCGGTCAGCGCGGCGCCGCCGTGATCACCGGCCACCTGGACACGAGGTCCGGCCCCGCCGTCTTCGCCAACCTCAAGAACGTCAAGCGCGGCGACCAGGTGCAGGTGCTGCGTGCCGACCGCTCGGTGGCCGTGTTCGTCGTCGACAAGGTCGAGCACACGCCGAAGCGCAGCTTCCCCGTCAAGAAGGTGTACGGCAAGCTCGCCTATCCCGGGCTGCGGCTGGTGACCTGCGGGGGGACGTTCGACCGGCAGGCGCACAGCTACCGGGACAACACGATCGTGTACGCGCACCTGGCGGCGCCGTACTACCCAAAGAGCTGATCACGGGTCGCGCGGCAGGCCGAGGGCGCGTTCGGCGATGATGTTGAGCTGCACCTCCGTGGTGCCGCCGCCGATCGTGAACGCCCGCGTCGCGAGGATCATACGGTTCCAGTGGCGGCTCGCCGGGGCCAGCGACCAGCAGAACTCCGAGATCGCCTGAGCGTGCCGCATGCCGAGCAGCTTCCGCACGCTGGACGCGGTCGCGCCATCGGCGCCCGGCCTTACCGCGGCGCCAGAGCCGGGCCGTCCGGAGCCACCCAAACCCTCGCCGGATGGCCTGGAGCCGGGCAGCCTCGAGTCAGACGGCCTGGAGTCGGACGGTCGGGAGTCGGACGGTCGGGAGCCGGACGGCCGGGAGCCGGACGGCCGGGAGCCGGACGGCCGGGGGTCGGACGGCCGGGGGTCGGACAGCTTGGAGAGTGTCACGCGCAGGCCGAGGGCCGAGATGGCCTGGCCCTCGGCCCACAGCCGACCGGCCTGCTCGCGTTGCGACTGCCGCAGCGGGGGCAGCTTCGCGATCAGCTCGGCCATGTCGGTGTGCTGCGAGCCGGGGCCCCAGGAGTCGCCGAGCGCGACGCGTTCGTGGGAGAGCGTGTCGCGGGCCACCCGCCAGCCCTCGTCCACCGCGCCGACGACCAGGTCGTCCGGTACGAAGACGTCGTCGAGGAAGACCTCGTTGAACACCTCGTCCCCGTTGATCTCCTTGAGCGGCCTGACGGTGACCCCCGGAGACGCCATGTCCACCAGGAAGTACGTGATCCCGTTATGTTTCGCTTTTTCGGGAGAAGTCCGGGCGAGGCAGATGCCCCAGTGGGCGTACTGGGCGAGGGACGTCCAGATCTTCTGACCCGTCAGCGACCAGCCGCCCTCCACCCTCGTGGCCTTCGTCGCCAGCCCGGCCAGATCGGACCCGGCGCCGGGCTCGCTGAACAGCTGGCACCACACGATCTCCCCGGTGAACGTCTTCGGCAGGAACCGCTCCTGCTGCTCCCGCGTGCCGTACCGGACGATGGAGGGGACGGCCCAGGCCGCGATGCCCAGGTTCGGCCGCTTCAGGTCGCGGAACTCCTGGTGGATGATCACTTGCTCCAGCGGCGAGGCGTCCCTGCCCCAGGGCCGGGGCAGGTACGGCATGATCCACCCCTCCCTCGCGAACCTGCCCAGACGGGCCGGCGGCTCCTCGGCCCGCAGCGATTCGGCCTCCGCCCGGATGGCATCCCTGACGGCGGCGGCCTCCTCGGGCAGGTCCGGCTCCATGGCCCGCCGCACCCCGGCCACCGCCAGCCCGGCCACCTCCTCGGCCCACGGTCCCGGGTCGCCGGCCAGCATGCGGTCGGACAGCGCCCGGCGGTAGTAGCGGTGGGCGTCGTGCTCGAAGGTGTAGCCGATGCCGCCGAGCACCTGGATCGCATCCGCCGCACACCGCACGGCCGCCTCGCTCCCCAACACCCCGACCACCGCCACCGCCAGCCCGACCTCACCCCCGAGCCCACCTCCGGCGATGTCCGCCGCCGGTCTGGTCTCGCCTCCAGGGCCGCTTTTGGTGGCGTCCGTCGCCGGTCTGGTCTCGGCCGTGAGCCCATCTCCGGTGGCATCCTGGGCCGTCGGTCGGACCTCACTCCCAAGCCCGCCCCTGGGTGCGGCGTCCAGGGCTCGGGCGGCGTCCCATACGGCGGCGCGTGCCTGTTCGAGGGTCACGAGTGCGGCGGCCACCCGGTGCTTGACCCCTTGGAACTGCCCGATCGGCCGCCCGAACTGCTCGCGCACCTTGGCGTACTCGGCTGCCGTCCGCACGGCCCACGCCGCCACGCCGCACGCGTCCGCCCCCAGGAGTACGGCGGCGAGCTCCCGTACCGGCACCTCGCCGAGCACCCGGTCGGCGGGTACTGTGCGCGCGGTGACGGAGCAGAGCGGCCGGTCGAGGTCGACGCCGTCGGCGGGCTCGGCGACGACGTCGGCGCGGTCGAGCACCGCCCACCCCCGGCCGTCCACCGGCACGAGGAAGAGGTCGGCCTCCGGCGAGCCCAGCGCCAGGAACCGTCCCCGATCGCCACCCTCGACTGGGAACGCGACGGCGGCGGTCATGGACCCGTCGGCGAGCCCGGCGATCAGCGGCGCGTTGGCCACGCAAGGACGGCCCGTCTCCGGCCCGGCGGCCGCGGGGATCCCGTCTGGGCGGCCTGCCTCCGGCCTGGTGACTGCGGCGCCTCTGCCCGGACGGCCCGTCTCCGGCCCGGCGGCCGCGGGGATCCCGTCTGGGCCGCCTGTCTCCGGCGCGGCGATCGAGGCGCCCCTGCTTGGGCGGTCCGTCGCCGGCTCGGCGGCGGCGAGGTCCCCTTCTGGGTGGTCCGTCTTCGGCTGGGGGTCGGTGGGATGGGCGGCCGGCCAGGTGAGGGCGGCTGAGGTCAGGACGGTCGGGAGGTACGCACCCGGGACCCGACGCTCACCCAGCGCCTCCAGCGCGACGCACAGCTCCAGCAGCCCGTACCCCTGCCCGCCGCACTCCTCGGGCAGATGCAACCCCAGAATCCCCTGCCCGGCCAGGGCCGCGTGCTCGGTCGTACGTGTGGCGAGCCCCCGGACGGAGTCGGCCAGCGCCTGGTGTTCCTCGGTGGTCCCGATGCCCATACGTCCGAACCTAGAAGATCATTCGGTCGATGGCCAGGAAAACCATTGGCGGTCACGGAACCGGCCCCGCTACCCTCCCTGATGTCCTGACGATGGAGCTCATGATCTGGAAAGGGGTGGATTGATGCCTGGCACCGCGCCTTGCGCGCCTCGTCGTGCCGTGGGCGGATCCTGCCTCTGAAACCTCACCTCTGACAGGCCGGACCGCCTGCCGTACCAGCATGCCCGCGTACGCCGCGAGGTTCGCTCGGCGCTCTCTTGCTGCCTTTCGACAAAGTCATTCCGGCAAGGAGTACCCAGGTTGTCCACCAACGGCAAACCCCGTTCCATCGTGAACACCGAAACCTTCCCGTGCGTGCGCTGCGGCCTGACCGTGACCGCGGCCGCGCCGGACGGCACCCGCCGCAACCACTGTCCGAGCTGCCTGCACTCGCAGCACGTGCTCGACCGTGCGGAAGGCGGCCCCTCGGAGTGCAGAGCGCGGATGATCCCGATCTCGATCGCGGTCCTGCGCACCGGCGACTGGATGCTCATCCATCGCTGCACCCGGTGCGGTGAGCTGACGTCCAACCCCATCTGCGGGGACGACAACCAGCTCATCCTCATGCGCATGGCCGTACGGCCGCTGGCGCAGCCGCCGTTCCCGCTCGAGGCGTTCGGCGGTCTGTGACATGCCCAGGAGGAATCCGGCCCGGGAGCGGGCCCCGCAACGCAAGAAAGCGCATCACCCGGACGCGTTCCGCTGCGTCTCCTGCAGGCTGGACGTCCCGATGATCGCGCCGGGCACCGCCCACCGCAACCACTGCCCGCACTGCCTGACGAGCCTCCACGTCGACCACCGGATCCCGGGGGACCGGCGCGCGGCCTGCCGGGGCAGGATGGCGGCGCTGAGCATCACCGTACGGCCGGACGGGGAGTGGCTGCTCATCCACCACTGCCAGTCCTGCGACGAGCTCAGCGCCAACCGCATCGCGGGCGACGACAACGCGCTGGCCCTGCTTCGCATCGCCATGCGCCCCCTGTCCGCGCCCCGCCTGCCGCTGCCCGCCTGGGCGGGGTAGGCGCCCCCGGCGCCCGTCCTGGTGATTCCCGGATGGGCGCCGGGTCAGCGGGGCCCGTCCTGGTGACTCCCGGGCGGGCGTCGGGGTCAGCGGGGCCCGTCCTGGTGACCTCAGGATGGGCGTCGGGGTCAGCGGAGTCGGCCGTCCCGGTGGAGGTCGTCGAAGATGATCTGGTCCACGGGCGCCACGCGGTCGCGGTCGGCGTAGGTGAGCCAGACGACCTCCTCGATCTCGCTGCTGGGCGTCGGCGTCCCCCGGTGGTCGGCGGTGTAGCAGGTCATCTTCACGACCACGCCGTCGGCGTGGCCGTCCGCCTGGGCCTGGTACGTGCCCAGGTGGGCGGCGGTGGCGGGGACGATGGCGACGGACAGTTCCTCGTCGATCTCGCGGACGAGGGTGTCGAGGTCGCTCTCGCCGGGTTCGCGCTTGCCGCCGGGGAGGTAGTAGACGCTCTTGCCCCGTGACCTGGTGCTGAGGATCTTGCCGTCCGCCAGGTGGATCCACGCGATCTTGTCAATCATGCCGACCATCATGCATGAATCCATCCGCATTTCGGCCCCTTGGAGAGTCATCGGATGGTTGGTCATTTCCTGTGACCGCGCGGCTAACATACGTCATCCCCGCAGAGATCTCTGGCACTCCCGAGACAGAGAAAACCACACCCAGAGCGTTCTCGCCGAGCATCGCAACCTCGAACTACCTGCGACGATGTGCTCAGAGGAAGCGGAGATCCGCGTCATCGGGGCACGGGATCCCTTCCGAGTACATGCAAAGGCAGGAGTACGTGGACATTGAGGCGGAGATCCGCGCATTGAAGCTCCGCATCGACGCGTTCGAAGCGATCCTGCGTTCCAGTTACGCAGATTCTGACGACAACAGCCATGCCCACCTGCGAACGGGGAGAAGACGTACACGGGCGAAAGGCTCGAAGATCACCGCGGCGGAGATCGCCGTCGCCGAGATGCGGGCCGAGATCGCGGATGCTCAGATGGAGATCGCCCAGGACTTCGCGGCCCTGGGCGACGAACTGACAGGTCTTCGACGGCAGACCAACGATCAATTCATCTCCGCTCGCGCGGAGATCCTCGGAGTGTTCGACTCCCTGCGGCACGACATGGTCGACCTCGGCCGCAGGATCGACCGGTTGCTGACGGCCCGCAACGTATAGACGGGGGCGCGGCCAGGTCACGCGCCTGGCCGCCACTCCCGCCCGCGACGGTCAGTCGCCGAACTCCAGGTGCAGGGCCCGGGTGAAGTCGGAGATCGCCTCCTCGTGGCGGTCCATCTCCTGCAGGATCTCCCCGCGCACCCGGAACGCCCAGATGTACTCGGGGTCCAGCTCGATCGCCCGGTTCAGGTCGCTCAGCGCCGCCTCGTTGTCGCCCAGCTCGCTCAGCACCGCCCCCCGGCTGCCATAGGCCCGGTCGTTCTCGGGGTCCAGCTCCACCGCGCGGCTCAGGTCCGCCAGCGCCTCCTCGTACCGGTCGATCATGCGGTACGCCTCGCCCCGCCGGCTCAGCGCGCGCACGTACGCCGGGTTCGCCTCCAGCGCCTTCGTGTAGTCCTCGATGGCCTCGGCGTAGAGGTGCATGCGCTGGTACAGGTCGCCGCGGGCGGCCCAGGAGTAGGGCAGGTCCTCGTTCAGAGCGATGATCTTGGCGTGTTCCTCCAGGGCCTCGTCCAGGCGGTCCAGGTCCACCAGGACGTCGGCCTTGGCCTCCAGGATCCACAGGGAGTCGGGGGAGAGGGTGAGGGCGTGCTCGAAGTCGGTCATGGCCTCGTCCAGGCGGCCCATCGCGGCGTACGTCTGGCCCCGGGAGCCCAGCGCGTACGCGCTGTCCGGCTCCAGCTTGAGCGCCTCGTCGAAGTCCTCCAGGGCGGCCTCGTAGCGTTCGATGACACGATGGCTCTCGCCGCGCAGCCGCCAGGCACGCGCGTTGTCCGGCACTAACGCGATCGATTCCGTCAGATCCGCGATCGCGGCGTCGTACCTCGACAGGGCGATGTACGATTCGGCACGACTGCGTAGCACGGACGCACGGGACTGCGCGGCTGCGTCGGGCAGCTCGGCTGCGTCCTTGATCCCCTCGCTCATGAGGCGTAAATCTATCCGACTAAATCTGGATTATGGCCGCCTTTTCGCGGGTGTACTCGAGGACCGAATCGTGCCCGTACCCGCTGTCCTTGACGCCCCCGAACGGCAGTCCGGGCGGCATCTGCCGGAACGTGTTCACCCACACCGTCCCGCTCTGCAGATCCCGCACGAAACGGTGCGCCCGCCCCAGGTCGCGCGTCCAGACGCCGGCCGCCAGGCCGTAGCGGGAGTCGTTCGCGATCGCCAGGGCCTCCTCGTCGGAGGAGAACGGCATGGCCACCGCCACGGGGCCGAAGATCTCCTCCTGGCAGAGCCGCAGCGAGTTGTCCGTGGTCGTGTAGAGGGTGGGGGAGACCCAGTAGCCGCCCGGGAGGCCGGGCACCACCTCCGCCCCCGTCCGCCCGCCGAAGAGCAGGCTCGCGCCCTCCTTCTCGGCCAGCTCCAGGTACGACCGCACGTGCTCGTACTGGGCCGAGGAGACGATCGGCCCCATGGTCGTGCGCAGGTCGAGCGGGTCGTCCAGGACCAGTTCGGCGCAGATGCGCGTGATGCGGTCCAGCAGCTCGTCCCAGATCGAGTGGTGGATGAGGATGCGGGAGCCGGCCACGCAGACCTGCCCGGCGTTGCCGGTGTAGACGGAGTTCACGGTGACGCCCTGGGCGGCCGCGTCCAGGTCGGCGTCGGGGAAGACGATGTTCGGGGACTTGCCCCCGAGCTCGAACGTCAGCGGCTTCAGCGCGTCCGCCGACGCCCGGGTGATGGCCTGGCCGGTGGCGGTCGAGCCGGTGAGGCTGATCTTGGCGACGTCGCGGTGCCGTACCAGCGCGTCGCCCACCTCCTCGCCCAGGCCGCTGACGATGTTCAGCACCCCGGGCGGGAACACCTCCGCCAGCAGCTCGCCCAGCCGCAGCACCGACGCGCTCGCCTGCTCGGCCGGCTTGACGATCACCGTGTTCCCGGCCGCCAGCGCGTACGCCGCCTTGGCCGAGAACGTGGAGATGGGCGAGTTCCACGGGATGATGCAGACCGCCACCCCGTACGGCTCCCGCCGCGTCAGCCCGAGCGTGTCCGGCCCGAGGATGACCGTGTCGCCCTTGGCCGCGTCCAGGCACTGCCCGGCGGCCAGCTGCCACAGGTACGCCATCCCGGGCAGGTCCTTCTTCAGCGTGTCGCGCAGGATCCGGCCGTTGTCGCGCGTCTCCAGCCTGGCCAGTTCCTCGGCGTTGCGGGCGAACACCTCCGACACCTTGCGCAGGTAACCCGCCCTGGCCAGGGCGGGCAGCGCCGACCAGGCGGGGAAGGCGCGCCGGGCCGCCGCCACGGCCGCCTCGGCGTCGGGTGCCCCGCTCGCCGGGATCCGCGCCCACACCTCCCCGGTGGCCGGGTTGACCGAGTCGAGGGTTCTGCCGTCGCTTGCGGGGACCAGCTCGCCGCCGATGAGATTGCGATAGTCAGGCACGGACCAAGCATATGCTTGCTTGTCACCATTCGCCATGAAGCCCTAAGATCACGTAAAGTGCCCGGATCTTCACGCATAGCGCTCGTTGGCGTCGGGGAAGACGCTTCGCATGGCATATCGACTGTTGAGCCGGTTGGTGTATGGCTCCCGATACGACCGCATTCCCTGGGCGCAGCGCGTGTACGTCCGTCCGGGGGAGCGCCTGGTACGCGAGGCGCAGTGGCAGCTGCTGACCACGCGGGCCCCGGTCATGGAGCTGACGGACTACCGCAGGCTCCGGCCGCTGAAGGCGAACGAGGAGTTCCTGGCCTGCATGATGTGCGGGGAGTCGCGCCAGCAGCCGATGTTCGAGCCCTCCGGCAACGGCTGGCACTATCACGTCGTCCGCTGCCCCTCGTGCGGTTTCCTCTACCGCAACCCCAACATCCTGCCCGAACGCCTCGGCGACCTGTACGCCACCGGCTACAACACCTTCCTGACCGGCTCGTACGCCGCCAACCGGCAGCGCCGCCACGAGCTGACCATGGACGCCTTCTCGCCGGTGTTCGACGAGGGCAAGGAGCGCCGGCTGCTCGACTTCGGCTCGGGGGCGGGGCTGTTCCTGGAGCTGGCCGAGCGGCGCGGGTTCGACGCCTGGGGGGTGGACCTGTCGCCGGAGTCCGTCGTCCAGGCCAACGAGCGGCTGAGCAGGGCGCGCGCGTTTCTCGGCGCCCCCGAGGACGTCCCGGAGATCGCCGCGGGCGGGTTCGACGTGATCACGCTCTGGTCGGTGCTCGCCCACCTGCCCAGGCCGCTGGACGACTTCCGCACGTTCCGGCGGCTGCTGGCGCCCGGCGGCGTGCTGCTCATCCTGACCGTGAACGCCCAGTCGCTGCTGCTCAAGGCGCACGGGCGGGCGTGGAGCGGCTTCACCAGGAACCACCTGATGTTCTACTCCTCGTGGACCGTGCGCAGGCTGCTGAGCCGTACCGGCTTCGCGGGCGTCGCCTTCGCCCCGCACTACGGCGACACGGTCGAGGCCGGCACCACCGCCCTGCCCCGCCCGCTGCGGCGGAGGCTGCGCCGCGCCGTGGACCTCAGCGACGGCGGCAACATGATGCGCGTGCTGGCCTTCGCCGACGACGAGGCGATCGGCCGCTGGGGCGGCGGCCCGCTCACCGTCCACCGCCTCAGCCGCTGAACTCCTCGCGGCTATCCCCTGCGCCGCTGCCGACGAGCCTCGCGCTCTAAGATCGAGCCATGGAGCTGGCCCCTGGAGTGCGTGTCGCCGTCACCGATCGCCACGGAGGGATCAGCGTCCCGCCGTACGGGTCGCGCAACCTCGGCGGGATGGTCGGCGACGACCCGGAGGCCGTGCGGGCCAACCGGGCGGGGGTGGCCGCCGAGCTGGGCGTGCGGGGCATCGTGTTCATGCGCCAGGTCCACAGCGCGGATGTCGCGTACGTGAGCGAGCCCTTCGGGGACGATCCGCCGGCGCTCGACGGCGTGTTCACCACCGAGCCAGGGCTGGCGCTGGCCTCGCTCGGGGCCGACTGCCCGGCGGTGCTGGTGGCCGACCCGGTGGCGCGCATGGTGGGCGCCGCGCACTCCGGCCGCCCCGGCACCGAGGCCGGCATCGCGACCGCCCTGGTGGCGGCCATGGCGGCCAAGGGCGCGGCGCCGGGCCGGATGGTCGCGCTGGTCGGTCCCGGCGCGTGCGGCCGCTGCTACGAGGTGCCCGCCGAGCTGCGCGAGCGGGTGGCCGCCCGCGTCCCCGAGACGTGGTCCACGACGTCGTGGCAGACGCCCGCGCTCGACCTGCGGGCCGGGATCGAGGCCCAGCTGCGTGCCGCCGGGATCCAGGACGTACGCCATGACGCCCGCTGCACGATCGAGTCGGCGGAGCTCTACTCGCACCGCAGGGAGCAGCCGGGCGGCCGTTTCGCCGGGCTCATCTGGCTCGCATAGGGCCCGCCCTTCCGGCAGCGCCGCCTTCCGCGGGCCCGCCGGCGTCCCCTGAACGTGGGCTGCCGGGTCAGCCGCTCTTGCCCGACCTCCCCGAGTTGAAGATGGCGTTGATGATGATCAGCCCGCCCCAGATCGGCACCAGATAGGCGGCCTTGTCCCCCAGCAGGACCAGCAGGAGGGTGGAGACGGTGCCGAGGCAGACCGAGACGATCGCCAGGGCGAGCCGCTGCCCGTCGGGCGCCCGGTCGCGTGCGGGCGCCTTCGACGCCCGCTGGGCGATGCGCTCGTCCACCCGCCGGTCGACCTCTTGCCCCATCTTGTCGAGGAAGGACTCGACCAGGGCGTCCTCGAACTCCGGCCCGAGGTCGCGGCGGGCGGACACGGCTGCCTTTAACTCATCCCCTGTACTCATATGTCGAGATATAACGGGATGCGCGGCTACCGGGCAAGGATGTCGTCGAGGTTGTAACTGACGGGACGTTCGAGCTGCTCGTACGTGCATGACTCCGGCGTGCGGTCGGGCCGCCACCGCCGCCACTGCGCCGTGTGCCGGAACCGGTCGCCCTCCATCTGGTCGTAGGCCACCTCGATCACCAGCTCCGGCCTGAGCGGGATGAACGACAGGTCCTTCTTGGCGTTCCACCGCGACACCGCCCCGGGCACCCGCTGCCCGCCCGTCGCGGGCCCGGCGGCGGGCTGGCCGAGGTTGGCCGCCGCCTGCTCGGCCCAGTGGCCCCAGGGGTGCTCGCTCAGCTCCGCGAGGTACGGCTTGATCTCCTCGACCAGCTCGGCCCTGCGCGCCATGGGGAACGAGGCCGCCACGCCCACGTGGTGCAGCCGGCCGTCCTGGCCGTAGAGGCCGAGCAGCAGCGACCCCACGATCGGGCCCGACTTGTGCTCGCGGTAGCCGCAGATCACCACGTCGGCCGTGCGCTCGTGCTTGACCTTGAACATCGTGCGCTTGTCGGGGATGTACGGCTGGTCGCCCGGCTTGACGATGATGCCGTCGAGCCCCGCGCCCTCGAACGTGTCGAACCACTCGGCCGCCTGCTCGTCGCTGGTCGTGACCGGCGTCAGCCGAATGGACCCTCCCTTTTCCGGAAATATCCCCTCAAGTCGCGCCCGGCGCTCCGAGAACGGCGTCTCCATCAGCGACTCGTCGCCCAGCGCCAGCAGGTCGAACGCGACGAACTGGGCCGGCGTCTGCTCCGACAGCAGCTTCACCCGCGAGGCGGCCGGATGGATGCGCTGCTGCAGCGCGTCGAAGTCGAGCTGCGACCCCCTCGGCAGCACGATCTCGCCGTCCACCACGCACCTGTCCGGCAGCTCCGCCCTGACCGCCTCGACCAGCTCCGGGAAGTAGCGCGTGAACGGCCGCTCGTTGCGGCTGCCCAGATAGACCTCGTCGCCGTCGCGGAACACGATGCACCGGAAGCCGTCCCACTTCGGCTCGTAGAACAGCGAGCCGTTCTGCTTGGGCATGGCCTTGACCGGCTTGGCCAGCATGGGCGGCACCGGCGGGCGCACCGGCAGATTGGGCACCGGCTGCTCTTCGGCGGGCTCCGCGAGCGCAGTCGCCTCCGTGGGCTCGGTGGGCGCAGTCGGCTCCGTGGGCTCAGTCGGCTCGGTCATGGCTCTGCTCCCTGTCGTATTTGCAGAAGAGGACCCCCTCCTCTTCCAGCACCTGGCTGAGGCGCAGCGAGACCTCGGCGGGCTCGCCGTTGAGTATGCGCGCCGCGCCGCCCCCCACCAGCAGCGGGCTGATGGACAGGCACATCTCGTCGACCAGGTCCTGCGCCGAGAGCTGGGCGTTGATCCTGGGGCCGCCCTCGCACAGGATCCTGGTCAGCCCGCGCGCGTGCAGCTCCGCGACGGCCGGCGCCAGGTCGACGCTCTCGCCCCCGGCCACGATGACGTCGGCGTGCCTGGCCGCCGCCTTGCGCCGCTCGTGCGGGGCGGCCTCGCAGGTGATCACGATCGTCCGGCTCGGGGCGTCGGTGAACAACTCGCCGTCGAGGTCGAAGTCCAGGCTGCGGGTGATGACCGCGATGGGCGGCACCTTCGGCCTGCCCACGCGGAGCTCGTCCCACGAGTCACGCGGGGGGACGGGACCGTACCCCTCCTTGCGCACGGTCGCGGCGCCCGCGAGGACGACGTCGGCCAGGCCGCGCAGGGTCTGGAAGATCCGCTTGTCGCCCGCGCTCGACAGCCCGCCCGAGCGGCCCTTCAGCCACGCCGCGCCATCGGCGCTGGCCACCATGTTGAGCCGCAGCCAAGGCCGCCCCTCGGGGTAGGCGTACGCCTGCACGATGTCCGGATTGTCTTGTATGTCGGGATAGATGCGCCGCACTCCTCTACCTTGGCACACCCCACCGACAGTTGGCCCACGCGGGCGGGACGCGTTCGCCACGCGCCCCGCCCGGTTGCCGGGCTGGTCAGGCGGTGGTGAAGGAGATCCACACGTCCGGGGGGACGTCGGGCCGGTTCGGCACGGGCAGGCGTTCCTCCGTCCACGCCTCACCGGCGATCTCGGTGGCGACGCGCCGCCAGAACGCGACGGCCGCCGCGTTCGAGTCCTGGAAGGCGATCTTCCAGGGGCCGGGGTGCCGGGAGATCACCTCCCGTACGACCTCCATCCCGATCCCGGACCGGCGCGCGCCGCGTACCACGAAGAAGCTGTTCAGCACGCGCGCCGGGCCGGACAGCGCGCGTACGAACGAGAACCCGACGGGCCGGTCGCCGCTGGTGAACAGGTAGGCCGCCCAGTCGTCGTCCTCGAACGCCGCGCGCAGCCGGTCGCTGTGATAGGTGGCATCAGGGCTGGGCAGCCCGCCCTGGAACTCCGCCATGTCGTGGCGGAACATGAGCCAGAGGCGTTCGACGGTGGGGCGGTCCGCGGCGCTCACGGGCCGCACGGTTGCCGGAGAAATGGTCATACAAACACCTTCCGGCCGGGATCAAATCCGGCCGGAAAGGTAAAGCTAGCAGACGCGAGCGGGCATTTCGGGATATGGGGCGTATAGCACTTTTGTGTATCCAAGGACACGCAGGCGGTCACGTGCTTACGTGGCGGAAGGGGATCGGGGAGGGGAGGCCCTGTGGGTCTGATCACCGCTGTCGCATGGGCGGTCGCCGCGCTGGCCGGGGTGTACCTGCTCTACTTCTGGCTCTCGGGCGACGGGCTGCGCCGGGCCAAGGTCACCCGCTTCCCGGCCGCGCTGGTGTTCTCCCACCCGACGCTGGCCGTGTCGGCGCTGGTGTGCTGGGTGGCCGGGCTGGTCACGGGGAGCAGGGCGCTGGCGTGGGCCGCGTTCGGAGGGCTGGCGGTGGCCGCGCTGCTGGGGTTCACGATGTCCACGCGCTGGCTGGGGGCCGGGCGGCACAAGACGGGCGGGCGCGGGTTCCCGGTGCTGGCGGTGACGCTGCACGGCCTGGCGGGGGTGGCGACGTTCGCGCTGATGCTGCTCACCGCGAGCGCGGCTGGCGCAGGACCTGGAGGGAACGGGCCGTGACGGCGACCAGGTCGCCGGCCTGCCAGCCCTCGTCCGGGAACGCCTCTTCCATCGTCTCGTGGCTGGTGTCGAGCACGGGCACCCATCCGGTGCCGCACTCCTCGCCCGGCAGCGTGAACGACATGTTCTCGTGGTGGGCGTTGATGAGCAGCAGGAACGAGTCGTCCACGATCCGCTCGCCGCGCGGCCCCGGCTCGGTGATGGCCTCGCCGTTGAGGTAGACCATGAGCGACTTGGCGTAGCCGATGTGCCAGTCGGCCGCCGTCATCTCCGTGCCGCCCGGGGTGAGCCAGACCAGGTCGCGCTTGCCGTCGTCGGGATGGCGGCCGTGGAAGAAGCGGCGGCGCTGGAAGACCGGGTGCTCGCGGCGCAGCTTCGACAGCGCCCTGACGAACTCCAGCAGCTCCGGCTCGGTGTGCAGCAACGACCAGTCGACCCAGGCCAGCTCGTTGTCCTGGCAGTAGGCGTTGTTGTTGCCGCGCTGGGTGCGGCCGAGCTCGTCGCCGTGGGAGAGCATGGGCACGCCCTGCGACAGGAACAGGGTGGCCAGGAAGTTGCGGCGCTGGCGGTGGCGGAGCCGGACGACGCCGGGGTCCTCGACGGGGCCCTCGGCGCCGCAGTTCCAGGAGCGGTTGTCGTTGGTGCCGTCGCGGTTGTCCTCGCCGTTGGCCTCGTTGTGCTTGTGGTCGTAGGAGACCAGGTCGTTGAGGGTGAAACCGTCGTGGCAGGTCACGAAGTTGATCGAGGCGACCGGGCGGCGGCCGGAGGACTCGTACAGGTCGGCGGAGCCGGTCAGGCGGGAGGCGAACTCGGGGAGCGCGGAATGCGTGCCTCTCCAGAAATCGCGCACGATGTCGCGATATTTGCCGTTCCACTCCGTCCACAAAGGCGGGAAATTTCCGACCTGGTAGCCGCCGGGCCCCACGTCCCACGGCTCGGCGATCAGCTTGACCTGCGAGATCACCGGATCCTGCTGGATCAGGTCGAAGAACGCGCTCAGCCGGTCGACGTCGTGCAGCTCCCTGGCCAGCGCCGAGGCCAGGTCGAACCGGAACCCGTCCACGTGCATCTCGAGGACCCAGTAACGCAGCGAGTCCATGATCAGCTGCAGCGCGTGCGGCGAGCGTACGTTGAGGGAGTTTCCGCACCCGGTGTAGTCGAGGTAGTAGCGCCGGTCACCGTCGTGCAGCCGGTAGTAGGCGGCGTTGTCGATCCCCCGGAACCCCAGCGTGGGCCCCATGTGGTCGCCCTCGGCCGTGTGGTTGTAGACGACGTCGAGGATGACCTCGATGCCCGCCTCGTGCAGCGCCCGCACCATCGCCTTGAACTCCAGCACCTGCTGCCCCCGCGTGCCCGCGCTGGAGTAGCCGCCGTGGGGCGCCAGGTAGGCCATGGTGTTGTAGCCCCAGTAGTTCGTCAGCCCGCGGGCGACCAGGAAGTGCTCGGGGATGTAGTGGTGGACCGGCATCAGCTCGACCGCCGTCACCCCCAGCGACAGCAGGTGATCGATGATCGCCGGATGCCCCACGCCCGCGTACGTGCCGCGCAGGTCGGGCGGCACGTCGGGGTGGCGCATGGTGAGCCCGCGCACGTGGGCCTCGTAGATCACGGTCTGGTGGTACGGGATGCGCGGCGGCCGGTCGTTGCCCCACTCGAAGAACGGGTTGACGACCACGTTCTTCGGCATGTAGGGCGCGCTGTCCTCGGTGTTGCGCCGGGTGGGGTCGGTGAAGTAGTAGGGGAACAGCGCCTGGTTCCAGGTCAGCTCGCCGTCGATGGCCTTGGCGTAGGGGTCGAGGAGCAGCTTGGCGGGGTTGCACCGGTGGCCCTGCGACGGGTCGTGCGGGCCGTGGACGCGGTAGCCGTAGCGCTGGCCCGGCTGGATGCCCGGCAGGTAGCCGTGCCAGACGAACCCGTCGACCTCGGGCAGGTCGACGCGCTCCTCGGTGTCGTCGTCATGAAAAAGGCACAGCTCGACCCGCTCGGCGACCTCGGAGAACACCGCAAAGCTGGTGCCAACGCCATCCCAGGTGCCGCCGAGTGGATAGGGTTCGCCCGGCCAGACCTCGCGCATGTGGCCCAATTGTCGCACGCGAACACGTTCTTGGTCTCTCAATGCGCCGATCGCCCTCCGTAACGGGGTCTCCGGATGCCCGGCCCCGATGCCGGGCAGGTCGGGGCGGCCGTCAGAGCAGCTCGGCGTCGAGCGTGATCAGGGTGCCCGTCAGGGCCTTGCTGACCGGGCAGTTGGCCTTGGCCGTCTCGGCGGCCTCCGCGAACTGCTCGGCCGAGATGCCGGGAACGCGGCCCTTCACCGTGAGCACGATGCCGGTGATGCCCTCACCCGGCTGGAACGTCACGTCGGCGCTGGTCTCCAGCGACTCCGGCGGGGTGCCCGCGCCTGCCAGTCCGTGCGAGAGCGCCATCGAGAAGCAGGAGGAGTGGGCGGCGGCGATGAGCTCCTCCGGGGACGTCCTGCCGTCGGCCTCCTGGGACCTGGACGCCCAGGTGACCTCGAACGTGCCCACACCCGAGGTGTCGAGCGACACGGTGCCCGAACCGTTGATCAGGGCGCCCCTCCACTGGGTGGTGGCGGTGCGAGTGGTGGCCATGACGTGCTCCCTCCGTATTGGTCCTCCGACCTTATCGCGAGCCGGCAAAGTCCCCGCCTCCGGTCATCCGGCTCTACTTTTCCGGCGAATAATGACATGCTCGGGTCGCGGCGCACCCGCCGCCTTGGTCCGGATTACACGGGAGTGTGGGGCCAGTGGAGGCACCGTACGACGACCGCCTGCTGCACCAGCGGGTGGTCGGCGGCGACGAGTCCGCGCTGGGCGAGGTCTACGATCGGCTCTCCTCGCTGATCTTCGGGCTCGCGCTGCGGGTCACCAGGGACCGGGTGATCGCCGAGGACATCACTCAGGAGGTGTTCCTGGTCTTCTGGGAGCGCCCCCTGGCCTACGACCCGGAACGCGGCACCTTACGCGCCTGGCTCGCCACGATCGCGCACCGCCGCGCGGTCGACCACGTGCGCGCCGAGGAGCGGCGGCGCGTGTCGGCCCTCGGACCCAGGCTGTTCGAGCGCGAACCTGACAGACTGGAGGACACGGTCCTGGCCTCGGACGAGGCCAAACGGGTGCGGCAGGCGGTGACCTCGCTGCCCGACGGCCTCCGGGAGGCGGTGGAGCTCGCCTATTTCGGCGGCAGGACCTATCGGCAGGTGAGCGAGGAGCTGGGCGTGCCCGAGGGCACGGCCAAATCGCGCATCCGGCTGGCGCTGAGACGCCTGGCGGACGCGCTTGCGGAGGAAGAGGTGTAATGGACCCCATCGAGCGCCTCTATCTGGACGCGATGATGGAGGACCCGGAGGCGCCGGCCCGCTCGTTGCGGCCCCAGCTGCTGGCCGGGGCCAGGGCCCGGCGCAGGCCGGCGGCCCCCACCGCGGCCTGGGCGGAGCCGTACGCGGGCCGGGTGGCCGCAATGGACGCGCTGCTGACCTCGGCCGTGGACGACGACTGGTCGCGCGTGATCGTCGAGGGCTGGACCCTCCAGGAGCTGGTCGCCCACCTGGCCGCCAAGGACGGCCTCCTGGCCGCCGCCGTCGGCGCCCCCGTGCTGGGGCCGCCCATGGGCGCGACCGACTCGATGGGGCGTACGAGCGACGTGCAGGCGTACGAGCGCGCCCGCAGCCCCGAGCAGACGCGAAGGGACTGGCGGGCCCAGGCCGACGCGCTCTGCCGCCACCTGGCCGACCTGCCGCCCACGACCCCGGCCACCATGGACGGCATGGAGGTCCCGGTGCGCGACCACCTGCTGGCACGGTGCCTGGAGACCTGGATCCACACGGCCGACGCCGCCCGGACCGCCCGGCTGCGCCTGCCCGACCCCATCGCCGACCACATCCACCCGACCGCCGACCTGTGCGCGCGCCTGCTGCCCTGGACGATGCTCCTGTCGGGCATGGACGGCTCCGGCCGCACCCTCCACCTCACGCTGACGGGCGCGGGCGGGGGGGAGTGGCAGGTGCCGCTGGGCGTGGAGGACACCCGGCCGGGCACGCCGGACGCCCACATCACGGCGGACGTGGTCGCGTTCTGCTTCCTGCTGGGCGGCAGGGGAGAGCCCGCCGAGTTCCCGGCCGAGCTGGCCGGCGACCTACCGCTGGCCAGGGACGTCCTGGCCGCGGCCCCGGCCCTCTCCGGCCCCTGACCGGCCGCGCTGTCCATTCTGGGGGAATTGGTCGGGAAATGCCCTGGGATATAGCGCGAGGCCCTTTAAGTAACCGCAAAACCAGCGTTTAAAGACCGCGCCAGGTTTTGACAGGTTATTTGGGTTTACGGAGTTAGGCGAGAATATTCGCATGGGTACGTCTGCCCCTGTCTGAGTGCCTGCGGAGATAGTGGGCGCTGGATTTCGGGCCGATCTACCCATGAACGGAAACGAATGCACGTGAACACTGAAAGTCGGCAATCGCGGACGCCACGCCATGGGCGGGCCGCGACACTAACGCTGGCCGGCGCCATCGTCGGCTCCCTGCTCCTTCCCACGGGTCTGGCGGCCGCGGCGAGCGCGGTGCCCAGCAGCGCCGCCGTCCCGGCGGGCGTCGGGGTCATCTCGAACGAGAAGCCGCCGCTCTGTGGAAAGCACTGCGGTCGTCGCGGATGGGGAGGATGCTGGCGCCCCTGGTGTGGCCCGTGGGGCTGGGGTGGCTGGGGCCACCGCCACCACCGCCGCCACGACGACGAGATCATCCGCATCCGTACGCCGCGCGTCGAGCGCCACCGCCCGGTGCACCACCAGGAGCCGACGGTGCAGAAGCCGCGGGTCAAGGAGGAGCCGGTCAAGGAGGAGCCGGTCAAGGACGACGACCAGTGGACAGGCCGTGAGGAGTCGGGCCCGGACGAGAAGGGCCAGGACAACGACAGCTGGTGGCCCGACGGGGACGACTGGCGGGATATCTTCGGGTCCTGGAATTAACCGGTGAGCTGAAACGGCTCCCGTTTTCGGAGAACGGTCGATGACAAATGCCGTGGCCGGCGAAACGGCCACGGCATTTGCCGTAGGAGAGGAGGGTCCCCGTGATGGACGACGTGACGGGACTGGCGGGGCTTCTGTACGAGTTCGGACTGCTCAAGCGTTACAAGCGGACCGGGTGGCTGGTGGCGGGCGTACGGGATCCGGAGAGCATCGCCGAGCACTCGTTCCGCGCGGCCGTCATAGCCGGCGTGATCGCGCGGCTCGAAGGCGCGAATCCGGAACGGGCCGCGTTCATGAGCCTCTTCCACGACACCCAGGAGACCCGCATCACCGACATCCCGTACATCGGCAAGCGCTACCTCAAGGCGGCCTCCAACGAGGACGTCACCGCCGACCAGATGCGCGGCCTGCCCGCGGAGGTGGCGGACATGGTCGGCGACGCGGTGGGGGAGTACGAGGAGAAGGCCAGCCTCGAAGCCGTCTGCGCCCGGGACGCGGACAAGCTGGAATGCCTCATCCAGGCGGTCGAATACCGGGAGCAGGGACACCAGAACGTCCAGGGCTGGATCGACAGCTCCCTGGACGCCCTGACGACCCCGACCGGGAAACGGCTGGCCGAGGAGGCCCTGCGCACCGGCACCCTGGAATGGGTGACGCGCGTGCTCAACGGCGACTGAGCACTCCTGGGCCCGGGCGGGCGGGTGCGGGTCAGCCGGTGACGGGCTCGGTGACGAGGTCCCGCTCGTACTCGTCGTCGCTCTCGGCCAGCACCCGCGCCACCCCCTGCGAGGCCCGCTCGTCGCCCCGCGTCAGCAGCCCGCGCGTGGCCTCGGCCACCGTGCGGAGGTCGGCGTCGGCCAGGCGGGCGGCCAGGGCCTCGCGGATGCGGGGCGTGTCCTCGGACAGCCCGGCGAGCCCGGCGGTGGCCCAGTCGCGCACCTCCGTGTCCTCGTCCTCCGTCATCGCGATGAGCAGGGCCAGCCCCTCCTCGTGGCCCGGCGGCAGCACGTCGGCCAGCGCGATCGCGTCCGTCATCGTGCGCTTGTGCCCGGGACGCCGGATGATGTCCAGCACGTGCGGCAGCGCGCGGGCGTCGCCCTGGTGCCCGAGCGCGGCCAGGACCGACCGCAGGACCTGCGGGTTGCCCTCCGTGGTGACCATCTTCTGCAGCAGCGCCAGCGTCGTGTCGAGGTAGGGCTTCTCCCCCTCGGCGAACCCGAACTGGGCGATCGCGTCGACCCCGAACTCCCGCTCCCTGGCGTCCTCGCTCCCGCACAGCCGGACCAGCGCCTCGTACGTCTCGTCGTCCGCCCGCCTGCCCAGCGAGTCGGCCACGATCCACCAGGTCTCGGCGTCCTCGTCGATGTCGCGGTGCGCGACGGCCCGCGCCACGAGCTGCTCCACCGGCGTGTACGTGCCCGTCGCGTCCTCCAGCAGGGTCGCGACGGCGGCGTGGCCGCGCTGGGCCTGCACCTGCTCGCTCTCCGAGCCGTCGGCCGAGCGCCCGGCCACCGTGACCAGCTCGGTGCCGTCCTTGGCGTACTGGCGGGCCACGACGTACTCCCAGCCCTCCTTCTCGATCTGGTCGAGCAGCGCGCTCTCCAGGTGCACGCCCACCCAGGAGGCGGCGATCTCGAGCGGCGTGTCGCCGTCGCCGTCGTACTTCTCGGCGTCGGCGCCCGCTTCGAGCAGCACCTGCACCACGCCCAGCGCGCCGCGCCGGGCGGCCAGCGTGAGCGGGGTGTCGCCGGACTCGTTGGCCGCGTCGACCTCCGCGCCGGCCTCGATCAGCGCCTTGGCGGTGGCGGCGTGGCCGTTGGAGGCGGCCCAGTGCAGCGCCGTCCAGCCGCCCTCCTCCCGGCCGTTCACGTCGGCGCCGGCCGTCAGGAGCGCGCCGGCCACCTCCACGCGGTCCCAGGCGGCGGCCGCGCACAGCGGCAACCCGTCCTCACCTGGGGTGTTGGGATCGGCGCCGCCGGCGAGCAGTTTGCCCACGGCCTCGGTCTCGCCGTTCAACGCCGCGCGGTAGAGCTGTTCCTCATGCATGACAGGGACCCTAGCCTGGTCCGGCCGCGCCCCGGGCCAAGCCAGAGCCCCGTGTCATCGCTTGGTACGCGCCAAAGCGGCTTCTAGGTTCAAACACCTACAAGGGATGACATGTTTTCCTTCTCGGGGAGGAGTCCCATTCCCGGCAAGACGCGATATGTTGCGAGTATGACTGATCCCGGTGGGCTCCGCGCCTCGGACGCGGAGCGCGAGGCCGTCGTCGAGCAGCTCCGTGTCGCATCGGTCGAGGGCAGGCTGACGCTCGCCGAGCTGACCGACCGGACGGAGGCGGCCTACTCCGCGACCACGCACGCCGAGCTGGCCCTGCTCACCCAGGACCTGCCGGCGGGAGCCACGCCCGCGCCGGCCCCGGCCGCCCCTGGGCCCGCGGGCAGGAAGCGGCGGTGGTTCGTGGGCGTCATGGGCGACTCCAAGCGGCGCGGGACCTGGCGGATCGACCAGGAGCTCGGCGCGGTCGCCGTCATGGGCGACGTGGTGCTCGACCTCCGCGAGGCCGAGGTGCGCACGGACATGGTGGACATCATGGCCGTCTCCGTGATGGGCGACATCAAGATCATCGTCCCCGACGGCGTGAACGTGGACCTCGACGGCATGGCCGTCATGGGCGACAAGCGCGTGGACGTCATCCAGGCGGCCCCCGGCATGAACGTCCCGGTGGTGCGCGTGCGCGCGTACGCCGTGATGGGGGACGTCAAGGTCATCGGCGACTCGCAGGCGCAGCCGGTGCAGCGCGGGTTCGCGGCCTGGCGGGAGCACTGGCGGCGGCTGCACGGCGAGGACTGGCGGGCGCTGAACCGGCAGGTGCTGCGGGAGACCCGCGAACTGGGCAGGCAGGCCCGCGAGCTGGGCCGGCAGACGCGCGGGGAGGGCCGCGGCAACCGGTGGGGCTACTGACTCAGGCTCAGCCGACCAGGGAACCGGTGGGACTGCTGACCCCGGCTCAGCCGACCAGGGAGGGCACCGGCTGCCGCCGGGCCGCCTCGTAACGTTCCAGGAGCACGTCCACCAGCTCCGGCGCCGGGCCGAGCACGTCCGACACGACGGCGGCCCCGGCCTCCAGGCTCGTCTGCCGCACCTTGTCCGCGAAGTAGCCGGGCGCCAGCAGGTACGGCGCGACGACGACCTTCGGCGCGCCCGCCCGCCTGAGCTCGGCCACGGCCTCGGCGGGCGACGGACCGGCGGCCGAGGCGTACGCCGGTGACACCGTCCACCAGCCGGAACGCCGCCACGCCCGCGCCTGCCGCGCGATCACCGCGTTGGCCCTGGCGTCGCTCGAACCCGCCGACACCAGCACGACCGCGGTCCGCGGGTCCCCGGCCCGCACGCCCGCCTCGGCCAGGCGCCGCTCCAGCGCCGTCAGCAGCAGCGGGTGCGGCCCCAGCGTGGTGCCGTAGTGCACCCGCAGGCGCGGCTCGCGCGCCCGGACCTCGTTCAGCGCCGCTGGCAGGTCCACCCGGCTGTGGTAGGCCTCGGTGAGCAGCAGCGGCAGCACAACGGCCTCCTGGAGGCCGCTCAGCGCCTGTCCCAGTGCCGGGGTGCAGTGGTCGAGGTAGGCCACCCGTACGGGCACCTCAGGGCGCGCCAGGCGTACCCGGTCGAGCAGCGCGGCCACGGTGGCGGCGGCACGCGGATCTCGCGACCCGTGCGCCACCGCCACCAGTGGCACGCGGCCGGGGGCCGTCCCGCCTGCCAACGGGACGGATCCCCTGCTGGGGATCACAGGTGAATGCCGCATTCGACCTTCCCCAGGCCCGCCCAGCGTCCGCTGCGCGGATCCTCTCCCTCCGCGACCTGCCGCGTGCACGGCGCGCAGCCGATCGAGGGGTAGTTGTCGTAGTGCAACGGGTTGATCAGCACCCCGTTGTCGGCGATGTAGTTGTCGACGTCCTCCTGGGTCCAGGCCGCGATCGGGTTGACCTTGACCATCTGCCGCTTGGCGTCCCACTCGACGACCTTGGAGCCGGCGCGGCTGGGGGACTCGTCGCGGCGGATGCCGGAGATCCACGCCAGGTACGGCTCCAGCGCCCGGTTGAGCGGCTCGACCTTGCGCAGGAAGCAGCACAGGTCGGGGTTGCGGCCGAACAGGCGCGGGCCGAGGTCGCGATCCTGCTCCTCGACCGTCCGCGACGGCTTGATGTCGATCACGTTGACGTCATAGACCTGGCGCACCGCGTCACGCGTGCCGATCGTCTCGGCGAAGTGGTAGCCGGTGTCGATGAACAGCACGTCCACGCCGGGCTTGACCCGGCTCACCAGGTCGATCAGGAGGGCGTCGCTCATCGAGGAGGTCAGGCACAGCCGGTCGCCGAACGTCGCCGCCGCCCAGCGGATGATCTCGCGGGCGGGGGCGCCCTCGAGGAACGTCGCGGCGGACTCGACGATGTCCTGCAGGTCAAGAGTGCCGCGCTGCTGTTTCAGGCCGACCTCGATGTCCACGAGCGTCATATCTTCACTCCGATCCCGAGAAACTTGAGCTTGAAAGCGCGGGCGCAGGCGCGGCAGTACCAGCCGCCGTCCCCTTCGTAGGGCTCCAGGTCCTCGTCGCCGCAGTAAGGGCAGTGGAACGGGACCGCTCGCTCGCTCATTTGAGGTCCGCCTCGTCGGCCCGCTGCACCCAGTCGGCGAACGACTCGCCTTCCTTCTTCTGGGCGTCGTAGTGCTTGACGACCCGCTCCACGTAGTCGGGCAGCGCCTTGGCGGTGGTCTTGAGGCCGCGGACCTTGCGCCCGAAGCCGGCGTTGACGCCGAGGGAGCCGCCCAGGTGGATCTGGAAGCCCTCGACCTGGTCGCCGTTCTCGTCCACCACGAGCTGGCCCTTCAGGCCGATGTCGGCGACCTGGATGCGGGCGCAGGAGTTGGGGCAGCCGTTGACGTTGATCGTCAGCGGCTCGTCGAACGCCGGCAGCCGCCGCTCCAGCTCGTCGATCAGGTCGGCGGCCGCGGCCTTGGTCTCGACGATGGCCAGCTTGCAGTACTCGATGCCGGTGCAGGCCATGGTCTGGCGGCGGAACGTGGACGGCCGGACCCGCAGGTCGTTGGCCTCCAGCTCGGCCACGATCGAGTCGACCTGGTCGGGCGCGACGTCGAGGATGACCATCTTCTGCTCGACGGTCGTGCGGACCCGGCCGGAGCCGTGCCGCTCGGCGATGTCGGCGATCAGGTGCAGCCTGTCGCCGTCGAGCCGGCCCACCTTGGGCGCGAAGCCGACGTAGAAGTTGCCGTCCTTCTGCGGGAAGACGCCCACGTGGTCGCGGCGGCTGCCGCGCGGCAGCGCGGGGGCGGGGCCGTCGGGCAGCGGCTCCTTGAGGTATTCCTGTTCGAGAACCTCGCGGAACTTCTCGACTCCCCAGTCATTGACCAGGAACTTGATGCGGGCGCGGTGCCGCAGCCGCCGGTAGCCGTAGTCGCGGAAGATCCCGACCACGCCCTCGAAGACGTCGCCCACCTTCTCCGGCCGGACGAACACGCCGATCCGCTTGCCCAGCATCGGGTTGGTCGACAGGCCGCCGCCCACCCACAGGTCGTAGCCGATCTCGCCCTGCTCGTTGACCACGCCGACGAACGCCACGTCGTTGATCTCGTGCACCGTGCAGTGGGCGGTGCAGCCGCTCAGCGCCGACTTGAACTTGCGGGGCAGGTTGGAGTAAGCCGGGTTGCCCACGATCCGCTCCTGCAGCTCGTGGATCTGCTCGGTCGCGTCGAGCACCTCGTCGGCGTCGATCCCGGCCAGCGGACAGCCCAGGATCACGCGCGGGGTGTCGCCGCACGCCTCGGTGGTGGACAGGCCCACGGCCTCCAGGCGCTCCCAGATGTCCGGCACCGACTCGATCTCGATCCAGTGGAGCTGGATGTTCTGGCGGTCGGTCAGGTCGGCGGTGCCGCGGCCGTACTCGTTGGAGATGTCCGCGATCGTGCGCAGCTGGGCGAGGTCGAGCTGGCCGCCGTCGATGCGCACCCGCAGCATGAAGTAGCGGTCGTCGAGCTCCTCCGGCTCCAGGACGGCGGTCTTGCCGCCGTCGATGCCGGGCTTGCGCTGGGTGTAGAGGCCGTACCAGCGCATGCGGCCACGCAGGTCGGCCGGGTCGATCGAGTCGAAGCCCCGCTTGGAGTAGATGTCGATGATGCGCTGGCGGACGTTGAGGCCGTCGTCGTTCTTCTTGTTCTCTTCGTTCTTGTTGAGCGGCTCACGGTAACCGAGAGCCCACTGGCCTTCGCCGCGCGGGCGCTTGTGGTGCCGGCTGGCAGGAGTGCGGCTGGCAGGGGTGCTCATTGCGCGTCCTTCGGTTCATGGGCGCGCGCAGGGTTCCTCCTGCCTCGTCATCGAGGGCAGGGGTGGAGAGGAGGTGTGCGACGCGCTCAGCGGTAGAAAAGGATGGGGTTACAGGCGGGCGTCGCAACAGATGGCACTGCGGACACGCTGGAGGTCGACGTGGCGTCGACCGACGAGCATGGGGTCCGCTGGCATACCTAGAAGATACTCTGGCCGTCCCGTTTGTCCAAGACAGGGTCCAGAGTATGGGACTGTCCAGCTAGCTCAGCCCTGGCTCTTCCAGCTGAGGTCGGGCTCGTGGGGCTTCTGCTGGAGGTGCTGGCAGTCGCACCAGGAGCCGCCGCGGCAGTCCTCGTGGCGTTTGTCCTTGCAGCTCTCGCAGATCACATGACGATTATTCTCCTAGAACGTTGTTCGGGTTAGGCTGGCGGGCGTGGATCTCATGGCCGAGCTGCTGGACGACCTGCGTGCCGAGACCGCGTCCCTCGAAGCCCTGCTGGACCCCCTGACGGACGAGGACTGGGAGCGGCCCACGCCCGCCGAGGGCTGGGCGATCCGCGACCAGGTGAGCCATCTGGCCTGGTTCGACGACGCCGCCGTGCGCGCGGCCACCGACCCCGGCGGCTTCCAGGCCTCGCTGGCGGGCTTCACGTCCGTGGACGACCTCGCCATCGAGGCGCGCGGGATGCCGCCGGCCGAGCTGCGCGCGTGGTTCCGCGCGGCCCGCTCGCGCAGCCTGGAGGTGTTCGCGGCGCTGGACGCGCGCGAGCGGGTGCCGTGGTTCGGCCCCGCCATGTCGGCCGCCTCCTTCGTGACCGCGCGGCTGATGGAGACGTGGGCGCACGGCCAGGACGTGGCCGACGCGCTCGGCGTCACCCGGGAGCCGACGGCCCGGCTGCGCCACGTCGCCATGATGGGCTTCCGCGCCCGGCCCTACAGCTTCGCCGTGCGCGGCCTGCCGGTGCCCGAGCAGACCGTACGCGCCGAGCTGGCCATGCCGGACGGGACCACGTGGACGGCGGGGCCCGAGGGCGCGGACGGCCTCGTCCGCGGCACCGTCCTCGACTTCTGCCTGGCCGTCACCCAGCGCGTCCACCTGTCCGACACCGCCCTGGAGCTGGCCGGCGAGCCCGCGCGGGCCTGGATGGAGATCGCGCAGGCATTCGCCGGGCCCCCTGGCAAGGGGCGGGCGCCCAGGTCAGGGTGAAGTCAGGGTCTTGCCGGATGACGCGGGCCGACCGGCCGGTGTCATCCTGCGAGTATGCGCACGATTCTGAACGTCATCTGGTTGATCTTCGCGGGACTCTGGCTGGCCGCCGGCTACGCGCTGGCCGGGATCATCTGCTGCATCCTGATCGTCACGATCCCGTTCGGCATCGCGTCCTTCCGGATCGCGGCGTACGCGCTGTGGCCGTTCGGCAGGACGGTGGTGCGCGACCCCGACGCGGGCGCCTTCTCCTTGATCGGCAACGTCATCTGGTGCGTGGTCGCCGGCGTCTGGCTGGCCATCGGGCACGTCGTGACGTCGATCCCGCTGTTCCTGTCGATCATCGGCATCCCGATGGGCGTCGCGAACCTCAAACTCGTCCCCGTTTCCCTGCTCCCGCTGGGCGCACGCATCGTCGACAACGACTAGGGCAGTCTCCGGGACGTAAGCTGTCCCGAAGAGTCACTGCGAATACCGTTGGGTGCCATGACGTCCACCGATGCGCCTCCCCGGCCGAAGAGAGGACTCGTCTCCAACGCCAGGGCCAGGCTGAGCTGGGTGCTCGACACGAAGTCGTGGGCGATCGTCCGCGCGGCCACCAACGCCGGCGTCACCTACCGGGTCACCGGCCTGGCGGGTGAGGCGGCGTTCTTCGCGCTGCTGTCGCTCCCGCCGTTCGTGCTGGGCCTGATCGGCGTGCTGGCCAAGCTCGGCACCTGGCTGGGTTCCAGCGTGGTCGCCCAGGTCAAGGCGTGGGTGATCGAGCAGGCGGGGGTGCTGTTCACGGAAGAGGCCGTGAACAAGGTGATCAACCCGCTCCTCACCGACGTCCTCAGCGACGACGCCAGCAAGGTGTCGATCATCTCGGTCGGCTTCCTGCTGTCGCTCTGGTCCGGCTCCAGAGCCCTTTACGTGTACGTCGACCTCATCTCCGTGGCCTACGGGCTCGGCGAGGAGCGCGGCATCATCCGCACCAGGCTGATGTCGTTCGGCCTCTACGTCGTCGGCCTGATCATCGGCATCATCGTCATGCCGATCCTGGTCATCGGGCCGACCCTGCTCAGGGACGCCCTGCCCGCCCAGTACGGCGTCCTCATCGACATCCTCTACTGGCCGGTCGTGATCATCGGCTCGGTCCTGTTCCTGACCGTGCTCTACCACGTCAGCGTGCCGGTGCGGACCAAGTGGTACCGGGAGCTGCCGGGCGCGATCCTGGCGCTGTTCCTGTGGATCGTGTGCGCGGCGGTGCTGCGGGCCGTGCTGGCCGCCTGGTTCTCGCCGGTCTCCGTCTACGGGTCGCTGGCCGCGCCCATCGCCGTGCTCCTGTGGCTCTACATCACCGCCCTGGCCGTGCTCATCGGGGCCATCCTGAACGCCGAGGTGGACCGGCTCTGGCCGGGAGTCAGCCGTACCAAATAGAGTCCTCGCGATATGGAGGCGCAGCGGAGAGTCGGGCCGTACACCCTCGTGCGCAAGCTGGGCGAAGGCGGCATGGGCGTCGTCTACCTGGCCGAGGACCCCGAGGGGCGGTGGGTCGCCGTCAAGACGATGCGGCCCGAGCTGGCCGCGCGGGAGGAGTTCCGGCGCAGGTTCGGCAAGGAAGCCGAGGCCGCCGGGCGGGTCGCCAGGTTCTGCACCGCGCCCGTGCTGGACGCCGGGTTCGACGGCGGCACCGCGTACCTGGTCACCGAATACGTCGAGGGCCCCGACCTGGCCGCCGTGGTCAGGCAGGCCCCGCTGACCGGCGCCACCCTGGAGGCGCTGGCCGTCGGCGTGGCCACCGCGCTGGCCGCCATCCACCAGGCCGGGGTCGTGCACCGCGATCTCAAGCCGTCGAACGTGCTGCTCAGCCCCGTCGGGCCGCGCGTCATCGACTTCGGCATCGCCCAGCTCGCCGACACCGCCGGGGCGCTGCCCACGCTCGCGCAGAGCATGGGCACGCCCGCGTACATGTCGCCCGAGCAGGCCAAGGGCGAGCCGGCGACGCCGGCCGGCGACATCTTCTCCTGGGGCGCGCTGGTGGCCTACGCGGGCACGGGCCGGCCGCCGTTCGGCACCGGCGGGGTCGCGGAGGTCGTCTACCGGGTGATCAACCACGCGCCCGTGCTCGACGGGCTCGACGAGCGGATCAGGCCGCTGGTGGAGCGGGCACTGGACAAGGACCCGGCCCGCCGCCCCACCGCCCAGCAGCTCATGGACCGGATGCTCGGCCGCGCCGAGGTGGCGGTGGACACGGCCACCAGAGTGGTCTCGGACACCTGGACACCGCTCGTGACGCCGCCGCTCGTGACGCCGCCGCTTGTGACGCCGCCCGTGACGCCACCGCCTGCGGCGCCGCCGCCCGTGACGCCGCCGGTCACGGCGCCGTCCCCGACGAAGCGCCGGTTGTGGACGCCGATCGCCGTGGGCCTGCTCGCCGCCGTGCTGGGCGCGGCCGTCACGCTCGCCGTGGTACGCCCCTGGGAGTCGCCGGGCAACGAGGGCGGGACCCCGGCCGTCCGCAGCACCGTCCAGGCCGCGGGCAGCACGCTGAGCGTCCAGATCGACTCCCTGACCCGCCAGGGCGGCACGGTGCGCCTGCAGTGGACGGTCAAGAACGTCGGCACCGAGAACGCCCCCCTGGCAGGCAAACTCGGCGGCGGCGCCCTCGACACCACCGTCTCGCGGGTGAACCTCATCCCGCCCGGCGTCGGCCGGCCGATCTACCCCGCCTGGAAGGACAAGACCTGCGCGTGCACGGACCTGCCGGTGGCGCCGTTCGACGCGGGCGCGCAATTACGGATGTACGCGATCTTCGAGGGCGTGCCGCAGGACGTCGAGCGGGTCGACGTCGATCTGGCGCTGCTCGGCGTCATCAGGAACGTGGCCGTCACCTCGTCGTGACCCGACGGATGGGCCCTGTGACATCCGCTATCGTCTAGGAGGAGACGCGACTGGCGCATTTGGTGGGATCGACCACCGGGGAGCGAAAGGAGCGGAGGCCGTGCGCCTGGGTCTTCGCAATTGTCAACGATGACAGGAGAATCATGAGTTCTCTCGCGAGCGTCGACCCGCAGATCGCCGAGCTCATCAAGGCGGAAGAGCGCCGCCAGGCCGACACCGTCAAGCTCATCGCGTCCGAAAACTACGTGTCCAAGGCCGTGCTCGAGGCCACCGGCACCGTCCTCACCAACAAATACTCCGAGGGCTACGCGGGCAAGCGCTACTACGAGGGCCAGCAGGTCATCGACCAGATCGAGACCGTGGCCATCGAGCGGGCCAAGTCGCTGTTCGGCGTCAACCACGCCAACGTCCAGCCCTACTCCGGCTCGCCCGCCAACCTCGCCATCTACATGGCGTTCCTGCAGCCGGGCGACACCGTGATGGGCATGGGCCTGCCGTTCGGCGGCCACCTCACCCACGGCTGGTCCGTCTCGGCGACCGGCAAGTGGTTCAACCCGGTCCGCTACGGCGTACGCAAGGACACCGGCCGCATCGACCTCGACGAGGTCCGCCGGCTCGCCCTCGAGCACCGGCCGAAGCTGATCTTCTGCGGCGGCACCGCGATCCCGCGCACCATCGACTTCGAGGGCTTCGCCTCGATCGCCCGCGAGGTCGGGGCCGTGCTGGCCGCCGACATCGCCCACATCGCGGGCCTGGTGGCGGGCGGCGCGCACCCGTCCCCGGTGGGCCACGCCGACGTGATCTCCACGACCACGCACAAGACGCTGCGCGGCCCGCGCGGCGCCATGCTGATGGCCACGTCCGACGAGCACGCCACGGCGCTCAACAAGGCCGTCTTCCCCGGCCTGCAGGGCGGCCCCCACAACCACACCACCGCCGCCATCGCCGTCGCGCTCCACGAGGCCGCCCAGCCGTCGTTCCGCGACTACGCCCACCAGGTCGTCGCCAACGCCAAGACCCTGGCCGACGAGCTCGCCTCCCGCGGGTTCGACCTGGTCTCCGGCGGCACCGACAACCACCTCATCCTGCTCGACCTCACGCCCAAGGGCATCGGCGGCAAGCCCGCCGCCCAGGCGCTCGACCGGGCGGGGCTGGAGACCAACTACAACACGGTCCCGTTCGACCCCCGCAAGCCGTTCGACCCGTCGGGCATCCGCATCGGCACCCCGTCCGTCACCTCCCGGGGCATGGGCGAGGCCGAGATGCGCCAGATCGGCGCCTGGATGGACGAGGTCGTCACGGCCCTGGCCAAGGGGGACGCGGAGGACGTCATCACCCGCGTACACCACGAGGTCAGCGACCTCACCGCCCAGTTCCCGGCCCCGGGCCTGTAACCACCCCGCACCGTCCGCCCCACCGGCCACGCCCACCCCGGTGTCGTCCTCGGGGGCGACACCGCCGGTCGGGCCTGCGGCTTCCACGGGTCGCCCTCGGCCCAGCACACGGCCTCCGGGCTGACGCCGCCGACCCGGCGCACCGTCTCCGAGGGTCGTCGCCGGCCCGGCACAGGGCCTGCGGGGCCGTCGGCCCGGCGACACCGTGCTCTGCCGTCGTGACGTGCCGAAGGGACAGCCGAGGTCCGGCTGTCCCTGCCCGCTTCTCGGTCCCCGCATTCACGGCTTCCCACCAAGGTCCCCCGTGCGCCCCCGGCCTGACGTCGCGCCGTAACGGCGGCCGGCCCCGTGCGGGTCAGCGGGCGTCTCCCTGGAGGTCACCAGCCCCGTGCGGCGGGTGGTGCCGCCCGTGCTCCGCCGTACAAGATGGCGGTTTTCACCGTGAAGACGGAGCGACGCGGACGGCGAATGTCCCGTGCGGCGGGGTGAGCGGGGCGGGCCGGAGTGCCCCGCTCGGGGAAGGCCTCCCAGGGACGGGACCGAATCGTCCCCGGAAGGCCTCAGCAGGAAGGGTCAGCCCAGGAAGAGATAGTCGGCGCCGTACGGGACGCGCGCCTCGGAGCCCGGGGTGCAGGCGCCGGACGGTGCGACGCCGCCACTGGTGTTCAGGCGCAGGATCTGCGTGGCGTGCGCGAGCAGCCCGCTGTCCTTGCCCGCCTGGGTGGCGTCCAGCACGAGTTCCGGGATGTTGCCGTCGCCGTTGGGCGTCTTGGTGACGACCGCACCGCGCACCGCGCTGCCGTCTGGAGCGATCCACTGCGGCGGTCCGGCGGCGGGCGTCACGAACGAGTGGTCGATCCCGCGCCGCAGCCTGGCCGAGACGCCGAGCTGGGTGAAGGCGTACCCGCCGTTCGGCTGCGCCGTGCAGGAGTAGATCTGCGCGCCGCGCAGCACGTCGGCGGTGAGCGCGCGCGGGTGGGTGAAGGGCCGGTCGGACAGCTGGCCGCGCACGGCGCCGCCGTCGAAGTCGGAGGTGTGCAGGTTCGCGTAGTAGCGGTCGGGGTGGGCGGCGATGCGCTTGACGACGCCTGCGGCGACCGGGGCCTCACCCGCGACGCCGGTGAGGTTCTCCGGCAGGGCGCCGGCGAACAGGTCGGCGACCACTGGACCGTTCCCGCCTGCTGATCCCCTGTGCAGGTGGCCGTTGGTGACCGCGCCGAGGCCCGACCAGAAGGCCGTGTACGCGATGGACGAGCCGCTGGGACGCAGCCACCAGACGCCCTGGCCGTCCTGGTCGCCGCGCTTCTTGCCGTCGTTCTCCGGCACCTCCTGCGCCCCGTCGGCGCGCGAGGAGAGCGTGGCCTGGTTGCTGCCCTGCAGCACGCCGTTGAGGTCGATCGGCTTGTTCAGCCGGTGGAACTGGCCGCGGACCGCGCCCTTGGGGTGCTTGGCGTCGTGCAGGTTGGCGTAGAAGCCGCCGGGGTTGTCGATGAGCGCCTTGACCAGCTCGTTGTCGGCCTTGACGGTGCCGGTGACGCCGAGCACCCCGGCGGGCAGCGGCTTGGTGAAGAACTCGAGCCTGACGTCCCCGTTGACGCCCTTCGCGCCCAGGTGGACGTGGCCGGCGGTGGGCGTGCCGAGCTTGTTCCAGCGGGCCGCGAACGTGACCTCGTTCCCGCTGATCCTGATCACGACCGTCGAACGCCCGTCGGCGTCGCCCTTGACGCCCACCTCGTTGCCGCCGCGCAGGCCGGCGGCGAGATAGACGTCGTCGCCGGAGGCGTTCGCCGGCGAGGCGGGGGAGGCGAGCAGGGCGGCGGCGAGCAGCGTGCCAGGAATCGCGAACTTTCGGATGAACATGGCTAAACCTCTTAAACGGTTGGATATTCCGGTTGGTACGGCAGGCAGTACGCGCCCGGCACCGGAGGAGGTTCAACCCGCGAATGCGTAATTCTGCACACAAGCCAGAAGACCTGAAAAAGCCCTCCCACCAGCGGTGGGAGGGCTTGGAGCGCCTGTCGGGTCAGGCGTGGATGTTGAGCAGCTTCTTGCCTGCCGAGGTGACCACCTCGAAATGGTCGATGTCCTTGAGGGGCGTCGCGCTGCCGCCGTGCATGTAGAGCGGGTCGGGCGAACCCGGCACTCCGTACCCGGCTGGAGGTACGGACCACCCGGTCATCACCCGGCGATCGCCCGACTTGCCGACCGAGACCAGCTCGCATTCGAGCGGCCCCTTCACCCCGGCCAGCTTGAGCGCGGCGTGCGTGCCCCAGGCCTTCGACTCGACCACCAGCCCGCCGGTGACCCCGTCGACGCCCGTCCCCTCGATGGGCTTGCCGTCGGCGTAGAACTGCTCGGCCGGGCCCATGTGGCTGCCGTGCGCCTGGGCCATCTGGGGGACGTCGTCGGCGGAGAGCTGCGTGCCGATCGTCAGCCCGCCGGCCACCAGCGTGACCGCCGCCGCCATCCCGATCACGAACGTCCCTCTCCGGGTCTTCCTGTCCGTCCTCTTCTTGCGCTGGAGCAGGTCGATCACCGGCTCGGGGGACGGCGCCCCGTAGTCCTCCACCGGGCCGATCCCGCTCAGCACGCTGGCCATGCCGGACAGATCGGACAGCTCGGCGCGACAGGGCGCGCAGCCCAGGAGGTGGGCCTCGAAGGCGTGCCTGTCGTCCTCCTCCAGCAGACCGAGCGCGTACGCGCCCACGTCCGTGTGCTCGACTCTCGAAGTCACGCCGTCACCCCCCTCTCCTCAAGTGCGATCCGCAGCGCGCGAACGGCGTAGTAGACCCGGGACTTCACGGTGCCGACCGGGATGCCCAGCGCCTCGGCGGCGTCGTTGACCGACCGGTCTCGCAGGATCGTCTCGTTGAGGATCTCGCGATGGGCCGGCGACAACGCCTTCAGCGCCTCTGACACGACCACCTGGTGCAGCAGGCCCTCCATCTCGTCAGGCACGGGCATCGTCTCCAGCGGCCCGTCACCCGACTCGTGAGGGCGGGCGTCCCGGCGCCGCCGGTCATCGATCACGATACGTCTGGCGACCGTCGCCAGCCAGGGCATCAGCGAGACCGACTCGGGATCCAGCTGCTCCGCACTGCGCCAAGCCCGGATCATGGTCTCCTGCACCACGTCTTCCGCCCACTGCCGATCGCCCGCCGTCAACCTGATCACGAAGGCCAGCAGCGGCCTGTGATACTCCCGGTAGAGCGCGGACACTGCCGCCTCGTCATTAACCCCGTCATTTGGCACCCCGTCATCCGGCCGTACGCGGCGGATCCAGTGTCGAAAACGCGGCTTCCCCATGGGGGCGGCTCCCTCGGCCGAGGGCGGGGGATAAGTGCTGGTGTGCATCATTCCCCTTTCTCGGGTCCGTCGGCAGGTGGTACGGCCAGCCGCCCAGGCAGGGTTCAACAGATCGCCATACTTAATCCGATTGCATCCGTGCGGAAGAGGTGCGTAGAGTCTGCGGCAACTGATCGAGGAGGTGAGGACTATGCGGGTCGTCCTGTTCCGTGTGCCCTTCGTCCACCTCCCCGGGCTCCGCTGAGCTGCCGGGTTTCCCTTCTCGATCAAAGGTTCACTGCGTTGTCAAACGATCTTTCCCTGCTCGGCTGGACCGGTCTCCGCGCCGCCGAGCTGCCCGCTGACACCGTCCCCGCCCGCGTGGCCCGCGTCGACCGCGGCGCCGCCGAGGTGATCGCGGCGGAGGGTCAGCTTCACGTCAAGTACGGCGCCCGCGTCCGCCGGGCGTCGGCCACCGACCCGGTCGCGCTGCCGTGCGTGGGCGACTGGGTCGCGCTCCGGCTGCTCCCGGAGGGCCGCTACGAGCTCGACGAGGTCCTGCCGCGCACGACCGCGTTCATCAGGGGCGGCGTGAGCCGCGACTCGGTGGGCGGCCTGTCCGGCGACGGCCAGGGCCAGGTGCTCGCCGCGAACGTCGACGTCGTCTTCGTGGCCGAGCCGTCCATGCACTCCACGGACTTCGCCGACCTCGGCCGCATCGAGCGCCTCGTCGCGCTGGCCTGGGAGTCCGGCGCCGCGCCCGTGGTGCTCATCACCAAGTCCGACCTGTTCGAGGACGGTCTCGACCAGTTGCTCGACGACGTCCGGGTGGCCGCGCCCGGTGTGGACGTGCACGCGGTCTCGTCCCTGCACGGCGACGGGGTCTCGCTGGTCGCCGGCTACCTGGAGGGATCCCGTACGGCCGTGATCCTCGGCCCGTCGGGAGCCGGCAAGTCCACCCTGGTCAACGCGCTGGCCGGGGAGCACGTCATGGAGACCCAGCAGGTGCGCGCCGCCGACGGGCGGGGCCGGCACACCACCGTGCACAGGGAGCTCATCCCGCTGTCCGGGGGCGGGCTGGTCATCGACACGCCGGGGATCCGGCGGATCGGCCTGTACGACATCGCCGACGGCGTCGACCTGGTCTTCTCCGACATCGAGGCGCTGGCCGGCCGGTGCCGCTTCGGCGACTGCGGGCACTCCGGCGAGCCGGGCTGCGCGGTGCTGGCCGCGTTGGAGACCGGTGAGCTGCCGGAGCGGCGGCTGGACAGCTGGCGCAAGCTGCAGCGGGAGGCGGCCTGGATGGCCTCCAGGACCGACGCCCGCCTGCGCAAGGAGCAGCAGAACAAGTGGAAGCTCATCACCAAGGAGATGCGCCGCTCGGGCCGCAGCCGGCCCTAGCGGCCGGGCCGCCGCGGGTGCGAGGAGCGCGTCTGAGCGGGTAGGGCACTGGTCATGGAGCTCTTCGCAGACCGTGCCCAGGCCGGGGAGCTGCTGGCCGAGCGCTTGGAGGACGTGCGCGACCCCGTCGTGCTCGCCCTGCCCCGCGGCGGCGTGGCGGTGGCCCTGCCGATCGCCCGCAGGCTCGGCGCCCCCCTCGACGTCCTCGTGACGAGGAAGATCGGCTATCCGCCCACCCCGGAGCTGGGGGTGGGCGCGATAGCCGAGGGCGGCGAGCCCGTGTTCGACCACACGCTGCTGCGCCGCCTCGGCATGACGCCCGAGTCGGTGGCGGACGTGGTGGACAAGGAGCGGCGCGAGCTGGCGCGCAGGGTGCTCGCCTATCGCGGCGACCGCCCGCTGCCCGCGCTGGAGGGGCGGGAGGTCATCGTGGTGGACGACGGCCTGGCCACCGGCGGCACCGCGCGGGCCGCGCTCAGGGCGGTCGCGGCGGCCAAGCCCGCCAGGGTGACGCTGGCCGTGCCGGTCGGGGCCCGCGAGACCGTCGGCTCGCTGCGGCAGGAGGCCGACGAGGTGGTGGTCCTGCGGACGCCGATCGACTTCAGGGCGGTCGGCCAGTGGTACGAGCACTTCGACCAGCTCACCGACGCCGACGTGCTCGAACTGCTCGACCGGGCACGGCGATGAGGACGTACGGAAACTGGGTGTCAGGCGGCGAGCACGGCCCAGACGAGCTTGCGGGAGCCGCCGGGCGACAGCCAGCCCCAGGCGGTGCAGAGGGCGTCGATCAGCCGCAACCCCCGCCCGAACTCCGAGAACACGTCGGGGGCCGTCGCCACCGGCACGGTCCGGCTGTGGTCGGTCACCACGCACGCCAGCTCCGCCCCGTGCGACAGCAGCCGGAGCTGCGCGGCCCCGCCGCCGTGCCGCATCGCGTTGGTCACCAGCTCCGACACCACCAGCTGGGCCTCGAAGGCCGGCCCCGAAACCCCCCACGTGGCCAGCGTCTGATCGACGAACCGCCGCGCCGTCGCCACGCAGGCCGGCTCGAGCGCGACCCGCTGATGGAAGGGGAACACCGCATCGCACTCCCAGGCATGCCCCTCCACCAGAATGGAGGAAAGCCATCCTGGTGGCCGGGAACCGATGGCGGCTTGCGGCCGAGCGTCGAAAGTCGTCATTCTGGCCCCCGAAGCGCGGTCTGGTGATCCAATGCCCATCTTTACGGGGAGTGCTAAGCGATGCAAGACTTTTCGTCGTTTACGGATGCGAATCGCATCTGCACGTGCAGATGATCTAGGAGCGGCAGGGTGAGCGCAGAGAGCGCGGAAGGGAAGCTTCTTCATCATTCGCCGGGAAGCCCGACGGTGCTGCGGATCCTGCTGGGCACTCAGCTGCGCAGGCTCCGCACGGAGAAGGGTATCTCGCGCGAGGACGCCGGGTACTCGATTCGCGCATCTCACGCCAAGATCAGCCGGCTGGAGCTCGGCCAGGTCAGCTTCAAGCAGCGCGACGTGGCCGACCTGCTGACCCTGTACGGCGTCACCGACCCCGCCGAGCGCGAGCCGCTGCTCGCCCTGGCCAAGCAGGCCAACGCCCCCGGCTGGTGGCACAAGTACGGCGACGTGCTGCCGCCCTGGTTCGAGGTCTACATCGGGCTCGAAGGCGCGGCCTCCAGCATCCGTACGTACGAGAACCAGTTCGTGCCCGGCCTTCTCCAGACCCCCGACTACGCCAGGGCCGTGATCGAGCTGGGCCACGAGAAGGCCCCGAGGGGGGAGCTCGACCGGCGCGTGGCGGTGCGCACCATGCGGCAGGGGCGGCTGGAGAGCGGGCTGACGGTCTGGGCGGTGATCGACGAGGCCGTCGTGCGCCGTACGATCGGCAGCTCCGAGATCATGCGCGCGCAGCTCGCCCATCTCCTCGACCTCACGGCCGAGCGCAACGTCATCCTGCAGATCATGCCGTTCGACCGCGGCGGGCACGCGGCGGCCGGGGGCTCGTTCAGCATCCTGCGCTTCCCCGAGCCCGAGCTGCCCGACGTCGTCTACATGGAGCAGCTCACCAGCGCCCTCTACCTGGACAAACCCGCCGACTCCGACCACTACATGGAAGTCATGGACCGGCTCAGCATCCAGGCCGAGGAGCCCAAGGAGACCAGGCGCTTCCTGGAACGCCTGCTTTCCCGATGAGCTGCTGAGACCCTGTGACCCACCCCATATCGGGTTTTTTGGTCGTCCGCTATATGGAGACCGACGCGTTACCGTATTGTCTCCTCGCAAACGCGGATGCACGTGCATCCGTAAGATCGCGAGGAGCTGCCCCCATGCATGAGTTCCGGAACGGAACGCCCGCCGGTCGCCTTCCCGTCGTCTGGCGCAAGAGCAAGCGGAGCAACCCCAACGGCAACTGCGTCGAAGTCGCGAACCTGCCCACGGGGGAGATAGCCATGCGTAACTCACGTTTTCCCGAAGGTCCCGCGCTGGTCTACACCCAGGCGGAGATCACCGCGTTCGTCCTGGGGGCCAAGGACGGCGAATTCGACGATCTGATCGTCTGAGGTCTGACGTCTGCAGGAGCGCGCGCCGCTAGGACCGCGGCGCGCTGTACCAGCGCCACTTCACCGGGCGCTCGCGGCCGGGCAGGTCGGCGCGCCCGGTGACCCACAGCAGGGTCGTCCACGGATCGGTGTCGCGCGGCGCGTCGGGGAACAGCCGCGCCAGCACCCGGGCGCACATCCCGGCCGGCGGCGCCCACCCGAGCCCGAGCCCTTCGGCCAGGTCGTGGGTGTGGACGAGCGTCTCCACGATGCCCATCGCCGCCGAGCCCTCGGGATCGGCCGCGCCGAAGCCGTGGTGGGCGCGGACCTCCGGCGGCGTGGTCCGCACCATGGCGGACAGCATCGCGCCGCACGCCTCCAGCACCTGCAGCAGCCCCACGGGACCGGCCTTGGGGTCGGCGTGGATGGTGTTGGCGGGGCCTTCCGGCCTGCGGCTTTCCAGGACGAACGGGACGTAGGTGTCCAGCGGCGGCATCCTGAGCCCGAGCTGGGCGGCATAGGCGAACAGGTCGTCGGCCAGGTGCTCGACCGTCTCCCAGCACGTCCACTCCAGCGTGCCGGCCTTGCGCTCCCACGCGGTCTCGGGGGCCGCGCGGAGGGTGGCGACAGCCAGCCGGACGGCCTCGTCGAGGTCGTCGGCGGTCACGGGGGAGGGCTGGGATTCAGTCATGCCCGGCACCCTATCGGCGGGGTGCGACAATCTCCGGAGATCCCGGTTTGTCGGTGGCGCGTGGGATGCTGTCGGCATGGATGTGTTGCGCGTGGTCGCCGCGGCGGTCGTCGACCGGGGGCGGCTGCTGGTCGTGAGCAAGCAGGCCGCTCCGGACGTCTTCTACCTGCCGGGGGGCAAGCCCGAGGCGGGGGAGGAGCCGGAGGAGACGCTCGCGCGCGAGCTGGCCGAGGAGCTCGGGGTGACGCCGCACGACCTGGCCCTGCTCGACCACGTGGAGGACGTGGCGGCGCTGGAGGGCGTGCCCATGCGCATGACGGTCTTCACCGCCGGGGTTTCGGGGGATCCGAGGCCGGCCGCGGAGCTGGCGGCGCTGGGGTGGACGGACGGGCGGGACGCGTACGTGCCGCGTCTGGCGCCTGCCGTGCGCGACCACGTGGTGCCGCTGCTCGTGCGGGCCGGTGCCCTCGGAGGTGCTGCCTGATCAGGCAGTTGTCCCGACCGGGTTCGCCGGAGCCTGTGCGTGGAGGGCCAGGCTCCGGTTCATCGGGACAACTGCTTGATCACGCGATGATGGTGACGCTGCCGGGTGTGTCAGGCGGCGGAGATGCCGGCGCTGGCCGCGCGGCGCATGCGACGACGACGCTCGGAGGCGCGCTCGTCTTCGTTGAGACCGCCCCACGTGCCGTACTTCTCGGGACGGGACAGCGCGTAGTCAAGGCACTCGTTGCGGACAGGGCACTGGGCGCAGATCGCCTTGGCCTTCCGCTCACGTACGTCACGCTCGGGCTGCCGCTCCCCGTCGGGGCCGAAGAAGAGCACGAGGTCCTCACCCCGGCACGCGGCATCATCCTGCCAACCCCAGCTGGGGCGCGGGCGGGCGAGCTGCCGACGTACCTGAGACATGAGAAAACCACCTTCGTGAGAGGTATTTCGGTAATTGGGCCGCATTGGACGCTTATGGCGTCACTGTTCCAACGCAACGTTGGGCCGCGATGTTCCCTGTTCAGGCGAGAGCGGGCGTGGCGTACCGCACAGGCGTGAGCCTGTCCAGCGAAACCAGCCGGTAGGTGGTGATCGTCTCGGCGCAAGCCGTACCACACGGCGCTGTGAACGCCGATGGCTCAACCACAACCTGGAACCGGACGTCGCCGCAGCGTACGAGCGCTTCGGTGACGTCACCGTCCGACCTGGAGGATTCCACGGCCACCGCGCCGACGGAACACTCTCCCGTATGGGCTCGGGCGAAGTGCTCCACGGCTTGCAATGGCTCAGGGATGCCTGCGCGTCCCCGGTAGCGGTCGAGAATGATCTCGCCCGACCGGTACGCGTTAGCCGCTGCCAGTGCAGCAGCCTGAGACATGCTGCCGTAGAAAATTCCGTGTGGCAAGCACACCAGGTTGGCGGCGTAGCGATCGCCGCCAACGTGTGACGTTTCCCACACTCTGTCCGGCAAAGAATCGGCCAGCGTGCGAGCGAGGGGTAGTCCAATGCGGGCGCAGCACGCATTGCGCTTGGCGTGCGTGCAGACCAGAAATACCGGCTCGTCTTCAAGTATGCAGGACTCCGGGACCACTCCGGCCACGAGCGCGTCCAGGTCAAGATCGTCGGGACCTGCGACGACACCGCTCGCCAGCCAGGGGCGGTCTCCTACCGCGTACGCGAGTAGCACACGGATCCCCTGCTCCTGAGGGCGGGTCCGCTTTCCCGGCCGGCGGATCAGCTGGGGCCTGATACCGCGATCGAGCGCCCGGCGGACCAGTTCGGAGATTTTTTCAGGAAGTTCGAAGCTTTCCAGGTGCGAGGGCCAGGCGCCGGTGTATTCGACGAGCAGCCACAGCCGGGCTCCCACGGTGGCACTGGCCAACGTCGGAATCCCTCCGGTATGGCACCCGGTCGGATGCTCGCAGCCCCTCGCCAACGCCTGTTCTCCCTCCCCATCCGAATTTAGGTAAGACTAACCTAACGGATTGGTGGGGTCAGTCGCGGGGGGTTCGGCGCAACACGTCCCGTGTCGCGGGCAGTGCGCGGTCCCTGTCCTGCTTGACCAGGCCGATCCGGGTCCGCCTGTCCAGCAGGTCGCCCTCGTCGAGCGCGCCCTCGTGCCGGACCGACCAGAGCAGCTCGCCCTCGGTGATGCCGAGCCCGACCTCCTCCGGGTGCGCCTTGACGAGCTTGTACACGGCCTCGGCCTCGCTGCCGTACCGCTCGGCCAGCCGGGGCGGCACCCCGGACGGCCGCGGCCCCGCCCCGACGAGCGGGATCTTTCTGGTACGGCTCCGGCGTGCTGGGAGTTTCGCGGACGAGACCGCCTCATCCACCGCGTCCTCGGCCATCCGCCGATATGTCGTGAGCTTGCCGCCGACGACCGTGACGATCCCGTCATGCGATAGAACGGCGTGTCTGCGCGAGATGTCGGCCGTATGGCCGTCGGCCGCCAGAAGGGGCCTGAGGCCCGCGTACGCGCCCGCGACCGCCTCTCGGGTCACCTGAGTCTCAAGAACCCCGTTCAGCACCTCCAGGAGCGTTCTGACGTCCTCCTCGGGCACTTCAGGAACGTCGGGGACGGGCCCGTCCACCGGTTCGTCGGTGAGGCCGACGTACACGCGGCCGTCGCGCTGGGGGAGTACGAGCGCGAATCGGTTGGTCTCTCCGGGAATGGGCACGTGCATGCCGGCGATGAGCCCGGGCAGCGTCCCCTGGGCCAGCACGAGGTGGGTGCCGCGCGAGGGACGCAGCTTCACCTCGGGATCCAGCCCGCCCGCCCACACCCCGGCCGCGTTGATCACGACTCTGGCGCGGACGTCGAACTCCTCGCCCGTCAGCTCGTCGCGTACCAGCGCGCCCCGGCCCGTGGGCCCGTCCGTGAGCCGCAGCGCGCGGCAGCGGGTCAGCACGCGGGCGCCGTGCGCGGCGGCGGTCCTGGCGATCGCCACGACCAGGCGGGCGTCGTCCAGCAGCCGGCCGTCCCACGACAGCAGCGCGCCGCGCAGGCCGTCGCCGTCGAGCACCGGCGCCAGCGTGCGCGTGCGGGCCGCGCTCAGCCGCGTCGGGCCGGGCAGCAGCCGGCGCGGCGTGCGCGCGGCGGCCCGCAGGGCGTCGCCGAGCCGGTAGCCGCTCATCACGAGCGCCGCCTGCCGCCGCGAGACCGCCTTCGTCAGCGGCAGCAGGTACGGGTGGGCCGCGACCAGGTGCGGAGCCGTCGTGCGGAGCAGGATGCCGCGCTCGACCGCGCTCTCGTAGGCGACGTCCACCTGCCCCTTGGCCAGGTAGCGCAGGCCGCCGTGGATCATCTTGGAGCTCCACCTGGACGTCCCGAAAGCCAGGTCGTGCGCGTCGATCGCCGCTACCCTGAGCCCACGGGACGCGGCGTCCAGCGCGGCGCCGGCGCCGGTCGCGCCGAGCCCGACCACCAGCACGTCGAGCCGTTCCTCCGCGACCCGGCGCAGCTCACGGGATCTTCTGCGGGCGTTCAGCGAGCTCTCGTCCAAGGTGCCTCCGTGCGAGCTATCCAAGATAGGCCTCCAGCAGGGCGGTGAGCTCGCCGTCGAGCTCGTCCATGGTCACCGGGCCGAGCATCGTGGGCGCCGACAGCAGGAACGACTGCGCCACCAGCAGCACCGCCCGCGCCCTGGCCGCATCCCCGACGGCGCGCTCCAGGACCTCGAGTATCGCCTCGTGGCTGGCGCCGCGCCGGTCGAGCAGGTACGGCAGCAGCAGCTCCGGATCCGCTTCCACGATCTTCCGCCACAGCGGGTGGGCGCGCAGCCCTCCGACCCCCTCGACGACCGCGCGCACGGGGTCGGCCAGGTCGAGCTCCTCGACCACCCGCACCCATTCCCTGGTCATCAGGTCCGCGACGAGCGTGCGCACGTCGGGCCAGCGGCGGTAGATCGTCATCCGCGACACCCCCGCCCGGCGCGCCACGTCCGTGAGCGTCGTCCTGCGCACGCCGTAGGCCAGCACGCAGTCCCGGGCCGCGTCCAGCACCCCATCGTTGTGACGAATCGACGTCATATGTCACAGTGTAAAACATGACTGGAGAACCGATGCTGTGGTCCGGCTGGGGCGACCCGGCCCTCGCCCGCGAGCTGCCCCCCGAGGTCCGCGTGCTTCTGCGCGACTTCCTCGGCGTGCGCGCTCCGGACGTCCCCGCCGTCGGCCTCGAGTCCGTACGCCTGCCCCCGGTCGCCCTCCCCGAGCCGCTGCTCGGCTTGCTGGCCGAGGTGGTCGGCTCCGCGTACGTGCTGACCTCGCACGAGGCCCGCGTCCGCCACACCCGCGGCAAGTCCACCCCCGACCTGCTGCGGATGCGCGCGGGGGACGGCTCGGCCGCGCCCGACGCGGTGGTGCTGCCCGGCTCGCACGAGGAGGTGGCCGAGCTGCTGCGGCTCTGCTCCGCCGAACGCGTCGCGGTGATCCCCTTCGGCGGCGGCACCTCCGTGGTGGGCGGCCTCACCGCCTCCGGCTCGGGCTTCACAGGGGTGATCGCTCTCGACCTGGGCCGGCTCGACCGCCTCCTCTCCGTGGACGCGGAGTCCCTCGTGGCCTCCTTCGAGCCCGGCGTACGCGCCCCCGAGGCCGAGCGGCTGCTCGCCGCGCACGGCCTCACGCTGGGCCACTTCCCCCAATCCTTCGAGTACGCCACCCTCGGCGGCTTCGCGGCGGCCCGCTCCAGCGGCCAGGCCTCCGCCGGGTACGGGCGCTTCGACGACATGGTCGTGGGCCTCACGGTGGCCACCCCCACCGGCACCCTGGACCTCGGCCGCGCCCCCAAGTCGGCGGCCGGACCCGACCTGCGCCAGCTCGTACTGGGCTCCGAGGGCGCCTTCGGGGTCATCACGTCCCTGCGGCTGAGGGTCCGGCGGGCTCCTGACGAGCGGCGGTACGAGGGGTGGCGGTTCGGGACGTTCGCGGAGGGGACGGCGGCGGTGCGGGCGCTCGCCCAGGAGGGGCAGCTCCCGACCGTGCTCCGGCTCTCGGACGAGACCGAGACCATGATCGGCCTCGCGAAGCCGGACGCCATCGGATCGGGCGGCTCAGGCTGCCTCCTGATCGCCGGCCACGAGTCGGGGGGAGTTCTTGAAGGGGGATCGGTGGCGGCCCGGCAGGCCGGGGCCGCGGCCGTGCTGACCCGGATGGGGGGCGAGCCGCTGGGCGCCGAGCCGGGGGAGGCGTGGGAGCGCGGGCGCTTCTCCGCGCCGTACCTCCGCGACTCGCTCCTCGCGGCCGGGGCCACCGTCGAGACCCTGGAGACGGCCGGGTTCTGGGCGAACCTGCCGCGGCTCTACGACGCGGTGCGGCTCGCCCTGGCGGGCGCGCTCGGCTCGCCGCTCGTCATGTGCCACATCTCCCACGTGTACGAGACCGGCGCCTCGCTGTACTTCACGGTCGTCGTCGCGCAGGAGGGGGATCCGGTGGCGCAGTGGGAGCGCGCCAAGGAGGCGGTGAACGCGGCCATCGTGGCGACCGGCGGCACCATCAGCCACCATCACGGGGTCGGGCGCGACCATCGGGAGGCTTATGCGGCCGAGGTGGGGCCGGTGGGGGTGAGCATTCTGCAGGCGGTCAAGGACCGGCTCGACCCCGCCGGAATCCTCAACCCCGGCACCCTCATCCCACCTCCAGCCGCATAGGCCGGCGTTGCGAAGACCCCTCGAATTCGCCCGGCCGAGGGGTGGCCCTTTGTCGGTGTCGGCTCGGTGGGTCAGGGTTCGTCTGGGGGGAGGATCTGGTCGGCTTCCGCGATCGCGGCGGCGGCTTCGCTGTAGCGGTGGAGGGACTCCAGGGTGGTGGCCAGGCAGTAGAGTGCCACCGCCAGCGGGGCGCCGCCCGTCGGGCGGGTGAGTGACACCGCCTCCTGGGCCAGGGGTAGCGCCTCGGCTGCCCGGTCCCGTTTGAGCAGGAGTTTCGCCTTGGCGAGCAGGCTGCGGGCCAGCAGGGTCGTGTGGGTGCCGGGAGCGCGGGCGTCGAGGGCGCGGCTGCGCGCGACGGCTTCGCTGACCCTTTTGAGGGCCGCCCCGCCCCAGCGGGATGACCGGGTCTGCGCGTAGGCCAGCAGACCCTCGATGACCTCCACGTCAGAAGTGCCGCTCCGGGTCGTGTCGTCCGGGCCGTTACGGGTCATGGGCACTCCCCTCGACGGTCCCTACCGCTTGCTTGGGGGGTTGAGGGTACACCATTGCGAACCTTCTGTGTTCCTCGCGGTACGGAGAGTTCCGGGTGCGCGAATGGGTGATCGCGGTAAGTATGTGGTCATGGTGGAAGTCGCGGCCGAGCGAGGAAAGCAGCTTTCCTCAAGGGTGTCAGAGGAGGGAGCAGGATGGGCCTGCACACAAACGGGGGCGTTCGCGCAGCTCAGACCCAACGATCACGGGTTTTCCTGGCTGAATTTGGCGACGTTGTGGAGATCGCGTAACGACATCCTGGCGGGGTTGTTCGGGGATCCGTCGGGGGAGGTTCGGGCGCGGTGGGTGGCGGCCCAGGAAGCGCGGGGGATTGATCCGGAATTTCGTATCAAACCCCCTGTCGGGGGAAATTTCAGTTTCCTCCTGCTTGGTGATACAGGGGAGGGAGACGCGTCCCAGTACGCCGTTGTTCCGGGGATGTTGAAAGTGGGGGAAGGAACGTCGTTCGCCGTCATTGCGAGTGATGTCATCTATCCGACGGGATCGGGAAACGAGTACGGGGACAAGTTCTTCCGTCCGTACAAGGACTATGACGCCCCGATCTACGCCATCCCCGGCAACCACGACTGGTACGACGGGCTCGGCGGATTCATGCGGGTCTTCTGCGACGCGCCGGCGCTCAAGCCGAAGCCGGACCGCTGGCTGCGCGGCCTGTTGTGGCGCAAGCCGGAGGCCATCGACGAGGCGCGGCTGGCCCAGGCGCGCGAGCTCAGGGGCAAGCCGTCCCAGCAGGTCACGCAGCCGGGGCCGTACTGGGTGATCGAGAGCGACAGCCTGCTGATCGTCGGCGTCGACACCGGCATCAAGAACGTCATCGACAAGGGACAGACCGCGTGGCTGCGGCGCGTCTCGCGCGATCCGCGGCCGAAGATCCTCGTGACGGGCAAGCCCATCTACACCGGGAACGTCTACAAGCCCTCACCGCTGGAGGAAGGCGGCACGATCGACGACATCGTGCGCGACCCGGCGAACCGTTACGTCGCCGCCATCGGCGGAGACGTCCACAACTACCAGCGCTACCCGGTCAAAGTGGGCGACCGCGTGATCCAGTACATCGTGTCCGGCGGCGGCGGCGCCTTCATGCACGCCACGCACACCATCCAGCGGGTCGACGTCAAGGGCGTCCACGAGGACGACTTCAGGTGCTACCCGCTGCGCGGCGACTCCCTGTCCTTCTACAGCCAGCTGTACGCGAACCGCCTGCGGATGAAGTGGATCTACCTGACGCCCTCCGAGGCCCTGTGCATCATGTCCGGCCAGATCAAGAACCAGCCGGTCAGGAGCCCCGAGGGCCCGGTCACGATCACCCGCAGGATGCGGTGGGCGGCGCGGCTGCTCGGGGCGTGGCCGTGGCCGTTCAGGCTGCCGGTCGACAAGGTGTTCCACCGCTACCTGTCGGAGCTGTCCGACTGGGACACGCCGCCGTTCTTCAAGCAGTTCCTGCACCTGTCGGTCACGCCCGAGGAGCTGACCGTGCGGTGCTTCGCCGCCACCGGATGCCGGGCCCAGGAGGACGATCCGCCGCTGGAGGACGAGGTGCGCATCGCTTTGTCGTAGCTGTTTGGCACCCTTGACCACGTGTATGTCGTGGTCGCCGGAGAGGCGCTGCTGCCCGTGGGCGGCTCGGCGCGGCGTCCCGCCGACCTGGCGGGGGCCGTGCGCGAGCTGGAGGAGGCCGAGCGCCCCCGGTGGGTGTGGGCCGACGCGCGGGAGGTCTATCCCGACCTGCTGAGCGCGGGCGCGCGGGTCTCGCGCTGCCACGACATCGCGCTCACCGAGGGGCTGCTGCTCGCGTACGAGGGCCGCTACGGCGAGAGCCGCTCGGCCCGGGCCGCCCACGCCCGGTTGCACGGGCAGCCGGTGCCGGAGGAGCAGCCGAGCGCGCCCGGCACGCTGTTCGCGCCCGAGCCGCTCGCGGCCGAGGCCGTGGCGGAGGTGCTGGCCGACCAGCTGCGCCGGATCGAGGCGCTGCCCGAGCCGGGCAGGTTCCGGCTGCTGGTGGCGGCCGAGTCGGCGGGCGCGCTCATCGCGGCCGAGATGTCGTACGACGGCATGCCCTGGCGGCGCGATGTGCACGACGAGCTGCTGACCGAGCTGCTCGGGCCGCGACCCGTCCACGGCATGCGCCCGGCCAAGCTGCAGGCGCTGGCCGACGAGGTGACCGCGGCCCTCGGCCAGCAGGTCAACCCCGACTCGGTGCAGCAGCTCGTCAAGGCGTTCAAGGGGGCGGGGGTGGCGCTGAAGACCACCCGGTCGTGGGAGCTCAAGCAGATCGACCACCCCGCCGTGAAGCCGCTGCTGGCCTACAAGGAGCTGGCCCGGCTGTACAGCTTCCACGGATGGGCGTGGGCCGACCAGTGGGTGCGGGGCGGGCGGTTCCGGCCCGAGTACGTGGTCGGCGGCGTGGTGTCCGGGCGGTGGGCCACCAGCGGCGGCGGGGCGCTGCAGATCCCCAAGGTGATGCGGCGCGTGGTGGTGGCCGACGAGGGATGGGCGCTGGTCGTCGCCGACGCCGCCCAGCTGGAGCCGCGGGTGCTGGCGGCGATGGCCGGCGACGTGGGGCTGGCCAGGGCCGCCGGGGAGATCGACCTGTACTCGGCGCTGGCGCAGTCGTTCGGCGGCGAGCGTGACCACGCCAAGATCGCGATGCTGTCCGCCATGTACGGCGGCACCAGCGGTGACGCGCCCAAGCTGCTGGCGGTGATGCGGCAGCGCTTCCCCAAGGCGTACCAGTTCGTGGAGGACGCGGCCAAGGCGGGGGAGGAGGGGCGGCTCGTGCGCTCCTGGCTCGGGCGCACCAGCCCGCCGCCCTCGCCGCGGTGGAAGGAGCTGGTGTCGGGGCCGGAGGGCGCGCGGGCGGCCCGGGACCGGGGGCGGTTCACGCGCAACTTCGTGGTGCAGGCCACGGCGGCCGAGTGGGCGCTGGCGCTGATGGCGGTGCTGCGCGGGCTGCTGCCGGAGCCGGCGCGGCTGGTGTTCTTCCAGCACGACGAGGTGATGGTGCACTGCCCGGCGGAGCAGGCGGAGGAGGTGATCGCGGCGGTGGCGTCGGCCGCGGTCGAGGCCACCCGGCTGCTGTTCGGGGCGACGCCGGTGCGCTTTCCCATGGAGGCGGTGGCGGTGTCGTCCTACGCCGACGCGAAGTGACGACCATCCCGCGGTAACGGTCTCGTACGGCGTCGGAGTCGACCCCGAAGCCGAGTCCGACCCCGAAGCCGAGTGCGACGCCGAAGCCCGGTCGGCGTCGCCGGGTTCAAGGGCGGTCGGCGCGCCAGACGAGGGTCAGCCAGACGCCCGCGAGCGCCGCCATGACGCCCACCACCAGCCCGAGCACGCCGTAGCCGAGCGTCCCCACGATGGCGCCCGCGACGATCGTGCCCGTGGCGCCGCAGACGTTCATCAGCAGGTCCGAGAGCCCCTGGACGGCGGGACGGCGTTCGAGCGGTACGGACTCCGTGACCAGGGCGGAGCCCGCCACCAGGCCGCACGACCAGCCGAGGCCGAGCAGCACCAGCGCGGCCGTCACCTGCCAGACCCCGTGCCCGGCCGTGCCGGCGAGCGTGGCGGCGCTCAGCAGCAGGGCCATGCCGAGCACGAGCACCGGCACCTTGCCCGCCTTGTCGGCCAGCCAGCCCACCACCGGCGACAGCACGTACATGCCCGCGATGTGCAGGCTGATCACGAGGCCGATGACGTCCAGGTTCGAGCCGTCGTGGTGGAGTTTGACCGGGGTCATGGACATGACGGACACCATCGCCGTGTGGCTCACCGCGATCATGACGAGGGCGCGGCGGGCCATCGGCGTGGTGCGCAGGGTCTGCCAGGCGGTGCGGATCGTCCCCTTGGGGCCGCGGGCGGTGGCCGGGCCGTCGTTCAGGGAGCGGGCCAGCGTGAGCGGGTCGGGGCGCAGCAGGCAGAAGATGAGGGCCATCGCCACCGCGAAGGCCAGCGCCGCGAACACGAACGGCCCAGCCTTCTCCACCAGCCCCAGCCGCATGCCGATCTGGTCGGCGGGCTTGGCCAGGTTCGGGCCGGCCACGGAGCCGATCGTGGAGGCCCAGACCACCAGTGACAGGTGCCTGGCCGAGCGGCCCTTGGGCGACAGGTCCGTGGCCGAGTAACGCGCGGCCAGGCTGCCCGCGCTGCCGCCGCCCACGAGCACCAGGCCCGCCAGCAGCAGCGGCCACGTCCGCAGGCTGATCGCGAGCGCCGAGATCAGGCACCCCGCCAGCGCCGCCGCGTACGCCAGCGACAGGCCCGCCCGGCGGCCGCCCTTGCCCGACGCCTTGGCCGTGGGCAGGGCCAGCAGCGCCGCGCCGAGCACGGTCGCCGTGCCCGCGAAGCCGCTGATCACCGTGGAGCCCGAGAGCTCGTCCACGACCACCGAGCTCAGCGCGAGCCCGACGGCGACCCCCACCCCGCTCACGATCTGCGTCGCGGACAGGACGGCCAAGGTGCGGCGCTGGACGCCGCGAATCCGGTCAGAGGGCGAGACAGTGGGCGTCGTGGGGGCACTGGACACTCGTGAAGTCTCCCATAGCCCCTGACATCACCCCAAAGGGCGATATTTCAGAGAATGGTGACTGAATCTCCCTGGGCGATGCGTCCGGGCACGTCCGGGATCAAATTGATGCCGAACCACACCTTGCCGTCCCACCTGCGATGCCGCGAAAGCGTCCTGATGGGCTCCTTGCCCTTGGTGTACGTGGACGTGTCGATCGTGGTCAGCACGCACCGGTCGCACCGCTTGCTCACCCGGAAGTCGACCGCGCCGATGCGGACCCGCTTCCACTCGTCCTCGGCGAACGGCGTGTCCACGCCGTCGATCACCACGTTCGGCCGGAACCGGTGCATGGGCAGCGGCTGCGGCGCCTCCTCGCCGCGCTCCAGCGCGGTCTCCACGATCCAGTCATTGAGCAGGGCGAGCGAGGCGCTGGACGTGAGCAGCAGCGGATAGCCGTCGGCCAGGCTCACCCGGTCGTCCGGCCGCCCGTACTCCGGATTGACCGGCCGGCGGGTCGGGTCGTCGAGCCACTTGAGCCGGAGGGGCCGGCCCACCAGCCCGGACAGCCAGTCCGCCGCGTCGTCGCCGCAGTCGGTGAGCTCCACGGGGGTGCGCCCCACGGCGACCGTGGACATGGCGGCGGTCGGCGTGACCCGCAGCGGGGCGGCGTGCGGGCCGGTCAGCGTGAGCGAGCCACCGTCCACCTGGGCCACGCAGGCCAGCAGGCGGGGCTCCTGACGGGCCGTCAGGAGCTCGCCGCGCTCGTCGGTGATCAGGTAACGACGGTCGTCGGCGAGCCCCCACGGCTGCACCTCGGCCTCGTGAACCTGGTGCCCCGCGGTGGACTTGACGGGGTAGATATGGATGCTCGCCAGCTTCATAGGGCAGAAAGTACCTCACTCTCCGGTGCCGGCGACCGGTGCAGGGCGCCCGCCAGGGCCACGGTGGCCAGGGCGAGCACGCCGATCGCCGCCCCGATCCAGGCGACGGACGGGTAGCCGAGGCCCGCGCCGATGGCCAGCCCGCCGAGCCAGGGGCCGACGGTGATGCCGACGTTGAAGGAGGAGACGTTCACCGCGGCCGCCAGGGTGGGGGCGTCCTTGGCCAGGGAGAAGACGCGGGTGTTCAGGGCGGGGTTCATGCCGAAGCCGAACGCGCCGAGCAGCAGGATCAGCGTGATGGCCGCCACGGGGACGGAGGCGGTCAGGGCCAGCGCCGCCGAGCAGACGATCAGGCCGGCGGCGCCGATGTACAGGGACGGGAACGGCCGCGCGTCGGCGGTCCGGCCGCCGATGGTGATCCCGATCAGCGAGCCGACGCCGTAGAGCGCCAGGACCGCGGGCACCCAGGCGGGCGCCAGGCCCGTGGTGTCGACCAGCAGCACGCTCAGGTAGCTGAAGGAGGCCAGCAGGGCTCCCGTGGCCAGCGCGGTCGTGCCGTACGCGAGCCAGAGCCTGGGGTTGACCATGGAGCGCAGCTCGACGGAGACGCGCGGGGTCGCGCCCGCCTCCGGGCGGCCGCCCGGGATGGTGGCGAGCACGCCCGCCCCGGCCAGCACCGACAGCGCCGCGACCGCCCAGAACGCGGCCCGCCAGCCGAGGTGCTGGCCGATGACCGTGCCCAGGGACAGCCCGATGATGGTGGCGACCGTCAGGCCGCCGGCCAGCACGCTCATCGCCTTGCCGCGGGCGTTCGCGGGCACCAGGCCGACCGCCGTGCTCGCCGCCACGGCCCAGAAGCCCGCGTACACGAACGCGCCCACGACGCGGGTGGCGAACACCACGGTGTAGCTCGACGTCAGCGCCCCCGCGACGTGCGACAGGGCGAAGACCGCGATGAACGTCAGCAGCGCCGTACGCCGTGGCCAGCGCAGGGTGAGGACGGCCAGCACCGGCGCGCCCACCAGCATCCCCATGGCGAACGCCGAGATCAGCAGCCCCGCCTCGGGCACGGACACGCGCAGGTCGGCGGCCATCTCCGGGATCAGCCCGGCCAGCATGAGCTCCGAAGTGCCCTGGGCGAAGATCGAAAGCCCCAATATGTAGATGGCCAAGGGCATGGTGGTTCTCCTTTTGGATTGATCGGTTCAAAACGAGGGCGTAAAAAAGATCAGAAGACGCCCAGGGCGGTTTCCGCGATGGACTCGAGCCCGTCCCGGTCCGTCCCGCCCCGCGCGGCCACGCGCAGGCCGCTGACGGTGGCGAAGACGAAGTGCGCCAGCGCGAGCGGGTCCCTGTCCGGGGCGATCTCGCCCCGCGAGCGGCCGGTCTCGATGGCGGCCCGCACCATCTGCCGGCGCCTGTCGTTGTCGCGCCGCAGCAGCTCGGCGATCTCGGGGTCGTGCGGGGCCAGCTCGGTCATCGAGTTGACCACCAGGCAGCCGGGCGGCTCGCCGGGCTCGGGGTCGACGGCCCACCACAGGACGGTCCTGATCTTCTCCTTGAGCGGCAGGTCGGCGTCCAGCGTCTCGGCGAGCGTGGCGTTGCGCTGGTCCATGTAGCGGTTCAGGGCCTTCACGAACAGGTCGTGCTTGCTGGCGAAGGTGTTGTAGATGCTGCTGCGCCCGAGCCCGGTGGCCGCGCACAGGTCCGCCGTCGAGGTGGCCTCGAAGCCCGCGGACCAGAACGCGCGCATCGCGGCCTCGATGGCGCGTTCCTCCTCGAACTTCCTCGGCCTCCCCATATCCCGCACATTACCCATTTTGGAATGGATGGTGCAATACGTCAGCCATCCCGCCGGAACGTGTCCAGGAACACCTTGCGGGTCTCCGCCTGGTCGTCCCACTTGAGCTCCGGCAGGTCGAACGTGATCTTGTACGCGGTGATGTCGTCGATCGTGACGTACCGGGTGAGGGCGTGCATGGGGACGCCGCTGGCCGTCGTGTAGGTGTACTCCCAGTCGGCTGCCTGCCAGCCGCGGTAGTCGACGCCCTGGAGCTGCACCTGGATGTAGCCCTCCACGCCGCCCTTGGCCTCCTGCCGGCCCAGCTCGGACAGCCCGCCGTCGGTCTGCGGGCTCACCTTCTGCACCATGATCCGCATGCCGGAGTCCTTCGGCCCGCTGAACGTGGTCACCCCGCCCGACGTCCCCGGCTTCCAGCCGGCGGGCACGGCGGCGGCGAACCCGGCCGTGCCGTGCTCGGTGTAGCCCGACGGTATCGGCGAGGGCTCGGTGTTGCCGGGCTTGGCGGGCGAGGACGTCGCGGTCTGCGGCGTGGCCGTCTGCTGGGGCGGCGACCCGCCCGGCATGAGGAGCATGACGGCGCCCACGACGACGGCCACGGCCACGATCGCGCTGATGATCGTGAGCGGCGTCGGCCGCCCGCGGCGCACCCATATCCCGTCGTCGTCCTCGGGCCTGCGCCGGCTCTTGCCGGTGCGCGGCGCCGCGCTGGGCAGCGTGGCCAGGCGGTTGTGGCCGAGGTCGCGGGACAGGTCGCGCGACTGCTCACGCAGGTCCTCGGCCGAGGCCAGCGGCCACGGCGTGGCGGTGGACGACGTACGGCTGTCCGTGGTCAGAGGCAGGATCGGCGCCGGCTGCGGGCCGGAGTCGTCGCCCCTGGGGACCCGGTGCGGGCCCGAGGGCATGCCGAAGGCGGACTGGGCTCCCGAGGGGCCGCCGAACTCGGGCGGCGGCGGCACCAGCTGGTCGGTCCGGTGGCTGCCGGAGGGGCTCGTCAGGCCGTCGTACGGCATCGCGTGACCGCCGGACGGGCTGGTCAGCGGGTCGTACGGCACGCGTATCGGACCCGAGGGCGTCTCCACGATCCGCGACGGCATGTTCGCCAACTGGGGCCCCGACGGGGACTCCAGCAGCCCGGAGGCCGGCGTGTCCCCCGGGGCGGGACCGGCGGGGGGCAGCGTCTCGGCCGGGCGCGGCCGGACGGAGCCGTGCGCGCGCAGCACCGCCTCCAGCATCTCGATGACCTGGTCGGAGGTCAGGCGCTGGGCCGGGTCCTTGCGCAGCAGGCCCTCGATCACCGGCATCAGCGAGCCGGCCCGCTGGGGCGCGATCGGTTCCTGCGTGAGCACCGCGCCGAGCACCGCCACCGGGTCGGGCCCCTCGTACGGCGGCCGCCCCTCCAGGGCGGCGTACAGCGTCGCGCCGAACGACCACAGGTCGGCGGCCTGCGTGATCGGCTGCCCGGACAGGCGCTCCGGCGGGATGTACGCGGGCGACCCCATGAGCAGGCCGGTCTGCGTGATCGTCACGTCGCCCTCGATGGCCGCGATGCCGAAGTCGGTCAGCACCACCCGGTCCTGGGTCAGCAGCACGTTGCCGGGCTTGATGTCGCGGTGCAGGATCCCCGCGGAGTGCGCGTGCCTGAGCGCGTCGAGCACCCGGATGCCGATCTCGGCCGCCTGCAGCACCGGCAGCGGCCCGCTCTGGCGTACGGCCTGCTCCAGGGACCACGCGCGGACCAGCTCCATCACGATCCACGGGCGGCCGTCCTCCTCGACCACGTCGTGAACGGTGACGATGCCGGGATGCGTCAGCCGCGCGGCCGACCTGGCCTCGCGCAGGACGCGCCGGTGGGCCCCCTGCATGCCCGCGTGGTCGAGCCCGTACGGGAGGATCAGCTCCTTGACCGCCACGTCCCGGTCGAGCAGGACGTCGTGGGCGTGCCACACCATGCCCATGCCGCCCCTGCCGACAGGTGACATGAGCCGGTAACGCCGGCCGATCAGGCGGCCCTGGCTCTGCGGGGCGCCGCTCGGGGCGCCTCCCTCCGCGCCGGGGCCGCTGACCAAGCGGTCGGCTGCCATGATCCGCCCCCATCCCGCGCTGCGAGCAATTTAAAGTGGTTCGTTACGATATCGGCGGGGCATGCGCAAGGGAAGCTGGAGCGTCCTTACGGGAGCTTTGACCTGCGGAAATGTCGCCATTCAGATGGCTTGTTCCGCCAATGCGATCAATGCAGTAGTGAATGCCTCTACAGGTGGTTTGACCAGGCCTGCTCCTACTTGACCGGTTCCTGCGACGCGGCCCGCGATGCCGGTGTTGACCACGGGCAGCAGACCCGTTCTCGCGACGAGAGCTACATCGATGCCGACCGGCGTGCCGCGGAAGCCGAGCCCCGGAATCTGGTACGCCGGGTGCTCGGCGAGCGTGATCTCGTACATGGAGCGGGTGGCCCGGATCGCGTCGGACACCTCGCCGCCCACGAACCGCACGATGGCCGGCGCCGCCGCCATCGCGAACCCGCCCAGCCCCGAGGTCTCCGTGATCGTGGAGTCGCCGATGTCCGGGTTCGCGTCGTCCGGCCCGTACGAGCCGAGATAGAGCCCGTCGGGCACGCCGGCCGGCCCCGTGAACCACCGCCCGCCCAGCCCCGAGAGCTGGACGCCGAAGTCGGTGCCGTTCCTGGCCATGGCGACGACCATGGACGAGCCGGGCACGTCGCGGGCGGCGTCGGTGCTGACCTTGGCGGCGGCCATGGCGGCGTTCAGGAAGAAGTGGTCGTTGCCGTTGATGAAGCGCAGCACCTCCGCGGCGGCGCCCGGCGCGGCCTCGACCACGGCCGGGGCCAGCTCGCGCAGCAGGAGCGAGGTGGCGGCGCGGTTGCGGTTGTGCAGCTCGTCGCCCATCTGCAGGGCCTGCGCCGTCAGCGAGCGCAGGTCGATCGGCCCCGTGCGCTCCAGCGTCGCCGCCAGGGCGGGGCCGAGCACCGCGTCCATCCAGCGCAGCCGCTCCAGCACCTCGGGCCCGTAGGCGCCGTACCGGAGCACCTTGCCCAGGCCCTCGTTCAGCGAGCAGTACGCGGTGCCGCCGTGCTCGTCGTCGCGCACCTCGAACAGCCACATGGACGGGCTCACCACGCCCGCCATCGGACCCACGGCGGCGTGCTCGTGGCACGGCCGCAGCGCGATCTCGCCCGCCGCCAGCCTGCGCCCGGCCTCGTGCTCGTCGCCCGCCAGGCCCTCCAGCAGCATCGCGCCGATCAGCGCGCCGCGCATCGGGCCCGAGGCGCGCTCCCACGTGATGGGCGGGCCCGCGTGCAGGAACGTGCCCGCCGCCAGCACCTCCGATGCCCGGCGCACCCCCACCAGGTGCGGGCGGGCGGAGGTCAGCCTGCTCACGGCCAACTCGTTCGCGGCCTGCCGGCGCGGGTCGGCGAGCACCGCGGCCAGGGCCTCGGCGGTGCCGGGCAGCGGCGGGCGCCACGACACCGGCGTCGTCTCGACGGCCTGCGCCCTGAGCGCCTCGTCGAGCAGCCCCGCGCCCACCGTGACGACGCGGGACGGGGCGGACAGCGGGCTCATACAAGGCTCCTGGCGTGCCGGGCGGCCTGGGCGTTGGAGGTGAAGACGGCCGCGCCCGCCTCGCGGAAGGCGGCGGCCTGGCGGTGCAGGTCCTGGGGGTCGCCTTCGGTGCCGATGAGCGCGATCACGACGGTGGCGGGGGTGCGGGCGACGGCGTGCGCGAGCGAGGCGGCCGGGTCGGGGTCGGCGCCGTGGCCGAGTACGACGTCCATGAGCACCAGGTCCGTCTCCTGGGCGCGGGCCAGCGCCTCGACGCGCAGGGTCGGGTCGATCATGGGATGCGCCCGGCCCCTGGTGTAGGCGTCGTCCCCGTAGTCGACGAACTCGCCCTTGCCGGCCACCAGCGCGGCCTCGGTGCTGAGCGTCCCGCCGGAATAGACGCCTTTGATGGCCTTGGCCCGGCTCTGCTTGCCCGACCACGCGGGCCAGGAGGGCCACTCGGGCACCGGCCGGCCGAGCGCGCGCAGGGCCCGCTCGGCCGCCTCCGTCAGGTCGGACTCGGGGAGCAGCGCGGGCACCACCGGCGTGCTCAGGCCGCCCACGGCCTCCCGTACGGTCCGCGCCACCTCGGGGGACGGCGGCTTGGAGATCAGCACGATCAGCTCGGTGGCCGGATCCTCGTCCAGCAGGCGCAGGGCGCGCAGCGTGGACAGGCCGCCCACCTCGGCCGACAGGTCCCTGCCGCCCACGCCGAGCACGTGGCTGACGCCGGTGCCGGCCCAGTCGAGCAGGGACGTCACCTGCTGGGCCCCGGTGCCGGACGCGGCCACCACGCCGACGGGGCCGGGGGTGAGGACGTTCGCGAAGCCCAGCCCGACGCCGCCGAGCACGGCGGTCCCGCAGTCGGGGCCCATCACGAGGACGTCCGCGGCCTCCGCGAGCTCCTTGAGCCGCCGTTCCTGGGCCACGGGGACGCCGTCGCTGAAGATCATGACGGGGAGCCCGGCCTGGACGGCGTCCAGCGCCTCGGCGAAGGCGTGCTCGCCCGGGGTGGAGACCAGCACCAGGTCGGCCGGGGTGCCGATGGCCGAGCGGGTGGTCAGCGGGGGCTGGTCGGCCGTGCTCTCTTCCGGGCGGCGGAAGCTCGCGAGCTGCCGGTCGGCCTCCTCGACGGCCGCGCCGGGGTCGCGGGCGCGTACGGCGATCACGAGGTCGCCGGGGGCGGCCGGCGGGACGGTGAAGCCCAGGTCGCGGAGGATGGCGAGGTTCAGGTCGGTGGCCATGGCGACCATGGCGGCCTCCACACCCGACATTTCGGTCAGCGCCCGACTTATGCGCATCAGGGAGATGGAGTCGGCGTACGCGCCCTTCCGTACCAGCACCGTGTCGGCGCTCATCGGGGCCCGCTCAGCGCGAGGACGGCGGTCACGCCGATGGCGACGCCCTGGGCCAGGTCGGAGCCCGAGGTGTGGCCGAGGCCGTGGAGGCGGCGCAGGGCCGGTTCGAGGGCCTGCCCGCCCGTGAGGCCGCGCAGCACCGCGCTCACCTCGGGGCTGCTCTCGCCCCTGGCCGCGCAGTGCAGGAGCGTGGCCGAAAGGGGTGTCGTACGCGTCCTCGCGTCGAACGTCACGGTCGCCGCCAGCCAGTCGGCCAGCCAGACCGCCCGGTCCGCCCCGGCCGCCGCGCCCAGGTGCCGCAGCGTCACCAGCAGGCCCGCCAGGACGTCGTCGCCGCTCGGCGTCAGGCCCGGCCCCAGGCCCATGAGCTGCTCGGCCGCCGTCACGGCCCCCAGCAGCCGGCCCTTCGCGCAGCTGCCGGCCAGCAGCTCGACGGCGCCGTTCCCGGCCAGCCCCGGTCGCGGCGGATCGCCGAGGCGGGCGGCGGCCTGTTCGAGCCGGGCCCGATCGATCCGGCCCAGCGGCGGGGCGGGGTCCCACCAGCGGCGCACGCCCAGGCTCAGCGGGCCCAGCTCGATGCTGCGGTCGCCCACCGAGGCTTCGTCACCCACGGTGACGCCCGGCAGCGGGCCGGCCAGCAGCACGGAGTTGGGCAGCCGGGTGGCCGCGCCCGTGATGACGGCGATCACCGAAGGCTCCAGGTCGGTCCTGACCTCGAGATAGACCCCCGCCGGGAACGCGGCGAGCACCCGGGCGGGCCGGCGCGGCGACTCCAGGACGGGGCGTACCGCCGTGCTGGCGGCGCCCGTGACATGGACGCGGGTACGCCGCGCATGAGTGCTTACGGTCACCGAACCTCCCAACCGACCTTGGACCTGACCGTAAAACGGCCGGGGAACCCTCCGTACGGGTAAATTTGCCAACAGTCAGCGGGAAGGTTGGCTCTTCCTGACAGACGGTTTCTGGGGTCACAATCTCCCCATGGAGCCCCCCGTCCGTCTCGCCAGCACCGGGACGATCATTCACGGTGTGTCCGTCGGAGAGGTGCTCGGCGTCTCCACCCTCGCCGAGGCCAGGCTGATCGCGGGGGAGAGCGGGCTGGGCCGCATCGTGCAGCGGCTGAACGTCATGGAGGTCCCCGACATCCTGGCCTGGGTCAAGCCGCACGAGCTGCTGCTGACCACCGGCTACCCGCTGCGCAACACGCCGCAGTCGCTCGGCCGGCTGGTCGCCGACCTGGACGAACGCGGGCTGTCGGCACTGGCGATCAAGCTCGGCCGGTACGTGGACGAGCTGCCCGACGAGATGGTCGAGCAGGCCGACCGGCTCGGCTTCCCGCTCATCCTGCTGCCGAACGACGTCGGGTTCGACGACATCCTCAACCAGGTGCTGACCGACATCCTCAACCGCCAGGCCGCCGTGCTCGCCCGCGCCGAGGAGGCGCACCGGGCGCTGGTGCAGGTCGTGCTGGCCGGCGGCGGGCTCAACGAGGTGGCCGCGGAGGTGGCCCAGCTGCTCGACGTGTCGGTGGCGGCCGTGGACGGCTCGGGCCGCGTGCTGGCCACCGCGGGGCCCGCCGAGCACGTGGCCGTCCTGCGCGAGTCGATCGCCCAGGAGGGCCCGCCCCGTACGCCGGCCTCGGGGCGGGCGCGCTCGTTCGCCTCGGTGCCGGTGCTGGCCGGGGGCCACCACCACGGGAGGATCGTCGCCTACAGCCCGTCCGGGGCGATCCGCGACAGCGACGTCGGCATCCTCGAACGCGCCGCCACCGTGGCCGCGCTGGTCGTCACCCGGCAGGAGGCGGTCAACGCCGTCGAGAGCAAGTACCGCGCCGACTTCCTGCGCGACGTGCTCACCGGCCGGGCGGGCACGGCGGAGCGGGTCACGGCCAGGGCGCGGGCGTTCGGGTGGGACCTGGCGCGGCCGGTGACCGTACTGGTGGCCGAGCTGGACCCGGACGGCGACGAGCGCAGCGCGCAGGACCGGCTGGTGGCGTGCTGGACGGCGGCGATGCGCCGGCACGACCCGCGCGGGGCGGTGGCGGGGTTCTCGCACGAGGTGGTGGCCGTGGTGGACGCCTCGATCGACGCGACCCGGGTCGCCAAGGACGCGGCCTCGGCCTTCGCCGACGTGCCGCCCGCCACCTTCTCGACCGGCAGCTCCCGGCCGAGCCCGGGGGCGGAGACGCTGCCGGAGGCGTACTCGCAGGCGCTGAAGGCGGCCCGGGTGGGCCGCCAGCTGCACGGGCCCGGCGCCGTCGCCCACTTCGACCAGCTCGGCGTCTACCGGCTGCTGTCCCTGGTCAACGACACGGACGAGCTGCACGCCTTCGTACGCGAGACGCTCGGCCCGCTGGCCGCCGACGCCGACGCCGAGAACGCCGACCTGCGCCGCACCCTGCAGGTCCTCCTGGAGACCAACCTGAACGTGGCCGAGACGGCGCGGCGCCTCCACTTCCACTACAACACCCTCCGCTACCGGATCGGGAAGCTGGAGCGCCTGCTCGGCAACTTCACCGACGACCCCCACCTGCGCCTCAACCTGACCCTGGCCCTGCACGTGCTGCGGATGCGCGGCATCTAGGGTTGGGGGTTGTGGATTTCGAACTGCGCTCCGAGTACATCCCGCTGTGCGACCTGCTGAAGTACTGCGGGATCACGGAGACGGGCGGCATGGCCAAGGTGCTGATCGCCGAGGGGATGGTGCTGGTGGACGGCGAGGTGGAGCTGCGCAAGCGCGCCAAGATCCGCTCGGGGCAGGTGGTCAGCGGGGAGGGGTTCTCCATCCACGTGGAGTAGTGGGAACCTGTTGACGAAAAGTCACCGCACAATTACTCACGGTTTACTAACATCGGGCGCGCCGGCAAAAAGAAACGGCCCCCTTGCGGGGGCCGTCATACCCGGGAACGTACCCCCGGGCGGGTGACTCCATGTTAGGACGTGATAGCGGTGAGCGACAAGTCGAATCCCGGAATCGAGCGCGTCGGTGTCTATGTCGACGGGTTCAACCTGTACTACGGTCTGAGGGAGCTCGGGAGACGGCGGCACCTCTGGCTCGATCTGCACGCCATGGCGACGCGCCTGCTGCGGCCGCACCAGCGCCTCGTGGGTGTCAGCTACTTCACCGCGGCGATCCGCAACGATCCCCCGGCCGTGGCACGGCAGGAGACGTATCTGGCCGCGACGGCGAGCCTCGGCGTGCAGGTCGTCCTGGGGAGATACCAGCAGCAGTCGGTGCAGTGCCACTCTTGCGGAGCGACGCGCCGGACCTACGCCGAGAAGCAGTCCGATGTGGCGCTCGGCGCGGCCATGGTGGCGGATGTCGCGACACACCAGGTGGACGCGGTCATGCTCGTGTCGGCCGACTCCGACCTCTGCGCGGCGGTTCATGCGATCAGGCGGCTGAATGACGAGCTTGGGACCAAGACGCGGGTGATCACCGTGTTTCCGCCCCGAAGGCGCTCCGAGAGTCTGCAGCGCGTCAGTGACGCGTGGTTCCCGCTGGGCGATGCCGTGATCCGCCAGTCGCAGCTGCCCAGCGTCGTCCGCGCGCCCGACGGGTGCGTCTATCACCGCCCGCACCACTGGAACTGACCTCACAGCGAAACTGATCGCGTGTGCGCGAGGTTTTCACTGGCCCTGCGCGTAGATTTGGCAGATCATGCCCGTGTAAGAGCGTTACGGCGGGCCTAATGTGCCCGCAACGGAACGTGTCGCCGGCCCAGTACAAGAGGGGCGCTCATGGTTTTGGGATGGACCAGACACGGTGACGGCAAGCACCTGGCGCCCGGCGAGGTGGTCAGGCCCGACGAGCGGTTGAGCTGGCCCAGGATGGTGGGCTTCGGGGCGCAGCACGTGATCGCGATGTTCGGCGCGACGTTCGTCTTCCCCCTGGTGATGGGGCTGGACCCGAACGTCGCCGTGATGATGTCAGGCGTCGCGACGATCCTGTTCCTGCTGATCGTGAAGGGGAAGGTGCCCAGCTACCTCGGCACCAGCGCGTCCTTCGTCGGCGGGGTGCTGGCCATCAGGGCCGCCTACGGCGGTGACACGGCGGGCGCGGACGCGATCGTGACCGGCGCGATCCTGGTCGCCGGGTTCGTGCTGGCGCTGGCGGGGCTGGCCATCCACTTTCTCGGGGTGCAGATCATCCACCGCGTCTTCCCGCCCGTGGTCACGGGGGCGGTCGTCATGCTGATCGGGTTCGGGCTGGCGTACGTGGTGGCCGACGTCTACTGGCCGCAGGACCACTGGGTCGCGCTCGTCACCATGCTGGTCACGTTCCTGGTGATCGTGCTGTTCAAGGGGTTCGTCGGCCGGATCGGGGTGCTGGTCGGGCTGATCGCGGGGTTCGTGCTGTCGTGGGTGCTGGACAAGGCGGCGGGGCCCATCACCTCCGTGCTGCCCGGCGCCAACCTGCGGGACGCGGCGGGCGCGAGCTGCCCGGCCGAGGGGACGTACTGCGTGGCCACGGCCTTCCCGCACGACCGGGTGAACTTCGACTCCGTGGCGTCGGCGCCCTGGTTCGGGGTGCCGGACTTCCACGCCCCCGACTTCAAGACCTCCGCCGTGCTGCTGGTGCTGCCGGCCGTCATCGCGCTCATCGCCGAGAACATCGGGCACGTCAAGGCCGTCGGCGAGATGACCGGGACGGACGTGGACCCGTACGTGGGCCGGGCGGTGGTGGCCGACGGGGTGGGCACCATGGTCGCCAGCGCGGTCGGCGGCTCGCCCACCACCACGTACGCCGAGAACATCGGCGTCATGGCGGCCACCAAGGTCTACTCGACCGCCGCCTACTACATCGCCGCGATCATCGCGATCCTGTTCGGCCTCTGCCCCAAGTTCGGCGCGCTGGTCGCCGCGACCCCGGGCGGCGTGCTCGGCGGGGTCACCGTCATCCTGTACGGGATGATCGGCCTGCTCGGCGCCAAGATCTGGATCGAGAACCGCGTCGACTTCTCCGACCCGGTCAACATGGTTCCGATCGGCGCGGGCATCATCCTGGCCATCGGACCTGTGAGCCACTTCATCGGCGGCGACTTCACCCTTGAGGGGATCGCGCTCGGCACCATCGTGGTGCTGGGCGGCTACCACCTGCTGCGGGCCATCGCCGGACGGCCCGCCCGGCCGGCGCGGAGCGAGGCCGGGTGAAACCGCCTCCGTTCGAGTACCACGCCCCCCGCGACCTCGACGAGGCGCTCCGGACCCTCGCTGAGGTGAGCGGGAAGGTGCTGGCCGGCGGGCAGAGCCTGATCCCCATGCTCAACATGCGGCTGGCCGCCCCGGAGCATCTCGTCGACATCAACCGCGTCCAGGGGCTGGCGGCCATGGAGGCGGAGCGGGACGGCGTCCGGGTGGGGGCGACGGTGCGGCACTCGCGGGCGGAGCGGTTCGGGGCGCACCCGCTGCTGAGCCGGGCGCTGCGGCTGGTCGCCCATCCGGTGATCCGCAACCGGGGGACCGTGGTGGGCAGCCTTGTGCACGCCGACCCGGCCGCCGAGCTGCCCGCCGTGCTGGCCGTCCTGGGCGGCTCCGTACGGGTGGCCCGCTGGCAGGGGGAAGTACGCGACGTGAGGGCCGAGGAGTTCTTCGTCGGGCCCATGGAGTCGGCGGTCCGGCCGGGCGAGCTGGCCGTGTCGGCATATTTCCCGGCATTGGGGCCGCGTACCGGGGCAGCCTTCGAGGAGGTGGCCCGGCGGCACGGCGACTACGCCCTGGCCGGCGTCTGCGCCGTCGTCACGTTCGGCGAGGACGGCCGGGTCGAGGCCGCCAGGCTCGCCTGCATCGGCGTCGGCCCCGTGCCGGTCGTCGTGGACGTGACGGAGAGCCCCGCGGACGCGGCGCGGATCGTACGCGACCGGGTCGAGCCCGAGGGCGACATCCACGCCTCGGCCGCCTACCGCCGCCACCTCGTGGGCGTGCTGGCCGAGCGCGCCGTGCGGAACGCGACCAGGGAGGCGCAGGACCGTGGAGCATGAGATCACGCTCGTCGTGAACGGCACGGCCAGGCGGGTCGGCGTGCCCGCCAGACGCCTGCTGTCCGACTGCCTGCGCCACGACCTCGGCCTGACCGGCACCCACGTCGGCTGCGAGCACGGCGTCTGCGGCTGCTGCACCGTGCTGCTCGACGGGGAGCCGATCCGGTCGTGCCTGACGTTCGCGGTCAGCGTGGACGGGTCCGAGATCACCACCGTCGAGGGGCTGGGCGGCGAGGGAGCGCCGTCGCCTGGACTGAGGAGCGCAGGGAGCGCAGCGACCGGAGCGACGAGGGAAGGCGACGGCTCCAGGGCGACCGAGCCCGCCTCACGAAGTGAGGCCATGAGCGCAGTGCAGAAGGCTTTCGCCGAGTGTCACGGGCTGCAGTGCGGGTTCTGCACGCCGGGGTTCCTGTGCACGGTGACCGCCCTGCTGCGGGACAACCCCACCCCCACGGACGACGAGGTGCTGGAGGGCATCTCGGGCAACCTGTGCCGGTGCACCGGCTACCAGAACATCGTCAAGGCCGTCCACCGGGCCGCCGAGCTGCTGGCGGAGGAAGCATGACGACGAGGCTGTTCGGGGAGCCCGTACCGCGGCGGGAGGACCCCAGGCTGCTCACCGGCCGGGGCCGCTACCTCGACGACCTCGGCCCCGACGCGCTGGCCGCCGCGTTCGTGCGCTCGCCGCACGCGCACGCCCGCATCCGCGACATCGACGTGGGCCCCGCCCTCGACGTCGAAGGGCTCGTCGCCATCTACACCTGGGAGGACCTGCCCGGACGGGTCGGCCGGCCGCTGCCGCTGCTGATCCCGCACCCGGCGCTCACCCACGGGCGCACCGCCTACCCGCTGGCCAGGGACGTCGTCAGGCACGTCGGCGAGCCGGTGGTCATGGTCGTGGCGGCGGACAGGTACGCCGCCGAGGACGCGTGCGCGCTCATCGAGGTCGACTACGAGCTCCTCAAGCCGGTCGTCGGCCTGGAGGAGGCCGCGCAGGGCGCCCAGCTCGTCCACGAGGACGTGCCGGGCAACGTCGGGGCGCACCTCGTCCAGGAGGTCGCGGGGACGGACGGGCGCGGCGCCCGGGAGGCGATCGAGACCGCGCCGCACACGTTGGCCTTCCGGCTCGACATCGAGCGCAGCGCCAGCATGCCGCTGGAGGGGCGCGGCGTGTACGCCCGGTGGGACGGCCGGGACCTGCGCGTCTACTCCAGCACCCAGACCTCCACCAGCGTCCGCATGGCCGTCGCCGCCGCCCTGGAGCTGCCGCTGCCGCAGGTCGAGGTGATCGCGCCGGACGTGGGCGGCGGCTTCGGGGTGAAGATCGTGCACCCGTGGCCCGAGGAGGTGCTGGTGCCGTGGGCCGCCATGACGCTCGGGCGCGAGATCAAGTGGACCGAGGACCGCAGGGAGCACTTCATCTCCTCGGCCCACGAGCGCGGCCAGGTCCAGTACGTACGGGTCGGCTTCGACGACGACGGCCGCGTGCTCGGCCTGGACGTGACGATCCTGCACGACCACGGCGCCTACACGCCCTACGGGATCATCGTCCCGATCGTCACCTCCACGCAGCTCCTGGGGCCGTACAAGATCGGGGCGTACCGGGTCGAGTTCACCGCCGTCTACACCAACACCGTGCAGGTCACGCCCTACCGGGGGGCCGGCAGGCCGCAGGGCGTGTTCTGCATGGAGCGGACCATGGACAAGATCGCCCGGTACCTGGGCAAGGACCGCACCGAGGTGCGGGAGGTCAACTTCATCCGGCCCGACGAGTTCCCGTACGACCAGGGGATGACGTTCCAGGACGGCCGGCCGCTGATCTACGACAGCGGCGACTACCCGGAGATGCTCCGCATGATCAAGGAGCTGATCGGCTGGGACTCCTTCGAGGCGCGCCCCGGCAGGGGCATCGGCGTCGGGTGCTACGTCGAGGGCACCGGCGTGGGGCCGTACGAGGGCGGGCACGTGCAGGTGACCTCCGACGGGCGGGTGCACGTGTCCACCGGCCTCACCTCGCAGGGGCAGGGGCACGAGACGGCCTTCGCGCAGATCGCGGCCACCGAGCTGGGCGTGCCCATCGAGCGGGTGAGCGTGGTCACCGGCGACACCCGCAGGTTCGGCTACGCCGTGGGCACGTTCGCCTCGCGGGCGGCCGTCGTCAGCGGCAACGCCATCGCGCTGGCCTGCAGGAAAGTACGCGAGAAGGCGCTGCGGATCGCCGCCGACGCGCTGGAGGCCGACCCGGCCGACCTGGAGATCAGCGACGGGATGGTGCACGTGGCCGGCACGCCGAGCGCGTCCATCCCGCTGTCCACGGTGGCGGTGCTGGCCAACCCGCTGCGGTACGCCTTCGACGACGAGACGGCCAAGGCCACCCAGTTCTCCGGCACCGCGTCGCCCGACCGGCCGCCGATCGCCGAGGGCGAGGAGCCGGGGCTGGAGGGGCGCGACTACTACTCGCCGATCAGGTCCACGTTCGCGTCGGGCATGCACGCGGCGATCGTCGAGACCGACCCGGACACGGCCGAGATCAGGGTGGTGCGCTACGCGGTCGTGCACGACTGCGGCCGGCTGATCAACCCGATGATCGTGGAGGGCCAGATCCACGGCGGAGTGGCGCAGGGCATCGGCGGGGCGCTCTACGAGCGCATGGTGTACGACTCGCACGGCCAGCTCGTCAACGCCTCCTTCATGGACTTCCTCATGCCGTACGCCACGGAGATCCCGCACGTCGAGACCGCCCACCTGGAGACGCCGTCGCCGCTCAACCCGCTCGGCGTCAAGGGCGCGGGCGAGGCCGGCGTGATCCCCGTCTCCGCGGTCATCGCCTCGGCGGTCGAGGACGCCGAGGGCATCCAGATCGACCGCATGCCCATCTCCCCGTCCGAACTCTTCGACCTGCGCGCCGCCGAACGATGACCCGCCCCGTGGGATGATCGGCGCCATGCGTGCGCCCGCTTCCGGTCTGACCGAATTCCCCGCCGTCCCCGCCGACGTCCGCCTGATCGACCTGGCCTGGAACGACATCGCCGAGGTGCCCGCCTGGGTGGCCGGGCTCACCGCGCTGGAGGAGCTCAGGCTCGACGGCAACCGGCTGCGCTCGCTGCCCGACCTGTCGGGCCTCACCGCGCTGCGCGCGCTGCACCTGGACGGCAACGAGCTGGCGTCCTTCCCCGGCTGCCCGCCGGGCCTGGAGGTGCTCTTCCTGTACGGCAACCGCGTCGGCGCGATCCCCGACCGGCTGAGCCCCGCCCTGCGGCACCTCGCGGCGGGCGGCAACGGGCTGACCGGCGTGCCCGGCTCGCTCTGGAAGCTGACCGGCCTCGAATCCCTCAACCTCGCCGAGAACGAGCTCACCGAGGTCCCGGCCGCGATCGGCGGGCTGACCCGGCTGCGCATGCTGGACCTCGGGCACAACCGGCTCGACTCCGTCCCGCCCGAGCTGGGCGACCTGGACCTGACCGACTACCTCTACCTGAGCGACAACCGGTTCACCGAGGTGCCGGAGGCGATCGGGCGGCTGGACCGGCTCGCCTACCTCAACCTCACCGACAACCGGCTCACCCGGCTGCCCGAGTCGCTGGGGCGGATGGCCGCGCTGGTGGAGCTGCGGCTCTACAACAACCGGCTGGAGTCGCTGCCCGAGGCCATCGGCGGCCTGGCCAGCCTGCGTGAGCTGCACGCGCAGGGCAACCGGCTGACCCGGCTGCCCGCCTCCGTCGCCGAGCTGGGCGAGCTGCGCGTGCTCGACCTGCGCAACAACCAGCTCCGCGAGCTGCCGGACCGCCTGCCGCCCGGGCTCAGGCACCTCGACCTGCGCAACAACCGGCTGCGCGAGCTGCCCGCGAGCCTGCCCCCGCTGGAGAAGCTCGACCTGCGGTGGAACAAGCTCGACGGCGAGCCGGAGGTGCTGCGCCGGCTCCGCGATCGGGGCTGCGTCATCCTGCGCTGATGGAATCGCTCCGGTTTTGGGCTGATTCAGGGTGAACCGGGGTGATCGGGGGTGCGTACCTCCGCACATGACGACATTTCCACGTCTGGCCGCTTTCGCGCTGCTGGCCGGACTGGTCGCCGGATGCTCCTCAGCGGGCTGGGGCGACTACGTCGCAGCGGGCGAAACGCAGAAGCCAGCGGCAATCCTCACCGTCGAGCAACTCTCCGCCAAGGTCGGCTGCAAGCCGAAGATGCAGGTCGAGGCCTCCGACCTCCGTACCGGCTACTGCAAGACCAAGGCGGGCCAGTTCTTCGTCAACACGTTCGCCAGTGAGAAGCTCAAGGACGAGTGGATGGACCGGGCGCCGGAGTACAACCCGCACCTGGTCGGCCCGCAGTGGACCGTCCTGGGCCCGCTGGAGGTGCTGGAGCAGCTGAAGGAGCCGCTGAGCGGCGATCTGCACCTGATGGACCACAGGGTCTCCCAGACGCCGACGCCACCGAAGTAACCAATCGGTATGGAGTGAACCGGGGCCGGTGGGCCCGCGTACCTTCGCACATGACGACACTTCCACGTCTGGCCGCTTTCGCGCTGCTGGCCGGACTGGTCGCCGGATGCTCCTCAGGGAGCGGAGGCGGCTATGTCGCAGCAGCCGGAAAGCAGGGCCACGCCGCCCCCCTCACCGTCGAGCAGCTCTCGGCCAAAGTCGGCTGCACACCGAAGATGCAGGTCAACGCCGCCGAGATCCGCACCGGCTACTGCAAGACCCCCGATGGCGAGTTCTTCGTCACGACGTTCAAGACGCAGGCGGGCAAGGACGCCTGGATGGACGCCGCCCCCGAGTACAACCCCCACCTGGTCGGCAACCTCTGGACCGTGCTGTCCAGTCGCAAGGTGCTCGACCTGCTGAAGGAGCGGCTCGGCGGCGACCTCCACCTCACCGATCACCGTACGAAGCAGATGAAGACCATCGGCTAGCGAAGTCTCAGCAGCTCGTACTGGGCCCAGACCTCGGCAGGGGCCGCGACCCGGTCCAGGAACATCAGGCCGTCCATCCGGCAGTCGCAGGGGTTCTGCTCCCTGGTGTTCTGCGGATAGCTCCCGCCGATCTTGATGCCCCTCGGGTCCGTCGCCGAGGTGACGTCCGGCTCGGGGTCCCCTTCGACGCCCCACGGGTCGCCGGTGACCGAGTAGAACCCGTCGAGCGGGCGGCCGTTCCTGTAGAGCTTCATCGTTCCCGTGTCGAAGTCGAACGTCGCGGCCAGGAACACCCACTGGTCCCGGGGCAGCACCTCCCGCCAGGGCTTGTTCGCGGCGAACGTCTGGGAGGCGCCGCCGTCCACGCGCCGGGCCAGCGCCACGACCCGCAGCTCGCCGTTCACGGTGATGAGCTCCAGCAGGGCACGGACGTCGTGCCCCTGGGAGTTGCCGCTGAGCACCCCGGCCAGGCCGATCGCGTTGAAGAAGTCGGCGGGGTCCTCGGTGTTGGAGTTGGGCGCCGGCCCGTCGCCCAGCATCTTGAACCAGCCCATGACGGTCGCGCCCTTGACGCCGTTGAACGCGCGCAGCGTCGGCACGCCGTCCGCGCCGTAGACGCCGGCCTTCCAGTCGTCGTTGCCGGCCGTGGCCGGGTCGACCTGGCGGGTCTGCAGCGCGTACGTGCTGCCCCGGTAGGCCTGGTCGGCCACGCGCATGGCGGCGCCGCCGTTGACCAGCGTGATGTTCGTGCCGGACAGGCCCTGGTCCTGCTCCTGGGCCGGGTCGGCGGGCAGCGGGTGCTCGAAGTCGTAGGCGGCCACCAGGTCCTTGCGCAGGGTCGGCAGCACGTCCGGCGGGGTCCAGCCGGCCTTGGTGATCTTCCAGATCTTCCCGTTCGCCTTGGACATCACGTAGAGCTCGCCGGCGCCGTCCCGGCCGAAGCGCAGGTCCACGCGGGTGCTGCCGGCCAGGTCGGCCATGGTCAGCTGCCTGCCGGACGTGTCCACCAGCCGCGGCTTGTGGATCGTGGCCCGGCGGCCGCTGCGCTCGTCCATCTCGGCGGCGACGGTGAAGAAGACCTGGCCGTCCACGATGTCGCCGAACAGGTACTTGCCGTACAGCAGGGGCAGCTTCTGGCCGCGGTAGACGAACCCGCCGGTGACGGCGTGGCCGCTGTCGGAGGTGCAGGAGTGCCCGGGCGGCGGGTCGTGGTCGTAGGCGGCCACCGGGTAGGTGTAGCCGTACTGGGCGTCGTCGTCCGGCAGCGTGTAGAGGTGGCAGCGGTCGGCCTTGTTGAACACGAACGAGCCCTCGCGCTCGCTCCAGCCCAGGTTGTCGCCGGCGCCGACGTCATAGATGGCCTCGATGGCGTGCTCGCCGATGTGGCCGAGGAACAGCCGGTTGCCGGCCTGCGGGTCCCAGCTGAAGCGGTGCGGGTCGCGCATGCCGTACGCGTAGATCTCGCTGAGCTTGCCGGCCTGGCCGGCGAACGGGTTGGCGGCCGGGATGCCGTACCTGCCGTTGGCGCCGTTCGTGCCGGCCGGGTCGATCCTGAGGATCTTGCCCTGCGGGATGGCCAGGTTCTGCGGGTCGTCGCTGGACGAGCCGCGGCCGCCGTCACCGGCGGCGACGTACAGCAGGCCGTAGTCCTTGTCGCCCCTGCGGGCCGTGGGGTTGAAGTCGATCTGCTGGATGCCGTGGATCTGGCCGTTGAAGCCGAGCCGCAGCACCTCCCTGCGGGTGCCGGAGAAGACGTTCGCCTTCGGGTCGGTGGCCGTCCACTCGGTGATGACGCCGTGGAACCTGGTGCCGGGCTGCGGCGTCAGGTCGGGGGTCTTCGTGGTCAGCGCGGCGCCCCACTCGGTGTGGACGGTGTAGAACTTGCCGTTCCTGGCGAACTCGGGGTGGAAGGCCGCGAAGCCGAACCCGCTGCCCAGGCCGCGCCCGGAGACGAAGTCGGGCGCGAAGGCGGCGCCGACGTCCAGGTATTCGCGCGGCCGGCCCTGGTCGAGGAAGTAGAGCTTGCCGTTGAGGTCGTTGACGAACAGGCGGCGCGAGCCGTCGGGGAGCTCGCCCAGGTAGTTGATCCTGGCCCAGCGGACCAGGCGGGTGTCGGTTGGTTCGGGAGTCGTCTCCGTCTTCGGGAACGAGGCAAACTCCTCCAGCGTCAGCGTCAGTCCCGAGGCGGTGGGCTTCTCGGGGATGGGGTCGTCGACGGGGGTCGGGTCGGCCTGCGCGGCTGCCGGCGGCGCGCATAACGCGGTCACCAGCACCGCGGCGATCAGGCACCGGAGGGTTTTCGGCATACCTGTTCACCACCAGGGGAGTCGGGGGCTATTGAGCGGCGCTGTCGCAGGCCGGGGTGCCCTTGACGGTCATGTCGCGCATCCTGCCGATGTTGTCGAAAGAGCCGAAGCCGACCCGGCCCGACGCGAACGTGCGGTCGGTGGCCGTGATCAGCGGCGTCGTGGCGCCGTCCAGGTAGACCGCGATGCGGCCGGTCTCGGCGCAGTGGGTGACGCGGACGCGGTGCCACTCCGCGTCGGTGACCGCGGGCGGCGCGCCCACCTGGCCGTTCCACTGGTCGTCGATGCGCAGGCGGTCCGCGTTGTTGACGACGAAGATCCCGTTGTGCGGGTAGATGGTGTTGTCCTGCGAGAGGTGGACGTAGTAGAACTCCGTGTCCGACCGGTAGCCGAACACGATGATCACGTCGCGGTTGCTGACGCTGGTCGGGGTGTCCAGGCGGACCTGCGCGTCGATCCGCACCGAGCCGAACTCGGGGCCCGTCTTCAGCACCGCGTACTCGAAGGGCCGCCGGGGGCCCGGGCGGGCGACGCCGGCCTCGGCGAGGATCACCTGGTCGCCGGGGAACTGCCATTTGGCGGGCGTCACGGGCGCCCAGTTGCGCCCGTCGTTGACGTGCTTCACCCTGGCGTGGCCGGGGCCGCAGTCAGGCGCGGCCGCGGCGGCTTGCGCGGGGATCGGTACGGCCAGCGCGAGCACGGCCGTCAGGAGGAGGGTGCGAAAGGCTGACATCCGGGATCCTCTCGCCGGGTGCGCTCTCGTAAGCGCTTCCGAAAGCGCTTTCTTTTCAACGTCGAGCGGATCGTAACCCGGGGGATCAGGCTGTCAAGGGGTCCGGTGAGCCGGCGTCAAGGCGGCGGTGGGGCCGTGGAGGCGCGTACGACCAGCTCGTGCGCGGTGCGGCGGCGGCGCGGGCGCGAGGCGGGCGGTTTGAGAACTAGCTCAAGCGCTTGCTTGCCCATCTCGACCATGGGCAGCCTGATCGTGGTGAGCGCCGGATAGACGTCGCGCGCCACCGGCACGTCGTCGAACCCGGCCACCGAGATCTCCCCGGGGACCCTGCGCCCGCTGTTGAGCAGCCACGACAGCGCGCCCACCGCCATCGGGTCGTTGAGCGCGACCACGGCCGTCAGGTCGGGGTGCGCCCGCATCAGCCGGGCCGTGGCGGCCGCGCCGCCCTCCCTGGTGAAGTCGCCATGCACGACGGGGAACGAGCGCCAGTCGAGCCCGGCCGCGGCCAGCGCCGCCCGCAGCCCGGCCAGCCGGTCTTCGACCGTGGTCAGGTTGGCCGGGCCGCCGAGCACGCCGAGGCGGCGGTGGCCCAGGTCGAGCAGGTGGTGCATGAGCGTGGAGCCGCCGGCCGCGTTGTCGGGCAGCACGGCGTCCACCGGCAGATGGTGGCGGCCGATGACGGCCACCCGGCCGCCCGCCGCCGTGAACGAGCGCACCTCGGTGGCGATGTCGGCCTCGGTCGCCGCCTCGACGTAGCCGGACCCGGCCAGCACGATCGAGGTCACGCGGTGGGCGCGCAGCGCCCGGAGCCTGGCCAGCTCGGCCCGGGGGTCGCGCTCGGTCTGGCTGATGAGCGCCATGTAGCCGCGGCTCTCGGTCTCGCGCAGCACGCCCCTGGCGATCTCGCCGAAGTAGGGGTCGCCGACGTCGTGGACGATCAGCCCGACCATGGACGCCTGCCCGCCGGCCAGGGCTCGCGCGTGGCTGTTGGGCACGTAGCCCACCTGGGACGCGACCGCCTGGACGTGGGCGGCGACCTCGGCGCTCACGCCGGTGCTGCCCGTCAGGGCCCGGGAGGCCGTGGCCAGGGAGACCCCGGCGGCCTTGGCCACGTCGACGAGGCGGGGTGGATGAGATCGCTCGGTCATGCGCTGCGAACCCCCCTTGTCCGGGGCTGGATCCCGTGTAATCGTAACCGAAAGCGCTTACGTAAGCGCTTTCTCTTCTGACGGGGGTCTCCTCGATGGCAAGAGTTCTCAAGAGTCTGACGATCACTTCGATGTGCGCTCTGGCCCTGACCGCCTGCGCCAAGACCGACGAGCCCGGGGCCGCCTCGGCATCGGGACAGCAGGGCCCGGTCAAGATCGGCATCTCCCTGCCGCTCACGGGTGACTTCGCCGAGCCCGGCAACGGCATCAAGGACGGCTACCAGGTCTGGGCCGACCGGGTGAACGCCAAGGGCGGCCTGCTGGGCAGGAAGGTCGAGCTGATCTTCCGCGACGACGCCTCCGACCCCAACCGGGTCAGCTCCGACTACGAGTCACTCATCACCCAGGACAAGGTCAACCTGGTCTTCGGGCCGTTCTCGTCGCGGCTGGTGATCCCCGCGGCGAAGGTCGCGGAGTCGTACAACATGCTGTTCGTGGAGCCGGCCGGGGCCGCCAAGGAGGTCTTCGAGCAGGGCTTCAAGCGGCTGTTCTACGCGGCGCCCGCGATCGCCGGCGACCACTACAACTACCTGGCCGACTACATCATCAAGCTGCCGGCCGACAAACGGCCGAAGACGGCGGCGTACGCGAGCCTGGACGACCCGTTCGCCCAGGGCACCGCGTACGGGCTGCGGGACAAGCTGGCCGCGGCCGGGATCAAGACGGTCGTGGACGAGGTCTACCCGCCCGAGACCACCGACTTCTCGCCCATCGCCGCCAAGATCGCCGCGGCCAAGCCGGACATCGTGGTGGGCGGCACGCAGTTCGAGGACTCCGTGGGCCTGGTGCGGGCGCTGCAGGAGCTGAAGGTGCAGCCCAAGCTGGCGGCGTTCTCGACGGGGCCGACGGAGCCGGAGTTCCCCGCCGCGGTGAAGGGGGCGGCCGAGAGCATCATCTCGCCCGTCGGCTGGTCGGCCACGGCCACCTTCACCGGCAACCAGGAGATGATCAAACGCCACAAGGAGATGTTCAACGGCGAGGCGAACGAGGACACCGCCAACGGCTTCACCGTCGGCCAGGTCGTCGAGGCCGCCGTGAACGCCGTCAAGTGCGTCGACGCCACCAAGGAGTGCCAGGACAAGCTGGCCGACCACATCAGGCAGGGCACGTTCGACACGGTCGTGGGCAAGCTCTCCTTCGACGACCAGGGCAGGCCCGAGCAGGCGCACATGATCCAGCAGTACATCGGCGGAAAGGTCGAGATCGTGCTCCCCGAGCAGGCCAAGACGGCCGACCTCGTCTACCCGAAGAAGCCATGGTGAGCCTGCTCCTGCAGGGGCTGGCCCTGGGCGTGCTGACCGGCGGCCTCTACGCGCTGCTGGCCTCCGGCCTGTCGCTGTACTTCGGGGTGATGCGGGTGGTCATGGTCGCCCATCCGGCGTTCCTGTTCCTGGCCGCCTACCTGACCTACACCGTGCACACGACGCTCGGGGTGGACCCGTTCCTGGCGCTGCCCGTCACCGTGCCGCTCTTCTTCGCGGTGGGGGTGGCGGTGCAGCGGCTGCTCATCGCGCGGCTGGGGCCGGACAACCTGGCGATGATGTCGGTGCTGCTGACGTTCGGGATCGCGCTGGCGATCGAGGGGCTGCTCGGGACGATCTACACCGGGTCCTACAAGTCGGTCAGCATGGGGTACGCGACCCAGTCGCTGACGATCGGCGGCGTGCACCTCCCGTACGACAAGATCATCGCCTTCCTCGTCGCGGCGCTCACCCTCGCGGTGCTCTTCGCGGTGCTGGTCAAGAGCCGGTTCGGGCAGGCGCTGCGGGCCACCATCCAGCACCGGGAGGCGGCCCGGCTGGTCGGCATCCGGACCGAGCGGGTCGCCGGGTACGGCTTCGGCGTCGGCCTGGCCACCGCGGCCGTCGGCGGGACCGTGCTCGCGCTCATCACCCCGTTCTTCCCGGCCTCGCACTGGGTGTGGATCGGCAAGCTCATGGCCATCATCGTGGTCGGGGGGCTGGGGAGCGTGATCGGCGCGGCGCTGGCGGCCGTCCTGCTCGGCGTGGTCGAGGGCCTCGTGCTGGTGACCGTGGACGCCACCTGGGCCACGACGATGTTCTACGTCTTCCTCTTCCTGACGCTGCTCGCGCGCCCCCAGGGGTTCTTCGGAGGCCGGCTTGCGCATCGCTTCTAGAGGGATCCCGCTGCTGGTCGCCTGCCTGGCGCTGGCCTACCCGTGGCTGGTCCCCAACTACTACCTCGTGTACGCGGGCGCGCTGACCGTCATGTACGCGGCCATGTCCACCTCCTGGAACCTGCTGGGCGGTTTCACCGGATACGTCTCCCTCGGCCACTCGGCGTTCTTCGGCCTCGGCGCGTACGGGACCGGCCTGCTGGTCGTGCGCCTGGGCGTGCCGTGGGTCGCGGCCCTGCTGGTGTCGGCCGTCGCCGTGACGGTGTTCGCCGTGTTCGTCGGCGTCGCGGCCGTGCGGGTGCGCGGCGCGTCGTTCGTGATCGTGTCGATCGCGCTCGTGTCGATGATGAACCTCGTCGTGCAGGGCTGGCGCTCGCTCACCGGCGGCTCCACCGGGCTGCAGGTCCCCTCGCCCTTCCCCGACCTGCACCGGGGGCAGACGCACATCGTGTTCTTCTACCTGTTCCTGGCGCTGCTCGGGCTCGCGCTGCTGTCCTGGTGGTACGTCTCGCGCTCCCGGTTCGGCGCCGGCCTGCGGGCGATCAGGGAGGACGAGGACAAGGCCGAGTCCCTGGGGGTGCCGACGGGGGCGTACAAGGTGACGGCCTTCGCCCTGTCGGCCCTGTTCGTGTCGCTGGCCGGAGGGCTCTACGCGGTCTGGTTCGGCAGCCTCGACCCGATCTTCGTCTTCTCCATCCTCATCAGCTCGTACATGGTGCTGATGAGCCTGCTCGGCGGGGTCAGGCACCTGTTCGGGCCGCTGCTCGGGGCGCTCATCGTGGCCCCGGCGGGCGAGTACTTCCTGATCGCGCTGGGCGAGACGCAGATCCACCTGACCGCGACGGGCCTGGTGCTCGTGCTGGTCGTGCTGTTCATGCCGGACGGCATCCTCGCCCGGCTCACCAGGAGGCGCGCCGGGCCCTCCATCCCGGACGAGACGGCCGAACAGCGGCTCCAGGGGGCGGCCCGATGACGTCACTGCGTACCGAAGGGCTGACCAAGGCGTTCGGCGGGGTGCTGGCCGTGGACGGGGCCGGCGTCGAGCTGCAGGAAGGCCGGATCAACGGCCTGATCGGGCCCAACGGCTCCGGCAAGACCACGTTCTTCAACATCGTCACCGGCATGATCAAGCCGGACTCCGGCCGGGTGCTCTACCGCGACCGCGACATCACCCGCCACTCCCCGCACCGCGTCGCGCACGCCGGCATCGGGCGCACCTTCCAGCTCTGCCGCGTCTTCCCGCGCCTGACCGTGCTGGAGAACATGCTGGTCGCCGTCCGCCGCACCCGCCTGCGCGAGCTGCTGGCCGGGCTGCGCGACCAGGGCGAGGTCGAGCGGGCCCGGCACTGGCTGCGGCGCATGGGCATCGAGCACCTGGAGGACGCCGAGGCCCGCGACCTGTCCTACGGCCAGCAGAAGCTGCTGGAGCTGGCCGCCGTCCTCATGGCCGAGCCCGAGCTGGTGCTGCTGGACGAGCCGGCGGGCGGGGTCAACCCGGCGCTGATCGACCGGATCGTCTCGCTCGTACGCGACCTCAACGCGGAGGGCCGTACGTTCCTCGTCGTCGAGCACAACATGGACATGGTGATGGGCATGTGCGACCACGTGATCGTCTTCGACCGGGGAGCGCCCATCGCGGCCGGCCCGCCCGCCCAGGTGCGGGACGACCCTCGCGTGCTGGAGGCGTACCTCGGTGTCTGAGACCATCCTGGCGCTGGAGGACGTCGAGGCCGGCTACGGCAGGGCGGCGCCGGTGCTGCGCGGCCTGACCGTCACCGTGCGCGCCGACGAGGTCGTCTGCCTGGTGGGGCCGAACGGCGCGGGCAAGTCCACCGCGCTCAAGGTGGCCAGCGGGCTGCTGGCGCCCCGGTCGGGGCGGGTCCTGCTGGCCGGCCAGGACGTGACGGGCCTGTCGCCGCAGCGCCTGCTCGGGCTCGGGCTCGCCCACGTGCTGCAGGGGCACAGCGTGTTCCGCGAGATGACCGTGGCCGAGAACGTGCGGCTCGGGGGCTTCACCGTGCGCGACCCCGCGAAGCTCCAGGCCCGGATGGAGGCGGTCAAGGAGCTGTTCCCCGTGGTGGGCGAGCGGTGGGGGAGCATGGCCGGGCTGCTGTCGGGCGGGCAGCAGAAGCAGGTGGAGTTCGCGCGGGCGCTCATGCTGGAGCCGTCCGTGGTGCTGCTGGACGAGCCGTCGATGGGGCTCGACCCGCGCAACACCCAGGTGGTCTTCGACCAGATCGACCTGATGCGCCGCACGGGCGTCGCCGTGCTGCTGGTGGAGCAGAACGCGCGCCGGGCGCTGGGGATGGCCGACGTCGGGTGCGTGCTCGACCTCGGCCGCGTCCACATCTCCGGCCCCGCCCGCGAGCTGGCCGCCGACCCCCGCCTCGGCCGCCTCTACCTCGGCGGCGCCCCCGCCACTTAGCCGTGCGTGAGGACGGTGCCCTCCACCCGCACGCGCTTCCTGAACACCCAGTACGTCCACCCCTGGTAGACCAGCACGAACGGGAGCGTGATCAGCCCGATCCAGCTCAGCATCGTCAGCGTGTACGGCCCGGAGGCCGCCTCCGCCAGCGTCAGGCCGGGGAACGGGCGCAGGCGCAGCTCCATGAAGACCGCCAGGGTCGACAGCACGATCGCCCCCGCCGTGGCCGTGAAGGCCCAGCCCTCGCGGCGGCGCCAGATCAGCGCCGTGGCCGCCGCCAGCGCCGCCATGGCGGCCAGCGCGGGGAACGTGCCCAGGCCCGACAGGGCGGCCACGGCCACCGGGACGGCCACGCCGCTGGCGGCCATCGCCACGACGCGGGCGCGGCGGCGTACCGGGCCGGTGGTCTTGAGCGCCAGGAAGACGGCGCCGTGCAGGGCGCAGACCGCCAGCGAGAACGCGCCCCCGAGCAGGGCGGCCGGCACGCTGTCGAACAGCAGGTCGGCGAAGACCGCCCCCCACAGGAACGCCGGGAGCGCGCTGCCCACCACGATGCCCAGGTCGCACCAGCGCGGGTCGTTCACCTTGCCGCGCCACTCCAGGCCGACGCCGCGCACGATCAGGCCGACCAGGACCAGCGTCACCGGCAGGTAGAACGAGCTGAACACGCCCGCGTACCAGGCGGGGAACGCGGCGAACATGGCGCCGACGGCGGTGATCAGCCACACCTCGTTGCCGTCCCACACCGGGCCGATGGTCTGCAGGCTCTGCCGCTGCTCGCCGGGGTTGCGGCTGACGAGCGGGGCCAGCAGGCCGACGCCGAAGTCGAAACCCTCCAGCACGAAGTAGCCCGTCCAGAGGAAGGCGATGATGACGAACCACAACTCGATCATTGTCTGCTCCCTCAGTACATCAGCGACGGCTCGCGCCGCTCGGCGGCGGCGGGGGTGGGCGCCTGCTCCTCGACGCCCTTGCGGACATGCCTGGTCAGCAGGACGACCTCGGCCACGGCGAGCGCGCCGTACAGGAGCGTGAAGATCGTCAGGGACGTGGCCACCTCGGCCAGGCTCACGCCCGGCGACACGCTGGAGGCGGTGAGCAGCTCGCCCGCGACCGTCCACGGCTGGCGGCCGATCTCGCTCAGCAGCCACCCGGCGATCACCGAGATCAGCGGCAGCGGCACCGCCAGGAGCATCGCCCGCGACAGCCACCTCGGGAACTCGCGCCTGCGCCGGGTCAGCCACAGACCCAGCACCGACAGGCCCACCGTGGCCATCCCGAACCCCATCATCACCCGGAACGACCAGAACACGACCTGCTGGTCCGGCCGGTAGTCGCCCGGGCCGAACTGCTGCTCGAAGCGGCGCTGCAGGTCCTCGGTGCCCTGGACGGTGGCGTTCGGGTCGTGGGCGGACAGGAAGCTGAGGACCTTGGGGATCTCGATGCCGGGGACCAGGGAGAACGGTGCGCCGGCCGTGTCGCGCTCCAGGCCCTCGGCGGAGGCCAGCTTCATGGGCTGCTGCTCGTACATCAGCCTGGCCGACATGTCGCCGGTGCCCGCGACGACGGCGCCCGCGAGGGCCGTCATGACCAGGGCGGCGCGGGCGGCGCTGCGCCACATCGGGGCGCGCGTCCTGAGCAGCCAGTAGCCGCTCACGGCCAGCACGAAACCGCCCGCCACGATGAACGCCGCCCCGATCACGTGCGGCACCTGGGCCACCGCCGTCGAGTTGGTCAGCACGGCCCACAGGTCGGTCATCCTGGCCCTGCCGTCCACGACCTCGTAGCCGACGGGGTGCTTCATCCAGGCGTTGGCCGCGAGGATGAAGTACGCCGACAGGTTGGACCCGATGGCGGCCGCCCAGATGCACGCCAGGTGCGCCTTCTTCGGCAGCCGGTCCCATCCGAAGATCCACAGCCCCAGGAACGTCGACTCCATGAAGAAGGCCAGCAACGCCTCCATGGCCAGCGGCGCCCCGAAGACGTCGCCGACGAACGTGGAGTATTCACTCCAGTTCATCCCGAACTGGAACTCCTGCACGATGCCGGTGACCACGCCCATGGCGAAGTTGATCAGGAACAGCTTCCCGAAGAACTTCGTGAGCTTCAGGTAGTGCTCTTTCCCTGTCCGGTGCCAGGCCGTCTGCAGGCCCGCCACGAAGATCCCCAGACCGATGGTCAAGGGCACGAACAGAAAGTGGTACACGGTGGTCACCCCGAACTGCCACCGCGCCAGGTCAAGTGCGTCCATCTCCCCGCCGACTCCCTGAGCTCTACAGCTTGTAGTTTATCTACTTGAAGTAGTACTACAGCTCGTAGAGCAATGCGATGCGAGCTTGCTCACACCGCTCCCCGTTGGTTGTTGCCGCATCGAGGATCCCGTGCGGGCGGGCCCCGGCGCGTCCGCCGCCGGGGTGATCCGGAGGTACGCCTAGCGGTCGACAGCCATGGCGGCCAGGTACGCCTGGAGGTTGCCCAGCTCGAATCCGCGGCGCTCGATCTTGTCGACCAGGATGCGGAAGTCCCTGGCCAGGTTGGGGCGGAAGTGGAGGAGCAGGATGTCGCCCGGGCGCAGGCGCTTGTCGGGCACCTGGTAGGCGATCTTGCCGCCCGGCTGGACGGTGGCCGTCCAGAGGAGGACCGCGTCGATGCCGCAGCTCTTGGCGGCCCTGAGCGTGCCGGTGTTGTAGTTGCCGAACGGCGGCCTGAACAGCGTCGGCCTGGCGCCCAGCTCCTTCCTGATGACCTGGGAGGAGCCGCAGATCTCGCGGCGCTGGGCGTCCTGGGAGAGCAGGCGGAGGTTGGGGTGGGTGAGGGTGTGGTTCTCGATGGCGACGCCGGCGCTGCGGAGCTGCCGGAAATATCCCCATTTACCGGCACCTACGTATTTCCCTGGGCCGCCGGCCGGGTCCGGGGTGCCCTTGGCCTCCACGGCGTCGCGCATGGCGAAGGCGGTGATGGGGATGCGCCGGTCGCGTACCTGCTCGACGAAGCCCGGATCCTGCTCCCAGCCGTCGTCGATGGTCAGGAAGACCACCTTGCGCCTGGTGGGGATCGAGCTGATCACGGGCGGCAGGCCGCCGGCGCGCTCGACCGGGCGCACCTCGCCCGCGCGCGGCTGCTCGCCCGGCGGGCCGTGCCGGGTGGCCTTGGGCTTTACGGGAGTGCTCGGGGAGGAGGTGGTGGTGGTGCCGGGCCGGCGGACGCTCGCGGGCTCGGCGGGGGCGCACGCGGCGAGGAGGGCCAGCACGCAGGCGACGGCGGCCGGACGGGGCATGATCTTCAACGCGCGCATGGGGCCCCATCTTGCCAGGCATGATCCCCAAGTCTTGTCTTCCTCTGGCAGGTGTTGCCCTTATCCGCGTGGTCCCGGCTGCTTAGAGTGGCGGCATGAAGGTGGCGGGCAGTGCCGTGATCGGCGTTCAGAGGGACCGGGTGTGGGCCGCGCTCCAGGATCCGGCGGTGCTGGTGAGCACCATTCCGGGGTGCGAGCGCCTTGAGGAGACCGGGCCGGACACGTACCGGATGACCGTGAACGCGGGCGTGGCGTCCATCAAGGGCGTCTACCAGGGGGAGGTGTCGCTCACCGACCCGCTGGCGCCCGAGAGCTTCACGCTCAAGGCGCGCGGGCAGGGGGCGCCCGGCACGGTGGACGCCACCGTCGTGGTGCGGCTGAGCGAGGTCGAGGACGGGACCCGGGTCGACTACGACGCCGACGCGGTGATCGGCGGGATGATCGGCGGGGTCGGGCAGCGCATGCTGGGGTCGGTGGCCAGGCGGACGGCGGGGGAGTTCTTCGCGGCCGTCGAGGAACACCTGCGCGGGGCGGCCACTCCCGCCGATGCCGGCACTCAAGCGGGCGCGGTGAGCCCGGTGTCCGCTCCTGTCTATGACCGGCCCCCCAAGCAGCACACGCAGACGCGGCCGTGGGTGATGCTGGCGTCGTTCGGGATGGGGGCGGGCATCGCGCTCGCGGGCGTCGCGGTGGGCTGGCTGTTCGGACGAGCCTCCCGGCGACCATGAGGGCTCTCGCGGAAAAGGATCTCCAGGCGTAGCGTGGCTGGTATGCGGCAGGCACACGCGGAAGACGCAAGGACCGAAGCCAGGAGAGTCGTTCGCAACCTGCTGGGCGACGAGCGCCCCACAGCCGAGACCTTGATCGCCGACGTGCGCCCGGTGCTCGGGGACGAGCGGACCGAGCGGACGCTGGAACTCGCGCTCGGGGCCTCGCTCACCCGGCGCTCGGCCGAGCTGGCCGCCATCGCCGCGCTGCTCGTGGGCACCCGCGAGCTGGGCGAGGAGTGGTGGAGCCGGCCCAGGGGCGGCAAGCTGCCCGCCCCCGACGAGGTGGTGCGCACGGCGGTCGCGATCGAGCCCTGGACCGATCTGACCGCGCTGGAGATGCTGGCCGCCTGGATCGCCGACGACGCCGCGGACCAGCTGTGGGGCCGGCCCGTCGCCGAGGTCGATCTCAACTCCTGGCACGCCGAGGACCGCTTCCGGCTCCCGCCCGGGGTGCGGCCCGGGCAGCGGCTGGTCGTTCACTTCGACGCCGGGGGGCGGCTCGACGCGGTCGTCACCCGCAGGCCCGACGACGATCTCGGGTCCAACCTCGACTTCCACTCCCTGCGTTACTCCCGGCCCGCCGAGGCACAGTGGAGCTGGGGGGTGGCGGCCGGGCTGGGGCCGCACCGGCTGCCCGGCGAGGACCCCGACCCGTACGCCCGCGAGGTCCCGTCCGCCGCCGGCGGCGTGCTGCGGGCCTGGGCGGTGCGCCACGGCGCCACCCGCGAGCAGCTCGGCGAGCGGTGGGAGACGGTCGGCGACGTGGTGGCCGCCATCGAGCGCGTGGACTGGATGTGGCGCAGCGGGGAGTGGTTCGGGTGGTGGCGGGGCGCCTCGGCCCTCGTGGACGACTCGGCCTACCTTCCCTACCGCCTGGAGGAGCTGGCCGCCGGATAGCCGCCCCGGTCAAGGGGGTGTGTGACAATCGAGGCGTGTCGCGACGTCGCCTCGGTTACCTGCTCAAGCACGCCAACCTGCGCCTGACGGAGCTGACGGGGCCGGCGCTGGAGCCGTACGAGATCGACGGGCGGGAGTTCGGGGTCCTGTCGGTGCTGCGCACGCCGGAGCCGCTGTCCCAGCTGGAGGCCGCCCAGCGGCTGGGCATCGACCGGACGACGATGGTCGCGCTGCTGGACGGGCTGGAGCGCAAGAAGCTCGTCGGGCGCCGGCCGCATCCCGCCGACCGGCGCAAGAACATGGTGGAGCTGACCGGCCACGGGCGCGAGGTACTGGAGGCGGCCACCCGCGCCGTGGGCGTGGCGGAGGAGGAGTTCCTGGCCGGCCTGCCGGAGGAGGATCGGCGGCTGTTCAGAGACCTGCTGGACCGCCTGGTGTGAGGACGCTCCGGTCCGCGCCCTCGCCGAGGCGGCCGGAGCGGTGGTGGCGGCGGCAGAGCACCTGGTAGCGCACCGGCGAGGCGTCGGTGTCGCCGATCACGACCTGCTCGCCCGTACGCGCCATGACCCCGCCCACCACCCTGGCGTTGAGCTGCCCGGGACGGCCGCACCAGCACAGCACCTCGACCTGCAGCCGGCACACCTCGTCCGCCAGCTCGAACAGCCGCTGCGCCGCCGGGAACATCACCGAGCGGAAGTCCGAGGCCAGCCCGAACGCGTAGACGTCCACGCCGTGCTCGTCCACCAGGTCCGCGAGCTGCTCGATCTGCGGGACGGTGTAGAAGCAGGCCTCGTCGCAGATGAGGTAGTCGATACGGTCGTGGGAGGTGACCAGCCGTACGAGGTCGAGGGAGTCCTCCACCTCGATGGCCTCCAGGCCGAGGCCGATCCGGCTGGTGACCTTGGGGCCGCCGGAGCGGTCGTGCTTGGTCAGCACCAGCCCGCGCCTGCCCTGGCGTCCGTGGTTGTAGTTCATCTGCAGCGCCAACGTGGACTTCCCGCAGTCCATGGGACCGAAGTAAAACTTGAGCACGGCATCCCGGGCGCCGGACGGCACGGCAGACAAGGCAGACAGTTCAGTCACGGGGGGCCAGCTTAGTGGCTTGGCTTGTTCCATGACCTCGTGGGACATTTCTCCTCTGGAGTTCGCAGGAGGAACTGTGGTCACCGAGCTGAGGAGCCATGCGTAGCGTGCGTATCGGAGTGGACACCGGAGGAACGTTCACCGACGTGGTCGCGGTGGACGAGGAGACCGGCGAGATCCTCACCACCAAGACCCCCTCGACGCCCGCCAACCCGGCGGACGGGTTCGTCGCGGGCATGGAGAAGCTCGGTGCCCTCGACATCGGGTCGATCGTCCACGGCACCACGGTGGCCACGAACCAGCTGCTCGAGGACCGGATCTCCAACCTCGGCTTCATCACGACCGAGGGCTTCGAGTACGTCCTGGAGATCGCCAGGCAGAGCGTGCCCGACGGCTACGGCAACTCCTACTTCTGGGTCAAACCGCCCAGGATCGTTCCGGTGCACCTGGTGAAGACCGTCGGGGGGCGGCTCGACCACCTGGGGCAGGAGGTGTGGCCGTTCTCGGAGGAGCAGGCCGTGGAGGTGGCCCGCTGGTTCCGGGCCAAGGGGATCAACGCCATCGGCGTCTGCTTCCTGCACTCCTACGCCAACCCCGAGCACGAGCGCCGCATGCGCGAGGTGCTCTGGCGCGAGCACCCGGAGGCGGTGATCTCGCTGTCGAGCGACGTGCTGCGCGAGTACCGCGAGTACGAGCGCTCGGTGACCACGCTGGTGGACGCCGCCGTCAAGCCCGCCATGCGCGGCTACCTCGCGAGCCTGTCCAACCGCCTCGGCAAGCCGTTCTCCGTCATGAAGTCCAACGGCGGCATCCTGTCGGCCCGCGAGGTCGTCAACCAGCCGATCACCACCGTCCTGTCGGGCCCGGCAGCGGGCGCGCTCGGCGCGGCGCTCATCGCCTCCACGGCGGGGCACCCGTCGGTGATCACGCTGGACGGCGGCGGCACCTCGACCGACGTGGCCGTGGTGATCGACGGCGAGCCCTCGATCACCACCGAGGGCTCCGTGGGCCGCTACCCGTGCAAGATCCCGATGATCGACATCATCACCGTCGGCGCGGGCGGCGGCTCGATCGCGTGGATCTCGCCCGAGGGCACGCTCAAGGTCGGCCCCCGGTCCGCGGGCGCCGACCCCGGCCCCATCTGCTACGGCAGGGGCGGGACGGAGGTGACGGTCACCGACGCGCACGTGTTCCTCGGCCGGATCCCGCCCCACCTGCTCGGCGGCGAGATCCCGCTGGACGCCGACGCGGCGCGCGGCGGCATCGAGGCGCTGGCCGACAAGCTCGGCCTCACCCCCGAGCGCACGGCGACGGGCATCCTGGAGATCAGCGCGTTCAACCAAAGCAACGCGATCAGGCAGCTCACCGTCAAGCGCGGGCTGGACGTGCGTGACTTCCCGCTGGTGACGTTCGGCGGGTCGGGGCCGCTGCTGGCGTGCCGGCTGATCGACATCCTCGGCCTGCCGGCCGTGATCGTCCCGCGCGACCCCGGGAACGTCTCGGCGTTCGGCCTGCTGACGGTGGACGTCAAGAACGACTACGTCCGTACGTACGTCACCCGCGACCTCTCGCTCGGCAAGGCCGTCGAGATCTTCCACGACCTGGAGCATCAGGCGGGCGAGGCGCTCGACCGCGAGGGCTTCGACGACCCGGTCTACCAGCGCAGCGCCGACCTGCGCTACTACGGCCAGGCGTACGAGGTGCGCGTGCCGGCCCCGGCGGGCGAGATCGACGAGGACTGGCAGGCCGAGGTGGTCGACCGCTTCCACACGGCCCACGAGAAGCTGTACGGGTACGCCTACCGGGACGATCCCCGCCACGGCGTCGAATGGGTGAACCTGCGCGTCTCCGGCATCGGCCCCATCACCCGCCCGGCCATCCGCCGCTTGGACAAGGCCGGCGAGGGCGCCACCTCGGTGCGTCCGGTGCATTTCGACGAGACCCGCGACACCGCGATCCACCAGCGCTCCGCCCTCGGCCCCGGCGCCACGGTCACCGGCCCGGCCGTGATCGAGGAGTACGGCTCGACGATCCCGATCCACCCAGGCTTCACCGCGAAGGTGGACGAGTACGGAAATGTGGAGGTGCGTCGTGACTGATCCGATCTTGGTGGAGATCGTCGAGGGCACGCTGGCGTCCGTCGAGAAGGAGGTCGAGACGGCCATCGCCCGTACGGCCCGCTCGCCGATGATCCGCGACGCGCACGACTTCCGCGCGGGCATCCACGACGTACGGCTGCGCAAGCTCACCGGCCGCTCCTACAGCGCGCTCGTCCAGCCGGTGGTGCGCGACTTCCCGGTCGAGACGATGAAGCCCGGCGACGTGTACTTCCACAACGACGTCTACCTCTCCGAGGGCGGCATCGGCCACCTGCCCGACCTGTGCGTGACCGTGCCCGTCTTCCACGAGGGCGCCGTCGTGGCGTTCGTGCAGGCGTTCGGCCACCACGACGACATCGGCGGGTCCGTGCCCGGCTCCATGCCCTCGCACGCCCGGTCGGCGTACGAGGAGGGCCTGATGGTGCCGCCGATCAAGCTGTGGGACCAGGGCGTGCCGAACGAGGCCGCGCTGCGCATCATGACCCGCAACTCCCGCATGCCCGACTCGCTGGCCGGCGACCTCGACGCCGAGTGCTCGGCCTGCCTGATGGGGGCGCGGCGGCTGGGCGAGCTGTTCGACCGGTACGGCAGGCAGGCCGTCGAGGAGTGCTTCGACGCGATCATCTCCAAGACCACCGAGACGTTCCGCAGGGAGCTGCTGTCCAAGATCCCCGAGGGGACGTACGTGTGGGAGGACTACGCCGAGCACGACGGCGTGGACGAGCCCCGCCTGCACGCCCAGCGGATCACCCTGACGGTCGACCACGCCGCCGACTCCCCGCTCACCATCGACTTCACCGGCACGTCGCCGCAGGCCAAGGGGCCGATCAACCACGCGGGCGACTACGCCGACGGCGTCTTCCTGAAGAAGTGGCTGGCCCCGGTGCTGCGCAACCTGGCCGACACGCCCGAGCGGATGGCCGAGCTGGACGTCAACGAGGGCGTCGTGCCCCTCATCAAGATGATCTTCCCGGAGAAGGGCACCCTGCTCACCCCGGTCTTCCCGGCCCCCACGAACGCCCGCACGTTCGTCATCCTGCGCCTGCTCGGCGTGCTCGCCGGCGTGCTGGCCAAGGCCACGGGCGGCCGCATGCCCGCCGACCAGGAGACCATCCGCTACACCGGCGTGTACGGCACGGACGCCGACGACCAGCCGTACCTCATGCGCGAGGTCCTGGGCGGCGGCTCGGGCGGGCGCTGGTACGCCGACGGCGAGGACACCATCCACGTGGTGCCCGACTCGCGCAACATCCCGGTGGAGTTCGCCGAGGCGCGCTGGCCGTTCCGGGTGGAGCGGCTGGCGCTGGCCTGCGACTCCGGCGGGCCCGGCATGTTCAGGGGCGGGCTGGGCTACGACAAGCACATAAGGATGCTCAGGGACGCCTCCTACATGTCGATCGCCGACCGCTCGATCCTGTCCTGCTGGGGCGTCAACGGCGGCCTCGCGGGGCGGCCGTTCCGGGTGGAGATCGCGGGCAAGGAGATGGAGGGTCTGGTCGACGACCATCCGGTGCAGGCCGGTGAGCTGATCCGGATCCGTACGACCGGGGGCGGAGGCTGGGGCTCCCCGTACGACCGCGACCCCCGGGCGGTGGCCGCCGACGTGCGGGACGGCAAGGTGTCGATCGCGGGCGCGCTGGGCGACTACGGCGTGGTGCTCGACGGCGACCGCATCGACGAGCAGGGCACCGCCGAGCTGCGCGCCCGCCTGCGGCCTCCGGGCGACCGCTTCTTCGACCGCGGGCCCGGGTACGCGAAGCTGTCGGGCGGACGCGCGTACGCCGAGGTGGACGAGCTCTAGGGAGATGCCGTCGTGCGTGTTGTCCTCGCCGGGCTGGCCACCAGCCGGGTGGGGGTGCGGGAGGTGCGGGTGTGCGGGTCCTTCGGGGGTGACGGTGCGCGGGGCGCTTGCGGGCGCGGTGGGGTGGGCGGCGACGAGCGGGGTGCCTGCCCGCCGCGCAGGCGCCCCAGGGGCTGGGGTCAGAGGGTCAGGCGGTAGAGGGTCAGGGGGCGGCCGCTGGTGCCGCTGGTGAGGTTGCCGGTGCGCTCCGCCAGGCCCGCGAGCTCCAGCCGATGGAGCATCCGCCGGGCCGTGCGCTGCTGGACCGCCAGCCGTTCGGCGATCTCGCGGGTCGTCAGCGGCTCGTCCCCCGCCGCCGCCCGCGCCTCCAGGAGCTTCTCCAGCGTCGGCACCGACAGGCCGACGCGGCGGGCGAGGACCGACAGGTTCTGCGCCCCCGTGGGCGCCGGGGTGACCGACTCCAGGACGATGTCCGTGTCCGCCCGCAGCGACAGGACCGCGGCCACCTCGCCGATCCGGCGGGCCCTGGCCAGGGCGCGGCGGGCCAGGCTCTCGGCCTCCGCCGCGCTGCGGCCCAGGCCGAAGCCGACGCGTACGACGTCGTTCTGGCCGGCCAGACGCGCCAGCATGGGCAGCCCGGTGAAGCCGCCCGTGGCGTCGTGGAGCGGGCCGCGGGTCGTCACCAGCAGGTGCGTGCCGCCGCGGAAGGCCGCCAGGGTGCCGCCCAGCGCCGTGGCCTCGCGCAGCAGGCCCTCCTCGTTGGCCACCTCGACGAGCCCGATCGCGATCTGGGCGTCCTCCTGCGCCTGCCCCTCGGCGGTCAGCATGAGCTGGCGCAGCGCCACCCGTACCGAATGGACGGAGGGCACCAGGCGCAGCACGTGGAGCTCGTCGCGCAGGGCCTCGTGCACGGAGCTCAGGCAGGTGATCACCGCGTGCGCGGGCCCCTTCCGGTGGAAGGCGACGGCCTTCTTGGAGGTCACCTCCGGCCGGTACGGCAGCGTGCGCAGATCGGCGGTGGGCAGCCCGGCCTCGGCGAACGTGGCCTGGACGTCGGCGGCCGACAGCGTGTCGATCGACAGCCGGGTGATGTCCTGGCCCTCGTGCTGGAGGCGTACGAGGGCGCTGAGCAGCGTCGCGCCCGAGTAGTCGACGAACGCCGCCGGGCGGGTGAGCGCGTCGGCGTCACGCGAGAGCATGTAGGGCACTATGCCGGTGAACAGCCACCCCTCCACGGAGGAGGCGTGCGCCTCGACGATCGCGGGCGCCTGAGACTCGTGGTCGTAGTCGAGGCGCAGCGTGCTGACGCCCGGCTGCTCCTCGCAGACCGCCGCGACGTCGTCGACCAGGTCGTGCGGGCCGACGACCCCGATGACGATTCCCACCCACGCCTCCCCCTCGCTATTTTCGGTCTAGACCGCAATCGTATCTTGTGAGGTGCCGGTGCCGGTGCGGTGCCGGTGAAGTTCCCGTCCGTGACTCCTCCGCTCCCTGAAGGGAGCGGCTTCTCGCTAAGCCGCTTGCGCAGCCTCGCGAAGGGCAAGCCCTGCCCTCAAGATGTTGGTCGCCGCGTTCACGTCGGCGTGCGCCTCGTGCCCGCACGCCGTACATCGGAAGACGGCTTGGGTGACGCGGTTGTCCTTCGCGCAGTGCCCGCAGCGCGAGCACGTACGGGAGGTGTTGGCCGGGTTCACCGCGATCAGCTGTCGACCGGCGCTTTCAGCCTTGTGCGACAGGATCGTCAAGAACGCGGACCAACCCGCGTCGAGAATGCTCTTGTTCAGCCCGGATTTAGCCGCTTGCCTGTTAGGCAGGTAGCCGCCTTCGCCGTCCGGTTTCGGCGCGGCACGCCGGGTCATGCCCGCCACGTTCAGCGTTTCGTGCACGATCACGTCGTAGCCGCCAACCAGCGCGAGCGCGGCCTTGTGCGCCGCATCAAGGCGTTGCCGCCGCACCTTGGCGTGCAGGGCCGCCACCCGTGCGACGGCCTTCCGGCGCCGCTTCGATCCTCGTTTCCTACGGGCGAGCTCCCGCTGGGCCGCTGCCAGGCGGCTCGCGGAGGTGGCGAGGTGGCGCTGGTTGTCGAGATGGTCACCGTCGCTGGTCGTGGCCAGCCAGGCGACACCCATGTCAACACCCGCGACCGCGCCCGTGGCGGGAAGGGGGTGTGCGGGCACCTCATCGCACGACAGCACGACGAACCAGCGGGCGCCTTCCCGCTTGACGCTGATCGTCTTGACGATGCCCAGCACCCGGCGGTGCTGGTAGACCCGGACATGCCCGATGCCCTGCAACCGCACGTAGGTCGCTGTCGGGTGCTCGGGTTGGGAGTCCCACCGGCAGCCGTCGCCGTCCTTGGGCCACTCGACCGTGTCGAACCGGCCCCGGCCCTTGAAACGCGGGAATCCTGGCGTGCGGCCTGCTTTGACGCGGTCGAAGAACGCCCGGTACGCCTTGTCCAGCCTGCGCAGCGTGGCCTGCTGGGAGGAGAACGACCATCGGCCCTGACCGTTCGGGTCGTCGGTGCGGATGTGCTTCAGCTCGGCCGACTGCTCGCCGTAACGCACCGTCACCCCGGCTTTGCGGTAGGCCGTACGGCGGTGTTCGAGAGCGGCGTTGTACAGCTCCCGGTGATCTTCTAGGCACTGGGCGAGCGCGGCGGCCTGCTTTGCGGTGGGGCGCAGCAGGAACGTGAATGATCTGCGCACACCCCACCCCCGCGTTCGGTAACGAGACCACCACGGTATCGGCCGGCACCGACAAACCCGGAAGGACATCTGTGACCCGCGCACCTGACAGGTCAAGGCACGCTCGGGCCTTGGCGGCCCTCCCGCTCCCGATTCCCCCATCGCCTGAAGACGACGGTTCCCTCGGGGGACTCTGAGGGAGCGGCGGAGTCACGGGCCCGCTCAACGACCTGGCCGCCCGGCACGGCCTCGGGGTCGTCGAGGACGCCGCCCAGGCGCACGGCGCCACGTACCGGGACCGTCCCGTGGGCGGTCTGGGCGACGCGGGGGTCTACAGCTTCCAGGCGAGCAAGGCGATGACCGCCGGCGAGGGCGGCCTGATCGTCTGCCGCGACCAGGACGTGCACGACCGCGTCTGGTCGGCCTGCAACGTCGGCCGCGCGCCCGGCGGCCGCTGGTACGGCCACCCGTCCGTCGGCTGGAACCTGCGCCTCACCGAGATCCAGGCGGCGCTCCTGCTGCCCTGGCTGGACCGCCTCGACGAGGAGATCGAGCGCAGGAACGCCTTCTGCGCCGCCCTGGAGCGCGAGCTGGCGCACGTCCCCGAGGTGACCGTGGTGCCGCGGCCGGAGGGCACGACGCGCGACTCGCGCCACCTGCTCATGCTGCGCCTGGACGCCGGGGTGGACCGGGACTTCGTGCTGGCCGCCATGGCCGCGGAGGGGGTGCCGCTCGACGCCGGCTACCCGCCGCTCGGCACGATGGCCGCCCTCACCGCCGAGGGCGCCCGCGTCGAGCCGTGCCCGGGGGCCGAGGAGGCCGCCAGGACCGTGGTGTGGCTACGCCAGGCCATGCTCATGGACGCCCCGGAGGCGGCCGGCGACGTGGCCGAGGCCCTGGCGAAGGTGCTCACCGACTAGTTCCTCGGCCGGATCCCGCGTCCCGGTGGGCGGCGCGACGGGATCCGGCCCGGACCGGGGCGGAGTCGGACAGAGGGGCCCGTGACACGATGTCGGGATGGGACCGACGCGGATCATGGCGGTGCGGCACGGGGAGAGCGAGGCCAACCTCGCGCACCGGGAGGCCGGGTCGGCGCCCCTGGTCTACGAGCGCGGGGACGACGAGGTCACGCTGACGGACCTGGGCCGGGCGCAGGCGGCCGCGTTCGGGCGGTCACTGGCGGGCCTGCCCGCCGCCGAGGTCCCCGAGGTGGTGTGGTGCTCGCCCTACCTCCGGGCGCTCGACACGTGGCGGGTGGCCCTGCGGGCGTGGGGCGCCGGCCCGCTCCCGCTCACCGTGGACAGGCGGCTCAGGGACCAGGAGGCGGGGGCGTTCGCACATTACAACCTTGCCGCGATCAGGGAGCGCTTCCCCGAGGAGCTGGCGCGGCGGGAGGCCGAGGGCGCCTACGCCTTCCGGCCGCCCGGCGGCGAGTCGCTGGCCGACGTCGTGGTGCGGCTGCGTGACCTGCTCGCCGACCTGCGCGAACGCGCTGCCGGGCGGCGGGTGCTGATCGTCGCCCACGACTCGGTGGTGCTGGGGCTGCGCCACGTCCTCGCGGGCGGCCCGGACGCGGACCTGGCCGCGGTCCTGAAGTTCGCGCCGGTGCTGAACGCCTCCGTCTCCGTCTGGGACGACTCCGGGCTCGTCCGGTTCAACGACATCGGCCACCTCTAGCCGGTCTCGGCGGCGTCGCCCGTCTCCGATCAGCCGGTCTCGGCGAGGTCGCCCGTCCCCAGCCGGTCTAGCCGGTCTAGCCGGTCTAGCCGGTCTCGACGATCAGGTCGGCGCGGTCGCGGGTCCGGTCATCGGCGAACCACTTCTCCTCGGCCGCGAACCACTCCAGCCACCGCGGCTCCAGCTCGGCCCCGTCCCGCTCCATGACCCGCGCGAAACGCAGCGCCCGCGGCGCGTCCATCCAGACGGTGAAGGCCAGCAGGCGGGCGATCGAGGCGCGGGCGGTGCCGACGCCCTCGATGACCAGGGCCGGCGCGACCGGGACCGCCACGTGCTCGGCGTACTCGCCGCGCACCCAGTCGTACCTGCGGAAACCCCCAGGCAGGCCGTCCCGGAGCGGGGCCAGCACCTGCGACTCCAGCGCGTGGAACCAGCCGCCGGGCCCGTCCTCCCACGGCACGGGGAAGTCGTCGCTGTGGATCACCTGGCACCCGAGCGCCGCCCCCAGCCGCCCCGCGTACGTCGTCTTGCCCGCCCCCGCCGGCCCGTCCACGGCCACCAGCCGGACGGGGCCGCAGGAGGGGCGCAGGGTCATGATGCGATCGGCCAGGTGGTTCACCGGACCCAGGGTAGAAGACGGGGTGTGGGCTACTGAGAGAATGTTCTTTCGCCCCGGATTGCAAGCAGGAGGTTGATCTTGCTCGGACCCCTCGGTGACATCGTCGTGCTCGATCTGTCCAGGGCCCTGGCCGGGCCGCACGCGGCGCAGATGCTGGGTGACCTGGGCGCTCGGGTGATCAAGGTGGAGCATCCGGACGGGGGCGACGAGTCGCGCGGGTGGGGACCGCCGTTCGTCGGGCCGGATCACGAAATATCGACTTATTTCCTGGCAGCCAACCGCAACAAGCAGTCCATCGCCGTCGACCTCAAGTCCGCCGGCGGCAAGCAGCTCATCGAGCGCCTCGTCCGCCAGAGCGACGTCCTGATCGAGAACTTCCGCACCGGCGTGCTCGACCGCCTGGGCTTCTCCGTCGAGCGCCTCCACGAGCTCAACCCCCGCCTGGTCATCCTGTCGATCACCGGCTTCGGCCACGACGGCCCGGAGGGCGGGCGGCCCGGCTACGACCAGATTGCCCAGGGCGAGGCCGGCCTGATGTCGCTGACCGGGCCGTCGCCCGACGAGCCCTACCGCGTCGGCGCCTCCATCGCCGACCTGCTGGCCGGCATCCACGGCGCGTACGGCGTCGCCGGCGCCCTCTACGAGCGCGAGCGCACCGGCAAGGGCCGCGTCGTGCGCACCTCGCTGCTGGCCGCGATCACCGGCGTGCACGCCTACCACGGCACCGCCTGGACGGTCGGCGGCAAGGTGCCGGTGGCCGGCGGCAACCACCACGCCTCCATCGCCCCCTACGGCGCCTTCCGCTGCGCCGACGGCATGCTGCAGATCGCCGCGGCCAACGACGGCCAGTGGAAGAAGGTCGCCGCGCTCCTCGGCATCGACCCCGGCGCCGCGAAATACGCCACCAACAGGGACAGGTTCGCGCACCGGGACGAGCTGATCGCGGACATGGAGAAGGCCCTGGCGGCCCACGACCGCGCCCACTGGCTGGCCAGGCTGGGTGAGGAGGGCGTGCCCGCGGGCGCGATCAGGACGCTGGACGAGGTCTACGCCTGGGACCAGACCCGCTCGCAGGGGCTGGTCGTCGAGGTGGAGCACCCGGTGCTGGGCACGATCGAGCTGCCCGGGCCGCCGCTGCGCTTCGACGGTCTGGAGGGGTTCGAGCACACCGCGCCGCCCGCCCTCGGCCAGGACGGCGACGCCGTGCTCGCCTGGCTCGAAGAGCGTGAACGATGATCCGCATTTCGCGGCACCGGACGATCGCTTCATGCGTCAACATTGCAAGGCTGGCCGACATTTAGGGAGCGATAGTGAGCCGTCCGGACGCGCGCACACTGATCGAAACGATCCTCGACCGGGGGTCGTGGAAGTCGTGGGACGCGCCGCCCGCCGACCCCGCGCAGCCCGGCTCCCCCTATGCCGACGAGCTGGCCGCGGCCCGCGCCAAGTCCGGCTACGACGAGTCGGTCATCACCGGCGAAGGGCTGCTCGGCGGCCGCAGGGTGGCCGTGGTGGCCTGCGAGTTCTCGTTCATGGCGGGCTCGATCGGGGTGGCGGCGGCCGAGCGGTTCACGGCCGCCGTCGAGCGGGCCACCCGCGAGCGGCTGCCGGTGCTGGCCGCGCCCGCGTCGGGCGGCACGCGCATGCAGGAGGGCGCGCTCGCGTTCGTCCAGATGGTGAAGATCACCACCGCGATCCAGCTGCACCGCGGCGAGGGCCTGCCCTACCTGGTCTACCTGCGGCATCCGACGACGGGCGGGGTGTTCGCCTCGTGGGGGTCGCTCGGGCACGTCACGGCGGCCGAGCCGGGGGCGCTGATCGGGTTCATGGGGCCGCGGGTGTTCGAGTCGCTGCACGGCTACCCGTTCCCCGACGGCGTGCAGGTCGCCGAGAACCTCCACCGCAAGGGCCTGATCGACGCGGTGGTCCCGGCCGAGGAGGCGCGGGAGGTCGCGATCAGGGCGCTCAGCGTGCTCGCCGACGACAGGTCCCGGGTGGCGGCGGGCACGCCTCCGGAGGAGGACCTGCGGCCCGTGGAGGCGTGGGAGGCCATCACCCGCTCGCGCCGCGACGACCGGCCCGGCGTGCGTACGCTGCTCAAGCTCGCCGCCACCGACGTGACCCCGCTCAGCGGCAGCGGGGAGGGCGAGAACGAGCCGGGGCTGCTGCTCGCGCTGGCCAGGTTCGGCACGGCGCCGGCGGTGGTGCTCGGCCAGGACCGGCGGGTCCAGCGGACCAACTCGCCCCTCGGCCCGGCCGGGCTCAGGGTGGCCCGGCGCGGCATGCGGCTGGCGGCCGAGCTGGGCCTGCCGCTGATCACGGTGATCGACACGGCCGGGGCCGACCTGTCCAAGGCGGCCGAGGAGGGCGGGCTGGCCGCCGAGATCGCCCGCTGCCTGGCCGAGCTGGTGATGCTCGACGCGCCGACCGTGTGCCTGCTGCTCGGGGAGGGGGCGGGCGGGGCGGCGCTGGCGCTGCTGCCCGCCGACCGGGTGCTCTGCGCCCAGCACGCCTGGCTGTCGCCGCTGCCGCCGGAGGGCGCCTCGGCCATCCTCTACCGTTCGGTGGACTTCGCGCCCGAGATCGCCCAGGCCCAGCGCATCCGCGCCACCGACCTGCGCCGCGACGGCATCGTGGACCGGGTCGTCCCGGAGGTGCCGGACGCCGCCTACGAGCCGCGCCAGTTCTGCGAGCGGGTGGGGCGGGCGCTGGAGTACGAGATCGCCAACTTGCTGGAGCTGAGCCCGGCGGACCGTTTCGCGGCCCGCCGGGCCCGCTTCCGCAACCTCGGCTAGAACTTCGGGGCGCCCCGCTTGGGCAGCTCGTACCGCCACAGCTCCTTGCCGCCGGCGTCGTAGCCCGTGAGGGCGACGATGTCGCTGCGGTTCTTGGGGGCTCCCTTGGGGGTCGGGGCCGCGAACAACGTCACGTTCTGCCCCCATGTGTCCGGGACAGCCTCGGCCGTCCCGGAGGCGCCGCCCTTCATGCGCAGCTCCACCTTGGCCGTGCCCGCGGTCGCGTAGCCGTACCAGGCCGTTTCGCCGCTGATCCACTGGACCGGCCGCGCGGCGTCGAGCAGGTCGCTCAGCCGCGCGCCGGGCAGCGGCCCCGGCAGCGCCGGCACTATCTCGCCGTTCTCCCAGAAGGCCGCGCAGCCCGGCACGAGCAGCGCCGTGATGCCCGCCGGCAGGGTCTGGGGGGAGGCCTCGGACCTCGCGGCCTGCTTCGCGCAGCTCTTGCTGTAGTTCGGGACCTGCTTGTCCGGCCTGCCCTTCGCCTTCACGACGAAGCCCCCGACCTCGGTGCCGCGCGGGACGCTGACGTGCCAGACCGAGTACGGGGCGCCCTTGCCGCGCAGGAACGAGGCGCGCACCCGCCGCCCGTCGAGGAGCACCGCTTCGACCGACTCCCAGTCCGCGAGGGCCGGGCCGAAGTAGATGTCGGCGCCGGGGTCCGGCAGGTAGGTGGTCGCCTGCTGGAAGGGGTAGGAGTTCTGCGCGAAGCTGATGAAGCAGCCGGTCATGCCCTGGTCGGTCGGGCCGGGCCCGCCGGTGTAGCAGAACCCGTCCCCGCCGTCGGACCTCCGGGTGAACCAGATGCGCACCGGGCGGCCGGAGCCTTCGGTGCCCGGGAGGTTCATCACCTCGCCGGCGACCTTGTCGGGCTCGGACGGCTCCTTCCTGGCCGGCTCGTCCTGGCTCCAGACCTGCTTGCCCGACGCGTCGTAGGCGGTGACGCGGCGGCCCTCGGCCCGGTCGTCGGACGGGCTCATGGCGGCGAACAGCGTGACGCCCAGGTTCCAGGGGTCGGGCCTGGTCACGACGCTCGCCGTGCTCCCGCCGCCGAACGAGACCTCGATCCTGGCGACGTCCTTGCGGGCGAGGCCGATGATCATGTCCCGTCGTCCGCTGATGGTCACTGCCTGGTCCGTCGCGGAGGGCACCTGCGAGGCGAGTTCGGCGCCGTGCCGCGACCAGGTCAGCCGCGTCCCCTCCTTCGTCCGGTACGGCTGGACGGAGATGCCCTGGGACAGCTCCATGGGCGCGCTCATGGGCTGCCCGTCCGGCAGGAACAGGCCGTCGCGGGACCACCACCCGAGCCCCTTGCCCTGGACGTCCGAGATCCGGATCTTGGACATGGGCTCCTGGGACGGATACGTCACGGTCCACAGCCGGTAGGGCGCGCCGTCCAGGCTCCGCACCGTGCCCTGGAACTCCTGCCCGCCCTTCGTCACCCCGGCCACCGCGCCCACGTCCTGGAGGGCCAGCCCCCAGTCCATCGCGGTCCCCGCGCCGTCCCGCAGCGTGCTGCCCACGTACCAGGCGTCCGCGTTCCGCCACTCGACGGCTTCGACGCAGGCCCCGTACGGCTCGCCGGCGGCCCGCTCGACGATGTAGCAGACCTCGGGATAGCCCAGCTTCCCTCTGGCGAACCAGATCCGCAGCGGCTTGCCCTCGGAGGGGTTGTCGACGGACGCCTCCTTGCCGAGAGGCGTGCGTTCCTTCATGAGGTGCTGGTAGATCCCGGTCGGGTCGATCGCGGTGTTCCTGCCCAGGCCCCCGTTGAGCAGCACAGGAACGAACACCGTCAGCAGTGCCACCGGCAGCGCGGCCAGCAGCCACCGGGCCGGTCGGCGCCGCGGCCGGCGCTCCATGATGCGCGCCCACGCGTGCGGGTCGGGCTCGTAGGCCCGGGCGCGGGCGTCGAACGCGGCTCGAAGGCGCTCTTCCAGGTCGTTCACGCGTCCTCCTCCTTCAGCGCCTTGCCCAGGGCCGCCAGGCCCCGGCTCGCGTGCGTCTTGACCGATCCGGGCGAGACGCCCATGGCGTCGGCGATCTCGCGCTCCGACAGGTCCAGCCAGTAGCGCAGGACGAGGGCCTCGCGCTGGCGGCGCGGCAGCCGGTCCACGGCGGCCAGCAGCTCGCGGTGCTCCTCGGAGGTGAGCACGGCGTGCTCGCTGCTGCGCTCCGGTTCAGGAGGGTCGGGGCGGCGCAGTCGTACGAGGCTGAGGTGGCGCAGGCGGTTGCGCGTCAGGTTGCAGACGGTCGCGCGCAGGTAGGCCACGGCGGCCCCGTCGTCGCGCAACCGCCTGGTGTGCAGCCGGGCGAACGCCTCCTGGGCGATGTCCTCAGGATCGTCCGCGCCGAGCAGCCCGGCCAGGCGTACCAGGGAGTGGTACTGGGCCGCGAACAGGTCGGCGAACGACGGCTGCGCCATGGTCGCTGTTTCGGTCACGCCATAGAGACACCCGGAACGGCGTCAGGTTGACTACGGGACCGGAATCCGTTCGACGCGGATGGAGAAGACCTCCTCGCGGGGCACCACGACCTCGTAGGCGCCGTGGTCGACCAGCCAGTAGCCCAGCGCCTCCGCCTTCATCCCGCTGTGCCCCGTGTAGGCGATGTGCAGCCCGTCGTCGTCCTCGTCGATCACGATGCACGGCTCGCCGCCGAACGCCCCCACCGTGCGGATCAGCACGAGCCACTCCACCTGCGACCTGGCCACCACCCTGCGCCAGTAGCCCGACGCGGGATCGAACCCGTCCAGCTCGACCTCGCTGAACAGCACCACCTGGTCGTTGTCGGGACCCAGGGCGGCGGGCAGCGTGCGACCGTCGAAGCGTGCCACGAAGCCGGACGCCACCGGCATGATCTCTTCGTTGCTCATGCCGCGGGCCGCCAGGTCAGGCCGTCGTACTCGGCGAAGGGCCGCTCGCCGTCGGCGGTGACGTGGACGATCTCCGCCCCCGCCGGGATCGGCATCGGAACGGTGTGGAACTGCGGCACCACGTGGTCCGACGAGGTCGTGAACCCGTTGCCGGCGAACGGCGGCGCGTCGCTCCAGTCGCCACCCATGTGGGGCCCGTACGGCACCGCGTACGTGTCGACGTCGCGCGCGTACCAGCGCATCACGTAGAGCTCGGGCACCTCGGCGAACAGCTCCGACCCGTCGAAGGACAGGTCGAGCCCGTGGTAGAGCGACTCAGGCGTGGTCAGCCTGACGCAGTCCTGCACGCGGTAGACGTAACCCGAGATCACCGTGCGTTTGCCCGACAGGTATGGCACGAGCAGACGCGGCGGGACAACCTTCTGCATCTGCGTTCCGCTCACGGTACTACTTTACGATCGGTTGAACCTCAGAGAACCCGGTGTTGGAGGCACGGCAGGGTCGCCCTGGCCGCTGTTGTCCATTCGTGATCCACCCGCACGGTCTGCACGCCGGGCGCGGTGCCCAGGTCGGCGCGGATCACGCCCAGGGGATCGACCAGCATGCTGCGGCCCACGCCGTAGCCGTCGGACGACTCGGCCGGGTTGGGCGCCTGGCCGACGGCGGCCGTCCACATCGTGTTCTCCAGCGCCCGGGCCCTGACCAGGGTGACCCAGTGGTCCTCCTTGAGCGGCCCGGAGCCCCACGCGGCGATCACCGCGAACAGCTCGGCGCCCTTGTCCACGAGCGCCCTGGCCAGCTCGGGGAAACGCACGTCGTAGCAGGTGACGAGGCCGACCTTGAGCCCCGCGAGCTCCACCACGGTCGGCTCCGCGCCGGGCGCGACCAGGTCGGACTCCTTCGCGCCGAACGAGTCGAACAGGTGGATCTTCCGGTACGCCGCCTGCACCGCGCCCTGCGCGTCGATGGCCACGGCCGTGTTGTGCACGCGGTCGTCGCCCGGCTCGAAGACCCCGGCGATCACGGCCAGCCCGTGCCTCCTGGCAGTCTCCGCCAGGCCCGACACGAACGGCCCGTCCAGCGGCTCGGCCAGGTCCGTGATGCGCCGGCCGTAGCGGGTGAGCGTGGCCTCGGGGAAGATCGCCAGGTCGGCCCCCTCGGCCCGGGCGAGCGCCTCCTGGACCCGTTTCAGGTTCGTGGCCGGGTCAGGAGACACCGGGATCTGGCAGAGGGCGATTTCGGTCACGGCCCGACTCTAACCGGTTGGGCACCACTCGAAACCAGGTCAGGCACCGCCAGATCCACTCAAGAGGCCCGTACCTGAACCTGGCCAGCCACCACCTGCTGAACAGCACCTGCGCCGCCACGGTCACCGCCGCCAGCGCCACCACCGACCAGCGCGTCGGGTCGGTGTTCAGCAGCGGGGTGGCCAGGACGATCACGACGGTGCCCGTGACGTAGTTCGTCAGCGCCATCCTGCCGAGCGGCTCCAGCACCGCCGACAACCACGGCCGCAGCGCCAGCAGCAGCCCCAGCGAGTACGCCGCCGCCCCCGCCAGCGCCGCCGTGCTGTAGAGGATCCACCCGCCCTGGCTCGCCCAGGCGGCCGTCAGCAGCGCGCCGGCCAGCGCGGTGACCGCGAACGACGGCAGCAGCAGCGACCTGGACGGGCTCAGCCGCCACAGCCCCATGCCGATCAGGAACAGGCCGGGGATCAGCAACGCCCCGCCGCCCACCTGTAGCCCCCAGACCAGCCCCCCCAGCCCGAGCAGCAGCACCGGCAGGCCGCCGGTCAGGAACGAGGCCGGCAGCAGCACCGCCGCGCCGTAGACGGCGTAGTCGGTCAGCACCTCGCCCTCGTAGAAGGTGTGCTGGACCAGCCCGAGGCAGAACAGCCAGAACAGCCTGCTCAGCAGCGCCCAGCGGCTGTTCCCGCGCAGGAACAGCATGAAGCTGATGCCGAACAGCAGCGAGAAGATCGGGTAGAACCGGCTCTGGAACAGCGCTTCGATGACCCAGTCGACGCCGTTGCGCGCTTCCTTGGCGTTGTGCTGCCAGGTGTTGACCAGCATGATCCCGCCCACCGCGAAACCGCGGAGGGCGTCGAGCTCACGGATGCGCGTCACAGGAACCAGGCCAACCACCATACGAGGAATCCGGCGCCGACGGCGGCCGCCGCGATCTGCGGCCAGCGCCGGTCGCGCAGGAGCGCGGCGGCGGTCAGGACGGCCGAGGCGGCGGCGATCCAGGTGTAGAGGACGGCCGTGCCGGGCACGCCGACGGCGAGCGCGGTCTCGTTCCTGGTGACCAGGGCGTACACGGACTGCCCGACCAGCCCGGCGAAGGCCACGCCGGTCAGCCCGCCGAACGCCGCCAACGCCCGGCCCCGCAGCGCGCCCGCGACCAGCTGGATCAGGGAGACGAGGGCGAACAGCGCGAAGGGCGCGGCCAGCCAGGGCGACTTCGAGATCTGGTACGGGGCGCCGGTCACGTGCAGGTCGCCCGGCTGCCCGGCGTCGTCGTCGGCGCAGGGGGAGGTCGTGTCGTTCTTCGGGTCTTCGAGGAATTCGACGATCTTGCGGCGGGCGCAGGCGCTGGTCAGGAAGACGGCGTGGGAGGCGCGGGGGAACTCCTCGAAGCGGGCGTCGGGGAGGGACTCGGCCGCGGGCCTGGTGGTGCGGGTGGGGGTGGTGGGGTCGTACTGGCCGCCCAGGACGTACGTGGGGGCCTTGGCGGTGGCGTTGACGGGCTTGGACTTGGGGAGCTGCCAAGCATCACACACCGCCTTGTCCCCATTTACGGTGAAAAGTCGGGACTTGGTGGTGTAGGTGTTGAACGGGACCTCGTCCTGGCACTGCACCGCGTGATACAGCCCGAACTCGTGCGACACCAGCCCCCCGCCCACCGCGTCGGCCATCGCCCGCAGCAGCTCGTCGTGGCCCTTCGCGAGCGCGCCGACCATGGTGGGCGCGACCGCCGCGAAGTCCGCCTCGTGCAGCGCCTCCGCCATGATCGTGGCCACGTCGTCACCGCTGATCCGCGCCTCGAACGCCTTGCCGAGCAGCGGGTCGGTCGTCGTCACCCGCGCGGGCGTGGCGTTCAGCCGGGCCGTCATGGCCTCGAACGCGTCCTTCATGTTCAGCCGCGCCGCCGTGTCGGCCAGATTACGGTCGGCGTCGTCGTACCAGTTGACGCTCTCCGGCAGGTACGAGTCCAGCACCACCGACCGCACGCCCTTCGGGTCCGCGGCGGCCACGTCCGTCATGACCCTGGTGGAGTAGCTGACGCCGAACAGGTTCCAGGAGTCGTAGCCCAGCTTCTCCCGTAACGCGACGACGTCGGCCGCGATCTCCTTCGTGTTGTATCCCCGCAGGTCGACGCCCTGCTCCTGGAGCCTCTTACGGCAGCGGACGGCCGCTGCGCCCACGTCGGCGGGCGGCCGCCTGAGCTGCCCGAGCAGCGCCTCGGCCGTCTCGGGGCACCCCAGGACCGGCTCGGAGTACTTGCTGCCGCGCTGCTCGATCGTCACCACGTCGCGATCGGGGAACATCTGGCTCAGGAAACCCGTCAGCTGCATGGACGCCGACCCGGGGCCCCCGCTCATGTACACCACGGGGTCGGGCCTGCGGTCCTTGGCGGTGGAGGCGTGGACCGCGTACCCCACCTTGATCTTCCGCTCCGGCGCGTCCCTGCGCTCGGGAACCTCGAGAAAACCGCACGTCGTACGGGGCGGCATGGCGACCGGGCAGGCGCTCGGGCCCGCGTCCGGCGGGGTCATGACAGGGGGCGTCGTCAATGCGAGGGCTAGCACGACCCGAATGATCACGAGACGAGACTACCGACAAGGCGCGCCGGGCGCCCGTCCGCGACATCGGGGGGACATCAGGGGGACATCAGGGGGCGGAATGATGAGCGGCTTTCCCGCCGGGCATAGCCTGAGTGCCGTGACCGAACCACTTGTTGCCAGGATGCGCGCCTTCGGCACGACCATTTTCGCGGAGATGAGCGCGCTCGCCGCCGAGACCGGCTCCATCAACCTCGGCCAGGGCTTCCCCGACACCGACGGGCCCGCGGCCATGCTCGACCGCGCGGTCCAGGCGATCACCGCGGGCGCCAACCAGTACCCGCCGGGTCCGGGGATCCTGGAGCTGCGCCGGGCGATCTCCGAACACCGCTCCGCCCACTACGACCTCTCCTACGATCCGGCGGGCGAGATCCTGGTCACGGTGGGGGCCACCGAGGCCATCGCGTCGGCCGTGCTCGCCCTCTGCGAGCCGGGTGACGAGGTGATCGCCTTCGAGCCGTACTACGACTCGTACGCGGCCTCGATCGCGCTCGCCCAGGCCCGCCTGGTCGCCGTCACGATGCGGCCGGTGGAGGGTCGCTTCACGTTCGACCCCGACGAGCTGCGCGCCGCCGTCACCCCGCGCACCCGCGTCATCCTCGTCAACTCGCCGCACAACCCCACCGGCACCGTCTTCACCCGCGCCGAGCTCGAAGCGATCGCCGAGCTGTGCCAGGAGCGCGGGCTGATCGCGGTGACCGACGAGGTGTACGAGCACCTGACGTTCGACGGCGTCGAGCACATCCCGCTGGCCACGCTGCCCGGCATGCGCGAGCGCACGGTGATGATCTCGTCCGCGGGCAAGACGTTCTCGGTCACCGGCTGGAAGACCGGGTGGATCTGCGCCCCTCCCACCCTGGTCACGGCGGTGCAGACGGTCAAGCAGTTCCTCACGTTCACCTCGAGCGCGCCGTGGCAGCTGGCGGTGGCGTACGGGCTGCGGCACGAGCTCGAATGGGTGTCCGCGCTACGCGCCGGCCTCCAGGACAAGCGCGACCGCCTCATGGAGGGCCTCGCGGCCGCGGGCTTCTCCGTCCTGCGGCCCTCCGGCACGTACTTCGTCCAGACGGACATCCGCCCCCTGGGCTTCACCGACGGCCTCGAACTCACCCGCCGCCTGCCGGAGCTCGCCGGCGTGGTGGCCATCCCGACCCAGGTCTTCTACGACCACGCCGACCGGGGGCGGCACTTCGTCCGGTTCGCGTTCTGCAAGAAGGACGAGGTCATCGACGAGGCCGTGACCCGCCTCAAACACCTCTCGACCTGACCGCCTTCAGCGTTCAGGCGGGCGTCGCGGGCGAGGGGCGCAGGCCGTCGAAGACGATGGCGAGGGTCCTCGTCCGCAGGTCCTCGTCCCACCCGTGGTGCTGCGCCGCCAGGCAGGTGGCGCTCAGCAGCGCCAGCAGCTCCGCCATGCCCACGTCCCCCCGGACCGCCCCGGCGCCCTGCGCCCGCACCAGCAGCGTCTCGATGGCCCCCCGGATGTCCGGCGTCCCGGCCTTGGCGTCGATCCCCGCCGCCGCCAGGGCGTCCACGAGCACTTTCTTGACGGTCGAATCCTCCACGATCATCGTGAAGTACTCGAAGAACGCCTCCCCGGCGTCCGGGGCCGTGGCCAGCTCGTCGGCCAGCGCGGCCAGCCGCGCCATCCGGTCGACCACGATCGCCTGGTAGAGGTCCTCCTTGGCGGGGAACTGGCGGTAGATCGTACCGACCCCCACCCCCGCCAGCGAGGCGATCTCGCGCATCGACGCGGACAGCCCGTCCCTGGCCAGCACCACTTCGGCGGCCTCCAGCACCCGGGCGCGGTTGCGCCGCGCGTCCGCACGCATCACAGGGAGCCCCTTTCCTCATTGACAAGCGGAACCGCTGTTCCGTATGGTCAACATCCGGAACAATCATTCCGATTCTAGGGGGAATCCCTTGGACCACCTGAATCTCGGCCGTTCCGGCCTGCGCGTCTCCCGGGCCTGCCTGGGCACCATGAACTTCGGCACCGAGCACGGCCTGGCCGCCAGCGACGAGGCCGAGGCGGGCCGGATCATCGGCGCGTTCCTCGACGCGGGCGGCAACTTCATCGACACCGCCGACCTGTACCACCGGGGCGAGACGGAGGAGATCGTCGGCCGTGCCCTGAAGGGCAGGCGCGAGTGGGTCGTGCTGGCCACCAAGGGCGCCATGCCGGTGGGCACGGAAGGGCGCGGCCTGTCGCGGCGCCACCTCACCAGAGCCCTCGACGCCAGCCTGCGCCGCCTCGGCACCGACTACGTGGACCTCTACCAGTGCCACCAGTGGGACCCGGCGACGCCGATCGAGGAGACGATGGCCACGCTGGACGGGTTCGTCAAGGCGGGCAAGGTCCGCTACCTCGGCTGCTCCAACTTCACCGCGGCCCAGCTCGTCGAGTCGCAGTGGGCCGCCGCCCGCGTGGGCGGCACGCCGTTCGTGAGCCTGCAGCCGCAGTACTCGCTCATCCAGCGGGTGATCGAGGCGGAGATCCTGCCGGCGTGCGAGCGGCACGGAGTCGGCGCCGTCGTGTACGGGACGCTCGGCGGCGGCGTGCTGACCGGCCGCTACCGGCACGGTCAGGCCCCCGACCCCGACAGCCGCATGGGCAGGTTGCTCGGCCACTCCCTCCCCGGCGCGAACCGCTGGGGCCGATCGCTGCTCAACGACCGCAACCTGGACATCGCCGACGAGCTCGTCAAGGTCGCGGCCGAACTCGGCGCCGCACCGGCGGCGGTGGCTCTGGCCTGGGTGGCGCGGCGTCCCGGGGTGACCTCGGTGCTGATCGGCCCGCGATCGGTGGAGCAGCTCCGGGAGAACCTGGCGGCGTTCGACCTGGACCTCCCGGAGGAGGCGGTGGCCCGGCTGGACGAGATCTCCCACCGCGACCTCGGCCCCATGGACGGCTCGTTCTTCCACCTCGTCCCCCGCTGAGCCGCCGGCGACCGCCCCGCCTCGGGTCAGCGGCGGCCGGCCTCGTCGCGGGGCTCGTCCAAGGGGGTGAGCGTCTCGGTGGCCGCCTCGTGCTCCATCCCGGTCGCCTGCAGCAGGTCGACCACCACCGAACGCAGCTGCGCGATGATCACGTGCGCCGAGAAGCCGAGCCCGTCGGGCCGTTCCCGGGCCGCCACCGCCAGCAGCGCCTGGCGGGCCAGCGTCGGCTCCCGGCCGGCGCCGAGCTCCAGCTGGAGCAGCAGCGCCGCCTCCGAGACCTCGCGCAGGGCCTCCGCCAGGGCGGTGGGCGGCGGGCTGGCCTCCCCGAGCGAGGCGAGGGTACGCCTGCTCAGCACCCGGGCGTTGCGCATCGCCAGATCCACCGGCACGGCGGCCGTCTCGTAGCGCGCCAGCCTGGCCTTGCGGTGCCAGTGCAGCGGCGAGATCATCGTGATCTCCTTGGCGGTCTCCAGCGCCTGCTCGAACTCCTCCACCGCCTCCTGCGTGTTCCGCGCCTCCTCCAGCGACTCCGCCGCCAGCTCCACGTCCCGCTTCTCGATCGCCTCCGCCGCTCGTTCCAGCACCGTGGACAGCGCGTCGAGCACCCCGGACAGGTGCTTGGCCGCAATCGTGAACGGGCTGGCGGGCAGCAGCGCGACCGCCATGATCCCGACGATGCCCCCGGTGAGCGCGTCGGCCATCCGGTCCAGCCCGCCGGCCCCGTCGCCGGGCACCAGGGTGGCCACCAGCACGGCCGACGACCCGGCCTGCGCGACGAACAGCGCCCCGCTGTTCAGCAGCACCGCGACGGTCATCGCCAGCGCCACCACGAGCGCGAGCTGCCAGGCGCCCGAGCCGATCCAGGACACCAGCAGGTCGCCGATGCCCACCCCGAGGCTGACGCCGATCACCAGCTCGGCCACCCTGCGCAGCCGCTGCCCCAGCCCGACGCCCACGCAGATCAGCACCGAGATCGGCGCGAAGAACGGGCGGGGGTGGCCGAGCAGCTCCATGGCGATGATCCAGGCCAGTGCGGCGCCCACCGCGCACTGCGCGATGGAGGGTGCCATGAGGCCGAACGTGCCCAGCCGTTCCTTCACATGATCGCTGAGCCTGGTTCGCACCCTTCTACCTTGGCGGATCTATATGACATTGAGGTCACATTTGCCCCAGCTACGTCCTTTTCGTCGGGCGTTGAGTGGATTTCCTGGGGAGTCACTTGGTCGATCGGTCGTCGGGGTGGACGTCCAGCGGCGGCAGGGTCGCGACCGCCTCGTCCCGATCGATCCCGGTCGCCTGGAGAAGGTCCACGATGATGGACCGGAGCTGGGCCGTCATCACGTCCGCCGAGAAGCCCCAGCGCTCCGCCCCCTGCCGCGAGGCCACCGACAGGATCGCCCGGCCCGCCCTTTCCGGCGGGCGTCCGGCGGCGAGGTCGTCGCGCAGCATGAGCGTGGCGTCGGCCAGGTCGCGCAGCTCGTGCGGCAGCCGGGGCGGCAGGGCGCCGGGGCCGTCGAGCGCCACGATGGCCCGCCTGGCCAGCACTCTGGCGTTCCTGAGCGCGTGATCGAGCGGCACGGCCGCCTGCTCGTACCCGTCGAGGAAGGGGCGGCGGTGGCGGTGGAGCGGCGAGATGGTGGCGATCTCCTTGCCCGTCTCCAGCGCCTGCCTGAACTCCTCCACGTTCTTCTGGCTGCCACGCGCCTCCTCCAGCGCGTCGGCGGCCACGCGGGCGTCGCGGTTCTCGATCGCCTCGGCGATCTGCCGCAACGCGTCGGCCAGCGCGCCGAACGTCCCCTTCGCGTGCCTCCTGGCCAGCGCCGCCGGGCTGGTGGGCAGCAGAGCCACGGCCGCGAGCCCCATGAGCCCGCCGACCAGGGCGTCGACCATCCTGTCGAGCCCGCCGCTGCCGCTCGGCGGCAGGAGCGTGGCGACGAGCACGGCCGAGGAGCCCGCCTGGAGGACGATCAGCGAGCCGCTGTCGAGCAGCACCGCCACGGCCATGGCCAGCGCCACCACCAGCGCGATCTGCCAGGCGCCCGAGCCGATCCGCGACACCAGCAGGTCGCCGACGCCGACGCCGAGGGTGACCCCGACGACCAGCTCCACCACCCGCCGCATCCGCTGGCCCAGCGCCACGCCGATGCAGACCACGACAGCGATGGGCGCGAAGAACGGGCGGCTGTGGCCCAGCAGGTCCTTGGCCACGAGCCAGGCGATCGCGGCTCCGGCCGCGCACTGGCCGATCGTGGGGGCCATCAGCCTCAGTCTGCCCAGACGCTGATGTACGTGCATGTCAACCACGCCCCTACCCTGCCGTGCATACGTGACACCAGGGTTACGGCGTGATGAGCTGCGGCGCGGCCCGTCAGCCGGCCAGGAAGGTGTCCACCGCCTGCAGGAACCGGTCGCGGGCCGTGGTGTGGATCAGATGCCCGACGTCGATCGTGACCAGCCGCGCCCCCGGGATCCGCGCCGCCACCTCCCGGGCGTTCACGGGGCTCCCCTCCCCGTCGCTCAGCACCAGCGTCGGCGCCGTGATCCTGCCGAGCCCCTCCAGCCAGGCGGGATCGGGGCCGACCAGCTGCCGTTCGGTGTCGTGGATCATGCGCCAGTCGAACCCGGTCGAATCGTCCTCGACGACCGGCGGGCGGTTCTTGAAGGGGAGCGGCGGTGGCGCGTCCTCGAGCACCAGCCGCTCGACCCGGTCCGGGTGGTTCATGGCCACGTGGTAGGCCACCACGCCCCCGAGCGAGTGCCCGACCAGCGTGGCGCGCCCGATGCCCAGGTGGTCGAGCAGCGCGACGACGTCCCCGGCCATCTCCGGCAGCTCGTACGGGCCCCGGTGGTCACTGGCCCCGTGCCCGCGCAGGTCGAGGGCGATGACGTGGTAACGCGCCGCGAAGTGCTGGGTGATGCCGTTCCAGTCGTTGTGGTTGGCGGTCCGGCCGTGGATCAGCAGGAGCGGGGGAGCGGTGGGGTCGCCTTCCTCCCGGTACACGAGCTTGAACCCGTTGACGTGTGCTTCGCGAATCACACCGGCGACCCTATCGCCGGCCTCCCCGGCCTGTGGCGCTGAGCGCACCTTGACATCGTCGGCGGCCTTCATGGGCAGACATTGACCATGAACCCCGCTGACCGGCTCGGATAGCGTCGCGAGGGCGGGGAGGACCGGTAACGGAGAAGGGGCGTCACATGCCGGACCCGATTGAAGTACGCAAGGTGCCGATCGAGAGCGTCACCGACGCCTCCGGCCTCGCCCGGCTCATCGCCGACGGGGTGATCGAGGCGCGCCGGGTGCTCGCCGTCGTCGGCAAGACCGAGGGCAACGGCGGCGTGAACGACTACACGCGCATCCTCGCCGACCGGGCCTTCCGCGAGGTGCTGGCCGAGCACGGGCATCCGTCGCCGGAGAGCGTGCCGCTGGTGTGGTCGGGCGGCACCGACGGCGTGCTCAGCCCGCACGCCACCATCTTCGCCACCACGGCCGACGCGCTCCCGTCCGACGAGCCGCGGCTGTCGGTGGGCGTGGCGATGAGCGAGGTGATCCTGCCCGAGGACATCGGCAGGCCCGCCATGGTGGAGAAGGTCGCGGCAGGCGTACGCGAGGCCATGAAGATCGCCGGCATCGACGACCCGCGCGACGTCCACTACGTACAGACCAAGACGCCTCTGCTCACCCTGGCCACCATCACCGACGCCAAGAGCCGCGGCCAGGACACCGCCATCGAGGAGACCGGCCCCTCCATGGACCTGTCCAACTCGACCACCGCCCTCGGCGTCGCCGTCGCCCTCGGCGAGATCGACATGCCGCGCGCCGACCAGATCCACAAGGACCTGTCGCTGTACTCGTCCGTGGCCTCGTGCTCGTCCGGGGTGGAGCTGGACCGGGCGCAGATCGTGCTGGTGGGGAACGTACGGGGGATCGGCGGCCGCTACCGCATCGGCCACAGCGTCATGAAGGACGCCCTGGACGCCGACGGCATCTGGGAGGCCATCAGGGACTCGGGGCTGCCGCTGCCGGAGCGCCCGCACCCGTCGGACCTCGGGGGGCGGCTGGTGAACGTGTTCATGAAGTGCGAGGCCGACCCGTCCGGCCGGGTTCGCGGACGGCGCAACATCATGCTGGACGACTCGGACGTGCACTGGCACCGGCAGATCAAGGCGACGGTGGGCGGGGTGGCCGCCTCGGTCACGGGCGACCCGGCGGTGTTCGTCTCGGTGGCGGCCGTCCACCAGGGCCCCTCGGGTGGCGGCCCGGTGGCGGCCATCTCCGACCTGGGGCCCGAGGGGTGAGGTCACGGCCAGGGGGGCGGTGAGCTCGGGCCATCGCCCGGCCCACGCCGAGGGCGCTGGTGGTGGCGGGCCGCCCGCGCCGCCGCTACCACCGGATCACCGCGGACGGCGCGGAACAGGCGCGGCTCGGGGGCAGGGGTGGGCGCGGGTAGTCTCGGGGGTTGTGCCGAGCATCCCGCGACCTCTCGATCCCCATGACGACGGCGGCGCCGCGCCCGCCGTGGCCGCCGCCCTGGCCTCCTATCAGGAGGGCGCCGCCGACGCCGCCGACGTGCTGAACGCCCTCAGCGGCGCCAGGCTGCTGGTGCCCGTCGTGGCGCTGCTGACCGAGAGCGAGGTCGGCGCGCACGGGCTGCGGCAGGAGAAGGAGAGCGAGATGGCGCTGCCCAAGCTCGTCGGGGCGGACGGCAGGCAGGCGGTGCTCGCGTTCACCGGCAGCGAGGCGCTGGCCCGATGGCGGCCCGACGCCCGGCCGATCCAGGCCACGGCGTTGCAGGTGTGCCAGGCGGCGGTGCAGGAGAAGGCTGCGGCGGTCGTGGTGGACGTGGCGGGACCGGTGCAGTTCGTGATCGAGGGGGCGGTGCTGGAGGCCCTGGCGGCCGTCGAGTCGGGGACCGTCGATCGGCTCGACGGCGTGACCGTCGCCAAGGTGGAGCCGGTCCGGCGCCGCCGGTGGTTCTCCAGGAAATGACGCGTCCTGGAGCTCCCAGGAGACGGCGCGTCCGGGAGGGGCGCTGCGGCGGGGAGATCGGGTGGAGTGAACGGCCCCACGCGGGCGGGGGCGGCGCATTAAGGTCGGCTCGTGGTCGCACTCATGGCGCTCGCCGGGCTGATCTGCGGACGCCACATCCGCGGGCTGGCCGACTCCTACGACGAGGGCCCGGCCCACTACGACCAGGGCGCGGTGATCCAGCGACCGGGGGCGGGCGTCGAGCTGGTGACCGCCGCCGTGGCCGCGCTGGTCGCCTGGCGGTTCGGGCTGCCGTACGTGCCTTTCGCCCTCATCGGCACCGCGCTGGCGGTCGTCGACTGGCGTACCAGCCTGCTGCCCGACGCGATCACGCTCCCGGCGTACCCGATCATGGCCCTGGCCCTGGCGCCGACGGGAGAGCTGCCCAGGGCGCTGGCCGGAGGGGTGGCGCTGACAGCCGTGTACGGGCTGCTCTGGTTCATCAGGCCGGAGGCGATGGGCCTGGGGGACGTCAAGCTGGCCGGGCTCATCGGGATGGCCGCCGCGGCGCTGAGCTGGCAGGCGTGGATCGTCGCGGCCTTCTGCGGCCAGCTGCTCGGCGCCCTCTACGGCCTGGCGCTCCTGCTGTCCGGGCGCGGGACGAGGGACACCCAGTTCCCGTTCGGGCCGTTCATGCTGCTGGGCGCGTTCACGACACTCTGTCTCGGCTGGTGAACGCGGGACATCTCACTAGGCAGCACATGGAAGACTTGTACGCATGTTGCGCTGGTTGACCGCCGGAGAGTCCCACGGCCCCGAACTCGTCGCCATCCTTGAAGGCCTGCCGGCCGGGGTGGAGGTGACCACGGCCGCCATCGACGAGGCCCTGCGCCGCCGCAGGCTCGGTTATGGCCGGGGTGCCCGGATGAAGTTCGAGCAGGACCAGGTGACGATCGTGGGCGGCGTCCGCCACGGCCGCACGATGGGCAGCCCGGTCGCGATCCGCATCGGAAACACCGAGTGGCCCAAGTGGGAGAAGGTCATGGCGGCCGACCCGGTCGACCCGGCCGAGCTGGAGGGCCTCGCGCGCAACGCGCCCCGGTCCCGCCCGCGTCCGGGCCACGCCGACCTGGCGGGCATGCAGAAGTACGGGTTCGACGACGCCAGGCAGGTGCTCGACCGGGCCAGCGCCCGCGAGACGGCCGCCCGCGTCGCGCTCGGCGAGGTCGCCAGGCGCTTCCTCAAGCAGGCGCTGGGCGTCGACATCGTCAGCCACGTCACCGAGATCGGCGGCGCGAAGAGCCCCGCGGAGACCCTGCCCGGCCCCGGCGACCTGGCCAGGATCGACGAGGACCCGGTGCGCTGCTCCGACGCCGAGGGCAGCGCCGCCATGATCGCCGTGATCGACAAGGCCCACAAGGACGGCGACACGCTCGGCGGCGTCGTCGAGGTCCTCGCCTACGGCCTGCCGCCCGGCCTGGGCAGCTACACCCACTGGGACCGCAGGCTCGACTCCAGGCTCGCGGGCGCGCTCATGGGCATCCAGGCGATCAAGGGCGTGGCGGTCGGCGACGGCTTCGAGACCGCGCGCAGGCCCGGCTCCCGCGCCCACGACGAGATCGAGTACACCGCGGAAGACGGCGTGCGCCGCATCACCAACCGCGCGGGCGGCGTCGAGGGCGGCATGACCAACGGCGAGATCCTGCGCGTCAGCGCCGCCATGAAGCCGATCTCCACCGTCCCCAGGGCGCTGGCCACGATCGACGTCAAGACCGGCGAGGCGGCCAAGGCCCACCACGAGCGCTCCGACGTGTGCGCCGTGCCGGCCGCCGGCATCGTGGCCGAGGCCATGGTCGCGCTGGTGCTGGCCGACGCGGCGCTCGAGAAGTTCGGTGGCGACTCCGTGGAGGAGGTCGCCCGCAACCTGTCCGGCTACCTGTCTTCGATGGTGATCAAGTGAGCAGGATTGTATTGATCGGTCCCCCCGGGTCCGGTAAGACGACGCTCGGGCAGTTGCTCGCCGAGCGGCTCGGCGTCGGGTTCCGCGACACCGACGCCGACGTGGAGGCCGTCGCCGGCAAGCCCGTCTCCGACATCTTCGTCGAGGACGGCGAGGCCCGCTTCCGCGAGCTGGAGCACGAGGCCGTGCGCCGCGCCCTGGCCGAGCACGACGGGATCCTGTCGCTGGGCGGCGGCGCCGTGCTCAACGAGGAGACGCAGGCCCTGCTGGCGGGCCACCACGTCGTCTACCTGCAGGTGGGGCTGTCGGACGCGGTCCAGCGGGTGGGGCTCGCCTCGGCCCGGCCGCTGCTCGTGCTCAACCCGCGCAGCCAGCTGAAGAAGCTGATGGAGGAGCGGCGGCCGGTCTACGAGCGGCTGGCGGTGGCGACCGTGGTCACGGACAAGCGGGAGCCCGAGGAGCTCGCCGACGAGATCATCAAGGGGCTTCCCGCATGAGTGCCACGAGGATCCACGTACGCGGCGACAGCCCGTACGACGTGGTGGTCGGCACCGGCGTGCTGGCCGAGCTGACCACGCTGCTCAAGCCCGGCGTGCGCACGGTCGCCGTCATCCACCCGGAGACCCTGCCGGAGATCTCCGGCCCGGTCGGCGAGGCGCTGCGCGCGGCCGGCTACGAGGTCGTCGAGCTGCCCGTGCCCGACGGCGAGCAGGCCAAGTCCGTCGAGGTGGCCGCCGGCCTCTGGTCGGCGCTCGGCCGGGCCGGCGTGACCCGCTCCGACGCCGTGGTGGGCGTGGGCGGGGGCGCGACGACCGACCTGGCGGGGTTCGTGGCGGGCACGTGGCTGCGCGGCGTACAGGTCGTGCTCGTGCCCACGACGCTGCTCGCCATGGTCGACGCGGCCGTCGGCGGCAAGAACGGCATCGACACCCCCGAGGGCAAGAACCTCGTGGGCACGTTCCTGCCGCCCGCCGGGGTGCTGTGCGAGCTGTCCACGCTGGCGAGCATGCCGAAGCGCGACTACGTGGCCGGGCTGGCCGAGATCATCAAGGGCGGGTTCATCGCCGACCCGGAGATCCTCAGGCTCGTCGAGGCCGACCCGGAGGCCGCCACGAGGCCCGACGGCCCCCACACCCGCGAGCTGATCGAGCGCAAGATCCAGGTCAAGGCCGACGTCGTGGGCGCCGACCTGCGCGAGGCGGGCCTGCGCGAGATCCTCAACTACGGCCACACCCTCGCCCACGCCATCGAACGCGAGGAGCACTACGCCATCCGCCACGGCGAGGCCGTCGCCATCGGCATGGTCTACGCCGCCGAGCTGTCGAAGCTCGCCGGCCGCGCCGACCTGGTCGAGCGCACCAGATCCATCCTCACGAGCGTCGGCCTGCCCACCGCCTACCGCGCCGACGCCTGGAAGTCCCTGCGCGACCACATGCGGCTGGACAAGAAGAACCGCGGCGCCAAGCAGCGGTTCGTCGTCCTCGACGGCCTGGCCGAGCCGGGCCGGCTCGAAGGCCCCTCGGAAGAGCTGCTCGAAGCCGCCTACAAGGAGATCTCCGCATGATCCTCGTCCTCAACGGGCCCAACCTGGGCAGGCTCGGCACCCGCGAGCCCGACATCTACGGCGCCGAGACGTTCGAGGACCTCGCCACGCTCTGCCGCGACACCGGCAGGAAGCTCGGCGAGCACGTCGAGGTGCGCCAGACCAACGACGAGGCCGAGCTGATCGGCTGGATCCACGAGGCCGCCGACGGCCGCATCCCGGTCGTGCTCAACCCGGCCGCCTTCACCCACTACTCCTACGCCCTGCGCGACGCGATCGCCATGCGCACGGCACCGCTCGTCGAGGTTCACATCTCCAACCCGGCCGCCAGGGAAGAGTTTCGCCACAACTCCGTCGTCGCCGGGGTGGCGACGGGCACCATCGCGGGCTTCGGACTACAGTCGTACGTCCTTGCGCTGCACGCTATCGCGGAGATGAACACCACCTCATGAGGCACTACAAGTCCTTCGTCGCCCTCGGCGACAGCTTCACAGAAGGACTGAACGACCCCGGTCAGAACGGTCACTACCGTGGCTGGGCCGACCGGGTGGCCGAACGGCTCGCCGCCGACGAACCCGGCTTCCGCTACGCCAACCTGGCCGTGCGCGGGAAGCTGCTCGACCAGATCGTCGCCGAGCAGGTGCCGGTGGCCGTCGAGATGGCCCCCGACCTGGTCAGCCTCTGCGCCGGGGGCAACGACCTGCTCAGGCCGGGCAGCGACCCCGACGTGATGGCCAAGAAGCTCGCCCGCGCCGTGCGCGACCTGCGCTCCGGGGGCTCGGACGTGCTGCTGTTCACGGGGGTGGACCCGCGCGACACGCCGCTGATGCGGCGGCTGCGCGGCCGCTTCGCGGTCTTCTACCTGCACGTGCGCTCCATCGCCGACCTCTACGGGTGCCGGCTGGTGGATCAGTGGTCGATGCAGGGGCTGCGCGACTGGCGGGCGTGGAGCGCGGACCGGCTGCACATGAACGAGGACGGGCACCGGCTGGTGGCGGCGCGGGTGCTGGACGTGCTGGGGGTGCCGTTCGAGGACTGGCGCAAGGACTGGCCGTCCCGCACCGTCGACCCGCGGGCGCGGCGGCGCGAGGACGCCCAGTGGATCCGCGAGCACCTCGTTCCGTGGGTGTCCCGCCGGCTGCGTGGCGTCTCCTCCGGCGACGGGCTCTCTCCCAAGCGTCCTGACCTTACTGCCTTTTAGGTTTACGGCTGAGCACGGGCAGGCCACCCGCCGCACTTCGGCTGGTGGCCTTCCAGGAAACGGTCGCTGACCCTTCACCGGCTGAGCGCCGTTACGGTGCGCACGCTTGACCGGCTGGGTGGTGAAAAGCCGGACCGGGTCCGTGCTTCCTTCCTTTCCCGCCGCCCGCGTTGCGCCGGGCCCCGCCGCACGCCTTCTCGCCGGACCGGCGCCCGGTGGCTCGGGCTCGCGTTCGGCGCGGATGGTGGACGCCGCGCCGCCGCGCCGCGAGTCGGCCAGGCGTGCCGCCGTGCGCCGTGCCGCCGTGCGCCGTGGGCTGGGGCGTGTCGGGTGTGATGCCGGGCCCGTCGCATGCCCGCCCGCCGCGGCGGCGTTCGAGAGGGCCGGGTCGGTCAGGTGGGGGATTCGGAGGCCAGGCGTTTCAGGGCCGCTCGGGGGATGGCGGGGTCCGTGGTGCGCCAGAACGGGGGGAGGGAGCCCAGGAGGAAGCCGCTGTAGCGGGCCGTGGCGAGCCGGGGGTCCAGGACGGCGATGACGCCCTTGTCGTCCTGGGCGCGCAGGAGGCGGCCGGCGCCCTGGGCGAGCAGGAGGGCGGCGTGGTTGGCCGCGACCGCCATGAAGCCGTTGCCGCCCCTGGCCGCCACGTGGCGCTGCCGGGCCGACGTCAGCGGGTCGTCCGGGCGCGGGAACGGCACCCGGTCGATGATGACCAGCCGCAGCGAGGGCCCGGGCACGTCCACGCCCTGCCACAGCGACAGCGTGCCGAACAGGCAGGTGGGCTCGTCCTCGGCGAACTGCTTGACCAGCAGCATCGTCGAGTCGTCCCCCTGGCACAGCAGCGGCACGTCCAGCCGCTCGCGCAGCGCCTCCGTGGCGGCCTTGGCGGCGCGCATCGAGGAGAACAGGCCCAGCGTGCGCCCCCCGGCCGCCTCGATCAGCTCGGCGATCTCGTCCAGGTACTGCTGCGGCAGCCCGTCGCGGCCGGGCTGGGGGAGGTGCTTGGCGACGTACAGGATGCCCGCGCGGGGGTGGTCGAACGGCGAGCCGACGTCGATGCCCTGCCAGCCCTTGCCGTCGCCGAGCCCCCACTGCGCGGCCAGCGCGTCGAACGTGCCGCCCAGGGCCAGGGTGGCGGAGGTGAGGATCACCGTGCGCTCGCCGAACAGCTTGTCGCGCAGCATGCCGCTCACCGTCAGCGGCGCGACCCGCAGCGTGGGCGGGCGCCGGTCGGTGCCCGCGTCGAGCCAGACCACCTCGGCGCGGTCGGACTCCGAGGCGTGACCGTACGCCTCCAGCATGCGCACGGCCGTGTCGTGCACCTCGTCCAGCGCCGAGAACGCGGCCTTGCGCTGCCCCGCCTTGTCGGGGTCGTCCTTGTCGGCGCCGCGCGGCCCCATGGCCGTGACGCACCGCGCGGCCGAGTCGCGCACCAGCGCCAGCGTCAGCCCGAGCACCTGCGGCAGCTCGTCGATGCGCCCGGGCGGCGCGGCGGCCAGCAGCGCCTTGAGGTCCTCGCCCGCCTCCATGAGCTGGTCGGCGATCCCCTGCTCGATCAGCCTGCCCACCCGGCGCACCGCCAGCGCCACGGTCAGCTCCGACAGCTCGCCGGTCACCACCGAGGTCACCCGGTCGACCAGCTCGTGGGCCTCGTCCACGACCACGACCTCGTGCTCGGGCAGCACCGGCAGGTCGCCCATGGCGTCGATGGCCAGCAGCGCGTGGTTGGTCACCACGACGTCCACCTCGCCGGCCCGCGCCCTGGCCAGCTCGGCGAAGCACTCGGCCCCGCTCGGGCAGCGGCTGGCCCCGAGGCACTCCTGCGCGCTCACGGAGAACTGCCGCCACGCCTGCTCGCTCACCCCGGGCACGAGCTCGTCGCGGTCGCCGGTCTCGGTCTCGTCGGCCCACTCCTGGATGCGCTGGACCATGCGGCCGGTCGCGCTCACCTCGCGCGGGTCGAAGAGCTGGTCCTGCTCGTCCTCCTCGGGCCAGCCCGCCGTCGCCTTGTAGCGGCACAGGTAGTTGCGGCGGCCCTTCAGGATCGCGAACGTCGGCTCGTGCGGCAGCTCCTTGCCCAGCGTCTCGGCCAGCCGGGGCAGGTCGCGGTCGACGAGCTGGCGCTGCAGCGCGATCGTGGCCGTGGAGACCACGACGGGCGAGTCGCTGTCCATCGCGTGGCGGATCGACGGCACCAGGTACGCCAGCGACTTCCCGGTGCCCGTGCCGGCCTGGACCGCCAGGTGTTGCTCGCCGTCGATGGCCTGCTGCACGGCCTGGACCATGGTCATCTGGCCCTGCCGTTCGCTCCCTCCGAGAGCGTTCACCGCAACCTTGAGAAGTTCGTCCGCAGACGGGAGATGGGAGTCCGGCACGGCAGTAAACGCTACCCGCATTCCGGGGTCGCCGTGCCGAACGCGCTGTGATCGGCCAGATGCATCCCGGCGTTCCCGGATCCTCGTGGCGGCACCCGTGGCACACTGGGCGATCGGGACTCCGACGGGTAGGAGAGGGTCTTCACCCAGAGTGACCAAAGGGGTTCCCGGTGTAGATGGGAAGGCCGGTTCAAGAGGGTTTTCCGGGGTTGAGTGGACGGGAAAAGGCTGGTTAAAGCAGTATGTCTGCCATGTCGGAAGTTGTCCCGTTGCCGTCGTTCGGCGAAGTGTTCTTCGATGCACGAGGTCAGGAGCGGTGTCTCCGCGTCACGTGGCATGAGGGCACCTTGGTCCTGAGCCTCTGGCGCGGCGAGATGTGCACCGCGAGCTTCCGCATGCCGATGGAGGACGTCGGGCGCCTGCTCGACACTCTCGACGAGGGTTTCGCGGAGGCCACGGGCGAGCAGCCCGCCGTGCCCGCGCACGACCCCGGCACGGAGGTCATTCCCGGCACCGGCCAGTACCAGCGGCCGACCCCGCCCGTCCAGCAGCCGCCGCAGGCGCAGCACCAGTCCGAGGAGCGGCCCACGGCCGCCCTGTCGCCCAACGACGTCCTCGTGGCCAGGGGCGCCCCTCCGGCCCACCAGGACAAGCTGGTGGCCTCCTACGGCGAGACCACGGCCCCCAGGGACACCATGCCCCCGACCATGCCCCCGGCGTACGGCGAGGCTCCCAGGGACGCCTACGGCGAGCGGGCCCCCTTCACCGGCCCCCAGTACGTGGAGACGACGGCCCCGCAGCAGCGCTACACCGGCGACCCGCTCAGCGGCCCCCAGTACACGGGCGACCCCTTCAGCGGGCCCCAGTACACCGGGGACCCCCTCAGCGGCCCGCAGTACACCGGCGACCCCTTCAGCGGCCCGCAGTACAGCGCCGAGCCGCACCAGTACGCCGGCCCGGCCGCCCAGCCCGACCCCTTCACGGGCCCCCAGTACATCGACAACGAGCCCGTCTACCAAATGCCCGGCGACCAGCGCCGCCCGGCGCCGCTGAGCACCGACCCGCTCGGCTTCCCCTCCCAGGCGGCCGCACCCCACCAGCAGGCCCCTCAGCAGCCGCCCCAGCACCGGCCCGACCTGTACCAGAACGACCCCTACCCGTCCGATCCCTACGCCAGGCACTCCGACGCCTACCAGCAGCAGCAACCGCCGCCGCCGCAGCAGGCCCCGGCCGCCGCGGGCCTCGGGACCCCCATGCACGGCATCCCGGGCGCGGGCCGGCCCCGTCCCGTCCCGCAGCCCGTCCGCGACGACTACGCCGCCTACCAGCAGAGTCCCGCGCCGAACCCGGTGGACCCGCTGCTGAACATGGGCCGGCAGGAGCACCAGCAGCCCGACCCGCTGTCCCGCCCGTACATCGTGGACCCCATGTTCTCCACGGGCGAGCGCCTGAGGCCAGGCGAGCAGCCGGACTACCACGAGCGGAGCGACCGCAGGGAGTGGTGACACGCCGGGTCCGGGAGCCGGGTACGCTCCTCCCGTGAACCCGACCATGGGCCTGCAACTGCTGCTGGTGGCGGGCGGCGCGATCGGCGTCGCGGCCGTCGCCCGGCGCAGGGGCTGGCCCGCCCCCCTCCTGCTGGTGGCCGCCGGCCTGCTCGTGTCGCCGCTGGTGCCGGCGGTGCCGCTGCAGCCGCAGCTCGTGCTGTACGTGTTCCTGCCGCCGCTGCTCTACTCCGCCGCCTTCGACAGCTCCTACCTGCGCCTGCGTGACGTCAAACGGGCCGTGGCCCTGCTGTCGGTCGGGCTCGTGCTGTTCACCACGGCCGCCGTCGGGCTGGTCGTCCACCTGCTGCTGCCGCAGCTCCCGCTCGCGCTGGCGTTCGCGCTGGGCGCGATCATCGCGCCGCCCGACGCCGTGGCCGCCGTCGCGGTCGGCCGCCGGCTGGGCCTGCCGCGCAGGGCGCTGACCATCCTGGTCGGCGAGAGCCTGTTCAACGACGCCACGGCGCTGACGCTCTACCGGGTCGCCGTCGGGGCCGCGCTGGGCGGCACCCTGGACATGTGGGAGGGCCTCGGCGACTTCGCGCTCGCCGCGGCGGGCGGCGTGGTGATCGGGCTGGCGCTGGCGTTCGCGCTGGCCTGGCTGTTCCGGCACACGCGCGACTCCCTGGTCGAGAACACGCTGATGCTGCTGATCCCGTTCGCCGCCTACCTGGCGGCGGAGAGCGTGCACGCCTCGGGCGTGATCGCGGTCGTGATCGTCGGCCTCTATCTGGGCAACCGCATGCACCTGCAGGGATTCGGCACCCGGCTGGTGTCGGGCGCGGTGTGGAGGGTCACCGACTTCCTGCTGGAGACGATCGTGTTCGCCCTGATCGGGCTCCAGCTCACGACCGTCATCCAGGGGATCTCCGGCTACGACCCGTGGGCGGTCGCGGGCTACGCCGCCGCCGTGCTGGCGGTGACGATCGTCAGCAGGTTCGTGTGGGTGTTCACGGTGACGTACCTGACGAAGCTGGTGAGCAGGAACAGCGCGCCCACCTCGGCGCAGGCGGTGATCCTCGGCTGGGCGGGCATGCGCGGCGTGGTGTCGCTGGCGGCGGCCTTCGCCATCCCGCCGGACATCCCCGCGCGGGACCGCGCGATGCTGCTGTTCCTGACGTTCACGACCGTGATCGGCACGCTGCTCATCCAGGGCACCACGTTCCCGGCGCTGATCAGGCGGCTGCGCGTGTCGAGCGAGCGGGAGGAGTACGAAGACCGCCTGGCCGAGGCGGCGGCCCAGCAGGCGGCGCTGGAGGCCGGGGTGGCGGAGCTCGAACGGCTCGTCGCCGAGCAGGGCGAGCCCGACGAGATCCAGAAGCAGGTCATCGACCAGCTCAGGGAGAAGTCCTGGCGCCGCTCGCTCACCGCATGGGAGCGCCTGGGCGGCGGCACGGGGCAGGGTGGCGCGGAGACCCCCAGCGCCCTCTACCGCCGCCTGCGCCGCGACATGCTCCAGGCCGAGCGCCAGGTCTTCGTACGGCTGCGCGACGAACGCCGCCTCGACGACGAGGTGATGCGCGACGTGATGGCGCAGCTCGACTTCGAGGAGGCGATCCTGGAGCGCTAGCCGGGAAGAGCCAGGCCTTCAGCCCATCGCGCTGTCGACGAAGCACCAGCGCCAGTCCTCACCGCGTTCGTAGGACTGGATCACCGGGTGGCCCGTCTCGTGGTAGTGCTGGGTGGCGTGCTTGGCCGGCGAGGAGTCGCAGCACCCGATGTGACCGCACTCCAGGCAGCGCCGCAGGTGCACCCAGCGGCCCCCGACGGCGAGGCACTCCTCGCAGCCCTCCGGCGTCTTCGCGGCCGGATCGTCCGCCTGGGAAAGATGCTCGCAAATTGCCATAGGAGAAATCCTAGGACCACCGGCACGATCAAATTTCGCCCGCCCCTCTTGTCGGCCGCCGGGCAAGCGTGGACATTGTGCTCATCGGGGAGTGACATAGGCCACACCATCCCGAGGAGCCGGGCGTGCTGGAGGTGCGCAACCTCGAAGTCGTCTACGACGACGTGATGCTCGTGCTGCGCGGCGTGAGCCTCAGCGTCCCGCCCGGGGCGATCGTGGCGCTGCTCGGCGCGAACGGCGCGGGCAAGACGACCTTGCTCCGTGCCGTGTCCGGGCTCCTCGACGTGCACGACGGCAAGATCACCAAGGGGAGCGTGACGCTGGAGGGCGAGCCCATCCACCACCTCAGACCCGCCCAGATCGTGCGACGCGGGATCAGCCAGGTGATGGAGGGCCGCCGCATCCTCGCCGAGCTGACCGTCGAGGAGAACCTCAAGGTCGGCGGCCACACGGCGGCCGAGTCCCACCTGGATCGCGTCTACGGCCTGTTCCCGGTGCTGCGGGAGCGGCGCAGGAGCGTGTCCGGCTACCTGTCGGGCGGCGAGCAGCAGCTGCTGGCCGTCGGCCGCGCCCTCATGGCCGGGCCGAAGTACCTGCTGCTGGACGAGCCCAGCCTCGGCCTGGCGCCGTCGCTGGTCGCCCAGGTGCGCGACCTCATCGTCGAGATCAACCGCCAGGGCACCACGGTCCTGCTGGTCGAGCAGAACGCCACGATGGCCCTGTCCATCGCCTCCCACGGCTACGTCATGGAGACCGGCAAGGTCGTGATGGACAAGCCGTCCGGCGAACTTCTCGCCGACGAGGACATCAAGGAGTTCTACCTGGGGGCCGTCAGGTCCTTCCGCGAGGTCAAGCACTACAAGCGGAGGAAACGATGGCTCTCCTGACGTTCGAGGACGTGCACCTGAGCTTCGCCGGCGTCAAGGCCGTCGACGGCGTCTCGTTCGAGGTCCGGCAGGCGGAGCTGCTGGCGATCATCGGGCCGAACGGCGCGGGCAAGACCTCGATCTTCAACGTGCTCTCGGGGGTCTACCGGCCCCAGCGCGGCCGGGTCACGTTCCTGGGCGAGGACCTGCTGCCGAAGCGGCCGCACGAGATCGCCGCCATGGGCCTGGCCAGGACGTTCCAGAACGTCGAGCTGTTCCACAACCTGACCGTCCTGGACAACCTCATGCTCGGCCGCCACCACCACTTCCGCTACGGCGCCCTGGCCGCGCTGCTCTGGTACGGGCGGGCCAGGCGCGCGGAGCTGGCCGCCCGCGCCCGGGTCGAGGACATCATCGACTTCCTCGAACTCGCGGCCTGGCGGCGCCACCCCGTGCGGCTGCTGCCGTACGGGATCCAGAAGCGGGTCGAGCTGGGCCGGGCGCTGGCCATGGAGCCCCGGCTGCTCCTGCTGGACGAGCCGGTGGCCGGCATGAACCTGGAGGAGACCGAGGACATGGCCAGGTTCGTGCTGGACATCCGGGACGAGCTGGGCATCCCGGTCGTCCTTGTGGACCACGACATGGCGCTGGTGATGGACCTGGCCGACCGGGTGCTCGTGCTCGACTTCGGCCGCCCGGTCGCCCTCGGCACCCCCGCCGAGGTCCAGCGGGACCCCAAGGTCATCGAGGCATACCTGGGAGGGGCCGCGTGAGCATCGTCACCAGGGTGCGCGACCGTGCCCGCGGCACGCCCGGCGCGGTCGCCATGCGGCACAAGGACCTGGGCATCTGGCGGGAGGTCACCTGGGCCGCGTACTGGACGCAGGTGGAGCTCGTCGCCCACGCCCTGCTCGCCCTCGGCGTCGAGCCCGGCGACCGCGTCGCCATCCACTCCGAGAACCGCCCCGAATGGCTCTACGGCGACCTCGGCACGGTCGCCGTCAGGGGCATCACCGTCGGCCTCTACCCCACGAACCCGCCCGCCGAGGTCGCCTACCTCCTCGCGGACTCCGGCGCGAAGATCCTCATCGCCGAGGACCAGGAGCAGGTGGACAAGGCCCTCAAGGTCCTCGGCGAGTGCCCCGAACTGCGGCGCATCGTCTACCTGGAACCGCGCGGCATCCGCGGCCGCTACGACGACGACGTCCTGATGTCCTGGCCCGAACTGCTCGCCCTCGGGGCCGGGCACCGCGCCGGGCACCCTGACGCCGTGGCGCGCCGCATGGCCGAGGCCGAGCCCGGCGACGTGATGACGCTCATCTACACCTCGGGCACCACGGGCCCGCCCAAGGGCGTCATGCTCACGATCGGGAACGTGGAGTTCGCCGTCAGCACGCTCGTCCTGGGCGGCGGCTTCACCTCCCCGCCGCCCTCCGAACGCGACCTGGTGCTGTCGTACCTGCCGCTGTGCCACGTGGCCGAGCGGGCGTTCACCGTGTGGTTCAACTCGGCCGCCGGCGTGCAGGTGAACTTCGCCGAGTCCATCGACACCGTGCCGGCCAACCTGCGGGAGGTGCAGCCGACGATCCTGTTCGGGGTGCCGCGGATCTGGGAGAAGGTCCTGGCGCAGGTCGACATCCGGCTGGAGTCGGCCTCGCCGGTCAAGCGGGCGGTGGCCCGGTTCTGGCTGCGGGTGGCCGAGCGGATCGGCGACGTGCTGGTGCGCACGGGCGGCCGGCACACGTTCGGGACGCGGCTGGCGTACGGACTGGGCTGGGTGTTCTGCTACCGCTCGCTGCGCGAGCGGCTCGGGATGCGGCGGGTCAGGTACGCGGCCTCGGGGGCCGCGCCGATCGCGCCCGGCGTGCTCAAGTTCTACATGGGGATCGGCATCCCCATGCACGAGGTGTACGGGATGAGCGAGAACACCGCCATCGCCACCGCCAACCGGCCCGGCAGGGTGCGCCTGGGCACGGTCGGCGAGCCGCACCCCGGCATCGAGCTGAAGATCGACGAGGCCACCGGCGAGATCATGACCCGGCATCCGGGAAACTTCGCCGGGTACTGGCGCAACCCGCGGGCCACGGCCGACGTGCTGGACGAGGACGGGTGGCTGCACACCGGGGACGTGGGCGAGTTCGTCGAGGGCACGCACGTGCGGATCACCGACAGGATGAAGGACATCATCATCACGGCCGGCGGCAAGAACGTCGCGCCCAGCGAGATCGAGAACGCGCTGAAGGCGTCGCCGTACCTGAAGGAGGCGATCGTGATCGGGGACCGGCGGCCCTACCTGGTGGCGCTCATCGGGATCGAGCCGGACACGGTGGGGGAGTGGGCGCGGCGGCGCGGCCTGCCGTACACGACCTATCGGGATCTGTCGGAGAAGCCGGAGACGCGGGAGCTGGTCCGGGGGATCGTGGACGAGGTGAACGCCCGCTTCGCCCCGGTCGAGCAGGTGCGGCGGTTCGCGTTCCTGCCCAAGGAGCTCGACCACGAGGACGGCGAGCTGACCGCCACCCAGAAGGTCAGGCGCGCCGCCGTCGCCGAGCTCTTCGAGGACCTGGTGGAAGGGATGTACGCCCGGTGAAGGGGCTGCTCGAGACCGTGATCAGGGGCCTGGGGAACGGCTCGGTGTACGCGCTGCTCGCGCTCGGGTTCGTGATCATCTACAAGGCCACGCGGGTGATCAGCTTCGCGCAACCCGCGCTGATGCTGGCCGGGGCCGTCGCGGTGAGCTACCTGGCCGAGGTGACCGGCTTCTACGCCGCCGTCCTGCTGTCGGCCCTGCTCATCGCCCTGGTGGCGCTCGGCATCGAGCGGGTCGCGATCAGGCCCATGGTGGGGCGGCCGGTGTTCGTCGTGGCGATCATCACGCTCGGCGTCGACGTGGTCGTGCGGGTGGTGGTGAACGGCTTCATCGGCCGGGACGTGCGGCAGGTCGGGGACCCGTGGGGGTTCACGCAGGTGTCGCTCGGGCCGCTGGTCGTGCAGCGGCGCTGGCTGGCCATGCTCCTGGTCACGGCGGTGCTGGTGGCGCTGCTGTTCGCGTTCTTCCGCTACACCAGGTACGGGCTGGCGATGCGGGCGGCGGCGTTCGACCAGGAGACCGCCCTGGCGCAGGGGATCTCCGTGGGCGCCGTGTTCGCGCTGTCGTGGGCGCTGGCCGGGTTCCTGGCGGCGGTGGCCGGCATGTTCGTCGGGACCGGGCAGGGGATCGAACAGCTGACCTGGGTGGTCGCGTTGAAGGCGCTGCCGGCGATCATCGTGGGCGGGCTCGACTCGCTCGGCGGCGCGGTCGTCGGCGGGCTGGTGGTGGGGGTCGTGGAGTCGCTGTTCCAGTCGTACCAGGGGGAGTTCGCGCCCTGGCTGGGGCAGAACGTGGCGGTCGTCTCGCCGTACATCGTGATGTTGATCGTCCTGCTGGTCAGGCCGTACGGCTTGTTCGGGACCCGGGAGGTCGAGCGGGTATGACCGGCACGCGCTCCGCCGCCCCTGACATACCGACCGGACGGTCTCGCCGGATGCGCGGGCGGCCGCTGCTCTACACCTCCTACGCCCAGGACATGGCGCTGCTCGACACCCCGGCGAAGCGGGTGTGGACGGGGCTGCTGGTGCTGCTGGCGTTCGGGCTGGCGGTGCTGCTGCAGGACCGGTCGCTGGAGGTGCTGGCGGGCGCGTACGCGCTGGCGATCGGCGCCATCGGCCTCAACATCGTCACCGGCTACGCCGGGCAGGTCTCGCTCGGCCACGCGTTCTTCGTCGCCATCGGCGCCTACACCGCCGCCGCCCTGTCCGGGCCCGTGGACGGCGAGCGCATCGGCTTCGGCCTCGCGGAGATCTGGATCTGGCTGCCCGCGGCCGGACTCGCCGCCGCGGTGGCCGGGGTGCTGGTCGCGCCCCTGGCCACCCGCCTGCGCGGCCTCTATCTGGCCGTGGTCACGCTCGGGCTGGTCTTCCTCGGCGAGCACGTCTTCAAGGAGTGGCAGGACCTCACCGGCGGGCCCGGGGTCGGGCGCGAGGCGGCGGTCCCGCAGCTCTTCGGCGTGCGCCTCGACCAGGACGGGCCGCTCGGCACCAAGGAGCAGTCCCTGTACGTGCTCATGCTGGCGCTGCTCGTCGTCTTCGCCCTGGCGGCCCGCAACCTGGCCCGCTCGCGCGTCGGCCGCGCCTTCGCCGCCATCCGGGACCGGGACATCGCGGCCGAGGTCATCGGGGTGCCGCTCACCCGCTACAAGGTCCTGGCGTTCGGCGTCTCGTCGTTCTACGCGGGCTGCGCCGGGGGTCTGCTCTACACGATCTCCGGCTACGTCGAGCCCGGGTCGTTCAGCCTGCTGCTGTCGGTGCAGTTCATCGCGATGGTACTGATCGGCGGCGTGGCCACCGTGTCGGGGTCGATCGCGGGGGCGCTGTTCATCTCGCTGCTGCAGCCGCTGACCAGGTCGCTGCCGGCGCTGGTGCCGTTCGTGAGCGCGGACACCACGCGGACGCCGAACGTGTTCCAGGTCGAGACCGTGCTGTACGGGCTGCTCATCGTGGTGTTCCTGATCTTCGAGCCGCGGGGCCTGTTCGGCCTGTGGATTCGGGTCCGCAACTACTGGAAGTCCTGGCCTTTCTCCTACTAGAAGGTGATTTCTCATGAAGAGTCGCTATGCAGCGGGATTTATCGCCATAGTGGCCCTTCTGTCCGCGTGCGGCGTCTTCCGGGGGGACGACGAGGGCAGCAAGGGCGGCGCCCAGGCTCCAGGTGTCACCACCGCACCCTGTCCCACCGCGGTCGACACCAAGAAGGGCTGCATCTACCTCGGCACGATCTCCGACCTGACCTCCGGGCCCTTCGCCGCGCTGGCCGTGCCGATCACCGACGCCCAGAAGGCGTTCTGGGCCCGCGTCAACAAGGCGGGCGGCATCGGCGGCAAGTACGAGGTCGACGTCACCACGTACGTACGGGACAACAAGTACAACCCGGAGGTGCACCGCCAGGTCTACAACGAGATCAAGGACCACGTGCTCGCGCTGGCCCAGACGCTCGGCTCGCCCACGACCGCCGCCATCATCGGCGACCTCAAGGCCGGCAGCATCGTCGCCGCCCCCGCCTCGTGGACCTCGGCCTGGGAGTTCGAGGACGTCATGATCGAGAGCGGCTCGAACTACTGCGTCGAGGCCATGAACTCGGTGGACTACGCGATGGACGCGTACAAGCCGAAGTCGGTCATGGCCGTCCACCTGGCGGGCGACTACGGCGCGGACGCCGCCGCCGGCGCCAAGATCGCCGCCGAGCGCAACGGCCTGAAGTTCACCAGCGTCGAGACCCCCTCGGGCGCCACCGAGCAGGGCCGGGCCATCACCGAGATCACCAAGAACAGGCCCGACCTGGTCATCCTCACCACCGGCCCGGCCGACGCCGCCACCATCATCGGCCAGGCGGCCGCGGCCGGCTACAAGGGCCGCTTCATCGGCACCGGCCCCACCTGGAACCCGGCCCTGCTCAAGTCCCCCGCCGCCCCCGCCCTCAAGGCCCTGTACGAGCAGTCGGCGCCGGGCAAGCCGTGGGGCGCCGACACCCCGGGCCACCGAGCGATGCGCGACGCGCTGCCCGGCGTGACGCCCAACGACGGGTACACCTCGGGATGGGCCTGGGCGTACCCGATGAAGGCGGCCCTGGACGCGATGGTGGCCGCCGGGGACGTGAGCCGCAAGGGGCTGCTGGCGGCCGTCAAGACGCTGAGGACGGTGGACTACGAGGGCATGCTGCCGCCGGAGGCGGGCAACTACGCGGACGCGGCGAACACCGCGGTGTTCAGGCAGACGCTGATCAACAAGGTCGACGAGCAGGCGCCGACGGGCGTGACGATCGTCAAGGACTTCTTCACGGGGCCGACGGCGCAGGGGTACACGTTCGACGGACCTTGCTACGACAAGCTCTAGCGAACGCGAAGGGCGGACTCGTGTGTTCCACGAGTCCGCCCTTTCACGGTCGGTCAGGCGCTAGTTGGCGCTGACCTTGCGCTGGATGTCGATGAGGATGTTCATCATCTCGTTCTGGTTACCCTGCAGATTGTTGATCTTGCCGTCCATGGTCTCGAACCTGGCGTCCATGGTCTCGAACCTGGCGTCGATCTCCTCGAACTTCGTGTCGATCTTGGCGTCGAGTGCCGTGACCCGCTCGTCGAGGACGGTGACCTTGGCGTCCAGAGAGGTGACCTTGGCGTCGAGGGTCTTGACGTGGTTGGCCACGCCGTTGATCCGCTCGGTGAGCTGCTGCCCGAGCTCCGCCTGGTCCGCCCGGAGCCGGATGAACTCGTTGTCCAACTCGGTGCCGAGGTTGCAGCAGAGTTCCTTGAAGCTCATGTTGATCTCCCTTACCTTGGGGGTAAGGGACCGGGGATGTTAGGGATCTCCGGTCCCGCTGTCTTTGCCAAGAGGATACCCCTTCAATCGGGGATCACAAGCGGAATCGAATGAAGATTCCCCTGGTCAGCGGGCAGGTAGCACCTTAAGTCCGGAATTATCCTCTCGAATTTGAAAGAATTGTTTTCGGGTTGCGCGCGGGTGTGAATGGGGAATCGAGTCAGAGCTTGCCCAGCCCGCGGGCCAGGATGGTGGCCGTGCGGGCGATGGCCGTGTCGTCGCCGGATTCGCCCGCGGCGCGGTTGGTGTAGATGGCCATGATGATGGGAGACACGCCCTTCTTGGGCCAGATGACCGCGATATCGTTCCCCCCGCCGAAAGCCCCGTTCGTGCCGGTCTTGTCCCCGATCGTCCAGGTCTTCGGCAGGCCGGCGCGGATTCGGGCGTCGCCCGTCTTGGTCGCGATCATCCAGGCGTTGAGCTGCTCCCGGTCCTTGGCGGTGAGCGCGTTCCCGGTCGTGACCGCGCGCAGGTCGCGGGCGATGGACGCGGGCGTCGTGGTGTCGCGCTTCTCCTTGGGCGTCCAGTCGTTCAGCTCGGTCTCCCAGCGGTCCAGGCGGGAGATCGGGTCCTTGAGCGTGCGGAAGTACCGCGTCAGCCCGGCCGGCCCGCCGATCTGCTTGAGCACCATGTTGCCCGCGGTGTTGTCGCTCAGGGTGATGGTCGCCTCGCACAGCTGGTTGACGGTCAGCCCGTCCTCCACATGCTTCTCGGTGGTGGGGGAGTTCGGCTTGAGGTCGTCGGCGGTCCAGCGCACGACCTTCTCCATCAGCCCGGGGTCGGAGGTGCGCGCCTTGTGCAGCACGGCCGCGCAGGCCATCGCCTTGAACGTGGACAGCAGCGGGAACCGCTCGTTCGACCGGTAGCCGATCGTTCTGCCGGTGGCGGTGTCGATGGCGTACGCGCCGATGCGCCCCTTGAACGACGCCTCCAGCGCCCGCAGCTCCTTGCGTGCCTGGGCCTCGCCCGAGAGCGCCTGCACGGAGCTCGTGGCCGAGGCCGCGCCCGCCGGGAGGGCGCCGCCCGCCAGGAAGGAGATGGTCAACGTGGCAACTGCCGTGAAGCGGCGGTTTCGCATGGTTTGTCCTTACGGTCGTCCGTCAATGGGCAAGGAGCAAAGCAGATGCGATCACCACATGTCTAATAGCGATATCACGAAGAATTCGATATCGAATCACGCATGAGCGCAGGTCAGAACCATGACCCCGGCGACGATCAGCCCGGCCGCGTGCACGCACAGCGCGGGTACGATCCCGGCCGCCCCGCCGAGCACCCCCGCCAGCGCCATGCCGCCCAGCGCGGTGGCCGCGTGGGCGCTGCCCAGGACGCCGAACACGCCTCCCCGCCGGTCGTCGCCGACGGCCCTCTGGGCCAGCGTGGTGAGCCCCGCCGTCGCCGCCGCCGCGGGCACCCCCGCCAGCCCGATCAGCACCAGCGCCGGCCACAGCGCGGGCGTGGCCAGCGGGTAGGTGAACAGCGCCAGGTCCACCAGCCCGAAGACGACCGTCGCCCCGCCCAGCAACACGCGCGGGGCGGCGCGCCCCGGACGGAGCGCCACGACGATTCCGCCCAGGATCCCGCCGACCGCCTGCACCGACAGGAACAGCCCGAAGGCGTCGCCCGCGCCGCCGAGCACGTCGCTCACGAAGGGCGCGGCGAGCGTGGCGAAGATCCCCTCGCCCAGCCCCGTGATCATCATGTACGCCACCAGCAGGCGGACGTCCGCGTCCCCCACGGCCAGGCGGAGCCCGGCGACCCACTGCCCGCCCATCGTCGCCGTCCTCGCCGGGCGTCCGGGCGGCCGGAGGGTGGCCTGCAGGGCGGCGGAGGCCAGGAAACTGGCCACGTCGATCAGCATGACCGCGGCGAGCCCTCCGGCGCCGACGGCGAGCCCGCCCAGCATCGCGCCCAGCAGGCGGGCGACCTGGCCGGTCTGGCCCTGCAGGGCGTTGGCCCGTACGAGCTGTGACTCCGCCACGATCTGCGGCACGAGGGCCTTCTGCGCGGGAGCGAGCACGGTGCTCAGAACGCCGGTCCAGAGCGCTACGGCGTACACGATCCACACCTGGTCCGGCCCGCGTACGGCCAGCAGCGGCAGCAGGCCGAGCGCGAGCAGCATGTCCGTGGTGACCAGCACCCGGCGGCGATCCCACCGGTCGGCCAGCACCCCGGCCACGGACCCGAGCAGGACGTCGGGCAGCCGCGAGACCAGCAGCATGATCGCGGTGGACAGCGTGGAGCCGGTGAGGCGGTAGACGTGGAACGCCAGCCCGGTGCTGATCACCCAGTCGCCGGTCTGCGAGATCAGCCCGGCCAGGAGCAGGCGCCGGTAGTCCCGGTTACCGCCCAGCAACGCGCGGATCCCGTCGCCTAACGCGTCGACCCCATCAGCAGGCCGGGGGTCAGTCACCGGAGCCCGTGGGTGGCAACGGGACGACCAGTTGCGTCACCAGCACGGGCCGGGCGCCGGCGGGGCGGGCGGTGGGGTCGTCGACGCGGGCCATCAGCGGTCCGAGCAGCTTCGCCACCGCCGTGCCCAGCGCCGTCACCTCCTCCGCCGTGGCGTAGAGGTACAGGTTCCCCACGCCCCCCACCCCCCGCCACGCCTTGGGCTCGTCCTCGCGGTGCTGCTGCCACTCGGCCAGGCGGGACAGCGCGCGCTCGGCGATCACCTGCTCCAGCAGGCTCCGGGCGGCCGCCTGCTCCGGCCCGGCCGCCTCGTCGTCCCACTCCTGGACGGCCTCGGTCGCCTTCCACGGCCGCTCGCGCTCGTCGCGCGCCGCCGCCTGCTCCACGAAGCCGTACTTGGCCAGCTGTCGCAGATGGTACGAGGCCAGCGCCTGGCTGATGCCCACCTCCCGCGCGGCGTCGGCGGCGGTCGTCGCGCCCGCCCTCAGCAGCAGCTCGTGCAGCGCCAGCCGCACCGGGTGCGCGAAGGCCCGCATCGCGGCCGGCTCGCTGAGCCGCCGCCGCGAGGATTCCAAAGACATGCTTGGAATCTTGGGCGGCCGTCGCCGGAGATGTCAAGGAAACCTTTGGAATACGTTGGGTAGGGTCGAAGCATGCGACTCCTCAAGAGCCGATTCGTGCCCCTGGCCGCCTTCGCCGTCTGTGTCTTCGCCGCGGGATGCGGTGAGGTCAACAGCACCATCGACAAGGCTCAAGCGTGCCTCGAAGCCCCGAAGATCGTCGCCGACCTGGGTGCCCAGCTCAAGACGCTCGCCGACGATCCCAAGGCCATGGACAAGGCCCTCGACGACGCCGCGACCAAGCTCAACGACGTGGCCGACAAGGCCGCCAACACCACGATCAAGGAAGCCTCCGACGACCTGGCCAAGACGCTGAGCGGCATCAACGTCACCACCGTCAACGACGCCGTGGACGCCAGCCAGAAGGTCCTCACCGAGAGCGCGGCCTACGCCGAGAAGGTGGCCAAGGCCTGTACTGGCTGAATCCCAACTTCTCTAGGGGAAATGGGGACGAATTACCGTTTTTCCCATGGAACCCGACCCGCGTTTCACCTTGGCCAATGAACGAACCTTCCTCACCTGGCTGAGCACGGCGCTGGCGCTCAGCGCGGGTGGGGTGGCGATGGCGGCGGTGCCTGAGCACGTGTTCGTGCCGTGGATCCGTACCGCGCTGGCCGTGGTGCTGGTGACGCTGTCCGCGCTCGCGGCGGGGATGGCGTATCCGCGCTGGCGCAACATCCAGCGCGCCCTGCGCCAGCAGGCGCCGCTGCCGCCGCCCGCGCTCGCGGCGGTCTTCGGGTACGGCGTGGCGGCCGTGGCGGTGATCGCCCTCGTGCTGATCATCCTGGCGGCCTGAGCCCGGGGCCGGACGAGGTGACCCCGGAGAGGGAGATCTGGGACGCGGGCCTGCAGAGCGAGCGCACCCGGCTGGCCTGGGTGCGCACGGCCGTGGCGCTGGCCGCCGGAGGGCTCGGCGCGGCTGGGCTGTCGCTCAGGCACGGCCTGCCGGTCCTCGCGATGGTGGTGTTCGCGCTGGCCGCGCTCTGCGGCGCCGTGCTGCTGATCAGGACCGGGGCGCGGTTCCGCCGCGTGCAGGAGGCCCTGCACGGCGGCAAGCCGCTGAGCCCGGGGCTCGACGTCCTGTTCGCCTGGCTCGGCACCATGTGCGTGGTGGCCGGCGCCATCACCTTTGTTCTGGCGATTCGGTAAGCGCGGTTGCCAGATCCGGAGAAGGAGGCACACACTCGGAGGTGAGGGGGTGACCTCGTTGGAAGAAGTACACAGGATCGTGCCTTTCGAGTGCCGCCGTTGCTGGCACGTCTGGGAAGAGGAGTACCTCGTCAGGCGCATCGACGACCGTCACGGAAACGAGCGGGAGATCTGGCTGCGCGCCGGGCTCCCCGTGCTGCCGCCGTCACCGGGGGCCGTCATGTGCCCGAGGTGCGGCTGTCAGCAGGCCACGACCTTCCCCGACGGCTACCTGTCCCGACATCCGGAGCTGATCCCGCCCGCGGAGCCCCCCGTGCCGGACGCGACTCCGCTGCTCAGCCCGGTCCCGAGCCCGCATTATCTCGATGCCGCCGAACGCGTCGTCTCAGGCAGGGGACAACCCCGACCACGCCATGAACGACTAACCTGACACATGGTGAGCATTTCGTAGCTTTAAGTGGCACAAGGCCCGTCTTGCGGAAGCGCGAAGTCAAGCGGACACTCAGGGGCGACGGCGATCAAAAGCCCGGGGGGTGGTCCCTGTGACCGAAGGATTCGACACCCGCGAGACGTGGCCTTTCGAATGCCTCCGCTGCTTACACGTCTGGGAAGAGAACTTCGTCGTCAGGCATCTCACAGACGTGCACGGCAACGAGGTGGATCTCTGGCTCAGCGCGGGAGTGACCGTGCCGCCGCCCTGGTCGGGCACCTGCTGCCCGCACTGCGGCGCGTACCACGTGACCTCGTTCCCGAGGGGATATCTGGCGCGGCATCCCGAACTCGTGCCGGCCCCCGATCCGGAGCCCGAGCCGGTCCTCGCCGCGGCGACGCCGGAGCCGGGCAGGGTGTCCGCGCCGCGGACCCACCTGCCCGGCAGGCTGCTGATCGCTCTCGGCGTGCCGCTGGCGCTGTTCGTCGGGTACGAGCTGTACGCGAACGCCGTGGCCCTGGCACACCACCACTAGGGAGCTAGCTGAGGCTCTCCAGCCACGCCTGGTGCAGCCCGGCGTACCGGCCCGAGGCCGCGATGAGCCGGTCCGGCGGACCGTCCTCGACGATCTCGCCGCGGTCCATCACCAGCACCCGGTCGGCGATCTCCACCGTCGAGAGCCGGTGGGCGATGATCAGCGCCGTCCGGTCGGCCAGGATCGTGCGCAGCGCGCGCTGCACCAGCCGCTCGCTCGGCACGTCGAGGCTGGAGGTGGCCTCGTCGAGGATCAGCACGGCGGGATCGGCCAGGAACGCCCTGGCGAAGGCGACGAGCTGGCGCTGCCCGGCCGACATCCGGCCGCCGCGCTTGCCCACCTCGGTGTCGTAGCCGTCGGGGAGGCTCGAGACGAACTCGTGCGCCCCGATGGCCTTGGCCGCCTCGCGCACCTCCCGGTCGGTGGCGTCGGGCCGGCCGAACCTGATGTTGTCGGCGACCGTACCGCTGAACAGGAAGTTCTCCTGCGTCACCATGACCACGGCCTGGCGCAGTGCCGGCTCGTCCAGCGTGCGCAGGTCGACGCCGTCGAGCAGCACGCGGCCGTCGGTGGGGTCGTAGAAGCGGGAGATCAGCTTGGCCAGCGTCGTCTTGCCCGCGCCCGTCGCCCCGACCAGCGCCACGGTCTGCCCGGCCGGAACCGTCAGGTCGAGCCGGGGCAGGATCGGCATCTCCTCGACGTAGGCGAACCTGACGCCCTCGAAGCGCACCTTGCCGCGCGCCCTGCCGTCCGGCAGCCTGGCCGGCTCGCGCGGCTCGGGCACGGAGGGCTCCTCCTCCAGCACGCCCGACAGCTTCTCCAGTGCCGCGCCGGCCGACTGCAGGGTGTTGTAGAACTGGCTGACCTCCTGCATCGGCTCGTAGAACTGGCGCAGGTAGAGCAGGAAGGCGGCCAGCACGCCGACCTTGACCTCGCCCTCCACCGCCAGCCAGCCGCCGTACAGCAGCACGCCGCCGATCGTCAGGTTGCCGATCAGCTTGATCCCGGTCATGAACGTCGCGCCGAGCTGCATGCTGCGCGCGTTCGCGCCCCGGTAGTCGTCGTTGAGCTGCTCGAAGATCTCCTGGTTGCGCGGCTCCCTGCGGAAGGCCTGCACCGCGCGGATGCCGGTCATCGACTCCACGAAGTGCACGATCACCAGCGCCACCGTCTCCCGCGTACGGCGGTAGACGATCGCCGACTGCCGCCGGAACCACCGCGTGAACAGCAGCAGGAACGGCAGCGGGACGAGCGCCAGCAGGCCCAGGTGCAGGTCCAGCACCAGCAGCAGCACGGCCGTGCCCGCCATGGTCAGCACGGCCTTGACCAGCGCGTCGAACCCCGACTGGAGCAGCTCGGCGATGGCCTCGATGTCCGAGGTCAGCCGGGAGATGACCCGCCCCGAGGTGTACTGCTCGTGGAAGCTCAGCGACAGGCGCTGGAAGTGGTCGAACACCCGCCTGCGCAGTTCGAGGAGGGTGCCCTGGCCGATCCGGCCGGACAGGATCAGGAACGCGCGGCGCGTGAGCGCCTGCGTGATCGCCGCGGCCAGGATCACCCCGACCACGGTCAGCAGGACGGCGGCGCCGTCCCCGCGCGTGATCGGCGGGATGCCCTCGTCGATCCCGATGGAGACCAGGAAGGGGATGGAGAGCCCGGCCGCGTTGGAGACGACGATGATCGCGACGAGCAGCCCGATCTTCTTCCGGTACGGCTTCAGCAGGGCGCCGAGCAGCCGCCGGGAGCGATCCCGGAGCAGGACGGAGACCTTCTCCGGCAGCTCGTCCTGGTCCTCGGAGGCCACGCCCCGCCAGGACGTCGTGGTGGTCGTGGTCATCGCAGGGCTCCTTCCGCGGCGTCGTCGAAGTCGGCGTCCTGGGCCAGCAGCTCGCGGTATTCGGGCACGTCGGCCAGCAGCTCGTGGTGCTGCCCGACGTGCGTGATCGTGCCGCCCCGCAGCAGCGCCACCTTGTCGGCCAGCAGCACGGTCGAGGCGCGGTGGGCGACCACGATGCCGGTCGCGTCACGCAGCACGTGCCGCAGCGCCTCCTCCACGAGCGCCTCGGTCTCCACGTCGAGCGCGGACAGGGTGTCGTCGAGCACGAGGATGCGCGGCTTGCTCAGCACGGCCCGCGCCAGGGCCAGGCGCTGCCGCTGGCCGCCGGACAGGGACAGGCCCTGCTCGCCGATGCGGGTGTCCAGGCCCCACGGCAGGTCGTACACGAACATGGCCTGCGCGGTCCGGATGGCCTCGGCCAGCTCCTCCTCGGTGGCGTCGAGCCGGCCGAGCGTGAGGTTCTCCCGCACGCTCATCGAGAACAGCGTCGGCTCCTCGAACGCCGTGGCCACCACCGAGCGCAGGCTGGTCAGCTCCAGGTCGCGCACGTCGTACCCGTCGATGGTGACGCGGCCCTCGGTGGGGTCGATCAGCCGCGGCACCAGGGCGGTCAGCGTGGTCTTGCCGGAGCCGGTCGCGCCCACGACGGCCACCGTCTCGCCGGGGCGCACGTCCAGCCAGACGTCGTGCAGCACCGGCTCCTCGGAGTCGTGGAAGCGGAACCCGACGCCCTCGAAGCGCAGGTGGCCGCGGGGCGTGTCGATGGTCCGCGTGCCGCCCTCGATGGCGGGCACGGTGTCCATGACCTCCATGACGCGGTCGGCGGAGGTCATGGCCTCCTGGGCCATGGCGAGGATGTAGCCCAGGCTCGCGATCGGCCAGACGAGCTGGAGCATCAGCGTGGTGAACGCGACCAGCGCGCCCAGCGTCAGCGCGCCCGTGCCGACGGCCAGCGCGCCCAGCAGCAGCACCAGGGCCAGCGTGATGTTGGGGATGATCTCGAGGAAGGCGAAGAACTTGGCCAGCAGCCGGGCCTTGTCCATGGAGGTGCCGTAGACCTTGAGCGCGCCCTCGTCGTAGCGGTCGAAGACGTAGTGGCGGCGGCCGAAGGCCTTGATCGTGCGGATGCCGAGGGCGGACTCCTCGACGAGCGTGGCGAGGTCGCCCTGCTCGTCCTGCACCTGGCGGGAGGTCTTGATGTAGCGCTTCTCGAACCGCAGCGACAGCCACACGATCGGCACGGCCGAGGCCAGCACCAGCAGCCCGAGCGGCCAGTACTTGTTCAGCAGCAGCACGGTCACGGTGATCAGCTGCAGGATGTTCATGACCAGGAAGAGCATGCCGAAGCCGAGGAAGCGCCGGATGGTCGACAGGTCGGTCGTGGCCCGGGATAACAGCTGGCCGGACTGCCAGTCGCCGTGGAAGCCCATGGGCAGCCGCTGCAGGTGCTCGTAGAGGTCGTCGCGGATCGCGGTCTCCAGGCCGAGCACCGGTTTCACCTGGGCCCACCGCCGCAGCAGGATCAGCAGCGCCTCGACGACGCCGACGCCGATCGCGAGCAGCCCGAGGGGGAGCAGCGCGCCGGAGTCCCCGTGGGCCACGGGACCGTCGATGACCTTCTCGCTGATGAGCGGGAGCGCGATGCCGGCCGCGATGCCGACGATCGCCGCCAGCCAGATGAACACCAATCTGACGACGTAGGGGCGGAGGTAGGACTTCATCCGCCACAGGGAGTTGGAGGAGAGCAGGGGACGTTGAGGTATGTGCGTATCGGGAGGCATCCCTTCTAGGCTAATACGAGGGTTCAACCGATTTTCAGTAGCCCGAAGAGTGCGGTTCTTGTACGTGACGTGCGGAAACAGTGAAAGATCTTGCACATTCGGCGGACCGTTACTTTTGTTCTGATCTGTTGGGGTATGTTCTTCCCCCTGCTCGGCGGCCGTCTAGGATGAGGGACTCATGATCGCTGAATCGGAGATGCCGCACCTGCGCCGCTGCGTCGAGCTGGCCGCGCGGGCGCTGGAGGTGGGCGACGAGCCGTTCGGGTCGGTGCTGGTCTCCGGCGACGGGACCGTGCTGGCCGAGGACCACAACCGGGTGGCCGCCGGCGACAACACCCAGCACCCGGAGTTCGCGCTGGCCCGCTGGTCGGCGGCGCACCTGACGCCCGAGGAGCGGGCGGCCGCCACCGTCTACACCTCCGGCGAGCACTGCCCGATGTGCGCCGCCGCCCACGCGTGGGTCGGGCTGGGCCGCATCGTGTACGTGTCGTCGTCGGAGCAGCTCGCCGCGTGGCTGTCGGAGCTCGGCGTCCCGCAGCCGCCCGTACGCACGCTCCCGATCAACGAGGTCGCGCCCGGGGTGGTGGTCGAGGGTCCGGTGCCGGAGCTGGCCGAGGAGGTCCACGAGCTGCACCGCCGTTTCCACGGCTGAGCAAATATGCCGTTTTACCTGGGATTTGTACTCTCCGTGACAGAGTACGGCCATGGTGTTCGGCCGCTCGATCAGGGCCCGGATGACCATCGCGACGGTGGTGGTCTTCGGGGCCGTCGTCCTTCTGGGAGTTCTGGCGATCTCCCTGACCTATCCCGTGCGGGCGCGGGCGGACCTCGTCCAGACGGCTGACGACGCCAGCCGGCACCTGTCCACGAGCATCACCGAGCACCGGTTCAGCGGCCCCATCCCGCCGCTGAAGGGCGTCTATCTCCTCCAGATCGTGAACACCGACGGCCACGTGCTGGCCGCCAGCGCCGGACTCGCCGGCCAGCCGGCGCTCACCCGGGCCTGGCCCGAGGGGGGCGACTCGCGGGTCCAGACCCGGGTGTGTCCCGGCAGGTGCATGGTCGTCGTGGGGACGAGCAACCCCGCCAGCGCGTACGGGTCCGTCGTCGCCTACGCGGCCCTGCGGGAGCCGTTCCTGCTGAGCTCGCCGTTCCTGCCCCTGGTGCTGGCCGCCTTCGGGGCGGTGCTGGTGGCGCTGATGGGATGGGGCGCCTGGTACGGGGTCGGCCGGGTGCTGGCCCCCGTGGAGCGGATCAGGTCGGGGCTGGCCCGCATCAGCGCCCACGACCTGAGCCGGCGCGTCGACGTGCCCGACACGCAGGACGAGGTCGCCGAGCTGGCCGCCACGGTCAACGCGACCCTGGAGCGGCTGGAGGACGCCGTGGCCCGGCACCGGCGCTTCGTCTCCGACGCCTCCCACGAGCTGCGGACGCCGATCACCGGGCTCCTGGTACGGCTGGAGGCGGGGCTCGCGGACCCGAACGAGAGCGAGTGGCGGGCGGCGATCAAGGACGCCGAGCGGCTGTCGGACATCGTCCACGACCTGCTCCTGATGGCCCGGCTGGACGCGGGGGTGCAGCCCGAGCAGGAGCGGATCGAGCTGGGCAAGCTGGTCGAGGAGGAGGTCTCGCGCCAGTCCTGCCGGCTGCCGCTGACGATGGACGTGGAGCCGGGGCTCTACGTCCGCGGCAACCGGCTCCGGCTGGCCCGGCTGCTGACGAACCTGCTGTCCAACGCCGACCGCTACGGGGACTCCCGGGTGTGGATCTCCGTGCGGGGGTGGGCGGACCAGGCCGTGGTGGAGGTGCTGGACGACGGGCCGGGGATCCCGCCGGAGATGCGCGACCGGGTGTTCGAGCGGTTCACCCGCCTCGACCACACGCGGTCCCGGGACACCGGGGGCACCGGTCTGGGGCTGCCGATCGCCCGCGACATCGCCAAGGCCCACGGCGGGACGCTGGAGATCGGGGACGGCCCCGGCGCCCGGATGATCCTGCGCCTGCCGCAGAGCCCGCCCGCACCCGACGCGACGCGACTCTAGGACCTGCCGAGCTTCTAGGACCTGCCGAGCTTCTAGGACCTGCCGAGCTCGACGGTCTCCGCCACCTCGGCGTGCCGCTCGGCCTCCTCCTGGGCGAACCGCTCCGCGTCGAGCTTTTCGGCGATGTCCTCGTCCTGGCGCATCAGGGCGTCCAGCGACTGGCCCGCCATCTCCAGCACGCCCATGTCCGCGTACGCCTGCCGCAGCCGCGGGCTCCACAGCCCGATGTCCTTGACGCACGGCACGATCCGGCTGAACAGCAGCGACCTGAACAGCCGCAGGTACTCGGAGTGGTCGGTGGCCTCCATGGCCTCGTCGACCTCGGCCTTCGACAGGCCCAGGTTCTCCCAGGTCTCCCGGCCGCGCAGCCGGTCGCGCATGAGGTAGCAGCCCTCGATGACGAAGTCCTCGCGCTCGCGCAGCTCGGTCTCCGACAGGTTCCGGTAGTAGTCGCGCAGCGCCATCCGGCCGAAGGCCACGTGCCTGGCCTCGTCCTGCATCACGTACGCGAGGATCTGCTTGGGCAGCGGCTTGGTCGTGATGTCGCGCATCACCCCGAACGCCGCCAGCGCCAGCCCCTCGATGAGCACCTGCATGCCGAGATAGGGCATGTCCCAGCGGGAGTCGCTCAGCGTGCTGTCGAGCAGGGCCTTGAGGTGCTCGTTGATCGGGTACGCCAGGCCGACCTTCTCCTGGAGGAAGCGCGCGTACGTCTCGGCGTGGCGCGCCTCGTCCATCGTCTGGGTGGCCGCGTAGAACTTCGAGTCGAGGTCGGGGACCGACTCCACGATCTTGGCCGAGCAGATCATCGCGCCCTGCTCGCCGTGCAGGAACTGGGAGAACTGCCACGCCGCGCCGTGCCGCCGCACCTCGTTACGGGTCCGCTCGCTCATCCGCTCCCAGAGCGGGGTGCCGTGGATCGCGATGGTCTGGTCGGGGATGCCCAGGACGTCGTACGGATCGACCTCGAGGTCCCAGTCGATGCGCTTGGTCGAGTCCCACTGCTTGTCCTTGCCCTTCTGGTACAGGGCCAGCATGCGGTCCCGGCCGTCGTCGTACTCCCAGGTGAATCGGCTCGCCCCGGCCATCTCGACGTTCCACGTGGAGAGCTCGGCGGGGATGGTGTAGAGATCGTGGGTCGACATGGAACCTCCCGGGGGGGTTACGTACACCGTACGTACGTCCGCCTTCCGAGAGTTCCACGTACACCGTACGTACGTCAATAGAATGAGGTATGCCTACGGAGCCCCTGTCGCGAGGCCGCATCGTCGCCACGGCCATCGACCTCATCGAGCGCGAGGGCGCCGACGCGGTCTCCATGCGGCGCATCGCGGCCGAGCTCGGCGTCGGTGTGATGTCCCTCTACAACCACGTGCCCAACAAGGACGCCCTGCTCAACGGGGTGGCCGAGGCGGTGCTGAGCGAGATCGAGTTCACCGACGACCCTGGCGCGCACTGGACCGAGCGGGTGCGCATGCAGGCTCGGGCGTTCCGCCAGATCGCTCACGACCACCCGCGCTCGACCATGGTGGTCGTCAGCCGCCAGCTCCACTCCACGGCCGGGCTGCTGCCGGTCGAGCGGGCGCTGGCCACGCTGCGCGGTGCCGGGTTCGACGGGGCGGACGCGGTCAGGATGCTGCGGATGTTCATCGCGTACATCGTGGGCTCGCTGCTGCGGGAGGTGGGGGTGACGCCCACGTTCGCGCCCGTGCACAACCGGCTGGTCAAGGCCGAGGGCGTCGATCCAGCGCTGTTCCCCGAGGTCCACTCACTGGCGCCGCTGCTGGACGAGTGCGATCACGAGGCGGAGTTCGAGTTCGGGCTGGAGCTGCTCATCCAGGCCATCGAGGTGCACGTGGCGCGCAGGGAGGGCACCCGGTGAGCCCCGGGTGCCCTCGCCCGCCTTCGGCTAGTACCAGTTGTGCGATCTCCAATGTCCCCAGGCGCCGCACGGCCTGCCGTACCTCCCCTTGATGTAGGACAGTCCCCACCGGATCTGCGTCTCCGGGTTGGACTTCCAGTCGCGGCCGGCGCCGCGCATCTTGCCCGCGGGCAGGGCCTGCGGGATGCCGTACGCGCCGGACGAGCGGTTGAGTGCGTGATGGTTCCAGTTGCTCTCCCTGGTCCAGAGATTGTCCAGGCAGCGGAACTCCTGCAGGTTCCACGACCGCTGGACCACCTGGCCCAGCGCGATCCTCTTGTTCCTGTTGGGCGTCGCCACCGCCACCTTGGGCTGTGCCTTCGTCGTCCACGTCCCGAAGCGCACCACGGGCGGGCGCTCGGCCCAGGCCGCGGGCGCCCCGATCGCGGTGAACGCGGTGAAGGCGGTGACGGTGACGAGCGCGCGTTTGCTGTCCAATTCGATCCTTGCTGTCGGGTCGCGTGCGGACAGGCGCACTTTGCATCGGGCGCCCCTGCCGATCCGCGTCCGTGGCTCGGACGCGGAGGGTCCGCGCGGCCCTCCGGGAATCCGGCACCGCCCGATCCCGCTGGGCGGCCCGAAGGGCGCCGCGACGTGTCCTCTAGCACGATTCCTATTACGTTCGGTCACCGCGGGTCGTACATCTCGACACGCGCTGGAGAGGTGTTTGCGCGAGCGTTGCGGATAAAAGTCCCTCTCGCAGGGCCGGCCTTGCCCGCCCCGCCGTCCGGCTGAACGGACCTTGCCGCAAACCGCGACCAACTATGGGGTTTGGCCGGGCGTGACCTGCGGGTAACGGCCTTCCCTGGCAGGAGCCGCTCGCTACACCCGCGACTCGCGCGGCAGGGACCTGATAGGCCCCATTTCCCATTCAGCGTTCATCGTCAGTTCGGTCGCACGCAGCCGGGAGTTCTCATCGAGTTGGCTAGCGTTGGACGGCGTCGCCCGCCGCAGGTCGAGTAAATCAACGAAGGTGATGTCGCGTGGCCCTGAGAACCGATCCCGAGACCGATGGAGTGACCGGCGGCATTCTTCCCAGACCGGTGGAAGAATGGCCCGGACTCGGTGGCATGGTCAGAGACGGTTTCGAGGTGGACCGCGCGGCGTTGCGGGAGACCGGCATAAGGATCGTGGTCGACCTCAACGACGTCGACATCCCCTATTGGTGGCGTGAACCGGGTTTCAACGCCGGCGACTGGGGCCGGGCCAATGACGTTTCTGTGCTTTTCCGTAGATTCTCGGATGACCTGTTCTGTGTCGCCAGCGACGCGGTGGTCGAGTGTCTGGCGGCCGCCTGCGGCGTCGCCACCGCCGGTCAGAACTACGACATCGCCGAGAACCACGGCTGGCTGACGCGGCAGTCGTTCTGGAACCGAGGCCACAGCCCCACCACCGGAGTGAGCCCCCACGCCCCGACGCCGAGAAGCAGCTGGAGCGACGTGGAGAAGGGCTACGCGCTCAGCCGTTACTACCCGTCTGGAGGCTTCGCGGCCGACTGGGAGGGCATCGAGGGCAGCCACGACTACGACGGCCTCAGCAAGGAGGAGATCAGGGCGCTGCTGATGACCGGCGACGAGAACGGGATGCGCAATTTTTCCACGGTGACGAAGGCGATCGCCGACGACCTGGACGGATTGAAGGGCAAGCTGCGGTCGTACGCGGATTCCGTCAGTTACAAGTGGGGCGGCGCCGCGGCGGAGAAGGCGCAGGGGGCGCTGAAGCAGATTTACGAGGCCCTCGGCCCGCTGGTCGACGCGCACAATTCGCTCAGCACGCTCGCCCGCACGTGCGCCGATGACATCATCGCACCCGCCAAGGCCCGCTTCGATCACGCGGTTACCGACGAGAATTGGTTCACCGACCTGTTCCAGGACGACGACGACAATTCCGCCCGCAATTTCCTGAGAGAAGTCGACACGCAATTGTCGCAAGGAGTGCTCGCGCGTTTCCCGCAGTACGTCCGGATCGACCTCCCAGGGCTCATCCGCCCGGAGGACAGGCTCACCTATCACTCGTGAGCGACCGGGGGGATCGGCGGCTTGCCGCCGCCGATCCCGTCGGGTCGTTACCGCCGGTCCGGTGACGTGGTCACGTACCGGGCCGTGTTCGCCTCGGCGTCCGCGTGCGACCGCCGGAAGCCGGCTTTCTCCAGGACCCTGATCGAAGCCGGGTTCGACAGCTCCACGCCGGCGCACACCGTGTGCACGCCCGGCGCCCTGAGGGCGAACTCCGTCAGCGCACGCGTCGCCTCGGGAGCGTAGCCGCGGCCCCGGCGGGAGGCCACGATCCCGTACCCGAGCTCCAGGGTGCCGTCGGCGGGCGGCCAGAACAGGCCGATCGAGCCGACCACGAGACCGCTGTCGCGCTCGATGATCTGGCGGTGGCCGTACTCGCCCAGCCACGCCGGATGCTCGGCGAACAGGCCGGCGATGACGTGGTCGCCCTCGGCGGGGAAGTCCGCGGCCCAGTGCGCGGGCCGGGTGCCGTGCAGGACGGCGTCGACCTCGCCGGCGGTCCAGGGACGCAGGACGAGGCGGTCGGTGGTCAGGTCGGCGCCGGACATCGAGAAGAAAGAAGACACTTGTGACTCCAGGTCGTTTGATACGACCGGTCCGCGCTCTAGGCTCGCGCGGACCGGGAAAGGGCACGCTGACGACGGCTGCTGGCAGCCATATTCATCAACCCCCTTCGTCCCGGAGCGATCAGGCGCCTCTCGCGCCGCCGCGATCTTAGCAGGCCCGCGCCGGGGAGGGCCCGAGGCCGAATCGCGTTCCGGAGGCGTAGGGTTCGGAACATGACCCTCACTGACATCCGGCTCCGCACCCTCGACGACACCCCCACCACCTTCGGAGAGCTGGCGGCGGGCAAGGCCGTCCTCGTCGTCAACGTGGCCTCGCGTTGCGGCCTCACCCCGCAGTACGGCGCCCTGGTCAAGCTCCAGGAGCAGTACGGCCCGCGCGGCTTCACGGTGGTCGGCATGCCCTGCAACCAGTTCGCCGGCCAGGAGCCGGGCACGGCCGAGGAGATCCAGGCGTTCTGCTCGGCGACGTACGGGGTGGACTTCCCGCTCCTGGAGAAGGCCGACGTCAACGGCCCCGGCCGGCACCCGCTCTACGAGGAGCTGACGCGGACCGCCGACGAGCAGGGCGAGGCGGGCGACGTGCAGTGGAACTTCGAGAAGTTCCTGGTGGACCGGGAGGGCAGTGTCGTGGCCCGCTTCCGCCCCCGCACCACCCCGGACGACCCCGCGGTCACGTCCGCCATCGAGAAGCTGCTCTGAGGGCAGTCCAGAGAGAAAACCCTTCGACGCGCCGCGAGCGGTCGGCGAGGATGATCGGATGACGTCCGAGACGAGGGTCGCCGTGGTGACCGGCGTGAGCAGGCGGATCGGGATCGGCTACGCCATCGCGCGGGAGCTGCTGGCGACCGGCGCGAAGGTGCTGGTGCAGTCGTGGACCCCGCACGACGCCGAGCAGCCGTGGGGCAGCGATCCGGCGGGCATGGACGGCGTGCTGGAGTCGCTGGGCGGCGTCGGCGACCGGCTGCACCACGTGGAGGCCGATTTCGCGGACCCCGCGGCGCCGGCGTGGGTGATGGAGCAGGCGGTCGGCAGGTTCGGGCACGTGGACGTGCTCGTGGCCAACCACGCCCGCAGCAACCGGCAGTCGCTGGCGGAGCTGACGGCCGCCGAGCTGGACCTGTCGTGGGCGGTGAACGCCCGGGCCAGCGCGCTGCTGACGCAGGCGTTCGCGGCCCAGCACGACGACCGGCGCGCCGGCGGCAGGGTGATCCTGTTCACCTCGGGCCAGCATCTGGCCCCGATGCCGGACGAGCTGCCGTACGCGATCAGCAAGGGCGCGATCCAGCAGATGACGCTCAGCCTGGCCGACGCGCTCGCGGACCGGGGCATCACCGTCAACACCGTCAACCCGGGCCCGGTCGACACGGGCTGGGCCGGTCCCGAGCTCGCGCGGCGGGTCGGCCGCTCGCTCCCGGCCGGGCGCTGGGGGCGGCCGGAGGAGGTGGCCCGGGTGGTGCGCTGGCTGGCCTCGGACGAGGCCGCCTGGATCACCGGGCAGGTGATCAACGCCGAGGGCGGGTTCCGCCGCTGGGTTCCGTAATCGTGTGATTCCTCTCCGTGACGGGTAGGGGTCCAGGCATTGGCCTGAACGTCCCCGCAGGGAGCACGCGATGACGATCAATCCGTACGCCGGTTCACCATTCAGCTATGCCACCGAACCGGCCGTGGGGCCGTACTCGATCGTGGAGCTGATGCCCGGCGTCCGGAACCTGCTGGAGTACACCGGGCTCAAGGCGGGCGAGCGCGTGCTGCTGCTCATGGAGCACACCGTCGACCCGGTCGTCGTCCAGGCCATCGCGGCGGCAGCGGCCTACCGGGACGCCGACGTGCGCATCCTGTCGGTGCCGCCGTTCAGCCCCGGCGGGTGGGACAGGGAGGCGTCGCTGCACATCGAGACGGCCGCCTTCCGCGAGGCCGACCTGGTGATCAGCGGCACCTGGTGGGGCGAGGTGCACACGGCGCCGCTCTTCTTCGACCAGATCAAGTCACGCTCCTCCCGCTTCCTGTCCCTGCACATGACGGCCACCGCGGGGGCGCTTCTCACCGGGGGGCGGCTGCCCGCCGAGGTCTTCTACGCGCTGCTGAGCCGGACGCTGCGGCAGATGTCGGGCGCCCGCTCGATCCGGGTGACGTCCGCGCGGGGGACGGACGTGACGTTCTCGGGGCTGACGTTCGACCCGGACCCCGGCGCGATGCGGCCGGGGGACTGGCGGCCCTTCCCGTACGGGGGCGCCAACTTCTGGCCGGCCGACACCGAGGGCGTCCTCATGGTCGAGGACAGTACGGTCACCGGCGTGCCGGAGGAGTCTCTGCGCATCACCCTGGAGGGCAACCTCGTACGCAAGATCGAGGGCGGGGCCGCGGCCGAGCAGCTGCGGCGTTACGCGCCCGGCGGCTTCTACATGCGCCACGGCCTGATCGGGCTCAACCCGAAGGTGCGGGTGGCCGGGGGCAACCAGTTCGAGCGCGAGAAGCACGCCGGGGCCTTCTACTGCGGCATCGACGGCCTCACCGACGGGCAGCCGGTCACGACCGGCCCGGGTTTCGCGCACTGCGACTGCCAGGTCGACCGGCCCACCGTACTGGTGGACGGGGAGCTCTTCATCGAGAACGGGCGCCTGCTGATGCTCGACGAGCCGGAGATCAGGCAGGTCGCGGCGCGGTTCGGCCCGCCGGACGTGATCCTCGACGACAACCCGATCATGATCCTGCCCCGCCGCTACACAGGGGGAGGAGCCGGCTAGCGGTGGGGGCCGCAGCTGCCCCGGATGATGAGCTCCGTCGGCAGGACCACGCTGCGCGGCCTCCTGCCGCCCGCCCGGAGCACGAGTTCGGCCGCCCGGTAGCCCATGTCCCGGCCCGGCTGGGCGATCACCGTCAGGGGCGGGGCGCACAGTTCGGCCCAGGGCACGTCGTCGTACATCACCAGTGACACGTCCCTGGGCACCCGCAGGTCCAGCTCCCTGGCCGCGAGCACCGCCGCCTCGCCCAGCACGTTGCCCCCGGCGACCACGGCCGACAGGTCGGGGCGGCTCTGGAAGAGGCCCGAGGCGGCGGCGTAGGCGGAGTCGCGGCTGCCGGTGCCGGACACGACGAGCTCCTCGTCCACCGGCGCCCCCACGGCCTCCCTGAAGGCGTTGACCCGGTGTTCCTGGCCGGGGCCGCCGAGGAAGGCGATGCGCTTGTGGCCCAGACCGCGCAGGTAGCGTACGGCCGTGCGGATGCCGGCGCGGTCGTCGGCCACCACGGCGGGCACGTCCAGCGGGCGGGCAGGGGCGGCGGCGGACAGGCCGTCCAGGGCCATGAGGTCGGCCACGGCGGCCGCCCGCACGTCCTCGGGGGACGACTGGAGCGGGAGGCGGTCGGCGAAGACCACCGTCATGCCCGCGCGGAGCACCGGGGACCAGGTGTCGGCGTCGCCCGACGGCACGGCGATCAGGCGGTCCACGCTCTGCTCCAGGAGCATGCCGATCAGGTCGGCCTCCTGCTCGGGGTCGCCGCCCGTGGAGCCGATCACGACGGGCTCGCCGGCCGAGCGGGCGCAGGCGAGCACGCCTTCGCAAAGCTGGCCGTAGAACGTGTCGGTCAGGTCGGGGACGAGCAGGCCCATGCCGCCCGTGCGGCGTTGGCGCAGGTTGCGGCCCAGGGCGCTGGGCCGGTAGTCGAGCTGGGCGGCGACGGCCAGGACGCGCTCTCTGGTGGCCGCGCTGGCCGAGCCGCCCGACAGTACCCTGGACACTGTCGCGACGCCCACGCCGGCCGCCTCGGCCACGTCCTTGATCGTCGCCCGCTTCTCCATGGAAACGATTCCATCATGGTTTCCGGAAAACGGGAAGACTCGCGTTCCCACAACGGCTGGTCACACGGTAACCCTTGACACCGATGTCCGTTTCGGGTGAGATGCTTGAAAACGTATCCACGTGAGTGGGTCACGGTAACAACGTCCGGGCCACCGCCCTGGAGCGCGAAGGAATGTCATGGCATCCATCGTTCTGACGAACGTCGACAAGGTCTACGCCGGTGGCGTGAAGGCCGTGAACGGGCTCAACCTTGAGATCAAGGACGGCGAGTTCATGGTACTGGTAGGCCCATCCGGTTGCGGTAAGTCGACCGCGCTCCGGATGATCGCGGGCCTCGAGGACATCAGCGGCGGCGAGATCGCCATCGGTGAGAAGGTGGTCAACCACCTGCCGCCCAAGGACCGCGACATCGCGATGGTCTTCCAGAACTACGCGCTCTACCCCCACATGACGGTCGAGGAGAACCTCGCCTTCGGCCTCAAGCTCCGCAAGATGCCCAAGCCGGAGATCCAGAAGCGGGTCAACGAGGCCGCCAAGATGCTCGGCCTCGAGACGTACCTCAAGCGCAAGCCGGCCGCCCTCTCCGGTGGTCAGCGCCAGCGTGTCGCCATGGGCCGCGCCATCGTGCGTGAGCCGCAGGCCTTCCTCATGGACGAGCCGCTGTCCAACCTGGACGCCAAGCTCCGCGTCTCCATGCGCGCCTCGCTCAACCAGATGCACGAGCGCCTCGGCGTCACCACGGTGTACGTCACCCACGACCAGGTCGAGGCCATGACCCTCGGCGACCGCGTCTGCGTCCTGCGCGACGGCCTGCTCCAGCAGGTCGACACCCCGCAGAACCTGTTCGACAAGCCGGTCAACCTGTTCGTCGCCGGCTTCATGGGCTCGCCCTCGATGAACTTCGTCACCGCCGAGCTCGTCCGCGACGGCGGCGCCGCCGTCACCTTCGCCGACATCAAGCTGCCGATCCCCGACTCGACCTTCACCGACAAGCCGGGCCTCGACCAGTACATCGGCAAGAAGATCATCCTCGGCATCCGCCCCTCCGACTTCGAGGACGCGGCCTCGGCCGGCAACCACGCCAACGGCTGGGCCACGCTGCCGGTCAAGGCGGAGGTCACCGAGGAGCTGGGCTCCGAGATCAACGTCCTGTTCCTGATCGATGCCCCGCCGGTCGAGCACAAGGACACCGTCGCCGCCGCCGACGCGGGTGACGACGAAGAGGCCGCGCTGCCGCTGACGGGCGACAAGTCCCTGTGGACCGCCCGCGTCAACGCCCGCAGCCACGCCCGTCCCGGCCAGAACATCGACCTGGTCGTCGACACGCACAACCTGCACTTCTTCGACCCCGAGAGCGGCCTGTCGATCGGCCACGAGGCCAACCGCTAGCCGACTCCTGCATTCCCGGCCGTGAGCACCGCTCACGGCCGCTCGGGCCCCCACCGCGACCCCCTCCCGCGGCGGGGGCCCGTTCCATTGGCCCTCGTGTGGCCCTCGTGGTACGGGATCAGCGGCCGATGCTCGACGAGACGCGGGCCTGCAGGCCGCGCGGCACGAGCCTGCCGATCGCGACGATGGCCTTGTAGCGCAGGTCGGGCACGCTCACCCGCTTGCCCAGCGCCAGGTCGCGCATGGTCTCGCGCACCACGTCGTCGGCCTTCAGCCACAGGAACCCGGGGATCCCCGAGACGTCCATCGAGGCCCGCTCGTGGAACTCGGTCCGCACGAAACCGGGGCAGAGCGCCATGATCTTGATGCGCGGGTTGCCGACGTCGCTCGCGGCGGACTCGCTGAAGTTCACCACCCACGCCTTGGACGCGCTGTACGTGCCCCGCGGGAAGAACGCCGCCACCGAGGCCACGTTCACGATCGCGCCCCGGTCGCGCTCCCGCATGCCGGGCAGCGCGGCCAACGTCAGCCTCAGAACGGCCTCGCAGTGCACCTTGAGCATGCGGACCTCGTCCTCGACCGGCACCTCCAGGAACCGGCCCGGGTGGCCGAACCCGGCGTTGTTGACCAGCAGGTCGACGCCGCCGGCGACCCTGGACTCCACCCTGGCCAGCCCCTCCTCGGTGGCCAGGTCGGCGGCCAGCACCTCGGCGGCGACGCCGTACCTGAGCTTGAGCTGGTCGGCGCTCTCGGAGAGCCGCTGCTCGTCGCGGGACACCAGGACGAGCGAGAAGCCGTCGGCGGCCAGGCGCCGGGCGAAGGCGGCGCCGAGGCCGGAGGTCGCGCCGGTGATCAATGCGGTAGGCATACCTGAACCCTAACGCCGTGCGAGGATGGGCCTCGTGCGACTCGTGGCGGTCTTGTCAGCCTTCGTCCTCGTGACCCTCACCGCGTGCGCGCAGGAGCGGGCGCCGGCCCCGCGCGACCCCGTGGAGAGCGCCGCCCCGACGCCGGAGCCCACTGCCACGGAGCCCACGGAGCCCGCGAAGCCCGGGAAGTTGCGCTTCAAGCAGATCGCCAAGCTGGAGCAGCCGGTGGCGTTCGCGGTGCGCAAGGGCGACGACCGCCTCTACGTCGCCGAGCAGACCGGCAGGCTGCGCACCTCCGACGGCGACGTCGTGATCGACCTGTCCCGCGAGGTGAGCGGCGGCAACGAGCAGGGCCTGCTCGGCGTCGCGTTCCACCCCTCCGGCCGCTGGGTCTACCTCGACTGGACCGACGCGCGGGGCGACACCCACGTCACCGAATGGGCCTTCGACGGCTCCAGGGCCACGGCCAGGCGCGACGTGCTCACCCAGGACCAGCCCTACCCCAACCACAACGGCGGCCAGCTCGCCTTCGGCCCCGACGGCTACCTCTACATCGCGCTCGGCGACGGCGGCAGCGCCGGCGACCCCCAGGGCAACGGCCAGGACCTGACGACCCTGCTCGGCAAGATCCTGCGCATCGACCCGCGCGGCGGCCGGCCGTACAAGATCCCGGACGACAACCCGTTCGCCGACCAGAAAGGCGCAAAGCCCGAAATATGGGCTTACGGGCTTCGCAATCCCTGGCGGTTCGGCTTCGACCGCGACACGGGAGACCTGTGGATCGGCGACGTCGGGCAGAACGCCTGGGAGGAGGTCGACCACCAGCCGGCCGGGTCGCGGGGCGGCGAGAACTACGGCTGGAACGCCCGCGAGGGCAAGAGCCGCTTCCGGGGCGCGAAGGGCCGCGACATGGTCGACCCGGTGATCACGTATCCCCTGGAGGAGGGCGGAAACTGCTCCGTCATCGCCGGATACGTCTACCGCGGCGCGAAGATCCCCTGGCTGCGGGGCAGGTTCCTGTACGGCGACTTCTGCGCCGGCTGGATCAAGGCCGCGCCGGCCGATGGCCCCCGGGACGGCGTCGAGGTGGGGAAGGTCGAGCAGCTCTCGTCGTTCGGCCAGGGGCACGACGGCGAGCTGTACGCGCTCAGCCTGCGTGGTCCGATCTACCGGATCGAGCCTGCCTGACCCGCTCGATCAGCGCCTCGACCTGGTCGTTCAGCTTGCTGCCCCGGGCCCAGCCCGCGTAGAAGGTGAGGAAGACGACCACCTCGCGCAGCTCGGTCTCGGTGAGCTCGCCCGAGCGCAGCGCGGTGTCGAGCTGGACGTCCGTCTGCTCGTGCAGCCCCTGGCCGACGAGCAGCCCGAGAAGGAGCAGGCGGCGCTCCCGCACCGACAGGACCGTCCTCGACCAGACCTCGGCGAACTGACGTTCCGCCGTCATGCCGAAGGAGTCGACGGTCTCCATTGCGGGTTCTGACATTGTGCGCTCCCGGGGCGGTCGGAAGGGATCCTCATATCTTTAGCTACTTCCCCAGATGAACCAATGGCTGGTTGCATGAACGTTGTAGCCACATGAACCCCTCCCCGAGGTGACCCGCCACGCACTGCGACGGGTCATGCACAGAGCCTTAATTGATCTGTAACAAGTAAAGCCAAGGCACGGCCAAGATTTGGTCAAGATTTTTCCCTCCACTGCGCGCTCATTGTGTCGGAAAGCGGGCACAACAACTCCGTTGGTCCGTAAAGCGGAGGTAAGCCCTGGTGAAAAAGGCACGGGGTTTGATCGCGGTCACGGTCGCGATCCTGATGCTGTCCGCGTGCGTCGGACAGCCCGAATTCCATTACGTACGCGACAAGGCGGGCACGACCTACTTCAAGGTGCCGTCCTCGTTCACGCAGCTCAGCGCCGATCCCATTGAGCTGTACCTGTCCGGAGACCACCCGAACTCGGCGGCGGCCGCCCTCCGGGCCCAGCGGGTGTGGTCGACGGCCTTCGACCAGTCCCCGGAGCCGTCGGTCAACCATCTGCTCGGCTCGACGGAGCCGTTCGTCTACGCCACCGTGCACCAGCTCACGGAGGAGCAGCGGGACGCGATCTCGCTGAACCGGCTGCGTGACTTCGTGCTGCCGGTGACTTCGCAGATGCGCGAGCTCTACGCGCAGCAGGCCATGGCGACGGGCCAGCCGTCGATGTTCAAGAACTTCGTCCTCCTCAACGACGAGGTGATGACGATGGACAACGGCGCCAGGGGGGTCCGGGTCCGCTTCGAATACCAGATCGGCGAGGACGTCCAGACGTTCGACCAGACCGCCATCCTCGACGAGAAGGGCGCCACGGTCTCCGTCATGCTCATCGGCTGCCAATCGATCTGTTTCCGCAAGCGCGCCGCCGAGTTCGACAAGATCGAGAGTACGTTCAAGCTGCTCCGGCTGCCTGGATGAGGGAGCACCATTGACCACGACCAATCATCATGAAGGGCTGCGTGCCCCCGGCAGCGGGCCCTCCGACCCCGAATCCGTCACCAGAAAGAAGATGCAGTTCTGGGACCGGAGCAAATTCCTCATCGCCCTGGTGGTCGCCTACCTCATCCTCACGTGGAAGGTGATGGCCGACTGGCAGGGCGTCGTCGAGTTCGACGAGGCGGCCCGGAGGATCGCGTACGAGTACCCGTGGATCTTCTGGCTGCTCGGCGTGGAGGTCGCGCGGCAACTCCACTTCCTGGTCAGCGAGCACTGGTCGGCCTACCACCGCTTCTGGAGCCACCGGGTGTTCGGCGGCTTCGAGCGCTGGACGCACCGGCGCTTCGACGACTGGACGAGGTACCGGCTCTCGCGGGCGCTCAAGGTCGCCTTCTTCGTGGTGCTGACGGCCCTGGTGCTGGGGGCGGTGCTGGACGTCAGCCCGTTCGTGGCGGTGATGCAGGCGCCGGCGCTGCTCTGGAACGCGATGCCGTTCCTGATCCAGATCGTCTTCCTGTTCTTCGTGGTCATCATCCAGTTCGTGGGCCTGTTCTGGTTCCTGTCCAGGGGCGGGGTGGAGACGTACTTCCCCGACGACATCAAGACCCGCTTCCAGGACGTGTGGGGGCAGGACCACGTGGTCGAGCGCGTCCGGGAGAACATCGTCTTCCTCGAGCGCCCCGACGAGATCGAGCGGCGCGGCGGGTACGTCCCCAGCGGCCTGCTGCTGTGGGGGCCGCCGGGCACCGGCAAGACCCTCATGGCCGAGGCCGTCGCGGGTGAGACCGGCAAGCCGTACGTGTTCGTGGACCCGGGCGCGTTCACGAACATGTTCATGGGCGTCGGCATCCTGAAGGTCAAGGCGCTGTTCAGGAAGCTGCGCAAGCTGGCGCTCCGGTACGGCGGCGTGATCGTCTTCTTCGACGAGGCCGACTCGCTCGGCAAGCGCGGCCGCCTGGCCCAGCAGGGCCCGCCCGGGCAGGGCGGCTTCTCCGGCCTGTCCGGCGTCAACGGCTGCCACGGGCTCAACTACCTGTCCGAGGAGACGCGCCAGGTGCTGGCCTTCCGGGCCAGGCGCGAGTCGCCCGACGAGCCCGAGCGGCGCAACCGCTTCTTCATGGGCGGCGGCATGAACGGCTCGGGCGACCCCGGCACGCTGCAGGCGCTGCTCACCGAGCTGTCCGGGCTCAAGAAGCCGCGCGGGTTCTTCAACCGGCTGGTCCGCAGGCTGCTGGGCATGCGGCCCAAGCCGCCGCCCAAGTACCGCATCCTCGTCATGATGGCCACGAACCGGCCCGACGCGCTCGACGAGGCGCTGCTGCGGCCGGGCCGCATCGACCGCATCTACAAGGTCGGCTACCCGTCCAAGGCCGGTCGGGTCCGCACGTACCAGGGCTATTTCGACAAGGTGTGGCACGAGCTCACCCCGGAGCAGATCGACAAGCTGGCCACGATCACCCCGTACGCCACCGGCGCCACGATCAAGGACCTGGTCAACGAGTCGCTGATCACCGCCATCAGGGACGGGCGCGAGATCATCACCTGGTCGGACGTGCTGCGGGCCAAGCGGCTCAAGCAGCTCGGCCCGCCCGAGGACGTCGAGTACATCGAGCGCGAGCGGCACGCCGTGGCCGTGCACGAGGCCTGCCACGCCGTCGTGGCGTACGCGACCCGCTTCCACCTCGAGATCGACATCGCCACCATCGAGAAGGGCGCCGACTACCTGGGCATGGTCGCCTCGATCAAGCCCGAGGACCAGTTCACCCGGTGGAAGTCCGAGCACGAGGCCGACATCATGGTCTCCCTGGCCTCGCTGGCCGGCGAGCGGATGTTCTTCGGCGAGGACAACTCCTCCGGCGTCTCCGGCGACCTGTACTCGGCCACGTACCTGACCGCCATGATGGAGTCGTACTGGGGCATGGGCTCCGGCGTCACCTCGCTGCCGGCCCTCCAGGAGCTGGAGATCATGGGCGGCAAGGCCATGCGCAAGGCCCGTCCGAACGCCGGCGGCTCGATCGGCATCACCGAGCGGGAGCCCGCCAGGAACCAGCCCGACCTGACTCCCGACGTGCTGGGGGAGCGGATCGAGTTCAACCTGGTGCGGCTGCTGGAGAAGACCGAGGAGCTGCTGCAGGAGCACCGCAGGGAGGTGCTCTGCGTGGCGCACGCGCTGGAGACGCACAAGACGCTCAACGGCGACGACGTGGTGGCCATCATCCGCAGGGAGCCCGGGCCGCTCATCGACGGCACGATCTACGCCTCCGACGAGCTCTGCCAGGAGCTGGAGGACTACCACCGCGACGCGGCCAGGGCCCACAAGGAGCACAGCCACATCGAGCGGGAGCTGCCCGGGCCGGTGGAGGAGCCGGTCGAGCTGCAGCCGGTGGCCTACGGCGGTTCCGGCATGACGGCCGTCCAGGTGGCGCCCCCGGTGGCGCAGACCTCGGTGATCCAGGCTCCGCCCCCGATCGCGCACGAGGTGAACGGGGAGGTGGCCGAACGCCCCGAGTTCGTGCCGTGGGCGGCGGCCTCGCCGCCTCCCACGCCCGTGCCCGTGGTGGTGGGGACGCCGGCCGCGACCCCGCTCCCGCCTCCGGCGCCGCGGCGCGCGGGCCGCGTCTGGCTGGTCGTCGCCAGCCTGCTCGGGCTCGTGGCGCTGTCCATCATCGCGGCGCTCGCGGTGACGGGCACGGTGGCGGGCGCCGGCACCAACGCGGCCACCTCGACCGTGGCCTCGCCGGGGCTGCTGCTCCTGCTGTTCGTCGTGGTGGTCGCGGTGATCGTGGGCGCCGGGCTCGCGTTCGTCGCGATCAAGGGGGTACGCGCCGCGCAGGCCAAGGCCGAACGCGAACGCGACCAGGCCCACGCCCGCGCCCAGCTCCTGGCGGCGGCGATGGACCCCGACACGGCGATGCGGCTGCTCGGATACGACGGCAACGGAACGGAGGGCCGTACCTGAGGCGCCTCATGTGAGCGAGGCCCTGACCGCATGGCGTGGCGCCCGGGCGCCACGCCATCTTTTACTTTTGGGGTACCTGATTAACACGGCGTTCACATTCGGGCAAAAACCGGGAAACGGCTGTCCGTAAGACTCGGCGTGGCTGTGAAACACCGTGAAGAAAAGGACCGCCGTGAGCTACAAGGCTGAGTACATCTGGATCGACGGCACCGAGCCCACGGCTCTGCTGCGCTCGAAGACGAGGATCCTCGCCGACGGGGCCGAGCCGCCGGTCTGGGGCTTCGACGGCTCCAGCACCAACCAGGCCGAGGGCCACTCGTCGGACCGCGTGCTCCGCCCGGTGTTCGTCTGCCCCGACCCGATTCGCGGCGGTGACAACGTCCTGGTCCTCTGCGAGGTCGAGGAGATCAACGGCGACGCCCACGTCAGCAACACGCGCGCCCTGCTCCGCCCGATCGCCGAGAAGTACGCCGCTCAGGAGTCCTGGTTCGGCATCGAGCAGGAGTACACCTTCTTCAAGGGCAGCCGCCCGCTCGGCTTCCCCGAGGGCGGCTTCCCCGCCCCGCAGGGCCACTACTACTGCGGCGTGGGCGCCGAGGCCGTGTTCGGCCGCGAGATCGTCGAGCTCCACCTCGACCGCTGCCTCGCTGCCGGCCTGAAGATCTCCGGCATCAACGCCGAGGTCATGCCGGGCCAGTGGGAGTTCCAGGTTGGCCCGGCCGGCCCCCTCGAGGTCTCCGACCACCTGTGGGTCGCCCGCTACCTGCTCTACCGGACCGCCGAGGAGTTCGGCGTCGAGGCCACCCTCGACGCCAAGCCCGCCCGCGGCGACTGGAACGGCGCCGGCGCGCACACCAACTTCTCGACCAAGGCCATGCGCGAGGGCTACGACGCCATCATCACCGCCTGCGAGGCGCTCGGTGAGGGCGACAAGCCGATGGAGCACGTCACCCAGTACGGCGCCGACATCGAGTCCCGCCTCACCGGCCACCACGAGACCGCCCCGTGGAACAAGTACAGCTACGGCGTGTCCAACCGCGGCGCGTCCGTGCGCATCCCGTGGCAGGTCGAGGTGGAGAAGAAGGGCTACATCGAGGACCGCCGCCCGAACGCCAACGTCGACCCGTACGTGGTCACCCGCCTGCTGGTGAACACCTGCTGCGCCGCCCTGGAGAAGGCCGGCCAGGTCTGACCTGCCCCCATACGACGAAGAACGGGCCCCTCGGCGACGAGGGGCCCGTTCGCGCATGGACTGCTACGACTGCTACGGCAGGCGGAAGGCCAGGTCGGGCTCGATCTCGGCGACGTCCATCTGGGCCTTCTGCAGGCGGCCCGAATGGTCCCAGTTCATCGCCTGCCAGCGGGTGAACTGGTCGAGCACCCACATGCCGGACTGGCGGCTGCCGTTGCCGGACTTGCCGTTGCCGCCGAACGGGAGGTGGGCCTCGGCGCCCGAGGTCGAGTTGTTGACGCTGACCATGCCCGCAGAGATGCCCTCGCGGAAGCGGAAGGCGTGCTGCGGGTCGGTGGTGTAGATGGAGCTCGACAGGCCGTAGCCGGGCAGGTTGGCCAGTTCGATGGCCTCGTCGAGGGTGCTGAAGGTGGTCACGCCGACGATGGGGCCGAACGTCTCCTCCAGGAACAGGCGGTCGGTGGGCCGGACGCCGTCGACGACCACCGGGTGGTAGTAGAGGCCCCCGCCGTTGAAGTCACCGCGCGGATTGTCCTCCGTAATTTTCCCGATATTTCCGGACACGACCTTATGGTGGGGCTGGATCCAGGTCAGGTACTCCTCGTACCGATCTGCGAACTTCTGGTCGAGCAGCGGGCCCGCCAGCACGTCCTCCTCTGGGTTGCCGATCCTGGCCTCGCCCACCGCCCGCGCGAACCGCTCCACGAACTCGTCGTGCACGCTCTCGTGCACGATCACCGTGCCCAGGCTGGTGCAGCGCTGACCGGCCGTACCGAAACCGGAGAACAGCGCGCCCTCCACGGCCAGGTCGAGGTCGGCGTCCGGCATGATCACCATCGGGTTCTTGCCGCCCAGTTCCAGGCAGGCCGACTGCAGGTGCCGCCCGGTCAGCTCGCCGATCTTCCGGCCCACCTCGCTGGAGCCGGTGAACCCGACCTTCTGCACGCTCCCCTCGCCGAGCGCCTGCTCCAGGCCCTCGTACGTCGCGGCGCCGTCGGCGAACACGATGTTCAGCACGCCGTCGGGCAGCCCGGCGGCCGCGAAGAGCTGGTACATGGCGTGCGCGGAGGCGGCGGCGTACTCGGCGGGCTTCCAGACGACGGCGTTGCCGCAGAGCAGCGCCGGGACCAGGTACCACGAGGGGACGGCGACCGGGAAGTTGCCCGCGGTGACGACCGCCGCCACGCCGATCGGGTTGCGGAAGGTGAACAGGTTCTTGGCCGGCATCTCCGACGGGACCGTCTGCCCGTACAGCCGGCGGCCCTCGCCCAGGAAGAAGTCGCACGTGTCGACGATCTCCCGCACCTCGCCGAGGGACTCGGCGTACGGCTTGCCGATCTCCTCCGTCACCAGGCGGGCCAGCCGCTCGGCGTTGGCCTCGACCAGCCGGCCGATGGAGGCGATCACCCGGCCGCGCACCGGCGCGGGCACCTTGGCCCACTCGCGCTGGGCCTCCCTGGCGGTGCGGCAGGCGGCGGCGAACGTGCCCGCGTCGGCCAGCCCGACGTGCGCCACGACCTCGCCGGGGCGCGCGGGGTTGGTCGACGGGTACGTGGTGGCGCTTCCCGCCTCCTTGCCACCCACGATGGAAACGATCTGACGGCTCACCGGAGTCCTCCTCATAGTTCCTTCGGTCAGACAATCATCTCGCCGGAAAAATCCCAAGACGTCAGCCGCTCTCCTGGGCGAGTTTGCGCAACTCCGGCCCAAACCTCGGATGCGCGAGCGCGGCGGCGAACTGGGCCTTGAGGTAGTTGAGCGGCGATCCGGTGTCCCACCAGGTGCCGTCGATCACCTGCCCGTACACGGGGTGGTCCGCGGCGTGCCGGTGCAGGGCGTCGGTGAGGTAGATCTCGCCCTGCGGGTTCTCGTGCCACCTGCGCGTCTGCTCGTGGAGCTCCTCGATGACGCCCGGGGTGACGACATATCCGCCGATGGCGGCGTACCGGGAGGGGGCCTGCTCGGGGGACGGCTTCTCCACCAGCCCGGAGATCAGCAGGCGGCCGCCGCCGAGGTCCTCCTTGACGATCGGTACGCCGTACCGCGAGGCGTCCTCGACGGCCATCGGCATCAGGGCCAGCACGGGGGCCTGGGTGGCGTCGTACGCGGCCTTGAGCTGCTTGGCCCTGGGCACCTCGGCCACGAACACGTCGTCGGCCCACAGCACCATGAACGGCTCGTCGCCGATGACCCGGGCGGCATTGAGCACGGGCGTGCCGTTGCCGTAGGGGCCGTTCTGGTACAGGTACGTGATGTGGGCCAGCGACGACAGCTCCGCCACCGCGTCGGCCAGCTCGTCCTTGCCGGCGGCGCGGAGCTGCAGCTCGAGGTCGGCGTCAGGGGCGAAATGCCGCTGGATGAGATCCTTGCGGGACGAGGTGACGATGGTGATCTCGTCGATGCCGGAGTCCACGAGCTCCCGGATGGTGTGCTCGATGACGGGCTTGTCGCCGATCGGCAGCATCTCCTTGGGCAGCGCCCTGGTCAGCGGCAGCAGCCGCGAACCGAGGCCGGCCACGGGGATGACGGCTTTGTGGACCATGCGTCTCTCCTTGATCGAGCGGCTTGATCGTGCGGGGAGAGAGCCGACGTTACCCCAGCCGATTTCGCGGTCAGGCGCCGAGGTGCCGGATCTTGACGGTGCGGTGAAGGAGGCGCTCGTTCCTGACCCGCTGACCGGGCCTGAGGATCACGTCGAGGCCCGGCGCGAGCGCGGGCGCCGCGCCCCCGAACGCCTCTCGGTCGCCTCGCTCCCCGGCCCGCCCCCTGGTCGGCGCAGTCCAGCAGGCCCGACGGCAGCTCCCCGCGCACCTTTCAGGCGGCACGCAGCGATGTGCGGTAGTTCTTTGCCCGCACCCCGAACAGCTTCACCTCGTCCAGAGTGCGGCTGACGAAGCCGAGGTAGCGGCGCTGGAACGCGTCGTCGTCCTGGCGGCCCTCGGGCGCCTCCAGCGTCCGTAAAGGCATGCGGGCGAGCAGGCGTTCCATGCCCTCGGCCAGCTCGCTCAGCCGGGCCAGGCTCTCCGTGGCCGCCTGCTCGTCCAGCCCGCGGAACTCCTGCTCCAGCAGCCGGGACAGCCGCCCCTCCACCGCCGGCGCGATGCCCTGGAGCTGGTCGTGGAACTTCCTGGGCGCCGGCCGGCCGCGGAAACCGCCGTGGATGAGGTCCTTCAGCTCCGAACCGCGCTCCTTGCGCGCGGCCCGGGTGGCGAGCCACTCCCGCATGGCACGTTCGGCGATCGACTTGCCCGCGGCCGTCAGCGCCGCCTCAATGCCTGGCCTGCCTCCCTATATACCGGCTTTGCTAGGCCGTGAAGTCGGCGAAATCGAAGCCGGGGGACACGATGCAGCTCACCAGTACCGCCTCGGCGGAGGCCGGGCGGGCCGACTGCCACACGCCGCCGGGCACGATCGCCTGGGGCACCTGCCCCGCCTCGACGTCCGGGCCCAGCGTGACCGCGGAGTCGTCGATCGTCAGGCTCAGCGGGCCGCCGCGGTGCCACAGCCAGACCTCGTCCGACCTGACCAGGTGGGGCACCGACTCCTCGCCCGGGTTCAGCAGGAAGTAGATGCCCGTGGCGCTGGCGCGTGGCCCGGGGTAACCGTCCGGGTGGAAGGTCACGGACGATCTCCATGTCTCCCTGAACCAGCCGCCTTCGGGGTGGGGGAGCAGGTCGAGGGCAACCGCGACGGGCGGGCGCTCGACGTACGCCATCGGGGCGCCCGTCACGTCCCTGCGCAGGAAGCGGGTCCCGTCGAGGACGAGCTGCCCGTCGAGCGGGCTGGCCAGGGCCGCCGCCTCGTCGGGCACCTGGATGGATGGGCCGTCGGGGTAGGTGCGCAACTCCACCTGGCAGAGTTTATGCCGATAAATCGGCACAAGGTGGGTGGTTCATTTCCGGTCGATGGGCATCTCGCGGACGGGGCGCGAAATGTCGGTGGAGGTGGCTAGTCTGCGGCAGGTGATCGAACGGTGGAGCCGTGATCAGGTGCTCGCCCTGGCCCCGGACGCGGCGTCGCGGTCGGCCGCGCAGAAGGTGGCGGCGCCCGGGAAATGGTCGGCGTGCGGGACGACGGGCACGGTCGTGTACGGCGAGTGCGAGGGCAGCGGCGCCAGGCCGTACCTCGCCTGCGTCGATCTGACCGAGCCCGCCTACCGGTGCAGCTGCCCGAGCCGGAAGTTCCCGTGCAAGCACGCGCTCGGGCTGCTGCTCATGTGGGCGGCCGACGGGGTGCCCGTCGAGGAGGGCGCGCCGCAGTGGGTGACGGAGTGGGTGGAGGCGCGGGCCGAGCGGGCCGCCAAGGAAGCGGCCAAGATCGAGGCGGCCCGGGCACGGAAGGCCGCCGAGGTGTCCTCGGGCGGTGCCGACGTTGGGGCCGGCGGTGGGGCCGATGGTGAGGTCGGCGGTGGGGCCGGCGGTGGGGCCGACGGTGAGGTCGGCGTTGGGGCCGATGGTGGGGCCGACGTTGGGGTCGGCGTTGGGGTCGGCGGTGGGGTCGGCGGTGGGGCCCATAGCGGGGCTCCCGGCGTCGGGCGGTCCGGTGGGTCGTCGCGGACGGGGGCGGAGTCCGTCCGCCACGGGCGTGTCGCCGCCGGGCTGAGCGAGCTGGAGCGCTGGCTCGACGACCAGGTGCGTCAGGGGCTGGCGGGGGCCGCCGAGCACGAATGGGAGGGGCTGGCCAAGCGGCTCATCGACGCCCAGGCGCCCGGCGTGGCCGGGGTCGTCTCCAGGCTGGTCCGGGTCCGGGCGGAGGACGACTGGCCGGGGCGGCTGCTGGAGGAGTACGCGCTGATCCACCTGCTCGCCGTCGCCTACCGACGGCGGGCGGAGCTGCCCCGGTCGCTGGCCGAGACCGTGCTGAGCCGGGTCGGTTTTCCGGTCGCCAAGGAGGAGGTGCTGGCCGGGCCCGTGGTGCGCGACCACTGGGACGTGCTGGGCAGGCGGGACGAGGAGCAGGACCGGCTGACCTCCCGGCGGGTCTGGCTGCGGGGGCGGGGCAGCGGGCGGGCGGCTCTCGTGCTCTCGTTCGCGCCGCAGGGGCAGCCGCTGGACGCCTCCCTGGTCACGGGGACGACGATCGAGGCCGACCTGACGTACTATCCGGGCGCCGCCCCCTTGCGAGCGCTGGTCGCCGCCCGGCACGATCGCGGCCCGGGCGACGCGGTGCGGTACGGCTCCGGCGGGGATCGCGCTGTGCGGTACGGGTCCGGCTCGGACGATGCCGCGCGGTACGGCTCCGGCGGAGGTATCGCCGCGAGATTCGGCGCTGGTGTGGATGACGGCGCCGGGTTCGGCTCCAGGGCGGATGACGGCGCCGGGTTCGGCTCCAGGGCGGATGACGGCGCCGGGTTCGGCTCCAGGGCGGATGACGACGCCCGGTTCGGTTCCGGGGCGGATGTCCCCGCTCGGTACGGCGGCGGGGCGGGCCGGGGCGTCGGGGGGACGCCGCCCGGGGTGTCGCCGGAACAGGCGCTTGACGAGGTGGCCGGGGTGCTGGGCGAGGATCCCTGGACCGAGTCGTGGCCGCTCGTGCTGGCCGGGGTGGTTCCGGGGCGCGACTCGATCGGCGGGCTGCCGCTGCATCGCGCGGCCCGCGACCCCTGGCGGCTGATCGCCGTCTCCGGAGGGCGTCCGGTCACCGTGGCCGTCGAATGGACGCCACGCGGGCTGCGGCCCCTGACCACCTGGGACGACGAAGGGACGGCGGTGATCCTGTGACCGGCTGGGAGGAGCTGGCCTCGACGGCGCTCGTGGGGACCGATCGCAGGCCGTACCAGGGCAATCTGCTCGATGCGGCCGCCGTGGAAGTGGCGCGCAGGAGAGCCGGGCGCAAGACCGGCGCGGCCGGGCAGGGGGACGCGTTTCCCGAAGTTCAGGCGGCTCCTGATGAGGAGCGGGTGGCTGTGGGGAGGCGGGCGGCGGAGCGGCTGGTGCGGATCATGGGTGGTGAGCACGAGCGGCTGCTGCCCGAATGGCTGGCCGCGGCCGCCGCCACCGGCCGGAGGGTGCCGCCGTACGTGCTGCCCGAGCTCCTGGAGAAAGGACGGCGGGATCGCTCGATCCGGGTCCACCTGGGAGTCCTGGCCGGGCAGCGGGGCCGTTGGCTGGCGGGGCTCAATCCCGCCTGGGACTACCTCCTGGAGGAGCCGACCGGGGAGACGTGGGAGCTGGGCGGCGCCGCGGACCGGCGGGCGCACCTGCGCACGCTCAGGACGGCCGATCCCGCGCAGGCCAGGCGGCTGCTGGAGAGCACATGGGAGCGGGAGACGCCCGACGACCGGGCCGAGTTCGTGGAGGTGCTGGCCGACGGGCTGAGCATGGACGACGAGCCGTTCCTGGAGAGCGCGCTCGACGACCGCCGCCGGGAGGTGCGCCAGGCCGCCGCCAACCTCCTCACCCGCCTGCCCGGCTCGCGCCTGTCCCGGCGCATGGCCGAAAGGGCGCGGGCCTGCGTGACCATCTCCCGGAAGGTCATCGCCGTCGAGGCCCCTCAAGCCTGCGACAAGGCCATGGAACGCGACGGCATCCGTCCCAAGCCGCCCCGGGGCATCGGCGAGCGGGCCTGGTGGCTGCAGCAGATCCTCGCCCGCGCCCCGCTGTCGATCTGGGGTCACCCGCCCGCGACGCTGCTCAAGATGAAGATCCCCGACTGGGACGCCGAGGTGAAGGCCGCCTGGGTGCGCGCCGCCGTGCTGCAGAAGGACCCGGAGTGGGCGCGGGCGATGTTCGGCTGGGATCCGATCGCCGACCTGCTGGAGTCCCTGCCGCCCGACGAGCAGCAGGAACTAGCCGCCGATTTCGTGAAAAAGCATGATTTGGACAGTCAGTTGATCATGGTGTTGGGCGGAGTGTCGTCCCACTGGCGCGAGGGCCTGGCCACGGCAGTCCTCCGCAAGATCGTGAAGGTGGCCACCACGCAGCCGTGGAACCTCGGCGAGCTGGTCAAGCTGGCCGGCGAGCGCATCGACCCGGGCCTGTTCCCCCTGGCGCTGAGCTACTCGCCCGTGGAGTCCGTCCAGCAGGTGGCCGCCCTACTGCGTTTCCGTGCCGACATGTACAAGGAGCTTCACCCATGACTGTTCTGCGTCCGCACGCGGAAGACCAGTACGCCGAGGAGCTGGCCTTCCTGGCCAAGGACGACGACCGGCCCAGGCCGCCCGGCTGGAAGCTCTCCCCGTGGGCCGTGACCACGTACATCCTGGGTGACGGAGACAGCGTCAGCCCCAAATACGTGGGCGCGCGCCGCATCGTCGAGGTGGCCGTCGCCACGCTGGCCACCGACCGCGCGCTGCTGCTGCTCGGCGTGCCCGGCACGGCGAAGACCTGGCTGTCCGAACACCTGGCCGCCGCCATCAGCGGCGACTCCACGCTGCTCGTGCAGGGCACCGCGGGCACCGCCGAGGAGGCCATCCGCTACGGCTGGAACTACGCCAGGCTGCTGGCCGAAGGCCCCTCGATCGAGGCTTTGACCCCGTCGCCCGTGATGCGCGCGATGGCCGAGGGCCGGGTCGCCCGCGTCGAGGAGCTCACCCGCATGCCGTCCGACGTGCAGGACGCCCTGATCACCGTGCTGTCGGAGAAGACGCTGCCGATCCCCGAGCTCAACCGCGAGGTCCAGGCCGAGCGCGGCTTCAACGTGATCGCCACGGCCAACGACCGCGACCGGGGCGTCAACGAGCTGTCCAGCGCCCTGCGCCGCCGGTTCAACACGGTCGTGCTGCCGGTCCCGGCCACCGCCGAGGAGGAGGTCGACATCGTCGCGCGCCGCGTCACCCAGCTCGGCCGCGCCCTGGAGCTGCCGGAGACGACGACGGGGCTGGCCGAGATCCGGCGGGTGGTGACGGTGTTCCGCGAGCTGCGCACGGGCGTCACCGAGGACGGGCGCACCAAGGTCAAGTCGCCCAGCGGCACCCTGTCCACGGCCGAGGCCATCTCGGTGCTGACCAGCGGCATCGCCCTGGCGGCCCACTTCGGCGACGGCGTGCTGCGGCCCTCCGACGTGGCGGCCGGGATCGTGGGAGCCGTGGTCCAGGAGCCGGTCTCCGACCGGGTCGTGTGGCGCGAATACCTCGAGACCGTGGTGCGCGAGCGCTCCGACTGGCGCGACTTCTACCGCGCCTGCCGCGAGGTGTCATGAGCACCCTCCCGGTCCCAGGCGTCGCGGGCGGGCCGGCCGTCTCGGCCCCAGGCGTCGCGGGCGGGCCGGCCGTCTCGGCCCCAGGCGTCGCGGGCGGGCCTACTGTCTCGGTGCTCGGCGTGCGGCACCACGGGCCGGGCTCCGCGCGGGCCGTGCGGCGGGAGCTCGAACGCCTGCGCCCCGACGCCATCCTCATCGAAGGCCCGCCCGAGGCCGACCCGCTCGTCACGCTCGCGCCCGAGCTGGAGCCGCCCGTCGCGCTGCTGGCCCACGTGCCGGGGGCGCCCGCGCGGGCCGCGTTCTGGCCGTTCGCCGCGTTCTCGCCCGAGTGGCAGGCCATCCTGTACGGCACCGCGGCCGGCGTCCCGGTGCGCTTCTGCGACCTCCCGGCGGCCCATTCGCTGGCGGAGAGCGAAGACCGGGACGAGAAGCGGGGCGAGAACGAGGACGAAAAGGAGATCGAGGACGAAGGCCGCGACGAGACGTCCGGTCTGCGGGCCGATCCCATCGGCTCGCTCGCCGCCGCCGCCGGATACGACGACCCCGAACGCTGGTGGGAGGACGTCGTCGAGCACCGCGGCGACACCCCCTTCGAGGTGATCGCCGAGGCCATGGCCGCCGTACGCGAGGGCTATGAACCGGACGAGCGGGAGGCCAGGCGCGAGGCGTACATGCGCAGGACCCTCCGCGCGGCCCTCAAGGAGGGCTACGAGCGGATCGCGGTGATCTGCGGCGCCTGGCACGTCCCCGCGCTGACCGGCCCGCTCCCGCCCGCCGCCAGGGACAATGCGATTCTGCGCGGGCTGCCCAAGGTCAAGGCCGAGCTGACGTGGGTGCCGTGGACGTACGGGCGGCTGGCCTCGTGGAGCGGCTACGGCGCGGGGATCACCTCGCCCGGCTGGTACCACCACCTGTTCGGAGCGCCCGACCGGCCCGTGGAGCGGTGGCTGGCCGAGGCCGCCGCGGTGCTGCGCGACGAGGGGCTGGCGGTGTCGTCCGCGCACGTCATCGAGTCCGTACGCCTCGCGCACACCCTGGCCACCCTGCGCGGCAGGCCCCTGGCCGGGCTCGGCGAGGTCACCGAGGCGGCCAGGGCCGTGCTGTGCGAGGGCGACGACCTGGCCGTCGAGCTGATCCAGCGGCGCATGGTCGTCGGCGACCGGCTCGGCCAGGTCACCGACGGCACCCCGATGGTGCCGCTCCAGCGGGACCTGCGCGACCAGCAGCGGCGGCTGCGGCTCAGGCCGGAGGCGCTCGACCGTGAGATCGACCTCGACCTGCGCAAACCGCTCGACCTCGACCGCAGCCATCTGCTGCACCGGCTCGGGCTGCTCGGCGTCGACTGGGGCGCGCTGGGCGAGTCGCGCGGGAAGGGCACGTTCAGGGAGACGTGGACGCTGCGGTGGCGGCCCGAGCACGACCTGGCGCTCATCGAGCAGGCCGCGCTGGGCACCACCGTGGCCGGGGCGGCGGCGCAGCGGGCCAGGGACCTGGCCGCGACGGACCGGACGGCCCTGGCGGAGCTGACCGCGCTGGTCGAGCAGTGCCTGCTGGCCGACCTGCCGCAGGCGCTGCCCGAGGTGCTGGCGGCGCTGTCGGCCAAGGCGGCGCTGGACACCGACGTGACGCACCTGATGGCGGCCCTGCCCGCGATGGTGCGCGCCCACCGCTACGGCGACGTGCGCGGCACCTCGGCCGAGGGGCTGGCGGTGATCGTCCGTTCGATGCTGGAGCGGATCTGCGTGGGGCTGCCGGTCGCGGTGACGGGGCTGGACGACGACGCGGCCGCCGGCCTGCTCAAGCACGTGGACGCCGTGCAGGCGGCCGTCGCGCTGCTGGAGACGGACGGTGGCGGCGAGGAGGTGTCGCCGCGGAGCCGGTGGCTGGTCACCCTGCGGGGCGTCAGCGACCGGCAGGACCTGCACGGGCTCATCGAAGGGCGGCTCGTCAGGATCCTGCTCGATGCGGGGGAGCTCGACGACGCGGGCGACCGCATGGCCAGGGCGATGTCCAGGGGGCAGGTCCCGGCCAGGGCGGCGGCGTGGGTCGAGGGGTTCCTGGCGGGCGGCGGGCTGCTGCTGGTGCACGATCCCCGGCTGCTGAGCCTGGTGGACGGGTGGCTCACGGGGCTGTCCGGCGAGCAGTTCACCGACGTGCTGCCGCTGCTGCGCCGCACGTTCGGCGGGTTCGCCGCGCCCGAGCGCCGGGCGATCGGCGAGCGCGTCCGCTCGGCCGGGAGCGGTGCGCGGGACGAGCGGCAGGACGTGGACGAGCGGCGCGCGGCGGCGGCCGTGGCGACCGTGCTGGCGATCCTCGGAAAGGCGGACGGATGACCGACGACGAGCGCCTGCGCAGGTGGCGGCTGGTGCTGGGCGGCGGCGACGCCGACGGCACCGGGCTCGGCCTGGAGGGCCTGGACTCGCGGATGGACGCCGCGCTGTCGGCCGTCTACGACCAGGGCGGCAGGGAGGGCGGGCTCGGCGCGTCCGCGCCCCGGGTGGCCCGCTGGCTCGGCGACATCCGCACGTACTTCCCCTCCACGGTCGTCCAGGTCATGCAGAAGGACGCCATCGAGAAGCTCAACCTCACCAGGCTCCTCCTGGAGCCCGAGATGCTGGAGGCGGTCGAGCCGGACGTGCACCTCGTCGGCACGCTGCTCGCGCTCAACCGCGTCATGCCCGACCAGGCCCGCGAGTCGGCCAGGGCCGTGGTGCGCAAGGTGGTGGACGAGCTCGAACGCAGGCTGGCCCAGAAAACCAGGGCCGCCGTGACCGGCGCGCTCGACCGTTCGGCCAGGACGCATCGCCCCAAGCGGGTGGCCGACATCGACTGGGACCGGACGATCAGGGCCAATCTCAAGAACTACCTGCCGGAGAGGAACACCGTCGTGCCCTCGCGGCTCGTCGGCTACGCCCGCAGGCAGCGGTCGGTGCAGCGCGAGGTGGTGCTCTGCATCGACCAGAGCGGGTCGATGGCGGCCTCGGTGGTCTATTCGAGCGTGTTCGGCGCGGTGCTGGCCTCGACGCGGTCGCTGAAGACGTCGCTGGTGGTGTTCGACACGGCGGTGGTGGACCTCACCGACCAGCTGCACGATCCGGTGGAGCTGCTGTTCGGCACCCAGCTCGGGGGCGGCACCGACATCAACCGGGCCATCGCCTACTGCCAGGGCCTCATCACCCGGCCCACCGATTCGATCTTCATCCTGATCAGCGATCTCTACGAGGGCGGCGTCAGGGCGGAGATGCTGCGCCGGGTGGCCGCGATGACGCAGGCCGGCGTCCAGGTGATCGTGCTGCTGGCGCTCTCCGACGAGGGCGCGCCGTTCTACGACCACGAGAACGCCGCCGCGCTGGCCGCGATGGGCGTGCCCGCCTTCGCGTGCACGCCCGACGCTTTCCCCGACCTGATGGCCGCCGCGATCGAGCGGCGCGACATCGCGCGGTGGGCCGAGCGTCACCTCGCGGTATGAGCCGTCATGCGGCCGGCTCGCCGTGCGCCCCGCCACGGGGCGTCAGTGGCCGGACTCGCCCGGCCTGGCCTTGCGCGGCAGTAGGTAGGACAGGGCGAACGTCAGGGCCAGCAGCCCGACCTCGACCCAGACGGTGACCTGCATCGACGAGCCGAAGCTCCACTGGCGCGCCAGCAGGTTGAAGAAGAGCGTCCCCAGCACGGCGGTGCCGAGCGCGCCGCCGAGCTGCTGGATCGCGGTCAGGGTGCCGGAGGCCGACCCCGACTCGTGCGGCTCGACGCCGGCGAGCACGATGTCGAAGAACGGCGCCATGGTCAGGCCCATCCCGATGCCGACGAAGGCGAGGCTGGGGGCGAGCTGCCAGCCGCTGACGTCGACCCCGGCCAGGTGGATGGTCAGGGCGAGCGCGGCCGCGCCCGCGGCCATGACGGCGGTGCCGATCTGCAGCAGGCCGCGGCCCAGCTTCTCCTGCAGGCCGGACATCGCCAGCCCGAAGCCGGCGACGCCGCCGAGCGCCTGCGGCAGCCCGGTGAGACCGGCCTCGAGCGGGGTGAAGCCGAGGCCGAGCTGGGTGTAGAGGTTGAAGACGAGGCCGAGGCCCATCATGCCGGAGAAGAAGGCCAGGCCGGCGACCAGACCGCCGGTGAAGGCGCGCTTGCGGAAGAGCCCGGGCGTGACCAGCGGGTCCTTGCCGGACCTGGCGCGGCGCGCCTCGTACTGGCCGAAGATCGCGAACATCACGATCGAGGCCGCCATGGACACGAACGTCCACGCGGGCCAGCCCAGCTCGCGGCCCTGGATGAGCGGGTAGATCAGCAGGAACGAGGCCAGGGAGACGAGGGCGACGCCGACGAGGTCGAGCCTGGTGGCGTTCGAGAGGCGGTACTCGGGCAGGAAGCGCAGGCCGGCCAGCGCGGCGGCCAGGCCGATCGGCAGGTTGATCAGGAAGATCATGCGCCAGCCCGTACCGAAGAAGTCGGCGTCGACCAGCCATCCGGCCAGCACGGGACCGCCCACCGACGAGATCGTCATGACCGGGCCGAACATGCCGAAGGCCTTGCCCATGTCCTGCGGCGGGAACATCTCCTTGATCAGCCCGAGGCCCTGCGGGAGCATGACCGCCCCGAACAGGCCCTGCAGCACCCGGCTCGCGATCAGCATCTCCGGGCTCATCGCGACGCCGCACAGCAGCGAGGCGGCGGTGAAGCCCAGCGCGCCGATCACGAACATGCGCTTCCTGCCGAACAGGTCGCCGAGGCGCCCGCCGGTGATCAGGCCGACGGCCATGGCCAGGGTGTATCCGGCGCCGAGCCACTGCACGACGCTGTCGCTGCCGCCCAGCTCCTTCTGGATGGTGGGGGCGGCGATCGTGGTGACGAGCGCGTCGAGCAGATCCATGACCTCGGCGGCCAGGATCACGAACAGTGCGACCCAGCGCCAGCGGTAGGGCTGGGTCTCGGTCGTCGCCGCTGAGGCGGTGACTGTCATGGGGGGCTCCTTAAAAACGGTGTTCTATGAACGAACGCTGTTCGCTACGAACACCGTTTTAGTGGCGAACAGCGTTCGTGTCAAGTACAGTGTTCGTATGGCAACCGAGGACGTCCCCCTCCCCCCCTGGCGTAAGTCGCGCAAGCCGGCCCAGCTCAGGCGGCAGCTCAGCCAGGACCTGATCGTCGAGGCCGGGCTGCGGATCCTCGACGCCGAAGGGCTCGACGCGCTGAGCATGAGACGCGTGGCCCAGGAGTTCGACACCGGGCCCGCCTCCCTCTACGCGCACGTGGCGAACAAGGAGGAGCTGCTGGAGCTGGTCTACGACCGGGTGCTCAGCGAGATCCGGCTGCCGGAGCGTGATCCGGGCCGCTGGAAGGAGCAGCTGCGGGAGTACATGGTGGAGGTGCACCGCGTGCTGGCGAAGCACGCCGACCTGGCCCGGGTGGCGCTGGCCAACATCCCCACGGGGGAGAACTCGGTCCGCATGGGCGAGTTCGTCTTCGGGCTGCTGATCGAGGCCGGCATGTCGCCGAGGGACGCGGCCCTGTCGATGGACCGGATCTCCCTGTACGTCGTCAGCGACGCGTACGAGGGCTCCGTCCACTTCACCAGGATGCGCGCGGCCGGCCTCAGCGACCCGCAGGAATACTTCGAGTCCTTCGTCGGCCAGATCGCCGGCTACTACCGGGCGCTGCCGGCGGCGCGGTTCCCGCACATCACCAAGTTCGTGGACGCCCTGATCGCCGACGACGGCGAGGAGCGCTTCCAGTACGGCCTCGAGCTGCTCCTCGACGGCATCGAGGCGCGCATGCCCCGCACGCCCTAGGCCCAATTGCCGAGAGCGGCCTAGGACCCCCGCCGGAGGTGCTGACGTGGGGGTTCGTCATAGCTTGCCCGGTATGACGATGACAGTTGAGAAATCCGCGACGGGTGTGGTGTCGCCGCAGTACCGGGCGCTCAGCATCGGGCTGGTCGCGCTGGTCATGCTGGTGGCCTTCGAGGCGATGGCGGTGGCCACGGCGATGCCCGTGGTGGCCCGCGAGCTGGGCGGGATGCACCTGTACAACCTGGCCTTCAGCGCCACCCTGGCGGCCAGCGTGATCGCGACGGTCCTGGGCGGGCGGTGGAGCGACGTGCGCGGCCCGCTGCAGCCGATCGCGGCCGGCGTGGCGGGCTTCGTGGCCGGGCTGCTGCTGGCCGGGTTCGCGCCGAACATGGAGGTGTTCGTCGCGGGCCGGTTCGTGCAGGGCCTCGGGGCGGGATTGATCCAGGTGTCGCTGTACGTGGTGATCGCCCGGGTCTATCCGGGAAGCCTGCATCCCAAGGTGTTCGCCCTGTTCTCGGCCGCCTGGGTGGTGCCGTCCATGGTCGGCCCGGCCATCGCCGGATTCGTGGCCCAGAACATCGACTGGCGGTGGATCTTCATCGGCGTCTCCCTGATCGTCATCCCGTCGGCCCTGCTGCTCTGGCGCGGCACCGCGGGGCGCCAGGTGAGCGACGGCATCGCCGCGCCCGCCCCCGGCCTCGGCCGCAAGCTCGTCTGGGCCACGCTGACCGCCGTGGCCGCCGCCCTGATCCAGTACGGCAGCGCGCTCAAGCTCGCGGGCCTGCCCCTGCTCCTCGCGGGGATCGTCCTGCTGGCCGTGGCACTGCCCAGGCTGCTGCTGCCCGGCTCGCTCAGGGCCGCCCGCGGCCTGCCGACCGCGCCCGTGCTGCGCGGCCTGGCCTTCGGTTCGCTGACGGCCGCCGAGGTGCTGATCCCGCTCATGCTGATCAACGAGCGCGGCCTGACCGCCACCGGCGCGGGTCTCGTGCTCACCGTCGGCGCCCTCGGCTGGTCCACCGGCTCCTGGATCAAGGGCCGCGGCACGATCAGCCACCTGGCCGCCATCCGCGGCGGCGCCGCCATGATCACCGCCGGCATCGCGCTGGTGACGCTCGTGCTCATCGACTCCCTGCCGCTCGCGATCGCGTTCGTGGCCATGGCGATCGCCGGGCTCGGCATCGGCGCGCTGCACCCGACGGTGTCCGTACTGGTGCTGGAGATGTCCAAGGAGGGCGAGGAGGGCCAGAACACCGCGGCCGTCGGCGTCGGCGAGTCGGTCTTCACCGTGGTGGCCGTCGCGGTCAGCGGCGCCCTGTTCACCGCCACCGCCGAGAACTACGCGATCGGCCTGTCCTTCACCGCCGTCCTCGCGGCCGTGGCCTTTCTGCTGGCCCCCCGTTTTGCCCAGTCCCGCGCAGCAGGCACTATGGAGGGAGCCGCGTCATAAAAGGGGGATACATGCCGCGAGTGCGGGAGCTTGAGGTCTTCCGGCTGGTCCTGCCGTTCGGCAGGAAGTCGGAGACCCTGCTCGTGAAGCTCACCGACCACGGTGGCATGACCGGCTGGGGCGAGTCGATCTCCCCCCAGCCGAAGACGTGGTCCAGGCTGGAGGAGACGCTGGGCGCCCTGCTGATCGGCGTCGACTGGGAGCACCCCGACACGGTGCCGAGCGGTGACCCGGCCGTCGACATGGCCTGCTGGGACCTGTGGACCAGGATGCGCGGGGTGCCGCTCGCCGAGGCGATCGGCGGCACCCGCACCTCGCTCATGGCCACCGTCCGGCTGGCCCCCGACCCGTCCGTGGAGAGCCTCGTGGCCCGGGTCAACCAGCAGGTCTGCGCCGGGTACGGCCACGTGACACTGGACATCAGGCCAGGCTGGGACGTCGAGCCCGTGCGGGCGGTGCGCCTGGCGTACCCCGCGCTGACCCTGGCCGTCGACTGCGGCAACGCCTACACCGACCTCGGCCAGCTCGTCGCCCTCGACTCCTACGGGCTGGAGGTCATCGAGCGGCCCTTCGCCGGCGGCGACGTCTACGCGCACGCCTCGCTCCAGGACCAGGTCTCCGCCTCGGTCGCGGTCGAGGTCGCCTCCACCGCCCAGCTGGACGACTACCTGACCCTGCGGGCCGCCCGGGTGCTGCTGCTGCGGCCGAACGCGTTCGCCTCGCTGACGGAGGCCCGCCGGGCGCACGACCGGGCCGCGGCGGCGGGCCTGGACATCCAGTGCGCGGGCGGCCAGGGCGCGGGGCTGGCCAGGGCGGCGACGGTGGCGGTCGCGAGCCTGCCGGGCTGCACGCTGCCGTGCGACGTGACGCAGCCGCCGCGCCAGAACCAGATCGTCACGCCGATCGTGGGCGCCAACGCCGGAGTCATCGCGGTCCCGCTCACCCAGTCGGGGCTCGGGCACGACATCGACGAGACGCGGGTGCGAAGGCTGGCGAAGGACGCCTTCCACGCGTAAGGCGCCAAGGCGGAGTCCGGGCCGGCGGCGGGCGGCCTTCCACCGGCCCGCGTGCTCAGATGGGCAGACCGACGCCGCTCAGGGGGTTGCTCAGGGAGCCGCTCAGGACGGCGTTCACCGTCGAGATGTAGCGGTCCGTCAGGACGAGGGAGTTGGCGATGCGCTGGGTGATGGGGCGGAAATCGCTGCCCGGGATGGAGCCCAGGACGACGGCCGAGCCGAGGGTGGCGAGCAGGGCGGCGGTGGCGAGCAGGTGAGCGCGTCGGCGCATGCGAACCTCCTGAGTGATGGTACGAACACCGCTCAGGAGATCACGCCAGGTCGCGGGAGGGTCGCACCGCCACAGGCGCAAGAGCGGATCTTTACGGTTCGGCCCGCGGCGGGCCAATGGGCTCGACCCGCTTCAGGATCACCGCGTACGTGAAGGCGCCCAGCAGCGCCACGCCCGAGATCACCATCAGCGGCACCGTGAACGACGACGTCCTGTCCACCAGGAAGCCGACCATGATGGGGCTGATGATGCCGGCGAAGTTCGAGGCGAAGTTCTGGATGCCGCCGATCGAGGCCACGTACCGGTCGGCCGGGGCGACGTCGGCGGGCAGCGCCCAGATGTTGGAGGCGGCGAACGTCGAGCCGGCGTAGGCGACCGAGAGCAGGGCCAGCGCCATCCACGCCTCCGGCACCCAGACCGCGACGCCGATCACCGTCGAGACCAGGAACCCGCCCGCGATGAACGTCTTCCTGACCCGCGTGAGCGAGTCGCCCCTGGCGATGCGGCGGTCGGACAGCCAGCCGCCCAGCCACTCGCCGCCGATGGCCACCAGGCCGGGCAGCGCGCCGAACAGGCCGAGCTTCAGCAGGCTGAAGTCGCGCTCCTCCACCAGATAGGTCGGGAAGAAGGTGAGGAAGAAGTAGACGACCATGTTGAGGCAGAAGAAGCCCAGCATCATCGCCCAGATCGTGCGGTAGCGGAACAGGTCCCGCCAGCGCATCCTGGCCGCGTCCCCGTCGTCGTCGCCCTCGAAGCGGGCCCCGCCCTCGCGCAGGTACGCCAGTTCCTCCTCCGAGATCTTCGGGTGGTCCTGCGGATCCCGGTACGTCCGCCACCATCCGACGGCCCACGCCAGCCCGATCACCCCGATGATCGCGAATGTCCACCGCCACCCCAGCCACGCGATCAGCCCCGTGACCACCGGCAGCGCGATGACGCCACCCACGCGCGAGCCGGAGTCCCAGATCCCGGTGGCCAGCGCCCGCTCGTGCCGGGGGAACCACCGGCCCACGACCTTGGCGCTGGTCGTGGCGGCCGGGCTCTCGCCGATGCCGAGCAGCAGCCGCACGCCGAACAGCGCCGCGAAGCTGCTGGCCAGCGCCGTCAGCGAGGTGAACAGCGACCACCACACGGAGGCGAACGTGAACGTCCTGCGCGGCCCGTACCGGTCCACGAACCAGCCGGCGGCGAGCTGGAAGAAGTCGTACGACCAGAAGAAGGCGGCCAGGATCATGCCCTCCTCGGTCTTGGAGAGCTTGAACGTCTCTCCCATGAACGGCAGGGCCACACCCAGGCTCGCGCGGTCCAGGTAGTTGATGACGAGCCCGGCGAAGACGAAGCTGATCATGTACCAGCGCAACCGGCCGCGGACGGTGGTTCGGAGGGTTGTGGCCATCGCGATCCCCAATAATATTTCCTATTGGATATTTCGGCTATGTTGCATACATCGCACGACGTCCGTCAAGACCCGTCAAGAACCCGTACCGGAGCGTGAAGGTTGGCCAGTGAGATCGAGAAGCGCCTGATGGGCCGCGTACCGGCCGCCCGCCGGAGCGTTCTCACCGAAGACGTCTACGAGCGCGTCAAGGGCCTGATCATGAACGGCGACCTGGAGCCCGGCGCCCGCGTCAACATCTACGCCATCGCCAGGCTGCTCGAGGTCTCCCAGACGCCGGTGCGCGAGGTGCTGTCGGCGCTGGAGTCCGAGGGCCTGCTGACCAAGGAGGCGCTGCGCGGCTACTCCGTGGCGCCCCTGCTCACGCCCGCCCAGATCGCCGACCTCTACCAGCTCAGGCTGCTCCTGGAGCCGTGGGCGGCCGGGCGCGCGGCCGAGCTGATGACGGCCGAGGCCGCGGAGCGCGTGCGGGCCGAGCTGGCCAGCGTCCCGAAGGCGCCCCAGGGCACCAGGTACGAGGACTACCACGGCCTGGCCGACCACGACGCCCGCTTCCACGACCTGATCGCCGAGCTCTCGGGCAGCGGCGCGGTGCGGGAGTCGCTCCGGCGTACCCACGGCCACCTGCACCTGTTCCGCATCGAGTACGCGGGCGGGCGCGACGGCGACCCCACGCTGGCCGAGCACGCCCGCATCGCCGAGGCCGTCATGGCGGGCCGTGCGGAGGCCGCCTCCGAGGCCATGCGCGCCCACCTCGCCGCCGCCCGGGACCGTTTCCTCCAGATGGAACCCTGACTTCAGTCGCCGTCCGCGCGCATGCGTTCGGCCGCGCGGGCGGCGGCGCGGCGGATGCCCGCGTACCCCGTGCAGCGGCACAGGTTGGAGGCCAGCACCGCGTCGAGCCGCCGCTCGTCGCGGTCCAGCTCCGGCTCCTCGGCCAGCGCGCCGGCGAGCAGCATGAGGAAGCCCGGGGTGCAGAAGCCGCACTGCAGCGCGTGCTCGGCCGCGAACGCCTCCTGCAGCGGGTGCAGCTCGTCGCCGTCGGCCAGCCCTTCGACGGTGCGGATGTCGGCGCCCTCCGCCTGGACGGCCAGGGTCAGGCAGGAGCGGACGGCCGTGCCGTCCACCAGCACGGTGCACGAGCCGCACACCCCGTGCTCGCACCCCAGCGTGGTCCCGGTGAGGCCCAGCCGGTCGCGCAGCGCGTCGGCCAGGCTGGTCCGCGGCTCCACGTCGATCCGGTGGGTCCGGCCGTTGACCGTGAACCGGACGTTCACGGGAGCCCCGCGTGGTGGACGGCCCGGGCGAGGCAGCGCCGTACGAGCGTGGACAGCGCGTGCCTGAGGTAGGCGGCCGGCGCGTGCGGCTCCCCGGGCGGGTCGGCTTCGGCGGCGGCCCGCGCGCCGGCCGCCGCGAACAGCTCCGGCTCCGGCCGCTCACCCGTCAGCAGGCGCTCGGCCCCGACCGCGCGGAGGGGGACGTCCGCCGCGTTCGCGAGCCCGATGCGGACCCACTCGACGCGGCCGGCGGCCAGCCGCAGCATCACCAGGGCGGCGGCCAGGGCGAAGCCGCTGTGGGTGCGGCGGTGCTCGGCGAAGGCCGCGACGGCCCCGGCCGGCGGGCGCGGCAGCCGGACGCCGGTGACCAGCTCCTCCGGCAGGCAGGCGGTCTCGAACGCGCCGCGGAACCATGAGGCGGCGGGCACCGTACGCGGCCCCGCGGGGCCCTTCACCTCGATCCCCGCGTCCAGCGCCATGGCCAGCGCGCACCACTCCGAGGCCGGATGCGCCCAGGCCAGGCTGCCCGCGAAGGTGCCGCGGGCGCGGATGGGCGGGTGGCCGACGTACGGCGCCACCTGGCGGAACAGCTCGGCCAGCGGGTCGTCGAACCGGGCGCGCTCCAGCTGGGCGTGCCGGACCAGCGCGCCGACGCGGACGGAGCCGTCCTCGACCGTCACCTGCGAGAGCCCGGGGATGCGGTTGACGTCCACCACCAGGGCGGGGCGCGTGGTCCGGTAGCGCAGCTCGATGAGCAGGCTCTGGCCGCCGGCCAGCACGCGGCTCTCCGGCCCGTGCTCGGCCAGCACGGCCACCGCCTCAGGTACGGAGGCAGGCGCGACGTAGTCGAATTGTGCCGGTTTCATGTCTCCCATCCCGGGAATCCGATATCGACGTTGGTACCGAAAGCGGGGGTGTCCAAACATTGCGGTACATCGGGATGCCGCTCGCGCGGCGGGAGGATCGCGACCTGGTCACCGGACGGGCCCGCCGGGTCGCCGATCTGGAGATCCCGGGCACGCTGGAGCTCGCGTTCGCCCGCAGCCCGGTGCCGCACGCGGTGATCCGCGGGGTCGACGTCGCCGCCGCGCTCAAGGAGGACGGGGTGGCGGGCGCGTGGTCGGCCGCCGACCTGCCGTACCTCGCCGCCCGCACGGTGCCCGGCGAGGAGGGCATGCCGCCGTGGCCGCTGCTCGCCACGGGCCGCGTCCGCTATCCGGGGGAGGCGCTCGCGGTGGTCGCGGCCGGGACGCGCGCCCGCGCCGAGGACGGCGCCGAGGCGGTCCGCCTGAACCTCGAACTGCTGCCCTTCACCCGCGCCGACGCCCCCTTGGCGGCGGGAGCGCCCCGGCTGTTGGACGACCCTTTGGCGGCGGGAGCGCCCCGCCTGTTCGACGACCGCGACAACCTGGCCGCCGAACGCACCTTCGGCCGCCCGGCCGACGACGTGTTCGCCACCGCCCCGGTGGTCGTCGAGGCCGCCTACCGCGAGCAGCTCCTGCTCCCCACGTCCCTGGAGCCGCGGGCGATCCTGGTGGACCCGGGACGCGAGCACCGCCTCACCGTGTGGGTCTCCCACCAGGCCCAGCACCGGCTGCGCGACGCGCTGGCCGCGGCGCTCGGCCTCGACAGAGAGCGCATCCGGGTGATCGTCCCGGCCACCGGCGGGGCGTTCGGCGCCAAGAGCCAGACCTATCCCGAGTATCTGGTCGCCGCCCTGCTCGCCGTCCACCTCGGCCGCCCGGTGCGCTGGTGCGAGGACCGCGCCGAGGCCATGCTGGCGGGCCCGCGCGGCCGCGGCCAGCACCAGCGCGTACGGCTGGCGGCCGACGAGGACGGCACCTTCCTCGCGTACGAACTGCTCGTCGACGCCGACGTCGGCGCGTACCCGCACCTCGGCGCCTTCGTCCCCATGATGACCGCGGCGATGAGCACCGGCGCCTATCGCACGCCCCGGGTCCACACGCGCGTCAGGTGCGTGCTCACCAACACCGCCCCGACGACCTCCTACCGCGGGGCCGGCCGCCCGGAGGCCGCCTACGCCCTCGAACGCACCGTGGACCGCCTTGCCCGCCGCCTCGGCCTGGACCCGGCCGAGCTGCGCCGCCGCAACTTCATCCGCCCCGGCCAGTACCCCTACCTGACGCCGACCGGCCGCACCTACGACTCGGGCGACTACGCCGCCGCCCTCGACCGGGCCCTGGCCGCCGTCGGCTACGACGAGCTCCGCGCCGAGCAGGCCCGCCGCCGCGAGGACGGCGGAGCGCCGCTCGGGGTGGGGATCGCCACGTACGTCGAACGCTCGGGAGGCCCGCCGGACAGCGACGAGTTCGGGAGCGTGGAGGCGTGCCCGGACGGGACGTTCATCGCCCGCGTGGGATCCACGTCCACCGGCCAGGGCCACTTCACCGCGTTCGCCCAGGTGGTGGCCTCGGTCCTGGACGTGGAGGTGGACCGGGTCCGCGTCGTCGAGGGCGACACCGGCGAGGTCCCCTACGGCTTCGCCACCTTCGGCAGCCGCTCCATGCAGGTGGGCGGCGCGGCCCTGTGGCGCGCCGCCGAAGCCCTCGTGGCCGCCGCCCGCCGCCGCTGCGCCGAGCTCCTGGGGGTGGGGGAGGAGGACGTCACGTACGCCGCCGGCCGCCTGATGGTGGGCGGCGAGCCGGGCGACCTTGAGGAGGTGCCCGTACCCAACACCGAGGTCGGCCCCCTCCCGGGGCTGCCCATCGGCGAACTGGTCGCCCGCACCGGCCCCCTGCGCGCCGACGAGATCGTCGCCCCGCCGCAGGCCTTCCCGTACGGCGCCCACGTCGCCGTGGTGGAGGTGGACCCGGACCTGGGCACCGTCCACGTACGCCAGTTGGTGGCCGTGGACGACTACGGGGTGGTCGTCAACCCCGCGATCGTCGCCGGCCAGGGCCACGGCTCCATCGCCCAGGGCCTCGGCCAGGCCCTCTACGAGCAGGCGGTCATCGGCGAGGACGGCCTGCCCCACGCCTCGACCCTCCTGGACTACCTCCTGCCCACCGCCGCCGACATGCCCCCGGTCACCCTCCTGGAGACCGTCACCCCCAACCCCAACACCCCCTTGGGCGCCAAGGGCGCGGGGGAGGCCGGCTGCATCGGCATCCCGCCGGCCATCGTCAACGCCGTCTGCGACGCCCTCGACCTCGACCACATCGACATGCCCCTGACCCCCGCCGCGGTGTGGGCGGCCACCGCCGGTAGCCGGTAGGCGACCTCCGGGGCACGTGCATGGACCGCGTCAGTGGCCCCATTCCTCGGCGACCTTCTGATCGATGGCCTCCGCCTTGGGGGTGTAGACCCGGTAGAAGTCCTTGCCGCACTCCAGATCGTCCAGAGCGGCCTTGATCTCCTTGTCCAGGTACGGCTTGGCCTCGGTGGGCGTGAGCGTGGCGCCGAAGGTCCGCTTGACCTCGCCCTCCTTGGTGGGCGACGGCACGTCGGGAACGTCCTCGCGCTGCCTGCGGCCGATCTCGTCCTCGCGATCGAGGAACTCGCGCCAGCCGCGCTGCGCCAGGTCCGTCGGCCTGGTGCCGGAGACCTTGTATCCCTTGCCCGTCAGGCACGTGGCCATGCTCGATGCCAGCTCGACCAGTTCGGCGTCGCTGTCGATCTCGCGCTCGGACGCCCTCTCCCCGGCGGCGGCGAGCTGCTCGAACAGGTCCGTGTCGGACTGCACCTTCTTGCCGAGGACCTGCTTGGCCGCGACGACGACGCACGCGCTCACGGCCTTCCAGTAGCTCTTGCTCTGAGCCGAGGAGAGCTTCGTCCAGACCTTCCCGTTGGGGTCGGCCTCTGAGAGGTCGGGCATGTTGCCGGGGGCGTCCGGGCCCTTCGGGTGGACGTATGACGAGAAGACCCCGAAGCCGTACTTCGCCCGCTGGGCCTTCAACGCCTCATAGTCGCCGGCTCTGCGCTTGCGCTCGTCGTCGGTGAGGGGGTTCTCCGGTGGCACGAAGGCGATGTACCTGAAGCCCTTCTGCTTCATGCAGTCCGCCTTGACGGATTCGAACTGGCGCCTCTTCTCCTGTACCGTCACGGCCGGATTCGAGGCCGGATTCGAGGCCGGCTTCGAGGCAGGTGAAGTGCCCTTCCCGGCCGGCTCGGCGGTGCCCCCGCAGCCGCTGAGCACGGCCATGGCGGCCAGGGCCAAGGCGGTCTTTCCGATGGTGTTCATGGTCGGTCTCCCCGTATGTCGACGTCACGCGCGCACGCGACCGCCGAGGCACCTGTACGGCCCGTGGTGGTGTCCGGCGCTCCCGCCGGCGCGCGTGATCCGCTTCTTCCGCGGCTCGCGTACGAGCCGGCTACCGTCCGGTCCGGCAGGTCGCGCGGGTCCGGCCGGAGGCGGTGGACGCGACCATCACGATCAGCGCCAATGCGGATCTTTCTGGCATGCCTGGGAACCATACTCTGTTCAATGAAGTATGGTCAATCGCGGCGGCCTTGAAGACAGCCCGCGCGCCGGACCCGAGAGTCACCGCGGCGACCGTGTTGGCCGCGAACCCGGACAGCGGCTCGTACCCCGTCACGCGCTGGGACAGCAGGGACTCGATCGCCTCCGCACCGATGCGCCCAGCCGAGCTGGAGCTGCCCGCAGTCAGCGACACCACTTCACCATGATGAGGCACGGGTTGCCCGGCCACAGGTCGTCCGTCTCCTCCAGCGGCAGGAAGCCGACAGCCCGGTAGAACGCCCTGGTCCTGGCGTAGCCTTCATCCGGGTGTCTCGCTCCCAGGGTCTTGACCTGCAGCATCCGGCAGCCGTCCGCCCGGACGTCCGAGGTGACGGCGTCAACCAGCGCCCTGCCGGCACCCCGCCGATGCCAGCCCGGGTTGACCGCCATCAAGTGGATTTCGGCCGACTCCGCGAAATGCCGCCGGTACAGCAGGACGCCGACGGCCTCCGCGCCGGCGTGAGCCAGCAGGCCGGGAAGGCGGGTCGCCGACTCCACGTATGCCGCGTTGGCCTCCGGGATCCCGAACCAGGACGGCAACTGCTCAAGGAGTCTTGCGGTGACCTCCGCCAGCTCGGGGGAGCCGGTGACGCGAGATATCCGGAACGCTGCGGGCTCATCCACCCTTGGAGGATCGCATCCGATCCTCCGCCGGCGCACGTCGATTTCCGACCTCCGAACCGCAGCGGCATCGCGTAGTCAACTATGGTGAACAGCCATCGATGACTTTCGCGGGCAGACCCCGGCCATCCGCGACTCCTAACGTTCTGCGCATGCTCAAGACACTGATGGCCCTGGCCGTCCTCACGACGCTGGTCAGCGCCGCGACGCCGCAGCCGTCCCTGCCGTGGGGCTCCTGCCCGGTCGCGAACGCGCCCGAGCTCCAGTGCGCGGACCTGCGCGTCGCCCTGTCGCCCGGGAGCGACCGCGAGATCACCCTGAAGGTGGCCCGCCTGCCCGCCACCGGCGCCAAGAAGGGGTCCGTGCTGGTCAACTTCGGCGGCCCCCAGGGCTACCAGATCGCGTCGCTGGGCTCGCGTACCCGGATCTTCGACAAGATCCGTACGTCGATGGACGTCGTGACCTGGGACCCGCGCGGCTATCCCGGGCTCAGCGGCGCGGTGCTCCAGTGCGACTGGGGCTTCGTGCGCACCCCGGCGTTCCCCGCCGACCAGGCCGGGTTCGACCGGCTCGCCGCCGCGAACAAGGCCAGGGGCGACAAGTGCCGCGCCACCGACCCCGAGCTCTTCGACCACATGGACGCGGCCTCCGACGCCCGCGACGCCGACGCCATCCGCGAAGCGCTCGGCGAGGACAGGATGAACTTCCTCGGCCTGTCGTACGGCGGGACGATCGCGCAGTCCTACGCCCGGCTGTTCCCGCGGCGCGTACGCACGATGTACATCGACGGCTCCGGCAACCACAGCCTGCGCGACTGGGACCGGGAACTCGACTCCATCGCCCGCGACAACGAGCGCTTCATGGACCGGTTCTTCGCCTGGGCGCCCGGCGGGACGGAGAAGCGCTGGCGGGCACTGATCGCCAGGGCGGACCGCGAGCCGATCCCCGCCCCGCAAGCCGGCGCCCGCTACGACGGCACGCAGTTGCGGTCGCTCGCGCTCCTCAAGCTCCGGCCCGGCCCCAGCCGGTGGGGCGACGTCGTGGCGGCCATCGCGGCGGCCGAGGCCGGCGACGCGTCAGGGTTCGCGCTGTCGAGCCGCCAGCCCTACCCGGGCCTGCCCGGCGGCGGGGTCAAGGAATGCCTGGACTTCCCGCGCCCGGCCACCCAGCGGGACGTCGCGCGCACGGTCAGGCGGCTGCGCGCCATCGCGCCCGGCACCGGCGCCGCCTTCCCCCTCGCCTGGCACCTGCCGCTCACCTGCGCCGGCTGGCCGGCCCGGGTGAGCAACCCGCCCACGCCGATGCCCCGTACGCTGCCGCCGCTCCTGGGGGCGGGCACCTGGCAGGACTACGCGTCCACCCGCCGGGCGGTCGAGCAGATCCCCGGCAGCCGCACGATCGAACACGACGGCCCCGGCCACAACCTCTTCGGCGCGATGGCCAACCCGTGCGTCATCGACCACGTCAGCACGTACGTCATCGAACGCCGCCTGCCGCCCCGGGGGACCACGTGCCCGTGAGCCGACGAAGGAGACGCTGGTGGATCGCGGGCGCCGCCGTCGCGGTGCTGCTCACCGCCGCCGTGGTGGTGACGGCGATCGCCTTCCCGTCCGTCGCGGCCACCACCTGCCCCGGCTGCTACGGCCTGGAGCGGCTGGAGCCCGGCGTGTACGCCGAACCCGGCCTGCCGCAGGACCGGCGCCGGCAGGTGAGCGAGGTCGTCCAGCAGGCGAACAAGCGGGTACGGGACTTCTTCGGCGGGCGGAAGAGCTCCCCGGACCTTCTCGTGTGCCTGTCCGACGACTGCTACCGCAGGATCGGCGGCGGCCGCGAACGCGGTATCGCCGTGCTCAACCGGGCGGTGATGCTGTCCCCGCGCGGCGTCGATCCCGTGATCGCCTCGCACGAGATGACCCACGTGGAGCTGCACGCCCGCCTCAACGGCGCCGACGTTCCGCAGTGGTTCGACGAGGGTCTCGCGGTCCTGGTCAGCGACGACCCCCGCTACCTCGCGCCGACCGGCGACCGGTGCCTGCTCGACTCCCGGCAGCCCCTCCCGGTCACGCTGGCGGAGTGGCTGCGGGCGGCGTCGGCGGATCCCCAGATGTACGCCAAGGCCGCCTGCCAGGTGAGCCGTTGGGCGGGAGCGAACGGCGGGAAGGAGGGCGTACGGACTCTCGTCGGACGGCTGTCAGCAGGACAGCCCTTCCCTGACGTCTTCCATCCACCAGCAGCCCCAGCGTGATCGCCCTCGGGTCAGCCTGGAGAGGCTGCCGGACGGAATGGCGAGGTCGCGATAGGCCCCGCGCCTGCTTGGCGGCCTGCCCGGTGGCTTCTCTCAGGCCAGGGCGGCCTCCAGCAGGAGGGTGCCGGCGCCCAGCAGGGCCGCGTCCCGGCCGCCCCGCGCCGGGGCTATCTCCAGGTCGCGCGTCGCCAGTGGCAGGCAGCGTTCCCACACCGCCGCCCTGATCGAGGTGATCAGCGGTTCCGCCGCCGACAGGCTGCCGCCCACCGCCACCACGTCCGGGTTGAAGAAGTTCACCAGCACCGTCAGGACCTCGCCGATGCGCCGGCCCGCGGTGCGGGCCAGGCTCGTGGCCTCCGGGATGGCGTCGTTGACCAGGGTGACGATGTCCGCGGTGCGGGTCACCTCGATGCCGGACTCGCGCAGGGCCGCCATGAGGGCGGCGCCGCTCGCGTACGCCTCCAGGCAGTCCGGATGCCCGCAGGCGCACACGACCGAGGAGTCCGTACGCACCCGCACGTGGCTGATGTCGCCGGCCGCGCCCCTGCCCCGGTGCAGGTGGCCGTTGACGATGACGCCGCAGCCTATGCCCGTGCCGGCCTTGACGACCATGAGGTTCTGGCTGCCGGGCCACCAGCGCGCCTCGCCCGCGGCCATCAGGTTGGCGTCGTTCTCGACGAGGATCGGCAGGTCGTAGCGGGCGGCCAGGTGGTCGGCGACCGGGAACTCGTTCCAGCCCGGCATGCGGGAGGGCGTCACCACGCGCAGGCTCGACGGGTCCACCGGGCCCGGGATGCCGGTGCCCACCCCGCGCAGGGGGACCGACGGGGGCACGTGGGCGGCCAGCAGCTCGTCGAACGCGTCCGCGATGCGGTCCAGGGTGACCTGGGGGCCGTCGGCGATCTCGCAGCCGCGTTCCTCGATCACGAGCGGCGTGCCGCTGAGGTCCAGCAGGCCGAGGCGTACGTGGTGGGCGCCCAGGTCGGCGACGGCCAGGACGCCGGCGCCGGGGGAGAGCCGCAGCCGGCGAGGGCGGCGGCCGCCGCGCGAGGTGCCCGAGCCCTCCTCGGCCAGCAGGCCCGCGTCGATGAGCTCCTCCACGCGCAGCGACACGCTGGACGCCGCCAGGCCGGATAAGCGCGCGAGCTCGGCGCGCGACTCGGCCTTGCCGGTGGCGACGAGTCTCAGCAGGTCGCCCTGTGCCCCCTGCACGGGCAGCCGCTGCTTCATGTGAGATACCTACCATGTCCAGACTTAAGCCGACAACGTATTGACTTGCTACGAAATCTCCCACTACGGTCCGGCCTATCTTCGAAATCGAAGGAAGTGACCGTTCATGAAGAGGTTTGTCGCCGTCGTCGCCGTCGCGCTCTTAGGGCTGGCGGCCTGTGGTGAGTCGAGTAGTCCCGCCGTGCCCGGAGCGCCGTCCGAGAAGGGCAGCGACGTCCTGGCCAAGGCGCCCGTCGCGGCGGCGGCCGACATCCTGCCCGGCTCGACCATGGAGAAGATCAAGCAGCGCGGCGAGCTCCTCGTGGGCGGCTCGCTGGACGCGCCCCTGCTCTCCCAGCAGAACCCCGCCACCGGCGAGGTCGAGGGGTTCGACGCGGACATGGGCAAGGCGCTGGCCAAGTACATCCTGGGCGAGCCCAAGGTGAAGATCGTCAACTCGGCGTCGGAGACCCGGGAGGCGCTGCTGGCCAACGGGACCGTGGACGTCGTCTTCCAGACGTACACGATCACCGAGGAGCGGGCCAAGCAGGTGGCGTTCGCGGGCCCGTACTACACCTCGGGGCTGACGATCGCGGTGAAGAAGGGCACGGCGGGCATCGCCAAGCCGGAGGACCTGAATGGCAAGAAGGTCCTGGCGGGCGCGAACACCCCGGCGATCCCCGCGATCAAGAAGCTGGCGCCGCAGGCGGAGATCATCACCTTCGGCAGCGACCCGGAGTGCGTCCAGGCGCTCAAGCAGGACCGGGGCGTGGCCTACGTGCAGGATGAGACGATCCTCATCGCGGACGCCAAGAAGGACCCGTCGATCGAGATCGTGACCAAGCCGTTCACCGTGGACCCGTACGGGATCGGGCTCAAGCACGGCGACGACCAGTTCAAGAAGTTCGTCAACGACTGGCTGAAGAAGACCCAGGACACCGGGGTCTGGCAGGAGATCTGGAAGAAGTCCATCGGCACCGTGGTGACCGGCGACGCTCCCCAGCCGCCGCAGATCGGCTCCGTGCCGGGGTCCTGATGTCCGTTCTCCTCGATCACCTGCCCGAGCTGTGGCAGGGGCTGATCGTGACGTTCCAGCTCACCGCCGCGTCCTTCGCGGGCGCGGCGGTGCTGGGGGCGCTCGTGTGCGCCCTGCGCGTCAGCCCCGTGCGGGTGCTGCGCGCCATCGGCACCGCGTACGTGGAGTCCTTCCAGAACCTGCCGCTCCTCGTCCTGCTCGTCCTGGCCTTCTTCGGCCTGCCGGAGATCGGCGTCAAGGCCGAGCCGCTGGTCACCGCCATCGTGGTCATCGCCGTGTACGAGGCCGCGTACGTCGGCGAGGCCCTGCGCTCCGGCGTGAACTCGGTGAGCAGGGGGCAGGGCGAGGCGGCGCGGGCCATCGGGCTGACGTTCGGCCAGTCGCTCAGGCACGTGGTCCTGCCGCAGGCGCTGCGCACGGTCGTCCAGCCGCTCGGCAACATCTTCATCGCCACCACGATGAACACCGCCCTGGCCGCCGCCGTCGGCGTCGTGGACCTGACGGCCGCCGCCAACCGGGTGAACCTCGTCGAGGCGCAGCCCATCCCGATCTTCGTCGGCGCGGGCCTGGCGTACGCGCTGATCGCCGCCGCGGCGGGCTTCGTCACCGGCCGCCTCGAACGCAAGCTGGTGATCCTGCGGTGAGCGTCCTCTTCGACGAGCCCGGCCCCAAGGCGCGCGGGCGCATCCGCGTCGCGACCGTGCTCGGCGTCCTGGCCGCCGTCGCGCTCGCCGTCCTGGCCGTGCGGCAGTTCGCGGCGAACGGGCAGCTCGACGCCGCCCGCTGGCAGCCGTACGCGACCTGGCCGATGTGGCGCTACCTCCTGACGGGGCTGTGGTCCACGTTCCTGGCGGCCGTCGTGTCGGCGGCGCTGTCCATGGCGTTCGGCCTGGTCCTGGCCCTGGGCCGGCTCTCGCACCGCAGGTGGATCCGCCTCCCGGCGGCCGCCTACGTCGAGGTCATCAGGGTCGTGCCGGCGCTGCTGCTGGTGTACGTGGTGCTGTTCGCGCTGCCGCGCTACGGCCTGGACCTGCCGTTGTTCTGGAAGCTGGCCGTGCCCCTGACGGCCTCGAACGCGGCCGCCTTCGCCGAGATCTTCCGCGCCGGCATCAACTCCGTCGAACGCGGCCAGACCGAGGCGGGCCTGGCCGTCGGCCTGACGCCGCTCCAGGCCATGCGCCTCGTCGTGCTGCCCCAGGCGGCCCGCCGGGTGCTGCCGTCGATCGTCAGCCAGTCCGTCGGCCTGCTCAAGGACACCTCGCTGGGCTTCGTCGTCAGCTACGGCGAGCTCCTCTACAGCGGCAAGGTGCTGGCGGCCTATAACGGTCTGCTCATCCAGACGTATCTGGTCGTCGCATTGGTCTATCTTGCGGTCAACGTGTCCCTGTCCAAGCTGGCCCGCACGCTGGAAGCGCGCCAGCCCGTCACCCTCAGGAGGAGGGCCGCTCGTGCCTGATTACGCCGTGCTCGCCGAGGTGATCCGCTCCGGATTCGTGGAGAGCGTCCATTACGGCAGCGCCGTCGGCCTGGACCCGTCCGGGCGTCCCGAGGTGGTCCTCGGGAAGGTGGACGAGCCGGTGCTGCCGCGCTCGTCCGCCAAGCCGTTCCAGGCGCTGGCCTGCCTCACCGCCGGCGCGGCGCTGGCGGGGCCGCGGCTGGCCATCGCGGCGGGCAGCCACACGGGCGAGGACTTCCACGTGGAGCTGGTCCGCGAGATCCTCGACGACTACGGCCTGGACTTCGGCGCGCTGGCGTGCCCGCCGTCGTGGCCGGAGGACGCCCTCACCATGTACGGGCTCATCAGGCAGGGCGCCGAGCAGTCCCGCGAGCGCATGAACTGCTCCGGCAAGCACGCCGCCATGCTCGCCGCCGCCGTGGCCAACGACTGGGACGTGCCCGGCTACCTGTCGGCCGGCCACCCCCTGCAGCTCCAGGTCCGTTCGGTCACCGAGGAGCTGGCGGGGGAGAAGGCCGCGCACGTGGCGGTGGACGGCTGCGGCGCGCCGCTGTTCGGCCTGTCGCTGACCGGGCTGGCGCGGGCCGTGCAGGGCCTGGTGCTGGCCGCGCCGGGCAGCGCGCCCCACCAGGTCGCCGACGCCATGCGCGAGCACCCCGAGTACGTGGGCGGGACCGGGCACCAGAACACCGAGCTGATGCGGGCGCTGCCCGGCGCCGTGGCCAAGGGTGGCGCGGAGGGCGTGCTGGTGGTGGCCCTGGAGTCGGGCCACTCGGTGGCGGTCAAGGTCATCGACGGCAGCCCGCGCGCCACCACGGCCGTCGCCCTGGCGGTCCTGCGGCGCATGGGCTGCGACGTCACGACGGCGGCGGCGTTCGAGCAGGTGGACGTGCTGGGCGGCGGGATCCCCGTGGGCCGGATCGTCGCCCGCGGGTAGGCCGCGGGACGCTTTCGGGTCAGAGAGAGCCGTCGCAGCCGTCCGTGATGCCCTTCGCCGGGCTCTGGCCGGGCTTCTGGGCGGCCTTCTTGGCGGCCGCCGTCTTCTTGGGAGAAGGGCCGGAAGAGGCGGTGGCGGCGACGGGCGGCTTGTTCTCGCCCGAGTCCCGCATCGCCTTGGCCGCGATGGTGCGGATCTTCTCCCAGTCGGGATAGCCGGTGCTGATCAGCGGCGGCACGAACTGCACGCTCGTCACCTTGGCGTTCTTGACCTTCAGCGCCAGCGGCACCAGGTTCTTGAGCATCCCGCGCGGGATGTCGGTCCTGATCAGCTCCTTGGTGGCCAGCGCGATCCGGTTGAACCGGGCCAGCACGGTCGCCGGGTCCGCCTGGGTGAGCAGCGCGCCGAGCACGCAGCGCTGGCGGCGCATGCGGGTGTAGTCGTCGCTGAACGTGCGCGAGCGGGCGTACCACATGGCGTCGGCGCCCTTGAGCTTGCGCGTGCCGGCCTTGACCAGGCCCTCGTTGTACTTGCCGAACACCACGTCCTTCTCGACGGTGATCGTGATGCCGCCGATGGCGTCGATGAGCCGGGCGAAGCCCCACATGTTGACCAGGGCGTACCAGTCGACCTTGACCCCGAGGGTGTAGCCGATCGTGTCCATCAGCACCCGGGGGCCCTGGTGCTGCTTGCCGCCGAAGATCTCCGGGTGCGCGTCGGCGTACTCCCAGACGCTGTTGAGCAGGTCGCTGCGCCCGCCGCCGGGGTCGGGCGGGAGGCGGAAGCCGTTGGGGAAGTGCTGGGCCATCGGCGTGCCGGGGCGGAAGCGCACGTTCTCCAGGTTGCGCGGCAGGCTGAACAGCACGGTGTTGCCGGTCTTCACGTCGACGCTGGCCAGGTTCATGCTGTCGGTGCGGACGCCGATCCGGTTGTCGTCGGCGTCACCGCCCAGGAGCAGGATGTTGACCCGCTCCCGCCCCGCCCACGGGTCCTCCGGCCGCTCCGCGGCGGCGCCGGACGACGGGGAGTCGGACGGGGTCTCCTGGAAGATGTCGTTGACCGTGCTCTGCAAGGTCCACACGTACTGCGTGATCACGCCGAACGGGAGCACCACCGCGACGGCGAGGAGCCCCGCCAGCGTCCCGGTGACGATCTGCCCGCCTTGTGGCAGCCGCCCCGGCCGCAGCACGATGAACGAGTGCACGATCACGGCGAACCAGGCCACGCCCAGCACGGCGGCGCTCACGATGATCGTCGTCATCCGCTCGATGAGCGTGCCCACCAGGTTGTCGGTCGTCAGCGCGAACGCGACCAGCGCCAGGAGACCGACGATGTAGCAGGAGATCAGGGCGAGGCCGGTCCTGCGCCAACCGGCGCGCAGATGGGCCGCCCCGGGCGCCAGCGCCGCCAGCGCCAGCCATCCGAGAACCGCTCCGGCGCTCGAGGGTTCCTTTGCCTGCCGCACGCCTTCCCCGTTTCCCCGAATTACCACCCATAGGCCTCTTACAGAGGCGGCAGCCTACGCACTTAATACGAAATATGTCTTTATCGGAGGATGAACATCAGTAGCCGAACAGACTTCACCGAGATCGAGTACGAAGTCGCCGACCGGATCGCCACCGTCACATTGAACCGCCCGGAGCGGCTGAACGCCTTCACCTTTGCCAAGACCTCTGGTGGCATGGCGGGGCCTTGATCAGCCAATATTCGAACGTGCGTACGGCTTACAAGGCGCGCGGGCTTACCCCACCCCCGAACAGGCTGCGCTGCTGAACGGCACCTTCGGGTGTGTACGCCTGAGGTGTCGTCGGTGCCCCTGCAGCAGGCCCTGCGCCATCAGTACACCGCGTTTGCGAACTTCTTCGCCGGGCGCGCCAAATACCCCCGCTTCAAGTCTCGGCACGGCCGTCAGTCGGCTACCTACACCCGCTCGGCATTCCGCTGGAAGGACGGACGGCTGCATCTGGGGAAGATGGAGGGCCCGCTGGAGTTCGTCTGGTCCTGGCCCGGCATCGACCCCGCCTCGATCGAGGCGACGACCGTGACCATATCTCGTGCTCCAGACGGTCGCTGGTACATCTCCCTGTCCGTCGAGGCCGACGACAAAGGCATGCGGCTTCCCCCGACCGGTGAAGCGGTCGGCGTGGATCTTGGCGTGCGCGACTTCGCCGTGACCTCCGGCGGCGAGCGGATCGCCAACCCGCGTCATCTTGAACGTAAGGCTCGTAACCTGGCCCGTTACCAGCGGCGCATGGCGCGCAAGCAGCCTGGGTCGGCCAACCGGGCCAGGGCCAAGCTGAAGGTCGCTCGCGCGCACACCGAGGTCCGTGACGCCCGTTCCGACTTCCTGCACAAGACCACCACGCGGTTGGTCCGCGACAACGACGTGATAGTGGTCGAAGACCTCGCCGTGACGAACATGGTCCGCAACCGTTCCTTGGCGCGGGTGATCTCAGACTGCGGGTGGGGCGAGTTCCGTCGTCAGCTCGAATACAAGACCGCCGCGTACGGCCGTCGGCTGATCGTGATCGACCGCTGGTACCCATCGTCCAAGACCTGCAGCTGCTGTGGGCATCTGCTCGTCGAGTTGAAGCTTGGCGTGAGGCACTGGAGGTGCCCTGCTTGCCGCACCTGGCACGACCGGGATGTCAACGCGGCGAAGAACATCCTGGCCGCTGGTCGAGCGGTGACGGCCTGTGGAGCCGATGTAAGACATTCCGGGTCTCGCCGGGTGCGGTCGGCTGTGAAGCAGGAAACCCAGCCCGCGAGGGCCGGAACTCCCGCCTTTGGCCTTTAGGCGGGAGACGAAGTCAACTTTGCGATGCGCGGTCTGCCGGCCGGTGTCCCGTCATGGCCGGACAATCCTTATGGTGTCTAGCATGTACGAGATCACCGTGCTGCAGATGCCGGACGACTTCGAGGGCGAGGTCGTCGCGACGCTGGTCTCCAGGAAGACGGGATCCCGCAGGGCGGTGCTCTACCTGCACGGGTTCACCGACTACTTCTTCCAGGACCACCTCGCCGACCACTACGTCCAGCGCGGCATCGACTTCTACGCTCTCGACCTGCGCAAATACGGGCGTTCGCTGCTGCCGCACCAGACCAGGGGCCTGATCAGGAGCGTCACCGACTACTTCCCCGAGATCGACGAGGCCGTCCGCATCGTCAGGCAGGACCACGACGAGCTGACGATCAACGCCCACTCGACCGGCGGCCTGGTCGCCTCCCTGTGGGCCGACCGGGTCCGCGGGCGGGGGCTGGTGCAGGGGATGGTGCTCAACAGCCCGTTCTTCGACCTGAACGTGCCCGCCCCGCTGCGCCTGGCCGCCGACCTGTTCAAGACGCCCCTGTCGTACACGCGGTGGGCGCTCCCGCTGGGGGTCAGCACCGTCTACGGGCAGACGCTGCACCGCAGCGCGGGCGGAGAGTGGGACTACGACCTGGAGCTCAAGCCGCTGGGCGGCTTCTCCGTGCACGCCATGTGGCTGGCCGCCATCCGCCGGGCGCAGCGGCGGCTGCACGCGGGACTCGCGGTGGACGTGCCGGTCCTCGTGCTGGCCTCCGCCAACGGGCTGCGGGTACGCGACCTCGTCCCCGAGGCCCGCTCGGCCGACATCGTGCTCGATCCCCGGCACATCGCCCGCTGGTCCACCTCGCTCGGCCCGCACGTCACCTGCGTGCGCATCCCGGACGGCCTGCACGACCTGGTGCTGTCGGCCGAGCCGGCGCGCAAGCAGGTCTTCGCCGAGCTGGACCGCTGGATGGACGCCTATCTCGCGCCGCAGCCGGCCGGCCAGGACGGGTAGCGGGCCGGCGCCCGCGTCTACCAGGGGGTCTACCAGGGGAAGGAGAACAGCCCGTAGTAGGCCGCCGCCACCAGCAGCAGTCCCGTGCCGCCCAGCACGCCGGCGACCGCCACGTGCTGCCAGCGGCCGGGCCGCATGCCCTCGCGCAGGGCCGACACGAACGCCGCCACGGCCGTCACCTCCTGGATCAGCATGAGCGCCGCCAGGAGCCGCACGATCAGCCAGCCGGCCAGCACGGCCGGCCAGGCGCCCGCCTGGTTGACCGAGAACAGCACCAGCAGGATGATGAACGCGATCACCGAGGCCAGCAGGCCCACGCCCGTCCAGACCATCCGGCTGAGCCGGCGCCTGATCGGGGGCCACAGCCTGGCGTTGGTCTCGGCGGGGACGAGGGGGCGGCCGCGCAGGCGTACGACCATGGCCGCGATGGGGCCCGCCACGTAGCCGACGGCGGCCAGGCAGATCGTCAGCCCGAGCATCGTGCCGCCCGCGTACCAGGGGGCGGCCGGCACGTCGCTGGCCTCGAACCGCTGCACCGGCGTGGCGCCCGCCATGTGCAGGGCGGGCCGCGCGGTGCCGGGCAGGCCGGTGATCCAGTTGGCCATGGTCTCGAGGTAGCCCTTGGTGAACGGGCCGCCGCTCACCCGCATGGCGTGGTCGCCCATGGCCATGAAGCGGATCGTGTAGTCGTCGTTGCCCGCTCGGTTCATGCCCTTGATGAGCGCCTGCGTGGACTCGACGAACGGGATCGAGGGGTCGGTGGTGCCGTAGAAGGCCAGGACCGGCTGTTTGATCCCGCTTAACGCCGGCAGCGCGTCATATCTGAGGAAGTTGAAGCCGACCCCGCCCATGGCCCTGGTCAGCAGGTCACGCGCGCCGATCGGGGCCCGCAGCCGGAGCAGCTGCTCGTTCAGCGCCCAGGCGACCTGGCGCAGCGGGGAGACGTTCGGGGACGACACCAGGATCACGAACCCCACCGCCGTGCTCTTCGCCGCGGCGATCGGCACCACCCAGCCGCCCTCGCTGACCCCCCACAGGCCGATGCGCGCCGGATCGACCTCCGGGCGCGTCCGCAGGAGCTCCACCATGCGCAGGGCGTCGTCGGCGAGCAGCGAGAAGTCCCGCTGGCGGAAGTTGTAGCCGACCGTGCGCTTGTCGAACGCGATCGTCACCACGCCCGCCTTGGCCAGGAACTCCGCCTGCGGCGTGAACTCCGTCCGCGACCCGTTGCCCGACCCCGACACGAACACCATCGCCGGGTGCCGCCCAGGCGTCATCGGCAGCCGGAGCGTCCCGTCCAGGCGCTGGCCCTCCGCCGAGACGGAGATCTCCTCCCTGCGGACGGAATCGACCGCCACCACCGGCCGCAGCTCGCTCGCGGGCTGCGCCGGGATCGTCTGGAAGGCTGGATCGACCTTGAGCGGTGGCGGATCGAACGCGGGCGGCAGCACGTATCCGACCGTCGCGAGAGCCACCAGCACCAGACCGGCGGCGACGCTCAAGGTGCCACGGCCAGTGCGCATCGGCCTCCCCATGTGCGTTGGTTTGCCCGCCGATCTTCTAGACTACTCCCGGCCTGCGGGACAGATGAGGCCACATTTGTCGGTGAGAGCTGTTAGCTTCCTGCGACATGCGGATCCTGCACACCTCGGACTGGCATCTGGGGCGGTCGTTCCATCGCGAGAGCCTGCTCTCGGCGCAGGAGGCGTTCGTCGACCACCTGGTGGAGACGGTCCGGGCGGAGCAGGTCGACGTCGTCGCGGTCGCGGGCGACGTCTACGACCGGGCGCTGCCGCCGGTCGACGCGGTCGCGCTGCTGGACTCGGCGCTCGGGCGGCTGCGCGCGGCGGGGGCGCGGGTGGTGCTGATCAGCGGCAACCACGACTCGGCGCTGCGGCTGCGCTTCGGCTCGGCCCTCTTCGAGGCCGCCGGGGTGCACGTGCGCACCTCGCCCGACCTCTCCTGGGAGCCGGTGCTGATCGACGGTGTGGCCTTCTACGGCATCCCCTACCTGGAGCCCGAGCTGGTCCGCCACGCCTGGGAGCTGCCCGACCGGAGCCACACGGCCGCCATCACGTACGCGATGGACCGCATCAGGGCCGACGCCGCCCGCCACCGCGCCTCGGTGGTGCTGTCGCACTGCTTCGTCGTCGGGGGCCAGGCCAGCGACAGCGAGCGCGACATCAGCGTGGGCGGGGTGGCCCACGTTCCCCTGTCGGCCTTCGACGGGGTGTCCTATGTCGCGCTGGGCCACCTCCACGGGCGGCAGCGCATGTCGGAGACGGTGCGTTACTCGGGGTCGCCGCTGGCGTACTCGTTCTCGGAGGTCGGCCACGTCAAGGGCTCGTGGCTGGTCACGCTCGGCTCGGGGGTCGACTTCGTGCCGGCGCCGGTGCCGCGGCCCGTGGGGCGGCTGCGGGGCGAGCTGGAGGAGCTGCTGACCTCCGCCCGGCACACCCCGTACGAGGACCACTGGCTGCACGTCACCCTCACCGACGCCGTCCGCCCCAAGTCGGCCATGGACCGGCTGCGCGCCCGCTTCCCCCACACCCTCGCCCTGTCCTTCGACCCGGTCGGCGCCGCGCCCGCCGCCCAGCCCGTACGGCTGAGCGGGCGGCCGGAGGCGGAGGTGGCCCTCGATTTCGTCAGGGAAGTACGCGGCGAGCCTGCCGCACGTGACGAGGAAGACCTGCTAAGACAGGCGATCGAGGCGTCGAGGGTGAAGGAGACGATGGCGTAGATGCGGCCGCACCGGCTCTCGCTGACGGCGTTCGGGTCGTTCCCGGGCACCGAGACGGTCGACTTCGACGCGCTGGCCGAGGCGGGCCTGTTCCTGATCCAGGGGCCCACGGGGGCGGGCAAGACCACCATCCTCGACGCGCTCTGCTTCGGCCTCTACGGTCAGGTGCCCGACCCGCAGCGCAACGACGCCCGCAGCCTCCGCTGCGACCACGCCCCGCCCTCGGCCGGGCCCTCGGTCACGCTGGAGGTGTCCATCCGCGGGCGGTTACTCCGCATCCAGCGCTCGCCGTCCTGGCAGCGGCCCAAGCTGCGCGGGACGGGGTTCACCGAGGAGAAGCCCAAGGTCGTCGTCTCCGAATGGCGCGGGTCGGAGTGGCAGGGCCTGACCACCCGCCTGGACGAGGCGGGCGACCTGATCGGCGGGCTGCTGGGCATGAACGCCGCCCAGTTCTGCCAGGTGGCGATGTTGCCTCAGGGCAATTTCGCCAAGTTCCTGCGGGCCGAGGGGGAGGAGCGCCGCAAGCTGCTGGAGCGGCTCTTCTCGGTCAAGGTCTTCACGCAGGCGGAGTCGTGGCTGGCCGAGCACCGCAAGCTGGCCTTCCGGGAGGCGCAGGAGCTCCGGCAGGAGGTCGACTTCGCCGTCCAGCGGGTCGAGGAGGCGGCGGGCGACGACCTGGACGCAGCCTTCTTGCCCGAGGACGACCCCCTGCGGTGGGCGGGGGCGCTGCTCGACGCGGCGCGGGCCGTCGTGGCCCGGGCGGGCGAGGAGCACGAGGCGGCCGGGCAGGCCGCGCGTTCGGCGCGGCTGCGGTTCGAGCAGGCCGCCGCGCTGGCCGACCGGCAGCGCCGGCACGCCGAGGCGCTCACCATGCGCCGCACCCTTGACGAGCGGGCGGACGAACGGGCCGACCTGCAGGCCATCCTCGACGACGCGGCCAGGGCCGACCGCGTGCTGCCTCTCGTCACGGCGGTCAGGCAGCGTTCGGAGGCCGCCGCCAAGGCACGCGCGCTGGCCGCCGACGCCCTCGCCCGAGCCCGCCCCCTCCTCGCCCGGCAGGCGACCAGCACCACCGAGCACTCACCGGACGGCCCGCCTTCGGACGGCTCCTTCTCAGGTGGCTCTTCTTCGGACGGCTCCTTCTCGGACGGCTCGTCTCCGGACGGTCGCTCTCCGGCCGTTTCGGCCTCGGGCGGGCGCACGGTGGGTGAGCCATCAGCGGCTGAGCTGGCCGCGCTGGAGCGGGAGCGGCAGGCCGAGATCGCGCGGCTGTCGGAGCTGCTCACCGAGGAGGCCCGGCTGTCGGTGGTCCGGCGTGACCTGCTGCGCGTGGAGGAGGAGCTGGCCGGGCTGGTCGGCGCCGGCGAGGCCGTCGGCGCGCGGCTGGCCGCCCTGCCCGCCCTCATCGAGCAGGCCGAGAGCAGGCTGGCCGAGGCGCGCATGGACGCCGCCAGGATCCCGGCCGCGCAGGCCGTACGAGACGCCGCCGCCCACCTGATCGAGATCGACGACGAGCTGGCCAGGCTGGCCGCGGAGCTCGACGCGCTGGCGCAGCGCGAGGCCGAGGTGTCCGCCGCCGAGGCCGAGCTGCCCGAACGGATCGCCGACGCCGCCGCGGCCCTCGCCGAGGTGCAGGCGCAGGCGGCGGCCATCCCGGCGGCGGCGGCGGGGCTCGACGCCGCCAGGGCCGCGCTGGAGGCCACCCACCGCCGCGAAGCCCTGGCCGCGGAGCTGGAGGCGGCCGCCGCCGCCCACCAGGCGCTCGTGGACCACGCCCAGACGCTGCGCGAACGCTGGCTCGACCTGCGCCAGGCCCGCATCGACGGCATGGCGGCGGAGCTGGCCCGCGACCTGTCCGACGGCCGGCCCTGCGCGGTCTGCGGCTCGGACCACCACCCCGATCCCGCCTCCCCGGCCCCCAGCGCGCCTTCGGCCGACGACGAGCACGAGGCCGAGAGCGCCCACGAGGCCGCCCTGGCCCAGCGCGAGGCCGCCGAACGCGCCCTGGCCTCCCTCGAGTCCCGGCACGCCGACGCCGTCGAGGCCACCGGCGGGCTGGACGTCGAGACGGCCGAGGCGCAGGTGCTGGGGGCGGAGCAGGAGCTGGCCCGCCTCCAGGCGGTGGCCGACCGCGAGCCCGCGCTGGCCGCGGCGCTCGAACGCGTCGAGATCGAGCGCGAGCGAGTCAGGGACCAGGCCAGGGAGATCGCCGAGACCCTCGCCGGCCACCGCGCCCACCACACCCACCTGGAGTCCGAACGCACCCGCCTCCTCCAGACGGCCCTGCCCACCGCAGACCCGGACCCGGAGCCCGCCCGCGCGGACGGCCCGGGCGCGCTGGCTGGAGGGCCGGGGGCCGTGCGTCCGGATGGCCCGGGTGCGCTCGGCGGAGGCCCGGAGTCGGTTCCTCTGGACGGGCCGACGCCGGGCCGTCTGGACGGGGCGGCTGTGCTGGCGCGGGCCGAGCGGGAGTTGCGCAGGCTGCGGGCGTCGGCGGACGGGGAGCCGGTGCTGGCGCGGGAGGCGGCGGCGCTCCACCGGGAGCGGCTGGAGCTGGAGGAGGAGCGGCGCCGCGTCGAGGCGCGGCTGGCGTCGTACCGCACCCGGCATGAGGAGCTGAGCGGGGACGCCGGTCGGCTCGGCGCCCGGCTGGACGCGGCGCGGGGCGACGATCCCACCCTGGCCGCGCGCCTGTCGCGGCTGCACGACGAGGCCGAACTGCTGCGGGAGGCCCTGGAGGCCACGCAGGCGGCGGTGGCGGCCGTCGACGAGCTGGGCAGGGCCCGGCAGGCCGCGGAGGAGGCGGCGGCCGAGGCCGGGTTCGCGGACGTGCCGGAGGCGGAGGCGGCGTTCCGGAGTCCCGCGGAGCGGGAACGGCGGGCGGAGGCGCTGCGGCGGCTGGACGACGAGCACGCCGCCGTCACGAGCGTCCTGGCAGACCCCGAGCTGGTCGCTGCCGCCGCCGCGCCCGCGCCCGACCTGGCCTCGCTCGGGAGCGAACGCGACCGGCTGGAGGAGGCCCACACGAGGCTGTCGAGCGCCCGCGACCGGGCCGTGGCCAGGGCGGAGCGGCTGGCCCAGCTGCATGGCGAGCTGGCCGACCGCATCGAGCGCTGGCGCCCGGCGGCCGAGCGGCACCGGCTGGCCGAGCGCATGGCGGCGCTGGCCAGTGGCACGTCCGGCGACAACCAGTGGAGCATGAGCCTGTCGTCGTACGTGCTGGGGGAGCGGCTGCGGCAGGTGGTGGACGCCGCGAACGAACGGCTCGACCACATGTCGGCAGGCCGCTACCTGCTGCGCCACGACCTGCGCAAGACGGCCGGGTCCCGGGGGCGTTCCGGGGGCGGGCTGGGGCTGCGGGTGGCCGACGGGTGGACCGGCGTCGACCGCGACCCGGCCACGCTGTCCGGCGGCGAAAGTTTCATCACGTCACTGGCGCTGGCGCTGGGGCTCGCGGACGTCGTCACGGCCGAGGCCGGGGGCACCGAGCTGGGCACGCTCTTCGTGGACGAGGGCTTCGGCACCCTCGACGAGGACACCCTCGACGGCGTGCTCGACATCCTCGACGGGCTGCGCGACGGCGGGCGGGCCGTGGGCATCGTCAGCCACGTCGCCGAGCTGCGGTCAAGGATCACGGCCCAGCTCAAGGTCACCAAGACCCGCGCCGGGTCCACCGTGTCGCTGGCGGGGGTGGGCTGAGCGGCGACGGCCGCGCGATCTCGCGTAGATTGCTCGCACCGAACCCCGTGAAGGAGTGGAACCATGCGCGTCGTCGTCACCGGAGCCCATGGCAAGGTCGGCCGAGCGGCCGTCAAGGCGCTGGCCGAGGCCGGTCACGAGGTGACCGGCGTGGACCTCACGCGCCCGATCTGGGAGCGGCACGAGCCCGGCGAACCCGCCTACAAGCAGGCCGAGCTGACCGACGCCGGGCAGGCGTACGCCGTTGTTTACGGGGCCGACGCGGTCGTGCACGCCGCCGCCATCCCCGACCCCACCGCCAACGCGCCGCACGTGGTCTTCCAGAACAACCTGATGGCCACGTTCAACCTGATCGAGGCGGCGATCCGCCTCGGCGTCCCCCGCTTCGTGAACATCTCCAGCGAGACCGTCCCCGGCTACTTCTTCGCCGACCGCCCCTTCCTGCCCGACTACGCGCCGGTGGACGAGGAGCACCCGGCCCGGCCGCAGGACCCGTACGCGCTGTCCAAGCACTTCGGCGAGCAGCTCATGGACGCCGCGGTGCGCCGCTCCGACATCAGGTGCATCTCGCTGCGGCCGAGCTGGGTGCAGCACGAGGGCAACTACGAGCGCAACATCGGACCGCAGGTCCGCGACGCCGCCATGATCGGCGCGGGGCTGTGGAGCTACACCGACGTGTACGACCTCGCGGACGCGATCGTCCTGGCCGTCGAGTCCGACCTGCCGGGGCACGAGGTGTTCTACATCGCCGCGCCCGACAACGCGGGCGGGCACGACTTCGCCGCCAAGCTGCGGGAGCACTACGGCGACCGGATCGAGCTGCGGCCGCTGTCCCGCCCGGACTCCTCGGGCATCTCGTGCGACAAGGCCCACCGCCTGCTGGGCTGGACCCCGAAGCGGTCGTGGCGCGACTACCTGGACGAGAACGGCCGCACCCGCCAGGGGTGACGACACATCCCCGTCTCAGCGTTCGAGCGAGGCGATCAGCGTTCGAGCGAGGTGATCAGCTCCGGCAGCGTGGCCGGGTCGTGGAACAGGGTGGCGCCCAGACCGGCGAGGCGGTCGCCGGGGATGAGGCCGCCGGCGAAGGCCAGGCAGCGCATGCCCGCGCGCATCGCCGCGGTCACCCCGAACGGGCTGTCCTCCACCACCACGCACCGCTCCGGCTCGGCCCCCAGCGTGGCCGCCGCGTGCAGGAACAGGTCCGGCTCCGGCTTGCCCCTGGCGACGTCCTCGGCGCTGAACACCCGCCCGTCGAACCGCCCGGCCAGCCCCACGAGCTCGAGGCTGTGGCGGATCACGCTGTGCCGGCCGTTCGAGGCCACGCAGCTCGGCACGGCGAGCCGGTCGAGCGCCTCCTCGATGCCCCGGACGGCGCACAGCTCGGCCTTGACCGCCGCCATGTACTCGGCTCTGAGCTGCTCGCGCCAGCCCGGCGGCGTCTCGCCCACCTGCTCTTCCCAGTAGTCGTTCGTGCAGCCCACGAACCGCTCGATGTACTCCGTCTCGTCAATCGACCAGCCCAGGCGGCGCAGCGCCGCCGTACCCACGCGTACGGAGATCGGCTCGCTGTCCACGAGCACCCCGTCGCAGTCGAAGATGACAAGATCGACAGCCAAACCCGTTCCCTTCAGAGAGATCTTTCCGCAGGTGGTAGCTTCTTCGTATCGCTTTACAAGACGCTATTCCGCATAGTGAGACAAATGTGACAACGTCCCCCCAAGTCGCCGCGCCCAGCCGGTCAAGGATCGCGGCCGCCAGCCTCATCGGCACGGCGATCGAATTCTATGATTTCTACATTTACGGCACCGCGGCGGCCCTGGTGCTCAACACCGCCTTCTTCCCCGGCATGGACCCGGTGGCGGGCAGCCTGGCCGCGTTCTCGACCTTCGCGGTGGCGTTCCTGTCGCGCCCGCTCGGCTCGGCCCTGTTCGGGCACTGGGGCGACCGGGTCGGCCGCAAGTCCATGCTCGTGGTGTCGCTGCTGGTGATGGGGCTCTCCACGGTCGCCATCGGGCTGCTGCCCGGCTACGCGGCCATCGGCGTGCTCGCGCCCGTGCTGCTGGTGCTGCTGAGGTTCACGCAGGGCATCGGGCTCGGGGGCGAATGGGGCGGCGCGGCGCTGCTGGCCACCGAGCACGCGCCGCCCGGCAGGCGCGGGCTGTACGCGATGTTCCCGCAGCTCGGCCCGTCGGCCGGGTTCATCGTGGCGAACGGGCTGTTCCTCGTGCTGGGGGAGACGCTCAGCGACGCGCAGTTCGGGGAGTGGGGGTGGCGGCTGCCGTTCGTGGCGAGCCTGCTGCTGGTGATCGTCGGCCTGTACGTACGCCTCAAGATCTCCGAGACGCCGGTCTTCCAGGCGGCCATGGACCAGCACCGGATCGCCAAGGTCCCGATCGCCGGCCTCCTGCGGCACCAGTGGCGGCGCGTGCTCCTCGGCGCCGGCGCCATGACCGTCGCCTACACGCTCTTCTACACCGCCACCACCTACTGCCTGGCGTACGGCACCGCCACGCTCAAGATCCCGAAGACCACCATGCTCGGCCTGACCATGGCCGGCGTCGTGTTCATGGCCGCGGGCACGGTGGTCTCCGCGATGGTCTCCGACCGCCTGGGCCGCCGCCGCACCCTGCTCGCCGGGACGGGCGCGGCCGTCGTGTGGGGGCTGGTGATGTTCCCGCTGATGGAGACCAGGTCCGTGCTGCTGGTGGGCGTGGCGCTGGCGGGGGCGCTCGGCCTGATGGGGCTGGTCTTCGGGCCGATGGGCGCGTACCTGCCGGAGCTCTTCAAGACCCAGTACCGCTACAGCGGCGCCTCGGTGGCCTACAGCCTGGGCGGCGTGCTCGGCGGCGCGGTGCCGCCGCTGGTCGCCACGAGCCTGCAGGCCGGCGGGCTGGGCGTGATGGGCGTCGGCGCGTACGTCTCGGCGATGGCCCTGCTGAGCCTGCTCTGCCTGCTCGCCCTCCCCGAGACGGGCGAGGACAGCCTCTGAGAGGCCCTTCTACGAAGGGCGATAGTAGACGGTTGTAGACTCGCGCCATGACGCGTGCAGGTCAGCGGCTGCGTACGGGCGCCGCGGGAGTCGGGCTGGCTGTAGCACTGGCGAGCTGCGGTCAGGCGTCGCCGGAGCCCGGCGGTGCGGGGGAGTCCGACCCCGGCGTGGGCCATGTCCACGGCCTCGGCGTCGATCCCGCCGACGGAGCGCTCTATGTCGCGGGGCACTACGGGCTGTTCAAGGTCACATCCCCGACGACCATCACCCGGGTGGCCGACCGCGACCAGGACCACATGGGCTTCACGATCGCCGCCCCGAAGACCTTCCTGGCCAGCGGGCACCCTTCGGCGGAGGACGTCTCCCCGGACCGCCCGCCGCATCTCGGCCTCATCCGGTCGACCGACGCGGGGGTCACCTGGAAGTCGATCTCGGCGGACGGCTCGGCCGACTTCCACTCCATCCAACCCGCCGGCGACAACCTGTACGCCTTCGACAGCCAGACGTCGAAGATCTGGCGAAGCTCCGACGGCGGCACCACCTGGAGTCAAGGCGCCAAGGAGCAGGTCATCGACCTCGGGGCCGGCGCCGACCGGCCTTCGCGCGTCTACGCCACGACCCCGGACGGGCTGAAGGTCAGCGAAGACGGTGGCGTTAACTACACCGACATGCCGAAAGCGCCCCTGCTCAGCCATGTGGACGTGCTGCCGGGCGGGGCGCTGGTGGGAGCCGGCGCCGACGGGAAGATCCACACCAGCCAGGACGGCAGGACCTGGGCAGCCGCCGGAGAGCTGCCCGGCCGGGCCGCCGCGTTCACGGCAGTGGACCGGCAGCGACTGCTGGCCGCCATGGAGGACGGCACGGTGCTGGAATCCAAGGACGGCGGCAGAACGTTCGCCACCGCCTTCGCCGCCGCCGGCTGAACCGTCGACCGGCTGGGTGGCCGGGGCCTGGTGTCCACCGCCGGTGCAATCGGTGGAGGTCGGGAGGGCCGCGAATGGCTCTTCGACCTCACCGTTGCCACCGTGGAGGATGCCCTGCGGCCGGTGTCCCGTCTGCCTGCTCAGACGGCGGGACGGCCCAGGCCGCGCAGCTGGGCGGGGGTCAGCGCGGAGACGTTCTGGTCGATGGGGGAGTCGGTGTACTGGTGGATGGCCCAGGACTTCCAGTCGGCGGGCGGGGTGACCGTGCCCCTGCCCTTGCTGTAGTGGGCGACCCAGAGCGGGTACTGGGCCAGGCCTCTGCCGTAGGTGTTGGCGAAGTTCCAGCCGCTGTAGATCATCGGGGTGACGCCGGTCTTGGCCTTCACGTACGACAACCACGTCTTGGCCCAGGCGTTGACCTCGGCCACGGACTTGCCGTCGGTGGTCTCCAGGTCGAGGACCAGCAGGTCGCCGGGCTTGGTGGGCTGCGAGTTCACCATGGAGAGGAAGTACTCCGCCTCGGCGATGGGGTTGTTGCGGGGATGTCCGAAGTGGTACGCCCCGCGCACGATTCCCTTCTTGCCTAGTTCACGCCAGTGGCGGGCGAAGGAGGCGTCACGGAATTTCGTGCCCTCGGTGGCCTTGATGATGCCGAACTGGGCAGGGCTGGCATTCCAGTCGTACTGGGACTCGTACCTGGAGACGTCCACGCCGTAGGTGAGCGCTCTGGCGTCATGCTCAGCTCCGTGTGACGAGATGTGCTCGCTGGTCGAAGCTTGCGCGGTGCCGGTCACACCCGTGAACACGGTGGTTCCGGCCAGGATCACGCCGCCGATGGCGAGGCTGAGACGCTTGGCGGGAAGATCGAAGGGGGTCTTGAAGGAATGGGCGATTGCGGCAAGCCGAAAGTTGGGCATGCGGGTATTGACTCCTAGCTTCCATGCCGCCTACCGGGTTAGCTGACGGGTTCGGGACTGGAAGTGCCCTACGGGCGCAGCCCTGGGCTGGCGTCCGATTCACCCCGGAAAAATGGGATCCCCGGTTCCGCGAGGAGCGGATTCGGCGGCCGAACGCCGTCCCGAAGCTGCATCGGGACGGCGCACGGTCCGGTCAACGGAGCGGCAACGAGACAACGGAAGAGTTCGTCCAGAGGCGTGCCGCGACCCCGTAAAGGTATATATACCCCCACGGGGGATGCAAATAGGGCAAACCGGATCTCGGCCTATGGCCTCCCGGACAGGCGCTGAAATGCCGTCGTTGCAGGAGGTTCGGGGCTGGGTAAAGTTTGCGGGCCGCTTCCGGGCGGGCTTCACGACATGCCCTACCTCCACGAGAGCCGTACTGGCGAAACTCCGATCGCTGTCGGATGCGCTGGAATACCCTAGGCGGGTATAGCGCTTAGGGCGGCGTCAGGGTGTGCCGGGCTGTGGATCGCGGCCCGCACACCGACCTTCCACGTCAATGGGAGCCTGCGATGAGGAAGATGCCACTGGCGATCTGGGCGATGGTGCTGGGCGCCTTCGCGATGGGTGCCGACGAGTTCATCGTGGCCGGAGTCGTCCGGGAGATAGCCGACGCCCTCAATGTCTCGATCGGTGCTGTGGGCCATCTCGAGAGTGTCTACGCTCTCGGCGTGGCGATCGGCGCCCCGATCTTCACCGCGCTCGGCACCCGATTCGGGCGCCGATCGATGTTGCTGCTGACCACCGGTGTGTTCCTCCTGGGGAACCTGCTCTCGGCGGCCGGCCCCGGCTACGGAGCCATCATGATGGGCCGGGTCGTCTCCGCCATGGCGCATGGGGCGTTCCTGGGCATCGCCGCCGTGTTCGCCGCCGAGCTGGTCGACCCCGAGCGCAAGGGTCGCGCCGTGGCCGTCGTGTTCTCCGGCCTGACCGCCTCCACCATCCTCGGCGCGCCGATCGGTGCGGCGGTCGGTCAGGTGCTCGGCTGGCGATTCACGTTCTGGACCCTCGTGATCTTCGGTGGCCTGGCGCTGCTGGGCCTGCTCGCCGCCCTGCCCAGGAAGGTGGAGGAGCATGGGCACCACGACGCGCACGTGGGAGGCGAGTTCGAGGGGCTGGACGCCCACGCACTGGCTCACTTGGGAGGCGGCGGTCAGGGGCCGTCCATGCGAGAGCAGGTGGCCGCGCTCAGGCGACCGGCCGTGTGGGGGGCGCTGCTGACCACGATGCTCGGGTACGGCGGCGTCTTCACCAGCTACGTCTACATCTCTCCCCAGCTCACCGAGGTGACCGGATTCGACCCTGCCTGGGTCACGCCCTTGCTGCTGCTCTTCGGGGTCGGCCTGTTCGCCGGCAACACCCTCGGCGGGCGGCTCGCCGACAGGAAGGTCATGCCCGCCGTCCTGGGCACTCTCGGTGCGCTGGAATCGCCCTGTTCGCCATGAACGTCGCGATCGAGAGCAAGGTGGCCACCGTCGCGATGATGCTGCTGTTCGGCACCGCGGCCTTCGCGGTGGTGGCGCCGCTGCAGCTGAGGGTGATGACGGCGGCCGGGCACGCGCCCGATGTGGCCTCGGCGGCCAACATCTCCGCCTTCACCCTGGGCAGTGCCATCGGCATCTACCTCGGAGGTGCTGCCATCGACGGCGGCCTCGGGCTGACCTCGGTCAACTGGGTTGGCGGCCTGCTGACCAGCGCCGGACTACTCACCGCTTTGATCACCTGGGCGACCCTCGATCGGCGGCAGCCGGCTGGGTCCCATCATCACGAGCTCGCCGCACACCATCACTGACAGCCACCAGAAGATCTCCCCGACCCTCGGCGGGCCGGGGAGATCTCACGTTCGGCCCGGTCGATGGCCACAAGGTGCGCGGTCCCCTTGACCGTCCGCACTCCCTGTGCTCCGTAGTCGCATGGTGTCGCGTGGACAGCTGTCGGCCACGTGCGCCGCTGGGCGGACCAGCCGCATTCAGAGCAGAAACGCCGACCGCTCGGGCCGTCCTCCGCCGAGGTGTGGACCCGCGTCACCGGCGGAAAAACTGGCCGAGTACGCCGCCGAGATCAAGGCCGCGATGGACAAGTGGGCGGAGCGCCGGCTGCCCGACGACGGCCGGGAGCGCGGCACCGTCTTCACCCTCGCCCGCCCAGTGCCAGGCCGACCGTGACGATCAACGAGGGCCGGTCACCTCACCACCGGTACAGGGCGATCCATCGGCACCGGTCGCTTACGACGCCGGAGAACGTGCCGGACGCATCGGACCGGAACTGCGTCCGCCCCTCCGGAGGCGGCCGGCGTGCCCAAGGAAGGGGCGCTTTCATGACGCGGACGGTGGCCGCTCGCGGGCCTGGCGCGCCAAATACAAGATCACCACGTACGGCGGCACGACCGGGCCGTTCCAGCCAAAAGGGGGTCGACGCTGCCCCGCGCGCGGGATCGACGGGCACTGCGAGCGGGGTGAGGACGACCTCGGCGGGGGCGCTCAAGGTGAGCGCCCGACCGTCGAGGTCGTGCTCGGCGGCCCGAGGACGTTCTTCCCCGAGCGTCAGACGAGGCGGGTGACCTCGCCGGTGTCGATCGAGTAGTACGCGCCGATGACCTTGAGCCGGCCCTTGGCGATGCGCGGCGCGAAGAGCTTGTCCTTCTTGAGCTGCTTCACCACGTCGATGGTGTTGATGCGAATCATCTTGTCGACGTCGCCACCCGAACGCTTGTAGGCCGAACGCAGGGCGGAGGCGATCGTGTCCAGCTCTCCGGGCAGCTTCTTGTGGTCGTGCAGCGACTCGGCGGCGGCCGTGACGGCGCCGCAGCGCTGATGGCCGAGCACGACCACGAGCGGGGTGCCGAGCTCGGCCGGACCGTACTCGGCGGCGCCCGTCACCAGCGGGTCAATGGTCTGCGCGGCGGTCCGCACCACGAAGAGGTCGCCCAGGCCGGTGTCGAAGACTAACTCTGGAGCGACGCGCGAGTCGATGCACGAGAAGACGACCGCGAACGGGTCCTGCTTCTCCGCTACTTCCTTGCGCCGGGCCGCGTCCTGGTGCGGGTGGGTGGCGGTGCCGTCCACCCAGCGCCGATTGCCCTCGCGCAGCGTCGCCCACGCCTCGGCCGGGGTGGCTGGACGCTGGTCCGGGGCGGTGTTCGAGGGCTGAGCGGTGCGGGCGAACGCGGCGGTGCTCGCGGAGGCCACGCCGGTCAGGAGGCCTCCGGTGACGATGCCGGCGCGCAGGAGAGCACGCCGGTTGATCATGTGATTTGGCATGGAACAGGAGTATGCGCCGCTCTTATATCGATGCGCCAGAATATGTAACGCTCATCACAGGTGAGGTTGCACGTTGTCATATTCGGCCGGCAAAAATCGGCGTCCGCGACGCGGCGGTGCCGGCGGCTTGGTCACCGTGGGGAAGTCGCCGGCCCGTGTGGGGGAGCCTACGGGGCGGGGGCTCGGAGGAGGGCTTCGGCGAACACGCGTGCGGCCTCGCCGAGCAGGGGCAGGGCGTTGCCCGGCGCGTCCTGGAGCGATGGAGGAGTGCGACCGAGGCCCCCTCTTCCCCTGTGCCTCTTGCACAGGCCCGCCCGTCAAGCGAGCGCCCCCAGGCGGCGGGCCGCTAAGTGACCGTCACGGGCCCGCCCGTCAAGCGGGCGCCCGCAAGCAGCGGGCCCGTCAAATGACCGCCACGGAGGCGGTGGGCCCGTCAGATGAGCGCTGCCGCGGTCCTGTCGACGTAGGCGGCCAGGGCGCGTACCCGGTCGGCGTGCTGGTCGTGTCCGACGATCACCGGCGGCTCGTTGTACGGCATCGCGTCCGACGACCGCCGCAGCTTGATGTACTGCCCGCAGGCGTCGATCGCGTACGGCTCCATGTCGTCCTGCAGCGCCCCGATCACGGTGATCCCGTACGTCTCCCCGATCCGCCGGAAGAGCGCGACCGCTTCCCTGCGGTGTTCCTTGCCCAGGTTGCGGCCGAGTTCGTCGAGGACCAGGCACAGGTGACCGCCTCCGGATGAGGCGATGGCCGCGGCGCACACCAGCTTGACGGCCTTCTCGTCCATGAGTGCGGTGTTGGCCCGCCGGTTGTACGGCACGAACCCCTGCCCCTCGCCGCGCCGCCACTTCGGTGTCACCCGCCACTGCCAGCGCTGTTCGGGGTCGGCGGGCGCGGGCGGCACCGGGAACTCCAGGGTCGCGCCGTAACCCCCGTACGAGGTGTCGAGCTTCTCGAACTCCTCGGCCACCCGCGTGAGCCGCGCCTTGATCGCCGCCGTCAGCGCCGCCCGGTGTACGGCCGTGGACTGCGCCGCCTCCTCGGCGCCCCTGGCCGCCGCCGACAGGTCGCGCTGCCGGGAGACGACCTGCGCCTCGATCTGGCGGCGCTGGTGCCGTTCGTACTCCTCCTGGCCCCGCAGGTAGGACGCCAGCGCCCCGCACACCGCCGCGAACGTCGCCTGCTCCCGCGCCGTGCTCCCGCTCCGCTCGCTCAGCAGGAACCGCAGCTCCTCGGGGATCTCCGCGTCCTCCTCCGGGAACGTGTCGCGCAGGGCCTGGTCGAAGTGGCGTTCGGCGATCCGCCACCACTCCTCGGCCGCACGCGGCCGCTCCTCCTCGGGCAGCGCGTTCAGCCATTCGCGGGCGGTCTCGACCGTGCCGCCCCAGTCGGCGGCCAGCGCGTCGAGCTTGAGCGCCTCGCGTTCGGCGCCGACCTTGGCCTCCTGGTCGCGTGCCTGCGTTCGCTCGGCCTCGTGCCGGTGCCGCCGCCCCTCCAGGCGTTCGATCTCCATGTCCCTGGTCCTGGCCCGGAAGTCGAGCGCACCGGCGTGCCGCTCGGCCTCGGCCACCTTCGGCGCCAGCTCCCCGATCGCCGCGTTCAGCTCGGTCAGCCTGGCCCGCCGCTCGCCCAGCTTCGCCTCCAGCTCGGCCAGGCGCACCCCGGCCCTGGCCCCTTCCAGCCGCCGCTGCGCCTCCGCGACGTCCTCTTCTCCGTCGCGTACGGCCTGCGCCGCCGTCTCCTGGACGTCCTTGGCCCGGTTGAGCCGCAGCTCGGCGGCCTTGATCCGAGCCTCCCGCCCGGTCGCCACCCCGTCGAACGCCCCCACGACGCTCACCCCGGCCGAGCTGACCAGCACGGACCCGGGCAACTCGGCCAGGGCGGCAGCGGCGTCGTCGAGCTGCGCGGCGTCCACGATCACCGCATGCTCATTCGGCCACCCCCGCAAATCCCCCAACGCCACTCCCGCCACCTGGCCAGCACCGCCGCCGGGCGCCTTCCCGTAGCGTGCTTTGAGGGCGGCGCCGAGCGCCTCGGGGGTGGCCGAGGTCGTCCCGCGTAGTGCCTGGCTTCCACCGGCGGACTGTGCCGGGGGTGTGTGGGCGGCGTCGCGGGCCTGCTCGGCCACGTCGAGCGCGTCCAGCAGGCCGGTCGCGCCGATGCCCGCCGCCGCCAGCGCGTTGAGCTGGGCCGCCGCCGGACCGCCCTCGGCGTCGTCCAGCGCCGCCTGCGCCGAGGACACCTCCTGGTCGGCCACCCCGAGCGCCTTGAGCGCCTCGTTCAGCCGCAGCCGGACCTCCCGCAGCTCCCGCTCCGCCGTGGGCACGTCACGCCCGTCCGCGAACCTGCGCGTCTCCTCCAGCGCCGGGATCAGACCGCGCAGCTCGTCGGCGGAGTTCTCGGCCACCGCACGGTCGGCGTCCAGCTTGGCCGCCCGCGCCTGCAGCGCCGCCAGTTCCTTGCGGGCCTGCGAGACCTGCCGGTCGAGGGTGTCCTCCCGCAGCGTGGCGATCTCCGCCTTGACCATGGCGATCGCCTCGGCCGCCGCCTCTCCGGCCGCGCGGTGCCGTTCCAGCTCGGCGGCCAGCGCCTCGTCCTTGCCCGCCGCGTCGGCCAGCTTGCGCGCCTGCCTGCCGCGCCAGCACCGCAGCGCGTCCGCCAACCGGATCCTCGCCTGATCACGCCGGTCGAACGTGGTCAGCAGCGCCTTCGACTCCATCTCGAACTCCGCCAGCCGTTCGGCCGCCTGCGCGGCGCGCACCCGCTTGGCATGCTCGTCGCGGCGGGCCTCCCGCTCCTGCTCCAACTCGGCGTCGAGGCCGGTGAGGGCCGCGATGGCCTCGAAGACGCGTTCGGGGGAGATCTCGTTGAGCGGCTGGGAGAGCAGGTTCGTGGCCACCTTGCTCCGTACGGAGGTGGACAGGAACGACACGCACCTGACCCGGTCGCCGTAGAGCACCTTGGTGAGGTCGCGCGCCACCACGTCGCGCCGCCCGGCCGACTTCGGCAGCGTCGCCCAGATCTCGTCGGCCCGTGCCACCCGCTCGGCCTCGGACGGGGAGGCCGCCAGATGCACCCCTTCCCGCCACCGGATCTCCAGGTGCGGCGCCTCCTGGTTGACCTTGAGCCACACGGTGAGCGCCCCGCCCGAGGTGTCGGGCACCTCGAACAGCTCACCACTCAGCTCGGCCCCGGCCACCTGACTCTCGAGCACGAACTCGCCTTCCCCAGAGCCGCCCCCGTGCCCGGAGCCGCCCCCGTGCCCGGAGCCGCCCCCGTCACCTGCGACGGCCGCACCGTCCGTGGCCGCTCCGTCGCCCGCCCCACCGGCCGGAAGAGCGCCCGTTGGCGCCGCCTCCGCCGTGTCGTACGGGGCGAAGCCATCCATGCCGGGCGGGCCGAAGACGCCCACGATGTAGCCGTGGTCGGCGCTCGCCCACTGGCGGGCGCCCGCGCCGCTGGCCAGTTCGGCGTTGAAGAGCAGCTCCGACACCGCCTTGGCGCCCGAGGCGAAGCGCCACTGCTCGTCCCCGAGCAACGCCGTGATCGAGGCGATGAACGACGACTTGCCCGCGCCGTTGGAGTCCTTCGGCCCGGCACCCGCCACGACGATGAGCGTGCCGGGGACGGTGGGCACCGGATGGGTCGACAGCCGCGAAATGTTGACCGCCTGCACAGCGATCAGCACCCGGTCTCCGACGACGTTCTCCACCTGCGACACCTGTTACCCCCGTAGTCCTTCCATCCGTCATGACGCTGAATCTGTGTGCCGTCGCGGTCACTTCGCCGATCTTCGGGATCGTACGGCGGCCGCCAGCGGCGTGTTGGGCCCGGCCGCCAGGATGAGCTCCTCCTGCAACCGCCGCCGGGCCGCCGGAGTGAGCCGATGGAACTGCGGGCCCGGCACGTAGCCGCCCGCCTCCTCACCGGCCTTGACCTGCCCCAGCAGCCCTGCGTGCCGCAACGTCCGCAACGCCGCCTCCAGCTCGCCGATCGGCAGCTGGGTGTGGCGGCGCAGCTCGTCCACCGGGGTGGGGTGCGGCGACAACCACGAGTCCTCGGGCAACAGCCCCTCGGCCCTGGGGATGGCGACGGAGTGCACCAGGACGAGCGTCAGCACGGCCCGCTCGCTCACCCCCAGCCGCGGGCCCGCCGGGACACCGGACCGAACGCCAGGAGCCGCGGCCAGTCCGGCCACCGCCCGTCCGGCCACCGGCTCGTCGCCGTCCGCCCGATCGACGCGCTCGCCCACCTCCCCGGTAATGGCCGCGCCCGCGACCCCGACCTCTCCGGCAATGGCCGCGCCCGGCTCGGCGACGACGGCCATGCCTGCGGTGCCCGCCTCCGAAACGACGGCTGTGCCTGCGGCCTCCGCAGCGACGGCCGCGGTGGCTTCACACCCGTCGTCGTGTGCGGTGTTGCGTGGGGTCTCGTGCGCGCCCCTGTGCGGGCCCTCGGTTGTGGACGTCGTGAGGGCGGCGGCTTGGGTGTCGTCGTAGCCGGAGGTCCAGCGGTCGCGGTGCTGGATGAGCGTACGGCCGCGTCTGGCCAGCATCTCGCTCAGCGTGTGGCGCAGCGCCGGGTCGCGCAGGGCGGCGAAGCGGACCTCCTGCACCGGCTCGGCGGCGTGCTCCACCACCATGAACGCCGCCACCAGCTCCGCCCGCCGCCGCTCGTCATAAGCCCCCAGCAGATCGTCGAACTCCGAGGACCCGCCCTCGACCCGCCCCCCGAGCCCCGCCTCCGGGTCGGGGACGGTCTCGGCCGGGTGGGCGGCGGCCACGATGTCGGCGTCGCCGACCACGGTGAGCTCGGGACGTTCGGGCTCGGGCAGGCGGCGGACCAGCTCTTGCAACTGCGCGTGCGACTCGACCGGCCACAGCGCACAACGCGGGCCGAGGGTGACCACGCCGTCGTCCACGACGATCCACGCCGAGTCGTGCAGGCGGCGCATCGCGCCGATCGCCCAGTTGCGCATCAGGTCGTCGGTGCGGCCGATCAGCGCCCGGTACGTGTCGAGCACCAGCTCCACGGGCGCGGGCTCGCCCGGCCACGGGTCCACGGACAGGTCGGTCCAGCAGCACTTGAGCACCGCCGCCAGCACCCGCCGGGTCTCGCCGGACCGCTCCACCGGAACGGGCGCCACCTGGTACTCCTCCAGCAGCGACGGCGTCACCCCGTCGGGCCACACCGGCAGGGCCTGCCCGGTGGAGTCGGGCCGCGTCAGCCGCACCATGCCCGGTGGCGCGGGCTCCCCGGCCGCCAGCCACAGCGGCCCGCCCGACCGCACCCGCACATGCGCGGCGGGCCCGTCAAGCGCACCCGCCCGCGCCCGCGCCTGCACGCCGCCCTTCGAACGCGAGCGGGCTCCTGCCCCCTGGCGATCGGTCTCACCGGCGGTGGCCGGGCGCGCGCGGGCTCCACCGTCAGTCGGCCCCGAGGCGTGCGGCCCCGAGGCGTGCGGCTCCGAGACGTGCGGCTCCGAGGCGTGCGGCGCCGGGTCCGGGCGGTCGGTTTCCGGGTGGGCGGAGGCCGGGTGGGTGGGGTCCGGGCGGGTGGGGTCCGGGTGGTGAGGGGTGGGCATCAGGTGCGCTCCAAGTAGCCCTGGGAGAGCCAGGCCGGCTCGCGGTCCGGGTCGATCGAGAGCCCGTCGGACCACGACAGCCGGTAAGGCAGCTCAGGCCGCAGGTCCACGGTCGTCAGGTCGGCCAGCACGCGCCGCGCCGAGGGCCAGTCGGAGCCCAGCACGTCGGCCAGCGCCACCCGCGAGGCGTCACCGAGCAGCGACTCCGCCACCTCCCGCAGCCGCTCCATGGCCGCGCTGAGCGAGGTGTCGAGCGAGTCGCCGGGACCGGGGTCGGGGAGGTTGGAGCGCGGGGGAGTGGGCTGGGCGGGGGCGGGGCGCGGGGCCTCGTCCACGGCGCGGGCGATGGCGGCCGGATCGTGCCACGGCGCGGGCACGTCGAAGACGAACCCGTCGAGCACCGCCGCCAGCTGCTCCCGCGACGCGGTCTGCGAGAACGTGCGCCACGTCTCGGTGGGCAGCAACGTCAGGTTGCGGGTGGTGCCCGCCGAGTCGGCCAGGCGTCCGGCGGCGCGGCGGGAGGCGTCGCTGTAGGCGTAGATGGCCGCCCGCAGGTCGGTGCAGACCCGGTCGAGCTCCGGCCACCGGGTCAGGATGGTGCCGTGCAGCCCCTGCGCGCGCCGGGCGATCTCCTCGGTGCCCCACAGCTTGGGCGCCTGCTCGCGCAGCTCCTCGATGGTGCCCGTGGTGAGCGTGATCAGCTCCAGTGCCCACAGCCGGAACGCCCGCGCCAGGTTGACCGCGCTCTGCCTGGCCTCCTCCATCGTGGTGCGGGGGTCGGCGACGTTGAGGTCTTCGAGCGCCAGCAGCCGGTGCATCTCCGACTGCCCGCCGTCGGACATCATCCGCCGGATGAACATCAGCCCGACCACGCTCGTGAACGAGGCCCGGTAACGCAGCTGGTTGGGCTTGGGGAACACCTCGCGGATGGCCCCGAGGCCCTTGAGCACCCGCAGCCGGTTGTCGAACTGGTCGCCCGGGTAGGCCCGGCACGCGAAACGCATCTGCTCGTGCGTCAGCCACTCCTCGCCCGCCTCCGCGAACGCCGAGAACAGCGTCTCGGCGATGTCGACCAGGGCAGGGTCGTCGACGACCGCGCCGCTGTCGCGCGCCAGCGCGGCGAACATCCGGCGGTAGGTCGACAGGACCGCCTCGTCGGTGAGGACGGCGTCGAGGGTCAGGGGCTGTTCGGACACGGGCACTAAGGTACGGCTTCGCGCCGACAGTCTCGGCACACCACAACCACCTCGCGAGCGCTACCAGCCGGTACATACGCGCAAGCGGCCTGTGAGCGCTAGGGTGATGCCCGATAATACGGGGGCAAACGCTCTGTAATCGTACATACGGGGTGAGTTACGCGTGCAGTTGCGCATGCTCCAAGGGGACCGAAACACAGCGGTGATCGCCGGCGTGGCGGCCGTGGTCCTGGTGGCCGCGGCGGCGTGGTTCGGCGTGGGCGTCTCCAGCGCCAACCCGAAGCTGGCCGACGTCGGCGCCTGGCTCTGGACCCGGGCCAAGGGCAAGATCGTGCACGTCAACGGCCTGTCCGGCGAGGTCGACGGCTACCTCGGCGACAAGGCAGGACGCCAGCTGCGCGTCGTGCAGGACGACGGCAACGTGCTGCTCGTCGACGACGCCACCGGCTACGTCAGCCGCGTCGAACCCAGCCAGCTCACCGTCTCCCAGTCCCGCGACCTCGGCGCGGCCGGCCTGCAGCTCGCGGTGTCCGGCGACACCGCGTACGCGGTGGACCCGGCGTCCGGCAGGGTCCAGCGGATCGACCCGGTCACGCTCAACTCCGTCGGCGCCCCGATCACCCTCCCGGGACCGCTCGGCGCGGCCCGCATCGACGGCGGCGGCCGGCTGTGGGTCCCCGTGACCGCCAAGGGCCAGGTCGCACCGGTGTCGAACGGCGCCGCGGCGAGCCCGCTCAAGGTCGGCGAGCCGGGCGAGGAACTGGCGGTCACGATCGCCGGCGGCCTGCCCGTCGTGGTCAACAGCCGGGCCGCCACCGCCACGGTCATCGGCGCGGACGGCGGCGTCGGCGAGATCACCCTGCCCAAGGGCGTGGCCCAGGCCGCCAAGGGCGGCGCGCTCACCCCCGCCACGACGGAAGGCCCGCTGGTCCCGATCCTCACGCCCGGCGACTCGGGGCTGCTCGTGGTGATCGACACCTCGTCCAACTCGGTGCTGAGCACCAAGTTCGAGTCGCCGGACCCCGCCAAGCTCGGCGTGCCGCAGGTGCTCGGCAGCAAGGTGTACGTGCCCGACCAGGGCAAGGGCTCCCTCATCGTCTGGGACAGCGCGGCCGGCGGCCGGCCCACCACGCTCCAGGTGACCCAGGCGCCCGGCCCGGTGGACGTGTTCGTCAAGGACGGCCTGCTCTGGGCCAACGACGAGAACGGCGACAAGGCGGTCGTCATCGACCCCGAGGGCCGCAAGCACGACGTCGACAAGGACGACTCCGACGTACCGGGGCCGACCAGCACGCCCAAGCCGAAGCAGACGCCGCGCCCGGAGCCGTCCAAGACGGACACCCGGCCCGACCCCGTACCGACCAGGACGGAGCCGCGCCCCACGCAGACCCGCGAGGCCGAGCCGACCCGCGAGGCCGAGCCCACGCCGACCCCGAGCCGCGAGCCCACCAGATCACCCACCCCGACCCCGTCGCCCAGCGCGCCGTCCGCGCCCGGCGCCGTCAGCGCGAGGTCCGGCCCCGGCAAGGTGACGGTGTCCTTCAGCCCGTCCACCGGCGGCAAGGTCGCGCGGTACACCCTGAAGACCTCCTCCGGCGCCGGCCGCTCCGTGCCGCAGTCGGTGGACGCGAACGGGCCGTTCCAGTTCGAGTTCACGGGCGGGGACTGCGCGAACGAGTACACGTTCGTGGTGGTCGCGCACTGGGCGGGCGGCGAGGTCGAGTCGCAGCCCAGCGCCGGGGCCAAGCCCTGCGTGGCGCCCGGCTCGCCGACCGGTTTCACCGCCAAGGCCAAGAACCGGGGCGCCGAGCTGAGCTGGAGCGCCCCCGCGAACGGCGACGACGGCGTCACCTACGAGCTGACCGGCGCGGCCACGAACAACGGCATCAAGGGCACGTCGTTCACGGTGGACGGGCTGAAGAACAACCAGAAGCACGCGTTCAAGCTCAAGGCCAAGAACGCGGCGGGGGAGAGCCCGGACGTGGCCACCACCGAGGTCGACCTGGCCTACCCGAGGCAGCAGTACAAGAACAAGAACAACGACCAGACCAACACCCTGATCCGGCCGGCCCCCGCCAAGAACGGCGACGACAACGTCGGCAAGATCCCGCAGGGCCAGTACATCACGGTGACCGTGATCTGCCAGGTCAAGGGCCAATCTGTCACCGAGTCGCAAGACGGCAGCACGAGTGACATTTGGAACAAAGTTGAAACGCAGTACGGGAACGGGTGGCTCAGCGACACTCTTGTGGCGACTCCGGACGGCGGCTTCCCCGAGGGGCCGCTCTTCGAGTGCACCGACTGAGGAGGGGGGCTCAGTTGACCCAGTACAACTATCAGGACCAGTTCGAGCAGACCGTGCAGCCGTACCAGCAGCAGGGAGTCGAACAGTCCTACCAGCAGCAGCCGCAGCAGAGCGCGCAGCTGGCCGGGCAGTTCGCGCAGCGCTTCCAGCTGCTCGCCGGCAACATCGAGCGCATCATCCGGGGCAAGCACGAGGCGATCGAGCTGGCGCTGATCTGCCTGTTCTCGGAGGGGCACCTGCTCGTCGAGGACGTGCCCGGCACCGGCAAGACCACGCTGGCCAGGTCGCTCGCGGCCAGCGTGGACGCCGAGTGGCGACGCATCCAGTTCACCCCTGACCTGCTGCCCAGCGACATCACCGGCGTGTCGATCTTCAACCAGGCGCACCAGAAGTTCGAGTTCCACCACGGGCCCGTCTTCGCGAACATCGTGCTCGCCGACGAGATCAACCGCGCCTCGCCGAAGACCCAGGCCGCGCTGCTGGAGGTCATGGAGGAGCGCCGGGTCACGGTGGACGCCGAGCCGCATCCGGTGCCCAGGCCGTTCATGGTGGTGGCCACGCAGAACCCGGTCGACATGGACGGCACGTACCCGCTGCCCGAGGCCCAGCTCGACCGCTTCCTGATGAAGATCTCCGTCGGCTACCCCGACCACGTCTCCGAGGTGGAGGTGCTCAAGGGCATGCCGACGGGGCCGCAGGTCGAGCGGCTGCCGATGGTGGCGCGGTCGTCGGACGTGGCCGGGATGATCGACTTCGCCTCCCGGATCCACGTGGCCGACGCCGTGTACGACTACATCGTCGCGCTGTGCTCGGCCACCCGTACCAGCCCTCACCTGCGGCTCGGGGCCAGCCCCCGGGGCAGCCTGGCGTTGCTGCGCGCGGCCAGGGTCAAGGCCGCCGCGGCCGGCCGGCACTACGTCGTGCCGGAGGACGTGAAGGCGCTGGCCGTGCCCGTGCTGGCGCACCGGCTGATCCTCACGCCCGAGGCCGAGCTGCGCGAGGTCAACGCCGCGGCCGCGCTCGGCGAGATCCTCGCCGGGATGCCGGTGCCGCAGGCGGCGTAGGTGCGAGCCACCCCGCCACCGGCTCCCCGGCAGCGGCTCACCGCGGTGCTGACCCCGCTGGGCTGGGGGACTCTCGCCGGGTCCCTCGCGCTGTACGCGGCGGGGTTCGCGCTCGGTTACCCCGAGCCCGTCGTGCTCGCCACCGGCGGCCTGCTCGCGCTGGCCGCCGCGCTCGCGTGGACCGCCCCGAGGCCCAGGCTGGAGGTGCGGCGCGAGGTCACGCCCCTGAAGGTGCCGCGGGGGGACGCCGCCGTCGCCGTCCTGAACGTCACCAACCTCGGCCGCCGGGGCCTGTCCGGCCTGCGCGCCCAGGACCGGATCGGCGCGGCGGAGCACACCGTCGACCTGCCCAGGCTGCCGAAGGGGGCCGTCCGAACGGTGTCGTACCCGCTGCCGACGGACACCCGCGGCGAGATCCCGGTGGGGCCGCTGCTGCTCGTCCGGGCCGACCCGTTCGGGCTCACGCGGCGCGTCAGATCGTACGGTTCGCCGGTCACCCTCCTGGTACGGCCCCGCACGGTCGCCCTCCCCGTCCCCCCGTCCGGCCGGGCCCACCACCTGGAGGGCCCCACCAGCGACAACGCTCCCAGCGGCACGGTCACCTTCCACACCCTCCGCGAGTACGTCGTCGGCGACGACCTGCGGCACGTCCACTGGCGGTCGAGCGCCCGCACCGGGACGCTCATGGTCCGCCAGCTCATCGACGCCAGCCTGCCCACCACCACCGTCGTCCTGGACACCCGCGACCTCACGGAGCTGGCCGTGGACGCCGCCGCCTCGGTCGCGCTCGCCGCCGCCACGGCGGGCTTCCCGGTACGCCTCGTCACCGGCGACGGGCCCGTACCGGACGCCAAGGACCCCGAGACGGTGCTGGACCGCCTGGCCCTGGTACGGGCGGACACGGGCGGCGTCACGGAGCCGATGCGCCTGGCCCGGGGTGGCGGCTCCCTGGTCCTGGTCACGCCGGACCCGGCGGAGGCGGGGCGGGTCGCGGGGGTGCGCCGCCGCTTCGACCGCGTCATCTGCGTCTACGTCGGCCCCGGGCCGGTCGCGGTCCCCGGGGTGACGGTCCTGCCGATCGGCTCCCTGGACGCGCTCCCGCTCGCATGGGGATCCCGATGACCACCCCGGCCCCCAGAAGCGGCGGCCGGCACGGACGCGCGCCGAACGCGACGACGCCTGGCGGGGCGGCCGGTGGGGCGTTGTGGCGGCGGATGGCCGGGCAGGTGCTGGTGGCGGGCGTCGCCGGGGCGGCCGGGTGGGGGTTCCACCGGGTGTTCCCCGGCACCGAGCTGCTGGCCGCCGTGATCCCCGCGGCCATCGCCCCCGCCGCCGTAGCCGCGATCCTCGGCCGGCGTCCCCTCTGGCTGGCCCTGCTCCTGGACGTCGTCCTCTGGTTCGCCGGCACCGTCCTCCTCTACAAGGCCCCGCACCCAGGCGTGTTCGCCGACGTGGCGAACTCCTGGCACGCCCTGCTCACCACCCTCCTCCCCGCCCAGCCCGAGCCGCACCTCCTCGTCCTCGTCCACACCCTCGTCTGGGCGGCCGCCGTCATCGGCGCCGAGACGCTGGCCCGCACCCGCACCAGGATCGCCGCCGCCGTCCCGGCCCTGGCCGTCTACGGCACGGCGCTGCTGCTGGGCGTGGACGGCGAGGGCTCGAACCTCCCCGTGGCGGGCGCGCTGTTCGTGCTGATCGCCGCGCTGGCCCTGCTGCGCGACGACCGTTCCCCGGTCTGGCTGCTGGCCGGATTGCCGGCCGCCGCCGCGCTGGCCGCGGTGGCGCTGGCCGTGGGGCCGCTGCTGCCCATCGCCGCGCAGCCGTACAACCCCCGGCAGGACGCCGACCTCCCGCCGCCGCGGCGCGTCGACAGCGTCAGCCCGCTGGACCGGGTCTCGGCGTGGCTGCAGATCCCCGACAGGGAGCTGTTCACCGTCAAGGCCGACAAACCGCTCAACTGGCGGCTGGCCGTGCTCGACCGGTACGACGGCGTCCGATGGACCTCCGGAGCCCGGTTCCAGCCCACCGGCGGCCGGGTGCCCGAGACGGGCTGGACGGGCAAGGCGGACGTCGTCCGTCAGAAGGTGACGTTCGACGGGCTCCCGGGCACCTGGCTGCCCGCCGCCGAGCGGCCGGAGCGGGTCGATGGCGTGCGGGGGCTGGTGGTGGACCCCGAGAGCGGCGCGCTGCTGGCCGGTGCCAAGCCCGCCAAGGGGTTCAGCTACGAGGTGACCTCGAAGGTGCCCCGGCCGTCCAAGCAGGAGCTGCTCGACGCCAGGCCCGCCGTCGACCCGGGGCTGACCGCGTTCCCTGCCGGGCCGCAGCAGCGGCTGTTCCGCAAGCTCGCCCAGGAGGCCACCAAGGGCGCGACCACGCCGATCACGCGGGCGTACCGGCTGCAGAGGTACCTGCGCACCAACGCCAGTTACGATGTCACCGCGCCGCCGGGGCACTCGCTCAAGGGGCTGGAGTTCTTCCTGCAGACCACGCACCGGGGGACGTCGGAGCAGTTCGCGACCACGTTCGCGCTCATGGCCAGGACGCTCGGGCTGCCGTCGCGGGTGGTGGTGGGGTTCAGACCGGGCGAGGAGTCCGGCGGGATTTATCGCGTTAAATCTGGCCATGTGATGGTGTGGGCGGAGATCAAGTTCGACGGGCTCGGCTGGCGGCCGTTCTATCCCACGCCGGGCCGCAGCGGCGCCAAGGACGACCACGACGTCGTGTCCTCGGCCATCGAGGAGAGCGAGGAACTGGAGGGCGAGTTCACCCAGGGCGGGAGCGACCGGCCGAAGACGTCCCAGCCGCAGGCCACGGGGAACGGCGAGGAGCCGTCGAGCGGCCCGGCGATCTGGCTGATCGCGTCGGTGGCGGGCGGGGCGCTGCTGGTGGCGTACGCCGGGGTGGTGGTGGCCCTGCCGTGGTGGCGCAGGCGCGGGCGCCGCCGGGCCGAGGGGCCCGAGCAGCGGGTGCTCGGCGCGTGGCGGCAGACCTGCGACGACCTGGGGCTGAGGGGCCAGTACGCCCTGACGGCGGCGGACGTGGTCGCCAGGCAGTCAGGCTCGGGGGATATTTCCGCCCACATCCAGCCTTTGGCTGAAATTTCGAACTTCGTCCGGTACGCCCCGGACGCCGTCACCGAGGACGCCGCCGCCGAGGCCTGGCAGCGCAGCGACGCCATCCGCAGAGCCGTACGCGCAGGCACCCCCCTGACGACCCGCCTGCGCAACCGCCTCCTCCTGAGATGACGTTGACCATGAGAAGCGTGGAGTCCCAGCTCCTGCACCGCCCTCCGGGCCTGGCGGCCGGCGAGATCGTCAGGCACCTGGCGGCGATGCAGGCCCAGGACGTCCCCTCCGCCCTGCTCGCCCTCCGCGCCCGCTCCGCCACCCTCACCAGGCAGGACGTCGAGGCCGCGGTGACCTCCCGCGAGATCGTCAGAACCTGGGGCCCGCGCGGCACCCTCCACTTCGTGCACGCCGACGACCTGCCCTGGCTGCACGCCCTCACCGGCCGCGCCACGAACACCCTGCGCCGCCTCCACGAGGAGGGCGTCACCGGCGACGACCTGCTCGGGCTCATCTCCGGCGCCCTCGAAGGCCAGGGCCCGCTCACCAAGGCCGAGCTGGAGGAGCGCCTGGCGGGCCGGGCCACCGGCCAGGGCGTCGTGCACCTGGTGGGGCTGGCCGCCCACCACGGCCTGGCCGTGCTGGGCCCGCTCCGCGCGGGCAAGCCCACGTACGTGCACGCCGCCGACTGGCTGGGCGCCCCGATCACCCCCGAGCCCGACCGGGACCGCGCGCTCAAGGAGCTGGGCCTGCGCTACCGCCGCGCCCACCACCCCGCCGAGCCCGAGGACCTGGCCGCCTGGTCGGGCCTGCCGCTCGGCGAGGCCCGCACGGCCTGGCGGCTGAGCGCCGCCGATCCGCCGCCCGCCCGCGCGGGGGAGGAGCCGGTGGCCCGCCTCGTGCCCGCCTTCGACGAGTACCTGATGGGCTGGCGCAGCCGCGACCCGATCCTGGCCGCCGAGAACGCCAGGAAGGTGTTCCCTGGGGGAGGCGTCCTCCGCCCGGTCGTGCTGGTGGGCGGGGTGATCAGGGGCGTGTGGGGGCGGAAGGGCACGCGGGTGAGCGTCGAGCCGTTCGACGAGCTGCCGGACGGCCTGCTCGACGCCGAGATCGCCAACGTCCGCCGCTTTCTGGAATGACGCCTTCCGGAATGAGAGCGTGAAAGCAAACCGGTGCATCGGGTGATAAGAGATGACCACTGATTCACCGGAAGGCAGCACATGACGGGGGAGACCATCGCGACGCCGTCGGCGTGGACGGCTCGCGCGCACGTCCACGGGGGGACGCGCAGCTCGCCGCCGAACGTTCTCGACGACGCCGACGGTTTCGCGGCGGTGTTCGACGCCCACTTCGGCGAGATCCACGCCTACGTCGCCCAGCGGCTCGGCCCCGACCACGCCGAGGACGTCGTGGCCGAGACGTTCCTCACCGCGTTCCGCAAGCGGGCCCAGTACGACCCGGCCCGCGCGAACGTGCGCGCCTGGCTGTACGGCATCGCCACGAACCTCATCGGCAAGCACCGCCGCCTCGAGGCTCGCACCCTGCGCGCGCTCGGCCGCTGCGCCCCCGACCCCGAGTCCCCCGGGCACGAGGACTCGGTCGCCCGCCGCGTCAGCGCCCAGAGCCTGCGCCCCGAGCTGGCCGCCGCCCTGGCCGGGCTCGACCGCCGCGACCGCGACGTCCTGCTGCTCGTCGCGCTCGCCGGGCTGAGCCACGACGAGGTCGCCACCGCGCTCGGCATCCCGTACGGCACCGTCGGGTCCCGGCTGAGCCGGGCCAGGAAGAAGCTGCGCGCCCTGCTCGGCGAGATCGAGGTGCTCGCCCGTGGATGAGATGGAGCGCGTCAGAGACCTGTACGGCCGGCCGCAGACCGACCCGGACGCCCAGGCCAGGGTGTGGCGGCGGGTGACGGCGGCACGCCGGCGCAGGCGGCTGTCGTGGCTGGCGCTCCCCGCCGTGGCGATGGCCCTGGCGGCGGCGTTCGTGCTCTACCAGCCGGCCCCCTCCGGACGTTCCGTGCTACTGGCGGCGGCCGGCACCGCCGCCTCCGGCCACGTTCCCGACGGGACCTACTGGCGCATCAAGAAGGTCCGGGACGGCTCCCAGGTGATCGAGCTCTGGGCGGCCAGGGACGGCCGGGCGTGGACCTCGGAACAGGGCCGGATCACGCGCGTCACGGGACGGTCGGCGTTCAGCATGGCGGGGCGTGACCTGACGTTCCAGCAGATCGAGCGCCTGCCCACGGACCCGGTCGCGCTCAGGGAGCGGGTGGCGGGCATGCTGCCGTCCAAGGGCCTGCTCGCCGACGCGCTCAGCGGCCTGCTGTGGACCAAGCCGTCCCCGCCCGCCGTGCGCGCCGCCGCCTACCGCGCGCTCGCCGACCTGCCCGAGGTCCGGTACCTGGGCGAGCGCGACCGCGGGGAGGCGTTCTCGTACGCGCTGCCCGACGGCACCCAGCGGACGCTCGTCATCGACCCGGCGACCTCGCAGGTGCTCTCCTGCACCGACGACGGGCCGTCCCCGCGCACGGAGCGCGTGATCGAGGCGGGCTGGACCGACCGGGGTCCCCGCTAGAGCATTCCGACGCCGGCGCGTGGGTTTCGCGCGCCCTGAAACAGGAGTCCCGACGTGTTCTGGCGTATGACCTCGGGCAGAGCCATCTGCCTGAGCGACCAGTTTCCCCTGATCAAGGCGGAGGAGGTGATGCGCGGGCGGGTCACGTTCGTCGGCCTGCCGCCGGTCGAGCTGGGCTCGGACGTCGACTGGACCGCCAACCCGCACGGCAACCGCTCCTGGGCGCTGAACCTGCACGCGCTGCGCTGGATGGGCCGGCTGGTCGCCGAGTACGAGCGCTCGGGCGAGCGCGCGTACCTCGACCGTGCCGGCGCCCTGGCCGAGCACTGGATCCGGGAGAACCCGCGCGGCGGCCGCGGGGTCAGCCCGTGGGCGTGGGCCGAGCACGCGGTCGCGTTGCGCGCCCCCGCGCTCGTGTGCCTCAGCCAGCACGTACGCAGCCGGACCCTGTGGGACAGCCTGGCCGAGCACGGGGAGATCCTGGCCGACTCGTCGCTCTACCGCGCGGGCCACAACCACGGCCTGGACCAGGACATCGGGCTGCTCGTCGTCGGCTGCCGGCTCGGCCGGGCGCGCTGGCGCGATCTGGCCATCCGCCGGATGACGGCCTCCGCCGAGCTGGCCATCGACGCCCAGGGGGTGCTGCAGGAGCAGGCCCCCCGCTACGGCCTGTACGTGCACCGGCGGCTCGGCACGGCGCTGCGGGCGATCGGCGAGAGCGGCGCCGAACCGCCCCAGCGGCTCATCGCCCGCCGGGCCGCGCTGGAGGCGTACGTCGCGCACGCCACCCAGCCCGACGGCCGCCTCGCCCCGATCGGCGACAGCCCGGCCGACACCCGCGCCGACGGGTTCCCGCACGAGGGGCCGGTGGTGCGGGTGTTCGACGGCGGGTACGTCTTCGGCAGGACCGCCTGGGACGACCCGCGGTCGGCGTTCTACTCGATCAGGTTCGGGCCCGGGCGGCGGCTGCACGGCCACGAGGACCACCTCGGCGTCACCTACAGCGCCCAGGGCCGCCGCATCCTCGTCGAGGCCGGCTTCCACTCCTACGAGCGCACCGGGTACGTGGAGTGGACGCGCTCGCCCGAGGCGCACAACGTGCCCGTCGTGGCCGGAACCTTCCGCCCGGGGACGGCCACGCGGCTCGCCGGATCGTCCGTCGAACCGTCACGCCAGTCCTACGAGCTGGCCGACGACGCCTACGGGGTCACCAGGACCCGGCGCGTCCTCGTCAACCACGGGGCCGACCTGATGGCCGTGCACGACTCCGTAGAGGGCGGGACCCTGCGCAGCCTGTGGCACTTCGACCCGGCGCTGCGGGTGGTCTCCCGGGGTGACGGCCGGGTGGTGCTCGGGGACGGGGACTGGCGGGTGACGCTGCTGCAGCTCCCAGGGGCTGGGCTGGGGGTGCGGCCCGGGCTGGTCTCGACCGGCTACCTGCGGACCGCCGAGGTGGCGACCGTGGTGTCCCCCGCCGCCGCGGCCGTGCTGACCGTGATCGTGCCCGGCGCGGCCGATCCGCGCGTAGAGGTCTCCGGCGACGCGCTGACCGTCCACACCCCGGACGGCCCCGTCACGCTTCACCCTCCATACAGCCAGTCGACGTAGTCGTGGCCGGCCGGGTCCCTGGTCCGGAACAGCTCGTTGCGCAGCACCCGGGCCACGCCGTCCACGGGCCAGATGTCGCCCCACAGCCGCGCCGCCGTCTGCACGCGCGCCGTCCTCGGCACGCGGACCTCCTGTTACGCGGCCAGCGCCCGGCCCCAGTCGCCGGCCGCCGACTGCTCGGCCAGCTCGTGGGCGTCCTCGATGGCCTGGCAGGCGCCCTGGGCCAGGTGCTGGAGCATGGGATGGGCGGCGTCCCCCAGGAGGGCGAGCCTGCCCCGCACCCAGGTGCCGATGGGCGGGCGGTCGAGCATGGGCAGTGGCGGTCGCGCCACAGGTACGGCAGGCCCTTGCCGATCGCCTCGCAGCAGCCGTCGAAGGCCGGTTCCAGGTCGCCGGGGCCGCGGAAGACGGCCACCTGGTTGAGCAGCTCGCCGCCGCGCAGGGCGTACTGGACGAAGTGGCAGTCGGGGCCCAGGTACGCGACCACGTCGGCGACGTCGAAATCCCCCGGGAGCGGACGGGTGCCTCTATAAGCGACAAATCCGGAATCGTGGGGTTGGTCGGCGACGAGCTGCGCCCGCAGGACCGACTGCAGGCCGTCCGCCGCGACCACCACGTCACCCTCGTGCACCTCGCCGCCCGCGCAGTGGGCCCTGGCCCGTCCGGCATCCACGCGCTCGACGTGCCGGCCGTTCAGCAGCTCCACGCCCGCGGCGGCGCAGGCCCGCAGCAGGACGGCGTGCAGGTCGCCGCGGTGCGCCACCACGTAGGGGCCGCCGTAGCGGCGCCGGAACCCCTCGCCCAGGTCGAGGTGGGTGAGCTCCTCGCCGGTGAGGGCGTCCCTGAAGACCAGCCGCCCGGGGAGCACGCCCCTCTCGATCACCTGGTCCAGCAGGCCCCAGCGGTGGAGCACGCGGGTGGCGTTGGGGCCGAGCTGCAACCCTGCGCCCACCTCGCCGAACTCGGCCGACCGCTCCAGCACCCGGACCGTCCGCCCGGCCCTCGCCTGCGCGAACGCGGCCGCCAACCCGCCGATACCGCCTCCAACGACGACCACCTCGACCATGTGCCCTCCTCCCCACCCACACCCGGTCCCGCCGAGTCGCGTGCCTTCAGAGCCAGCGGCCGATGGCGGGAGCGCCGGGATCGGGGGCGGGGCCGCGCCCGGTGACCCAGGCGGCCAGCTCGGCGGCCGTTCCCCGCACCTCCGGCAGGCCGTCCACCCCGGTCGGTCCAGCGGACGGCCCAGGGGGCGGCCAGGCGGTGGGGCGGGGCTCCGTCGACAACGTCCTGCTGCTCCTGCACATGCTGCGCGACCAGGGCCGCCTCAAGGTCGCCGACGTCGCCAGGGAGCTGGGCATCGCCGGCTCCACCGCCCACCGCCTGCTGGCCATGCTCGTCTACCGCGACTTCGCCGTGCAGGACGAGCAGCACACGTACCTGCCGGGGCCGTTCCTCACCTCGACGCAGGCCGGCGCGGGCGGGGCGCTCCTGCGCGAGCTGCGCGCCCGGGTCAGGCCCGCGATGGAGGCCCTGTGCACGCGGGCCGCGGAGACCGTGAACCTCATGCTCCGGGTCGGTACGGAGGTGCGCTTCCTGGACAGCGTGGAGTCGTCGCAGATCCTGCACATCCGCGACCGCCGCGGCACGATCCTGCCCGCCCGCCGGGCCTCCGGCGGCAAGGTGCTGCTCGCCACCCTGCCTCACGCCCAGCTCCGCGACCTCTATCCCGACCTTCCCGACCACGAGCGCGCGACCCTGACCCGCGAGCTCGACGACGTCAGGGCCCGCGGCTACGCGCTCAACATCGACGGCACCGAACGCGGCGTCTCCGCCATCGGCGCCACTCTCCGCAACGGGAACGGCACCGCCCTGGCCGCCCTGTCGATCTCGGCCCCCTCGGCCCGCTTCGGCCCGGACCGGGTGGGGTTCTTCGCGGCTCAGCTGAAGGCCGCGGTGCGGGAGGCCGAACAGGCGCTGGCCGATTTCCCGGACGCTTGACGGGTGTAACCCCATAGGGGTTATCGTAGGGGTATGCCGAAGATAAACGTCTACCTGCCGGACGAACTCGCCGAAGCGGTCAAGCAGGCCGGGGTGCCGGTGTCGGCGGTGTGCCAGCGGGCGCTGGAGCAGGCGGTCCGCCGGGTGACCGCCATCAGGGAGACCGTCCTGAGCGACCTCGACCTCGAAGAGCCCACCGGGGCGCTGACGCACCTCACGCCCAGGACGCGCACCGTCCTCAAAATGGCCGCCGACCAGGCCCGGACCGAAGGGGCCGGCGCCGTCGGCACCGAGCACCTGCTGGGCGCCATGCTGAGCGAGGGGACCAACCTGGCGCTGCACGTCCTGCGGGCCGTGGAGATCGACCCCGAGCACGTCGGACGCGACCTGGCCCGCCACCTGCCCGCCCCCGGCGCGGCCGGCGCCTCCGAGCCGCGCAACTTCAGCGGGCCGGCGGCCAACGCGCTGGAGTTCGCCGTCACGGAGGCGACCTCGCTCGGTCACAACTACGTCGGCTGCGAGCACCTCCTGCTCGGCCTCGTCGCCGAGCCTGACGGGACCGCCGGCCAGGTCCTGCGCGGGCTGGGCGCCGAGCCCAGGCTCACCAGGCGCGCCGTGGTGGCGGCCCTGGCCGGCTACGTCCACCTGCGGGCGCAGACGCAGCAGGACGCCCAGGCCCAGCCCGCCGCCGTCCAGGCGATGCTGTCCGCCGCGATCCGGCAGGAGCTGCAGCCCCTCGTCCAGCGGCTGGAGCGGCTGGAAGCGCACGCGGGCCTGGACGCCTGAGGGATCAGGAGGTGTCCGCCGCCATCCGCGTCACCCTGGTGGCCCTGATCGTGGTCGGGATCGTGATCGGGGCCATGTGGTGACGCTCAGAGCCAGTCGCGGCGTTTGAAGACGAGATAAAGGGTCAAACAGACGGCCGCCATCAGCACGATCGCGAATGGGTAACCGAATGCCCAGTGCGTTTCCGGCATGAAGTCGAAATTCATCCCGTAAATGGTTCCGACCAATGTCGGAGCGAACAGGATGGCGGCCCAGGCGGAAATCTTCTTGACCTCCTCCCCCTGCTGGATGCTCGCCTCCGTCATCCGGGCCATCTCCGCGTTCTGCGCCTGCGTCACCAGCGTCGAGTTGACGATCAGGATGTCCTGCAGCATCTGCCGGAACGCGGAGATCCGCTCCGACACCGTGATCGCGTGGTCGGCCACGTCACGCAGATAGCTCTGCAGCTCGTCGTTCATCCCGTGCTTGGAGGCCCCCGCGATGAACGCGTGCAGCATGCCCACCAGCGGCGCCGTGGCCCGCTGGAACTCGATCACCTCGCCGGACAGCTCGTAGACCCGCCGCGACACCGACGGGTCGCCGCCGAAGACCTGGACCTCGATCTCCTCGATGTCCTTCTGCAGCCCGGCCACCACCGGAGCGTAGCCGTCGACCACGGCGTCGAGGATGGCGTACAGGACGGCCTGCGGGCCCTGCTTCAGCAGCTCGGGCTCGGACTCCATGCGCTTGCGCACGGCCTGCAGGTCGGGGGCCTCGGCGTGGCGTACGGTGATCACGAAGTTGGGGCCGATGAAGACGTGCACCTCCCCGAACGCGACCTCCTCCACGTCGTCCAGGTAGCGCGCGGCCCGCAGCACCACGAACAGCGTGTCGCCGTAGCGGTCGGCCTTGGGCCGCTGGGAGCCGACGATCGCGTCCTCCAGCGCCAGCTCGTGCAGCTCGAACTCCTCGCCGAGCTTGACCAGCTCCCACTCCTTCGGCCGGTAGAGGCCGATCCAGGCCATGCTGCGCGGTATCTCCTTGAGGCACTCGAAGGCGGCGCCCAGGGAGCCGGGGGTGTCGACGCGCCTGCCGTCGCGGTAGATGGCGTTGTCGATGACGGTCGGCCGGTAGGGCCGCTCCTCCGCGGCACGCGGGTCCATCGAGTGCTCGGGCGCTTCCTCCTGGACGTCGCCGCTGCGCCTGAACCCCTTAACCCTGGCCATGGTCACTTCCTGGAACTACGAGAGCTCGTCGAGTCGTTGCGTGGCGCGGTCCCTGATGGTCTTGCGCCACATCGGCGTCCAGCCGAACAGCAGCCCGTGCGGCCTGCCCAGCGCCATCTTCGACCAGCGCTTGAAGTCGAATTCGTCGTGGTGGCGGACGATCAGGTCATCCTCGAACCTGAACAGCGCGTCGATCTCGTTGACGACCTGGCGCCCGGTCCTGGAGAAGGTGTAACGGGAGGTCCAGTGCGCGGTGCCGGTGAAGTCGTCAGCCGTCACGTCGCAGTAGGTGGATCTGAGGCCGTCGCGCACGCCGAGCTGCAGCCGCCACATCGTCATCACGCGGTCACGCCCCTCGACCTCCTGGAAGATCGGATCGCCGAAGCTGACCTCGGGGTGGTAGCAGCGTTCCATGGCCGCGAAGTCCGCGCGGCCCAGAGCGTCGTAGAAAGCGCTGATGAGCGCCACGTGCCGATCGTTCACCCCTCCATCAGATCATGGCCGCGCCGTTGCCCCAGCACACCGCCCGCGACCAGGCCCCCAGGCCGAGAATCGTCGGGAAGTCACTGCCGAGCACCACCTTGCCGGAAATGCCCAGATCAAGCAATGCCGGATGCCCGCGCAGCACCTCGCCGATCGGCCCGGGGCCGACGTGCCCGCCCGGCACGGACACCGGACTGGCGCTCGGGGCAGCTCGGGGTAGAAGGTCGCCACCAGTCCGGCACCCGGGCGTCAGAATCTTGTTCTGTGGCCACGGAGGAGACGCTACCTGGATAGGGTTTCTCCTCGATGGAACAGCTCTGGGCCCACCTGATCAAGGTTCAGCCTGACCCCGACCCCTGGGTCGTGGGGGTCTCGGCTCTGGCCGCGTTCGTGCTCGTCGGCTTCCGCATGCCCTGGCAGGTGACCAGAGGCCTGATCACGATCGCCCACGAGGGCGGCCACGCGCTGATGGCGCTGGTCACCCGGCGCAAGCTCGAAGGCATCCGCCTCCACTCCGACACCTCCGGCGTGACGCTGACCAGGGGTCGGCCCACCGGCCCCGGCATGGTGCTGACCGCGCTCGCCGGCTATTTAGCGCCTCCGCTGCTGGGGCTGGCCGCCGCCTGGCTGACCGAGATGGGGCACATCACGCTGCTGATCTGGAGCGTGCTGCTGTTCCTGGTCTGCATGCTGCTGCTGATCCGCAACCTGTACGGCGCGCTGATCCTGCTCGCCACCGGCGGCGCCGTGTTCGCCCTGATCATGTACGCGCCCGCCGAGGTGCAGCAGGTCGTGGCCCTGGTCGCGGTCTGGATCCTGCTGTTCGGCGGGATCAGGCCGATCATCGAGCTGCAGCGCAAGCGGCGCAGGCGGCAGGCGAGAGACTCCGACGCGGACCAGCTGGCCAGGCTGACGTTCCTGCCCGGCGGGTTCTACGTGTTCTTCTTCCTGGTGGTGTCGGTCCTGTCCGCGGCCTTCGGCGCGTACCTTATGAATCCGCTCTAACCCCCAAAATTCGCACTAAACTCGCCTGCAACAGGGGGGAGTGCCGTGCTGCCAGTCGAGGACGCGCCCGGCTACCGGGTACTCGATCAGGCGGGCCAGGGCGGCTTCGCCGTCGTGTACCGCGCCTACCAGGAGCGCCTCGACCGGGTCGTGGCGCTCAAGGTGCTGTCCGTCGACCGGGTCGACCAGCGCACGATGCGCAGGTTCCAGCGCGAGCTGCAGCTCACCGGCCGCCTGACCGGCCATCCGAACGTCGTGACCGTCTTCGACACCGGCGTCACCCGCTCCGGCAAGCCGTACATCGCGATGGACTACTTCGAGAACGGCTCGCTGCGCGACAAGGTCCGCAAGGAGGGGCCGCTGCCGGTGCCCGAGGTGCTGCGGGCCGGGGTGAAGCTGGCCGGGGCGCTGGCCGCCGTACACGAGGCCGGGGTCCTGCACGGCGACATCAAGCCGCAGAACATCCTCATCTCCCGGTACGGCGAGCTCGCCATCGCCGACTTCGGCGTGGCCCGGGTCGTGGACTCCTCGGAGATCTCGGCCACGTCGCAGGCGTTCACCCCGCTGCACGCCGCCCCCGAGGTGCTCACCGGCCAGCCGCACTCGGCCTCGACCGACATCTACTCGCTCGGCTCGACCCTCTACCACCTGCTGGCCGGCCAGCCCGCCTTCCACAACCCGACGGACCCGTCGATCGCGCCCCTGATGTACCGGGTGCTCAGCATCGAGCCGCCCCCGATCAACCGCTCCGACGTGCCGCCGCCGGTCTTCGAGACGGTCATGCGGGCGATGTCCAAGCAGCCCGAGGTGCGGTACGGGTCGGCGCGGGAGTTCGCCCGGCGGCTGCAGGAGGTGCAGACCGAGCTGGGCCTGCCGGTGACCGACCTGGTGGGCCAGGACCCCGGCCCGGGACCGGCGATGTCCACGGTGCCCCGCCCCCGCCTCGACGACCCACCCACCGGCGAACCCCAGCCCCCGGGGAGTCCCCAGCCCCCTGGGAGCCCCCAGCCCCCGACCACGGGCAACCACCTGCCGTCTACCGGCAACCACCTGCCGACCACGGGCAACCACCTGCCCGGCCAGCCGTCGCCGTTCGCCCCGGAAGCGCGACCGTCGCCCTTCGCTCCGGAGGCGCAGCCGTCACCGTTCGCTCCGGAGGCGCGGGCGGCGGGCACCGGCGCCCCGTACGCCACGGGCCAGCACGCGCCGGGAATCGGCGGCCTCCCCGGGGGCGGGCCTCCTGGCGCGTATGCGGCGGGCAACAGCGGCGCGCATGCGCCGGGCACCGGCGGCGCGCATGCGGCTGGCGGCAACGGTGCGCATGCGGCGGGCGGCGGCGGTGCACGGGTGCCGGACGCCGGCGGCGCGCATGCGGCGGGCATCGGTGGCACCCAGGCGCCGGGCGCGGGCAGTGCGCAGGGCCCGGGCGCGGGCGGTGGGCCGTCCGGCTACCACGCGGCCGGGGCGTCCGGCTACCACGCGGCCGGGGCGTCCGGCTACCACGCGGCCGGGGCGTCCGTCGCCTCGGCCACCGCCCCGCCGGCGCACGGCGCGACGACCGCGCCGGGCGGCGGGGGACGCCTGCCGCGGGGCCTGGTGATCGGCGCCGCAGTGGCGGCCGTCGTCGTGGGCGGCACCAGCGCGGCCGTCTACCTGTCGCTCCAGCAGGACGACCGACCACAGACCACCCAGCCCTCGGCCTCCGAGCCGGGCACCCAGGACACCGAACCCATCGACAAGCAGTCCGTCGCCGCGCTGACCCCGCGCGGCCTGAAGGTGACCGCCGACCAGGGCGCCCTCGTCGAGCTGAAGTGGACGCTCCCCGCCGGCGCCCGCCGCTACCCGGTGGTCCTCCAGCGTTCCCCGATCAAGAAGGGCGAGCAGGCCATCACCGCCCTGGGCCAGGGCGCCACCGCCACCCGCGTCGCAGGGTTGGACCCGGACAGCGGCTACTGCTTCCTGGTGGGCGTCCCGCTGCGCATCTCGGAGAGCTCGACGGTCGCCTGGTCGAAGCCCACCTGCATCAGGGGCGCCGTCGCCCGCTCGACCTCGTAGCCCGCAGCGCTCACTCCAGGGCTCACTCCAGGGCTCACCCCAGGAGCTTGCGCGCCGCCTGCTCGATCTCCGCCTCCGACAGCAGCACGTGGTCGGCCGCCCCGCCCAGGGGGATGAAGCTGTCGGACGAGGTGACCCGCGCGAGCTTGCCGGTGAACCCGGCGTCGGCCAGCTCCGCCATGATGCCCTCCGACACGCCGCCGGTGTGCCGGGTCTCGTCGGCGATCAGCACGTTGCCGGTCAGCTCGGCCGCCCGCAGCACGTCGTCCATCGGGAGCGGCGCCAGCCAGCGCAGGTCGAGCACGCGGCACCCGTACCCCTCCTGGGTCAGCCGCACCGCGGCCCGCAGGCTCATCCGCACGCCGTTGCCGAACGTCACGATCGTCAGGTCGCGCCCGTCGCCGTAGGAGCGCGCCTGCCCGATCGGCACGTGCGTCTCCGGCCAGCGCCCGGGCGGCGCGTACGGCGCCAGCCACCCCCCGTCGCCCTCCTCGAACAGGTCGCGCGTGTGGTAGAGCGCGATCGGCTCCAGGAACACGCACACCGACCCGGACGTGCGGGCCGCCGCCAGGCACGTGCGCAGCATGGCGGCCGCGTCGTCGGGGCGCGCGGGCGAGGCGATGACCAGGCCGGGGATGTCGCGCAGCGCGCCCACCGCGTTGTCGTTGTGGAAGTGGCCGCCGAACCCCTTCTGGTAGGCGTAGCCGGCCACCCGGACCACCATCGGGTTGGTGTAGGCGCCGCGCGAGAAGAACGACAGCGTGGCCGCCTCCCCCCGGATCTGGTCGAGCGCGTTGTGCAGGTAGGCGAGGTACTGGATCTCCGGCACGGGCAGCAGCCCCGACACGCCGGCGCCGAGCGCCAGCCCCAGGATGGCCTGCTCGTCCAGCAACGTGTCGAACACCCGGGCGGCGCCGAACCGCTTCTGCAGCCCCCTGGTCACGCCGTAGACGCCGCCCTTCTTGGCGACGTCCTCGCCGAACACGGTCATCTCGGGGTAGACGGCCAGCGCGTCGGCGAGCGTGCGGTTGACGGCCTGCGAGAGCGTCAGCGGCTTGTCGTGCTCGGGCAGCGCCCCGGCGAACGCCTTCTCCCGCTCCGGGGCCGAGGCCGCCATCGGGCTGATCTTGGCGATCAGCTCCGGCTTGCGCGGTGCGATCGGCTCCATGACCTCCTTGGCGGAGCCGAGCCGCGGGCTGCGCGTCGTCTCCAGCGCGAGCCGCAGCACGTGCTCGCGCTGCGACTCGTACGTCTTGAGCAGCTCCTCCGGCGTGCTCTGCCCCGCCCGCACGAGCAGCTCGGCCGTGCGCACGAGCGGGTCGCGCTCCAGGTCGGCCCTGATCTCGCGCTGCGTGCGGTAGGCCTGCTCGACGTCGGAGCCGGCGTGCCCCATGAGCCGCACGGTGGTCAGGTGGAGGAAGGCGGGGGAGCGGCGCTCGCGTACGTGCCGGACCGCGCGGACGGCGGCGTCGTAGGCCGCGGCGAGGTCGCAGCCGTCGGCGGCGAAGTATTCGATGCCGGGGCGCCGCAGCGCCGCCTCCACCCAGCCCTTGGGCGTGCGGACGCTGATGCCGATGCCGTTGTCCTCGCACACGAACAGCAGCGGCAGCGCCTGTCCCTGGTAGGTGGCGTAGGAGGCGGTGTTGAAGCCGCTCAGCGCGCTCGCGTGGTTGATCGAGGCGTCGCCGAAGCTGCACACCGCGACCGCGTCGGCGGGCCAGCGGGCCTGCTCGCCGATCGCCGCCGCCGCCCGCTCGATGGCGAAGGCCACGCCGACGGACCTGGGCAGGTGGCTGGCGATCGTCGAGGTCTGGGGGATGACGGCCAGGTCGGGATGGCCGAACACCTTGTGCCGCCCGCCCGCGATCGGCTCGTCGGCCGCCGCGGCCAGGCCCATCAGCACGTCGCGGATGCCCTGCTCGGGCAGCCTGCCGGCCTGCTCTGACCTGGTCAGGTAGAAGGCGCCGGAGCGGTAGTGGAGCAGGGCCGGATCGGTGGGCCGCAGGGCGGCGGCGACGGCCGCGTTGCCCTCGTGGCCGGCGGAGCCGATCGTGTAGAAGCCCTCGTCCCGCTCGCGCAGCCAGCGGGCCGCGATGTCCAGCAGGCGGCTGTCGAGCTGGCGCCGGAACAGCCGCATGCACTGCTCTCCGGTCAGCGAGCTGCCCTCGCGGACCGGCAGCCCCGGATCTCGCGCGGGGCCCGCCTTCAGCGTCGCAACCGCCTGGGTGAAATGAGTCTCAACTGTGTCGCGCGCCACACCTCGATTATGTCTTTCCTCGGCGCCGACGTCTGCCGGACGTGGCTGACATGTTGTGGACCGGTCCGTTTGACCCCGACATATAACGATTTGTCAGAATCCTAAACTTTCCGGTCGGCCCGCGCGTCTTCTTAGTTGACACACGTGGCACCCTCAATGCCGCGTTGAACCATTGGGTCTCTGGAAGGAACCCGCATGTTACAACGCATTCGTGTGGCCGCCCTCGCCATAACGCTCGGAGCAGGAGCCCTGGTCATGGCTCCCTCCGCCGCGACGGCGGCCGCGGATCCCGTCATCACCCGAGTCGGGATCAGTCCCAATTCTCCGATCGACGTCACCAACGGCGCGGTCACGGCCACGTTCAGCTTCGCCACCAAGGGGGCCGACAAGGCCGAGCTCCAGCTCAAGCCCCCGGGCGACATCAGCGTCGGCAAGCCCGTCGACCTGACGTCCACCAAGGACGGCGACTGGACGAAGTGGTCCGGCACCCGCTCCTTCGACTCCACGAACGTCGGAACGTGGAGCTGGCTCGCCGTCGCCGGCGGCGCCTCCCGCGGCGGCACGTTCGAGGTCTCGGTCAAGAAGGTGCTCGACACCAAGATCGTCGACTTCGACGCCAGCCCCGACTCCGTGGACAAGGGCGACCTGATCAAGGTCAGCGGCCGGCTCCTCGCCGACGGCAAGGGGTACGGCGGCCAGAGCGTCACCATCACCTTCCGCGAGCGCGGCACCGACGCCTACCGCCATGTCACCAAGGTGACGACCGGTGGCAACGGCTGGTTCGGCGCCACCGTGCGGGCCGACGAGACGGGCTGGTGGCGGGCCGAGTTCGCGGGCACGTCCGCGGCCAAGGGCTCGGTCAGCGACACCGACCGGGTCGACGTCAGCCGCGGCGTCCTGGGCAGCAGGATCGCCGGCTTCGACGCCCGCCCCGAGCCGGTGGACAAGGGTGACCGGCTCACGTTCAGCGGCGCCCTGCTGGTCGAGGACCGCGGCGGCGTGGCCGGCGAGCGGGTCTCGATCTTCTTCAAGGCCGACGGCTCGTCCAGGTGGGAGTACGTCACCAGCGACGTGACCGGCCGCGGCGGCCGCTTCTGGGCCTCCGCCCCCGCCGAGACCTCGGGCTGGTGGCGGGCCGAGTACGGGGGCACCCGCGGTGTCCGCGGCTCGGTCAGCGACGCCGACTGGGTCAAGGTCAACCAGCCGGCGCCGCCTCCCACGGCGTCCAAGGCGGACACGCGGCTGATCAAGTTCAACGCGTATCCGGAGCCGGTCAAGCGCGGCCAGTACCTGAAGTTCAAGGGCCGCCTGCAGGTCTTCGACGAGGGCTCCTGGGAGGGCTACTCGGGCAAGGTCGCGCTGTTCTTCAAGCCCACGGGCGCGAAGAAGTGGCAGTACGTGAAGACGACCTGGTCGAACGACGGCGGCGGGCTCTACACCAAGGTCAAGGGCTGGAACTCGGGCCGCTGGCGGTTCGTGTTCGGCGGTGACGACGACACCTACGGCGCCACCAGCGGTTCGGACTACGTCCGGGTCAAGCGCTGATCTGATGTGCGGACGAGGCCCGGGGAACACCACCCCGGGCCTCGGTCCGTTCTACTCCGCCCGCCTGAACTCCGCGATCCCCACCCCCAGCAGCGCCAGCCCCAGGGCCGCCACGAGGCCGAGCTCGAGGATCACCGGCACCTGGAAGTCGAACCACCGGACCCCGGGGTTCAGCACCGCGTTCACCTGCGCCGGCACGTCGAGGTGCGAGAAGACCGCCTGGCGCAGCGGGTCCACCGCGTACGTCATCGGGTTGACCACGGTCAGCACGTGCAGCCACGACGGCAGGTTGGCCAGCGGGAACATCGCCCCCGACAGGAACATCATCGGCATGATCGCCATCTGCATCAGGCCGAAGAACGTCTGCATGTTCTTCATCCGGGCGGCCAGCATCACCCCGAAGGCCGTGATCGTGAACGCCGCGAGGAACATCTCCGCCAGCAGCGTCACGAGGAGCGCGGGCGAGTAGGGCACCCCCACCAGCCCCGCCATGGCCAGGATGAGGATGCCCTGCCCGGTGGCCACGATGGCGCCGCCCAGGCACTTGCCGACCACGATCGCCCCGCGCGAGACGGGCGCGACCAGCATCTCCCTGAGGAAGCCGAACTCGCGGTCCCACACGATGGAACCGGCCGAGAACATCCCGGTCATGATCACGGTCATGGAGATCATGCCGGGGTACATGAACGTGCGGTAGTCGATCCCGGGGATCGCCCCCCGCACCAGCGACCCGAGCCCCGTGCCCATGACGAACAGCCAGAGCACCGGCTGCACCAGCATGGACGCCATGCGGGTGCGGTCGTTGACGAAGCGCAGCATCTCCCGGTGGAGCACGACCTTGATCGCCCGCAGGTCGTGACCGGCGCTGCGGACCGGCACGCGGACGCTGATGGCCTCTGCCGCCATGACTATCGCCTCGCCATCGCTCTCATGAACGCCATGTTGCCGTCGCCGGCCTCGGCGTCGCGGATCGTGGAGCCGGTGTAGGACATGAACACGTCGTCCAGGGACGGCCGTGACACGCTCACCGATCTGATCGGCATGCCGAGCTCGGCGAACAGCCTCGGCACGAACTCCTCGCCCGAGGCCACCGCGAACGTCACCGCGCCCTCGCGCACGGCCGCCTCCAGCCCGAACCGCTCCCGCAGCGCCTTGATCGCCTCCGTGTCGTCGGAGGTCTGGATCTGCACCCGGTCCTTGCCGACGCTGGCCTTCAGCGCCTCCGGCGAGTCGATGACGACGATCTCGCCGTGGTCGATGATCGCGATCCGGTCGCAGTACTCGGCCTCGTCCATGTAGTGCGTGGTCATGAAGATGGTGATGTCCTCCAGGAGCCGCAGCTGGTTGATGTAGCCCCAGATGGCCGAGCGGGTCTGCGGGTCGAGCCCCACGGTGGGCTCGTCGAGGAAGAGCACGCGCGGGGAGTGCAGCAGGCCGCGGGCGATCTCCAGCCGCCGCTTCATGCCGCCGGAGAACGTCATCACCTTGGCGTCCTTGCGGTCCCACAGCGCGACCATCTCCATGACCTGCCGGATCCGGTCGCCGACGGCGCTCTTGGGGACGCCGTACAGCTCGGCGTGGAAGCGCAGGTTCTGCTCGGCGCTCAGGTAGCCGTCGAGGGTGGGGTCCTGGAAGACGAGGCCGATGTTCCTGCGGACCTCGTCGCGGTCCCTGACCACGTCGTGGCCCGCCACGGTGGCGCTGCCGCCGGTGGGGTTCACCAGCGTGCAGAGCATGCTGATGGTGGTGGTCTTGCCGGCGCCGTTGGGGCCGAGGAAGCCGAACACCTCGCCCGGGCGCACCTCGAACTCGACGCCCTTGACGGCCTCGACCTTCCCGTACGTCTTGCGCAGGCCGCGCACGGCGACCGCTGTGTGCGCCGCGTCCGCCGCCATCTCAGCCCTCCGCCAGGATCTGGAACATGGACCTGCGCGTCTTCTTGATCAGCTCCTTGGCCGCCGCGATCTGGCGCTCGTCGGCCGTGCGGACCAGATGGGAGAACGCCTCGTTGAGCTGGGCCCAGAGCAGGCGCAGCTCGTGGTGGTCCGGCGGCACGGCCGTGCGGGCGACCTCGTCCCACGGCGCCTCGTCGGCGTACCTGGCCGCCTGGCGGCGGCCCTCCTCCGTCAGCCGGTACGTACGGCTCCCGCCGGACTCGTCGCCCGACACCAGGCCCTCGTCCTCGAGCTGCTGCAGCGCCGGATAGACGGAGCCGGGGCTGGGCCGCCAGACGCCGTGGCTGCGCTCCTCGATGCTCTGGATCATCTGGTAGCCGTTCTGCGGCCCTTCGAGGAGCAGCGCCAGCAGGGCGGCCCGGACGTCGCCGCGGCGGACCCGCGGAGCGGGCGTCTCCCAGTGGACCACGGTGCCGAAGTGGGGCCCGGGCGGGTGCGGCGCGAACGGCGGGCCGAAGCCGCCCGGCCCCGGCGGTGGACCGGGCGGCGGACCCAGCGGTGGGCCGGGCGGGTGCGGGGGGAACGGGGGGTGGGGGTGCGGGGCATCCCAGAAGTCTGGTTCTTCCACGATTACCTCCAACTATCGAGATATCTTGACGATATATCTAGATAGTTGGCACGGGAAGGGCATTCCAGACAGATCCCTGAAAGTTAGCGAGCGCTAACAGCGGCGGCGATGGCCGCCCGCGCCATGGCGTGCAGCAGCGGCCGCATGTCGCCGGCGCCCAGCTCGCCCGCGCTGTGCGGCGTGGAGTTGAGCAGCCCGAACACGGCGTGTGTCGCGGCCCGCAGCCGCGCCGCCGGGCACCCCGGGTGCAGCTCGGCCAGCACCGTGACCCACTCCTCGACGTAGAGCCGCTGCAGCCGCCTGATCTGGCGCCGCTCGGGCTCGGGCACGTTGCCCAGCTCCCTGTCGTGCACGGTGATCAGCGCCGGCTGCTCGAGGGCGAAGGTGATCTGCACGTTGAGCAGCGCGTCCAGCGTCTCCTGGGGATCCGGGTGCGAGGTGACCACAGCGGCGGCCGACTCGCGCAGCCGCGAGCTGACGTCGAGCAGCATCTCCGACAGCAGCGCGTCCTTGCCGCTGAAGTGCCGGTAGAGCGCGGGGCCCGAGACGCCGACCGCGGCGCCGATGTCCTCGATCGAGACGCCGTGGAAACCGCGCGCGGCGAACAGCCGGGCCGCCGCCGCCAGGATTTCCCCGCGCCGGTTGCCGCGATTGCGGGTAGGCCGGGTAGGTACAGGGGCTGTGGTCACGTCTCACATGCTAGACGGTTACGTTAATGATGACTAACATCTCGTGCCATGAGAGGGACGCCATGAGCGAGTGGCCGGTGCTGAAGTCGTCCGCCGATCCCGGCGGCGAGGCGTACAAGCGCAACGCCGAGCTCAACGAGCGGCTGGCCGCCGAGCTGCTGGAGCGGCTGGAGGTCGCCGCCCGGGGCGGCCCCGAGCGCTCGCGCCTGCGCCACGTCGAGCGCGGCAAGCTGCTGCCGCGCGACCGCGTCGACGGCCTGCTCGACCCCGGCTCCCGCTTCCTGGAGCTGTCGCCGCTGGCCGCGAACGGCCTCTACGACGACCAGGCGCCCGCCGCGGGGATCATCACGGGGGTCGGCCGGGTCTCCGGCCGCGAGTGCGTGATCGTCGCCAACGACGCGACCGTGAAGGGCGGCACGTACTACCCGATCACGGTCAAGAAGCACCTGCGCGCGCAGGAGGTGGCCCTGCACAACCACCTGCCGTGCGTCTACCTCGTCGACTCGGGCGGCGCGTTCCTGCCCAAGCAGGACGAGGTGTTCCCCGACCGCGAGCACTTCGGCCGCATCTTCTACAACCAGGCCACCATGTCCGCCCGCGGCATCCCGCAGATCGCCGCCGTGCTCGGCTCGTGCACGGCGGGCGGCGCGTACGTGCCCGCGATGAGCGACGAGGCGGTCATCGTGCGCGGCCAGGGCACGATCTTCCTGGGCGGCCCGCCGCTGGTGAAGGCGGCCACCGGGGAGGAGGTCACGGCCGAGGAGCTGGGCGGCGGCGACCTGCACGCACGCGTCAGCGGCGTCACCGACCACCTGGCCGAGGACGACGCGCACGCGCTGGCCATCGTCCGCGACATCGTCTCCACGCTCGCCCCGCGCGCCCCGCGCCCGTGGAACACGGTCGCGCCCGAGCCGCCCCGGCACGACCCGCGCGACCTGTACGGGATCGTGCCCGCCGACACCCGCCAGCCGTACGACGTGCGCGAGGTGATCGCCAGGATCGTGGACGGGTCGCGCTTCCTGGAGTTCAAGGCCGAGTACGGCTCGACCCTCGTGACCGGGTTCGCCCACCTCCACGGCCATCCGGTGGGGATCGTGGCCAACAACGGCATCCTGTTCAGCGAGTCGGCCATGAAGGGCGCCCACTTCATCGAGCTGTGCGACCAGCGCCGGATCCCGCTCGTCTTCCTGCAGAACATCAGCGGCTTCATGGTCGGCAAGGCCTACGAGGCGGGCGGCATCGCCAAGCACGGCGCCAAGATGGTCACCGCCGTCTCGTGCGCGCGGGTGCCCAAGTTCACCGTCGTCATCGGCGGCTCCTTCGGGGCGGGGAACTACGCGATGGCCGGGCGGGCGTACTCGCCCAGGTTCCTGTGGATGTGGCCGAACGCCCGCATCTCGGTCATGGGCGGCGAGCAGGCCGCGAACGTGCTCACCACGGTCGGCACCGCCGACGCCGACGCGATCAGGGCCCAGTACGAGCACCAGGGCAACCCGTACTACTCCACGGCCAGGCTGTGGGACGACGGCGTGATCGACCCGCTCGACACCCGCACCGTCCTCGGCCTGGCGCTGTCCGCGGCGGCCAACGCCCCGCTCGAGCCCGCCGGTTACGGCGTCTTCCGGATGTGACGCATGTTGTTCGACCGTGTTCTGATCGCCAACAGGGGCGAGATCGCCGTACGGGTCATCCGCACGCTGCGCCGGCTCGGCATCACGTCGGTGGCCGTGCACACGGCGTCGGACGCCGGAGCCCGGCACGTGCTGGAGGCCGACCTCTCCCACCAAGTGCCGAAATATCTGGATATTGAGGCAATTGTCGGGGCGGCGCTGGCGTCCGGGGCGCAGGCCGTCCACCCCGGGTACGGGTTCCTCGCCGAGAACGCCGCGTTCGCGCGGCGGTGCGCCGAGGCCGGGCTGGTGTTCGTGGGCCCGCCGCCCGAGGCCATCGACGCCATGGGCGACAAGATCCGCGCCAAGGCCACGGTGTCGGCGGCCGGGGTGCCCGTCGTGCCCGGCGGGGCCGAGCCCGGCGACGCGCTGGAGTCCTGGCGCGACTTCCCCGCGCTGATCAAGCCCTCCGCGGGCGGCGGGGGCAAGGGCATGGTGCTCGTACGGTCGGCCGCCGAGCTGCCCGACGCCCTGGAGTCGGCCCGGCGCACGGCGCGGGCGGCGTTCGGCGACGCGACCCTGCTGATCGAGCGGTACGTCGACAGCCCCCGCCACATCGAGCTGCAGATCCTGGCCGACACCCACGGCAACGTCGTGCACCTGGGCGAGCGCGAGTGCAGCCTGCAGCGCAGGCACCAGAAGATCATCGAGGAGGCCCCCTCGCCCTTCGTCGGCCCAGAGACGCGCGCCCGGATGGGCTCGGCCGCGGTGGAGGCCGCGCGCTCGGTGGGCTACGTGGGGGCGGGCACGGTCGAGTTCATCGTGGACGGGACCACCGGCTCCTACCACTTCATGGAGATGAACACCCGCCTGCAGGTGGAGCACCCCGTCACCGAGCTGGTGACCGGGCTCGACCTGGTCGAGCTGCAGCTGCGGGTGGCGGCGGGGGAGCCGCTGCCGTTCGGGCAGGAGGACGTGCGGCTCGACGGGCACGCCGTCGAGGCCCGCGTCTACGCCGAGGACCCGGCCCGCGGCTTCCTGCCGACCGGCGGCCGCGTGCTGGCGTTGCGCGAGCCGGACGGCGCCGCCCCGGGCGGCCCCGCGCCCGTCGTGCGGGTGGACTCCGGGCTGGTCGAGGGCGGCGTCGTGGGCAGCGAGTTCGACCCGATGCTCGCCAAGGTCGTCGCCTGGGCGCCGGACCGGGCCTCGGCGCTCAGGACGCTCGACCGCGCCCTGGCCCGCACGGCCGTCCTCGGCGTGGTCACCAACATCCCGTTCCTGCGGGCCCTGGCCGGACACCCGGCCGTCAGGGCGGGCGAGCTGGACACCGGGCTGGTCGAGCGCGTGCTCCCCGAGCTGCTCCCGTCCGCGGACGTGCCCGCCGAGGTGCTCGCGGCGGCGGCGCTCGCTTTCCACCACGCCCTGCCCAGGGGCGACGACCCGTGGGAGGTCACGGACGGCTGGCGGGTGGGCGAGCGGGCCTGGACGACGTGGCGGCTGGAGTCGAGGGACGGGGTGCACGCGGTCCAGGTCCGCGGCCTGCCCGAAGAGTCCGCCGAAGTCCGGATGAACGATGAGATCGTGCCCGCGCGCATCCGGCTCGGCGACGGGGAGCTGACCGTCACGCTCGGCGGCCGTACCGAGCACTACCTGCGCGTACGCCACGCCGACACGCTCTGGCTCGGCAAGGATGGCGCGGCATGGGCGCTCACCCGGCACCTCATCGGCGACCCCGGCGACCGGCCCGGCGCGGCGGCCCAGGGCGACGGCGTCGTCAGGAGCCCCATGCCCGGCACCGTCCTGGTGGTCAAGGCCCAGGCCGGTGACCGGGTCACCGAAGGGCAGCCGCTGGTGATCGTCGAGGCCATGAAGATGGAGCACACGGTCACCGCCCCGCGCGACGGCGTGGTCTCCGAGCTGGCGGTCCAGGCAGGCCAGCCGGTCGACATGGACGCGGTTCTGGCCGTGGTGGGGGAGGGGGACTGATGCCGTACCCGATGGAAGGGCTGCCGCAGCAGGTCACGATCTACGAGGTCGGCCCGCGCGACGGCCTGCAGAACGAGTCCTCGATCGTGCCCGTCGAGGTGAAGGCCGAGTTCATCGACCGCCTCGCCGACGCCGGGCACAAGGTGATCGAGGCGACCAGCTTCGTGCACCCGAAGTGGGTGCCGCAGCTCGCCGACGCCGACGAGCTGCTGGCCCGGCTGCGCAGGAAACCGGGCGTGCGCTACCCGGTCCTCGTCCCCAACCTGCGCGGCCTCGACCGGGCCCTGGAACGCGGCGTGGACGAGATCGCCATCTTCGCCAGCGCCACCGAGACGTTCGCCGCCAAGAACCTCAACCGCAGCCTGGAGAGCCAGTTCGAGATGTTCGAGCCGGTCGTCGCCAGGGCGCTGGACAACGGCGTGCGGGTGCGCGCGTACGTGTCGATGTGCTTCGGCGACCCCTGGGAGGGGCCGACGCCGATCGCCCAGGTCGTCTCGGTCGGGGAGCGGCTGCTCGGGCTGGGCTGCTACGAGCTGTCGCTCGGCGACACCATCGGGGTGGGCACGCCCGGGCACGTGACCGCGCTGATCACGGCGTTCCGCCGCCCCGACCGGCTCGCCGTGCACTTCCACGACACCTACGGCCAGGCGCTCGGCAACACCCTGGCCGCGTTGAGAGCGGGCGTGACCACGATCGACGCCTCCACGGGCGGCATCGGCGGCTGCCCCTACGCCGAGTCCGCCACCGGCAACCTCGCGACCGAAGACCTGGTCTGGATGTTGCGGGGGCTCGGCATCGAGACCGGGCTCGACCTGGGCAAGCTCGTGTCCACCAGCACCTGGCTGGCGGAGCTGCTCGGCCGGCCCAGCCCCTCCCGCGTCGTACAGGCGCTGTCGAAAGGCTGACCATGCTCAAGGACGAGTACGAAGAGCTGCGTAAGACCGTCGAGTCGTTCGCCCGCGAGGTGGTCGCGCCGGTGATCGGTGACTTCTACGAACGGGAGGAGTTCCCGTACGACATCGTGCGGCAGATGGGCGCCATGGGGCTGTTCGGGCTGCCGTTCCCGGAGGAGTACGGCGGCATGGGCGGCGACTACTTCGCCCTGTGCGTGGCGCTGGAGGAGCTGGCCCGCGTCGACTCCAGCGTGGCGATCACCCTGGAGGCCGCGGTGTCGCTGGGCGCGATGCCGATCTACCGGTTCGGCACCGCCGAGCAGCGCGAGCACTGGCTGCCCAGGCTGACCTCGGGCTCGGCGCTGGGCGCGTTCGGCCTGACGGAGCCCGGCGGCGGGTCCGACGTGCCGGGCGGGATGCGCACCACGGCCGTGCTCGACGGGTCCGAATGGGTGATCAACGGGACGAAGGCCTTCATCACGAACTCCGGCACGGACATCACGGCCGTCGTCGGCGTGGCCGCGATCACCGGCGAGCGGGAGATCTCCACGATCCTCGTGCCGAGCGGCACGCCCGGGTTCACGGTGTCGAAGAAGTACTCCAAGGTCGGCTGGAACGCCTCCGACACCCGCGAGCTGTCCTTCAGCGACTGCCGCGTCCCCGTCGCGAACCTGCTGGGCGAGCGCGGCCGCGGCTACGCCCAGTTCCTGCAGACCCTCGACGAGGGCCGCATCGCGATCGCCGCGCTCAGCGTGGGACTGGCCCAGGGGTGCGTGGACGAAAGCGTCAAGTACGTCAGGGACCGCAAGGCGTTCGGCCACCCGATCGGCCACTACCAGGCCATCCAGTTCAAGATCGCCGACATGGAGGCCCGCGCCCACACCGCCCGCCTGGCCTACTACCACGCGGCCGAGAAGATGCTGGCCGGGGCGCCGTTCAAGAAGGAGGCCGCGATCGCCAAGCTGGTCTCGTCGAACGCGGCCATGGACAACGCGCGCGACGCCACGCAGGTGTTCGGCGGGTACGGGTTCATGAACGAGTTCCCCGTGGGGCGCTTCTACCGCGACGCCAAGGTGCTGGAGATCGGGGAGGGCACGAGCGAGGTCCAGCGCATGCTCATCGCCCGGCAGCTCGGCCTGGGCGACCTCTGAGCGTCTCCGGCCGAGCGCTTCCGGCGGGGCGAATCGAGGGAGTTTGCTTCCGCGACCTCGGACGATCTAGTGTCGTCAGTCATGACGGCTGACGATCTTCTCATCAGGAGGGCGGAGAAGGCGGACGCGGACGAGGTGTTCGCGCTGGCGCGCGAGTTCGGTCTGACGTTCAGGCCCGAGCGCGGGGCCTTCGACGCCGCCCTTCCCGAGCTGCTGGCGAATGAGGACGCCCTGCTGCTCGCGGCCGTCGTGGGCGGGCGCGTGCACGGCTACCTGCTGGGGTTCGTGCATCTGACGCTGTTCGCCAACGGACCGGTCGCCTGGGTCGAGGAGGCCATGGTCGGCTCCGGGTCGCGCCGGCAGGGGATCGGGCGGGCCCTGCTGGAGGAGTTCGAGCGGTGGGCACGCTCGCGGGAGGCGGGCTACGTGGCGATGGCCACGCGGCGGGCGCCCGAGTTCTACCACGCGCTGGGCTACGAGGCCTCTGCCACATTCTTCCGCAAGGTCCTGCGCTAGCCCGGCCGGCCGGAAATTTTGTCCTGAGCTGATGGCATTCTTAGGGCGTGAGTATCCATGCCGTCAGTCCACGCTTCGTCGGGCGTGCCCGTGAGCTCGCCATCCTCGGCGACGCGCTGGCCGGGGCGCGTGCCGGGGCGTCGTCCGCCGTGCTGGTCGGCGGCGAGGCCGGGGTCGGCAAGACCCGGCTGATCAAGGAGTTCACCGATCGGGCCGACGACGCGCTGGTGCTCGTCGGCGGCTGCCTGGAGCTGGGCACCGAGGGCCTGCCGTTCGCGCCGTTCACTGCCGTGCTGCGGGGGCTGGTGCGCGAGCTGGGCCGCGACGGGGTGGCGGCGCTGGTGCCCGGCGGCACCACGCGCGGGCTGGCGCGGCTGCTGCCCGAGTTCGGGGAGCCGGACGGGGACGGGCCCGAGGCCAGGGCGCGGCTGTTCGAGCAGGTGCTGGGGCTGCTGGAGCGGCTGGCCGAAGAGCGGCCCGTGCTGCTGATCGTCGAGGACGCCCACTGGGCCGACCGGTCGACCCGCGACCTGCTGTCGTTCCTGGTCCGCTACCAGCCGACCGCGGCGGGCCTGCTGATCGTGGTCACGTACCGCACCGACGAGCTGCACCGCACCCACCCCCTGCGCCCGCTCCTCGCCGAGCTGGGCCGGGTCGAGCGGGTGCGCAGGGTCGAGCTGCGCAGGCTCACCCGCAAGGAGGCCGTCGCGCAGGCGGCCGGCATCCTGGAGCGGGAGCCGTCCCCCGCCGACATGGACCTGATCTACGCGCGCAGCGAGGGAAACCCGCTGTTCGTGGAGGCGCTGCTCAGCGACGGAGGCGGCGTCGCGCTGCCGGAGTCGCTGCGCGACCTGCTGCTGGCCAGCGTCGAGCGGCTGCCCGCCGAGACGCAGGAGCTGCTGCGCGTGGCCAGCGCCGGCGGGCAGCGCATCGAGCACGACCTGCTCTCCGCCGTCGCCGGGCTCGACGAGAACGCCCTCTCCAGCGCGCTGCGGCCCGCCGTGGCGGGAAACGTGCTCACCGTCGACGGCGAGGGCTACTGCTTCCGGCACGCGCTGATCCGCGAGGCGCTCCACGACGACCTGCTGCCCGGCGAGCACACCCGCCTGCACACCCGCTTCGCCGAGGCGCTGGAGCGCGACCTGTCGATCCTGCCCGCCCCGCGCGGCGCGATCGAGCTGGCCCACCACTGGCACTCCGCCCACGACAGCACCTGGGCGCTGGTCAGCGCCTGGCAGGCGGCCGGTGTCGCTCGCAGGTCCACCGCCTACGACGAGCAGCTCGGGATGCTGTCCAGGGTGCTGGAGCTGTGGGACCAGGTGCCCGACGCGTCCGAGCGCATCGGCTGCGACCGCATCGACGTGCTCAGGAACACGGCCACGGTCGCGCATCTCGCCGGTGAGTACGAACGGGCCATCGCCCTGGCGAGCGCCGCCCTCGCCGAGATCGACCGCGACGCCGATCCGATCAGGGCGGCCAAGCTGCTGCGCCAGCGCGGCCTGACCCGCTACGACCTGGGCCGCCCCGGCTTCCTCGACGACCTGCGCGAAGCGGCCGCGCTGGTCGCCTCCGACAAGCCGACCACCCTCCGGGCCCAGGTCCTGGAGACCCTGTCCCGCATGCTCCACGGGCGCGAGGCCTTGTCGGAGCGGCTCACCACGGGCCGGCTCGCGATGGAGATCGCCCACGAGCTGGGCGACCACAGGGTGGAGGCGCACGCGCTGATCGACCTCGCCTGGGCGCGATTCGGCTTCTCCGAGATCGAGGCGCAGATGGAGGCGTTCGCGCAGGCGCGCAGGATCGCCGGCGGCGACGAGGCGTTCAACGTGCTGATGCGCTGCGCGATCTCCGAGTCCGACGCGCTGGAGGGGGCGGGCCGCCACGAGCGGGCCGCGCAGGTGGCCCGCGACGGCATCGAGGAGGCCCGCCAGTACGGGCTGGCCCGCACGTCCGGCGCGTTCCTGGCGATCAACCTGGCCGAGCCGCTGGTGTCACTGGGGCGGTGGGACGAGGCGCTGGAGGTGATCGAGCGCGCGCTCGACCTCGCGCCGCCGGCGCCCACCCAAGCCAGCCTGCAGGGGTTCGTCGTGGACATCGCGCTGGCGCGCGGGGAGCTCGACCGGGCGGAGCGGCTGCTGGGGACGTCGCGGAGCGTGCTGTCGCGCGGTACCTTCCGCGACCAGACGGTCCTGCCGCTCCTGTGCAGGGAGGTGCGGATGCGGCAGGCGCGCGGGGAGCTGGAGGCCGCGGTGGAGGTGGCCGTCCAGGCCATGGAGGAGCGCGATCTGCTGGAGACCCCGCGTTACTGCTGGCCGGTGCTGGTAACCATCGCCGACCTGCTCGGCTCCGTGGTGCCGCAGCAAGGGCGTGCCGCCACGGGCACGGACACCCCGCTGGCGAAGCTCGGCGCGGCCCTCCTGACGCGACTGCGGGCGCTGGGACGGGAGCTCGAGGTCGACGGCGACCTTCAGCGGGCGCATCACCTCACCTTCACGGCCCTGACGGGTCCCGAGCCGGACGACGGCGCCGCCGGGCCGTTCGAGGTCTGGGACCGGGCGGCCGAGGCGTGGGCGGCGCTGCGGCAGCCGTACGCCGAGGCGCGCTGCCTGGTGGGCGCGGCGCAGGCGGCGCTGGCGGACGGCGACCGGCAGGAGGCCGCGGCGCGGCTGGGCCGCGCCCGGGAGCTGGCCACCCGGCTGGGCGCGACGCCGCTGCTGGAGCAGCTCGACGCCTTCGGGCGGCGGGCCAGGATCGGGGGCGCCGAGGAGGCGGCCGACGGGCTTCCGCTGGGGCTGACGGCTCGCGAGCTGGAGGTGCTGCGGGAGGTGGCGGACGGGCGGAGCAACCGGGAGATCGCCGAGGCGCTGTTCATCTCGGCGAAGACGGTGAGCGTGCACGTCTCCAACATCCTGGCCAAGCTGGGCGTCGCCACCCGGGGCGAGGCCGCGGCCACCGCCTACCGGCTGCGGCTGTTCGACGCGCCCGGGTGAGTGCTCAGCCCGTCAGCTGGGCTTCCAGGCGGTAGCCGTCCACCGTGACGTAGACCTGGTCGCCCGGGCGGGCGTTCAGGCGCATCAGCACCGGCTGCAGGGAGTCGAAGACCGGCTGGTGGCCCTGCCAGACCAGGACGATGGCGTTGTCACCGGGCCCGGTCACCGACAGCAGGGTGCCTGGGCGCATGCCGAGCTGGGCCGCGTAGCCCTCCGGCACCGGCACGGGGCCGCCCCTGAGGTGCTCCGGGGTCACCTCGATGCGCTGCCAGCGGCGCGGGTCCGAGGACGGGCCCGGCAGCGGCGGAGGCGGCGTCGGGGGAGTGCCCGCGAGCATCGGCGAACGGCCGCCCGACAGCGCCGAGAGCGTCGCCAGGGCCGCGGACGGGTCGATCGAGCTCGGCGGGGCCGGCGGGATGGGCTGGCCGCCCCGGTGGTGGTGGCCGTTGGCACCCGGCGTGCGGCGGGGCAGGGGCTGGGCGGGCGACGGGGCCGCGGCCACCGGGTCGCCGCTCGTCTCCTGGGGCAGGGCGTCGTACCAGGCCCTGGCGGAGTGGGCGCGGATGCCCAGCTCGCCCATCAGCTCCACGATGTCCGCGTCGGGCGGGCTGGCGGCCAGCAGCTGCCTCGTACGGTCCTGCAGGCGGTGCAGGTCGCCCACGACCAGCCAGCCGTCCTGGAAACGGCGGTCGGGCATGAGCGTCACCAGCACGCGCCAGAGCGGGGTGCGCAGCGACGGGACCGTCACGGGGTGGGCGGGGTCGGCGCCGATCAGCTGCTCCTCGGTGGCCGCCGCGCCGAGCCATTCGGTCAGGCGGAACATGTGGCCCGTGACCGGCGCGGACTCCGAGGAGCGCAGCCAGTGCAGCACGCGCTCCTCGGCCGTGCGCTGGGCCTGGGAGAGCGCGTCCCGGTCGACCAGCATCTTGTGGGCGAGCGTCCGCAGGCTGACCGGGTCCTCCGCGAACAGCCGGTGCACGGCCACCGCCAGCTCCAGCTTGTCCAGGCTGCGGAACAGGTTGTCCACGACCCGCACCATCGCGTGGTCGGCGTCGGTCGGCACGGGGCTGCTGGGGGCGGCGGGAGCGACGGGAACGGGCGCCGCGTAGCTCGGGGTGCCGTTGCTCTTGGGGGCGCCCGCCGCGCCGGGGACGGCGGGGATGGATCCCGTGCTAGGGCCGCCGGGGATCGCGGGCATCGAGCCGGTGCTCGGGCCGCCCGGGATCGCGGGCATGGACCCGGTGCTGGGACCGCCCGAGGGCACGGGACCGCCGGGGGCGGAGCCGCTGTCCTGGCGGCCGGGCTGAGAGCCGGACTGGGGGCCGGACTGGGGGCCGGACTGGGGGCCGGACTGGGGGCTCGCGGGGCGTTGCGGGGCACGGTCGGGCTGGCCGGGCTGGCCGGGGGCCGGGCGGGGCGGGAGGCCCTCGCCGGCGAACCCCTGCGGCTGCGCCGGGAACGAGCCGCTCTGCGGCTGGGCGGAGAACGAGCCGGTCTGCGCGGGGAACGACCCCGTCTGCCGCTGCGGCCCGCCGGCGTCCGGCGCCGGCTGGGCCGGGAAGGAGCCGGTCTGGCGGTCCTGTGCGGGGCCGGTCTGGCGGTCCTGTGCGGAGCCGGTCTGGCGGTCCTGTGCGGGGCCGGGCTGGCGGTCCTGAGAGGGGCCGCCCTGGCGCTCTTGTGCGGGGCCGGGCTGGCGGTCGGACAGCGAGGGGAAGGAGCCGGTCTGGCGGCCGCTGTCCGGCCCCTGGGCGGCCAGGGGGCCGGTCCCCGAGGGCTGCTGGGCCGGGAACGAGCCCGTCTGGCGCTGGTCCGCGGCGGCGGCCGGGCGCTGCGGCGCGGCGTCGGGCTGGCCCTGCTTCGGGAAGAGGCGCTGATCGGCGCCGCTCTGGGCGGCGAACATGCCGGTCTGGGGCACCGGGTCGGCCTGTACGGGGAAGGAGCCCGTGCCCCGGGCGAGCGGCCGGGTGACCTCGGGATGATCGGCGGCGGGGGCCTCACGCTGGGCCGGGATGCGGCCGAGGATCTCGCGGAAGACGGAGCCGATCACCACTTCGGGCGTCGCCGACGGCGTGCCCAGGTCGCTGGGGGACAGGCGGCGCAGCCGCTGCCAGCCGCCGAGCCCGGTGATCGCCGTACGGGTGTCCTCGGGCCAGCCCGGCAGCGCCGGATCGATGTGGTGGACGGTCAGCGCGGGCAGCAGGTCGGCCAGCGGCAGGTGGTCCCAGCGGGAGGAGGCCAGCCGCGCCAGGCGCTCGCAGATCCAGTCGAGCCCCGCCGTGCCGAGCGCCCTCGACAGCGCGACGGAGTGCCACCATCCCGCCGGCAGCCGCGGATCGCCCAGGGCTTCGGCCACCTGCTGCGGGCGGCTCCAGCGCAGCGCAGGGACTAGGTCGCTCAGGCAGATCGATGACTCGACTTCCATCGGCGGACCTTATCCTCCCCAGTGAGCCGCGTGGTGCTGACCGAAACGCGTGTGGCTAATGGTGCAGCTTACGCGGCAAGCTATCAATCAGTGTGAATAGGGTAAAGACGGTTCAGATCCAAACCGTACCGTGGCCGACCGCCCACCTGGGCCACACATGCGGCACCAGCACGGCAACCCGCCTCCAAAGCCGCCTCCTCGCCGACACCCTGCAAGACCCCGGTGAGGTACCCGGCGGCGAACGCGTCACCCGCTCCCGTCGAGTCCACGACCTCGGTGGACACGCCCGCCACCGCCGCGACGACCTCGCCGTCCACGGCGGCCAGCGCACCCCGTGCTCCCAGCTTCACGATCGCTGTGCCGTATGTCTCACTCAAGAGTACGGCGGCGCGCTCCGCCGTCGTGGCTCCACTCAGCAAGAGGGCCTCATCAAGATTCGGGAGGATCAGGCCCGCGGGGGCGGATTCGCGGATGAAACGTTCGACCCCGAAGTCGCGCAGCGGGCCGGTGGAGGCCGGGTCGACGCTGATCGCGATCCCGGCGGCGGCGGCCTCGGCCATCGCCAGCCTGGCCAGCCGCAGCCCGCCCTCGGCGAACAGCAGGTAGCCGGACAGGTGGAGCCGGGCGACGCCGTCGAGCAGGGCCGGGTCCCAGTCGGCCTCGGAGATCAGGCCGCCCGCGCCGCGGTTGGTGAGCATCGTACGCTCGCCGCTCCGGTCCACCATGGCGATCACGACGGCGGTGGGGCGGTCGGGATCGACCGAGACGTGCGGCCGGACGCCCGTCTTGGCCAGCTCGGTGGTGTGCCACTCGCTGCTGTCGTAGCCGAGCCTGGCCACCAGGCGCACGTCGGCGCCGAGGCGGGCGGCCCAGGCGGCGGTGTTCGCGCCGGAGCCGCCGGGGCGCAGGACGATGTCGGCCGCCGTGTCGGTGCCCGACATGACCGGCGAACCATGCAACGCCACCACATCGGTGACCACGTCACCGATGACGAGCAGGGCGCCGCCCGTCGCCCTGCCCGTCGCCCTGCCCGTCGCTCCGCCCGTCGCTCCGCCCGTCGCCCTGCCCGTCGCTCCGCCCGTCGCTCCGCCCGTCGCTCCGCCCGTCACTCCGCCCGTCGCTCCGCCCGTCGCTCCGCCCGTCACTCCGCCCGTCACGGGCGCGCCCATGACCGGGCGATCTGCGAGGCCAGGGCCACGTTGCCGCGCACGGCGGCCAGGTTGGCCTCCAGGGAGGCGCCGCCGGTGCCGTCCACCAGGTAGCCGAGCAGGAACGGCGTGATCGCCTGCCCCTTGACGCCCTGCCGCTCGGCGGCGGCCAGCGCCTCGGCCAGCACGCGGTCATGGAGCTCGGGATCGAGCTGCTGGTCCACGGGGACGGGGTTGGCGACGATCAGCGCCGTCTCCTGGCCGCCGAGCGCGTCCTGGCCCCGCATGATCTCCGCCGCCTCGGCGGGCGACTCGATCCGCCATTCGATCGGCTGGCCGGAGGAGTGCAGGTAGAAGCCGGGGAAGGTGTCCGTACGGTAGCCCGCCACGCTCACGCCGCGCGTCTCCAGGCGCTGCAGCGTCGCCGGCACGTCGAGGATCGACTTGACGCCGGCGCAGACGACGGTGATGCGGGTGCGGGCCAGCGTGTCGAGGTCGGCGGACTCGTCCTGGTCCTCGGTCCAGCCGCGGTGCACGCCGCCGAGGCCGCCGGTGGCGAAGATCCGGATGCCGGCGCGGGCGGCCAGGAACGACGTGGCCGACACGGTGGTGGCGCCGCTGGCCTTCAACGCCGCGGCCACGGGCAGGTCCCGCTGCCCCAGCTTGCGCAGGCCGGACTCGGTCGCGATGCGCTCCAGCTCCACCTCGTTGAGGCCGATGCGGGGCACGCCGTCCAGCACGGCGATCGTGGCCGGTACGGCGCCGGCCGCCCGTACGATGCCCTCCAGCTCGCGCGCCACCTCCAGATTGCGCGGCTGCGGCAGCCCGTGGGAGATGATCGTGGACTCCAGGGCGACGACGGGCGCGCCACTCGCCAGGGCCTCGGCGACCTCGTCGGACGGCTGCAGAACGGAGTCGGGAGTGCTGCGCATGGTGAGTTTCGTGCTCCTTGGGTGATCTTGGCCTACTAGGGCGAAAAACGTATTTTACGGGGTTTTACCGGGAACGCAGCAGGTTGCGGCGCTGATCACGCCGGCGGTCCACCTGAGGATCACACAGGGGGTGCGGCGCCCGCCAGTGACCCGGCGGATCGGGAGAAATGTCCGAGAGCGAGCGTTGACGGGTGGTGTGGGTGGGGTCGTATGGTGCGGAGATGGGGTCGTATGACGTGATCGTGGCCGGAGGCGGGCACAACGGGCTGGTGGCGGCCGCTTACCTGGCCGGAGCGGGGCGCAGCGTGCTCGTACTGGAACGCCACGACCACGTGGGCGGCCTGGCGATCTCCGCGCGGGCCTTCCCCGGCGTCGACGTACGGCTGTCGCGCTACTCCTACCTCGTCAGCCTCCTGCCCTCCGCGATAGTCCGCGACCTGGGGCTGGACCTGGAGCTGCGCCGCCGCCGCTACGCCTCCTACACGCCCAGGGGCGAGACCGGCCTGCTCGTCGACAACGAGGACGCGGCGGCGACGGCGGCCTCGTTCCGGGACGTCACCGGCGGCGAGGCCGACCACAAGGCGTGGCAGGACTTCTACGGCCTGACCGCGCGCGTGGCGCGGGCGCTGGCCCCCACGCTGCTCGAACCCCTCCCGTCCGCCGCCGAGGTCGAACGGCTCGTCGGCCCCGAGGCATGGCGGGACCTGTTCCGGCGGCCGATCGGGCGGACCGTGGAGGAGCGGTTCGCGGACGACACCGTGCGCGGCGTCGTGCTGACCGACGCGCTCATCGGCACGTTCGCCGACCCCGCCACCGACCTGCTCGCCAACCGGTGCTTCCTCTACCACGTGATCGGCGACGGCACCGGCGAGTGGAACGTCCCCGTCGGCGGCATGGGTGCCGTCTCGGGGACGCTCGAGGCGGCCGCCAGGCGGGCGGGCGCCGAGATCAGGACCGGGGCCGAGATCGTCGGGATCTCGCCGTCCGGCGAGGTCACGTTCGCGGACGAGGGCGGCGAGCACACGGTGAACGGCGGCCACGTGCTGGTCAACCTGCCGCCGGCGGTGCTCGACCGGGTGCTGGGCAGGCCCGGGGAGGCGCCGGAGGGCGCGCAGTTGAAGGTCAACATGGTGCTGACGAGGCTGCCCCGGCTGAAGGACGCGTCCGTGGACCCGCGGGCGGCCTTCAGCGGCACGTTCCACATCAACGAGAGCCGCGACCAGCTCGCCGCGGCCTACGGGCAGGCGGCGCGCGGGGAGATCCCGGAGCTGCCGCCGGCCGAGGTCTACTGCCATTCGCTGACCGACCCGTCCATCCTCGGGCCCGGGCTGAGGGGCAGGGCCGAGACGATGACGCTGTTCGGCCTCCACATGCCCGCCCGCCTTTTCCGGAAAAATCCGGATAAGGCGAGAAAGGCCGCTCTGGATGCCACCTTCGCCTCCATCAACTCCGTCCTCGCCGAGCCCATCGAGGAATGCCTGCTCAGGGCGCCCGACGGCACCCCGTGCGTCGAGGCCAAGACCCCGGTCGACCTCGAGAACGAGGCCGGGCTGCCCGGCGGCCACATCTTCCACACCGACCTGAGCTGGCCGTACGCGGAGGCGGGCGAGCGGTGGGGCGTGGAGACCGAGCACGAGCGCATCCTGATGTGCGGCGCCGGCGCCCGCAGGGGCGGCGGCGTGAGCGGGATCGCCGGCCACAACGCGGCCATGTCGGTGCTGAAACGCTGACGCGCTAATCCTCCGAGATCAGTTTCGTGGCCACCTCCATGGCCACGGACGCCCGCTCCGCCTCCGGCACGTCCAGGTCGAAGAGGAACGGCACGCTGCCCAGGATCACCGCGAACACCGCCAGCCGGGCCTCGAACTTCCGCACCGGCCCGGACTCCGGATCCTCCAGCAGGGACACCATCTTGACGATCCCGGCCTGCATCCGCTCGCCGGCCGGCAGGCCCTGCATCACACCCTGGTTGACCTGCGCGAACTTGAACAGGGGGCGCCACTGTCCCTCCAGCAGCTCGCCGATCCGCCGCAGGATCTCCCGCCTCGCCCCGGGGGTCCTGGGCTGCGCGCGCCCCCACTCCACCAGCTCGTCGATCGACTCGGCCAGCCGCTCCCCGACGCTCTCCAGGATCGCCTCTTTGGTGCTGAAGTGGTAGTAGAGCGCCGGTCTGGTGATCTGCAGCCGCTCGGCCACCTCCTGCAGCGTGGTCTGCTCGTACCCCTGCTCGGCGAACAGCTCCAGCGCCACCTGCCGGATCCGGTCCCTCGTGTCCGTCCGCCGCCCTGCCATTCCACTCCCATCACTTGACGACCGGCCCGCGATTGCTTACTTTCGCGTAAGTAAGCAATCGGCTCGGCTTGTAGGGAGAGACTATGGGCGAAACCTTCCCCGTCCAGCGCACCTGCCCGTTCGCGCCCCCGCCCGAGTACGAGCGGATGCGCGAGCAGGCCCCCCTCGTACGAGCCTCGCTCCCCGGCGGGGACGTCTGGCTCGTCACCCGGCACGCCGCGGCCAAACAGGTCCTGGCGGGCACGGGCATCAGCACCAACCCGGCGACCCCCGGCCACCCCAACTGGGCGTTCAGACCGGAGCCGCCCACCCCCGAGGAGCGGGCCGCGGCGCAGGAGTTCGCGGTCGGCCACTTCATCGACCTCGACCCGCCCGAGCACGGCCGGTTCCGGCGGCTGCTCATCCCCGAGTTCACCGTCAGGCGCGTCAAGGAGCTGCGGCCCGGCATCCAGCGCACCGTGGACGAGCTCATCGACGACATGCTGGCCAAGGGCGGCGAGGCGGAGCTGGTGGAGGCGTTCGGGCTGGCGCTGCCGTCGCTGGTCATCTGCCAGCTGCTCGGCGTCCCCGTCGACGACCGCGAGTTCTTCCAGGCGCGTACCCGCGAGATGCTCTCCAGCGCCGACGGCCCCACCGCCAGTCACGCCGCGATCATGGCGCTCAGGGACTATCTCGACACCCTCGTCGCCAAGGCGGCGCGGCAGCCCAAGGACGACCTGCTCGGGCGGCTGATCGAGAGCGGTCAGCTCACGCACGCCGAGCTGGTGGGCGTGACCTTCCTGCTGCTCGTCGCGGGCCACGAGACCACCGCGAACATGATCCCGCTCTCCGCCCTCACCCTCCTGCGCCACCCCGCCCAGCTCGCCACGCTGCGCGAGAACCCGGACAAGTGGCCCATGGCGGTGGACGAGCTGCTGCGCTACCACTCGATCGTGGACTGGGTGGCCTTCGACCGGGTGGCCGTCGAGGACCAGGAGATCGACGGACAGCTCGTCAGGAAGGGCGAGGGCATCTTCGTGCTCGGCGCCTCCGCCAACAGGGACGAGCGGGCCTTCGAGCAGCCGGACGAGTTCGACGTCGAGCGCGGCGCCCGCCACCACGTGGCGTTCGGGTACGGTGTCCACCAGTGCCTCGGCCAGAACCTGGCCAGGGCCGAGATGGAGATCGCGCTGCGCACGCTGTTCGAGCGCATCCCCGGCCTGCGGGTCACCGTGCCGGACGAGGAGCTGCCGATCAAGAGCGACGGCCCCATCTTCGGCCTCAAGGCGATGCCCGTCGCGTGGTGATCCTCATGGAACGGCCATGACTGCGTTTATCAGGTTTTCATGATGAGCCTCTAGCGTTTGTCGCATGAGTGAGCCCGCACGGTTGCTGGTGGTGGACGACGAGCCCGCGTTGCGCGAGGCGCTGCAGTCGAGTCTGGAGTTCGAGGGCTACAAGGTCGTCACGGCCAACGACGGGCAGGCGGCGCTGGACGCGATCGCGGCCGACACCTACGACGCGGTGCTGCTCGACGTCATGATGCCCCGGCTCGACGGGCTGACCGCCTGCCGGCGCCTGCGCGCCTCGGGCAACCACATCCCGGTCCTCATGCTCACCGCCCGCGACGCGGTGGGCGACCGGGTCTCGGGGCTCGACGCGGGCGCCGACGACTACCTCGTCAAGCCGTTCGAGCTGGACGAGCTGCTCGCCCGCGTCCGCGCGCTGCTCCGGCGGGGCGCGCTGAGCTCGACCCCCGCCGAGGGCGCCGACACGCTCACGTACGGCGACCTGCGCATGGACCTGGCGACCCGGGAGGTCATGCGCGGCGACCGCCGGCTGGATCTGACGCGGACCGAGTACCTGCTGATGGAGCTGTTCCTGGCACACCCGCGTCAGGTGCTCACGAGGGACCAGATCCTCAGCGAGGTGTGGGGGTTCGACTTCGAGCCGACGTCCAACTCGCTCGACGTGTACGTCATGTACCTGCGGCGCAAGACCGAGGCCGGGGGGCAGCCGCGTGTGATCCACACGGTGCGCGGGGTGGGGTACGTGCTACGGGCCACGCCGTGAAACGAGGCAGCCTGCGCTCGCGGCTGACTCTCCTGGTCACGGTCGCCGTGGCATTCGCGATCGCGGTCTGCGCGGGACTGTCGTGGTTCATCGTCCGGGACCAGCTGATCAAGCAGCTGGATCAGACCATCCTGGAACCGGAGGGCAAGGGCGACCAGGCCTTCCTCCTGGACCACTGCAGCCCCGAAGGCTCGTCGAGCTTCCGCGACATGGCGACGCTGCTGCGCGCCGACGGCAGCACGTGCTCGCTCGGCTCCCCGATCGTGCCGACCGAGGAGGACACGAAGGCGGTGGACCACCCCGGCGCGCCGATCTTCCGCTACGGCGTCACCCGGGAGGGTGAGGCGGTCCGTGTGGTGACGCTGAACTTCGCGCCGGGCGTCGCGGTGATGGAAGCCAGGCCGCTGTACCACATCCAGCTCACGCTGCGGAACACCGCGCTCATGCTCGGCGTCGTCGCCGCGTTCGGCGTGGTCGGCGCGGCATCGGCCGGGCTGCTCATCTCGCGGGCCGCGCTGCAACCCGTGGGCCGCCTGACCAAGGCGGTCGAGCACATCGCGCAGACCGAGGACCTGGACACCCATATCCCTGTCGAAGGCAACGACGAGATCGCGCGCCTCTCCTCCTCCTTCAACGCCATGACCACCGCCCTGGCCGGCTCCCGCGAGCGCCAGAAACAGCTCGTCGCCGACGCCGGCCACGAGCTGCGCACCCCCCTCACCACCCTCCGCACCAACATCGACCTGCTCCTCCGAAGCGAGCAGACGGGCCGCAGCCTCGACCCCGAGGCCAAGAAACGCCTGCTCACCAACGTCAAGGCCCAGTTCGCCGAGCTGTCCACGCTCGTCGCCGACCTCCTCCAGCTGGCCAGGGGCGACACCGAGCACGAGCCGCACGTCGAGCTGGCCTTCCACGAGGTCGTGACGGCCGCCGTCGAGCGCGCCAGGCTGCGCGGCGCCGAGGTGGTCAGCGACCTCAGGCCCTGGTACGTCGTCGGCAGCGCCACCTCCCTCGAACGCGCCGTGCTCAACCTCATCGACAACGCCGCCAAGTTCAGCCCCGGCGGCCAGGTCGAGGTGTCGCTGGCGCACGGCCGGCTGTCGGTGCGCGACCACGGCCCGGGACTGCCGGAGGAGGAGCTGCCGCACGTCTTCGAGCGCTTCTGGCGCTCCCCGTCCGCCCGTGGCCTGCCCGGGTCCGGGCTGGGCCTGGCGATCGTGGCGCAGGCCGTCGCGGAGGCCGGGGGAGAGGTACGTCTGGCGAATGCGCCCGGTGGTGGAGCGATCGCGACAATGGACCTTCCCGGAACTCTCATGCGTAACTCAGAATCGGATAAGTCCCGTTAAAGACCCGACCCGTGAGCTGGCTGCATGGAGATAACAGCAGTAAGGACGCGCCTGGTCGAGGTGGTCGTCCCGGTCTACAACGAGCAGCGGGCGCTCCGCGGGAGCATCACCCGGCTGCAGGCGTACCTCACGGGGAACTTCCCCTACGGCTTCCGCATCACGATCGCGGACAACGCCAGCACCGACAACACCTGGCAGCTCGCCACGGAGCTCGCCCGGGAGCTCCCGCACGTGCGGGCCGTGCACCTCGACGAGAAGGGGCGCGGCCGGGCGCTGCGGCGGGTCTGGTCGCAGAGCGAGGCCGACGTCGTCAGCTACATGGACGTGGACCTGTCCACCGACCTCGACGCGTTCCTGCCGCTGGTCGCGCCGCTGCTGTCCGGCCACAGCGACCTGGCCATCGGCACCCGCCTGGCCAGGGCGTCGCGGGTCGAGCGGGGGCCGAAGCGCGAGTTCATCTCCCGCTCGTACAACCTGCTGCTGCGCTCCGTGATGGGCGCCGGGTTCTCCGACGCGCAGTGCGGGTTCAAGGCCGTCCGTACGGAGATCGCGCAGGCGCTGCTGCCCGGCGTCGAGGACGAGCAGTGGTTCTTCGACACCGAGCTGCTGCTGCTCGCCGAACGGCACGGGCTGCGCATCCACGAGGTGCCCGTGGACTGGGTGGACGATCCGGACAGCCGGGTCGACATCATCCAGACCGCGCTCGACGACCTGCGCGGCCTGGCCAGGGTCGCGCGTAGGACGCTGTCGGGGGCGGCCCGCATCCCGGTGCCGGCCCGGGTCGAGCGGGCCGAGCTGCCGAAGGGGATGGCCAGGCAGCTGCCCAGGTTCGCGATCGTCGGCGTGGTGAGCACGCTGGCGTACCTGGCGCTGTTCTCGCTGCTGCGGCAGATCGTCTCCCCGCTGGCCGCCAACGCGGTCGCGCTGCTGGTCACGGCCGTGGCCAACACCGCCGCGAACCGCCGCTTCACCTTCGGCGTCAAGGGCTCGGCCGGGGCGATGCGGCACCAGTTCGAGGGCCTGATCGCGTTCCTCGTCGGGCTGGCGCTCACCTCGGGGAGCCTCGCGCTGCTGCCCGGCGGCGTCTCGCACGGGGTGGAGCTGGTCGCGGTCATCATCGCCAACGCGGCGGCCACGCTCGTCCGCTTCCTGCTGCTGCGCGTGTGGTCTTCAACCCCCAGCGGAGGACGGGACGATGACCGCCACCGCCATGCGGCCCGGGCACCGGGCCGCCACGAGCCGCAGCCTGCCCGCACGCGTCCTCCTGGGCGCCGAGGAGGACCCGCGCTGGTCGCGGCCCGCCATGTGGGCGGTGCTCGCCGTCGCGTTCGTCCTGTACGCGTGGGGGCTGAGCGGCAACGCCAACGAGTACTACGCCGCCGCCGTCCTGTCCGGCACGCAGAGCTGGAAGGCGTTCTTCTTCGGCGCGCTCGACGCCGGGTCGTTCATCACCGTGGACAAGCCGCCGCTGGCGCTGTGGGTGATGGGGCTGTCCGCGCGGATCTTCGGCTACGGCACGTGGAGCATGCTGCTCCCGCAGGCCCTGGCGGGGGTGGCCGCCGTCGGCCTCGTCCACTCGGCCGTGCGCCGCGCCTGCTCCGGGAGGACGTACGCCCACGCGGCGGCCCTGGTCGCGGCCGTGGTCATGACGCTCACCCCGATCACCGTGGCGATCAACCGGGACAACAACCCCGACACGATCCTCGTGCTGCTGCTCGTGCTGGCGGCCTGGTTCTGCCTGGAGTCGCTGCGGACCGGGCGCCTGCGGTCGCTGCTGGTGTGCGCGCTCTTCGTGGGGCTGGCCTTCAACGCGAAGATGCTCCAGGCGTACCTGGTGGTGCCGGCGTTCGCGCTGGCGTACCTGCTGTGCGCCCGGGTGCCGTGGCTCAGGCGGGTGGGGCACCTGCTGGCGGCCGGCCTGGTCATGCTGGTGTCGAGCGCCTGGTGGATGGTGATCGTCGACCTCTGGCCCAGCGACTCGCGGCCGTACGTCGGCGGCTCCACGGACAACTCCGTCTGGGACCTGGTGATCGGCTACAACGGGCTCGGCCGGATCCTCGGCCAGGGCGGCGGGGCCGGTGGTGGACCCGGTGGTGGACCCGGTGGCGGCGGCTTCGGCGGGGAGTCCGGGGCCGGGCGGCTGTTCAACGACATCCTGGCGGGGCAGATCTCCTGGCTGCTGCCGTTCTGCGTGGTGGCGCTGGCATTCGCCGCGCTCATGCGGGTGCGCCGGATCGAGGGCCCGTCCGGGGCGGCGTGGCTGGTGTGGGGCGGCTGGCTGGTCGTCCACTACGTGGTGTTCAGCTTCTCCAGCGGCACCTTCCACCCGTACTACACGACCGCGATGGCGCCCGCCGTGGCCGCGCTGTGCGGACTGGGCGGGGTGAGCATGTGGCGGGAGTACCGCCGGTCGCGGACCTGGGCCTGGGTGCTGCCGCTGGCGGTGGCCGTGACGGGCGGCTGGTCGTTCGTGGTGCTGCGCCGCACGCCCGACTGGGCGCCGTGGCTGGCCTGGGTCGTGCTCGGGGCGACCTTGGCGGCCGTGGTGGTGCTGGTGCTGGCCAGGGTACGGGCGCAGGTGACGGTCAGGATCGCCGCCCTCGCGCTGGCGGCCACGGTGGTCGCCGGGCTGGCCGGGCCCGCCGCGTACGCCGTCACGCCGCTGGGGTCGCAGGTGAACGGGACGAACCCGACCGCCGGCCCGAACGCGGGACAGATGGGCTTCGGCCGGATGGGCGGCCGGTTCCGGGGCGGGGAGTTCCCTGGTGGCCGGGCGGGCTTCATGGGCGGCGGCCCCGGCGGCGGGATCAGCGACTCCATGGTCAAGTACCTCCTGGCGAACCAGGGCAAGGCCACCTGGCTGGTCGCGGTGAACAGCGCCATGCAGGCCTCGCCGACCATCCTGTCCACCGGCCGGCCCGTGCTCGCCATGGGCGGCTTCACCGGCAGCGACGCCGCCATGACCGTGGATCGCCTCAAAGAGCTCACCTCCTCCGGGCAACTCCGCTACGTTCTGTCGGGCGGCGACCGCGGCGGGCCGGGCCGGGGCAACACCGAGGTGACCACCTGGGTCCAGCAGAACTGCAAGGCTGTGGACGGCCAAGCCAGCCTCTACGACTGCGCCGCGTAAGGGGGAAGGGGCGCCTTGACGGTGCCCCTACCCATCAACCACCCCATTCTCGGGCCAGCTGCCCATCAAGGCCGAAGTCGCCCAAGCCAGGATGAAATATGGCCAACGATCCCGGCATCCCCGCGCGCCGCACCCCGCTCTCCCGCCCGTCCGCCGCCTAACCTGCGGAAAGTCGAGCACTTAACTAGGGGGAGACCATGACGATCAACATCGTCAAGCGCAGTGCCTGGAACGCCCGCCCGCCGAGAGACCCGGACGCCGTCGTCAAGGTGCCGTGGTCGAAGCGCATCGAGTTCGTCGTCCACCACACCGAGGGGCCGACGACGCAGACGCCGCGGGAGATCCAGGACTTCCACATGGACGAGCGGGGGTGGAACGACATCGGCTACAACTTCCTCGTGCGGGACGACGGCACCGTGTACGAGGGCCGCGGCTGGGACGTGCGCGGCGCCCACGCCACGGATCACAACGTCAGCGGCATCGGATGCTCCTACATCGGCATGAACAGCCCGACCGACGCCGTGAAGATGGCGATCCGCGCCCTGTACGACGAGGCCTGCGCCAAGGCCGGCCGTACGCTGGCCAAGCGCGCCCACCTCCAGGTGGGCAACACCGACTGCCCCGGCACGAAGCTGCTGGCCTGGGTGGAGGCCGGCATGCCGGTCCCCGCCGCGGCGGGCGCCGATCTGCCGTCGGACGACGACCGGCTCGCGTGACGCGGCGGGGACGGCACCTCAGGCCGTGACGCCGGACCGGCGCCACGGCGCGAACGCGTTCCCCACATGGTGCAGGGCCGGGCGCAGCTCCGGATGGTGGCGCAGGATCACCGAGGTCATGCTGCTGTTCGCGATCCAGTCCAGCCCTGTCCTCGTGTAGACGCGCTCGGCGTAGTCAGGGGTGAAGAACCTGTCGCTGTTGAGCCGCCGGGAGGCCATGAGGATGAAGACCCGGAAGGCCGTGTCGCTGAAGGCGAACCCTTCCGGGCGCTTCTCGGCGAACATGCCCACGATCAGGTCGACGTCCTCCAGCCGGTCCGCGTACACCTCGCGCAGCTCCTCCGCGAGCGCCGGGTCGTCCGTGAGCGTGTCGAACCCGCTCGCCGGCCGCAGGTTGAGCAGCCTGCGGAACTCGTTGTAGCGCGGCACGCCCAGCTCCCGGCAGCGGATCAGGTCCGTGGCGGCCAGGTCCACCAGCTTGCCGTCAGGGCGTTCGAACTCCTGCAGCAGGCGCGGGAAGTTGTGCAGGACGATCGCGCCCGGGTACTCGGTCCCGAAGGAGTACAGCAGGTCGGCGGCCGAGATGGCCGAGGCGACCCGCAGCGCCGCGGGGCCGGACAGCTCGCGCAGCGTGGTGTCGCGGATCCGGGAGTCGTCGCGCAGGTGGCGAAGGCTGTAGTCGTCGGGGATCAGCGGGTGCATCCGGTAGACGGCCGCGAACTCCTCGGTGATGCTGAACGGCACCCCGAAGTGGTCGGTGCGCGAACCCGGGATGCCGCTGATCGTCTCGCTCCGGCTGATCCGGCCCAGCGCCCTGTTGATCGGCTCGGAGGCCAGGCCCCACCAGTTGGCCCGCAGGCCGGTCACCGCCGTGGGGTGGCTGATGACCGCGGGCGTCCACTCCACGGTGTGGATCTTGGCGACGAGCGCGGCGTTGATCAGCCTGGCGCGCTCGAACAGCTCGTCGTCGCCCCAGGCCGGATACTCGGCGTGCAGCCGCTCGCAGATGGCGTTGTGCTCGCGCTCGAACAGCCCCTGCATCATCACCAGGCCGAGCCAGAAGCCCGGTTCGCGGGTCGGGTCGGCCTTGCCGCCCGCCATCGCGCGGGTCCCGGACGGGCGATGGCGGATCCGCCCCCGGGTCCCGGTGCGCAGGGCGCGCTGCTCCTCGTCGCTCAGGCCGTAGACCAGCGACAGGTCCCACCAGTGGGTGAGCGTGTTCAGCGAGGTCGCGGGCCCCTCGTAGCCGGGCGGGCGGGTCGGGTCGGCAGGGACCCGCGGGATCGTCAGCAGGGGTTCGGGCCAGTCGTCGCCCGGCTCCAGCGGGATGGTCCACGGGTCGTCCGACGGGCTGATCCCGTGGCTGAACCAGTCCCGGATCATGAACTGCAGCCAGGTCGCGGCCAGGACGTTGAGGGAGCGCGCGGGCTGGAACCGGGTCCGGGTCATGAGCCGGCGGCTGATCATGCGCGGGTTCGGCGTCATGACCCGCTCGGGAGTCTCGGCGTACGCGTGCTCGAGCGGGACGTTGCGCCCGAACCGGGTCCCGGCCATGCCCATGGCCGGATGGTCCACGTCGTTGTACGAGCCGTTGGCGGTCCGCCGTACCTCATGGCCCTTCGGGTCCGGGACGGGCGGCGGCGGGCCGGCGGAGGGCAGGCGGCCGGGGTCGTACAGGTTGTGCTTGCGCAGCCGGTTGCGGATGCCCACCAGGACCGCCAGGCCGAGCGGGGTGGGCAGCCGGTCCCAGCCGAAGCGGTGGTCGAGCGCCTGGGCCAGGGCGTCGTAGGCGGTCCAGAACCACGAGCGGCGGTAGCCCGCCCCGGCGACCGGCGGTTCCCGCCCGGCGGGCGGCCGGACGAGCTCGGGCGCTTCGGCGCGTTCGGGCGCGGGCGCGGTGGCGTGGGCGGAGGCGGCGGTGAGGCGCGCGGCGATACGGAGGCGGTGCTTCATTGGATCTCCCCGTGCGTGGTCGGCGGCGGGTTTCGACGGTGCATGGTCGGCTGTGCGTGGCTGGCCGTGCGTGGTCGGCTACGGCATCGGGGCGGCGTACTCGCGCGGCCGGGGCAGGCCCAGGAGGCGGTCCGTCGCCGCGCGGTCGGGAGGCGGCAGCCGGTCCTGCCCGAGCCCCAGCCCGACCACGGACTCCAGGCCCTCCCGGGGCGGCGGGGGAGGCGTGGCCGAGGTACGGAACCAGCCCTCCACGTGGTCGTGGAGCACCCCGCGCACGGAGGGGATGAAGGCGGTCAGGAACGGCCGGTCGCGGATGTCCAGCCGCTTCAGCCAGGCCGCCCGCTCGTGGTCGCCGAGCAGGAGCCGGTTCTCCGGACCGCCGCCCCACGTCAGGCCCATCCGGCCGCAGAGCGTGACGGACGACTTCCAGAGCATCCCGCGGAAGGAGGCGTAGCCGATGCCGGTGAACCGCACCGGCAGCCACGCCCGCGCCGGGCGCGGCACGTCCACGCGCATGACCAGTTGCCCGTCGAGGTCGTACTGGCTGCTGACCGTGGACCCGTCGGCGACGAAGTCGAGCGAGGCGCGCCGCTTGGGCATGCCCCAGATGCCGAGGCCGCCCTTGACGGAGATCTCGGTGCTCACCGGCATGTCGCCGATGTGGACGCCGGTGCCGAAGGCCGCCCTGAACAGCAGCGGGAGCAGCGGCGGGGCGGGCCGGCCGGCCGGCGTGCACAGGATGCCGGTGCAGAGCTCCACGTACGTGCCGATCGGGGTGTCCTGGTAGTCCACGACCGCGATCATCAGCACTCCCTCGCCGCGGATCCGGTACGGGCTCAGCTCCTCCGGCAGCACCTCGCGGGCGCCGCGCGGATCGACCGGGTAGGCGGCGATGAGCGCCGGGCTGCTCCGCGTCCCCACCGGCATCCGGAACGGGATGCCGTCCACGTTGGCGAATCGGCCGGCGAGTCGGCCGGCGAGTCGGCCGGCTGGGCGCCGGCGTCGTGCGGTGAAGGTCATCGGTCCCCCCTGTGCCGGGCCGGCGTGCCGGCCAGCTCCTCGATGATCAGCGGAAAGACGTCGCGGTGGGCGCGCTCGCCGAAGAACACGTCCAGATGGCTGTAATCGCAGAGCAGGTGCAGGGAGTGGTGGGGGGCGAAACGCGAGAAGAAGTCGTAGGACCGGCGCTGGCTCTCCGGCAGGAAGCAGCGGTTCAGCTCGCCCGCCAGGAAGGCGATCCGGGCGTCGGTACGCGGTTCCTGCGCCGTGTAGTCGTCCGGCAGGCCGTCGATGTGCTGCTGGCTGACCAGGCGGCCGCTGCGCACGCACCTGTCCATCTGCCGGAAGAAGCTCAGCGGCACCGGGCCGAACTCGTGCGGGATCCACAGGTCGTGCGTGGCCGCGCCGAGGTTCTCGTGCCGCCACAACGCGGGGCACCCGCTGCCGTACGTGAAGCTGACCAGCTTGCACACCGTGCTCCCGCACTCGGCGTGGGCGGCCTTGACCAGCTGGGTGATCAGCGCGGCCGCGCCCGGCGGCGGGTGGTCGCCCCAGGACGGGTCGAGGTAGGACAGGAACCTGCGCGTGACCGGCACCGCGTACCGGAGCTTGGCCCGCGACCAGCGCGGGACGACCGGGTGCAGGGACACCGCGTTCGTGATGATCGTGTCGACCTGGGGCACCAGGCCGGCGCACGCGGACATCATGAACGAGGTCGAGCCCTGGCAATGGATGATCGCCTTGATCCGGTCCGCCCCGGTCTCCTCGACGACCTTGCGGACCGCGGCGGGGTGGTCGTATGCGGCCGCCTGGTCCAGGGTCCACGGGTTGGGCGGCAGGTCGATGCTGGCCCGCCAGTCCTCCAGCCAGACGTCGTAGCCGTGCGAGACGAGCATGTCGACGACGTTGGCGGGCACCGGCGCCCGGAACACCTTGGACCGGACCCCCGCGCCGTGCACGAGGAGGACCGGGGACCTGGCCGGCGGGGCGTGACCGCGCACGTTGACGAGGCGCAGGTTCATGCCGTCTCCGGCGGTGAAGGGTACGACGCGTTCGTGTGTTGCGGGTCGTCCATGCATACCGATCGCCACGATCTCGGGCCGCTGCCGGCCGCGGGCCGGCAGACCTGGTCTGGACTCCTGGGCTTCTGGTTCCGGTGCTCAGCTCACCGATCGGTTACTCTTGCATTCTACCTCTCCCCGACTTTTCGGACCTGTCCGGACGAGGGAGAGATAATGCGCCATAACGGTTCTGACCAGGTGAGACGTCCCGCACGCGAGCACGCCGACGTGGTCGTGGTGGGCTCGGGGTTCGGCGGCGCCGTGGCCGCCTACCGGTTCGCGGAGGCGGGGCTGCGGGTGGTCGTGCTGGAGCGCGGCCGGCCGTACCCGCCGGGGTCGTTCCCCCGCGCGCCCGCCGCGATGGCGCGCAACCTGTGGGACCCGAGCGAGGGGCTGTACGGCCTGTTCGACCTGTGGAGCTTCGGCGGGCTCGGCGCGGCTGTCTCCAGCGGGCTCGGCGGCGGCTCGCTCATCTACGCCAACGTGCTGCTGCGCAAGCCCGAGCGGTGGTTCGTCAAGGAGAGCCCGCTGCCCGGCGGCGGCTACGAGCACTGGCCCGTCACGCGGGCCGACCTCGACCCGCACTACGACGCCGTGGAGCGGATGCTCAAGCCCCAGCGCTACCCTCTCGGCCAGCCGCCGTACGACACGACGGCCAAGACCCTCGCCATGCGCGAGGCGGCCGGGCGGCTGGGGCTGGACTTCGAGCTGCCGCCGCTGGCCGTCGCCTTCGCCCCGGAGCCCGGCGGCCATCCCGCTCCCGGGCTGCCCATCCCGGACCCGGAGTACGGCAACCTGCACGGCCTGCCGCGTACGACGTGCCGGCTGCGCGGCGAGTGCGACCTCGGCTGCAACGACGGCGCCAAGAACTCCCTCGACCACACCTACCTGTCGGCGGCCCGGCACGCCGGCGCCGACCTGCGCACCCTGCACGAGGTACGGTGGCTCGCCCCCGCTCCCGGCGGCGGCTACGCCGTGAGCTACGTGGTGCACGAACCGCGCGAGGACCGTCGGCGGGTCAACACCAGGCGGCTGCCCCAGCACACCATCACCTGTGACCGGCTCGTCCTGGCCGCGGGCACGCTGGGGACGACGTACCTGCTGCTGACCTGCAGATCGGAGTTCCCCGGCCTGAGCCCCATGCTCGGGGCCCGCTTCAGCGGCAACGGCGACCTCCTCACTCTGGTCACGGACGCCCGCGACGGCGCGGGCCGCCACCGCTCGCTGGAGGGCAGCCGCGGGCCCGTGATCACCAGCGCCGTCCGGGTGCCGGACGCGGCCGACTCGGGGCGCGGGGACCGCCGGGGCTTCCTGGTCGAGGACGCGGGCTACCCGCCCTTCGCCGAGTGGCTGGGGGAGTTCGCGGGGGTGCGCGGCCAGGTCAGGAGGGCCGGCAGGTTCGTGCTGCACAGGATCGGGGCCCTGCTGAGCCACTCGCCCCGCACCCGGATCAACGCCGAACTGGCCGCGCTGCTCGGCGACGGGCACCTGTCCGACGGGTCGCTGGGCCTGCTCGGCATGGGCCGCGACATCCCCGACGGCGTCATGCGCCTGCGCCGCGGCTACCTCGACGTCGACTGGACGACCGCCACGTCCATGCCGTACTTCACCACGATGCGCGCGGTCATGCGGGACATGGCCCGGGTCCTGCGGGCCGGCTACCGCGACAGCCCCCTGTGGCTGGCCCGCAAGGTGATCACGGTGCACCCGCTCGGCGGCGCCCCGATGGGCCGCCACCCCGCGGAGGGCGTCGTGGACGAGTACGGCGAGGTCTTCGGGCATCCGGGCCTGTACGTCCTGGACGGGGCGTGCGTGCCCGGCCCGGTCGGCGTCAACCCCTCGCTGACCATCGCCGCCCTGTCGGACCGGGCCTGCGAGCACGTCCTGGAGAGCGCGCCCCGGACGGCGGCGCGGCACGCCGGGGTCACCTCCGGCCTGAGCTTCACCGAGGAGATGCGCGGCCACGTCATGCCCGGCTCCGCCGACCCGGAGGAGGGCGAGCGGCTGGGACGCGCGAACGAGCACCCGCTGGCGGTCCACCTGACCATCACCGCCGGCGACGTCGAGCGGTTCGTGGCCGACGCCGGGCACGAGGCGTCGGTCGCCGGGTGGGTGACCTGTCCCGTGCTCGGCGGCGGCCGCCTGCGGGTGGCGGACGGGTCGTTCAACCTGTTCGTGGCGGGCGAGGACCCGGCCCGGCGGCGCATGCTCTACCGCCTGCACTTCACCGGTGACGGGGACGCCCCGCTGACGCTCACCGGGTTCAAGGACGTGCACGACGACCCCGGGGCGGACATGTGGTCCGACACCTCCACCCTGTACGTCCGGATCCTGCGCGGGCACACCCGCCCGGCGGACGACGCGGAGGCCGAGGTGGTCGCCGCAGGGATCATCCGCATCCACCTGCGGGACTTCCTGCACCAGCTCACGACGTTCCGCACCTGGGGGCCCGACGGGGCCGGGGGGCTGGTGAGGTTCGGCCGGCTGTTCCTGGGCGAGCTGTGGGACGCCTACCACGACCTCGCGACGGGGGCGCGGGTTCCCTGACGGCCGCGCGGCCTTGACAACGATGTCAATCGCCTTCTTGATGTTCTTATGGCCGTACCACTGATCGCCGCCCGCGGGATCATGAAGAGCTACGGCCACGTCGAGGCGCTGCGCGGCGCGGACTTCACCCTGCGGCCCGGCGAGGTGGTCGCGCTGATCGGCGACAACGGCGCGGGGAAGTCCACGCTCGCCAAGATCCTCTCGGGCGTCGAACGGCCGGACGCCGGGACGGTCGAGGTCGACGGCGAGCCGGTGGCGTTCGGCTCCGCCGAGGAGGCCAGGGGCGCCGGGATCGAGACCGTCTACCAGGACCTCGCGCTCTGCGCCGACCTCAGCCCCGCGGCCAACTTCTTCCTCGGCAGGGAACTGCTCAGGCCCGGCCTCCTCGGCCTGCTGGGCGTACTGGACAACGCCGCCATGCGCCGGGCCACGCGCGAGGCGTGCGAACGGCTCGGCGTGCGGCTCGCGTCCCAGACCGTGCCGGTCTCCGCCCTGTCCGGCGGGCAGCGGCAGGGCGTCGCGGTGGCCAGGGCGGTGACGTGGGCGCGGCGGGCGGTGTTCATGGACGAGCCCACGGCCGCGCTCGGCGTCGTGCAGACCCAGCGCGTGCTCGACCTCATCCGCGGCGTGCGCGACTCGGGCGTGTCCGTGGTGCTGATCAGCCACAACATGCAGGACGTGATGGCGGTGTCCGACCGGGTGGAGGTGCTGCGGCTCGGACGCCGGGTGGCCCGCTTCGAGACCGCGCGCGTCTCGATGGAGGAGCTGGTCGGGGCCATGACCGGAGCCCTCGAAGCGCGGGACTCGGAGGGGACGGAATGAAGGGGGTGCGGCTCGGGGACCTGCAGGTCGTGTGGATCGGCCTGGTGCTGGTCGCGCTGCTGGCGGCGTTCTCGATCCTGGCGCCCACCACGTTCCCCACCTCGTTCAACCTGCTCAACCTCGTCAGCGACGCGGCCATCCTGCTGCTGCTCGCCACCGGCATGACGTACGTGATCATCACGGCGGGGATCGACCTTTCGGTGGGCGGGGTGCTGGTGTTCTCGGCCGTGGCGGCCGCCGAGGTCATGGACGCCACCGGCTCGCTCGCGCTCGGCACCCTGGCCGCCCTGGTGACGGGGCTGGCGTGGGGCGTGCTGAACGGTGTGCTGATCGCCCTGGGCCGCATCCCCGCCCTGATCGTGACGCTCGGGACGCTGGGCATGTCGCTCGGCGGGGCCCTGCTGCTCACCGGCGGGGTCGATCTGCGCGCCCCCACGGACCTGAACCTCGGTCTCGGGCTGGCGCGCTGGCTGGGCGTACCGCTGATCGCGTGGATCTGCGCCGCCATCACCGCCGCGCTCGCGCTCGTGCTCGCCTGGACCCGCTTCGGGCGGCACACGTACGCGATCGGGTCCAACGCCGAGGCCGCCCGGCGCGGCGGCGTGGCCGTGCGCCGGCACCTGATCAAGGTGTACGGCCTGGCGGGGCTGCTGGCCGGGCTGGCCGGGCACCTGTCGCTCGCCAAGTACGGCATCACCGGCGTGTCCGCCCACTCCACCGACAACCTGCAGGCCATCGCCGCCGTCGTGATCGGCGGCACCTCGCTGTTCGGCGGCGTGGGGACGGTGGCCGGGACGGTCATCGGGGTGTTCATCCCGGTCGTGCTGCAGAACGGCTTCCAGATCCTGGGCGTGCGGCCGTTCTGGCAGCAGGTGGTGGTGGGCGCCGTGCTCGTCGCCGCCGTCTACGTCGACCAGTGGAGGCGCAGGGCCCGGGACCAGTAGGAGGAGGCACCACGATGCGCAAGGCTGTGGCAGCTCTGGGAACGCTGCTGTTGACGATCGCCGCCTGCGGCGGGCAGGGCGGGCAGGGCGGGCAGGGCGGAGGCGGCGGCCAGGTCAGGGTGACGCTCGTGCAGGGGCTGGCGGGCGAGGAGTTCTACGAGACCATGGCCTGCGGGGCGAAGGCCAAGGCCAAGGAGCTGGGCGTGGCGCTGGACGTCCAGGGGCCGCAGAAGTTCGACCCGACGTTGCAGACGCCGATCGTCAACTCCGTGGTGGCGAGCAAGCCGGATGCCATGCTCATCGCGCCGACCGACGTCAAAGCCATGATCGCGCCGCTGACCCAGGCCAAGCAGCAGGGCATCAAGATCATCCTGGTGGACACGGTGGTCGAGGACCCGGGCATCGGCCTGTCCAGGATCAGCACCGACAACGTCAAGGGCGGGGCGGCGGCGGCCAAGGCGCTGGCGGAGCAGATCGGCGACAAGGGCAAGGCGCTGGTCATCTCCACGGACCCGGGCGTGAGCACCGTGGACGCCCGCATCAAGGGGTTCGAGGACGAGATCAAGGCTTCGCATCCCGGGATCTCGTATCTGGGCGTGCAGTACTCGCACAACGACGTCGGCGAGGCATCCAAGATCGTCAACGCGGCTCTGGCCAAGGATCCCGACCTGGCCGGGGTCTTCGCCACGAACCTCAACTCCGCCACCGGCGCGGGGTCCGCGCTCCAGCAGGCGGGCAAGCTGGGGCAGGTCAAGATGGTGGGCTTCGACGCTGGGCCCGCGCAGGTGAAGCAGCTCAAGGACGGCGTCGTGCAGGCGCTCATCGCCCAGTTGCCCGGGGACATCGGGGCCAAGGGGGTGGAGCAGGCGGTGGCGGCGGTCAAGGGGCAGCAGGTCACGCCGTCGATCCCGACAGACGCCACCATCGTCACCGCGCAGAACGTGGACCAGCCGGAGGTGCAGAAGATCCTCTACAAAGCCGGCTGCTGACAGGCTGGACCCACCACTTCGGCGCGCTCGCCGTCCGTCAACGGCCCGGTCCCGCTTCGGCCCGCCCCCGCTTCGGCGCGCTCGCCGACTCGGCGCGGCCCGTTGAGCCGCTGACCCGGTGCCGCCGCATGGCCCGAGCCGTTGCTCCCCTCGGAGTGGGCGGGGGCGCCACTGCTCCGGCGGCGCCGCCCGGCGATTGCACATCCTGGGAAACGAGCGGGCGGCACCGAACGGCGTCCACAGGGGCGTTGCGGCCCCCTTGCCCGCCGTCGCCTGTCCGGGCGACGCGAGGGGGTGTCCTGGGGGCGCTGGAGCGTGCTCTGGCGGGCATGGGTGCGGGCGGTGGCGTTGTCGGGACTGTGAGGGGAGCCCGTGCCGGAGCGGGCTATCGGAGGGCCCGTGCCGGAAGGCCGCCATCGGGAGGGCGCGTGCCGGGACCAGCGGCTCAGGGCGCGGAGCCGGCGAGCGCGTCGAAGCGGTGGTGCCTGCGGGGTGCGGGCCGAAATTCCGGGCCGGGGGCCGTAAGGCGTGTTTCGGGCCAGGTGCGGGCAGGGTCAGGCGGGGAGGGCGGCGAGGAGGAAGGCGAGGCGGGCGGCGGCGGACTCGACGTCCTCGGCGGTGCCCAGGCGGTAGCCCCACGAGGTGATGTACGCGCCCTCGTCCGAGCACGTCACCGTCTCCGTCAGCGTGGCCGAGAAGCGGTTGCGGACCGACACGTACGCCGGGTCGCTCGCCAGGGCGAGGCTCTGGACGGTCAGGTCAGCGTGACGACCTGCGTGCCAGGCGAATCGCTCGAGGCAGAGCGCGGTATCAAGCATCATGCGTCACCTCCGCAACGTCTCGCGACAGAATTGCACGATCTTGGGTGAGGAGGCAAGCAATTGCTGCGGTTAATGTGACGTTTGTTTGCGGTAATCGTGAAGAATTCTGATGATGACCTCCCGCCCGGGTTCGTCGAACTCCGCCACCTTCGCATAGTCATCGAAGGCCCGGACGTAGAAGCCGATGTCATCGGGATCGCGAAGGATCAGGTCTTTCGTCATGGTGGCCACCCCGACCATGGCCTCGTTGTAGATCCAGAAGCCGTTGATCGGGCTCGACGGCAGCTCCGAGCTGAACGGGATCACGCCGAACTCGACGTTCGGCAGCGTGCTGACGGCGAGTAATCGGTCGAGCTGGCCGCGCATCACCTCCGGCGGGGCGAGGGCGGTGCGCAGTGCCGCCTCCGTCACCACGAACCTGAACGTGCGCGTCCGGTCGTACAGGATCTCCTGGCGCTGCATCCGCACCCGCACCGCCGCGTCGATCTGGTCGGCCGCGCTGTAGAGGCGCTTGACCTTGCGGAAGACGTGCCTGGCGTATTCGGAGGTCTGCAGCAGGCCCACGATGATGCCGGCCTCGAACACCCGGAACAGCTTCGTGCGCGCCTCCAGGTCGCGGATGTCCTCCTGGAGGGCGGCCAGGCCGCTGCGGTGGCGCTGCTTCCAGTCGTCGTGCCGTTCGAGCAGCGCGATGGCCTGCCTGATGAGCTCGTCGGTCGTGTCGGGTGAGGCGCGTACGGCCTGCGCCCATACGACCACGTCATCCTCCGTGGCGGTCTGCCGGGCGTTCTCCAGACGGGAGACCTTGGACGGCTGCCAGCTCAGGCGCTGGGCCAGCTCCTTGCCCGACAGGTGGGCGGACTCGCGCAGCTGTCGTAACTGCCCGCCGAGGTCGATGCGCGCCTGCTGAAACGACGTCACGCCGCAAGAGGCTAGCCCTGCTTGCGTCGATCATGCCAGTGCCACTCGCAATTGTGATCAAGCGGTTGCCGAGGGTGTTTCTCCGCTGGTCGGGAAAGCGGTTGCCGGGCCGTCGGGGAGGACCCGGCGGGCGATTTCGGTGATGAGCTCGCGCGGAACCTCGACCGCGGTCTCGCCGTCGAGCACGTCACGGAGGTCCGCGAGCGCCTCCGCGTCGGTGACTTGCAGACCTTGCACGACGATGGTGCCGCGGTCGGTCTCGTACAGGGTGGGACAGGCGCCCGCCTCCGAGGTGGAGCCGAGGAACCGCATTCGCATGACGATCCTTACCCGATAGCTGGTGCAATTGCGCGCAATTGTACGACTCGGGGATTAAGAAGTGATCGTTTTTCCGGAAATCAGCCGAGAACACCGCCCATAAACTGATGTGCCCGTTCGAACAGTTGCAGGGTGGTTTCGTGTAGTACGTCCCCTATGTCCTTTGGTGCCTTTCCCGCGAACGCCCGCGCGTGCGTGCCCTCCAGGACGATGCCGAGCTTGAAGCAGGCCATCACCGCGTACCAGCCGATGGCCGACAGGTCGCGCTCCGACAGCGCCGCGTAGTACTCGACGAGCTCGCGCGGCTCCGGCAGCCCGGGGACGTGGCCGTTGTTGCTGGGCCAGGTGGCCAGCAGCCAGCCGAGATCGAGCAGCGGGTCGCCGATCGTGCTCATCTCCCAGTCCACGATCGCGGCCACGCGGGGGCCGTCGCAGGCGAACATCAGGTTCGCGAAGTGGTAGTCGCCGTGCATGATCCCCGGGGTGAACGTCCGAGGCAGGTTGCGTACCAGCCAGTCGGCCGTCTCGGGCAGACCCGGAATGTCGGGGCCCGGATAGCCGTCCAGCTCGCCGTACGAGTCGAGCTCCTTGAGCCAGCGCGGCACCTGCCGCTCCAGGAACCCCTCCGGCCTGCCGAACCCCGGCAGCACCCCCGGATCGACCCGCCCCAGCTCGGCCAGCGCGGCCGCGGCCTCCAGCCCCATGCGGTGCCTGATCGCGGCGTCGGAGGCGTGCGGCTCCGGCAGCCCCGTCGAGGGGTTGAACCCGTCGACCGGCTCCATCAGGTAGAACACCGGCTCCCGCTCGGTCTGCGCGGCCACCAGCCTGGGCGCGGGCACGGCCGTGCCGCGCAGCGCCGCCAGCACCCGCGCCTCCCGGCGCAGTACCTCGTTGCTCCTGCTGCGGGCGTGCAGGGGAGGCCGGCGCAGGATGTACGGGCGGCCGCCGCGCTCGAAGCGGACCATGACGTTCTGCGTGCCGCCCAGGACCGGCGCGACGCCCGTGATCGGGCCGCCGGGCAGGCCCCGGTCGTCCATCCACGTGCCGAGCGCGGCGAAGTCGATGGCGCTGACGTCGATGTGGGTGGAGGTCATGATCGTCCCTCGGCAGAATCATATTCTGGTCGCCCGACCCTACGAGAGCCCCACACACCCGGTCAACCCATCACCCCCGGCCCAGCCCAGCGCATGCAGCCACCCAGCACCGTCCGGCGGCCTGGCACAGTGGGGCCACCAAGCGTAGGGGCCACCCGGCGGGGTGCGGCAAACTCGGCGCGGTGCGGCGCTCGGCACCGTGAGGTCAGGCGGCACCGTGGGGCCAGGTGGTGCCGTGGGGCCAGGTGGTGCCGTCCCGCTCAACCTGGCGCCGGGTGGTCAGCCCAGTGCCTGCATGAATGGCAGGAACTGGCAGGCGCGCTCGCCCGGCAGGTCGCCCCCGTACACCATCCTCGCGGTCCCCCACGGGTTGCCCATGCCGTGCGCGACCGCCCACGCGACCAGGCCGTCCATCGCCCCGTCCAGGTCCATCCGCACCTCGCCGCCCACGTCCAGCGCCAGGTCCCCGATCAGCGCCCGCGCGGTCTCCTCGTCCCGCGCCACGACCGGGCCGATCACGGTGTTGTCGTCGTTGCGCCAGCAGTGGCCGAAGCCGCCGTCCGCGACCCGTACCCGCTCGCCGAAGTCGAACATCCGCCGCAGCAACGCCGACCTGTCCGTACCGAACAGCTCCGCGTCCAGCTTCACGATCTCGTCCAGGTCGGCCTCCGTGGCGGGGCGGGTCCGGCCCGACGGCTCGCCCGCGAACACGCCCGTGTGCTTGACGACCCCGCCGACGACGCGGAACCCCATCTGCTCGTACAGGGGACGCCCGTTGTCGGTGGCGAAGAGGGAGACCGTGCGGCCGCCGGCCCGCTCCATCACGTGCTCCATGAGCCGCCGGGCCAGCCCCTGCCTGGCGTACCTGGACGCGGTGAGGACCATGCTGATCACGGCGTGGTCGTCGCCGTAGCAGGTCAGGATGTTCGTGGAGGCCAGGCCGTCGCCGTCGGGGGCGTCGATGCCGTACGCCTCGCCGACCTCCAGCAGGAGGCTCCACTTGTGACGCTCGGGGGGCCAGCCGCGGTCCTTGGCCAGGCGGGTGCAGTCGTCGAGGTCCTCTTGGGTGAGGCGGCGGATGGTCATGGTTGCACCCTAGGGGACGATGGCGCGATGGATTACGTCGTTGCAGTCGATGTCGGCGGTACCACCTTCAAAGGCGGATTTGTCGCCCGGGACGGGACAATTCTGCATTTCGAGCGACGTGCGACGCCTCGCGGCGCCGACCAGGTGATCGCGGCCGTCTCCGCCTTCGTCGCGGACCTGGCGCGGCCCCGCGCCGGGCGTCGCCCGCTCGCCGTGGGGCTGGCGGTGCCGGGGCTGGTCACGCCCACCCACGCCGTCTACTCCGCGGCCTTCGGGTGGCGGGACGTGCCCGTCTCGTCGTTCGCGGACGTGGACGTGCCGGTGGCGCTCGGACACGACGTCCGCTCGGCCGGGGAGGCCGAGCTGGCCTACGGGGCGGGCGGGGACGACGTCCTGTTCCTCCCCATCGGTACGGGTATCGCGGGCGCGGTCGTCCTGTCGGGCTCGCTGTACGGGGGCGCCGGCGGCTTCGCCGGGCAGATCGGTCACATCCCGGTCCGGCCCGACGGTCTGGCCTGCGGGTGCGGGCAGCGGGGCTGCCTGGCCGCGTACGCGTCGGGCGGGGCCATCGCGGCACGCTACGGCTCGGGCACCGCCGCGGACGTGGCGCGCCTGGCCGCCGAGGGGGACGAACGGGCGGCGGAGGTGTGGTCGTCGGCCGTGGACACGCTCGCCCTGGCGCTGGCCACGTACACCCTGCTGCTCGACCCGGCGCGCATCATCATCGGGGGCGGGGTCTCGCTGGCGGGGGACGCGCTGCTGGTGCCGCTGCGGGAGCGGCTGGCGGGGCGGCTGGCCTTCCGGCGGGCACCGGAGGTGGTGGCGTCGTCCCTCGGCGTACGGGCCGGGCTCCTCGGGGCCGGGCTGCTGGGCTGGCGGTCAGTCTCGTAGGTGCGGAGGTACGTCCACCTCCCTCGCCCGCAACTCCTCGCCCAACGCCTTCGCCTGCGGGTCCATCCTGGGGCTCGCCGCCACACCCCTGCCGAGGAGGCCGTGGATGACGAAGTTGAGCGCCTTGATGTTGGGAAGTTCGTAGCGGTCGATGCGGTGGGGGGCGAGGGTCGGGAGGAGGCTTTTGAGGGTGTCGGGGGTGAGGTGGGCGGCCAGCCAGTCGTACCGCTCCTGGGTGTCGGCCCAGACGCCCAGGTTCGCGTTCCCGCCCTTGTCCCCGGACCGCGCCCCGGCAATCCGCCCCAACGGCACCCGCACCCCCACCTGAGGCCCGACCGCCGACGCCTCGCGCCTCGAAGGCTCGCCCCCAGCCGCCTGCCGCTCCCCTGCGGACACCTGCCCCGCACCTGAGGACCCGAGCCCTTGCACACCTGCCACGCCCCCGGCTCCTCGCCCGCCGCCCCCAGCCCCTTGCTCGTGGTTTCCGGCGGCGCTCTCGGCCCCTTGCCCGTCGTTTCCGGTGGTGCTCTCGGCTTCTTGCACGTCGTTCCCGATGGCGGTCCCGGCTCCTTGCTCGCCGTTCGCGGGCGCCGGGTCGCGCCGTGCGGCTTCTCGCCGACCCGGCACTGGGAGGAGGGCCGGTGCGGGTTGTGGGGCGGTGGCTTCGGTCGCGCCCGCCGCGCGAGTCGCGCCGGCCGCCTCCGTCGCGCCTGTCGCCGTCGCGCCGGCCGCCTCCGTCGCGCCTGTCGCGTCCGCCGTCTCCGTCGCGTCCGCCGTCTCCGGGTTTGGCGGGACCGAAGCGCCTGGCGCGGCGGCGGGGGTGGGGGAGGTGGGTGGGGGGAGTTCGGTGCCGTTGAGGAAGATCTGGGGGTGGACCTCCGAGGCGGGGACGAGGACCGGCCAGTAGACCCCGTACGGCGTGGCGCTGCCCGGTGGGGTGAGGGCGTAGAAGCCCGGGTAGCTGGCGAGCCCCGTCTCCACCACGGCGGAGGAGAACGTGCGCCCCGCCCGGCGTTCGTCGGCGTCCATGACGGTGATCCGCAGCAGGCCCGTGTCCGTCAGCTCCACGTCCACCCGGTCGAACGAGTCCCGGGGGACGCGGGCCCAGAGGGCGTCCTGGGCGGCCCGGGCCTTGGCCTCCACGTCCAGGCCCGTCAGCACCAGGGTCATCGTGTTGCGGTAGCCCGCCAGGTAGTTGACGGCCACCTTGAGGGTGTCGGGCGGCGGCTCTCCCCGGACGCCCGAGATCAGGACGCGGTCGGGGCCGTCGTCCGTGAGGGTGATCGTGTCGAAGCGGGCCACCACGTCAGGTCCCAGGTAGCGCGGGCCCCCGAGCTCGTACACGAGCTGCGCCGTGACCGTGCCGACCGAGACCAGCCCGCCCGTGCCGGGGTGCTTGGTGATCACGGCGGAGCCGTCCGCGTTCAGCTCGGCGATGGGGAAGCCGCAGTGCGCCAGGTCCGGTACGTCCTGGAAGAACGCGTAGTTCCCGCCGGTCGCCTGGCAGCCGCACTCGATGACGTGTCCCGCCACCACCGAGCCCGCCAGCTGGTCCAGGTCGCCGGGCCCCCACCCGTACCGCCAGATGCCGGGGCCGGTCACCAGGGCGGCGTCCGTCACGCGGCCGGTCACCACCACGTCCGCGCCCGCCGCGAGGGCGGTGGCGATGGGGCGGCCGCCGAGGTAGGCGTTCGCGGTCAGGGGGGTCGCGGTGAGGGGTTCGCCGGTGTCGGCGTTGGTCAGGTCCAGGGGGCGGCCGGTGAGGTCGTCGCCCGTGATGTGGGCGATCGTGGGGGACAGGCCGAGGCGGGTGGCGAGGTCGTGAACCGCTTCCGCGCAGCCGGCCGGGTCCAGGCCGCCGGCGTTGGTCACGATTTTGATGGATTTATCGAGGCAGGGGCCCAGGACGTCCTCCAACTGCCGGAGGAACGTCGGCGCGTACCCCGGGCGGCCCTTGAGGCGGTTTCCGGCGAGGATGAGCATGGTCAGCTCGGCCAGCCAGTCGCCGGTGAGCACGTCGATCGGGCCGCCCTCGACCATCTCCCTGGCGGCCGAGAGGCGGTCGCCGTAGAAGCCGCTGCAGTTCGCGATCCGCAGCGTCATCGGCGGGGTCATTGGGCAGCCCACTTGGGCGGCCGCTTCTCCCTGAACGCCGCGATGCCCTCCTGCCCCTCCTCCGAGGTGAAGCGCTCGGCCGACAGCTCGGTCATCCGCCGCAGCCCCTCCTCGAACGACAGGGCGGGCACCTCCCGCACCATCCGCTTCGTGACGGCCAGCGCCTCGGGGCCGCCCTTGATCAGCAGTTCGGCGTAGTGCGCGACCGTCGCGTCCAGCTCGTCCTCCGGCACGGCCCGCGAGAGCAGCCCGATCTCCGCCGCCCGGGCCGCGTCGAACACCTCGCCGGTCAGGAAGTACTCGGCCGCCGCCCGGGGCTCGACCCGGCGCAGCACCGGCACCGAGATCATGGCGGGCACGACGCCGAGCCGTACCTCGGAGAAGGCAAAGGAGGCCGTCAGCGGCGCGATCGCGAAGTCGCACGCCGCCACCAGGCCCAGGCCGCCCGCCCGCGCCGTGCCGTTCAGACGGCAGATGACCGGCTTCGGGCTCTCCCAGATCAGCGTGAGGACGTCGGGGAACGACGCCGTCACCGCCGCGCCCGAGGCCTTCTGCTCCTTGAGGTCGGCGCCCGAGCAGAACACGTTCCCGGTGCCGGTCAGCACGATCACCCTGGCCTCCGGCTCGGCCAGCGCCCAGCGGAGCCGGTCGGACAGGTCGGTGAGGAGCCGTACGGACAGGGCGTTGCGGTTGGGCGGCGAGTCCAGCGTGACGGTCGCGACGCCCGCCGCCAGGTCCCCGTGCACCAGGCTCGTCATGAAGTCTCCTCCTGAATGATCGCCAGCACCGCGCCCGCTTCGACCTGCCGGCCCTTTTCGACGGGTACGTCCGACACCACGCCGTCGGACGGCGCCGCGATCCGATGCTCCATCTTCATCGCCTCGAGCACCAGCACCGCCTGCCCCTTCGTCACCCGGTCGCCGGGCTCCACCTCGACCCGGAGCACGCTGCCCGGCATGGGGGCCAGCAGCGAGCCGGGCGCGACGTGCTCGACCGGCTCGGGGAGGCGGGGGAGCGGGGTCAGCTCGGCGCACCCGCCGACGTGGTCGACGTAGACCTTGCCGTCCTCGTCGTAGCGGGCCACCTCGAAGGCGTGCCGGACGCCGTCGCGTTCCAGGATCACCTCGTACGGCTCCGCGCTGATCACGGTGACGCCCTGGGGGAGCGGGTCGTAGACGACCTCGGCCTCCTCGAAGCGGGCCCGGCGGGGCTGGGAGCGCACGTTGCGCCAGCCGCTCGGGAGGCCCGCCAGCACCTTCGCCCGGCGGCGGTTCCCGGCGGCCATGGCGAGGGCGGCGGCCAGCACCGGGAGGTCGTCATCGCTCCCGTCCCAGGAGACCTCGTGGAGAGGGCCGTCCGGGGCGAGGAAGCCGGTGTGGGTGTCCCCTGCCCCGAAAGCCGGACTTGTCAGGATTTTTACCAATAAATCACGATTTGTCGTGACTCCGTGGAGCTTTGCCCGCCGGAGCGCCGTGACCAGCTTGCGCACCGCCTCCGCCCGTACCCGCCCGTACCCGATCACCTTCGCCAGCATCGGGTCGTAGTACGGCGAGATCACCGACCCGGACTCCACCCCCGAATCCACCCGCACCTCCCCGGAGACCTCGAACCGCCGCAACATCCCGCTCTGCGGCAGATAATCCCCGTCCTCCGCATAAAGCCGCACCTCCACGGCATGCCCGGCAGGCTCGGGCGGCGTCACCGGCAGGACGGCCCCCTCCGCCACTTCAAGCTGCAGCCGCACCAGATCGACCCCGTAGACCAGCTCGGTGACCGGATGCTCGACCTGGAGCCGGGTGTTCATCTCCAGGAACGCCACCCGATCCCCCTTGACCAGGAACTCCACGGTCCCGGCCCCGACATAGCCGATCTTCCGCGCCGCCCTGACCGCCGCCTCGCACAGCCGTTCCCGCAGCTCGGCCGAGATCCCCGGCGACGGGCACTCCTCGACGACCTTCTGGTGCCGCCGCTGCACGCTGCACTCGCGCTCGCCCAGCGTCCACACCGTGCCGTGCCGGTCGGCCAGCACCTGCACCTCGACGTGCCGGGCGTTCTCCAGCAGCGGCTCCACGAACACGGTCCCGTCGCCGAACGCCGCCGCCGACTCGCGCCGCGCCGACTCGACCTCCCGCGCCAGCTCCCCGGCCTCGCGGACGATCCGCATGCCGCGCCCGCCCCCACCGGCGGACGCCTTGACCAGCACCGGGAACTCCCCGGGCGCCTCCGGGTCGAGCGAGGGGAGCACGGGTACCCCCGCCTGCTCCATCAGCCGCTTGGCCGCGACCTTGGACCCCATGGCCGCGATGGCCTCGGGCGGCGGCCCCACCCACACCAGTCCGGCGTCCAGCACGGCCCGCGCGAACTCCGCGTTCTCGGACAGGAAGCCATATCCGGGATGAACGGCGTCCGCACCGGAGGCGCGGCAGGCGTCCAGGATGCGGCCGATGTGCAGGTACGTATCGGACGGGCGGGCGCCCGGCAGCCGTACGGCCAGGTCGGCCTCGGCCACGTGCGGCGCGTCCGCGTCGGGGTCGGAGAAGACGGCGACCGTCGAGATGCCGAGCGACCCGCAGGTGCGGAAGACGCGGCGGGCGATCTCTCCCCGGTTCGCGACGAGCAGGCGGGTGATCATGGCCGGAACACCCCGAATCCCGCCGGCTCGGGCGCCGGCGCGCTGTTGACGGCCGACAGGCACAGGCCCAGGACGGTACGGGTGTCGCGCGGGTCGATGACCCCGTCGTCGTACAGGCGGCCCGACAGGAAGAACGGCAGCGACTCCGCCTCGATCTGGGCCTCCACCATCGCGCGCATCGCCGCGTCGGCCTCCTCGTCGTACACCTGCCCCTTGGCCCGCGCGGACGCGCGGCCCACGATGGACAGCACCCCGGCGAGCTGCGCCGGGCCCATCACCGCCGACTTGGCGCTCGGCCAGCTGAACAGGAAGCGGGGCTCGTACGCGCGCCCGCACATGCCGTAGTTGCCCGCCCCGTACGAGGCGCCCATGACGATGGTGAGGTGGGGGACGGTCGAGTTGGACACCGCGTTGATCATCATGGCGCCGTGCTTGATGATGCCGCCCTGCTCGTAGTCCTTGCCGACCATGTAACCGGTCGTGTTCTGGAGGAACAGGAGCGGAGTGCGCGACTGGTTCGCGAGCTGGATGAACTGGGTCGCCTTCTGCGACTCCTCGCTGAACAGCACGCCGCGCGCGTTCGCCAGCACGCCCACCGGGTAGCCGTGGATGCGCGCCCAGCCGGTCACGAGGGAGGCGCCGTACAGTGGCTTGAACTCCTCGAACTCGCTCCCGTCCACCACGCGCGCGAGCACCTCGCGGGGGTCGAACGGCACTTTCAGGTCCTCGGGGACGATCCCCAGCAGCTCCTCGGCCGGATATCGGGGCTCGCGCGCCGCCTGCGGGCTCATGCCCTGTTTGCGCCAGTTGAGGGAACGGACGATCCGCCGCCCGATCCGCAGCGCGTCGTGCTCGTCCTGGGCGAGGTAGTCGGCGAGGCCGCTGGTCCTGGCGTGCATCTCGGCCCCGCCCAGGGACTCGTCGTCCGACTCCTCCCCGGTGGCCATCTTCACGAGGGGCGGGCCGCCCAGGAACACTTTCGCTCGTTCCCGCACCATCACCACGTAGTCGCTCATGCCGGGCACGTACGCACCGCCTGCCGTGGAGTTCCCGAACACCAACGCGATGGTCGGAACGCCCGCCGCCGACAACCGGGTCAGGTCACGAAATATCTGGCCACCCGGGATGAAGATCTCCTTCTGCGTCGGCAGGTCCGCGCCGCCGCTCTCGACCAGGTTCACGTACGGGAGCCTGTTGCGCAGCGCGATGTCGGCCGCCCGGAGGGACTTCTTCAGCGTCCACGGGTTCGACGCGCCGCCGCGGACCGTGGGGTCGTTCGCGGTGATCACGCACTCGACGCCTTCGATCACCCCGATCCCCGACACCATGCCGGCCCCGACCGGGAACTCGCTGCCCCACGCGGCCAGCGCCGACAGCTCCAGGAAGGGCGAGTCGGGGTCGACCAGCAGCTCGATCCGCTCCCTGGCCAGGAGCTTGCCGCGCCCGCGGTGCCGTTCGACGTACTTCTCGCCGCCGCCGGCCACCGCCCTGGCGTGCTCGGCGTCGAGCTCGCGCAGCTTGGCGAGCATGGCCTCGCGGCGCCCCCGATAGTCGTCACCCTCGGTGTCGAGCCTGCTCCTGATCACGCACCCTCCTCCCGAGAACCTGACGTCCCCGTCAACCCGATGGCCCTGGCCCACAGCCGCGTCAGGTGATCGACCGCCACCTGCTCGTCGGCCCGCTCCCCGAGATCCAGCCACACGTGGGCGAAGTGCTCCACCATCCCGCCCAGCATGACGGCGGTCAGCCGCGGGTCCAGCTCCGGATCGGCCAGCCCCTGCTCCTGCAGCCGCTTCAACCCCTCCGCGCCCCGCCGCACGAACACCTCCCGCAGCTCGAGCAGCAACCGCCCGAACCTCTCCTCGGACGTGGCCGCCTGCTCCACCATCCGCACCAGCCGCGAGTTCGCCGCCCAGGCCCGCAGGTAGAGCCGGTTGGCCGCCTCGATCCGGGCGTACGGATCATCCGGCGCCGCCGCCGCGCCGACCGCGCTGGCCGCGAACATCTCCCCGACCGCGGCCGCCGCGACCTCGCCGAACAGCGCTTCCTTGGAGTCGAAGTAGGTGTAGAACGTGCCGTGGGAGACCTGGGCGCGCCCGCACACGTCGTCGATCCGCACGGCGTCGTACCCGTGCTCCTCGAACGCCTCCCGCCCGGCCCGCAGGAGCGCGGCCCGCGTCCGCCTGCCCCTGGACGTCGGCACCGAAGACCTGACGATCACGTCAACTACGCTAACGCAAAAAGGGCCCCGTACAAGGGGCCCTTTTCAGCGGAGGTCGTCGTCAGGTCAGGTGCAGTGGCTCCAGCCGGACTTCCACGACTGGGCGCCCCACGAGCCGCCCCAGATCACGCACTTCTGCTTTCCGGGCAGGCGGACCGGGCCCGCGTACGCGGTGAAGTTGCCCGGGTTGCTGGCGCTGGAGCCGCCCTTCACCTGAAGGATGGCGTTCATCTGCGCCTTCTCCGGGTACAGCATGCGCGACATCGTGACCACGCAGTTCTTGCCCGCTCCGGCGTTGTACAGAAGGTAGACGGTGGCGTTGCCGCCGGCGAAGGAGCGGGAGTCGATGACCTTGTAGCCGGAGCCGCACACGGACGCCGCGTTGTACGGGTTCGGCTTGCGCGGGCCGTAGGTCTTGGTCGGCTTGCTGCTGGGACGGGTCGGGACCGTCGTGCTGCCGGTGTCCACCTGGCCCGTCGAGTCGTCGAGCGTCGGGTCCACCGCGGGCTCGACCCTGTCGGAAGACTTCTTCTTTTTGGTCTGAGTCGGGGTGGGCTCCGGCCGCTTGGTCGTGGTCTGCGGCCTGGGTGCCTGGGTGACCGGGTTCGGGACCTGGGCGATGGGGTCCGGCTGCTTGGTGTGCTTGGCCTTCTTGCTCTCCGTCGGCTCGACGTTCAGCGTGGGCACCGAGACCGAGGTGTCCGTGGGCATCGGCACCGCGGTCTGGTCGCCGGGCGGCGGGTCGACGGGCTGGCCGCCGCCCGAGCCGTCGCCGCTGGTCTTGTTGGAGGAGTTGCCGACGGCCACCACCGGGACGTCCTTGGTGTTCGCCTGCACCACCACGGCGCCGACGACCACGAGGAGGGCGGCGGCCGCGGCGCCGGAAAGGGCGAGGGTCAGGGTGCGGCGCTGCTTCGCGGGTGCGCCGTCACCGGGGCGGGACGGGCCGCCGGGACGGGTGGGGCCGCCCTGCGCTCCGGGCCTGCCCGGTCCGGCCGGTCCGCCGGGTCCGCCTGGCGTTCCCGCCTGGAAGGGCGGCTGGCTCTGAGGGGTGCCGGGGCCGTGCGGCGGCATTCCGGGCGCGCCCGCACCCTGCGGGCCGCCCTGAGGCGCCTGGGGGCCGCCCTGAGGGGCCTGAGGGGCTCCGTGGGGTGCCTGCTGAGGGGCTCCGTGAGGCGCGCCCGCCTGCGGGCCGGTGCCGGGCGCCGGTGCCCCCGGCGTGGCGTTGCCGGGCATGCCAGGCTGGGAGCCGCCGGGCATTCCGGGCTGGGAGCCGGCAGGTCCGGCGGGCATCCCGGGCTGAGGCGCGCCGGGCGTTCCCGGCACGCCGGGGACCCCCGGCACGCCGGGGGTCCCCGGCTGCGGGGCGCCCTGGGGCTGGTTGCCCGGCATAGGGGAGGCGGCCTGGGCGTTTGCCGCGGCCGGGCGGCCGTACGAGCCGGTCTGCGGGACGGGGCCGGTGGGCTGGGTCCAGGGGCCGGGGTAGACGTCCTGGCCCTTGGCGGCAGGGGCGCCACCCTCCGCGCCAGCACCAGCGGCGGCGCCGCCGATCAGTTGCTGGCCCGTCACCGGCTCGATGGCCGCCTTCGGGGCCGGCTGGCCGGTGAGGCGGACGATGAGCTCGTCCGCGCTGGGCCGCTGCGCCGGGTCCTTCGAGAGGCAGAGGCCGACCAGCTCCCCGAGCATGCCTTCCATCCGCCCGAGCTCCGGCTCCTCGTTGAGGATCCGGTTCATCACGACGGGAATGGAGTCGGCGCCGAAGGCGGGCTTGCCCGTCGCCGCGAACACCATCGTGACGCCCCAGGCGAACACGTCGGCCGCCTCCGACACCGCCGCCCCGCTGAGCTGCTCGGGCGCCAGGTACGAGGGCGTGCCCATGGCCATCCCCGTGGCCGTCGCGCCGGGCGAGTCCAGGGCGCGGGCGATGCCGAAGTCGATCACGACGGGACCCTCGGGCCCCATCAGCACGTTGGCGGGCTTGAAGTCGCGGTGCAGGATGCCGGCGCGGTGGATGGCCGCGAGCGCCGTGGCCGTGCTGATCGCGAGCCGTTCGAGCGCCGCACCCCGCCGCGGCCCCTCGTTGATGACCATCTCACGCAGCGACGGCCCCGGGACGTACTCGCTCACGATGTACGGCCGGCTGCCCTCCAAGTCGGCGTGGAGCACTGGAGCGGTGCAGAACCTGGCCACCCGCTGTGCCACCGCCACCTCGCGCAGGAACCGCGTCCTGGCGTCGGCGTCGGCCACCAGGGCATTGTGCAGCAGCTTGACCGCCACCTGCTCCCCGGTGTCGCTCTTGCCCAGATAGACAACGCCCTGGCCGCCCTCGCCGAGCCGGGCGACGATTTCATACGCCCCCAGCCGCCGCGGATCGTCCGCCGCCAACGGCTGGAACTGATTCACGTCGGACCCCCATTACAACCCATTAGATGGGGCAAAACGCTACCAGCGTGATGGTTGGGACGTCTGCCGGACCTGTCAGAAGTTTCATGTTCTGACGAAGAAAGTCAGGCCGCCGTCAGCCCGTAACCGCAGGTCGGACCGGCATCGGGCCCCAATGTCACGGCTTGGTCAAGGTGCCCACAGTCCGAGATTCCCCAGGCCAGGGTCAGATCGCCTTGCCCGGGTTGAGGATGCCCAGGGGGTCGAAGACCGCCTTGATGCCCTGCTGGACCTCGGTGACCACCGGCCCCGACTCCAGGTCGAGCCAGCGCCGCTTCAGCAGCCCCACCCCGTGCTCCCCGGTCAGCGTGCCCCCGAGCTCCAGCGCGCGCTTGAACACCTCGTCCGCCGCCGCCCAGACCTCCGCCGGCGGCTCCGGCATGCCGCGGTCGAAGATGAAGACCGGGTGCAGGTTCCCGTCCCCGGCGTGCGCCACCGTGAGGATCTTCACCCCGTGCCGCGCGGACGTCTCCTCGATGGCGGTGATCATGTCGGGCAGCAGGGAACGGGGCACGCACACGTCCTCCACCAGGCACGCCCCGAGCCGCTCCTTGGCCTGGTAGTCCAGCCGGCGCAGCCTGATCAGCTCCTCGGCCTCCTGCGGGCTCGTGGACACGGCCACGAACGAGGCGCCGTTCTCCAGGCACAGCCGCTCCATGCGCTCGACCACGGCCTGGCTGTCGGTGGCGTCGGACTGGCCGATCAGCGTGGCCTGCGTGTCCGGTTCGAGCCCGATGTTGAGCCAGTCGTCGAGGGCCTCCAGCGAGGCGCGGTCGATCAGCTCCATGAGGGACGGCTGGCAGCCCGCCGCCATGATCGCCGACACCGCCGCGCCCGCGTCCCTGAGCGAGCCGAACTCCGCCGCGAACGTGGCCGGCGGCGCCGCGGGCGCCCGCCTGAGCCGGACCGTGGCCGCGGTGATGACGCCGAGCGTGCCCTCGGAGCCGACGAACAGGCCGGTCAGGTCGTAGCCCGTGACGCCCTTCATCGTGCGCCGGCCGGTCTCGATCACCCGGCCGTCGGCCAGCACCACCTCGAGCCCGAGCGCCGAGTCCCTGGTCACGCCGTACTTCACGCACCGCAGCCCGCCCGCGTTCGTGGCCAGGTTGCCGCCGATCGTGGAGATCTCGTACGACGAGGGGTCCGGCGCGTACATGAGCCCGTGCTCCCTGGCGGCCCTGTCCAGGTCGGCGGTGATGACGCCGGGTTCGACGACGGCGATCTCGTCGGCGGGGGAGAGCTCCCTGATCGCGTTCATCCTGGCCAGCGAGAGCACGATCGAGCCGTCGCCGGCGACGGCGGCCCCCGCCAGGCCCGAGCCGCCGCCCCGCGGCACCACGGGCACCCGGTGCTCGGTGGCCCACCGCATGGTCGTGACCACGTCGTCGCGCGAGGCGGCCAGCACCACGCCGAGCGGCTTGCCCGGCGCCACGAACGTCCGGTCGCGGGCGTAGGAGTCGATCACATCCGGGTCGGTCAGGACACGGCCTTCGGGCAGGGAGCTCACCAAAGCATCAATCGGCTTCACACCATGCACTTTAGGTGCAAACCACTCAGCCGGCGGGCCCGGCCGGACACGCTCCGCCTCCCGGTTTGCGCAGGTCGTTACTTAAGGCCAAACTGCCCAGGTGGAAGTCAGGTGCCCGGTGTGTTCGGAGACCGACCAGGTCGTCGCGGTCCCCGGAGCGGTGGCCGCCGGGACCACGTACAAGATCGGCAGAGTGCGGCTGCCCGGCGCGCGCGAGATCCCCGACCTGCCCACGGCGGCGGCGCTGGGCGCCTCGAAGCACGTCATGAGCCGTACGCAGCTCGCGGTCTGGCTGTCGTTCCCCAGCCGCCACTACACCCCGTGGGCCAGGAACCAGGGCTATCTCCTGCTCCTCGTGGCGGCCCTGGTGCACCTGGTCGTGTCGCTGGTCATCGCCATGGGCCAGGACCCCAAGTGGGGCGAGGTGCTGCTCGCCCCGTTCTGCCTGACCGGCCTGTTCTGGGGGCTCGGGCTGCTGAACGTGCTCGGCTCGTACGGCGCCAGGAAGCGCGACACCATCGAGGCCCCGGCCAGGGAGAAGGCCCTGGCCGTGTGGGAGAGCCTGTCTTACTGCGCGCGCGACAACGTCGTGTTCGAGCCGGGGGTCGGCGTCTCGTTCCATCCGAGCGAGACGCGCGAGTACATCTTCGGCTTCAGGAACGGCCGCTAGCTCAGCCCAGCTCCTCGGCCACCGCGCGGGCGCAGACGGCCAGGCCCTCGATGGCCTGCTCCAGCTCGTCCAGCTCGGGGAAGGTCGGGGCGATGCGGATCGTGCGGTCGGCGGCGTCCTTGCCGTACGGGTGCGTCGCGCCCGCGGGCGTCAGCGCGATGCCCGCGGCCTTGGCCCTGGCCACCACCTCGGCGGCGTGCGGCACCTCCAGGCTGATGAAGTAGCCGCCGGCGGGGCTCGTCCAGGTGCCGAGGTCGCCGAGCCGCTCGGTCAGCACCTTGTCGACCAGCTCGAACTTCGGCCCGATCAGCTCCGCGTGCCGCCGCATGTGGGCCGCCACGCCCGCCGGGTCGCCCAGGAACTCGACGTGGCGGAGCTGGTTGAGCTTGTCGGGGCCGATGGACTGCTTGCCCGTGTTGTGCAGGAACCACTCGACGTTCGCGGGCGAGGAGCCGAAGAACGACACCCCGGAGCCGGCCAGCGTCACCTTGGAGGTGGAGGCGTAGACGAACACGCGGTCGGCGTTGCCGTGCTCGGCGGCCAGCGCCAGCAGGTCGGCCAGCTCGTCGGGGGTCTCGGTGAGGTGGTGCACCGCGTACGCGTTGTCCCAGAAGATCCGGAAGTCGGGCGCGGCGGCCGGCATCGCGGCCAGCCTGCGGACCGTCTCGTCGCTGTAGGTGACGCCGGACGGGTTGCTGTACTTCGGCACGCACCAGATGCCCTTGACGCTCGCGTCGGCGGCCACCAGGCGCTCGACCACGTCCATGTCGGGGCCCTCGGCGTTCATCGGGACGGGCACCATCTTGATCCCGAACCGCTCGGTGATCGTGAAGTGCCGGTCGTATCCGGGGACCGGGCACAGGAACGTGACCTCCGGCTCCTCCACCCACCGCCGCGCGGCGCCCGGCACCTTGGTCAGCAGCGCGTGCACGATCGTGTCGTGCATCAGGGCCAGGCTGGAGTTGCCGCCGACGACGAGCTGGCCGGCGGGCACCTGGACCAGCGGCGCGAACAGCTCGCGCAGCTCGGTCAGGCCCTGCAGGTTGCCGTAGTTGCGGCCGTCGGTGCCGTCGGCCGCCCGGTAGGACGTGGGCAGCCTGAGCAGGTCGTTGGAGAGATCGAGCTGGCGCGGCGACGGCTTGCCCCTGGTGAGGTCGAGCGAGAGCCCTCGCTGGACGAGGGCGGCGTAGTCAGCCTGAGCAGTCACGAGATCTTCTCCTCCGAAATCGGGTCCGGTTACGAAGGATAGAAGACCTCACCACGTGCGCCCGCTGATATCCGCAATGTGGGACATGCGGCGCGTCAGGCGAGGAGGCGCTCGGGGGCGTTGCGGTGCAGGAATTCCTCCACCTCCGCCAGGGACAGCCCGGGGCGGTGGGCCAGGATGAGCCGGTCCACCCCCGCGTCGGCGTAGGCGCGCACGGTCCCGGGGTCGAGGGGGCGGGCCGGGGTGACCGAGACGTGCGGGGTCGTGCCCGCCGCCGCGGCCTCGGCGCGTACGGACTCCACCTGGGCGGCCGCCGCCCGCAGGCCCAGCATCCACCCGTACCAGCCGTCGGCCAGCTCGGCGGCCCGCCGGTGCGCGGCGCGGGTGTGGCCGCCCATGACGACCGGCACGCGGCCGAGCGGGCGCGGGTGGGCGTCCACGCCCTCGAACGACACGTACCGGCCGTGGAAGGCGGGCTCGTCCTGCTCCCACAGCGCGCGCATCGCCCGCAGGTACTCGGCTGTACGCTCGCCACGGCCCTCCAGGGGCACGCCGAGCGCGCGCAGCTCCGGCTCCAGATAGCCGGCCACGGCCCCGAACACCAGCCGCCCGCCGCTGAGCACGTCCACGCTCGCCAGCTGCTTGGCCAGCACCAGCGGGTCGCGCTGGGGCAGCACCACGCAGCCGGTGGCCAGCAGGATCCGCTCGGTGTGCGCGGCCAGGAAGGCCAGCGAGACCACGGCGTCCAGCAGCGGCGCGCCGGGTTCAAGGGGCGAGGGCTCGACCCGCGGGCTGGGCAGGACCACGTGGTCGGCCGTCCACAGCGAGTCGTAGCCCAGCTCCTCCGCCAGCGCGGCGATCCTGGCGGCGCCGCGGCGGCCGGCGCCGGCGTAGCCGTTGGGCATGTGAAATCCGAGCGTCATGGGCACGCCTGGAAACGCTAGGCCGGATTCAGGGGATCCACCAGCGACGATCACGCATGGGTCACATGCCTCGCCCGCATGTCAAACCTTCCGGTGCGAATGTCAAAGAACGCCTTCCCGAGCGGCGCTGGTTGGCGTGGAATGGGTAGATCGGGGCTGGCCATGGTGGGCCGCGGCCGGCGGTCCGCCGCAGGTAGCCGAATCGCGCCTGAGGCGGGCCGCGGCCGGCGGTCCGTCGCAGGTAGCACTCCGCACTGGAGGGAGCAGCCGTGACGACTGTTCGCGAGACCTCGATCGAGCAGGTCAGGCGCCGCCGCACCGGGACCGTCATCGCCTCCTGGCTGTCGACGACCGACCACAAGATCATCGGGTATCTCTACCTGATCACCTCGTTCGGGTTCTTCCTCGTGGCCGGTGTCATGGCCATGGTCATCAGGGCCGAGCTCGTCGCCCCCGGCATGCAGCTGGTGACCCAGCAGCAGTACAACCAGCTCTTCACCATCCACGGCACGGTGATGCTGCTGCTGTTCGCCACCCCGCTGTTCGCGGGGTTCGCGAACGTGGTCATGCCGCTGCAGATCGGCGCGCCCGACGTGGCCTTCCCCCGGCTGAACGCGGTCGCGTACTGGCTGTTCCTGTTCGGCGGGCTGATGGTGGTGGTGGGGTTCTTCACCCCGGGCGGGGCGGCGGACTTCGGCTGGTTCGCCTACACGCCGCTGTCGACGGCGATGTACTCGCCGCAGATCGGCGGCGATCTGTGGATCATGGGCCTGGCGCTGTCGGGTCTGGGTACGATCCTCGGCTCGGTCAACTTCATCACCACGATCATCGGCATGCGGGCGCCCGGCATGACGATGTTCAGGATGCCGCTGTTCACCTGGAACGTGCTGCTGACCAGCATGCTCGTGCTGATGGCGTTCCCCGTGCTGGCCGCGGCGCTGCTCGTGCTGGAGTCGGACCGCAAGCTCGGCACGCAGGTCTTCCACAGCGAGAACGGCGGCGCGCTGCTTTGGCAGCACCTGTTCTGGTTCTTCGGCCACCCCGAGGTCTACATCATCGCGCTGCCGTTCTTCGGGATCATCTCCGAGGTGATCCCGGTCTTCAGCCGCAAGCCGCTGTTCGGCTACCTGGGGCTCGTCGGCGCGACCATCACCATCGCCGGGCTGTCGATGACCGTGTGGGCGCACCACATGTTCGCGACCGGCCAGGTGCTGCTGCCGTTCTTCTCGTTCATGACGTTCCTCATCGCGGTGCCGACCGGGGTGAAGTTCTTCAACTGGATCGGCACGATGTGGCGGGGCCATCTGAGCTTCGAGACGCCGATGCTCTTCGCCGTCGGGTTCCTGGTGACGTTCCTGCTCGGCGGGCTCACCGGGGTCATCCTGGCCTCGCCGCCGCTCGACTTCCACATCAGCGACACGTACTTCGTGGTCGCGCACTTCCACTACGTCGTCTTCGGCACGGTCGTGTTCGCCATGTTCTCCGGCTTCTACTTCTGGTGGCCGAAGATGACCGGCCGGATGCTCGACGACCGCCTCGGCAAGGTGCACTTCTGGACGCTGTTCATCGGCTTCCACACCACGTTCCTGGTGCAGCACTGGCTGGGCATGGCGGGCATGCCCAGGCGGTACGCCGACTACAGCCCGGGCGACGGCTTCACCGCGCTCAACGAGATCTCCTCCGCCGGGGCGTTCCTGCTGGGGGCCTCGACGCTGCCTTTCCTCTACAACGTCTGGAAGACGGCCAGGCACGCGCCCAAGGTCACCCTCGACGACCCGTGGGGGTACTGCGCCTCCCTCGAATGGGCCACCAGCTGCCCGCCGCCGCGCCACAACTTCGTCAGCATGCCCCCGATCCGCTCCGAACGGCCCGCCTTCGACCTGCACTACCCCCACGAGCAGGCGGAGCTGCCCCCAGTGATCGAGCACGAGGTCGAGCAGGAGATCGAGCACGAGCCCAGGCGCGAGCTCGGGCCTGACGAAGCCTCCGGGGCCGAGTCCCGCCCGGACAATCCCGACTGATCATGAAATTTCGCCTATCTAGGGAGATCGGCGATGTCAGGCATTCGAATCCCCTTCACCCCCGAGACGGCCCCCTGCGGGAAGGAGTCCGGCGGTGAGCGCCTCGTCGACGACGACGGCTACGGCCTGGTGATCCGTGACCAGTTCTTCGACTGCGGCTGCCGCCGGATCCGGCACGAGTACCACGACGGCAGCATCCACCTGTCCGCCATCCGGCACGACGGCAAACGGGTGAAGGACCCGATACAACCCGACCACGGGAAGTGACGTGATGATCGACGTGCTCATCGTCGGAGGAGGCGGGGCGGGCCTGCGGGCGGCCGTCGCGGTGGCCGAGAGTGACCCGTCCCTGAAGGTGGCGGTCGTCTCGAAGGTCTATCCGATGCGCAGCCACACCGTCTCCGCCGAGGGCGGCGCCGCCGGGGTGATCGGCCTCGGCGACACGCTCGACGAGCACTGCTACGACACGATCTCCGGCGGTGACTGGCTGTGCGACCAGGACGCCGTCGAGGCGTTCGTGGCCGAGGCGCCCAAGGAGCTGATCCAGCTCGAGCACTGGGGCTGCCCCTGGAGCCGGGAGAGCGACGGGCGCGTGGCGGTCCGCCCGTTCGGCGGCATGAAGAAGATGCGTACGTGGTACGCGGCCGACAAGACAGGCTTCCACCTCCTGCACACCTTGTTCCAAACAACCCTGAAATATCAGGACGTGTTGCGGTACGACGAGTGGTACGTCACCAAGCTCGTCGTCGACGACGGCCGCGTCCACGGCGTCGTGGCCGTCGAGATCAGGACCGGCCGCATCGAGGCCATCGCCGCCAGGACCGTCATCCTGGCCACCGGCGGCTGCGGCCGCGTCTTCCCCTTCACCACGAACGCCGCCATCAAGACCGGCGACGGCATGGCCCTGGCCTACCGGGCGGGAGCGCCGCTGAAGGACATGGAGTTCGTCCAGTACCACCCGACGGGCCTGCCGTTCACCGGCATCCTCATCACCGAGGCGGCCAGGGCCGAGGGCGGCTGGCTGATCAACAAGGACGGCTACCGCTACCTGCAGGACTACGACCTCGGCAAGCCCACGCCCACCCCGAAGCTGCGCAGCATGGAGCTGGGCCCGCGCGACCGGCTCTCCCAGGCGTTCGTGCACGAGCAGCAGAAGGGCCGCACGGTGGACACCCCGTACGGCCCGGTCGTCTACCTGGACCTGCGCCACCTGGGCGAGGGCAAGATCGACGCCCGCATCCCGTTCGTGCGCGAGCTGTGCCGCAGCTACCAGAACCTCGACCCGGCCACCGACCTCATCCCGGTGCGCCCGGTCGTGCACTACATGATGGGCGGCGTCCACACCGACATCGACGGCGCCACCCCCGTCGCCGGGCTGTTCGCGGCCGGGGAGACCGCCTGCGTGAGCATCAACGGCGCCAACCGGCTCGGCTCCAACTCGCTGCCCGAGTGCCTGGTCTTCGGCCGCCGGGCCGGGATCGCCGCCGCCGCGTTCGCCAGGTCGCACCGGGACGGCGAGCCGCCCGCCGTGCGGAGCCAGGGGGCCGACGAGCGGCGCCGGTTGGAACGCCTGCGGGAGGGCAGCAGCACCGGTGAGCGGATCGCCGACCTGCGCGAGGAGATGCAGCACACGCTGGAAGGGGCCGCCGGCATCTACCGCGCGGGCGACGTGCTCACCAAGGCCGTCGACACGCTCGCGGAGTTGCGCGAGCGCGCCGAGGAGGTCCGCCTCGACGACACGAGCACCGCGTTCAACACCGAGCTGATCAACCTGCAGGAGCTGCACACCATGCTGGAGGTCGCCCAGACCATCGTGGCCTGCGCGCTCAACCGGCAGGAGTCGCGCGGCGCGCACCAGCGCACCGACTTCCCGGCCAGGGACGACGCCGCCTACCTCGCGCACTCGCTGGTGCACCGCGCGCCCGACGGCACCCCGTCCGTCGGGCTGCTCCCCGTGACGATCACCCGCTGGCCTCCGGGAGAAAGGGTGTACGGACGTGACTGATGGGACGGCGACGATCAGGGTCGAGGTGGCCCGGTACCGGCCCGGCGAGGACGAGGAGCCGGTGTTCCAGGGCTACGACGTGCCGCTCATGCCCGACTGGGCGGTCCTCGACGGGCTCAACCACATCAAGGACCAGCTCGACGGCAGCCTGTCCTACCGCTGGTCGTGCCGGATGGGCGTGTGCGGCTCGTGCGGCATGACCGTCAACGGCGAGCCCAGGCTGACCTGCGGCACCTTCCTCACCGAGTTCGGCGCGGGGCCGATCAGGATCGAGCCGCTGAAGGGCTTCCCGGTGATCAGGGACCTGGTCGTGGACATCGACGGGTTCCTGGCCAAGCTGTCGTCCGTGCGGCCCTGGCTGGTCAGGGAGGGCGAGGAGCTGCCGCTGAGCGCCGAGTACGCCCAGACGCCCGAGCAGCTGGAGGCGTACAAGCAGTACAGCATGTGCATCAACTGCCTGCTCTGCTACTCGGCCTGCCCCGTCTATGTGCTCGACCCCGACTTCCTCGGCCCGGCGGCCATCGCGCTCGCCCAGCGCTACAACCTGGACTCGCGCGACATGGGCGACCGGTTCGACGTGCTCAACCAGGAGGACGCCGTCTGGGGGTGCACGTTCGTCGGCGAGTGCACGCGGGTCTGCCCCAAGCACGTGGACCCGGCCGAGGCCATCCAGCGCTACAAGGTGACCGCCGCCCTGCGTTCGGTCCTGCCGTGGAGCAGGCGATGACGACCACCTACCGTCCGCCGCGCGACAACCTCTGGTTCGTCCGCACCCGCCACTGCGCGGTGTTCGTGCTGCGCGAGCTGACCAGCGTCTTCGTGGCCTGGTCGATCGTCTTCCTGCTGATGTTCGCCGACGCGGTGCGCGGCGGCGGCCTCCAGGAGTTCGCCGCGCTGGCGGCCCGGCCGTGGATGATCGTGATCAACGTGCTCGCGCTGGCCGCGACCGTCTTCCACACGATCACGTTCCTCAACCTCGCCCCCAAGGCCACGGTCGTCCGCCTGGACGGCTGGCGGGTGCCCGCCTGGATGATCCAGGGCGGCAACCACTCGGCCTGGGTGGCGATCTCCCTCCTGATCGCCTACTTCGTCCTGAGGTCGCCATGAGACGCACCCTGGAGCCGTACCTGTGGCTGCTCTTCAGCGGCGGGGGAGTGGTGGCGGCGCTCGTGCTGCCGGTGCTCGTGCTGCTCTTCGGGGTGCTCATGCCGCTCGGCGTGGTCGACTGGCCCGCCCCTGAGCGGCTGGGCGCGCTGCTCGACCCCGTGCCGGTACGGCTCGCGCTGCTCGGGGTCGTCGTGCTGTGCCTCTTCCACGCCGCGCACCGGATCAGGTTCACCAGCGAGGAGCTGCTCGGCATCGCCAGGTTCGACCTGGTCATCGCGGTGATCTGTTACGGGGGCGCCGTCGCGGGCGCAATCGTGGCCGGGCTCGTATTGTTCTGATTCCCCTTACGCCAACGGTGTGCTATATGTCCCCCTTTGATCACATTTCAACAACGTACTTTACGATGCGTTGAAACACCCTCTAGCGTCCGGCATTGCACACCCTATGGCCATGCGCCCGGCATGCCGGGCAGAGAGGGTTCCTGGTGCCCAGCACGAAGCGCTTATTAGCAGCATTGCCGGCGGTCGCCCTTCTCGGCGCCGCCCTGTCCGCGCCCACGGCTCAGGCGGCGTCCGTCGCCGACTACAAGCCCACCGCCGCGGACTACTACATCAACTACGTGCCTCCCGCGGTGGAGAAGGACCCGCAGGAACCGTCGGTCAACGACAAGAACCAGCGCTCGCTCGGTCCGGCACAGAAGTTCGACCGCAAGTTCACCAGCGGAAATCCGGCCGCCGGCCGCATTCTCGCCGCCCGCGAGAACGAGGCCATCAGGACCGGCCGCAATCCCGCTGAATGGATTTTCAAGAACTCCAAGCAGACCCGCACGGCCAAGCTCCTGACGATCCTCGTCGAGTTCAACGAGCAGGCCAACGACGACTTCTCGGGCTTCAACCGGCTGCGGACGACCGACAGCGAGGCCAACGACTGCGTCGTGGAGCCGCCCGGCACGCTCAAGAACGGGCCGCTGCACAACAACATCCCCGACCCGGCCACGCTGCCGCACAAGGACAACAACTCCTTCTGGGTCAAGGACTTCAGCCCCGCGCACTTCAACAAGATGCTCTACACCGACAAGGGCATCACCGAGCGCGTGCGCACCGACCTGAAGGACCCGCGCGACGGCAAGCCCGGCATCGACATCTCCGGCTACACGATGAAGAAGATGTACGAGGAGATGTCCAAGGGCGCCTACTCCGTCACCGGCTCGGCGGTCGGCTGGATCAAGGTCCCGCACTCCGAGGCCTGGTACGGCGCCGCGGCCTGCGGCGGCCCCCCGCAGGACATGTCCGGCCACCCCGACAACCCGCGCGGCGCCCAGCAGCTGCCGATCGACGTGGTGGACAGCCTGGTCAAGGCCCAGCCGAGCTTCCCGTGGGCGGACTACGACGTCGAGGACGTCGCCGACGCCGACGGTGACGGCAACTTCAACGAGCCCGACGGCGTGATCGACCACCTGGTGCTGGTCCACGCCGGCAAGGACAAGTCCTCCGACGGTGGCGCCGAGGGCACGTACGCGATCTGGGCCCACTCCAGCGCGGTCGCCGGCGGCTACAAGGTGCCCGGCACCGACAAGAAGATCTCCAACTACATCGTGCAGCCCGAGGACTCCGGCGTCGGCGTCTTCGCCCACGAGTACGGCCACGACCTGGGCCTGCCCGACCTGTACGACACCTCGGGCCAGGCCAGCTCGGCCGTGGACTTCTGGGACCTGATGTCCAGCGGCTCCCACTCCGGCCCGATCTTCCAGTCGATGCCGTCGCACATGGGCCTGTGGGACAAGTGGGTGCTCGGCTGGGCGAACCCGAAGACGTTCAACCCGGGCGACGCCGCCAAGCTCGTCACGGTCGGACAGTCCTCGCGCACGCCCAAGCTCACCGAGGACGGCGTCCGGGTCAACCTGGCCTCCACGCCGCTCAAGATGATCGACGTCCACAGCGGCTCGAACGCCTGGTGGAGCGGCCTCGACCAGGACTGGGCCAACCTCACGGTGACCCGCGACGTGCCCGTCCCCGCCGGGACCGATCTCAAGTTCTGGATGTGGAACAACTACGTCATCGAGCAGGACTGGGACTTCGGCTTCGTCGAGATCTCGACGGACGGCGGCCAGACCTGGGCCCAGCAGAAGGTCTTCGACGAGTCCGGCGCCGAGGTCAGCACGCCCGACGACTACCCGGACCCGAACAAGAACCTGCACGCCTTCGGCGAGAAGAAGTACGGCCTCACCGGTGACAGCGGCGGCTGGCGGCACGACTACGTCAACCTGACGCCGTTCGCCGGCAAGACGATCAAGCTGCGGCTGACGTACAACACCGACGCCGCCTTCCAGGAGCGCGGCTGGCACGCCGACGACTTCCAGCTCACCAACGGCGGCACGGCCGTGTGGAGCGACGACGTCGAGAACGGCGACAACGGGTGGAAGGCCGTCGGCGGCACGTTCACCAACACCAGCGGCACCGGCTGGACCCGCAACAACGGCTCTCGCGAGATCTCCCGGTTCTACCTGGCCGAGTGGCGCAACTTCGACGGCTTCGACAAGGGCCTGCAGTACGCCTACGACACCGACTACTCCCGCGACGGGGCGTGGAAGGTGCAGAAGCTGAAGTACAACGCGCCGGGCCTGCTGGTGTGGTACCGCGACTCGACGTTCATCAACAACAACGTCGGCAGCACCCTGCGGCTCCCGCCGAGCCTCGGTCCCAAGGGCAGCCTGCTGGTCGTGGACTCGCACTTCGACCCGCTGCGCCGCACCGGGACCGCGGCCGAGAAGGACCCGACGCTGCAGAAGAACCTCCAGGGACGCGTCCAGTCGTCCAACGCCGCGTTCGGGTTCGGCAAGACGTACCCGTTCAAGGAGTGCCTGGAGGCGCCGGACGAGCCGTTCAGCGCGTACTGCACGGACCTGCCCGCGCAGAAGGGCGTCCCGGCCTTCACCGACGCGAAGACCTGGTTCCCGGGCCTTGAGGTGATCGGCACCGGTCTCTACTACCGTGACTCCGACGCCTCGGTGGTCGTGCCGTCGAAGGGCGACCAGACGTACAGCACTCGCGTGGTGCACCAGGACGGCACCCCCGCCACGGAGCTGTACGGCCAGGTGGCCGCCGGCTCGGTGCTCGGCACCGGCAACCCCGGTGACGAGGGCAAGGCGCTGGGCGTGCAGTTCAAGCTGGTGAGCCCGCTGCCGGGCAACCTGGGCGCCGTCGTCCAGGTCGTCCCGCCGAAGAAGTAAGCAACGATCAAGAGGGCCGCCGGGTCATCCCGGCGGCCCTCCGCGTCCCGCCGGCCGACCCTAGGCAGCGCGGTCTGCACCTACCATTGGTGACCATGAGCGAATTGCGCACCAAAGACGAGCACACCGAGGCGATCCGGAGAGATCGCAAGGTGGCAGTGGTGGTGAACACTCGCTCGCGCCGCGGCCGCCGCCACTACTTCGAGGTGATCGAGCAGATCCACAACCTCGGCTTCGAGCCGCTGGTGGAGCTGTCGGTCTACAACCCCAAGCGGCTGCGCGAGCTGCTCGACTCCGCCCTGGCCACCAAGCCCGACCTGCTCGTCGTGGGCGGCGGCGACGGCACGCTCTCCTCGGCCGTGCGCCATGTGGCCCACCGCGACGTGGCGCTCGGGGTGCTCCCGCTGGGCACCACCAACAACTTCGCCCGCAGCCTCGGCCTGCCGCTCGACCTGGCGGGGGCGATCCGGGTGTTCGCCGAGGGCAAGGTGGCCGACATCGACCTGGGCCTGGCCGACGACCGGCCGTTCGCCAACCTGGCCAGCTTCGGCGTGTCCGTCGAGGTGGCGGGCAAGGTCAAGCCGTGGCTCAAGCGCATCGTGGGGCGCCCGGCCTACCCGCTGACCGCCCTGACGATCCTGCCGGGGCACACGCCGTTCCGCGCGTACATCACGGTCGAGGGGCAGCGCCACGAGCTGCTCACCCACCAGCTCAACATCGCCAACGGCCGCTTCCACGGCGGCTGGCAGGTGGCCAAGGACATCAGCATCGACAACGGCATGCTGGTGGCCTACCAGCTCGGCTCGGGCAAGAAGCTGCGCCTGCTCGGCGAGACCCTGATCAGGGCGACCACCGGGCGGTGGCGCAGCCTGGCCGGCGGGCCGTTCGTGGTGGGGCGGGAGATGCTGCTGGAGACCGACCCGCCGATGGCGGCCGACGTGGACGGCGAGGTACGGCTGCGCACCCCGATCCGGCTGCGCGTGGTCCCCAACGGCGTGCGCGTGATGGTGCCCTCCTCCTTCGAGGACCGCTGACCACCAGGGGTCTCAGGAGCCGGCCAGCCGCTGGTAGGCCGGGGTGAGCGTGCGGGCCAGGTCGGCGGGCGGCGGGAAGACGCGCAGGAGGAGGTCGGGGGCGGCGGCCACGGGGCGGCGCTCGGGCCGGTGCGCCGTGGCGCCGGGCGCGTAGAAGTCGGCCAGCCGGTCGGCGAACGGCACGTCCCGCACCTCCAGCCTGGGCGCGTCCTCCGCCAGCGAGCCGAGCAGCTGCTCGCGGGTCCGGCCGCGCCAGGCCAGCACCAGGAACGGGTCGTCGTCGAACGACTCGGCCAGCAGGTAGAGCACCGCCGACAGGTGCTTGCACGGGAACCCCCAGTCGGGGCACGTGCAGTCCATGTCGAGGTCGCGGGGGAACAGGTCGATCCCGAGCGCCGCGAACAGCTCCTCGATCTCCGGCGGCATCTCTCCCGCCAGCAGCTTGGCCCGGTGGACGGCCTGCCCGGCGATCGACTCCTCGATGACGGCCCGGCGCCGCTCGTCGTACGCCTCGATCCTGATCACGACCGCGTACGGCTCCCGCCGCGAGCCCTGGACGGCGGCCCTGACCTCGCCGGGGGACAGGTCGATCGACAGGACCTGGCCCTGGCGCGCGTAGGCGCGGCCCCGCGAGAGCCGGCCCTTGTCGCAGACGCGCTCCAGGATGTCGATGAACCGCCTGGACCACCACGTGGAGCCGATGGTGCCGCGCTGGGTGCGGGCCCTGAGGCCGCCCTCGACCCTGATCGGCCCGGTGGCCTGGAACCAGTCCGGCATCAGCCGCCCACCCCCTCCGTCGTGAGCCTGAACACCTCGCGCAGCTCCTCCGTCGACAGGTCCGTCAGCCAGTCCTCCCCGGTGCCCACCACCCGCTCGGCCAGGGCCTTCTTGCGCTCGATCATCTGGTCGACGCGCTCCTCGAGGGTGCCCGCGCAGATGAGCTTGCGCACCTGCACGTTCTTGCGCTGCCCGATGCGGAACGCCCGGTCGGTGGCCTGGTCCTCGACGGCCGGGTTCCACCAGCGGTCCACGTGGACGACGTGGTTGGCGGCGGTCAGGTTGAGGCCGACCCCGGCCGCCTTGAGCGACAGCACGAACAGCATCGGCTCCTCGTCGTTCTGGAACCGGTCGACCAGGCGGTCACGGGTCTTCTTCGGCAGGCCGCCGTGCAGCCACAGGACCGTGGTGTCGAGCCGCTGGGCGAGGTACGGCTGCAGCATCGTGCCGAACTCGGCATATTGCGTGAAAAGCAGGGCCTTCTCGCCTTCGGCCAGGATCTCTTCGGACAGCTGCTCCAGCCGGGTGAGCTTGCCGGACCGGCCCGCCAGCCGGGAGCCGTCCTTGAGCAGGTGGGCCGGGTGGTTGCAGACCTGCTTGAGCTTGGCCATGGCCGCCAGCACCAGGCCGCGCCGCTCGATGCCCTCGCTGTCGTCGATCCTGGCCAGCATGTCGTCCACGACCGCCTGGTAGAGCGTGGCCTGCTCCGTGGTGAGCGGGCACCACTCCTTGACCTCCAGCTTCTCCGGCAGGTCCGAGATGATCGACTTGTCGGTCTTGACGCGGCGCAGGATGAACGGGCCCGTCGCCCGCTTCAGCGCCCGCGCGGCCTGCTCGTCCTGGCGGGCCTCGATGGGCTCCTGGAAGCGCGTCCTGAACCGCGAGCGCGGCCCCAGCAGCCCCGGGTTGGCGAACTCCATGATCGACCAGAGCTCGGCCAGGTGGTTCTCGACCGGGGTGCCCGTGAGGGCGAGCCGGCCGCCCGCGGGGATCGAGCGCACGGCCTGGGCCTGGAGCGTGCCGCTGTTCTTGATCGCCTGGGCCTCGTCGCACACGACCCTGCGCCACTCGTGCCGCTTGAGCGTCTCGAGGTCGCGATGGGCGGTGCCGTACGTGGTGATCACCAGATCGGCGCCGGGGATCAGCGCCGCGTCGCGCCCGCTGCCGTGGTGCACGTAGACGCGCAGGCCGGGCGCGAACCTGGCGGCCTCCCGCTGCCAGTTGCCGACCAGGGACATCGGGCAGACGAGCAGCGTGGGCGTGCCGGCCCGCTCGTGGACGAGCAGGGCCAGCGTGGTGACCGTCTTGCCCAGCCCCATGTCGTCGGCCAGGACGCCGCCCAGGCCCAGCTCCGACAGGAAGCTGAGCCACGCCAGGCCGCGCTCCTGGTAGGGCCTGAGCGTGGCGTCCAGGCCCGCGGGGGTCGCGATGGGCGTCAGCCGCCGCTCGGCCTGGCCGGACAGCAGGTCGCCGAGCACGCCGTCGGCGTCGATCTCCAGCAGCGGCAGCTCGGCGTCATCCTCCTGCACCACGTGGCGCAGGAGGTCGGCGGCGCTCGCCTCCCCCGTACGGGCGCCCTCCACGGCCCTGAGCGCGGCCTTGAGCTGCCGGTCGTCCAGCTCCACCCACTGGCCGCGCACCCGGACCAGCGGCACCTTCAGCCGGGCCAGCTCGGCCAGCTCCGCCTCGCTGATCGTCTCCTCGCCCACCGCCAGGTCGATGCGGAAGTCGACCAGCTCCCGCAGGCCGAACCCCTGCCCAGTGGCCGCCGTCTGCGCCTTGGCCCTGGTGGTCAGCTTCAGCCCCAGCCTCGTACGCCCGGCCCAGCGGGGCAGCTGCACCCCGAACCCGGCCGCCTGCAGCAGGGGCGCGGCCTGCCGCAGGAACCCGAACGCGCCGGCCGTGTCCAGCGCCAGCTCGCTCGGCGTGGGCCCGCGCAGGGCGCGGTCGAGCTCGGGATAGAGCCGGACGGCCCGGCCCAGCCCGGCCAGCAGGTCGCGTTCGGGCCTGCCGGGCAGCCCCGTCACGCCCTCGCCGCTCCAGACGTGGGCCGCGGGGACGTACAGGCTGGGGTCGTCGGCGGCCTGCAGCGCCAGCTCGACCCGCCAGTCCTCGGTGTCGGCGGGCTCCAGCAGCCGGAAGCAGACCCGGGTCGCGCTCTCGGCCGAGGCGACGCTCTCGTGCCACCGCTCCAGCTCCTGGCGCAGCCCGGGCACGTCGGGGCACTGCGGCGCGGCGCCGGTCAGGGCGGCCAGCCAGCGCTCGTGGAGCGTCCTGGGGCGGACGACCAGGGGTTCGGTGAGTGCCTGGCGGACGAGGGCGTCGGCGAAGGTCTCAAGGGCGTCGAGCAGGACGCCGGCGGAGGGCCGCTCGACACGGGAGGTACGGCACGCGGGCGGCATGGCCAGCGCCAGCTCCCGGAAGTACGCGGCGTCGGCCCCGGTCACCACCGGCCGCCACACGGCCCGCGCGTCGGCCTCCGGCACGGCCCACCTGACCGCGGAGTCCTCGGGCTCGTGGCTGTCCGTGGGCGAGTGGACGAGTTGCGGGATGACGCGGCCCCGGCGTACGAGGTCGCGGGCGAAGGCCGCCACGGCGGCCCAGTGGCGCATGGTCGCGGTGCCGGCGTGCCCGTCCAGCACGTGCAGGGCCTCCGAGGCGGGCGGCACCACGACGGGGACCTGCCACAGGCGCAGCCGCGGCCGGGCCGTCCCGGCGAGCCGGCCGGTCTCCGGCGAGGGCAACGGCTCCCCGGCCGAGCCCGGCAGGAGCAGCTCCAGGGTCCGGGACGGCGGGTCGTCGAGGCCGAGCGCGGCGGCGACCTCGGCCGCGGGGGAGGCGAACGGGTGCGGGACGGACGCCGTCCGGCGGCGCGGGGCGGCATCGGGGGACGCGTCGCAGACCTCGGCGATCTCCGCCCAGAAGGCGAGCCCGCCGGCCGCCCAGACCCCGTGTACCAGCACTCCGGCAGGCTACCGCGTCGCCACCGCCCCGCCGCGCCTGCGGCCGGGGTCCGCGAGGAGGGGAAGATCGGGCCCGCTTAGGATCCTGCACATGAGGTTCTCAGGGGCAGAGGGCAGGTGGGCGGCCCGGTTGGGGGCGCTGCGGGACGTCGTCCGGCAGGACCTCGTCACCCGCCAGCTCGCCGGGCACCTCCCCAAGACCCCCTGCCGCATCCTCGACGTGGGCTCCGGCCAGGGCACGCAGGCGCTCAGGATGGCCGCCAGGGGCCACCACGTCACCGCCCTCGACGCCTCCCGTGACCTCCTGCGCGTCCTGGAGGCCGGGATCCAGCCGGGCATGAGCATCCGGACGGTCCAGGCCGAGGCCGAGCGGCTGCGGGAGCTGTTCGAGCCGGGGAGTTTCGACATCGTCCTGTGCCACGGCGTGCTGATGTACTTCGACGACCCCGACCCGCTGCTCGCCGACCTGGCCCGCCTCCTCGCGCCCGGCGGCCTGCTCTCGCTGCTCGTCCGCAACGGCGACGCCCTCGCCATGCGCAGCGGGCTCCTGGGCGACTGGACGGGGGCGCTGCAGGCGTTCGAGGGCACCGGCTACGTCAACCGGCTCGGCGTCCCGGCCAGGGCCGACCGGCTCGACGAGCTCACCCGGCGGCTGGCCGTACAGGGGCTGCAGGTGCGGCAGTGGTACGGCGTGCGGGTGTTCTGCGACGCCGCGCCCGACGGCGCGCCGGTTCCCGAGGACATCGACGACCTCCTGGCGGCGGAGGAGCGCGCCGGCCGGACCGACCCCTACCGGAGAGTGGCCGCGCTGGTCCACCTCATCTGCGCAAGAGGTGAGGAAAGGCTTATATAAGCCACACCTGAAGTTGTAGCATGTTGGTATGAACCCTCCCGGATCGTGGTGTGAGCGGCCCAAGCCGCAGGCTCCCTCGTGTGAGCTCCCGTCTCCGTGGAGCAAGCCCAAGCAGCCGGACAATTGGTGCGAAGTGCAGAAGGACCCGGTGCTTTCGGCCCTCGGATTCCTGCTCAAGGTCGTCAAGCGGTAAAAGCGCGTGATAGAAGGCCGTTTGTTTGGGTAGTCGCCTTCCTCAGCGGAGGAGGCGAGCATTGTGAACGACACCCACAAGCTGGTCAACGACCTTTCCGAGCAGTTCTCCAGGCTCGTGAGGGATGAATTCCGCCTGGCGAAAATAGAGCTGGCGGAAAAAGGCAAGCGCGCGGGCTTCGGCGCGGGGCTGTTCGGCGCGGCGGGAATGGCCGCGTTCTTCGGCGGCGCCGCACTCGTGACCACCGTCATCCTGCTACTGGCGCTGGTCCTGCCGGCGTGGGCCGCCGCCGCCATCGTGGCGGGCGTGCTCTTCGTCATCGCCGCGCTGCTCGGCCTGGTCGGTAAGGGCCAGGTGCGCCGCGCCGGGTCACCGATCCCGTCGGAGACCATCGCGAGCGTCAGGGCCGACATCGACATGGTCAAGGAAAGGGCACGGCGATGAGTGAGACCGACCCTGGATACAGCGAACAATATGCCGGAAACGTCGGCGCCCGCAGGGCGACCGTGGGCACGCCGACCGAACGCGAATCCATCAACGTCCCTCCGACCAGACCGGGCGCGGCCGAGAATGCCCGCCGGGTGGAGGAGGAGCGGACGGCACACGAGACATTTGCCCCCGAACCCATCATTCCCGATGAGCGTGCCCAGGCCCTGGAACGCGAGTGGGCCGAGGCGGAGTCGCCGCGCCACCACCATCACAGCGGGGCACGGCACACGCCCGGGACGGCAGGCGGAACAGGTCACCAGGAGGAGAGCAACGTGCGCAAGGAGATCCAGGAAACCCGTAGGGAACTGGGCGAGACCGTCGGTGCGCTGGCGGCGAAGGCCGACGTGAAGGCCAGGGCGGCCCACGTGGCCGAGACCGCCAAGGACAGGGCCGCCGACGTGGCCGGATCCGTCAAGGAGAAGGCGACGGAGATGGCGGGCAAGGTCCGCGAGGGCACGCCCCACCAGGTCAAGGACGCCGCAGGGCAGGCGCGGAAGCGGCCCATGCTGCTCGTCGCCGCGGCCGGCGCCGTGACCGCCTTCGTCGTCCGCCGCATGATGCAGCGGCGCCACCGCCGCCCGCACAAGTAGGAGGGGACGGGTACGGCCGGCGCCCGCACGGGCCGATACCCTGCCGTGGTGATGCGTCGAACGATCGCCGCCGCCATGCTCGCCCTGCTGGCGGCCGGGTGCGGCGGGGGCTCAGCGGTGAGCGACTTCGGCACGGTGATCAAGGGCGCCAAGGGCACGACCGTGCCCGTCGAGCTGCGCTCCGGCCAGCGTTTCTCGCTGGCCGTGGCCGACAACCCGTCGGTGGGCGACGAGTGGAGACTGGTCGCCGTGCCGGACCCGAAGGTCGCCTCGTTCATCAGCGAGGAGCACAGGACCGAGGGCGACGGGGTCGGAGCCGGGGGCACGACCTACTTCGTGTTCAACGGCAAGCGCCCGGGCACGACGGAGATCAAGCTGTACGACTGCTGGCGGTGCGGCCGGTCCACGACGCCGCCGGACGAGCAGAGCAGGCAGCAGTCGGGGGAGGCCGTCTTCACCGTCACGGTCGAGTGAGCGCGGTTACTGTGGGGATCATGGATTTCATCCGGGTGCGCGCCTCCTCCGACGGCGCGGAGACCATCTCCTATTGGACCGGCGACGTGTACGGCTGGCAGGACGACGGCGGGCCGCACCACCTGTTCGGGTTCGAGGGGCTGAACGTGGCCAGAGCGGTCGAGGCCGACGGCGGCTGGCAGCTGCTGACCAGGGAGGCCGCCCTCTACCTCGACCCGAAGACGAGGGAGGTGCTCGACACCTGGGACAACCCGCTCACGGAGCGGACGGTCGAGGTGCAGCACGTCTTCAACGACCCGGTCAACCAGCGGCTCGGCGCCTACCCGGTGCCGACGACCCGCCTGGGCGACCAGGTCGTCTACAACATCGACATCCGCCTGGCCTACCCCTCGCCGCTGAAGGTCGCCGACTACCCCGACAACTCGGCGAACGACACCTACCGGGCGATGGAGCTGTTCCAGTTCTTCGTCGCGGCCAAGGACCTGGACTCGGGCGTGCCGGACGTGCCGTGCGTGTTCTCGTGGTGCCGGGTCTCGCCGTGGCTGCCGTGGATGGCGATGGGGCAGCGCGGGGGCGGGCTGGTCTACCACTGCCGGGGCGCCAAGGTGGCCGAGGTGCCGCGGCGGCTGCGCGAGCGGGTGGGCGAGCACTTCCTGCACGCCCCCGCCGAGTGGTCGGCGCCCAACGTGACGAGCTGGACGGCCTTCGCCGAGCGGGCGGGACGGCCGCGCGGATGAGGCGGATGCGGGTGAGGCGGATAGGGTCGGGGCGGTGAGCACTGACCTGTTCTGCGAGATCATCGCGGGTGAGCGACCGGCGACCATGGTCCACTCCGACGAGGTCGCGGTCTCCTTCCTGGACGTCCGGCCGGTCTTCAAGGGGCACGTGCTGGTGGTGCCGAGGATCCACGTGGAGACGCTCGCCGACCTGGCCGACGTGGGGCCCTTCTTCGAGCGGGTGCAGGCCATGGCCCGGGCGGTGGAGGAGGGGCTGCAGGTCGCCGGCACCTTCGTGGCCATGAACAACCGCGTCAGCCAGAGCGTGCCCCACCTGCACGTGCACATCGTGCCGCGCAACAAGAAGGACGGGCTGCGCGGCTTCTTCTGGCCGCGCACCACGTACGACTCCACCGAGGAGGCCGAGTCGTACGCCGAGCTGATCGGCAAATCCCTGAGCTAGGCTCGCGGCGTGGAGTACGTGGTGGGCGTCGCCGTGGTCGCGGTGCTCGTCAGCGTGCCCGCGATCGTGCTCTGGCGGGTCATGCGGGGCCGTCGCGAGCTGGGCACCAGCCCGGCGGAGCGGGCCACGTTCGAGACGCTGCACACCGCCTCGCTGGCCGGGCCGCCGCTGCGGGCCGGGCTGACCGCCGACGGCGCCGAGCGGGCCTCGCGGCACCTGCGCGCGCTGCTCGGCTCGGCCGCGCTCGCCATCACCGACGGCGAGCGCCTGCTCGTGTACGACGGCGCCGGCGAGCACCACGCCGACCAGGCGTTCGAGCACGCGGCGGCCACCCTGAAGGACGGCCGCACCCAGGTGCTGACCATCGACTGCGAGCTGCTCGAATGCCCGATCCGCCAGGCCGTGGTGGTGCCGCTCACCACCGACGACCGGGTCGTGGGCGCCCTGGCCGCCTACGGGCAGGACGCCTCCGCCGGCCTGGTCAGGGCCGCGCAGGAGGTGGCCGGGTGGGTGGACTCCCAGCTGGAGCTGGCCGAGCTGGACCGCTCGCGCACGCTGCTCATGGAGGCCGAGGTGCGCGCGCTGCGGGCGCAGATCTCGCCGCACTTCATCTACAACTCGCTCACCACGATCGCCTCCTTCGTCCGCACCGACCCGGAGCGGGCCAGGGAGCTGCTGCTGGAGTTCGCCGACTTCACCCGCTACTCCTTCCGCCGGCACGGCGAGTTCACCACGCTCGCCGAGGAGCTGCGCTCGATCGACCGCTACCTGATCCTGGAGCGGGCCAGGTTCGGCGACCAGCTCCAGGTGACGCTCCGGATCGCCCCCGAGGTGCTGCCGGTCGCGGTGCCGTTCCTGTGCCTGCAGCCGCTCGTCGAGAACGCCGTCCGGCACGGCCTGGAGAGCCGCAACGGCGTCGGCCGCATCACGATCGTCGCCGAGGACGCCGGCGCGGAGTGCCGCATCAGCGTCGAGGACGACGGGCTCGGCATGGACCCCGACCGGCTGCGCCGCATCCTCGCAGGTGACATCGCCCCCTCGGGCGGCGTCGGGCTGGCGAACGTGGACGAGCGGCTGCGCCAGGTCTACGGCGACGAGTACGGCCTCGTGGTCGAGACCGCCCAGGGAGCGGGCACCAAGGTCAACATCAGGTTGCCGAAATATCACCCAGGCGTCTCTGCCCGTTGACCTCGATCTTTCTTGTCGGTTTTATCACTGTCTATGGCGCAACTACGGGTCCTCGCGGTCGATGACGAGCTGCCCGCCCTCGAAGACCTGTCGTACCTGCTGCGTGCCGACCCCCGCATCGGCGAGGTGGCCACCGCCAGGGACGGCGCGGCGGCGCTGCGGTTGCTCGACCGCGCCATCGCCGACGGCCGGCCGATCGACGCGGTGTTCCTCGACATCCGGATGCGCGGGCTCGACGGGGTGGTGCTCGGGCGGCTGCTGTCGCAGTTCGCGAACCCGCCCCGGGTGGTGTTCGTGACGGCGTACGAGGAGCACGCCGTGGACGCGTTCGAGATCAAGGCCGAGGACTACCTGCTCAAGCCGGTGCGCCCGGAGCGGCTGGCGGAGGCGATCCGGCGGGTGGCGGTCTCGGCCGACGTGCCCGTGGAGGCGGGGGAGACCGACACGATCCCGGTCGAGCTGGGCGGGGTGACGCGGTTCGTGTCCAGCGCCGACGTGATCTACGTCGAGGCGCACGGGGACTACGCGCGGCTGCACACCGCGACGGGCAGCCATCTGGTGCGCATCCCGCTGGCCACCCTGGAGGAACGGTGGGCCTCGGCCGGGTTCGTCCGCGTGCACCGGAGCCATCTGGTGGCGGTCAAGCACATCGAGGAGCTGCACATCGACTCGGGCAAGTGCACGGTGCGGGTCGGGGACACCGAGCTGCCGGTCAGCCGCCGCCACACGCGCGAGCTGCGCGACCTGCTGGTACGCAGAGCCAGGAAGGCGAGGTCGTGATGAGCGCGATCCGGGAAGTCCCGGCCGGGAAGGGAACGCCGTGATGAGCCCCGAACCGCGTCCCGGGCGCCGGGTGGCCGTGATGAGCCCGCGTACGGCCGCCGCGCGCCGCCCCCGCTACCCGGCCACCCGGGAGATCGACGAGCAGACCCGGCTCGGCGAGGTCTACATGCGCTCGTTCCTGCGCACCCAGGTCCGGCTGGCGCTGTTCGTCTGCACGGTGCTGGCGTGCGTGGTCGGCGGGCTGCCGCTGCTGTTCCTGCTCATCCCCGAGCTGCGCTCGGTCCACCTGCTCGGCGTCCCGCTCCCGTGGGCGGTCCTCGCCGGGCTCATCTACCCCGCCTTCGTCATCGGCGCCTGGCTGTACGTGCGCCAGGCCGAACGCAACGAGCGCCACTTCGCCGAACTGGTCGAGCGGCGATGAGCGAGCGTAGCGAGCGAATCATCAGACGCAGCTCTTTCAGGCTCATGCGAGCGGCGGAGCCGGTCGCATGAGCCTGACCGCGGTGCTGATCGTGGTGGTGGCGGCCGTGCTGATCGGGGCGTTCGGGATCAGGGTCTCCCGCACCACCTCCGACTTCTACGTCGCCTCCCGCACCGTCAGCCCGCTCTGGAACGCCTCGGCCATCGGCGGCGAGTACCTGTCGGCGGCCTCGTTCCTGGGCATCGCCGGGCTCATCCTGTCGTTCGGCGTGGACATGCTCTGGCTGCCCGTCGGCTGGACCGGCGGCTACCTGGTGCTGCTCGTGCTGGTGTCGGCGCCGCTGCGGCGCTCGGGGGCGTACACGCTGCCGGACTTCGCCGAGGCCAGGCTGGAGTCGATGGCCGTGCGCCGCACCGCGAGCGTGCTCGTCGTGCTGATCGGCTGGTTCTACCTGATGCCGCAGTTCCAGAGCGCGGGCCTGGTGCTGCGGGAGATCACCGGCGCGCCCGTGTGGGTGGGCGGCCTGCTGGTCGCCGTCGTCGTGGCGGTGAACGTGCTGTCCGGCGGCATGCGCTCGATCACGTTCGTGCAGGCGTTCCAGTACTGGCTCAAGCTGACGGCGCTGGCCCTGCCGCTGGTGATCCTGCTGATGGCGTGGAAGGCCGACGGCGCGCCCTCGGTCAGCCCGCAGGACGCGGCCACCTGGCAGGTGCCGCTGGCCGGGGGCAAGGAGTACGGGCTGTACTCGACGTACTCGCTGATCCTGGCCACGTTCCTGGGCACCATGGGGCTGCCGCACGTGCTGGTGCGCTTCTACACCAACCCGGACGGCCGGGCCGCGCGCCGCACGACGCTGGTGGTGCTGTCGCTGCTCGGGGCCTTCTACCTGATGCCCGCCGTGTACGGCTGGCTCGGCCGCCTCTACGCTCCCGACCTGGTCCGCACGGACACGGTCGTGCTGACGCTGCCCGAACGGATGGTCGGCGGCACGCTGGGCGACCTGCTGACGGCGCTGGTGACGGCCGGGGCGTTCGCCGCGTTCCTGTCCACCTCGTCGGGGCTGACCGTGTCGGTCGCGGGGGTGATCGCGCAGGACCTGCTCAAGGGCGGCGTGCGCTCGTTCAGGATCGCCACGCTGATGGCGGTCGTGGTGCCGCTGGCCCTGGCGCTGTGGGCGCGGGCGCTGCCGGTGGCGGACGTGGTGGGGCTGGCGTTCGCGGTGGCGGCCTCGTCGTTCTGCCCGCTGCTCGTGCTGGGCATCTGGTGGCGCCGCCTGTCGACCACGGGGGCGCTGGCGGGGCTGTTCGTGGGCGGTGGGCTCGCGTGCGCGGCCGTGCTTGTCACGATCGTCGCCGGTCCGTACGACGGGCCCGCCGGCGCCTTGCTGGGCCAGCCGGCGGCGTGGACGGTGCCGATCGCGTTCGCGGTGATGGTGTCGGTGTCCTTCCTGACCCCGCACCGCGTGCCGCCCGGGGTCGCCAGGACCATGGTCAGGCTGCACACCCCGGAGGACCTCGACCTCGACCGCGGCGACTGGAGCCCCCGCTCGTCGTGATCCCGCCGGTGATCAGGGCAGGTGCGCCTCTTTGATCCGGCCCCGCTGGAAGGTGTGTTCGGTGCCGCAGTCGTGGCAGTAGCCGGACACTGTGCCGCGGGTGAGCTCGATGTCCTCCATGTAATGCTCGCGCCGCTGCCAGACGATGACGATCGGCTCGCCGGTGACGGAGGCCACGGACAGGGCCTCGGCGGGCGTGCCGGGCTCGCCGCCCTGGAAGATCGCGGTGGCGTCCCAGGCCGGGTCGGGCTCCACGGGCAGGCGGTGGCGCCGGGGCGGCTCGGCCTTGATGGTGCCGTCGGGGGCCACCGCGACCGGGGCGTGGCCGCCCTGGCGCAGCAGCTGGAGGGTCTCGTCGGGAGGCAGGGCGCTGAGGGCGACGGTGGGGGCGATGGCGCGCAGCGCCAGCTTGCGCAGGGCCCTGGTCCCGCACAGCTCGGTGATGAGCGCCGGGTCCTCCGCGGTCACCACGGAGGCGGCGGTGGTGACGCGGACGGCGCCGTGCCTGCGGGCGACGTCGGTGACGAGGTAACGCAGCGGCTGGGGGACGGCCTTGGCGGCGACGCGGGCCAGCTCCTCCAGCAGGCCGTCGGCCGTCGTCCCCGCGTCCAGCGCCCGGCGCACGCTCTGGTGCGAGAAGCGCCACACGCTGGCCCGGTCGCGTGACTCCAGGTCGGCGCAGCCGTTCAGGAACGCGGTCAGCTGCGGCGCGGGCATCCCTGACACGATCGCGGTCAGGTCGTTCTGCAGGGTCACGGTGTGGGTCGGCGCGGGGAAGCGATCGGCCACGCCGGCGCCGTCGAGGTGGGCGCGGCCGAGCTCGGTCAGCGCGCCCTCCTGGACCATCCCGAGCAGCTCGCCCTCGCGCAGGGCGGCGGCCACGAACTCGCTGGCCGCCGGCGCGAACTCCTTGACCGCCCGCGTCCGCCAGCCCACGGCCGGGAGTAACCCCTCGGGGCTCGCCCCCCGCCCCGGAGGCAGCGTCTGGAGCACGCGCAGGACGGCCCGCCGGATCTCGCCGGCCCCGCACTCGAACTGGTACGGCGGAGCCTGCGGCGTCATGTGCTCGGGGCAGCAGCCCGTCACCCTGAACGTGGCCGCCTGCGGCATCGCCAGCCAGGACTCCACCAGGGCCTGCCAGCGCGAGGCCGGATCCAGGCCCAGCCACTCGTCGGCCAGCGTGGTGCCGGCCAGCCTCTCGCCGGCCTCGGAGGCGATCAGGTCGGTGCCGAAGGCGACGTCGAGCCAGAGCACGACCGCCTGCTCGGCCACGTCGAGCGCCTTGGCCAGCCGCTTCAGCTCCCGCGCGCCCACCCCGCCCGCCTTCAGCTCGGCGACGGGCTGCGTCCCCACCAGCTCGATCAGCGCCTCCACCCGGTCCACGGCGGCCAGGGCGGAGGCGAGCCCGTCGAAGTGCCCGGCGAGCTCCACGGACGGCACGTCCGGCTGGCCCGTGAGCTCCGGCTTCCAGCCGTCGCCGCGCAGCGCGAGCGCGACCTCCATGGGCATCTCGTACTCCCAGCCGTCCCGCACCACGAACCCGGCCTCGGCCAGGCACGTGACCGGATGGTCCGCATCGGCGGAGCCGTACCAGACGGCGTGCCGGAAGACGGGCTGGCCGTCCGCCATCGACTCCAGCAGCGCCGCCGCCTCGCGCGGCAGCGCGGCGGCGCGCGCCCGCACGGCCCGGCCGTCGCGCAGGAGGTCCGCCGCCTGGGCGAGCACCTCCGCCTTGCGGCCCTTGGGCCTGCCGCCCAGCCCCTTGACCAGGGACTTCAGATCCTCGGCGGCCAGCTCGCGCAGCGGCCGGCCCAGCCCGAACGGGTTCGCCCACAGCCCCTGCGGGTGAGGGGATTTCACGGTGTTCCCGTCGAGCGTCACGAGCCCCCACGCGGCCAGGGTCTCGACCGTCTCGCCGAGCCGGTCGCCGGGGTCGTGGAGCAGGTCGGCCAGCTCAGCGCGGCTCGCCGCACCGCCCAGGAGCTGCAGCGCCTGGCTGACGAGGTGGCAGTCGGCGTCGAGCGCGAGCAGGGCGGGAACGGCCAGCTCCGGCGCCGCGAGCAGGCGTTCGAGCGCCTCGGCGGACGGGACGGCGGCCAGCTCCGGCCGGTTGCGGAGAAGCCGGGCGAGGTCGGCGGCGGGAAGAGGCACACCTCGACCCTAGCGAGATGAGCGCCGCTCACGCACGGTGTTCAGGAGGGCGGCAGCTCTCCCGAGCCTCTGGCCACCAGCTCGACCGGGACCTTGACGCGGCGGGGCGACGGCGACGGGTTCAGCAGCAGGTCCACCGCGCTGCGGGCCAGGCGAGCCGTGTCGTAGCGGACCACCGTCACCCCCGGGTTGAACACGTCGGCCAGGGCGAAGTCGTCGAAGCTCACGTACGCGGGCCGCTCCGGACGTTCCCGCAGCGCCTGCAGGATGCCGATCGCGGCGCGGTTGTTGGTGGCGAAGAAGGCCGTCGGCGGGTCGGGCAGGTCCAGGAGGCGGCTCACCTCGTGGGAGACCCGCCACGGGTCGAAGAGGCCGCGGACCGTCAGCGCGTCGTCGGCCGCCAGCCCGGCCGCGCGCAGGGCCGCGCGGTAGCCGGTCGCGCGGTCGTGCACCGAGCTGATGCCCTCGTCGTCGGAGACCAGCGCGATCCGGCGGTGGCCGCGGGCCAGCAGGTGCTCGGTCGCGGCCCGGCCGCCCCGCACGTCGTCCAGCAGCACCACGTCCGCCGACTCCAGGCCCGGGGGGACGCGGTCCACGAACACCGTGGTGAGCGAGGCGTGCTCGGCCAGCCACGAGTGATCGGCCGCCGAGGGGACGACGATGAGGGAGTCGACGCCGCGCGCGTACATGGACTCGACGAGCATGCGCTCCTTGTCGGCGCTCTCCTCGTACGAGCCGAACACCACCAGCGCCTCGTACCGGGCCGCGGCGGACTCCACGGCGGCGGCCAGGCGGGAGTAGAACTCGTTGGAGATGTTCTCCATCACCAGCCCGAGCGTCAGCATGGTCGCGCCCCTGGCCAGGCGGGCGGCGGCCTCGTTGCGGCGGTAGCCGAGCGCGCTGATGGCCGCCTGCACGCGCTCCTGCAGCGAGGCCCGGACGTGCGGCTCCTGGTTGACCACGCGGGAGACGGTCTTGAGGCTCACGCCCGCGTGGCGGGCCACGTCGGCCATGGTCGGCTTGCGAGCGGTCGCACCGCGCGAGGCCGCCCGGTCACCCAGATCCCTGGCTGTCATAGTCTGCCCCCATGGATGACGAATGGATCTGTGGCCGGTTGGGCGAGGACGAGCCCTGGGCGTTGGGCGCGGTCAACCCGCCGGTGTTCGAGAACTCGCTGTTCACGTTCAGGACCGCGCAGGAGCTCGGCGAGGCGATCAGGAGCGAGGACGAGAGGTACGTCTACTGGCGGGGGACCAACCCGACGGTCGATCTCGCTCAGCGTAAGCTCGCCGCGCTCGAGCGGGGAGAGCGTGCCAAGTGTTTCGGGTCGGGAATGGGGGCCATCTCGGCGACCATCTCCTCGCTCGTCAAGGCCGGGGATCACGTGCTGGTGCTGGGCGCAGTGTACGGGCCCACCACCCAGTTCCTGCGCTACCTGGAGAAGTTCGGGGTCACGCATACGCACGTGAACGACCTCGCGGAGTGTGACAGCGCTATCAGGGCCAGCACCCGTCTACTCTACTTCGAGTCGCCGTCCTACATGGCCTACGCCGTGGTCGACATCGCCGAAGTCACGGCGTGGGCGCGGGAGCGCGGCCTGGTGAGCGTGATGGACAACACCTGGTCCACGCCGATCTTCCAGAAGCCGCTGACCATGGGCGTCGATCTCGTCGTGCACTCGCTGTCGAAGTACATCGGCGGGCACAGCGACCTCGTGGGCGGCGTCGTGGTGGGCCCGTCCCGGCTGATCAGGCCGCTGGCGCTGACCGAGTACCAGCTGTACGGGGCCGCCATGTCGCCGCACGACGCGGCCAAGGTGATCAAGGGGCTGCGCACGCTGCCCGTGCGGATGGCCGCGCACCAGGAGCGGGGGCTGGCCGTGGCCGGGTTCCTGACCGGGCATCCGGCCGTGCGGGCGGTGAACCACCCCGGCCTGCCGTCCCATCCGGGGCACGACATCGCCAAGCGGCAGATGTCGGGGTTCTCCAGCCTGTTCAGCCTCGTGCTGGACACGGAGTCGCGCGAGGAGGTCGGACTCTTCCTCGACAAGTTGCAACATTTCAGGATTGGGGTGTCTTGGGGTGGGTTTGAGAGCCTGGTGAACGCCCCCGCCCTGTCCACCGAGGAGAGCGTGCGGGCCACCATGGGCATCCCCGTGGGCCTCGTGCGGCTCTCGGTCGGCCTGGAGCCCGCGGACACGTTGATCAAGGATCTCGGTCTAGCGCTGGAGGGGGTCGGTCGCCTAGCTTGACTGACAGCGCTGTCTGAAGCTGGAGGCTCAGCATGAGAACCCCCCTCCTGGCGGCCGGGGTCGCCGCCACGCTCTTGCTCGCGGGCTGCGGCTCCGGCTCGTCGTCCCCCGGCGAGGTACGGCTCCGCATGATCGAGAGCCTGACCAGTCCCGAACGCACGAAGCTCATCAAAACGCTGCTGAAGGACTTCGAGAAGGCCAACCCGGGCATCAAGGTGGAGCTGATCTCGCCCCCGCTCGACAGCGCCGACCAGAAGATCACCCAGATCCTGCAGACCAAGAAGGACCTGGACGTGCTGGAAGTGCGCGACCACACGGCCAAGTCCTTCTCCAACAACGGCTGGCTGGCCGAGCTGCCCACCACGCAGTGGCCCGGCTGGTCGGACCTGACCGAGCTGGCCCAGAAGAAGGCCGTCGAGGTCGGCGGCAAGGCGTACCTGATCCCGTACGGCTTCTACGAGCGCACGATCTTCTACCGTACGGACTGGGGCATGACGCAGCCGCCGGCCACCTGGCAGGAGCTCTACGAGGCCGGCAAGAAGATGACCTCGGGCGACCGGTTCGGCTACTCGTTCCGGGGCGGCAAGGGCGGGGCCGACTACGCGGTCATGATGGTCAGCGCGTACAACGGCGAAGCCCTGAATCCCGAAAAATCGTTCTATCTCAAGGACAAACGGACGATCTTCTCCACCCCCGAGGCCGCCCAGGCCATGGACCTCTACGTGAAGATCTTCAAGGAGGCGTCGCCGCCCGACTCCGTCTCCTGGGGCTACCCCGAGATGGTCCAGGGGTTCACCTCGGGCGTCACCGGCATGCTCATCCAGGACCCCGAGGTGATCAAGACGGTCCAGGAGAGCGGCATGACGGCCTGGTCGACGGCCCCCATCCCCAAGGGCCCAACCGGATACGCCTTCCAGCCCGTCGGCTACGCCGGATGGGGCGCCACCTCGTTCACCAAGCACCCGAAGGAGGCGGTCAAGCTGGTCCAGTTCCTGTCGGAGGCCAAGCAGAGCATCGCCTTCGCCAAGGGCAACTCGCTCATCCCGATCTCCAAGCAGGCCCAGAGCGACCCGCAGTTCTCGCAGGGCGCGTGGAAGGCGTACCTGCAGGCCCAGCAGGACCCCAAGCAGGTGATCACGATCAGGCCCGTCGACTACCCGGGCTGGAGCCAGTTCCTCGTCGACTCCGACCGTGACGTCCAGGCCCTGATCACTGGCAAGAAGACCACGGCCGAGGTGCTCAAGTCGTGGGACGCCTTCTGGACGGACCAGGCCAAGAAGGTCTCATGAGGCTCTTCACCGCCCGCCGGGCCAGGTTCATCGCCCTGTGCCTGCTGCCCGGCGTGGTCTTCGTGGCCCTGTTCACGTACTACCCGATGATCCGCGGCACGGTCATCGCCTTCCAGCGCTACAACCTGTTCGACATCACCTCGACGCCCTTCGTCGGCCTGGAGAACTTCCGGGCCGTCCTGTCGGAGGACCGGTTCTGGACCGCGCTGCGCAACACCGGCACGTGGGTGGTCGTCTCGCTGTTCTTCCAGTTCTTCCTGGGCTTCGGGCTGGCGCTGCTGCTGCGCCGGCACTTCCGCGGCCGGGGCCTCTACCAGGCGTGGGTGTTCTTCCCCTGGGCCATGTCGGGGTTCCTGATCGGGCTGCTGTGGCGGTGGATGTTCAACGGGCAGTTCGGCGTGATCAACGACCTGCTGCTCAAGACCGGCCTCATCGACCAGCGCATCGGCTTCCTGGCCACGCCCGGGTGGGCGATGACGTCGGTGATCGTGGCGAATATCTGGTACGGCGTCACGTTCTTCGCCATCATGATCATGGCCGCCCTGCAGTCGGTGCCGAAGGAGCTGTACGAGGCGGCGGCCGTGGACGGCGCGTCGCGGCTGCGGCAGTTCTGGCACGTGACGCTGCCGCACATCCGGCCCACGCTCGCCCTCATCGTGCTGCTGCGGATCATCTGGATCCTCAACTTCCCCGACCTCATCTACTCGATGACCGGCGGCGGCCCGGCCGGCGGCACCGACATCATCACGACCTTCCTCATCCAGCAGGTCATCGGCGGCGACTACGGCCGCGCGGGCGCGGTGGGCCTGCTCATCCTGGGCCTGCTGCTGTCCTTCAGCGTCTTCTACCTGAACGCGACGAGATTCGAGAAATCCAGATGAGACGTGTCGCGACCCTGTTGCAGACGGCGGTCAAGGTCGTCGTGCTGGGCGCCTGGCTGCTGATCACCCTTTTCCCCCTCTACTGGATCGTCGTCACCTCGCTCAAGCCCAAGTCCGAGATCTTCTCGATGCCCCTCAGGTACTGGCCGGGCAACGTGACCTTCGAGCACTACGCGGAGCTGTTCTCGTTCGCGGACTTCGGCGCGTACCTGCTGAACAGCCTGCTCGTCTCGCTCGTCGCGGCCGGCGTGGTGACCGCGATCGGCGTGCTGGGCGGCTACACCCTCGCCCGCTTCGCCTTCCCCGGCAGGGGCGCGCTGATGCTGGCGTTCCTGGTCACGCAGATGATCCCGCTGTTCATCGCGCTCGGCCCGCTCTACCTGCTGATGTCCGACCTCGACCTGCTCAACCGGCTGGCCGGGCTGATGCTGGTGTACGTGGCCATGCTGGTGCCGTTCTCCACGATCATCATGCGCGGCTTCTACGAGCGGGTGCCGGTCGCGCTGGAGGAGGCCGCGCAGGTGGACGGCGCCTCGCGGCTGGTGGCCATGGTGCGCGTCGTCATCCCGGTCATGCTGCCGGGCATCGCGGCCACGTTCATCTTCGCGTTCGTGCAGTGCTGGAACGAGCTGTTCCTGGCGATCACGTTCATCGACAGCGAGGACGCCAAGACCATCCCGGTCGCCATGAACTCCTTCATCACCCAGTACGACATCGACTGGGGTTCCATGGCCGCGGCCACCGTGATCTCGGTGCTGCCGACCCTCGTCCTGTTCGCCGCCATCCGCCGCTACATCGTCGAAGGGCTCACCGCGGGCGCCGTTAAGGGGTGATGCATCCGATGAATTTCGGTTGACCGCCCTTGACTAAGGTCATCTTGCGTGTCATACAGGCGAAAGACCCGATGTCTCGTCTGTGAGGTCCCGTATGACACCCCCCTCTCACGACCCGACCCGCCGCGCCGTGCTCGGCGGCTTAGGTCTCGCCCTCGTCCCCGCCGCCCCGGCGCTCGCGCAAACCGAGCACGCCGGGGCGGCCCGGGGCTGGCAGCTCCGGCAGCGCGTGCCCTGGGCGGAGTTCATGAAAGGCCAGGACCTGCTCTGGGGCAGGATGCCCAGGACCTGGTACGAGGGCCCGTTCCTCGGCGACGGCCTGCTGGGCAGCATGGTCTACCAGGAGCCCGGCCAGAACAAGGTCCGCTTCACCGTCCAGCACGGCCGCGTCCAGGACCACCGCCCCCAGTTCGGCAGCGGCTGGGGCACCTGCCGCCTGCCCGTCGGCCACGTCACCCTCGACCCCCTCGGCACGATCACGGCCGTCGACTGGCGGCTCAGCCTGTGGGACGCCGAGGTCACCGGCACCGTCACCACGGACAAGGGCAAGCTGTCCTTCTCCGCGTTCATCCACGACGAAGTCCTCGTCGCCAGGGCGGAGGCCGACGGCGAGGAGCAGGTCCGCTGGACGTTCCACCCCGAGGAGGCCGTCAGCCCCCGATCGGCCTCCGAGGCCCCGCCCAGCGGCTACACGCCCAACCCTCCGTGGACCACCGCGACCGCCGGCGACGTCGAGCAGGTGCTCCAGCCGCTCACCGGCGGCGGCCAGACCGCCACCGCCTACCGCGTCAAGGACGGGACGCTCCTGGTCACCGTGGGCCACAGCTTCCCGTCCGCGACCGAGGCCCAGGAGAGCGCGCTCGCCAGGATCCGGAACGCGCCGCCGTACGGGATCATGAAGAAGCGGCACCGCGACTGGTGGCACGACTTCTACGGCAAGAGCTTCATCTCCCTGCCCGACCAGCGGCTGCAGAGCTTCTACTGGATCCAGCTCTACAAGGTCGCCTCCGCCAGCCGGACGGGCGGCCCGGTCATGGCCACCAGCGGCCCCTGGCTGGAGTCCACCCCGTGGCCGGCGGTGTGGTGGAACCTCAACGTGCAGCTCGAATACTGGCTCATCCACGGCTCCAACCACCTGGAGCTCGACTCGCTCACCAGCACGCTCGACCGCAACCGCGACCAGCTCGTCGCCAACGTCCCCGCCGCCTACCGCGCCGACTCGGCCGGGGTGGGACGCAGCTCCGACATGTTCTGCAACCGGAGCGTCGGCACGCCCGGCACGGGCGCCGAGGTGGGCGACCTCACGTGGGCGCTGCACAACGTGTGGCTGACCTACCGGCACACCATGGACGACAAACTGCTGCGTGACACGGTCTTCCCGCTGCTGCGGCGGGCGATCAACTACTACCTGCACTTCCTGGCCGCGGGCCCGGACGGCAGGCTGCACCTGCCCAGCACGCTCTCACCCGAGTACCCGGTCACCCCGCCCCAGGACACCAACTACGACCTGGCGCTGATCCGATGGGGCTGCCGGACGCTGATCGAGTCGGCCGAGCGGCTCGGGATCGACGACCCGCTCGCGGCGAAGTGGCGCGAGGTGCTGGCCACGCTCGTGGACTACCCGGCCGACGCCAACGGCTTCATGATCGGCGCGGGCACGCCGTACGCGCAGTCGCACCGCCACTACTCCCACCTCCTCATGATCTACCCCCTCTACCTGGTCAACTGGGACCAGCCGGAGCAGCGCGAGCTGATCGAGAAGTCGGTCGCCCACTGGCAGTCGCTGACCAGCGCGCACCGCGGCTACAGCTACACCGGCGCGGCCTCGCTCTACGCGATGATGGGCCGGGGCGACACCGCGCTGTCCTACCTGGACCGGTTCTTCGACCCGGCCAGCCGCTACCCGTGCACGGCCAACACCCACTACGCCGAGGCCGGGCCGGTCATCGAGACGCCGCTGTCGGCCGCCCAGTCCCTCCACGACATGCTCTGCCAGAGCTGGGGCGGGATCGTCCGCGTCTTCCCGGCGGTGCCCGCCTCGTGGGCCGACGTGGCGATCCACGACTTCCGGACGCAGGGCGCGTTCCTGGTCTCGGCCGTGCGCAAGGGCGGCCGCACCTCGTTCATCCGGGTCAGGAGCCTGGCGGGGGCGCCGCTCAGGCTCAAGCACGGGCTCGACGGGCCGGTCACCGCCGTGCTGCCCGACGGCCGTCCCGCCCGGGTGAAGGACCTGGGGGAGGGCGTCGTGGAGATCACCCTGGGCAGGGGGAGCGAGGTGCTCGTCCACGCGGGCGCGCGGCCCGACCCGGTCATCGGACCTGTGCCGGTGAGCAGGCCGGGCGCCGCCTGGGGGCTGCCGCCGGTCCCGCCTCCCGGCGCCACCACGCCGGTGGACCTGTCGGCGTACTTCGACAACGACGGCGTCTCCACGCACGAGGCGATGACGGACGGCGACTTCGACGGGTCCGGCTACACCTATCCGGCCGAGGAGCTGCCGCCCGCCGGGGCGCTCGTCCACGAGGGCCTGAGCTTCGCCTTCCCCGCGTACGGGGACGGGGTCGAGAACAACGTCACCGGCCAGGGGCAGCCGATCGCCGTCACGCCCGGGAAGTACGCCAAGGTCCGGCTGCTGGGCGCGGCCAGTTCCGGGGTCCTCACCTCCGCGCTGACCGCCACGTACGCCGACGGGACCACCGCCCAGGTGCCGTTCGTCCTGCCCGACTGGGGCGGCCAGCCCGGGGCGGGGGCCTCCGAGGTGATCCGCTGCACCCACCGCCACGGCCGTACGGGCGCCAACTCGCTGCGGGTCGGGCTCTTCGAGGTGCAGGCGGCGCTCGACCCGGCCAGGGAGCTGCGCTCGCTCACCCTGCCCGCGCTCACCCGGCCGCAGCTCCACCTGTTCGCGCTCTCCGTGGAAGCACCCCGATGAGAGGCGCGATCAACCGCTCGTCGCGCGCAACAGACCTTTCACCGCAAGCCATTCCCAACTAATCGCCGGACCCCAGCGACTCGCCGAACAACGTCACCAGGGACCTCCACGACGGGTAGGTTGCGCTCTTACGTTGGGCGTGATCCGCATCACAGTGGAGGTCTCGTGACGACTAAAGAACATGACGCATCGGTCTATGAGGAAGTTCAGGAGAGCAGTGAGTTCCAGGATCTGAAACGGCGATTCCGCGCCTGGACGTTCCCGATGACCGTGGCGTTCCTCGTGTGGTACCTGCTCTACGTGGTGCTGTCCGGATGGGCCCGCGGCTTCATGGGGATCAAGCTGCTCGGCGAGATCAACGTCGGCCTCGTCTTCGGTTTGCTCCAGTTCGTCTCCACGTTCCTCATCGCGTGGGCGTACGCCAGGCACGCCGAGAAGAAGCTCGACCCGATCGCCGACAAGCTCCGCCACGAGGTTGAGGAGAAGACCAAGTGAGCTCCCACACCCTGGGGATGATCCTCTTCCTCACGTTCGTCGCGGCCACGCTGGGGATCACGTTCTGGGCGAGCCGGCAGACCAAGACGGCCGCCGACTACTACGCCGGCGGTCGGTCGTTCACCGGCGTGCAGAACGGGCTGGCCATCGGCGGCGACTACATGTCGGCCGCCTCCTTCCTCGGCATCGCCGGCATCATCGCGCTGTCCGGCTACGACGGGTTCCTGTACTCGATCGGCTTCCTGGTGGCGTGGCTGGTCGCGCTGCTGCTGGTCGCCGAGCTGATGCGGAACTCGGGCAAGTTCACCATGGCCGACGTGCTGGCCTTCCGGATGAGCCCGCGCCCCGTGCGCACGGCGGCGGGCGTGTCCACCATCGTGGTCAGCATCTTCTACCTGCTGGCCCAGATGGTCGGCGCGGGCGCCCTGGTCGGCCTGCTGCTCGGCATCACCTCCCCGGCGGGCAAGGCGTGGACCATCGTCGGCGTGGGCGCGCTGATGATCGTCTACGTGGTCTTCGGCGGCATGAAGGGCACCACCTGGGTGCAGATCGTCAAGGCCGTGCTGCTGATGGGCGGCGCCGCGCTGGTGACGGTGCTGGTGCTCGGCAAGTTCGGCTTCAACCTGTCGTCCCTGCTCGGCCAGGCCGCCACCACCAGCGGCCCCAAGGCGAACCCGGGCAGCTTCCTGATCCCCGGCCTGAAGTACGGCACGGAGGCCCAGGGGCTGGCCGGCAAGATCGACCTCATCAGCCTGGGCCTGGCGCTCGTGCTCGGCACCGCGGGCCTGCCGCACATCCTCATCCGCTTCTACACCGTCCCCACCGCCAAGGACGCCCGCAAGTCGGTCCTGTGGGGCATCGGCATCATCGGCGTGTTCTACCTGCTGACCCTCGTCCTCGGCTTCGGCGCCGCGGCCCTGGTCGGCAAGTCCGCGATCGTCGCCGGTGACCCGGCGGGCAACACCGCCGCGCCGATGCTGGCCGAACGCGTCGGCCAGGAGATCTTCGGCTCGGTCGGCGGCACGATCCTGCTGGCGCTCATCGGCGCCGTCGCCTTCGCCACGATCCTCGCCGTCGTGGCGGGCCTCACGCTGGCCTCCTCCTCCAGCTTCTCGCACGACCTGTACGCGCACGTCTTCAAGCGCGGCCAGGCCAGCGAGCGCCAGGAGGTCGTGGTGGCGCGCGTCTCCGCCCTGATCATCGGCGCCATCGCGATCGGCCTGGGCATCCTGGCCCAGGGCCAGAACGTGGCCTTCCTGGTCGCCCTGGCCTTCGCCGTCGCGGCCTCGGCCAACCTGCCCGCGATCCTCTACAGCCTGTTCTGGAAGCGGTTCAACACGACGGGCGCGGTCTCGGCCATCTACGGCGGCCTGATCTCGGCCCTGATCCTGGTCATCTTCTCGCCGGTGGTCTCCGCGCCGCCGCCCCCGGCCGGCGTCAAGCCGACCGCACTGATCGTCGGCGTGGACTTCCACTGGTTCCCGCTGAGCAACCCCGGCATCCTGTCGATCCCGATCGGCTTCCTGTGCGGGTGGCTCGGCACGATCCTCAGCAAGGAGTACAACGCGGCGAAGTACGCCGAGATGGAGGTCCGCTCCCTCACCGGCGTCGGCGCGGAGAAGGCGACCCAGCACTGACGTTCCCCCGAAGGCGCCTCCCCCCTCCTCTCCTGAAGGCGCCTGCACCCGAGGGCCCGGCCTCCCGCGAGGCCGGGCCCTTCGCTCGCGTGGCCCCTCCGTCGCCGGGCGGGCGCCGGGCCCGTGGGTGATGTTCGCGTTCGCCCTGGTGGCCGGTGCGCTCTTCGTGCTCCTCTACGCGTTGCGACCCCAAAGGCCTCTCGCCCTGGTTCGCCGCGTGTCCGTCGCGGCGGGGGCCATGCTCACGTACGCGTGGCACTCGTTCCCGTGGCAGGTGATCGTGCGCGCGAGCCCGGCGGCCGACCTGGCCGGCAACGCGGTCATGACGGTCGCCGCGGCCGTCCTGCTGGTGTTCGCGGCCCGGCGGGTCGCCGCCTGAGCAGCCGCAGCGCCAGCAGGGTCAGCCAGGCCCAGCCGATGGCGATCGCGACGCGCTGGTAGAGCCCGCCGTGGGCGACCAGCGCCGGGTCCTGGCCGAAGGCGATCGTGGCGGTCGCCATCGCCGCCGTGAACCCGGCCCCGCTGGCCACCGAGTACGCCGCCCACCCGAACTCCCGGTCCCGCGCGAACCCGGCCGCGAAGACGAAGCAGGCGGCGACCAGCACCACGAATGCCGCCAGCGAGAGGTAGTCGTGCAACGCCGCGTGCGCGCTGCCGTACTCGGGCAGCAGGCCGGGAGTGCCCGGCGGATAGCCGCTCACCGGGTCGGTGGTGAACAGCCCGGCGCCGATCAGGCCGGCGCCCCAGACCCCCACCAGGACCGGGCCCCAGACCCGGTGGAGCGCCCGCCGCAGCCCGGCGGCGAAGGCCAGTGTCAGGAGGCCGGCCACGACGAAGTTGACCGCCTGCACCCAGCCGCCCGGCCCGAGCGCGAGCGAGCTGACCGGGTGGCGCAGCGGGTCGTAGTGAGGGCGGAGGGCGCCCTGGACGAGGAACGCGACGACGAACAGCGGCCCGGCGACCACGCCGCACAGCAGCAGCCGCCAGTGGTCCGCAGGTGTGAGAGTTCGCATGCTTGTCAAGCTAGACTGACAGGCGAGTCGCTGTCAATCCAGCCTGACAAGGAGGGCTCACCCGAAGAAACCGACCACGCGGCTGATGCGGTCGTCCGCGAACTCCACGACGTCGTAGCCGGTCGCGACCGGCGCGTCCGAGCCCGGCGCGCCGAGCCGCCAGGTGAACAGCGCCGTGTCGTGATGGGCGCCGATCAGCGTGCCGAGCGTGAACACCAGGTCGCCGAAGTTCTCCTGAGCCCGGCCGATCGCCTCCGACAGCTCCGCGTGTCCGTGCAGCCCGGCGTAGTCGGGGTCGGAGTAGACCGAGTCGTCGGTGAGCACGGCCTTGATCAGGAGGTCCCGGGCGGCGGCGTCGCGCTCGTTCCAGATGTCCAGGTACTTGCCGATGAGGTCGTCGATCATGACGTGATTCCTTCCGAGGTCGGGTTCGGTTCGAGTGCCAGGGCGGCGAGGCCGCCCAGGGCGGTGGCGGCCGCGGCGGCCCAGCCGGCCGCGTGCAGACCGCCGAGCAGGTCGGAGGAGGCGGTGGCGACGGCGACGAAGACGGCCAGCCCCATCGCGCCGCCGACCTCCTTGGCCGTGCTGGCCAGGCCCGACGCGACGCCCTGCGCCTCCGGGGCCACCCCGGCGCCGGCCGCCGCGAACAGGGCGACGAAGGCCACGCCGCCGAAGAAGCCCCAGACGAGGCTGCCCGGCATCAACGTCCAGAAGCCGCCGCCCGCGGGCATGCCCGCGGTCAGCATGGCGATCCCGGCTCCGGCGCCGAGCATGCCGGCGCTGAGCGTCGTACGGATCCCCCACCGGCCGAGCATCACCGGGGCGGCCTTCAGCGCGGCGGCCATGCAGACGAGGGTGAGCGGCAGGAACGTCAGCCCCGCCGCCAGGGCGCTGTAGCCGAGGACCGGCTGCAGGTACGTGGTGAGCACGTAGTAGGCGCCGCCCAGCGTGCCCTGGAACACGGCGATCACCACCATCGTGGTGGCCGGGCCGCGCCGCCGGACCAGCCGCAGCGGGATCAGCGGATCCCGGCCGCGCGCCTCGACCAGGACCAGCAGCGCCAGCAGCACCAGGCCCGCGATCAGCGACCCGGCGCCGCGTACCGACCCCCATCCGGCCTCCGGCCCGCTGGCCAGGCCGAACACCACCAGCGTCGATCCCGCCGTCGCCAGCAGCGCGCCCGGCACGTCGAACCCGCGCAGTCCGGACGCGGGACGGCCGTCGGAGGCGAGCAGCCGGGGCGCGGCGAGGACGGCGCCGACGGCCAGCGGGACGTTCACGAAGAACACCCACTCCCAGCCCAGGGCGCTGGTGAGCACGCCGCCCAGCAGCGACCCGGCGGCCAGTCCGGCGCTGCCGGCCATGCCCCAGGCGCCCAGCGCCCGGTTGCGCGCGGGCCCCTCCTCGAACCCCCGGTAGATCAGCGCGAGCGTGGCCGGGGTGAGCAGGGCCCCGCCGACGCCCTGGACGGCGCGGGCGGCGATCAGCACGCCGGAGCCGGGGGCCAGCCCGCCGGCCAGGGAGGCCACGCCGTACAGCGCAAGGCCGAGCATGAACGTGCGCCGCGCGCCGAGCTTGTCCACGGCCCGGCCGCCGAGCAGCAGCAGCCCGCCGAGCCCGATGGCGTACGCGCTCACCACCCACTGCACGGATCGCGCGCTGAAGCCCAGCGCCGTCCCGATGTCGGGCAGCGCCACGTAAACGATGTTGTAGTCGAGAGCCACGATGAGCTGGGTGAACGCCAGGAGCGCCAGTCTGGGCCCGGAACGGCCCGCGTCGGTCGGCGCTCGAGAGGTGGCAAGCGTCACTCCATAATCCCCTCTCCTTGCACGGCGCGAACTTCCTACACGCCGTTCAATTTGTACACGGGGAACAGTAGCCCAACGCTGTAGACTGTCAAGCGTGGGAGATCAGACGACGATGAGCAGGCGTGAGCGGCTGCGCGCGGAGACCACGGCGGAGATCAAGGAGATCGCGCTCAAGCTCATGGCGGCCGGCGGCCCCGACGCCATCTCGCTGCGCGCCATCGCCCGCGACATGGGCATGACGGCCGGCGCGATCTACAGCTACTTCGCCACCCGCGACGACCTGGTCACCACGCTCATCGCCGACCTCTACACGGCCCTGGTGGACAGGGCGGAGTCCGCCCGCGACGCCGTCCCCGCCACCGACCCCGGCGGTCGCGTCCTGGCCTGGGCGCAGACCGTACGCGAGTGGGCCCTGGCCAACCCGCAGGGTTTCCGCCTCATCTACGGCGACCCGGTCCCCGGCTACCAGCCCCCCGAGGACACCCCGGCGAAGGAGGCCGAGCACCGGGCGTGCCGGGGGCTCACGGGCCTGGTCGCGGCGGCCTGGACCGGGCCCGACCCGGGCTCCTACACCTGGTCCGACTTCGACCCCGGCCTGGCGGCGGACATCCAGGCCACGTTCCCGGACCTGCCGCCGGACGCGGTGGCGCTCACGCTACGGGTGTGGGGCCGCATGCACGGCCTGGTCGCGCTGGAGATCTACGGCCACCTGCGCACGCTCACCCGCGATCCGGCCGCGATCTACCACGACGAGATGATCGCCCTGATCACGTCCCTGGGCCTGACCTCACCCGCCTAAGGCTCATCCAGCCGGGGAAAGGAGGCTTTCCAGCGTCCGTGGCAGCGGATACACCCGCTCTGCGGGGAACAGCCGCTGGGCCTTGGCAGCGTGCCCGGTCTGTGCCAATACCGCGGCCTTGCGGACCGGCTGCCGGATCCGCGGTCGTGAGCACGGCCCGGGACAGAGCCTCCTCCCAGCCCTGCCGGGTCATCCGCACCGCGAGAAGCATTTTCCCCGCCCTCGGAGGGCGCCCTTTGTCAGCAGGAAGGGGCAGGACCGAGCGATTCGATCCAGGACGCGAGGTCCGCGGACACGATGTCGAAGCCCGCAGGCTCCAGATCGCCCAGACCGGAGGAGAACACGGCGGAGTCCGGGTCATCGGCACGCACGAGGAATCCGCGGCCACCACTGTCATCGCCGACGAGGAGGAATCCTGGCGCATACCGCGCGACTTCGTACGTGGCGTTGCGTTCACCGATGTCCCCTGCCGAGTACACCGCGACACCGGACTCCGTGAGCAGGCCGTCCCGCACGCTCCACAGCGCCAGCAGCGGAGCTGGAAGGCTCATCGCCGTCTCGGCCCGCGCCCGCGTCACATCGGCCGGCGTTGCCGCCGCCGGCCTCCAAACCGACCCTGCCACCCCGCACCCCTCCCAACATGATCACGATCTACGGCACGCCGGACACGTCCTCCCCGTCACATGTATCACTGCGGGCCTTGATGGCGGCCAGCCGGGCAGATTGCGGTAGGACTCGGACGGCGAGGTGAACCCCACGGGCGGCGCAGCCGGCGTGCGAAAGCGGCCGAGCTCGGTGTCGCTCAGCGCTGGCGGGCCGCCGGGCTGGGAGCATGGGCTTCTCGTTCCCTGAACCGGTGAAAGGGATCATGTAAGGTGAGCCCGGCATATCCCCCCAACGGCCTGGAGCTCGCCGTGCCGCACATGTCCCGTCGCCAGGTTCTCTCCCTGCTCCCCGCCGCCGGTCTGCTCGCCGCGGCCACCCCCGTACGCGCCGCCGCCGGGATCGACCACGCGCGGCTGCTCGCCAACACCGTGGCGATCTTCGCGGGCACCCCGGACGTCAACGCCCGCCCCGAGGTCGCCGGCAAGCTCGCGGCGATCACCGCGACCGCCCGGCAACGGCTGACCGCCATGGACCAGGCGGGCGCCGGGGAGCTGTTCTCCGGGCTGAAGCTGGGCACCGACGACGCCAACCTGCGGCTGGCGTACCAGTACCTGTTCGAGATCGCGCTCGCCAGCCGCACGCCGGGCGGACAGCTCGACGGTGACGCCGCCGTCCAGCGGCGGGTCCTCGACGGTCTGCAGTGGCTGCACGAGCGCTACTACGGCGACCAGGCGGCAGGCTACTACGGCAACTGGCACACCTGGGAGATCGGCATCTCCACCCACGTCAGCCGGACCCTGGCCCTGCTGGCCGAACGCGTGCGGACGGACCGGCCCGACCTGACGGCGACGTACGTCGCCTCGATGGACGCCTACCTGCGCAACGGCAAGAACGGCGACGTCGACCTCGACTCGCGCTTCCACACCGGGGCCAACCTGGCCGACATCACCGCCAACCGGATCGTGCAGGGCGCGCTCACCGGCGACGACGCCCGCGTCGGCAAGGCCATCTCCGACCAGGCCACCGTCTTCGCCACCATCGACCCCTACAACCTTCAGCACGGCAACACCGACGGCTACTACCGCGACGGCTCCTTCATCCAGCACCATTCGGTCGCCTACACCGGCTCGTACGGCAAAGCCCTGCTCACCCGCGTCGTACAGACGCTCAAGACACTGGAGGGCGCGGTGAGCGGCGGCACCTCCGAGGACCTGGCCGGCGTGGTGTACCGCTGGGTCTCCGACGGCTTCGCCCCGCTGATCTTCGAGGGCTGGATGATGGAGATCGTCAAGGGGCGGGCGGTCTCGCGCACGACCACCGGCTACGCCGACGTCGGGGTGGTCGTGGAGGCCATCGCCGACCTGGCCGACCACGTCGAGGGCGCCGAGGCTCTGGCGCTGAAGAAGTACGTCAGGTTCCTGCCGGCCGCCGACACGGCCGCCTTCGTCTCCCCGGTCAGCGTCGCCCGGTACGCGGCCATCCGCGCCGACTCCGCCATCCCGGCCGCCGACCTCAATCCGTCCGCGCGCTGCGTGGCGTTCAACTCCATGGACAGGACCGTCCACCGGCGCCCCGGCTACGCCTTCGCCCTGGCGCGCAGCTCCGAGCGGATCAGCAAATACGAGTACATGAGCGGCGAGAACCTCATGCCGTGGTTCCAGGGCGACGGCGCGTACTACCTCTACCTGGCGGGGGAGGACCAGCGGGAGGTGTTCGGCGTCGACTACTACACGGCCGTCTCGCCGTACCGGCTGGCCGGGATCACCGCGCCGGTGGAGGAGCGGCGGACGGTGCCCGAGCTGTACGGCCGGCTCTGGTACGAGAACCCCGGCCACCCGCTCAACTTCACCTCCTCCTCGGAGTCCCAGAACACCTACGTGTACTTCCCCAAGGCGGGGAACGCCTTCTCCGGCGGCGCGACGCTCGGCGCGTACGGCGCGGCCGGCCTGGTCCAGTCCGACGACGCCGCCTACACCGCCAAACAGGCCGGCATCCTTCCCGACGACTTCGTCGTCTACCGCAACGCCCGCGCGACCAAGTCCTGGTTCATGTTCGACGACGAGATCGTGGTGCTGGCCGCGGGCGTCTCCGGCCAGGGCGGTCGCGCCGCGGTGACCACCGTGGACAGCCGCATCGCCGCCCCGGGCGACGCGGTCGCGCTCACCGGCGAGAGCTGGGGCGGCCGGGCCTGGCAGCCGGGCGACACCACGCCGCCGCGCTGGCTGCGCTACGCCAACGGCACCCGCGCCACCGCCATCGGGTACGCCTTCCTCACCCGGCAGCCCGTCACGGCCGGGCTGGAGACGGTGACCCGCAGCCGCAGGGTCGTGCGCACGTCCAACCCCGACACCGGCGTGACCAAGAACGTCTTCACCGCCTCGATCGCCCACCCCGCCACCGGCGACGTCCCCGCCCTCGCCTACGCCCTCGTCCCGAACGCGACCGAGGCCCGCCTGCGCCGCTACGCGGACGGCCCGCTGACCGTGCTGGCCAACGACCGGCACGTGCAGGCCGTCAGGCACAAGACGCTCGGGATCGTCGCCGCCAACGTCTTCTCCGACGGCCCCCGCCACGCCGGGCACCTGATCGTCGACGGCCCCGCCTCGGTCATCGTCAGGTCCGGCGAGCGCACGGCCGTCGCCCTGTCGGACCCCACGATGAAACGCGACCGCGTCTCCGTCGTCCTGCCCGGCGCGCCCCTCAGGCCGGAGACGGCCGACGAGGGGGTGACGGTACGGCGCGTGCCGGGCGGCACCCTCGTCCAGGCGACGACCCGGCACGCCTACGGCCGCACCTTCACCGTCACCCTGCGCTGACGTGCCGGGCGAGGGCCGCGTCGAGCTCGCGACCGAACCGCACCCGGAACTGGTATGGGCTCAATGGACCGCTTTGGGGCGGCCGAAGGAGCGCCGGTAGGCGGCGGGGTGTGGTGCGCATCATGGAGTGGAAACGCCTGCGCAGGTTGGTGGCCGAGGACAAGCCGACCCTGGCGGCGACGGCCTCCAGGGGCGGGTCCGTCTCCTCCAGCAGAGCCCGGGCCGCCGCGATGCGCTGCTGGAGCAGCCACCTGCCGGGGCTGACACCGAGCCCGCCGGCGAACCTGCGGGCGAGCGTTCGCGGTGACACCCCGGCCCGTACGGCGAGATCGTCCACGGTGATGGGCTCGTGCAGCCGTTCGGCTGCCCAGTCCAGGATCGGGGCCAGCGAGTCGAGCGGCCGGCCGGCGGGGGCGGGGGCGGCGTACTGGAGCTGGCCGCCCTCCCGGTGCGGCGGCATGACCATGTGCCGGGCGACCTGGGCGGCGTACGCGGCACCGTGGTCGGCGCGGACCAGGTGGAGGCACAGGTCGATGCCCGCTGCGGTGCCCGCGCTAGTGGCGACGTCGCCGAGGTCGACGTACAACGTGTCGGGTTCGACCGTGACGGCGGGGAAGCGGGTGACCAGCTCGGCGGCCATCCGCCAGTGGGTGGTCGCCCTGCGGTGGTCCAGCAGGCCTGCCTGGGCCAGGAGGAAGGCGCCCGAGCAGATCGCGGCGATGCGGGCGCCGCGACGGTGCGCCCGGCGTACCGCGTCGAGCACGGCGGGCGAGGCGGGCTCGTCGGGCCGCTGCCAGCCGGGGACCACGACGGTGTCCGCGGCGTCGAGCACCTGCAGCCCTTCGGACACCAGCATGTCGTAGCCGGCCAGGGTGGGCACAGGCCCGGGTCGCTCCGCGCACACCGTGAACGCGTAGCGGGCGGGCAGCCCGGGACGGCTGACGCCGAAGACTTCAGCGGCGCACGCCAGCTCGAACGTGGACTGCGGCGCCATGACGAGCGCGACCACCCGGTGGAGACCCATGGCAGAAAAGTACCTGTAGGTGTCAATCCAGGCGTTGCGCCAGCGGGTCGCCGGCCGCTCGTGCACACGTGGGCACGCCGCGACCGACCCTGGTCGACTCCTCAAACCACTCTGCCGCCTGCAGCCGTGCACGCTCCCGCCGCTTCTGCTTCTCGGGCGTGCCCCATCCCCTTGCCCATGCCGAACAGGACGGTCGTAACGCCGGAAGTCATCTGCCACGATGCTGGGAACTGCAGCTACTCCAATGAGCAGGCGACGCGCGCACTGCTGGCGTTCGACACCACTCCCATCGCTGGACGCAATGTGGTCAAGGCCACCATGCAACTGTCCCTGAACGGCAACGCGACCACGTGTGGCACCCTGCAGGCGATGACGGCCTACCGGATCACTGAGCCGTGGGTGGCCGATAACACGTTCTGGGCGAATCAGCCGGCCACCACCGCCGAGGGACGTTCCTCGCTCGACCCCTGCGCCCAGGTCAGGACGGACGGAGCCATCTGGAGCTGGGACCTCACCGCGATAACCAGCGCCTGGGCCGCCGGCACCGCCAACCATGGACTGCAGCTTCGGCTGGGTGACGAACTGCCGGTCCCCAAAGACTTCGGCGAGGACTACTCGTTCTGGTCCCAGCTGTGGGGCGGAGCGAGGGTTCCCAAGCTGAGCGTTGACTGGGTGCTGCCGCCGGAGATCCCCACGGTCGCCGCCGAGTCGATCGACTCCATCAGCGGCAACGATGCAATTGCCCGCAGCACCAACGTCAAGGTGACCTACAAGTCCAGTGTCCCGGAAGCAACCGGCCTGGACTACACCGTGAAGGTCAATGACTCCACCATGGCGCCTCCAGCTGCTCAGCTGCCGGCGGGTGAAACGGGGTTGTGGAAGCTGGATGAGACCTCCGGCACCGGCGCGGCTGATTCCACCGGCAAGGGATTCAACGCCACGCTCAGCGGAACCTACAGCCGCGTCCCCGGACAGCTCGGACAGGCGGTCAAGCTGTCGCCCGGTGGCCTGATCAGCACGGGCAAACCCGTTCTCAACACCAACCAGAGCTACACGGTGACAGCATGGGTCCGGCTCGACTCCACTGCCACCGACCAGGCCGTCCTGTCGCAGATGGGCACTTACCGGCCCGCCTTCAGTCTGGGTTACCTCACCTCCAGCGCGGCCGAGCTGGATCAGCGATGGTCTCTCACCCTGATGGACGTGGACAGCCAGACCAGCATCAAGCCGGTCCCCATCCAGCCCAAGACCCTGGCCAAGGCAGGCCAGTGGCAGCACCTCGCAGCGCAGTACGACGCGACCGCCCACAAGATGCGCCTGTACGTAGACGGGGAACTGGCCGCCGAACGTGACCACACGGTCAGCTGGGATGCTCGCGGCGCTTTCGAGATCGGCCGTGGCGCCGTTTTCGCCGAGAACGCGACCTTCGACGGCGCCGTCGACGACGTACACGCCTACCAGCGTGTACTGACCGCCGACGAGGTCCGCGCTTTGGTCGGTGTTCCCGGAACCACCACCCACAACAACATCCCGTCCGGTCAGGCACTGAACAAGATTTTCACTCTGGACAACCCGGCCAGCTTCAAGTTCGTGGTCAAGGCCTGCCGGAGCGGCATCACCCCGCCCTCTTGCAATGAGAGCCCGGCCTATCGGATCACCTCGGACGCGCCGATGCTTCCCACAGACACCGAGACGGGCATGGTCGATCCCGCCCAACCGATCCTGTCCGGCATGGTCAACCGCCCCTCAGGCGGTTCGGTGACCGCAAAGTACTATCTGTACGACAACAACGGCACACCCGTCGGCGCGGCGCCGATCGGCACCCGCGCCGTCAACGGTGGCGAACGCGCCTCCTTCCAGCTGCCCTCCGACACCGTGCAACCCGGAACTACCTACAAGTGGCAGATGGTGGCCTGCGCTGTCGGCCAAGACGTCGGATCTACCCCCACGGACCCGACACCAACCCCCACACCTACGCCGACCCCCACACCGAATCCGCTACCAGAAGGTCTTGTCGCGGCTTACGGTATGAATGAAGGCAGCGGGGCCACGATCGCCGACGTCACTGGCAAAGCCGGCCCTGGCAGCACCATTGACACCACCTGGGTCGCGGGCAAACACGGTAAGGCACTGTCCTTCAACGGCAGCACGAGCCTGGTCACCATCGCCCACAGCAGTGTGCTCCGGCTCACTACGGGAATGACCTTGTCCGCCTGGGTCAACCCCACCACCGTGTCCAGTTGGCGGACCGTCGCGATGAAGGGCCACACCGCTGGATCCGCCTACGGCCTGTACGCCTCCAACGGAACAGCGCCATCAGCGTGGCTGCTCAAGCCCGATGTCACCGGCCACCAGACGGTCAACGGCGCCACCGCCTTGCAGGCATCCGCTTGGAGCCACCTCGCCGTCACCTACGACGGCAGCGTAGCCAAGCTGTACGTCAACGGCACCCAAGTCGGACAACTAGCTATGACCGGCAGCCTGGTGGACGACGGTGGCGCGCTCCGCATTGGCGGCAACGCCAAATGGGGCGAGTACTTCAACGGCGCCATCGACGAAGTGCGTGTCTATAACCGGGCCCAAACCACTGCCCAAATCACCGCCGACATGAACACCCCTATCGGTGGAACGGCAGCCGCGGCTACCGCGCAGAGAGAGGCAACCAGCGCCACTACATCGGACGGATCGGGTATCGAGGAAGTATGCACTCCCAAGACCACCGCAGTTTCCTTCACAACCCCTGGCACCCCTCCTCCGCCGCCGGTCGAAGACACCAGGCATCTCACCCTCGGTAAGGACAATTTCGTCCTCAAAACCGGCAGAACCGAGCCCACCGCCTGTGGCGGCTCACCTTGCGCACTCACCGACACAGACCACTTGCAAGTCGGCGGTGCGGGGCTGGACAAGACGGTGAGCGTCGTCGGCGTCAAGCTTGACGAAGTGCCCGATGGCGCTGCTTTTGCCGAAGCACTCCTGAAGTTGGGAACTCCCAACTGCGCAGGAGGAGCATGCCCACCTGACACCGTCTTCACTGCCATGCCGTTGAAGAGCGAAGTGACCGGAGAGACGAAGGCGTCGGATCTGGCGGGAGACGTTGACGCCAGTCTGTCGTTCTCTTTCCCTGTCGCCGATCCGCAGGCAGACATAGCGAGCAGCCAGTACACCTGGTACCTGGTCACCTCGAATCGGGATGAGGTGGCTACCATCGGAGGGTCTACGGCTAGCGAGCAGATCTCGCTCGCGCTGACATATGTACCGGCCGGCCCGCCGGGTAAGGTACTCAATCTCAGCGTGTCTCCGGGTGACTCCGGCGCTGTCGCCTCTTGGGGAGTCCCAGAAAGCAACGGCGGCCTGATCATGCTGGACGGGTATGACGTTCAGGCGTTGGAAAACGGCACCCCGGTCAAGGAATTCAAGGTCGTTTATCCGACTGTCGCGGTCGGCGGGCTGGCCAACGGCAAGACCTACACGGTCCGGGTCCGGGCACGCACTGCTATCGGCGTCGGCGAATGGGAATCGGCCACGGTGACGCCCAAGGCGGCTCCACCCCCTCCGCCGGAAGATCAGGAATGTAACCCGCATGCCGATGGCCGGCCCCCTGCATCCGCTGCTGCCGCCGCCTCCACCGTGCAGGATTACACAGATCGCGTTAAGAATTGGTTCGCTGCCCAAGACGCTGTACTGGAGGGGCGGGCGCCCAATGTATGGGAGGCGCCCGGGGTCGCTCCGTCATCGAGCATCACCGCGCAGATTTCCCTGCTGAATGACACGTTGATCGCCAAGAAGCAAGTGCTCGATGCGCAGAAGATCGTGCGTTCGGACTCTCGGGTGATCTTGGAGAACGTCGTCCCTCAAGATGGCCCGGACGGCACAGTCAGGGTGAGCGCGATGGTGACGCGGAAATGGACGGAGACCTCCACCGACCCAGATGGTTCATCTTCGGCGGCCCGGCAACGCAGCGCTGCCGGCGGACAGGTCGAACCTAGCGAGTACACCATCACTGTTACGGTTTTCGACCGCTGCGGCAACGTCACCAGGATCGAGGTGCCACCGGATGCCGAAGAGGACAGCTCAGACCATTTTGATCCCGGTTGTCCCGGTGAGATAGATGGTTCGCTGCCCGGGACCCTGGCAGCCGGCCCGAGCTGCGAAGACGGCGAACCGAGTTCGCGAGTGTGCGCTGCGTTTCCCTATATCGTGAAGGAGCCTGCCTCCCTCACGTGTGCGGTCGTCGACAACCTTGGTGCGAAGGGCTGGTTCTTCAAGTCGTCGATTCATTCCGTCTGGCCCCAAAGTCAAGCCACGGGGAGCCTGGAGAAGGATCAGATCTGGAAGATAAGCAATCTCACTAATACCGTGAGCATTGCTTCGAAGCATCCAAAATACGGTATGAAATACGACAGCAAGGGCAACGTCACCTGGAAATCTGCGTTTGCCAAGCAGTTGACAGGGTGGCATCCGAGCGACGAGAATCCTCGAATCAACGAGCCGAACGCGAAGCTGACTGCGGCCAGCAAGGCATGCTTCACTTGGAAGCGCACATCAGCGACCGTCGGCGCTTCGGTCGGAATCGAGGGTACGCGCGGGGGAAGTCCAACGGTCGTCGGCGGCCTGAGTGGGGAACTGACAGCCCAGGTCGGCGAGGACTGTGGTGAGTTCAACCCTAAGAAGGTCGTGGACAACAGGGTCATCCGCGATGTGTTCACCGGCGCGCGGGGCTACTGTAAAGAGGCCTGGCTGGATAAGTGCAACATCGACGAGTACCGGCACACCTTGATGAGTGAGCTCGACATAGAGTTCACCTATACATACAAGTCGGGCGGAAAGACAAAGACGAAGACATATAGCTGGCATCCCATCAGGCAAACGCTCTCCGTCACGATAATGAGAGAGTTCGACAAATGCAGTGGGTTGTCCTGCACCGGCGGCGACGCTCCCGGCAACTACGTCATAATCCCTGAAGTGCTTACGGCTACCGACTTGGAGGCAACGTCCAGTCGATGGTGCTTCCCTGAGCAGACCCTGTAGGTCGGCGTAAAGGGCGGGGCGGCGCGAGCTCCCCGCCCTCTTTATGGAAATCAATCATGCTCGCGTCGGCGAGAAATGGAAATCACAATCAGATATCAGCGTATCGCCGCGACGGGAAGGCCGTTACCTGCGTGAGACCATGTCGGCATGGCTGAAACGAAGAAGGGTGCCGAACGAGCTGACGCTTCTTCGGCTGTGGTGCCACGGGTGATCGGATCGCTTGCTGCTGTCGGCGGCTTCGCCCTCGCAATATTAGAACTCGCCAGGCACCCCATAAACCCGGAGCTCCCGTGGCTGGCTGTCTTTCTGGTCATGGTTTTGGCGGGCGTTGGCCTTCGGATCGAAGCGGCGATCCGTGATGGTCGCGATCGCAGAGAACGCCGTACGTTGTGACAGCCGATGCGTGGCGGCGGTTCGATGGCTCGGTCTGAACGGACGATTTGATTTGTCCTCACCTCGGCGACGGACGCCCCAGTCGAGCCGCGCCGCCCCCTGCCGGACTGTCGCGACCACCTTTGCCGCGCTGCGGTGGCTGCCGATGAAGGATCGAGAGCGCCGAGATCTTCGCTCTCCGCCACCAGATCACCGTTCTCAAACGGCTTTCGCCTTAGACGCCGGTGCGCTCCCCGAGGCTTTGTCGCCGCGCTTCTGGCATCGTTGCCTCGCGTGTCCTGTGTCAGCTATTCGACGTCGCTGCCGCTACGACGGTTGCTTGGTGATCGGCGGCCCGCCTTCGAACGGGAGATCGCCGACGCTCTGCTCGCCGCCGACCCCACCGGCCGGTTCGTCGAACCGGTGCGCCTCGAAGTGCTGACGGCCCGGACGAGCCCCTTGGACTCTGCCGAGTAGGGCCGGCGGAGGCGGTGTCGCTTCTGTACAAGAGGTGCGCGTTCCCGCCTGCCTATGCTCTGAGCACGCGCCGAACAGGGCGAACTCCTCCAAATATGCAAGGAACGGAACCATGGCCAAGATCATTTCGAGCTTCTTCATCTCCCTCGACGGCGTGGTCGAGTCGCCCGACCAGTGGCACTTCCCGTACTGGAATGACGAGATGGGCGCCGTCGTCGAGGCGGGCATGCGGAGCGCGGGGGCGATGCTGATGGGCCGCAGGCTGTACGACGAGTGGTCCGCGTACTGGACGTCGGCGGAGAGCGACAAGGAGGTCGCCGCGACCCTCAACGCCGTTCCCAAGTACGTCGTGTCGAGCACCCTGGAGAAGGCGGACTGGGAGAACACCACCGTCGTCAACGGCGACGTCGCCGCCAGGCTGCGCGAGCTCAAGGAGCGGATCGACGGCGACATCCAGATGTCCGGCTCCGCGACGACCGTGCGGTGGCTGCTGGCCGAGGGGCTGCTCGACCAGCTCAACCTGCTCGTCCACCCGATCGCCGTCGGCCGTGGACAGCGACTGTTCGAGGACACCCCGACCCACGCGCTGAAGCTGGTCAGGTCGGAGACGTTCGAGACCGGCGTGCTCAACCTGACCTACGTCCCGGCTGAGGGCATGTAGCGGCGCCCGGCAGGCGTTACCTTGGCGCCTATGTATTCACCGATCGAGGCGTACGACCAGGGCATGCTCGACGTGGGCGACCACAACCAGGTCTACTGGGAGGTGAGCGGCAACCCGGCGGGCAAGCCGGCGGTGATCGTGCACGGCGGTCCCGGGGGCGAGCCCTCGGCGAACTGGCGGCGCTTCCACGACCCCGAGGCGTACCGGATCGTCCTGTTCCACCAGCGGGGGTGCGGACGCAGCACGCCGAACGCCGGGCTGCCCGAGACCGACCTGTCGGTCAACACCACCTGGCACCTCATCGCCGACATGGAGCTCCTGCGCGCGCACCTGGGCATCGAGAAGTGGCAGGTGGTCGGGGAGTCGTGGGGCTCGACCCTGAGCCTGGCCTACGCGCAGCGGCACCCGGAGCGGGTGAGCGAGGTGATCCTGCTGGCGGTCACGGCGGGCCGCCGCAAGGAGATCGAATGGATCACCCGGGACGTGGGACGGGTCTTCCCCCAGGAGTGGGAGCGCTTCCGCGACGGAGTGCCGGAGCAGGACCGCGACGGGAACCTGGCCGCGGCCTACGCCAGGCTCCTGGCCGACCCGAGCACGCGCGAGAAGGCCGCCCGCGACTGGTGCGACTGGGAGGACACGCACGTGAGCCTCGACCCGCAGTACCAGCCGAACCCGCGCTTCCAGGACCCCGTCTTCCGGATGACGTTCGCGCGGCTGGTGACCCACTACTGGGGCAACGACTGCTTCCTGCCGGAGAAGGGCGACCTGGTGGAGCAGGCTCACCTGCTGAAGGGGATCCCGGGAGTGCTGATCCACGGCAGGCTCGACGTGAGCGGGCCCCTGGAGACCGCATGGGAGCTCCACAAGAGCTGGCCCGGCAGCGAACTCGTGGTCTGCGGCGAGGGCCACGGCGGGAAGGACATGGTGGCGGAGGTGGTCGCCGCGACGGACCGATTCCGCTGAAGAACCCCGGGGAGGCGCCCCTGACGAACGGGCGCCTCCCCGGGGGCTAGCTGCCGACCGGCTCGGCGCGGAGCCGGGCCGAGTGTTTGACCAGGGCGATCAGGACCTCGCGGCTCGAGTCCTTCTTGCGGGCGTCGCACATGATGATGGGGACGGAAGGGTTGAGCTGGAGCGCCAGCCGTACCTCGTCCAGCTCGAACGTCGGCGACCCCTCGAAGCAGTTGACGGCCACCACGAACGGCGTCCCGCGCCGCTCGAAGTAGTCGACCGACGGGAAGCAGTCGGCCAGGCGCCGCGTGTCCGCCAGGATGACCGCCCCCAGCGACCCCTCCGCCAGCTCGTCCCACACGAACCAGAAACGCTCCTGGCCAGGCGTGCCGAACAGGTACAGGACGTAGTCGTTGCCCAGCGTGATCCGGCCGAAGTCCATCGCCACGGTGGTGGTGCGCTTGGCCTCCACCGAGGTGAGGTCGTCGACGCCTATCCCGCGGTCGGTCAGGACCTCCTCGGTGCGCAGCGGCCGGGTCTCGGAGACAGCGCCCACCATCGTCGTCTTGCCCGCGCCGAAGCCGCCCGCGATCAGGATCTTGATCGCCGTCGGCAGGCGCGGACGCTCAGAGCGAGCGAAGACCATCGAGCACCGCCCTGTACATCTTCATGTCGTGCATGTCCACCTCGGATTGTGGTTCCTGGGCAGAGACGAGTTCGCGGTCGAACAGGTCGCCGAGCAGCACCCGGATCGTGCCGGCCGGCAGGTCGAGGTATGCCGCGATCTCGGCGACCGACTTGGGTTCGCGGCAGAGCTGGATGATGCGCAGGTGCTCCGGGTCGAGCCCGGCGTCGGGGCCCGGCGGCGGACCCACCGCAAGGGCCATGGAGATCAGGTCGAACCGGCCGTGCACGGGCTGCGTACGGCCGCGGGTGACCACGTAAGGCCGGATGATCTCCGGATCCACCCAGTGCTCATCCGTAGGTTCGTCCGCGCCTCTCACCGGTCGCTCCTGGCGACGGCCTCGGCGTTGCGGGCACCCGAGGTGAGGTACTGGCCGACGCGGGCCACCATCATCGCCATCTCGTACGCGACCAGCCCGATGTCGGCGTTCTGCGCGCACAGGACGGCCAGGCAGGCGCGCTCGCCCGCCGTGGTCACGATGAGGAACTGGTTCTTCCACTCCACGACCGTCTGCCGCACGGAGCCGCCGGAAATGTGGTCCGAGACGCCTTTCGCCAGGCTCTGCAGCCCGGAGGCGACGGCGGACAGGTGCTCGCCGTCGGTCCGCTGCAACGCGGCGGAGGAGGCCATCAGCAAGCCGTCGGACGACAGCACGATGGCGTGCTCGACCTCCTTGACACGGCCGACGAGGTCGTCGAGCAGCCAGTTCAGGTCGGTGCCGGAGGTAGGGGTCATGCCTCATCTCCAGACTGCTCATCCAGCATCCTGGCGGCTTCGGTGCGGCCAAGACGGGTGCCTGACTGCAGAGATCCCATCATCGCGCGGATCTCCTCCGGCGAGCGCTCGTCATCGTCCTCCTCGAAGTCGGGCTGCGTGGGCGTGTCGTCCCGCAGCGCTGGCGCCAGGTTGGCTTGGGGCACCCGCAGGGGCAGCCCGTTCGACGTGAACTCGGTCACAGGCTTCTGCTCCGGTTCGGCCGGCGTTTCGGGTGGTGTCTCCACGGCGGTGATCGGGCGGGAAGGCTGGGGGATGGGCTCGGGGACCGGCGCCGGGACCGGGGTCGGGCGCGCGGGCTTGAGCGTGCGCACGTTCTCCCCGGTGGCCGCCTGCCGCGACACGGTGGCCGCTCCGGTGGCCGCTCCGGTGGCCGCCGCGGCGACCGCGGTCGTCCGGCGCGGGAGCCGCTCGTGCCGCCCGCCGTCCTGCGGCTCGGGCGTGGGATCGAGCTGTACGAGCTCCTGCGGCAGCAGCACCACGACCGTCGTCCCGCCGTACGGCGACGCCTTGAGCACCACCTGGATGTCGTGGCGCCTGGCCAGCTGGCTGACCACGTACAGGCCCAGCCGGGCGGTGCCGGTGATGCGGAACTCGGGCGGGTCCGCGATGCGCTCGTTCGCGGCTTCCAGGTCCTCGGGCTTCATGCCCAGGCCCCGGTCCTCGATCTCGATCACGTAGCCGTTGGCCACGAGCTGGCCGCTGACCTGCACGTTCGTGTAAGGGGGCGAGAACGACACGGCGTTCTCGATCAGCTCGGCGAGCAGGTGGATGACGTCACCGACGGCGCGGCCGACGAGCACGACGTCGCCCATGGGCAGGAGCGTGACGCGAGTGTAGTCCTCGACCTCGGCCAGCGCGCCGCGCACGACGTCCACCATGGGGACCGAGCGGCGCCACGTACGGGCGGGGGCCGAGCCGGACAGGACGATCAGGTTCTCCGCGTTGCGGCGCATGCGGATGGCCAGGTGGTCGAGCCGGAAGAGCTCCTTCAGCTCCTCGGGGTCGGTCTCGCGGCGCTCCATGACGTCGAGCACGGTGAGCTGCCGGTGGACCAGGCCCTGCGTCCTGCGGGCCAGGCTCAGCAGGATGTCGCGGATGCTGCGGCGCAGCTCGGCCTGCTCGGCGGCGACGCTGATGGCGGTGTGCTGCACGGTGTTGAACGCCTGGCCCACCTGGCCGATCTCGTCGTCGCCGAAGTCCAGCGCGGGCACCTCCTTGGCCAGGTCGACGTCCTCGCCGCGGCCGATGCGCTCGACGACGCCGGGCAGCCGGTCGTCGGACAGCTCGTGTGCGGCGTCGCGCAGCTTCTGCAGCTGGGAGAGCAGGTCGCGGGCCGTGGTGATGGACAGGATGATCGAGGCGATGACCGCGATGAGCCCGAGACCACCGGCCAGGACCAGCCGGACGATCACGTTGACGGCGACGGGCACGATCCGGTCCACCATGCGGTCGCCCGCGCTGAGCACCATGCCGTTGAAGTCGGTCAGGACGCGGTCGGTCGTCGCCTTCCACTCGTCACCGGTGAACGGCAGGCTCAGGGCGGCCGGGTCATGCTCCATGACCTGCGTTTCCATGTTCTGGAGCTGGACGAACTGCCTACTCTTGATCAGCTTGTCGTAGGCGGCCTTCTCGGAATCGGGCAGTTCGGCCGCGTTCTGTCCGGCGACGATCCGCCAGGCGCCCACGGCCTGGCTGAACTGCGCCTGGTCGGCGGGGGTCAGCCGCCCCTCGGCGAGCGCGCCGGCAAGCAGCGCGTCCTCCCGGGCGAGGAGCTCTCTGGCGCGGCTCAGAGCGATGAGGGTGCGGACGTCCTTGGCGACTTCCTTGTCGTCGAGCGTCGCCATCGACCCGTAGAGACTGTCGATGGGGTCAATGACGTCGTTGTACTCGGTCATCACCTGTATGCGGCTGAGCCGGCCCGTGTCGATGGCCTTGCGTATCTCCTTGACCGATTCGAGCTGCTTGAGCAGGTCGGCCAGCCGCTTCTCGCCCTGATCGTCCAACGCCAAGCTGACCAGCCCGGCGCTGACCGACTCCTGGAAATCGGCGATGACCCGGTCGTTCTGCTTACGCTGCGTTTCGAGCTCTTTGCGGGTTTGAGCGGTCTTCTCGCTCAGCCTCACGACCGAAAGCCGGCGCTCTTTTTGCAGGCCGAGGAGCACCGGATCGCTGGGGGTCGCGATGGCGGAGTCGAGCTGGGAGACCCACAGGAGGTTGACTCCCTCACGGAGGGTGACCCACGCAGCGAAGACCCACAAGGCCGTCAGGGAGAGTAGCAGAGCCGTGATCTTGGTCCGCAGCCCCGTCTTGCGGAAGCGCATTATGTTACCCACCCTGTGCAAGTCATATCTGGTGTGCCGGACACCTTACGTGCGGCGACGTTACCTACAGTATCGATCAAGGAACTCTAGCGCACTCGCAAACCGCCTCTCAAGAAACAGTAATCACAGATGTCAGCTTCTGACAGTCTGTTAGTCAATTTTGCACCAAAAGATGGTGAGTGTCGGTATACGCCGCACGTGACCAGCCCTGCCTCCAGGCATTTCAGCATTCGTAACAGCGCAGAGCGTCTTCTTGAACAATCGCATCAGCCGGCAGGGCGTGCCACGGCAGGACCGCCGCGACGTCCTGGGGTCGGCTTCCGCGTCCCGCCCGTACATGTCCGCACCTCCGGTGACGCCCGGCGGGCGGTGGGCGCCTCGAGTCGCGGGGTGCGGAGCCCCGCTTCCCCGCCACGCACGCCGCTGCCGGCGCCGGGCCGGCGTGTGCCGTGGGCGCCGCCCGCGTTGTGTCATCTCAGTTGCGGTGTGACCATTAACCAATTCGATCAACGCGCAGTTTGCAACCCGGTGCCCCTTTTGGCTGGGAGTACCTGACAGGAGCCGTCATGAACCCCTCGCCGTCCCTCCCTGACGAGCTTTCGTCCGGTGCGCTGTCCGCCCGCGCGGCGGACTGTGCCCGTGACCTTCGCCGCACTGCCGCGCGCTACCCCGAACTCTTCGACACTGGTGAGTTCGCCGACACCCCTGGTCAGATCGCGAACATGATGGTCTATGGCACCCCGCGCCATGATCCGGGCGTGTTGCGGAGTCCCTCCCAGCTGGCGTTCTGGATTTTCCCGCTCGACGCGGCCATCGACCGTGATGCGACACAGCGATCCCAGGTACGGGCCATCGTCGAGGAATGCAAGGACGTCATCGCCGGCGACGACCCGCGTACGCCCCTGGGCCGGCTGCTCGCTCACATCCGCGATGACCTGGCTCACGCGCCCGCGTTCGGTCATCTGGGACCGGTGTGGCGCACCGAGGTGGCCGCGATGCTCGATGCGATGGCGCGGGAATGGGATTGGAAGACCGCGGCCCGGCAGAGCGCCGCCGTACCCACCGTGAAGGAGTACCTGGGCAATGCGGCCAACTTCGGCTCCACCTGTGTCGGAGTGGCCCGTTTGATCAGCACTGACGAACCGGAAGCCACGCGCGAGCACCTGCCGGCGATCATCGATGCCGCCAACGCGACTCAACGGGTCATGCGTCTGGTCAACGACCTGCGCACCTTCAAACGCGACCGCCAGTGGGAGGACCTGAACGCACGGATGCTCGGGCTCGACGAGCACGCTCTGCGGGAACTGATCGCCGAAGAACGCAAGGCATGTGACCCGATGCTGGACCGGCTCGCACAGTCCTGTCCGGGCGTGGCAGAAGACCTTCGCCGCCAGATGATGATCACCTGGGGTTTTTACTTCAACGGCGGTGATTTCTGGACCGTCTGAGCCGGAACGGTCGCGGGACCGGATGTGGAGCGGATGCTCATCAGAGTCAGACCGCCTGCGCCCGGGCCTGCCGGATGAGGTGCGAGGAGGCGATCACCGCGGCGCGGGTCACGGCGAGCGGAACGTACAGGTCCTTGTCGTGCCAGAGCGGAGGGTGGTCGCCGCCGGTCGAGCGTGCCAGGTACTCGTGACCCCGATCCGCCGCACGGATGTGGCGCGGATCCGTACGTCCTCGGGTCAGCAGCAGTATCTGCATCGCGTACGCGGTCTCCTCGGCCGTGCCCTCCCAGCGGCCCCAGGAGCCGTCCGGCCGCTGAGTCTCCAGCGTCCACTCGGCGGCCGCGCGCACCGCCTCCTGCGAGGCGTCACCGCCGAAGGCGTCGAGCGCCAGCGCGCAGCTGACGGTGGCGTAGTACGGCGACGCGTGCCACCGGTCCGTCCAGTTCCCCTCCGGACCCTGACAATCCCGGATCCAGGCGGCCAGCTCGGCGATCGTCTCGTTGTAGCGCGGTGCCGCGGAGGGCCTGCGGCGGACGTACTCGCCGAAGGCGTCCAGCACGTGCGCGTTGACGCTGACCGAGACGCCCTGCTCGCCGGGCCAGGTGGAGAAGTGGGTGCCGGAGCGGAACCCCCACAGGCTGTCCGGTTCGTGCGGCGCGCCCAACAGCGCCAGGGCGTACAGCGCCACGGATGTCGTGTCGGCGTCGGCGGGCAGTCCGGATCCCGCGGGCGTGCCGGTCGGACCGATGGCCGCCCTGATGTCGGCCACCATCTCCGGCGGCACCTCGACGGGCACGCCCGCCCGGAGCAGCCAGCTCAGCACCCAGCCACGCTCGAACACCGTGATGGGCAGCCCGACGGGTACAGGGCCCCCGTGTAACCGGACCACCGCCTCCAGATGTCCGCGGGCCGGCTCGTGGGCGTCGGGTCCCCCGCTCTCTCCCAGCCAGGCGGCGGTCGCCGCGGGCGAGGCGCCGACGCTGCCGATGGGCGTGGGCCGGATGCCGGGCGCTCCGGCGGCCTCGTCGGCCGCGATCTCCAGGGCGTGGAGCAGCTTCTGCGGCAGCTCCATGCCGGACTTGACCCAGGACCTGACGATGTGGAGCGTGTCGTAGCTCATGGCCTCGGGTAACGGCATCGGCGCCCGGCCCGGCAAGCCCTCGACGCGCTGATTGATCCGGGCGACCAGCGAGGGGATGATGTGCTCGATCGCCGGCATGTCGGGGAGCTCGAGCGGGTTGCTCAGCCACGTGGCGAGCACCCGCAGGCCGCGGTCCGCCGCGCCGGCGAGGCGCTCACGGTCCGTGCCCCGGTCCCCGCGCGTCAGCGCGGAAAGGATTCCCTCGGTGGCGCTCAGGGTCGGCACCACGCCGTACCCGTCGGGCGCGCCCCAGGCGCCGTCCTGCCGCTGCGTGCGGATCAGGTAGTCGATGCGTTCCAGGTGGCCGGTCAGCCAGGGGGCGAGAGAGACCAGCCGGCCGGTCTCGTAGACCGAAGGGGAAACCTGCCCCCACGGCCTGAGCATGAGGCTCGCGACGAGGTCGCCCGCTTCCGTGGTGATGTCCGCTGCTTCGCCGATGCTCACGCCGCGAGATTCCGTTCGATCGGGTGCAGCTGGAGGAAGAGCTTCTCCTTGGGCCGCAAGGTGGCTCCCCCCAGTACGGGCGTCAGCTTCTGCGGGTAGGGCAGCGCCGGCCGGTACCTGGTGAACAGGTTGGCGATCAACAGGGACGCCTCGATATAGAACAGGTGCTGGCCGAGGCAGACGTGCGGGCCCGCGCCGAAGGGGATGAACGAGTAGCGGTGCCGGCTTCCGGCCTTCTCGTTGGCCCAGCGCTCGGGGTCGAACTCCTCCGGCCGGGGCCAGAACTCCTCCAGCCGGTGGGTGGCGTAGGGGCTGATCAGCACTTGCGAGCCGGCCTTGATCCGGACGCCGCCGATCTCCGTGTCCGCCACGGTCTGGCGTGGGACGACCCAGGCGCTCGGGTAGACCCGCACGAGCTCCTGCAGGACCATACGGAGATACGGCATCTCGGCGACGTGCGACGGCCGCACCGGGCCGCCGCCTATCACCCGGTCGATTTCCTCCTGCAGCCGGGCGTTCACCTCTGGATGGTCGTGCAGCACGGCCCACAGCCACATCAGCGACATCGCCGTGTTCTCCGAAGCGGCGCCGTAGATGTTCACCAGGTCGTCGCGGATCTGCCGCAGGTCGGCCTGGCCCCCCTGCTCGAGCCGGGCCGTGAGCAGCGCCGAGACGACCTCCTTGGTCTCCTTGCTCTCGATGTTCTCGCGCTGCGCCCGCTCGATGAGGGGGTTGATGATCTCGTGGATCTTCCTCGTGGATCGCAGGAAGGCGCGGTCGCCAGGGACCCTGATCGAGTACGGCACGGAGGGGAAGAGCATGCGGAAGCCGATGGAACTGGCGCACGTGGCGAACTCGGGCGCCAGCCGTTCGGCGGTGTCACGGGTGATCCGGCCGCCGAACAGCAGGTTGATGACGGCCTGGTTGACGATCGAGGTCATCTGGTGCTCAACGTCGATCGGGCGGCCCGCCAGCGCGAAGTCGTCGAGCTCGACGATGCGCTCGGCGATGATGTCGGCCATGTCCTCGGCCAGGGTGGCCGTGTAGCGCGCGGTGAAGAGCGGCTGGAGGATCTTCCGGGCGGACTCCCAGGCCTCGCCCTCGCCCATGATGCTCTGACCGATCAGCCGCTGGAGCGGCTGCCAGAACATGCCCGCGCGCACGAAGTTGGTCCAGTCCGTCTTGAACACCTGCTGGACGTGGTCCGGATGCGAAATCAGGTAAGGGCGGAAGGGGCCGAGGTCGAGCCGGACGACCCGCCCGGCGGCGTCGGTGCCCATCCGGGCCAGTTCGGTGACGGGGTTCCTCACCAGCCGGGGGATGGCCCGGTAAAAGGGGACAACTTCGGGTTTGGTCACGGACGTTCCTTGGCGTGCGACATGGCTGCGCTCCGATTCAGGGCGATCTACGCGAGGCGGACAATTACCACGGAAAGGACGATTTATAATTAAGTGTCCGATTTGTCATAATTTGGGAGGTGGTGGCGGTTCGCCCGCTGGGCGGGGTGGCATCCATCGCCACGAGTGCTTCCTCCATCGCGTACCGTGTCCGTCTCACGCCGCGGACATTTCCTGACAAATGTCAATCGATGGGGTGGATTATCACATGCTTGTGCATGTAGATTCAAGATCGTACCGGGGTAGGAGCGCCGTTTGAATCCCAGCCATCCCTCGGGCGGCGGCGCTGTGGCCCGCTGCCGGGATCTGCTCGAACCGGCTCTCCGCGAGGCTGTCTCGGTCCTGCATCCGTGGGGCGCCCGGATGGCCGCGTTCGCGCTGGGCTGGGCGGATGCCGACGGGAGGCCGCACCAGGGCGACGGCGGCAAGGGCGTGCGGCCCGCCATCGCGATGCTCAGCGCCGAGGCCGTGGGCGGCACCGCCGAGTCGGCCCTCCCGGCGGCGGTGGCGGTGGAGCTGGTGCACGCCTTCTCGCTGGCGCACGACGACATCATCGACCACGACGAGCGGCGGCGGCACCGGGAGGCGCTCTGGAAGGCGTACGGGGTCGGGCCGGCGCTCCTGACCGGCGACGCCCTCCTGGCCCTGGCCGTCAACCAGCTCGCCGGACGGCCCGAGGCGATGTCGTACCTGTCGAGGGCGCTGATCGAGCTGGTCAACGGGCAGACCGCGGACATGGCCTTCGAGAACCGGCCGTGGCGCGGGCCCAAGGTGGTCACGATCGCCGAGTACACGGAGATGGTCGCGGGCAAGACGGGCAGCCTGCTGGCGGCCGCCGCGGCGGCGGGGGTGACCCTGGGCGGCGCCCCCGAGCTGGGCGACCTCATGTGGGAGACCGGGCGCGATCTGGGGGTGGCGTTCCAGATCATCGACGACATGCTGGGCATCTGGGGGGAGCCGCACGTCACGGGCAAACCCGTCTACTCCGACCTGCGGCGCGACAAGAAGACGTTCCCCGTCCTCGCGGCCCTCGCCGCCGACCACCCCGCCGCCCGCGAGCTCTCCGACCTCCTCGCGGAGGGGGTCTCGGACGAGGACTCCGTCCACCACGCCGCCCGCCTCGTCGAGGAGGCCGGCGGCCGGGCCGCCGCGCAGGTCCAGGCGGAGCGGTACGTCGCGGCGGCGGTGGGGGTGATGGACGAGCACCTGCCGGACGCCGCCGACCTGCGCGCCCTGTGCGTCTCCCTGGCCGACCGCGCCCGCTGAAGCCCCGCGGACCCGCCCCCGCGTTCGGGCCGTGCCCCGCGTTCGGGCCGTGCCCCGCGTTCGGGCCGTGCCCCGCGTTCGGGCCGTGCCCCGCGTTCGGGCCGTGCCCCGCGTTCGGGCCGTGCCTGCATTCGGGCCGTGCCTGCGTTCGGCCCGTGTCCGTTGCGGGCGGGCACGGCCCGGCGGAGGCGTCAGGCTCGGGAGGCCTCGTCCAGGAGGGCGAGTTCCTCCTGCGTCAGGGGCAGCTCGGCGGCGGCCAGCAGCGGCTGGAGCTGCGCGACGTTGCGGGCGCTGGCGATCGGGGCGGCGACCGTCGGCTGGGCGGCGAGCCAGGCCAGCGCCACCGTGGCCGGGGCCACCTCCTGCTCGGCCGCCACCTTGAGCAGCGCCTCCAGCGCCCGGCGCCCGTGCTCCTTCTGCAGGTATTCGGCCGCCATCCCGGCCCGCGGGCTGTCGATCGTCACCCCGGGCGCGTACTTGCCGGTCAGGAAGCCGCGCGCCAGCCCGAAGTACGGCGTGCTGGACAGCCCCTCCCGGGCCACCACGTCCCGCAGCTCGCCCTCGTAGCCGCGTTCGACCAGGTTGTACTGCTGCTGCAGCGCCACGTACCGGGTCAGCCCCTCGTCACTGGAGGTCTTGAGGGCCTCGGCCAGCCGGTCCGCGCCGTAGTTGGACGCGCCGACGTACCGGACCTTGCCCTCGCGGACCAGCGCGTCGAACGTCGCCAGCGACTCCACCAGCGGCGTGTCGTGGTCGTCCACGTGTGCCCAGTAGAGGTCGATGTAGTCGGTACGCAGCCGGCGCAGCGAGTCCTCGATCGCCGTCCGGATCGTCGCCGGGGCCAGCCCGGTCAGGCCCTCCAGCATACCGACCTTGGTGGCGAGCACGAGCGAGTCGCGGTTGCGGCGCACGTGCATCCACTCGCCGATGATCATTTCTGACGTGGACTCGCCGGTCACCCAGTACGGGTAGACGTCGGCGGTGTCGATGAAGTTGCCGCCGCCCTCCACGTACGCGTCCAGGACGGCGAAAGAGGCCTCCTTGTCGGCGGTCCAGCCGAAGACATTCGTACCGAGCGATATCGGAAAAACGGACAGCTCCGTGGTGCCTATCGATCTCATTCCGCCATTATCCGCACCTCCCTTGAACAGGCCCGATGGCACCCCCTCGAACGGCGGCGGGTGGGCACGGGGCTCTCGCTTCCACGGGATGGCGAGGCGGTCGCGGGTGACGCTATGGTGCGAGCTGTGGTGATCGGTGACGCGCGTACGCGCATCCTGGACGCGGCCGAAGAGCTGTTCGCGGGCGGCGGCTACGAGGCCACCCCGACCGCGGTCATCGCCCGGCTCGCGAAAGTGCCCAAAGGGCTGATCTTCCACTACTTCCCGCGCAAGATCGACGTCCTGGTGGCCCTGGTCGACGAGCGCACGCTGGTCGAGGAGGGGCGAGAGGTCGACGCCGTGCCGGGCGATCCGGCGCGTACCCTGTCCAAGCTCGCCCGCGGCCTGCCGCTGCGGGCCTCACCGGCGATGCGGCGCATCCTGTTCAGGGAGGCCGACACGCACGGCTCGGTCAAGGAACGGCTCGGGCGGCTGAACGGCGAGCTGATCAGGCGCGCCAGGTTCGCGCTGGAGCTGGCGTTGCCCGGGGCGCGCGGCGACGCGGCCAGGCTGGAGGTGGCGGCGGCCACGTTCGCCGCCGTCCTGCTCTACCAGGAAAATCTCTGCCAGCTAACGGGCCACCAGATCGATCCCGACGCCGTCGCGGAACTCATCGCCCACTCGCTCGTCTAACAACTCGTCCAGCGCCGTGCGCAGATGGGCGAGCAGGCCCCACACGTCGTCCATCCGCTCGGGGCAGGCCACGATGCCGAAGTCGAGCATGCCGTCGTAGGAGAAGCAGGTGATGTTGAGGCCGCCGCTCACGTCGGTCAGCACGGACAGCGGGTAGTACGACAGCACCCGCCCGCCGCACAGGTACAGCGGGAACTGCGGGCCCGGCACGTTGCTGATGATGAGGTTGATGGGCGGGAACGCCCGGCTCGCCAGCCGGAAGATCGCCGGGGTGGCCAGGCTGGTGATCGGGGCGGGCAGCACCGAGCACAGCTCGCTCAGCCAGGTCGCCGGGGCCAGGGCGAAACGCCGCTTGGCCCGGCCCATGACGGAGCCGACGGCCCGCAGGCGCTCCCTGGGGTCGGGGACGTTCGTGGGCATGGGGGCGACCATCGCGGAGATCTGGTTGCCGACCAGGTCCTTGGCGCCGGCCGTACGGACAGCCACGGGGACGGCGACGATCAGCGGCGTCTCCGGCAGCGCGTCGCGCTCGCGCAGCCACGACCGCAGGGCCGAGGCGCACAGGCTCATGACGACGTCGTTGACGCTCATGCCGTGGGCCTTGGCGACGTTCTTGACGTCCTTGAGCGACAGTGAGCCGAACGACAGGTGGCGCCGGGCGCTGATCGGGCCGTTGAACGGGGTGCGGGGGACGGCGAGGCTGGGCAGCTCGGGGCGCTCGTGCCGGTCGCCGGCGACCAGCCGCGCGGCCTTGGCGATCAGTTTCGCGCCCGGGATGCCCGCCGCCAGCGGGATGGCGTCGAGGTCCTCGGCCGCCCTGACGACCGACTGGACGGCCCGCACGGGGTGGGTCGCCGTCCGCATGGCCGCCCCGGCCAGCATCGCGGCCAGCCCGGGGACGCCCTCCGGGGCGCCGGAGCCGTTCGCCACGCGGGAGCCGTTCGCCACGCGGGAGCCGTTCGTGACGTGGGAGCCGTTCGCGACCGGGGAGCCCTTCGTGACCCGGGAGCCTTTCGTGACGGCGACGGGGACGGGGACGGGGGTGGAGGCAGAGGCGGGGACGGAGGCGGGGACGGAGGCGGGGGCGGTCGTCGGGCGGGGGCCGGAGCGGCGGAGGCGGTCGGCGCTCGCGGTCGGGATGTCGCGCCTCTTGAGGTGGCCGTCCGGGGTGAGGTCGAGCAGGGTGGCGAGCGTTTCCGCGCCCGAGACGCCGTCGATGGCGGCGTGGTGGACCTTGGTGTAGACGGCCACCCGGCCGTCCGTCAGCCCGTTGATCAGGTGCATCTCCCAGAGCGGGTGCGCCCGGTCCAGCCGCCGCGCGTGGATCTCCGCCACCGCGTCCGCGAGCTGCCAGTCGTCCCCAGGAGCGGGCAGCGTCAGCTCGAACAGGTGGTTGCCGAGGTCGAAGTCGGGGTCCTCCGCCCAGTACGGATGGTCCAGCCCGAGCGGCACCGCGGCGAGCCGGAGGCTGAGCGCGGGCGACAGGTGCAGGCGTTCGAGGAGGAGCTCCGCCAGCGCGGCCCTGTTGACCGCGCCGTCGGCCGGGTCGAGGATCGCCAGCCCGGCCACGTGGGCGGCGGTGGTCGCGGTCTCGACATTGAGGAACTGGGCGTCGAGTGCGGTCAGCTGGCGCATCTGCTCTCCTTTTCCCATGATCTGTGCAGCATTGCACGACGGGATTTCTGGAAGGTTTCCGCGCGAGTCTTTCAGATGAATTCAGGTGCGCCGTACCAGCTTTTAGCGAATGTCCAGCTCAGCCTCGGTCGGTGACAATTACCTATCCAATGACCACGTCGACGGGATGCCGCACGACCGCGTCGAAGTGGTACCCGAACGGATGACGCGGCGTGACGAGGGGCTGGGTGGTCCCGGTCTCGTCGGTGGCGCGCGCCATGAGCACGTGCGCGCCCGTGCGCTGGGGGGCCCATGAAATGTGCCATGGCAGCCAGGCGCTGACCAGGTGCTGTCCGTGGTGCTCGGCCGTCCGCCAGCTCAGTCCGGAGTCGAAGCTGACCTCGACCCGGACGATCCTGCCGCTGCCCGACCATGACCGTCCGCGCACGATGTGCGGGCCGGAGCGGGGCAGGCGCGCATTCCAGGCGAGTTCGAACGCGCTCTTCACCGGCTGTGTCGTGACGTCCGGGTAAAAGACCGTGTTCCACGGCGTGAAGAGCTCTTTCGTTGAAACTTCTATTTCGCCGAGCCATTTGATCGACGCTATTCCCACCCATCCCGGCACCACCAGCCGCACCGGAAATCCGTGGTCCGGCGGCAGGCGCTCGCCGTTCATTTCATAGGCGACCAGGACGTCGTCCATGGCCTTGTCGATCGGCAGCGGCCGGCGTACGTGCCCGTACCCCTCGAACGGCGCGTCCAGCCCCGTGGGCAGCACGTCCACCGCGCCCGGCAGCACCCCGGCCTGCTTGAGCAGGTACCTCAGCGGCACCCCGCGCCACCGCGCGACGCCGATCGCCCCGAGCCCCCACTGCGTGCCGGGTGCGGCGTCGTGCTGCTGCGTGCCGTAGAAGCGCCGCCCGTTGCCGGCGCACTCGATCGCCACGTCGAGCGTGCGGGACGGCATGGCCCGCAGCTCGTCGTAGCCGAACTCACGCGGACATCGAACGCCCGCCCCGTGCACCAGGAGCCGCCAGGTGGTGACGTCGATGATCGGGGTGGCGGTGTGGTTGCGCACGAAGAAGCGGTCGTTCGGGGTGTGGTACCCCTGCCCGGACATGGCTTCCCACCGCATCTCCGCGCTCGCGCCGTGCACCCTGAACAGTTGGTCGGGCAGCGGCTTCACGATCGTCGCCAGTGCTTGCTTCATGGACACCGCCTCCGTAAGAGCTATTTCCTACCTGTAAACCATTTAATCCCTTCGTGCTGTCCTGTGGCGTCCCTCGTTGCCGAATTCTGTCCGACCACTACGGGAACGTTCCATCCCCCCACCCCGCCTCTTACCCCACCCGCCGCCCCCACAACGACCTCCTGGATCGTTCCACCAGCACCCACCCCATGCCCGCCCCCTCACGCGCCCGCCCGCCCATCGGGGGAGGCGGCGACGTGCGAGCGGCGGCGCTGCAGGGCGGACCACCAACCGCGCTGGCCACCCGCATCCGGCGTCCCGCGTCCGGTCGGCTCGCTGGGGGCGGAAGCGGCGAGGTGCGAGCGCCGGTGTTGGAAGCCAGACCGCTAACCGCGCTGGCCACCGGAGTCCGCTGCCTCGCCGTCCACTGCCCCGCCGTCCGCTGCCTCGCCGTCCGCTGCCTCGCCGTCCACTGCCCCGCCGTCCACTGCCCCGCCGTCCACTGCCCCGCCGTCCACTGCCCCGCCGTCCACCGCCCGGCGTCCACCGCCCTGCACCCGGCCCCTCGCGTCCACCGTCCCCGCCTCCGGCGCCCCCGCGTCTGGTCGGCTCGCTGGGGGCGGAGGTGGCGATGTGTGAGAGGTGGGGGCGGTCGGTGGGGCGGCGGTTGTGGTCTTTGGGCGGCGAGTCGTGACTCCGTCGTCGGCTGGATTCGGCTCGGCTGGGTTGGGCGCGGTATCGCCTGGGCCGGGACCCCGAGTCGGTGGCCTTGGTTTTGGAGGGGCGCGCGGGCGGCAGGCGGGCGGTCCGGTCTACTTGGCGGGGCAGAGGACGCTCTTCGCCGCCTGGTTGATGGCTCGGCCGATGGCGGCCGGGTCCTGGGTGTGCGTCGTGGTGGAGGTCGCGAACTGGATGCGGCCGTCAGGGGAGCTGAAGGTGACGGAGGTGAAGCTGGTGGTGCCGCCCGCGATCACCCGCAACTCCGGCTCGCCTCCGCACAGGGGCGGCTGGGAAGGGGTGTTCTCCGGCGGGTCGGTGAGGCGCTTCTGCAGGGGCGGCGGGAGGAGTTTGCCCTGGTGGAAGGCGCGGTAGAAGGTGCTGATGTCGTGCGAGGTGGAGATCACGCCGCCGGAGCCGTTCCCGTAGCTGGCGTTGAGGCGGTCCATGTCGTGCACCTTGCCTTGGTCGTCGGTGCTGTAGCCGTGCCCGTGCGGGCCCTTGATGCTCTGCGGCGGCTTGACCGCCAGGTACGTACGGCTCATCCCGAGCGGACCGAAGAGCCGGCGGCCGAACTCGGAGGCCAGCGAGCGGCCGGTCACCTTCTCGATGATCATGCCGAGCAGCGTGTAGTTGGTGTTGGAGTACGAGAACTTCTCGCCCGGCTGCCCGGTACGCGGCTGGCTGCGCGACTTCTTCACCAGGTCGATCGGCGGGTAATAGGTGGTGAAGTCGTATATGTCGACCAGATCGGGAGTGAACCAGTTCGGGATGCCGGACGTGTGCCGGATCAGCTGCCGTACCGTGATCTCGTCGGCCCGCTCCACGATGTCCTGGCTCGCCATCTCCGGCAGGAGATCGCTCAGCTTGTCCTCCAGCCCCAGCCGGCCCTCCTTGACCAGCTGGAGCACCACCGTCCCGGTCAGCAGCTTGGTCTGCGACCCGATCCGGTAGCGGGAGCCGACGGGGATGCGTCCGCCCTTGCCGTCGAGCAGCCGCGACCCCGCCGAGCCCTGGCCGACGCGCTTCCCGTCCACGTACACCTCCCCGATCGTCCCCACCACCCCGCTGGTCCGGGCGAGTGCGTCCAGGGCCTGCTGCACGTCGGCCATCTCCGGGGCGTCGGCGGTCGCGGGCGTGGCGGCGGCCAACGTCAGCATCGCGCAGGCCAGGCCGGCGAGGCGTGCCGTAATGGCATGGTTCATGGTGATGGATCCCTTCGTGAGGTGCGGGATCCTTTGTAGGGCGGCAGGTGTTTCCTGACCGTTTCCGCCGGGGAAGGTGAGGGGTCGTGACCGGTACGTGGTGGTGGGACCTGGTGATCGGTCTGGTGGTCGCGTTGGCGGTGTCGTGGCTGGCGCTGGTGGTCGCGCTGGCCGTGGTCCGTCCGCGGGGCGGGCTGCTGCGCGAGTCTCTGCGGCTCTTGCCGGACATGTTGCGGCTCGTACGGCGGCTGGCCGCCGACCGGACCCTGCCGCGCGGCGTACGGATCCGGCTCGGCCTGCTGCTGGTCTACCTGGCCTTCCCGCTGGACCTCATCCCTGACTTCATCCCCGTGCTCGGGTACGCCGACGACGCCATCATCGTGGCCGCCGTCCTGCGGTCGGTCGTCCGGCGGGCCGGGATGGCGGCGGTGGAGCGGCATTGGCCGGGCAGCGCGGACGGGTTCGCCGCACTGGTCCGGCTCACCGGCCTGAGCGGCGGCCCCGGCTAGAGGTATTGACGACAAGGTCCGTCCCAAGCCTCCCCACGCCGCAACGCCGCCCACTGGGCGATGCCGTCCCGTGCCGAAGGTCGGCCGTGCCGCAACGCCGTTCGCGCTGCAACGCCGGCCGGGTCGCGACCTCGGGTGGGCTGCGACGCCGTCCGCGCCGGAAATCGCCCGCGCCGTAATCCGTCCCGCGCCGGAAACTCGGCCGTGCCGTGATGCCGACCGTGCCGCGACGCCACCCACGCCGTCCGCGCCGGAAAGTCGCCCACGCCACGATCCTCCCGCGCCCGTAACGCCCGCCCGCGCTCGGCCGATCGGCTGGTGGCGGTGGCGGTGGCGGTGGCGGTGGCGGTGGCGGTGGCGGTGGCGGTGGCGGTGGCGGTGGCGGTGGCGGTTAGCGGGCGAGGAATTTCAGGAGGCGGTCCAGGGGCCAGGTGTTGATGATGTCGTCCGTGGTCAGCCAGGCCCGCTGCGCGAGCCCCACCCCGAACCGCTGGTTGCCCAGGTGCGGGATCGCGTGCGAGTCGCTGTCGATCGAGAACTTCACCCCGTGGTGCTTGGCCAGTCGCACCAGGTCGGACGGCAGATCGGACCGGTCGGGGAAGGAGTCGATCTCCATGGCGGTCCCGGTACGGGCGGCCACCCGGAAGATCGCGTCCCAGTCGGCGTCCACGGGCGGGCGCTTGCCGATCTTGCGGGTCGTCGGGTGCCCGATGATGTCCACGTACGGGTTTTCGCAGGCGGCGATGAACCGCCGGGTCATCTCGTCGCGTGACATCCCGAAATGCGAGTGCACCGAGGCCACGCACACGTCGAACCCGGCCAGCACCTCCCCGGGCCAGTCGACCGAGCCGTCGGGGGCGATATTGAGCTCCGTGCCGTGCAGGATCCGCATGTCGGGATATTTCCGTTGGAGCTCGGCCACCTGCCCCCGCTGCTCCAGCGCCTTGTCCAGCGTCATCCGCTGCATCGCCAGGTCGGGGGCGTGGTCGGTGACCGCGTAGTAGGCGTAGCCGCGGGCGTGCCCGGCCGCCACCATGTCCTCCAGCGAGGCGATGCCGTCGGTCAGGTCGGTGTGGGTGTGCAGGTCGCCCTTCAGGTCGGCGAGCTCCACCAGCTCCGGCAGCTCGCCCCGCAGGGCGGCCTTGACCTCGCCGCCGTCCTCGCGCATGGGCGGCGGCACGTACTGCATGCCGAGCGCGGCGTAGATGTCCTCCTCCGAGGCGGCGGCGATCACCCGCTCGCCCTCGAACAGCCCGTACTCCGACAGCTTCCAGCCCTTCTTCACCGCCATCTCCCGGATGGCGACGTTGTGCTCCTTGGAGCCCGTGAAGTACTGCATCGCCGCGCCCCACGACTCGGCGGGCACCACGCGCAGGTCGACCTGGATGCCGGACGTCGTGCGGATCGAGGTCTTCTTGTCGCCCGCCGCGATGACCTCGGCGACGTAGGGCTGGGCGCGGAAGGCGGTCATGATGGACTCGGGCGCGACCGCCAGGATGTCGATGTCGCCGATGGTGTCCTTCATTCGCCGCAGCGAGCCCGCGTACGCGATGCGCTCGGCCTCCAGCGAGGCCATCACCTGCTCGGCCAGCGACATGGCGACCCCGACGTGGACGCGGCGGCCGGACTGCTCGAGCTGCTCGATGCCCTTGAGCAGGTTTGCCAGCGTCTTGGGGCCGAGGCCCTTGACGCCGTCGAGGCGGCCGGAGGTGATCGCCTCGCGCAGGGCCACCGTGGAGTCGATGCCGTAGTCCTCGAAGAGCATGATCGCCGTCTTGGGCCCCAGCGTCGGCACCCGCGTCAGCGCGCGCACGCCCTCGGGCACCCGGCCGCGCAGGTCGTCGAGCTGCCGGAAGCTCCCGCGCTGCAGGAACTCCTCCATCTTCTTGGCGATCGCCTCACCCACCCCGGGGACGCCGCGCACGTCGACCACCGAGATGTCCTCGGGGAACCCCGCGATGGCCTTGGCCGCCTTCTGGTAGCTCCGCACCCGGAAGGCGTCGCCGCCGCAGAGCGCGAACAGCTCCGCGTACTCCTGCAGCGCCGACGCCGCCTCCTCATTTGCCCGCATGGCACAACCCTAAAGGTCGGCCCCGACAATCCAGGACCGTCAGAAGCGCACCTCACGGGGACGGTACGGCTCGCCGAGCGAGGCCAGCTCGGCCTCCGAGAGCGACACCGACACGGCCGCCACCGCGTCGTCCACGTGCCGGTCCTTCGTGGCCCCCACGATGGGCGCGGTCACGGCCGGCTGGTGGAGCAGCCAGGCCAGCGCCACCTGGGCGGCCGGCAGTCCGCGCTCGGCGGCGACGTGCGCCACCCGGTCGAGGATCGTCTTGTCGTTCTCCGGGTCGTACAGGAAGTCGATGCGTCCGTCCGACCCGGTCCGCGTGGTCGTCGCGGACGAGCCGGCCCTGGCCAGCACGCCGCGCGCCAGCGGGCTCCACGGGATCACGCCCACGCCCTGGTCGGCGCAGAGCGGCAGCATCTCCCGCTCCTCCTCCCGGTAGAGGAGGTTGTAGTGGTTCTGCATCGAGACGAACTTCGTCCAGCCGTTCTTCTCGGCCACGTGCTGCGCCTTGGAGAACTGCCAGGCCCACATGCTCGACGCGCCGATGTAGCGGGCCTTGCCCGCCTTGACCACGTCGTGCAGCGCCTCCATGGTCTCCTCGATGGGCGTCTCGTCGTCCCACCGGTGGATCTGGTACAGGTCCACGTAGTCGGTGCCGAGCCGCTGGAGCGAGGCGTCGACGGCCGCGTGGATGTGCTTGCGCGACAACCCCTGGTCGTTGGCGCCCCTGCCCATGGGGAAGTAGACCTTGGTGGCCAGCACGTAGTCCTCGCGGCGGCCGAAGATCGCGCGAAGCGCCTCGCCGGTCACGGTCTCGCTCGCGCCCTGGCTGTAGACGTCCGCCGTGTCGAAGAAGGTCACGCCCGCGTCTGCGGCCCTGCGGATGATCGGCTCGGCCTCGTCGAGCGCCAGGGCCCACTCCTGCCTGGCGGGGTCGCCGTAGCTCATCATGCCCAGGCAGATCTTCGAGACCTTCAAACCGGTGTTGCCAAGTCGGGTGTATTCCATACGCCCACCCTAGGGTGGGCTTTGCGGTGGTTCGTCGCCCCCTGGGAGGGAACGGATGGGTCTGGTTAACCGGCGGCCCGACGGGAAGTCATGGGTGTCCAAAAGCGGCAACGGCCTTTACAGAGGCCGGCCCGATCGGGTCGATTAGGGAGAAGCGAGGCAACGGCGGGCGGGGCTCTCGCGACACGGCCGGATCCGGATACCGGGGGTGAGGTGGAGGGCGCACACCGTGCACTTCTGTCGTGGGCACGTTCCAAACTGAAGAACCCCGGCTGGCTGGGCGGCCTCGGGCTGGCGGCGGTGCTGGTCGGCGTGACGGTGCCGGTCCAGGTCGGGCTGCTGCGGTCAGGGGTGGGGATCGCGGGCGGGGTGACGCTGTTCGTCCTGCTGACGCTGCACGTCAGGTTCGTCATGGAGACCCCGGTACGGCGGGCCGGCTCGTGGTGGATCGTGGCCGTGCAGGCGTGGCTGACGTACCTGCCGCTGACGGTGTTCGGCGCGGCGTGGACCCCCGTGTGCGCCCTGCTGTCGGGCGCGCTGCTGGTGATGGCGGGCCGGATCCGCTCGATCGTGCTGCTGGCGCTGGCCCTGGCCTGCGGCCCGGTGATGCTGGCCGCGCCGGAGCACGCGATGATCGAGCCGGCCTGGGCGCTCGCCGTCCCGGTGCTCGGCGTCGTCGAGTACGCGCTGGTGACCCTGGGCAGGCAGGTCACGCGGCTGACGGAGGCGCGTACCGAGGTCATGCGCAAGGCCGTCGCCCTGGAGCGCCGCCGCTTCACCCGTGACCTGCACGACCTGGTCGGCCACCGCCTCACCGTCCTGGTGCTGAAGGCGCAGCTCCTGGAGCGGCTCGTGGCCGAGGGCGACAAGCGGGCGCTGCAGGAGTCGTCCGAGACGCTGGAGCTGCTGCGCACCCTGTCCACCGACGTCCGGGCCGTCGCCCACGGCCTGCGCAGCTCCTCCCTGGCGGCGGAGCTGGGCTCGGCCCGCTCGCTCCTGGAGTCGGTACGGGTCCGCTGCCAGATCAAGATGTCCTGCCCCGACCTTCCCGGCGACGTGGAGGAGGCGCTCACGCACGCCCTGCGCGAAGGCGTGACGAACGTCCTCAGGCACGCCGAGGCCCGGCAGTGCTCGATCCAGCTCCTCGAACGCGACCACCTCGTCCGCCTGACGATCAGGAACGACGGCGTGCGCCCGCCGAGCCGCCCGGGCGACGCGGGACACGGCCTGCTCAACCTGGCCGAACGCGTCTCCGGCCTCGGCGGCTGGCTCGAGGCCACCTCCTCCCGGACCGGGCAGTTCACCTTCAGCGCGTACGTCCCACGAAAGAAATAGCCAATTGTGAAAAATACACAAATGCAATTTCAATAACCATATTTCGGTGTTGTTACGTGTAACTAGACCGAATCCCGCCCCGGGCGGCAATCTCTAAGGGACATCGCCTTGGAGGTCGGCGCCAGATGGACAAGTACGAGCTGTACTGCCTGGTGGATCCGCGTTTCTACGACTCGCTCGAACACGGCACGGCCGAAGACGCCGACTTTCCCATTCTGCGTGAACCCCTGCCCGACGGTTGGTCCACCGCCCTGACCGACACGTGGTGCTATTTCGCCCCCGACAACGAGCCGCCCCTGCCCGCCCAAGGCTGGAAGATCCACGTGTCCGCCCGCGTGGAGGACGCCGAGCAGGCCATCGCCGCCGTGTGGGACTACTGCCTCCCGCGCCGGATCGCGTTCAAGTTCCTGCGCGGCACCCCCGTCCTGGTCATGGTCAACTCCAAGGCGGCCTCCCGGGCCTCCAGCGGCAAGCTGATCACCGTCTACCCGAGGGACGAGGGCCAGCTGGAGCTCGTCCTGAAGGAGCTCGACGAGCTGCTGCGGGGCGTCCAGGGCCCGTACATCCTCAGCGACCTGCGCTACGGCGCCGGCCCCCTGTTCGTCAGGTACGGCGGGTTCGCCGAGCGGCACTGCCTGTCCGGCTCCGGCGAGCGCGTGCTGGCCGTCGAGGACGGCGACGGGCGGCTGGTGCCCGACGTGCGCGGCGCGACGTTCTCGGTGCCGCCGTGGACGACGCTGCCCGGGTTCCTGGAGCCGCATCTGGCCGCGCGCAACGCCGTGACGACGACCGGGCTGCCGTACCGGGTCGAGAGCGTGCTGCACTTCTCCAACGGCGGCGGCGTCTACCTCGCGCGGGACACGCATACGGAGGAGCGGGTCGTGCTCAAGGAGGCCCGGCCGCACGCCGGGCTCGACGCGGCCGGACGCGACGCCGTCACCCGCCTCCGCCACGAACGCGACATCCTGCGGCGCCTGGAGGGCCTGCCCGCCGCGCCCGCGCTGCGCGGCTACTTCACCCTGGGCGAGCACGAATTCCTCGTCCAGGAGTTCGTGGACGGGACGCCGCTGCAGCGCCGGCTCGTGCAGCGCTACCCGCTGACCCGCGCCGACCGCACCGGGCAGGACCTGGCCGACTACACCGCGTGGGCGGTCGAGACGCTGGAGAGCGTGGAGCGGGCCGTCGAGTCGCTGCACGAGCGCGGGGTCGTCTTCGGCGACCTGCACCCGGACAACATCCTGCTGACCCCCGAGGGCCGGGTGGCGCTGATCGACTACGAGGTCGCCACCCTCGTCACGGACGGGGCCCGCGCCGCGCTGGCCCACCCCGCCTTCATCGCGCCCCCCGACCGCCAGGGCGTGGACGTGGACCGCTACGCGCTGGCCTGCCTGCGGCTCGGCCTGTTCGCGCCGCAGTGCACGATCATGCTGCCGCTGCACCGGGCGAAGGCGGCCCAGCTGGGGGAGATCGTCAAGGAGACGTTCCCCGTGCCGGAGGCGACGGTGGACGCCGCCGTCGCGGCCATCGGCGGGCCCGTGTTCGGCCGCGTCGAGCCCGTGACCGTGCCGGAGACCTGGCCCGAGCTGCGGGAGGCGATGTGCCGGGCCATCGTGGCCGCCGCCACGCCCGCGCGCGACGACCGGCTCTTCCCCGGCGACGTGGCCCAGTTCCGGCCGGGCGGCGGGCTCAACCTGGCCTACGGCGCGGCCGGCGTGCTCTTCGCGCTCGACCGCGCCGGCCTCGGGCCGTTCCCCGAGTACGAGCGCTGGTTACGCGACCGGGCCCTGCGCCCCGTCCAGGGCTCCGGGCTCGGCCTGTACGACGGGCTGCACGGCATCGCGTACGTCCTCGGCCTGCTCGGGCACCACGAGCACGCGCACGAGCTGGTCGACGCCTGCCTGCGCGAGAAATGGGAGCGGCTGGAGTCGGCGCTGTTCTCCGGCCTGTCCGGCATCGGGCTGAACCTCCTCAACTTCGGCCGCACCGACCTCGCCCTGCGCGCCGTGGACATCTGCGCCGAGCGGCTCGCCGAACCCGTCGCCGAGCTCAGCGGCGGCACCCACCCGAGGGCCGGGCTCATGTACGGCTCGTCGGGGCCCGCGCTGCTGTTCCTGCACGCGTACGAGCACACCGGCGACCGGGCCCTGCTCGACCTGGCCGCGACCGCGCTCCGGCAGGACCTGCGGCGCTGCCGGCACGCCGCGGACGGCTCGCTCCAGGTGAACCAGGGCTGGCGGCTGCTGCCGTACCTGGACGAAGGGTCGGCCGGCATCGCCCTCGTGCTGGAGCGCTACCTCGGCCACCACCACGACGAGGAGCTCGCGACAGCGCTGGAGGAGCTGCGGCTGGCCGGGCACGCCGGCTTCTTCGTCCAGGCGGGGCTGTTCACCGGCCGCGCGGGCATGCTCGCGGCCCGCGCGGGCGACCCGCGGGAGCACGTCAAGGGCTTGAGATGGCACGCGCTGCCGTACGGCGGGGGACTGGCGTTCCCCGGCGACCAGCTGCTGCGCCTCTCCATGGATTTCGCGACCGGGACGGCGGGCGTGCTCTTCGCCCTCGGCACGGCCCTGGGCGACCAGCCTGGCCACCTGCCGTTCCTGGCGGCCGCTCCCGGGCGGCCCGCCCCCTACGAGTCCCGGAAGGAGGTGTAACGGATGGTACTTCTCGACCTGCAGGGTCTCGAGGCGCCCGCGGCCAGCGACGTCGCCAGTGGTGGCAGCACGCTGACGGTTCTCTCGTGTCACTCAGGCAAGCCCAGCAACCTCAGTGTCGCGCTCTGCCACTGATCCGCGATATCGGTCCCCGCGCCGTGCCACGGCGCGGGGACGCCGACTCCTAGGAGGCATCGGGTGCGAGCAGGAGACCGCGCTGGTGATCGGCTGGTGGTCGGCACGGTACGGCGCAGCGGCCCCTGGCCCGCCGTCCTGGCCGTCACGGCGCTCGTGGGCGCGGCCGGTGAGCTGGCGGTCCCGTACCTCGTCGGGCGCACCGTGGACGCCTTCGTCCTGCGCCGGCCGGACGGCTCGTCCTGGCTGGCGCTCTGTGCCTGCGCCGTCGCCGCCGTCGTGCTCTGCGAGAGCCTCGGCGTCTGGGCCCGCGGCGCCTGCGGCGCGTTCGCCGCGGCCAGGCTGCGGCTGGGGGTGCTGCGCCACGTGCTCGGCGCCGGACCGGCGGCCACCCGGCGTTTCCCGGAAGGCGAGCTGGTCACCCGGGCCGGGCTGAACGCCGAGGAGGCGGGCCGGGCCCCGGAGACGGTGACCGGCGCCCTCGCGCTGCTCGTGCCCACGGCAGGCGCGCTCGTCGCGCTCACGCTCATCGCGCCCGTCCTGACGCTGACGCTCGGGGTGGGCATCGTCGTCATCCTGCTCGTCCTGCGCGCCTTCCTCCGCGCGACGACGGCGATTTCGGGCGGATACCAGGAGGTGCAGGGGGAGATCGCCGCCCGGCTCGTGGACGCCATGGAGGGGGCGCGCACGATCGCCGCGGCGGGCACCGCCGCCCGGGAGGCGCGGCGCGTGCTGGAGCCGCTGCCCCGGCTGCGGGCCCACGGCATGTCGCTGTGGCGGGCCAACGCCGGGGCCGCGGTCCAGTCGGGGCTCGTGGTGTCGCTGCTGGAGGTCGCGGTGCTGATCGTCGGCGGGTTCATGCTCGCCTCCGGCCGGCTCACGGTCGGGGAGCTGTACGCCGCCGCCCGCTACGCCGTGCTCGGCGCGTCCCTGAGCACCGCCCTCGGCTACGTCGGCGGCCTGGCCCGGGCACGGGCAGCCGCCGGGCGGGTGGCCGAGATCTTCGAACTCGCCCCCGTCGCGCACGGCACGCGGACGCTCCCGCCCGGTCCGGGCACGGTCGAGTTCCGCGACGTGGCCGTGGACGGCCTGACCGTCGGCGACCTCACGCTGCCCGGGGGCTCGGTGACCGCCGTGGTCGGACGCTCCGGCGCGGGCAAGTCCCTGCTGGCCGCCCTGGCGGGCCGCCTGACCGACCCGGAGCGGGGCGCGGTCCTGCTCGACGGGGTCCCGCTGCGCGAGCTGTCGCGGGAGGAGCTGCGCAGGGCCATCGGGTACGCCTTCGAACGCCCGGTCCTGCTGGGCGAGACCGTCGCGGAGGCCATCACGGCGGCCGCCGGGCCCCCCGCCGTCGAGGCGGCGAAGGCGGCCTGCGCGGACGCGTTCGTACGGCGGCTGCCGCTCGGCTACGGCACGCCCCTGCGCGAGGCCCCGATGTCCGGTGGCGAGCGGCAGCGGATCGGCCTGGCCAGGGCGTTCGCGCAGGGGGAGCGGCTGCTGGTGCTCGACGACGCCACCTCCAGCCTCGACACCGTGACGGAGCGCGAGGTCGGCCGGGCGCTCACCACCGATCGGCGGGGCCGCACCCGCCTGATCGCGGCCCACCGGCTCGCCACGGCCGCCCGCGCCGACCAGGTCGTCTGGCTGGAGGGCGGGAAGGTACGCGCCCGGGGGCCGCACGACGTGCTGTGGCGGGACCCGGCCTACCGGGCCGTCTTCCAGGGAGCCCAGGGAGCCCAGGGAGGCGCGCCATGAAGAGCCCCTTGCGGACGGTGTTCTGGCGGGCGCTGTGGCGGGAGCCGCGGCGGCTGGCCGCGCTCGGGTTCTGGTCCGTGCTCGAGGCGGCGCCCGCGTTCCTCATCGGGTACGCCATCGCCCGGGCCATCGAGGACGGCTTCGCCAGGGCCGAACCCGCGACCGGGCTGGCGTGGCTGGCCGCGCTCGGCGCCGCGTGGCTGGTCGGGGCGGTGGCCGCGCGGCAGGTCGTGCTGGCCGTCGCGGCGGTGGCGGAGCCGTTCAGGGACGACCTCCTGACGCGCGTCGTCGAGGGGGCCCTGAGGGGTGCGAGCCGCGACAGCGCCGCGGTGGCCAGGGTGACGCTCCAGGTCGAGCTGGCCAGGGACGCCTTCGCGGCCGTCGTCACCACCGTCAGGGGGTTCGTGTTCACGGTGGCCGGCGTGGTGCTGGGCCTGGCGACGCTGGCCCCGCAGGCGCTCGCCCTCGTGCTGCCGCCGTTCGCCGCCGGGCTCGGGCTGTTCCTGGCCTCGCTGCCCGCCCTCGCACGCAGGCAGCGGGCGTTCCTGCTGGCCGACGAACGGCTGGCCGACGAGATGACGGCCACCGCGGGCGGGCTGCGCGACATCGAGGCGTGCGGCCTGCGCGAACCCGTGGCCGAGCGGCTGGACCGGCAGGTCCGCGCGCAGGCCGCCGCCGCCCGCGCGCTCGCCCGGGTGACCGCCGCCCGCACCGCGGCCCTGGCCGTGGGCGGCTGGCTGCCGGTCGTCCTCGTGCTGGCCGGCGCCCCGCGGCTGCTGGACGCCGGCCTCGGCCCCGGCGTCATCGCCGGCACGCTCGCGTACGTCACGCAGTCCCTGGCCCCCGCCCTCGGCGGCCTCGTGCAGGGCCTGGGCGTCAGCGGCATCCGGCTGGCCGCCACGCTCGGCCGCATCGCCGCCTCGGCCCCGCCCGCCGCGCCGCCCGCGGCCGGGATCCGCCCCAGCGCCTGCGACGTGCGCCTGTCGGCCGTCACCTTCGCGTACGGCCCGCACTCGGCCCCCGTCGTCGACCGCCTGGACCTCACCATCCCCGAGGGCGACCACCTCGCGGTCGTGGGGCCCAGCGGCGCCGGCAAGTCCACGCTCGCGGCCCTGGTCAGCGGCATGCTGCGGCCCGGCGCGGGCCAGGTGCTGGTCGGCGGCGTCCCCGCCCACCGGATCGACCCCGCCGCCCGCGTGCTGATCCCCCAGGAGGCGTACGTCTTCCGCGGCACCCTCATGGAGAACCTCACCGCCCTCGGCACGCCGGACGGCGAGGGAAGGCTGGAGGAGGCCGTCGCGGCCGTCGGCGCCCGCGAGCTGGTGGACGAGCTGGGCGGCTACGGGGCCCGGCTCGACCCGGCGGCGCTGTCGGCCGGGCAGCGCCAGCTCATCGCGCTCGTGCGCGCCTACCTCACCCCCGCCCCCCTGGTCATCCTCGACGAGGCCACCTGCCACCTCGACCCCGCCGCCGAGGCACGTGCGGAGAACGCGTTCGCGGGGCGCGGCGGCACGCTCGTCGTCGTCGCGCACCGCCTCACCTCCGCGCTGCGCGCCCGCCGCATCCTCCTCATGGACGGAACCCGCGTGACCATCGGCACCCACGACGAGCTGATCAGGACCTCTCCGCTGTACGCCGACCTGGCCGGCCACTGGCACCCGGAGCCCGTGTCATGAAATTTCTGGACAAGTATCCGCGCGCCGAGCGCCTCCCCGGCAGCTCGACACCGAGTGAGATCGACGACCCGTACCGGTGGCTCGAAGACCCCGACGACCCCCGCACCAAGACCTGGCTGGCCGAGCAGGACCGGCTATGGCGCGACAACGCCGCCCGCCTGCCCCAGCGCGAGCGCTTCCGCGCCCGGCTCACCGAACTCAGGGAGACGGGCCTGGTCACCCCGCCGGTCTGGCGCGGCGAGCGGAGCTTCCACCTGCGCCAGACCACCTCCCAGGAACACCCGGTCCTCCACTGCGGCGACCGCGTCGTCCTCGATCCCATGGACCTCGACCCCACGGGGCTCACGACGCTGGACGACTGGCAGCCCGACCTGGAGGGGCGCCTCCTGGCGTACCAGATCTCGCGCCGGGGCGACGAGAAGGCGGACCTGTACGTCAGGGACGTCGACACCGGAGCCGTCGTGGACGGGCCCATCGGCGGCTGCCGCTACTCCGCGGTCGCCTGGCTGCCGGGCGGCGCGGCCTTCTACTACGTACGCTTCCACGAGGGCGTCTACCTGCACAGGATCGGCGACGCGGCGGACGTCCCCGTTTTCACGCGCGGGCCGCTCCGGTACGGCGTGCAGCTCAGCGCCGACGGCCGCTGGCTGACGATCTCGGCCGGCGGCTCGCTCTGGCTCGCCGAGCCGGGCGGCCGGGGCGAGCCCCGCCCCGTACCCGACGCCCTGGCGGCCGCGGTGGCCTGCGACGGCCGCCTCTACCTGGTCACCGACCGGGACGCGCCGCGGCGCAGGCTCTGCGTGGCCGATCCGGCGGAGCCCGGCGCGTGGCGGGAGCTGATCCCCGAGGACCCCGAAGCGGTGCTGGGCGCGTTCACGGTGCTCGACGGCGACCGGCTGCTCGTCGCCCGGACCCGGCACGCGGTGGGGGAGATCGCCGTCCACCACGCCCGCACGGGGGAGCGGCTGGGCTCCGTGCCGCTGCCCGGCAGCGGCACGGTCGCCTCGCTGACCTCGCGCCCCGGCGGCGGCTGCGAGGCGTGGTTCGCCTACACCGACGCCGTCACGCCCTCCGAGGTCTGGCGCCACGACGTCCGCACCGGCGAGACCACCCTCTGGGCGGCCCCGCCGGGCCGCGTGAGCAGGCCCGCCGTGCGCAGCCACCACGTCGAGTACGCCTCGGCCGACGGCACCCGCGTCCGCATGGTCGTCGTGGCGGGCCCGTCGGCGGGCGGCCCCCGCCCCACCATCCTCACCGGGTACGGCGGCTTCGGCATCCCCCTGCGCCCCGGCTACGCCGCCGACTCCCTGGCCTGGGTCGAGGCGGGCGGCGTGCTGGCCGTCGCCAACCTCAGAGGCGGCGGCGAGGAGGGCGAGCAGTGGCACCGGGACGGCATGCTGGAGCGCAAGCAGAACGTCTTCGACGACTTCGCGGCCGCCGCCGGCAAGCTCATCGCCGACGGCTGGACGACCCCCGGGCAGCTCGGCATCTGGGGCGAGTCGAACGGCGGCCTGCTCGTCGGCGCGGCCCTCACCCAGCGGCCCGGCCTGTTCGCGGCGGCGGTGTGCTCGGCGGGCCTGCTCGACATGGCCCGCTACCACCTCAGCGGCCTCGGCCCCTCCTGGACCGGCGAGTACGGCGACCCCGACGACCCCGAACAGCTCGCCTGGCTGCTCGCCTACTCGCCCTACCACCACGTCAGGAAGGGGACGGACTACCCGGCGACGCTGTTCACGGTCTCGGAGGGGGACACGCGGGTCGATCCGATGCACGCGCGCAAGATGTGCGCCGCCCTGCAGTGGGCGGCCGGCGGGGACCGGCCGATCCTGCTCCGGCACGAGCCGGACGTGGGCCACGGCGCGCGGGCGGCCAGCAGGTCGGTCGCGCTGGCGGCGGACGCCCTCGCCTTCCTGGCCGCGCACACGGGCCTGAATGTCCTGGGCTCAGATCCAGCCTGACTCCCTGGCGATGCGGATGGCGTCGATCCTGCTGCGGGCGCCCAGCTTGGCCGTCGTCTTGGACAGGTAGTTGCGTACCGTGCCCTCCGACAGGAACAGCGACGCCGCGATCTCCCCGATCGACGCCCCGTCCGCCGCCGCCCCGATCACGTCCAGCTCGCGCGGCGTCAGCGGCGCCTCGGGCGGCCGCATGGCCGCGATGGCCAGCTCCGAGTCGATGACCCGCTCTCCCTCGGCCACCCGGCGGATCCCGTCCGCCAGCCGGTCCGGCGGCGCGTCCTTGGCCATGAAGCCCCGTACGTGCACGTCGAGCGCCTGCCTGAGCAGGCCCGGCGTGCCCACGCCGGTCAGGATGAGCACCCCGCACTCGGGCAGCTTCGCGTGCAGCTCGCCGGCGGCGGAGAGCCCGTCCTTGCCGGGTAACGCGATGTCGATCACGGCCACGTCCGGGCGGGAGGCCCTGGCCGCGGCCAGGATGCGATCTCCCCTGGAGACCTCGGCCACAACCTCGATGTCTTCCTCATAAGCCAGCAGCGCCACGAGCGCCCCGCGTACCAGGTTCATGTCCTCAGCGAGCAACGTTCGAATCACCATGCGTCCTTGCGGTCGGCCAGGCTTGCAACGTCTGCGGGCCCCCTTATCCTGACTTATTGACCTGAGTGTGAAAAGTCCTGCCGAATAACCGTCAGACCAAACATGCTGCTTTTGGGGAATGGTCACCGACATGGAACCACGCGTTCGCCCTCTCCCGCCCGAAGAATGGGACGATTTCATGAAGGCGAATCCGCAGAACGTGTTCACCACGCTGGCCCGCCACCCCGCGCTCTTCAAGCAGTGGCTGGGATTCGGCGGCGCGCTGCTCGACGGCACGCTGCCCGCCCGCGACCGGGAACTGGCCGTCCTGCGCACCGCCTACCACACCGGCAGTGCCTACGTGTGGGCCCACCACGCGCGCCTGGGCAGCGAGGCCGGGCTCAGCGACCTGGAGATCGCCTCGGTGAGCCACCCGGACGCCCTGTGGCCGGTCGAGGACCAGCTCGTGCTCCAGGTCGCCGACGACCTCCACTACGCCGGCGACCTGACCGACGCCACCTGGACGGCGCTCTGCGACCGCTACGACGAGCCCGGCAGGATCGAGCTGATCGTGCTCGTGGCCCACTACACCATGCTGGCGCTCGTGCTCCGGACCCTCAGAGTGGAGCTCGAGGAGTGATCATCGTGACGCCCGGCACCGAGCCGATCGAGGCCAGCGCCTTGCCGGCGTCGGCCAGCCCGATCGTGCGGGTGACGAGCTGGTCGGGATGGAGGATCCCGGCCCTGATCATCTCCAGCATCGGCGGGTACGCGTGCGCGGCCATGCCATGGCTGCCCAGCAGCCGCAGCTCGTGGCCGATCACGCGGGCCATCGGCACCGGCGTCGGCCCGCCCGGCAGCAGCCCCACCTGGACGTGGCGGCCCTTGCGGCGCAGGCTCTCGACGGAGGCGGCGCAGGTCTGCGGGCTGCCCAGCGCGTCGATCGACACGTGGGCGCCGCCCCTGGTCAGCTCCCTGACCTGAGCCGCCACGTCCCCGGCCGAACCGTTGACGAAGTGCGTGGCGCCCGCCCGCTCGGCCAGGTGCAGGGCGTCGGTGCTGATGTCCACGGCCACCACGCGGGCCCCGGCCGCCGTCGCGATCATCACGGCCGACAGGCCCACGCCGCCGCACCCGTGCACCGCCACCCACTCGCCCGGCCGCACCTCGCCGACCTGCGCCACGGCGCGGAAGGCGGTGGCGAAGCGGCAGCCGAGCCCGGCCGCCGTGGCGTAGTCCATGTCCTCGGGGATCGCGATCAGGTTGACGTCCGCGTGGTCGATGGCCACGTACTCGGCGAACGAGCCCCAGTGGGTGAAGCCCGGCTGCGTCTGCCGCTCGCACACCTGCTGGTCGCCGGTGACGCAGGACGGGCACGACCCGCAGGCGCAGACGAACGGGACCGTCACGCGCGCCCCCGGCAGCCAGCCGCGCACGTCGGAGCCGACCGCCTCGACGACGCCCGCCAGCTCGTGGCCCGGCACGTGGGGCAGGACCTTGATGTCGGGATCGTGGCCCTGCCAGCCGTGCCAGTCGGACCGGCACAGCCCCGTCGCCTCGACCCTGATCACCGCTCCGTGCGGGGCAGGGGACGGGTCGGGCAGCTCGCGCACGTCGAGCTCACCACCGAAGATGTCAAACGCAACCGCTCGCATCTCATGAGCTTAGGGTCAGTTGCCGCAGGTCGCGCAAGGCCTGGTGGGAGGGCGAACCGGGTTCGGTGGTGTAGAGGACGAGGCGGAGGTCGTCACGGTCGGGCACGGGCATGACCTGGCAGATCGCGTCGATGGTGCCGACCAGCGGATGCGTGACCTGTTTGCGCTGCTCCCTGCGGATCTCGACCTCGTACCTGGCCCACAGCTCGGCGAAGTGCGGGCTGAGCGCGAGCATCTCGGCGACCAGCGCCTGGAGCTTGCGGTCGTCGGGGTAGCGGCCCGCGGCGGCGCGCAGGTCGGCGACGGAGGCGCGGGCGAAGCGGCCCTTCTCCTCGTCGCTGAGGTGCTCGGCGATGTCGGGCGACATGAAGACCCAGCGGATGACGTTGAGGTCGTCCGGGCCCACGGTGTCGAGGCCGCCCATCAGCGCGCCGGCCAGGGGGTTCCAGGCGCGGAGGTCGTACCTGGCGTCCAGCACGTACGCGGGGACCTCCTCCAGGAACCCGATCAGGTGCAGCAGGCTCTCGGGCAGGTCCTCCCGGATCCGGGGCGTCTCCACCGCGTGCCCGGCCAGGTGGAGCAGGTGGGCGCGCTCGTCCTGGCTCAGCATGAGCGCCCGGGCCAGCGCGTTGAGCACCTGCCTGGACGGGTGCGGGCCCCGGCCCTGCTCCAGCCGGATGTAGTAGTCGATCGACATGCCCGCGAGCTGCGCGACCTCCTGCCTGCGCAGGCCCGGCGTGCGGCGCCGCTCGCCGCCCGGCAGGCCGACCTCGGCGGGGGTGACACGGGAGCGCCTGACGCGCAGGAAGTCGGCGAGTTCGTCGCGGTTCATGCCTCCATCCTCGGTGATGTCCGGCCGCGCGTGGGTGGCACCGCTGATACCAGCCTCCCCAGGTCTCTCCCGGATCCGCTGCGACCTGGGCGAACGTGGACGGCATGACGAAGATCGCCCTCATCACGGGCGCCAACAAGGGAATCGGCTACGAGATCGCGCGGCTGCTGGCCGAGCAGGGTGTCACCACGATCGTGGGGGCGCGCGACGAGGAGCGCGGGCGGGCCGCCGCGGGGCGGCTGGGGCAGCCGTACGTGCGGCTCGACGTGACCGACGAGGCGAGCGTGGCCGCCGCCGCGAAGTGGGTCGAGCAGGAGTACGGCCGGCTGGACATCCTGGTCAACAACGCCGGGATCACCGGCGGCTTCATGGACCCGCACCCCAGCGCCACCCCCGCCGGGGTGCTCAGGGAGGTCTACGAGACGAACGTGTTCGGCGTGGTGACGGTCACCAACGCGATGCTGCCGCTGCTGCGGGAGTCGGAGGCCGGCCGGATCGTGAACATGACGAGCGAGCTGGGCTCGCTGGCCAGGGCGATGGACCGGGAGAGCCCCTACTGGGACGTCAACATCATGCCCTACAACTCCTCCAAGACCGCGCTCAACATGGTCACCGTCAGCTACGCCAAGGAGCTGATCGACACCCCGATCAAGGTGAACGCGGCCAACCCCGGCTACTGCGCCACCGACCTCAACGGGCACAGCGGGTTCCGGACGGCCGAGCAGGGCGCCGCCATCGCCGTGCGGCTCGCGACCCTCGACGCGGACGGCCCCACCGGAGCGTTCCTGGAAGACCGAGGATCTGTCAATTGGTGAGGTGTCAACCCTGGTGAATAGGACAGAAGGGGGTGATGGGACAAGACCTAGATAAGGAGCGGTTCACCGAGGCGGAGTACGCCGCCTTCGGGGAGCGGATCCGGGAGCAGCTCGGCGTGCTGCGCGAGCTGCTCGCCACCCCCGGCTTCGGCCAGGGCCCGGCCACCATCGGGGCCGAGCTGGAGCTGTTCCTGATCGACGAGCGGGGCCGGCCGCTGCCCCGCAACAGCCAGGTGCTCGAAGCCCTCGGCGACCCCCGCGTGGTCCTGGAGCTGGGCCGCTACAACCTCGAGGTGAACCTCACCCCGACGCCGCTGGCCGGCCGGCCCTTCGAGCGGCTGAGCGGCGAGGTGCAGGAGACGATCGTCAAGGTGGACGGCGCGGTGGAGGGTGGGGGCGCGCTGCCCATCGGCATCCTGCCCACGCTCGACGCCGAGGACTTCACGGTCGGCGCGATGAGCGACCAGAACCGCTACCGGGCCATGAGCAGGGGCATCAGGCGGCTGCGGCTGGAGCCGTTCCTGGTCAAGATCGACGATCTGGAGCTGTCGGTGGAGGACGTGATCCTCGAGAGCGCCAACACCTCCTGGCAGGTGCACATCCGCACGCCGCCCGAGCGCTTCGCGCGGCTGTTCAACGCCGCGCAGCTCGCCATCGGCCCGGTGCTGGCCGCCTGCGGGAACTCGCCGTTCTTCCTCGGCAGGCGGCTGTGGGAGGAGACGCGCATCGCGCTGATGGAGGAGGCCGCCGACGACCGGGACGTGCAGCGCCGCGAGCGCAGGGACGGGCGGGTCACGTTCGGCTCCGACTGGGTGCGGGAAGGGGCGTATGAGCTGTTCGAGCGGTACGTGCGGGACTACGACCCCGTGCTGCCCGATCTGAGGGACGACGCGGAGCCGTACGAGGTGCCGGAGCTGCGGCTGCACCAGGGCACGATCTGGCAGTGGAACCGGCCCGTGTACGACCCGGCCGACGGCGGCCACCTGCGGATCGAGATGCGGGCGCTGCCGGCGGGCCCGTCGTGCGCGGACATGGCGGCCAACACCGCGTTCCTGCTCGGGCTCACGCTGTCGCAGGCGGAGCGGGATCTGACCGGCTTCCGGTTCGGGGAGGCGTACCAGAACTTCTACCGCGCCGCCATGCACGGGCTGGACGCCAAGCTCTCCTGGCCCGGCTCCGACGTCGAGTTCGAGGCCGCCGACCTGGTGCTCCGCCTGCTGCCCGAGGCGCGGGAAGGGCTGCTCGGGGCGGGGGTGACGCCGTCGGACGCCGACCGCGCGCTGGACGTGATCGCGCAGCGCACCCGGCTGCGCCGCACGGGCGCGGTCTGGCAGCGGGAGGCTCTGGAGCGTTTCGAGGGCGACAGGGAACGACTCGTCCAGCGTTACCGCGAGCTGTCACTGTCGGGGCTTCCGGTGCATTTGTGGCCCTCTGGTCCCTAGGTGGGGAAACTGGGCCCGCCAGGCTTGCCAGGAGGCTTCCACCAGTACGGATCCCGGGCTCCGGCCTTCCACCGAAGTCTGTTCTAGCCGATGAGGGCCTCGGTGATCTGACGGGTGGTCTGCGCGGCGACCCTCGGGTTGATGGCGGCATAGGTGGTGTAGGCGTTCAGACCGGTGGCAAGGGCCCAGCCGCGACCCCGGGTCCAGGTGGCGTCGTCCACATCGAGCGTGGCGCGGAAGACGGCCCGGCTGTCGGCCGACATCAGGGTGAAGGCGATGGTCAGATCACAGGCCGGATCGCCGATGCCGAGCCCGCCGAAGTCGATGACCGCGCTGAGCCGGCCGTCGACGGTCAGCAGGTTGCCGGTGTGGAAGTCGCCGTGGAACCAGGCCGGCCGTCGATCCCATCCTGGGGCGTTCAGGGCCGCGTTCCACAGTTCGGTCATGGCAGTGGTGTCGAAGGCGTCGCCGACCTCTGCTATGGCGGCCCGCGTCGCGCGATCCCGGTCGGCCAGCGGCCGGCCGATGAGGTCCTCGCGGGCCTCCATGGCCTGAACGTCCTCGGACCTGAACTGCTGAAGGGCGGCCAGGAATTCCGCCAGTCGGACGGCGGCCGCGGACGAGTCGGCCAGTGCCTCGACGGTCGCCACCTCGCCCTCCAGCCAGCGGGACACCGCCCACCGCCACGGATAGCCGAAGTCGGGCTCGCCCACTCCTACCGGTACCGGGATGGCCAGGGGCAGTCGCGGGGCGAGCCGGGGCAGCCACTCACGTTCCTTCTCGGCCTGTCCGATGGCGCCGTCGTGGCGGGGCAGCCGGACGGACAGCTGCTCGCCCAGCCGGTAGATCACATGGTCCGAGCCGGCCGGATCGAGCAGCTCCAGAGGCAACGCGGCCCATTGTGGGAACTGCGTATCGACCAGCCTCCTGACCAGTGCGGCATTGATCGTGGGGCGGGTGTGCGCGGTTCTCACGGTTGCCAAGAGCACCTCCTGCGATCGGCCCGCTCCGGGCGGCGGGCGGGCTTGACCATCACAGTGCACCGTGGCGTGCCTGTCGACCGGATTTCTCCGGCCGGACTGTCACATGCCTCGACGTGCTCAAGGGGCGGCGAGCTGGTCACCGAGCGGGCTGCGCCGGTACAGGACCTGCCGTCCGTGGCGGACCCGGATGACCAGGCCCGTGGCGTGCATGACGCGCAAGTGCTGGGAGATGGCGCTGGAGGTGACGCGCAGGCGGCGCGCGAGCTCGATCGTCGGCAGTGGCTCACCGAGCAGGTGGAGCAGCCTGGCGCGGGGCGCGCCGAGCAACCTGGTCAGAGCGGTCGTGTCCGGAGCCGGGGGCGGCGTCCACAACGTGGCGACGGCGCGGCTGGGATAGACCAGGCTCGGCGGTACGTCGGGGTGGAAGGGCGGGGCCGGCTTGTGGGCGAACACCGACGGCATCAACAGCAGCCCGAGGCCGGACGAGGGGACGTGGTGCCGTGCGATCATCTTGGCGATGTACAGCACCCCCTCATGCCAGCGCAGGTTCGGGTGCATGTCGGCGAACAGCAGGCGCGCCCCGCCCATGGCGAGTTGCCGTGCCCGGTAGGTCATGTCGGCTTCCAGGATCAGCCGCATCCTGGGCCAGACCGGTTCGATGGCCAGCTCCCAGTAGCGCTGCAGCAGCTCGCAGGTCGCGTCGCGGAACCTGGCGGCAGCGGCGTCGTCAGCGGGGACCGGCCCGGTGACAAGCGCGGCCAGCAGGTCGCGGCGGGCGTGCTCTGGGGCTGTCTGCCGGACGAGGGCCAGCTCTTCCTCGAAGGCCGGGGCGAACGTCGTCGGCCGAGGGGTCAGGAAGTCCGGCAGGACGAGCCGTTCCCCGACCAGGGACAGGAGCAGGTCGACGTCGGCCGCGTCGAGTTCGCCGAGCACCGCCCTGCGCCACGGCAGGTGCAGCGCGTGCAAGCCGGGCTCCCGCAGCACCCGCAGGCTGAACACCGTCTCGGACAGCGGCGAGATCGCGAACCGGGTGTCGGCAAGGTCCTCGACGCTGAGCCCGTAGCTGATCATTAAGCTGTACGCTACATCCTTTGGCGACACCCGGCCGATGCGCTGGGCTTGCGCCCATGAACCATGCAGCTCATGGACAGCGCATCGCCGTCGTGACCGGGGCGGCGCGCGGCATCGGCGCCGCGGTGGCAAGGCGGCTGGCGGGCGAAGGCCTGGCGGTCGCGGTGATTGACCTGGACGAGGCCGGCTGCGCCGCCACCGTCGAAGCGATCATCGCCGATGGCGGAAGGGCGATGGCGTGCACGGCCGACGTCTCCGACGAGGCCGCGGTCATCGTTGCCGTCGCCCGTATCACCGCCGCGCTCGGGCCGCCGACGGTGCTGGTCAACAACGCCGGTATCGGCCCGCAGGCCGATCTGGTGGAACTGGCCACGCACCAGTGGCACACGGTTGTCGGGGTCAACCTGAACGGACCGTTCTTCCTCACCCGGGCCGTCGCCCCGTACATGATCGAGGCCGGATGGGGCCGGATCGTCAACGTGTCGAGCATCTCCGCGGTCGGCGACGCCGACCGGGTCGACTACGGCAGTGCCAAGGCCGGTCTGATCGGCTTCACCAAGTCGCTGGCCCTGCAACTCGGCCGGCACGGCATCACCGCCAACGCCATCGCGCCCGGCTTCGTCGTCAGCGACATGACCCGGGCCACGGCACGCCGACTCGGCCGCGACTTCGCCGAACACCAGCGCCTCGCGGCCCGATCCATCCCGGTCGGCCGGGTCGGCCGGCCGGAGGACATCGCACACACCGCCTCCTATCTGGTCAGCGCGGAGGCGGGGTTCGTCTCCGGTCAGGTCGTCTACGTCGCCGGCGGACCGGTGGACTGACCATGCCCCTGATTCCGCTGCTGGCCCTTGTCCGCGGGTGGCGGTCGGCAACGTCCATTTCCCCCAAGCCGTCAGCCCCTCGATACCCTGCTGGCGCTCACGGGCCTGGGGCTCCTCGCCGCAGCCGGCGCGCCCGGGTTGGTAGCGCTGCTCGTCGCCCGGGGGCCGTCGACGTGCGCGGAGGCGATTCAAGCACTCGGAAGTGGCCCCGAACTCCTGTAGCTACGGCAAGTCGCCGCCGAGGGCGGTGCCGCGAGTGCTTGCTTATGGAGCCGGTACGGCCGTGCAGCTTCGGACGGGCCGTCGGTAAGAGGAAGAGCACTGCCGTCTGACCTGCAAGGTCAGCATGGAACGATCTCAATGGGCGGTGAATCCGCCGTCCACGGGCAGGGCGACGCCGATGACGAAGGCGGCGGCCGGGCTGCACAGCCACAGGACGGCGTCGGCGATCTCGTCGGCGGTGCCCAGGCGGCCGATGGGCTGCTGTTTCATGATTTCGGCCATGGCCTCGGCCTGACCTTCGAGCATGTCGGCAACCATTGGGGTCTCGATGACGCCGGGGCACACGGCGTTGATGCGGATGCCCCTGGGGGCGTATTCCACCGCGGCACTTCGGGTCAGGCCGATCACGCCGTGCTTGGAGGCGTGGTACGCGGCCCGCTCGGGCAGGCCGACCAGGCCGCCGAGGGAGGAGCAGTTGACGATCGCGCCGGAGCCTTGGGTACGCATGTGCCGCAGTTCGTGCTTTTGGCACGTCCATATGCCGCGCAGGTTGACCGCGTTGACACGGTCGAAGTCCGCGGCCGTCTCGTCGGCGGCGCCGGCCGGAGGGGCCTGGATGCCGGCGTTGTTGTAGGCCATGTCCAGGCGGCCGAAGGTTTCCACCGTGCGGTCGACAGCGGCGGCGACCTGGTCTTCGTCGGTGACGTCGCAGGCCAGGGCCAAGGCCTGGTGGCCGGCGTCGGTGAGCTCCTTGGCGGCTTGCTCGACGGCGCCTGCGTTGATGTCGACCAGGGCGACAGCGGCGCCAGAGGCGGCGAAGGCACGGGCGGCGGCCAGGCCCATGCCGGAGGAAGCGCCGGTGACCAGGGCCACCTGCCCGGAGAAGTCGTAGGTGGGATTCACTTTTGGTGCTCCTTCATGATCACGGGGTGATCGATGGATGGTCAGGACCTGGGGGTGAGACGCAGCGTCGTCGCCCTGGCGTCGTCGGCGACCATCGGCTCGACGTAGCCGCTGTAGTGCCCGTACTTGGTGCGGTACGCCGCGTCGACCTGGTCGTTCACGCGTGGGTCGGTCACCTCGACGAAGGGGACCTCGGCGTCCACGCCGCCTGCGGAGATGCGACCCTCGTGGGTGTCGTGGGCGGTGCGCCACCAGCTGCCCTGTACGCCGCGCCAGGACCGTACGTACAGGTCGTCGCGATCACGCACGACCCAGATGGTGGTCGGGCGGCGGAAGGTTCCGTCGCTGCGGCGAGGCGCGACGCGAAGCTCGTCGGCAGTGGCGATGCGGTCCAACTCGTCGCTGTTCCACGTGCTCATGGCTGGATTCCTGCGCTGTGCGAGGTATGGAAAGAGCTGTTCGCTTGCGCACGAGGCCCATGTGGTGCTCGCCGTGGACGCCCACCCGCACCACCCGTCATGGCTGGAGCAAGGCCTTGATCGCGCGGCGCTCGTCCATCGCCCGGTAGCCCTCGGCCACCTGGTCCAGGGGAAGGGTGAGGTCGAAGACCTTGCCCGGGTCGATGGCGCCGGTCAGGACCCGGTCGATCAGGTCGGGCAGGTAGCGGCGTACCGGAGCCGGGCCGCCGCGCAGGCCGACGTGGGAGAAGAACAACTCCTGCCCGTCGAGCGCGACATCGTGGGGGACGCCGACGAAACCGACGTTGCCGCCCGGCCGGGCCGAGTGCAGGGCTTGGCGCATCGCCTGGGCGGTGCCGACGCACTCCAGCACGCTGTCGGCGCCGATCCCGCCGGTCAGCTCCTTGATTCGGGCCACACCGTCCTCGCCGCGCTCGGTGACGATGTCGGTCGCGCCGAACTCGCGGGCCAGCTTCTGGCGGGGCTCGTGCCGGGACATGGCGATGATCCGCTCAGCGCCCATCTGTTCGGCCGCGATCACCGCGCACAGCCCGACCGCGCCGTCGCCGACGACCACGGCGGTGGAGCCGGGCTTGACCTCGGCGGCGTCGGCGGCCCACCAGCCGGTGCCCATGACGTCCGAGACCGCCAGCAGCCCCGGCCAGAACTCCTCACCGGGCACGCCGTCGGTGGCGACGAGGGTGCCCTGGGCGTTGGGGATGCGGACGTAGTCGGCCTGGCAGGTGCTCATGAACTCGCGGTTCAGGCAGTTGGACTGGAAGCCGTTGCGGCAGTTGGCGCAGGTGTTGTCCGAGGTCGCGAACGACCCGACGACGAACTGTCCCGGCTTGACCGCGGTCACCTCCGAGCCGACCTCCTCCACCCAGCCGACGTACTCGTGCCCCATCGGATGCGGCTCGCCGGTCGGCTCGGCGCCGCGGTAGGGCCACAGGTCCGAGCCGCACACGCACGTCACCGCGGTGCGGATGATCGCGTCGGTGGGGTTGAGGATCTTGGGGTCGTCCAGGGTCTCCAAACGGATGTCGCCGGGGGCGTGGATCACTGCTCCGCGCATGAAAAAGGGTCCTTTGCGTGGTGGGACGGGCGCCGCCGGCCCAGTCCTCGACAGGGTGCGTGGCGGCGCCGTGTACGGTTGGGGGCCCGAGGCGTCAGGTAGCCGACCGCCCGGACCGGGTAGGAGCCCCTCCGGTCATCGGCTTCACATCCGGCCAGAGGAGCGCCACACCTCCTAGGTAACCCGCTGTGGCCGCGCGTAACCAGGCACGGCTAAGGGGCGTACTGGCAGTACACCTCTACAACCGCAGGCAGGACGTACCGTCGAGGGGTGGACAACCGTGAAGAGGTCCGCGAGTTCCTGACCTCGCGGCGCGCGAAGATCACCCCCGAACAGGCCGGGCTGCCGCCGGGTTCCCGGCGCCGGGTGCCGGGACTGCGCCGCAGCGAGGTCGCCGCCCTGGCCGACCTGAGCGTGGAGTACTACGCCAAGCTTGAACGCGGCAACCTCGCCGGAGTCTCCCCATCCGTCCTGGAAGCCCTCGCCCGCGCCCTGCGGTTCGACGACGCCGAACGCGCCCACCTGCTGAACCTGGCCCAGGCCGCCGACGGCACCGACGCCCTCACCCGCCCCCGCCGCCGACGCACCAAGGACCAGTGGAAGCCGCACCCCAGCCTGCAATGGACGCTGGACGCCATCACCGCCGGACCGGCGTTCGTCCGCAACGGCCGCCTGGACATCCTCGCCGTCAACCAGCTCGGCCGCGCCTTCTTCAGCGACGTCTACGCCACCCCCGGCAACCAGGCCAACCTGGCCCGCTTCAACTTCCTCGACCCCGCCTCCCGCCGCTTCTACCCCGGCTGGGACCAAGCCGCCGACGTCTCCGTCGCCATCTTGCGCACCGAGGCCGGCCGCAACCCCCACGACAAAGACCTGCACGACCTGGTCGGCGAACTGTCCACCCGCAGCGACGAGTTCCGCACCCGCTGGGGCGCCCACAACGTCCGCACCCACGGCACCGGCACCAAACGCTTCCACCACCAAGCCGTCGGCGACCTCACCCTCGCCTACGAGGGCCTGGAGATGGCCGCCGAACCCGGCCTCACCCTCACCATCTACACCGCCGAGCCCGGATCCCCCTCCGAAGAAGGTCTGCGCCTGCTCGCCTCCTGGACCGCCACCCCTCGGACGCCCTCACCCGCACCACCCTCCAGCAGCTGACCCAGCACCTGCGCCATCCCCTTCACGCCGAGATGCCCGTCCAGGCGCTGACCCCTCGCCGACGGACGCCTCCGCCGCTGCCGCGAACAGCCACGTCAGCGCCTCGGCCGGGTACCGGGCGGGGCCACGTGCACCGGCCGCACCGTACGCCGGGAAAGCCCGGCCCGCCGAGCCAGAACGGCAGGCCGGTGGCGAGATCGTCCGCCTGAACGCAAACTTCTATCGCACTCCGTCCGTCAAACTAGGTCAAGGGACGGCAAAGCGAGGAAGTTATGGCGGCAACGGGGATGGTACCCACAAACAAGGCGCCCTTCGCCTTGCGCCGGGAAACGGGCGATCTTGCCGAAGGGGCCGCGAAGCTGGCGGGGGAGATCGGCAGCGCCGGCGTCGAGGCCGTGCTGGCGCAGGCGAACCGGCTGGCGACGCGCAAGGGGGCGCCGGGCGCGCTCGGGGCGATGAGCCCGAAACCGGCCGAGTGGTACGCCTTCGACGGCAAGGACCAGGACACGGTCGACTGGTACCCGCAGGGGCTGACCTGCTCGGACGAGTCGGGCTCCATCGGGGTGCCGGCGTTCCTGGCGACCTGGTACTTCAAGCCGGAGGCGGGCGAGCGGGGCATCAGGCTGTCCTTTCTCAGCCCCAAGACGCTGAAATATCAGCATGCGCTGCTGGTTGTGGCGAAGCCGGATGGTTCGTACGGGCCGATCGACATCCACGCGGGCGGCGTCGCGTGCGACGGCGACCTGCTCTACATCGCCGACACCAAGCGGGGGCTGCGCGTCTTCGACCTGAAGCACGTGCTCGACCTGCGCACCGCCCAGAACGACCTGGGCGACCCCAAGCAGGTCGGGCGGCACGGCGGCAAGTTCCACGCCTTCGGCTACCGGTACGTGATCCCGCAGACCGACTTCTGGAAGGTCGCGAAGCCGGGGCCGCTCTTCTCGTTCGTCTCGATCGACCGCAGCGGCGGCACGCCGCGGCTGGTCACCGGCGAGTACCGCGAGGACGACCCGGGCGGCTGGGTGGGCCGCTGGCCCCTGGGCCTGTCCGGCGGCGAGCCCGAGGACGCCTTCGTGATGGGACAGCCCAAGATCCAGGGGGCCATCTCGTGGGGCGGCAAGTGGTACCTGAGCCAGGCGGCCGGCGCGAACGCCAACGGCAAGCTGCTCGTCTACACCGACGGCAAGCTGCAGACGCGGGCGTTCCCCGTCGGGCCGGAGGACCTGACGGTGCAGGGCGGCAAGCTGTGGAGCGTCACCGAGTTCAGGAACCGCCGGATCATCTTCGGCGTGCCCCTGTAGGGGCTCTCAGCCCTTGAGGTGCTCGTACAGCACCTCGCGGTAGTGGCGGTCGAAGTCGTCGTAGCGGGCGCGCAGCTCCGCGCCCGGCCAGCCGGCCGGAAGCAGTTCCTGGGGGAGCAGCGGGTCGGCCAGGAGGTGGCGCAGCACGGCGGCCGAGACCAGGAAGCCCTCGGCCAGGCCGCCGGCCCGGTCGAAGGCGCGGTCGAGGGCCCGGTCGAGGACTCTGCCGAGGTCCCGCTCCAGCCGGTGGGCCTCCGCCGCCCAGCCGTCCAGGTCCCACAGCAGGGGAGTGGGGTCGTCGTGCGGGCGGCCGTCGATCAGGGTGCACTGCGCCGTGACGGCCTCCGGCCAGGCGCGCACCAGGTTGGCGGGCCGCATCCAGGTGCCCTCGCGCAGCTCGGCCAGGCGCAGGGCGGTCATCGTGGCCCGGAACGCGGCCCGGTCGGCGGGCGCGCGCCGCTCCGTCGTGACGACGGCGACCTCCCACGTGCCGTCCCACGGCCTGGTGTGCGGGTCGCGGCTCTCGTCCTGCCTGGCCTGGCGCTCGGCGAGCCGCTCCGACAGCGTGTAGAAGCGGCCGTCCTGGAGGAGGTCTCCGGCCGCGACCATGCGGGACAGCGCCACCCGTACGGTGCCCTCGGCGATCCCGAACAGCGCGCCGATGCGCACCAGCTGCCGGGCGGGCAGCCGCGGCGGGTGGCTGCCCAGCAGCGCGCTCAGCACGGCCGATCGGGCGCTCAGGGTGTTACGCTCTTCCATCGCGTGTCGAGTATATGTAACACTCGCGAGTATGGGGCGCTATCTCATCGAACCTTTCGACCGCAGCGACCGTTACGCCACCGAGCGCTACCAGGGCGCCGCCGGGCGCAACTGGTGGACCTGCGATCCCACGCTGCGCCTGCTCATGCGGCACCACCTGGGCGAGGGCTTCGCCTGGGCGGAGCCGCGCCTGGACCGGCTGGGCGCGCTGATGGGCGGGCTCGTGGCCGAGTGCGCCGAGGAGACCGACCGCAACCCGCCGCGGCTGGAGAGGTACGACAAGTGGGGCAGGGACATCAGCGAGGTCGTCATGCCGCCGTCGTTCCACGCGGCCCGGCGGGCGCTCATGGAGGACAACTTCACCTCGCCGTCCTTCGCCGCCGAGGCCCGGTCACACGGGGCGAACCCGGCCGCGCTCGCCGCCGCCTGGACGTACCTGCTCGATCAGGCTGACATCGGCATGGGCTGCGCGCTCGGCACCGGAGGGGACATGGTGGTCTCCCTCGCCGAGAAGTACGCGCCCGAGGACGTACGCGATCGGGTGCGGGAGATCTTCGCCAACGGCTACTACTCCGGCGAGGCCGCTCAGATGTTCACCGAGCGGACGGGCGGCTCCGACCTGGCGGCGCTGGAGGCCGCGGCGGTGCCCGCCGGCGACGCGTGGCTGCTGACCGGCCTCAAGTGGTTCGCCTCCAACGCCAACGGCTCCGCGTTCGTGGCGCTGGCCAGGCGCCCCGACGGGAACGTGGCGCCGTTCCTCGTGCTGCGGGAGCAGCGGGACGGAAGCCGCAACGGCGTACGGATCAGGCGGCTCAAGGACAAGCTCGGCACCCGATCGGTCGCGTCGGCGGAGGTCGAGTTCACCGGCGCGGAGGCGTTCCCGCTCTTCGGAGAGGGCGCCACCGGCTCCGGGCTCGGGACCATGATGAAGCTCACCAACGCCTCCAGGCTCGGCGTGGCCATGATGGGCGTCGGCGTGGCCAGGCGCGCGCTCGTGGAGTCGATCTGCTATGCCCGGGCCCGGGAGGCGTTCGGACGGCCGCTCATCGACCAGCCGCTCATGCGCCGCAGGCTGAGCGAGCTGATCGTCGAGGTCGAGGCCGCCCAGGCGCTCGCCTTCGACGGCCTCGCCGGCCCCCGCCTGCGCATCACCCCCGCCCTGATCAAGCTGCGCGCCGCCCGCCTCGGCGTGACGGCGGCGAGCGACGCGATCGAGGTGCACGGGGGCAACGGCTACATCGAGCAGTGGCCGGTGGCCCGCCTCCTGCGCGACGCCCAGGTCAACCCGATCTGGGAGGGCGGCGACAACATCCTCTGCCTCGACGTTCGGCGGGCCATGGTGAAGGAGCAGGCCCACCTGCCCTTCCTCGACCGCCTGCGCGACCTGGCCACCTCCGACCTGGTGCACGCCCGCATCGACGACCTCGCCAAGGCGGTCACGGCGTGGGCCGCGCTGGAGCCCTCGGTGGCGGAGGAGCGGCTGTATCCGCTGGCGCAGTTCATGGCCGACGTGTACGCCGCCGCCCTGCTGGAGGACCAGGCCACCTGGGGGCTCGACGACGGCCGCAAGGCGCTGGTGGCCCGGCTGTACGCCGAGGCCCACCTCGTGGATCACGGCCCGCTGCGCGGCATCGACGCCCCCGCCGCCGACCACTTCGAGGACCTCCTGACGGGAGCGGTCACTCTCTGACGAACGTAGGGTGAGCGGGTCATCGATCCGCTCACCCCATTGCCAGCGGACGGAAGGCGGGTCGTGGCGGCCCCACCTCAAGCACGCCCGGAACTGCCAGTTGGAGTCGGAGCTGGTGCGCTGTGCCGCGCTGGTCTTGGTCTGCCCGCCGGAGGTCACCTCGAACGGACCGCACTGGAGCCAGATCCTGCCGCCGTCCCGGGTCCAGCCCATCCATACGGTGTCAAGCCACTGAGTGTCCCCACCCAGATGAGCCCAGCTGCAGGTGACACCGCCGATCTGGCCGTAGTAGAGGGTAGCGGTATGCCGACCGGTGCCACCGGCGCCGGTGTGCTGGCCGTACAGCTCGGCGATCTGATCGGCGGTGAAGTCGCCCAGGCGCAGCGACTCGGCGACGATGTTGAACGGGCTGGCCGGGTTCGACCGGCCGGGTTCGCCGCCCGAGGCGACCTTATAGTCACGCAGGTCGCGCGACCCGCACAGCACCACGGATGTGGGGAACGGGTGGCCCTCAGGTCGCGCGTTGTGACCGGCGCGGAGCTGGCTGAGGATGCTGATCATGCTCTTGCCTTGAAGGGCGTCGATCTCGTCGAGGAACAGCACCATCCGGCGCGGGCAGGGGCGGCACCACTCCCGCAGCGCTGCACGCAATCGGGTGCCCGGAGAGGATTGTGGCCACTCACTCGGCGGGCGCAGCTCCTTCGGCCATCCTGACCCCGCGGTGGCGGGGGTGGCTGTCAAGCCGGAGATACGGCTAGTTGTGGTACCCGATGGGGAGGTCTGGTAGGCCAAGGGCGGCTAGGAGTTGGAAGAGCACGTCCTCGGCGAAGACGCCTTTGGCGTCCAGGGCGGTGGTTACGGCGGCGGGGTCGGGCGTGAGGCCAGCTTCTCTGGCCCATGCGAGGGCTGATGGTGCGGCTGCGGAGCCGGGCGGCCCCGCAGCCGTGTAAAGGCGGTCGAGCGCCGCTTGGCGGCGTCGCTGGTACTCGGCGGGGTCCTCGGCATGTTGCTCGCCGTTTTCGTCCCAGGACTGGGCCGGTCCGTCGGCGGGCAGCGAACGCCAAGTGATGCCGTCGGCCATGAGCCAGCCGCCCCAGTGGCCGGCCACGGGGCTGCGGCCGAGGAGCTGGGCGCCCTCGCTGTGCTTGATGACGGCTGCCAGGACCGGGTGTCCTGTCTGCTGCATCAGCCCTGTGAGAAGGCCGTCCCAGGCGTGCGGAAGGGTCGGCGAGTCCCAGCCGGCGGGGCCGCGGTCGACCTGCACGGCACGCCATCGGTCCGGTCCCTGCCAGTGCCAGCTGGCGTTGGCCGCCGATTGCCGCAGTGCTGGGAGCCCGGTCAGCGGCTGGTTCGCACGCGCCACGATGTAGGTGCCCCAAAAGCCCATGTGTCCCCTGCGGGTCTGCCCGGCATGATCGCCTGGTGAGTCAGCGCTGACCGTCAGCTGAAGGACTCACGTCCGTGGTCTAGGTCCGCGACCGTCGCCTGACGGTGACTATACCATTACGTTAAGTTGGCATGGCGGGCGTGTTGCGGATCGGCGGACGGACACTGGCTGCCCGGCTCCAGGCAGCCACGAACCAAGCATGCTGCGGTATGCGCAATGGCGCCGCTGCGCTCGTGACAGCCCGCTGACCCTCAATCGGCGGCTTCGAGAATCGGCACGACCTCAATCTCGATTGATACTCCCCAAAGCAGGTCGTCAACGCCGTTCGTAGCCAGCCATTCCTGAACCTCAGCGGCGAGCTTCTCTGCGTCGGCCTGGTCCGGAACGCCAAGCCGTACGGCAGCCACTTTCAGATTCTGGCCGAAATACCGGATAGCCAGCGAACGGTCATCCCATCTGGTTACCTCGGTTTCCAGCCCAGGGCAGCCGTGTACTCGCAGGGTGCCGCCCAACCCCAAGACGAACTGCCGCCCGTCAAGCAGCTCCACCATGACATCGGCATCCTTCCCATGACCAAAAAGGATGATCTCCGAGAGTCGTTCGCCCGCCAGCGGCAGTTCTGTCCAGGTTGGGGACGGTTGCTGGCGCATGTACTTGCGGATGGTTCGGACGTAGCTGCTCATGAGCTGATCGTAGCCAAATCATTGCTCTCAGTGGCAGGGCGGCTGGCAAGCTTGCTGCCGATCTACGCGCGGCCCGCGCTTTCAGCTCGGCGACCACTTCGGCATCCAGCCCCTCTGGCCTGCAAAGTGGCATCCATGATGTGAGCAGAAGGCTTTTCAGCGAGTGAGATATGTATCCAGCTACTGCCGGCCATGGTCTCCCATCTATAGCCATCTCGTTGAGTATGCGGCATTCCGCTTTAACCCCACCTTCCCTGTAGTTACCATGCCATCGACCCCGGTATCTCCCACCTCCACGAGATCGGGCGATGATGGCGACAAAGGAAGAAATTGACGCCGCCCGGCGTCAGATCGAACGATTACGCGATGAGCATGCGAACGACGTGATCGCGCTGGTTCGCCTGGTCGATGACGGCGCGCTCAAGGGTGAGGCGGGCGACAGGCTCGCCGCCGATCTGCGCGCCTGGGATCGGGGCTTCAAGGACCTGTTCACGCGGGCCATGTCCGTGCTGGACTCCCTGCAGCCGTCCGGGCCGGGCAAGGGAGCGGCTCCTCGATGAGCTCCATGGTCGGCATCAACCCCACGCTGATGACGCAACTGATCAACGGCATGAAGCGCGTCAGCGGCACGATCCCGGACGTCGGTCTCCAGGTGGAGCGGGCCGTGACGGCGCTGGGTGTCGAGCTGTACGGCCCGGCCCATGCCATCGGGCGGCAGATGAGCGAGCAGATTCCCGCGCTCCAGGGCCGTCTCGACCTGATACTCGCCGAACCCGACCGCAAATCCGGCAAGGCCGGCATTCTCTGGGCCAACGAATCCGACTGGCTGTCGAAGTCTCCCGCCGAGGGCGCGGCATCGGCCAAGGCCCTGGCCACAAAGCTACGGGAACAGATCAAGACCCACTCGCTCGACGCCAAGACGGTGGCCGAGATCGAGCGACACAAGAACGATCCGTACTTCGCGATCGCCTTCGCCAAGGAAATACTGCCGCGCGAGCTCAAGGCCCTGATCAACAAGGTGTACGGGGCCGGCCTCCCGCAGTCGGGCCGCCCGGACCAACGCGACGTCAGGACCCAGGACAGGCTCCTCACCATGCTCAGCAAGATCCTGGGCACGGCTTCGCGCGGAGTGGGCTCGATAAAGCTTGCCGACGACTACGCCGATCAGTTGGTCGACGGCATCGAGAACCCGCAGGACGCGTTCGCGGTGAAAAGGCTGCTCCAGGACGGCCAGTTCGACCACTCGTTCTTGCTCACGGTGGTCCGGAAGCTGTACGACAAGGACGTGGCCCATCCGCCCGACCCGAGCCTGCCGCGAGACGCCTGGGCGAAGCCCGGCCCCAAGGACATCTCGCCCGGCGACCTCAGCCCCATGGGCACGGCCCTGGTGCCACTCGCCCACCATCCCGCCGTCGCCCAGGACTTCTTCACCGACCCGCAGCGCAAGCCGCTGGCCTACCTGATGCGGCAGCACCGCTGGGATGGCGACGCCGACGCGGATCTCGGCTGGGCCATCCAGGAGGCCGGCACGAAATTCCGCGATCACGACGTGCCACCGGGCAATTCGCGCGGCTACAAATCCGCCCTGATCGCCTCGTGGGCCGCCCACTTCTGGAGCGATGCCAAGGTCCAGAAGAACCTGCCCCATACCCGTGCCAACCTCGGCGAGATCTTGGCCCAATACACCGGGGATCTGCATCGCGATCTCCAGTCTTTCAGCGCGAAATCACCGGCCGTGGTGACAGGATCGGACCCGGACAAGAACATGCAAGGCGTGGAACCCTACGGTGCCAAGTTCAATGCGCCAGATGTCAAGAAGGCGATGACATGGGCGTTCGCAGACGACGACGCGTTTCAGACCGTGGCCGCCGCGCACGGGCTGTATTCCGCCAAGGTGCTGGACGAACTGGCTGCCAAGATCGCGAAGGAAGTCGACGCTGATTTCGCGGCATGGCGGAAGTCGAACCCAGAGGCCACGCGGCAGCAGCTCGACGCCGCACGGCAGGACATCCTCGAAGAGCGCACGAGCCGCAGCGGAGGCGCGGAATTCTCCCGGGCGACGCGCGGCCTCGGCATGACGACCTGGGTGATCACCAATGCCGCCAATATCACCAAGATCGGAGAGGCGAAGGAGAGCGATGCACGCGCCGCTGCCTTCAAGGAGATGACGGAGAAAGTCGTGGGCCTGGCTCCAGGGCCGCAGGGGAAGTTTGTCGGGCTCTTGGTCGACGAGGCCAAGAGCGCGATCTTCGGAAAGATGGATTCCGGCCACGAGGACCAGGCTCGCCAGGACGCGGACACCGCGATGGGAGCGGCCAAGCACATGTTCACCGATCTCACGGCGGCCACGATGATGCGCCACGGCCTGTTCGGGGACGGATCAGTGCCCGCCGAGACGCATCCGTACCGCTACAAGGATTTCTCTCCGGGCTCGAAAGGTCACTTTATGGTGAACGGGGAGATCAAGTCCTGGGCCGACATGAATGCCGACGAGCGTGAGGCCTACGATGAGTGGCTGACGCTGGACGGGCCAGGCCGGGTCTTCGGCCGACCGGATGACGCCATCGCGCTCGGCTTCAAGGAGGCCGAAACCAACTATTCGGGGCATGGCTCATGAGAAGCCAACCGAAGGCGGTCTCCGTACTCGTGGTCCTCGCTCTGGCGGCCGCGTGCTCGTCTCCTTCCCCTGCTCCGCCGGACACCCGACCGCTGGGCAGCGTTACTGCCGCTCCACAAGAATGTGAACTCATCTCGGCGAGCGCTATCAAGATCGCTACCGGTTTCAAGGACTACACGGCGGTCGGCACGAAGATGGACAAGGGCCGTTTCGCGTCATGCTCGGTAGCCGAGGACTTGGCCCCAGAGGGCAAACTCGGACTCGTGATCGAAGTCTTCGACCCGTCCCCGAACGACGCAGAAGACCTGAAAAACACCAAGCTGACCACGCAGGGGAAGGACCTGCCCGACGAACTCGGGCCAGGCTTCGCAGCGCGGCGGAAGAACGCCAAGGATCAGACCATCGCCTTCGTCTACGGATGGACGCCCGACTACAAGCGCCTTCTCACCATCAACATCTATAGGGGCGGACCAGGCCGCGACTCTCTGGCGGACGCGACCGAATTCTTCCGCCAGCTCAAACCCCTTCTGCTGGACAAGCCCAGGTGAGGCTGCATGATCACAGGGTCAGGAACGGTGCGGCCCCCTGACGGATTTCGGGGGCCGCATGGTTGATGACACTAAAAGTCGAATATGCCGTTCTTCGCGCCTGCTACGAACTTGTCCCAGACGGCCCGGCGGACCACCCATGGCTCGGCATCCGGCTGTTCGGTGTCGCGCAACGCGATGCGGCCGTCCGACAGATGCTTGGCCTCCAGGCAGTCGCCGCCTTGACCGCTCGACGCGGTGATCCATCCGGCCGGGCTTGCTATCTCCTTGGCGACTTCCTCATTCAACTCCACGCTGCACTCTCTCCTTGATCCGCTGCACTGACAGATACTCAGGGAGCGCCGCGCTGCGTATGAGTTCGAGTCGGTCCACGAGTCGCTTGATCTCGCTGGTGGAGTCAACGACGCGACCATGGACGGCTGATTCGACGTAGGCGGCGATCGGCACTCCGTTCTGCTGCGCCAAGAGAGCTGGGCCCACCAGCACTGCCGTACACCGGGCTGCGTACGGGAGTAGTTGGACGGTGAACCACTTGTTCTCGGCCAAAGTGATCAGGTGCTCTAGCTGGCGGTGGGTTACGAACTCGTCTCCAATCGGACGATACAGGACGCCCTCGTCTATCACAGCAAGGAATTGAGGGGGATTCGGCCGATCGAATATGGATTGTCGCTCCATCCGGGCCTCGACCGCGTCTTCGACCTGCTGAGGGGTCGTGTGAGGCTCGCCCTCGAAGATCGCACGCGCGTACTCCACCGTCTGTACCAGTCCGGGCACGATGAGCGGGGCCCAGGTGAGGAGCTGATCGGCTTTCCGCTCGATCGGCGGCCACTGCCGGAACCAATCGGGCATCCGGTTGCCGCTGATGGCCGGCCAGTGGGAGAGCAGTGGGCCGTTGAGGCCAAGTGCCTCTTCGCAGAGCTCGATCAGCTCGCGCGTGGGGTTCTCGTCTCCGCGTTCTACATTGCCGATACGGCTCTTGCTGTAGCCGATGCGCTCGGCGAGCTGTTCCTGAGTCCATTTAGCGGCATATCGGTATTTGCGTAGATCGGCACCGAAATGTGCCGCTGGGCTGGCGGTTGGGTCAAGCTCCTTGGGTGCTGGCATCACGCCTCCCGTAACCAAGTCCATTCCAGCTCTTCTGGTTTGTTGCCAGTTGTAGTCTGGGACCGCTCTGGGATTATTTCGCAAGACAATGTAGCTCGTCGCAGGCATTGTTTGAAGGGGCTTGCGGAGATGGATGATTCGCAAGCGCTCATAACAGAGCCCAGCAGGATCAATGCTGGCATCATCATGTCGGGCTAATGGGGGTATGGGTGATAAATATGTCTTCACTCGGAATGAAACTCATCGGCGCAATGCGGTTTCCTGGGTGCCCTCAGATAATCCGTGATGTACGGATTTATGCTGCTCATTGGCTCGTTATGGCACTGCCGGAGGCCGCTGACGATGAGAATCTTCTGGAGGATCTGCGGCTCCTGGTCACCGAGCTCGCCGCCAACGCGATGAAGCACACCATGTCCGGTCGCTGGAAACGGGGGTCATTTCGAGTCCGCCTGTGGCTCGGCGCCGACCGGATCCGTATCGAAGTGAAGGACCAGGGGTGGTGGTCGGGGCCGCGACTTCGTGACGACCCATTCGAGACCGGCGGACGAGGACTTCAGATCTTGGCGGCCGTGGCGACGAAATGGGGAGTCAGAAGGCGCTCGTTCGGCCGGACCGTCTGGTTCGAGCTGCCTGTCCAGGCCCCTGCCGCAGTGGACATCGCGGATGTCCCCCATCGACATCACGTGCAGGACCCTCGTCGAGAACTTGAGGAAAGGACCGTGTGACATGTCGAAGATCCCCGACTTCCATGGTCCGCACGTCGAGTCGCCCCTGCCCGGCCACGTCAAGCTGACTTGGTACGACCCCACCCCTCGGCCACCACGCATCCGGGTGATCTCGCACACTTGTGAATGCGGCCCGCGACTGCTGCTGCTGGGTGGCCAGAGCTGGCGGGTCACTTTCATCGACTGGACGCGCAAACGAGCCTTTGTCGAACCGGCTGACCGCGGTGGAGTGGCCAAGTGGACCGGCAGCGGCGTCGCGGGTCTGCCGTTCGCCCTGACGCGCGCGATGCGAGAGGTCCTGCTCGGCGCCGACCCACCGGTGTCGCTCACCCGCCGGGCGCAAGCATGCCTGGCGGACTGGCGCGAAGAAGCCCCCGCCGTCGTGCACCCCGGCGGAACTCTGATCACGAGGGATGGCGCCGACGTGCGCTGGTGGACCTGGGCCGGATACCGTGCCAACGCGACCCTGGCCGCCACGCTGCCCTCGATCGCCGACCCGGTGCAACGGTCGACCGACTTCGCGGTTCGGCTCCGCCAAGACCTCACCCCGGCTGTATGGAAGGCGGCGAAAGAGAACACCGGCAACGGAGAACTCCTCGTTCTCCCGGACGTCGACCGTCGGGCCGTCACCGGACTCAAATTCGCGACCGTGCTCCCCGAACGGCTGGCGGTAGCGACCGTCGCCATCCGTCTGGCGGACTTCGAGGGTGCCAAGGCCGCTTTGACGGAACCTGTCCGCCTGCATTCTCTCGGCAACCACTGACGGTGGGGTTGCTGGCCGGAGACCCAGGCTTGGACGTACGCTCGGCCCGTTCCCGAGCACGAGGAGGGCCGCATGAGCGTACGCGTGGAGCGCGAGGGACCGGTCACCACCGTGGTGATCAGCAGGCCGGAGGCGCGTAACGCGGTCGATCGCAAGACGGCCGACGCGCTGGCGGGCGCGTTCCGTGACTTCGAGGGGTCCGACGCCGCCGTGGCGGTGCTGTGGGGCGAGGGCGGCACGTTCTGCGCGGGCGCCGACCTGAAGGCGCTCGACAACCATGTCGGCGAGGACGGCGACGGGCCGATGGGGCCTACCAGGATGCGCCTGTCGAAGCCGGTCATCGCCGCCGTGGCCGGGCACGCCGTCGCGGGCGGGCTGGAGCTGGCCCTCTGGTGCGACCTTCGGGTGGCCGAGGAGGGGGCGGTCTTCGGGGTGTTCTGCCGCAGGTGGGGAGTGCCGCTCATCGACGGCGGCACCGTACGGCTGCCCCGGCTCGTCGGCGCCTCGCGGGCGATGGACATGATCCTCACCGGCCGGCCCGTCGACGGGCGGGAGGCGTACGAGTGGGGGTTGGCCAACCGGCTCGTGCCCGACGGCACCGCCCGGCGGCAGGCCGAGGAGCTGGCCCGCGAGATCGCCCGCTTCCCGCAGACCTGCCTGCGCGGCGACCGGCTGTCGGCGCTGGAGCAGGAGGGGCTGAGCGAGGCGGAGGCGATGCGGAACGAGCTGCGCCACGGGCTCGTCTCGATGCCCGACGCCGTGGGCGGCGCCGCCCGCTTCGCCGCGGGCGCGGGCCGCCACGGAGACTTCGGCGACCTCTAGGCACTGCGCAGGACACCATGCCGCGCCTGCGGGGTAGGCCCTTGTTCCATGACCGGAAACCGACACAGCACGCCCGCCGCGGTCGCGCATCGGAGGATCGACGTCGACGGGATCGAGGTCTTCTACCGCGAGGCCGGCCCGCGCGACGCGCCGATCTTCCTGCTGCCGCACGGCTACCCCTGCTCCTCGTACGCGTTCCGCAACCTCCTGCCCGCCCTCGGCGACCGCTGGCGCCTGATCGCGCCCGACCTGCCGGGCTTCGGCTACAGCGCGACACCCGAGCACTTCTCCTACACCTTCACCGGCTACGCCGACTTCCTCGAACGCTTCACGCACGTGATGGGACTGTCGCGGTACGCCATCTACCTGCACGACTACGGCTCCCAGTTCGGGCTGCGGCTGGCCATGCGCGCCCCCGAACGGGTCACCGCGCTCGTCATCCAGAACGGCGACATCTACGAGGACCAGCTGGGGCCGAAGTACGCCTGGCTCAAGGAGTTCTGGAGCGATCCGACGGACGAGGGCCGGGCCAGGCTCGCCGCGAACGTCACGGAGGAGGGCTTCCGCGACGAGTTCGCCGGCGAGCTGCCGGACCATCTGGCCGAACGGGTGAGCCCGGACCTGTGGCGGCTGCACTGGTCGCTGATGAACACCTCGCGGCGCCGCGCGAACGTCGTGGGCCTCTTCGAGGACCAGGCGACGACGCTGGAATGGTTCCCCAAGGAGCAGGCGTACCTGCGGGAGCACCGTCCGCCGACGCTGATCGTGTGGGGCCCGCACGACGGTTACATGCCCGAGGGGGCGGCCAGGGCGTACCTGCGCGACCTGCCGGACGCCGAGCTGCACGTGCTCGATGCCGGCCACTGGGCGCTGGAGACCAGCCTCGGCGAGATCGTCCCCTTGATCCGCGATTTCCTGGCCCGGGCCATCGGGTGAAACGGGCTACCCCAGCACGGGGAAGTTGGCCCGGATGACGCCGTGCGGGTCGCGGGAGCGCTTGAGGTCGCGGAGCCGGGCCAGCGACTCGCGCGGGAACGCCGCCGCGGCCTGCTCGCCGCCGTGCAGCATCGTGTACGGCTTGCGCCCGCTGCTGAACGGAACCAGCGCCTTGCCCAGCCGCTCCAGACGCTCGGCCGTGGCCTCGGTGGGCCGGCCGATCGCGTAGACCAGGTACGGCTCGTCCAGGTGCCCCGCGGCGCCGCCCCCGTCGGCGGGCCGGGACAGGGCCCCGCCCAGGTGCCGGATCTGCACGCTGATCATCGGGTCGATCGGCTCGCCCAGCAGCACGCCGGCCACCTGGTCGTCGAGCCCGGTCAGCAGCTCGCACCGGCTGGTGCCGGGCTGGGGATCGGTGGGCTCGTCGCAGATGGAGCCCAGCTCGGCCACCGGCAGCAGCCGCCGGGTGTCGCCGATCGCGCCGCCGATCAGCTCGAAGGGCCGCAGCAGCGCGCCCGGGTCCCGGCCCAGGTAGGTGCTGTCGACCATGACGAACCCCGGGCCGCCGGGGATCTGCAGCAGGTCGTACCAGACCGTCAGCTCGTCCGGCGCGCTCGCGGTGACCTCGCGGTAAGCGGCCAGCACCTCGGGCGCCCGCTCGATCGGCCACGTGATCCGCCCGCCGTACAGGAAGGGGGCGGGGCTCAGGTCGAACTCCATCGCCGTCACGACCGCGAAGTCACCGCCGCCGCCCCGCAGCGCCCAGAACAGCTCGGGGTCCCGCTCGGCCGTCACCCGGATCCGCCGGCCCTCGGCGTCCACCGCGTCGAAGGCCCGCACGGTGTCGGCGGCGAAGCCGTACTTCCTGCTGAACCAGCTCAGCCCGCCACCCAGCGTGTACCCGGTCACGCTGACCACGGGGGAGCTGCCCGCGAGGCCGGTCAGCCCGAGCGGGCTCGCCGCCGCCAGCACCTCGCCCCACTTCACACCCGCGCCGACGCGCGCCACCCCGTTCTCGATCGCCACTCCGCCCAGGCCGCCGGTCCGCAGCAGGATCGTGCCGTCGGTGTCGCCGGAGGCGCCGTGGCCGCTCGGCTGCGCGGTCACCGCCAGCCCGTGCAGGCGGGCGTAGCCGACCGTGGCCGCCACGTCGTCGGCGTCGGCCGCTTCGACGACCGCGCGCACCTGCTGGTCGACGGCCAGGTTCCAGGGCTTGCGCGCCTCGTCGAAACCCTCGTCGCCGGGGAGGAGCACGCGGCCGTTCATCACGTTCTTCAGCTCGTTCATGGATCAAGTGTGCGTTTCGGCATTTGCGGAGGAGTTGAGGTTGACTTGGGGTTCGTGGAGTTCAGACTGTTCGGTCCGCTTGAGGTGGACGACGGCGACGGCAACCGGCTCGACCTCGGCACCCGCAAGCAGCGGGCGGTCCTGGCCAGGCTGGCGCTCGAACCGGGCCGCGTCGTGCCGCTCGACCGGCTGATCGAGGAGCTGTGGGCGGGGGAGGCGCCGGCCAAGGCGACGGCGACGCTGCAGGCGTACGTCTCGCATCTGCGGCGGGTGCTGGAGCCGGACCGCAAGCCGCGCACGCCGCCCCGGGTGCTGCTCACCCGCGAGCCCGGCTACGTGCTGGACGTCACGCCCGGCCAGACCGACGTGGGCCGCTTCGCCGCGTGGGCCGCCGACGGGGCGCGCCTGGTCAGGCAGGGGCGGCACGCGGAGGGCGCGCGGACGCTCGACCGGGCGCTCGCGCTGTGGCGGGGGGAGCCGCTGGCCGAGTTCCCCGATCTGGCGCCGGCGGCGTCGGCGCGGCTGGAGGAGCTGCGGCTCGTGGCCGAGGAGGACCGGCTGGCGGCCCGGCTGGCGCTCGGCGAGGCCAGCGTGCCCGACCTGGAGGCGCTGACGGAGGCGCACCCGTACCGGGAGCGGGCGTGGGGGCTGCTGGTGCTCGGGCTGTACCGGGCGGGCCGCCAGGCCGACGCGCTCGCGGCGCTGCGCAAGGTACGCGCCCTGCTCGCCGGCGAGCTGGGCATCGAGCCGGGGCCCGAGCTGAGGCGGCTGGAGCAGGCGGTGTTCGAGCAGGCGCCCGAACTCGACCCGGCCCCCAAGCCCAGCCCGGCACCCGACCCCGTTCCGGCACCCGTCCCCGCGGGCCCGGGCTCCGGCAGGCTCGTGGCCAGGGAGGACGAGCTGCGGGTCCTGGAGGAGCTGCTGGCTCGGGCCAGGCACGGCAGGGGCGGGCTGGCGCTGGTCACCGGCGAGGCGGGCATCGGCAAGACGAGCCTGGCCAGGGCCGTCGCCGACTTGGCCACGGCCAGGGGCTTCCGGGTGGAGTGGGGCCGCTGCCTCGACGGCGGCACCGCCCCCGCGTTCTGGCCGTGGACCCGCGCGGGCCTGATCCCGCCGTCCCCGCAGGCCGAGCTGTTCGACCTGTACGACGCCGTGCTGGCGGAGCTGCGGACCGGCCCCCTGCTCGTGGTGCTGGAGGACCTGCACTGGGCCGACGCCTCCTCCCTGAGGCTGCTCGGCCACGTCGCCGGCGAGCTGGCCAGGACCTCCGCGCTCGTCGTGGCCACGCTCAGGCCCGAACCGGGCGACCACCCCGAGCAGCTGCGCGAGACCCTGGGCGCGCTGGCCAGGGAGGGCCGCCGGCTGCCGCTGGCGCCGTTCGACGCCTCGGGCGTGCGCGACTACCTGCGCCTGCGCGACGTGGCGGCCGACCCGCAGGAGCTGCTCGACCGCTCGGGCGGCAACCCGTTCTACCTGACCGAGCTGCTCCGCCTGCCCGAACGCGAGCGCCACCTCGTCCCGCCCGGCGCCCGCGACGTCATCGAACGCCGCCTGGCCCGCCTGCCCGAGCCCACCCGGGACCTGCTCGGGGCCGCCGCGGTCGCGGGCCGGGAGGTGGACCTGGACCTGCTGGCCGCCCTCGTGGACCGCCCCGTCGAGGAGGTCATGTCGCACCTGGAGCCCGCGCTGGCCGCCGGCCTGCTCACCCAGCCGCTGACCGGGGCCGCCGACTACCGCTTCTCCCACGCCCTCGTACGGCAGGCGCTCGACCAGGGACTCACCCGGCTCGACCGCGCCCGCCTGCACCTGCGGGCCGCCGGGCACCTGGAGACCCTGCCCGGCGCCGACCCGGCGATCCTGGCCGGCCACTTCGCCGCCGCGGCCCGGCTGGGCGGCGCGCCCAAGGCGGTCACGTACGCCACCCGGGCCGCCGCGCAGGCCGCGCAGCGCCACGGCTACCAGGAGGCCGTGCAGCTGTGGGAGCTGGCGCTCGACCACCTGCCGCCCGGCGACTCGCCCGAGCGCTGCCGCGTGCTCACCGAGCTGGGCCAGGCCCGCCGCACCACGGGCGACGCCGAAGGCGCCTACCGCGACCTGACCGAGGCCGTCGCCCAGGCCCAGCGGCTCGGCGACCGGGACGCGCTGGTGGCGGCGGTGTCGGTCTTCGGCGGCCTGTCGGTGTGGAACTGGCGCCCGTACGGCGTCGTGGACGAGGACATGGTCGCGATCCTGGAGGACCTCCTGGCGGGCGACCTCGACGACCGGTCCAGGGCCGCGCTCCTGGGCACGCTCGGCATCGAGCTGCACTACGGCCCGCGGCGCGCCGAGGGCGAGCGGCTGGCGCTCGACGCGGTCGGCCTGGCCCGCCGCTCCGGCGACCCCATGCTGCTGGCCAGGGCGCTCAACAACTACCTGATCGCGAGCTTCGTACCCGGCCGCAACCCCGAGCGGCTGGCGGCGGCCGAGGAGATGCTGGCCGTGCCCGGCCTGCCCAGGGAGGCCAGGCTGGTGGCGCGGGTGCTGCGCATGTCGTGCCTGCTGCGCGCGGGCGAGCTGGCCGAGTGGAGCAGGGACCTGGCCCGCTGCGAGCAGCTGCTGCACGAGGTCGCCCGGCCCGAGCTGGAGGCCATGGTCCGCGTCGCGCAGACCGCCGACCACGCCCTGCACGGCCGGTGGGCGGAGGCGGAGGCGCTGGCCGAGCACTTCCCCAAGATCTCCTTCGGGGCGAGCCTGTGGGGCCAGGAGGCCCGCCGCCTCGGCGTCCTCTACACCTGCCGGCGCGGTGAGGGCCGGGTGGCGGAGCTGCTGGACGAGCTGGTGGCCGCGGGCGACCGCCCGCTCATGGGTCTGGTACGCCCGCTCGCCATCCTGGCCTCCCTGGACGTCGGCCGCACCGAGCAGGCGCGCCGGCTCCTCGAACGGTGGGGGGTGGACCTGCGGGAGGACTGGTCGGCCGACTTCTTCTTCCCGGTCTGGGGGCTCGTGGCCGCGCAGCTCGGCACCCCCGACCCCGGGGAGATGTACGAGCGGCTGCTGCCGATCGCCGACCAGCCCATCGTCCTGGGCACGGGCAGCGGGGCCCTGGGCTGCGTGCACGACGTGCTGGCCGAGCTCGCGCTCCGGCTCGGGCGTACGGAGCAGGCGCTCGGGCACAACCGGGCGGCCATCGCCCGGCACCGGCGGCTCGGCCTGGCCTACCTGGAGTCGCGCAGCCGCGCCCGCGGCGCCGAGCTGGCGCCCTGAGCCTTGTCGGTGCTCCCGCGTATCGTGACCGTATGCCTGACATCGAGGTCGCGGGTCGCGAGGTCCGCATCACCAGCCCCGACAAGGTGGTCTTCCCGCAGTCCGGCCACACCAAGCTCGACCTGATCCGCTTCTACCAGGCCGTGGGCGAGGCGGCGCTGCGGGGCGTCCACGGGCGGCCGATGGTGCTCAAGCGGTTCGTGCACGGCATCGAGCAGGAGGCGTTCTTCCAGAAGCGCGCCCCGGCCAAGCGGCCCGACTGGATCGAGGTGGCCGAGCTGAAATACCGCTCGGGGCTGAGCGCGGAGGAGGTCGTCTGCACCGACCTGGCCCAGCTGCTGTGGGTGGTCAACCTCGGGTGCGTCGACCTCAACCCCCACCCGGTGCGCGCCGACGACCTGTCCAGGCCCGACGAGCTGCGCATCGACCTCGACCCGGTGCCGGGCGTCGAGTGGGCCGACGTGCTGGCCACCGCGCAGGTGGCGCGCGAGGTGCTGGCGGACCACGGGCTGGTCGCCTGGCCCAAGACGTCGGGGTCGCGGGGGTTTCACGTCTATGCCCGCATCGAGCGGCGCTGGCCGTTCGCCAAGGTGCGCAAGGCCGCCGAGACGGTGGCCCGCGAGGTCGAGCGGCGCGCGCCCGAGCTGGCCACCAGCCGGTGGTGGAAGGAGGAGCGGCACGGCGTGTTCGTCGACTTCAACCAGAACGCCTACGACCGCACCGTGGCCTCCGCCTACTCCGTGCGGGCCGTGCCCGACGCCCGCGTCTCGACGCCGCTGACCTGGGACGAGGTGCCCGGCTGCCGCCCCGAGGCGTTCACGATCGACTCCGTGCCCAAGCGGCTGGCCGAGGCCGGCGATCCGTGGGAGGACATGGACCTGCACCCCGGCTCGCTCGACTCGCTGCTGGAGCTGGCCGAGGAGCTCGGCCCGGCGCCCAAGCCGCCCAAGGGCAGCGGGCGCAGGCAGCAGACGATGCCCGTCATCGAGATCGCGCGGGCGGAGCACAAGGAGGAGGCGCTGGCCGGGTTCGAGCGGTGGAAGGCCCGCCACCCGGAGGTCGCGGCCCGGCTGGAGCCCGCCGACGTGCTGGTCGACGGCATGCGGGGGCGCAGCAGCGTGTGGTATCGCATCCGGGTCAACCTCCAGCACGTGCCGGAGGCCGAGCGGCCGCCGCAGGAGCCGCTGGAGGTTGACTACGACCCCTGGCGCGGCGCCGGGCCCCCGGAGCGCTGACCTCTGGCCCCCGGATGGCCCCCGGATGGCCCGGAGCGCTGAGCGCGCTCCGGAGGGTGAGGCGCGTCAGCGGCCGGAGATCAGGTTCGCCACCCGCGCGAACGGCGACGTCGTGGTGCCGTGGTCGTTCTCCTGCCGGTCGGCGGCGCGGAAGAGCGCGTAGATGAGCTGCACCCCCGTCCACCGCAGCGGCTCGGGCTCCCACTGGCGCACCTGGCGGCCCACCCAGGGCAGGGACGTCAGCTCGGTGTCCTGGCGCAGCACCAGGTCGCGCAGGGTGCGGCCGGCCAGGTTCGTGGTCGTGACGCCGCTGCCCACGTAGCCGCCCGCCCAGCCGAGGCCGCTCGCGTGGTCCAGGTGGACCGTGGAGCACCAGTCGCGCGGCACGCCCAGCACGCCGCACCAGGAGTGCTGGATCCGCGCGTCCGCCGCCGCGGGGAAGAGCTTGACCAGCATCCGCCACAGCAGCGCGACCGTCTGCGGCTGGGTGGCGCCCCGCAGGTCGGTACGCGAGCCGTACCGGTAGGGCACGCCCCGCCCGCCGATCGCGATGCGGTCGTCGGCGGTGCGCTGCGCGTAGATGTAGGCGTGCGCCTCGTCGCCGAGCAGCTCGTTGCCCTGCCAGCCGATGTGCTTCCACACCTCGGGCGGCAGCGGCTCGGTGACGATCATGGAGCTGTTCATCGGGAGCCACTGCCGGTGCTGGCCGGCCAGCGAGGCGGTGAAGCCCTCGGTGGCGCGGATGACGTAGTCCGCCGTGACCGCCCCGCGCGTGGTGACCGCCGCCGCCTGGCTGCCGTCCCGCCGCGGGACGATCTTCGTGACCGTGGTGTCCTCGAAGATGTCCACGCCGAGCCGGGCGACCGCCTCGGCCAGGCCGACGGCCAGCTTGGCGGGCTGGATGCGGGCGCAGTGCGGCGAGTAGGTGGCCTCCAGGGTGCCCGCCACCTGCACGCGCTCGCGCTGCTCGTCGCGGTCCATCAGCCGCAGGTCGCTCTCGCCGTACCCCCAGGTGCGCAGGTCGTCGAGCTCCGCGCGCAGCCGGCGCCGCTGGGCCGGGTTCGTCGCGACGTGGACGAGGCCGCCCTTGTGGATGTCGGCGTCGATGGCCTCCTCGCGGGTCACCTCGATGACCTCGTCCACGGCGTCGAACATCGCGTGCTGCAGGTCGATCATCGCCTGCCGGCCGCGCGCCTTGGCGTACCGCTTGCGCGACCCGGCGAACTCCGCCGACAGCCACCCGCCGTTGCGCCCCGACGCCCCGAACCCGGCGAACTCCTTCTCCAGGATCGCGATCCGCAGCCCCGGCTCGGCCTTCTTCAGGTAGTACGCGGTCCACAGGCCGGTGTAGCCGCCGCCGACGATGGCCACGTCGTACGAGCGCGGCCCCGGCAGCGGGGGACGCCGGTCCGGCAGGCCGATCTGCCGGTACCAGAACGAGACGCCGCCGTTGGCGAAGTCCTTGGTGAGCGGGATGCCTTTCATGTGAGCACAGCCTCCACATCGGGCGAGTCGGGCAGCAGGACGGAGTCGGCGACGCGCCACGTCAGGGTGACCTCGTCGCCGCCACGGGCGTCGCTGAGGCTGCCGGCCTGCTCGCGCACCAGCGCGGACGAGCCGTCGGGCAGCCTCAGCTCCAGCTTCCTGCTGGAGCCCAGGTAAATCTCGCCGGTGACGGTGGCCGGCAGGGCGTTCCATTCCGGGTCGGGGTCGAAGCCCGCCTCGCGCACGGCCAGCCGCTCCGGGCGTACGACGAGCGCCCCCGCCTTGTCGGCCAAGGTGCCCGGTGCCCGCAGCAGCCGCGCGCACACGCCGATGCCGTCGGGCGTGACGTCGCCGCGCAGGATCGTCGACTCGCCGAGGAAGCGGGCCACGAACAGCGTGGCGGGCCGCTCGTACAGCTCCTCGGCGGCTCCGACCTGCTCGATGCGGCCGCGGTTGAAGACCGCGATCCGGTCCGACAGCACCAGCGCCTCGTCCTGGTCGTGCGTGACGTACACGAACGTGGTGCCGAGCTCGCCGTGGATGCGCTTGATCTCGAGCTGGAGCCAGTCGCGCAGCTTCTTGTCCAGCGCGCCCAGCGGCTCGTCCATCAGCAGCACGCGCGGGCTGTAGACGATGGCGCGGGCCACGGCCACACGCTGCTGCTGGCCGCCGGACAGCTCGCGCGGGTAGCGGTGGCCGTACTCGCCGAGGTGGACGGTGGCCAGCGCGGCCGCGACCAGCTCGGCGCGGCGGGCCTTGGGCACCTTGCGCTGTTTGAGCGGGTACGCGATGTTCTCGGCGACCGTCATGTGCGGGAACAGGGCGTAGTGCTGGAAGACCATGCCCATGTCCCGTTTGTGGGCGGGCGTCGCGGCGATGGCGGTGCCGTCCACGGTCAGCTCGCCGGTGGTGGGGTGGTCGAAGCCGGCGATGATGTTCAGCGTGGTCGTCTTGCCCGAGCCGCTCGGCCCGAGCAGGGTGATGAACTCGCCCGGCTTGATCGACAGCGAGACGTCGTCCACGGCGACGAAGTCGCCGTAGCGCTTGGTCAGTCCGGTCAGCTCGATGCCGGCGCCGCGGGCGGCGAGATCGTTACTGGTGGGCACGTGACCTCCGGGCGACGAAGAAGGTGGCGATCAGGACGAGGCTCGTGGTCAGCACGATGATCATCGTGGCCGCCGCGGCGATGGTCGGGTCGGTCTCGCGGGTGACGCTCGCGTACATCTTCACCGGCAGGGTCTGCAGGTAGGGGCTCTGGATGAACAGCGAGACGACCACCTCGTCGAAGCTCGTGACGAACGCGAACAGCGCGCCCGCGGCCACGCCGGGGGCGACCAGCGGCAGCGTCACGGTGCGGAAGGTGGTCCAGCGGCCGGCGCCCAGGCTGGCCGCCGCGCTCTCCAGCCGCCGGTCGAACCCGCTCAGCGACGCGGTCACCGGGATCATCACGAACGGCAGCGCCAGCACGGTGTGCGCCATGACGAAGCCCATGAGCGTCCCGACGAGCTGCAGCTTCAGGAACACGGCGTAGACGCCGATGGCCAGCACGACCCCGGGCACGATCATCGGGGCCAGCATCGACCCCTGGAGCAGCGCGAGCCCGCGCATCCTGGCCCTGGTCAGGCCGAGCGCCGCCGCCGTGCCGAGCGCGGTGGCGACCACGGTGACCAGCAGGCCGACCTCCAGCGAGGTCCACAGGGCCGACATCCAGGCCGGGTCGCCGAAGAAGTGCTCGTACCAGCGGGTGGACCAGCCGTCCGGCGGGAACTTGAGCGACGCCTTCGAGGTGAAGCTGAGCGGCACCACGATCATCGCAGGGGCCACCAGCCAGACGCCGACCAGCGCGCAGAACGCCCACAGCGCCCCGCGTCCGATCCGGGCGCTCATCCGGTCACCTTCTTCCCGGCGCGGCGCAGCGTGACCGCCAGCAGCGCGATCATGGCCAGCGTGAGCCCGAGCAGGACCACGCCCATGGCGCCGCCGCGCCCCCATTTCAGCAGGCCGTTGACCTGCGTGAAGATCTGCTGCGACAGCAGCGCGTCGGTGGGGGAGCCGAGCAGCGCGGGCGTGACGTAGAACCCGAGCGCGCTGATGAACACCGTCAGGCACCCCGCCGACACCCCGGGCAGCGACAGCGGCACGTAGACGTCGAGGAACGCCTTGACGGGCCGCGCTCCCATGCTGCCCGCCGCGGTGAGCAGCCGCCGGTCGATCCCGCTCATCACCGCGTAGAGCGGCAGCACCATGAACGGCATCAGCAGCTGCACCATCCCGATCACGACGCCCGTCTGGGTGCGGATCAGGCTGAACGGACCCAGTCCGATGGTGCCCAGCAGGTCGTTCACCACGCCGGTGTCCTGCAGCAGGATCACCCACGCGAAGGTCCGCACCATCAGGCTGGTCCAGAACGGCACCAGCACCAGCAGCGTCAGCACGGCCCTGGCCCGCGTGCCGGCGATCGTCATGGCGTACGCGTACGGGTACGACAGGATCAGCGCGACCACCGTCACCCACAGGGCGGTGGTGAACGTGCGGCCGAGCACGCGCAGGTTCTGGGACTCGCTGAAGAACCAGGTGAAGTTGCCCAGACCGGGCACCGGATCGGTGAACGCGCTGATCACCATCGAGATCAGCGGAAACAGGAAGAAGACGGCGAGCGCCACCAGCGCCGGCAGGACCAGGAGCGCCGGGCGGCGCTCAGGGTCCGCCGGCTGCCTGGCGGCGGCGGGCGGGGCGACCGCCTGCAGGGTGGAGGCCATGCGCGATCAGCCGCCGAGCCAGGCCGACCACTTCTCGATCATCTCCGGCTGGTGTTCGGCCCACCACTTGGAGTCGATCTTGAGTGCCTTCTCCGGCACGCCCGGAGCGGTGGTCAGGAACGCCTGGCCGGTCTGGTCGAGGCTCGGCTTGGCGTCGGTGTTGATCGGCGAGTACGAGGTCAGCTCCGTGAGCTTGGCCTGCTGCTGGGCGCCCAGGTAGTAGTTGATCAGCGCCATCGACGCCTTCGGGTTCTTGGCGTTCTTGGGCACGGCCAGCGAGTCCATGATCGGCATCCACTGGTCCCAGGCGACCTGGAACGGCGCGCCGTTCTTGACGGCGGCGTAGGCCCGGCCGCTCCAGACCATCCCCATGTCCACCTCGCCGGACTCCAGCAACTGCTGGGCCTCCGCGCCGGTCTTCCAGAAGACCAGGTTGGAGCGGACCGACTGCAGCTTCTTGGTGGCCCGGTCGACGTCCAGCGGGTAGAGCTGGTCGGGCGCCACGCCGTCGGCGATCAGCGCGCCCTCGAACGGGCCGGGCGCCGAGTCGCCGGGGTTGCCGGAGATGGCGCGCTTGCCGGGGAACTTCGTCGTGTCGAAGAAGTCCTTCCAGCCCTTGGGCGGGTTGGCGCCGAACTTGTCCTTGTTGTAGACGAGCACCATGCCGTACTGCATCGCGGGGACGGTGCACTGGCCGGACAGGCCCTCGGGGACCTTGGACTTGTCGATGATCGAGTAGTCCAGCGGCTGGAGCAGCTTGCCGCACTGGGCCTCGGCCCAGATGGAGTCGGAGTCGATCACGTCCCAGGTGACGTTGGAGGAGTCGACCTGGGCCTTGATCTTGGCGTAGTCGGTGGGGCCGTCCTGGAGGATCTTGGCGCCCGACTCCTGGGCGAACGGGTCCACCGCCGCCTTCTGCTGGCCCTCCTGGTAGACGCCTCCGTAGGAGACGAAGGTCATGTTGACGCCGCTCAACGCGTCCTTCTTGATCGTGCCCGACTTGGCGGGCCCCGACCCGAGGTCGATCGAGGCGGGCGTCGCCGAGCCGGCTCCGCAGGCGGTCGCGAGCAGGAGCGAAGCCGCGACACCGGCCGTGGCGGCCAGTCGCGCTGGGTGCTTCGGCATGGGTTCCCCCTTGTTGGCAGGTATGGCTGGGGCTCAGGAGGATGTGGTAGGCGGGGCGACCGTCCAGAGGACCTCGGCGGTCTCGTCGCTCTCGTTGACGATCCGGTGGGGGACCGACGTGCGGTACTCCACGCTGTCCCCGGGCTCCAGCACGTGTGCGGCGGCGGAGCCGTTGGGGCCGAGCCAGAGAGTGATCCGCCCGCGGATGACCAGGAAGATCTCCTGGGAGTCGCCGTGGGTGTACGGTTCGTCCCCGGTGGACGAGCCCGGATCGAACTCCCCGGCGTACACCTCCACGTTCTGGAGCGGACGCTGGGAGATCAGGAACTTGCGCGTGCCGGGAGCCGTGTGCAGCTCCGGACGCGCGTCGCGGCGCACCACGCGGTGGCCGACCTCGTCCTCCTCGTTGAACAGATCCGCGACCGTGAGACCGAGAGCCGAGGCTATTCGCCTGAGCATCCCGATGCTGGAGCTGGTCTGCCCGCGCTCCAGCTGGCTGATGAAGCTCGCGCTCGCCCTGGCCTCCGCCGCGAGTGCGCGCACGGTCATGCGGCGCATGTTGCGGTAGGCGCGGATTCGCGCACCCAAGCGGGCGTTCTCCGACTCCGTCATCGAACCTCTCGATTGGCTGCACTGAACAAGTTGTTAAGTGGCAATGAAAGGACCGTACATAGGTAGCCGAATGCCCAGCAAGAGGGAGTTACGTAACGACTACGTAAAAGGAGTCAGCCGCGAGTGGGGCGCTCGTAGCCCTCGTCGCCCCCGTAGACGTGCAGGTCGGGGTCCTGCTCCGGCTGGTTGGCGGGGCTGGTGGGCGAGGCGGTGTGCTCCGAGGCGAAGTCGTCGGAGAGCTCGACCGACGCCGGGAAGAGGTGGTCGTGCCAGGTGATCCGGCCCTTGGGCTCGGCGTCGGTCAGCAGCTCGCCGGCGCGCTGGGCCGCGTACAGGCTGCCGGGGAAGCGCACGGGCAGGCAGGGGCGGTGCAGGCCCTTGGCCTGCAGCCAGGTCCTGACCAGTTCCTCCGTGTTGAGCACCTGGGGGCCGCCGTACTCGAGCTCGTCCATCGCGGGGCCCGCGGCGATCAGCTCGTTGAGGCGGGCCGCCACCTCGCCCGTGTGGACCGGCTGCCAGGGCATCGAGCGGTCCACGGCGAGCACGGGGAGCGACTCGAAGTCGCTCAGCCGCCGGTCGAGCGCCTGGTGGAAGTGGGTGGAGCGGAGGATCGTCCAGCCCAGCTCGCTCTCGCAGACCAGCCGTTCCGCCTCCAGCTTGTGCCGCAGGTGGCCGCTGGCCACGCTGTCGGCCCCGACGCACGAGGTGTACAGCAGGTGCGGGTAGCCCGCCTGGCGGGCGGCGGCGACCAGCTTGCGCGTGCCGGTCACGTCCACGGCGCCGCGCCCCTTGCGGCCGCCGGTGGCGAGGTGCGCGATGACGTCCACGTCGCGCACGGCCTCCGCGAGGCCGTTGCCGGAGACGAGGTCGCCCCACACCCACTCGACGTTCCCGCGGTCCTCGCGCTTGGTACGGCTCAGCGCCCGCACCCGGTGGCCCGACCTGAGCAGTGCGGGCACCAGGGCCCCGCCCAGCGTGCCCGTTGCTCCCGTGACCAGAATGCGCATGACGCCCCTCTACCCGCGAATGTCCAGAAATGACAAGGAATCTGGTAAAAGCGTCTGCGGGCCGCGGAGCCGGGTAGGGCGGGCCCATGGCTCGAATCGCAGCGGAATCCCTGGTAGAGCGGCTCGCCGAGTGGGGTGTCGACACCGTTTTCGGCATGCCGGGCGACGGCATCAACGGCATCATGGAAGGGCTGCGGCGCCACCGTGACCGCGTGCGCTTCGTCCTCGTCCACCACGAGGAGGCGGCCGCCTTCATGGCCACCGGCTACGCCAAGGCCACCGGCCGGATCGGCGTGTGCCTGGCCACCTCGGGGCCCGGCGGCATCCACCTGCTCAACGGCCTCTACGACGCCAAGCTGGACCACGTGCCGGTGCTGGCGATCACGGGCATGCAGGAGACGTCCGTGCTGGGCACCGGCTACCAGCAGGAGGTGCACCTCGACCGGCTGTACGAGGACGTGGCCGAGTACAACATGATGATCACCAACCCGGCGCAGCTGCCCTCGCTGGTGGACCTGGCGATCAGGACCGCCTACGCGCGGCGCGGGGTCGCCCATCTCACGCTGCCCAACGACCTGCAGGTGGCCGAGGCGGGGATGGCCCCGTACCGGACCGTGGCCCCGGCGCGGCTGCCGGAGACCGCGCCCGTCTACCTGCGCCCGTCCGGCCTGCCGCGCCAGGAGGACGTCGAATGGGCGGCCGAGGTGCTCAACAACGCCCGGCGCCCCGCCATGCTCGTCGGGCAGGGGGCGCTGCACGCCCGGGAGGAGGTGCTGGCCGTGGCCGAGGCGCTCGGCGCGCCCGTGGCCAAGACGCTGCCCGGCAAGGCGGTCATCCCGGACGACTCGCCGTACACGACCGGCGGGATCGGGCTGCTCGGCACCCGGCCGAGCGAGGAGCTGATGGACGAGGCCGACGTGCTCTTCATGGTCGGCACGAACTTCCCCTACTCCAAGTTCCTGCCGGAGCAGGCGCGGGTGGTGCAGTTCGAGGCGGACCCGACCAGGGCGGGGGCGCGGATCGCGACCGACGTGCCCGTGGTGTGCGACGCGAAGGAGGGGCTGCGGGCCCTGCTGCCGCTGCTCAACGCCCGCGACCGCACCGCCCATCTAAGGAAATATCAGGAAATGATGGATAAGTGGCGGGCCGACATGGACGCTCTGGAGAACCCCGACCGGGATCCCATCGCGCCGCAGTACGTCGTGTCCATCGTGGACGAGCTCGCCACCGACGACGCCATCCTGACCTGTGACAGCGGCACCATCGCCACCTGGGCCGCTCGGCACTGGACGATCCGCGGCGAGCGCCGGTTCTACCTGTCCGGGACGCTGGCGACGATGGCGCCGGGGCTGCCGTACGCCATCGCCATGCAGCACGCCTACCCGGGGCGCCAGGTCATCGCGTACGTCGGCGACGGCGGGTTCACGATGCTGATGGGCGAGTTCCTGACGGCGGTCCAGCAGCGGCTGCCGGTCAAGGTGATCATCAACAACAACAACTCGCTCGGGCAGATCCTCTGGGAGCAGATGGTGCTCGGCTATCCGGAGCACGGGGTGCGCTTCCCCGAGCCGGAGGCCGACTTCTCGGCCTGGGCGAGGTCGTGCGGCGGGTTCGGGGCCAAGGTCACCAAGTCGGAGGACGTCGCCATGGCGATCGGGCAGGCGCTCGCCCATGACGGCCCGGCGCTGGTGGACGTGGACGTGAACCCGAACGAGCCGCCCATGCCGGCCAAGGTCTCCTACGAGCAGGCGAAGAACTTCGCGCAGGCGTTCCTCAAGGGCCAGCCGCACAAGGCGGCCATCGCCACGACCCTGTTCAAGGACCGGATCCAGCGGCTGGGGGAGTAGCCTTCGCGATCGCCGCCGCGGTGCCCAGCAGGGGATCGATGAGCTGGGGCAGCTCGCGGGCGCGCCGCGAGGACAGCACGATGCCGACGGCCGCCACCGGCCGCCCGCCCACCAGGATCGGCGCCGCCGCCGAGCAGGTGCCCAGCGTCATCTCCTCGTACGTCAGCGCGTAGCCCTGGGCCCGCACGACGGCCAGCTCCCTGGCCAGCCGGCCCGGCTCGGTGATCGTGTGCGGGGTGGGCCGTTCGAGCTTGCGTGCCAGGTAGGACTTCACGAACCAGTCCGGCTCGTACGCCAGCAGCGCCTTGCCCACGCCCGTCGGGTGCATCGGCAGCCGGCCGCCCGTCCGCGACACGATCGGCACCGCCCGCCGGCCGTACACCTTGTCCACGTACAGCACCTCCAGCCCGTCGCGCACGGCCAGGTGCACGTTCTCGCGCGTGGTCGCGAACAGCTCCTGCAGCCACGGATGGGCCAGGTCCTGGAGCCGGCCGGGCGCGAGCTGGCCCAGCTCCCACAGCCGCAGCCCCACCCGCAGCCGCCCGTCCGGCGCGCGGCTCAGCGCCTGCCACTCCTCCAGCTCGGCCACCAGCCGGTGCGCCGTGCTCAGCGGCAGCCCGCTGCGCCGGGCCACGTCGGTCAGCGTGAGCTGCGGATGCGCGGAGTCGAACGCGCCCAGGATGGCCAGCACCTTGGACGTCACCGAGCGCCCGCCCTCCCGGGCCCCGCCTGCCATGGAGCCATTCTTCCACTGAGTGGAAGCAGGATCTCGGCCAATCCCGGTCAAGGCAGCATGCTTCCCTCATGCGAACTCAGGTCGGGATCATCGGGGCGGGCCCCGCCGGGCTGCTCCTCTCCCACTTGCTCCACCTGCGCGGCATCTCCTCCGTGGTGCTGGAGAAGCGCAGCCGCGACTACGTCGAGCGGCGGGTGCGGGCCGGGGTGCTGGAGCAGGGCACGGTGGACACGCTGGTCGAGGCGGGCGTCGGCGAGCGCCTGCTGCGCGAGGGGCTGCCGCACCACGGCATCGAGCTCAGGTACGGGGGCGCGGGCCACCGCATCGCGTTCGAGAAGCTCGTGCCGGGCAGGTCCATCACCGTGTACGGGCAGCAGGAGGTGGTCAAGGACCTGATCGCGGCCAGGCTGGCGGCGGGCGGCGACATCAGGTTCGAGGTCGAGGACGTGGAGGTGCACTCGCCGGATTCTGGGCCGTACCTGACCTTCGGCGGCGAGCGGCTCGACTGCGACGTGATCGCCGGGTGCGACGGCTTCCACGGCGTGTCCAGGCCGGCCATCCCCGAGGGCGTTCTGAGCGTTTACGAGCGGGACTATCCCTTCGCCTGGCTGGGCATCCTGGCCAGGGTGGCGCCCTCGTCGGAAGAGCTGATCTACACCAGGACCGAGCGCGGCTTCGCCCTGCACAGCATGCGCTCGCCCACCGTCAGCCGCTTCTACCTGCAGGTCCCGGCGGACGCGCGGGTGGAGGACTGGCCGGACGAGCGCGTCTGGGCCGAGCTGAAGGCCCGGCTGGAGAGCGTGCCCGGCTTCACGCTGACGACCGGCGAGATCACGGAGAAGGGCGTCACGCCGATGCGGGCGTTCGTGGCCGAGCCCATGCAGTACGGGCGGCTCTACCTCGCCGGCGACGCCGCCCACATCGTGCCGCCGACCGGCGCCAAGGGGCTCAACCTGGCCGTGGCCGACGTCCGCGTGCTGACCGAGGCCCTGGCCGCGTACTTCGCCGACGGCTCCACCGGGCTGCTCGACGGCTACTCCGACGCGTGCCTGAAACGGGTGTGGCGGGCGCAGCACTTCTCGTGGTGGATGACGACGCTGCTGCACACGTTCGAGGACGAGGACCCGTACGCGCGGCGGCTGCAGCTGTCGTACCTGGACTACGTGACCTCCTCGGAGGCGGCGGCGACCACCCTGGCCGAGAACTACGTGGGCCTGCCGTGAATGATGGCAGGACTGAGGAGGTGGACCGCGTTGGGTTCTGACGGCGGCTTGCTCGCCCCGGTCTGGGCGGGGACGCGAGCGGAGGCGATCACCTCGGACGCGGCCTGGCTGCGGGCCATGCTGGAGGCCGAGGCGGCGCTCGCCCGCGCCCAGGCGCGGCTGGAGCTCATCCCTTCGGAGGCGGCCGCGGCCATCGACAGGACGGCCGCCACGCTGGTGCTCGACCCGGCCGACCTGGCCAGGCGGGCCCGCCAGTCGGCCAACCCGGTCGTGCCCCTCGTGGCCGACCTGCGGCGGGCCGTGCCGGGCGCGGCGTCGTCCGTGCACCGGGGGGCGACCAGCCAGGACATCCTGGACAGCGCCGCCATGCTGGTGGCCACGCGGGCGATCCGCGGCATCGTGGGCGATCTGAGCGCGATCATGCGGGATCTCTGCGAGCTGGCCGAGCGGCACCGGGACACGGTGATGGCCGCGCGGACGCTGGGGCAGCAGGCGGTGCCCACCACGTTCGGGCTGAAGGCGGCGGGGTGGCTGGCCGGTCTCATGCGTGCCCGGGCCCGGCTCCGGGAGCTGCGCCTGCCGGCCCAGCTGGGCGGCGCGGCCGGCACCCTGGCCGCGTTCGCCGAGCGCGCCGGCGCGGGGACCGCGCTGCTGCTGGCCGAGGTGTTCGCCGAGGAGATCGGGCTGGCGGCGCCCCCGATGCCGTGGCACGCGGAGCGCTCTCCCGTCACCGAGCTCGGCGCGGCGCTCGCCGCCACGGCCCGCGCGCTCGGCAAACCGGCCACCGACATCGTCCTCATGGCCCAGACCGAGGTGGGGGAGGTGGCCGAGTCGTCGGCCGGCTCCTCGTCGGCCATGCCGCAGAAACGCAATCCCGCCCTGTCCGTCCTGGTCCGGTCGGCCGCGTTCCAGGTGCCGGCGTACGCGCAGGTCCTCGGGCAGGTCGGCGAGCACGAGCGGGCCGCGGGAGCCTGGCAGGCGGAGTGGCTGCCCCTGCGCGAGGCGCTGCGCCTGACGGGCGGCGCGGCCGAGACCGCCGCCGAGCTGGTGGCCGGGCTGCGGGTCTTCCCCGACCGGATGCGGGCCAACGCCGAGCTGACCGGCGGCCGGTTGCTCGCCGAGCGGCTGGCCGCCCACCTCGACCGCAAGGCGCTCGAGGAGGCGCTGTCCGGGGACGGCCCGCTGGAGGGCCACGCCGAACTGCTCGACCCTGCGGCGTACCTGGGGGCGGCCCCCGAGCTCGTTGATCGCATCCTCGCCACCTACCGGGAGCAACCGTGAAACTCCACCACCGCATCGACGGCCCCGCCGACGCGCCGCTGCTGGTGCTCGGGCCCTCGCTCGGCACCACGATGGAGATCTGGCAGCCCCAGCTCCCCGCGCTCACCGAGTCCTGGCGGGTCCTCAGGTACGACCTGCCGGGCCACGGCGGCTCGGCCCCGGCCGCGGCCGGGTTCACCATCGACGACCTGGCGCAGGCCGTGCTGGACCTCGTCGACGACGAGCGGTTCGCGGTCGGTGGCGTCTCCCTCGGTGGCGCGATCGCCACCACCATCGCCGTCATGCTCGCCGACGGGGCCGGGCACCGGGTGCGCGGGCTGGTGCTGTGCTGCACGTCGGCCAGGTTCGGCGAGCCGGGGCCGTGGCTGGAGCGGGCGGCGCTGGTACGCGGCAAGGGCCTGGCGGAGCTCGTGCCGACGCTGAAGGCTCGCTGGTTCACCCCCGGCTTCGACGGGCAGCGGGTGTTCGACCGGTTCGTGGAGGTGGACGCCGAGTCGTACGCGGCCTGCTGCGAGGCCATCGCCGCCTTCGACCTGACCGGCCGGCTGGGGAAGATCGCCGCGCCCACGCTGGTGATCGCCGGCGCCGAGGACCCGGCCACGCCGCTCGACCACGCGCTCACGCTGGCCGGCGACATCCCGGGCGCGTCCCTGACGGTGGTGCCCAGGGCCTCGCACCTGGCGAACGTGGAGCGCCCCGACGCGGTGACCGCCGCCCTCCTGGGCCACCTGCGGGGCGACGAGCCCGCCTTCGCGGCGGGCATGCGCACCAGGCGGGAGGTGCTCGGGGACGCGCACGTCGATCGGGCTGTCGCCGCCACCACCGACTTCACCCGCGACTTCCAGGACCTGATCACCCGCTACGCGTGGAACGAGATCTGGAACCGGCCCGGCCTGGACCGGCGCACCCGCAGCTGCGTCACGCTCACCGCGCTCGTGGCCAGGGGGCAGATGGAGGAGCTCGCCATGCACGTCCGCGCGGCTCTGCGGAACGGGCTCACGCGCGAGGAGATCAAGGAGGTGCTGCTCCAGACGGCCGTCTACTGCGGGGTTCCGGCCGCCAACGCCGCCTTCGCGGTGGCCCGCCGCACGCTCGCCGACATCGACGCGGAGGGCCGCTGACCTTGGGAGATGCTTTAAGGTTGTTTGGTGGTCTTTGAGGAGGGTTGGGCGGTTTCGCCCCTGCGCTGGCTGATGAACACGCTGGGCGACGCCCAGCTCGCCCGGATGCACGGCGACCCCGGCCTGGTCGCCGCGGTCGACCAGCACGCGGCGGTGCTGCGCGACGCGATCCCGCTGGACCGGGAGACCCTGGGCGACTACCTGCTGGGCTTCCTCGACGAGCTGCGGGAGCGCGCCTGGGTCTTCACCGGCGAGCCGGACGCGGCGGCGCTCCGGCTGACGGCGGTCTGCTGGCTGGCCCGCGAGGAAGGCTTCCTGGAAGACGGCCTTCCGGCCTGACCTTCCGGCCTGCCCTGCCCTGCCCTGCCCGCCTGCCCTGCCCGCCTGCCCTGCCCGCCTGGCCTGCCCGCCTGCCCTCCCGGCCAGGGGCAGGCGGGGCCAGGGCCAAGCGGGCGGACGGCTCAGTCCGGAGGCATCTCGGAGCGCGGCGGGGTGCCTGGGGTGCCCGGGGTGGTCGGAGCGGTTCGGGTGGTCGTAGCACCCGGAGTGCCCGGAGTGCCGGGAGCGCCCGGGGTGGTGCGTACAGGCTCTCCCGCCATCGCGCGGGCGTCCTCACGCCCCCGCTGGTACGCCTCCGCGTGCGCCCTGGCCTGCGGGGCCTCCCGCTCGATACGGCTCAGCCAGCCCTCCCAGCGCTGCTGCATCGGGCGGACGAGCCCGCCGCCGATGCCGATCGCCGCGATCGCGCCGATGGTGGCGAGAACCGTGATCAGCACCGGAGTCGTGACCGTGGTGGCCACGCCGATCTGGTTGAGCGCGGCGATGATGCCCAGCGCCCAGATGAAGACCGCCGCGGCGGTCGCCACCAGCCGGCCGTAGGAGAGCCCGCCGAGCGCGCCGGCGATGATGTCCCTGACTCCCATGGCGATCGCGCCCGCCACCACGATGATCACGATGGCGACCAGGGCCGCGGGCAGCCAGCCCACCACGCTGTTCAGCAACGCCGAGATCGGGTTGGGCCCGAACACGCTGAAGGCGATCTGGAGGGTGACCAGCAGGATCGCATAGTAGACGATCTTGGCCAGCAGGCTCCGGGCGGTGTACCGGCTGTGCTCCAGCCAGCGCCGCACGCCGCTGCGCTCCACCGCCCGGTCGAAGCCGACGCGCTCGAGCACCTTGTCGACGATCTTCTGCAGCGCCTTGGCCACGATCCATCCGATGATGAGTATGACCAGGAACGCGACAAGTTTCGGAACGAACGTCGCTATCTGCCGCCAGGCATCCGTGATGCCCTGGCCTATGTTGATGTCCACGGTTTCCTCCTATGAGGAGCCACTGCAACGAGCGCTACCCGTACAGACACCGTGTATGCACACAGAGCAGTCGAAACTTCTCATAAGGCGACATTTCGGGCAAGATCCGCCCAGCTAGGATGACCGCCATGCATCGCAGCCGGGTCTATGCCCTTCTGATCGACACTCCCGCCTCCGAGGCCGAGCAGGCGTCGGCGTTCTGGGCCGCGGCGCTCGGCGCCAGCCCGCGCCCGCTGCCCGGGTACGAGCAGTTCACCTCGTTGCACGGCGCCGTTCCCGGCCTCGACGTGGCGGTCCAGGCGGTGGACGACGCGCCCAGATTCCATCTCGACATCGAGACGGACGACGTCGAGGCCGAGACCCGGCGGCTGCTGGCACTCGGGGCGACGGAGGTGTCGCGGTGGCAGGAATGCCGCATCCTACGTGCACCGGGCGGACACCTGCTCTGCGTCCTGCCCGCGGAGAGCGACCGGTTCGAAGCGGAGGCCAGAACCTGGCCCTGACCTGGTTCGGAGTAGGTGTGGCGGGCTCACCCACCCCTTGCCCATCTGGGTGGTTACGCGACTGACGCCCGCCCCGAACCAGAGGTGCTCGCTCCGCTCGCGCGCCCTTCCAGGCGGGCTGAAGCCCGCCCCCCTGTTCGTCCTCGCTCCGCTCGGGCGCCTTCCAGAACGCTTTCGCCCCTGATTCTCCGACGGGAAGGCGGAATTTCTCGGCGAGGGGAGCCACAGCGAGGGGGCGACGGGGAAGCGAGGAGGAGTGGACGGGGCGGGAGGGGACGGGGCGGGAGGGGACGGGGCGGGAGGGGACGGGGCGGGGACGGGGAGTGGAGGCGGCGGGGAGCGGAGACGGCAAGAGGCGGTGCGGCGGCAAGCCGGCGGAGGGGATGAGGAGGGCGCAGCCCGACCTTGACGGCATCGTCGGCCCGATACCGGGGCTGGGCTACCCGATTCGCCCGTAATACTCCAGCCTTCGGGTCAGGAATGAAGCGGACCGGCCCCGCGTAGCGGAGGTTTCAAAGCTGAGGCGAAACGGGGTCCACCTGCCTTCAGGGACCAGGGAAGTGCATCGAGGACACTGCCAAGGCCCGCCCCTCAGCTGTGGCATTAGCAGTGTGCTGCCATGGCCTGCGCGTGAACCACAAGACCCGGCCGAATATGGTTCGTCCCGGCCGTTGGACGGCAGATAGGCTGCCTGCCGTGCAGGACGAGGTCTACCACTACAACGTGGATCGCTGGGAAGCCCTTGTGCAGGCGGACGCGTTGTTCACCCGTCCCATGCTCGACCTGGACGCCGACAAGGCCCAGGCCTATCTGGGCCTGGAGAGGCTGGGCATCGACGGCGACGTGGCGGGCCGGAAGGTGCTCTGCCTGGCGGGAGGAGGCGGGCAGCAGTCTGCGGCCTTCGCTCTGCTCGGAGCCGACGTGACGGTTCTCGACATCTCGTCCGGGCAGTTGGAGCGGGACCGCTTGGCCGCCGAGCACTACGGTGTCGGCATCCGCACGATCCAAGGGGACATGCGGGACCTGTCGGCCCTCGACGACTCCTCGTTCGACCTGGTCTGGCATCCGTACTCGCTGACCTTCGTCCCGGACTGCCGGATCGTCTTCCGCGAGGTCGCGAGAGTCGTCGCCGAGGGCGGGCGTTACTACCTGATGTGCGCCAACCCGTTCTTCTCCGGGCTCACTCACCACTCCTGGAACGGGGAGGGCTACACGCTGCAGCAGTCCTACACGGACGAGGCCGCGACCAGCTATCCCGACCAGTCCTGGGTCTACGACCGCGAGCAGGCCGACCGCCGCATCCGCGAACCCAGGGAGTACAGGCAGACGCTGAGCCGGATAGTCAACAGCCTGATCCGGGAAGGCTTCACGCTGACGTTCCTTTCTGAGGTCAGCGGTGATTACCCGGGTGCGGAACCGGGCAGCTGGGCGCACTTCACGGGGGTGGCCCCGCCGTGGCTGGAATTCGTCTGGCAGTACTGCCCGGCGTCTTCGTAAGGTGAGGGCGACCGCGTACCGCGGCCGCCCCGCCGGTCTCCGCCGCGCATGAACGCCGGCCAGTTCGCTCTGGCCGAGCCATCGCAGCGCCTGATGCTCCGCACCGGAGGCCTGTGCTCAACGAGCATGCGGCATGATCCTTGGCATGGCCGATGCCGATCTCGGAAGAGCCGTGACGAGCGTCTATGACAGCGAACGGCCGGCGGCAAGCTACGCCTTCGACCGGCCTCCGGTGCATCGTCGGTCATGGTGATGGCGAGCTTGACCGTCGGCCACTCGCCCGCGAGGATCGTCCGCACCTTGTGCGGCGGAAGATCGTCCAGGTCCTCGCCGGGTTCGTAGGTGATCGTGTAACTTGCCAGTCGGCGACCTGGTCCATCAGCTCTCGGGGGTGGCGGCGCGGCGCCAGGCCGCCTCGCGCAGCAGGCGTAGGCCGTTGAGGCCGACGATGACGGTGGAGCCTTCGTGCCCGGCGACGCCCAGGGGCAGTGGCAGGTCGCCGACCAGGTCCCAGATGACCAGGCCGGTGATGAACACCGCGGCGATGATGAGGTTCTGCACGACCAGGCGCTTGGCGCGCCGTGACAGGGCCACCGCGGCGGGGATGGCGGCCAGTTCGTCGCGTACCACCACGGCGTCGGCGGTTTCCAGGGCCAGATCCGAGCCGGCGCGGCCCATGGCGATGCCGCTGTGCGCGGCGGCCAGCGCGGGAGCGTCGTTGACGCCGTCGCCGACGACCAGCACCTTGCGTCCGGCGTTCTCCATCTGCCGCACGGCGGCGACCTTGTCGGCCGGCAGCAGCCCGGCGCGCACGTCGGTGATGCCGACCTCGCCGGCCAGCCGGGCGGCGGCGCGGGGGTTGTCGCCGGTGACCAGCACCGGCGCGGCGCCGGTCAAGGCGGTGAGGGAGGCGACGGTGGCGGCGGCGTCGGGCCGCACGCGGTCGGCGATGGCGAGCGCTCCGGCCGGGACGCCGTCGAGGGTGACCAGGACCGCGGTGCGGCCCTGGCCTTCCAGGTCGGCGACCGCGGTCGCGGCGTCGGCGGCGCGCTGCCCGCCCAGGCCGGCCAGCAGCCGCTCGGGGCTGCCGACGGCGACCTTGACCCCGCCGACGGTGGCGGCGACGCCGAGGCCGGGGGTGGAGGCGAAGTCCTCCACCCCCGGCACCTTGAGGCCGCGCTCGCGGGCCGCCTCGACGACGGCGCGCCCGAGCGGGTGCTCGCTGGGATGCTCGGCCGCCGCGGCCAACGCCAGCAGAGCGTCGGCGTCCAGGCCGGCCCCGGGCAAGGGGCGGATGTCGGTGACGCGGGGGGCGCCTTCGGTCAGGGTGCCGGTCTTGTCCAGGGCGACCGCGTCGATCTGGCCCAGGCGTTCCATGACCACGGCGGACTTGATCAGTACGCCGTGCCGTCCGGCGTTGGCGATCGCCGACAGCAGCGGCGGCATGGTGGCCAGCACCACCGCGCACGGCGAGGCGACGATCATGAACGTCATCGCGCGCAGCAGCGTCGACTGCAGATCGGCGCCGAACATCAGCGGCACGGTGAACAACGCCAGAGTGGCGGCCACCATGCCGATGGAGTAGCGCTGCTCGACCTTCTCGATGAACAGCTGGGTCGGCGCCTTGGTCTTCGACGCCTCCTCGACCATGGCCACGATCCGGGCGATCACCGAATCCGACGGGTCGCGCTCGACCCGTACCCGCAGCGCGCCGCTGCCGTTCAGGGTGCCGGCGAACACCTCGTCGCCCACCTGTTTGGCCACCGGCAGCGGCTCGCCGGTGATGGTGGCCTGGTCGATGTCGCTGGCCCCGTCCAGGACCCGCCCGTCGGCGCCGACCCGCTCGCCGGGCCGGATGAGGATCACCTCGCCGACGGCGAGCTGCTCGGTGGGTACGGCCTCCTCCCCGCCACCGTCGGTGAGTCGGGTGGCCGTGGCGGGGGCCAGGTCGAGCAGGCCGCGCACCGAGTCCTCGGTGCGCTTGGTGGCCATGGCCTCCAGCGCGCCGGAGGTGGCGAAGATGACGATCAGCAACGCGCCGTCGAAGACCTGCCCGATCGCGGCAGCGCCGATCGCCGCGGCGACCATCAGCAGGTCCACATCCAGCGTCCGCTCACGCAACGCCCGCAGCCCGGCCAGGCCAGGCTCCCACCCGCCGGCCGCGTAGCAGGCCAGATACAGCCCCCACCACAGCCACGACGGCGCCCCGGCCAACTGGCTGATGCCGCCCACAGCGAACAAAGCCAGGGCCAGTACGGCCCAACGCACCTCCGGCAGCGACCACATCGCCGGCCATCGCGTCGAAAGCGGCCGGGCAGGCGGTGTGGTGCCGGCGTGGCCGGCGGCTGGCGTTCTCAGTTCCGTTGTCACCGTGCCATCGTATATGCGCACTCACGAAGATACGCAAGTAGGCAGGCGTTGGGGTATCCTGGCGGGTATGCACACGTCGTTGCCGGACTTCGACATGCCGAACGAGGAACAGGTGCACCTGGCCGCCGAGTCGTTCCGGCTACTGTCCGATCCCACCCGCATCAAGATCCTGTGGGCGTTGCTGCAGGGCGAGTCAAACGTCGCCTGCCTGGCCGAACTCGCCGACGCCGCACCTACCGCGGTCAGCCAGCACCTGGCCAAACTGCGCCTGGCCGGTCTCGTCAAGGGCCGCCGCGAGGGGACCTTCGTCTACTACAGCGCGGCCGACGAACATGTGCGCCGCCTGCTCACCCAGGGTCTTTACCACGCCGACCACATCGACAGCGGCATCGACCGCCACGACGTGGACCACGCACCCGGCCTCGCCACCACCGAACAGCCCGCCGCCGGGTAGGTAGACGTCGGGCTGCCCGCCCGTACACGGGAGTGCGGCCAATCCGCGGCTCACGCTCGGTCCTGCCGCCCCGAGCCGCAGCTGCACAACGCCACGCGCACAGTGCCGGCGTGCCGGCGCCCCGGCGTCAGGCTCTCGATGTTCGGCGGAGCGCCGCCCGCCGACCGCGCGCGATCAACAACCGGTGGGCACGGTGACCGGCGCGCGCAGCGGAGCCGGCGGCGCCTCGCCGACGGTGGAAGCCTCGGGGGACGTATGAACGTCGGTCTCGGGCTGCCCCGTCAGCGAGCCGGCGGCCTTGCCGGAGTGGGCCCGGCTCGCGGACGAGGGGCCGTTCAGCACGCTCGGCTTGCTCGATCGGCCCCGTGAGGCCACGCTCTCGGCGGTGTGCCATACGAGGTAGTCCAGGGGCAGGTCGGCGGTCGCTCCATGTGCCTGTTATGTACGATCACGTATCAACCATTGGTTGACACATAATTCTCCGTCAACAGGTTGCCGCCCGCGCGACCTTGCCCCCGAATTCATCCTCAGCCGTTCCAGAGTGCCGCATAAAAGAGCAGCCAGAACCCCGTCTTGAGAACCTCCAGAACGATCCGAATCCGCCAGTAGCGTGCCGCGTCCGGGCCTTGCTCGGCCATAGCGCCTCCTTGTCGTTGACGTGACGCCTCCAGGAAAGCCGCGGCGACCGCCGGCCCGGAAGTGGTTTGGACAACACTGATACGCATGTGGGCGTTTTTGTCTAAGCTGTGGATTCCCGTGGACGATCGTGGACAGGAAACCGCGTGGCCGACAGAAACAAATTGCAGACCGAACTACACTTCGACCCTGCGGCCGTGACCTCCGAGGACGCGTTGAAGCGCCTCCAGGTCGAGCTCTACATCATCTCGGGCAGGTCAATCAGGGAAATCCACAGCCCCGTCGCCTTCAAGATATCCAAATCGCAAGTGCACAAGATTGCTAGCGGTGCCGTGATGGCGAGAAAGGAGCATCTCCAGGCGTTCGTCGAGGGCTGCGGCGTGCCGTCCGACGACGTCGACCAGTGGGTTCGCGCATGGGTGAACGTGGCCCGAGTCAAGCAGATCGCCAGATCCGGCATCTCCGTTGCGACGCTCCCGGCGGTATCCATGGAGGACAAGGCCACCACGGGCTCGGCGGTGCTTCCCGAACTGCCCACCACCGAAGTTCCCGCCCTCGAACCCCCCGCGCCTTCCGAAGGCTCCGCGATGGAGCCGACAGCACGCCGGGGATTCATCGCGCCCCAAACCGCGGACCTGCGCATCGAGCTTGACAAATGGGTGATCGAGTTCGATCAGCCGCGCACGGGAACCGACGACGAAGACACGGAGGAGGAGCCGCAGAAGAGCCTCGGCCCCTCCGAACTCATCCTTCGCGGCCTGGGTCCCGTCCAGGCGGACAAGGGCCTTTCCGCCCTGCCGTCGGCCCTGGGCCACCTGACGGAATCCGGGATAAACGCCGAGTTGGTGACCGCCTTCCGCAGACTCTCTATACCGGTACGTTCCGCCACCGACTTCTGGGCGGTGCTGGCCGCGGACATGACCCTCTACCTGGCACGCCCCGGCGACCTGCAGTGGCTCGTCAAGGAGACCGGACAGATCCTGATGGACCCATCGTCGAACCTGGAAGTGGTCCGGCGAACCTGGGAGGTGCTCTTCGAGCACTTCCTGCGCGAGCACGATGCCGAGGCCTCCGCGTGGCCGGTCGAGAGCATCTTCGATCACTTCGCCCGATGGGCGGGGACGCACGCCGACCGGTTTCACGTGTTCATGCGCTGGCTGCAGCAGGTTGTCCCCCATGACCGGTCCCTCTGGTCCGCCATCCGCCGCGCTGTGGAAGCCCACGAGCGGGGCCTTCCTGCCAAGACGGCCTGGGACATGCGGGTGGTGGTGAGGAAGGAGAAGTCCCTGGCGTCCCATCGCTTCGCCCCGTTGCCGAGCGCGTTCAGTCCCGATATCGACCTTATTCCGAAGATCGACGGCATTTGCCCCTACGAATTCGAGGCGATGCGTTTCCCCCTCAAGAACGAGGAAGCCGCCACCGTCCTCCCGGGTCGGCCCCTCCGCCTCCCTGCCCTTGAGGAGCCGTACATCATCGATCTCCCCCGCACCGGGAGTCGGAGCACCGAGGTCGAACTGCGCGCATTCCTGCACGAGCTAATCATGGGCTGTGTCGAGCTGGACCCGGGCGCGCCGGGGGTGTGGGCCGTCCCCACGCCGGCGGAATGGCTGGCCCTCGCCGGGTGCGCGGCGCTGGACAAGCAATACCCGTGGGGACCGGAACGGCCCACACCCGACCGGGCGAACCTCTATTACGGCGGCAGGCGCACCGACTATCGGGTCGAACGCGTCGGCAGCCGGCTTTCCGGGGCGTCCCCGCATGGCATCCGCGACTGCTGCGGCAACGTTCACGAGCTCGTGGAGTGGCGGGTGGACGGCACCCGCCTCGGCGACTTCCGGCTAGCGGGCGGCTGCTTCAGCAGCTCGCCGAAGTGGTCGTACTCCACCCACTTCAGACCCCTGATCCCGCATTCGAGCTCTCGGCGGAACGTGGGCATACGATTGATCAGATACAACCCGGTCCACACCAATCTGCGCAAATCCGCCGCGCGGGCCATCGTGAAGCAACTTGGTGCCGAACCCGGCCACGAACACCGCTGATCGGCTACCAGGAAACCGACTGCCGATATCTCGACCGCCACCACCACATCGATGACCACGGCATCAGACACGAAGTTGCCGACCCATGCCGGTTCCTGATCAAGCCGTCAGCCTGCACACCAGGACCCCGCCGGACACGTCGGTCCCGTCCGGCAGGGTCTTGTCGCGCAGCCGCATCACCACTGCGAATGTCGCGTTCATCTCCATCTTGAGTGACCGGCAACAGCGCCCGGCCGAGCCTGGCGCCGAGCACGTCGGGCTGACAAGCGTCACAGACGCCCGCTCTGCGGCGCCGAGGTCACCTGGCTGACGCCCCGACGCTGCCTCTACGAGCGCGGATCTCGACCATGCTCGCGAAATGTCACCGCTCTGCCAGGACACGTCGGTGCCCGGAGAGAGGCGGTCAGCTTCGCCGGCGCACCACATGGTGATCACCGTCACGGCCCCTGGCATGTCGCCACTGCACGGCGATGGCGCAGGTGCGGTGAGAAATCCCTGGCGCGGCTGTCATCCGGTTCGGGCTGCTCGCTGGGCACGGTCAAGACCCAGCTGGGGCGGGCGCTGGCGCGGCTGCGGGTGCAACCGGCGATCGAGCTGATGGAGGTGGAGCAATGAACCATACCGAAGACGACCTGCGCGAGCTGCTCGCCGAGCGCACGGCGTACGGCCCCGGAGGGGACATGGACGTGGCCGGGATCGTACGGAGGGGCAGGCGGCGGCAGGCTTGCCCGATGGGGCGCGGGCGCGGCGCCGGCGGGGGCCGCCGCGACCGCGGTGATCTGGACGCTGCCGGGGACGGTGACGACGACTCCGGCGGCCCGGCCGGCCGCCCCGGTCACCTCGTCGAGCGTGGACTCCGCGACACCGTCGCGCGTGTCAGATCCGCCGGCCACTATCGACGGCCTGACCAGGATCGGGGCCGTGCTCAGCACGATGTCCGCGACCGGAATGGACATCGAGGTCAAGCCGACCAGCCAGGCCACCACCGTGGTCGTCATCTGCGCGGACCCGCAGTCGTGGGTGGTCACGGCCGTCGAGGGCGGGCGCGGGGGGCAGGTCACCCGGTGCCAGGGCGGCATGGCTCGGCACGCCTACGACCGGAGTTCGCTCCCGTCCACGTGGTCGGCCGGGCGCCAGTCCATCCGCGTGTGGGCTTCCCTCCCACCGAACTCATCGGGCAGGCGTCACTGGACGGCTGCGCCGTGGTCGACAAGCGGAAGGGGACCTGCAACGGCAGGTACGTGGCTCAGGAGCTGGTCAGGTACGACGTCGCCCTGGAACTGGCCGCCGACCTGGGAGCCAGGCCCGGAACGTGGTCCGCGGGAGTCTATGACGGGAGCTCATCTTCAGGGTGAGGGGCAGCAGGCGGCTGATCCGGGCCGGCGCGGACGTGGCCAAGATCCGCATTCCGGCCCTGTCTGGGCAATGGTCCAGGCAGGGCCGGGCTGGTCGACCCGGCCGGGATTTGACCAGCTCGCAGGACCCACGTCAGCGCGACACCATACTCAAGCCCGAAGAGGAAAACCCCCGGCGCTGGTGGCGACCGGGGGCTTTCTCATTGAGGTGGACGATACTGGGATTGAACCAGTGACCTCTTCCGTGTCAGGGAAGCGCTCTCCCGCTGAGCTAATCGTCCGTATTGAGTTAGAACTCAGAGCGGAAGACGGGATTCGAACCCGCGACCCTCACCTTGGCAAGGTGATGCTCTACCACTGAGCCACTTCCGCGTGGTGCTGCCTTTACTTTAGCGGATCCTGGGGGTCCGCCGTTCGGCCGAGGTGGAGACGGGATTTGAACCCGTGTAGACGGCTTTGCAGGCCGCTGCCTCGCCTCTCGGCCACTCCACCCTGGAGTCTTGCTCCGAGCGGAAGACGGGATTCGAACCCGCGACCCTCACCTTGGCAAGGTGATGCTCTACCACTGAGCCACTTCCGCGTTAACCCCGGGCGACGTGCGCCGGGCTACGGGAAAACCATATCGTCTTCCAGGAGTGCCCGTGCGCACTGAGAGGCCCGCGGGGCGAAATTCAGCGGATCAGGCGCACGTCCTTGGCCATGACGAACATCACCCGGTGACCGAGTTGGATCTGGTAGTAGCGGGTCTGTCCGGTTGTGGTGACGTGTTTGGCCGGGCTGAAGGCGCCCGCGGAGTAGTAGGAGCCGGTGATCGTGTCGCCCACCGTGTACGTCTGGCTGGGGCCGATCTTGTACTGGAGCGGGGCCAGCGGCTGGTACGACGCCAGCTTGTAGGCGGCCTGCTCCGGGTACGCGCGGCCGTACACCCTGGTCCCCGGCCTCAGCGGAGTCACCAGCGGGCCCTTGGCGGGGACGGCGGTGGGGTCGGAGGGCGGGTTGTGGAACCACGCCTTCTGGCCGAGGTACCAGATGGCCGTCCAGTCGCCCTGCCGGTCCGCGACCGCGTAGCGCTGGCCGGTGGAGGCGCGGGCGCTGTGGTCGTACACGCTGTACGTGCTGGGCTTGCCCGGATGTTTGCCCGGGTCCCTGACCAGGGGGGCCGACTCGCGCGGCTCCTGGTGCAGCCAGACCGTGGCGGCGCCGTGCGGCGGGCACGCCTTGTCCGGCTTGACGGCGACGCAGCCGGTGAAGCGGGGCCGGTTGGTGGCGTACGAGGGGCGGATCATGATGGAGTTGCCGCTCTGCACCCCCTTGAGCGGCCTGCCCAGCAGGTCGAAGTAGTGGGCCCAGTCCCAGTACGGTCCGGGGTCCTCGTGCATGCCCGCGACCATCTTCGGGGTGGTGCCGGGGACGTTGTCGTGGCCGAGGATGTGGGCCCGGTTGAGCGGGATGCGGTACTTGCCGGCCAGGTATCTGACCAGCTTGGCCGACGAACGGTACATCGCCTCCGTGTACCAGGTGCCCTTGGCCAGGTAGCCCTCGTGCTCGATCCCTATCGAACGGGTGTTGACGTCCCAGTTGCCCGCGTGCCAGGCGATGTCGTTGGTCGCCACGTGCTGGGCGACATGTCCGTCTCGGGAGCGGATCGTGTAGTGCCAGCTCACGTACCTCGGGTTCCGGACCAGGGACGGGACGCCCTGGTAGGTGCCCTCGGTGTCGTGAATGACGATGTAGTCGACGGAACGGGCCCGGCTCAGGCGGTCGTGGTTGCCGTAGTCGCGGTGCTTCTTCCGGCCGAAGCGCTCGTAGGCGGCGGGTATCCATTCGCAGGCGAGCGAGCTGGGGCACTCCACCTGCCCGCCGTTTCCGGTCTTCTCCACATTTCCGGGTTCGGCCCAGTTCTCGTCGGGGTCGCTCTCATCGTCCGTCCCGTACTCCTCCCCGGAGAAGGACAGCGGGTCGGTGTCGAACGGGTCGTTGTACGGGGGTGGTGGCGGGTCGTTGTCGGTCTGCGAACTGGCTACGGGCGGGGCGGCGGGGTCCCTCTGGATCGTGACGGTGCCGGAGTTCTTGGAGGTTGCGGGGTCCTCGGCGGTGGCGGCGACGGGGTGGGGGAGGTTGGGCACGGGTTCGAGGCGTACCAGGTGGCCGTCGTCGGTATGCCGCTGCGCGCCCTCCCGCATCACCGAGAACACCTCGTCGGCGAACTCGCGGGCCGCGGCCGCGTCCTCCGAGCCCGAGTAGCGGGCGACGGCCGCGTACCAGTCGGCCGGGTTCGCGCTCGGGCGGTCCTGGTAGGAGGCGAGGAGGGCGGCGCCGCCCCTGATGTTGGCGGCCGGGTCGGTGCGCAGCAGGGCGGGGTCCGCGCCGATGAGACGTCCGGCCTCGGGCAGCGTGGTGGGCGGCGCCGAGAGCGCCGAGGCGGGAGGGGTTTCGGCGAACGTACGGGGCATCGGGCGGGCATCGTCCCCCCGGCCGTCGCCCAGCGCGTCACCGATCGGCCACCCGTGCCCACCGCCGGTCGACAAGGCGTGCGCGTCCCCGGTTGAAGGGGCGGCGGCGGTCAAGGGGGTGAGCGTGTCGGCGGGGAACGCGTCCACCAGGTGCATCGGCCCGTAGCCGCCCGCCGTGCTCGGCGACCCGCCGTTCGCGTCCCAGCGGGACTCCAGGTACGAGACGCCGAGCAGCACGCTCTCCGGCACCCCGAATTCCCGAGCGGCCGCGGCGAACTCGGCCTGCCGCCCGGAAGGGGCCTGCCGCCCGGAAGGGTTCGTGGAGGAGAGGCCGGGTGGGCCGGCGAAGAGGAGGTCGGGCGGGCCCGTGAGGGGAGGGGTGGTCCGGTGGCCGGAGCTCGCGAGGGCGAGGCCGGGCGGTCGTCCTGGGGCAGAGCCGGATGCGGGCATGTCCGCGGGCGCGGTGAACGTGCCGGCGGTCAGGGCGGCGGCGAGCCAGAGGCGCATGACATCTCCCCCAGGAAGGTCACGATACGACTACTCACCGTAACCATTCCCAGAAAGGGATGGGTCAGACGGGTCGGATGATACGCATGAGATCCGCCAGATCGGCTGCGAACTCGGCATCCCAGTCATCGGGCGTCAGATGCTCGGCCAATCGCCGGTGGGCAGGCGCGTCGGCGCCGCGGCTGAGCCTGATGTCCCGGGAGGCGTCGGAGAAGCGCCCGCTCACCTCCGAGAGCGCGAACCCCATCACGAACGTGCTCACCAGCCGCTCGACCCGGGGAACGTCGGCCTCCGGCACGCCCGCGTCGAGCAGCGCCTGGTAGAGCTGGTCGACCACCTGGACCCCGTCGGGCGTCGCCGAGGTGCGCAGCAGCAGGAGCGGGAAGACCGACGGGTGCTCGCGGGCCAGCCGCCGGGTGGCCCAGGCGATCGCGCCCAGGCGCTCCTGCCAGGTCTGCCCGGGATCGTCGGGCGCGAGCCGGTCGAGCAGGCGGCCGACGAGGCCGTCGAGCAACTCATCCTTGTTCCGGAAATATCCGTACAGGGCCATGGGCGTCACCCCGACCCGCTCGGCGACGGCCCGCATCGACAGGGCTTCCAGGCCGCGTTCGTCGGCGATGGCGAGGGCCGCGTCGAGGATCTCCGGCTGCCGGGAGGTCTTGAGCTTGCGCACGACGCGAGTCTACAGTGTAGAGCAGTCTACAACGTAGACCAGAGGGGAAGGAAAGACGCATGGGCGGGCTGGTGGAGGCGGCCGGGCTGGTCAAGCGGTACGGCGACGTCGCCGCGCTGGACGGCTTCGACCTGCGGGTGGAGCCGGGCGAGATCGCCGGGCTGGTCGGTCACAACGGCGCGGGCAAGACGACGTTCTTCGAGATCGCCGCGGGCCTGACCCGCCCGGACGCCGGAAGGGTCGCGGTGCGGGGCGAGGTCGGGATGGCGCCCCAGCGGCTCGCCCTCTACCCCGGCGTCACCGTACGGGAGACGCTGCGGCTGTTCGGCGGGCTGGCCGGGCTGCGGCGGCGCGCCCTGGCCGGGGCCATCGACGCCGTGGCGGAGGAGCTGGCGCTGACCGGGGTGCTCGACCGGCGGGTGAGCGTGCTCTCCGGCGGCCAGCAGCGCCGCGCGCAGGCCGCCACCGCCCTCCTGCCCGACCCGGACGTGCTCCTGCTCGACGAGCCCACGGCGGGTGCCGACCCCGAGACCCGCACCGCCCTCCTGGCGGCGGTGCGCCGCCGGGCGGACGGCGGCGCGGCGGTCGTCTACTGCACGCACTACCTTCCCGAGCTCACCGAGCTGGCGGCCACGATCGCCGTCGCGCGCAGCGGGCGGGTGATCGCCAGGGGCGCGGGCGCCGAGCTGCTCAGGGATCTGCCGGGCGAGGTCCGCGTCACCCTGGACGACGGCGAGATCGCGGTCGCGACCACCGACCCCACCGCCACCCTGGCCGCCCTGCTGCGTGACCTCGACCGCCCGGTACGCGGCATCGACATCCGCCGGCCGTCACTCGACGACCTCTACAAAGGTCTCAGTGAGGAGCCCGCGGATGCCGCGTGAGACGTTGCACCGCATCGCCGTCCTGGCCGCGCACAACGTGCTCCTGCGCCGGCGCGACCCGGCCCACCTGGTCAGCTATCTGGTCATGCCCATGGTCCTCATGCTCGTCTTCAAGTCGATGCTGGGCGAGCCCGCCCAGGTCGTGACGGGCCTGCTGGTCATGTTCTCGGTCCTGTCGATGGCCGACGTGGCCACGGCCGGCCTCGCCGAGCGCACGTGGCACACCTGGGACCGCCTCAGGGCCACCAGGGCCCGCGTCCCGGAAATCATGATCGGCAAGGCCCTGCCGGTGTTCGCCGTGCTGGCCCTCCAGCAGGTCGTGCTGCTCGCGTACGGGATGATGGTGGTGGGGCTGCGGCCGGCCGGGACGGTGTGGCCGCTGGCCCTGGCCGTGGCAGCGTGGTGCTTCGCGCTGCTCGGCGTCGGCACGGCCCTGGCCGGGGTGGTGCGCAGCCAGGGGGAGCTGAGCACGCTCTGCAACATCGCGGCGCTGTCGGTCAGCGCGCTGGGCGGGGCGCTGGTGCCGTACGCGATGATGCCCGCCTGGGCGCAGGCGATCGCGCCGGTCTCGCCCGGATACTGGGCGACCACCATGCTCCAGGCCGCCGTCAGGGGCGACGTCGCGGGCACGGTCCGGCCCGCGGCCGTCCTCGTCGGGCTCGGTCTGGCCGCCGGTGCCTTCGCCTGGTGGCGCTTCGGCAAGGGATGGGGCCGTGGCAGCCTGCTCTAGACAGGCGTTCGAGTTAATTCCTGCCCGATTTCGGGCAGGAAGTTGAAGTGTCTCGTTCCAGATGCGTAATGTCCTCGTCTGTGTCCCCGGCACGACATCCCTACGAAGACCTCATCCTCCACCTCACCGAGACGAGCCCCCTGGGCCCGGGCGAGGCGGCGAAGGTGATCGCCGACGTGCTGTCGTACTTCTCCGAGTCCGTCGAGGAGTACGTCCGCCGCCGGCACGCCGAGCTGAAAACGGTCGGTCACACCAACGACGAGATCTTCCCCAGGATCGCCGCCGAATTACGCGGTCGCCGGGTCGCGGCACCGGAGCTGTCCCTGCGGCAGCTGCGCAGGATCGTCTACGGATGAAGAGGAGACCTCGATGTGCGGAATCGTGGCCTATGTCGGCCCACGGGACGCGGCGCCCATCCTGCTGGAGGGCCTGCAGCGTCTGGAGTACCGGGGGTACGACTCGGCCGGGGTCGTGGTGTCCAACCGGGGGCTCAAGGTACGCAAGGTCAAGGGCCGCGTGGCGGACCTGGCCAAGGTCGTGCCGGCCAGGTTCAAGGGCACCCTGGGCATCGGGCACACCCGCTGGGCCACCCACGGCGTGCCGAGTGACGAGAACGCCCATCCCCACCTGTCCGCCGACGAGCGCATCGCGGTCGTGCACAACGGCATCATCGAGAACGCCGGCGAGCTGCGCGCGAAGCTGGAGGCCGACGGCGTGGTGTTCGCCTCCGAGACGGACACCGAGGTGCTCGCGCACCTGATCGCGCGCGCCGCCGACGAGAACGACTCCCTCGAGGAGGCGGTCAGGAAGACGCTCAAGAGCATCGTCGGCACGTACGGCATCGCGGTCATCGACCGCGAACGCCCCGGCGAGGTGGTCGTGGCGCGCAACGGCAGCCCGATCGTGCTGGGCATCGGCGAGAAGGAGATGTTCGCCGCGTCCGACGTGGCCGCGCTCGTCCGCTACACGCGCCAGGTCGTGCACCTGGAGGACGGCGAGCTGGCTGTGCTCAAGGCCGACGGCTTCCACACCTTCGCCAGCGACGCCCGCGAGACCGCCAAGGAGCCGCTGACCGTCGACTGGGACGCCGGCCACTACGACACCGGCGGCTACGAGCACTACCTGCTCAAGGAGATCTCCGAGCAGCCCGAGACGATCACCCGGACGATGAGCGGCCGGCTCGACGAGCGCTTCCACGTGGCCCACCTGGGCGGGCTCAACATGGACGCCCGCGAGACGCGGGGCTTCCGCCGGGTGAAGATCATCGGCTGCGGGTCGGCGTACTACTCGGGCCAGATCGGGGCGCAGCTCATCGAGGAGCTGGCCCGCATCCCGTCCGACGCCGAGCCCGCCAGCGAGTTCCGCTACCGCAACCCGGTCGTCGACCCCGACACGCTCTACGTCGCCATCAGCCAGTCGGGCGAGACGTACGACACGCTCGCCGCCGTGCAGGAGCTCAAGCGCAAGGGCGGCCGCGTCATCGGCATCGTCAACGCGGTCGGCAGCGCCATCGCCCGCGAGGTGGACGGCGGCATCTACCTGCACGCGGGCCCCGAGGTCTCGGTGGCCTCGACCAAGGCGTTCACCTCGACGTCGCTGGCGTTCGCGCTGCTCGCGCTGCACCTGGGCCGAGTGCGCGACCTGTCGCCCGCCGACGGCCGGCGCATCGTGGACGGCCTGCGCAGGCTGCCGGGGCAGATCGAGGAGATCCTCACGCAGAGCGACAAGATCGCCGAGCTGGCGCAGAAGTACGCCAAGCACCCGAGCATGATGTTCGTGGGCCGCGTGCGCGGCTACCCGGTGGCCAGGGAGGGCGCGCAGAAGCTCAAGGAGATCTCGTACGTGCACGCCGAGGCGTACCCGGCCAGCGAGCTGAAGCACGGGCCGCTCGCGCTGATCGGCCCGGACATGCCGACAGTCGCCATCGTCCCCGATGACGAGCTGCTCGACAAGAACCTCACCACGCTGGGCGAGATCCGCGCCCGCGGCGGGCAGGTGCTCATGGTCGGCCACCGCGAACCCGACGCCAAGCTGGCCGACGACGTGATCGTGATCCCCAAGAACGAGATCGAGCTGGACCCGATCCTGCTCACGATCCCGCTTCAGCTGCTCGCGTACTACGCCGCGGTGGCGCTGGGCCGGGATGTGGACAAGCCTCGCAATCTCGCCAAGAGCGTCACGGTTGAATAAACAGGCTAATTTGGCCTCAAACCTCGTTATCTCGCTGCGGACGACATAAATTCGATACGTGCGGCAGTTCGACCCAGAGAGGCCCAATCTCGCACGCATGTACGATTACATGCTCGGCGGGAAGGACAACTTCGCGGTCGACCGCCAGGCCATCGAGCAGCTCGCCGAGCTGATTCCGGCCGCGGTCCCGCTGGCCCGCGCGAACCGGGCGTTCCTCCAGCGTGCCGTGCGCTACGTGGCCGCCGCCGGGGTACGGCAGTTCCTCGACCTGGGCAGCGGGCTGCCGACCCAGGGCAGCGCGCACGAGGTCGCGCCCGAGGCCCGGGTCGTCTACGTGGATCACGATCCGGTCGTCGCCGCACACGCCACGGCCCTGCTCGGACGTACGGGCAGGGCCGCGCTCGTGGAGGCCGACCTCCTGGACCCCGACGCGGTGCTCGCGGGGGCGGGCGCGTTCCTGGACCTGCGCCGGCCGGTCGGGGTCCTGCTCGTGTCGATCCTGCACTTCCTGCCGGACTCGGCGCGGCCGCAGCAGGCCGTGGCGGCCCTGTGCGAGCGGCTGGCGCCGGGCAGCTACCTGGTGATCACCCACGCCACCTCGATGGGCCGTCTGGAGGACGGGCAGCGCTACCGGGGCGCCTCCTCGGACGATCCGGGCGGCGGCACCGACCGCACGCCCGCCGAGATCCGGGCCTTCTTCGGCGACTTCCCGCTGGAGCCGCCGGGCCTGGTGCAGGCCGTCGACTGGCGTCCCGACCGGCCCAAGCTGGTGGGGGACTGGTCGCTGCCGTCGTCCCTCATGGCCGGGGTCGGCAAAAAGCCACTATGAGAGATATGTGTATCTCTGCGTATTGTGTCGATAACTTAGGGTGAGCGATGACTCGCGAAGCTCGGGGGAGAGGCACATGCGCCGTCGGCGGTTCTTCGCATGGGGACTGGGCCTGGCCGCGTGCGCGGCCGGCTGCGGGACGGAGCGCTTCGCCGGGAGCGCGGCGGGCCTGCGCGCCCGATACTCGATCAGCCCTCAGGGGCGCCGCTGGGAGCGGGTCGGGCAGGCGTTCGCCGACGCGGCCCGGGCGGGCGGATACGAGATCGGAGCGGGCACCAGGATCACGGTGAGCGGGCTGCCCGCGCTGGCCGCCGCCGAGCTGAACAACGGCCAGACCCTCCTCGACACCGCGACCCCCCTGTCCAGGCTCACCGGCGAGGTCGAGGTCGTGGTCGTGCCCGCCCGGTCGCCGTTCGGGGACTTCGGGGCCTTCGGCGCGCAGCTGCTCGCCCGTCCGGGCCAGACGCAGCTGGCGGGCGGTCCCCAGGGCGAGCCCGACCACCTGCTGTTCGGCCTGATCGCCAGAGGGCTCGGGGCCGACACCCGCCAGCTCGACTACACCGGCTACCCGAGCAGCCAGGAGGCCGCCACCGCGCTGCTGTCCGGCAAGGCCGGGGCGGCCGCGGGCCCGCTGAACGACTGGCGCGCGAGCATCAAGGCCGGTCAGGTCAAGGCGCTCGCGGTGGCCACCGCCAGGCGGGTGCCCGGCCTCGACGCGCCGACGCTGCTGGAGTCCGGCGTACGGGTCGACTTCACGGACTGGGCGGCGGCCTTCGGGCCCAAGCGCATGCCGGACGAGAGCCGCGAATCGGCCATCCGCATGTGCGAGGACGTGACCGCCTCGGCCGGCTGGGAGGCGGCCTGCCGGTCCGCGGGCTGGGTCTCGATCCCGCTCAGCGGCGCCGACTTCCGGCAGTGGCTGGGCTCCGAGGTCGAGCGCACCCGCGCCGTCCTGCGGGATCTCGGTCTCCTCGGCACCACCAAGGCCACAACATGCTGGGGTAGTTGCGGGAACGGCCACTAGATGTAGGATCCTGCTCGTCGCTGGTTCGCCTCTCCGGAGGCGGAGCAAAAGGGAACCCGGTGTGATTCCGGGGCTGCCCCGCAGCGGTGAGCGGGAACGACCGCCGTCACGTGCACTGGAGCGATCTGGGAAGCGACGGCCAGTAGGAACGATGTGCGCGCCCGCGAGCCCGAAGACCTGCCAGCGGTGTGCCCGGGCCGCCCGCCCGGCACGAAGTGACCATGGCCTCGCGGGAGGGCCGGGGAGCGAAACGGCCGGGGGATGATCCGTGCCGCCGTGCTCTCGCGTGCCCTCACGGGGGACGAGCTCGCGAGGAGAGAGCACGTGACGCAGATCATCGAGGTCGACCGCCGGCTGGCCATCGAGGAGGCCGCCGCCCGGGTCATCGCCGACCCGGCCAACTCCCGGGTCGCCGCCCGGCTCCTGGCCGAGGAGATCGCCGACGAGGCCGCCGCGCACGGGGTGCGGACGTTCTCGGAGTCCATCGCCGCCACCCACGCGGCCGGGCTGATCCAGGACGGGCTGGCGGAGTTCGTCGCCGCGCACGCCGCCGAGCTGGACGCGCTGGTCTCCGCCGAGCTCATGGCCGTGGCGGACGAGCGGTTCGAGTATTTCGGGTTGCGCACCGTCTACGACCGCTACCTGCTGCGCCACCCCGAGACGCGGGCGGTGCTGGAGCGCCCGCAGCACTTCTTCCTCCGCGTGGCCTGCGGGCTGTCGGAGTCGGTGGCCGAGGCCGCCGAGCTCTACGCGCTCATGTCCACGCTGTCGTACCTGCCCAGCTCGCCCACGCTGTTCAACTCGGGCGCGCGCCGCCCGCAGCTGTCGTCGTGCTTCCTGCTCGACTCGCCGCGCGACGAGCTGGAGGGGATCTACGACAGATATGGGCAGGTGGCGCGGCTGTCGAAGTACGCCGGAGGCATCGGCATCTCCTGGACCCGGGTGCGCTCGCGCGGCTCCCTGATCCGGGGCACCAACGGCCACTCCAACGGCATCGTCCCGTGGCTGCGCACGCTCGACTCGTCCGTCGCGGCCGTCAACCAGGGCGGGCGGCGCAAGGGCGCGGCCTGCGTCTACCTGGAGACCTGGCACGCCGACATCGAGGAGTTCCTGGAGCTGCGCGACAACACCGGCGAGGACGCCCGCCGCACCCACAACCTGAACCTGGCGAACTGGGTGCCCGACGAGTTCATGCGCCGGGTGGAGGCGGACGAGGTCTGGTCGCTGTTCGACCCGAAGGAGGTGCCCGACCTCACCGACCTGTACGGTGACGCGTTCACGCGGGCGTACCGCGCGTACGAGGCCGCCGGGCGACATGTCCGGCAGATCCCCGCCAGGACCCTGTACGGCCGGATGATGCGCACGCTCGCCCAGACCGGGAACGGCTGGATGACGTTCAAGGACGCCGCCAACCGCACCTCCAACCAGACCGGCCGCCCCGGGAACGTCATCCACCTGTCGAACCTGTGCACCGAGATCCTGGAGGTCACCAGCGACGCCGAGACCGCGGTCTGCAACCTCGGCTCGGTCAACCTGGCCGCCCACCTCCTGGCCGCCGACCTGGACTGGGACCGGCTGCGCGGCACCGTGCGCACGGCCGTGCGCTTCCTGGACCGGACCATCGACCTGGGCTTCTACCCGACGCCCGAGGCCGAGGCGGCGAACAAGCGCTGGCGGCCCATCGGGCTCGGCGTCATGGGCCTGGCCGACGTGTTCTTCACGCTGCGGCTGCCGTTCGACTCGCCCGAGGCGCTGGCGCTGTCCACCAGGATCGCCGAGGAGATCGCGCTGGCCGCGTACGACACCTCGGCCGACCTGGCGGCCGAGCGCGGCCGGCACCCGTCGTACGCCGAGACGCGGGCGGCCGGGGGAGTGCTGCACCCGGACCACTACGTCGCGAGCACCGGGCGCTGGGACGCCGTGCGGGAGAAGATCGCCCGCACCGGCCTGCGCAACTCACTCATGATCGCCATCGCGCCGACCGCCACGATCGCCTCCATCGCCGGCTGCTACGAGTGCATCGAGCCGCAGGTGTCCAACGTGTTCAAGCGCGAGACGCTGTCGGGCGAGTTCCTGCAGGTCAACCGGTATCTGGTGGCCGATCTGCAGGCGCGCGGGCTGTGGACGCAGCAACTGCGCGACGACATCAAGCGGGCCGACGGCTCGGTCCAGACGGTCCCCGGCATCCCCGACGACCTCAAGGTGCTCTACCGCACGGCCTGGGAGCTGCCGCAGAAGGCGCTGATCGACCTGGCCGCCGCGCGCCAGCCGTACATCGACCAGTCCCAGTCCCTGAACCTCTTCATGGCCAGCCCGACCATCGGCAAGCTCTCGTCGATGTACGCCTACGCCTGGAAGCGGGGCCTGAAGACCACGTACTACCTGCGCTCCCGGCCAGCCACGCGCATCGCGCAGACCACCGTCCAGGCGGCACCGGCAGCCCTCACGGAGGCGATCGCCTGCTCCCTGGAGAACCCCGAGACCTGCGAAGCCTGCCAGTAAGGAGACCGTTGTGCTGCTCAACCCCGGCATGGACCTCACCCTCCGGCCCATGCGCTACCCGGACTTCTACGAACGCTACCGCGCGGCCATCCGCAACACGTGGACCGTCGAGGAGGTGGACCTCCACTCCGACCTCGCCGACCTGGCCAGGATGACGCCGCAGGAGCGGCACCTGATCAACCGGCTGGTCGCGTTCTTCGCCACCGGCGACTCCATCGTGGCCAACAACCTCGTGCTCAACCTCTACCAGCACGTCAACGCCCCCGAGGCGCGCCTTTACCTCAGCAGGCAGCTGTTCGAGGAGGCCGTGCACGTCCAGTTCTACCTGACGCTGCTGGACACCTACCTGCCGGATCCCGCCGAAAGGGTGAAGGCCTTCGCCGCGATCGACCACATCCCCTCGATCCGCGACAAGGCGGAATTCTGCTTCAAGTGGATCGACTCGATCAACGAGCTGCAGCGCCTGGAGACGCGGGAGGACCGGCGGCGCTTCCTGCTCAACCTCATCTGCTTCGCCGCCTGCATCGAGGGCCTGTTCTTCTACGGGGCCTTCGCGTACGTCTACTGGTTCCGCTCCCGGGGCCTGCTCGGCGGCCTGGCCACCGGGACGAACTGGGTCTTCCGCGACGAGTCCATGCACATGGAGTTCGCCTTCAGCGTGGTGGAGACCGTGCGGGCCGAGGAACCGGACCTTTTCGACGATGAGCTGGGCAAAGAGGTTACCCTCATGGTGGAGGAGGCCGTGGCCGCCGAGCTGGCCTTCGCCGAGGACCTGTGCGGGGACGGCATGCCCGGCATGGGGGTCGCACAGATGCGCCAATACCTGGAATACGTGGCCGACCAGCGGCTGGCCAGGCTGGGCCTGCCCACGAGGTACGGCTCGGCCAACCCCTTCGCGTTCATGGAGTTGCAGGACGTGCAGGAGCTGGCCAATTTCTTCGAACGGCGCGTCTCTGCGTATCAAGTGGCAGTTGAGGGCAATGTGACCTTTGACGAAACTTTCTAGACATTGGGGGCATAGGCGTGCAGTCTCCAGCAGGCTGGCTGATTCTCGTGATCGCGGTGATCGGCTCGATCCTCCTGGTTGAGTTGGTACGGAGGGTGCTGAACAGGGTCGGACGCAAATGGGCGTTCGCCCGGCACCTGGTGGAGCACTGCACGTGGCCCGCGTTCACGGTGGCGGCCGTGGCGGCCTTCAACCTGGTGTTCGCGCCGGGCACGCTGGGGGTGAGCCAGGACGCCGCGGCGACCGTGAACCGGGCGCTCGGCATCGTCACCATAGGCGCCGTCACCTGGCTGATCGTGCAGGCCAACTACGCGCTGACGGACGTGGTGCTCGAGCGGCTGGTGCGGGTCGAAGGGGAGCGCAACCGCCGGGCGCGGCGGATCATGACCCAGATCGGGCTGGTCCGCCGCATCGCTGCCGCGGTCATCGTCGTGATCGCGATCGGGGCGGTGCTCTTCTCGTTCCCCCAGGTACGCGCGCTCGGCGCGGGCATCCTGGCCTCGGCGGGCATCGCCGGCGCCATCGTCGGCATCGCCGCCCAGCCCACCATCGGCAACGCCCTGGCCGGCCTCCAGCTGGCCTTCAGCGACGCGCTCCGGCTCGACGACGTGGTCGTCGTGGAGAACGAATGGGGCCGGATCGAGGAGCTGACGCTCACCTACGTCGTCGTGCGCCTGTGGGACGAGCGCCGCCTGGTCCTGCCGGTGTCGTACTTCACCCAGAACCCGTTCCAGAACTGGACCCGGCACGGCAGCCGCGTCCTCGCCGTCGTGTTCCTGCGCGTGGACTGGTCGGTGCCGGTGCCCAAACTCCGGGAGGCGCTGTACGAGTTCCTGCAGGGCAACCCGCTGTGGGACCAGAAGGACTGGACGCTCCAGGTCACCGACGTGCTGCCGAACGGCCTGGTGGAACTGCGCGCCCTGATGAGCGCCGCGGACTCGCCTTCCTCGTGGGACCTCAAGTGCGACGTACGCGAGTTCCTGGTCAACTACGTCAGGGACAACTATCCCGAGTCCCTGCCCCACTTCCGCGTGGAGACCCCGGAAACGCGCGCGCAGAAATAATCGGGTGGCACGGCCGCCGATCACTCCTTTACCGTGGACATTGTCCAGCCGCGCGAAAGAAAGGCAGTGAAGTGCGCTACCCCCGACTGTGGCGAGGGCTTTCCGGATAACCATCCGCTTATCGGAAAGCCGTCTCGGAATGCACCGGGGCGGCTTATTTGTTGATGACCGAGTGTGGGGCAGTTTGGTCAGCCCGCCTGCCTTGGGAGCAGGAGCACCGCAGGTTCGAATCCTGCCACTCGGACAGCGGCCCTGAAAGAACAGGGCCGCGGGCCACGGCCTGACCGGCGGGAATGGCGCCCCCCGGCCGGACCCGGCCCTCGCCCCGGGCAGGCCGACGCCAGCCAGGCCCGGGGCCCAGGCGCTCGTGGCGGAACTTCGGCAGACGCGCTGGACCCAGGATCCAGTGCTCCGCAAGGAGCGTGGGGGTTCGACTCCCCCCGAGCGCACAACAACCCGCTGGCCGCACGGAACCGGAGGAACCTCCGGTATTGCTCTATAGTGAGTCAGAGATAGCGGAGGACCCTCCGTTATCTCTGGCATCCTACGTGGACGGGGATCCCCATGGCCTCCAGCAACCCCCTTTCCGACGCCCCTCGACCCGGCGGCACCGCTCCCTTCGCCGGACGCACCGTCTCCCGCATCGGCTACGGCGCGATGCAACTGGAGCGCCTGCACGACGACCGCGGCGCGGCCATCGCACTCCTGCGCCGCGCCGTCGACCTCGGCGTCGACCACATCGACACCGCCCAGTTCTACGGCAACGGCTACGTCAACGAGCTCCTGCGCGAGGCGATCCGGCCGCAGGACGACGTCATGATCGTCAGCAAGGTCGGCGCCGCCCCCGACCCCCACGGCCCCGTCCGGCTGCGCCTCGCACAGCGGCCCGAAGAACTCCGCGCCGGCGTCGAGGACAACCTCATCAGCCTCGGCCTGGAGCAGATCCCCGTCGTGAACCTGCGCCGCACGGACTCCGGCCCCGGGATACGGGCCACGGGCGAGCAGGTGGTCGACCTCGACGACCAGCTCGCCGTGATGACGGCGATGCGCGACGAGGGCAAGATCGGCGCCATCGGGCTGGGCAGCGTCACCCTCGACGGCCTGCGCCGCGCCCTGCCGGCCGGCATCGCCTGCGTGCAGAACGCCTACAGCCTCGTCTCCCGTGACGACGAGGACCTGCTGGCGCTATGCGCGGCGGAGGGCATCGCCTGGGTGCCGTTCTTCCCGCTCGGCGGGGCCTTCCCCGGACTGCCCAAGGTGACCGAGGAGCCGGCCGCCCGCGCCGTGGCCGAGTCCCTCGGCGTCACGCCCTCCCAGGTCGGCCTCGCCTGGCTGCTGCACCACGCCCCGAACGTGCTGCTCATCCCCGGCACCGCCGACGCCGCCCACCTGGAGGCCAACATGGCGGTCGGCGACATCACCTTCGACGCCGCGACCCTGGCCACCCTCGACGCCGTCGAGTCCCGCTCCAGCGAACTCCTGCTCGGCCCGCCAGAGAGGCGATGACGCGGGGGCCGTGTCGCTGCCCGGTTTCGACGTCGTGGACGACCGAGGGGCATGTCGCCGTCACTCCAGCTCGCGGATCCTCTCCCGGGCCTCCTTCAGCTGCCGGCGCAGCTCGGTGAGCTCTCGCTCCAGCTCCAGGATGCGGCGGATGGCGATGAGCGTCATGCCCTCGTCGGCCATCCGCGTGACGTGCTGGACGATCATGATGTCGCGCCGGGAGTAGCGCCGCTGGCCGCCGCTGGACCGGCTCGGGCTTATGACGTCGTGCTGGTCGAGCCGGCGCAGGTACGCCTGCTGGACCTGCAGCATCTCCGCCACCTGCCCCAGGGAGTAGAGGGGTGCGTATTCGTCGTCGAAGGGCAGGTCGGCCATCAGGAACTCCTCGTCGTACGGGGGCGGGCGGGGGTGCCCACCCCCGTATCGCCGGTCAGGCCCTGATGGCCTTGGTCTCGCCGCGCTGGATCTCGACCTTGCGTGGCTTGGCCCGCTCCAGCACCGGGATGCGGACGGTGAGCACGCCGTTGGCGTAGCCGGCGTCGATTTTCTCGCTGTCCAGGTGCTCGGAGAGGTAGACGCGCCGGGTGAACGAGCCCATGGGGCGCTCGCGGACGAACAGCCGCTCGTTCTCCGCGACCTCCTCTTCCCGGCGGGCGGTGACGCTGAGGACGCCGCGGTCGACCGTCACCTCGATGGAGTCCTGGTCGATGCCGGGAAGGTCGAAGCGCAGGAGCACGTCGTCGTCGCGGCGCAGCCCGTCCATGGGCATGACCGCGCCTTCGGTGCCGAAGGCCTGACGAGCCAGGCGGTCGAACTGGCGCTCGAACTCCTGGAAGAAGGGGTCAATCGAGGTCAACTGCATTTCGAACCTCCTTGCCGCGCTCTCGTTCGTACCCAACCTCTAACTTCATTTGCAGGTTAGCTCTGAGCACGCATGGAGGCAACCGAGGTAAGGCAGTACTGGCCTATGAGTAAGCCCGGGTCAGCTCCTTGTCCATTTCTGGCTGGTCGTGCCGGTGCAGGACCACAGCTGCACCTTCGTTCCGTTCGCGGTCCCGAAGTTGCTCGCCTCCACGCACAGGCCGGACTGCGCGCCGGTGATGGTGCCGTCGCCGTTGACGTTCCACTGCTGGTTCGACTGCCCGTTGCAGTCCCAGATGATCACCTGGGTGCCGTTGACGGTGCCCTGCCCCTTGGCGTCCAGGCACTTGTTGCCGTACACCTGCAACTGCTTGGAGGGGGTGAGGGTCCACTGCTGGTTGTTGCCGGCGCCGCAGTCCCAGAGCTGGAGCTGGGTGCCGTTGACGGTGCTCGCGTTGGGGACGTCCAGGCACCGGCCGGCGTTGACGTTCCGCAACACCGACGTCGACCCGCCGGGGCCCGGGTCCGTGGGAGGCAGGAGCGTGATGGTGTACGTGTCGTCGACGGCGGTGTGCGGCAGGTTGACCGTCGTGCCGTCGCCGGACAGCGTCACCACGGAGCTCTGGACGGTGACCGGGCCCTGGACGGCGCCGCCGCCGTTGTAGGGGATGCGCTCGGTGACGACTCTCACCTGGTTGTTGCGCACGATGCCGCTCGTGGTGTCCAGGCGCCGCAGGTTGACGGCCACGTTGCCGGTCGTGCTGCCGCCGCCGACCAGGATCTTGGCCGTCCCGGCCGCCTTGGTGGCGAACGCGTCGTACGCGGCGCTGGGGGTGACGGACACGATCTGGCCGGTCTGGGAGCCGTAGAAGCGGTAGACCCACCATTCGCCCTTCGGCTGGTACTCGCCCGCGGAGTTGCGGACGAGCAGGTTGCCGAGGTCGTTGTGCAGGTTCCCGCCGCTGGCCCAGTTGGCGCGCAGGCCGTCGGCGCCGGCCCTTTCCAGGCGCGCGATGTACCAGGATCCGTCACCGGGGTTCTGCTCGTTGGACGCCCCGTATTCGTTGATCTGGTACGGGCGCGGGTGCGGGATGCCGCGGGAGTTCAGCGTGGTGTCGGCCGCCGCCACGTTGGCGACGGGGTCGCCGGGCAGCGAGTGCCAGCTGATGATGTCGGGCACGACGTTGTTGGCCTTGACGTAGTCCAGGTACTGGCCCCAGAACGGGTTCGTGGTCGAGGGAACGCACGCGCAACTCGGCCCGACGATGAGATGCGCCGGGAACGCGGCCCGGACGCGCTGGTAGGCGCGCCGCCACATCTCGAAGTACTGGGACTGGGGGCGGTTCCAGAACAGGGTGATGTTGGGCTCGTTCCAGAGGTCCCACTGCACGGGGGCGCCCGTCGCCCGTACGTCGTTGATCAGGCGGGTGAGGAAGTTGTCGTAGTCGGTCCAGTCGCCGTTGTCGCCGGGGAAGCGCGAGATCGGGTAGCCGTCGGCGCCCCACAGGTCGTGGACGAGCAGGATGAACTCCCCGCCCAGCGATCGGGTGCGCAGCAGCTGGGCGCGGGTGGAGTTCCATCGGCGGTCGTACTTGCCCGACACCCAGCCGCCCGGGCTGTCGAGCTGGGCCCCGCCGGCGCGCATGTACCGGAACTTCACGTCGGTGTAGAAGTGGTCCGGCGGCGCCGACGCGTTCTCGGTCATGCCGTAGATCCACCCGGAGGCGCGGTAGGTGGGGGAGCCGCCACCGGCGGAGAAGTCGACGGTGATGGTCTCGTCCGCGGCGACGGCCGGCGTGGCGGCCGTCATGACGGAGGCGGCGACGAGCGCGCCTGCGGCAAGCAAGGCGGCGATCCGGCGGCGGCTTCTGTGCCACCTGTGGAGTGGGGCGTCCATGTGTGACTCCTTGGGTCGCGGGGGGGCGGGAGGGGTCGAGCGAGCCACGGGCGGGGAGCGCGGGTCAGCAGGGTGAGCAGGCCCATTCGCCAGGGGAGGCGGCCGCGATCATGACCGGTCCATCGCCGGACGCGTCACGGTCGACGGCTCCTGCCGTTCACCACCGACTCCGGCAGGAGTTAGCCGCCTTGCGGACTCAGTGTGGAAACGGCCACGAGCCATGTCAAGACCGTTAGCGAATCGATTCGACGAATGGTCGGCGCCCAGGAGGCCCGCCCGCTGGTGCGTCCCGGTCATGCCCCGCCCCACCCGATGAACGTTTCATCACCTCGCCCGTACGCCCGTGCCCGGTCAGCTCTGATCGGGCCATATCGGTGCGCGGCGGAAGGGAGCGGACCCCTTGACGGACCGTCTCGCGTCATGTTTGCTCCGCCATACCACCACCTCAGCCGGTCCGCATGGAAGGAGCGCCGTATTCAGCGCGTCAGCGCGAACCTTGCTACTCGATTCGACCCGCTTCCGGGCCGTAGGAGCCGCTCTGACGCCGCGGCTGCGCCACCGGCCGGCCTCGGCCTCCTCCGTGAGGCACCGGGTGCCCGGCACCCGCCGTCGGGGCAGGTGCCGGGCAGCCGCGCGGTCAGCCTTCCCAGACCCTCAGCGGGAAGGTGCCGGGACCGACGTCGCCGAGCGTGGTGGTGTTCGCCGCGAGGTACTGGTCCAGGTACGGGGAGCGGTCACCCTGCGTCGGCACGTCGAACCTCGGGGCCTGCACGTCCAGGGTCAGCCGCGCGTCGGAGACCTTGATCGTGTTGCCGGAGGGCACGTCCAGCCAGCGGCCGGAGTCGATGGTCCCGATCTGGACCCCCAGGCGGTGCCCCCGCTCGAAGGTCCAGTCGGTCGACTTCAGGTCGAACGCGATCGGCCCCCTGCGCTCCAGCAGGGCGACGTTCTCGTCGAACATCGTGCCCGTGCCGTCCGGGGCGAGGTCCCACAGGCGCACCATCACGTTCCCGGTCGCGCTCGCGTTGAGCCTGATCCGCGGCGTGGCGGTCATCCGCACTTTCTGCGGCGCGGGGGTGGACCAGGTCCAGAAGCTGGTGGCCGCGGTGTCGCCCCGCTTGGCCGCGCTCTTCTCGGTCCCGGACAGCGGCTCGATCCGCGGCGCGTGCTCCATGTCCCACTGGCCGCCGTCCGCCCGGGCGGCCGCCGCCGGGCCGCCGCCGTCGTCGAGGTAGCGGCCGGCGGAGAGCCGCGCGTCGTACGACGTCGTGGCCACGGGCCAGGTCGGCTGGGCACGCCACTTGCCGAGGCTGTCCTCGACGGCGTACGCCGGGTCGGTCACCGACGGGGTGATGCCGCGAAGGTACTGGTCGTAGAAGCGCATCACCTCGTCGAACCAGCCGGCACGACCCTGCAGCAGCCGGCCGTCGGCGTCGGTGTCGTTGCCGCGCACGTGCTCCCACTGGCCGAGCCAGCCACGCTCCCGGCCCCGATGGTTGCCGAGGTACTCCTCCATGTCCTCAGGCTTGGTGTTGGGCTCGATGAACCCCTGCGTCACGAACAGCGGCGTCCTAGTGCCGGCCGCCTGGGCGGCCAGGTCGCGGGCTCTCCAGTACGCCGAGCGCGGGTCCGGATTGTTGTTGTTGGTGAGGTTGTCGCTCAGGCACTGCGGATGGCTCGCCTCGTACGCCGCGTTCGCCTTGTACCGGTCGCTGTCGTCGGCCATCGCGGGGATCGTCGCGATCGAGTTGTACGCGTTCGGCGTGCCCGTGACGTTGGGGCGCGGGACCTTGTTGCTGAACAGGTAGTTGTACATGTCCCAGACCGGCTCCTGGGCGACGACCGCCTTCAGGCTGTCCAGCTTGAGGTTGTTGCCCACCAGCCCGGTGACGGCGTCGTACGACTTGCCGTACATGCCGACCTTGCCGGTCGACCAGGGTTGCCGGGCCGCCCACTCGACGGCGGCTCGGACGTCGGCCTGCTCGCCCGGGCCGACCCAGTCCAGGCACCCGGTGCTCCCGCCGAAGCCGCGCAGGTCGACCATCACGAAGGTGTAGCCGCGCGCCATCAGGCCGGCGCCGTCGACGAAGTCCTGGAAACGCGCCGACGGCCCGACCCGGTCCCACCCTTCGGGACCGGTCTGACCCGCGTGCGCGAAGTAGGGGCCCACTGAGAGGATCACGGGCGTCTTCGCCCCCGCCGGCAGGTGCGCCGGGCGCAGCACGTCGGCGTGCAGCTCGACACCGCTGCCGTCCGAGGACGGGAAGTACGCCTCCGTCCACGCGGCGCCCTTGGGAACCCGCGGGTTCTCCTCGTGCGTGACCGGGCCTGCGGCGGCCGCGTCCGCCGTGCCGGCCTGGGCGGCGGCGGGTAATCCGCCCGAGGCGAGGGTGGTGATGGTGAGCAGCGCACCGGCCGCCGCGGCGGTCGAGGCCTTCCCGCGAATGTTCATGGACACTCCCCGTGATCAATGGCTGCCCTGGGAAAGTAACGATTTTCTCGGGATTTGTCGCCACTTGACATTTGGAGTGGATCGGCTCCGAAGAGGCCGGGCGGTGCGGCGGCCGCGGGCGCGGAACCGCCCGCGGCCGCCGCCGGATCACTGGACGGTGATCTTGTCCACTTCGACCGTGATCCCCCTCACCTGTGGTGTCGAGGTGGCCGTCGTCACCTTGCCGGCCCCCGTACTGACGCCCTTGACCTTCAGCGAGTACGTCAGCGTGCCGCCGGGAACGGCCGGCGTGCTCTTGACGACCAGGTCCTCGGTGGGCGGCCCGGTGATCTGGTCACCCCCCGTGCCCTCCGCGTTCTCGGCGCCCACGGTCAGGCCCGCGGCGGCGGGAGGGGCGCCGGGCAGGTTGCCCGGGTCGTAGGCGTAGCTGATGTCCTCGGCGCCGTTGACCCCGATCCACTGCTGGAACACCTTGAGGTCGGTGGTGCCGAAGACGTTCACCCGCCACTCCACCACCACCCAGCGGTTGACCCCGTCCGTCAGGACCGTGGCGAAGACGCCGGGGGCGCCGGTGCCGTCGAGGTCGGTCCAGTAGGAGGCGAGCACGTTGTTCGGGCGTGCCGGGTCGGGCAGCGTCTGCGGCTGGAAGGCGATGTCGTCGGCGCCCGCGGTGCCGCCCGCGACGCTGTAGCCGTTGGAGGTCACCCCGAGCCTGGTGTAGGTCTGGCCCGCGAAGGTGAAGGCGGGCACGGTGAAGTTGAGCGCCTGCTCGTCACCGATCGGGGTCGGGGTGACGCCGAAGGCGTCCAGCGGCAGGTATCCGGCCGGTCCCGCGCCGGGCGCGATCGTCGGCCGGGCGGGCTGGGTGGCGGCCAGCGTCGCCTTGGTGGTCGCGATCTGGCTGCCGATCTTGGTGGCTCCCGTGACGCTGTTGAGGCGCAGGCGGCCGTCGAGCGTGGTGAGCGCGGTCACGTCCGCGTCCTTGAACGTGTTGTTCCGCACGGTGACCGTGCAGGTGGACTCGCCGGTGTTCCTGGGGATGGCCGGCGGCGCGCAGGTCTGGTCGACCGGCACCGCGCCTTCCTGGCGGAAGAACGCGACCGGCAGGTGCAGCGCGCGCGGGCCGCCGACCTGCTTGAGGTTCACCTGGCCGAAGTACTGCCCGTCGGGCAGCTCCGGCGCGGTGATGACCACGCTCAGCTTGGCGCTCTTGCCCGGCGCGACCGTGAAGCGCGGCGGCAGCACAGTGATGTCCGCCCCGCTGACGGTCGTGGCCGAGGCGGAGAAGGTGAGCGACTTGCTCGTGGTGTTGGTGACCGTGCGGTTGGCGGTGATGATGCCCGGCATGGTCGGCGCGTTCACGGAGGGCAGGTTGAGGTCGATCCGGTCGAGCGGGTCGGCGGCCGAGGCGACGAAGTTGGCCGCGCTCTCGTCCAGGGTCAGCCCGGGGTCACCGGCCTTGGTCAGGTCGATGCGCCCGCCGCCCATGTCGAACGGGTCCGCCGGCGTGGTGCGGTCCGGCTTGGTGACCGCGGTCTTCGCCGTGGTCTCCAGCGCCGACTTCACCTGTCCCGGCGTCCAGGCCGGGTGCAGCGCGAACACCAGCGCGGCCGCGCCCGTCACCTGCGGCGCCGACATCGAGGTGCCCTGGATGACCTGGTAGAGGTTGCCCGGCGGCCCCTCCAGCGGCGATTCGGGGGTCGGGGTCATGCCCGCCAGGATGTGCAGGCCGGGCGCGGTGACGTCCGGCTTGAGGAAGTCCCCGCCGGGACCGCGCGAGGAGAAGTACGTCATCACGTCGCCCTGCCAACTGGCCTTGGCGCTCTGGGTGAACGACGCGGTCGCGCCCGGGTGGGCGGCCAGGAAGGCCATCAGCGTGTCGGTCTCGGGCTTGTCGATGTGCACGGACGGAACCCAGTGCGCGTCGGTGAAGACGTCGAACGGGAAGCTGTTGTAGAGGATCATCCCGGCCGCGCCGCCCTGCCTGACGTTGAAGCTCTTCAGCACCCGGTTCGGGCCGCGCTCGCACGCGACGATCTTCCCGGTGAAGATCCCGGCGGGCGCCGGGACGTCACACAGCGGGCGCGAGTACGGCGGCGCCGACGCCAGCACGACGGGCAGCGGCGAGGCGAGACCCGCGGTGACGGAGGCCCCCTTGATCGTCGCCGTGGCGCCGCCGCCGGACAGCGTGATCGTGGACTGGAACGTCCTGGTCTGCGTGGAAGCGGCCACCGTGGTCACCCAGGGACTGCGGTGGTCCGTGGTGTTGGCGTCGGGCCCGGAGTTGCCCGCGGACGCCGAGACCAGCACGCCCGCCGCGTACGCGTCCAGGAAGGCCAGCTCGACCGGGTCGCTGTACGGGTCCGAACCGCCCGAGATCGAGAAGTTGATGACGCGTACGCCGTCCAGGATGGCCCGGGCGACGGCCTGCGCCGAGTCGGAGGGGAAGCAGCCCTCCGCGCCGCACACCTTGTAGACCGAGACCTGGGCGGCGGGCGCGATGCCGTGGATCGGGCCCCGGCTGATGCCCATGGGGTTGGCGTCGGCCACCGCGCCGCCCGCGGAGGTGGTGGCGGTGTGGGTGCCGTGCCCGTTGGAGTCGCGGGCGCTGTCGGGGTAGACCTCGCCGCCGATGACCGCGTTGTACGTCTCCAGGAACGGCCGGCCGCCGATCAGCTTGTTGTTGCAGGTGAACGGGTCGGCGGCCGGGGTGAGCGGGTTGTCGCCGAAGTCGCACACCCGCGGCGTGCCGTCCTTGGTCGGGCCGGGGGCGGGCAGTCCGGGCTTGGCGGCGAAGGACGGGTGCTCGGGCCAGGCACCGCTGTCCAGCACGCCCACGACCACGCCCTTGCCCGCGGAGTCGCTGCCGCCGAGCTGGCCGTAGATGGTGCCGGCGCCGATGAACGCCGGGCTGGAATCGGTCAGCAGCTGCTGCGGCCTGTCCTCCTGCACGGCGACCGCGCCGGGGAGTTTCAGCACCTCGGCCGCCTTGTCGCCGGGGATCCTGAGCGCGATGCCGCCGTACACGGTCCGGATCCGCTGGCCGACCACCGCGCCGGGGACCTTCCTGGCCAGCTCGCCCAGGAACGCGTTCTCGACCTCCTGGATGTGCTCGCCGTACCTCCTGGCCTCGGTGCTCCTGGTGTCGAGGGCCCTGCCGGTGGTGGCGGGGCTGGTGGCCGGCAGCCCGGGGAGCCCGCCGCGGTAGGCGGCGAGCGAGTCGTAGTCCAGCTTGACCACGACGTTGACCGGCGCGGGCGAGGTGGCCCGCAGCAGCGCCTGGTCGCTCTTGGCGAGCTTGCCGGTCGGGGACTTGGCGCCCTCGACCAGCTCGGGGCCGGTCAGGGGAGTGGCGCGCCACTTCCCGGGCGGCGGCGTCGGCGTGGCCTGCGCCGCGACCGGGCTCATGGCGATCACGACGCCGAGCCCGACGGCCACCGACACCAGCCGTCGTACACGGGATGAGCGGGAACGGGATAACACGGAGAACCTCCTCGTCGAGGGGCTGCGTGGGCCCGCCCGGGAGGCGTCGTGTCACCCCGATTTCCGGTACGCCGGAGAGATCACTGACCCTCCCCGGTGGGTGACGAGCTGGACCGCCGCCCCGGTTGGGGTGGATCGGTCCGAACGGGAGTGTAATCAGCGGTGATCCGGCCGAGAACGTAGCGACTTGCCAGAATCAGGCCGACAATCCAGCACTTCTCGTGATCGAAATACGGCGCTTCCGATGCTCCTCGTGCCGCGGCGGCCTGCTGGACCGCGTACGAGCCGGGGCCCCGGCTGAGGTCAGGCGCGCTTGGCCTTGCGCCACGAGCGGTCGTAGAGCGTGCCGCTGTCGAGGGTGGAGGGGCCGCCTTCGTCGCCCAGCGTAGGACCGTCGACCGTCTTGCGGCTGGAGACGAACCGGTGTTTGCCGGTGGAGTCGATGCCCAGATAGATGCCGACGTGGTCGAGGGCTGTGCCGTCGTCCGTGCTGGCATCCCAGAACAGCAGGTCGCCCGGCTGCAGGTCCGCGTAGGACGCGGGTTTGGCCGTACCGCCGTCGATCACGGTGATCCCCGGGGCGTTGTCGTCGGCCATCTGCACGGCTCGGCGGGGAAGCGCGGACTTGCTCAGCGTGTCGCCGATGCCCAGGGGGTAGCCGCCGCGGTAGCCAAGGACCATTCTCACGAAACCGGAACAGTCCAGCGAGTCCTTCTGCCGGGCTTCCGGGGGGTCGACCTTGTCGTCGTAGGTCCATGCGAGGCCGAGGTAGTCGTTGAAGTCCGAGCCCTCTTCCCGGGTGCCGTCCGGGAGCAAGGGACCGTAGTGGGCGTCGCCCGCGTAGCGCAGGCCGTCGCGCACCTTGGCGGGGGCGTCCGCGAGGTACTGCGTGGCGATGTCCAGCAGATCCTCGTCGGTCCTGCCGATGGTGGCCGCCGGCCATGAGGCCGCCCATGACGCCGACGGTGACCACGGGCCGGGCAGCAGGCGGACCCAGGCCCGGGTCGAGACGGTCGCCTCGGTCGTGGCCTCGGCGAACTTACGCTGCTCGCCGTACGTGACGGCGGTTCGGGCGCCTTCCGTCAGGACGGCTGCGACCCGGCCCTGGCTGTAGTACAGGCTCTGGCCGGATCTGCCGGGAGCGTAACCGGTGAAGGACTGCCCCGGCGAGCAGGCGGCGGCGTCGGCGAACAGGGTGGTGAAGGCGGAGAATCCTGTTTTCAAGGGGCGGCGGTCCTGCCAGACCGGTGCCCCGGCCAGCGGGTCGGCATGACGCTGCCACCACATCCGGCCGGACGCGTCGAGCGCGTAGACGACCCCCGCTCCGGCGCCGGACGGGCTGCGGTAGTCCTCCCAGCCCTCGCCGGTCACCAGCCCCGTGCCCGGGCCGAAGGCGGTGCCGCCGGCGACCGGATCGGTGTGGTCGTACCAGCGGAGGTGCCCCTTGGTGTTCACGCCGTACAGCGTGCCGTCGCGCCCGGTCATCAGAGTGGTGATCGCTGTCCAGCCCGAGCGGATGACCTTGCCGCTCCCCGCCGCCCACCGGGCCTCGCCGGTTGCCGGCGCAAGGTGGCGGTACCAGTGCAGGTCTCCGGCTCTGTCGAGGGCGTAGATGACCCCGGAGCCGGCCGACACGATGTCCACGAAGTCGCCCCAGCCGTGGCCGAGGACCGTGCGCTCGCCGGGAGCCCAGCCGCGCTCACCGGTCGCCGGATCCAGGTGGCGGTACCACTTCAGGTCCCCGTCGCCGTCGACCGCGTAGATCACGCCGTTGCCGCCGGAGAACACCTTGGCCAGCGTGTTCCAGCCGTAGCCGATCTCCTTGCCGCTGCCGTCGGCCCAGAAATCCTCGCCGGAGGCGCCGGCGCGGTGGCCGTACCAGCGCAGCTTGCCCCCGCCGTCGATGCCGTACACCGGCACGACCGCCGAGCAGGTCAGGGCGGAGGCGGCCGCGGCCGGAGGTGAATCGACCGTGGACAGTAAGGAGGCTCCGACGATTCCCGCGGCCAGGACGGCCAGATGTGCACGGAGCATGTCCACAACCTTCTTCGACGCCGCCGGACTGATCGGAGAAAATGATCTCACGGATGCCACCGCGGGCAGCCCTCCGCCGACTCGTGCTGACCGCGCTCCGTCAGCCGGTGTAGCGCAGGATATGGACGCCCTGGTTCTTGTCGGAGATGTAGATGTAGCCGCGCCGGTCCACCACGACGTCCTCCGTCTGCGCCACGAGCCGGTCCTCGGGCATGGGGCCGTACCTGCGGGTGGGGTCCGGTGGCACGAAGTAACCCACCTCGCGGGGCAGCCGGGTGTTGGACACGTCGTAGACCCGTAGCCCGGCGTTGAAGTGCGCGATGTAGAACAGGTCGCCCTGGCGCTGCACGTCGGGATGGTGCTGGTGGTGGTTGATGTTGTGCGGCCCGCTCCAGCCGCCCCTGCTCGAGAAGTCCGGGTACGGCGCTCCCGGTGGTGGCTCGGGCGTGGGGAACAGGGACAGCAGCCACGGATGGGCCGGGTCCGAGATGTCGACGATCGAGGCGTGCGGAGCGGCTCCCTTGCCGTAGGAGACGTCCTCGGAGTTGGCGAAGGCTATCTTCCTGTCCGGGACCGGCAGTACGCCGTGCACACCGAACCGGGAGTGGAAGGGTGGGCTGAAGTTCAGGCCGCCGACGGGTACGGGCGCGGTCACGTCGGAGATGTCCAGCACGATGAGCCCGGCCGCACCGTAGGGCAGGTAGGCCAGGCCCCCGACGGCGTACGGGGGGCCGTGCAGGGACACGTCGGCGCTGTTCGCGCAGCAGAAGCCGTGCGTGTGCGGCCGCTCGGCCGGCGGCGGGCCCTCCTCGCCGTCACGCTGGCCCGGGACCCACCAGCGGCTCACCTCCCTGGGCCGGGCCGGGTCCTCGATGTCGACGATGGTGTAGATGTTGCCCCGGAATCCCGGCGCGCCCGCTGCCACGTGCACGTAGCGGCCGCCGGGGTAGAGGTTGCGGTGCGTGCCGGTCCCACCGGTCCGGTAGTGGCCGAGCCGGCGCGGGCGTACGGGATCCTTGACGTCCCAGATGTAGATCCCCTCCTCGAAGCCGGCCGCGGGGTCGCCGCCGAAGTTGGGGAAGATCTGCTCCAGGGCCGTCACCATGATGTCGCCGTGCACGTCGACCTGCAGCGTCCAGGTGTCCTCCGGCCCTGGCACGAACGCCACCACCTCCGGCCGCCGCGGGTCGGTGACGTCCACGATGCTCCAGCCCGAGTGCCAGAAGTGGCCGGTGTAGAGGAACCAGCGGTTGCCCACGCGGCGGATCGCCATCTTGAAGGCCGGCCTGTGGTCCATGTCGGTGTATCCGACGAGCTCGACGTTGCGGGCGTACTGGCCTCTCGGACCTGCCTGCGGGGCGTCCGCTCGGGCAGGTGTGGCGACGGCCTGGGTCGCCGCCAGCGCGGAGGCCGCGGTGAGCGAGGTGCGCAACGCTTGCCGCCGTGACGGGTGCTGGACTTCCACGTCTCTCCTCACGCAGGTGATCAAGAACATGACCAGCCAAGCGGATCACCCGCAAAAACGGACGAAAGATCATCTTTATCCGGTCCGAACGTGCGGGCGGTCCCGGCGGGCGGCTTCGGGGTCAGCCGGTGAGGTAGCCGCCGGAGGCGTCGATGTCCGTGCCGAGGACGGCGGTGGCGTCGTCGGAGGCCAGCCACATCACCACCCGGGCCATCTCCTGCGGCTGCACGATCCGCTTGATCGGGTAGTCCTGCGCGATCTGCTCGTACGTCACCCCGAACGCCTTCGCCGCCCGCTCCAGCATCGGCGTGTCCACGGCGCCCGGGGCCAGCGCGTTGATCCGGAGGTTCTTGTCGGCGTACTCCAGCGCGGCCACCTTGGTCAGCGACGCCACCGCGTGCTTGCTCGCGTTGTACGGCGAGATCGTCGCGAAGCCGACCTCGGCCGAGATGGAGGCGGTGTTGACGATGACGCCGGCCTTCTGCCGGAGCATGTGGGGGATCTCGTACTTCATCGCCAGGAACACCCCGGCCGCGTTGGTGCGCCAGACCTGCTCGAAGTCGCTCAGTGTCTGCTGGTGGAGCGGTGCGGCCTTGGGGCTCTCGATGCCGGCGTTGTTGAAGGCGATGTCCACGCGCCCGTAGCGGCGTACGCACTCGCTCACGAACGCCCGCACGTCGTCCTCCTTCGACACGTCGGCCCGCATGTACGTGGCCTCCCCGCCGAACCGCCTGATCTCCCGCTCGTGCCGCCGGCCGAGCTCCTCGCGCCGCCCGCAGAAGAACACGTGCGCGCCCTGCCTGGCCATCTCGTACGCGGTGGCCTGTCCGATGCCCGACGTCGCGCCGGTGATGAGCACCACCTTGTCGGCGAAGCGCCCGCGAGGGTCGGCCCTGCCCGTGGAAGGGGCGGGCGGGTTCTGCGTGTTGGCCGAGGCGGGCGCGGCGGCGTCGGCCGCGATCCCGGTGGCCAGCGCCACCGCGCCCGTGGCGCCGCTCGTGAGGATGGCCCGTCTTGACGGCTGCGGCTGTTCGGTCATGATGTCTCTCCGCTCGGTGGGTCGGAATCGATCATCATGGTCGCCGCCGCCGGGGCCGCGGGTCCAATAGCTGCGGTGATAACCGTCGTCTATGGACTCATACCCTCGCAGGACGGCCTGCGAGGGTATGGGTCGGCACCGCTTGTCAGTCGGAGGTGAGGGATTCGAGCAGGTCGCCTGTGGTGGCGTCCGGGACGGCTTTGGCCACTTCGGCGAGGGCCACGATGCCGACGAGCTTGTGACCGTCGATGACGGGCAGGCGGCGAACCTTGTGGCTGGCCATGGTGCGGAGGATCTCGCGGGCGTCGTGGTCGGCGCCGATGGTGACCGCCTCGCCCTGGGCGAGTTCGCCGGCTCGGCACGTCTTGGGGTCCTTTCCGGCGGCGAGCACCTTCACCACGATGTCGCGGTCGGTGAGCATGCCCTTGAGCCGGTCGTCGGTGCCGCAGATGGGCAGGGAGCCGACGTCCAGGCGGGCCATCTTCTCGGCCGCGACGAGGACGGGCTCGTCGGCGCTGACGCATTCGGTGTTCGGGGTCATGATCTCTCGTGCGGTTGGCATAGATTTCTCCCGTTTGCGTCGATTTGGGGTAAAGGCCGCCTGCCCGCGCGCCCGGAGCCGAAACCAAACGGGCGTCCACGCCGCCGATCCCGCCCGCCACCGCGCCCGCGCGGCCCCGAAGTCGTCACCACTCCAAGCGTGACAAAAAGCGTGACGAAACCTCGCCGATCTTGACCTGACGCATTGTCAGCTCGGGCTCGTCATCCTGATCGGCTTTGCCTATATGCTGCCTATCGCTGTGTACGACATATACGAAATCCGAGGTGTGACCGTGCAGCGTGAGGCTTCGATCCGGAGCAGTCGGACGGCTCGTGCATCGTCGCCGTGGACGACACCGCCGCACTGTTCGAGGAGTTCGCCCGTCCGGAACATCCCCTTGGACGACGCCCAGCGCGAAGCCCTCTGCGACGCGCTGGCCAACGCGGCGGATCTGGAGCGCGGGCTGACCACCTGATTTCACGACCTTCGACGTCGAAGGCCGCAGAGCGGAACACGGAGGCACTCGCTGATGAACCCCACGGACAGCCCGATCGACTGGGTCGCCAGGCACATCAAGGAGTACATCGAGACGGACGGGCGCAAAGGGCACCGGCGGTGGGGAGTGACGACGCTGCTGCTCACCACGCGGGGGCGAAGGTCGGGTCTGCCCCGAAGGACGGCACTGATCTACGGAACGGACGGCGAGCGGCTCGTCATCGTGGGATCGAACGGAGGCGGTGACGCCCACCCGGCCTGGTACCTCAACCTGCTCGCCGAACCGTCCGCGCACGTGCAGGTGGGTGCGGAACGTTTTGCCGTGACGGCCAGGGAGGCGGAAGGGGAGGAGCGGGAACGGCTGTGGGAGATGATGACCGGACTCTGGGCGGACTACGAGCGATACCGAACGAAGACCGGCAGGACCATTCCGGTAGTGGTGCTGGAAAGGGCTGACAACCGCGGGTGAGCGGGCGTCGCGCGGATCTGGCACCGGCGACGCGGTTCGAGGCTAGCCTTCCATGAGTTGGGCCAGGCGGTCCCAAGCCGGGGATGAGGCCCCCGGCTGGGACTGCTCGGCCAGCCGCGCGATGGTCGGGTTGTGGACGGGGCGGCTCTCCGACCGGCTGTGGTGCTTGGCGAACCAGTCCCGGGTGCGGTCCGCGAGGGCGGGCAGGCGGGGATCGTTCGGCGACCAGTCGTAGGCGGCGTCATGTTCCAGGTAGAGGGCGCGGAACTCGGGATCGGTCATGAGCTCGCGCTTCTCGGCGATCCACACGCGGGCGTCCTCGGGGGAGGCGGTCTGCATGAGGATCCAGCCGTCGCGTTCGACGCGTATCCGGCGCTCGCTGACGCCGAGTTCGCGCAGATCGTCGAGATGGTCGGCGACTTCGGAAGCGACGAAAAGCCGGTCGCCGCCGCGCAGCTCGGCGAGTTGGTCGCGGGTTCGCCGCAGTTCCTCGATGCGGTCCTGGAGGTTGTGGTCGATCTCGGCGATGGCCGCCGCGAGCGCGTCGGGCTCGGCGTCGAGCAGGTCCTTGATGCGGGCCAGTGGCACGCCCGCGTTCGCCAGGGTCCTGATCTTGACGAGGTCGATGGCGTCTTTGGCGGTGTAGCGCCGGTAGCCGGACGAGTCGCGGTCGGGCTCGGGGAGCAGACCGCGCTCGTGGTAGTGGCGGATGGCTTTGATGGTCACTCCGGCGTAGTCCGCGAGCTGGCCAATCGTGATCATATGGGACATCCTTCCAGCTGGCGGGTCGGCCGGAACGGTCAGGCCCGCCGGGTCAGGCGGCCGCCGCCGTTGCGGAAGCGGGCCTGGCCGTCGCGGACGTCATGGTAGGAGACGAGCAGCAGTCGCAGGTATCCGTCGAAGGTCTCCAGCGGGTATCCGGCGGGCGCAAAGAGGCCGGGCCGGATCGGCACGTAGCGCTGAGGCGGGGCGGAGGTCGTGCCGCCGGCGAACTCGGTGAAGATCCGCTCCTGCGACTCGTCCGCCGGTTCGTAGGTCGTCCGCTCTTCGAGCTGGCCTTCGACGATGCTGACGTCGATGCGGAGCTGGTTGGAGCGGTAGGTGCCCACGTACGGGGTCAGGTCGACGTCCTGCGCCACGTCGGTGACCAGCGTCGGGATCTGGACGCCGAGATGCTCGCTCAGGAGCCGCTGCAGGATCTGGTCCTGCAGCATGATCGCCCCCGAGGTGTTGCCGAAGGCGGTGAAGACCAGGTCGTGCTCGGGTACGACGCACAGGATGGACACGCCGCCAGGTGACGCGCCCGACATGGCGAGCACGGTCGTGTCGCCGAACGGGTAGCGCACCCAGCCCAGGCCCATCGGCGGGACGTTCGGGGTCTCCATGTCGTGCGAGGTCTGCTGCATCAGCGCGGTGGACCCGGCCGACAGGACGCGGGTGCCGGATGGCGACACGCCGCCCGCGAGGTGGGTGCGTCCGAAGGCGAGCAGATCGGCGACGGTGCCGATCGGCGTGCCGCCGGCCGGCCCCCAGGTGTCAGGCAGCATGAACATGCCTGTGGGCTCCGCCGCCATGGTCTCGGGGTTCAGGAAGTGGCCGACGGCGGTGCCGCGCAGGATGGCCTGCCTGGCCGAGGTGCAGGAGTCCGTCATGCCGACCGGCGCGTAGACATCGCGTTCGAGCAGGTCGGGGAAGGACATCCCGGTCACCGCTTCCAGCAGGCGGCCCGCGACGATCATGCCGCCGTTGGAGTAGCTGAGCTGCTCGCCGGGTTCGAACAGGGTGCCGCAGCTGTCCGCGAGCCCGGTGACGTAGGTCTTCAGGGCGTCGCGGCCCTCGGCGTCGGGGAAGAACAGGTCCGCGTCGATGCCGTTGGTGTGGGAGATCAGGTGGCGGACCAGGATCTTGTCCGCCGCGCCCGGTACGGCCAGGGCGAATTCGGGCAGGTACGTCACCACCGGCGCGTCGAGGTCCAGCAGCCCACGGTCGACCTGCTGCAGGACCAGCGTGGTGGTCAGGACCTTGGTGACGGAGCCGAAGAGGAATCCGGTGTCTTCGCGCATCGGTGCGCCGGTGGTGACGTTCGCGGTGCCATGGGCGACGACGACCTGCTCGCCGGCGTGGTGGACCCCGGCGACGAACCCGGGGACGTTGTTGGCGTCGCAGTAGGCGGCGGCCTGCTCGCGGATCCAGGCTTCGACGGTGTGCAGTGCGTTGTTGTTCATGCGAAGTATCGTCGAACCCTGCCCCAGGGGCAGGGTCAAGCCCGGGACACGGAGAATCGGTGAGTTTCCTTGCCCGCCACCGTCTCGTGGTCAGGCGTCCCAGGTGACGGGGAGGCTCTTGACCCCGTAGATGTCGGCCGTCTCCGGGCGCAGGGCGACCTCGTCGGCCGGTACGGCCAGGCGCAGCGTGGGGAAGCGGTTGAGCAGCGCGGGCAGCGCGACGCGCAGCTCGACACGGGCCAGCTGCTGGCCCAGGCACTGGTGGATGCCGTGGCTGAAGGCCAGGTGCCCGCCGTCCTGCCGGCGCAGGTCGAGGGTGTGGGGATCGGTGAAACGCTCAGGGTCGCGGTTGGCGGTGGCCAGCGACAAGATGAGCGTCGAGCCCGCCTTGATGGTCTGACCGCCCAGCTCGACGTCCTCCAGCGCGACCCTGGCGAACTGCTTGGCGACGCTCAGATACCGCAGCAGCTCCTCCACGGCCGGCTCGGCGAGCGCGGGGTCGGCACGCAACGCCGCCAGCTGCTGCGGGTTCTGCAACAGCGCGAAGGTGCCCAGCGCCAGCATGTTCGCGGTGGTGTCGAACCCGGCCGACAGCAGGATCAGCGCCATGCCCTGCAGCTCCTCGTCGGTCAGGTCGCTGTCGAGCAGGTCGCTGAGCACGTCGTCGGTGGGATCGGCGCGCTTGGCGGCCACCAGCTGCGCGAGGTACTGCTGGGTGGCGGTGTAGGCCTCCATCAGCTCCTCATCGCTAACCTCCCCGCCGAGGAACTTGTCGATGTTGTCCTGGAAGGAGCCCCGGTCCTCGTACGGCACGCCCAGCAGCTCACAGATGATGACGGCCGGGATGGGCTTGGCGAACGCGGTCACCAGGTCCACCTGCGGGCCGGCCTTGTCCATCGCGTCCAGGTGCTCGGCGGTGACCTGCTCGACGCGCTCGGTGAGCAGCCGCATCCGCCGCACGGTGAACTTGCCCACCAGCGGCTTGCGATAGCGGGAGTGCCGCGGCTCGTCCATCAGCAGGAACTCACCAGGCGGCGCCGGAGGAAGCTCGATGTCACCGTACGCGCTGTAGTCGATCAGCGGGTGGTGACGCATGAGCTCCTTACGCGAGCTGAACCGCGGATCGGCCAGAACCGACCGGACCAGATCGAAACCGGTGACCAGCCAGCCCTGATGCCCGTCGGGGAAGGGCAAGCGGCTGATCGGGCTGTGCTCGCGCGCCTGGACCAGCTCCTTGGGCGGGTCGAAGGGGCAGCCGGGCTGACGCGTCGTCGGCATTGCCGTGAGGGTGTGGAGGGATTCGGTCATGACGTTTCCTTATGCGATCTTGCGGCGGTAGGTGTTCATGGCGAAGACGTACGCGACGATGAGGATGCCGGCGCACCAGGCGAGGGCGATCCAGATGTCGGCGCCGACCGGCTGCTCGGTGAACAGGTCGCGGATGGCGTTGACGATGGAGGTCACCGGCTGGTGCTCGGCGAAGACGCGCAGCGGGCCGGGCATGGTGGCGGTGGGCACGAAGGCCGAGCTGAGGAACGGCAGGAAGATGAGCGGGTAGGAGAACGCGCTCGCGCCTTCCACGGACTTCGCGGTCAGGCCGGGGATGACGGCGATCCACGTCAGCGCCAGGGTGAACAGGATCAGGATGCCGGCGACGGCGAGCCACGCCTGCACTCCCGCCCCCGAGCGGAAGCCCATGAGCAGGGCGACGAGCACGACGACCACGAGCGAGATCAGATTGGCGACCAGCGAGGTCAGCACGTGCGCCCACAGCACCGACGACCGCGCGGTCGGCATGGACTGGAATCGCTCGAAGATGCCGCTCTTCATGTCCATGAAGAGCCGGAACGCGGTGTAGGCGATGCCCGAGGCGATCGTGATGAGCAGGATGCCGGGCAGCAGGTAGTTCACGTACGAATCCGACCCGGTGTTGATCGCGCCGCCGAACACGTAGACGAACATCAGCATCATGGCGATCGGCATGACCGCGGTCGTGATGATGGTGTCCGGGCTGCGCGCGATGTGGCGCAGGGACCGTCCCAGCAGGACGGTGGTGTCGCCGAAGAAATGCTTGGTCATCGGTTTTCCTTACTCGTGCGTGCCGACGTGGCGGTCATTTCCGGGGTCGCCGTCCTGCCGCCGGCCCCGACGAGCGAGAGGAAGACGTCCTCCAGGGTCGGCTGCTTCTCGACGTATTCGACCTTGGCGGGCGGCAGCAGCTGCTTGAGCTCGGCCAGGGTGCCGTTGACGATGATCCGGCCCTCGTGGAGGATCGCGATCCGGTCGGCGAGCTGTTCGGCCTCGTCCAGGTACTGCGTGGTGAGCAGGACTGTCGTGCCCCGGGCGGCGAGCTCCTTGACGGCCTGCCACACCTCGATGCGCGCCTGGGGGTCGAGCCCGGTCGTCGGCTCGTCGAGGAAGATGACCGGCGGATCGCCGACGAGGCTCATCGCGATGTCGAGGCGGCGGCGCATGCCCCCCGAATACGTCGCCACCTTCCGCGCCGCCGCATCCGTCAGCGAGAACCGGGCGAGCAGGTCGTCCGCGACCTTGCCCGGGTTCTTGAGGTGCCGTAACCGGGCGACCAGCACGAGGTTCTCCCGCCCGCTGAGGATCTCGTCGACGGCGGCGAACTGTCCCGTGAGGCTGATGGACTCCCGTACGTCGCCGGCCTGCGTGGCGACGTCGAAGCCGTTGACGCTGGCCGTGCCCGCGTCGGCCTTGAGCAGCGTGGACAGGATCCTCACGGCCGTGGTCTTGCCCGCGCCGTTCGAGCCGAGCAGGGCGAAGATGCTGCCCCGCGCCACGGCGAAGTCCACGCCGCGCAGCACCTTCAGCTCCTTGTACGACTTCTCCAGGCCCTGCACCTGGATCGCCGGGGCTTGCTGTGTCGTCATGAGACTGTCCTGTCCTCTCTTGCGGTGTCCTCGCCGGCGGCGCGTGCGACGGCGCTGGTGAAGCGGTTGCGCTCCCGGCTGATCCACTGGCCCTCGGGGTAGTTGCGGAGGAACGCCTCGACGAACTCCACGGGGTCCTCCCCGAAGATGTCGCGGATCGGGGTTCCGTCCGCCACGCTCTGCTCGAACAGATCGGCAAGGTCCTCGTACATCGAGATCGACTCGCCCCCCGGCCCGAAGTACATCAGGTACCGCTCCAGCGCTTCGACTGCCGTGCGGTAGTTCTCGGGGAGCTGCTTGACGCGTGCCTTGTACTGCCGGTAGCGCTTCTTGTCCTCGAGTGACCCGGTGACGATCTCCAGGTACTTCCGGTAGCGGCTCTTCGGCTCTGTGTTCATGTCTCCTTGCCTCCTTCGCGGAGCTGGCCGAGCCGTTCTGCGAGGAAACTCCAGGTCCTCCAGAACTCTTGGAGGTGCTCCCGTCCTTGGGCGTTGAGGGAGTACACCTTGCGCGGCGGCCCCTTCTCGGACGGGACCTTCTCCACGTCGACGAAGCCGCGCTGCTCGATCCTGACCAGCAGCGCGTAGACGGTGCCCTCGGCGATGTCGGAGAAGCCCTGGTCCCGCAGCCACGCCGTGATCTCGTAGCCGTACGCGGGCCGGCCGGACAGGATCGCCAGGACGATGCCCTCCAGCACGCCCTTGAGCATCTCCGTCATCTGCTTGCCCATGGAACATCCTTCAGCTACTCAGTATTGCTAGCTACTAGTACATAGTAACGCTGAATAGCTGAGACGCAAGCCCGGGAAGGGGCGGGCGGGTGTCGCGGTCGCTGAAGCGTTCATGGCGTTCACGATCGCCGACCGCGCTGATATCGGGCCGTCGCGGTGCTGACATGGCGGCTGACGCGACGCAGCCGAGGGGGCGGGCCCGTGCTCGACGTCCTCGGCGTTCAGCGCCAGGATCTCCGCGGCCCGGGCCGCGGTCTCGTACGGCATCCGCAGATCATGGCTGGTGCTCGGCCTTCCGGTCGGCCTGGCTCTGCTGCCACTGCTCCATGACCTGCCCGAGGGTCGCGCTCACGAGGAGCAGGAACTCGGCGGCGACGCCGAAGCGGGCGCCGGCCGGGGTCGCGGCCCCGAGGATCTCCGCCGCGCGCTGCGACGCGGCGGCGAGGCTGTCGTTCATCCGCAGAGCCGCAAGGGTGGACCGGACCCAGAGCTCGTCGTCGACGACATAGCGCTCGCGGCGCCCGCCGGGAACTCGTTCTCGCCTGAGCAGGCCCTGCTGTTCGAGGAAGGCGACGGTCTGCGAGATCGACGCGGGGCTGACGCGAAGCCGCTCGACCAGGTCGGCGGCGGTGAGGGTGCCGGAGTCGGTGACATAGAGGCAGGCCAGCATCCTGGCCGCCATCCGGGGCATGCCCTGCTGTTCGAGCAGCGTGGCGAAGGATTCGGTGAGGTTCTGGACCGCCTGGGGGTCGCGTCCATGGCTGCTGTCGCCGACCGGCGGCGCCGGAGGCTTGGCCTGCCTGCGCCGGCGCGCCCGCTGCTCGGTGGCCTCCTGCGCCCGCTGCGCCCCGTACGCGTCGGGTCCGCCGTTGCGGGTGACCTCCCGCATGATGGTCGAGGCGGGACGCCCGAGACGCCGGCCGATCTCCGCGAATCCGAGCCCCTCGGCCAGCCCCGCAGCGATGTGCTGACGGTCCTCGTTGGTGAGTCTGTCTCCGGGCATCGGTGCTCGTCTCCCATCTGCCGGCATGCGCGGCCCGCCGCACAGTATGCATTCACTCGAAGCCCATTGCAATGCCTACCTTGATCGCCCATTGCATTCAGTGTCATATTCATTGCAATAGACGCCTCTAAAAGCGTGAATACGTCGTTGACCAAGTAATGAATGCAATGTACGGTCGCAGATGTTCAGAGATCCGTGAACAACTGTCGATAAGGAGATCATGGTGGGAAAAGGCAACAGCGGCTTCTCCAAGACCGGGCTGGACAGACTGCGCGAGGTGCTGGCGCGGCATGTCGAGTCCGGGAAGATCCCTGGGCTGGTCGCCCTGGTCAGCCGGGGCGAGGAGACGCATGTCGAGGCGCTCGGGACGATGCGCCATGACGGTGGCGCGCCGATGCGCCGCGACACCATCTTCCGGATGGCGTCGACGACCAAGCCGGTCGGGGCGGCGGCGGCGATGGTGCTGGTGGATGAGTGCCGGTTGCGGCTGGACGACCCGGTGGATCCATGGCTGCCCGAGCTCGCCGACCGGCAGGTGCTGACGCGGCCCGACGGACCGCTGGACGACACGGTGCCGGCGCGGCGGCCGATCAGCGTGCGGGACCTGCTCACCTCCACCAACGGGCTCGGCATGGACATGACCGCGCCGGGCACCCCGATCATGGGTGCTCTCTTCGAGCGGGGTGTCTACGGCCAGGAGGACGGCTGGCTGCTGCCCGCGCCGGAGCCGGATGAGTGGATGCGCCGCCTCGGCACGTTGCCGCTGATCTGCCAGCCCGGCGAGCGGTGGATCTACAACATCGGCAACGACGTGCTCGGCGTGCTGGTGGCCAGGGTCACCGGCCAGTCGTTCGAGGAGTTCCTGCGCGAGCGCATCTTCGACCCGCTGGGCATGAAGGACACCGGCTTCCACGTGCCCGCCGACAAGATCGACCGGCTGCCGCCGCTGTACGCCCCCGACTGGCAGACCGGAGAGTTCCGCGTGGAGGACCCGGCCGAAGGGGGACACCACAGCACGCCCCCGGCGTTCCAGTCCGGCGGCGGAGGGCTCGACTCCACCGCCGACGACTACCACGCCTTCTTCCGCATGCTGCTGGGCGGTGGGATTCACGACGGCGAACGCATCCTGTCCAGGGCCGCCGTCGAGCTGATGACCACCAACCAGCTTCCGCCCGAGCAGCTGGCCGCCCGAGTGGCCTTCGGCCGCGACTCCGTCCATCGGGGGTACGGCCTGGGGCAGCACGGCGGCTGGGGCTTCGGCATGGCGGTGCGCACCTACCGCGGCGACTATGCCCCCGTCGGCCAGTTCGGCTGGGACGGCGGCAGCGGCACCACCGTCTACGCCGACCCGCACCACCAGCTCGTCGGCATCCTGCTCACCCAGACCGGCATGTCCACCCCGGATTCGGCGCGGGCCATCCACGACTTCTGGACCACCCTCTACCAGGCCATCGACGACTGACAGTCCGCACACCTGGTGTCGACGGACACCTGCTGTGCGGCGTCGGCGCGCGCTCACGTGCGGCAACTGACCGACGCGGTACCGTTCGGCGCAGCAGCCCATGCGGAGGAGAAGCGTCGTGAGCGATCGCCGGCCTGTGCCCGAGCCGGAAGGGCCGCCGGCGGCTCGCGGGCCGGGCGCGCGCGACGCGGTGCGGCTCGCGTTGGTGGTCGGTGCGCTCGGCGTGGTGTTCGGCGACATCGGGACCAGCCCCATCTACACCCTGCAGACGGTGTTCAATCCGAGCGACCCGCATCCCGTCCCGGTCAGCACGCAGAACGTGTTCGGGGTGGTGTCGCTGGTGTTCTGGTCAGTGATGATCATCGTCACGGTCACCTACGTGCTGCTGGCGATGCGCGCCGACAACGACGGCGAAGGCGGCATCATGGCGCTGATCACGCTGCTGCGGCGGTGGAGCGCGCAGCGGGGCCGGCGGGCCGCCGCCGTGCTGGCGGCGCTGGGCATCTTCGGTGCCTCCCTGTTCTTCGGGGACAGCATGATCACCCCGGCGATCTCGGTGCTGTCCGCGGTCGAAGGGCTCAAGGTCGTCGAGCCGTCACTGGCGGACCTTGTCGTGCCGATCACCGCGATGATCATCGTGCTGCTGTTCCTGGTGCAACGCCGGGGGACCGCGGCGGTCGGGCGGGTGTTCGGGCCCGTGATGATCGTCTGGTTCGTGACCATCGGCGCGTGCGGCGTGGCCGGCATCGCCGATCACCCGGACATCCTCAAGGCGCTGTCGCCGACCTACGCGATCGGCTTCCTGACCGGTCATTTCGGCGTCGCCTTCTTCTCCCTGGCGGCGGTCGTGCTCGCGGTGACCGGCGCCGAGGCGTTGTACGCCGACATGGGGCACTTCGGCCGGCGGTCGATCAACCGCGCCTGGCTGATCCTCGTGTTCCCCGCGTGCGTTCTCAGCTATCTCGGCCAGGGCGCGCTGATCCTCGCCGATCCGGCCAACATCAGCAGCCCGTTCTTCCTGCTCGTCCCCGGCTGGGGGCGGCTGCCGACGGTCCTGCTGGCCACGGCGGCGACCGTGATCGCGTCCCAGGCGGTGATCACGGGCGCGTACTCGGTCGCGTCCCAGGCCGCGCAGCTCGGGTACCTGCCGCGGCTGCGGATCGCGCACACCTCCGAGTCCACCATGGGCCAGATCTACGTCCCCTGGATCAACTGGCTGCTGATGGTCTCGGTGCTCACCTTGGTCTTCGCCTTCCGCAGCTCCACGGCGCTGGCCTTCGCGTTCGGCATGGCGGTGACCGGGACGATCACCATCACGACCTTGCTGTTCTTCTACGTGGCGCGCGCGAAGTGGGGCACCCCGGTCTGGATCATCAGCCTCGGCGCGACCGTGCTGCTGGCGGTGGACCTGCTGTTCGTCGCGGCCAACCTGACCAAGCTCGTCCACGGCGCCTGGCTGCCGCTGCTGATCGGCCTGACCGCGTTCACCGTCATGACCACCTGGCAACGGGGCCGCGAGATCGTCACCGCGGAGCGCGAACGGCGGGAAGGGTCGCTGCGCGAGTTCATCGACCGGCTCCGCACCGGGAAGGCGCCGACGCGACGCGTCCCCGGCGCGGCCGTCTTCCTCAATCGCGGCAAGCGAACGGCGCCGCTGGCCATGCGGGCCAACGTCGAGCACAACCACGTCCGGCACGAGCACGTCCTGATCATGTCCATCGAGACCGAGCCCGTGCCCCGCGTTCCGGCCGGCCGGCGCATCGCCGTCGACGACCTCGGCTACGCCGACGACGGGATCTTCCACATCACCGCCCGCTTCGGCTACATGGAGACCCCGGACGTGCTCGGCGCGCTCGCGCTGCTCGACCCGGCCATGACCGAGGGCCGGCTGCGGCTCGACCAGGCGTCCTACTTCCTGTCGAAGGTCGAGCTCCGGCGTGGGACGGCTCCGACGATGGCGCCATGGCGCAAGCGGCTGTTCATCGCCACCTCGTACATCACCGCCGACGCCGCCGAGTACTTCGGCCTGCCCCGCGACCGCACGGTCATCATGGGCTCGCAGATCGAGGTATAGCGCCGACGCGGCGGTGGACCGCGAGGTTCACGGTGACGATGTGTCAGCCGGTGGATGAGCGCTCCGATACGTTTGACATATGGTGACAGCCCCTCCACAAGCTCCTCAAACCGCGCATACCGCGCCTGCCCGGCTGGCATGGCTGGATGCGTTGCGTGGCGTCGGGGCGCTCGCGGTCGTGGGAGAGCACCTGACGACCTGGGCCATGCCCTGGTTACGCCCTACCTCGTTCAATCTGGGCGTCTACGGCGTGCTGGTCTTCTTCCTGGTCAGCGGGTACATCATCCCGGCCTCGCTGGAACGGCGGGGCGGCGTGCGCGCCTTCTGGATCGGTCGCCTCTTCCGCCTCTATCCGCTCTACCTCCTGGTCATCGCCGTGGTGCTGGCCCTGTCGTGGTGGATCCCCGTACGCGAGGAGGTGCCCAGGGAGGCCGCGTCGGTGGTCGCGCACGCGACGATGCTGATGGACGCGATCGGCGCGGCCGGCGTGCTGAACACCATGTGGACGCTGTCGTACGAGATGGTCTTCTACCTGCTGGTCGCCGCGCTGTTCGTGACGGGCGTGCGTGATCGCTGCGCGCTGCTGCCGGTCCTGTTCGGGCTGATCTGTGCCGTGACCGGCCTGGTCCTGTCCGGCGCGCCGCTGTCGGGCGGGTGGCTGGCCTGGCTGTCGTTCGCGGTGTTCGTCGTCGGCCTGGTGGGTGTGATCTCCGGACGCGCGGTCACGGCCGGGTCATGCGTGCTGGGCGTCATGGCGCTGGCTCTGGTCCTGGTGAGCAGCCGGGTCCCGTGGTTCGCCGCCGGGATCCTCGCGGTCATGTTCGCCGGTACGGCGATTCGCCGGTGGGAGCGCGGCGACGGCCGGCTGTGGCCGGTGGCCGTGGCCGCCGCCCTGGTGACGGCGACGCCTCTGTGGGCGATCAACGCGGGATGGTGGTGGGTCCAGCCTGAGGTGTGGAGCCTGACCGTCGTCCTGGCGGGCGCCACCTTCGCCGCCGGCATGGCCTGGCGCAACCGCCGCGTGCCCGCCCTCCTCACCTGGCTCGGAACGATCAGCTACTCCCTCTACCTGGTGCACCTGCCGATCCTGCTCGTCGTCATGCAACTGGCAGGGGAGATGCGCTGGTCACCACTGCCCATGCAGATCGGCGTCAGCGTGCTCTTCCTCGGCGTGCTCCTGCCGGCCAGCTGGCTGAGCCACCGATTCGTCGAGCGGCCCCTGCAGCGGTTCGGCCGTCGCCTGGCTGACCGGCGCTCCGGCGCGGCGCGCGTACTCGCGTGAGGGACCACCGGGGCGTTCCTTCTCGGTGAGTTCGGCATACGGCAGCGGGCAGCCGGGGCAGGTGCAATCCATCAGACTGGTGCAGCGGGCGGCGACCACCTGCCCGAGCGTGTCCCGGATGGTGGTCAGGTCGGCGATCTTGCGCTCTATCTCGGCCCTCTTGGCCTTCGCCCGCTCTCGCAGGTCAGGGCTGGGGTGGCTGCGCCGTCCCGCCTCCAGCAGCTCAGCCACCTCCTCCAGGGTGAAGCCGAGCCGCTGGGCGGCTTTGATCACTCTCAGCAAGGTGACCGTCTCGGGTGAGTAGGCGCGATGCCCGCCGAGGGTCCGGTGCGGCTTGGCGATCAGGCCTCGGCGCTCGTAGTAGCGCAGGGTCTGGATGTTGACCCCGGCGAGCTCGGCTACTTGCCCGGTGCGCAGGTGGACGGGTTCGGTCTGCCGCGTCATGTCTTGCTGCTCCCGATGGATGTGCTGCTACGGCTGCCTTCCAAGGCCGACCCGGCCTGCTTCGGCGCGCGCCTGCAGGGCGTCGAGGACCTTGACGTGCTGCTCGGGTACCTGGACCTCCAGGCCCAGGGTGCCGTCCGCGATGGTGAGGGTGAAGGTGAAGAACGAGCAGCAGCCGCTCTCGCGGGCGGCCAGCTGCGCGGCTCGGGCGGCGTTGTCGGGAGCGAAGAGCAGATCGAGCCGCAGCCGGGTGCGGCCCGGCCGGTGGACCGCCTGTACGGCCCCAGCGAACAACGCGTCGAACTCGGCTCCGCGAAGCGGCTGCTCGGCGGTGGGCAGCGTGCACGCCGACGGCACCCACTGCTGGTCCAGGGGCATGGCCTCTCGTGTCATGCCTCGACGGTAAACCTGTACCCAGGTACCGAATGCAACCCGTGCAGTCGGGGTCGGTCAATCGTGCCGGGGGATGCCCGACACCTCGTGGTCGGCGTGGAAGAGGGCCTCCTTGATGAGCGAGCGGACGTGGGCGTCACGTGCCCGGTACAGCACGCGACGCCCGTCCCTGCGCGTCTCCACCAGACCGGCGAAGCGGAGTTTCGCCAGGTGCTGCGAGACCGAGGGGCGCGCGACGGCGATCGCCTCGGCGAGGCTGGTGACGTCGTACTCGCCGGACGACAGCAGCCACATCAGCCGCAACCGCGTGCCGTCGCTGAGCAGGCGGAACGCGTCGACAGCCGCGCTGACCTGCTTGTCAGTGGGTTGCTCCTGCACAGGGTTGGCACCTGATTCGTTGTCGCGTGCGTACATGACTACATATGATGCCGGGCAGGGTGACTTCGGGCAAGGAGGGTGGACATGTCGGATCAGCACGGACACGGACACGGGCATGGACACGGGCACGAACATGGACACGGGCACGAACATGGACACGGGCACGAACATGGACACGGGCACGGACATGGACACGGACACGGGCATGGACACGGGCACGGACATGAACACGGGCATGGGCGCGATCGGGGGATCAAGCGGGCGCTCGCCGGGGTCAAGCATCTGGTCACCCCGCACAGCCACGACAGCGCGGACAAGACCGACGCGGCGCTGGAATCCAGCAGCCGCGGCATGCGGGTGCTGGCCATCTCGTTCGCCGCGCTCATGGTCACCGCCGTGGCCCAGGCGGTCATCGTCGCCTTCTCCGGGTCGGTGGCCCTGCTCGGCGACACCCTGCACAACTTCGCCGACGCGCTGACCGCCGTCCCGCTGGCGATCGCGTTCTCGGTCGGCCGGCGGATGGCCACCCGCCGCTTCACCTACGGATACGGGCGGGCCGAGGACCTGGCCGGCATCGTCATCGTGCTGCTCATCACCGCCTCGGCCGCCTTCGCGGGCTACGAGGCGGTCAAGCGGCTCATCGATCCGCAGAACGTCGAGGCGCTCGCCTGGGTGGCCGGCGCCGGGTTCGTCGGCTTCCTGGGCAACGAGCTCGTGGCCCGCTACCGGATCTCCGTCGGCCGCGAGATCGGCTCGGCCGCCCTGGTGGCCGACGGGCTGCACGCGCGTACCGACGGCTTCACCTCGCTGGCCGTCCTCCTCGGCGCCGGCGGCGCCGCGCTGGGCTTCCCCATCGCTGACCCGATCGTGGGCCTGCTGATCACCGTGGCCATCTGCTTCGTGCTGCGCGACGCCGCCCGCGAGATCTACCACCGGCTCATGGACGCCGTCGACCCCGCCCTGGTCGAGCGGGCCGAGCAGATCCTGTCCGCGGTGCCCGGCGTCAGGCGGGTGGGGTCCGTACGGCTGCGCTGGATCGGCCACGCGATGCGCGCCGAGGTGGAGATCCAGGTCGATCATGAGCTGTCCCTCGTCGAGGCGCACGCCGTGGCGGTGGAGGCCGAGCATCGGCTGATTCACGACCTGCCGAAACTGAGCGCCGCCACCGTCCACGCCGACCCCGACGGCCCTTCCGGAACGGACCACCACGCACCCCTGCTGGCACACCGCTAGACGGGCGGCAGCCGGGCCGGGTCAGCCGGTGGTCGCGGCGGCGAAGGACTCGATGGCGGCGGCGACCTTGGCGGGTGCGGCCGCGTGCGCGCTGTGTCCCTGGCCGTGCAGCACCACGCGTTCGGCGCGGGGCAGCGCGCGAGCCAGCGCATCCAGGCGTTCGCCCAGGTGGCCGGGGCTGCGGTCGCCGCCGAGCAGTAACACCGGGGTGTCGACCCCGGCGTAGGCGTCGAGGCGGACGCCGAGCTGGTCGATCGCCTCGTTGTCGTCGATCTGGTGGGGGACGAGCGGGCGCAGCCGCGGGCTGAGAGCAACGAACAGGCCGCTGAGGAAGGCCGCCCAGGCCGGCAGCCGTACGGTGTCGCGGAGGAACATCCGCAGCGCCCTGCCGGGGTGACCGGCCGCGATGGCCTGCCGCGCGCGGAGGTTGATCTCGCCGCCGGGGCCACCGAGCGGGGGCCCGATCACGACCGGTGGCTCGTACAGGACGGCGCCCGTGAAGGTGCCGGGCGCGGCGACCAGCGACTCCAGGGCGACCACCGCGCCGGAGGAGTGGCCGACGAGCAGAACCGGGGTGCCGATCTCTCGTGCCGCGGCGAGCACGTGCTGGACCTCCTGCGGGATCGTCGCGGGGCCGGGCAGGTCCTGGCGGTACTGGCGCCGGTGCAGGCGCACGACCCGGTGGCCCGGCGTCAGCAGGGCTGCCACTTTGGCCCAGGAGCGGCCGTCGTCCAGCCCCGGGTGGAGGATCAGCAGGGCCGGCCCCTGTCCCTCGTCGATGGCGCGGACCTGGGTGCCGTCAGATGCCGTGGTGATGAGCATGGTGACCTCCTTAGCAATGCTAAGGCTAGCTTAGCGATGCTAAGGTGGCAATGATGAGCGACCGCGGACGGGCCGGGCTGACCCGGCAGACGATGATCGACGCCGCGCTGCGGCTGCTGGACGAGGTCGGCCTGGAGGGGCTGACGGTCCGCGCACTCGCCACGAAGCTGGGCGTCCAGTCGCCCGCGCTCTACTGGCACATCCGCACCAAGCAGGAGCTCTTGGACGGCATGGCCGACGCGATCGTGCAGTCAGCGGGCATGGGGCCACCGCGGCAGGGGGAGACCTGGCAGGAGTGGCTGGCCCGGCGCGCCCGCGCCTACCGGGCCGCGCTGCTCGCCCACCGGGACGGCGCCCGCATCGTGGCCGGCGCGTCGGCACTGGGCCCGGATACCGTGCGGATGTTCGAGGCGGAGCTGGCCGCGATGACCGGCTGCGGATTCACCCCCGTGCTCGCGATACGTACGATCAGCACCCTCACGCACTACATCACTGGATTCGTCCTTCAGGAGCAGGCCACCCGCCCCGCGGCACGGCCGATCGAAGAACCCGTACCGACCCTGGCGGCAGCCCTGCGCGAGGGCGGCAGCCCGCTCAGCGAGGACGCCTTCGAGCACGGCCTCCATGCGATCATCACCGGGACGGCCGCCGCCCTGGCGTGAGGGCGCCCGCCGACCTCGGTCCGGCCGTCAGGATCGGACGAGCGCGGCCAGCAGGTCAGCGGCCGGGGCCAGCACGGCCTCGTCCAGGTCGAAGGTCGGCGAATGACGTGGTCCGTACGTTCCGGCGCCCACGAGAAGGTGTCCGGCGAGCCCGCCGCGTCCTGGACGTGCCGCATGAACAGCGTCGCGTCGTCGCTCGCGCGCAGGGGACGCGGTGCGCGGTCGCCCTCGGATTCTCCGGCGGAGGGTTCAAGTACGCGCCGGCGGTCGGCGAGGTCTGCCCGGCCTCCTGGTGGACGGTGTCACCGAGGCCGGCATCCGGCCACGGTGTCACCGAGGCCGGCATCCGGCCACGGTGTCACCGAGGCCGGCATCCGGCAGTTCGCACCGGGGCGCTCCGCGACGGCGTGAGCGGGCCGCCCAGCAGGGACGGCGGCGCCGTCCCTGCTCGGCCGGGCGCCGGGGTGGCTACGCCCAGGGTGAGGCGACGACCCAGCTCACGTCGTCGGCCCACGACGTCGCGCTGTCGAAGGTGTTCGATCCGCCCTCGCTGCCGATGTAGACGATGTTGTTGTAGTGGCGCAGCAGGCGGTTCGGGAAGTTGAAGGAGGCCCAGGAAAGGCCCTGGCCGTTCATGCCGGGCTGCGGGCAGAAGGTGGCGTCGTTGGCGAACAGGGCGCTGCCGTCGTTGGCGCCCCGGTAGAGCTGGTAGTTGCTGTGCCGCAGGTAGCTGCCGGGGTAGTTCTTCGACTCGAACGACACGCAGGCGCTGTAGGCCAGGCCGTTGCGCACGATCCACGTGGCGTCGTTCTTGTCCAGGGACGAGCTGCCGGAGGTGATCACGGACGTGACGGCCTGGTCGTTCTGGTGGCGGATGTAGCGGCCGGTGCAGCAGGCCGTCGTCGCGCGCAGCGAGATCGACGTGCCGGCGGCGGGTGTCCCGCTGGGCCGGGCGGCCGTGGTGTAGCCGGCGGCGACGATGTTGGCCTGGACGGCGTTCTCGGTGGCGTCCGTCGGATAGCCGGAGGTCATCACGCCTTCGTAGAAGGTGCCGGCGGAGCTGTTGCTGTTGTCTCCGCCGATGCCGAGGATGATGGCCCCTTCCTTCTTCATCGGGTTGTAGCCGGCGACGTTGGGGCGCGCCCCGTTGTAGTAGGTGGACAGGCTGCCGGACTGGGCGTTGCCGGCCCGGATCGACCAGTGGTTCGGCTCGCCCTTGACGATGGCGGTCAGGTAGCGGTGGTTGACGGTCGGGTCGTTGGCGTTGTAGCCGGCGTTCACGCCGGAGAACAGGCCGTTCTCCAGGTCGGCCATGACCCAGGGGCCGTTGCCGGTGCCGTAGCCCCAGGCCTTGATGTTGCCGAAGTAGATGGCCTCCATGGTGCCGTTGCCGTTGTCGCGGCTGTTGGTCTCGGCGTTGCCGTAGTCGAAGCAGCAGCCGGCGTTGTAGTGCGTGCCGTCGAAGACGGCGTACATGCCTTCCGGCTGGTCGCCCCTCGCGATGCCGTTGGTGCTGTTGTTGCGGTAGCCGGTGCCGGGGGCCACGAACACGCCGTACGCCTTGTGCCCGCCGACCATGGTGGGCGCCGCCGTCGCCACGGCGAGGTTGTCGTACCCGCCCGCTGCCGGGCCGGAGAAGCCGCCGGGAGGCGCCTGGGTCAGATGGTTGCCGCGTCCCGACTGGTCGTAGATGACGGTGATCACACACGTCGTACGGGCGCAGAAGGAGTCCTGCGCCGCGGCGTTGGCGTATCCGCCCGCGCTGAGCAGGCCGATGTTCTGGGTGGCGTTGTCCGAGGAGCGGCGCACCTGGTACAGCGGGCCGTTGTAGGCGGCGTACAGGGCGCGGGTCGTGCTGTGGGCCGCCACGCACGGGGTGCCGCCGGCGGCGTAGAGGTCGCACGACTGCGACGCGGCGGCCTGCGACGCGGCGGGGACGCCGGCCAGCAGGCCGGCGGCGAGCGCGACGGCGGCCCCGGCGGACAGCATCGTCCTTTTCACGTGCCGTAATCCGGAACGGACGATCATCATGAACCTCTGCCTTTCTCGGGGGGCATCGCGAATGCTGGAAAACATCGTGGATGTTAGCGCTAACATTTCAGCTGCTCGACGACCCCCGGAGGCGCCGCTTCGTGGGTTGACGGGCTCACTATGAATCGGAAGTGATTGTTAGTCAAGGTTTTCAGAACCGGTCACTCCTGAGAATGAAAAGCGCTGTCCGTCGTGAGAGTGATGCGCCGCGCGGCATGAATCCCGATACTGAGCGGGATGCCCGGACTCACTGAGCGGCTGCGCACCCGGATCCGAAGCGCGCCCCCACGCGTGGTCGACATCGCGATCACCGTCGTCGTGACGGCCGCCACCGTCGGTCCCGCGCTGGTCCCGCCTTCGCAGCCGTGGTGGGTGGTCGCGCTGGCCGCGCTGGCTTCGGTGCCGGTGCTGTGGCGGCGGACGGCGCCACTCGTGGTGACCGCTGTGGTCGGGCTGGCGATGACGGCGCTGGTGCTGTGGGAGAAGCCGATGCTGCCGTACGGGCCGCTGGTGGGCACCTACACCGTCGCCGCGCTGAGCCCGCCGCTGCTGCGGCTGGTGGCCGTCCCGGTCATCGGCGCCGGGGTGTACGTCTCGCTCGTCCTGCCGCAGGAGGGCCTGGAGTCCTACCGGGTGGTCGGTACGGCGTTCGTCGCGGCGTACGCGCTGGGCACCAGCACCCGCGCCCGCCGCGCCCGAGCCGCCGAGCTGGCCGAACGCGCCCTGCGGCTGGAGCGGGAGCGAGCCATCGCCGCGGCTCACGAGCGGGCTCGCATCGCCCGGGACATGCACGACATCCTTACCCACTCGGTCGGCCTCATCGTCGTCCAGGCCGAGGCCGGGCCGCTGGTGCTCCGGGCCGATCCCGAACGCGCGGAGGCCGCCTTCGATGCGATCGCCGACACCGGCCGGGGCGCGATCGCCCAGCTGCGGGCCCTGCTCGGCGCGATGCGCTCGGACCAGGACGGTCACCGGGTGCCGCAACCCGGGCTCGCGGCCCTGCCGGAGCTGGTCGAGCGGACCGGCCGTACCGGACTGCGGGTGGCCTTGACCAGCGACGGCCCGCCGCGGCAGCTTCCCGCGGAGGTCGACGTGGCGGCGTACCGGATCGTGCAGGAGGCGTTGACGAACGTGCTGCGCCACGCCCACGCGCGCACCGCGCGGGTACGACTGTGCTGGACGCCGGGCGCGCTGCGGGTCGAGGTAGCCGACGACGGCAAGGGCGCGGACGGCGCCGCCGGAGGGCACGGCCTGATCGGGATGCGCGAACGGGCCACCGCTTGCGGGGGGACGCTGCACGCCGGCCCGGGAGACGAGGGCTTCGTCGTGGTGGCGACGCTTCCGGCTGGATAGGCCCATGCTCCGCGTGCTCGTAGCCGACGACCAGGATCTGTTCCGGGGCGGCTTCGCCATGATCCTGAACGCCCAGGCCGACTTCACCGTCGTCGGCGAGGCGGCCGACGGCGCCGAGGCCGTCCGGGCCGCCACCGAGCTGTGCCCGGACGTCGTCCTGATGGACATCCGGATGCCCGGCATGGATGGGATCGAGGCGACCGAGCGGATCTGTGCGGTGACGTCCGCCAAAGTGCTGGTGTTGACCATGTTCGACCTGGACGAGTACGTCTACGAGGCTCTGCGCGCCGGGGCCAGCGGGTTCCTGCTGAAGGACATCCGCCGCGACGAGCTGGCCGCGGCGGTGCGCGTGGTGGCGGCCGGAGAGTCGCTGCTGGCGCCCACGGTGACCAGACGTCTCATCGAGGATCTGGTCCTGCGGCCGAATCACGGGGTGGCGCCCAGGCTGGCCGCCCGCCTCTCCGAGCTGACCGGCCGCGAGGCCGAGACGCTGCGGCTGGTGGCTCGGGGGCTGTCCAACGCGGAGATCGCCGGTGAGATGGTCGTCAGCGAGTACACGGTCAAGAGCCATGTCAGCCGGATCCTGACGAAGCTGGGGCTGCGGGATCGGGTGCAGGCGGTCGTCTTCGCCTACGAGTCGGGGCTCGTCGTCGCCGGCGGCCCCTGAATGGTCCGTTGGGGGGAGTGCGGAGATCACTCTGGCCGCCGATGTGGGGGTGGGGCTCCGGTGCGGAGTATCGAGGCAGTTTCCTGGCGGAGGAGTCTGCTCGATGAGATCACAACGATGGTGGCTGGTCGCCGCGGCGGTGCTGTCGGCCACGCTGTTCTGGCTCGGTACCGGCTTGCGGCCGGTGCCGTGGTGTACGTGGATCGCGCCGATCCCGGTCCTCGTCCTGGCGCCGCGCTGCTCGGCGCGTGCGGTGGCGGCCGCCGCGTCCATGGCCTGGCTCGCCGGCCAGACCCCCATGTGGGGATATTTCCTGAACACGGTGCAGATTCCGCCGGTGATGGTCGTCCTCCTGCTCACCGGTTCGGCGCTGCTGTTCGGTCTGGTGGTGATCGCTTACCGGGGCCTGATGCTGCGCGGACATCCGCTGACGGCCGTCGGCGCCGTCCCGGCGGCGTGGGTCGCCATCGAGTACGCGCTGTCGCTGATCACGCCGAACGGCGCCTGGTGGAGCCTGGCCTACACCCAGGCCGACGTCCTTCCCGTCATCCAGATCGCCTCGGCCACCGGGTCATGGGGGGTGACGTTCCTGCTGATGGGAGCCGCGGCCGCGGCCGCCTCCCTGCTGACCCCCGGTGCGGCCGGCCGGGTGCGGGTGGCCGTGACCGCCGCGGTGGTCGCGGCCGTGGCGGCGGGGTACGGGTTCTGGCAGCTACGACCGGTCGAAGCGGGGACGGCGGTCAGGGTGGCGCTGCTGGCCACCGACCGGTCGATCGACCCGGTGGCGGTGACCGACCCCGAGGGGCGAAGCCTGCTGGCCGGCTACATGAGCCGCATCCCGGCCCTGGCCGAGCGCGGCGCCGGCGTCGTCGTTCTCCCGGAGAAGGTGTTCCGGGTGGACGAGGCGGACCTGCCGTCGCTCGCCGGCCCGCTGTCCCGGCTCGCCTCCGCCCACCGCCTCGACATCATCGTCGGGCTGGTCCTCGTCCGGGACGGGCGCGAGTACAACGCGGCCATCGACTTCCCCTCCCACGGCGGCCGGCCCGTCGAGTACGTCAAGCGCCACCTCGTCCCCGGCCTGGAGAGCGACTTCCAGGCCGGAACGGCGCAGGCGTACGTGCCCGGGTCCGGCGGGCGCTGGGCGATCGCTATCTGCTTCGACCTCGATTTCCCCGGCCTGGTCCGCGACTACCGGCGCGACGGGGCGACCGCGCTGTACGTGCCCGCCTGGGATTTCGGCGCCGACGCGTGGCTGCACAGCCGGATGGCGGTCACGCGCGGGATCGAGAACGGCCTGACGGTGACGCGGGCGTCCCGGCAGGGCGCCCTGACGGTGAGCGACCCCAACGGCCGCCTGCTGGCCGAGGCCCGCACCACGGACGGCTCCTTCGTGTCGGTGACGGCGGACGTGCCGGACCGTGCGGTGGCGACTCCGTACACCAGGTTCGGTGACTGGTTCGCGTGGGCCTGCGCCCTGCTGCCGGCCGCGATAGGCGCGGTCAGGGCATCACGCCGATTCCGGGCACACGGGTAGCTCGGCGGGAGCCTGCGAGCGGGCGGATTCCCGGTGCTCCGGTGGCGCCGTCACCGGGGCGCGGGGACGCAGCACGGCATGGGCCAGCACGCCCAGCGCGCCCGCGACCAGCACGGACAGCGCGGCCAGCGTCGCGGACCGCCAGTCGCCGCCGTCCAGCGTGCCGAAGAAGACGGTGCCGGTGATCGTGCAGCCGAGCACGCCCCCGGTCTCCTGGACGGTTCCGAGCACCCCGGCCGTGGCTCCCGCCCGCTCGGGGCGTACGGCCGACAGCACCGAGGAGAGCAGCGGCGACATGATCAGCCCCATCCCGGCCCCGACCACGAGGAGGGCCACGGCCACCTGGTACGGCTGCGCCGCGCGTGCCACGACGTCGTACAGGAGGCACAGCCCGAGCAGCAGCACGGGCGCGCCGAAGCGCCCGGGCCGGAGGGAGGCGGCGAAGAAGCCCGCGTTGAGCGCGGTGCACACGGCTCCGGCGGCGAGCGGGTCGAGGCCGAGGCCGTCCTGCAGGTAGAGGGCGAGCACGAACGACAGCCCGGCCGAGGTGCCGAACAGCAGCGCCACGGCGACCAGGCCCCAGGCGAACGCCCGGTCGGCGAACACGCCGAGGTCGAGCAGCGGGGTCCGCCCCGAGGCCGCCAGCCGCCGCTGACGGCGGACGAACGCGGCCAGGACCGGGCCGCAGGCGGCCAGACACCACCAGGCCCACGGCGGCCAGCCCTGTTCGCGGCCCTCGATCAGGGGCAGCACGATCGCCACCTGCCCGGCGGTCACGAGCCCGGTCCCGACCAGGTCGAGCCCGGCTCGGGGCGGGCGAGGCGCGGCTCGCGGCCACGGCAGGGGCCGGGGGAGCAGGCGTGCGGCCATGGCCAGCGCCGCGGCGCCGATGGGTACGTTCACCAGGAAGCAGGCCCGCCAGCCCAGCCCCAGCGGATCGGTGGCCACCAGCGCACCGCCGATCACCTGGCCGCTGACCCCGGCCAGGCCGACGGCCGTGCCGTACCAGCGGAAGGCCGTGGCCCGGTCGGCGCCCCGGTAGAGCTCCCCGAGCAGCGTGAGCACCTGCGGCGCGAGCAGCGCCGCCGCGACGCCCTGCGCGACCCTGGCCGCCACCAGCCAGGCCGCGTCGCCCGCGAGCCCGCACCCCGCCGACGCCAGCGTGAACAGCGCCAGCCCGGCGCGGAACATCCGCCGGTGCCCGTACAGGTCGCCGAGCCGCCCGGAGGTGATCAGCCCGGCCGCGTACGCCAGCCCGTACCCGGCGACCACGAACTGCACCGCGGCGTCACCGGCCCGCAGGTCGGCGCGGATGGACGGGACGGCCAGGTTCGCGACGAAGAAGTCCAGCGTGGTCACGAACACCGCGACCAGCAGCACGGGCAGCGCCGCCCAGCGGCGGGTAGGCATGAAGGGCTCCAGAGGACCGGGGGAGGGACGTCGGCAAGAACACCGCGGTGCGGCGATCGGTTGACCCTCACCCTGGGACGGCGGAGTTATGGATCGCTTCGGATCGGCTACGGGTTTGCGTTCGAGCGCGCTCGAAGCCGTAGCGTCACCGCCATGACGACACAGACCTGGATCATCACCGGCGCGTCCCGGGGTTTCGGACGCGCACTGGCGGAGGCGGCGCTCGCGGCGGGCGACCGCGTGGTGGCCGCGGTGCGCCGGCCCGAGAGCGTGGCCGACCTGGCGGCGGAGCACCCCGACACCTGCCTGATCGCGCAGTACGACGCCCGGGACGCCGGCGCGGCCGGCGAGCTCGTACGTGCCACCCTGGTCCGTTTCGGACAGCTCGACGTGCTCGTCAACAACGCGGGCCGGGCCGTGGTCGGAGCGGTCGAGGAGGTCGGCGACGCGCAGCTGCGCGAGCTGATGGACCTGCACCTGTTCGGCCCCGCCGCGCTCGTGCGGGCGGCGCTGCCCGCGATGCGCGCGCGGGGCACCGGGACGATCGTGCAGATGAGCAGCCAGGGCGGGCGGACGTCGTTCCCGGGCGTGTCGGCGTACTCGGCGTCGAAGTTCGCCCTCGAAGGCTGGTCCGAGGCGCTGGCCGGGGAGGTCGCGCCGTTCGGGATCCGCGTGATGATCGTCGAGCCGAGCCGGTTCCGGACCGACTTCAACGCGGGTGACGTGCTGGAGTTCACCGAGGCGTCCGAGACGTACCGCGAGCTGCTGACCGCCGTCCGCTCGGACATGGCCGCCGCCGACGGCCGCCAGGAGGGCGACCCGGTGCGGGCGGCCGAGATCATCGTGTCCCTCGCGCACGGCGACGAGGTGCCGCTGCGGCTGCCGCTCGGGCGCGAGGCCGTCGAGCGGATCTCGGGCGCGTACCGGCGCGGACTGGAAGAGGTCGAGCGGTGGGCCGAGACCGCCCGCGGCGCCGACTTCGCGGACGCCCCGGCATCGGTCCGGCCGATTTAGGCTGGCTGTCATGGCCACCGACGATCTGATGACCAGGGCGCTCGAAACGCTCGGCGACGACGGCCCGATGTCGGTCGAGGCGATCCACCGCCTCACCGACCTGGCCGAGGTGCCCGAGCCGATGACGATCGCAGACGTCGCCGACCTGCTCGGCATCTCGCCCCACACGCTGCGCTACTACGAGCGGGCCGGGCTGGTCGAGGTGGGCCGTGACGGCAACGGTCATCGCCTCTACGACGCCGCCGCGGTGCGGCGGCTGGTGTTCCTCACCCGGATGCGGCTGTCCGGCATGCCGATGCGCGACCTGCAGGACTACATCGCGCTCGTCGACGCCGGGGAGCACACGGTGCCGGAGCGGCTCGACATGCTGATCGAGCACCGCGACACCGTCCGCCGCCGGATCCGCGAGCTGACCCTGTCCCTCGCGGCGGTCGAGTACAAGATCGCCACGTACGGCGGCTCGACCGGCCCGGACGTCCAGACCCCCGCCACCGACCGCCCGGCGCGGCGGGCACTGCGGGCGGGGTGAGGCAGGACGCCTGCCGCGCTCGAGCGACGGCGATCAGCGGCCTGTTGCCCGGCCCGGCGAGCGGGGGATCCTGGATGCGTGCAGACACGACGATCCGCCTCCGAACCGCCGACCTCGCCGCTGCTGGAGCGCATCCGCGCCGGCGTCATCGGCGATGACGAGGTGCTGCAGGGCCCGTACGGACCGCGCCGCATCATCTACGCCGACTACACCGCCTCGGGCCGGTCGCTCGGCTTCATCGAGGACTTCATCCGGGACCACGTCCTGCCGCGCTACGCCAACACCCACACCGAGAGCTCCGGAACCGGGCTGCAGACCAGCCGATTACGCGAGCAGGCCCGTGCCGCCGTCCACGACGCCGTCGGCGGCGGCCCGGACGACGTGGTGATCTTCTGCGGTTCGGGCGCGACCGCGGCGATCAACAAGCTCGTCGGCATCCTGGAGCTGCGGGTCCCCGGCCGGTACGCGCGGATGGTCCCGGAGGAGGACCGGCCGATGGTGTTCGTCGGCCCGTACGAGCACCACTCCAACGAGTTGCCCTGGCGGGAGTCCATCGCCGACACCGTCGCCATCGGCGAGGACCGCGACGGCCACATCGACTGCGACGACCTGCGGGCCCAGCTGGCCCGCCACGCCGACCGGCCGCTGCTGATCGGCAGCTTCTCGGCCGCCTCGAACGTGACCGGCATCCTGTCCGACACCGAACGCATCGCGGCCCTGCTCCACGAGCACGGCGCGCTGTCGTTCTGGGACTACGCGGCGGCCGGGCCGTACGTGCCGATCCGGATGGCCGCCAGCGCGCCCGGCGCGGACGACCACAAGGACGCGATCTTCCTGTCGCCGCACAAGTTCGTCGGCGGGCCGCAGACGCCCGGCGTCCTGGTGGTGCGGCGCGACCTGGTCCGCAACCGGGTGCCCACCGCGCCGGGCGGCGGCACCGTGCTGTTCGTGGACCCCACCGGGCACCGCTATCTCGACGACGCGATCGCCCGCGAGGAGGGCGGCACACCGGCCATCGTCGAGTCGATCCGCGCCGGGCTGGTCTTCCGGCTCAAGCAGGCCATCGGCACCGACCTCATCCAGGCCCGCGAGGAACGCTTCTGGCAGCGGGCCCTGCGGCGGTGGGAGAGCAGCCCGAACATCGAGATCCTCGGCGACCGGCACTCCCGCCGGCTGTCCATCGTGTCGGTCCGCATCCGGTCCGGGGAGCTGTTCCTGCACCACAACTACGTGGTGGCGGTGCTGAACGACCTGTTCGGCATCCAGGCGCGCGGCGGCTGCTCCTGCGCCGGCCCCTACGGCCACCGCCTGCTGGCCATCGACGCCGCCCGCTCGCGGGCCTTCGAGGAGGAGATCGGGCACGGCTGCCACGGCATCAAACCCGGCTGGGTACGCATCAACTTCAACTACTTCGTCTCCGACGCGGTCTGCGACTACCTCATCGAGGCCGTCGAACTGGTCGCCCGGTACGGCCACCGGTTGCTGCCCGACTACCGCTTCGAGCCTCGCACCGGGCTGTGGCGGCACCACCGCGACTCCGCCGAGCCGCCGCTGCGCCTTTCCGACCTGCGCTTCGACGACCCCGGCGCGCTGCCCGCCCCGCACGTCCGGGCCGGCGAGGACGCCCTGCCCGGCTACCTGGAGGAGGCCCGGGCCATCCTGGCGGCCCGCTCCGACGAGATCGACCTGCGCCCGCCTGGCCTGCCGGACGACTTCGAGCGGCTGCGCTGGTTCCCGCTGCCGGCCGACTGCCTGGCCACGACCTGACCCCGTATAGGGGCATCTGGCCGTGCATGTACGGGCGATGATCGGGTACGCATGTCGTCATGCCCGTCGCAGGCTATGAAGGATGGTTATTGGGGGCTCGGTACCGGTTGCTGGCCGAGCTGGGCCAGGGGGCCATGGGCAGGGTCTGGCGCGCTCATGACGAGCTGCTGGACCGGCAGGTGGCGGTCAAGGAGATCCGCATCCCGCACCAGCCGGGGCCGGAGCGCGAGGCGCTGCTCAGGCGGACCCTGCGCGAGGCCCGCCTGACCGCGCGGCTGAGCCACCCGCACATCGCGGCCGTGTACGACGTCGTGGTCGCCGACGAACGGCCGTGGATCGTCCTGCAGCTCGTCCCTGCTCCCAGCCTCGCCCAGGTGATCGGCGAGCGGGGACCGCTGCCCCTCTCCGAGGTCGCCCGCATCGGGCTCGAAGTGCTGGACGCCCTGCGCGCCGCCCACGCCGGCGGCATCGTGCACCGCGACATCAAGCCCGCCAACATCCTCATCACCGACGACGGGCACGCCATCCTCACCGACTTCGGGCTGGCCAGCACCCTGGCCGACCAGGCGCGCCTGACCCGGGAGAGCATCGTCGTCGGCACGCCCGCCTACATCGCCCCCGAACGCGCCCGCGGCGGCCCCGCCACGCCGCAGGCCGATCTGTGGTCGCTGGGCGCCACCTTGTACGCGGCGGTCGAGGGCCGTGCCCCGTTCGGGTTCAGCAGCGAGCTGGCCACCCTGTCCGCGGTGCTGGCCTCGGACCCGGCGCCGTGCGAGCGCGCGGGGCCGCTCGCCTCGGTCATCGCCGGGCTGCTGGACAAGGATCCGGACCGGCGTACGGACGCGGCCCGCCTTCAGGAGCAACTGTCCGCCCTGTGCGAGCAGCCGGTCATGCCGATCTCTTCGGACCCGCCGACCGTTGACGGGGACAGCGGGCGGATCAGCGCCTCGCCCGCCGGCCGCCCTCTTGGCGAACGGGCGCCGTACGGGCGGTGGGTCGTCGAGCACTGGCGGCAGACGGCCGTCGTCGCGGCCCTGATCGTCAGCGTGCTGGCGACCAGCTCGTGGTGGGGGGTCGAGCCGAGCACGCACCCTTCGCCCTCCGGGACGCAGGCCACTCCGCCGCCCACCGTGCCGCCCACCGTGCCGCCCACCGTGCCGCCCACTGTGCCGCCCACTGTGCCGCCCACTGTGCCGCCTGCGATGACCGAGCTGGACACCGCGCTGCCGGCCAACCTCGTCTCGGGCCGGCGCCGGGCCGCCAGGAGCGAACCGGAGCACGCTCGTACGGCACCGCCCCTGTCCACCGACATCTCGCACGGACCGGCCGAGAAGGTCAAGACGAAGAAGGACAAGACGAAGAAGGTCAAGAGGCACGGCCCGAAATGACGGTCGCCGCGCGCGAGCCGCGCACCCCGCCGGCCGGGCTGCTCGCCGGAACCTTCGGCTTCGGGGGCCCGGCTCTGAGGGCCGGCGTGGGCCGGGGACGAGGTCGTGGAGGCGTCGGCTGCGGGATCGCCGCCGGTAGAACGGCGTGACGGTCGGCTCGCGATCGGCCGAGGTGTCCGGATGCCCCCTGGGCAGGTGCCGATCCGGGTGCGGTAGGACGTGAAGACGCGCGCCCTCCTACGGACGCGTTCGGCGGGTCTCCGCACCCGCCGGGCCCTCCGGCCGGTGACGGGTGTCGTGGATGGAGCCGACAGGGTTGGCGTGGGCGAGGATGGCGCTGGTCAGGGCCTCCGCGAGTTCGGAGGGGGCCCGCGGGTTGGTCAGCAGGACGAGGTCGAGTTCGCCCAGCTCGGGTAGTCCGGCACCCTTGGGCAACTCGACCAGATCGGCGGGCAGCAGGCTGCGGGCGAAGATCGCGATGCCGAGTCCGGCGCGGGTGGCGGCCAGAACGGCGTTGACCCCGCGCGCCGTACAGACCACACGGTGCTTGACGCCCGCCTGCTCCAGCGCCTGCACCGCCAGCGCCCGGCTGGGGCTGGGCGCCTGGTACACGATCAGCGGCACCCGCTGTCCCTCGTCCCACCGCAGGCCGGTGCCCTCGACGGCGGCCCAGACCAGCCGGTCCCGGCGCACCAGCCGGCCCCGCCCCTCTCCGGCGGTGGTCTGGAGGAAGGCGACGTCGACGTGGCCGGATTCCACCCGGCGTTGCAGTTGCACGCCCTGCTGGGCCACGGTCAGGTCCAGCGTGACACCTGGGTTGAGGTGCCGGAACTCGCGCAGGATCCGCGGCACCTGGCTCAGCGCGAGATCGTCGGTCACGCCGAACCGCAACCGGCCCCGCACCCCGGCGCCGGTGAAATAGTCCGCCGCCTGAGCGTGTGCGGTGAGGATCGTACGGGCGAAGCCGACCATCGCCTCTCCGTCGACGGTCAACGTCACGCTGCGAGTGTCCCGGACCAGCAGCGGCCGGCCAACCGCCTGCTCGAGCTTGCGGATGTGCTGGCTCACCGTGGGCTGACCGAGGCCCAGCGCCGCCGCGGCCCGGCTGAAGCTCAACGACTGCGCCACCGCCAGGAACGTGCGCACCTGCTCGGGAGGAAACATCACGGGCCGACGGTAGGCCAGCTCATCATGATTCGCAATAAGACTTATTTGATCAATTCCCTTTCGTAAATTGATCTCGCTGCCCAACGATGGAGACACAGCCCCCTTACTGGAGGAGGAGTTCCGTTGTGACCAGGGCGGCCGAAAGACCCGAGCCCCCCAACCCCCGCCCGACACCATCCATCCCTCGACGTGCCAGGCTCGCCGCGCTGCGTTCCCGGAACTTCCGGCTCTTGCTGCTCGGCCAGACGGTGGCGACCACCGGGATGTGGGTGCAGCGCATCGCCCAGGACTGGCTGGTGCTCAGCCTCACCGGAGACGCCACCGCCGTCGGAGTCACCACCGCTCTGCAACTGGCTCCCATGCTGGTCTTCGGCCTGGCCGGTGGCTGGATCGCCGATCATTACCCGAAGCGCCGCGTGCTGCAAGCCACGCAGGCCGCGACCGGCGCCCTGGCCGCGACGCTCGCCGTGCTCACCCTCACCGGCCACGTCACCGCCTGGCACATCCAGCTCCTGGCGGCCGGTCTCGGCATCATCGCCGCGATCGACCAGCCTGTCCGGCTGGCGTTCGTCACCGATCTGGTCGAGCGTGACCACCTGTACAGCGCCATCAGCCTCAACTCCTCGACGTACCAGCTCGGTGCCCTCGCCGGCCCGGCGGTGTCCGGCGCGCTGATCAGCGCCGTCGGTCCCGGCTGGGCCTTCGCTCTCAACGCCGTCTCCTACGCTGTCCCGCTCATCGCTTTCGCCTGCATCGACCCGGACCGGCTCCCACAACCGCGCCCCGCGGCGCCCGCCGCCGCACCCGCTCCAGGTGGGATGCGCGGGCTGGTACGGCGACCGGAGATCTGGCGGCCCATCGCGCTGGCCGGCGCGTTCAGCATGTTCACCAGCAGCCTGCCGGTCACGCTGTCCTCCTATGCCCGCACGCTCGACATCGGACCGTCCGGCTACGCGATGCTCACCTTCGTCGTCGCGCTCGGCGCCATGCTCGGCGCGCTGATCGCCGCCGGCCGAACCCGCACCTCCATGCGCGGGCTGGCCTGGACCGGGTCTGCGGTGGCCGCCATGTACTTACTCGCCGCCGCCATGCCGGCACCGTGGAGCCTCGCGTGCGCCCTCGCCGGGATCGGCATGACCACCACGCTGTTGTTCACGGCGGTCAACGCCACCGTGCAGGTCGCCGCCGGGACCGAGGTTCGCGGCCGGGCGATGGGCGTCTACCTGCTCGTGTTCTTCGGGTGCGGCGCGCTCGGCGGACCGCTGGTCGGCGCCATCAACCAGCACCTCGGGCCCCGAATCGGCCTGGCGCTCGCCGGTGCGGTGCCCGCCGCCGCCCTTCTCCTGCTCTCCCTCGCGCACTTCGTACGCCGCCCTGCCGCGGTGCCACCGTCCGACGCGTCCCGGCGCCCCTCCGGCACCGGCCAGGCATCCACACCCCACACCCGATCGCGACTCCACTGACCCGCCGACGCCGGCAGTCTCGGACTCCCGGCCTGCGAGGCCCTGACTCACCAGCCGCTGCGGCACCCTGCCGGTGACGGCGGGCCCCGTAGGCGAGCCTGGCCGCGCGGCGGGACCTGGTGGAGGGCGGTACGACGCCGCTCGCCCGCACCCGTGCGACCCGCCACCCCGCCCACCCCCACCCGGTCTTCGCCCCGGACGGCTCGGCCGTGCTGTTCAACGATCTCGGCGAGGACGGCACCCTCTCCATCACCCGCGTCGACGTCGGCGCGGGACGAAACAGGAGAGTCTCATCCTGATTGATGAGGTTCTCGGGCGTCCGCTCCTACAAGCGGTTCGTCCTGGAGGGCGAGGCGGCCGGGCGATCGCGTCCCTAGATTCGTGACGTGTCCAAAAGAGCTGTGGTCGCCCGAGCGCTGCGCAGGGTCGCCGCCTGGTGCGCGGTGGTGGTCGTGCTGGCGGCCGTCGCCGGGTTCTGCTACGAGTCGGTGGCCCGGCAGGGGGACCCGTCCGTGCCCGGGCGGCTGGTGGAGGTGGGCGGCCATCGGCTGCACCTCCACTGCACGGGCTCGGGGGCGCCGACCGTCGTGCTGGAGGCCGGCCTGGCGGAGTCGAGTGCGAGCTGGGACGTGATCCAGCGCGGGCTGCCCGGCCGCGTGTGCGCGTACGACCGCGCGGGGTACGCCTGGAGCGAGGACGGCCCTGCCCCTCGTACGGCGGACCGCGCCGCGGCGGAACTGCGCGCGCTGCTCGCCGCGGCGGGCGAGGCGGGCCGGTACGTCCTGGTCGGGCACTCCTACGGCGGCACGATCGTGCGGCTCTTCGCGCACCACTGGCCCGAGCTGACCGCCGGGCTCGTGCTGATCGACGTCACGGACGAGAACGCCACCGAAGCCCTCCAGGTCTCCCGCCCGCTCCTCGCCGCGCAGTTCACCGTCAACCAGGTCCTGGCGCGCGTCGGCGTGCTGCGGCTGTTCGGCGACGCGCTGGTGCCGGCCGACGCCACCGCGGCGGCGCGTGCGAGCGCTCCGGTCGTCTACGGCCCGGGCAGCATGGCCGCCGCCCGGGCCGAGGCCTGGGCCGCGGCGGACAGCGCCGCCCAGGTCCGCGCGACGGTACGACCAGGCGCGTGGCGCGACCTGCCCGTCGTGGTCGTCATCCCCGCGGGCCAGCCGGCGACGGCGGTCGATCAGGCCGGACGTCTCGCCGCGCTGTCCAGCCGCGGCCGTGTCGTCGTCGCCGGCACCGCGGACCACTACGTGCAGCACGCCCAGCCCGACCTGGTGATGGAAGCGATCAGATCGGTCCGGTGAGCGGCCGCGGTGGGTGCTCCACGGCCACGGCGGGGCCGGACAGCTCCCCGCCTCTGCCGTGTCCGGGTCAGCCCTGCTTGCCCATGGCCTGGCGGATCACGTCGCGGACCCGGTCCATCATCGCGATGGGGGTTCCCATGAGCACGTTCTTGGTCGCCGATTCGGTGCCGGGGTGCGGGTGGGTGGGCGCCATCGCCTCCGCGGCCTTGACGCCGAGGGCCATGCTCCGGCGCTCGGCCTCGGTGGTGTGGCCGCGCAGCTGGGTGAACTCGTAGCGTTCCTCGCTGCGCGCGTGAGCTTCGACGGCGGCGCGCAGCACGGCGAGTTTCTCGGCGAAGTCCGGGGCCCCTGGCCCGGCCTGGTCCATCTGCTGAAGGAGCTCCTTGGCCTGGTTCTCCTCGGCCAGGCGGTCGTCGACGACGGCGTCACCGCCGTCGATCTTGAGGCGGGCGTAGGGGTGGACGATCTCCTCCTCGGCCGTCTCGTGCACGGCCAGCAGCCGCACCAGCCGGGTGAACGCCTCGCCCCGCTGGTCCGGCGTGGCCTGCTCGACCTCGTCGAACAGGTCCCTGATCATCGCGTGCTGAGCGACGAGCAGGTCGATGACGTCGCTCTCGCCCATCGTCTCGGGTCTCGTCTTCTGGGTGGTCATGATCGGTCTCCTCTCGGATACGGCCGGTGACTACCCGTGACATCGCCGGCCACGCGTGCCCTTACCGAGTCCGGAGCGTTCCACGGTGAGGCGTGGAGATTGTCCCCGGATCCCTCGGGTAGGCCCGGCTTGCGGACCCCGCCGCCCGGACCATCGACAAGGAGCACGAGGCAGATGACATTCAACCCGTTGCGGGAGCGGGGTATCCCGCTGGACAGGCAGCTACGGAACTGGCGCGAGCTGAACGTGACGCCGATCGATCCCGACCACGCCGATCCGTACACGCGGTGCCGGATCATCACGATGAACGGGATCGAGACGGAGGCGGTCTTCTTCAGCCACCACCTCGCCCGGCACTGCCCGGACCTGGAGCTCAAGCAGCAGCTGGCGCGGGTGCGCTACATCGAGGCGCAGCAGCAGAAGGCGGTCAACTGGCTGCTGCCCGGCCTGTCGTCGGTCCTGGAGACCACGATCGCCTACGAGCAGGTCGCCGTGGACCTGACCGCGTGGGTGGCCCGGATGGAGCCCGACGAGTATCTGAAGCAGGCCTACCAGTTCGGCGTGCTGGAGGACTTCGACCACCTCTACCGGTACGCGAACCTGTTCGAGATGATCGAGCACCGCAAGGCCGAGAAGATCGTGGACGCGCTGACCGAGGTCATGCCAGGCCGGCCCACGTACCTGCACCACCGCGACCCGGTGGACAACGTGCGCGAGCCGTACGACCGCAACAGCACCGCCCCGATCAGCAAGCTGCACGCGCTGACGATCATGTCGGCCGAGCAGCAGACCATGAACTTCTACATGAACGTCGGCCCCATGTACATGGAGCCGATCGCCCGCCAGCTGTATCAGGAGATCGGCCTGATCGAGGAGGAGCACGTCACCCACTACGAGTCGCTCGTCGATCCGGGCGAGAGCTGGTGGGAGATGCTGCTCAACCACGAGTACAACGAGTGCTACCTGTACCACTCGTTCATGGAGACCGAGTCCGACCCGAAGGTGAAGAACATCTGGGAGCTGCACCTCAACATGGAGCTGGAGCACCTGCGGCTGGCCGCGGAGCTGTTCAAGAAGCACGACGGCCGCGACCCGGAGCAGGTGTGCGCCCCCGAGCTGCCGGCCCCGGTCACGTTCGAGCCGAACAAGGCGTACCTGCGCGAGCTGATCGCCACCCAGATCGACTACACCACCCTGGGGACCGGCTACGTCCAGGAGGCCCACGAGCGCTTCGAGAAGATGCAGGAGGCGATCATGGGCGGCGACAAGGCGCCGTCCGAGCGGGTCATCGAGGACAACCGGGCCAGGTCCGGCCAGGAGTACCGCCTGCAGACCGAGGGCGAGCACCCCGTGCACAGCCTCGCCTTCCACCGCTGAGGAGATTTCACATGGGTCACCACCACACCCCCTGCACGCCTCGTCCGGCGCGGCAGCTCTTCGAGATCACCGCGCTGGACGCGGCGGGCGAGCAGTGGCACACCATCGGATGGGGGGTGGACCGGGCGGAGGCCGAGACCGTGGCGCAGGACTGCGTCACGCGCCCGGTCTCCCCCTACCGGGCGGCCCGCGTCCGCCACGACGGCCGGCTCATCGCCGAGCACCATCGCCGCGCTCGATGAAGACGCCCCCGCACCGGACGCGCTTCAGCGCCGCACGGCCCGCTGATCCTGCCTGTCAGGAACGTCCCCGGCCCGTGAGGAGATCGCGCAGGCGGTCCACCAGCCCCGCCCCCGGTGCCAGCAACTTGTTGGCGGGCGGGGTGTCCGGCGCCGACGGGTGCGGCCGGGTCGGGGCCATCTTCTTGGCCCGCTCCACCTTGCCGCCCAGCTCGACCAGCTGATCGGCCGGGCAGGCCTCACGAAGGCGCGGGAACAGATCGTTCTCCTCCTCCCGGATGTGTGCCCGGATCTGGCCCATGAGGAGTTGCGCGGTGGGCCAGAAGTCGGTCTGGCCCGGCTCCAGCGCCTCCAGCCGCTTCATCGTCTCCTCGGCGTCGGCGTGCTCGGCGATCTCCTGGTCGGCCAGCTTGCCGCCGCCTGGCACGTGGTCGCGTACGGTCGGGTACAGGTACTCCTCCTCGGCGACGGAGTGCCGTACCAGTTCGATGACCACTTTCTCGGCCAAGGTCTTGGCCTGCTCACCGCCGTCCCCGGTCATGCGTTCGAGCTGGGTGAACATCTCCTCCACCTCGCGGTGGTCGGTGACCAGGACCTCGATCATGTCCTGCTGCGTGCCCATGACGGCCTCCCTCGGGGTTCGCGTATGGGGCTCTTTCGCCCCTCGTTCCCGCTGACAGGGGCTTAAACAAGCGACCGGACGGCGGGAGCGAACCCCGGCTCGGGGATCAGCGTGCCGCCAGAAAGGCGGTGATCTCCCGCAGGAACCGGTCACGCCCCCGCTCGGGGCGGTCGAGGTGCACGTAGTGCGTGGCGCCCGGCAGTTCCACGGTCCTGACTGATTTGGCGTGGACCAGGTGGGAGCTGAGGGCGGTGACGTCCTCGGGACGGCTCCAGAAGTCGTTGCCGCTGCGCACGACCAGCGTCGGCGCGGTGATCAGGCTGGCGTCCCAGAGCTGGCGTCCCGTGGACAGGTAGAAGCTGTCCTCCATGGCTCCGGACGGGGCACGGAAGCTGGGCGGCGTGCGGGTGCCGCTGGTCGGGTCGGAGGCGAGGGCCGCCTTGACGTAGGCGTCCACGACCGCCGGATCGCGCCAGGTCGTCTTGTCCTCGTCCGGGATGCTGCGGTCCCACGACGGGAGGAGGCTGTCGCCGGTGTTGAGCCGGTACGCCCCGAAACGGGCGGTGTTGAACTGGCCGGGGCGATCCGGGTGCTCGTTGTCGCTGCCGCGGCCCATCGTCGGGTGGTCGGGGACGGGGCCGTAGAGGGTGTTGTAGAGGATGAGGCGGTCCACCTTGTCCGGGTACGCGGCGGCGTACTGGCCGAGCCAGTGGCCGCCGGTCGCCCAGCCGAGCAGCGCCACCCTGCCCCCGGAGCTGCCGCCGGAGCTGCCCCCGGAGCGCCGGCGGATCCCGTCGACGACGGCGGCGACGTCGCGGACCACGGTGTCGGAGCGGACGGCGGGCGGGTTCGTCTCCGGCGGCTGCGACAGGGCCGGGGGCCTGGTGGAGCGGCCGTAACCTCTGGCGTCCATCACGTAGACCCGGTGGCCGGCGCGGGCCAGGTCCTCGGCGAGCGAGCCGCCGCGGACCGGCAGGTCGAAACTGCCCACGCCGGGGACGCGGGCGCCGTGCAGCAGCAGGACGGGCGGGCCGGCCGGCCTCCCGGCGGCGACCTCGCGCACCGCGATCCTGACGCCGGGGTCGCTCGTGACGTGGAAGTCCGCGCGCTCGACCCTCTCCGATCTCGCCTCCACCGCGAACGAGGCGACGGTGACCAGGCCGACGACGGTGTTCAGCAGGAAGCCCATCAGAAACTCCTTCTCGGGGAACGCGCATGAGGCCTCGATCCTGCCGCCGCCCCGCCTGGAGGAGTCGCATTGTGCGCCCAATTCGCGGTGACTCATATGATTGGCATATGAATCTGCAGCGGCTCCGCTACGCGGTGGCGCTCGCCGACGAGCTCAACTTCGGCCGCGCGGCCCTGCGCGAGGGCATGCGGCAACCGCCGTTCAGCCAGCAGATCAGCAAGCTGGAGGAAGAGCTCGGGGTGCGGCTGTTCGAGCGCACGACCCGGCAGGTACGCCTCACGCCCGCCGGCGAGGCCTTCGTCGCCGAGGCCCGCGCCAGCCTCGCCCACGCCGAGCTGGCGGCCGAGTCGGCCAGGCGGGCGGGCAGGGGAGAGGCGGGGCGGCTGGCGATCGGGTTCGTGGGGTCAGCGACCAACCTCACGCTGCCCCGGCTGCTGCGCCGGTTCCGGGCCCGCTACCCGGGCGTCCAGGTCGAGCTGCGCGAGCTGACCACCGCCCAGCAGGCCGAAGAGCTGCGCCAGGGGCTGCTGGACGTCGGCCTCCTGCACGCCCCGCTGGCCGGGCCGGCCGCCGAGGTGCTGACCACCCGCACCGTCGCCCGCGAACTCCTGCTCGCCGCCCTGCCCGCCGGCCATCCCCACGCCGCGCACAAGTCCCTGCCGACGGGGATGCTGGCGGGGGAGCCGTTCGTCATGTTCCCCCGGCGGTTCGGGCCCGCCCTCCACGACCAGATCATCGGGGTGGCCAGGGCGGCCGGGTTCGAGCCCCGGATCGTGCAGGAGGCCGTGCAGATGCAGACCATCGTGGGGCTGGTGGCGGCCGGGCTCGGCGTGTCGATCGTGCCGGAGTCGGTGGCCCGCCTGCGCCGCGGCGACGTCGTTTTCCGGCCGCTGGCACCGGCGACCCGCGTGGTCACCCTGGACCTGACCTGGCGCACCGGCGACCCCAACCCGATCGTCCGCAACTTCCGCGCCGCCGCTTTCGAACTCTGACGGCAGGCATCAAAGCCCTGAAAGTTGGGCGGAGGGGTCGGGCGTTGGCCGACGATGGGGTGGAGGAGGTCTCGTGCGAAGAGTGATCGCATGCCGCTCGTCACGGCGGATGGCGTTCGACCTCGTCGACGGCAAGCCGCACGAGCTGCTGCTCCGCTACGGGTACGGCGCCTGCGACACCGTTCACGGGGCACGCGCCTACGAGACCGGGCAGCTGGTGGTGGTCGACGTGGACGAGGAGGACTCCAGCTCCGGCAAGCCCTGCCCGGGCGATCCTCAGGACGGCCACGACCACCGTCACGCTCGCCCGGCCGCTGGGCGACCGCCTCGTGCTCGACTCCGGTACGGGGCTGCCGGTGCTGCGGGGGCTGAACAGGAGGTGATCGCCCGGCCCGTGTATACGCTCTGACGTGCGGTTATGTCCCTATCTGCCGGGTAGCGCAGCCAGGAGGGGCAGAGCGGAACACGGTGAGCCGTTCCCGCGCCTGCCCCTGACACCGGAGGCAGGGCGGCCGAGCGGGTCCACGGCGACGACGCCTCGTGCCGGGTTCCGGCCGTCCTGGTGCCGGCCACAGCGGAGGGTACGGAGATGGCGCGTTGTCTGGTCACCGGGGCGACCGGCTACATCGGCGGCCGGCTGGTCCCCGAGCTGCTCGCGGCAGGTCACGAGGTCCGCTGCATGGCACGCTCCCCCGACAGGCTGCGGGACCTGCCATGGGCGGCGCGCACGTCGGTCGTCAAGGCGGACGCCACCGACCACGGACAGACCCGGGAGGCCCTGGACGGCATCGACGTGGCCTACTACCTGATCCACACCATGGGCGGGACCGGGCAGTTCGCCGCGAACGACCGCAGGGCCGCCGAGACGTTCGCGGCGGCGGCCGAGCAGGCCGGGGTACGACGCATCGTCTACCTCGGCGGGCTCGTCCCGAGCGAGCGGCTCTCCCCTCATCTGCGCTCCAGGGCGGAGGTGGGCGAGATCTTCCTGCGGGCGGGCGTGCCGGCGGTGGTGCTGCGGGCCGCGGTCGTCATCGGCTCCGGCTCGGCGTCGTTCGAGATGCTGCGATACCTGACCGAACGGTTGCCGGTCATGACGACGCCCCGCTGGGTGCACACCCGTACGCAACCCATCGCCGTACGGGACGTGCTGCGTTACCTCACCGCCTGGGCGAGCGTGCCCGACGAGGTCAACCGGGCCTTCGACATCGGCGGCCCGGACGTGCTGACCTACGCCGACATGATGCACGGGTACGCGTCCGTGGCCGGTCTGCCGCACCGCGCGATCATTCCCGTGCGGGTGCTCACCCCGAGGCTGTCGAGCCTCTGGGTGGGCCTGGTCACCCCGGTCCCGTCCGGGATCGCGCGGCCGCTGGTCGAGTCGCTGCGCAACGAGGGGATCTGCGGCGAGCACGACATCGCCCGCTACGTGCCCGACCCGGAGGAGGGGCTGATCGGTTTCCGCGAGGCCGTCTCGCTGGCGCTCAAGAAGATCAAGGAGGCTGACGTCGCCACCCGCTGGTCCTCGGCCTCCACGCCCGGCGCCCCGAGCGACCCGCTGCCGACCGATCCCGACTGGGCGGGCGGCAGCCTCTACATCGACTGCCGCAGCCTGCGGGTGGACGCGGACCCGGAGGCGTTGTGGCAGGTCATCGAGGGTATCGGCGGGCGCAACGGCTGGTACTCCCTGCCGGTCGCCTGGCACCTGCGCGGCCTGCTGGACGGACTCTTCGGCGGCGTCGGGCTGCGGCGCGGGCGGCGGGACGCGGACCGGCTGAGGGTGGGCGACGCGCTCGACTTCTGGCGGGTGGAAGAGGTGCTGCCCGGTCGCCTGCTGCGGTTGCGCGCCGAGATGCGCCTACCGGGCCTGGCCTGGCTGGAGCTGGGCGTCTCCCGATCCTGCGGGAGCACCTTCTACCGGCAGCGGGCGATCTTCCACCCGCACGGCCTGCTCGGTCACCTCTACTGGTGGGCGATCCGCCCCTTCCACGACCTGATCTTCGGGCGCATGCCCGTCAACGTGGCGGCCGCCGCCGCCCGGCGGAAGGCCGTGCCCGCGTAAGATCCGCTCGCCGGTGAAAGTTTCACCGAATTCAGCGTCCGCGACGGGGCGATGTGCAGTCTCCAGGAGCGGCGATCCGCGCATGGTTGACGGGCCGCAGTAAGGGCTTTACGTTCCGCGAGTAATGGGAGCGCTTCCAGAAGGCCGGAGCCAGGAGGAGAAGCCATGACGCAAGCTCGTGATGGAGTGCTGAGCCGAAGGGCCGTCCTGGCGGCGATGGGGGCCGTACCGGTCCTCGCGACCGCGACGCCGGCCGCCGGAGCCGCCGTGACGGCTGCCGCCGCGGTGGTCATCGATCGGTCGGCGCAGCGGCAGACGATACGGGGCTTCGGCGGCATGACCCACGCGGCCTGGATCGGCGACCTGACGGCCGCCCAGCGGGACACGGCGTTCGGCACCGGGGAGGGCCGGCTGGGGTTCTCCGTGCTGAGGATCCCCGTCCCGGAGAACCAGGCGGACTGGGGCCGCGATCTCGCGACGGCCAGGCGCGCGAGCGAGCTGGGGGCGGCCGTCATCGCCTCGCCGTGGAATCCCCCCGCCCGCATGGTGGAGACCTTCGTCCGCGGCAGCCAGACCAACGCCAGACGCCTCAGGTACGACATGTACGGCGCCTATGCCCAGCACCTCAACGACTTCAACACCTACCTGCGGAACAACGGAGTGAACCTGTACGGCATCTCGGTGCAGAACGAGCCCGACTACGCGCACGACTGGACGTGGTGGACTCCCGCCGAGATGGTCCGGTTCCTGCGGGAGAACGCCGGCTCGATCGGCACCAGGGTCATCGCCCCCGAGTCCTTCCAGTACCTGAAGAACATGTCGGATCCGATCCTCAACGACGCCGCGGCGCTCGCCAACGTGGACATCATCGGGGCCCACCTCTACGGCACGTCGTTCGCGAACTTCCCCTACCCCCTCTTCAAGCAGAAGGGCGCGGGCAAGGAGCTGTGGATGACCGAGGTCTACTACCCCAACAGCAGCGACTCGGCCGACCTGTGGCCCCAGGCGCTCGACGTGGGGGAGCACATCCACCGCGCCATGGTGGAGGCCGAGTTCCAGGCGTACGTCTGGTGGTACATCCGGCGCGGCTACGGCCCCATGCGTGAGGACGGCCAGATCAGCAAGCGCGGCGCCAACATGGCGCACTTCGCCAGGTTCGTCCGACCCGGATACGTGCGGGTCGAGGCGACGGCGAACCCGGCGTCGAACGTCTACGTGTCGGCCTACCGGGGTGGCAACTCGACGGTCGTGGTCGCCGTCAACAAGGGGACCGCCGCGGTGAGCCAGCAGTTCACCCTGAGGAACGGCACCGCCTCCAGCGTCTCGTCCTGGCTGACCGACGCGAGCAGGAACGTCGCGTCCCAGGGCACGACCGGCGTGTCGAACGGTTCCTTCACCGTCACGCTTCCCGCTCGAAGCGTGATGACCTTCGTGACCGCGTGAGCCACGGCTCCCGGCGGGGATCGACACCAGGCTCGCTCCCGGGCTTTACACGGCTTTTCGGGGCCCGTTGATTGTGTGGTCGCCGACGTTGTTGATCACTTCTGGGAGTGCTGGTGAAGAAAGTTCTGGCCGCGGTGACCGTGTCCGCTTCCCTGTCCATGCTCGCCCCGGCCGCGACCGCGAGCGCGGCCCCGCCCGATCCCGCCCCCGGCGGGCCGCAGCGCCCCTACGAGCCCGATGTCGAGGGCACGGAGAACCTCGACTCGCTGACGGTGACGGCGACCCGCGGGGCCGGCCGGAGCGTGACGATCGCGTTCGACCGGCGCAGCCGGGCCGCAACGGGGGAGGTCCCGGCCGGGGCGCGCAGGTTCGTGTTCCTGTTCGACCGCTCGGTGCGCTTCAACCCCGAAGCCTTTCCCACCTGCGCCCGTACCGTGATCGAGAAGCAGGGGACGAAGGCGTGCCCGGCGGGCTCGCGGATCGGCGGCGGGCGCGGCGAGTCCGCGAACGGGCAGTCGCAGGAGGTGCTGGCCTTCAACACGCGGGTGGGGCGGCTGCCCGGGGTGCTGGTGGTGCTGCCCGCGTCCGGCGTGATCCTGGAGCAGACGTTCGAACGCGTCTCGGATCCGTACCGGGCGGACTACCGGTGGGCGCTGGACGAGATCCTGCCGCCCACGTCCGTACCGCCGCAGGACCGTGCCGGCACCACGCGGTTCCAGCTCTCCTTCGGCGCCACCCGGCATCACCAGGGCCGCACGGTCGGCTTCGCCGAGACCGACGCCGAGCCGGGAGACAGGCTTACCTTCGGACTGTGGAGCGAGTTCGTGACCGGCCAGGTCGTCCTGCCCACCGCCCGGACGCCGCTCGCCACCGCCGGGTAAGGGTCCCGGCCGCCGGTCTCACACCCGGTGACGCGCCGCGTCGGCGCCTTCCGCCACGTCGAGCACGATGAGGGCGGCACGGGCGTCGACCACGGCCTGGGAGGAGCGCAGGTCGAGGCCGGTGAGGGCTTCGACGCGGCGGAGGCGCCGGCTCACGGTGTTGGGGTGCAGGGTAAGGGCGCGGGCCGTCACGTGGCGGTCCAGGCCCGAGTCGAGGTAGGTGCGCAGGGTCCGCAGCAGGGCGGCTCCGTGGTCGGACGAGCAGGTCGCGGGCTGGCGGCGGATCACGGCTTTCGCGCACGCGCACGGCACGCCGATCGGCGTGCAACTCGGCCATGCCGGACGCAAGGCGTCGACGTTCCCGCCCGGCCTCGGGAGCGGCTCGATCCCGGCGGCGGACGGCGGCTGGACCGCTACGGCGGCGGCTTCGACAACCGGGTCCGGCTGCTGCTGGAGGTGGTCGATGCCGTGCGAGGGGCTTGGCCGGCCGAGCGGCCGCTGCTCGTCCGGGTCTCGGCCACCGACTGGGTGGACGGCGGCTGGACGCCGGAGGAGACGGTCGATCTGGCCCGGCTCCTGCACGGTGCGTGACAAGGCGATGCTGCCGGTCGGCGCGGTCGGCCTGATCAGCGACCCGGACCAGGCCGAGACGGTGCTGAGCGAGGGCTCCGCCGACGTCGTCCTCCTGGGGCGGGAGGCGCTGCGAGATCCGTCGTGGCCGCTGCGCGCGGCCGCGCGCCTCGAACCGGCCACCCTCCGGGACCGCTATCCGCGGCAGTACCTGCGCGCCGTCTGAACCAGGTCCGTCACGCGGGGATCTTCTGCAGGATCTTCCCCTTGGCATCGGTGATGACGAGCCTCAGCACATCCGTTCCCGGGGGATACTCGATGGCCCAGAGCCCGAGCTCGGGGGCGACGTTCCGGGCGAGGTTCGCGTGAAACATCCGCCCGTCCTTGGTGACGGCCGTCACTACGTGAACGTCGTCGTTGGCGATCCCGAACCAGATGTCCTTGCCCCGGCCCTGGATACGGGCGAACTCCTTGGTGAGCGGCGGAAAGCTGGAGCAGGAGCCACCGTTCGGGCCGCTCTCGCACAGGAGGAGGTGGCCCTTGCGGGGCACGTCGCTCACCCACATCAACAGCGGCGCCACGGAGGCGATCTTCCCCTTGGGGGGATGCTTCTTCTTCAGTTCCGCGAATCCCTTGTAGGCGGGCCGTGGCGTGACCGTGATCGTGAAGGGCGCGGTGGGCGGGGTGGGCGGGGTGGGCGCACTGGCGACGACGCCGTTCTGGCGCTCCGCCCATGGTTGAACCGACCAGGCCAGGAGAACGGCCGCGGCCACCCCCGCCGCCGACGTCGCGGCGACGGTGGCACGACGGCGGCGGCGCATGGCGCGTCCCGCCGCCATGGCCCGGTGCACGTTCGTCGTGCTCGGCGGCTCCTCCTGCCGCGCCAGCGAGTCGAACACCTCTTTGACATCCATCATGATTCCTCCTTACGGGCGAGACGGGACTCCGGCGCGCCGAGCAGCGAGCGCAGGGTGGCCAGGCCGCGCGCGGTCTGGCTCTTGACGGTTCCGGTGGAGCAGCCCAGCGCGTGGGCGGTCTGCTCCACGCTCAGGTCGCAGTGGAAGCGCAGCACGAGGGTGGCGCGCTGGCGGGCGGGAACGGCGGCCAGCGCCCGGTTGACGTCCATGACCAGGTCCCGGTCGCCGCCCTCGGCCGGCCGGTCCGACAGGCTGGAGGTCAGCCGTACCCGGGAGAACCAGCTCCTTCGCTGCTCGGCGAGGAAGACCCGGACCAGCATCGTGCGCACGTAGGCGTCGAGGTCGTCCGCGGCCCGTGCCTGGCGCCATTTGACGTAGAGCCGCGTTATCGCCGTCTGCACCAGATCGTCGGCGCGGTGCCAGTCCTGGCACAACGGGTACGCGATCTTCCTCAGCCAGGACAGCCGGCCACTCACATAGGCGGTGTACTCCTCGTCAAGGCTCATAGGTCTCCCCGATAGATGACTTCACACCCAGGAGATGCTTCCGGCCGGGGCGCAGGTTGCACTCGCGAATGCGGCGGATCCGCTTGAGCGATGCATACTGCATATGCATACTTGGTATCCATGTCGATCAGGCACGGTTTGCTGGCTCTGCTCAGCAGAGGGCCTCGGCACGGCTACCAGCTGCGGGTGGAGTTCGAGGCGTCGACGGGGGCGACCTGGCCGCTGAACATCGGCCAGGTCTACACGACGCTGTCCCGCCTGGAGCGCGACGGCCTGGTCGAGCCGGGCGAGTCGGACGAGCAGGGCCGGGTCGTGTACACGCTCACCGCGGACGGCCGGGCGGAGCTGGCGCGATGGTTCGGCACCCCCATCGTCCAGTCCGACCGGCCGCGGGACGAGCTGGTCATCAAGCTGGCCATGGCCGTCGAGGCCAAGGAGGTGGACGTCGCCGAGGTCATCCGCCGGCAGCGTACGGCGACCATGCGCGCCCTCCAGCAGCTGACCAAGGCCAAGCGGGCCGCGACGGGAGGCGCGGCCCAGCGGCTGGTGCTCGATTCGATGATTTTCCGGGCCGAGGCCGAGCAACGGTGGCTGGACCACTGCGAGGCCGTTCTCAAGGAGGAAACATGACGGTCGTACGGCTGGCCGAGGTGGCCAGAGTCCATGGCGAAGGGGCGACAGCCGTACACGCTCTCAAGGGCGTGAGCCTGGAGGTCGGCGCGGGGGAGCTGGTCGCGGTCATGGGCCCGTCCGGGTCGGGCAAGTCGACCCTGCTCAACCTCGTGGGCGGGCTGGAGCGGCCCACGTCGGGCACGGTGCACATCGACGACCAGGACCTGGCCGCCGTACGCGATCTGGCGGCGTTACGGCGTCGCAGCGTCGGCTACGTCTTCCAGGACCTCAACCTGATCCCGTCGCTGACGGCGGTGGAGAACGTGATGCTGCCGCGCGAGCTCGACGGCGTGCGCCCGCGCCGCGCCCGCGAGGAGGCCATGGTCGTGCTGGCGGAGATCGGCGTGGAAGAGCTGGCCGACCGCTTCCCCGACGAGCTGTCCGGTGGCCAGCGCCAGCGGGTGGCGATCGCCCGCGCCCTGGTGGGCGAGCGCCGCCTGGTGCTGGCCGACGAGCCGACCGGTGCGCTCGACACCCGCACCGGCGACGAGATCCTGCAGGTCTTACGCGCCCGCTGCGACGCGGGCGCGGCGGTGCTGCTCGTCACCCACGAGCCGCGCTACGCCGCCTGGGCCGATCGGGTGGTGTTCCTCCGTGACGGGATGGTCGCGGACTCCACGGACGTGCCGCTGGAGAGTGCCCGATGAGCGCCGTTCCGGTCGCGCTGCGCATCGCCCGCCGCACCGCGTGGCGTGCCAGGGGGCGGAGCGCGCTCATCATGGTGATGATCGGCCTGCCGGTCCTGGCGATCACGGCGGTGCTCACCCTCAACGCGACCATGAACGTCAGCCCGCGGGAGGGGCTGGTGGCCGAGTTCGGCGCGGCCGACGCCCGCCTCATGCGGGTACCCGACGGTACGGTGCTGCGCCAGCGGCCGAACGGGACGAGCTGGAGCACGGGCGGCGACGGGGCGACCGCGCCCGGGCGCAGCGCCGCCGAAGTGGGGGCGCTGCTCGGACCGGGCACCCGGTTGATCCCCTTCGATACCGGTGTGCTCCAACTGGGCGGCGAGCGGGTCGAGGCGCTGAGGACCGACCTGCGCGATCCCCTCACCAAGGGGATGTGGACGCTGAGCGAGGGCAGGTTGCCCGCGGCCGCCCGCGAGGCCGTGGTGACCTCCGCGTTCGGCCTGCGGCCCGGCGATCAGCTGCGGCCGTCCGGCGCGGCGCCGCTGACGGTGGTGGGCGTGGTCGAGCACCCGTTCCGGCCCTCTCTCCGGCAGGTCGTCGGCCCCGATCTCCCGCTGGCGTCGGTGGAGGAGTTCTGGTCCCCGGGCGAGCACGGCACCGGCTGGCTGGCCGACACCGCCGCGCCCGTGTCCTGGACCGGCGTGTCCGCGCTGAACGGCGCCGGACTGTACGTCACCTCGCGCGCCATGATGACGGACCCTCGCTCGTGGGCTCGTGCCCCGGCCTCCGACGTCCAGAACACGGTCGGGGTCGGCACCATGGTGATCATGGTGGTGCTGGAGACTGTGCTGCTGGCCGGACCCGCTTTCGCGGTCGGGCTCAGGAGGCGGCGCCGGGAACTGGCCGAGATCGCCGCCCAGGGCGGGTCGGCCGCGCAGCTGCGGACGATCGTGCTGGCCGACGGGCTGGTCCTCGGCGGCGCCGCCGCGTTCGTGGCGACGGTGCTGGGCATCGGGGCGGGAACGCTCGGCGCCCCGATCGTGGCCCGATGGGGAGGCACTTCCGGCCCGCCGGAGGTGCCGTGGCCGCCGGTGCTGGCCGTCGCCGCGCTGGGCCTGCTCGCCGGGATCGTGGCGGCGCTGGTGCCGGCCGTACAGGCGGCTCGGCAGAACAGCGCGGCGGTGCTGGCCGGCCGGGCGCCCGCGGTGGCCGACCGGCCGGGATGGCCGCTGGTAGGGGCAGCGCTGGTGCTGGCCGGGCTGGCGGCGACCGTGGTGGCGCGGCGCCAGCCGGGCTCGGCGTGGGTGCTCGCCTCCGCGGTGCTGGTCCTGCTCGGGCTGGTGGTGCTGACGCCGTGGCTGGTCCGCGCCACGGGCCGGCCGGCCGCGCGGCTGCGGCTCCCGCTGCGGCTGTCCGTACGTGACGCGGTCCGCCACCGATCCCGTACGGCGAGCGCCGTGGCGGCCGTCATGGCGGTTACGGCCGCGGTCGTGGCGCTGGGCATCGGCGCCTACAGCGAGTACATGGACCAGCGCAACGCCTACACCTCGGCGCGCCCGACCGGCATGCTGGCGATCTGGGCCGGGAACATCGGCGACCCCGCCTGGAGCAGGCTCCGCGCCGAAGCCGCCCGCCAGTTGCCGGGCGTGCCGCTGGCCGCCGGCTACCAGGCGAGGGACGCCCAGGGCCACCGCTACGCGTTGCGGTACACGGTGCGATGGAACGGCATCCGAACGCGCCGTACGGCGGCCATCGGAGACCAGAGCCTGCTCACGCTCCTGCAGGGGCGCCATGATCCGCGGGCGGCCGCGGCGCTGGCGAGCGGCAAGGCCGTGGTGTTCGACGCGGCCGCGCTGCGGGACGGCAAGCTCGCGCTGCGGGCGAGCTCCACGTCCGGCCCCGCGCGCAGGCTCGACGTGCCCGCGGTGCTGGCCACACCCGCGGACGAGCACCAGGGCGGCGCCCTGCTGCCGCGTGCCCTGGTGGAGCAGGCCGGTTTCGCGACGGCGGAGCGCCAGCTCTACGCCATGTACCGGCCGTCGGCGGGCTCGACGCTGGGGCGTGATCTGGCCAAGGTGACCCCACGGGTCACGGTCGCCTCCGAGGAGGGCTATCGCAACGTGCCCGAGCCCGGCCTGTGGGGCTGGCTCGGCGGCGCCCTCGTCCTCGTCGTCGGCGGCACGCTGACCGCCACTCGCCTGGCGGCCGCCGACATGCGGCCCGAGCAGGCGACGATGGTGGCCATCGGCGCCCCGCCCAGGATGATGCGGGTGCTCGTGGCCGGCCAGGCCCTCTACATCGCCGGGCTCGGCGCGCTGGTGGGGCTGCTCGCGGGGACGGTGACGGGCCTGGCCCTGACCCGGCCGATGACGACGCACGGCGCCGGAGATCCCGCCACGATCGCGATACCGTGGCCGTTTCTCCTCGCCGTGGTGGTGGGGCTGCCCGTTCTGGCGAGTGCGGCGGCGCTGCTCACCCGGACCAGGCCGCCCCTCGTCCGCCGCCTCCTGTGACCCGGACCGGCTGGGCGGCCGCTCAGCCTTCGGGCAGGGGCGCGCCCCGGTAGGCGCGCCAGAGGGCGAGGTCGTAGCCGAGGCCCAGGGCCGCGCCGAGCAGCAGCGGGGCTCCCAGCGCGGCCAGGGTGCCGGTCAGCAGGGTGGTGGCGGCGAGGGGTGCCGCCGAGACGGCGACGCTGCGGGCCAGGCTGGTCAGGCTGGCGGCGGCCGTGCGGTGCGCGGAGGGGACGACCGCGGCCGTGAAGGCCTGGCGGGCCGGTACGTCGATCTTGGAGACCGTCTGGCGGAGCAGCAGCAGGGTGACGGCGGTGGCGAGGTTCTGGGCGAACGGGAGGCAGGCCAGCAGCAGGTTGGCCGCCGTGTGCGGGAGGAGCATGGTGGCCAGCAGGCCGCGCCGGCGCGCCAGCAGCGGCGCGGTGAGCTGGGCCAGGGCCGGTAGCAGGTTGGCGGCGAAGAACACCAGGCCCAGTTGCGTGGTGGTGGCGCCGTAGCGGTGGGCGAACCACCAGGCCAGCACGGCCTGCACGGCCAGCCCGCCGGACAGGGCGTCCAGGGCGGACAGCCCGGCCAGCAGCCGGACCTGGCCCGGCACCCGCCCGCGGTGCCCGCTCCGGTCAGGTCGTACGGTCCCGGGGGCCTCGGCCTGCGGCGACAGGCGCCAGAACAGCGTCACGGTGCCGGCCGCCAGGACCGCGTACAGGGCGAAGGCGGCGTCCGGGGCCGAGGTCCACGTCTGGAGCCCGAGGGCGGCGGCGGCCAGCCCGCCCAGCGCGCCGGATGCCATGGCGGTGACGTTGTAGCAGGTGAAGATGGCCGTGTGGCGGGCCGGGGGGCAGCTCTGGGCGAGGATCGCCTGCTCCACGCCGGAGAACGGGGTGTTGTCGTTGGTGGAGGGCGAGATCGTCCCTATGAAGGCGGCGGCGACCAGCACGGGGTAGGACTCGCTGAGCGCGAACACGACGCCGGTCACCGCCATCAGGCAGCCGCACGCGATCAGCGTTCGCCGCCGTCCCCACACGTCGGCGAACAGGCCCAGCATCAGGCTCGCGAACACCGAACCGGCGGCGGCCACGGCCAGCAGCAGGCCGGTCTGCCAGGGTGCGTCGCCGTCCTGGGCGAGCAACTCGGCCAGGAGCACGCTGGTGCATCCGTACCCGAAGGTCCGCAGTGCGCGGGCCGCGATGACCAGCAACCCGTTACGCCCTACTTCGGCGGGAAATCGGCTCCTGAGCTGCGCGTTCGGCATGTGGCATGATGTCGCGCCCGCCACTGCGGGCACACTCCGAACGCGCGAAAACAGGTAAAGATCTTCCTGTCGGGCACCGTACGCTCACGACCGGGCCGGGCACCCCGGCACGGGGCGCCCGGCGTTCGGTTCAGTCGTCCTCGGGCTCGGCGGCGTCGCCCTTGCCCTCCTGCTCGTTCTGGTCGCCGGCCTGGCCCTGCTTGCCTTCCTGAGCCTCGGAACCGGCCTCCTGGCCGTTGTCGTCCTGGCCGTCCTCAGCCTCGGCCTGGTCGTCGTTGCCGTCCTCGGCCTCGGACTCCTGGCCCTGCTCGTCTTCGCTGGTGCCCTCGTCGGGTTCGGCGCTCTCCTGGGGCGTGGCGGCCTCGTTCTCGGCGGGGGCGGCGTACCCATAACGAGAGGTTAATCCTGGTCCGGGAGGCCGCCGGGGGGTGGTCCCACCGTCTCGCGCACGATCACGCGATTGATCGACCGTGAGGGGGACTGCGGCACCGGCTCCCCCCGGACTTCCGCGATGAGCTTGGCCATGGCTTCCCGCCCCTGAACCTCGCGATCGACGGCCACCGTGGAGAGCGACGGGGTGGCGAAGCGCCCCAGTTCCTCGTCGTCCCAGCCGAACACGCTGACGTCACCGGGAACGCGCCAGCCCCGGGAGAGCGCTCCTCGTACGGCGCCCATGGCCACGTGATCGTTCGCGGCGACGATGGCGGTCACGCCGCTCCCTTCGGGCAGGCCCCGGACGGCGTCGTAGCCGGACTGGGGGCTCCAGTCCCCGAGGGCGATGCCGTACGACGTGAGCCCGTGGTGCTTGATCGTCTCCTCGTAGAGCAGTTTGCGATTGCGGGCGGAGGCGAAGCTCTGCTTGCCGGCGATGTGGAAGAAGACCCTGTGCCCCAGCGATGCGAGGTATTCGATGATCTCGCGGACCGGAGAGGCGTCCGCGAGCTCGTTGACGCTGCGGAGGTTGTCGTCGTAGTCGCCCGTGACGACGATGGGGACCGGCGACGCCCCGGGGCCGATCTCGAGGGGCGTCAAGGACAGGATGCCCTCGACCTGCCCCGAGCCCGCGAGCTCCAGGATCCGCTCCGCCCTGGCGCGGGCGTCGCCCTCCATGCTGACGACCTCCAGCTGGAAGCCCTCGGCGTGAGCGGTGATGGAGGCGGCCTGGAGCAGGCGTACCGGCCACAGGTAGGTGGAGGCGGGAAGGGCGATCGCCAGCCGGTTCGTGCGCCGCGTGCGCATGGAGCGCGCGACCAGGTTGGGCCGGTAGTTGAGCTCCTGGACGACCAGGTCGATCTTCCTGCGGGTCTCCGGCTTCAGGCCTTCGTTGTGGCGGAAGTAGCGAGAGACCGTCTGGTGGGAAACGCCCGCACGCCGGGCCACCTCGTGGATCGTGACGCGCGGCGTCTCGGACTCGCCCAAGGGGACCCCCTTTCCTCGCTCCTTGCGGGACAGCCTAGCGTTGATGCTAGAGTGATCGATCACTAATAGTGCGGCCGCACCGGCTCCGGGGGTCGGGCAGGATGGTTGCCAGCAAGCCCGTCGCAGTCACATGCTCGGAGTTCCAGTGATGAACGAACCCCGGTCGGCCGATCCACCGGCGATCACGATCGACGATCGAGTCCGGCACCAGACCATCGACGGGTTCGGGGTCTCCATGGCCTTCCGGCGGAACGAACTGGTCAGGGCCCTCCCGGAGGACAGGCAGCGAGAGATCCTCGACCTGTGGTTCAGCCGCGAGAAGGGCGCCGGGCTGAGCATCCTGCGCCTCGGCATCGGCTCGGCCCCGGCCGGGAGCCCGTACGACGAGATGGTGTCGATCCAGCCCGAGGACCCCGGCGGCCCGGACGCCCCGCCCGAGTACGTCTGGGACGGCGACGACAACGGCCAGGTGTGGCTGGCCAAGGCCGCGCAGGAGTACGGCGTGCGACGCTTCTTCGCCGTCGCCTGGAGCGCGCCCGGCTACATGAAGGACACCGGCCAGGATCGGAACGGTGGCAGGCTCAAGCCGGAGTGGCGGCGGGCCTACGCCGATTACCTGATGCAGTACACGAGGTTCTACGCCAAGGAAGGCATTCAGATCACCGACCTGGGGTTCGCGAACGAGCCCGACTGGACGGCCCCGTACGCCTCCATGCGCTTCACCCCCGAGGAGGCCGCCCAGTTCGTCAAGGTGCTCGGGCCGATCGCCTCGGGCGTGCGGCTGGTGTGCTGCGAGTCGGTCGGCTGGACGGAGGCCAGGGCGTACACGGCCGCGATCGAGGCCGACGCCGAGGCCCGCCGCTGGGTGAAGGTCCACACCGGGCACAGCTACGCCACCCCCGTGGACTCCCCGCTGCCGACGGAACGGCCGACGTGGATGTCGGAGTGGCATCCCAACGGCACCAGCTGGAACGAGAACTGGTACGACGGCAGCGGCTCCGACGGCTTCACGATCGCCTTGGCCGTCCACGACGCGCTCACCCTCGGCCACGTCTCCGGCTATCTGTACTGGCTGGGCGCCTCCACCGGGAACACCCGGGCGTTGCTGCTGATCGACGAGGCGGCCAAGACCTACCGGGTCTCCAAGCGGCTGTGGGCGCTGGCCGCCTACAGCCGGTTCGTCAGGCCCGGGGCGGTCAGGCTCGAAACGGCGGTCACGAAGCCCGCCCTGAAGGTGTCCGCGTTCCGCAACCCCGACGGTTCCCGGGTCGTCGAGGTCCTCAACACTGGCATGGCCCCCGTGACCTGGGAGGGGGTGGGCGGCGAGGTCGCGGCCTACCTGACCGACGAGGACGCCTCACTCGGCCCCGTCCCCGTGACGGACGGGGCGATCCCGCTCCGTCCGCGCGCCCTGACCACGATCGTTCTCGGCTGACCCCGGGGTCCGCGGCACGGCCCCTGCTGTCGGGGGGTGCGGCCGCCGCGCTCGTCCACGCCCGCCGCGGTCAGGGCTCCGGGGCGGCCGGTGCGACGGATTCGCGGCCGCGTACGGGCATCGGGACCCGGTGCACTTCGCCCACCCGGTCGCTGTCCGCGCGGTCGCGGTCGATCTCGGTGAACAGCACGTCGACGGCCTTGCGGCCCAGCTCGTAGTGGGGCAGCGCCACGGTGGTCAGCTTGGGACGCATCCACGACGCGATCGGATGGTCGTCGAAGGAGACGATGGAGACGTCGGCGGGCACCTTGAGCCCGACATCGTCGAGCGCCTGGTAGGCGCCCATGGCGATGCGGTCGTTGAAGCAGATCAGCGCGCGCGGCCGGGCGGTGCGCAGGAGGTCGCGCGTCGCGGCCAGGCCGTATTCGGGCTGCCAGTCGGGGCAGGTGCGAGCGCCCGCCACCGTGACCCCCATCTCGCCGAGCGCTTCGCGGATGCCGACGAGCCGTTCCACCGCCGCGAGGCTCTCGGCGGGCACGTCCCGCAGGCCCGGACCGGCGCCGATCAGGTAGATGCCGTCGCGGTGGCCGGCCTCGAGCAGGATGCGGGCGGCGCGGCGGCCGGCCTCGACCTCGTCGGGAAGGACGGCGGGCAGGGGAGTGGGCTGCTCGGGCAGCGCGTTGAGCAGCACGGCGGGCGTGGCCGTGATGGGCTTGGGCACCTTGATGGTCCGGGTGAACATCGAGGCCAGGACCAGCCCGTCCACCTGGCGGTCCTGCATGGCCTGCAGCAGGAGGCCTTCGAGCTCGGCGTCGCCTTCGGTCTCACCGATGAACAGCATGAAGCCGCGGTCACGGGCGGCCTCGAGCGCTCCCTTGATCATGTCACCGGCCAGCCGCGAGGTGGCGACGGTGTCGGAGATGAAGCCGATCGTCCGGGTGGTGCCCGTGCGCAGGCCGACGGAGACGATGTTGGGCCGGTACTGCAACTCGTCGGCCGCCTTCAGCACCCGCTGCTCGACGTCCTGAGAGATGCGCAGCTCACGCCCGCGGCCGGACAGGACAAGCGATGCGGTCGTGCGAGAGACACCGGCAGCCTTGGCCACATCCGCCAAGGTGACCCGTCGTGGGCTCACCCAGAACCTCCGATCGTCAAGAGTGCGTTACGGGGGGTTGACATCGCGCGACGCGCACCGTGAGACTAACGGGCGCTAACCCGATTTAGCAACGGAGTCGGGACATCAGCCCGTGCCGATTGTCCCAGGCAACAGAGGAGATGCACATGGCTCGTCGAGGTCGCTCCGGGGCCGCGCTGGTGATCGCCATGGGGACGCTGGCCGCCGCCTGCGCGGCTCCCGGCAGCAACAGCCCGCAGCCCGCGGCCACCAGCGCGTCGGCCCCGTCCGCGGCGCCCACCTGCGGCACGGCGCCGATCACGATGAACGGCTACTTCGAGACCGGCTTCCCGCTGCCCAAGGCGCTGACCACCGAGTTCACCAAGCAGCACCCGAACGTCACGTGGAACATCCGCGAGGACCAGTTCGCGGTGATCACGCAGAACGCCCCGCGCGTGCTGGCGGACAACCCGCCCGACCTGATGCGCCTTCCCCAGGTCTCCGAGCTGGTCAAGGACAACCTGCTGAAGAACCTCGACGGCTACGCGAAGGTGTTCGGCTGGGACAAGTGGCCGGCTTCGCAGCTCGAGCAGCTGCGCCTCGGCCCCGGCGGGCGGCCGCGCGGCGAGGGCTCGCTGTACGCCATGGGCCTCAACTCCAGCATGACCGGGATCTTCTACAACAAGAAGCTCGCCGCGAAGATCGGGATGTCCGCGCCGCCCGCCACGCTGGCCGAGCTCGACGCGCTGCTCGACAAGGCCAAGAAGGCGGGCATCACGCCCATCGTGCAGTTCAACGGCGGCGCCACCGGCGGCCTGGCGTTCCCGCTGCAGGACCTCATGGCCTCCTACGGCCCGGCCGCCCCCATCAACGACTGGATCTTCCAGAAGCCCGGCGCCACCATCGACACCCCGTCGAACCTGCGGGCCGTCCAGCACCTGGAGCGGTGGATCAAGGCGGGATACTTCCAGAAGGACGTCAACGCGGTCGACTACGCGACGATGATGAGCCGCTTCATCGACGGCCAGGGCCTGTTCATGTTCAACGGCGACTGGGAGTCGGGCAACCTCGACAAGCAGATGCCGGGCGACGTCGGTTTCTCCCTGATGCCGCCGGCGCAGCAGGGCGGCAAGCGGGCCGCCATGTCGGCGCCCCTCACCTTCGGGATCGCCGCGAACGCCAAGAACGCCGACTGCGCCGCCTTCTTCCTCAACTGGGTGGCCACCGACAAGCGGGCCCGTGAGATCGGCGTCGAGGTCGGCGGATCGCGTCCGATGGGTCCCGCCGACGCGTACATGCCCGAGGTGGCCGCGGACAAGGTCACCGCCGCCACGCTGGCGGCCGGAGCGGACATCTCCAAGGACAACGGCGCGATGGACTTCATCGCCAACGCCACCGGCGCCATCTACGCCAAGAGCTGGACGCCCCAGCTGCAGAAGCTGGTGGCCGGACAGCAGAAGCCGCAGGAGCTGCTGAAGGCGGTCCAGGCCGACTACGCCGCCCAGCTCGAAGGGAACTGAAGCAGGTGGTGACCCGCTCCGCAGGGGCCCGATCCCCGCACCGGCGGCGGCCCGCGGCCCGGCTGCGCGACGCGCGCGGCCTGGTCGGCTGGCTGTTCGTCGCGCCGGCGCTCGCCTTCTACGCGGTCTTCGTCCTGCGCCCGATCGCCCTGACGTTCCAGTACTCGCTGTACGAGTGGGACGGCATCGGGCCGTCCACCTGGGTCGGTCTGGCCAACTTCGGGAAGGTCTTCACCGACCCGGATTTGTACGACTCGCTGATCAACGCCGTCAAGCTCATCGTCTTCTTCAGCGCGCTCCCGGTCCTGCTGGGCCTGGCCATCGCCGCCACGATCCGGCGCATCGCCGAAAGCCGGCTCGCCCTGGTGGCGCGGACCGTTCTCTTCCTGCCGCAGGTCATCCCGCTGGTGGCCGCCGGCATCGCCTGGAGCTGGCTGCTGGCCTCCACCGGCGTGATCAACCAGCTGCTCTCGCTCGTCGGCCTCGGCGGGATCACCCGCGCCTGGCTGGGCGATTTCTCCACCGCCCTGCCGGCGGTGGGGATGATAGGCGCCTGGGTGCTCCTCGGCCTGTGCACGCTGCTGCTCCTGGCCGGGATGAGCAAGATCGACCCGGCGCTGTACGAGGCCGCCCGGCTGGACGGCGCCGGCCCGTGGCGGGAGTTCGTCTCGATCACCGTCCCCAGCCTGCGGCAGGAGATAGCGGTCTGCGTCACCGTGACCGTGATCGCGGCCCTGGCCAGCTTCGACATCATCTACATCGCCACCCAGGGCGGCCCCGGCAACACGACCATGGTGCCCGGCCTGCAGATCTACTACCTGGCCTTCTCCGAACGCGAGGTCGGCATGGCCTCGGCCCTGGCCCTGGTGCTCATGGTCCTCGTGATCGCCTGCGCCCTTCCCATCCAGTGGTTCACCAAGGAGGGCAACCGATGATCACCTCGTGGCGGGAGTCCTGGACCGGCAGGCTGCTGCTCATCGCGATGATGGCGATCACCATCCTGCCGTTCCTCAGCCTGTTCGTCACCGCCCTGCACCCGTCGGGCACCTACCCGGCCGGGCTGGCCTGGCCGGCCGACCCCCAGTGGGGCAACTTCCTGGCCGCCTTCCGCGCCGCGAACATGGGCGAGCTGCTGAAGTCGAGCGTCCTCATCGTGCTGGGCGTGGTCCCGATCTCGATCGTGCTGGCGACGATGGCCGGCTTCGCCATCGGCCACCTGCGCGTCATCGGCGGCCGCGTGATCTTCCTGCTGTTCGTGCTCGGCCTGACCCTGCCCTTCGAGGGCATCATCACGCCGCTGTACTACCAGATCCGCGACATGGGACTGCTCAACACCCGCTGGGCGATCATCCTGCCGCTCATCGGCCTGTTCATGCCGTTCTCCGTCTTCTGGATGCGCGCGCACTTCGTCAACATGCCGGGCGAGCTGTCGGAGAGCGCGCGGATGGACGGGGCCAACGTCTGGCAGCTGTTCCGGCGCATCCACGTCCCCCTGGCCATGCCGGCGATCTCGTCCCTGGGCATCCTGCTGTTCCTGTGGACCTGGAACCAGTTCCTGCTGGCCATCGTCCTGGTCGACGACCCGGCCAAGCGCACCATGTCCGGGGCCCTGGGCGCCTTCCAGGGGCAGTGGGGGACCGACATCCCGCTGCTGTGCGCCGGGTCGCTGCTGATCCTGACCCCCACGCTCGTGATCTTCCTCATCTTCCAGCGGCACTTCGTCAAGGCCCTGCTCCAGGGCTCGCTGAAGGGCTGACGGCCATGAGCGCGACACCACCGCTGAAAGGAAGGTTGTACGCATGCCCACACCAGGGCGACTGAACGCCGCGCCGGATCCGGCGGATCCCGGCCCGCGCCGTGGGTGGGGAGCCGCATGAGCGCCGGCCGACCGGCGCGCTGGACGCGGAACCACCTGGAGCTGCTCGCCGACGCCGCCGCGACCACGGCACCCGTCATCGACCCCGCGGCCATGCCCCGGATCCTGCCCGACCACGACCTGTGGGACCTGTGGCCCGTCCAGGAGGAGGACGGCTCGACCTGCGTGATCAGCGGACAGGAGCTGTGGATGGCGCTGTCGGCGCCGATCCTCGGCCACCCCGAGGAGCGCCACGACCGGGCCCGCATCCGGCTGCTCGCCAAGGACGGCGACAGGTGGACGGACCTGGGGCACGCGTTCGCCGACGGCGCCTCGCCGGGCAGCCGCGAATGGTCGGGATCGGCGATCCGCCGCCCCGACGACACCGTGTCGGTGTTCTACACGGCCGCCGGACGGCGAGGAGAGACGCCCCCGACGTTCCGGCAGCGCGTCGTCGAGGCCCGCCCCGCCCTGGTCGCCGACGGCCGGCGCATCCTGCTGGACCCCGGCGCCGAGCACCGTGAGCTCCTGCGCTCGGACGGCCGCATGTACCTGCCGGCCGAGGAGATCACCGGGGCGCCGGGACGTATCCGGGCATTTCGCGATCCCGGCTGGTTCCGCGATCCGGCGGACGGGCGCGAATACCTGCTCATCGCCGCGTCCGTCGCAGCAGCCGACCGGTTCGGCGGCGCGATCGCCCTGGCCGAGGCCCGGGACGGCGCCTGGTCCCTGCTGCCGCCCCTGGTCGTGGCCGAGGGCATCAACCACGAGCTGGAACGGCCGCACATCATCGTCCACGAGTCGTGGTACTACCTCTTCTTCTCCACCCAGCGCCACAGCTTCCACCCGGAGGGCTCGGCGCCCACCGGGCTCTACGGCTTCGCCGCCCCCAGCCTGACGGGACCGTACGAGCCGCTCAACGGGTCCGGGCTCGTCCTCCGGAACCCCCGCGCCGAACCGGACCAGGCCTACGCCTGGCTGGTGCTGCCGGACCTCCACGTGGTCAGCTTCGCCAACTACCGATCGGTCCCGGGCGTGGATCTCCGATCCGCGCAGGCCGCGCAGGCGCGAGCCGGCTTCGGCGGCACCATCGCACCGATCCTCAGGCTCACCTTGAACGGTACGGCAACCGCCCTCGTCCCGGCCGGCCCCTGACGCCAGCCGGGTCGGTCGTCACCTACTCCAGGAACGCCGCGACGGTGGACCTGAACCGGCCGGCGTCGTCGAGCCATGGGAAGTGCCCGGCTCCAGGCTGGACGACGAGTGCGGCGTCCGGGAACAGCCCGGCGAACTCGGCCATGGCCGCAGGAGGCGCTGCCGGATCCACCTCCCCGGCGAGCAGCAGCACGGGCGCCGCGAACCGGGCGAGCGCGGCGCGCGTGGCGTCCGGGTCGAAGGCGCCCTGGGCGCCGAAGGCCGTCATGACCTCCGGGTCCTGCCGCTCCGCGTCCGCCGCGTGATGGGCCCGCGCCACCTCGTCCCACCGGCCATAGGAGAACGGCGCGATGGCCTGCCAGTCGGCGTTCGTGGCCTGGCCCGCCACGATCGCTTCGAGGGCCGCGTACGCCTCCGGGAACCACGGCTCGTCCCGGCGCAGCCGAGCCGTCTCGCGCCGGAGGTCACCTGAGATCGCGATGCCGACGGCCCGGACGCTCGGTGTGATCAGCGCGAGTCTGCCGACCCGCCGCGGATGGCGGGTCGCATACTGCGCGGCCAGGTTCGCGCCGGCGCAGTGCGCGAGCAGGTCCATCCGGTCCAGCCCCAGGTGTACGCGCAGGGCCTCCACGTCGGCGACGAGCCGATCACAGCGGTACGACGCGGCGTCCCCGGGTTTGGCGGACCGGCCGGTGCCGCGCGGGTCCAGCATGATCAACTGCCGGTGCGCGGACAGGCCGCCGAGGTCCCCGAGGTAGGCGGCGGCCGTCGGCCCGCCGGGCAGGCAGACCACCGGCGCGCCGTCCCCGGACACGTGGTAGCTCAGCCTGGTGCCGTCGTACGAGGTGAGGAATTCCATGCCCCGCAGCCTGGGGGGCGGCGGCGGTGATGGCTATCGTTTAGCCACGGCTACATGATGGGCGGGACGGATGGCGGTCGAGATCAGGTTCACCGCGGCGTCGGTGGCCAGAGTGCGCTTCGCCGTCTCACCGCTGGGAGAGACGGTGCTCGCGCTCCGAATCCTGCTGGGCACGGGCGGGCACGCGGTGCACCGGCCCTGGGTGCGCGGGGCACGCCCGCTGATCGCGGACGAGCGCGAGCTGCCGCTGCTGCGGGCGCTCGTCGCGGGACCCATGCCGTCGTTCCTGTTCCCGGTGCCGCAGGAGCGGCTGCCTTCCCTGGCCATGGAGCTGGAGCTGCTGCGGGCCACGGAGGAGCACTTCTTCCGGCGCGAGTACGGAGCGGTTGCCGGCGTGCCGGCCGAGGAGGTCCCCGAGCCGGCATCGGTGCTGCCGCGGCTGGCGCAGGCGCTCCACCGCTGCCACGAGCTGCTGATCGCGCCGCAGTGGGGCCGGATGCAGGCGGTGCTGGACGCCGACGTCGCCAAGCGGGCGCTCACCCTGGTGGACGGCGGGGTGCAGGCGCTGTTCGCCGAGTTGCACCGGGACATCGCCTGGGACGGCGGCCAGCTGGTGGTGCACGGCCGGCGCACCTCGCATGCCGTCTACACGGTGGACACCGGCGGGCAGGGCCTGGTCCTGCTGCCCAGCATCTTCAACTGGCCGAACGTGGGCGTCGACAAGTCCCCCGTCGCCGCCGCGTCGATCCGCTACCCGGCGGTGGGCGTCGGCCTGCTCTGGGAGCAGCCCCCGCCGGCACTGGCGGGCCTGGCCCCGGTGCTGGGGCACACGAGGACGGCGCTGCTCGCCGCCTTGGCCGAACCCCGGACGACCGCGGCCCTGGCCGCCCGCCTGGGCATCACCCCGAGCGCGGTCTCGCAGCATCTGGGCGCGCTGCGCGGGGCGGGTCTCGTGTCGACGCAGCGTAAGGGCCGAACGGCGCTTCACCTGCGTACGGAACGGGCGGACCACCTGCTGGGCCGCCCAGCCCCATAAGGCCGCGCCCGGCGCCGACCCGCCCCCGCCCGCACGATCGGCAGGAGCCGGCGGGCGACCGGCACCGGACACGACCCGGCTGCTGAGTTCCCGCGAGCAGCCGGACACGAACCGGCTCTGAGCCCCGGCGAGCGGCCGGACGCGATCCGGCCGCTCGCCGGGGCTCACGGGGTCGTGACCCCTCGCGGACCGGGGGCCGGCTGCTCGGGACGCGGGCCGCCCTTCACCCAGATGAGGGAACCCGGCCTCCGGGCCTCCCGGCGGATCCTCTTCACCGCGAAGTTGCAGGTCACCTCCTTGATCGCCGCGCCCATGCGGCCGCCGACGTAGAGGTTCACGGCGGTGTCGTCCTTGCGGGCGAGCTGCCGGATGCCGGTGCGCCGGCCGAGGCTGACACACGCCCCCGAGAAGGCCAGGCTGATCACCGCCGGTTCGGTCCCGGCGATGCGGCTCAGCACGGTGTCGGCGGCCTGCGCCCCGAGCGGGCCGGCGGCGTAGCAGCTCATCCGCAGCGGCCGGCCGGACGGCGCGGCGGCGTCGCCGGTCGCCACGATGCGGTCGTCATCGACGCTGGTCAGCGTCTCGTCGGTGAGCAGCCGGCCGAGCTCGTCGGTACGCAGCCCGCTCGCGGCCGCCAACCGCGGCACGCCGAAACCGCCCGCCCAGATGGTCAGCGCGCTCGCGCGTACCCCACCGCCGGCGAGGACGACCGCGTCCGGCCGGACCTCGCGCACCATGTCGTCCTCCACCACCTCGACCCGGTGCCGGGACAGCCACGTGGACATGGCCCGGCGCGCGGGCGCGCCGAACGACGGCGCCAGGGCCCGGCCGCACACCAGCGTGACCGCGCGCCCTCGCTCGGCCAGCTCGGCGGCCGTCTCGATGCCGGTCAACCCGCCGCCGACCACGGTGACCGGAGCATCGAGGGGCAGCTCCGCCAGCCTGGCACGCAGCCGCTGCGCGGGCTCGAACTCGGCGAGGTCGAACGCGAACTCGGCCGCCCCGGGCACCGAGGACGGTATCGCCCCGGTGCTGCCGACGGCGTAGATGACGTAGTCGTAGTCCAGCGCCCGGCCCGACGCCAGCCGCACCGTACGGGTGGTGGTGTCGATGTGCGTGGCGCTGTCGACGACCAGCCGGATGCCCTCGCCGAGCAGCGTGCCGAAGTCCACCGTGGCCTCCCTGGTGCCGGCCACGAACTGGTGCAGCCGGACTCGTTCCACGAACTCCGGGCGGGGATTGACCACGGTGATGCCGACGTCGGCGCGCATCCGCAGATGGTTGGCCGCCAGCGTCCCGGCGTAACCGCCGCCGATGACGACGACCTTGTTGAGGGTGCTGGGGTGTTCGGGTGTGGACATGGCGAGGTTTCCCTTCTCCATCTGAGCGAGGACCTGGTGGGGACCACGAGACGGCCCGCGGAGGCGATCCGCCGGTGGCCGCTGTCCGCCTGCCGGACGGTGTCTCACTGATCCCGACAGCACAACCCCCCGGAATGTGAGGCGGTTCTTGTCGGACTGGTGAGGGCAGCACGCGACCAAGGGAGCCGACGACACCGCAGCAGTAGGAGCGCGGTCAACCCTTCACGAGGGCGTTCCAGATCCCGGGAACGCCCCCTCGCCGGCGATCAGGGCGGCGCGCAGCCGTTCGTACGTCGGAGCCAGCCGGCGCAGGCCGGCCGCGAGCGCCACGTCGTCGCCCGACACGAGCGGCCCCTGCAACCCTCCGACGATGCGGGCCTGCTCCACGGCGACGGCCGCGCCCGCGTCGAGGCCGAGGGACGACAGGCAGGCGGCCAGGTCGTTGAGGCGGCGGGCGCCCACCCGTACCGCGAACTCCTGCCACAACATCCTGACCTCGGGATCCAGCCCTTCCTCGACCAGCCGGGCGGTGCGCTCGGCGGCCTCCCCCTGCCCCAGCGTCCCGGGCGGGACCTCCACGTCCGTCCGGCCGGCCAGCCAGGCCAGCCCGGCGGGCAGCGAGCGGCGCAGCGCCTCCTCCGGAGTGACCGGCTCCCGCCGCGTGAACCCGTACCGCATCCGGAACGGCCGCCGCAGGTAGGAGATCAGCTCTCCGCGCCACGCCTCGGCGAAGGCGTCGACGGGCAGCGTGGCGTACGGGTAGCCCTCTGGGTCGTGTACGAGCACGGTGCCGTCGTCCACCTCCAGCACCACCACGTAGTGGTCGGCGCCGATCGCCTTGCCGGACCCGGGCTGGTAGGGCAGCAGACCGAGCTCGAGCGGCCCGGCCAGCACCGGACCGTCCTGGCAGGCCCGGCGCAGGCGGTCGAGCGCCGCCGCGGCCGTCCCCCCGTCCACGCTCTCGCACTCCCAGCCGAGCAGGCCGATCGCGGCGTCGAGCCCGATCCCGGGATCCCAGCCGAACGGGTCGAACAGCGGAAGGCGCCCGCCGATCAGCTCCATGCCGTAGGGGGAGCCCGTCAGGACCTCGATCACGGCCGGCGGCGGCGCCTCGTCACCGAGGAGCATGGCGAGGGAGTTGGCGTAGCAGTACGGCCCGGAGCCGACATAAATGACAGACATGACCGCACCGTGCCGCCTGACACGGTGTCAGAGTCAAGCCCACCTGCCCGGGGAAGCCGCACTGGAATTCCTCGCCGGGCTCATTCCCGGCGCCACCAGCCCCGCCAGGGCGGAGACACCCCCGAAACCCGCCCGTACCGTCACGGCCCCCGCCACGCTCGCCGTCGCCCAGGTGTCGCCACACGGGCCACGGTGACGCTCTTACGGCACCGACCGCACCAAGGTGTCGGTGTCGCGTCTTCGGCGGCACCCAGTTCGTCCGGTTCGGCAGGTACGGCGACGACGTTCTGGAGAGCGTCGGCACTGACTGCCGCACGGAGCAGCTTCCTGCCCGGCACCAGGGTCCGCATGGCCGACGGCACGGACAAGCCCATCGAGGACGTCAAGGTCGGCGACCGCGTCCTGGCCACCGACCCCGAGACGGGGGAGAGCGGCCCGCAGCCGGTCGTGGGCACGCTCGCCAGCGCCGGGGCCAAAACCCTGGTCAGGATCAGCGTGGCCGGCGGCGTGCTGGTCGCCACGGACAACCACCCGCTGTGGGTGGCGGAGCGCGGGGAGCGGGTGCGCGCCGACGAGCTGCGGGCGGGCATGCTGCTGCGGACGCCGGCGGGGGCTCCCGCCGCTAGAGGTCTCTGCGCGGCCCGGAAGCGGTGTCGCCCGCCCCGCCGAGCTGGTGCGAGCTCACCGCTTTCGTCGTGACGGCTATCGCCTCCCTGGTCTGCTCGTACGTGCGCTGCGCGATGGCGATGTACAGCACGTCCAGCACCGCCAGCTGGGCGTGCCGGGCCAGGATCGTCTCGGTGCTGAAGCCCAGCTCGCGCACCCCGGTCGCGAGCACCAGGTCGGCCCGGCCGGCGAGCGGGGAGGTGAGGTCGTTGGTGATGGCGATCGTCGTCGCGCCCCGCGAGCGGGCCTCCGTGACCAGGTCGCACACCTCCTGCGTCCGTCCGGTGTGCGAGATGGCGACCACGGCGTCACCGCGTCCCATCAACGCGGCGCCGGTCAGCGCGACGTGCACGTCCGTGTAGGTCCACGCGGGCACGCGGATCTGGTACAGCCGTTGCTGGAACTCCATGGCCGTCGCCCCGCTGCCGCCGATCCCGTAGATCACCGCGCGGCGGGTGGCGGCCAGCAGGCCGGCCGCCCGCTCGACGAGGTCCAGGTCGAGGCGGGCGAGCGCCTCGGCGACGACGTGTCCGATGTTGGCCGAGATGACGTTGGCGACATGGCGGATGTCGTCGCCCTTGGTCAGATCCGTACCGATGTGAGCGGCCCAGGTGCCCCGGACATCGGCCCGCCCGCTGTCGGAGGCCAGCGCGATCCGCAACGCCGAATAGCCGTCCAGGTCCAGCGCCCGGCACAAGCGGGTGATCGTGCCCGTGGACACCCCGCACTGCTCGGCCAGCTCCACGATGGTCATCCGCGCCGCGGCCGCCGGATCGTCCAGCACCAGCTCGGCCAGCGATCGCTGGGCCTCCGGCATCGTGGGCAGCAACTCGCGCATCCGCTGGATGACGTCGCCGCGCGGCGGACTGGATGACATGCCGGCTCCTCTCGATGGCACGGGCCGATAAAGCAGAATTATCCGCAGTGTGAGAAGCGTCCGGTGCTCGCGGCGGTGCGGACATAGTGGTCGAACAGCCGGCATTCGGCCTCATGGCGTTCCGCGGGCGACTCGTGGGTCTCGGCCAGCTCGGCGGCGTAGGCGCGGACGAGGTCGTGCTGCGCGTACCGGCCGGGAGTGGGTTCGGCGATCAGGTGCACGCGGTGCAGCTCCGCCAGCAGCGCGCGCGTCCGGCGTACCGGCAGGCCGCACAGATCGGCGGCCGCCGCGACGCCGATGTGGTGTCCCGGGTGCAGCCCCAGCAGCCGGAACGCGCGGGCGGCCTCGGCTCCGAGGGTGCGGTAGGACCACGACAGAACAGTCCGGACGTCGGCGAACGGATCCTCGTCGGCGAGCGCGTCCAGCCGGTTGCCCGCACCGTGCAGTTCCGCGGCCAGGTCGTCGAGGCTGAAACCCGGATGGGTCGACGCGCGGGCCGCCGCGACGGCCAGCGCGAGCGGCAGTCCCGAGCACAGCGCGGCGATCCTGCCGGCGGCCTCCGGCGATGCCGCCACGCGGGCGGGGCCGAGCCGCCGGGCCAGCAGCCGTACGGCGTCCGAGGTCGGCAGCGGGTCCAGGACGATCGGGGCGGCGCCCGCCGCGACCAGGCCGGTCAGCTGGTCACGGCTGGTCACGATGACGAGGCAGCCCCCGGCGCCCGGCAGCAGCGGCCGGACCTGGCCGGCGGCGCGAGCGTTGTCGAGGACGATCAGCAGCCGCCTGCCGTTCACCGTGCTGCGGAACAGCGCGGCCCGGGCGTCCGTGCCGGCGGGGATCCGGCGCGAGGGAACGCCCAGCGCGTTGAGGAAGCCCCGGATCGCCTCGGCGGGGTGGGCGGGCCGCGCGCCCGGCTCGAATCCGCGCAGGTTCGCGTACAACTGACCGTCGGGGAAGCGGCCCGCGACGCGGTGCGCCCAGTGGACGGCCAGCGCGGTCTTGCCGATCCCGGCGCCCCCGAGGACGGCCAGCACCCTGGGAGCCGCGGCCGGTCCGCCCGCCGCGCCGTCCAGCTGGGAGAGCTCCTTCCGGCGGCCGACGAAATGCGGGGTGCCGGTGGGGAGCTGGCACGGCACCGTCGTCGCGCGCGGCGGCCCGCTCGCTCCCGCGCGCGCCGGCCGGGTGGAGGTCCTGAGCGCCGCCGTGACCAGGCGCGCCTGCTCCGCGGCGTCCAGCCCCAGCGCCTCGGCCAGCGTGGAGATGGAGGTGCCGCGGGGGCGATGCGCTTCGCCGGCTTCCAGCCTGCGGATGGTACGGGCGTTGAGCCCCGCCCGGTGGGCCAGTTCGTCCTGCGTCAGGAGTGCCTGCTCGCGCCAGGTCCGTATCAGCACTCCGAGAGTCCAACGATCGTCCGTGACGTGATCGGTCATCACAGGCCGACCCTTCGTGTGAGAAAATTTTTCGCTACCAAGCGCCACGGACACTCTGAAACTGGACCGCCACTCCTGTCAAGCGAATTTGTTTGCCTGGGTGGCCGCGTTGACAGCGGCTAATTGGCGAAGAATTATTTATCGCGAAGAGGGTCGATCGTCTGTCGCTACGGCCGCACGCTGCCGGGGAACCCCGTCCAGCGCAGGCCGGGCGGCAGGTGGCTCATGTCGTTGAACATCACGATCGTGGGCGGCAGGCCGTCGCGGTACTCGATGACCGTCAGCGCGGTGTTGGCGCTCTCCAGCCCGAGCCACCGGGACGGCGGCGCGTCCAGCGCGTGCCGGACCAGCCACGCGATCGGGTAGGCGTGCGTCACCAGGACCTCGTGGGTGTCGGGCCGGGGACCATGGCCGGGGACGTTCGCGAACCGGGCGACCAGGGCCTCGGCGAGCCTCTGTCCGGAGGCCGCCTCCGCCTCGTCGTAGCCGTCGAAGAAGCCGGCCCAGGACGGGGGCGTTTCGGCCGGGCCGGGAACGTAGGGGACGTGGTCGATGAGCTCGGCGGCCTCGGTCACGGGGACGTCCGGTAGATGACGGGCGAGCTCGTGCGCGCTCGCCGTGGCGCGTGGCAGGGGGGAGTGCCACACGGCGTCGACCGGGATGCCGGCGAGCCGTTCGCCCAGCAGGCTCGACTGCTGGTGCCCGATGTCGGTGAGTTTCCCGAACGCGTCGGCCGCGCCGTGGCGTGCCAGGTAGAGGTGTCGAGTTGCCATGTGTGGTGAGGGGCGGCGCCCGTACGGGCCCGTTTCCCGTCTCCTTCCGGTGAGGTGATCGGTCAGGCGTCCGTCGCCGTGACCGCGCCGGTGGCGCCGTCCACGGTGATGACGGTGTCGTCGTGGAGCCTGGTCGTCGCGTCCTGGACGCCGAGAACGGCGGGGATGCCGAGCTCGCGGGCGACGATCGCGGCGTGCGAGAGCACGCCTCCGGTCTCGGTGACGACGCCGGCGGCGATGCGCAGCAGCGGCGTCCACGCCGGGTCGGTGAAGGGGCAGACGAGGATGTCGCCCGGGCGGACGCGCGCGAAGTCGCCGGGGCCGCGGACGATCCGCGCGGTGCCCGTCACGCTCCCGCGGCTGCCCGGCGTCCCGGTGAGGGCGCCGGAAGGCGGGGGCGGGGGCGGGGGTGGGGGCGCGGCGGTGACCGGCCGGGCCTGCAGGATCCAGGTGCGGCCGACGGCGATCGCCCACTCGACGTCCTGCGGTCCACCGAGTACGGCGGCGATCTGTCCGCCCAGCCCGGCGAGCCGCGCGGCGGTCGCGTCGTCGATCGCCGGCCGGGCCCGGGCAGAGGTGGGGACGTCGCGAACGACGAGCCGCGTGCCGTGCCGGTCGAGGCGGGTCCGCTTGTCGGCGATGGTGCGGGTGACCGAGCCGTCCCCGGCGACGCGGTAGGCGTCGGGGGTGACCGTGCCCCCGACGATGCTGGGGCCGAGGCCCCAGGACGCCTCGATCTCGGTCGTGCCGTACGCGTCCGCGGGGGTGAACATGACCCCGGACACCTCGGCGTCCAGATGGCGCTGGACGATGACGGCCATCGCCAGGCCGTCCGGCGGCCGGTCGTCGCGGCGGTAGTCGATGGCGCGTGGCGAGAACAGCGAGGCCCAGCAGGCGCGTACGGCATCGGCGACCTGGGCGGCCCCGCGCACGGCGAGGAAGCTCTCGTGCTGGCCGGCCGCCGAGGCCTGACCGGTGTCCTCGCTCGACGCCGACGATCTCACCGCCACGGGGGGATCGCCGAGCCCGTCGAGCGCCCGCCCCAGCGCGTCGATCATGGAGGCGTGGACCGGGCGGGCCTCGATCGCCTGCCGCATCGCGTCGGGATCGTCCGATCCACCGAGGTCCAGGTCGCGGACGGCGGCGAGGTAGGCGGCGTACGAGAGCACGAAGCCGTCGGGAACCGGCAGGCCCGCGCGGAGCAACGCGCCGAGCGCGCCCGCCTTGCCTCCGCACGTGTCGGAGACGGCCTCCGCCAGGGGTGTGATCAACCGTTCGGCCCCTTCAACAAATTATTGACAACGTTTTGTTGATTCTGCATCATGAGTCGCATGGTACGCAAGGACGACATCGCTCACACCCGGGACGCCGACCACGTCCAGGCCCGGCGTGAGCAGGACGCGAGTGAGCGTCTTCTGGGCCTGGGCGCGGATGCGCTCGACGCCCGCCCGTGGCGGCCCCATCCCGCCCCGCCGTCGGCGGTCGACCTCCTGCAGTTCGCCGTCTGGCGCCACACCGACCTGGGCCCGGAGGACATCCTGAGCGCGCTCTCCCTCCTGCCCGCCGCGCGCGCCGAGGTCGAAGGGCTCGAGTCCGGGTTGCTGTTCATGGCCCGGAGCGCGGGGCTGACGTGGGCGCAGATGGCGCAGGCGATGGGGTTCAACTCGCCGCAGGCGTGCCAGCAGCACTTCAACCGCCTGGCGGCCCGGCAGGACGACGCCTCATGACGCGGGACTCGCCGCTCGATCTGCTGGTCCTGCACGCCGTACGCATCACCGGGTTCGGGGACACCCCGGTGATCGCCCGCCGGTACGGGCTCGACGCGGCCGAGACGAAAGAGGCGCTGCTCGACGCCGAGGCGCGGGGCTGGGTTCAGCACACCGCCTTCGCCGGCACCGAAGGCTGGTCGCTGACCGAATCGGGCCGGGCCGAGAACGAGCGCCGGCTCGCGGCCGAGCTCGCCCGCGTCGGCGGCGCCGACGAGGTCCATGACGTCTACCGGGAGTTCCTCCCGCTGAACGCCCTCCTGCTACGAGCCTGCACCGACTGGCAGCTCCGGCCGGCCGGCGGCGACCGGCTCGCCGTCAACGACCACTCCGATTTCGCCTGGGACGCCCGGATCCTCTACGAGCTCACGGGCATCGACCGCGCACTCGCGCCGCTCGTGGACCGGCTCGGGAGGGTCCTGACCCGGTTCTGCGGGTACGACACGCGATTCACGGCGGCCCTGGTGCGCGCCCGGGCCGGGGAGGGCGACTGGGTCGACCGCACCGACGTCGACTCCTGCCATCGGGTCTGGTTCGAACTCCACGAAGATCTCGTCGCCACGCTCGGCATCGACCGGCGCGCTGGCCCCTGACCTGCCACGCTCCGGGTCGGCCGGCGCGCTGACCCCTGATCGCCTTGAGGGCGCGTAGGTGACTGAAGACGCCGCCCTGGTAGGCGTGGGTGTTGATGAAGGTGTCCGCGCCCTCCAGACCGGCCAGGCCCTGAACGTCGTCGGCGGAGACGGCGTACTGGGCGGCGGCGTCTCGCTCCCGGCCACACCGAAGGGCAGATGCACGTCATCGTTCCCGTCGTCCACCAGGGCGAGACCCGCAAGCTCCTGGTCTGGAGCCGACGGTGTGGCCGGGAGTGGCCTCGACCTCGATGTCGAACCGGCCGGGCAGGCGCGCCAGGCGGGCCCGGTACTCCTCTTCGGTGTACTCGTGGCGGCGTGCCCGCAGTTCGGCCAGGTCCTTCGCGACGGCGGCGGCGTCCGGCTGCCCCATGACGAGCCTGCGGGACCGTCCCGCGCCCCGCCCGCCGGTAGCGAAGCGCCCGGGCGGGGCGATATCCGGATACCGGTCGTGGTGCGGGGGCCGCGCACGCGAGCCTGGAAGGGGCCATGATGGCGCAACGACCTGACGGCGGCGGTGACTGGGGCGCGCTGCTGGTGGCGGACTCGCCGGACGAGGTGCGGGACCTGTACGCCTGGCTGCGCCGGGAGCCCGAGTTGCGCGCCGCGCTCCGGCTGGTCGAGAAGCCGCCTCCCGACGGGGCGCTGGGGCCGGTGGCCGAGGCGGTGCAGGTGCTGGCCGACGCGCCGGAGGTGGTGGCGGCCGTGGCGAGCATGGTGATCGCCTGGCTGCGGTACCGCAGGACCGATGTGAAGATCACCCTGAAGCGGCGCAAGGACGGACCCGAGGTGCAGGTGACCGCCACCGGCCTGAGGGCGCTGAGCCCGGCACAGACACTCGCCCTGGCCAGGCAGATCGAGTCGGCGCTGCGGGACGACCGCACATCGCCGCGATTCCCGGACGTTAATCCCGGGTGAGTTCGGGCATGCGCGAGCCATGCCAGAACGACCGGACAGTACGCCACCCGCACAGCAACAGCCATACCCCGGACACACCGACCGCATGGAGCCCGAGCCGCGTGACGAGATGCGTCACTACACCGGCAGCGGACTGCTGGAAGGCAAACGCGCCCTGATCACCGGAGGCGACTCCGGGATCGGCCGGGCGGTGGCCGTGGCCTTCGCCAAGGAGGGCGCTGACGTCGCCGTCGCGTACCTGAGCGAGCACGAGGACGCCGCGCACACGCTGAAACTGGTCGAGGCGGAAAATCGGCGATGTGTGCTGATCCCGGGCGACCTCGCCGACCGCGACCACTGCGCCTCCGTCGTCGAGCGGACGGTCTCGGAACTGGGCGGCCTCGACATCGTGGTGAACAACGTCGCCTACCAGCAGCCCGTCGAATCGCTGGAGGTGCTGACCGAGGAGCAGTGGCAGCACACCTTCGACGTCAACATCCACAGCTACTTCCGCATCACCAAAGCGGCGCTGCCCCACCTGCGCGAGGGCTCGGCGATCATCAACACGTCATCGGTCAACGGGCTGCGCGGCAACAAGGCGCTCATCGACTACGCCACGACCAAGGGCGCGATCAACGCTTTCACCTATTCGATGGCGCAGAGCCTCGTGGAGCGCGGCATCAGGGTCAACGCGGTGGCCCCGGGCCCCGTCTGGACCCCTCTCATCCCGGCGACCATGCCGGAGGAGAAGGTGGAGCAGTTCGGCAAGCAGGTCCCGATGCAGCGGGCCGCCGACCCCGACGAGATCGCCCCGTCGTACGTGTTCTTCGCGGCCGGGCGCCTCTCGTCGTACTACACGGGCGAGGTCCTGGCCCCCATCGGCGGGGAGACCCTGCCGGGCTGAGCGGGTTACCGGGTCCGGCGGAGGGCAGGTGAGTCGTTGACCGAAGGAGGGGACATCATGGTCGACAAGCCCACCAAGAGCGAGCACGGCAGGCAGATCGCCCTGCCCGTGGTCGGTACGGTGCCCCTGCCGGAGCCCCAGCACCTCGCCTTCTACGCGGTCCTGGTCTCTCTGGGGATATTGGAGATCGTGGAGTGGCCCGTCGTGGGCATCGTCGGCATCGGCCACCTGCTGGCCAGCCAGCGCCGCCACCCCGGCCTGCAGCAAGCCGGAGAAGCCGCAGAAGCGGCGTGAACCGCTCCGAACGGTACGTCGTACCGGCACGCCGGGGGAGGCGTGCGGGACGGGAGGGTCGTCGGGGGTGAGTGGTGCGGCGGTCACGGCGGATGCTTCACTCGCGCGGCGGCGGCCGACACTGGCCCCCAGGGTGAACAGCCGGCCCCGAGGAGGGGTCAGGGGCGCGCGCCCGGGGCGAGCGGCCGGACGTCGATGCGGCCGTCGTCGCACGCCCTCGCCGTGAACGGGATCTCCAGGTGGGCCACCTCGTCCGGCGGGATGATCATCAGGCGGGCCGAGGCCGGGCATCGTTTCTCGGCCCCGGTCTCCACCATCACCCAGTGCAGCCGGGCATGGGCGGAGGCGTTCGGCTTCAGCACCACCCGTTGGGGCCGGACGCTCTCCCTGCGCACCCGTGTACGCAAGGCATCGCCGTTGCCGTCGAACATGACCAGCCCGACGAAGCCGTACACCCAGCACGTCCGGGCGGAGGTGTTGGTCAGCACCAGCGGCGCGTACACGTTTCCCGCCCCCGGATCCTGCCGCCCGAGGTGCGCCGAGAGGGCGTCGGTGCGGCAGCGCTTGGGCGCCGACGCTTCTCCGCGGGCGGAGGCCGCCGCGAAGCCGATGCTCGTGGTCGTCGCGCCCTGCGCGCTGACCGCGGTGGCCGCATTGGACGCCGGGAGGCCGCACACGGCCAAGGTCAGCAGTGCGGCCGCCGTCATCGCCGATCCGGCACGTTTGAATCGCTGCATGCTCTGTTGGATGAGCCTCATGCGGGTTTTGTTGGCACGACGTCGCGGTGCTCACCATGTCCCCACCTGGAACCCGCCGGCCCTTCAGCGGCTCACGCCCGCCCGCCGACGGATCGGGCACGGCCGGCTGCGGGTTGCCGGACCGGGGCCGGCCGTGCTCTTTCAGGTGGCCGCCAGCGCCACGGTCGGCGACAGCCGCGACGCCCGGACCGCCGGGTAGATCCCGGCGATCATCCCGATCACGAGCGTAGCGCCCAGCCCGCCGGCGAAGGCCCAGGGTGGCACTACGGCAGGGAAATGGTTCGTGGCGGCGTAGGCGAAGGTCACGGCCGCCCCGAGGACCGCGCCCACCACTCCGCCCAGCCCGGACAGCAGCAGCGACTCGGTGAGGAACTGCAGCCGGATCTGGCCGCGGGTAGCGCCGACGGCCCGCCGCCGCCCGATCTCTCTTCGCCGCTCCAGCACCGAGATGATCATTGTGTTCGCGATGCCGACGCCGCCCACCAGGAGCGCGACCGCGCCCAGGCCGAGCAGCAGGTCGGTGAACGCGCCCGCCGCCGCCGTACGCGCCGCGAGCGCGTCGGAGGGACGGCTGACCTCGACCTCCTCCGGATTCTCCGGGTTGACCGTTCTGGCCAGCACGGCGGCCACGTCGGCGACGGCGGCGTCGGAGGAACGCTCGTAGATCATGGTCGGGTGCCCGTCGAACCCGAACAGCTTCTGCGCCGCCGGCCAGCCCACCAGCGCGCTGCGATCGATCTCGGGCGCCAGGTCCAGGGAGTCGAGGACGCCCACGACGGTGAACCAGCGGTGATCTACCCAGACCCGGGTACCCGCCTGCGTGATGCCCAGCCGCCGCGCGGACACCGCGCCGAGGACCATGGAGGGATACCGCTCGGTCGCGGGGTTGAGCCAGCTCCCGCTGACCACCTTGCCCTGCAACGTGTTCAGCAGATCCAGCGAGGTGGCCCGTACGGAGATCCCCCCGGTGTGGTCAGCGGGGATCCTGTCGGTGCGCCGGACCGTGGCCGAGACCGTGCCCGTGGCGCTGACCGCGTGGACCGGCGCGAGGCCGCGGACCATGCTGACCGACTCGATCGGTAGCCTGGCGTTGTCACCGAAGACGCTCTGGCCGGGTTTGACCGTCAGCAGGTTGGTGCCGAGCCGGTCGAGTTGCCGCAGCAGCTCTGCCTGGCTGGAGGAGGAGATGCCGACCACAGCGATCATGGTGGCGATGCCGATCGCGATGCCCAGGGCCGACAGCACGACCCTTGTGGGCCGGCCGAGCAGGCCCGCCGCGCCAACCCGCAGGACGTCGCCGGGGGTGAGCCTGGCCGGGCGCATCGTGTCCTGCGGAACGTCACCCGTCACGAGTCGCTCCCCTCGCTGAGCACGGCCCCGTCCCGGACGCGCACCCGCCGCTGGGCCATCTCCGCCACCTCGGCGTCATGAGTGACGATCACGACGGTGGTCCCGGCGTCGTGCAGGTCGTGCAGGAGCTCCAGCACCTCGCCCCCCGCCGCTGAGTCCAGGTTGCCGGTCGGCTCGTCGGCCAGCAGGAGCGGCGGCTCGCCGACCACCGCACGAGCCACGGCGACGCGCTGCTGCTCGCCGCCCGACATCTGGTACGGCCGATGCTCCAACCGGTGCCCGAGCCCCACCCGTTCCAGCGCCCGCACCGCGCGCTGGCGGCGCTCACGCCGGGAGATGCCCGCGTACAGCAGGCCGTCCGCCACGTTGTCGACGGCCGACAGGCCGGGCGACAGGTGGAACTGCTGGAAGACGAACCCGATGCGGCGGGCGCGCAGCGCCGAGAGCCTGCGGTCCGGCAGCGCGCCCACGTCGCGGCCCACGATCCTGACCGTTCCGGACGTGGGCCGGTCCAGCGTGCCCATGATGTGCAGCAGTGTGGACTTGCCCGAGCCGGACGGGCCGACGATGGCCACCATCTCGCCCGCCGCTATCCGCAGGGACACCCCGTTGAGCGCCGTCACCGAGCCGCCGTAGCGCTTGACGACGTCCTTCAGGTCGACGACGAGGGTCATGACGTGGGCACCCCGACCTTCATTCCCTCGGCCAGCCCGCCGCCGCTCACCTCGACCCGACCGCCGGCGAAGATGCCGATCTGGACCGGCACCAGCTTAACCGTGCTGTCCTGGACGATCTGTACGCCGTAGCCGCTCTCGCGCAGCGCGAGCAGCGCCTCGACGGGCACGGACAGCACGTTCTCGCGCGTCTCGCTCTGCAGGTCGACGCTGACCGGGGCCTGGTCGAGGCCGCGCGTCTTCTTGGCATCGCTCAGCGTGATCTCGGTGGTGATGGTCGCGTCCTGCGGGTCGGCCTGCTGACCGCTCGCGCTCGGCAGCTGGGCCACCGTCCCGACCTCGGAGATCTTCCCCTTGGCCGAGGCGCCGCCCGGAAGCTCGACCGTGACCGATCTGCCCCTGCGCGCCAGCTGCTGGTCGGCGACGTCCAGGTCGACATGGACCACTCGCCGGGTTCCGGTGACCGTCAGCACGGGCTTGCCGGCCCGCGACGGGTCACCGCTCGCGCCGCCGACCTGCTTGACCCGCACCTTGCCCGGCAGGAAGACCACGCCGGCCGAGGTCACCGTGCCGGTCTCCGCCAGCCCCTCGTCAGCCTGCCACTCCAGGACGCGCGTGGACGTGGTCGGGCTGAAGTGGCCGTCGACGGTCAGGCCGTCGCCGTAGCCGAGCTTCTTGAGGTTCTCCTCCAGCTGCCGCACGTCAGGGCCGTCGGACACGCCGTACTCCAGCGTGCGGTACATGGGGGTCGTGCCGTACATCAGTACGACGGGACGGCGGTCCACCTCGTAGAGCGTCCCGCCCCGGCCGATCAGCCGGCCCGCGGGGGGCAGCCAGGTCAGCGTGCCCGCCGCGTTGTTGGGCACGGTGCGCTCGCCGGTGTAGCCCAGCGTGCCGGAGACCGTCTGCTGGTCGACGAGGTCGCCGCGCTTGACCGCCGCGGTGGCGGGCAGCCGGGCGCCGGTCGCCTGCGCCGGGGCGCCGGAGCCGGGCAGGGCGAGGCCGCCTGACAGGACGACCGCCATGGCTCCGCCTCCGGCGGCCAGCGCGACGGCGACGGCGATGACGGCGACGCGCCTCATCGCGAGCCTCCCCACGTGCCCGAGGAGGGCAGCTTGCCCTTGCAGGCGTCGGAGGCCTCCTGGTAGTGCGGGGCCTTCCTGTCGATCTTCCCGTTGAACGTGACCGAGCCGTTCGCGTCGAGCACGGGATCGGGGAAGTCCTGCACGCCGTGCTCGCGCATGCACGTGGCGAGCTCCAGGAACTTGTCGAGAGCGGCGGGCCCGCCGACCTCGTCCTGATTGCCTCCCGCGGCCTGCAGGTAGGAGCGGCACGACTGCTGCGCCCGCTGCAAGGTCTGCGAGCCGACCCCGCCCTGGGGAATGAGCGGGCCCGTGGTCGTGCCGGGGTCCTTGACGGCCACACCGTGCCGGCGCATGCAGGCGGCCCACTGCATCAGGGCGTCCTGCTGGTTCATGGTGGCGCCGGCAGAGGCCGAGGGAGACGCGTCGCCGGACTTACGCAGCGACGCGACCTGCGGCTCCGCCTGGCCGGCCGAGCAGCCTGCCAGGGCCGCGGCAAGTGTGAGAGCGCCGAGGACGAGCGCGGCGCGGTGAGCGAACACTTCAGATCACCTCCGCCCGAAGGACACTCGCCTTCGGGTACGGGACCAATCTGGGCGGCGAAGCTGACCGCTGCAGGCGGGCGACCTGACCGATCACCTACCACATTCGCCGGCGGGGGCTACTCCTCCAGCAGGAGCAGCACGCGGAACGTCGCGCCGCGGCCCGGGGCGGTCTCGAGCTCCACGCTGCCGTCGTGCGCGGCGACCAGAGCGGCCACGATCGCGAGCCCGAGCCCGCTGCCACCGCCCTTGGAGCGCGAAGGATCGACCTGGTAGAAGCGTTCGAAGACGCGCTCGGCCTGCTCGGGTGAGAGCCCCGGGCCGTGGTCGGTGACCTCGATCGCCGCCGCCGGCGCTTGCCGCAGTTCGCCGCCGCGCAACCTGACCTCGATCAGGCTGTCGTCGGGGGTGTGCCTGAGCGCGTTGGTCAGCAGATTGTCCAGGACCTGGCGCAGCCTGACCTCGTCTCCGAGCACCTGGTAGGCGGCGTCGGGCTGGATGTCCAGATCCACCTCCCTGTCCGGGGCCGCCGCGCGCACCTCGTGGACGGCGTCGAGCACGAGCCTGAGCAGGTCGATGGGCTTGCGGTCGAGCGGGCGCCGCTGGTCGAGCTGGGCGAGCAGGAGCAGGTCCGCCACCATCAGGCTCATCCGCACGGCGCCCCGCTCGATGCGGTCGACGAGCCATTCGCCGCGGCTGGGGTCGTTCTTGTAGAGCTGGGCGAAGCCGCGGATCGCGGTCAGGGGCGTGCGCAGCTCATGGCCGGCGTCGGCGACGAACTGACGCAGCAGGTTCTCCGAATGGGTGCGCGCGGTGAACGCGGCCTCGATCTGGCTGAGCATGGTGTTGAGCGCGCGCGCCAGGTTGCCGACCTCGGTGCGCGGCGGGTAGTCGGGGACACGCGCCGAGAGGTGGCCGGCGGCGATCGTGTGCGCGGCCCGCTCCATGTGGGCCAGCGGAAGCAGGCTGACCCGTACGATCAGCACGCCCGCCGCCACCACCGCCACCAGCACGACGCCGCCGAGCACCAGCTCGATCACGATGAAGTCGTCGAGCGTGGCGCCCACCGCCGCCAGGCTGGTGGCCGCGATCAGGTCGGTCTCCCCCGCGCCGAGCGGCACCATCACCACCCGCCAGTGGCCGACGCCCGCCTCGTCCAGGACGGTGAAGGGGATGCCGCGGGGCGCGGCCGGCACCGTCGCGTCCAGCCGGGGCCCGGGACCCTTGACGTCCTCGAGCGGGGTGGTGGCCACCAGCGTGCCGTCCGGCCGGCGCACCTGGGCGAGGATGTCGCTGGGCACTCGCGCCGTGATCGTGTGGTCGCCGGCGATCTGAACGCCGCGGCCGCCGCCCTTCCCACCGCCCCACACCCGGTTCCTGGTCTGCTCGGCCACCGAGATCAGCTGCTCGTCCACCCGGTTCAGCAGGTGCTGCCGGATGAGGAACAGGCTGGCGATGGCGAGGGCCGCCAGCGACACCACCGCGATGAGCACCACGGTGGCGACGAGCTTGGTCCGCAGGGGGGTTTCGGCGACGGCCCGCCGGACGATGCCTGGCAATAGCCCCATGGTGTCAATGCTGCAGCATCATGATGTGGTGCGGCATGACGACGAACGGCCGCATCATGTCCATCTCGTGCTCCAGGAGGTGGCAGTGGTAGACGAACCTCCCGGGGTGGTCGAAGCGGGCGGCCACCGTCACCAGTTGCCCTCCGGTGACCGTCACCGTGTCCTTCCAGCCCTGCTCCCAGGCGGCCAGCGGCTCCTCTCCGAGTTGCTTGAGCGGTGTCGTGGTGCCGCCCGTCGAGTCGTCGTAGCCGCCGCGGTCGACGCGTGACCGGCTCAGCACCTGGAAAGAAGTCCCATGGATGTGCATCGGGTGGACCTCGCGGGTCAGGGCGAGGAAGTGCCACCTCTCCCACTGCCCGAGCGCCGCCATGACGCCGGTCCGGTCGGCGTACGCCTGGGCGGCCCGGCGGAGGGTTCGTACGTGGCCGTCCGCCATCGCGACCTGAATGACGCCCGCAGGCGTCGCGGCGCGGGAGGCCGGCTCAGCCTCCTCCATCTCCCACAGGGTGTTCACGGGCTGGCCGGGGTAGGCTCCCGGCGGCGGGATCACCACCCAGCGCCTGGGCGCGTCCGCGGGCACGTCGGCCTCGGTCAGGCGGCGGAAGGAGGAGGAGCGCTTCGGCGTGCAGAAGGCGACGGGGAACCCGCCGCCCACGCGGAACTGCATCACGTCCGGCTCGGGGACGTCGCCGTCGGGGTCGGCCTGGCCGGGTTCGCCGCCGGGCGGGACGTTGACCAGGCGGACCTTCCGGCCGCGCAGGCCGCTGAAGTCGATCACCAGGTCGGCCCGCTCGGCCGAGGCCAGCGCGATCGCGTCCGTCGCCGTCACCGGCGCCTTGAGCAGGCCCTGATCGGTGCCGACCAGCCGGACGGCGTCCATGGCGGGCCTGCCGTCCTCGTCCAGCAGCATCAGCCGGAACGTCCGGTAGTTGGAGACGTTGGCGACGCGGAAGCGGTAGGCCCGGGGCTTCACCTCCAGGTACGGCCATATCACCCCGTTCACCATGGTGTACGGCCCGGTGAACTCACTGATCACCTTGGGCTCGGTACGGCGCAGGACGACCTTGTTCAGCAACCGGCCGGCGGGGCGCCCGTCGGCGTCGGTGTCCAGGTTGCGGTCGCACAGCATGAGCGGGATGTCGTATGTGCCGGACGGCAGGCCGAGCGCTTCCTCCTCTTCGCGGTCGCGTATCAGGTAGAACCCGGCCAGCCCCGCCATGATCGTGTAGCGGGTCAGGTGCATGGCGTGGTCGTGGTACCACAGCGTCGTGGCGGGCTGGGAGTTCGGGTACTCCGACAGCTGGGCCGCGCCCGGCAGCACCGCGTTCTCGGCCCAGCCGTCGTTGCCGCCGCCCGTATGGGCGCCGTGCAGGTGGACCGCGGCCCACGGCGGCAGCGTGGCCAGGGCCTCGACCGGGTCGGCCCCGTCGCGGCCGGGGTGGTTCTTCGGCCGCTCGGCGTCGCCCGGCGGCACCTCGACGGCGACCAGCGGGATGGTGCCGCTCAGCTCGTTCTTCCAGGTGACCCTGATCAGCTGGTCCTTCGAGACTTCGATGGTCGGGCCGGGGAAGTGGCCGTCGAAGGTCCACATCGGCACCTCGGGCAGCTGGGAGTGCACCCGCACCCGCGCGGGGCGCAGCCGTACCGTGAGTTGCGCCCCGTCTCCACGGGGACGCAGGACAGGCGGGACGCGTAGCGGGTCGGCGAACTTGCGCAGCGCCAGCGGGGGGCCGGGCGCACGCGACGGCGCCGAGGCGGGACCGTACTCGGGGGTGGTCTCGGGGGTGGTCTGGGTGACGTCGCGGCTCCGCGACGTCTCGGCGCCGACGACGACCGCGGCCGAGGCCAGGGTCGCGGTCTGCAGAAGCCGGCGCCGGAGCAGGTCGGGATCTCTCATGCGGGCCATGGAACCAACCGGGGCTCTTCGCGCTCTGCGCGGCGACTGACCATTTCCTGACCGCTCGGTGGCGGCCCTTCCACGCGCCGCCGTTGCCCGGCGGGTCATCGTGACGCCCTTGGCCTTGCACGCCCTGACCGCTTGGCCGGATGCGTCCTGACGACTGGCTGACCGTCACGCGGGCCGGCGCAGTACGTAGCCCACGCTGCGAATGGTGTGGATCAGTCCGGGCTCGGCGTTGTCGACCTTGCGGCGCAGGGCGCAGACGTACTTCTCCACGATCGCCGCGTCGCCGCGGAAGTCGTGGTGCCAGATCTGGTCGAGGATCTGCCGCTTGGACAGCACCCGGCCGACGTTGGACATGAGGAGCCGCAGCAGTTCGAACTCGGTCGGCGACAGCGGGATGTCGCGCCCGGCCCGCCGGACCTCGCGGCTCTCCTCGTCCAGCTCGATGTCGGCGAAGGTGAGCCGGGGCGAGGGCCGGGCGGCGCCGCCCCGCATGCGCCGCAGCACGGCGCGGATCCTGGCGATGACCTCGTCCAGGTTGAACGGCTTGGTGACGTAATCGTCCCCACCGAGGCTCAGGCCCTTCAGCCGGTCCTCCACGGCGTCACGGGCGGTCAGGAAGAGCACCGGCGTCTGGTCGCCGCTACCGCGCAGCCGCTGGATCACCTCGAAACCGTCGAGGTCGGGCAGCAGGATGTCCAGCACGATGAGGTCGGGCCGATGGCGCCGCGCGAACTGCACGGCATCTGTCCCGTTGGACGCGCTCATGGTCTCGAATCCGGCATAGCGGAGAGCCGCCGACATCAACTCCAGGATGTCCGGCTTGTCCTCCACCACCAGCAGCCGGGCCTCCGGCTCCTGAGTTTTGGCCTCGGCCACTACGTCCCCCTGTCCCTCACGCGGCTTCGTCTCGTATCGTGCTGTGCCACCCTGCCGATTGCCTGAGAACTTCCTCTACATTTCCAGAATGCGTCAGCGGCGCGGCGTGACCCCGCCACACCGCGCTTCACCAAGATCGCCCCGGACCTTTGCCGTTAAACTAACGGCCATGACCGCCACCGGGGAGTCGTCCGGCGCGCAGCCGCTGACGTTGGCGGAGCTGGCCCAGCTCGCCGGTGTGTCCGCGGCGACCGTCTCCAAAGTGGTCAACGGCCGCTCCGCGGTGGCGCCCGAGACGCGCGCGCTGGTCGAGGGCCTCATCCGCGAGCACGGCTACCGCAGGCAGCGGCGGCGCGTCGACCCGGCCGCCGCGGTGGAGCTGGTCTTCCACGAGCTCGCGGGCGAATACCCGACGGAGATCATCAGGGGTGTCGGGCAGGTGGCGCGCGAGCACCAGCTGACCGTGTCGGTCTCCGAGCTGCAGGGCAGCCACGTCCCGGAGAGCGACTGGCTGGAGGGCGTGCTCAGCCACCGCCCGACCGGCGTCATCGCCGTCTTCTCCGGCCTGACCGACCTCCAGCGGGAGCGGCTGGCCCGCCGCGAGATCCCCCTCGTCCTCCTCGATCCGACCGGCGAGCCCGGTCACCGGGTGCCGTCCGTGGGCGCGGGCAACTGGACCGGCGGGCTCTCGGCCACCCGGCACTTACTGGAGCTCGGACACCGCCGGATCGCCATCATCACCGGCCCCGACCACGCCCTGTCCAGCCGGGCGCGGCTCGACGGCTACCGCGCCGCCCTGGACACCGAGCGCGTGCCCGTGGACCCGGAGCTGATCTGCCGGGGCGACTTCCAGATCGAGGACGGCCTGGCCTGCACCCACCGGCTGCTGCGCCTGCCCGACCCGCCCACCGCCATCTTCACCTGCAACGACGGCGAGGCCCTGGGCGTCTACCGCGCGGCTCACGAGCTCGGGCTGCGCATCCCGGACGACCTCAGCGTCGTGGGCTTCGACGACCTGCCGTCGATCCGCTGGGCCGTCCCGCCGCTGACCACGATCCGCCAACCGCTCACCGAGATGGCCATGGCGGCCACCCGCATGGTGGTGGCGCTCGCCCAGGGCGCACCGCTGCCGCGGCACCGCGTCGAATTCGCCACGGAGCTCATCGTCCGCGGCAGCACCGCTCCTCCGAAGCCTCGGTGACGGCATCCCGTCGCGAGCAGCCACAAGCCGGACCTCGCCAACGCCCACAGCCACGCCGTCCCCAGGTCGATCTCGCTCGACCTGGGGACGGCCCTGACCCGGCGTGCCGGGTCAGGGCAGATCCTTACGCTCAGCGCTTCGACCGGCCGTGGATGTCGGCGCCGGCGCTGGTGACGGCGCGCTTGGTGGTGGCCGCCGCGCGGGTGTCGGGGCCGGGCAGGTCGGAGGTGAAGCCGTACACCACCGTCGCCGTGGCGATGGCGCCGGTGTTCAGCGCGAGCGCCTTGTCGCTGATGTTGGCGATGGTGTCGCAGGCCTGGTGGTAGCAGGGGTCGTACGGCTCGCCCGCGGTGCCGCCGAACAGCGCGGCCTCTTCGGCGGTCTTGATGCCCTCGGCGCCGGTGAACAGCCCGCCCGCCGGGATGCCGGTCTCGATGAACGGCCCGTAGTCGGAGCGGCCGTCGAAGTCGGTCCCGTTGTGGCCCTGGCGCAGCGTGTCGAAGTACTTCTCGAAGAGCTTCTCGATCTCGTCGGATCCGGGCGGGCCGGCGGGGGAGCCGACGCCGTCGCTGTCGTCACCGTCATAGATCTTGAACGCGTAGTTGGGGGAGCCGACCATGTCGTAGTTGAGGTACAGCTTGATCTTGGCCAGTTCGGCGGCCGGCAGGTTGTCCACGTAGTAGGTGGAGCCGACCAGGCCCAGCTCTTCGGCGCTCCACCAGGCGAAGCGCAGCTTGTTGCGGGTGGGGACCTTGCCGAGCGCCTCGGCCACCGCGAGCGTCGCGGCGCTGCCGGAGCCGTCGTCGTTGATGCCCGGCCCGGCCGGTACGGAGTCCAGGTGGGCGCCGGACATGACGACCTTGTTCGGGTCGCCCCACTTGGAGTCGGCGATCACGTTGTGGGTGGTGCGGATCTCGCTGACGGTGTCCGTCTTGAGATGCACCACGGTGGTGGCCGAGGCCAGTTCCTGGCCGACGGCGAAGCTGGTGCCCACGACGGGGATCGACACGGGCTCGCCGAGATTGCCGAGCAGCGTGTCGGTGCGGCCGGGCTGGCCCTCGTTGAAGATGATCGCGGCGGCGGCTCCGGCGGCCTGGGCGTTGCTCGCCTTGACGAGGAAGTCGCAGGTGCCGCGCTGGAGCAGGGCGATGTTGCCGGGGGTGAAGCCGGCGAAGTCGGCGGCCTCGCAGCCGGAGTTCGAGCTGCTGGGCGTCGGGCCGGGCGGCAGGACCAGGTCGACGTTCTGCAGGGTCGCGGTCACCTCACCCGAGCCGGAGTAGTTCATGGTGGCGAACTCGCCGGTCGAGGAGCCGTCGGGCGGGGTCGGGGCGAAGACCCGCGGGTTGGGGGAGGTCCGCTCCATCAGGGCGGTCGACTTCTCCTCGAAGTAGGCGAAGTCGAACGGCTGCACGGTCACGGTGTAGCCGGCCTTCTTGAGCTTGCCGACGACGTAGTCGCGCGAGGCCGCGTGCCCGCTCGTGCCGGCCGCCCGGTTGCCGCCGTTGGCGTCGGCGATCGTCTGCAGGGCCTGCAGGTGCTTCTTGACGGCGGGCGCGGTGATGGAGTCGATCAGCTTCTTCTGCGCCGCGTTCGGTGCCGGGTCCGCCTGCGCGGCGGCGGGGACGAGCGCGAGGGGTAAGACGAGCGCCGCGGCCACGGTGAGGACGCGGTACGCACCTCGGCGCGAGGTGATGCGCATACAAGCTCCTTTTACTCGCAGGAATCCGTGCATTCTGCCCGAATCGGCGGCATAGGAGAACGTAGACCGCCAAATCCGCCTTCGGGAAGACCTGAGTCGCGCAGTCGCCGGTCTCCGACTGTTCTTCTCCGGGCCGAGGATCCGTTGATGGCGTGTCACGTGTGATGGATGGACTCGTGCGGACGTATAGCGCCCTTTTGAGAGGAACCATCCTCGATGTCCGCTTCTGCAGAGAACGAGCTCGTGACACGACGGCGGTTGCTCGCCGTCACCGGCGGGCTGGTCGGCGCGGTCGCCGTCGGCGGCCTGACCGGTCCGGCGTGGGCCGACGACCGGCGACCCGGCGCGGGCCGCCGGCGCTGGCTGCCCGGCGACCACCATGTGCACAGCGAGTTCAGCGTGGGGTACGACAACTCCACCACCCCGCCCAAACCGATCATCGGCGGGGACGCGATCTACCCGTTGTCGGTCAACGCCACGCACGCGCAGCAGTTCGGGCTCGCCTGGATCGTGTCGACCGACCACGGGGGGCCGCTGCACTCCAAGCTGGACGCGGAGCAGAGGTACCCGAGCCTGCTGGAGGCTCGCCAGTCGGTGCCGCGGGTGCTGCAGTTCTACGGCATGGAGCTGGACACGCCCGCGGCCGACCACTCCAGCCTGATCATCCCGAAGGTGGCCGGCGAGCGCGACCTCCTGTTCCAGCTCGAGAGCCGCTTCTCCAAGCGCGACCCGTTCCCGGCGGACCCGTCGTTCGACACCGAGCAGAAGATGCTGGAGGCGCTGCGCGTGATGCGGCAGCTCCCGCACAAGCCGCTGCTGTTCGCCAACCACCCCGCCCGCTCCGCCTCCGGGCTGGGCGTCTACGGCCAGGACACCCCCGCGGAGTTCCGCAACTGGAACGACACCGCGCCGGAGATCGCGCACGGCTTCGAGGGCGCCCCCGGCCACCAGGCCGGCACGCTCAGGAAGGACGGCACCATCGACCCGGACGGCGAGCGCGGCGGCTACGGTAACTACCCCACGATGGGTGGCTTCGACCAGATGACCGCCCGGCTCGGCGGCCTGTGGGACTCGCTGCTCGGCGAGGGGCGCCGCTGGTGGATCACCTCCACGTCCGACTCCCACCGGCACTACAGCGACGGCGGCAGCGACTTCTGGCCGGGCGAGTACTCCAAGACGTACGTGCACGCCGGCTGGGACTACGCCGACATCCTCGACGGGCTGCGCGCCGGCCGGATCTTCGTCGTCATCGGCGACCTGATCGACCAGCTCGACCTCACGCTCTCCCGCGCCGGGCAGGCGCAGGGCCAGGCGCAGGGCCAGGCCGTGGGCAACACCGTCAGCGTCGGCGAGACCCTCACGCTGCGCGGCCGCGACCGTGACGCCGAGGTCGAGGTCCGCTTCCGCGTGCCCCGCAACGCCAACGCCAAGGGCGAGCGCCCCCAGGTGAACCGCGTCGACATCATCACCGGCCGCGTCACCGGCCCGGCCAAGGACCGCTCCTCCGACACCAACCCCACCACCAAGGTCGAGGCCCGCTACGGCCCCCGGCAGTGGCGGCGCGACGGAGACGAGATCGTCGTCCGTCACACGCTGCGCGACATCGACGGCCCCATGTACGTCCGCGTCCGCGGCACCAACACCGACGAGCTCGAGCCCCAGCCCGACCCGAAGGGTTCCGACCCGTGGGCCGACCTGTGGTTCTACTCCAACCCGGTGTTCATCGAGCGCTGACGGCGAGCCGGATGGCCGGGCGCGGCGCCCGGCCATCCCGCCACCGCCGCGATGCGGCCGGCGCCTGGCCCCGCCGTCAGAAGGTGACGCAGATCAGCGGTGCGATCAGTACGGCCATCGGGCCGCTGAGCAGCAGGCCGGCCGTCGAGTAGGCGGCGGCCGGCACCCAGCGGGGCGGCCGGCGTTCGCTGAGCAGCCGCTGCAGGCGTTCGATGACGCCGGCGTCGGCCAGGGCGAACGAGGCGGGCCCCGGGCCCGACGCGGAGGCCGCCATCCGGACGAGAGCGCGGGCCAGCGGCAGCGTGCCGTGCGCCCGGCTGGCGTGATCGTCGGCGATCATCTCCACCAGCACCGCGACCGCCTGCCGGGCCGTGCGGGCGCAGGCCAGCCAGGGGAAGGCGTGCGTCAACGCCACGAAGGGGAGCAGGGCCAGGTCGTGGCGGCCGCGGGCGTGCGCCCGCTCGTGCCCGAGAACGGCCTGCAGTTCCTGCGGGGTCAGCAGCTCCAGCGTGCCCCGGCTCAGCACGATCCGCCGGTGCCGGCCCGGCACGCAGTAGGCGACGTGCTCGGCCACGGGCAGCACGTAGGCGTCGTGCGCCGGGGAGTGGTCGGCGACCACGTCGACCAGCAGGCGCTGGCGGCGGCGTTCGCGGATCGTCCTGGTGGTGGTGCGTACGGTGTGGATGAGCAGCCAGCTCATCAGGCCCGCGGACCAGGCCAGGGCCGGCAGCTGCACCGGCCCGAGCCCGTCGAGGCCATGCCCGCCGACGAGCTGGCCTGCCAGCGTGTGCGCCCCGTGCGGGAACACCGCGGCCAGCGGCGCGACGGCGGCCACCAGCCCGAGACCGACCGCGCCCAGGCCGGCGCCCAGCCCGATCGCCTGCCACAGCGTCAGCGCCGCGCGGGGGCAGCGGTGCGTCCACGCCGCCCCGGCCAGCCTGCGCGCGGCCCGGTCGCCCAGCGCCACCGGCAGCAGCGCGACCCCGGCCGCGACCAGCCAGGCGATCACGGCGCGGATCCGTCCCGCTCGCCCAGCGCCTCGCGCAAGGCGGCGGCCACCTCCGGCGTCACCGTGCCGACGAAGCGCTGCACGGCCGCCGCGACGTCGCCCGCCTCGTCCAGCGCGGCGCGCATGGTCTCGGCGACGAACGCGTCCTTGCCGGCGGTGGCCCTGTAAAGGTGTGCCCGGCCGACGCGCTCGCGGGAGACCATGCCCTTGTGGGAAAGCCGCATCAGGACGGTCAGCACCGTCGTGGTGGCCGGCTGCGACGGCAGGCGGGCCGCGAGGACGTGGGCGAACAGGCCGTCCGGATGCTCCCACAGAGCTTCCATGACCGATCGCTCCAGGTTGCCGAGCTGCACCGTCGCCCCCTGCCCATGTTCCGCGCCGGGTAGCAGATTACCGCCCCGATGCCGCCTGCGGCCGGTCGCCGGCCGACGCGGTCCGGCAGGCGGGCGCGAGCCGGCCGCGCCGGTCCAGCCGCCTGACGGCCGCGGCGGAGGCCAGCCCCGCGACGGCCAGGAGCAGCCACGGCAGGCCGGCCCCACGCTGGGGATTCTCCCATCCCATTGATGTCAGGTGGTGAAGTCTTCCATGACCGTGTCGAGACGCCGGATCGTGTCCATGGCCCGCGGCCGGGGCGTCGACGTGATCGTGGACGCCGCCCACTCCTGGGGGCAGCTCGACTTCACCCTCCCCGACCTCGACGCCGACGAGACCTACGCCGACGGCGACATCCGCTCGCGCGTCCACTCCGGCACCACGAACGTCGCGCCCATCCTCGCCGTCGACGCCGCCCTGGACTTCCACGAGGCCCTCGGGGCGCAGGTCAAGCAGGCCCGGCTGCGGTTCCTGCGCGATCGCTGGGTGCGCCCGCTCCGCGACGTCCGGCACCTGGAGATCCTCACCCCGGACGAGCCCGGCACGTACGGCGCCATCACGGCCGGCCAGGTGTCCCGGGGCGGTGTGCCCGGCGAGGGGGCGTCGAGGGGATCCGCGATCCGGGCGGCGGGAGAGCCCGAGCAAGGGCGCCGCGCAGGTGAACGAGGCGGCGCGGTAGACATGGCTGGTGGAGGACACCACCAGGAAGAAAGGCGACGCCATGACCGACAACCTCACCGTGAGCGTTCTGGGCACCGGGATCATGGGGGCCGCGATGGCTCGCAACCTCGCCCGTGCGGGGCACACCGTGCACGCCTGGAACCGTTCCAGGGACAAGGCCGAACCGCTGGCCGCCGAGGGGGTGCACATCGCCGGCACCCCCGCCGACGCCGTGCGCGACGCCGACGTCGTCCTCACCATGCTCTACGACGGTGCCGCCGTGCTGGAGGTGATGCGGCAGGCCGCGCCCGCCCTGCGCCCGGGCACCGCGTGGGTGCAGTCGACCACCGCGGGCCTCGACGCGATCGCCGAGCTGGCCGCCTTCGCCCGCGAGCACGGGCTGGCCTTCTACGACGCGCCCGTCCTCGGCACCCGCCAGCCCGCCGAGGCCGGGCAGCTGCTCGTCCTGGCGGCGGGACCCGGCGAGAGCCGGCAGGCCGTGACGCCGGTGTTCGACGCCGTCGGCGCCCGCACCGTGTGGACCGGCGAGGACGGCGCGGACGCCGGCGCCACCCGGCTCAAGCTCGTCGCGAACAGCTGGGTCCTCGCCGCCACCAACGCGGCCGGGGAGGTCCTGGCGCTGGCCAAGGCGCTGGGCGTGGACCCGCAGAGCTTCTTCGACGCCATCGACGGCGGCCCGCTGGACATGGGCTACCTGCGCGTCAAGACCGGCCTGGTCCTGGAGGGCCGCCTCACACCGCCCAGCTTCGCGGTCACCACCGCCGCCAAGGACGCCCACCTGATCGTCGAGGCGGGGGAGCAGCACGGCGTCCGCCTCGACGTCGCCGCCGCCGGCGCCGCACGCTTCGACCGTGCCGCCGCCCAGGGCCACGGCGACGAGGACATGGCCGCCGCCTACTACGCCAGCTTCGACGACGATCCGGCCGGCGCCTGAGCGACCGCGATCGCCGGTCCCGCGCGTTGGGCCGCGGCTCCGACTCCAGCGTCCCGGCCGTCGCGGCGGGGAGCGCCGGAGGGGGCTCGGCATCCGACTCCAGCGTCCCGGCCGTCGCGGTGGGGGCTCGGCGTCAGAGGAGCCGGTCGATCGTGATGGGCAGCGAGCGGATGCGCCTGCCGGTGGCGTGGTGGACCGCGTTGGCGATGGCCGCGCCCATGCCGACGAGGCCGATCTCGCCCACGCCCTTGACCCCGATGGGGTTGAACCGGTCGGGCCGGCCGACGAAGACCACCTGCATGTCGGGTACGTCGGCGTTGACCGGGATCAGGTAGTCGCCGAAGGTGGCGTTGGCGATGCGCCCGGATCCCGGATCCGTGATCGTGTCCTCGAACATGGCCATGCCGATACCGCCGACCGTGCCGCCGATGATCTGGCTGGTGGCCGTCTTCTCGTTCAGGATCCGGCCGGCGTCGATCACCGAGACGACCCTGGCCACCCGCAGCAGCCCGAGCTCCGGGTCGACCCGCACCTCCACGAACCGCGCGCCGAAGGCCCCGGCGGGCGCCAGGCCGAGCTCCTGCGGGTCGTTCGGGGCGCTCGCGCCGCGGGCGCTCAGCTCGGGGAGGCCGTGCGCGGCCAGGATGTCGGTGTAGGACTCGCCGTACTCGGGCGAACCCGTCCGGTGGATGCGGCCGCGGCCGACGCTGACCTCGCCGGCGGCGCACCCGGCCAGGGGAGAGGTGGGATCGTCGCGGACGGTGTCCAGGAAGGCCTGTACGAGGTTGCGGCAGGCGGCGTGGATCGCGCTGCCGAGACCGGCCGTCAGGCCCGAGCCGCCCGCCACGACCCCCGGCGGCAGCTCGGTGTCGCCGAGCTCGAAGGTGACGCGCGGCAGGTCCAGCCCGAGCAGCTCGGCCGACAGCTGGGTCATCACCGTGTAGGTGCCGGTTCCGATGTCGGTCACCGCGCTGCGCACCAGAGCCGTCCCGTCCGCGCGCAGCGTCGCGGTCGCCTGGCACGGCTTCTGGAACCAGAAGAACGACACGCCGGCCAGGCCGTACCCGATCAGCCAGTCGCCCTCGCGCATCGAGCCGGGCTCGGGCGGGCGGCGCGACCAGCCGAACCGCTCGGCACCGACCTCGTAGCACTCGCGCAGGGCTTTGCTCGACCACGGGAGGCCGAGTTGCGGGTGGATCTCGGCGTAGTTACGCAGCCGCAGCTCGAGCGGGTCGATACCGAGCTCGTAGGACAGCTCGTCCATGGCCGACTCCAGCGCGAAGTTCCCCTGTGCCTCGCCGGGCGCGCGCATCGAGTTGCACCAGGTGACGTTCAGCCGGACCTGCCGGTCACGCGTGGCGACGTTGGGACAGGCGTAGGCGTAAGCCGTACCGGAGGCGCAGGGTTCGAAGTTGTCGCCCTCCATCTGCAGCGTCGAGGTGCTCTCGTGGCCGAGCGCGACCAGCCGCCCGTCGCGGGTGGCCCCGATCCTGACCCGCTGCTCCGTGGCCGTGCGGTGGCCGATGCCGGTGAACATCTCCGGGCGGGTCAGCACGAGCTTGACGGGCCGGTCCACCGTACGCGCGGCCAGCGCCGCCAGGATGACGTGCGGCCACACGCGCAGCCCCGCCCCGAAGCCGCCGCCGACGAACGGGACCAGCACGCGCACCCCGCTCTCCGGGACGCCGAACACCCGCGCGAGCGCCGCGCGCAGGCCGCCGGGCCACTGGGTGGAGTCGTGGACGGTGAGGGCGTCGCCGTCCCAGGCGGCCACGGTGGTGAAGAGACCCAGCGGGTTGTTGGTGTTGGCGGCCGTGGTGTACGTCGCCTCGAACGTCACCTCGGCCGAGGCCAGGGCGGCCTCGGCGTCGCCGCGGCTGGAGTCCGTCTCGAACGGGTCGGTGAGCACCTCGGCCCTGGGGTCGTGGAGGTCGAGAACCGGCTCGGTCGACTCGTACTCCGCCTCGACCCGCCGGGCCGCGGCCGTCGCCTCCTCGGCGGTGCCCGCCACCACCACGGCCACGTACTGGCCGTAGTGCAGGATCCGGTCGTCCTGCAACGGCGGCGGCGGGGCCGACAGGAACGTGTCGGGCGCTCGTCCCAGCGTGGGGGCGTTCCGGTGGGTGATGACCGCCAGCACGCCGGGCGAGTCCTGGGCGGCCCTCGTGTCGAGCCGGCTGATCCGCCCGGCGGCCACGGTGCTGCGGACGAGCGCGGCGTGCGCCAGCTCGGGGAAACCGAAGTCGTTGGGGTAGCGCGCGGCGCCGGTGACCTTCAGGGGGCCGTCGACCCGGTCCACTCCCTCGCCGACCAGGCGGGCCTGCTCGACGGTCGTCATCTCGCACCTCCGGCGGCGGTTCGCAGGGCGCGCACCAGGGTGCGCTTGGCCAGCTCGACCTTGAACGCGGTGCCCTCCACGGTGAACGGGTCCCAGACGGCGGCCTCGGCCGCCGCGGTGAAGACCTCCAGGCTCGCCGGCGCTCCCCGCAGGACCCGCTCGGCCTCGGGCGCGCGCCACGGGATCGTCCCGACGCCGCCCAGGGCGACCCGTGCCTCGCCGATCAGGCCGCCGTCGAGGCGCAGGGCCACGGCGGCGGAGGTGAGCGCGAACTCGTAGGAGACCCGGTCGCGGATCTTGAGGTAGGTGGAACGCGCGTCCGGCGCGAGCAGCGGGACGTCCACGGAGGTGATCAGCTCGCCGTGCGCGAGCACGTTCTCCACGTCGGGCGTGTCCCCCGGAACGCGGTAGAACCCGGTCAGCGGAACCGAGCGCTCCCCGCCCGTCCCGCGCAGGTGGACGACCGCGTCCAGGGCCACGAGCGGCACCGCCATGTCGGAGGCGTGCAGGGCGACGCAGTGCTCGCTCGCGCCCAGGATCGCGTGCATCCTGGCGGCCCCGCGTAGCGCGGCGCAGCCGGAACCGCGGCGGCGCTTGTTGCACGCCGGGACGGTGGGGTCGCGGAAGTAGCGGCAGCGGGTGCGCTGCAACAGGTTCCCGCCGATCGTGGCCATGTTCCGCAGCTGGACGGACGCGCCCAGCAGCAGCGCCTCGCGCAGGAACGGCAGGCGCTCGGCCACCGTGGGGTCGGCGGCCAGTTCCTCCATCGTGGTCAGCGCGCCCACGCGCAGCACGTCGCCGTCGCGGTGGATGCCGCCGAGCGGCAACCGGGTGATGTCGATCAGCCGGTCGGGCTCCAGGACGCCGTCCTTCATCAGGTCGATCTGGGTGGTGCCGCCGGCGAGATAGGACGCGGCGGGATCGGCGGTCACCGTCGCCACGGCCTGGTCCACCTCGCCCGCCCTGACGTACTCGAACTCACGCATCGCGGCCACCCGCCCCCACCCGGTCGCGGGCCTCGCGGATCGCCGCGACGATGTTGGGATAGGCGCCGCACCGGCACAGGTTGCCGCTCATGAACTCGCGGATCTCGGCGTCGGATCCCGCGCGCCCCTCCGCGAGCAGGCACACCGCCGACATGATCTGCCCGGAGGTGCAGTAGCCGCACTGGAAGGCGTCGTGGCGGACGAACGCCTCCTGCACCGGATGCAGGACACCGCCGGTCGCGAGGCCCTCGACGGTGGTGATCGCCCGGCCCTCGCACTGCGCGGCCAGGGTCAGGCAGGACAGGACCCGCCGGCCGTCCGCCATCACGGTGCACGCGCCGCAGGCGCCCTGGTCGCAGCCCTTCTTGGTGCCGGTCAGCCCGAGCCTGTCGCGCAACGCGTCCAGCAGGGTCACGCGGGGGTCCAGGTCGAGCCGATGGTCGACGTCGTTGACGGTCAACGTCACGGCGACCCGCGGGACCGGGGTCGCGGGACGCCGGGGACCTGCCTCACGAGCCATAACCCCTCGATTCCGGCACGGCACGCCGCGCCCTCACGGGGGGAGGTCTGTTCTCACCGACTATACGCCACCGGATAAAGAGTACGAACGATCGTACTGCCTTGGCGTCGCCCGCGGAGTTGCGGGCGGTGACCGCGGCCCGCGTCTGCGCGGCGTACCGCCGGGTGAAGGTCTCCAGCGCGAAGATCGCCGCCCCGCGTCGGCCTGGTAGCGGGAGAAGTTCCAGTCCGGGGTGGCGGCGTTGGGGTTGAGCTGGGGGAAGCGCGCCTCCAGGCCGACGCAGCCGTCCGCGGTCAGGGCGTTCTTGGGGGTGGTGGTGCCGACGGTGATGGAGTCGCCGACGAACTCGATCAGCTTGGCCGCAAAAGAGGCTGGCAGCCCGGGCACCAGACGGTCGTGCGGCCGGCGACGCGGCGGCGGGACAGGAGGGCGCCGCAGCGCGGGCAGGGGCCGCCGCGCTCGTCGCGGGCCCCGGTCAGCCAGGTGTCGCGTGCGGGCACGCATCGGGCCTTGATCGACACTCGCAGGACCCGGCGCATCGCCCGGTACAAGGCGGCGCGCTCGGCCTCGTCCAAATCTCCCGCGGCACGCAGGGGGTTGACGCCGGCGTGCCAGCAGATCTCGTCGGCGAGCAGGTTGCCCAGGCCGGCGAGGAACGCCTGGTCGATCAGCGCGGGCTTGAGCCGTCCCCGGCGGCCCGACAGCAGCCTGCCGAAGCACGCGTACGACACCTCTCGCGCGTCCGGGCCGAGACCGCCGAGCACCCGCCCGGCCTGGGCCTCGTCGTCGGCGAGGCGGATGCCCTGCAGCTTGCGCATGTCGCGGTAGCGCAGCTCGCCGTCGTCGAACTGCCAGACGACACGGTCATGCCGGTGCCACGGCTCCTGGCGGGAGTGCCAGGACAGCGAGCCGGTCATGCCGAAGTGCAGCATCAGCACCGGCCCGCCGGCGGGCGCGATCAGCCACTTGCCGTGCCGCCGCGGCCGCTCGAACCGGTGTCCGCGCAGCGCGGCGGCCAGCCGCCCGGCGCCGACGCCGCGCAGGACCCCGGGGTCGCGAACGCGTACGGCCCTGATCGGCTCGCCGGTGTGCTCCGACAGCACCTGGCGGAAGCCCTCCACGTCGGGGAGTTCCGGCATGGGGAACCCCTGCCCACCAGGGCCGCTTCCTCCCGCCGTCACGGGCGTCGCGGCCGGGCGGCCCAAGCCGGCCACGGCCCTTTGGGGATGTCCCGGGCGGCATGATCGCGGTTATGCGCTATCATCGCCATATGGCGATTGTTAGTGACGGTGGCCGCTGTGTCAGCGCCGACATCGCCGCCGGGGTCCCTCCCGCGGCGTCGCTGTTCCACTCGCTGGCCGACGAGACCCGGCTGCGCATCGTGCAGCGCCTGGCCAGGGGCGAGGCGCGCGTGGTGGACCTGACGGCCGAGCTCGGGCTGGCCCAGTCCACGGTCTCCAAGCACCTGGCCTGCCTGCGCGGCTGCGACCTGGTGGACTACCGGGCCGAAGGCCGCCAGTCGTTCTACTCCCTGACCCGGCCCGAGCTGATGGACCTGCTGGCCTCCGCCGAGCAGCTGCTGGCCGCCACGGGCCACGCCGTCACCCTGCGCCCCGCCCAGGTGGGGGAGTCCGGGTCGTGACCGCACAGCACCTGGGCCCGGCGCCGGCCCGCCGCGCCGCGCTCCGGCGCCGGATCCGGCTGCTGGTCGCCGCCACCATCACGTACAACGTGATCGAGGCCGTCGTCGCCATCACCGCGGGGACCGTCGCCTCCTCCACGGCGCTCATCGGCTTCGGGCTGGACTCGATCGTCGAGGTCGCCTCCGCCGCCGCGGTGGCCTGGCAGTTCTCCGCCGCCGACCACGAACGTCGCGAGCGGGCCGCGCTGCGCGTCATCGCCGTCTCCTTCTTCGCCCTGGCCGCCTACATCACCGTCGACGCCGTGCGCGCCCTGCTCGGCGCGGGGGAGGCCGCACACTCCACCCCGGGCCTGATCCTGGCCGCCCTGTCCCTGGCCGTCATGCCGTTCCTGTCGTACGCCCAGCGCCGCGCCGGTCGTGAGCTGGGCTCGGCCTCGGCCGTGGCCGACTCCAAGCAGACCCTGCTGTGCACCTACCTGTCGGGGGTGCTGCTGGCCGGGCTCGCGCTCAACGGCGCCTTCGGCTGGTCCTGGGCCGACCCGGTTGCCGCCCTGGTCATCGCCGCGGTCGCGGTCAAGGAAGGGCGCGACGCCTGGCGCGGGGACGCCTGCTGCGCCGTGCCCGCCGGCGCCGCGCCGGACGCCTGCGCGGACGGTTGCTGCTCGCCGTCATAGCCGCCCCAAGCGATTTGGGGAAAGGTTGACCGGGGTGGGCGCGTTGGCGTGACCGTGGGGGAAGGGGTTACGTATTCAAACCTCCACGCGGTATGGGGAAGGTGGTGTGGGACATGGCTGACAGTCCACTCCATCCGAAACTCGATATGGGGCAGCACCCGGACATAGCGGCCCTGCGAGCTCAATACGACATGGCTGCGCAGAGCCGGTCGGGGCAGTCCGTCAGCGGACTGACGTTCCTGAGCGGCCTCTATCTGGCCATCTCGCCATGGGTGGTGGGATTCTTCGGGCGCTCGACCCTGACCGTCAACAATCTGATCACCGGTATCGCCCTGGCGCTGCTGGCGGCCGGGATAGCCTCGGCGTACGGCCGGATCCACGGACTGGCGTTCGTCGTACCGGTCATCGGAGTGTGGACGATCATCGCCCCGTGGGTGCTGCCCCCGCACGCGGCCAGCGCCGGCACGATCATCAACAATGTCATCACGGGGATCGTCATCGTCGCATGCGGCCTGGCCTGCGTCATGCTCGGCACGATGTCCCTACATCGGCGTTGACGCTTCCGGGCGGACTGCCGGTCCGCAAAGCGAAGCGGCTCGCCGCCGACTGCGTCCCGTCTCCCGCGAGGAGAAAGGGACGCAGTCGGCTGTCCGGCACCTGTGAGTTATCCGGAAAGCGTGGATCCGACGCTTGAGCATGATCCATCCTTGGCCGTGCAAGCTGGCCCCGCCTGGGCGGGGCCGTACCGTAAGGCAAGGGAGTTTCATGTCCAACCGATCTCGGACGTTATCGGGGGCGGCGGCGGGCGTCGCCATGCTGGCGGCAGCCGCTGTGGCCCCCGCGCAGGCGTCCGCAGCCGCCCCCGTCAGCGTGACGTTCGCCGCGGTGGAGGACGTGTTCGTCAGCCAGGCCGAGCCGGCCAAGAGCTTCGCGACCGCGACGTGGATGAGCGTCTGCGGCACCGCGTGCGGCAGTGCCACCGCGGGGCAGCGCGCCGCACTGACCCGCTTCGAGGTGACCGGAATCCCGCAGGACGCCGAGGACGTCAAGGTCACCCTGGACGTGGTCTCGGCCAGAACGACGGACACCACCGTCTCCGTCCGCCCGGTGACGGGCGCCTGGAGCGAGGCCGCCACCACCTGGGACACCCGTCCGGCGCTGAGCGCGCCGGTCATCGGCTCGCACACCGGCTTCACCACCGGCGCCACGGCCAAGCTGGACGTCTCGTCGGCCGTCAAGGGCGACGGTACGTACGCGTTCGCCCTCACCGGGACCGACGCCACCACGACCGTACTGATGTCCTCGCGCGAGACCGGGAACCGCGGACCGAAACTCACGGTCACCTACACCGAAGGCAGCGGGGACGAGCAGACCGACGGGCCCCTGCCGTTCACCCTGGCGAGCACGGCGGCGCTGCGGGCCTCGGCCAAGAAGGTGTTCGCGCACTACTTCAGCCCCTATCCGATCTCCCTCGACAACCAGGCTCCGGCCGGCGACTACTACGCCAGGAACTACCTCAAGCCGGACGGCGAGAGCGGCAAGCACGCCGCCTACGGCGGGCTGCTGCGCGACCGGCCGCTGGGACGTGACCCGATCTCGGGCGACTACGCGCTGGCCGATCTCAAGACCGAGGTGCGGCAGGCCATCGCCGCGGGCCTGGACGGCTTCACCGTCGACATCCTCTCCGTGACCAGCGCGCAGTGGACGCGGGTGCAGACCCTCGTCAAGGCGGCCGAGGCCGTGGACCCCGGCTTCACGATCGTGCTCATGCCGGACATGAACGGCCTGTCCTCGGTGGACAGCGCCGCCTTCGCCACCGCCATGGCCAAGCTGGCCGCCTCGAAGTCGGTCCACCGGCTCACCGACGGCCGCCTCGTCGTCGCGCCCTTCAAGGCCGAGGCCCGCACCCCCGCCTGGTGGTCGGACTGGATGAAGGCCATGGAGACGCAGCACGGCATCAAGGTCGCGCTGGTGCCCACGTTCGTCGACTTCAACAGGTACCGCGACGCCTTCGCCTCCATCAGCTACGGATTCTCGAACTGGGGCAGCCGCAGCCCCGCCGCCAACGCCGGCCTGCAGGCGAACATCGATCGCGCCCACGGCATGGGCAAGATCTGGATGCAGCCGGTGTCCGTCCAGGACGAGCGTCCCAACCAGAGCGTCTTCGACGAGGCGGGCAACACCGAGAACCTGCGGGCCACCTGGAAGGGGGCCATCGACGGCAAGGCGGAGTGGGTGCAGCTCACCACCTGGAACGACTACTCGGAGAACACCCAGTTCGCCCCCTCCAGGAACGCCGGCTGGACGTATCTGGATATCAACGCTTATTACCTGACCTGCTATAAGCTCGGCTGCCCGAAGATCACCAACGACGCGGCGTACCTGACCCACCGGGTCCAGCCGGTCGCGGCCGAGCCGTCGTACGCGCAGACCAAGCTCATGAAGCTGCGCGCCGGCAGCACCGCGGCCCGCGACACCGTCGAGGTGCTCACCATGCTGACCGCGGCGGGCAAGGTGTCCGTCACGATCGGCGGCACGACGCAGACCTACGACGCGCCCGCCGGGGTGTCCGCCAGGACGTTCCCGCTGAAGGCGGGCACCGCTTCGGCCTCGGTCACCAGGAGCTCGGCGGTGGTGGCGAAGGTGGTCTCGCCGTACGCGATCAGCGCGACGCCGTACGTGCAGGACCTGCACTACCGCGCGGCCTCCAGCGAACGCTGACGCGGCGCGCCGGACCCCCGGGCCGGGTGCCCGGGGATCCGGCGGGTCCCCCCGGCAGCAGGGCCGGCGCCTCTGTCAGGCGCGCAGCCGCTCCAGGCGGAGCGTGTCGCGCAGCAGCGGGCGTGCCGCCAGGGCCACGAGCACCGCGGCCAGAACCCCGATGCCCGCCATGGCCACGGCCCTGCCGACCGCCCAGCCGAGCCACCCCACCTGGTAGATGCCGGCGAGGGGCACGATCACCACCGCGGTTCCCGCGACCGCCGCCACGACGCAGATCGGCAGCGCGGCGATGACCGCCTGCCGGACGAGGACCCCGCCCAGCGCCCGCTCCGGCACCCCGGAGGCGGCCAGTGCGGCGAACGAGCGGCGGTGATCGAGCAGCTCCTCTGCCTGGTGGACCACGAGGGCGGCCGCCGACGTCACCAGGGCCACCAGGAGCGCGGCGTCGACGAGCGCATGGGCGTGGGAGTAGCCGATGCCCGCCTGCTGGGCGCCGGCGCCCGCGCCGAAGAACACCGTCAGGCCCACCACGGACAGGGCCCTGGCCCAGGCCCTCGGGTCCGCCTCGACCAGCCGCGCGGCCAGCAGCGTCTCGGGGGAGCCGGCCCGGCGGCCGGTGCGGCGCGCGTACGCCCTGATCACCCACGTCGTGGCCAGCGTCACCCCGAACAGGATGAGCACCACCCCGGCCGTGATGGCCACAGCCGCCCCGTACTTCCCGGCGAGCGGGAAGCCGCCTTTCGTCACGCCGCCGAGAGCGAACAGGCCCACACCCGCCACGACCAGGAGCAGGTCCACCACTCTCGGCCCCCGCAGGGGCGAACGGCGGACCAGGCCCAGCGGTGAGCTGACGACGTGCCGGCCGGCGCGTGCCCCCGACAGGGCCCCGCCCAGCGCCATCACGGCCATGACCACCGGCACCTGGATCAACGGCCCGGAGAGATGGGTGAGCACGTAGACCGCGGCGCCGGCCAGCGAGCCGCCCAGCGCCGACACGCCGCCCTCCAGGGCGCCTAGCAGGCGCACGTCGCCCGGCGTGGCCCCGGCCAGCCGCAGGCCGGCCAGGCGGCGCTCCCTGGTGGCCGAGCCGAGCCGGTTGGACTGGTGCGCCAGGCCGGCGACCGGCAGCGCCAGCAGGGCCAGGGCCAGCCCGGTCAGCGAGCCGCCCTCGTCCCGCAGGTCGGCCAGGCTGACGGCCGTGCAGACCAGGAACGTCGCCAGCCCCGCGCCGGCGGCGACCAGCCAGGCGCGGGCCCGCTCGGCTCGCGAGCGCCCCCTGTTCAGCATGCGCATGACGGTGATCATTGGCTGATCCCCGTCAGCACGGCCCCGTCGCGCAGGGCGATCTCGCGGTCGGCGTAGGCCGCCACCCGGTTGTCGTGGGTGACCAGGACCACGGCGGTGCCGCCGGCGCGGGCCGCGCCCAGCAGCGCGCTCATCACCTGCTCGCCGCCGAGGGTGTCCAGCGCCCCGGTGGGCTCGTCGGCGAAGACCACGCGCGGGCCGGTCACCAGCGCCCGCGCGACGGCCACCCGCTGCAGCTGGCCCCCGGACAGCTCGCCGGGCCGCTGATCGGCGCAGTCGGACACCTCCAGCCGGGCCAGCATGTCGGCCGCGGCGTTCATCGCCTCCTGCCTGCCGTGCCGGTTGAACAGCATCGGTAACGCGACGTTCTCCGCCGCGGTGAGCTCGGGCACCAGCTCCCCGAACTGGAAGACCACGCCGAAGCTCTCGCGGCGCAGCCTGGTCAGCTCCGCCTCGGCCAGCGTGTCGATCCGCCTGCCGTCCAGGACGACCTCGCCGGACTCCGGGCGGACGATCCCGGCCAGGCAGTGCAGCAGCGTCGACTTGCCCGATCCGCTCGGCCCGGTGACCGCGAGGATCTCGCCCTCCGCGAGCTGGAGGGAGACGCCTGTCAGCGCCCTGGTCCTGCCGTACGACTTCGTCAGGCCTCTGGCCTCAAGCATCGTTGTTCTCCTTCAGCCGCGACAGTGCGGTCTCGATCCAGCGCAGGTCGGCGTCGAGGTGCTGGAGCGCGAAGTCGGCCGCCAGCACCTGGGCGGGCGGGCCGGCCGCCTTCGCGGCGGTCAGCTCCCGCATGCGGGCCAGATGCGCCTCGCGCTGCCGCAGGAGGTAGCCGTCGGCACCGCGTCCGGCGACGGCGACCCGGGCGAACAGCGAGCTGGCGACATACGGCGCCGGCGGCTCCACGGTGTTCAGCCACCGGGCCAGCTCCTCCCGGCCGCTGCCGGTGATCGCGTACATGGTCCGCTCGGGGCCGCCCTCCTGCTGGGTCTCCGCCACCTCCGCGAAGCCGTCGCGTTCCAGCCGCTGCAGCGTGGCGTAGACCTGCCCGTAGGCCAGCGGCTTGGCGCCGGCCAGGCGGTGATCGTGCTCCTTCTTGAGCTCGTAGCCGTGTTTCGGGCGCTCTGCGAGCAGCCCGAGCATCACATGAGCTGTGGACATGATCGGAACTATACATTCAATGAATAGTTGGGCGGCCCTTTCCGTCGCCTGATCCGGTACGTCACCTTCCGGTCATCACTGGAAACCTCCGCGTAACCCTTGACATGTCCGCACGCCTCCCAGCACGCTTGTCATGAAATGGAAAGACTTTTCACTGTGTGAAAAGACTGGAAGGCGGCCACACCCCCATGAGCCATGAACAGGCGTTCGCCGAGCATCCCCCCGCCCCGAACGATCAGGTCACGGCCGCGCGAGCTTCCAGCGCGAGGCTGACAGCGGGCGCGCAGGTGGTCCTCGTCGCGCTCTCGTTCTACGTCGCCGTCGAGTCCCTGGGGCTCGGCCTGTGGACCTCGTTCGGTCCCGGGCCGGGGTTCTTCCCGTTCGTGCTGGCCATCGCGCTCGGGCTGCTCGCGCTGGCCTGGGCCGCCCAGACGAGGCGGGCCCGCGCGGGCGAGGACGGCCCGGCCGAGCGCACCGACGTGGGCCACGCCGCCGCCGTGCTCGGCAGCCTGGTGGTGCTCGCGGCCGTCATGGACCTGGCCGGCTACCAGATCAGCGTGTTCGCGTTCCTCATGTTCCACCTCAAGTGGCGCGCGGGCCGGAGCTGGGCGCTGTCGCTGGTGCTCGCCCTGGTCGGCAGCGTGGGCGTCTACCACGGCTTCGACCAGGGGCTGATGGTGCAGCTGCCGCCGTCGGCGCTGCCGCTCCTGGCCGGCTGGGGGCTGTGATGCACGTCCTGGCCGACCTGCTCGGCGGGCTCGCCACGGCCCTGTCCCCGCAGAACCTCCTGTACGCGTTCATCGGCTGCCTGCTCGGCACCCTGATCGGGGTGCTGCCGGGCATCGGGCCCGTCGCCGGGGTGGCGCTGCTCATCCCGCTCACCCTCAACCTGGACCCGACCAGCGCCATCATCATGCTGGCCGCCATCTTCTACGGCACCCAGTACGGCGGCACCATCACCAGCGTCCTGCTCAACACCCCGGGAGAGGCCGCCTCCGCGATCACCACGATCGACGGCTACGCCATGACCAAGCAGGGCCGCGCGGGAGTGGCGCTCACCATCGCGGCGCTCGGCTCATTCGTCGGCGGCACCGTCGCCACCGTCGGCCTCGTCGTCGCCGCCAAGCCGCTCGGCGACCTGGGCCTGCGGATCGGGCCGCCGGAGTTCTTCGCGCTCATGGTGCTCGGCATCTCCCTGCTCGTCGCGCTCGCCGGCCGCTCGATGACCAAGGCGCTCATCTCCGGCGTGCTCGGCCTGATGATCTCGATGGTCGGCATCGACCCGGTGGCCGGGGCGCCGAGGTTCACCTTCGGCAGCGAACGCCTGCTCGACGGCATCAGCTTCGTCGCCGTCATCATCGGGCTCTTCGGCCTGTCGGAGATCCTCGCGTCGGCCAAAGGCGGCACCGCCCAGGCGGCGGCCCCCGGCCTGCGGGCGCTCCTGCCGGGCCGGGCCGACCTGCGGCGCAGCGCGCCGGCGATCGCCAGGGGCACCGGGATCGGGTTCGCGCTCGGGCTCGTCCCCGGGATGACCGGCTCGGTCTCCTCGCTGCTCGCCTACGGCGCGGAGCGCAGGTTCAGCAGGCACCGCGCCGAGCTGGGGTCGGGCGCGGTGGAGGGCGTCGCGGGGCCGGAAACGGCCAACAACGCGCACGCGAACGGCGCCCTCGTGCCCCTGTTCACCCTCGGCATCCCGGCCTCCCCGACGATCGCCGTGCTCATGGGCGCGTTCCTGCAGCAGGGGCTGACGCCGGGCCCGACCCTGTTCGCCGAGCACGCCGACGTCGCGTGGGGGATCATCGCCAGCCTGTTCGTCGGCAACGTCATCCTGCTGGTGCTCAACGTGCCGCTGGTCCGGGTGTGGACGTCGATCCTGCGCATCCCGTACCCGGTGCTGACCGCGCTGATCCTCACGTTCATGGTCGTGGGCGCGTACACGATCAACTTCTCCGTCTTCGACGTGTTCGTCATGGTCGCCTTCGGGCTGCTCGGCCTCGTGCTGCGCCGCCTGGACATCCCCCTGGCGCCCCTGGTGCTCACCCTCGTGCTCGGCCCCCTCATGGAGCGTTCCCTGCGCGAGTCGCTGGAGCTGTCGCAAGGCGACCTCACCGTCTTCCTGACCCGTCCGATCTGCGTCGTCCTGCTGGTGATCGCGCTCGCCATCGCCGCGAGCCCGCTGCTGAGCCGGCTACTGGGCCGGCTGCTGGGCCGGCCGGCGGGGCTGCGCAAACCCGCCGTCCTGGCCGAGGACCCCGAGGCCTGAGGCCACCACCCCCCGAGAAGGAGCCATCGTGAAAGTCAAGATCGCAGTCACGGCCGTGGCCGTGGCGACGGCGCTCGCCGCGTGCGGCGCCCAGCAGTCCGGCGGCCCGCAGTCAAGCACGGCGGGCGCCTGGCCGCGCAAGGGCAAGCCGGTCACGCTGATCGTCTCGTTCGCACCCGGGGCGGCCGTCGACGCGGCGGCCCGCGTGGTCGCGCCCGTCCTGGAGAAGGAGCTGGGTACGAACGTCGAAGTGCTCAACAAGCCGGGCGCCGGGGGCCAGATCGGCTACACCGCGCTCACCAGGGCCAAGCCCGACGGCTACACCATCGGCGCCACCGGATCGCCGTCCGTCGTCGTCTCGCCCCTCGACCCGAGCCGGGGCGCCACCTACACCCGGCAGAGCTTCCAGCCGCTGGGCATGCAGGTGCTCGACCCGATGCTGGTCGGGGTCGCGCCCGGCAGCCCGTACAAGGATCTGAAAGCCCTGATCGAGGCGGTCAAGGCCAAGCCGAAGAGCGTCACCGCGACCACGACCGGGGTGCAGACGGGCGAGCACTTCGCCCTGGCCGACATCCAGCAGAAGACCGGGGCCGAGTTCGCCCCCGTGCACTTCTCGGAGGGCGCGGCGTCGGCCATCGCCGCCTTCCTCGGCAAGCACGTCGAGGCGTACGTCGGCAACGTGAGCGACGTCAAGGACCTCGTCGCCCAGGGCAAGATCCAGGTGCTCGGCGTCATGTCGGCCGAGCGGAGCCCGTTCCTGCCCGACGCGCCCACCTTCGCCGAGCAGGGCTACCAGGTCGAGGCGGCGACGGCCCGCGGCTACTCGGCGCCCGCCGGGCTGCCCGACCCGGTCCGCGTCAAGCTCGAAGGCGCCCTGAAGAAGGCGATCGAGGACCCGGCGGTCGTCGCCAAGATGAAGGACCTCGGCCTGGCCACCGCCTACAAGTCCGGCCAGGACTACAGCACGTACTGGGCCGACCAGGAGACCACGGTCAAGCAGGCCCTCCCCCTCGTCCGCAACACCAAGAGCTGAAAGGCGCCCTCAATGAGCGAGACCTCCCAGGACGCGCTGGCCCGGCTGGCCGCCCTGCCCACCGCCAACATCGGCGACGCCATGGACCGCCTCGGCGTCCTCGACTCCCGCATCCGCCCCATCTGGCCGGGCGCCCGCGTGGCCGGGCGCGCCTTCACCATCTGGACCCGATCGGGTGACAACGCGCTCATCCACCAGGCGCTCGACGTCGTCGAACCCGGCGACGTCATCGTGGTCAACGGCGGCGGCGACGAGTCCAGGGCGCTGATCGGCGAGCTGATCGGGCAGCGTGCCAAGAACAAGGGCGTGGCCGGGTTCGTCATCGACGGGGCCGTCAGGGACGCCGGCGGGCTCGGCGAGATGGGCATGCCCGTCTTCGCCCGCGCGGTGACGCCCGCGGGGCCGTACAAGAACGGGCCCGGCCACCTCGGCCGCACCGTCGCGGTCGGCGGCGTCGCCATCGCGCCGGGCGACCTGATCCTCGGCGACGCCGACGGCGTGGTCGTCGTCCCGCTCGCCGACGCCGAGCGGGTCGCGCAGGCCGCGGAGGCCGTCTTCGTGACCGAGGAGGGCAAACGGGCTGCCATCCTTGAATCCGCGTGACGACAGGTTCATCCGCGTGCGAGAAAGGGTTCCGCCGATGACCGCCGGACAGCCGCAGCCGTCCATGCGCTCGGTCGAGCGCGCGTTCGACGTGATCGAGGTGCTGGAGCGCAGCGACAAGCCGCTGCGGCTGTCGGAGGTCGCGCGGCGGGCCGGGCTGTCCCCGGCCACGACGCTGCGCCTGCTCGGGGTGCTGCAGCGGCGCGGGTTCGTGGTCGCCGGGCAGCAGGCCTACCACCTCGGCCCGGCCAGCCTCGCCATCGCCCACGGCTTCCTCGTCACCGACGGCCTCAGCCGCGCGGCCACCCCCGTGCTCCAGGAGCTGGCCGCCACCACCGGCCTGACCACGACGCTGCACATCAGGTCGGGCCTGGAACGCATCGTGATCGCTCGCGTCGACGGCGCCGACCCGCTGCGCTACCAGCTGCCCATCGGCCGCCGGCTGCCGCTGCACCTGGGCGCCGGCAAGGTGCTCGCGGCGGCCATGCCGGACGACGAGCTCGACGCCCTGATCGCCGCGGTCCGCGACCTGGGCACCGCCGGCGGCAGGCCGGTCAGCGAGGCGGACCTGCGGGCCGAGCTGGAGCAGATCAGGGAACGCGGCTACCACTTCTCCGTGAACGAACGCGTGCTCGGGAGCTCGGGCATCAGCGCGCCCGTGCCGGCCCCGGACGGCCACTCCATGGCGTCGGTGGGCATCGTCGGCCCCGCCGAGCGCCACCCCGAGAGCGAGATGCTCGGCTGGGTGCCGGAGCTGCGCCGCGCCGCCGCCGCACTCGGCCGGGCACGCGACCTTTAGCCATGCTGCACATTCCAGAGGACTGAAAAGATTGATCATGCGTTGCGCCGTCATCGGACTGGGCGAGGCGGGTGGCGTCTATGCCGCCGCGCTCGCCGCCGCCGGGCACGAAGTGCTCGGGTACGACCCCGGCGACACCCCCACCCCCGAAGGCGTCACCAGGACGGCGACCCTTCCGGAGGCCGTCGAGCAGGCCGCGTACGTGCTCGTCCTGACCGGGGCCGCCGCGGCTCCCTCGGTGGCCGAGCAGTGCCTGCCCCACCTGGCGCCGGGCGCCTGCTACGCCGACTTCACCTCGGCCTCCCCGGAGGTCATGGAGCGGCTCGGCCGGATGGTCGGCGAGCGCGCCGACTTCGCCGACGTGGCCATCCTGGGCCCTGTGCCGTTGCACCGGCACCTGGTCCCGCTGCTGGCCAGCGGGCCGGGAGCGGACGCGATCGCCCGGCTCGTCCGCCCGCTCGGCGGCCCGCGCGAGGTCTCCGTGGAGGTCCTGGACGGGCCTCCGGGGGCGGCCATGGGCCGCAAGCTGCTGCGCAGCGTGTTCATGAAGGGGCTGGCCTCGGTGGTCTGCGAGGCCGTCGCGGCGGGGCGGGCGGCGGGCGACGAGGACTGGATCCGGGTCGAGATCGCCAAGCAGCTCGCGGGTGACGGCCAGGCCGTCATCGACCGGTTCCTGACGGGTACCCGTACGCATGCCGTACGGCGGGCCATGGAGATGCGCGACACCGGCGCCTACCTGGACGTCCTCGGGGTGCCCGCCGAGATGACCCGCGCGGCCGAGCAGACCCTCCGCCGCCTGTCCGCCGGCTGAGGCCGCTTCTGCCGGTGGGTTCTGTCGGCGGGTTCTGTCGATGGGTTCTGTTGGCGGGTTCTGTCGGTGGGCGATGACATGATCCGCCCATGACGACCTTCACGCCACCGCCCGGCACCGCGGCCTGGCGGCATCTCGCCGCCCGCACCGGCTTCGAGGTGGTCTACTTCCGGCCGCTGCCGGACGGGCTCCGCGTCGAGGGGTGCACGACCGCGGTCGAGGACGGCCGCACCTGGGTCGTTGACTACGTCATCGAGCTCGACGCGAGCTGGGCCACCCGCTCGGCCCGGCTCGCGAGCCGTTCCGCCGAGGGCAGGCGCCAGATCCTCCTGGAGAGCGACGGCGCGGGCCGCTGGCGCGTGGACGGCGCGCCGGCGTCCTGGCTGGACGGCTGCCTCGACGTCGACCTGGAGTCGTCGGCCCTGACCAACGCGTTCCCCGTGCACCGGATGCGCCTCGACGTGGGCGCCGCCTCGCCCGCTCCGGCGGCCTTCGTCCGGGCCGCGGATCTGGCCGTCGAGCGGCTGGAGCAGCACTATGCCCGGCTGGCCGACGAGGAGGGGCGGCAGCGCTACGCCTACGCGGCGCCGGTCTTCGACGTCGCCTGCCACCTGCTCTACGACGGGTCCGGCCTCGTCCTCGACTACCCGGGCCTCGCCATCCGCGCCGCCTGACCCGCCTGCTTCTCCCGCTCCCCGGGCTTCGACCCGCCCGCGAGGCGGGACCGGCAACACCGCCCGGGACTCGCCCTGCACCTCTCCGATACTGCTGGTGCTGGTGGGGAGGCAACAGGGCGGCGGCGGTGAGGCGGCGGCGGGCTGCCGACCAGGCCTGCTGGCCTGGGGGTGCTGGCCTGGCGTGGCGGCGGCCGGATGGCGGCGACGGGCGGCCGAGCAGGCGGTGGTGGCCTGGCGACCTGACGGTGCCGGTCCGATGGTCGCGGTCTGGCGGTGCTGGCCCGATGGATCCGGCCTGTCGCGATCCGGCGGTGCCTGCGCGGCGGTGCCTGCGCGGCGGTGCCTGCGCGGCGGTGCCTGCGCGGCGGTGGTGGGTCGGCGGTTGCGACCCCGCGGTGCCTGCCCGGCGGTTGCGGGCGGATGGCGGGTGTGGGTTTGGTTGTTGGTTGTGCTGGGGTCAGGAATCGGGGCGGTTCGCCGATTCGTGCAGGCCGAGGATCTTGGTGAGCTCATCCGGCGCCGTCAGCTGCGGAGGTGGCGCGCCCTTCTCGGCCGGGCCCGGCTCCTCCGACTCCTCCCGCGCGGGGGAGCCCTGCGCGCCGCCGCGGTCGAAGAATCGCAGCACCTCCACCGGCAGCGGCATCACCAGCGTGGACGTCTTCTCGGCAGCCACCTCGACGACCGTCTGCAGGAGCCGCAACTGCAGGGCGCTCGGCGTGTGGGCCATGATCGCGGAGGCGTCGGCCAGCTTCCGGGCGGCCTGGAACTCCCCGTCCGCGGTGATCACGCGGGCGCGGCGCTCCCGCTCCGCCTCGGCCTGGCGGGCCACAGAGCGCTTCATGGACTCGGGAAGCGTGACGTCCTTGATCTCCACGCGGTCGATGTGGATGCCCCAGCCGAGCGCCGGGCTGTCGATCATGAGCGCGAGGCCCTTGTTCAGCTCCTCGCGGTTGGACAGCAGGTCGTCCAGCTCGCTCTTGCCGATGATGGAGCGCAGCGACGTCTGCGCCACCTGCTCCACCGCGAACAGGTAGTTCTGCACCTCGACGGCCGCCCGCAGCGGGTCCTGCACCCGGAAGTAGGCGACGGCGTCGACCTGGACCGACACGTTGTCGCGGGTGATGCCCTCCTGCGTGGGCACCGGCATCGTGACGATCTGTACGTTCACCTTCTTCAACCGGTCCACCACCGGGATGAGAAAGGTGACTCCCGGCCGGCGGATCTCCTTCTGCGCCCGGCCGAAGCGGAACACGATGCCGCGCTCGACCTGATTGATGATCCTGAAGCCCCCGAACCTGGTCAATATGGCGATGGCCGCGAGGAAACCCAGGATGATCTCGGTAACCATAATGGCCTCCCTCCCATACTTCGAGAGTAGGCCTGTTCGGAACGGAAGAGCGTACGGAGCCTCCCCGGCGCCGGGGTCCGCCGCTTCCGACGCAACGGCCACGGTGCCGGTGCGGAGGCGCGGCGGACCCGAAACCGCTGGAAATCTACTTTGTAAAGGGCCGATCCGGCTGAGTCGGCGCATGCGAATCTGGTAAACGTCACTACGGTGCGCCAGGATCGAGTTGCGGTTCTTGGCCAATACCTGATATGGCCCGGCAAACCTTTGAATCGAACTTCAACATAGCGGATTCATAGCTATTGACCGCGGGACGGACGCACTTGCGACTAGGTTGCTGGGAGCGGACCCGGGGCGGCGGATCGGCGCCGGTGCGGGCGGTCCGGGGCAAGGGCGTCTCGCGCTCGCGGGGTCGCCCTGTGCGCGAGAGGAGGCGGGGCGGCGGCCGCGGGTTCGCGGTGCCCGGGATGTCGCCGGTTGTTGATGGCTTATCACTGGTGAGAAGGGCAGAAGGGATCTCGTGCAGGTCTTTGGGCGAGCCTCGCGCAGGTCGGGTCCTGGTATGTTCCCTGCCCGGCCATGGGCCGGGGCGCCGTCGATGAATGCCGGGCACGAGAAGCGCGAAAACCGCGTCACAACGGCGAAAGGCGTTGTAGTGCGAGACGCGATCGTGAAGTTCGATTGTGTCAGCACGGCGCCGCAAGGAGGTGCGTGATCTGCTGAAGGGAGCTACAGTACCTGCAACCATAACGTAATCGGAGCAGCATCATGGCGAAGCGCATTGTTGAGTCCTTTGTCGATGACATCGACGGCAGTGACGCCGAGGGGACCACAAGGTTCGCTCTCGACGGCACCAGCTACGAGATCGACCTGTCGGGCTCCAACCGGGAGAAGCTGGAGAAGGCTCTCGCTCCCTTTATCACCAAGGCTCGCGCGGTCCGCGCCGAGCGTGGTGTTCGTGGCCGGCGCGGTGGCGCCGGCACTTCGCGGGCCGTCACCCGTGAGAAGTCCACTGAGATCAGGCGGTGGGCGAAGGCTCAGGGGCTGCCGGTGAGCGAGCGTGGCCGCATCGCCGCCACTGTCGTGGAGCAGTACGAGGCGGCCCACTGAGGGAGCGATCCAGCTTCCGGTAGGTCTTTTCAGGACAAGAGCGGGGCGGTCGGGTTCCGGCCGGCCGCCCGGCTCGGTCATCGAACGTCGTCCAGGGCGGCGTACAGCGCCTCGACCAGGGAGCGGACGCGGAAGTCGCCGCCTTCCAGCAGTTCGGAGCCGCGGTTGGGGACGTAGCCGAAGGCGAGGCCCCGGGCGGTGTGCACCCGCAGGGTCTGGTCGGTCCCGTCGGCCTGCGGGGTGCGGATCCGGTCGACGAGTTCGGGTCCGAGCAGGCGGATGCCGTCGACCTCGCCGATCAGGGCGGCGAAGTAGCGGGCCAGGGAGTGGGCGGAGGCGACGCCGTCCATGGAGGGGCTCTCCACCTGGTACGTACGGGGATCGCCGGTGCTGTCCCAGCCGATGGCGACGCTGCCGTAGAAGGCGCGGAAGGACAGGGTGGCGGGGTCGTTGGGCGCTTTGGTGAAGTCGGCGAGTTCGGGGACCTCCATGCCGAGCCGCATGGTCTCGGCGTCGGGGACGACCATGGTGGCCATGCGTGGCATGGCGCTGGCGGGGACGCGGACGTAGCAGTCGAGTCCGAGGGGGCCGGTGATCTCGCGTTCGAGGAATTCGCTCAGTGTGAGCCCGGAGACGCGGCGGACGATCTCCCCGGCGAGGTGGCCGATGCTGACGCCGTGGTAGCCGTGCGCGGTGCCCGGGGGCCATTCGGGGGCGGCGGCGAGCGCGTCGGTGATGGGGGTCCAGTCGCGCAGGTCTTCCCAGGTGATGGGGTGGGTGTCCAGGGTGGGCAGGCCGGCGCGGTGGCTGAGCAGGGTCCGTACGGTGATCTCGCCCTTGCCGTTGCGGGCGAACTCGGGCCAGTAGCGGGCCACGGGGCCTGCAGGTCCACCTCGCCGCGTTCGGAGCTGACCTACCGATCGTAGCCTACCGACCGGACGGTTGGCAGCCGGGGTATGCTGCACGGAACCGAGAGAGGGACAACGATTGGCACCGAACGAAACCTCCGGCACCCGGCAGCGCATCATCGAGGCGGCGCGGGAGCTGTTCACCGCGCAGACCTACCGGGCGGCCAGCATGCGGGACGTCGCCGAACGGGTCGGCATCAGCAAGCCCTCCCTCTACCACCACTTCCGCAGCAAGGGCGAGATACTCGACTGCCTGGTGCGGCCCCCGATCGACCGGCTGGAGGCGGCGATCCGGGACGCCGCCACCGCGCCCACCCTCGCCGAGGTGCGCCAGCGCGTGCTCGGCGGCTGCGTCGACGTCATGCTCGGCCATCGCGAGACCATGGTGCTGCTGCTCCGCGACGCCTCCGTCTACGGCGACGAGACCACGGAGGTCATGTCGCGCGTGGTGGGCATCACCAGCCGGGCCGTCGAGCTGCTGGCCGGCCCCGATCCGGACTGGCGCCGCCGCGTGCGGGCCGCCCAGGCGTTCGCCGCGGCCACCGACCCGATCAGCCATCTTCCGGACGTCCCGGACGGCGAACTCCGTGACGAGCTGCTGCGCGGCGCGAGCGCGATCCTTTCGCCGTGACGACAGCGGCGGCCCAACGCTGCAGGGCCGCCGCGCGGGAAGCCGCTATGGCCGCTCGCCCGGCCTGTCGACGATCCCGGCCGCCAGGCGCGCGCTCCACACGACGGGGGTGCCCGCCTTGACCTCGAGCCGCTGTCCGGCAGTGAAGGTACGGTCGGCGACGGTCTCACCGTACGTCCCCAGGAAGCGGTAGTCCTGCGGGCTCAGGATGAGCTCGAAGCGCTCCCAAGGGCCGGTGTGGACCAGCGCGATCCCGTGGTGGCCGGCCGCGTCCACGGCGTCCTGCTTGACCGACACCCCTGGGACCATCGGCAACGCGCGGAACAGCGCGGCCCAGAGCAGGTGCGAGAGGTCGTAGGACGCGCGCCGGCGGAAGGCGATCAGGAACGTCTCCGCCGCGATGTCGCCGGCCGCCTGGGTGCCGACCGCCGGGCCGCGTAGCGGTGGATCTGCTGGATGCCGATGGGCCGGATCAGGTTCTCACCCGCCCGCCTGCGCATAAGGGAGCGTCTAAGGGAGCAGGGAGCGTCCCAGGTCGACGACGAACCGGGCGAGCCGGGCCCGCTTGCGGAACAGGTCGTGCAGCTCCGGGGTAGGCGCCTGGCCCAGGCGTTCGAACGGGATCGCGGTCCAGGCGCTGCGCAGCACGAGGTTGGCGGCGTAGCCGAAGGAGACCTCGGCGGGGTCGGCGAGGCCGGCCACGGCGGCGGTGTACGCGGCCTCGATCGCCTCGTGGACGGCGGGCAGGTCGGCGGGGTCGAGTTCGCCGGTGTGGGCGCGGCCGGCGAGGAGCTGGCCGAGGTCGAAGCCGACGGCCGCCGGGTGTGGCCAGCTCCAGTCGATGGCCACGAACTCGGCCGAGCCGTCGGCGGGGATCAGCAGGTTCGAGGGGCTGGCGTCGCCGTGGACGAGGGTGTGGGGGAGGCGGTCCAGCGCGTCCAGCAGCGGGTCGATGCGGTCGGCCAGGGCCAGCAGGTCGGCCTGCAGCAGGGGGTCGGCGTTGGCGGCGACCAGCGGGTGCCGCCACGTCGCCGGGTCGCGCAGCGCGGGCAGGAACAGGTTGGCGACCGGGCCCGCGCAGTAGTAGCGCAGGCTGCGGTTGAGCGGCTCGCGCGGCGCGGACGTACGGCCCGCGACGGGCCGGGCGGCGGCCAGGTCGCCGAGCCGGCGGGCGGCGGCGCGGTAACGGTCCAGGTCCCACGCGGCGGGCGCGACCCGCACGTCCTCCAGCCACATGACGAGCCGGTCGTCGCCCAGGTCGTCCAGCCGGTACAGCCGGGGCAGCCGCAGCCCGCCGGGGAGCCGGGGGCGGGCCAGGTAGACGTCCGCGTCGGCCCGCCAGGGGAACTCCGCGACCGCGGCGGCCCGCAGCGGCTCGGGGATGCCCGCGTACGCGGGCGAGTGCTTGACCGCGTGGATCGCCTTGACGAAGAACGACCAGGCCGCGCCGCCGGTGGTGGTGCCGCGCACACGGTGGAGCGAGGCCGTCGACAGCGCCCCGGAGGCGGGGGCGAGGAGATCGACGTGCTGGTCCGCGATCTCGGCGAGGGGGTCGCCGAGGCTCTCGCGTACGAGGTCCGTCAGGCCGGTGGTGGGCGCCATGGTCATGGGCCAAGCATGATGGTGGGGACAATGCGCTCGCATGAGCATGGCCTACTCAAATACGCTTTCGCCGTGGCAGGCTCCTGGCCGTTCATCGGGCGTGCGGCGCAGCTGGCGGAGATCAGGTCCGCCTCCAGGGGCGTGGTCGTGGCCGGTCCGCCGGGCACGGGCAAGAGCCGGCTGGCGGCGCAGGCGGTGCACGGTCTCGACGGGGTCGCCTGGGCGCGGGCCACGGCGGCCGCCGCGGAGGTCCCGCTGGGAGCCTTCGCCCCGCTGCTCCCGGCCACGCCGCCCGCCGGCAACCCGCTGGGCTGGGCGGCCGCCGCGCTGCGCGTGCCGGTGCTGGTGGTGGACGACGCCCACCTGCTCGATCCGGTCTCGGCCGCGCTCGTCCACCACCTGGTGACGCGGGACGGCACGCGGGTGATCGCGACGCTGCGCAGCCGCACGCCCGTGCCGGACGCGGTGCTCGCGCTGTGGAAGGACGGCCTGGTGCCGCGGCTGGAGCTGGAGCCGTTCTCCCTGGAGGAGACGGCGGCCGTGCTGGAGGCCGCGCTGGGCGGGCGGGTGGAGTCGGCGACCGTGGCCCGGCTGTGGCGCGTCAGCCAGGGCAACGCCCTCTACCTGCGCGAACTCGTGCTGTCCGGGATGCTCGCCGCCGACGGGGGCGTGTGGCGGTGGAGCGGGCCGCTGACGATCACGCCCACGCTGCGCGAGACCATCGCGGGCCGCATCGGCGAGGTGACCGCCCGGGAGCGGGAGGCGCTGGAGCTGCTGGCGTACGGCGAGCCGCTCGGCGCGGACCTGCTGGCCGCCCTCGGGTCGCTCGACGCCGTCCAGCACCTGGAGGACCGGCAGCTCGTCACGGTGCAGCAGGACGGCCGGCGGCTCCAGGTGCGGCTCGCGCACCCGCTGTACGGCGAGGTCATCAGGGACGGCTGCGGCGTGCTGCGCGCCCGCACGATGGTGCGCCGGCTGGCGCAGGCGGTCTCGGAGGCCGGGCTGCGGCGGCGCGAGGACGTGCTCAGGGTGGCGGTCTGGCGGCTGGACGGCGGCCTGCCCGGCGATCCGGGGCTGCTGCTGGCCGGCTGCGAGCGCGCCAGGGTCGTCCGGGACCTGGAACTGGCCGTTCGGCTCGGGCGCGCGGCCGTGGACGCCGGCGGCGGGGCGCCCGCGCTCTCCGCGCTGGCCACGGTGCTGTCCTATTCCGACCGGTACGCCGAGGCCGACGAGGTGTCCGCCATCGCGTGGGAGGCGGACATGACCGAGAGGGCCAGGACCGACCTCGGCGTGCAGTGGGCGCTGACCTTGGCCGTCGGGCTCGGGGACGTCGCACGGGCGGCGGCTGTCCTGGAGGAGACGACCCGGCGCGCCGGTGACGTCGGAGCGCGCCAGGGCACGTTCATCATGCGGGCCGTGCTGGCCGTCCTCGCCGGCGAGATCGCCACCGCCGAAGAGCTGCTGGCGCGCTGCAGGGACATGGGCCCGCTCGGCTCGCACGGCGCACGCATGCTGGCCGTGGCCGAGGTGGCCGTCTCCGCGGCGCAGGGCCGCGCCGCGGAATGCCTGGCCCGTGCGGCGGAGATCCGGGCCGGGCTCGTGCGGGAACCGGACGGCATGCGGAGCCTGGCCGCCACGTTGACCGGGAACGCCGCGCACGCCGCGCTGTTGCTGGGTGATCTTGACGCCGCCGAGCGGCTCGCCGACGAGGGATACGGCCTGGACGGTCAGTTCGGCACCTGGACGCGGGCGCTCCTGGAGTTCGGATCGTTGAAGGCCCGCGTGCTGCGGCTGCGCGGCCGGATGGCCGACGCCCTGTCCTGGGCCCGCGACACCGCCGCGCGGCTGCCCGGCCGCAGTGTGCAGGCGGGGTTGTGCCTGGGCGAGCTGGCGCACGCGTACGCGCTGCTCGGCGAGCCGGCCGCGGCCGAGCAGGCGCTGGAGCGGGCGGAGGCGACGGGGACGCCGATCGGCCCGTCCGGCGTGGTGCCGCTGCGCCTGGCCCGGGCGTGGACCCTGGCCGGTCGCGGCGACGCGGCCGGGGCCGTGGAGCTCTGCCTGGAGACCGCCGAGGGGGCGCTGCCGTGCGACGTGCCGTTCCTGCTGCACGACGTCGTCCGGCTGGGCCGCGCCGACCTGGTGTCCGCGCGGCTGGCCGCGCTCGACATGGACGGCCCGCTGGTGGCGCTGTTCGCGCGGCACGCCGCCGCCCGCGACGGCGCGGAGCTCGACGCGGTCTCGGAGGGCTTCGAGCGGCTCGGCCTGCTGCTGTACGCGGCCGAGGCGGCGGCGCAGGCGGTGGCCCGCTACCGCGGGTCCGGGCTGGTACGCGGGGCGCGGGCGGCGCAGACCCGGGCCTGGCGGCTCGCGCAGCGCTGCCAGGGCGGCCGTACGCTCGCGCTGGTGGACCTCGACGTGCCCAGCCTGACGCCGAGGCAGCGCGAGATCGCGGTGCTGGCCGCGCAGGGGCTGACCAACCGCGAGATCGCCGCGCGGCTCGTCGTGTCCGTCCGGACCGTGGCCAACACCCTGTACGCCGTCTACGACAAGACCGGCGTCAACGACCGCGAAGCCCTGGCCGCCCTCCTGAACCGGCTGGCCGGTTGACCGGTGGTCAGCGCAGGACCGTCGTCACGACCTGGAGGACGAGCACGACCAGCAGCACCGCGGCCAGGACGAGCCAGCGGGGATCGAGCCAGGCGGACCTGACGGCCTCGGCGGAGGCGTCCGGGTCCAGCAGGTCGCGCAGGATCGGGTTGACCTCGTCGTCGGGCAGCAGCCGCTCCAGCTCGGGCACCAGGGCGTGCAGCCGGGAGCGTACGTCGGCCGGCGGGCGCGTCCGCGCCCAGGCGTGGACGTCTCTCAGGATGCTCCGGGCCGCGCCGGCGCTGGTCGCCTCCGCCAGCTCCGCCAGGAAGTAGTCGAAGGCGTCGCGCACCGCGACGGGCTGCGCCTCGGGGCGGGCCGGCGGCGAGGCGGGTGGCGGGGCGGGCGGCGGCTTCTCGTGCGTCACGGGCGCGGGCCGTGCCGCGGGCACGCGTATCCGGGGGCCGGATGCCGGCGGGGGAGGGGCCGGCCGTGGAGGCGGTCCCTCCGGAGCGGCGGGCGCGGGTTCGGCAGGTGCGGGAGGGCGAGGAGCGCGGGGCTCGGCCGGTACGGGCTTCGGCGGCTCGCGCAGGGCGGCCCCGAGCAGCTCGACCCGCTCCTCCAGCGCCATCCCGTCGGCGATCCGCAGCCGCTTGACCAGTCCCGGCAGCTGCCCGCCCGCGTACGCCTGGACGACCATGGCCGCGATCTCGCCGTACAGGTCGCTCTGGTCGGGCGCCCGCAGATCCACGCGCCGCCGGTGCGCGGCCCGCGAGGACGGCCCCGGCCACTGCTGCAGGAAGATGACCTCGGCCCCCTGCTTGAGGTCGTCGCTCTCGTAGGTGGAGAACGTCTCCGGATAGCGCCCGAGCACGAGGTCCAGGATGTCCACCAGCCCCCACAGCTGCACGACGGCCTCTCCCTGGGCCGCCACCGACAGCGGCTCCCGGTTCCCGCGCAGCGCTTCGGAGACGATGGGCGCGAGCGTCGCCGCCTCGGCGCGGGCCCGCCGGTCGAGTGCCGCGCCGGCGTCGGCGTAGGGGCGCAGCAGCACGGCCAGGTCGAGCGGCTCCGGATCGGCGGGCAGCAACGAGCTCCAGCCGGGCGCGAGCGCGAGCGCCTGGCGGACGTTCGGCATCGCCGAGGCGTTGGCGGCCGAGCCGCCCAGGTACGCCTGCACCCGGATGGTCCGCCTGCTGTCCGAGCCGCCGGTGCGCGTGCGCGAGAGCACCACCACGCGACCGTCCACCATGAGCCGGCAGATGCTGACCCCGGGCGCGGGGCCGGGGTCGAGCCAGGGGCCGAGCTGGTGGTACCAGCCCCGGGTGTCCTCCAGGGAGGAGCGCACGGGGCCGAGGCCGGTGCGGCGCTCGTCCCACTCGAACAGGATCCAGTCGACGCTGGAGTAACGCCCCATCAGATCCCCACCTCCGGATAGCCGCGCAGGACACCGGTCATCGCGAGGAGCGAGATGAGGGGCGCCAGGACGCGTCGCGGCCGCACGCCCCTGGGGAAGCGCCCGTCGGTCGGGGCGGCGCCCGTCGCCGAGACGAAATGCAGGGTGCACTTGCGGCATTTGTCGTAAGGGCTGAGCCACGCCTGCGCGCCGCGCCGGTGCAGGAAGGCGTAGACGTCACGGCTCTCCCGCAGGACGTCCATCTGGTCCAGCCGGTCGGGCTCGTCGTACAGCCAGGTGTCCACCGGCGCCTCGAAGCGCACCGAGTCGCTCTTGGTGACCGCGATGACGGCGGGGATGTCCAGCCGCCCGCCGCTCTTGGGCAGCCGGTCGAGCACGGCGCGGAAGGACTCGTCGCCCATCCTGGCCGACCTGGTGGCGGCGTCGATCACGAAGAGCAGCCCGCCGACGGCCGGCACGAACCTGGTCGCCTCGTGGGTGGAGCTGCGCAGCAGCTCGCCGGCGATGTCGAAGAACGCCACCGCGGTGGTGTGCCGGCCGTCGTTGACGAGCAGCGCGTCGGCCGGCTCGGCGGTGGCCCGGTGGGTGGTGCGCGAGAGCGCGGTCCGCTCCACCATCAGCGGGTGCACGTACGTGTTGACGTACTCGGCGTGCCGCTCGATGTCCACCGCGTCCGCGGTCAGCCCGTACGGCCGCAGGCCGCCCTGCTCGATGGCGCCGATCATCGAGGCCAGCAGGTGGGTCTTGCCCGTCTCCGGCCCGCCGACCAGCCCGATCACCAGCGGGCGGCCGTGCCGTACGTAGGTGTAGGGCAGGTGGTGTTCGAGGCTCGGGTCCGCCACCGGCGCCGGGCAGCGGACGTGGGCGGCGCGCAGCAGGTCCTCGCGGCGGGCGCCGCTCGCGTGCTCCAGGGAGAGCCGCTGGTAGTGGCCCGCGGGGGTGCGTTCGTAGAGCTCGTCCTCGCTCCAGGCGAACTCGTGCAGGCAGATCGGGCACAGGATCACCGGATCACCATCCAGACGACCAGGAAGAGGCAGACCAGCACGGCCAGCGGGAGCCAGCGGGACCACCACTTGCGCGGCTGCTCCCGCGGCGCCTGCTCGATCCGGGTGACGGGCGCGGGCTGCTCCGCCTCCGTCTCCCGTTTGGCTTCGTGGGCCCGGTCGAAGGCGAGGCGGCCCTCTTCGAGCCGGAGGTCCTGGTCGGCGGGGATGGACCGCATCGGGTCCGGCTCGCGCAGCCGGTCGAGCACCTCCAGCGCCGACGGCGGCTGCCCGGAAAAGACGTCGTGGATGGGCTGCAGCGCGGGGGCGGCGGTGAGGTCGGGGCGGTCGGCGACGTCGCGGCCGGTGACCGTGCGGTAGATCACCATGCCGGCGCTCCAGAGGTCGTCGGCGGTGCAGGCCCGGCCGGTGCCCGCGCGCTGCTCCGGCGCGGCGTAGGGGGCCTCGCCCAGCCGCAGCCGGCGGCTGCCGGCCAGCGTGGCGTGGCTGAGGTCGGTGAGCTGTACGGCGGTGCCGTCCCAGCGCACGGTGCCCGGGTCGATGCGCCGGTGGACGATGTCGCAGGCCGACAGGATGCGCACGGCGCGGAAGAGGCTCGCCTGCAGGGCCCGCTGCTCGGCGATCAGCAGCGCGCCGGCGAAGCGGCTGACCGGCTCGCCCCGGTGGTCGGACAGCAGCACGAACGGCTCCTCCTCGTCCAGGCTGTAGCCCATCAGGCGGGGCAGCTCGACGGGGTAGGCCCGGCGCAGCCGGGTGAGCAGCCTGGCGCCCATCCTGGCCTCGTTCTCCAGCAGCTCGTAGAGGTGGTCGCGGTCGCGCCCCTCCGCACGGGGCACCCGCCGCTGCACGATCTTGGTGCCCTGGACGACGAGGGTCAGCCGGCGCTCGAAGGGGTCGTGGGCAGGATCCGCCTCCACCTCCCAGGTCACGCGGTCGCCGTCGGGAGTGAAGAAGGTCAGCGGCTCAGGTTCCATCCTCGCTCCAGTTCTCCTCGACCGTCCCGGGGCGCAGCGGCACCAGGCGCAGGGTGCCGGCGTACTGTCCTGACCGGGTCCACACGACGTCGGGCGGGTTGCCCTGCCCGCGCACGGCCCTGGGCGCGAAGCGCACCGCGTACGCCTGCCGCAGCAGCATGGCCAGGTCGCGGTCGCCGCACAGTTGCAGCATCTGGCCGGTGGCCTGGGCCCGCAGCGCGCGCACGACCTGCTGGGACTGCCGCCAGACCGCGTCGACGAGCTCCTGGCGGCCCGTGTCGCCGGTGCCGAAGTCGGGACGTTCCTGGACGCCCCGGTGAGTCAGGTGGTAGCGGTACTGCCGCAGCGTCTCGTCGATCCGGCGGTCCAGCCCCACCTGGGCGTCCCGGTAGGCGCCCTGTTCGAGGGAGGTCCAGGCGGGCTCCAGCCAGCTCGTGACCGCGTCGACGAGGTCGCCGGTGATGACCTCGCGCAGCTGGCCGCCGCGGTCGCGCAGCCGTACGGTGACCTCCTCGTCGAGCGCCGGGCTGGCGGCGGCCTGGCCGGTCTCGGCCTTGCTCCAGTCGGTCAGCGTCCAGGACACCTGCGCGCAGATCTCGTTCAGCGCCGCCGCCAGCGTGCGGGAGGCGTCGGAGGTGTGCATGCGGGCCTGGCCGAGCATCCACTCGCTGGCCGCGACCCGTTCGAGCATCGAGCGCAGGTCGTCGAGGGCGGTCCTGGCCGGTCCGAGCGAGAGCTGCTCGCGCCACCACGCCCGCGAGCGCCGCCAGAAGACGAAGCGGGCCAGGAACGTGGCCGGGAACTCGGCGGGCGCGTGCAGCGCGTTGAGCAGCTCGTCCGGGCAGGCCCGCCAGACGTCGCCGACGAAGGCGCGGCTGCCGATGGGCGCGCTGTGGTCGGCCAGCAGGCGCAAGCGCGAGACCATCCGCGGCACGCTCTTGCGCTCGGCCAGGGCCGCCTCCAGGTCGGCGCGCAGCTCGCCGACGATCCGGGCGTGGCTCATGTCGGCGGGGACGGCGAACCTGATCCCGTGCGCGGCCAGCTGCTCGGCGGCGTTGTCGTCGGTGTGGTCGATCTCCTCGAAGAGCCGCGCGACCGTGTCGCGGAACTTGGCGAGCGCCCGCCCGGCGGCGATCACCTTGTCGACGACCGCGGCCCGGGCGCGGGCGTTGTGCAGGTAGCCGAGGTCGTCCAGGGCGCGGACCGCCTGGTCGATCCGCTCGGCGGCGTCGCGGTGGAGCCGGTCCAGCGGGCCCTCGGGGATGAGCGCGTCGAGGAGGTCGGCGGGCAGGTCGACGGTGCCGCTGAGCACGGGGAGCGCCGTGGCCAGCGGCGAGCTGAAGGTGGCCGTGTCCTGCTGGACGGGCCCGTCGAAGCGCTCGGCCACCTCGCGGAAGGCCTGGCCGAGCACCTCGGGGTCGATCCGGCCGGCCACGATGCGCCAGCCGGGCGAGGCGGTGCCGTACGGGATGTCGCCCAGGCTGTTGACCACCTCGTCGAAGACCTCCGGCTGGGTGAGCAGGTCGATCAGGATGGCCTCCGCGCTCACCCCGGGCCCGTGGGCGGCCTCGCCGGTGTCGGCGTTCCACAGGATGCCGCGGGGGTCGCTCACCCAGAGCACCCTGCGGCTCTCCCCGTCCAGGACGGGCGGCAGGCGCAGGTCGGGTCCCACCGCCAGGACGAGCACCGACCTGACCAGGCGCGAGCTGAAGACGTCCTGGAGCACCCGCTGGGCGCCGGCCAGGCGTTCGGTGTCGGCCACCACCAGGACCTGGGCGCCGAGCCGCTCCAGCTCACCCTTGCGCAGGTCGAGCACGACGACCATGCTCACTCCCCGAGGAGCGCGTCCAGGTCGCGCAGGTTGTAGGCGACCGCCTCGGCGACCCGCTCGAACGGCAGGTCCAGGGCGGCGGGCAGGGTGTGCGCCCAGAAGGCGATCAGCTGGTCGGCCCGGTTGCGCGCGCCCGACGGCAGCTTGGGCACCATGATCTCCAGCAGGCCGAGCTGGTCGGCGGACATGCCGGTGACGAGGTGGTAGAGCGGGTCCGGCACGCTGGGGGCGCCCGCCAGGCCCTTCGGGGTGGCGTTCATCAGCTGCTCGCTGACCAGGCTGCGGAACTCCTCGTCGCCGCCGATCACCCACTGCTCGTAGGCCCGCAGCATGCTCGGCCACGACGACGCCTTGCCGTACCCGGTCAGGGGGAGCGTCATCGAGCCGCCCTCGACGTCGATCCGGATCCGCGCCGGCGAGCTCGGCTCGCCCTCCACCACGCTGACGCGGCCGTTCCACAGCAGGCAGAGCAGCCGGTGCAGGATCCGGACCCGGTGCTCCTCGGTCGTGGCCAGGTAGCCGAAGTCGTAGCCGAGCCGCTGGCGCCACTTCAGGTGGTCCTGCGGCCGCTCGTCGCGCAGGGCGTCGGCCCAGCTGTGCAGCACTTCGCGCAGCTCGCGGACCTGGGTGACGCTCATCGAGGTACGCAGCTGCACCACGGTCACCGAGTCGGCGTCGATGTTGCGGAAGTCGGGCACGCCCGGCAGGTCGATCCGGTCCTTGAGGAACCGTTCGAGGGCCGGGTCCTTGGCCGGCGCCGGATAGGAGACCAGCACCTTCAGATCGCCGGTGCCGTCGGGGGTGAAGCCGCCCGGCACCAGGTCGGCCAGCTTGAGCTGGAACTGCCGCACGTGCGGGTCGTCGCCGCCGCCCGCGGCGGCCTGGGCGAGGATGTCGGCCAGCGAGGGCAGCAGCGGCTGCTCGCCCAGCGCGGCGGCCTCGTCCTGGTCCTTGAAGAGCTTCTTGACCTCCAGCTTGAGCCGGTCGCGCACCCAGGTGAGCGCGTCGGCCGGCTTGCCCGTGCGCCAGGCCAGGTCGTAGGCGTGCCGCCAGCCGTCCGGGCCGATCAGCGCGTTGGCCACGGCGGCCTCCCCGTCGGTGGGGCGCAGCAGCTGCCGGGAGACGAAGACGTCGACGAAGCGGCGGACGACCGCGTCGTAGAAGGACTCCGCGCCCGCGGGCGGCAGCAGGTGGTAGACGCCCACGCGGGTCTCGTAGAGCTCGCCGGCCCGGCGCGCGAAACGCTCGGCGTCGGCCTCGGCATGCTCGACGAAGACCTGCGTGAACTCGCGCACCTCGCGGATGAGCTGCTTGCGGCGCGGCTCCCAGCGGGGCATCTGGTCGGCCCACGCCCGGTGCCAGAGCGCCTGGCTGCGCCACAGGTACCAGGTGTCCTGGTCGGCGATCGAGGCCTGCACCTCGGGGTCGGTCCACTGCGCCTTGCGCAGCAGCCGGTCCCGCATCGGCCGCGGCTGCGGCGGGGCCTCGGTCATGTTGTCGTACGGCTTGCGCGGCTGCGCCCGGCGGTGGTCCAGGAGCCCGGCGAAGCCCAGCCGGTCGGCCTCGTGCACGTCGCCGGGCAGGCCGACCACCACCCGCCGCAGCCGGAACGGGTCGACCTGGCCGAGCGCTTCGAGCGCGCCGCGGCGCACGTCCATCTCCTGGGCGAGGGCCGGCACGACCCGGTTGAGCTGCCGTTCGAGCGAGGCCAGGTTGTCCTCCATCGCCCGCATCCGGTTGGCCAGCGACTTCTGGATCTCGGCCGCGCCGGTGGCGGGGCGCACGTCCGGCAGCGGCAGCGGCTCGCGGGTGTTGAGCGGCTCGAGGTTGGTGGTGGTGAACATGCGCCGGATCTCCTCGACGTTGCTCTCGGCGGCGCCCGGCGGCACGGCTTCGAGCTGCGTCACCGCGCGGGCCAGCAGCCGGGAGCTGACCAGGTCGGCCAGCTCCTCCACGGGGACGGTCATGGAGGAGACGAAGGCCGTCGAGACGCCCCGGTTGCCGATGCCGGAGGCCGCCGGCACCTCGCGTTCCACGGCCCGGTTGATGAAGTCGTCGGCGAAGGACGACTCGCCGCGGTCCTCCATGCCGCCGCCGTCGCCCGAGGCGCGCGGCTGGGTGCCGGCCAGCGAGACGATCAGGGAGGCGATCGAGCGGTGCAGGTCGTCCCGCTCGACGCCGGGCGGCATGGTGAACAGGAACGCCGTCTGCACGGTGCCGGTGGCCAGCCGCACCTCGCCCCTGCCCGGGTAGCGCACGCCCAGCTCGCCGGCGATGCCCTGCTCGTCGACCTGCGTGCCGGCGTGCGGCGCGTTCTGGTCGTCGATCAGCCGGAACAGGTCCAGCAGGCTGGAGCCGGCGTTCAGGCGGGCCCGGCGGCCGCCGCCCTTGCCCTCGGCGAAGGCCGACGGCATGACGACCAGCGGGTAGATCCGCGCCCTGATGTGGTTGCGGGCGAAGGCGTCGCCGATCAGGTGCAGGTAGTCGTAGAAGATGCCGCTGCCGGTGCCGCCCGCCACCGAGTAGGCCACGAAGACGTCGCAGCTGCGTCTCAGCCGGCCGCCCAGCGCGGCCAGCTCGCTGCCCGAGTTGCTGATCGCGCCGATGGCGTCGTCGATGCCCTGCACCACCGGCCCCGGGCCGTGCCGCATCCGCTCGAACAGCGCCGCCCTGGCCACCGTGGGCAGCTGCCCGGCGCCGCGCATCAGCGGGGCGACCAGCGGCTCCTGCTCGCGCGGCGGCAGCCAGTCCTTGACGTGGTCGCTCAACGTCGCCCGCAGGCTGCGGGCCACCTCCGGGTAGGAGTCGAACTTCGGCACCACGTCGTGGATCAGGTGGGCGGTCCGGCCGGCCGCCGGGAACTCCCGCTCGGTCGGCACCACCCGGCGCCGGGTGCGGGTCAGCTCGGCCTCGTTGAGGTCGACATAGACGAACTGCAGGCAGGAGGGCAATTCGTAGGGCTGGTAGTTCTGCCAGCTGAAGTTTCTGATCAGGTCCATGCCGTCCGGACCGCACAGCTCGTCCCGCAGCCGCCGCTCCAGCTCCACGCCGACCCGGCAGCCGGTGCCGCCGAGCCCTACGAACATCATCGGATCGAAGATCCTCATGCGCCCCTCACAACAGGTCGTCGCCTGGCATCGGTCTGTGGGTCCTGCTCTGGTACGGCTCCCGCGAGCCGTACGCGGGTTCCGCGCCCTTGACCCGGGCGTCGTCGACGCCGAGGAACACGCCGCCGGGCAGCGGGATCGGGCGTCCCGGGCGCAGCGGCTCCAGCTCCTGTCCGGACGGGTCGCGGACCAGGACGGTCTGGCCGCCGCCCCGGCGGGCCGTGTAGCCGGTGCCGAAGGTGCGCACCAGGCGGCCGGCGGAGATCTCGAAGGTGAACTCGGGCCCCTCGCCGAGGGGCGCCTGCATCTTGCTGACGTACGGCTCGCCGGGCCGTTCGAAGAGGTAGAAGGTCAGCTCGCTCGGGTCGGCCGCCCGCATCCGCGCGCGCCTCCTGAGCAGCAGCAGCGGCAGGGCCACCGCCAGGATCAGCAGGAGGATCAGCAGGGCCTGGAGCAGCCGCTGCCACAGCGGCGTGGGCGGCTGCACGTCGACGTCGACGAACTCCTCGGCCACCACCTGCCCAGTCGCGTCGAGCACCTGGACCGAGCCGCCGACCGGGCCCTTGGGCGCGTCGGCGCCGATCCGCAGCTTGAGGCCGTGCTCGGAGGTGCCCGCCGCCGCCTGGAAGCGCTGGACGGACAGGCTGACCGTGCCGGGGACGTCGACGAGCCGCAGCGTGAGCTGGGCGGGCTCGGCGTCGTTGGTCACGCGTACGGTGCCGGAGACCTCCCCGCCCGGCTCGACGGTGGCCGCGTCGAGCTGCACCTGGGCGCGGAGCCGGTCGGCGGGCCCGGCGACGCGGGTCGCGTACGGCCGCTCGTCGCCGGCGACGCCCGGGCCGGTGACCTTGCCCAGGAAGGACAGGGCGCCGGTGGCCGAGGCGGGAATGGTGACCTGGCCGGAGTATTCGCCGTCGCCCTGGGCGCGGTCGGGGCCGTCGCCGGTGTCGCGCAGGTCGACGGGGAGCTCCTGGAAGCCGTCGCCGGACATCCGGGCGGTGAAGCGCAGGCCCTCCAGCGCCGCCGGGTCGGTGATCGTGCCGGTCCTGGTCTGCAGGCGCAGCCGGACGGCCACCTGCTCGCCCGGCCGCGGCCGGGGGTTGCTCAGGGAGATCGAGGCGCGCAGCGCGCCCTGCCAGACGACGGTCGCGCTGACGTCCTGGCGGCTGACGCCCGGCGGCGACGTCAGCTGGACCCGCCACTTGCCGGGCAGCGGGTTGCGGATGCGCAGCGACTCCACCGGACCGGCCTCGCCGGCGACCTGGAAGGTCGAGTCGTTCTGCTCGCCCTGCTTGGGCACCTGGTTGCCGTCGGGGTCGAAGTAGGCCACCCGGATGCGCCGGTCGCGCTTGACCACCACGATGGAGCCGTCGGTCGCGATGACGGGGATGTTGACCTGGAGATCGACGGTGGCGTTGGGCTCCAGGGAGTCGGTGACCGACTGCTCGATGCCCGCGCACCGGGCGTAGGCGAACGCCTCGAGCAGGGATCGCTCCACGTCCGCCGAGCTGGCGACCACTCTCGCGCGGGGCGTGGCCGTCTCCTGGTCGCCGCAGGGCTGCCGCCAGCCGCCCGCGGCGAAGGCGTCGAGGCTCGTCTTGTCGGCCGAGCCGAAGCCCAGCGGCCAGATCTGCACCCGCGCCTTCTCGGCGTCCCGCAGGCTCCGGTCGATCTGCGCGCGGGCGTTGCGGTTGCGCGCCTGGGCGTCGGCGCCGTACTGCGGGCTGTTCCTGACGTCGAGGACGCCGTCGGTCAGCAGGAACACGATCTTCGCCCGCTGCTGGTCGTCGGGCGTGTTCATGATGTCGAGCGCCTGCTCCAGGGCGGCGGCGTGGTCGGTGTCGCCGCCCTCGTCGCTGTTACGGCGGCGCAGCTTGTCCACGCACCGGCTCAGCGACTCGCGGTCCTGGGCCGTCTGCACGCCGGTCAGCGGGCAGGCGATGTCCACGGCCGCCTGGCCGGGGCCGTTGGAGCTGCCGAAGCCGACCACGGCCACCTGGGACTGCGGCGAGAGCTCGCTGAGGGCGATGAGCTGGGAGGCGGCACGTTCACGGGCGACGTCGGGGCCGGACAGGCTGCCGGACTCGTCGACCAGGACGACGACGCGGACGGGTTTGACGTCAGAGGGCTGCGAAGCGCTCGCGGCCGTCGGTAACAGCACCACGGCAGCGGTCACGGCCAGGGCGAGAAGGGACCTGAGGGATGGAGTGACGCGCACATTTCCTCACAGTTGCCGTTTTACCTATCCGCAGAACGGAGAGGGGCCACCAGAAGTTTCTGCCGCAGTTATGGACGCAACACAAATCTGATTAAGTAGGTCCGAAAATCGATTATGGAGCAGACATATTCAAATCCTAAGGGGAGAAATGGCGGGTCAGGCGCCGAAGTGACGGAGAGCGGCCCAGATACGAGGCCGGGCCGGGAAGCGGCGGCGAAGCTCAAGGGCGACGTCGTGCACGTGCCAGGCCGTCGAGCGCTCGCCCGCCTGCCGGCTGACGTCCAGCAGCGCCAGGCGGACCTCCTCCGGCACCGGCCACATGGCGGCCACCACCTCGCGGAAGGCCGCCAGCAGATGCGCCGGCAGCGGCGCCGCGCCGTCCGCGGGCTCGCCCACGCCGGAGATCACCTCGTGCCGCGGCAGCACCGCGAGCCGGCCCGGCGAGCTCGCCAGCTCCGCCACCTGGTGCCAGGTGCCCTCGAAACGCACCTTGCTCCGGGCCGGCTCGTAGGGATCGGTACGCGACAGGTCCGCGGTGCGCACGCTCCTGGCGGCCGGGGTGCGCAGCGCGTCGCGCGTGTCGGCGAGATAGGAGGAGGTGACGTGGTCGAACATCGTCCGTTCGCCGTCGCTCGCCGCGTGCAGGGGCAGGAAGCTCAGGGCGCCCGCCGCCGACCACCACAACCGCCGTCGTCGCTGCCCCGGAGCCCGGCCGAGCCACCCGAGATGGGCCAGCACGGGCTCGCCGACGAGCTGCCACAACCACGCCAGCGTGTCCGCGATCGGCCCGTCGTCGGGCCAGTCGGGCTGTCGCGTGGCGGCGAGCAGGTCGCGGGCGTTCCTGCTGACGTCGTCCAGGGTGACGCCGCCCAGGTGCAGCACCTCGATGCGGCTCTCGTCGAGCACCAGGGCGTCGGTGCGCCGCTCGCAGACATTGATCACGATCATCGGCCCCCCGGACGCGGGCAGGCCGGGCAGGGCGGGCCCGCGGTGGTCCGCCAACCGGCGCAGTCCCGCCTGCGCCAGCCGCAGCGCGCCGGCGGCGTCGCCCCGTTCCAGCTCGACGGCGGCGGCCTCGCTGCACAGGGTGGACAGGTCCTCGTCGGCCGCCCGGCCGATCTTCCCGCACAGGTTGATGGCCTGGGCGTAGGCGGCCGAGGCGCGGTGCCAGCGTCCGGCCGACACCTCGCAGCCCGCCCACGTCCGGGCCGCCCGCAGGCGCACCGGCGTCTCGGCGTCGGACTCGGCCAGCCGCTGGAGGTGGTCGGCCGCCCCCCAGAGGTCGTGAACGTCGTGGAAGCTCTCGTACCGGGCGATGAGCAGCCGGGACAGGCTCTCGTCGATGCTCGCCGACCGGCTGCCGTCGCGGTCACGGGCCCTGAGCAGGAGTACGCGGGCGTCGTCGGCGACGCCCGGCCGGCGTTCGATCGCGAACCGTTCGAGCCGCACCTCGCCCAGGTCGTTCAGGACGTCGCAGGTCAGGCGGTGATCGCGGGGCAGCGGCAGGCGGCCCAGCCGGTCGAGTGCCCGCCGCAGCGCCTCCTCCCCCTGCTCCAGGGAGGAGGAGGTGCGTTTCAGCCGGAACTCCTCCAGATGGACCCGTCCCAGCCCTGCGCAGATCCAGGCGAGCAGCGGCTCGCCGGCGGCGCAGGAGCGCTGCGCCAGCCGTAGCTGCTCGGCCGCCTCGGCCAGCGCCTCGACGCGCCCGCCGCGGCGGAACTCGGCCAGCAGGTGAGCGCCCAGATCCGCCCGGCAGGCCAGCACGTCGGGGTCGTCGTCCTGGGCGAGCGAGACGGCCCGGCGGAGCAGGCCGAGCGCGCGTTCGGGCCTGCTCCCGTCCACGGCGAGCAGGATCCTGGCCAGGGTGCCCGCCATGAGGGGGTGGGCCGGGTCGCGCGGGGAAGGGGGCCGCAAGGCGGTCTCGCAGCGCAGCAGCAGCTCGCGATCGGCGGCCCCGCCGGTCCACCGGGCGCTCTCGATGGCGGCCAGGGCCAGGCCGCACACGTCTCGCGGGCGAGCCCCCTGCCCCTCGGTGGCGCCGAGGAAGGTCACCTTGGCCTCGCTGAGCGTCAGCGGGTCGCGGTCCCACCGGAAGCGCGTCAGCATCGCCCAGCCGAGGTGGCCGTCGATCACGTCGAGCCGGTCCCGGCCGGCCAGTTCGGCTTCGCCCCGTGCGCGCGACAGCAGGGCCACGCAGTCGTCGAGCGCTTTGCGGTCATCGTGCTGGCGGGCGCGGGCCAGCAGGGCGACGGCGAGGGAGACCGCGGTGCCGTACCGGTGGGGATCTCCGGGCCGGCGCTCGCGCAGCGCCGTGCCCCAGAGCCGGCGCAACGCCGGGACGTCGGCGCCGGAAAGGCCCGGCTGAGCCGGGCCGATCCCCGGCGGCAGCAGCCCGGCGCTCTCCAGATCGGCGAAAGCCTCCCGCAGCGTCCACGGCTCGCCGCCGGAACCGGGCGCCACCATGGCCCAGAAGCGCTGCTTGCGCCCGATGCCCGCGGTGCGGCGGCCGATCTCCGCGGACACCGCCGCCCGCACCCGCCGCGCCTCCGCCGCGGGCAGCGCGCTCTGCAGGACGGATCGCACACCGGGCTGGAAGGCGAACGTCTCCGTCTCGCCCTGGCGCCGCAGCAGGCCGCTCAGCAGGACCTCGGCCATCGGCAGCGGATCGGCCTCGCGGAACATCGAGCGCTGCACCAGCCACATCAGGCCCAGGTCGAGCGGCTCGGTGTAGGACAGGTAGCCGGCCAGGCGGTAGGCGTGCGTGGAGGCGCCCTGGCGGAAGCCCGCCACCCGCGTGGCGGCGTCCTGCCGGGACGGCCTGGGGCTCTTGGCCGGAGGCGTGCCGCCCGCCATGGTCACGGCGCAGATCAGCCCGTGGTCCAGCGAGCCGGTCACCAGCCTGGCCCAGGGCGCCAGCCACGGACCCTCCGGCCGGATGACGGGGACGGGCGTGCCCTCCAGCTTCTCGCCGGAGAGCGCCTGGAATGTCAGCGAGCGGTTCGCCTGGGCGGGCACCGGAGAGTGCAGCAGCCCCGGAACGGGGGCCAGGGCCGTGCGGTCCCACAGCTCCTCCGGCAGGGGGTGCAGGATCGCCGACGGCCCGGCGTCGGCCCATTTGCGTAGTGCGGCGCCGGCCGTGCCGTCACGCCACCTCGGCCCGCAGCCGTCGGTCAGCACGAGCGTCAGCCGCCGCCCTGTCATGTCGATCAGCGCGGCCGGATCGTGCGACTGCGCGCCCGGCGTGGCCGAGGCGCTGATCCGGACGCGCCCGCCGCCCCCGTGCATGTACCACAGGCGGACGTCGCGGAAGGGGACCTGGAGGAGCAGGTCGTGCAGCTCCCTCGCCAGCGGGCGCCAGACCCGCATCGAAACGCTCACGTCCACGACGAAGGCCACGTCGAGCCAGCGGCCCGAGGCCGGTCGCAGGACGGGGGACCAGATCCGCTCGTGCGCGATCCGCTCGACCGTCCGCTCCTCGTCCACGTCGACCTCCTCGCCCGCGTCGACGTATCTGCGGAACGGGCGCAGGGCATGGACGAACTCCCTGGGGCGCTCGATCGCGCGCGGATAGGCGAACAGCTCGATGGGCACCGCCTCGGCGGCGTCCGGATCCTCCCGCGAGGAGCGCTCGTGCCGGTCCGGTACGGGAAGCGGCCGGGGCGGCGGGCCGCCGGCGATCGGGATCTTCGGCGGCGGTACGGGCGCCGCCACGGGCGGCCGCCGCGGCGGTTCGGGTCCGGGTTCAGGCCTGGCCGGCGGCTCGCCCGGAGGCCGGGGCTCCGGGGCAGCCTGCCGGGCTTCTTTCCGGGGGGTCATGTGCGCGGCGAGCCAGGCCGCGTCGAGCAGTTCGCGGGCGCTGAGGTCGACGCCTCTCGCCCGGAGCAGCTCCAGCCAGCGGTCGAGGCTCATTCCCGCTCCTGTGGCCCGTCGATCGGCTGCATCGCGAGCTTGAGCAGCTGCTCGCGGAGCTCGCGGTCGCGGACGTCCTTGATCATGAAGACCGCCGACAGCAGCTGGTCCACGGGAAACTGTCCGGACTGCGATGACTTGACGAACTCCGCGATCCCTTCCTCCACCGCCTCGTCGGCCACGCCGGGCAGCTGCGCCCGCAGGACCTTGCCCAGGTGAACCCGGTCCTGGTGGTGCTCGATCCGGAGCTGGAGGCAGCGGCGCAGGAAGGCGGGCGGGAACTCCCGTTCGCCGTTGCTGGTCATGACGATGACCGGGAAGTTCGCGCACCGCACGACCCCGCCGCGGACCTGGACGGGCTGCCTCTCCGCGGTGAGGACCTGAGCGGTCTCCTCCTTGGCGGTCATGGGCCGCACCAGCTGCTTGATGGGGAACTCTCCCTCGTCGAGGGCGTTGAGCAGGTCGTTGGGGAGGTCGAAGTCGCCCTTGTCGATCTCGTCGATGAGGGCGACCCGCGGTCGCCGGTGCGGGTAAAGAGCGGTGCCCAGCGGCCCGAGCTGCAGGTAGTGGCCGACCGGCGGCATCGGGCCCCTCTTGGCGAGCTGCGCGTCGTGCAGCCTGGCCACCGCGTCATAGGAGTACAGGCCGTCGACGAGTTTGGAGCGGCTGGTGACCTGCCAGCGGAGCACCGCCCCAAGGCCCAGCTCGTAGGCGATGCGGTAGGCGAGGCTCGACTTGCCGCTGCCCGGATCCCCCGTCACCAGCAGCGGCCGGCGCAGGACGAGCGCGGCGTTGACCATCCTGGCCTCGTCGGTCAGGCCGTCCGGGCCGACGGCGCCCGCCGTCTGGTAGGTCTCCCCGCGCCGCAGGGCCACACCGGTCAGCTCCGGGGCGTCCGGTGAATCGTCGGGCGGGCTCTCCATCGAGAAAGCACGCCAAGGCGGCACCGGGCCGAAGGAATGGCAGACGCGGGGTCGGCCCGAGCCCCTGTAAACAGGCCATGTGAACCCATCGGCCGGCGACTGCAATTCAGCCTCCTCGCTTCGAGTCTAGGCGGATCAGGAGGAATGGAAAGCGTCATAATCGAAACGCAGATAATCCGCGGTGAAAGGATCGTCGAAAAGCAGGACGAGTCCGGCGCCGCAGTGGTCCGCCCCGTCGATCTGGGCCTCGCCGCGCAGCTCTCTGACCTTCTCCGGCAGCGTCGCGAGGCGGACGTGCGCGAGCTCTTCGGCGAGGCGGGCCATCCTGACCGCCCCGGGGCACGGCTCGGCGCCGAGGCTCGGCCCCGGGCAGGGCGAGCGCCACCACAGCGCGACCGGAACGCCGAACCCGATCGCGCACCTGAGGAGCTCCTCCGAGCCGCAGGAGAGCACGAACCCGGCACGCTCCTCGATCCGCACCGAGAACCAGCCCGCGCGCCGGACGGCGGAATAGGCGACCAGCTCGTGCCGGCAGCCGATCTGGTGCAGCGGGAGCGGCATCGCGTCCTTCAGCGCCTCCCAGCGCATGTCGCGCCAGTTCCGGAAACCCCTGCCCGAGGTGTGGTCCCGGACGACGATCGGGAAGCGCGTGCCCAGGGGCATGTCCTTCTGCTGCTCCACCAGGCCGGTCCACTCCTCCACGCCGAGGTCCAGCAGCTCGCCGGGGAGGTTCAGGTGGACCTCGGGCTCGCCCATGGCGCGGCCGAGCCTGATCAGCGGGCCGAGGAGATCCCTCTTCAACGCCTCCTCCAGCTCGCCCCGGCGCAGTGGGACGGGATTGCGGGGCGGGCGGTGGGCGGCCGATTCGGCGACCGCGTACCGGTAGAGGGGCGCCCCGGCCTGGCGGGCCCGCAGGTCGAGGCCGACATGGACGGCTACGGCGGGCGCCCCCTCCGATGGCGGATCCGCCGCCGTGCTCCGCAGCGCGATGCGCCAGGCCCGCTCCTGACCGACGATCTCCGCCCATACCTCACCGCATTCCAGGAGCCGGTCCCGTTCGCTGGGGCCGAAGCTCGGGAGCAGCTCCTTGATCAGCCCCAGCACGGGATGCAGGTCCCGCCCGGCATCGTCGCCGAACACGTGGTGGGCGATGTCCCAGTAGTCGTGTACGAGGTCCGGCTCGGCCCGTTCCGGGTTGGCCCGGGCGAGCAGTCCGGCCGGATCGTCCGGCGGCGGCTGCCCGGCCAGCAGGGTGAGCAGGTCGGCCTCGGCCCGCGCGCGCTTGCCCAGCAGGTTCGCCCGCTCCCCGATCCAGGCCGGGGTGGAGGCGTGGAAGCGGATGTTCTCCCGCCAGATGCTCTGGTAGAGCTCGGGCCGCAGCCGCGCCAGCTGGAGGAGGCTCACGGCCAGGCCGCCGAGGTCGTCGTTGGTGCGGCGCGTGGTCTTCATGACGCCGCGGACCGCACCGCTCCTGAGGTGGATCACCGGAGCGCCGGAGCAGCCGCCGGTGACCTCCACCAGCTTGATGCGCAGCTCGTACTCGTCGAAGTCGTCCACGAGGGTGGAGGACGGATGCGTGAGCCTGAGGCGGTCGCGGCCGTACTCCGCGGGGCGGTAGTTGTCGGCGCAGGCCGCGAGCCGGTGATGGTCGTCCAGGTCGGGCTGGCCGAAGCCGATCCAGGCGCACGTCCTGCCGCCCGGATCGCCGTCGATCTCCACCACGGCGAGGTCGGGCATGGCCCACATCTTCTCCGGTCCCTTCACCGGCGGCAGGACCTGACGCACCGTGCCGGTCAGCGGCTCATGCCGGCCCGGCCGGACGAGGTCCAGCCTGGCCCCCTCGGAGGTGGCTTCGAGCTCGCCCAGCACGTGCGCGCACGTGAGCACGTGCCGGGGCGTGACCAGGAAGCCGGTTCCCTTCAACTCGCCGCCGTCGTGGCCGCAGACGGCGACGGCGCATCGGTCCAGGAGGGCCATGAGGCTCACGCGGGAAGCTCGCCCTCCTCGGCGCGGTTCCAGGTCAACGTCACGGTGACGCTGGCGTTGGTGCTGACGTCGGCGAGCCCGGCCAGCCATTCCCCGGCCTGGCAGCCGACCTCCAGGCCGAACTCCAGGCTCACCTCGTCCGGCCTGATCCCGGCCATGGACTTGTGCACGCTGCTGACGATGCCGCCCAGGGTCTCCCCGAACCCCTGGAGCTTCTTGACCGCCCTGCCGCCGAAGACGTCCTGCGGCCCGTCGTCGTGCTCCCGGTCGGCGGGCGCGTCGGCGGGCGCGACGGTGGCCGCCACCCAGATCGTCTCGCCCGTGCTGAGCTCGACCTTCTCGAAAGTCCTCATTCAGTCCTCACTGGTTGTCCGGTAGATGAACTCGACGCCGTTGATCATGACCCTGCGGCCGAGGGGGCAGGTCGCGGTGTCGCTCCGGCCGGGCAGGCCCTCCGGCGCGTACGTGATCGTGATGCCGTCCGCGGCCGCTCGCACGTCCACGGTTCCCTTGACGCTGCCGCCGGGCAGGTCCAGCTCGGGAGCCAGCTCGGCGGTGCGGACCGAGCGCCGCCCGCCGAGGTGGACGGGGCCGAGGGTGTGCTCGTCCCAGGCGTCCTCGGCGTCCTTGACGTACGCCGACAAGAGCACGCCGGTCATCTTCGGCGGCCGCCGCCTCCGGGCCCGCCGCCACCACAGCAGCAGCACGATCAGCGCCGCGACGAGCACGACCGCGGCCGCGGCGGCCCACCAGGAGGGGGCGCCCCGGTAGGAGCCGGTCACGCGCGCCGCGTCGGTGCCGATCTGCTGCTTGCCGTAGCTCAGGCCCAGCAGGCCGAGATCGCCCTCCCACGGCGTCTGGACGGTCGCGCGGACCCGGACGGTCCGGGACAGGTCGAGGGCGACCGGCTGGACACGGATGGCAGAGGGCTCGGCCCACGACAGCTCGATCGGCACCGGCACGGTGCGGCCGGGCTCGATCCGGATCGGAGCCGGCAGGGCGGAGCGGCCCGTCACGCGCTCCTTGCCGTCCGAGACCTCGACCTCGACCGCGCGCAGCTCCAGCGGCAGCACCTCGGTCTGCGACCGCACGTCGAGCGTGAGCGAGCCGGTGCCGCGGGCCAGGTCCAGCCGCACGTCCGGCTGTTTCCAGGTGGCGGCGACCCCCCGCTTGAGGTCTGCGGCCACCCGCCGCCTGGCCTCGGCGCGCAGCGAGTCGTCCTTGACCATCGACAGATCCTTGGTGGCCTGGCTCTGCCGCGGGTCCAGGATCTGCGCGTTCGCCGGGAAGACCCGCTCCACGATCTCGTCCTGGTGGCGCCGGACGTCGGCTCCGCCGAACGGGAAGGTGTAGAGCAGCGGCTGGGGCTTCAGCCCGGCGGCCTGGTCGCGTAACCTGTCCCAGGCGGGGCCGTTCGCGCTGCCGTACGGGCTCCCTGGCGCCGGCTCCTGTATGCCGTCGCTGACGAGCATGACCGCGGCCAGCCGGCTCGGGTGCTCGCGCAGGTAGCGCACCACCCACTCCAGGGCCCGGCCGATGTCGGTGTACTCGCCGACCGGGGTGGGCAGGCCGTCGATGTCCGCGTCCGTCTCCAGCGCGCTGCGGTGGTAGGGCCTCCTGTCGAAGCGGACGAGGGTGACGCTGTCCTGCTTGCCCTTGGCTTTCAGCAGGCCCTTGAGCTGCTGCTTGACGGCGGTCTGCTGCGAGCTCATCGTGCCGGACGTGTCGAGCAGCACGATGTAGTCGGCGGGACGCTCCTTCAGGTCGAGCGCGTCGTAGAGGGCCGTGGGCTCCGGGTCCGCCGCCGCGGGCGCGGACGTCGGCCAGGCCACCAGCACGAGGGCGGCCAGGATCGCTCGGGCCCTCACGAATCGCTCTCCTTCATCAGGTAGTCCGTGTTGCGCCTCAGGGCGACGTCCTGACCCAGGCCGTCCAGGATGTCGAGCTTCGTCTCGATCTGGCCTCGCTTGGTGGCTCCGACCTCGCCTCGGTCGAGCATGGCCAGCGCGCTCTTCTTGAACGCCGTGCTCTCGGCCAGGGCCTTGTCCAAGATGGCGGCGGCGTCGATGATCAGCTCGTCGGGGCACTTCCGGACCGCCTCCTCGGCCAGTTCGAAGGCGCACTCCAGCAGCCTGAGCCGGGCCAGCGGGGCGTCGCCGGACCCGAGTTCCTTGACGATGCCGGAGAGCTTCTGCAGGGCGATTGACGGGTTCATGGCGCTCTATTCGGTGTAGGCCGGAAGGGTGCCCAGAGGCAGGGAGAACGGGGCGGCTTTGCCGTTCGCGGGCGCGAAGAGGAGTTCGCCGTGCCCGCTGTGGCCGACGCGCACGCCGAGGCGATACTCGCCGCGGCTGATCCGGTGATCGAAGGTCAGGTGCCGGCCGCCGGCGGGATCGTCGCCCACCGCGACCACGATGCGGTGCCCGTCCTCGACCAGCACCGGCCCGCTTCCCTCGTGCGCGTAGACCGCCTCGTCACCCAGCCGGAGCCGGCCGGGGGCGGCCAGTTCGAGCCACTCGCCGAGCACGTCGGCGCCCTCGAACCGGTGGGCGGCGAGGGACAGTCGTAAGGGGTAGCGGTCGCGCCCGTCCTGGCCGGCCGCGACCCTGGCCGCGCCGTACGCGGCGGCGTTGACGACCTCGTCGGGCGACAGCAGGAGCATGGCCCGCTCGTCCAGGCCGAGCGCCTCGCGAAGGGCCTCGTGCACGAGGGAGAAGGTGCCCGCGCCGCCGAGCGGGATCAGAACGTCGCCGGGCCGGCCGCCGAAGTCGCCCAGCCGGTCCCGCATGAGCGTGGCCGACTGCGCGGCCAGGTCGGCGACCTGGTGGACGAGCTCGTACATCTGCGCGGTCGTCAAGGTCCCGTAGGCCCGGGTGTCGCCCCACGCCTTGTCGCGTGCGACATGGGCGAGCAGCTTGCGCAGCCGCGCCTCCGACGCCTTGTCCCGCCGGTCGAAGCGCCGGTCGGTGACGTTCGCGCCCTGTAACCGGTCGACGGCGGCGCCGAGGTCGAGGGAGGCCCGATGCTCGCTGTCCAGGACATAGATCACGGAGTGGCCGAAAAAGCACAGGTAGAGGTCGATCCAGGCGGCGCCGACGTCGCACAGCAGGACCCGGTGGCCGGGGTCGATCCGCTGCTCGGCGCCGAGGTGGAGCAGGACCGCCCTGGGCAGGCTCAGGGTGGTGAAGTCGCGGAATCCGGCGCGGTGGGCGTTGGCGACCGTGCGCTCCCTGGCGCCCTCCGCGACCGCCAGGACCACGCGCTCGGGGCTGCCCTCGAAGCGCGTGGTGGCGCCCAGTTGCCTGATCAGGGCGGGCCCGGCCGGGCTCACCTCGGCCACCTTCACGTACGCCCAGCCCGCGTCGACACCCAGCCTCACGAGTCCTCCCGATCTGTCGTGCCGCCACGGCCGAAAAGCAGGTCGCGCATGAAGCGCAGCAGCGCGCCGAGCAGCTTGGGCCGGGCGGCTCGCGGCCGGCCGCCGGCGCGCCTGGCGCTCGCGGTCTCCAGCAGCCACTCCAGGCGGTCCACCTCGGCACGCAGGTAGCCGATGTCCCGCGGCACCCTGCGGCGGACCCATTCGGCGTAATCGGGGACACCCGGATGGTGCACGACGGCCTCCACCAGCCTGCGGCAGCCGGCGTCGGAGAGCACGCCGCGACGGGCCGACTCCTGCTGCAGGTAGCGGAGCAGCTCGTGGACGGCGCCCGGATCCCGGGAGCTCGGCCAGTGCGCCAGCAGCGGCCCCGGGTCGAACGCCGCACCCACCGACTCCAGCGCCAGCGTCCACAGCTGGGCCAGCTGCGGGGGCCGGGTGTCGTTCTCCGCCGCCGTCAGCAGGGACCGCACGGCCGGGTTGGCGTTGACCCGCTGCCGGTCGATGATCTCCGCCAGCGCCTTGTCCCGCCTTGCCAGCTCGTTCAGGAGGGGGTGCCGGTGGCCCAGCGGGGAGATGATCCGGCGGGCCACCTCCAGCTGCACCTGCCGCGCCGGGAGCTGCTCCCAGATCCTCGCGAAGCTTGCGGCGTACCGCCGTACGGCCTGGCCCTCCGCCGTGACCGCCCAGCGGGGCTCCGTCCCGACCAGGACGGCGAGCACGTCGAGGAGGGCGCCCGCCTCGATCGGCGCCTGCACGATGTCGGAGAGCAGCTTGGCGAGCTCCACCCGAGCGGGGACGGCCGGTCCCCCCGCGAGGCCGAGCAGGCGGGAGTACGGCGCGGGCTGGAGCACCACCTCCACCCGGGACGCGGCGGCCGCGGCCCGGAGCAGGATGACGAGCGCCATGTCGCCGCCGACGTCGTGGAGGCTGGTCAGCGTCTGCTCCGGCGGAGGCTTGGGCGGGGTGCGCAGCACCGAGGCGTAGGCCAGCAGCCAGATCGGGCAGGTCTCGGCGAACTCGCGCCCGGTGTAGTAGCGCACCCACGCGCGCAGGTCCTCCGCCGAGTTCTCCGCCACCAGCTGGGTGATCAGCTGGTAGAGGGCAAGAGGCCTGGCCAGCAGGGCCGCGCAGGTCAGGCGCCCGGGCGGGCCGCCCGGCACCAGCAGCGGGACCGCGGCGTCGTCCGGCACGGCGGGCTGGTCGAGCAGGCCGGCCAGCCAGTCGTCACGCCGGCCGTGCTGGTCCGCCAGCCTCAGGTAGGCGCGGGCCAGGCGCGGATCCCGTCCGGCGAGCCGCCGGCTCGCCAGCGCCAGCGCGACCGGCTCGACCGCCGGCCAGTGCGTGTCCAGTACCGCGAGATCCTCGGGCGCGGCCCGCTCCACCAGGCACCGCAGCAGCTCGGTCCGCTGCGCGTGCGTCAGCCGGTCGAAGGAGGGGTCGCGCACCGCGGCCCGCTGCTCCTCCGCCGGGACGCCGTCGTCGAGCCGGTGGATCACCGACAGGGCCTTGCTGTCCTGCAGCCTCTCCAGGGCGAGGCGCAGCTGAGGGCTGTTGAACTCCAGCGGTTCGCGCAACCCGCTCAGCCGGTGGAGCAGGTCGTTCGGGGCGGACTCCAGCATGGTGGAGATCCATCGCAGGTAGACCTGCGCGTCCTCGTCGGCCGGGGACGGCGGCGGCGCACCCCAGCGCACTTCCAGCTGCCGCGTTCTCGCCCACTTGCCGAACATCAGCCGGATGCGGTGGTCCGCGATGTTGTCGGCCCACGTGCTCGCCGTCAGCGAGGCCCGGATGCCGTACGGGAGGAAGGCGACGACGGCGTCCAGGCAGTCGAGCCGGTCGAGCGGGCTCAGCGGGGGCGCGTCGGTCAGCACGACCGGCCCTTCGAGCAGCAGCGCGGCCACCCCGGCGCACCACCGCAGCCCGACCTGCTCGGCCGTCTGCCGCACGCTGCCGAGGTAGGGCAGTTCGAGCCTGACCTGCTCGCCGCTCGGCCCCGGCGACGGGGCACGCAGGACGGCCTCGTAGAGGTCGCGGTAGCCGATGCCGACCTCGGCGCCGTCCTCATAGGGGAAGGTGAAGTACCGGGTCGGCATGATCGCCCGGTCGCTGGCGTCCAGCTCGTCCGACCATTCCCGCACCGCGACGGCCGACCAGCGGCGCCCGTCGCCGCTGGCCTCCGGGGCGCTGAAGGTCACCCAGGGCAGCGCGTCCAGGGCCCCGTCGCGGCGGCCGCGCGGGGTGCCCGGGTTGACGAGCCTGATGAGCTGCTCGAACCGCGTGTGATCGTCCTGGCCGAGGCTGCAGTCGACGATCCGGTAGTCCTCCGTCGCCCCGGGCGGCTTGGACATCACCGCCCACTCCGTGAGTACGCTCCGACCGCTCATCGTCTGCTCCGGAGCCTTCGTTCGAGCTCCAGAAAGGGCTCGATGACGTTGATCGGATTGATCTGGCTGATCCGGTTGCCCTGCACATTGGCGAATTTCCGGGCGTCGAAACGTTCGCCGTCGTAGCGCCGGAAACCGACGGAAGAGGAGACGAAATAGCAGGTGCGCGCCGGATCGAAATACTTTTCGATGATCTGGTCGACGCGCTGCCCGACGTCGGCGCCGAAATAGCGGCACGCCCAGGTGAAATAGGCCCTCGCATCATGATCTTTTACCCGCGGCGCGCCGTCCGGCCTGTCCTGGGTGCCCCAGCCGGCCGCGCGGGCGGGCATGAACACGCCCGGGTCATCCCACTTCGTCACGCAGACCGCGACCTCGAACGGCAGATAGAGCTTGGTCTCTCCGGATTTGACGAGCAGCGTGGTGATGTACTCCAGCATGCCGAACAGGTAGTCGGCGCTGTTGGAGTCGCGCCGCTCCCGGAGCGGGTCGAAGAGCAGCACGAAACCGTGGCACTGGGCGAGCTGGGAGGCCACCTGCTCCATGTCCGCGCTGCGGTCGTGGAAGTCGCCGCCGGGCCGGTCCTGGACGTGCAGCACGAAATGGGTCTCCGTGCCGTCCAGGCGCTGCCCCGCGAAGCCGAAGCGCAGCTCGCTGCCGGAGATGGTGGCCTCCGGGAAGCCGCCCTCGTTGATCAGGCGCTGCTTGCCCTCGGTGAGGAAGGCCCGCTCGCCGTCATCCATGCCCATGACCCGCCACCTGCCGTAATCGGTGGTGTTGTTGGCGACGTGGGCCAGCGCGTTGACGAAGGTCGTCTTGCCGCTGGCGCTGGCTCCCCACAGGCCGATCCGCATGCCCTTGGCCACGTCCGCGGGCGGGGCGAACGGGACGTCGGCGTCGTCGTCGGGGCCGGGCGGGAGCACGGCCGGGCGGGTGGGGGACACGGCCTCCGTCTCGAGTTCCGGCAGGCGGTCGGGCAGGCGCCGTACGGGCGGTTGCGGGGTCTCGGTCACGGCGACCCCTCCTCGCCGGCCGCGATCTGCGCGAACGGGAAGTCGCCCGCCAGCCCCAGGGCCTCCAGGAGGTCGTCGGCCGTCACCCTGTCCGCGTCGAAGCGGCCGTTCTCGCCGATGGCCTCCCACGACCGGTCCCCTTTGATCCGGCGTTCCCGGCTCACCACCGCGAGGCAGCGCGCGCCGTCCCGCTTGACCTGTTCGAGGCCGCGCTTCCAGGAACGCCGGCCGGGGCAGATCTCCGGCGTCAGCTTGCTGAACTGATCCGTGCCGCAGGGCATACGGTCTCCAAGGGTGAGCACGAACCGGGCGCTGCCATCTCGCCACGGGATCTCCGACGCGGCGTGCAGGGCGTCCGACAGCGCCGCCGTCGTGGGGTGGGGTGGGCCGTTGTCCCAGTCGTCGAGCCGGGCGCGGGCCTCGTCGGGGCGGCCGAGCGGGACGATGTCGACCACGGGCTCGGTGCGGTACAGCCGCCTGATGCCGTGGTCGCGGTAGCCCACCAGCCCGACCCGCAGCAGGTCGCGTGCGGCCAGTGCCCGGCTCGCCTTGGTGATCACCTCGCGGACCAGGCCGCGCCGGTCGAGGGAGATCCTGTCCTCGGCGGTGTTCAGCTCCAGCAGGAAGACCAGGTCGACGGTCCGCCGGCGCCGCGTCCAGACGGAGAACGACGTGTAGAGCTCGGACCAGGATCTGCGGTCGGGCTGCACCTCCTTGGTCTGGCCGACCAGGCGGACCCGGTCGACGCCGTCGAGCACCGCCCACAGCCCGGCGCTCTCTCCCGGCCCCAGCGGCAGCAAACCGCTGCCCACCAGCTCCCAGGTCTCGGGCGACCCCGACGTGAACCTGACCACCGGCAGGCACACCCCGGCGCTGATCGCCTCCGGCGCCTGGACGGTCAGCGCCTTCTGCACGTCCTTGCCCGGCACCGTGCCGGCCTCGAACAGCGTCCGCGTGACCAGCGAGGCCGTGCCCTCGTCGGCGTCGATCTGCCCCAGCACCAGCGCGTACGGCTCGCGCAGCGGCGACCGGTCGATCAGCTGCTGGACGGCCTTGTCGAAGTCCTCCCCATGGAGGGCGGCGACCGGCTGCCGGTGCCGGGCCAGCTCCCGCGCCACCCGGTCGAGCAGCGGCCAGCCCGGCCGCTCCAGCACGAGGGCCAGCGCCACCCGGCCGCTGGTGAGGGCGTACGCGCTGGCCAGCTGGGCGTAGAGGGCGTCGGCGTGGGAGGCGGCGTCCAGCACGCCGTCGGGCTGGTCGCCCACGCCGCCGGCCAGGACGAACCGGCAGATCGTACGGTCCGCCGGCAGGCCGGTGCCGATCTCCTCCCAGGTCCTGCTCCAGTCCGGGCCGTCCACCTCCAGCGGTGTCCCGTGCCTGCCCGCCTTGATCTTGCGAGCCGCCACCCGGTCCGCGCCCAGGCCGACGACCAGCAACCCCGAGATCTCGCCCCTGATCACGTGGCCGAGCATCTGGCTCAACACGTCCTTCAGCGGCCAGCGCGGCACCCGCTCGCCGCGGAGCCGGGTGCGGCAGCTCTCGACCGTCTCCTCGGAGGCCGAGGCGCCTCTGACGGCACGGTCGAGCAACTCCTGGAGCAGTTGCCCGTCCTCCTCGCCGGGAGCCCCCGCGGCCCGGAGCGCGGCGCGGATGTCGTGCCGGGCTTGGGCGCGTTCCAGTTGGGAACGGAAATTCCGGTGCAGGTCGGGGGTGGCCGGTCCGAGAATGAGCGGCGTGCGAATCCGCCAGCCACATTGGCCACATTGTTCGCTTGATGCCCAAGACCGACAGATAGGACATCTCACCATTTTTTTCCAGGGTGCTTTCTAGTCATGCGCAAACGTGCCCCTCCACACACCCCGAGCCCTCGCCCACCTGGCAATCAGGATATTTGTCGGCACGCCGTCATGTGATGCATCTCTTGCTTTTTGTTCAAGGTGCATCACCAAACGTAATAATCCCCGGAAAGGGTCGTCCTAAAGGGTGATCTCCGGCCCTTCTGAATTCTGGCGCGTGCGGCGATCGTGCGGTGTCAGGGGCGGTGGGCACGGACGATGAGGTCGGCGGCGTCGGCGGCGATGGCGTGCCGCCGTTCGGGTCGCAGCGGCAGCATCCCGTACGCCGTCTCGACCCGTCCCTCGGTGATCACCAGATGCGAGAACTGGCGCGCCGCCCTGGCCGGGTCCGGGACCCGCAGCCGCCCGTCGGCGTCGCGGTCGCGCAGGTAGCCGACCACCGCGCCGTCCGCCGACGCCGAGCTCTCGCGCCAGGTGCGCTGGAGCTGCGGATGGTGGGCCACCTCCGCGATGGTCAGCCGGTGCAGCGCCGACACGCGAGGTGAGAGCGCGATGTCGAGGATCCGCTCGCCGAGGGCGGTGAGGTCCTCGCGCGGATCGCCGCTCAAGGCGATGCCCGGCGTGCCCGCAGCGCCGCCTCCAGCCAGTGGGCCGCTCACCGCCGACCTGGCCTCCTGGATCGCGGCCAGGAACAGCTGCTCCTTGTCCCCGAAATGGCCGTACACCGTCTGCTTGCCCACCCCCGCCACCGCGGCGATGGCGTCCACGCTGGTCCGGGCGTACCCCTGGTCGGTGAAGACCTTGATCGCGGCGTCGAGGATGGCGCGGCGCTTGGCCGGGGAGCGTCGCGGGCCGTGCTCGGTCATGGTTCGTACGCACCTTTCTGGGTGAGGGCTAGTCTATGAGACGAGACGGTCTAGTCTAGTTTAGGGAGCGACGATGGACGCCGACGTCATCGTGGTGGGGGCCGGGCCCGTGGGGCTGCTGCTCGCCGCCGAGTTACGGCTCGCCGGAGCCAGGCCGCTGGTGCTGGAACGGCTCGCCGAGCCGAGCGCCGAGCCCAAGGCGCGCGGGATCGGCCCGCTGGCCGCCGAGGCGCTGCGCCGCCGGGGGCTGGGCGAGGCCCTGGACGCGTACCGGGAGCAAGGGGTTGCCGACAAGGCGCGCGACCACGGCAGCGAGAAGGGGCACTTCGCCCAGATCTTCAAGATCGACCCTGCCCTGCAGGAGGAGCCGGACCGGGTCGGCGCGCTGATCTGGCAACGGGACCTCGAACGGATCCTCGCCGAGCACCTCACCTCGCTCGCCGGAGACGTCGTGATGCGAGAGTGCGAGGTGGTCGCCCTGGTCCAGGACGACCGCGGCGTCACCGTCACCGTCGCCGGACCGGCCGGGGAGCGGCGTTTGTCCGCGCCGTACCTGGTCGGCTGCGACGGGGGACGCTCGACGGTGCGCAAGCTGGCCGGGTTCGGCTTCCCCGGCACCGAGCCCACGAGCGTCGTACGCCGGGTCCTGACCGACGCCCCCGGCCTCGACCGGCTCCCCGCGCCGGGCTGGACCGCCACGGGCAGGCTGATGCGGGCGCCCGGGATGGTGGCCACGATCGAGTTCGACGGGTTCCCCGAGGACCGCGGGCTGCCGCTGACCGCCGAGGAGATGCGCCAGAGCCTGCTCCGGGTGACGGGCGTGGACGTCGAGATCCCGCAGGTGCGCGGCCCGCTGCGGTTCACCGACGGCGCGCGCCAGGCGGCCACGTACCGGATCGGCCGGGTCCTGCTGGCCGGCGACGCCGCCCACGTCCACTCCCCGAACGGCGGCCAGGGGCTCAACCTCGGCCTCATGGACGCCGTCAACCTGGGCTGGAAGCTCGCCGCCACCGCCGCCGGGCGCGCCCCCGAGGGCCTGCTCGACACCTACACCGCGGAACGCCATCCCGTCGGCGCCGCCGTCCTGCACAACACGCGCGCCCAGTCCGCCCTGTCGCTGCCGGGGGAGCACGTGGCGGCCATGCGCGACATCGTGTCGGACCTGCTCGACCTCCCGGACGTCAACCGCTACTTCGGCCGGATGCTGAACGGGCTCGCCACCCGGTACGCCTTCCCGTACCCGGCCACGCACCCGCTGACCGGCCGCGCCTGCCCCGACCTGCGGCTGGTGACCGGTCCGGGGGAGACCCGCACGATCTCGGAGTTGTGCGGGAGCGGGCGGGCGCTGCTCGTCCACGCGCCGTCGCAGCCGGAGGTCGCGCAGGTGGCGGGGCCGTGGCGCGGGGCGCTGGACGTGGTCGAGGCGACCGTGACGGATCGCGACGATCTGGCGGCGGCGCTCGTCCGGCCGGACGGAGCGGTCGCGTGGGCGTCCGGCCCCGGTCCCGCCGACACGGTCACGCTGGTGACCGCCCTGCGCACGTGGCTGCCGCCCGCATGAGGCCCTGACCGTCAACCAGAGCGGACGGCACGGCTTCGCACACCCCCGCACGTTCGGCGACTCAGGTGGCCTCGGCGGCGGTGTGCGGCAGGGGCTCGAGCATGCGGTGCGGGCGCCGTAGGGCGCGGCTGACGGGGTCGTCCCGGAAGAGGTCGGCGCCGGGGCCGGGGCGTACCTCGATCTCGGCCAGCTCGGGGCGGAGGCCGCAGGCCGGGCACATGCCGTAACCGTCGATCCTGGTGTCGCAGGGCACGTGGCAGAAGATCCGCCGCGGCTTGGTCGACAGGTGGCGTTCGCCCCAGCTGCCAAGGACGAGGACGGCGGGCCAGAGCTCCTGCCCCATCTCGGTCAGGACGTACTCCTCGCGCGGCGGCGACTCCTGGTAGCGGCGGCGGCGCAGGACCCCGGCGTCCACGAGCGTGGTGAGGCGCTGGGACAGCACGGCCCGCGGGATGTCCAGGTGGGCCAGGAAGTCGCCGTAGCGGCGCACGCCGTAGAGGGCGTCGCGGATGACGAGCATCGTCCAGCGCTCGCCGACCAGCTCCAGGGAGCGGGCGAGGGAGCAGTCCTGGCCGTCGTAGTTCTTGCCGAGCGCCATGACCTCCAGGGTAATTCATTCATTGAACCTTGGCGTGTTAGCGTGTGCCTCCACAGTTCAATGAATGAACCAAGGAGACGCCGTGACACTCACCAGATCGGCTCCCGCCCCGACCGCCCCGCACGCGGCGGGCACGGTGGCCCTGGCGGCCTGCGCCGCCGCGCTGCTCGCATTGGTCACCTACACGGTGCCGATGGTCACGCTGTCCCAGGCCGCCGCCGACCTCGGCGCGGGCCCCACCGGTCCCGCGTGGATGCTGAACTCGATCTCGCTCGGCCTGTCCGCGCTCCTGCTGGTCGCGGGCGGGCTCGCCGACGACCACGGGCGCAGGCGCGCCTACGTCGCCGGCACCTGGGCGCTGGCCGCCGGAGCCCTGCTGGCGGCGCTCTCCACGAACACCGCGATGTTCGTCGTGGCCAGGCTGGTGCAGGGCGGGGCGAGCGCGGCCATGCTGGCGGGCAGCCTCGGCATGCTCGGGCACGCCTACCCGGGCGGCCCGGACCGCGTCCGGGTGACCGGCCGCTACGGCGCGATGCTGGGGCTGGGCATCGCCCTGGGGCCGCTGCTGTCCGGCTCGATCGCCGCCGCCTGGAGCTGGCGCGGCGTGCACCTCCTGATCGCCGTCGCCGGCGCGGTCCTGGCGGTGGCGGCCGGCCGGGTGCTGCCGGAGTCGCGCAGCGACCGCCGCCGCCCGCACGACCTGCCCGGCGCGGTCACGCTGGCGCTCGGCACCGCCGCGCTGCTCACCGGGGTCACCGAGGGCCGGCTGGGCTGGAACCGGCCCGTCGTGTACGCGTCGTTCGCCGCCGCGGTCGTGCTGCTGGCCGCGTTCACGCTGATCGAGAACCGCCGCCGCGAGCCCCTCATCGACCTCGGCCTGCTGCGCCGCCCGCTCTTCCTGGTGGCCACCTCGGGCGCGTTCGTCACGGGGATCGCCGTCATCGGGATGATGAGCTACCTGCCCACCGTGCTCCAGGTGACCCGCTCGCTCACCCCGCTCACCAGCGCCGTGCTGTTCTCGCTGTGGTCGGGCATGTCGTTCCTGGCCTCCCTGCTGGCCCGGCACCTGCGCGTCCACTCGGGCGTCCGCCTCGCGCTCGGCCTGCTCCTGTCCGCCGCCGGAGCCCTGCTCACGCTCGGGGTCGCGGACGCCGCCCCCTGGACGCGGGTCGTCGCCGGCCTGGTGGTGGGCGGCGTCGGCAGCGGGCTCATCAACGCCTCGCTGACCCATCTGGCCATCGAGAGCGTGCCGATCGCGCGGGCGAGCATGGGCTCGGGCGCCAACAACACCGCCCGTTACGTCGGCTCCTCCCTGGGTGTGGCCGCCATGACCACCACGATCGGAGCGCTCGGCTGGCAGCACGGCACCGACGTCACCACGGTCGCCTACGCCCTCATCGCCGCCCTCGCCGCCGCCCTCACCCTCGCCCTGGGCCGCTCCCGCGCCTGAGCGCCCGTCCGGTGGCGATCAGGGGGTGAGGACCAGGCGGCCGCGCAGGCCGCCCTTGGCCAGGCGGCGGTGGGCGGCGGCGACCTCCTCCAGGGGCAGGACCTCGGCCACGCGCAGGGTGAGGGAGCCCGCCTCGACGAGCGCGACCAGGTCCGCGAGGCGGGCGCCGTCGGCGCGGATCCAGTGGTTGAACACCTGGGTCCCGCGCAACGGCAGCGGCGCCCCGCCCGCGACCAGCGCGGCGAAGACGCCGCCCGAGCGGACGGCGTCCAGGGCCGCCGCCCCGGTCACCGCGGCGTCCAGCGCCCCGTCCACGCCGCCCGGCACGAGAGCGCGTACGGCCTCGCCCAGCCGCGCCGTACGCGGCACGAACCACTCGGCGCCGAGCCCGCGCACCAGCGCCTCGTCCTCGGCGCCGGCCACCGCGACCACCCGCAGCCCGCGCGCGGCGGCCAGCTGCACGGCGAACCCGCCCACGGCCCCGGTCGCGCCCGTGACCAGCACCGTCCGCCCGGCGGCCAGCTCCAGCCGGTCGAGCGCCTGCACCGCGGTAAGCCCGTTGAGCGGCAACGTCGCGGCCTCCACCGGCGAATGTCCCGACGGCGCGCGGGTGACCGCGTCCGCGTCGAGGACGACGTACTCGGCCTGGGCGCCGAGCGGCACGTCGAGGCGGTCCTTCAGGCCGACCACCCGCTCGCCCGGCACGACACCGGTCACGCCCGGGCCCACCTCGTCCACGGTCCCGGCCACGTCCCAGCCGATGCCGATCACGTCCCGGGCCGGCAGCAGGCCCGCCTCGCTGAGCGCCCCGGACCGGGTGGCCAGATCGACGGGATTGACCGTCGCCGCCTCGACCCGGACGCGGACCTGCCGCTCCCGGACCGCGGGCACCGGCACCTCCGCGACCTCCAGCACCTCGGGCCCGCCGAAAGCGTGAATGACGACTGCGCGCATCGAGAACTCCCTCCTCAGGTTTTCGCTGCGCCCAACCTACGGAGAGCTGCTCTCCGCTGGGAAGTGCGCACCTCAAGGTGCGTACCGCACGCGGACGAGCGCGGCTCGGATAGCTTTTACAGCCGAAGTGGCAGGCGGCGAGGAGCGAAGCGGGTGACGGGAACGGAGCGGCCCAGCGCGATCGGCCAGGCGCTGCTGGCGATCGGCGACCAGTGGACGCTGCTGATCCTGCAGCGGGCCTTCCTCCTGCACGTCCGGCGCTTCGCCGACTGGCGGGACGAGCTGGGCATGTCGGAGTCGGTGCTGGCCAACCGGCTCAAGGAACTGGTCGCCGGCGACCTGCTGCGGCCGGTGCCCTACCGGGAACAGGGCCGCACCCGCACCGAATACCTCCTGACCGATCGCGCGATCGCGCTGTGGCCGCTGCTCGTGGAGATCTGGTCGTGGGAGCGCAGGTGGGTGCCGCGCCGCCACGGGCTGCCGGAGCTGGCGCACGACGTCTGCGGCCGGCGTACGGACGTGGAGCTGGGCTGCGCGAGCTGCGGCGGGGCGCCGGTCACCGCGCGCGACACCGAGACCGTGCGGGGCGCGGCCACGTTCGCCCAGGTGACGGTGGCCCGCCATCACCTGGTGCCGGTGAGCACGGAGCGCGATCCGGGCGGGGTGGCCACGCTGAAGGCGCTGAGCGGCTGATTGGTCTGCCCCCGGCGTCCTGAAGGGCGGAGAGCGTACAACCAGCGGTTGTCCGTCGAGCGCGTCGGTTGTTTGTTTCCCGGGTGGTTCCAGGTGTTGGATCGCCTCCGGCAAAGGGGGCGCAATGGCGGAAGACGCCGGGCTGGGGCGGGATTTCGGGTGGTTGTGGCGGGCCTTCGCGGTCAGCAGCCTGGGCACGATGCTGGCGCTGGACGCGATTCCGCTGATCGCCATCCTCGCCCTCGACGTCAGCGCGACCCAGGTGTCCTGGATCGCGGCGGCCGGCGGGGCGGCCGGCGTCCTGCTCGCGGTCCCGCTGGGGCCGTGGGTCGAGTTCCGGCCCAAGCGGCCGCTGATGATCCGTGCCGACCTGCTGCGCTTCCTCGTCCTGCTCACCGTGCCCGTCGCCTATGGCCTGGGGGTGCTGAGCTACGTACAGCTGCTGGTGGTGGCCGTGGTGGTCGCCGCGGCCGACATCGTCTTCGTCGGGGCCAGCGGCGCGCATCTGAAAGCCCTCGTCCCCGAGCGGCACCTGATGCGGGCCAACGGCCGGTTCGAGACCGCCATGTGGATCTCGACGGCGATCGGCCCGCCGGCGGGCGGCGCGCTCGTCGGGACGCTGGGACCCGTCGTCACGACCGTCCTGAACGCCACCAGCTACCTGCTGTCCGCGCTGGGCCTGCGCGCGATCTCCGCGCCCGAGCCCGCGCCTCCCGTGCGCGGCGCCGGCGCGTCGCGCCTGGCCGAGGTCGTCGAGGGCTGGCGCGTCATCGCCACGGACCCCGTGCTGCGCCTGCTGTTCGCCAACACCGCGCTGGTCTCCGCGCTCATCATGGCGACCGCGCCGCTGCTGACGTACCTGATGCTGAACGACCTGCACTTCACACCCCTGGAGTACGGGCTCGGCTTCGGCATTCCCTGCCTGGGCGGCCTGGCGGGTTCCCGGTTGTCCGCGCCGCTGGTCCGGCGTTTCGGGCGGCGCCGGATCCTGCTCGGCTTCGGCGTGGCCAGGGCTCTCTGGCTCGTCGGGCTCGCCTTCGTGGGGCCCGGCACGGGCGGGCTCCTCGTCGTGATCGGGGTCGAGCTGGCGATGATCTTCTGCATGGGCGTCTACAACCCCGTCTACGTCACCTACCGGTTGCGCAGCGCCCCGAACGACGCGCTGGCCCGCGTCCTCACCGCCTGGACGATCAGCGGGCGCGCGGTCACCGCCGCCGCCACGGCCCTGTGGGGCGGGCTGGCCTGGTTGACGGGTCCGCGCGTCGCGATCGCGGTGGCCGGGATCCTGCTCATCGGCACCGGCGCCCTCCTGCCCTGGCGGGAACGCACGATGGCCGGTCACCGTTGACTACGGAGAGTATTAGCTGGCGACCCGGTACCCGTATATCCGCAGATCAGCCATCATGTTGCTGAGGGGAGCCACAGGTGAGCGTCACTCGTGGTGATACCGGGAGGTCGGAATGAGATGGCGAAACGGCTGTTTCCACGCTCGATCCGGGCGCGGCTGACCACGGTCGCCACCCTGGCGGCGGCGGTCGTCTTCACCATCACGGCCGCCATCACGCTGGCCACCGCGCCCGCCAACCTGCGCGGGGCCGTGCAGACCAGGCTGGAGCTGGCCGTCCGCCGGGTGGCCGGCGAGCTGGAGTCGGGAGAGTTCCACACGGTGCTGCAGACGCCGTCGCGGGTCCAGCTCCTGCAGGTGGTCTCGGCCCGTGGCAACGTGATCGCGACCAGCCCCGGCGTGAGCGAGATCCCGACCTTGATGAGGTTCCGGGCGGACCAGCCCGAGAAGATCTACACGACCGAGCTCACGCTGTCGCGCCATCTCACCGAGCCCGAGGCCCACTACCTGGTCATGGCCTTGAAGGTGAACTCGCCGATCGGTGTCACCACGGTGTACGGGGCGGCCTCGCTGACCGACGTGGACAAGGCCCTCAATTGGGTAGAAGTCCTGATGTTCCTCGGCATCCCGCTCATCCTGCTGAGCGTGGCCGGCATCGCGTGGGCCGTGGTCGGGGCCGCCCTGCGCCCGGTCGAACGCGTACGGGCCGAGATGGCCGAGATCACCGGCCAGGACCTCAGCAGGCGCGTACCCGTGCCCGACACCGGCGACGAGATCACCGACCTGGCCACCACCACCAACCACACGCTCGACCGCCTCGAACGCACGGTCGAGACCCAGCGCCGCTTCGTCGCCGACGCCTCCCACGAGCTGCGCAGCCCCATCTCGGCCCTGCGCGCCCAGCTGGAGGTGGCCAGCGCCTACCCCGACGAGACCGACTGGAGAGCCACCGGCGAGCAGGCGCTGGCCGCCGCCGACCGCCTGACCGGCATCATCGACGAGCTGCTGATGCTGGCCCGGCTGGACGCCGGCGCGGTCAGCGAGCGCCGCGTGGTGGACCTGGTCCGCGTCGCCGAGGACCAGATCCGCCGCCGCACGGGCGGCCGGGTGCCCATCCTCCCCGACCTGTGCGCCTCGGCCCCCGTCTACGGCTCCCCCATGCAGCTCGACCGGCTCCTGACCAACCTGCTCGACAACGCCACCCGGCACGCCGCCACCCGGATCGACCTGGAGGTCTCGGTGGAAGGCGACAAGGTGATCGTCACCGTGACCGACGACGGCGACGGCATCCCGCCACAGGACAGGGAGCGCGTCTTCGAACGCTTCACCCGCCTGGCCCCCGCCCGCGCCAAGGACAAGGGCGGCAGCGGCCTCGGCCTGGCCCTGTGCCGCGACATCGCCACGGCCCACGACGGCACCCTCAGCCTCGCCGACCACTCACCCGGCGCCCGCTTCGTGGCCGTCTTCCCGGCGCCCGAGCACGCCTGACACCGCATATTGAGCACGTGTCGAGTGCCCTCAGACCGGCCGGAACGCCCTGACGGCCAGTACGGACGGGACGGGCCGGTCCTGCGGTTCGTACACGCGCTCGATGGCCAGCCCGCCGTCGACGAAGGCGTTCATGAGGTCGGCCAGCGGCACGTGGCTCATCCCGACCCGGTCCCGCACCCCGCCCTGGCGCCACCATGGCGAGCGCTTGTGCCACCCCTTGATCCGGTACGTGGGATGGATGATCACCGCACCGTCCTCGCGGGATTCGATGTGGGGGCCGTTGAAGCACGGGTGCACCCCGTAGAACAGCAGCCGGCCGCCCGGCCGCAGGACCCTGGCCGCCTCCCGCAGCAGCCCGGCGAAGTCGGGGATGTCGGTCGAGACCCAGATGGCGGTGACGGTGCCGAACGTGCCCGCGGCGAACGGCAGGGCCGTGGCGTCGCCCTGGAGGAGGGGAGCGGGGTCCCGGCGGCGGGCCAGGCGCAACTGGTCGGCGGAGCGGTCGAGGCCGGCGACGGTCCGGCCGGTGGAGCGGATGGCGTCGAGATAGAGGCCGGTGCCGCAGCCCACGTCCAGGCACGGCCCCTCGCCGGGGCCGAGGAGCTCGACGATGTCCTGCGTGGTGACGTGGGCGTTGGAGCCGATGTACTCGTCGTACCACTCGGCCTGCCCGTCATAACGCGCGGTCATGATCTATTCATACCTGCCGCGGCGGGGCGTCGGGACGTCCTTGCAAGGGCGGTCAAGGAAAATTACTCGCCAAAGCTATACAAATCGGACTTAAGGCCATAATCTCGACATGCCCCAGCCCGGGGAGCTGGCTGGGGCACCAAATCTCATGGCGCCCGGCCACTCGCACCGGTGGTCGCCGCCCCATCCCGGCGCCTGCTCGCCGAGGCCCTGGTCAGGGGACCGTACGCGGTGGTCCTGCTTTCGGCGCTCGCCCGCGTGGCACCCCGGGCGGTCCTCCGGGCGGCCGGTCACCACGGCGGGGAGGCCGTCCAGTTCGGCCTGTCGGCAAGGTCCAGCGAGGTACGGCCGGCGCAGCTCTGTGAAGGCGGGCTGCTGGTCGACTAGCTGAGCAAACCTCGTCGATACCCCTCGCCCACGGCGGCGGCGCGGTCGCGGACGTCGAGTTTGTCGTAGATGTGCAGCAGGTGGGTCTTGATGCTGGCCTCGCTGATGAAGAGTTTGGCCGCTGCCTGGCGATTGGAGGCGCCTTCGGCGACGAGGGCGAGGACTTGGAGCTCGCGGTCGGTAAGGGCAGCCTTGACCGGTTTGCGTACCTGGCCCATCAGGCGGCCCACGACGGAGGGGGACAGGACCGGCTCGCCGGCGGCTGCGGCGCGGACGGCGCGCAGGAGTTCGTCGGTGGGGGCGTCCTTGAGGAGGTAGCCGGTGGCGCCGGCTTCGATGGCGGGCAGGACGTCGGAGTCGCCGTCGAAGGTGGTCAGGACGAGGGTCTTGATGTGGGGGTGGGATTGGCGCAGGGCGGTGATGGCCGTGACGCCGTCCATTTCGGGCATGCGCAGGTCCATGAGGACGACATCGACCTGGAGTGCGGCGGCGCGGTCGATGCCTTCGCGGCCGTTGGTGGCTTCGCCGGCGACGTGGATGTCGGGTTCGGCCTCGAAGGCGGCCCGCAGTCCGTGGCGGACGATGGGGTGGTCGTCGACGATGAGGAGGCGGATCACCGGGGGTTTCCTTGGAGCGCGGGGACGGTGGCGCTGACGGCGGTGCCCTCGCCGGGCGTGCTCTCGATTTCGAGGGAGCCGCCGACGCCGCGTAGGCGTTGTCTCATGCTGCTGAGGCCGAATCCTCTGCTGTTGAGGTTGTGGATGCCGGTGCCGTCATCGCGGATGTCGAGGAGGACGACGGTGCCGGTGTAGGAGAGGGTGAGGCCGGCGCGGGTGGCGCCCGCGTGTTTGGCGACGTTGGCGAGGGCTTCCTGGGCGACGCGGAAGAGGGTGACCTCGATGGCGGGGCTGAGGGGGACGCGGTCGCCGGTCACTTCGACGTGGAGGTCGACGCCGGTGGTCTGGGTCCAGTTGCGGGCCAGCGTGGTCATGGCTTCGGGGAGGTGGGCGTCCTCCAGTTGGTGGGGCTGGAGGGCGGCGACGGAGCGGCGGGCTTCGGTGAGGCTGTCCTGGGCCAGGTCGAGCGCGAGTTCGAGGTGGGTGCCGGAGTCCTCGACGCGTTGGGCGGCGCGTAGCTGGGTGATGATGCCGGTGAGGCCTTGGGCGAGGGTGTCGTGGATCTCGCGTGCCATGCGCTGGCGTTCGTCGAGGATGCCGGCCTGGTGGGCTTGGGTGAGGAGCTGGGCGTGGAGGTCGGCGTTCTCCTCCAGGGCGGTTTGAAGGTCGCTGACTGCTTTCCGGTATTTGCGCTGCCGGTCCTCGATCTTGATACCGGCGATTTGGCCGCCGCCGATGGCGATGGTCTGCACCACGACGATCGCCACGTGGAAGGCGATGAGCTGGATGGTGGCCTGCGACCAATCGAGCGTCGATCCGTACAGGACGACGGAGGTGGCGGCGACGGCGGCGAAGGTCCACTTGGAGGGAGCGAAGTTGGCGGCGAGGAAGAAGCCGGAGATGCAGTAGATGATGAAGATGGGGTTGTGGAAGGTCAGCAGCGCGGCGGTGGCCAGGACGCCGGCGAAGTGAATGGTGACGGCGATCCTCCGCCGGCGCACGGCGGCGGGGAGGAGGACGCGGGCACCGACAATCCAGGCGAGGGCCAGGGCGGTGAACGCGAGGGTGCGGGGGATCCCGCCTTCGGGTTGGTCGGGTGAGGCCAGGCTGATGGCGAGGGAAGCCGCGAGGGTGACGTAGGGGACGATCTCGACGACGCGCTCGAAGCGTCGTTCCCAGGTGGAGGGCGGGAAGGGGTCGTTCATCCGGGGCGTGTCCCTCCTCTCGGGTGCGGATGGGTTTCACCTGGTGGTGGCCGGCGAGGACGAGCTTAGGCGCATGGGGATCAGGATGGCGTAGCCGTACATGAGCAGCCCTAGGGCAATCATGAAGATGATGGTGGGCCACTGCCAGATCGGCGGGAGATGAAGGGCGAGGAACCATCCGGGGTTCTCGACGCCGAAGATCTTCATGATCATGGGCACGAGTCCCTGGGGGAACAGGGGAAGCCAGGCGATGGTGTAGCTGATCGTGACGCCGATGCGGTGGTGGAGGGGGAGGTCCGCGGTGGTGGGCTTGTCGGGCTGGGGTGCCGGGCCGTGCTTCATGAGGTTGAGCAGATCGATCCCGTGGTTCTCGAGTCGGCGACAGGCGATCTTGCCGAGTCCCCAGGCACTGAGGGCGCCGGTCAGCACACCGGTGGCGATGCCGGCCCAGGGGTGAAGGAGGATGGCGCCGGCCGTGGGAAGGGCGGTTGCGGGGACCGCGACGAGCACGAGCCAGGCGAGGCCGGATTGGGCGGCTTCGTCGGCGCCGGTGCTGAGCGGGTTGCCGCCGCGCTTGTGGGGGTCGGTGCCGGGGACGAGCGAGGTGACGGCGAGCAGGACGATGATCCCGGCGCCGCCGCCGAGGAGGGCGGGGAGCAGGCCGAGTACCCACGGCCAGGCCCAGGTCTGGCCGCTGACGAGGGTACCGGCCAGGGAGAGGACGACGGCGGCCGGGCCGACGATGAGGAGCCAGGCCAGCTGGCGGCCGCGTACGTCGGCGCGTTCCGCGCCGGGGGTCATGAGGGTGAGCCATAGGGCGGTCCCGTCGGCGCCGTAGAGGTTGGCCGAGGACGCGGCGGCCATCACGATCGCGATGAGTCCCGTGAAGGGGATCATGATCCAGCTGTCGATGGTGAGAAGCAGGAGGGGGGTGACGAGGGCGTAGGAGAAGGCGGTGGCGAGGAGCTGGATGCGGACGAGGTCGCGCCACCAGGCGCGCAGCTCCTTGGCGGCGGCGACGCGGGCGCCGCTGGTGGCGGGGAAGGGGCGGGGGGCGCCGCGGCGGGGCGGCACACCGCCGCGGGCGGCCGAGACGACGCGCCGCGACAGCAGGCCGGCCCAGGCGGCCAGGAGGAGGGCGATCACGCCGGCGTTGGCGACGAGGATGGCGAGGGCGAGGGGCCAGGGGGCTTCGACGGCGGCCACGCCCCATCCGGAGGGCAGGACGCGGACGAGAACCCGGGACCAGGCGGCGGTGTCAGCGCCGCCGAGGGCTACGGCGGGTGCCCAGCCGTTGCTGCACAGGGCGATGGCGGTGCCGGTGACGATGCCTGCGGCGGCCGCGGTGGTACGGGATCTGAGAAACAGGCCGATGAGCGCCACGATGACGCGGGAGATCATCACCATGGTGATGAGCGTGATGACGGCTGCCGCCAGTCCGACGAGCACCCCGACCGGGCCGAAGCGCCAGCCGTACACGGGCAGGGACAGCAGGGCGATGAGATTGACCGCGGGCGCGGGGCCCGCGAAGGCTCCGGCGAGCAGTGCCGCCGCGATCCGGCCCGGCGCGGCCGGGAGCATGGAGAAGTATTCGGGGCGCAGGGCCTCGTTGCCGCCCCCGATGAAGATGGGGCCGAAGATCCAGCCGGAGAGCCACACGGCCAGGGTGAGGGGCAGATAGGCGGGCCACAGGACGGCGACGGCGATCGTTGCGAAGGCGAGGATCAGCCCGAGCGAGACGCCGATGTAGAGGTTGGAGGCGCTGTCGCCGCGCAGGGAGTTGCGCATGAGTGCCAGCCGCATGCGGATCATGTGCTGGGCCAGGGCGGCCGGGCCGGGGGTCAGGAGGTGAGCCATGCCAGCCCTTCCATTCCTCCGGTACGGGCGCCGACGAGGTCGACGAAGGCGTCCTCCAGGGTTCCGGCGCCGCGTACGTCGGCCAGCGGCCCGGCGGCTACGACGCGGCCGTCGGAGATGACGCCCACATGGTCACAGAGCTGCTCGACGAGGGTCATGACGTGGCTGGAGATGATCACTGAGCCGCCGTTGCCGGCGAACCTGCGCAGGATGGCCCTGATCGTGGCTGCGGAGACGGGGTCGACGGCCTCGAAAGGCTCGTCCAGGACGAGCAGGCGGGGCGCATGCAGGAGGGCGACGGCCAGGCCGATCTTCTTGCGCATGCCGGTGGAGTATTCGATGACCAGGGTCCGCTCCGCGGAGTCGAGTTCGAGGATCTGGAGGAGTTCGTCGGCGCGCTCGGCGACGACGGCGGGCTGCAGGCCACGCAGCAGGCCGAGGTAGGTGAGGACCTCGCGGCCGGTGAGCCGTTCCGGCATGGCGTTGCCGTCGGGCAGCACGCCGATCAGTGCCTTGGCCTGAACAGTGTCACGCCAGACGTCCACGCCGAAGATCTCGGCGCTGCCGGCGTCGGGGCGGAGCAGGCCGACGGCCATGGCCAGGGTGGTGGTCTTGCCGGCGCCGTTGGGGCCGACCAGGCCGTAGAAGGATCCGGCGGGGACGGTGAGGTGGATGTCGTCGACGGCCACGTGGTCGCCGAAGGCTTTGCGGAGTCCGGCGGTGCGGAGGGCGGGCTCCCGGTGTGTTGGCATGCCTTGAGAATCGCGCGGGGGCGAGGGTGAGGGATCGCCCGGCCGGGGAGCGGGGTGGTGGATTCCGGCATCAACCGATCGGTTGATGCCGGGGGCGGCTGGTCCGTGTCGCGGGTCACGGCGTCTCTGTCCACCGGCGCACGTCCGGCCGGCACGACCAGCCTCTGAACAGGCGCGGCTCCGCCTCAAGCCGAGGGCACCTCGACCGCTTTCGGCGAGCGCGACGCCCGTGCACCCCACCCGACCCGAACCGCCAGGGCATGGGGGATCTGTCAGCGTCCCCGGCAGGTGCGGAGCATGTTGAGCAGGGCCTTCTTCTCGTTTCTGGTCACGAAGAGCCGGTAGTGGTGCTTCACGGTGATCCATGAGGTCGCGTAGCGGCACCAGTAGGCGCGGCGCGCCGGACGCCAGCTCTGCGGCCCCTGTCCGCCCTTGGCGATGTTGGCGGAGTGGCTGACGACGATCAGTTCGGGGCGGGTGAGGTCGTTGGCGAAGGCGCGCCTGCGTGCCTGGCTCCATCTGCTGGCGCCGGAACGCCAGGCGTACGACAGCGGCACGACGTGGTCGACGTCCACATGCCTCTCGCTCTTCAGCCACTTGCCGTCGTACGGGCTGTACCAGCGGCCCTTGACGGGGTGGCACGCGGTGTTCTTGCGCACGCGTCGCCCGTCGCGGGCCAGCACCGTCTCCCGGGTGTCGCACTTGCCCCTGTGGTGCGCCCACCGGGGCAGGAAGCGCCGGTGGGTATAGCCGCGGATGGATAACGCTCTGGCGACCTTCAACTCGGACAACATGCGGCGGGCGAGCGCGGCGCCGGCTTCGGCCTGCGGCTGCTTGCGGGTGTCGGCCGCCGCCGGCGGGATGGCGATGATCGGGAGGACCAGGAAGGTGAGCACGGCCACGTGGATTGTCCGACTCAAAAAGATCATGGTTCCATCCATACCCGGTAACTCCCCGTTGCGGGCGGCGCCACTCACTGCGTCATGTTCATGTGGCGCTATGGCACACGGTGCCCTGAGCTGCGCGATCCGGCCGCCTCCCGCCAACCCGCGCCCGGCAACCCCCACGCCGCCCCGAGCGCGCCGGCCAGGGGAGGTGCCGGTAGGGCATGAGCCTGGCGTGGCTCATCGAGATCACCAAAGCAGGGCAGGTGCCTCCGACGAGCGGGCTGCGTGCGGTGTGCTCGTTGAGGATCCAGCCGGTCGTGGGCGCCGCGCCGTGCCATGCCGTCAGAGCAGGGGGCTCACAGGAAGGCGTGGACCTGGCCGGCGAACTCCTCCGGCGTGACGATGCGGATCCCGAGCGATTCGGCCTTGGCGCGCTTGGAGCCCGCCTTCTCGCCCGCCACCAGCAGTGACGTCTTGGCCGACACGCTGGAGGACGCCTTGCCGCCCGCGCGTTCGATCAGTTCGTTGACCTCGTTGCGCGACAGCGTCGCCAGCGGACCGGTCATCGTGCCGGTGACGACCACCGACATCGCCGCAAGCGGCAGCTCGACCTTGGGCTCCTCGCCTTCGGCGGGCGGCGTGGCGCCGGGCTCCGTCATGTTGACCCCGGCCTGGACGAGCTTGTCGATGAGCGGGGCCAGCTCGATCAGCTCGGCCACCACGACCGGCGCCTTCTCCGAGCCGATGCCGTCCACCTGCTGGATGGCCTCGGCGTCGGCGGTGCGGATGGCGTCCATCGTGGCGAAGTGGCGGGCGATGCGGCGGCTCATGGACCGGCCGGTGCCGCGCACGCCGAGCGCCGCGAACACCCTGCTCAGCGGCCTCGTCTTCGCCTGCTCGATGGCGGCCAGCAGGTTGTCGGTGCTGGTCTCGCCCATGCGCTCCAGGCCGAGCAACTGCTCGCGCGTAAGGAAGAACAGGTCGGCGAAGTCGGCGATGAGGCCGGCGTCGAGCATCTGCTTGACGCGGTTTTCCGCCAGCCCCTCGATGTCGAGCTGGTCGCGGCCGACGGCGTAGATGATGGAGGCGATCGCGCGGCACTCGCGCCCGCGCACGCACCGCCACCGCTCCTGCGAGCTGTCGATCGCGTCCCCGCACGACGGGCAGACCTGCGGGATCTCGATCGGCCGCTCGTCGCCGGTGCGCAGGTGGACGACCGGCGCCTCGACTCTCGGGATCACGTCGCCCGCCTTGTAGACGGTCACACTGTCGCCCAGCATGAGGCCGCGACGCGTGATGTCGGCGACGTTGTGCAAGGTGGCGTAGGTGACGATGCTGCCGTCGAGCTCGACGGGCTCCAGCACGGCGCGCGGGGCGATGACACCGGTGCGGCCGACATTCCACTCCACGCCGAGCAGTTTGGTGATCTTCTCCGTGGCGGGCAGCTTGTAGGCGATGGCCCAGCGGGGCGCGCGGGAGCTGAACCCGGCCTCGGCCTGGTCGGCCGCCAGGTCGCACTTGATCACGATGCCGTCGATGCCGAACGGCAGCTCGGCGCGGACCGCCGCGATCTCCCCAACCCGCTCCTGCACGCGCTCGAGAGCGTCGGCCACGATCCCGGCGACCGGCGTGGCGGCGGTGGTCTGCACGCCCTGCGCGGCCACCCAGTCCATGATCTGGCTGTGCGGCAGCTCGCGCAGCCGCACCGCCAGCTCGGAGTGGTCGTCGGGCGGCGGCACCACGCCGTAGCCGAAGAAGGTCAGCTCGCACACGTACGGCCGGTCCTGCGCGCGCAGCGTGCCCGCGGCGGCGCTGCGCGGGTTGGCGAACGTGGTGCCGTCGTGCGCCTGCCGCTTGGCGCAGGCCGCCTCGAACTGGGCCGTGGTCATCATGACCTCGCCGCGCAGCTCCACCGTGACCGGGTCGGCCAGCCGGTCGGGCAGCCCGACGATGGTGCCGATGGCGTGCGAGACGTCCTCGCCCGCGCTGCCGTCGCCCCGCGTGACCAGCTGCGCCAGCCGCCCGTGCCGGTAGCGGGCCGAGATCGCCAGCCCGTCGAGCTTGGGCTCCACGCTCCACGCCGTCACCGGGCGGCCCAGCCGGCGCTCCAGCCCGGCCGCCCAGTCGGCGAGCTGCTCGGCGCCGAACACGTTGTCCAAGCTCAGCATGGGCACCGTGTGCGGCACGTCACCCACCACGGCCCCACCGGCCACCTTGCCGGTCGGCGACGACGGCAGCACCGCCTCGGGGTGCGCCTCCTCGTACGCCTGGATGCCCCGCACCAACCGGTCGTAGGCGTCGTCGTCAAGCGCGGAGGTGCCGTCGGCGTAGTAGGCGGCGGCGGAGTCGACGGCGAGCTGGACGGCCTCGGCGTAGGCCGTGTCGTCGGCGAGGACGGTGAAGGGGAGCGTCTCGGTCATGGCACCACCATGCCGGTCGCGACCGACAGTTTCGAGCCTGGGCGACGGTGTCCGGTGCAGGGGTTTCGCTCGCTCAGCAGCATGTCGGGCGGCGGCGTTCCGGACGCCTGGACGAGACCGGCACCGGCAACCTGCGGGCCACCATCGAGCAGCCCGGACCAGGCCCCTGAGCAAGGCGTTCGCGGGCGCGGCACCGACCGGTCCATGAGCCGCCGCATCGCCCGCCGCTTCGCCGCGATGGGCGCTCGTAGTCGGTTGGTTCGCGCGATGGGCGCTCGCCGTTGGTTGGTTCGTGGGTCGCTGGGTCGCCTGCCGCTTCGCCGCGATGGGCTCTCGTCGTCGGCTGGTCCGTGGATCGGTGGATCGCCCGCCGCCTCTCCACGACGGACGCTCGCCATCGCGATCATCGCCGCTCTGCCGTGCGCGCGTCGAGCTCGCGGACATCGGAGGTCGCGCCGGGTGAACGGCGCAAGCGGCCGGATGCCGTTGATCGGGATGATCAACCCGCCAGGGCTTCGGCGTCAGGTGAGGGGCCCGGCAAGCGCCGGGCCCCTCACAGCCCCGTCAGCTGACGGAGTAGGCGCGGATAACCGTCTGCTTGACGGTCGTCCCCGACGTGTCGGTCGCCGTGACCCTCAGGGAGACGAATCCAGCGGTGCGCGGGTTGGGCACGGAGGCCGTCCACCCGGAGCCGGTCGGGATGCTCGGCAGGGGGAGCCAGCTGGCACCGTCATCCGAGGACATCTCCAGCCGGAGCGACTTCACCTTGGCCTGGGGTGCGCCGGGGTTGCGCTCCACCCGGACGGGCACCCTGGTCACCGTGCCGGGACGGGCGCGGTTGAACGAGTCGAGGCCGCTCGGGGCGTACCGGACCGCGAACAGCGGGAGCGGTCGCGCCTCCGGCGTGTTCGCGGACGTGAAGGTCCAGGCGGACTCCACGGTCGACGACAGCGCCGTGTCCGGCACCTGCCTGCGCATCGAGGTGGTGAGCGTGTACCGGCCCTGCTCCGACGGCAGCGCGGCGGTGAGCAGGCAGGGCTTGGACCGGCAGCCGGCCGGCGCGGTCTCGGCGATGGTCCGGCCGTCACGGGTGAGGGTCGCGGTGCCGGTGGCGGCGTCGTCCGCGCCGGTCCGGCCCTCGACGCCGTCCGCGAAGAGGCGGCCGGCGTCGAAGGAGAGCTCGTCGCCCGTGCGGGTCCCGTTCGGCTGCGCGAACGAGGGGCCGGTGACGGCGGCGTTCCACACCTCCTTGGTGCGGCCGCGCTTGATGACCTTGCCGGCGTCCCACACCCGCGACGTGCTCGTGACCCAGGCGCTGTCCCAGGTGAGGCCGGGGGTGCGGTAGTAGGTCGCGGTGCCGGGGAGCGTCACGTCCCGCTGGAGCGTCGCGTACAGGCCGCCGCCCAGCTCGTCGTCGAGTCTGGGCGTGAAGTACGGCCGCCCCTGCGCCGCGACACCGGAAGCGAGGAACGTCGCCTCCACCTCCGCCAGCTCCGCACGCCTGGCTCGTTGTCCCATGTCCGCCGGGAGACCGCCGGTGCGGTGGTCGACCAGGTCATAGAGGGAGCCGCTCGTGGAGTCCCAGACGGACCTCAGCTGGTAGCTCAGCCCGGCCTCGCGCGTGGGGACGGCGTAGACCTCGCGGGTGGGGTCGAGGTCGAAGGCCCGCCAGGCGATCGACCACTTGCCGAACCTCATGGCCAAGTCGACGACCTTCCTGGGCGTGGCCGCGGGGTCGTCGACGGTGAAGCTCGCCGGCCGGCCCTGGCGGGCGTCCAGCGTGATCTGCTGGTCCCCGTCATCGATCCGGACGGTGGCGTGGGTGATCGTCAGCGAGCCGGACTCGGCGATGTCGGCGTACAGGTTCCACCGTCCCTCCGGCAGCCGGATCCTGGCCGTGCCGCCTTGGAACACCGGCGTCCGGACGGCGCCGGTCTCGGGGTCGTAGAGCTGGGCGAAGACGAAAGGAACATCGTCCTCCCGGCCGACGGCGGAGATGGTCAGGTCGTACGACTCCGGTTCGACGTACGCCCCGGCCAGGGTACGGATCTCGCCCTGTCCCGAAGTGGCGGTGACGACGCCGGGGTAGTCGCCCGGGGCCTTGCCGGTGGCGTCGATGGTCAGCGTGACCGACGCCGTGCCGCCGGCGGGCACCTCGAGGCGCTGCGCGGACAGCTTCAGCACCTCGCCGCCCTGCGTGCTGAGGTCCAAGGTGACCGAGGCGTCGCCGGAGTTCGTGTACGTGATCGTCTTGGTGGAGACGCGCTCGCCCTGGCCGTCCCAGGGGAAGGCGGCCCACACGTTGGCGGGCTCGGCCACGACCTGCTGGGCCAGGGCCCGTACGAGGTCGACCCGGCCAGTGCCCTGCTCGTACGGCCTGGCGCCCGGCGTGGGGGTGGCGCTGCCCATGAGGGCGGCCTTGAGCTGCCGGCCGGTCCAGCCGGGGTGCCGCTGCGCCATGATCGCCGCGGCTCCGGCCACGTGTGGTGCGGCCATCGAGGTGCCGCTGTACTCCACGTGCGTACCGCCCGCCTGGGCGGCCATGATGGCCACGCCGGGGGCCGTGAGGTCCGGCTTGATCGCGTGGTCGCCCTCGCGGGGTCCCTTGCTGGAGAAGCCGGCGATCTGGTCGTCGTCGCCGACCGCGCCGACCGACAGGGCGGCGTCGGCGCTGGCGGGGCTGGACACCGGGAACTGGCCGCCGCTGTTCCCCGCGGCGATGACGAACAGCGTGCCGGTCCGCTCGGACAGCGTGTTCACCGCCTGCTCGATGGGGTCGAGCTCCGGGGTGTCCGGGCCACCCAGGCTGAGGTTGACGACCTTGGCCTTGATCTCGGTCGCGGCCCACTCCATCCCCGCCAGGATCGCGGAGTCCGAGGCGCCGGCGCGGCCGCCGATCTTGCCGATGGCGAGTTGCGCGCCGGGCGCCACTCCCCGGTACTGCTCGCCGGCTCCGGCCACGATGGAGGCGACGTGAGTGCCGTGCCCGAGGTTGTCGCGGATGTCTGGCTCGTCGGAGAAGTTCCGTTCGTGGGCGACCACGCCCTTGAGGTCGGGGTGATCGGGGTCGTAGCCGGAGTCGAGCACGGCGACCGTGACGCCCTTGCCGGTCATGCCCTGCTTCCAGGCTTCGGTGGCGCCGATCTGCTTGACGCTCTTGTCGAGGGTCCAGGGGCGCAGGCCGTCCAGCCAGAGCTTGGCCTTGCCCGCGGCCAGCGCCCGGGCGCCGCCGCCGGTCAGGTCCTTCCAGGTCTGGGCGGCGTTCTTCTTCGAGACCCGGAGCGTGGACATGCCGAGCCCGGCGAGCCGCCGTGTCCCCGGCACGTCCACCGACTGGGTGATCATGGGGATGTCGGGGCGGTCGGCGTCGCCGTACCGCCATTGCAGCAGTTGCGTCACGTCGAACAGGCGCCGGTCCAGGACGCCCTGGGCGAGCAGGGGGCGGGCGTCGAACGGGATCACATGCAGGTGGCCCTCGATCACCTGCCGGGCGAATCCCGTCTGCCTGCCCGGCCCGGGCTCAACCTGCACGTTTCCGCCGGTGACCACGACGCGGTCGCCGGTGATCAGGGTGACGGCGCCGGTCGCCGCGCCGGTTGTCGTGCTGGTCGCGGGCCGGTCCGGCGGGGGTGCCACGGTGATCGTACTGGCGAGGAGCGCGGACGCGAGTATGCCGCCTAAGCTCATGAACTTCCTCCAGCAAGAGGTGATCTTGAATGCGGCAAGTGACCATACTCCTTTCAACGAAGTATGGTCAAGAAACTTCGCGCGCCTGAGGTCATCGTGTCGATCGGGGAGGCGGCTGTTCGTGTAGAGGGCAGGAAAGCCGGGCTGCGGTCGGTGCAGCCGGGCGAAGAGAGGAGGCGTCATGTCCAAGCCGAAGGTCCTGCTGACGGGCCTGGGGATTCCTGAGTCGCCGCGGTGGCACGAGGGCCGGCTGTGGTTCTGCAACTGGATCGCCAGGGAAGTCGTGGCCGTCGATCTTGAGGGCACGTCAGAGGTCGCATCCGTACGGGGCCCGGTGCCGATGGGATACTCCATCGACTGGCTGCCCGACGGGAGGCTGCTGATGACCGGGGACAGGCTGCGCCGCCAAGAGCCGGACGGGTCGACGGTCACCGTCGCCGAACAGGGCGGCAACGAGATCGTCGTGGACGGGCGCGGCAACATCTACATCAACGGGGCGGACTTCGACTTCGCCGGTGGCGGCGCGCCCGAGCCCGGCTACATCAAGCTCGTCACCCCGGACGGCGAACTGCGCCAGGTCGCCGACGACATCCAGTTCCCCAACGGCATGGTCATCACGCCCGACGACCGGACGCTGATCATCTCCGAGTCGTTCGCCGGGCGGCTCACCGCGTTCGACATCGACGCGGACGGCGGGCTGTCCAACCGGCGGATCTTCGCCGACGGCGTCGCCCCGGACGGCATCTGCCTGGACGCCGAAGGCGCGGTATGGGTCTCCACCGGCGGGTCCACGATCGCCCGCGTCGCCGAGGGCGGCAAGATCCTCGAAAGCATCGAACTGGCGGAGGAGCAGGCACCGTTCGCGTTGATGCTCGGCGGTCCGGACCGGCGTACCTTGTTCGTCCTGACCGCCGAGTGGCGCGAGTCCGATGGCGTCGTGGACAACCTCCAGCGGCTGACCACCGGACCTCGCACCGGGCAGATCCTGACCCTCGCCGTTTCCGTACCTGGTGCCGGCAGACCCTGATCGGGATCACGGTACGGCGCGAAGCCGGCGCGTCCGGTGCGCTGACCACGGTGCCGGGACCGAGGCCGGCCCGCGTCGGGATGCCGCTTTCGATCAGGACGGTAGATGCCACGGCAGCGCGATCGGCGAGGCCGGGAGATCCCCGGCCGCGAGCCGCGCCACCAGCGGGCCGAGCTCCCGGGGCACGACCTCCTCCCCATCAGGCGGCGGCCCGGCCAGCTCGGCCTGGGTCCACCAGTGGAAGCGGTCGGTCACCGCCCGCTCCTCCTCGTCCATGCCGGAGGTGTCCACGTCCAGCCCGTCCACGCGCAGCAGGAAGTAGAAGTCGCGGGAGAAGAAGCGCCGCCCGCCCTCCGACCACGGGCCCTCACTCGTCGCCACCACCGGGCCAAGCGCTTCCGGGGCCACGATGTGCCCGAGTTCCTCCCGCAGTTCCCTGGCGGCGGCCTGCTGCTCGCTCTCGCCGGGATCCACGCCGCCTCCCGGCGTGAACCAGGCGTAGCGGAGCCCCTCCACCTGCAGGAACCTGCCCCGGTAGAGCAGGATCCGGCCGGCGGGGTCGATCAGCAGGACTCGGGCTGACGCCCGAGAGATCACTTCGCTCATCGCGTCATCTCCACGGTGATGCTGCGGGCGGGGGATCATGCCATCGCGCTCATGGCCCGTTCGATCTTCTCGTTCGGGAACGGCGTGGTCCTGCTGGTGCCGTACAGGTGCCAGTAGAAGTCGTTCACGGCCGCCGCCACGGGCGCGTACCGGCGGATCACTTCGGCTACGGCCGGCGGGGCACCGGCGGGATCCATGCCGTCCGCGCACGCGCGGACGTACTCGTTGCGTTGTACCGGTATGCCGTCCGGCGGCACCGTCACCCCGCAGATGTGGGTGACGAGCCAGTTGACCAGCCGCATCAGCGCGTAACCGATGTCGTGCGTACGGTTGCGCGCCAGGAATCCCATCTCCTGCGTGGACAGGTCGAACCGAGAGGAGGTCGCCAGTCCGAGGTCGGCGATGTACAGGCGTTCACCGTCGGTGAGGATGTTGCCGAAGTGGCCGTCGAAGTGCATCAGCTCCTGACCGTTCATGAAGGCCACGTCGGTGCGCAGGCACGACTCGACCATGGCGCTCGCCGCTATCGCGGCGTCCTGGCCGGCGGTGAGCTGAGCGGCGAGCCAGTCGTGGAGGTTGTACGGGATGAACTCCTGAAACAGCACGATTCCGGCCGAGGCCCGGGCAAGGGCGTGGAGACGATCCCGTACCCCCGGCGATCCGTCCCAGTACCGCACGACCGCCTCGACGTCGGCGTGCTGATCGGTGGGCGGCGGCGCCCCCGGCAGCACCCGCCAGTGATACAGCAGCGGAAAGGCCGCACTGCGCCCGGCCAGGACCCAGTTGGTCGTCATGACGTTGGCCGCGAGCTCACGCCACGCACCGAAGCTCGGCCCACCGATCCCGTACTGGCAGAACGGAGGCAGCCCGAACAGGTTCGCGGTGGACATCACGTTGCCCGCGCGGCGCTCCAGGTCGGTCAGCGGGATTCGCTTGGCGAAGACCGGCACGCCGTCGACGGTCAACAGTACGGAGGTGCCGCCGATCCCCGAGCCCAGGACCTGCGCCTGCTCCAGCGACTCGGCGAGCTGCCGGTCACTGTGCAACGCCAACGCGCTGGCGACCTCGCTGTACCGGTGGACACGCTCGCTCTGCGACATGCCCGGCGGGGTGTGTTGCACGTCCAATGGCAGGCACCCTTCTTGATCAACTTTGCCTGTCAGACGCTACCCTGTCACCCTCGCCGCTCGCGCAAGATGGCGATGGTGCGCCTGGCGTAGTCGCCCTGCGCCTGCTCGCACACCTGGACCCCCGCCCCCGGGCGGCAGTCGATGTAGACGGCCGCCGCCGGCCGGCAGAAGTCGCGGCCCGAGCCGAGGGTGTACGCGTGTCTGCATCTCTGGTACTGAACGTCACCTTCGAGGCAGAAGCGGCGAGGGATCTTCGCGCCGTTGACGCTCCGCGCCTGGCAGGCGCGGTAGACCGGCGCGGCAAAGGTGCAGATTAACCCGCCGCCCCGGTGAATGCAGGCGGCGTACCTGGCGGCTCTGTCGCACCGGAGCGTCGACCTGCCCAGGAACCGGCAGTACCGGTAGGCGTTCGCGACGAACTCCGTGATCTTCGGGCACGGGGGCGGGTCCACCTCGGCACGGTCGCAGTCGGCCACGAATGCCCGCTGGTCGCGGTCGAGGGCCCTGCTGCCGCGGCACCTGCCGCCGGCGAAGCCGGACGCCGCGCAGCGCTCGTACGTCGCCTCCTCCTTCGCGCAGCTCTTCTCGTCGGGGGCGTCCTCGCAGGACTCCACCAGCTCCGAATCCATGGTCTCCGGAGCCGCGGTCTCCGGGGCCGTGGTCTCCGGGGCGCTCGTGGTCACGGGCGCCACCGCGGTCCGCGGTTCGGGTTCCGGGCTCACCTCGCCCGTGCCGTGACTCAGATATACGGAAGCCGCGGCCACGGCTACAACGGCGAGGACGCTGTATATCCGGGCGCGCCTGCGACGGTTTTCGACGGTCATCGTCATGCCTTTTGTGGATAGCCCCCGCTCGGTTCCGTGTAGATCATGCCACGGACCACTGTCGTCGCCTGTTTTCGGCCGGTCCGAAAACAGGGGCCGGTAAACGGAAATGGCATGGGGCCGATCATGAACATAAGGTGGACGCCGGCCATTCCATGCGCGAAAGGGGCGAGGATGATCGAGACATTGTTCGATGAGGACTATTTGCGTGACCCGCATTCCGTATTCGCGCGGCTCCGCGAAGAACGCCCGGTCTATCGCACCGCGACCCCGCAGGGCGTACGGGTCTGGGTGGTGAGCCGGTACGAGGACGTCAAGGCGGCCTGCACCGACCCCCGCCTCAGCAAGGACTTCACGAACAACCCGGACATGATCAAGTCGAACGAGCTGGAGGGCGGCGACAGCAGCGGTTACGAGGCCGTGGTGCCCCACAACATGCTCTTCGTCGACCCGCCCGACCACGCGCGCCTGCGGCGGCTGGTGGGCAAGGTGTTCACGGCGGGCCGCGTCCAGGCGTTGCGCCCCCGTGTCGAGCAGATCAGCGCGAGCCTCCTCGACAAGGTGGGCCCGGAGTTCGACCTGCTGCACGACTACGCCGTGCCCCTGCCCGCCATGGTGATCGGGGAGCTGCTCGGCATCCCCGAGAACGACTGGCCGCAGCTCATCAAGTGGTCCAACACCACCATCGAGGGCGCCGTACTGGACCCGCAGGTGGTCGTGCGGGCCGCCACCGAGTTCACCACCTACCTCGCCGAGCTCTGCGAGGCCAGGCGGGCCGCGCCGGCCGGCGACCTGCTCAGCGCCATGGTGCAGGCCCAGGACGAGGAGGGCGCGCTGAGCGCGCGGGAGCTCGTCGACACCGCGTTCCTGCTCACGGTCGCCGGCCACGAGACGACCGTGCACCTGATCTGCAACGGGGCGCTCGCGCTCCTGCGCCACCCCGACCAGCTCGCCAAGCTCCGCGCGGACCCCGGCCTGCTGCCGGCGGCGGTCGAGGAGTTCCTCCGTTACGACGGGCCGGTCAGCACGTCCACCCTCAGGTTCACCAAGGAGCCCGTCACCATCGGCGGCACGCAGATCCCGGCGAGGCAGCTCGTGCTGGTGTCCTTCCTGTCGGCCAACCGGGACGCGGCGCAGTTCGCCGACGCCGATCGCCTCGATGTCACCCGGCCGCCGGGCCAGCACGTCGCGTTCGGGCACGGCATCCACTACTGCCTCGGCGCCCCGCTGGCCAGGACCGAAGGCGCAGTGGCCTTCCGCCACCTGCTGGAGCGGTTCCCCGGCCTGCGGCTCGCCGTCCCCGAGGAGCGGCTGGCCTGGCGTCCGGGGCTGCTCATGCACGGCCTGACCAGCCTGCCCATACGGACCTCATAAGGCGCCCTCCGCCGCGTAGGCGGATTTTTCGGGATTCGACGCTCGTGTCCGGGTCGTAGATCATGGGAGGCCGAGTGGCTGAAAGGTGCTGTGCATGCGTTACCGTCTGCTGGGCCGGACCGGGCTCAGGGTCTCCGAGCTGTTCCTCGGCGCGATGACCTACCGCGAGGTGTCGCCGGAGGCGCGGCGCATCTTCGACCTGTACGCCGAGTCCGGCGGCAACGTCGTCGACACGGCCTCCATGTACGGCGAGAGCGAGAACGTCGTCGGCGAGCTGCTCCAAGGACGCCGTGACCGTTTCGTCCTGGCCACCAAGTACACCGGCAGCCGCGACCGCACCGACCCCAACGCCGCCGGCAACCACCGCAAGAACCTCGTGCTGTCGCTGGAGCAGAGCCTGCGCCGGCTGCGTACCGACTACGTCGACCTGTTCTGGGTGCACGTCTGGGACCGGCACACCCCGATCGAGGAGACGATGCGCGCGCTGGACGACGCCGTGCGCGCCGGGAAGATCCTTTACGCCGGCATCTCCGACGCCCCGGCCTGGCTGGCCAGCCGGGCCAACACCCTGGCGGAGTGGCGCGGGTGGACGCCGTTCGCGGGGTTGCAGGTGCCGTACAGCCTGCTGCGCCGGGACGTGGAGCGGGAGCTGCTGCCGATGGCGCAGGCGTACGGGATGAGCGTGACGGCGTGGGGGACGCTCGAACGCGGCGTGCTGTCGGGCAGGTACAACGAGCCCGGCGCGCCGGCCTCCCGCGTGTCGCCCGACTCCCTCAGCGAGCGGGAGCGGACCGCGGCGCGCGTGGTCGTCAAGGTGGCCGGCGAGCTGGGCGTCACGGCCTCGCAGGTGGCGCTGGCATGGGTGCTCGGGCGCGGGGTGCATCCGATCGTCGGGGCGAGCACCGTGGACCAGCTCAAGGACAACCTGGGGGCGTCAGGGATGGCGCTGCCGGAGGAGGCGGTACGGCGGCTGGAGTCGGCGGTGGAGTTCGAGCTCGGCTTCCCCCGTGACTTCGTCGAGGAGGTGGACCGGAGCCCGGCGATCTACGGCGACGCGGTCCACCTGCTGGACGGCCGCTGACCGCAAGCCGTCGGGGTGGCGGTGGGGAGCAGGGTGCGGGCCAGGCGGTAGGCCTCGGTGAGGTCGTCGCCGCGGTAGTCCAGAGCGGCGAGGTCGGCGAGGTGGTGGTCGGCGTTGACGGCGACGGTGTGCGGCAGGTGGCGGAACAGGGGCGCGTCCGACATCGAGTCCCCGTAGGCAAGGCACTGGTCGCGGCCGAGTCCGAGCCGGGCGCGGGTGCGGTCGGTGATGCGGACCTTGTCGGCGGGCGTCAGGACGCCGCCGGGGTCCAGGGGCGCGGTGAAGGGCAGGGGCGGGAAGGTGGAGGCGGCGACCTCGTCGAAGCCCAGCTCCAGCAGGTGGCGGGCGAAGAAGTCCGGGGCCATGGTGATGACCAGGGAGTGCTCGCCGCGGGCACGGATGTCGGCGCAGACCTCGGCGATGCCGCCGAGCCAGGGGGCGGCGGCGTAGGCGGCGGCCACGACCTGGGGGGTGAGGTCGGCCCAGAGGCCGGGAAGGGCGGCGGAGAAGCCCCGGGTGTCGAGCTCGCCGGCGGCGAAGCGGGCCTCCATCTCTAGGAGCCGCGGCGTGGTGCCGGTGTGGCGGGCGATCTCGAGACTGGCGGTGGTTCCGGCCAGGAGGGTGCCGTCCATGTCGAAGATGTGCAGGATGCCCATGGTTGCCCGATTATGCCAGGGCATCCCGCTGCGAAGTGTTGAGCGTCTACTAAGTGGTTACTCTCCGTGGTGCTTGGGGCGGGCATGACCGGCCCCCGCACGGCTGGCACAGGGTTTGCGTCCGCACTGCCATGACGTTGCCCACCACGGGTAGCAATAAGCCGAGGCCTGCTCAGGGCGCGCACGGGTGACGAGGTTTGTGGAAGCTATGGGGGCGATGGCGCGGTCGCGTGCGGGGAATCTGCCACTGGAGCTCACGAGCTTCGTCGGTCGCAGGAACGAGATCGCCGAGGGCAAGCGGCTGCTCACCGCCGGCCGGCTCCTCACGCTCACCGGCGTCGGCGGGGTCGGCAAGACGCGGCTGGCCCGGCGGATCGCCGCCGAGATGTCACGGGAGTTCGGCGACGGGGTCTGGCTGGTCGACCTGGCCCCGCTGGTGGCGGGCGCGCTGCTCACCGAGACCGTCGCCGACGCCGTCCGATGCCCCCGGCAGGACCCGGCCTCCCTCGCCGAATACCTGCACGACAAGCGGCTGCTGCTGGTGCTGGACAACTGCGAGCACCTGCTGCCCCAGGTCGCCGCGCTGGCCGGTGACCTGCTGGCGATGGCCCCCGAGCTGCGCGTCCTGGCCACCAGCCGGCAGGCGCTGCACGTCCCGGGGGAGCTGGTCCTTGAGGTCCCGCCGCTGACCGTGCCGGGCACGGCCGAGATGTCGATGGACGGCGCCCTGGAGAACGAGGCGGTGCGCCTGTTCGAGGACCGGGCCGCCGCGGCCGTGCACGAGTTCAGGGTCACCGACGCCAACAGCGCGGCGGTGGCGCGGCTGTGCCGGCGGCTGGACGGCATCCCCCTGGCCATCGAGCTCGCGGCGGTAAGGGTGCTGGTCCTGTCCGTGGAGCAGATCCTGGAGCGCCTCGAAGACCGGTTCCGGCTGCTGACGACCGGGCCCACCACCGCGCCGCCGCGCCAGAAGACCCTCCGGGCGCTGGTGGACTGGAGTTACGACCTCTGCTCCGAGGAGGAGCGGACGCTGTGGGAGCGGCTGTCGGTCTTCTCCGGCGGCTGCGGCCTGGACGCGATCGAGTACGTGTGCTCGGCGGACGGGATCGCCGCAGAAAGCCTCATGGACCTGCTGACCCAGCTGGTGGACAAGTCGATCGTGCAGCGCCGGGGGCAGAGCTCCGAGGTGCGCTTCGAGATGCTCGACACGCTGCGCCAGTACGGCTGGAAGCGGCTCGTGGCCTCCGGCCAGGACCAGGCCGTACGGCTGCGCCACCGCGACTGGTGCCGCTGGCTGGCCGCGCGGTCGGAGGACGAGTGGTTCGGCGAGCACCAGATGGACTGGCTCGGACGCCTCATCCAGGAGCAGGGGAACGTGCGCTCCGCGCTGGAGTTCTGCCTGGGCGAGCCGGGCGAGGCGTGGGCCGCGCTCGAGATCGCCGCCGCGATGTGGAGCCACCGGCTTTCGTGGAGCTCCCCGAGCGAGGGCCACCACTGGCTGGAACGGGCGCTGGCACAGGAGCCCGGCGCCGGCGCCGGGCGGGCCAAGGCCCTGTGGGTCGACGCCTGGCTCATCCTGCTGCGGGGCGACCCGCAGGCCGCCAAGCCGCTGCTGGAGGAGTGCCAGGCGCTGGCGGAGCGGCTCGGGGACGAGGCCCAGCTCGCCGGCGCGCTGCACATCACCGGGTTCGCGGCGTTGCTGGCCGGTGACTTCTCCCGGGCCATGGAGCTCCTGGACGAGGCGCTGACCCGCCGCCGCGCCCTCGGTCACCGGGGGCACGCGTGGGTGGCCCTCTTCCAGCTGGCCATGACCGCCGTCCTCATGGACGACCCGCGGTCCACGGCGCTCTGCGAGGAGGTGCTGGAGACGGCCGAGCACGCGAACGCCGAATGGTCGATCTCGTACGCGCTGTGGGTCGCGGCCCTCGACCGGCGGCGCCAGGGCGCGCTGCGGGAGGCCGTGACCATGATGCGGGACGCCATGCGGCTGAAGGTGCGCTGCAACGACCACCTCGGCCTGGCCCAGTGCCTGGAGGGGCTGGCCTGGATCCTGGCCGACGACGAGCAGTACGAGCAGGCCGCCCGGATGCTGGGCGCCGCCCACATGGTCTGGCAGTCGATCGGCACGTCGCTGCCCGGGCTCGGGCACCTGGTCGGCGCCCACGACCGGTGCGAGTCCGACCTGCGGCGGCATCTCACGGAACGGGCGTTCAAGGCGGCCTTCGACCGCGGCGCGGAGCTCACCCCCGAGCAGGCCGCCGCGTACGCGCTGGACGAGAAGCCCGCGCGGCACGCGGAGAGTGCCCAGCCCGAGTCCTACGCCACGTCCATCCTGACCCGCAGGGAGCGGGAGATCGCCGACCTGGTCGCGAAGGGCCTGAGCAACAAGCAGATCGCCGAGACGCTGGTCATCGCCCAGCGCACCGCGGAGTGCCACGTCGAGAACGTCCTGCGCAAGCTGAACTTCTCCTCCAGGTCGCAGATCGTCAAGGCGTGGGAATCGCGCCGGCCCGATGGCGAGTGAGCCGCGCCCCCGGCCGGGATCGGCGGCGGACCCCGATCCGCTCGTCCGGATCCGGGGGCTGCGCAAGCGCTTCGGCGGCATCCACGCCCTGCGGGGAGTGGATCTCGACCTCCGCGGCGGCGACGTCCTGGCCCTGCTCGGCGCCAACGGGGCGGGCAAGTCGACGCTGATCAAGATCCTGGCCGGCGTCCATCACGCCGACGGGGGAGAGGTCGTCGTGGCCGGCCGGCCCCTGGGCAGCCAGGCCGCCTCCGCCGGCATGGCGTTCATCCATCAGGACCTCGGCCTCGTGGAGTGGATGACCGTCGCGGAGAACATCGCCCTCGGCACGGGCTACGCCCGGCGCGGCGGCCTCATCTCCTGGCGCGCGGTACGCCGCCGCTGCGCGGACGCCCTCCGGATCGTCGGCTCCCGCCTAGACCCGGACGAGCCGATCGCCGGCCTGGCGCGGGCGGAGCGCTCGCTGGTCGCCATCGCCCGCGCGCTGGCCACGCACGCGCGGATCATCGTGCTGGACGAGCCGACCGCCTCCCTGTCCGCCGCCGAGTGCGAACGCCTCTTCGGCGTCCTGCGCACGCTCCGCGACCGGGGCCACGGAATCCTGTACGTCAGCCACCGGCTGGACGAGGTCTACCGGATCGCCGACCGGGTCGCCGTCCTGCGCGACGGGCGCCTCGTCAGCCAGGGGCCGCTCGCCGGCCGCGACCCGGCCGAGCTGGTGCGCGAGATCGTGGGGCGAGAGGAAAGGGCCCACCGGGGCCGGGTCCGCCGGCCGGGAGCGGTCCTGCTGAGCGTGGCCGGCGTGCGCGCCGGCCGGGCGGGGCCGGTGGGGTTCGACCTGCGGTCCGGCGAGGCGCTCGGCCTGGTCGGGTTCGCGGGAGCCGGGCACGCGGACCTCGGCCGCGCGCTGGCCGGCGTGTCGCCCATGCCGGCGGGCCGCGTGCTGCTCGCCGGCAGCCCGTACCGGCCGGCCTCGGTCGCGGCGGCCGTCGGCGCCGGGGTCGGTTTCGTGTCCGGCAACCGGCAGGAGGAAGGGGCCGCCGCCGACCTGAGCGTGCGGGAGAACCTGCTGGCCAACCCCGGCGCGCGCGGCCGATCGCCGCTGAGCCCGCTGAGCCCGCGCCGCGAGCGCGCCGAGACGGCGGCGCTGGCCGAGCGCCTGCGCGTCCGCCCGGCCGACCCTGAGGCGCCGTTCGCCGCCCTGTCCGGCGGGAACCAGCAGAAGGTGCTGATCGGCCGCTGGCTCGGGGCCCGCCGCCGGCTCCTGATCCTGGAGGAGCCCACGGCGGGCGTCGACGTCGGCGCCAAACCCGAGATCCACCGGCTGCTCGACGAGGCCCTGGCGGCCGGGGCCGCCGCGCTCCTGGTCTCCGCCGACTTCGAGGAGGTCGCGACCCTGTGCGACCGGGCGCTCGTGTTCGCGCGCGGAACGGTGGCGGCCGAGCTGGGCGGCGACGCCCTCACCGTGGCCGCCCTCACCCGGGCGGCCACGGCCACCCCTGGGACGGGCCGTTGCTGACGGACGACCTCACGCCCCGCAGACGGCGCTCCGCCGGCCGGCTGATCGGCGGGTACGGGCTGCTCGCGCTGGCCGTCATCCTGTTCGCCGTGTTCGCGCTCGTCCTGCCGGACACGTTCCCGACCATGGCCAACCTGACCGCGATCGTCTCCGCGTATTCGATCATCGCGGTCCTGGCGCTGGGCGCGATGATCCCCGTCGTCACCGGGAACTTCGACCTGTCCCTCGGCTACGGCCTGGGCCTGTGGCACGTCACGACGCTGCTGCTGATCGTGAACGCCGGCTGGCCCTGGCCCGCCGCCTGCCTGGCCGTGCTCGCCGGCGGGCTGGCGGTCGGCGCGGTCAACGGCCTGCTGGTGGAGCTCGCGCGCATCGACTCGTTCATCGCGACCCTCGGCACCGGCAGCATCCTGTACGCCGTCACGGGCTGGGTGACCCACGGCGCCCGGATCTTCCCGGGCTCGCAGGGCCTGCCCGAGGGCCTCACCGGCCTGTACGACTCGACAATCCTCGGCCTGCCGACGCCCGCGTTGTACGTGCTCGTCCTGGCCGCCGTGCTGTGGCTCGTGCTGGAGCGGCTCCCCGTGGGCCGCTACCTCTACGTCATCGGCTCGAACCCGCGGGCGGCGGAGCTGGTCGGGATCCCGATCCGCCGGTACGTCGTCCTCGCCTTCGCCGGATCCGGCCTGGTGACCGGATTCGCGGGCGTGCTCCTCGCGGCCCAGCAGCAGATCGGCAACCCGAGCGTCGGGCTGGACTACCTGCTGCCGGCGTTCGTGGCCGCGCTGCTCGGCTCCACCACGATCAAGCCCGGGCGGGCCAACCCCTGGGGCACGGTCGTCGCCATCGCGGTCCTGGCCATCGGGCTGTCGGGGATCAGCCAGCTCGGGGCGGACTTCTGGGTCACCCCGCTGTTCAACGGCGCCACCCTGCTCGTCGCCGTCGGGCTGGCCGGCTGGTCCGCGCGGCGCCGGGCGCACGCCGGCCGGAGCCTGCCATGAAGCTCGCCCGCCTCGTGGTGCTCGCCCTGGTCGCCGGCGGCTGCTCGCTCGGCACCCCGCCGCCCGGCCCCGGAGGGCCAGGGGGGTGCCACAGCGTGGTGCACACCGCCAGGCGGGCGGTCGCCCGCGCCGAGGCGACGGACGTGCCCTGGGGCGGCCCCACGAGCGGGCCGCGCGCCGTACCCGGCAAGAGCATCGTCTTCGTCGCCTCGACCATGACCAACCCCGGCGTGGCCGGCACCGCCGACGCCGTGCAGGAGGCCGCCCGGTCCGTACGGTGGAGCTTCCGCGTGATCGACGGCCAGGGCACCCCCGCCGGGATCCGGGTGGCCCTGGGCGAGGCGATCGCCCTCCGGCCGTCGGGCATCGTCATCGGCGGGTTCGACCCGGAGTCCGTGGCCCAGCAGGTCAGGCAGGCCAACGAGGCCGGGATCCAGCTCGTGGGATGGCACGCGACCAAGTCGCCGGGCCCCAGCGCGAACCCCCGCCTCTTCACCAACGTCACCAGCCGGGTGGAGGACGTCGCGCGGATCAGCGCGTACTGGGTCATCGCCAGGTCGAACGGCCGGGCGGGCGTGGTGATCTTCACCGACTCCTCGATCCCGTTCGCCGAGAACAAGGCCCGCCTCATCAGGCAGACCCTGGCGACCTGCTCCGGAGTCCGGCTCCTGTCCTACGAGAACATCCCGCTCCCCGACGCGGGCACCCGCACGCCGCAGGAGGTCTCGTCCCTGCTGTCCCGCTTCGGGGACCGGTGGACGTACTCGGTGGCCATCAACGACGTCTACTTCGCCGACGCCGCTCCCGCGCTGCGCGCCGCCGCCCGGCCCGGGGAGGGTCCTCCCCACTCCATCGGCGCCGGAGACGGGGACCCTTCGGCGTTCGAGCGGATCCGCGCCCGGCAGTTCCAGCACGCGACCGTCCCGGAGCCGCTGAACGCGCAGGGCAGCCAGATCGTCGACGAGCTCAACCGCGCGTTCGCCGGGCACCCGCCGAGCGGGTACGTGTCGCCGGTGCACCTGACCACGGCGGCGAACGTCGACGGCGCCACGGCCTGGGACCCGCGCGGCTACCGCGAGGCCTACCTGCGGATCTGGCGCGGGTAGGCCCTGCCCGGTCCGGCGGGCGGAAATTTTCCGAAATTTCGTAGATCTGAAAAAAATTTGAGCAGAAGGCGCAAAAGTCTGGACCGACGGCTTCCCGGAGGCGACGATCCGATCATCGATCCAAGATCGCGGGTATGTCCGGGTGCCTGAAGTCCCGGGCGTAACCCCTGCTCAGGACCCCGCCGGGTTATTGCGCTTCCGATGACACGCTGAGCGCCGCACAACTCGCTCAGCCCACCGCCCCGTAAGCCCCCTGGAGATGGTTGATGGATCTGCCGAGTGAGTTAGACCTGCCCCATTCCCGATGGAACGGCCTTCAACGAACCCCACAAGAGCCGGATGGCCCGGACACGTCGTGGAATCGTTTCGCGACGCAAGAGGCCAAGCCCGAATCGCGCTGGCCACGCAGGCTGGCCCCGGTTCTCTCGATCGTCCTGCTGGCCGAGATGGCGTACGCCATGCCCGCCTACGCGGCCCCGCGCCCGGCGCCGGCCGTGCAGAAAGAGGCGCCGGTGACGGGCAAGCCGGTCCCGGTCAAGCCGCCGCTGCCGGATCCCGCCGCCAAGCAGGCGTGGAAGGCGGCGCCGGCCGTCACGTGGCCCAAACCGCAGAAGGCGGAGCTGGGCGGCACCGGGGCGAGCACCCTGGCGGCCGGCTTCCCGGTGAAGTTGGCGCCGGGGACGGCCAAGACGGCGCAGGCGACCGCCCCGATCAATGTCGAGTTGCTCGCCACCGACCTGCTCGGCCTGGCGATGCGAGTCACGCCGGGGCAGGGGGCGGCAGCGGCGGCTGCGGCCAAGCCGGTCAAGACCCGCGTCGAGGTGGACTACTCCGGCTTCCGGTACGCCTACGGCGGTGACTACGGCTCCCGGCTGCGCATGGTGAAGCTGGAGGAGTGCGCGCTCACCGGCGCGGCCGGCTGCGCTCAGCCGCAGCCGGTGAAGAGCGACAACAACGTCACGAGCGGTACGGTGAGCGCCGAGGTCGAGACGGGCGGCCTGTACGCGCTGACCGCGGCGGCGTCCGGCCCGTCGGGCGACCATGCCGCCACCTCTCTGGCGGCCTCGTCCGACTGGAGCGTGGGCCCCCAGTCGGGCGACTTCACCTGGGGCTATGAGCTGCGCACGCCTCCGGCGCTGGGCGGTGAGGAGCCAGGCTTGTCGCTGGCCTACTCCTCGCAGAGCGTGGACGGGCGCACCGCCTCGACCAACAACCAGGCGTCCTGGGCGGGTGAGGGCTTCGAGCTGAACCCGGGCGGCTACATCGAGCGCCGCTACAAGTCCTGCATGATCGACGGCAAGAAGACCGGCGACCTGTGCTGGGACCAGGACAACGCCACCATGTCCCTGGGCGACTCGTCGGTCGAGCTCGTCAAGGACGCCGGCACGAAGCAGTGGCGGCCCAAGCGGGACGACGGCACCAGGATCGAGGCGCTGACCGGTGCCACGAACGGCGACAACAACGGCGAGTACTGGCGGGTCACCACCCCAGATGGCACCCAGTACACCTTCGGCCTGAACCGGCTGCCCGGCTGGGCGAGCGGCAAGGCGGAGACGAAGTCGGTGCAGACGGTGCCGGTGTTCGGCAACAACAGCGGCGAGCCCTGCTACAACAGCACCCCGGCCAACGCGTGGTGCCAGCAGGGCTACCGGTGGAACCTCGACTACGAGGTGGACACCCACGGCAACGCCACCACGTACTGGTACGCGCAGGAGACCAACCACTACGGCCGCAACATGAAGCCGGAGCTGGGCACGCAGTACGTGCGCGGCGCGTACCTGACCAGGATCGACTACGGCTACCTGAAGAACGAGCTGTTCACCAGAGCTCCGGCCGCCCGCGTCGTCTTCGACGTGGCCGAGCGCTGCCTGCCCGGCGGCACCATCACCTGCGCCGCCGACCAGCTCAAGAAGGAGACCGCCGGCAGCTGGCCGGATGTCCCGTTCGACCAGATCTGCGACGCCGGGGTGAAGTGCACCGACCGCCTGGCGCCGACGTTCTTCACGCGCAAGCGCCTGGCCAAGGTCACCACCCAGATCGTCAACGCCTCGGGCCAGTACACCCCGGTGGACTCCTGGACGCTGACGCACCAGTTCCCGGCCTCGGGTGACGGCATGAGCCCGGCGCTGTGGCTGGCCTCGATCCAGCAGAGCGGTCACGTGGGCGGCACGATCACGCTGCCCAAGGTCACGTTCACCGGCGTGCAGCTGCCCAACCGGGTGGACGCCAACGAGGGCCGCGCCCCGCTGGTCAAGTGGCGCGTGCAGGCCGTGAACAACGAGTCCGGCGGTGAGCTGCGGGTCAACTACTCCGCCGCCGACTGCAAGCCCGGCGACGTGCCCGCCGCCGACAAGAACACCAGGCGCTGCTTCCCGCAGCGCTGGGCGCCGCCGAACGAGGCCGAGGTCACCGACTGGTTCCACAAGTACCTGGTCACCCAGACGATCGAGGTCGACCGGGTCGCAGGCTCGCCGAACGTGGTCACCGACTACGAGTACCTCGACGGTGCCGCCTGGCACTACGCCGACAACATCCTGGTCAAGCCCGAGCACCGCACCTGGGCCGACTACCGCGGCTACGGCCGGGTCCGCGTCCGCGAGGGCGACGGGCAGGACGGCAAGCGCACGCTGAAGGAGTTCCGCTACTTCCGCGGCATGCACGGCGACAAGCAGGCCGACGGCTCCAAGCGCAGCGCGCAGGTCACGGACTCCGAGGGCGTCAAGCTGGACGACCTCGACCAGTTCGCGGGCTTCGAGCGCGAGGAGCTCCTCTTCGACGGTGACGGCGGGGCCATCCTGAGCGCGACGCTCGAGGAGCCCTGGTCCGTCAAGACCGCCGAGTCCACGCAGGGCGGCGTCACCAAGGCCGCCCACGTGGTGCAGCCCAAGTCCATGGTCACCCGCACCGCGCTGCCCGGGGACAAGTGGCGGCGTACCGGCGAGGAGCGCGCGTACGACGACAAGGGCCTGCTCCTCCAGGTGGACGAGAAGGGCGACCTGGCCAGCGGCGACGACGACGAGTGCACCCGCTACACCTACGCCCGTAACGACACCTCCTGGATGCTCGACTACCCCAGCAGGGTTCAGAAGGTCGCCGCCGGCTGCGGCACCGCCGTGTCCAAGCTGGCCGCCGACGAGGTGATCTCGGACGAGAAGGTCCAGTACGACGGCCAGGCGCACGGCCAGGCGCCGACCAAGGGCGATGTGACCACGGTCCAGGAGCTCGTCTCGGCGGACGGCCAGACGATCACCGGCAGCATCCGCACGTACGACGTCTACGGGCGCGAGACCAGCGAGACGGACCCGGTCGGCACCAAGTCCGTCACCACCTACAGCCCGGCCGCCGGCGCCCCGGCGCGGGAGACCACGGAGACCAACCAGCTCGGCCACGTCGAGCGCACCCTGCTCGAACCCGCGTGGGGCGAGCCCGTCGCCGAGATCGACGCGAACAACCGCCGCGTCGACATGGAGTACGACGCGCTCGGCCGGCTGACCAAGGTCTGGCAGGCCGACCGGAGCAAGGAGGCCGGGCAGTCGCCCAGCACCGAGTACTCCTACACGATGCGCACCGACGGCCCCAGCTACGTCACCACCAAGACGTTGCGCGCGGACGGCGGCTACACGACCAGCTACGAGCTGTACGACGGCCTGATGCGCGAGCGCCAGACCCAGGAACCCGCGCCGGCGGACGACCAGACGACGGATCCCGCGCTCCGTGATGGGCGCACGATCACCGACACCTTCCACAACTCGCAGGGCGAGGAGTACAAGGCCAACACCGGCTACTTCGCCACGGGCGCGCCTTCCACCCAGCTGCTCGCGGTGTCCGACGCCGACGTGCCCAACCAGGTCGTGTCGCTGTTCGACGGAACGGGCGAGGCCAACGCCGAGATCCTCAAGGTGAAGGGCGTGGAGAAGTACCGGGTGACGGCCAAGGAGGAGGGCGACCGGCTCCACGTCACACCGCCGCAGGGCGGCACGGCGACGACCCGGATCGGTGACGCGCAGGATCGGCTGATCGAGCTGCGCCAGTACAAGGGCGCGACACCGACCGGCGAGTACGACTCCACCAAGTACACCTACGACACCGCCGGACGCCTGTCCACGGTGACCGACCCGGCGGGCAACGTCTGGCGCCACCACTACGACATGCGCGGCCGGGAGATCAGGACGGAGGACCCGGACAAGGGCGTCACCACCACCACGTACAACGACGCCGACGAGGTCGTCACCACCACCGACGCGCGTGGCAGGACCCTGTGGTACGGCTACGACGTTCTGGGTCGCAAGACCGAGATGCGCGAAGGATCCGCCACCGGCACGCTGCTGGCCGAGTGGAAGTACGACGCGCTGGCCAAGGGAGAGCTCAACGCGAGCATCCGGTACGTGGGAGGGCAGGCGTACAAGGCCGAGATCAACGCCATCGACGCCGACTACCGCAGCCTGCGCCAGACCATCACCATCCCGGAACGGGAGGGCAAGCTGGCCGGCTCCTACCAGCTCAACACCCGTTACACGCTCGACGACCAGGTCCAGTCGGTCAGCTTCCCGGCGGGCGGCGGCCTGGCGGAGGAGCAGGTCGTGTACGGCTACGACGGGCTCAGCCAGCCGACCAAGGTCACGGGCCTGTCGGCCTACGTGAGCGCGACCCGCTACTCCAAGATGGGCGAGATCCTCCAGTACGAGCTGGGTGAGGATGCCAAGAAGGCCTGGCTGACCTACACCCATGACGAGGGCACCCGCAGGCTGACCGGCATGCGGCTGGACCGGGCAGGTGCCGCCGCCAGCGATCTGGACCTCAATTACAGCTACGACGCGGTCGGCAACGTCACCAAGATCGCCGACAAGGCGGGCCAGGACACGCAGTGCTTCAAGCACGACTACCTGCGCCGGCTGACCGCGGCGTGGACCGCCACCGACGACTGCGCCTCCGGCCCGACCGGGGGCAAGATCGGCGGCGTGGCCCCGTACGCGGTCAGCTACGAGTACGACCTCACCGGCAACCGGATCAAGGAGACCAAGCACGCCTGGGGCGGCGCGGCCGAGCAGGTGCGCACCTCCACCTACCCGGCGGCCGGCGGCAAGCAGCCGCACGCGCTGCAGAGCGTCGGGTCGGACCTGTTCGAGTACGACGTCGCGGGCAACACCACCAGGCGCAAGGTCGGAAACTCCGACCAGAGCCTGGTCTGGGACGCCGAAGGCAACCTGGAGTCGGTGAGCGAGGCCGGCAAGACGACGTCGTTCGTCTACGACGCCGACGGCGACCGCCTGCTCCGCAAGACCGCCACCGACGCCACCCTCTACATCGACGACATGGAGCTGCGCCTCGACTACGCCAAGGACGCCGTCGAGCAGACCCGCTACTACACCATCGGCGGCGAGGCCATCGCGGTCCGCACGCCGGACAACCAGGTCTACTTCCTGGCCAACGACCACCAGGGCACCGCGCAGGCCATGGTGAACGCCGGCACCGGAGACGTGGCCATCCGCAGGCAGACCCCGTTCGGCGAGGACCGCGGGACGCCACCATCCTGGTGGCCGGGACAACGCGGGTTCGTCGGCGGCACCAAGGACGCGAGCACCGGGCTCGTCCACCTCGGCGCCCGAGAGTACGACGCCGCGAACGGTCGCTTCCTCTCGGTCGACCCGATCATCGACGAGAGCGATCCGCAGCAGCTCAACGCCTACGCCTACGCCAGCAACAGCCCCGTCACCATGGCCGACCCCGACGGCCAGTGGGTGTGGATCGCCGTGGGGATCGGGCTCAGGATCGCGGCGCGGATCGCGGCTCGGCGGGCGGCGCAGGCCGCGGCCCGGCGGGCGGCGGCGGCCGCGGCCAGGAGGGCGGCACTCGCCGCGGCCCGGCGTAGGGCCGCCGAAGCGGCCAGGAGGCGCGCCTTGGAAGCGGCCAAGCGGAGGGCCGCCGAAGCGGCCAAGAAGAAGGCGGCCGAGGCGGCGCGGAAGAGAGCCGCGGAAGCGGCCAAGAAGAGGGCGGCCCAAGCAGCGCGGAAGAAGGCCGCGCTGGCCAGGCAGCGGGCGGCCGCCGCGGCCGCCAGGCGAAGAGCGGCGGCGGCGGCGCGGCGAGCCGCGGCGGCCAGGCGACGGGCCGCGGCTGCGCGCAGGGCGGTGACGAGGCGTGCGAGCAGGCCTCGGAGCACGGTCAGGCACCGGCCCGCCGTCCGTCCGACCAGCCGCAGGGCGGTTCAACGGCAGTCGCCGCCCAAGGCACAGCGAACACCGCCGAACACCGGCCAGAGCCAGTCGCGCGGGCTGACCGACGCGCAGAGACGCTCGATCGACGAGCAGTTGGGGAGGGTCCATCCCACCAATTCCTACCAAGGGACCGCCCGGAGCATGGCCGATGAGATGGCTGACCAGGGCACCGGGCACGGCCCGGCCTCCAAGCCGTACACGTCGGACAGTCCGTCCTCGAAGACGCCGATGATCATCTGGCGTCTCTGGCAGATCCTCCGGCCGCCGTCCACGCCAGGTTAGGCGAAGGAGAGACGGAGCTCCTGCCCGAACGGTGTCGACCACGATCACCGTTCGGCGCGGGAGCTCCGTCGCGAGGAATGACCGAGTCCCGGGGCCGGGCCCTTACCAGCCCCGGGCGCGCAGGAAGGCGGCGCAGCGGCCGGTCCAGTCGCCCACGACGGGGTCGGCCTCGGCCAGCCCCACCCCGTGCCGGCCGCTGGGATAGACGTGCACCTCCAGGGGGATCCGGTGGCGGGCGAGCGCCCGGGCCACCTGGAAGGTGTTCTCGACGGGGACCGCCTCGTCGTCGGCCGTGTGCCACAGGAACATGGGCGGCGTGGCCGGGCCGACCCGATCGGGGAGCGACAGCTCGGCGCGTACGGACTCGGGGGCGTCCGGGCCGAGCAGGTTGGCGGCCGAGCCCTGGTGGGCGGCCGGCCCGGTGAGCGCGGCGACGGGATAGCAGAGCACGGCGAGCCCGGGGCGGGGGTCGGCCCGGTCGACGGCGTCATGCGGGCCCTCCGGCAGCATGGAGCCCGCCTCGGTGGCGAGCAGCCCGGCCAGGTGGCCGCCCGCCGAGAAGCCGAGCACCCCCACGCGGGCCGGGTCCACGCCGGTCGAGTCGGCGTGGTGCCGCACCCAGCGCACCGCCCGGGCGGCGTCGAGCAGGGGCAGCGGGTGGCGGTGCGGTGCGATCCGGTAGCGCACGACGAACGCCGCGATGCCCAGCGAGTTGAGCCAGCGCGCGACCGGCGCGCCCTCGTGGTCGGCGAGGTGGTGGTAGGCGCCGCCGGGAAGGACCAAGACGGCCGGGGCGGGGCCGTCGCGCCGTACGGGGAAGGCGGTGATGGTCGCCTCGCCGGTCGTGGGCCACAGGGGGTGCTCGCTCATGCCGTGCCTTTCAGGTTTGTCCGACGACGGATGTTAGCGAGCGACCGATGTGAGCCGTTCGGTTAGGTTGGTCGCGTGCGTGATCGGGACCACCCGTTGACCAAGGATGCCGCGCGACCGCTGAGCGGGCTCCGGATCGTCGAGCTGTCCAGCTACGTCGCCACGCCGCTGAGCGGGATGACGCTGGCGCAGCTGGGCGCCGACGTGATCAGGGTCGAGCCGATCGGCGGCGCTCCCGACCGTACTCGCTGGCCGCTGGCCGAGAGCGGGACGAGCCTGTACTGGTCGGGCCTCAACAAGGGCAAACGCGCCGTCGAGGTGGACCTCTCCTCTGCGGACGGGCGCCGGCTCGTCGCCGACCTGGTCCTCAGCGGGGGACGGCGCGGCGGAATCGTGATCAGCAACTCCGACCGGCACCCGGAGCTGACCTACGAGGCGCTGCGGGCGCGCCGCCCCGACGTGATCCACGTGCTGCTCACCGGCCGCCGCGACGGCGGGACCGCGGTGGACTACACCGTCCAGGCGGCCACCGGGTTCCCGCTGCTGACCGGCCCGGAGGACGCCGGGCAGCCGGTGAACGGCGTGGTGCCCGCCTGGGACCTGGCCGCCGGCCTCTACCTGGCGGTCGGGCTGCTGGCCGCGGAGCGGCACCGCGTACTCACGGGTGAGGGGCAGCAGGTGCGGGTGGCGCTGGAGGACGTCGCCCTGGCGGCCGCCGGAAGCCTCGGCTACCTCGCCGAGGCGCAGCTGAACGGCACCTCGCGCGAGCGCGTCGGCAACCACGTCTACGGCACCTTCGGCCGGGACTTCGCCACCGCCGACGGCGGACGGCTGATGGTCGTGGCGCTCACCGACCGGCACTGGCGCGACCTCCTCGCCGCCACCGGCCTCACCGGCGTGGTCTCCGCGCTGGCCGCCGCCCTCGGCGTGGACTTCGGCGCCGAGTCCGAGCGCTACCGGCACCGCAGGGTGCTCGGCGACCTGCTCGCGAGCTGGTTCGAGACCCGTACGCTCGCCGAAGCAGAACAGGCGCTGCGGGCCACCCGCGTGCTGTGGTCGACGTACCGGAGCTTCACGGAGCTGGCCGCCACGCTGCCCGGGAACCCGCTGATGGGCAAGGTCGCCCAGCCCGGCGTCGGCGAGCACTGGGCGCCGGGATCGCCGCTGGTGATGAACGGCGAGCAGGCGCCTCCTGAGGCGTCGCCGGAGGTCGGCGGGCACACCGACGAGGTGCTGCGCACCGAGCTCGGCCTGTCGGCGGCGGAGCTGGCGGCGCTGCGGAACGACGGCGTCATCCGGACGGCGCGGGGCAGGTCCACGTGAGCTGGGAACCGCACACCCTCACCACCCGGGAGACCGTGGAACCGGGGCCGGTCGCCGCGCTGTCGGCGCTGTTCGACGACGGCACGCCCGCGGTCGGCCCGGGAGACGCGCTGCCGCCGCTGTGGCACTGGCTCGCCCTGGCCCGCTGGCCCGTCTCGTCCGTGCTCGGCGCGGACGGCCATCCGGCGCGCGGGTCGTTCCTGCCCCCGGTGGAGCTGCCGCGGCGGATGTTCGCGGGCGGCGAGGTCGCCTTCCACGCCCCGCTCGTGGTGGGGAGCACGGTACGCCGCCAGGCGCGCGTGGAGTCGGTCACCGAGAAGGCGGGGCGCTCGGGCCGGCTGGTCGTCGTGGTCGTCACCATCCGGCTGTACGACGAGCGCGACCGGCTCGCCGTCGAGGAGCGGCAGGACCTCATCTACCGGGAGGCCGGCGCGGTCCCGGAACAGGCCGCTCCGGCCGGGCCCGCGGCGGCCCTGGCGCCCGCCGGCGCGCCCTTCGCCCGGGTGGGGGAGGGGGCCTGGCGGTTCGCCACGGACCCGACGCTGCTGATGCGGTTCAGCGCGGCGACGTCCAACCCGCACCGCATCCACTACGACTGGCCGTACGCCACCCGCGTCGAGGGCTACCCCGGCCTGGTGGTGCACGGGCCGCTGATGACGCTCGCCCTGGCGGAGGTCCTGCGTCTGGAGGGGCACGACGCCCCCGTGGCGCGCATGCGGCACCGGAACCGCAAGCCGCTGTTCTGCGGCCGGCCGGCGCTGCTGCGGCGGATCGACGCGGCCACGCTCGGTGTCTTCGGCCAGGACGACGAGCCCCACAGCACGTTGGCGATCGAGTTCGGGGAAGGCTTTGGCCATGCGTGAACCGACCGAGGCTGGCCGTGCGCGTGCCGTCGTGGAGGCGCTGCGGGACGTCGTCGGCAGGGCCGCCGCCCACGTCGCCTCCGCGGACCGGGACCAGGCCGTGGCCTACGACGTGGCGTCCATGTCGGCGGCGGTCGCAGCAGCCGGAGAACTCCTCAACCTCGTCGTGACCCCCGACACCGGCCCCGACACCGGCCCCGACACCGGCCCCGACGCGGGCCACGATGCTGGCCACGAGGCGGGCCCTGACGCCGGGCACGAGACGGGCCACGAGGCGGACCTGGCGCTGCTCTATGCCGCCGATGTCGCCGCCGATCTGGCCGGCCGCCTGACCGGCCGGGAGGCCCTGTGGGGCGTGGACCGGACGGCCCTGGACGGCGTCGCCGCCCACGTCGCCGCGGGACGCGACCCGGCGTTCCTGGAGCGTGTCGCCGAGCGCGTGCTGGCCACCCGCGAGGCCGGCCCCCGGCACCTGTCCGCCGAGCTGCAGCTGGTCCGCGCCGCCTTCCGCGAGTTCGCCGCCGACCGCGTCACCCCCGTCGCCGACCGCATCCACCGCGCCGACGAGGACATCCCCGCCGACATCATCGACGGGCTCGCCGAAATGGGCTGCTTCGGGCTGTCGATCCCGGCCGAGTACGGCGGCGGCGCCGAGGGCGACGAACTGGCCGCCATGGTGGTCGTGACCGAGGAACTGTCCCGGGCTTCACTGGGCGCCGCCGGCTCGCTCATCACCCGCCCCGAGATCATCGCCACCGCGATCGCCCGCGGCGGCACCGAGGAGCAGAAACGCCGCTGGCTGCCGCTGATCGCCTCGGGGGAGCGGCTGTGCGCCGTGGCGGTCACCGAGCCCGACTTCGGCTCCGACGTCGCCCGGATCACCACGAGCGCGACCCGCGACGGCGACGAATGGGTGCTGAACGGCGTCAAGACCTGGTGCACCTTCGCCGGCCGCGCCCACTACCTCCTCGTCCTGGCCCGAACCGACCCAGCCGGGCATCGGGGCCTTTCGCTCTTCGTGGTGGACAAACCCTCTTTCACCGGCCACGAATGGCGCCTCACCCAGGAGGGCGGCGGGTCCGTCGAGGGACGCGCCATCCGTACGCTCGGCTATCGGGGCATGCACTCGTTCGAGGTGCGCTTCGACGGCTGGCGCCTCCCCGCGGCCGATCTGATCGGCGGGGACGGCGGGCTCGGGCGCGGGTTCTACCTGCAGATGCAGGCGTTCGCCAACGCACGGCTGCAGACCGCCGCCAGGGCGGTCGGGGTCATGCAGTCGGCCCTGGAGCTGGCCGTGGACTACGCGCGGCAGCGGTCGGTCTTCGGCCGGCCGCTCGCGGAGCACCAGCTGACCCGCGCCAAGATCGCCAGGATGGCCGTGCTGATCGCGGCGTGCCGGGCCTTCACGTTCGCGGCGGCACGGGCCGTGACGGCCGGTGACGGCCAGCTGGAGGCCGCGCAGGTGAAGCAGCTCGCCTGCCGGGCGGCCGAATGGGTCACCAGGGAGGCCCAGCAGTTGCACGGCGGCTACGGGTACGCGGAGGAGTACAGCATCTCGCGGCTGTTCGTGGACGCGCGCGTGCTGTCCATCTTCGAGGGCGCCGACGAGGTCCTCGCCCTGCGGATGATCGCCCGCAGGCTGATGAAGCCCTGAAATCGGCTGGCAGACAGGGCGGACCGGCCGAGATCATGGCCCTCATGTCGATCCGTACGGCCCGTGAAGCCGATCTGCCCGCCCTGCTCGCCCTCGCCGTCGCCTTCTACGAGGAGGACGGCTTCACCACGCCGGAAGGCGACCTCAGGGCCAACCTCACCACCTTGATCACCTCGCCCGCGGCCCGGGTCGCGGTGAGCGAGGAGCACGGCCGGATCATCGCGTTCGCGATCACCACGACCTCGTTCGGGCTGGAGTCCGGGCTGATCGCCGAGCTGGAGGACCTCTACGTCGTCCCGGAGGCCCGCAAGCGGGGCGAGGCCAACCGGCTGATCGAGGACAGCCGGAGCTGGGCCGTGGAGCTGGGCTGCTCCCTTCTGGAGATCGTGATCGCCCCCAACGGCAACGACGTGAGCCATCTCTTCGACTTCTACGGCAAGCGCGGCTTCCAGGACGAGGGGCGCCGCCTGCTCAGCCAGCCCCTGTCCAGGGCGTGAGACGGCCGGTCTCACGCCCTGGTGGCGACCTGGAGGGGCGCGCGGACGCCGGTGGCGGCGGCGCGGTCGCGCCACCAGTGCAGGCCGGCGGCGTCGGCCTGCTGTTCGAGGGTGGCGAGGTGGGTGGTGGCGGCGTCGTGGTGTCCGGTGGCGGTGGCGAGCAGGGCGAGGTACCAGTCGACGGGGCCCAGGCACAGCACGGCTGACAGGGCGGAGATGCGGCCGCTGTAGGGGAGCAGGGCGGTGTAGGCGGTCCGGCATTCGTGGGTACGCCCGAGCGCGGCGACGGCGGCGGCGCGCAGGCAGGTGGCCGTCAGCCAGGACCAGTCCCGGGGCGGGGCCGGCCGGGGGCCGCCGTTGAGGCGCCGGGCGTGGTCGAGGTGGCCCTGGGCGCACAGGTGCAGGGTGCTGGCGTCATGGTGCAGGGTGGGGTGGACGCCGCGGATGGCGGCGATGAGGGGCGCGGCGTCGGCGATGGCGCCGCGGTGGTAGGCGAGCGCGACACGGCCGGTGGCGACGGTCTGTCGGGCGTGCCAGAGGTTGAGGTGGCGGGCCTGTTCGTCGGCGTCGTCGTAGAGGCGGTCGGCCTCGTCGAAGCGGCCGTCGAGGGCGAGCCGGTTGGCCTGCCAGAGGGTGTGCTGGAAGCGGGGCCAGGGCAGTGGGTGGAGCTCCAGGAGGGCGTCGCAGCGGGCGGCGGCTCGGTCGGCACCGGCCACGTCGAACGCCTCCAGCCGGCCGCAGGCGTCCACCATGCCGGCGAGCAGCTCGACCTGGGGGTTGCCGGTGTGTTCGGCCAGGTTGTCCAACTCGCCGGCGAGGTCCGCCAGCCCGGTGAGGGCCCGCGGCCGGGGGACGGTGAGACGGCGGTCGTCACGGGTGCGGGTGAGGGTGAGCGGACGAGGATCGTCCAGCTTGTGCCGGTCCGCCTGGTGCCGATCCGCTGGGTGGCGGTCGGCTGGGTGATGGCTGGTTGGGTGCCGGTCGGCTGGATGCTTGCCCCCCTGGTGTCGGTCTGCCTGGTATGGGTTGCGCAGCAGCGACAGGGACGGCGTGCCGAGCGCGGTGAGAGCGCGTACCACCAGCCCGGCGCCCGCGTCGGCGCGGTCGGTGGCGCGGAGGGCGGCGGCTCCGGCGCGGCGGGCGGCCTCCCGGTCGCCGGCCGCCTCCAGGGCCTGGACGTGGTGGAGCAGCAGCTCAACGTGCTGGGCGGGGTCGCCGCCCGAGGCGTCGTGGGCGGCCACCGCGCAGCCCCACCACCTGGCCGCCTCCGCGTACGCCAGGCGCAGTCCGGCCTGCTCCGCGGCGGCCACGGCCCAGCGCACGGCCTCGTCGTGCGAACCCGCCTGAACGGCGTGGCAGGCGATGGCGGCCACGTCGGCGGACGGGCGGGTGGCCAGAGCGGCGGCCAGGTCACGATGGATGGCGGCCCTGCGCCGGGGCGGCAGGCTCCCGACCAGCGCCTCCCGCACCAAATCGTGCACGAACACCAGCCGCCCACCCCCAGCCGGCTCCACGCGAAACGCGCCCTCACCCACGACGGGCACCCCCACGCCCACCGCCCGGCCATACGCGTCACGGGAGACGGGCAGCCCCGTGCTGGTCGTCCGGCGGTGCGTGTCGTGCGCGCCGGGCAGTCCTGCGTCGGTGGCGAGGTCGAGCGTGTCGGCGGCGGTGAAGAGTTCTGCGGCGGCGGCGAGGTCGAGTGCGTCGCCGGAGACGGGCAGCCCCGTGCTGGCCGCGCGGCGGTGCGTGTCGTGCGCGCCGGGGAGTCCCGCGGTGGTGGCGAGGTCGAGTGTGTTGCTGGGGACGGGCAGTCTCGTGTCGGCCGCGAGGTCGAGCGCGTTGCTGGGGACGGGGAGTCGCGTGCCGGTCGTCAGGTTGGGGTTGTCGGCCAGGGCTAGTAGGCCTGCGCGGGTTGCGCGGTCGAGCAGGTCGGGCGCTTCGAGGCCTGCGACCTGCGCCACGATCGCCGGGTCGAACTCCCGGCCGAGCACCGCCGCGACCGTCAGCACGTCCGTGACCTCAGCCTCGAGCTGCGACCGCACCAGCCCTGCGACCGCCTCAGGGATGGCGTCCGCGGCGTGCCCGTCGGCCCGTAGCCGGAGGCATTCCCGTACGAAGAAGGGGTTGCCGCCGGTCCGGTCGGCCAGCCGTGCCGCGGCCTCGGCGTCGAGCCGCACCCCCATGCCGGCCGCCATGGACCGTATGGCCTCCGGTGCCAGGCCGCGGAGGCGCAGGCGGACCAGGTCGTAGCGGGCCAGCCGGGTCAGCGGGTCGTCGAAACCCGGGCGGAACGCGGCGACCAGCGTGACAGCGGCGCCGTCCAGCCGCATGACCAGGTCCCTGAGCAGGTCCAGCGACGCGGTGTCGGCCCGCTGCAGGTCGTCCAGGATGATCACCAGCGGCCGGACGCGTGAGGCTGCGGCCAGCCACCGCGCGACGGCGTGCGCGTCGGCCGTGCGGTGCGGGTCGGCCATGCGGTGCGGGTCGGCTGTGCGATGTGGGTCGGCTGTGGGGTGTGGGTCTGCCATGCGGTGCGGGTCGCGGTGCGGGGCGGTCGGGTGGTCTGCGTCGAGCAGGCCGGCCAGGGTCTGCCGGTCGCCGGGCGGGCAGTGCTGTGCGAGCGTCCGCAGCACCTGGACCCACGGCCACAGCGGTGGCAGCCCTTCGGCGTCGTGGCAGCGCCCCCAGAGCACGAGCTGTCCGAGCCGGGCCGAGCAGTGCTCGCCGAACTCCTCCAGCAGGAACGTCTTGCCGATCCCCGCCTCGCCGCTCACCACCGCCAGCCGCAGGCCGGTGCGGGCGGCCCGCTCGGGCAGCGCCATCAGCTCGGCGAGCCGGTCGTCCCGGCCGCGCGCCGTCAGCTCGGCCAGCCGGTCGTCCCGGCCGTGCGCCACCGTCCCGGGCCGGGGCGGCATGACCAGGGAGGTCGGGCCGGTGGCAGAGCCGGTGGCCGGGCCGGTGGCCGGGTCCAAGGAGTCGGACTGGCGGAGGATGTCCTGTTCGAGGGAGCGGAGCTCGGGGCCGGGGTCGAGGCCGAGCTGGTCGGCCAGCAGCCGGGCCGCGCGGCGCAGTACGGCCAGCGCCTCCGCCTGCCGCCCCGTGCGGTACAGGGACAGGGCGAGCAGGCACCACAGCCGCTCGCGCAGCGGGTTCTCGGCCGTCTCCGCCTCCAGGTCCGTGATCACGGCCTGCGGGCGGCCCAGGTCGAGCAGCGCCCGGGCGCGCCGTTCGAGCGCGACCAGCCGCAGCTCGCGCAGCCGGCTCACCTCGGTGAGGGCCCAGCTCTCGTCCCCGAACTCCCCGTAGGGCGTGCCCCGCCACAGCCCGAACGCGGCGTCCAGGCAGCTCAGCGCCTCCCCCGGCGACTGGAACTCCGACCGGCCCACCAGCTCCTCGAACCGCGCCGCGTCCACGTCATCGGCGGCCAGCAGGTAGCCGGGTGGCCGGCCGATCAGCACCTTGGGCTTGGCCCACGGGCCGCGGTCCGGCTCGATCGCCCGGCGCAGGTTCGACACGTACGAGTGCAGCGACGACAGCGCGCTGGGCGGCGGCGTGTCCCCGTACATGTCATGGATCAGGGCGTCGGTGGAGACCACGGCCCCCCGCGCGATGAGGAGCCGGGCCAGCACCGCGCGCGGGCGGGCCCCGCCCAGGCCGACGGGCTCCCCGCCGTCGGCACGGACCTCGAGAGGTCCCAGAACTCGAAATTCCACAGCACGTCCAGTTCGATCAGGCGGATCTGGAGAAGAGCGTGGCCGCGGGCCGCAGGGCCATCAGCAGGCCGAGCGCGGCGTACCCGATGACCAGGTGGGTGCCGCCGACCCAGCGGGCCAGCTGCTCGCCGACCAGCAGGTAGCAGGGGACGGTCACGACCGCCCAGCTCTCCGCGATGAGCGGCCACCAGCGCAGCACGCCGCGCCACCGCGCGGTGGCGGCGAGCTTGACGCTGATCGCGGCCATGCCCAGCATCGACAGCGGCCAGCAGATGTCGAGGAAGGCCAGCCAGGTCGCGTCCTTGACGCCGTCCGGCAGGACGCCGTGCAGCAGCGACCAGACGCTGGCGAGGCCGAGCACCGCGGCCTCGAGCCTGAGCGCCACCGCGGCGCCCCGCGAGGTGCCGATCGCCCGCGTCTTCATCTGCACCCAGAGCAGGCAGAAGATGCCGAGCTGGAACGCCAGCCCGGTCAGGTCGATGATCCGCTCGCCCACGCCGACGCCTTGCGTGCCGTGGATGTAGATGGCCGTCGCCCACGTCAGCGAGCCGGCCATCAGCCCGATCCCGGCGCGGCGGACGGCGCGCTCGCTCACCGCCGGAGCGGCGCCGGTGTAGGGGGAGGAGTCGAGCACTTGCGTGTCCGTGCGGGCCCGGGCGGGCTCGTTGGTGATGTGGGCGTCCATGGGGTTCCTTCCGGTTTGTTGCGATGCCCCCAACGATGTCGGCCTGCTGTCCCGGGCAGGCAGAGCCGCCGGTCCCTGATCCGGTCCCGAGGCGCCCCGCCGTGTCCCGGGACAGGCTGTCCCGGGACAACGGGACACAAATCCGGCGACAATGCTCAGGTGACAAAAGCCAGCCGCCTGTCCGCGGTCCCGGCGGTGCTCGCGGTCGTGCTCACGGTCGGCACGGTGCTGCTGGACGTCCGCAATTCCCGGATCCCGTTGCCGCCCGGCGCCGGCCTCGAAGCCGTGAGCTGGCCGGCCGCGGTGTCGGGCCTGGCCCAGGCGGTGCCCGGCGCGCTGCTGCTGCGGCGGCTGCCCCGGCATCCCGTCGCCTGGGTGCTGACCCTGTCGGGCGTGCACTGGGCGCTGAACGGCTTCTCCGGCGCCTGGTCGGTGTACTCGATCTACACCGCGCCCGGGACTTTCGGCGCCGCCCCGGCGTACTGGTTCTACGCCAGGTTCGGCGCGGCGCTGCTGGTCGGGCTGCCGCTGCTGATCCTGCTCTTCCCCGACGGGCGGCTGCCCGCCGCCAGGGGCTGGCGCCGGCTGTCGATCGCCGGCCTGGGGCTGGCCTGCTACCTGCCGCTGGTGTGGATCTTCGTGCCGGCGTCCGCGACGATGCGGTTCGAGAACGCCCCGCTGCCCCCGGAGATCATGCGGCTCGGCCTCGACGCCATCAGCCTGGAGCTGCCCTACGAGGTGTGGGCGGCCCTGCTCGCCCTCGCCCGGGCGGGGGCGGCGGTGAGCCTGATCATCCCCTGCGCGGTCATGGTGCACCGCTACCGGCGGGCGGACGCGGAGCGGCGCGCCCAGATCCGCTGGCTGACCTGGGCCGCGCTGGCCGACATGTTCGTGCTCCTGGTGCCCCTGCAGCAGTTGGCGTCGGTGCTCATGTGCGTCGGGATCGCGCTCACCTCCGCCGCGGTGCTGATCGCGGTGACCGAATACCGCCTCTACGACATCGACCGGCTGCTGCCGGCGACCTTCCTGTACGGGATGCTCGCGGTCCTGGTGGTGGCCATCGACGTGGCGGTGTTCACCGTCGCGGGCAGCGTGCTGGGCGAGCGCGACTCCGCGCTGGCCGCGATCGCGATCGTCTCGGTGGCCTACGCGCCGCTGCGCACGTGGTTGTGGCGGGCGGCGCGGCGGCTGGTGCGCGGGGCGCGCGACGACCCGTACGCGATGGTCTCGACGCTCGCCGAACGGCTCGAGGTCACCACCGAGCCCGACGCGCAGCTCGCCGCGCTGGCCCACACGGTGTCCGAGGCGTTCCGGCTGCCGTACGTACGGGTGGAGATCGAGCGGCCGGGCGGCGTGCGTACCGTGGTCGAGCACGGATCCCCGCAGGGGCCGCAGCTGTCGCTGCCGGTCGCCTACCGCGACGAGGCCGTGGGCCGGCTGGTCCTGTGCCGGGCCGACCTGACCGAGCGCGACCAGCGGCTGCTCGGCGACCTCGTCCGGCAGGCCGCCCAGGCGGCGCGGGCCAGCGAGCTCAGCGCCGACCTGCAGCGCATCCGCGCCAGGCTCGTCACGGCGCGCGAGGAGGAGCGCCGCCGGATCCGGCGCGACCTGCACGACGGCCTCGGCCCCAGCCTGGGCGCCGTCGCGCTGCGCATCGAGACCGCCCGCAACCTGGCCGCCACCGCGCCCGCCGAGTCCGACCGCATCCTGGAGCAGACCGCGGCCGAGGTCTCCGTCGTGCTGGCCGACGTCCGCCGCCTGGTGCACGACCTGCGCCCGCCGGCCCTCGACGAGCTCGGCGTGCTCCGGGCCGTGGAGCAGCAGGCCGACCGGGTCCGCTCCGGCGGCCTGCAGATCGTGGTGACCGGCGACGACGCGCTCGGCTCGCTGCCCGCGGCGGTGGAGGTGGCCGCGTACCGCATCGTGTCGGAGGCGCTGGCCAACGTGGTGCGGCACGCCGCGGCGACGCACTGCGAGATCGTGCTCGGCGTGCGCGGGCGGACCCTGGAGATCACGGTACGCGACGACGGCCGCGGCATCGGCCACGACGTGGAGGCCGGGGTCGGTATGTTGTCCCTGCGCGAGCGGGCGGCCGAGCTCGGCGGGGAGTGCCAGGTGACCTGCCCGCCCGGCGGCGGGACGCTCGTCCGCGCGCGACTTCCCCTCGAACAGACCACGGAGGTGGCCGGTGTCCGATGAGACGATCCGAGTGCTGCTGGCCGACGACCATCCGGTCTACCGCGACGGGCTGGCGGCGCTGCTGGCCTCCCTGCCCGGCATCGACGTCGTGGGCACCGCCGCGGACGGCCGGGAGGCCGTCGCGCTGGCCGCCGACCTGCAGCCGGACATCGTGGTCATGGACGTCAGCATGCCGGAGCTGGACGGCATCGAGGCCACCCGCCGGGTCGTCGCCGACAGCCCGCACATCGGAGTTGTCATGCTGACCATGTCGGAGCAGGACGCCACCCTGTTCGCGGCGATGCGCGCCGGAGCCCGCGGCTACCTGCTCAAGGGCGCGAACCAGGCCGAGATCGTCCGCGCCATTCAGGCCGTCGCCCACGGTGAGGCCATCTTCGGGCCGTCGATCGCCCGGCGGGTGACCGAGTTCTTCACCGCGCCGCCCACCGAGGACTCGGCGTTCCCGCAGCTCACGCCGCGCGAGCTGGAGATCCTCACGCTGATCGCGGCCGGCCGGTCGAATCCGCAGATCGCCTCGGAGCTGTTCCTGTCGCCCAAGACCGTGCGCAACAACGTCTCCAACATCTTCGCCAAGCTGCACGTGGCCGACCGCACCGAGGCCATCATCCGGGCCCGCGACGCGGGCCTCGCCCGCTGAGCCCGCTCCGGAAAAAGGGGGTCGTCAGGGGTTGCCTCAACTAAGTGGGCGGCTCCAGGTGCTGCTGGATGGCGGCCATGACGTCCTGGGGTGAGGCCGCGCGGCTGAAGGTGGCCACGACGATCTGGCCGCCCCTGTCCTGCGGCTGCTCCAGGTGGCGGAAGGTGGCGATCACGTACCGGAGCGCGTGGTCGAGGGGGCCGGAGGGGTCGTACGTGCCGCCCGCGCGCAGCCATCCCCGCAGCACCTGGTTGTGCGCGGCCACGACGGAGGCGGCCATGAGCTCGGCACGCAGGCCGGCGTCGGGGGAGTCGCCCAGCCATTCGCCGACGAACTCGCGGAACAGCCGCTGGTAGCGGGCCACGCTGGCGATCTCCCTGTCGCGTAGCGCCGGCACGCGGCGGACCAGGCGATATCGGCGCAGCGACACCTCGGCGTCGTCGACGTAGTGGGCGAGCACGATGCGCACCGCGTCGGTGATGGCCACGATCGCGGTGTCGGCGGTCGAGGCCCGCAGCCGGGCGGCGATCCTCTCCAGCAGGGTGTCGTGATCGGGGAAGATCGCGTCTTCCTTGGAGCGGTAGTAGCGGAAGAACGTGCTGCGGCTCACGCCTGCTCGCGCGGCGATGTCGTCGACGGTGGTCTCGTCGTAGCCGTGCTCGTCGAACAGCGCCACGGCGGCTTCGGCGAGGCGCTGGCTGATGGGCGGTTTCGGCACGTGGTCATTGTCTCGAAAGTTAGGGGTATCCAAGCGAGCGAAACTGAGTATCGTCAATATGAAACTGAGTCTTATCGGTGGGTCTTATCGGCGGAGTGGCGAATGTCAGCGCAGGGCACAGCGGGCAGCCTGGCCCGCCTCAAGGAGCGGTTGGACGAGGCAGTCCACGTGGGCGAGGCCCGGGCGGCGGCCAAGCAGCACGCCAAGGGCAGGCTGACCGCCAGGGAGCGGATCGAGCGGCTGCTGGACGCGGGCTCTTTCGTCGAGCTGGACGCGCTGGCCCGCGGCGCGCTCGTGTACGGCGACGGCGTGGTGACCGGCTACGGGACCGTCGACGGCCGCCAGGTGTGCGTCTTCTCGCAGGACTTCACGGTGTCCGGCGGCAGCCTGGGGGAGGTGTACGGGCAGAAGATCTGCAAGGTCATGGACCTGGCCATGAAGAACGGCGTGCCGATCATCGGCATCAACGAGGGCGCCGGGGCGCGCATCCAGGAGGGCGTGGTCTCGCTCGGCCTCTACGGCGAGATCTTCCGCCGCAACATCCGGGCCTCCGGCGTGATCCCGCAGATCTCCCTCATCATGGGCGCGTGCGCGGGCGGCCACGTCTACTCGCCCGCCCTCACCGACTTCACGATCATGGTGGACGAGAAGTCCCACATGTTCGTCACGGGACCCGACGTGATCAAGACGGTCACGGGGGAGGACGTGACGTTCGAGGAGCTGGGCGGCGGCCGGGTGCACAACAGCCGCAGCGGTATCGCCCACTACCTGGCCCACGACGAGGACGACGCGCTCGACTACGCCCGGGCGCTGCTGTCCTACCTGCCGCAGAACAACCTGGACGAACCGCCGCACCCCGAGTTCGAGGCCGACCTGGAGCTCTGCGCCGACGACCTGGCGCTGGACGCGCTGGTGCCGGACTCGCCGAACCAGCCGTACGACATGCACGAGGTCATCGCGGCCCTGCTGGACGACGGCGAGTTCCTGGAGGTGCAGCCGCTGTTCGCGCCCAACATCGTGGTCGGCTTCGGGCGCGTCGAGGGCCGGTCGGTGGGCGTGGTGGCCAACCAGCCGATGCGCCTGGCCGGCACGCTCGACATCGACGCCTCCGAGAAGGCCGCCCGGTTCGTCCGCACCTGCGATGCGTTCAGCATCCCGGTGCTCACGCTCGTGGACGTGCCCGGCTTCCTGCCCGGCACCGAGCAGGAGTGGAACGGCATCATCCGCCGCGGCGCCAAGCTGCTGTACGCCTACGGCGAGGCCACGGTCCCGCTGGTCACGGTGATCACCCGCAAGGCGTATGGCGGCGCGTACGACGTGATGGGCTCCAAGCACCTAGGCGCGGACGTGAACCTGGCCTGGTCCACCGCGCAGATCGCGGTGATGGGCGCCCAGGGCGCGGTCAACATCCTGCACCGCAAGCGGCTGGCCGCCGCCGACGACCCCGACGCGCTCCGGGCCGAGCTGGTACGCGAGTACGAGGACACCCTCGCCACCCCCTACCTGGCGGCCGAGCGCGGCTACGTGGACGCGGTGATCGCGCCCAGCGAGACCCGGCGCGAGGTCACCCGCGCGCTGCGGCTGCTGCGCGGCAAGCGCGACGCCCTGCCGCCCAAGAAGCACGGAAACATCCCGCTATGAACGTGATCAAGGGCAACCCTTCGCCGGAAGAGCTGGCGGCGCTGGTCGTGGCGCTGCGCGCTCTCGCAGAGGACGACGTTCCCGAGCCGCGCCTCAGCAGCTCGCCCGCGCGCCGCCGTGTGCTGCGCCGCCCGTTGGTGACCGGCCCCCGCGGATGGCGGGAGTCGAGCTGGAGTCTTGGAGGATCCCTGTGAGCACGACCTTGCGCAAGGTGCTCGTCGCCAACCGCGGCGAGATCGCCGTCCGGATCGTCCGGGCCTGCCGCGACGCCGGCATCGCCTGCGTGGCGGTCTACGCCGACCAGGACCGCGACGCGCTCTTCGTCCGGATGGCCGACGAGGCGTACGCGCTGGGCGGCGCCACGCCGGGGGAGACGTACCTGTCGATCGAGAAGATCATCGAGGTGGCGGCGCGGTCGGGCGCCGACGCGGTGCATCCCGGGTACGGCTTCCTGGCCGAGAACGCCGGCTTCGCCCAGGCGGTCGTCGACGCCGGGCTGGTGTGGATCGGGCCGCCGCCCGCGGCGATCACCGCGCTCGGCGACAAGGTGCAGGCCCGGCACATCGCCCAGAGGGTCGGCGCGCCCCTGGTGGCCGGGACGCCGGACCCGGTGTCCGGGGTGGAGGAGGTGCTGGCGTTCGCGGCGGAGCACGGCCTGCCCATCGCGATCAAGGCCGCGTTCGGCGGCGGCGGGCGCGGGCTGAAGGTGGCGCGCACCGCCGAGGAGATCCCCGACCTGTACGACAGCGCCGTACGCGAGGCCGTGACCGCGTTCGGCCGGGGCGAGTGCTTCGTGGAGCGCTACCTGGACCGGCCCCGGCACGTGGAGACCCAGTGCCTGGCCGACGCGTACGGCAACGTGGTCGTGGTCTCCACCCGCGACTGCTCGCTGCAGCGCCGCCACCAGAAGCTCGTGGAGGAGGCGCCCGCCCCGTTCCTGACCGCGGAGCAGGAGGCCCTGCTGCGCCGGAGCTCCAAGGCGATCCTGCGCGAAGCCGGCTACGTCGGCGCCGGGACCTGCGAGTTCCTCGTCGGCCAGGACGGCACGATCTCGTTCCTGGAGGTCAACACCCGCCTGCAGGTGGAGCACCCGGTCACCGAGGAGGTCACCGGCATCGACCTGGTGCGCGAGATGTTCCGCATCGCGGCGGGGGAGGAGCTCGGCTACGACGATCCCGAGCCGCGCGGCCACTCGATCGAGTTCCGGATCAACGCCGAGGACGCCGGACGCAACTTCCTGCCCGCCCCCGGCACCATCACCGGCTGGCGCGCCCCCTCCGGCCCCGGCGTCCGCCTCGACGCGGGGTACGAGCAGGGCGAGACCGTGCCCGGCTCCTTCGACTCGCTGATCGCCAAGCTGGTCGTCACCGGCGTCACCCGCGAGCAGGCCCTCCAGCGTGCCCGCCGGGCGCTGGCGGAGTTCGGGATCGACGGGATGCCGACCGTGCTGCCGTTCCACCGGGCCGTCGTGGCGGAGGAGGCGTTCACCGCGGAGCCCTTCACCGTGCACACCCGGTGGATCGAGACCGAGTTCGACAACCGCATCGCCCCCTACGACGGCACGCCCGCCGAGGCCCCGGAGCAGGGCGAGCGCGAGCGGATCACCGTCGAGGTGGCGGGCAAGCGGCTGGAGGTCGTGCTCCCCGCCGGCACCGCGAAGCCGCGTGCCGCCAAGGCCGCCCCCCGGCGCGAGAAGAGAGGCGCGGCCAAGGCCGCCGCCAGTGGGAACGCCCTGGTCAGCCCGATGCAGGGCACCATCGTCAAGGTGATGGCCGCCGACGGCGACGACGTGGCCGCCGGCGCCACCATCGTGGTGCTGGAGGCCATGAAGATGGAGCAGCCGCTCACCGCCCACAAGGCCGGGACCATCGTCGGCATGTCCGCCCAGGTCGGGGCCACGGTCGCGGCCGGCACCGTGATCTGCGAGATCAAGGACCCGGCCTGACGCCAAGCCGAGCGAGGTCCGGCCCGGTGCCGAGCCGGGCCAAGCCGGGCCGGGTCCGGCCTGACACCAAGCCGGGCCGGGCCCGGCCGGTCAGCGCTTGAGGCGCAGGCCGCGCAGGAAGCCCCACAGCCCGCCGGCCCGGGACGACTCCGGCCCGGCCTGGGCCTCTCCCGCCGCGGACGGCTGCGCAGCGGGCGCGTCGGCGCCGCCGGAGGCGCGCTCGCCCGCCGGCACGTAGCCCTCGGCCAGCTCGAACTGGACCGGCAGGGACCGCAGGGCCCGCATGAAGGGGGAGGGTCGCCAGGGCAACTGGTCGGTCGGGAGCGCGAGCTTGATCTTGGTGAGCCGGCTGAAGAGCCGGCGTACGGCGATCGTCGTCATCTGGGTCGCCAGCCGGTGTCCCAGGCAGCTGTGCGGCCCCGCCCCCCACGCCAGGTGCGCTCGGGTGCTGCGGATGGCCTCGTGGTCGAGTGCCCCGGCGAAGCGCGGGTCGGCGTGGGCGCCCGCGACGGAGAGCATCACCGGATCGCCGGCGGCGATCGTGAAGTTGCCCATCTTCACGTCGGTCTTCGGGAAGCGGAAGGTCAGGTTGGCCATCGGCGGGTTGAGCAGCGCGACCCGGTTGACCGTCTCGTCGATCGCGCCCACCGACAGGCTCGCTCGCACGTCCCGGTTGGAGACGACCTCGACGACGACGTTGCAGACGAGGCTGGCGGTGAAGTCGAGCAGGCCGGGCAGCATGAGCAGCTCGCGGGCCAGCTCGTCCAGCGTGAGGTCCGGGCAGGCCGCGATCATGTAGGAGGGCAGGTCCTCGCCGGGCCGCTCCCGCTTGGTGACCGCGAGCTCCGTCATGGCCGCGTACAGCCGCTCGAACGCCGCGGCCGCGTCGGGCCCGCCGTCGATCAGCCGCCAGATGTCCATCACGACCTCTTCGCCGCGTGCCGCGGAGAAGCCGAGCATGCGGTTGGCGACCATCAGCGGGAGCGGCCGGGCGTACTGGGCGGCCAGGTCGGCCCAGCCCGTGGGGCCGCCCTCGGCGAGCACGCCGATGAGGTCGTCGGCGTACTGCGCGACGGCCTGTTCGAGCAGCTGGGCCTGCGGCTGGGTGTGGTCCTGGAACGGCGCCAGCGCCTGCGTCCACGCGTTGCGCAACCGGCGCTGCGCGGTGCCCTCCGAGAAGGCCGAGTTGTTGACCTGGAAGACGGGTAGCAGCGGCCAGTCCGCGGGGATGCGGCCCTCGACGTTCATCCGCCATCTGTCCACGTTCTTGGTCCAGATGCCGCCCGAGTTCTGCAGGACGCGGAGCACCTCCTCGTAGCCGAGAACGAACCAGACCGGCACGCCGAGGACGTCGACCGGGGCGACCGGGCCGTACCTCTTGCGCAGGCGCTCGTGGACGAATGCGGGGTCCGCGTCGTAGTCCCTGGTCAGCAGCGGTTCTACGGACATCGACAGCAATGGTTCTGCGGGCTGCTGGGCCCATGGGCCGTGGGTCACGGAACTGAACTACCTCTCTGTTGCCGCCGCACTCTGGGAGCTTTCGGCCGGTGCGCTCAAGAGATCTGAAAGCATCACGTAAAGCGCCCGTCATGGCAAGAGGAAAGTGTACGGCCTGTCCTGAATCATGGACGCTGCGTGGTTCCCCGGATGGCTTTCAAGTGATCTGCTATCAAATGTCATGCATCGACGATCACAATCATCAGGTGAGCCCTGAACCCCAGCAAATAGGCCCATACACCATCCTCCGTCCCTTGGGCCAGGGCGGTATGGGGGTCGTCTACCTGGCCCGGGACCAGGGATCCCGGCTCGTCGCGCTGAAGAGGCTGCGCGAGGGACCGGCCGACGACGCGGGCTTCCGCCGCCGGTTCACCAGGGAGGTCGAGGCGGCGCGCAGCGTGGCCCGCTTCTGCACGGCGCCGGTGCTGGACGCGGGCATCGACGGCGAGAGCGCGTACATCGTCACCGAGTACGTGGACGGCCCCGACCTGGCCACCGCCATCAAGAAGGGCGGTCCGATGGCCGGGGCCGACCTGGAGGCCCTGGCCGTCGGCGTGGCGACCGCGCTCACCGCCATCCACCAGGCCGGGGTCGTGCACCGCGATCTGAAGCCGCAGAACATCCTGCTCAGCCCCGTCGGTCCGCGGGTGATCGACTTCGGCATCGCGCAGCTCGTGGAGCCGGACGCGAGCCGGTCCACCGGGATCGTGGGGACGCCCGCGTACATGTCGCCGGAGCAGGCCACCGAAGGGCGGATCACGGCCGCGAGCGACGTGTTCGCCTGGGGCGGCGTCGTGGCGTACGCGGCGACCGGGCGGCCGCCGTTCGGGTCGGGCGGCGCGCCCGAGGTGCTGTTCAGGGTGGTGCACTACGCGCCCGAGCTGACGGGCCTGGACGAGCGGCTCAGGCCCCTGGTGGAGCGGGCGCTGGACAAGGACCCGGCGCGGCGGCCCACGGCGCAGCAGCTCCTCGACCTCCTGCTCGGCCGGGAGTCGGTGTCGGTGGACACCGGGGTCCGCACGGTGAGCAGCTCGTGGGCCGCCTCGCGGGAGCGCCACCGGGACGCGCCGGCGAGCGCCCGCTGGAAGGTGACCGGCCGCTGGAAGGCCCCGGTGGCGGTCGCGGCCGCGCTCCTGGTGACCGGGGCCACGGTCGCCGCGGCCTGGCGTCCCTGGGAGACGGCCGTCACCGGCGGGGGAGCCTCCCCGGTCACCGCGACCTCCCCGGCGGCGTACGACGGCGGCGTCCCCCCGCTCGCGCAGCAGGACACCTCCGTGCGGAACCTGGACGGCCGGCGGGTGCCCGTCCACGTCACGATCGACAACCTGTACCGCGTGGACGGATTCCTCCGGCTTGAGCTGACCGTGCGAAACGACGCCAAGGACGGCGCGGACGCGGACCTGTACACGATCCTGGGGCGGGACTCGTACGATCTCGCGAGCATCGGCCTGACCTACAACGGCGCTTCCCGGACGCTCCGCCCCTACATCGAGGAGGGCGGCACCTGCATCTGCTCCACCTGGGATTCGGTCAACAGCATCGGCCCGGCCAAGTCCCTCCTCCTCGTCGCGGAGTTCGACGACGTGCCGTGGACGGCGAAGAGGGCGGACCTCGACCTGCTGGGGCTCGGGCGGTTCAAGGACGTCCCCATCACCTGATCTGGACGCCATAGTGGTTCCCTGGCGGGATATGTCCTACTCTGGGGCTGCGAGGGGAGTACTTCCCAAGTGCCGATCCGGTCAGTACGGACGTACCATGCGTCCCCGGACGGCCGCCCGCTACCCCCGGGTGAAGGAGACCTCGAACGGCTGAGCACGTTCGAGGAGGTTTCATGTCCCTGGGGACATTTCTGGCTGCGCCCGATCAGGGCAGCATCGCGTCCGTCACCCTGTGGGCGGTCACTGTGGCCGCCCTGGTCCTGCTGCTGGTGATCGACATCCTGCTGACCCGGCGCCCGCACGAGGTCCACATGCGCGAGGCCCTGGCTTGGTCCGCGTTCTACCTGGTGCTGCCGCTGGGCTTCGGCGCGTACCTGTGGGGTGCCTTCGGCACCGGCGTGGCGGTGGAGTTCTTCACCGGGTACGTGGTCGAGAAGTCGTTGTCGGTCGACAACCTGTTCGTGTTCATGCTGCTGCTGACTGCCTTCGCCGTGCCGAACGAGCTGACCCAGCGGGTGCTGCTGTACGGCATTGTCGGAGCGCTCGTGCTGCGCGTGATCTTCATCGCGCTGGGCGCGGCGGCGCTGCAGAGCGGCACGTGGGCGTTCCTGCTGTTCGGGGCGGTCCTGATCGTCACCGCGGTCAAGGTGCTCAAGGAGGCGCTGAAGGGGGAGGACCAGCACGTCGACATCTCCTCCATGCGCAGCGTGCGGCTGCTGCGCCGGTTCGTCCCGGTCACTCCCGACTACCGTGGCTTCCGCCTGATGGTGCGCGAGCACGGCCGCCTGGCGATCACCCCGCTGGCCCTGGCCACCGTGGCGGTGTTCGCCACCGACATCGTCTTCGCCGTCGACTCGGTGCCCGCCGTCTACGGGGTGACCGAGGACCCGTTCCTCGTCTTCGCCACCAACGCCTTCGCGCTGCTGGGCCTGCGGGCGCTGTACTTCGTGCTGCGGGACGCGCTGGCCAAGCTGCGGCACCTCAACCACGGCCTGTCCGTCATCCTGGCCTTCATCGGCGTCAAGCTGGTCCTGCACTGGGCGCACGGCATCTGGACGTGGGTGCCCGAGATCCCCACCCTCGCCTCGCTCGGCGTCATCGTCGGGGTCCTGGTCACCGTCACGCTCACCAGCCTGTACGCCAATCGGCGCGGCGAGGACGCCGAGCGCCCCAAGGTGCTCCAGCACGACCAGGTCGACCCGTGAGACCGGGCGGGGCCACCCGAGCCCGGTAGTCAGGGGGAGGGGGCCACCCGAGCCCGGTAGTCAGGGGGAGGCGGCGAGGCCGTCCAGGGTGACGGTGATGTGGCGGTCGGCGGCGGCGGGCGACACCTGCTCGTGGAGCCAGGCGGCGGCGGAGGTGAGGGCGGTCACGTCCGCGCCGCTCGCGTCGGCGCGCAGGGCGCCCGATTCGCGGCCCCGAGCGACGAGCCGCTCCCCGATCTCGGCCATGCGCACGCAGGAGGCGTGCAGCTCCGACGCCTCGTCGTCCAGGCCGCCGGCGATCAGTGCGGCCAGGCCGCGGTAGGTGGCGGCGTGCGCCGTGGCCGCGCGGACCCAGGCGGCGAGCGCGTCCGGCGCCGGGCCGGCCAGGAGCCGGTCACCGAGCTCGAACAGGGCCGCGTTGCGGTCCCTGAGCAGCGCGCCGATCAGGGCGCGGCGGCTGGGGAAGTGGCCGTAGAGCGTGCCGATGGCCACCCCGGCACGCCGGGCGATGCCCTCCAGGCTGGACTCCACGCCCTGCTCCCTGAAGGCGGCGTCGGCCTCGGCGAGCAGGCGTTCGTAGTTGCGGCGGGCGTCGGCGCGGGGCCGTCGGGTCGTGGGCATGCGGGCTTCCCTGGTAATTCGAGGCTGCCTCGATATAGTCTTAGTCGAGGTTACCTCAGCTTAGCGGAAGGCTTGTCATGATCTTGGTTACCGGAGCCACCGGATCCATCGGCACGCACCTCGTGCGGCTTCTCCAGGAAAGGGGGGTGGCGTTCAAGGCGCTCGTCCGTGACGAGGGCAAGGGGCGGGCCCTCGGCTGTGACGTCGTGACCGGGGACTTCGACGACCCCGGCTCGCTGGCTCCCGCCATGGCGGGCGTCGACCGGCTCTTCCTCAACGCGGGCGGCGCCCAGCCGGTGGACGGCGAGCAGCCGATGGTCCGCCAGCAGAAGGCGGCCATCGACGCGGCGCGGGCCGCCGGGGTGTCGAGGGTGGTGAAGGTGTCGGTCTGGGGCGCCCACCGGGGCGGCCGACTGGCCGAGGGAGCGCACTGGGAGATCGAGGAGTACCTCAAGGCGTCGGGGCTCGGCTGGTCGATGCTGCGGCCCAGCGGATTCATGCAGAACTTCATCACCGGGACGGCGCCCTTCACCGCCGAGGGCAAGCTCCTCGACGGTTACGGGGGCGCGCCGGTGTTGTACATCGACTGCCATGACATCGCCGCCTGCGCCGCCGCCCTGCTCACCGGATCGGGGCTCACCGGATCGGGCGGCCTCGGCGAGACGTACGAGCTCACGGGTCCCCGGGCGCTCACCCACGCCGAGATCGCGCGGGAGCTCTCGGCCGTGCTGGGCCGGACCGTCGAGCCTGCCGAGCTGTCCCCGGACGAGCTGGCCGCCTGGGCGCGCGATCAGGGGCTGCCCGCACGGTTCGCCGAGGACCTGGCCGAGCTCTCCCGGAAGGTGGCGAGCGGCTCGCTGGCCACCACGACGACCGCGGTCAGGGACCTGACGGGTCGTGAACCCAGGACGTTCGGGGACTTCCTGGCGGCCAACGCGGAGGCGCTCCGGGCCGGCCTGACTTCAGTGGCAGGCGGAGCCGCCTGACGCGATCGACGAGCTGGCTTCCTGGCTCAGGGACGGGAACCGGTCGGCACCTCGTTGACCGGGTAACGGGCCGGTCGTCCGGTCAGGACCCGTACGGCCTCTTCTGCGGCGATGCGCCGCACGGTTGTGATGGCCTGCTCGGAGTAGTAGGCGGCGTGGGGAGTGACGATCACGTCAGGCAGCGTGAACAGGGGGTTTCGGGGGCGCCAGTCGCGCTGTTTCGCGGGTTCCTCCTCGAGGTCGTCCAGTGCTGCGCCGGCGATCCATCCCTCGGTGAGTGCCTGGTAGATCGCCGTATCTTCCACGATCGGGCCGCGACCGGTGTTGATGAGGAGGGCGGTCGGCTTCATCCTGCGGAGCGTCGTACGGTCGAAGGTGTGGTGTGTCTCGGGGGTGAGTGGTGCCTGGATCACGAGGTAGTCGGAGCCTTCCACGAGTTGGTCGAAGGACACCGGCCGCACCTGGCGTGATCGGATCTCGGAGTCGTCGAGGAACGGGTCGTGCGCCCAGACCTCGACGCCGAACGCTCTGGCGCGTTCGGCGATGAGCTGTGCGATGGCGCCGAAGGACAGCAGCCCGAACACCCGTCCCCGCAGCCGCCAGATCGGCTCCCCGCTCTGCCACTGCCATACGCCCTGCCGGGTCGCCCGGTCGTATGCGCAGATCTTGCGGGCGGCGGCCAGCCAGAGCGCGACGGCGTGGTCGGCGACCTCCTCGGCGCACCACTCGTTCGGCGCGTTCGTGACCTGGATGCCCCGCCGGGTCGCGGCGTCGACGTCGACGATGTCCACGCCCGTGCCGTAGCGAGCGATCACCCGGCAACGGGTGAACGCGTCGATGGCGCGGGAACCGACCCGAACGTACTGGGTCAGCACGCCATCGACGTCCCGGCCCTTTTCGATCACCTCGTCCTCGCTCTTGCACTGCGCGGCGAGCAGCTCGAACCCGGCGCCCTCGACGATCGCGCGTTCGATGTCCACATCGCCGAAGTCGTAGTCGGCGATCATGATGGTGCCTCTGGCGTCAGTGCGAGTCACGGGGAATCCCCTTGGTGTGTACGAGGTCCTGGTAGGACAGGGCGAGCTCCAAGCAGCCTCCGCTGTCCAGTTGCCCGACCGTGGAGCGGTAGATCTCCTGCCACGGTGTCTGGTTGTCGAATACCGGCGGTGTGTGCTGGGCCCACCGCGCGGCGATCTCCTCATCCGGCAGCAGGACGTCGACGCGCGCGTTGTCCAGGTCGATACGGATGAGGTCGCCGGTGCGCAGGATGGCGAGATTGCCGCCGGCCGCGGCCTCGGGGCTGGCGTTGAGGATGGACGGTGCGTCCGAGGTGCCGCTCTGGCGGCCGTCACCGAGCGTGGGCAACGTAGTGACGCCCCGCCGGAGCAGCGCGGTGGGGGTCTCCATGTTCACGACCTCGGCCGATCCCGGATAGCCGATCGGCCCGGTGTAGCGGATGACGAGGATGCAGTTCTCGTCTATGCCCAGTTCGGGATCTTGGATGCGGGCGTGGTAGTCCTCGGGCCCGTCGAAGACGATGGCGCGATAGTCGGACACCGCGCGCAGGTCGTCGGTGAGGACCGAGGTCTTCATGACCGCGGAGGCGAACAGGTTGCCCGTCATGACGAGAAGTCCGCCGCGCGCGGCGAAAGGCTCGTCGAAGGGACGGATGACCGTCGGGTCGCCGGGCGGGGCATCGGCCAGGTTCTCGGCCACGGTACGGCCGGAGACGGTCAGGGCGTCGCCGTGCAGCCGCCCTGCAGCCAGCAGCGACCGCATGACGGCGGGCACTCCGCCGGCGCGGTAGAAGTCCTCACCGAGGAACTCACCGGCGGGGGCGACGTTCGTCAGCACCGGGATGTCGGCTCCGACGCGTTGCCAGTCCTGGATGGTCAGCGGCACCCCGACGTGCCGCGCGATGGCGTTGATGTGGATGGGCACGTTGGTGGAGGCGGCGATGGCCGAGGCGACCACGATCGCGTTCTCGAAGGCCGACAAGGTCATGATCTTGCGCGGGGTGAGGTCCTCGCGTACGAGATCCACTGCGCGACGGCCTGTGTCGTAGGCCATCTGCGCTCGCCGGCGGTAGGGGGCCGGGATCGCCGCGCAGCCCGGCAGGGACATCCCCAGGGCCTCGGCCAGGCTGTTCATCGACAGCGCGGTGCCCATCGTGTTGCAGTGACCGATGCTGGGCGCGGAAGCGGCCACGCGCGCCATGAATTCGTCGTAGTCGATCTCCCCGGTGGCGAGCAGCCGCTTGGACTGCCAGATCACCAGACCTGAGCCCGACGCGGCCATCCGCTGGCCCTGGTGATAGCCGTTGAGCATCGGCCCTCCGGACAGGACGATCGCCGGGATGTTCACCGTGGCCGCCGCGGCCAGGCACGCGGGCGTGGTCTTGTCACAGCCTGTCGTCAGAACGACTCCGTCGAGGGGATATCCGTAGAGCACCTCGACCAGCCCGAGGTAGGCGAGGTTGCGATCCAGCGCCGCAGTCGGGCGCTTACCGGTCTCCTGCAGCGGATGGACGGGAAACTCGAGCGGTATGCCGCCGCCGTCGCGGACCCCGTCCCTGACCCGGCCGGCCAGGTCGAGGTGGTGGCGGTTGCAGGGAACGAGGTCGCTACCCGTCTGGGCGATGCCGATGATCGGCCGGCCGGACTGGAGCTCGGCCGGGGTCAGCCCGAAGTTGAGATAGCGTTCGAGATACAGCGCCGTCATCTCCGGATTGCCCGCGTTGTCCCACCAGGCCTGGCTGCGCAGGCCGCCCGTGGCGCGCTCCGTCGACGGCATCAGCTGCCCCCCACCGAGGCAGGCCCGTCCGATCCGGCCGGGTATTCGGCAAGCGGCACCAGGTCCCTGGACCAGGCCGACATGACCGGTGCGAGGACCCGCCAGGCCTCTTCGGCCTCGTCGCCGCGGATGGACAGGGCGGCGTTGCCGTGCAGCACGTCCAGCAGCAGCCGGCCGTAGGCAGGCAGCTCGGGGGGCGGCGGCTGCGCGGCGAGGGTGAGCGGGGTGAGGTCGTGGGCGCCGGCGCCGATGCCGGTCAGCGCCAGGGTCATGCTCTCCGGCTCCAGCCCGAAGCGCAGCACGTTGGGCGTGGCTTCCTCGTTGAAGCCGAAGGGCAGGTGCGGTACGGGCCGGAAGCGTACTGCGACCTCTTTGCGGTCATGGCCGAGCGCCTTGCCGCTGCGGAGCCGGAAGGTCGTGCCGGACCAGCGCCAGCTTTCGAGTTCCAGCTCCACCTCGGCGAAGGTCTCGGTGCGGCGTCGCGGGTCCACGCCGTCCTCCTCGGCATAGGCGGGGACGTCGCGTTCGCCGACGCGGCCGGCCAGGTAGCGTGCGCGGCGGGTGCGGTGTACGACGTCGTCGTCGGTGAGCGGGCGCACCGAGCGCAGCACGTCGATCTTCCGGTCGCGCAGGTCGCGCTCGCCGAGGCTCAGTGGCGGTTCCATGGCCACCAGGCACAGCACCTGGAGCAGGTGGTTCTGCACCATGTCCTTGAGCGCCCCGACGCCGTCGTAGTATCCCGCCCTGCCCTCCAGGGCGAGGGTCTCGTCCCAGACGATCTCCACCTCGGAGATGTGCGCGCTGTTCCAGATGGGCTCCAGGACGCGGTTGGCCAGCCGGCTGCCGAGCACGTTCTGGACGGTTGTCATGGCCAGGAAGTGGTCGACGCGGAACACCGCCTGCTCGGGCACGACCCCCGTCAGCAGCCGGTTCAGCTCCACCGCGCTGTCGAGGTCTTCGCCGAACGGCTTCTCCAGCACGATCCGGCTGCCCGGCGGCAGGTTCGCGGAGTCCAGGGCGGCGACCGTGCCGGGGAAGATCGCCGGCGGCAGGGCGAGGTAGACGGCGACCGGTCCGTCACCGGCGACGAGCGAGGCGATGTCAGCGGCGTCGGTGGCGTCCGCCTGCCGGTAGCGGGCGGAGTCGGCGATCGCCTTCCTGATCTCGCCGGGCTCTGTCGGGGCGTGCTGGTCGAGCTGGGCGGAGGCCCAGCGGCGGAACTCCTCGCCGGTCCAGTCCTGCCGGTCGGCGCACGTGAGTTCGAACCGGTCGGCGAGGTGCCCGGCCGCGCGCAGGGCGGCCAGAGCCGGCAGCAGATAGCGGGCGTTGAGGTCGCCGGTGGCGCCGAGGATGATGAGCCGGTCGGTCATGCCGTGGTACCTGCTTTCGCTCGTGCCAGGTTGACGCCGCTGGCGATGATCCCGATGTGGCTGAACGCCTGCGGGAAGTTGCCCATGAATGCTCCCGTGGACGGGTCGATCTGCTCGGGCATCAGCCCGACCGGGTTGGCGCGGGCGCACAGCGACGCATACAGGTCCTCGGCCCGGTCCTGGTGGCCCTGCAGGATCAGGTTGTCGACCAGCCAGAAGCTGCACAGCAGGAAAGCGCCCTCGTCTCCGGGCAGCCCGTCGGGCGACTGCTGGTGCAGGTAGCGGTAGAGCAGGCCGTCACCGGCCGACAGGCGTTCGGCGATGGCCGCGGTGGTGGCCGTCATGCGTGGGTGGCCGGCCGGGACGACCTTGCGCAGCGGCAGCGCCAGCAGGCTGGCATCCAGGCCGCCGCCGCCGTCGAGGTGCTCGCTCAGGCACTGCTTGTCCTCGTTCCAGGCCTGGTCCAGGATGAGTTGGCGGAGCTTTTCGGCGGTGGCGCGCCAGGTGGCGATCGGCCCGGACAGGCCGAGCCGCTCGCCGATGGCAGCGGCCCGGTCCAAGGCCACCTGGCACATGCCGGCCGAGTAGGTGAAGACCCGGCCTGCGCTGCGGACCTCCCAGATGCCCTGATCCGGCTGCCGCCACGTGTGCGCGGCGGCCTCGGCCAGCTCCGCCAGACCGGACCACAGCGCGGGCTGGAGCTCCCGGCCGGGGAGCAGCCACTGGTCGGCGCAGTCCAGCACCTCGCCGTAGACGTCGTGCTGGCGCTGGTCGGCGGCGCCGTTGCCCCACCGCACCGGCGCCGAGCGCCGGTAACCCTCCAGGCCGGCGTCGTGGATCTCTTCCGGTACGGTGCGGCCGCCGAGGGTGTACATGATGCGCGGATGGCCGCTCTGCTCGAAGGCGTCCAGGACCCAGCCGAGGAAGGCGTCGGCCTCCTCCTCGAAGCCGACGCGGCGCAGCGCGAACACGGCGTAGGAGGCGTCGCGGATCCAGGTGTAGCGGTAGTCCCAGTTGCGCACCCCGCCGATTGGCGCGGGCAATGAGGAGGTGGGCGCCGCGACCAGCGAGCCGTTGCCCCAGTCGTCGCACAGCTTCAGCGTGATCACCGAGCGCCGGACCAGCGCTTCCTGCGGTCCGCGGTAGCTGCACTTGCGCATCCAGCGCCGCCAGGCCTCGGCGGTCTGCCGCAGCATCGCCTCCGGGTCGAACCGGTGATGGCGGTGGATGCGGCCCCAGGACAGCACCAGATCGAGGCGGTCGCCCTCCTGAAGGTCGTGCGCGGTGCGCAGGCCGGTCAGCGGACGGTTGGAACGCAGATGCAGCCGCAGGTCGGGCCGCCAGGAGACGCGCACCTCCAGACCGCCGTAAAGGGCCCGCGCCTGCCCGCCGCCGCGCGGCTCCAACTCCGCCCGCAGCCGCACGGTCCCGGCCTGGACGACCGCGGACCGCACCAGCTCGCCCCGTCCGCCGCCCGCGTCGTCGCTGAGGTCGGCGCCGGCACGCAGAACCAGCGCGTCGCTGATCCGGACCAGGCCGGTCGAGCTGCGCAGTTCGGTCACCAGCACCGCGGTGTCCGGCTCGTAGAACTGCCGGGCCTCGCGCAGGTCGTCCACGGTCAACGTGAAGTGGCCGCCGCGCTCATGGTCCAGCAGGCCGCACAGCAGCGGGTCGCTGTCGAAGTGGGGCAGGCACAGCCACGGGATCGAACCGTCGACGCCGACCAGCGCCGCCGTCGTGCCGTCGCCGATGAGGCCCAGGTCCTCCAGCGCCAGATAGCCCTCCCGGCGGCGCACCGGGCGAAAGGGTGGATCGAGGTCGAGCATGCCTGGCCTTCTCCTCCGTGCCGACGTGCACCGTCGGAGAGGGGGGTGCTCCTGGCAGGCGGACGTCGCCGCTGTCCGTTACTGGATGATGATCAGCTTCCGTCACGAGAAGGTGATCAGCACTTTCACCATGTCGTCGAGCTTCTTGTCCGCGACCTCGAAGGCGCGCTCCATCTCGTCGAAGCGGAACGTGTGGGTGGTCATGTGCGTGGGATCGAGCCGCTTGCTCTCCAGAACGCGCAGCAGCCGCTCCATGCGCAGCCTGCCGCCCGGGCACAGGCCGGTCGTGATCGTCTTGTCGGCCATCCCGACGCCCCACTCGATCCGGGGAATGCGCACGAACTCGCCCTCTCCGTAATAGCCGGTGTTGGACACCGTCCCGCCCGGTTTAGTGATCTTTATGGCGGTCTGGAAGGTGACGTCCGCGCCGAGGGCCTCGATGGCGGTGTCCACGCCGTGCCCCTGGGTCAGCTCGAGGATGCGCTCGACGACGTCCTCGGTGGTGAAGTCGACGATCTCGTCGGCGCCGTAGTCGCGGGCGAGCTTCTGCCTACTGGGCACCGATTCGACCCCGATGACCAGGCCGGCGCCGCGCAGTTTGGCGCCCGCGGTGGCCATGAGGCCCACCGGGCCCTGGGCGAGCACGGCCACCGTCCCGCCGAGGGGGATGTTGCCGTTCTCCGCGCCCATGAACCCGGTCGAGAGCATGTCGGCGCAGTAGACGGCCATCTCGTCGGGGACGCCGTCGGGGATCTTCGCCAGGTTGGCGTCGGCCTCGTTCACGTGGAAATACTCGGCGAAGACCCCGTCCTTGGAATTGGCGAACTTGAACCCGCCGAGGGGCCCGCCGGATTGTGACGGATGACCGTTCTGAGAGGCGAGATCGCCCCAGTCAGGGGTGATCGCGCCGACCAGAACACGATCGCCGGGGCGGAAGTTCCGTACCTCGTCTCCGACCTCGTGCACCACACCGACCCCCTCGTGGCCGAGCGTCAGGTTCTCCCGGGGCCCGATGCCGCCCTTGACCGTGTGGGAATCCGACGTGCAGATCAGGGCACTGGTCGTCCGTACGATGGCGTCCGACGGGCCTGGCCGCGGCACGGGCTTGTCCATGAAGCCGACGCGTCCGATCTCCTTCATCACGAACGCCTTCATCGTCCCTTCGACACGCTCTGCCATGATCACCCCCCGAACGCCGCCGGCGTCGCCCCCAGCACCCCGGCGACACGGCTGATGTCTGGCCTTCCCCTGACACGGGTGGGGAAGCGAGGCTCCAGCAAGGACCATCGCTTATGTGGGCAAAGGATCCATGGCGGACGCGCCGAGCAACGATCGCCGTGAAGCCGCATAACGCGATTCCGCGAGGCCGGCCCACCGTGCTCAGCCCCGCTCTGCCCAGTCGCCCAGCGACCAGTCCCGCACCTCCGGCATGTCCTGCAGGTGCTCGACCACGTACCGCTCGTGGCGGAGGAGCTGCTGCTCGCACCATGCCTTCAGCTCGCTCGCCCCGGCCGGGGTCCGCCGCGCGGCGTTCAGCGCGTCGATCACCAGGTGGTACCGAGATGCCCGGTTGCGTACCACCATGTCGAACGGGGTCGTGGTCGTGCCCTCCTCGACGAACCCGCGCACATGGAACCTGTCCGGGCCCGGCCGGCCGTGCACCAGCTGGTGGATCGCGCCCGGGTAGCCGTGAAAGGCGAACAGCACGTCGACGCGGTCGGTGAACAGCTCCCGGAACAGGAGGTCGTCCATGCCGTTCGGGTGGACCGCGCGTGATGGCAACGTCATCAGGTTGACCACGTTGACCACTCTGGTGGCGAAGTGCGGCAGGCGCTCGCGCAGGATGTTCGCCGCCGCGACGGTCTCCATGGTGACCACGTCCCCGGCGCACGCGAGCACGATGTCGGGGTCCGACCGCCCGTCCTCGGTGCCTGCCCACGGCCACACCCCGGCACCCCGGGCGCAGTGGGCCACCGCCTCGTCCATGGGCAGCCACTGCAGCTGCGGCTGCTTGTCGATGACGACGAGGTTCACGCGCGACCGCGACCGCATGCAGTGGTCGGCCACCGACAGCAGCGTGTTCGCGTCCGGCGGCAGGTAGACCCGGCTGATCGTGCCGCGGTGGGTGATCACGTTCTGGATCAGTCCGGGCCCCTGGTGGCTGAACCCGTTGTGGTCCTGGCGCCAGGCGGTCGAGGTCAGCAGGATGTTCAGGCTCGGCACCGGCACCCGCCACGCCAGATCGTGCGCCTCCTGCAGCCACTTCGCATGCTGCACGGTCTGCGAGACCGACACCATGGCGAACGCCTCGTAGGTGGCGAACCAGCCGTGCCGGCCGGTCAGCGTGTACCCCTCGAGCCAGCCGTGGCAGGCATGCTCCGAGAGCACCTCCATCACCCGGCCGTCCCGCGATATCGCGACATCCTCCTCGGTCACGCGCTCCGCGAACGCCCGGTCGGACACCTCGAACACCGCCCCGAGCCGGTTGCTGTTGGTCTCGTCGGGACAGAAGAGCCGGAACCGGTCCGGGTTGCGTTCGTAGGTGTCGCGCATGAGCTCGCCGAGCTTGCGGGTCGACTCGAGCCGGTCCCGGCCCGGCGCCTCCACCGGCACCGCGTAGTCGCGGAAGTCGGGCAGGTCCAGGTCGACGGTGAGCAGGCCCCCGTTGGCGTGCGGGTTGCCGCTCATCCGCAGCTCTCCCTCGGGGTTGATCGACAACGCCAGCGCCTCGGGCGCGCCGTGGTCGTCGAAGAGATCCTCGGGCCGGTAGGAGCGCATCCAGTCCTCAAGGATCCGCAGGTGCTCCTTGTCGCCCTTAATTCCGGCCAGCGGCACCTGGTGAGAGCGCCACGTGCCCGACACCTGCACTCCATCCACCACGTCCGGTCCGGTCCAGCCCTTCGGCGTCCGCAGCACGATCATCGGCCACCGGGGCCGGGTGCCGTCCCAGTCGCCGCCGCGGGCCTCCGCCTGGATCGCCTTGATCGACGTCCACGCCCGCGTCAGCGCGTCGGCGAACCGGTGGTGCATGCCGGGCAGGTCGTCACCCTCAACCTCGATCACGTCATACCCGTGCCCGGTCAGCAAGGACCGGACCTCGTCCCGGTCCTTGCGGGCCAGCAGGGTCGGCCCGGCGATCTTCGCGCCGTTCACATGGAGAACCGGCAGAACCGCGCCGTCGCGGACAGGGTTCAGGAAGGAGATCCCGTTCCACGACCCCTCCAGCGGACCCGTCTCCGCCTCCCCGTCACCGACCACCGCCAGTGCGATGAGATCCGGGTTGTCCATCACCGCTCCGAAGGCGTGCAGCAGCACGTAGCCGAGCTCGCCGCCCTCGTGGATCGAGCCCGGGGTCGGCACCGACGCGTGGCTGGGTATTCCACCGGGTGCGGAGAACTGACGGAACAGCCGCAGCAGCCCCTCCTCGTCCATGGTGATGTGCGGGTAGATCTCGGTGTAGGTGCCCTCCAGGTAGCCGGCCCCGACCAGCGTCGGGCCGCCGTGCCCGGGACCGGCCAGGTAGATCATCTGCTGCCCGGTGTGCCGGATCAGCCGGGACGCGTGCGCGTACACCAGCGCCAGGCCAGGGCTGGTGCCCCAGTGCCCCAGGAGCCGCGGCTTGATGTGCTCGCCGGCCAGCGGCTCGCGCAGCAGCGGGTTGGCCATCAGGTAGATCTGGCCGACGGTCAGGTAGTTGTTGGCGCGCCACCACGCGTCGACAGCGGCGACGTCAGCGTCGGTGGGATGGGCGAGCCGGTTCACCAGGTCCGCGGTGACGGCCCGGCGCTCGGTTTTGGTGGTTGCCACGAGAGTCTCCATCCAGCAGGATGTCGGCGCTCACGTTGTTCCCAGGGGTTCTGATCAGGCGATTCCCCAGGTCCTGGGCATGCTGTCATTCTACTTGTCGCTCGTCCTCCCGGTGGGGACGTGTCAGGTGTGTGCCTGGTGACCTGGGGAATCAGGCTAATTGGCGGCTTCTCGCCGCCGTACATGCGGCGCCCGGTGCCGCAGCCCGCCGACGCCGCCTGGTTGGCCCTTTCCGCTTCCGCACAGGGAGATGGACGATGCGTGTCTATGCGGTCCCGGCCCCGATAACGGTTGCCCCCGATGCCCAGCTCGCCGACGTGGTGTTCGCCGACGACCGGGTGAACGGTGACATGGTCCTGTTCCAGCGCCGGTCGGCCGGCAGCTGGCGTCCGGTGACGGCCAGGCAGTTCGCGGCCGACGTCCGCGGCCTGGCGGCCGGCTTCCTCGCCGCCGGGATCCGGCCCGGCGATCGGGTCGCGCTGCTGGCCGCCACCAGCTACGAGTGGACGCTGGTGGACTATGCCCTGTGGACGGTGGCGGCGCTGCCGGTCCCGATCTACGAGACCTCCTCGGCCGAGCAGGTCCGCTGGGTGCTGGAGGACGCCGGCCCGGTCGCGGCGGTGGTCGAGAGCGAGACGCATCGCCGCCTGGTCGAGAGCGTGGCCGAGGGCCTGCCCGGGCCGCTGCGGGTGTGGCAGATCGACGGCGGCGGGCTGGACCGTCTCCGCGAGGGCGGGCTGGACGTGGACGACGCTCAGCTGCGCGAGCGCCGCCGGGCGGTGTCGGCCGACGACCTGGCGACGATCATCTACACCTCCGGCACCACCGGCCGCCCGAAGGGCTGCATGCTGAGTCACGGCAACCTGCTGTACGAGGCTCGCATCGCGATCGACAGCCTGGAGCGGATCTTCGGCCAGGGCGCCTCGACCCTGCTGTTCCTCCCGCTGGCGCACGTATTCGCGCGGGTGATCCAGGTGGCCTGCGTGGAGCGGGGTATCTGCCTGGCGCACAGCGCCGACCAGGCCAGGCTGACCGAGGACCTGGCCGCCCTGCGACCGTCGTTCCTGCTGGCGGTGCCCAGGGTCTTCGAGCGGGTCTACAACGGTGCTCAGCAGCGGGCCCAGGCCGAGGGCAAGGGGAGGATCTTCGACTGGGCCGACCGGACCGCCGTGGCCTACAGCCAGGCGCTGGACGATGGGCGGCCAGGCCGGCTCTTGCGCCTGGCACACCGCCTGTCCGACCGGCTGGTGTACCGGCGGCTGCGGGCCGCGCTCGGCGGCCGGGTCCGGTACGCCATCTCCGGCGGAGCGCCGCTGGGCGTACGGCTGGGCCACTTCCTCCGAGGAATCGGCATCACCGTGCTGGAAGGCTACGGGATGACCGAGACCACTGCCGCCGCGACCGTGAACCTGCCCCACGCGCTGAAGATCGGCACGGTGGGGCCGCCCCTCCCCGGTGTCGAGATCCGCATCGCCGACGACGGCGAGATCCTGATCAAGGGCCCGATCCTGTTCCAGGGCTACTGGCGCAACGAGCAGACGACCAGGGAGAGCCAGACCGCCGACGGCTGGCTGCGCACCGGCGACCTCGGCGCCCTGGACGAGGACGGGTTCCTGACGATCTCGGGCCGCAAGAAGGAGATCATCGTCACCGCCGGAGGCAAGAACCTCGCCCCGGAGGCGCTCGAGGACCGCCTGCGCACCCACCCGCTCATCAGCCAGGCGGTGGTCGTCGGCGACCGGCGGCCGTACACCGCCGCGCTGATCACCCTGGACGCCGAGGCGCTGTCGTCATGGAAGCGGGCCGCCGGCAGGCCCGAGCAGGCCGGCCCGGCCGAGCTTCGCGACGATCCGGACCTGCTGGCCAGGCTGCAGACGGCCGTGGACGAGGCCAACACGGCGGTGAGCCGGGCCGAGTCGATCCGCAGGTTCCGGATCCTTCCGGTCGACCTGACCGAAGAGAACGGATATCTGACCCCGACCCTGAAGGTCAAGCGTGCCTTGGTCCACAAGGACTTCGCGGCCGACATCGAGGAGCTGTACCGCTGAGCACCAGACGCCAGGACCGGCAGACCCGCCGCGTCGCGGGCGCGGGGTCGACACTGGACCGGCTGGTGGCGGCCACGCCGGCGTCCCGCGACCGGGTGGTCGACGCCGCCCGCGCGCTGTGCATCCTGGTCGTCACCCTCTGGCACTGGACGTTGTCGGTCACCCACCGCAGCGCCGACGGCAGCCTGGCCATGCCCAACCCGATCCATGCCGTGCCCGGTGGCCGGCTGGCCACCTGGGTGCTGCAGATCATGCCGGTGTTCTTTCTGGTCGGTGGGTACGCCAACCTGGTCGGCTGGCAGCGGGCTCAGGCGCGCGGGACGACCGCCGGCCAGTTCGTCCGAGGCCGGCTGCGCCGGCTGCTCTGGCCGACTGCCGTCTGGGCCCTGCTCTGGCTCGCCGGCGAGCTGATCGCGGCGGCCCTACCCGGCCCGCACCGATGGATGTGGGAGTGGTTCCCCGGCTATCTGACGCCGCTGTGGTTCCTGGGTGTGTACGGCCTGCTGATCGCCGCAGTGCCGATCACCGCGAGCCTGAACGCCCGCTACGGAGCCAGGGTCCTGGTAGCGCTCGTGCTGCTGATCGCCCTCGGCAGCGTGGCGCACCGCGGTGCCGGCCTGGCCTGGGTGGTCTGGGTGACCGCCGCCCTGGTGTGGCTGTTCTGCCACCAACTCGGCTACGCCTGGCGCACCTGGGAGCTGGGGTGGCGCCCGCTGGCGCAGCGTCTGGCGGTTGTCGGGGCCGGGCTGGCCGGGCTGGTCGGGCTGACAGCAGGAGCGGGTTACCCCCTCTCGATGGTGTCCACCGCCGGCGCCGAATCCAACATCTTCCCGACCAACGCCACCATCGCTGCCCTGGCCGTCTTTCAACTCGGGCTGCTGGCCCTGGTCACGCCGGCCGCCGAGCGCCTGCTACGCCGACCGTCCGCCTGGAAGCCGGTGGTGGCCCTCAACGTGGTCGCGTTGACCATCTTTCTCTGGCACATGACCGCGTACCTGGTGGTGCTGTGGGCCTATGAAGGGCTGGGTGGCACCCTGCTTGCTGAGCCAACCGTCGGCTGGTGGGCTCAGCGCTGGCTGTGGCTCCTGGCCCCATCGGCCGTGCTGGCCGTGCTGGCCGCCCTGTTCGCCCGAGTCGAGCTGGCCGCCCGCCGGCCCCGGAGAGGGTGATCTACCTGGCGGCGCTCTGTCGGTGGCGGAGGCGAACGCGGCGGCTCCGCCGCCCGCGAGGCGAGCTCGCCGGGGACCCCGGCGTGGCCGTCGAGATCGCCCAGGCGCTGATCGAGCTCGGTCTCCGCACGCAGCCCGTTCCGTGAGCACGGCCTGCGGGCGGCAGCGGCCGGCCGGCGACCCACCTTCGTGGCACGACCTGGGATCACAAGCCACCCCCAAATCCAGTAATCTCACTTGCAAGATCCTGGCAACAACGCTCCACTCTTCGGTCATGTAAGCGTCGATCGGGGCGTGGTGATCGCCTCGTGAAGAGTTGCAGCATCGCACCGGGCTTGACCGTGAGGCAGAACAGTGAGGTGGACATGAGTGGCTCGACCATCGAGGGGTCACGTTCGGCCGGCGCTCCCGGAGCCGAGGTGGAGGAGCCGGAGCTGCGGCAACTGCTCGCCGGCCTGACGGCGATCAAGGACGGAAACTTCGGGACGAGGCTGCCCGACGACGCCGACGGCCTGTTCGGCGAGATCGCCTCCGTCTTCAACGGCATGGTCGACCAGCTGGCCCTGGTCACCTCCGAGGTGACGCGGGTGGCCCGCGAGGTGGGCACCGACGGGCGGCTGGGTGGCCAGGCCGAGGTCAAGGGCGTCTCGGGCACCTGGCGGGATCTGACGGAGTCCGTCAACGCCATGGCGGGCAACCTGACCGACCAGGTACGCAGCATCGCCCAGGTGACCACCGCCGTGGCCAAGGGTGACCTGACGCAGAAGATCACCGTGGACGCCAGGGGCGAGATCCTGGAGCTGAAGAACACCGTCAACACGATGGTGGACCAGCTGTCGTCGTTCGCCGACGAGGTGACGCGGGTGGCCCGTGAGGTGGGCACCGAGGGCGAGCTCGGCGGTCAGGCCGACGTCAAGGGCGTGGCCGGCACCTGGCGGGATCTGACCGACTCGGTCAACTTCATGGCCGGCAACCTCACCGACCAGGTCCGCAGCATCGCCCAGGTGGCCACGGCGGTGGCGCGCGGCGACCTGTCGCAGAAGATCACCGTGTCGGCGCGGGGCGAGATCCTGGAGCTGAAGAACACCCTCAACACGATGGTGGACCAGCTGTCGTCGTTCGCCGACGAGGTGACGCGGGTGGCCCGCGAGGTCGGCACCGACGGGCGGCTGGGCGGCCAGGCCGACGTCAAGGGCGTCTCGGGCACCTGGAAGGCGCTGACCGAGTCGGTCAACGTGATGGCCGACAACCTCACCGCCCAGGTGCGCAACATCGCCGAGGTGACCACGGCCGTGGCCAAGGGCGACCTGTCGCAGAAGATCCGGGTGGACGCCCGCGGGGAGATCCTGGAGCTGAAGGAGACCATCAACACGATGGTCGACCAGCTGTCGTCGTTCGCCGACGAGGTGACGCGGGTCGCCCGCGAGGTCGGCACCGAGGGCAATCTGGGCGGCCAGGCCACGGTGCGGGGCGTGTCGGGCACCTGGAAGGACCTCACCGACAACGTCAACGTGATGGCCTCCAACCTGACCAGCCAGGTACGCAGCATCGCCCAGGTGGCCACGGCCGTGGCCAAGGGCGACCTGTCGCAGAAGATCACCGTGGAGGCCAAGGGCGAGGTGGCCGCCCTGGCACAGACGATCAACACGATGGTGGACACGCTGAGCGCGTTCGCCGACGAGGTGACGCGGGTGGCCCGCGAGGTGGGCACCGAGGGCCAGCTGGGCGGCCAGGCGCGGGTGCCCAACGTGGCCGGCACGTGGAAGGACCTCACCGACAGCGTCAACTCCATGGCCGACAACCTGACCAACCAGGTGCGCAGCATCGCCCAGGTCACCACGGCGGTGGCGCGCGGCGACCTGACCCGCAAGATCGACGTGGACGCGCGCGGGGAGATCCTGGAGCTGAAGACCACGATCAACACGATGGTGGACCAGCTGTCGTCGTTCGCCGCCGAGGTGACGCGGGTGGCCCGCGAGGTGGGCAGCGAGGGACGGCTCGGCGGTCAGGCCGAGGTGGAGGGCGTGTCGGGCACGTGGAAGCGGTTGACGGAGAACGTCAACGAGCTGGCCGGCAACCTGACCCGGCAGGTGCGCGCCATCGCGGCGGTGACCAGCGCGGTGACCTCGGGCGATCTGACCAGATCGATCACCGTGGACGCCGAGGGCGAGCTGGCGGACCTGAAGGACAACATCAACTCGATGGTGGGGTCGCTGCGCGAGACCACCCGGGCCAACGAGGAGCAGGACTGGCTCAAGTCCAACCTGGCCCGCATGTCGGGGCTCATGCAGGGCCACCGCGACCTGGCCACGGTGGCCGAGCTGGTCATGAACGAGCTCACGCCGCTGGTGTCCGCCCAGTACGGCGCCTTCTTCCTGGCCGACGGCGAGGAGCTGCGGCTGATCAGCGCCTGCGGCTACTCCGCCGAGGCCGATCGTCCCACCCGGTTCAGGCTGGGTGAGGGGCTGGTCGGCCAGGTCGCCAGTACGCGCAAGAGCATCGCCCTCACCGATCTCCCGCCCGGATACGTCAAGATCTCCTCCGGTCTCGGCGAGGCGCCGCCCAGTGCCCTGGTCGTGCTGCCCGTCATCTTCGAGGAGCAGGTGCTCGGCGTCATCGAGCTGGCCTCGGTGCACGCGTTCACCCCGGTCCACCGGTCCTACCTGGAGCAGCTCACCGAGACGATCGGCGTCAATCTCAACACCATCGTGGCCAACGCCCGCACCGACGAGCTGCTGGCCGAGTCCCAGCGCCTGACCGCCGAGTTGCAGGCCCGATCCACCCAGCTCCAGCTCCAGCAGGACGAGCTGCAGCGCTCCAACGCCGAGCTGGAGGAGAAGGCGCGGCTGCTGGCCAGCCAGAACCAGGACATCGAGGCCAAGAACCTGCAGATCGAGCAGGCCCGCCAGGAGCTGGAGGAGCGGGCCCACCAGCTGTCGCTGGCCTCCAAGTACAAGAGCGAGTTCCTGGCCAACATGAGCCACGAGCTGCGCACCCCGCTCAACTCCCTGCTCATCCTGGCCCAGTTGCTGGCCCAGAACCACACGCGCAACCTCAGCCCGAAGCAGGTCGAGTACGCCGAGATCATCCACTCGGCCGGCTCGGACCTGCTGCAGCTCATCAACGACATCCTCGACCTGTCCAAGGTCGAGGCGGGCAAGATGGACGTCAACCCCGAGCGGGTGTCCCTGCGCCGGCTGATCGACTACGTCGAGGCCACCTTCCGGCCGATGACCAGCCAGAAGAGCCTGGACTTCCAGATCGTCGCCGCGCCCGGCATCCCGGTGGAGGTGCTGACCGACGACGCGCGCTTCCGCCAGGTGCTGGCCAACCTGCTGTCGAACGCGGTCAAGTTCACCGAGACCGGCGGCGTCGAGCTGCGCATCGAGCCGGCCGGCCACAGCGAGCTCCCCGCCACCGTGCGCGCCCACGGCGCGGCGCTCGCCTTCCGGGTCATCGACACCGGCATCGGCATCAACGAGCACCAGCTGGAAATGATCTTCGGGGCGTTCCAGCAGGCCGACGGCACCACCAGCCGCAAGTACGGCGGCACCGGGCTGGGCCTGTCGATCAGCCGCGAGATCGCCCACCTGCTCGGTGGCGCGATCACCGCGCAGAGCGCGCCCGGCCAGGGCAGCACCTTCACCCTGTACCTGCCGATCGCCCACCCGGATTTCGAGGAGCACGCCGTCGCCGCGAAGCCCTCCGCCGAGACCCAGGAGCCCGGACAGGACGAGCCCGCGGAAGCCGGCCCGCCGGCGGCGCCGTCTCCGCAGCACCGCCGCCTCCTGGTGATCGAGCAGCGGCCCCGCGGGCTGCTGTCCCTGGTCACCGAGACGGTCGTGACGGAGCTGTCGGGAAGGTGGGACGAGACGATCGAGCTCATCACCACGGCGGGGGTGCAGGAGGCGGCCGCCGCGCTCGCCGACCAGCCCTTCCACTGCATCGTGCTCGACCTCGACCTGCCCGAGGGGGCGGCCTACCAGCTGCTGGAGACCATGGAGAGCGACCCGGCCCTGGCCGGGGTGCCCGTCCTGGCCTACAGCAGCTGGCGCACCACCCAGCAGGAGACGCGCCTGCCCTCGCACTCCCCGGACCGGCCTCTCGAACAGCTGTCCAGCCTGGACGAGCTGCGCGAGCGCATCGCCCTGCACCTCACCGCCAATCAGGCCGGGGACGTGCCGCCGCTGATCCGGCGCGAGCCGGTGCCGGCGCCCGCGGCGGTCGAGAGCGACAGCCCGCTGGCGGGCCGGACGGTCCTGGTGGTCGACGACGACACCCGGAACCTGTTCGCGCTGACCAGCATGCTGGAAAGCCACGGCATGGCGGTCCTGCACGCCGAGAACGGCCGGCTGGGCATCGACACCCTGATCGCCAACCCCGATATCGATATCGTCCTGATGGATGTGATGATGCCGGAGATGGATGGTTATGCCGCCACAAGCGCGATCCGGGCCATGCCGCAGTACGCCGCCCTGCCGATCATCGCGGTCACGGCCAAGGCCATGCCGGGCGACAAGGAGAAGAGCATCGCGGCCGGGGCCAGTGACTACGTCACCAAGCCCGTCGACACCGGACGCCTCATCGAGCAGATCCGACACTGGCTCAACGTCTGACGCTCACGAAGGTCGCAGGTCACCGCAAGGAGCAGGCGAAATTGCAAAGCCATCAGCAGCCGACCGCCGCCCTCTCCCGGGCCGCCCTCTCAGGGGACGGTCGCGCGACGGCCGGCGCCGTCACGAACGTGGGGCGGTTGGCGGCCACCGTCGACCGACTGCGTGAGGAGATCCGGCGTGCCCAGCGCGCCGCCGAGGGGCGTGCCCTGATCGAGGTGGCCAAGGGCATCCTGATCGAGCGGCTGCAGTGCGGCCCCACCGCCGCCGCGCAGCAGCTCGCCACTCTGGCCGAGCAGGCGGATCTGACCCAGCTCGAACTGGCCGCCGACATCATCAACCAGGCGGCCCGCGATCGCATCAGCCAGACCGCGCGTGAATTCCTGGACGCGACGCGTCCGGGACGGGGCCCGCGCGAGGTCACCGATGTGGCCGTCCGGCTGCGCTCGGCCGAGATCGGCGTGCTGACGGCCACCGAGTCCCAGGCCGTGGCCCAGTCGTTGCTGGAGCACGCTCTGGCGCCGCTGGGGGCCACGGGTGTGGCCATCTGGGCCGCGGGATCCGACGCCTCCCTCACGCTGGTGGGCCATGCCGGGTTCAGCGCGACGGAGGCCCGGCGGTGGCACTACGTCCCGCCGAGTGTCGCCACTCCCGCGCAGCGGGCGCTGATCGAGCGGGAATCGGTGTGGACCCGGGCGCTCAGCGAGCTCGGCCTGCCCTCGATCGGGATGCGCGAGGCGCCCGACGGGGGGCGGGTGGCCGTGCCGGCGGGAACGGGCGGGCGCATCCTGGGCGTGCTGGAGATCGGCTGGCCGGCTCCGCTGGAGCCGCAGCCGCCGCAGGTGGTCAAGCAGATCGAGGCCCTGGCCGACCTGTGCGCGCACACCCTCGACCTGCCCGCCGACCCTGGCACCCCGCATGGCCCGGGCGAGCTGGCCGATCTGGCCGACGCGCTGCCGGACGCCGCCCTGGTGTTGACCCCGCATCTGGACGGTGACGGCCATCTCGCCGACTTCCGCATCAGCCACCTCAACCCCCGCTTCGTCGATCCGGCCGGCCGCCCGGCCGGCGCCGTCAGCGGCGCGCTCATGCTGGAGGCGTACCCGCTGGCCGCCGACGAGGGCGGGCTGTTCTCGGTGATCGAACGGGTGCACGCGACCGGCGAGCCGTTCATCGCCGACCAGATGACGATCACGGCGTTGGTGGACCAGGTCCCGCTGGACAACATCGCCACCGTCAGCGTCACCCGGCACGGCGAGCGCGTGCTGCTGATCTGGCGGCTGCAGGACGAGTCGGCGCGCCTGGCCAGCCTGCTGCAGCACGCCCAGCGCCTGGGCCGCATCGGCGCGTTCGAGGAGAACATGCTCACCCGGGAGATCACCTGGAGCAGGCAGCTCTACACCCTTCACGGGCTGGAACCGAGCCAGCCGCCCATCCCGCTGGAGCGGCTCGCCGACTCCGCCCACCCCGACGACGCCGATGCCATCGGCCGATTCCTGCGCAAGCTCCTGCACCACCGCCTGCCGGACTCCACCACGTTCCGGCTGCAGCGGCCGGACGGCATCGCCCGGCACATCCGCGTGGTCGCCGACCCTGTCCTCGCCCCCGACGGAAAGCTGCTGGCCATCAGGGGCGCGTTCCAGGACATCTCCTCCCAGCACTGGACGGAGGTGGCGCTCGCCGCCACCCGCGACCAGCTTGCCCACAGCGAGCAGCAGGCCGCCGAGCGCAACCGGCTGGCCCTGCAACTGCAGCGGGCCATCATGCCGCCCACCCGGGGGCCGATGGAGGCCTTCGACCTCAACATCGCCGTCCGCTACCGGCCGGCCGAGCACGAGCACCTGGTCGGCGGCGACTGGTACGACGCCGCGATCCTGCCGTCGAAGCAGATCCTGCTGTCGGTGGGCGACGTCGCCGGCCACGGGATCGAGGCGGCCACCGGCATGGTCGTCCTGCGCAACGCGCTGCGCGGCCTGGCGGCCACCGGCGCAAGCCCCAGCCAGATGCTGGGCTGGCTCAACCTGGTCGCCCACCACCTCACCGAGAACGTCACGGCCACCGCCATCTGCGCGCTCTACGACCCGGAGACCCGCGTCCTGCGCTGGGCCAGGGCCGGGCACCTGCCCCCCATCCTCATCAGGCGCGACGAGGCGGCGGAGCTGGACCTGATCGGCGGGATCCTGCTCGGCGCCGTGTCCGACGCCGACTACGCCGAGGGGCGGGTCCAGCTCGAGCAGGACGACATCATCCTCATGTACACCGACGGGCTGATCGAGCGGCGTGACCGCGACCTGCACCACTCGCAGGAGCAACTCCTGCGGACGGCGACGTGGCACACGTCCACGCTGGAGCACCGCCTCGACCACCTGCTCACCCACAGCAACTCCGACACCGACGACGACACCTGCCTGGTCGGCATCCAGCTGCGCTGATCGGCCGCCGCCGCCACCGTCCGTCAGGGGGCCGGGCGGTGCAGCCGGGCGGCGCGGCTGAGGCGTGGCACGCTCTCGATGAGCCGCCGCGTGTACGGGTGCTCGGGCGAGCCGAGCACGCTCGCCGTCGGCCCCTGCTCCACGACGCGGCCGCGTTCGATGACGGCCGTCTCCCGGCAGAGCGCGGCGACCACGCTCAGATCGTGCGAGACCACCACCACGGTCAGCCCCCGGCTCTCGCCCAGCTCGGCCAGCAGCTCGACCACCCGCACCCTGGTCGACACGTCGAGCGCGCTGACCGGCTCGTCGGCGAGCAGGACGCGCGGCCCGCACACCACGGCCCTGGCGATCGCCAGGCGCTGCCGCTGGCCGCCGGAGAACTCGTGCGGGTATCGGCGCGCCGCGTCCGCGGGCAGCCCGACCGACTCCAGCGCCTCGGCCACCCGCTCGGCCGCCTCCCGCCGCCGGGCCGCCCGGGACCCGGGGGCGAGCAGGCCCATGGCGCGCAGCGGCTCGGAGACGATCCTGTCCACCCGCTGGCGCGGGTCCAGCGACGAGTACGGATCCTGGAACACCGGCTGGACGGCGCGCCTGAACGACCGGTCCCGCGGTGACAGCTCGGCGCCCTCGAAGCGGACCTGCCCGGAGGTCGGCCTGGCCAGCCCGAGCAGCAGCCGCAGCAGGGTCGTCTTGCCCGCTCCGGACTCGCCGACCAGCGCCAGGTTGCGCCCCGCCGTCACGGCGACCGACACGCCTTCGAGCACGGGCGTCCCGCCCCGGTACGCGAACCCCACGTCGTGGGCCGCCAGCACGGGAACGCTCATGGGGCCAGCCGGTCCAGCTCGGCCTCCAGCGCCCAGGCGCTGTCCACCAGCGAGCGCGTGTACGCGTGGCGCGGCTCGCGCACGATGTCACGTGTCCTTCCCGACTCCACCATGGAGCCGTCCTTGAGCACCACGACCCGGTCGGCCACGTCCGCGACGACGGCCAGGTCGTGCCCGATGAGCAGCAGGGCCATGCCCCGCCCCGCCACCAGCCGGTCCAGCAGCGCCAGCACCTCCGCCTGCACGGTCACGTCCAGCGCCGTGGTCGGCTCGTCGGCGATCAGCAGGTCCGGCTCGCAGGCCAGCGCCATCGCGATGGCCACCCGCTGCCGCTGGCCGCCGGAGATCTCGTGCGGGTAGGCCGAGGCGACCCGCTCCGGCAGCCGTACCTCCGACAGCGCCGCCATGACGGCGGCGCGCAGGGGACGGCCGCGCAGGCCGCGCCGCCGCCGGATTGGCCCGGCCACCTGCCGGCCCACCCGCATCAGCGGGTCGAGCGCGGCCAGCGGCTCCTGGAAGACGACGCTCGCGGCGCGCCCGCGCACGCTGTCCAGCCGCCGGGACGGGGCCCCGACGACCTGCGTCCCGCCCAGCAGCACGCTGCCGTGCGCGGTCATGCCCGCGGGCAGCAGGCCCATGACGGCCAGCGCGGTCAGCGACTTGCCCGAGCCCGACTCGCCGACCAGGCCCAGCCGCTCGCCGGGCGCGAGCGTGAACGACAGGGCGCGCAGCAGCTCGTGCCCGTCCGCCCGCCGTACCGACAGGTCCTCGACTTCCAGCGGCGTCATCGGGCCCTCCTGTCGCGCAGGCCGTCGGCGAGCAGGTTCACGCCGACCACGAGGACGACGAGCAGCACGCCGGGCGCGACGGCCCCGGTCGGCGCGGTCAGCACGGTGGCCTGGGCCTCCTGCAGGAGGCGGCCCCACGAGGCGTTCGGCGGGGGCGGGCCCAGCCCCAGGTACGACAGCGACGCCTCGGCCAGCACGGCCAGGCCGAGCTGGAGTGCCAGGTTGACGAGCAGGGTCGGCCAGATGTTCGGCAGCACGTGCTCGACGATCACCCGTGGCCACGAGGCGCCGGACGTACGGGAGGCCGTGATGTAGTCCTGCGCGAGCACCCGCTTGACCAGCACCCTCGTCAGCCGCGCCACGACGGCGGACATGGCCAGGCCGATCGCCAGCACGGCCGACCCGAGCGACGCCTCGCGCACCGCCGCCCCCACCATGGCCAGCAGCAGCGTCGGGAAGGCGATGAGGATGTCGAGCCCGGCCGACAGCACGTCGTCCAGCCATCGGCTCGCGAACCCGGCGACCAGCCCGGCGGCCACGCCCAGCACGCCGCCCAGCAGCACGGACCCGGCTCCCACGGTCAGCGCGATGCGGGCGCCCACCATGAGCTGGGTGAGCAGGTCACGGCCCAGCTTGTCGGTGCCCAGCAGGTGCGCTGCGCCCGGCGGCGACAGGCGCCCGCCGGAGGTGTCCGACGGATCGTACGGCAGCCAGAGCAGCGACACGACGGCGACCGCGAGGATCGCCCCCACCAGCACGCATCCGATCACGAGCGAGCGCCGCCCGCGCACCGGGCTGGTGACGCCGCTCATGGCCGCCCCCCGCTCACGTGCGCGCGCAGGCGCGGATCGACCAGCCGCTGCACGACGTCGGCGGCGAACCCGATCACCAGCACCGCGAACGTGCTGACCGCCAGCACGCCCTGGATGACCGGATAGTCGTGCTCCGCGATGCCCTCGACCAGCAGCGTCCCGAGCCCGGGCAGCGCGAACACGCTCTCCACCACCACCGCCCCCAGGAACGTCGTGGCCAGCTCGATGCCGAGGATCGCGATGACCGGCACGGACGCGTTGCGCAGCCCGTGCCGCCACATCGCGCCCCCGAACGACGAGCCCAGGGCCCGCGCGGTCCGCAGGTAGTCGCTGCCCAGCACGTCCACCGTGGCCGCGCGGACGTACCGGATGAGCGAGGCCGACATGACGACCGCGATCGTCACGACGGGCAGCGCCAGCGACGTCAGCGCCCGCGCCGGATCGGCCCAGTCGTCACGCGGGAACCCGCCCGCCGGCAGCACCCGCAGCCGCAGCGCGAAGACCGTCACCAGCAGCATCCCGATCCAGAACACCGGCACCGCGATGCCCAACTGGGCCAGCCCGTTCAGCAGCGGCCCGTACCAGCGCTCGGCCCGCCACGCCGCCAGGAACCCCACCGGCAGCGCCACCACCACCGCCAGCGCGAACGCCAGCAGCGTCAACGGGACCGTGACCACCAGCCGCTCGGCGATCTCCGCGCCGACCGGCAGCCTGCTGACCAGCGACGTCCCCAGATCCAGCCGGGCCAGCCCGCCCAGCCACGCCCCGAACTGCTCCGGCAGCGGCAGGTCCGAGCCGATCTGCCGGCGCGCCGCCGCGATCTGCTCGGGCGTGGCGCCGACCGGCAGCAGCGCGTTCGCGGGGTCGCCGGGCAGCAGCCGCAGCAGCACGAACAGCGCCGAGGCAGCCAGCAGCAGCGACCCGAGCAGGAACGCCGTGCGGCGCAGCAGGTAACGAGCCATCAGCCCTTCTTGATCCCGTAAGCGTAGAACTGCGAGTTCAGGCCGTTGACCGGGTAGCCGGACAGCTTCGAGGAGGCCACGACGATCTGCGGGTAGAGGTAGATCCAGTCGCTCGCGGCGTCCTCGGCGATCTGCCGGTTGGCCTTCTTCAGCAGCTCGGTCTGCTCCTGCTCGGTGCGGGCCTGCTCGGCCTCCTCGATCCACCGGGTGACCTGCTTGTTGTCGTAGCCCCAGTAGAAGTCCGGGTCGCCGTACCAGACCACGTCGCGGTCGTTGACGTGCTCCTGCAGCGTGGCGGCGAAGTCGCGGTCCTTGTACACCTTCGAGTACCACTGGTCGGCGGTGATGACGTTGACGTCGACCGTGATGCCCACCTTGGCCAGCTCGCTCTTGATGAACGTGGCGGCCGTCGGGTGCGGGTCGTAGTTGGGCGTGTCGAGGGTGAAGCGGAAGCCCTTGGGGTAGCCGGCCTCGGCGAGCTGCCGCTTGGCCAGCTCGACGTCGTACGGGTTCACCTTGGTCAGGTCCTCGTACCACGGGTCGGTGGGCGGCACCATCGAGCCGATCACGCTGCCGTGACCGGCCCAGACGGACTCCAGCAGCTTGGCGTCGTCGATCGCCGAGGAGACGGCCTTGCGCACGAGCGGCTTGTCGAACGGGGCCTTGCGGTCGTTGAAGGCGAGCAGCAGCTTGGTCGTGGAGTGGCCCTCGCTGACCTTGTAGTCCGGGTTGCCGGCGAACTGCGCCAGGGCGTCGGGGCTCTGCTCGCTGGTGACGACGTCCACGGCATTCGTCAGCAGCGCGTTGTTGAGCGCGGCGGCGTCGGTGAAGTAGTGGAAGACCACGCCGTTGTTGGCGGGCCGGGCGCCCCAGTAGCCGGGGAAGCGCTCCAGGCTGAGCGTGGAGCCGCGCTTCCAGGCCCCCAGCTTGTACGGCCCCGTGCCGTCCTCGCCCGTGGCCAGGTCTTGGGCGGCGGAGTTCACGATCCACACGTACGAGAGGTTGTACACGAGGGAGATCGACCGGCTCGACAGCTTGACCACGACGGTGGCGTCGTCGGGGGCCTCGACCGACTTGACCGCCTTGAGGCTGCTCTTGCGGGCCGACTGGGAGCCGTCGGCGATGACCCTTTCGATGCTGGCCTTCACGTCGGCCGAGGTCAGCGCCTTGCCCGAGTGGAACGTCACGCCCTTGCGCAGCTTGAACGTGTAGGTGAGGCCGTCGGGGGAGACCTCGTGGCTCTCGGCCAGCAGCGGCTCGACCTTGCCGTCGTCGGTGAGCCTGAACAGGCCCTCGTAGACGTTGCCGTTGAACGCCTCGGTCACGCCCTGGCCGCCGCCCGCCGTGTTGTCGAGGTTCTGCGGCTCGTACAGGGATCCGATCTCGATCACGGCTCCGGCGTCGGGCGTGGCCGGTGCGCCGCTCGCGCCCGCGCCGCCGGTCTCGTTCCCCGGGCCGGAGCCGCACGCGGCGAGGGCGAGGGCGAGTGCGGCCACGACGCCGGCGAACTTGCTGGTCACCATAACTCCTGAGTAATACGCACTAAATGTGTAGGTTTAGGCGACTATATCGTGTTGGTCCGCCGTGCCACGGCCGGCCTCCTTCCTGGGCTAAGTTGAGGCTCGAGGAGAAGGAGGCGACATGCGCACCAGGCTGCCTGCCGCGCTGCTCCTTCTCCTGTCGTGGTTCCTGCCGGCCTCCGCCCAGGCCCAGGTCGCCCCGCACGCCGTGGCGGTGCACGCGAGGGTCCAGGAGCACCCCGGGCTCCAGCGGGAGCCGTACCGGGAGGCCGTGGGCCAGGCCCGGCACGGCCTGCTCGGCACCGCCGGGCCCGCGGGGCCGGCCGTGCTGCCGTCGGTCCTGCCGCGGCCGCGGCGGGGCTGGGCGGCCGTGGTCGCCAGCCCGGTCGCCGGCGTCCCCGCCGACCGCCGACCGGCGGCGGCCCCGGCTCGGGGGCCTCCCTCCACAGAGTGCTGAAGATCCCCTTTCCGCACATCTGAGCCTGTGGAGGCTTTCATGCTCCGTGCGCCTGTTTGGCGTGCGGTGACGGCCCTTGCCGTCATCGTGATTTCCCTGATCCTGGCCCTGGTCAGCGCCCCACGCCTGGGCCTGGATCTACGCGGTGGCACCCAGCTCGTCTTCGAGACGAGGGACTCGGCCACCGTCAAGGCCGACTCGGCCGCCACCGACCGCGCCCTCGACGTGCTCCGCCAGCGGGCGGACGCGCTCGGCGTGGTCGATCCCACCCTGGTCCGCTCCGGCGAGCGGCGGATCATCGTCGAGCTGCCCGGCGTGCTCGACCCGCGGCAGGCGGCCGAGGTCATCGGCCGTACCGCGCAGCTCGCCTTCCACCCCGTCCTGGGTGACGAGGGCGACGTGCGTGACGAGAACGGCGGGCGGCTGCGGCTCGGGCCCGCCGCCATCACCGGCGACGGGATCGCCGACGCCGTCGAGCAGAGCGACCCCCAGCGCGGCCCCGGCTGGTGGGTGAGCATCGACTTCCGCGACGCCGGCGCCTGGCAGCGGATGAGCGGCGCGGCGGCGTGCGCGCCGGTGGGCGATCCCAAGCGCCGGATCGCGATCGTGCTCGACGACGAGGTCATCTCCTCGCCGCCGCTCGACCCGTCGGTCCCCTGCCGTACCGGCATCCCGGGCGGGAGCGCGGACATCACGGGCTCGTTCACCCACGGCGAGGCCCGCGACCTGGCCGTGCTGATCAAGGGCGGCGCGCTGCCCGTGCCGCTCACCATGGTCGAGCAGCGTACGGTCGGCCCGACGCTCGGCGCGGCGGCCATCGACGCGAGCGCCAAGGCGGCGATCGCCGGGCTGATCCTGACGGCCGCCTTCATCGTCGCGGTCTACCGGATGTCCGGGCTGCTCTCGACGCTCGCGCTCGCCTGCTACGGCCTGATCTCCTACGCGGCGCTGGTGGCGATGGGGGCGACGTTCACGCTTCCCGGGCTGGCCGGGTTCGTGCTGGCGATCGGCATGGCCATCGACGCCAACGTGCTGGTCTTCGAGCGGGCCAGGGAGGAGTACGGCCAGGGGCGCCGCGGCCTGAAGGCGGCCCTGGATCGGGGCTTCAGGAACGCCTGGAGCGCCATCGCCGACTCCAACGTCACCACCCTCATCGCCGCCGGCCTGCTGTTCTGGCTGGCCTCGGGGCCGGTCAAGGGGTTCGGCGTGACGCTGGCCGTCGGCGTGCTGGCCTCGCTGGTCTCGGCCATGCTCATCACCCGCGTGCTCGCCCACGCCGTCATCGGCCGGGTCGGGCCGCGCCTGTCGGGCCTGGGCTCGCCGGGGGCCGTACGGACCTGGCTGACGCGCCGGAACCCGCAGCTCATGAAGGCCAGGAGGCTGTGGCTGGCGGTCGCGGGCACGCTGGTGGCGGTGGCCGTCGGCGGGCTGCTCGCCCGCGGGCTGAACTTCGGCGTGGAGTTCACCGGCGGGCGGCTCGTGGAGTTCGCCACCGCGAAGCCCCTGTCGGCCGACGTGGCGGGGCAGGCCGTCTCGCGGGCCGGGTTCCCCTCGGCGGTCGTGCAGGCGAGCGGCGACGGCGTCACCGTACGCGCCGGGGGGCTCGGCCTGGACGACGTGGCCAGGATCGAGCAGGAGCTGGAGCGGCAGGCGGGGGAGGTGACCAAGCGCAGCGAGGAGTTCGTCGGCCCGAGCCTGGGCCAGGAGCTGCGCCGCAACGCCCTCGTCGCGCTCGGCGTGGCCGTGTCCATGCAGCTGGCCTACCTGGCGGTCAGGTTCAGGTGGACGTTCGGCGCGGCGGCGGTGCTGGCGCTGCTGGTGGACGTGACCGTGGTGGCGGGCATGTTCGCGTGGCTCGGCAAGCCGGTCGACGGGATCTTCCTGGCCGCGATGCTGACCATCGTCGGCTACTCGGTCAACGACAAGGTCGTGGTCTTCGACCGGGTACGCGAGCTGTGGTCGTCGCGCCTCCCGTTCGTCACGGCGGTGAACTCGGCCATCCTGCAGACCATGCCGCGCACGGTCAACACCGGACTCGGCGCGCTGTTCATCCTGCTCGCGCTCATGGCCTTCGGCGGGGACTCCCTGCGGGACTTCGCGCTGGCGCTGGTGACCGGGATCGTGACGGGCACGCTGTCGTCCGCCTTCGTGGCCGGGCCGCTGGCCGTCTGGCTGGCCCGCTACGACCGCACGCCGCCTCCGGGGCCGCCCGTCAAGCGCCGGAAGGTCTCGGGGGCCGTGGTTTAAGTCCTTACTTGAGGACTTGAAAGTCCCCGTGTGGGGATATAACGTGATCCGCATGTATGCGATAGTCAGGCACTACAGCGCGGACGCGAGCGCGATCACCGAGATGGTGAAGTACGTGGACCGGGAGTTCGCCGACCGCGTCCCCGAGCAGGTGGGGTCGGTCCTCTACACCGCCGTCGACACCGGCGGGGGGACCGTGATGACGATCACGATGTTCGGGGACGCGGAGGCGGCCTCCCGCGCCGAGAGCGCGGTGACCGGGGTCCAGGAGAGCCTCGGGGCCCGGTTCGGGGTGCGGGAGACCGCCGTGGAGCGCGGGGAGGTGATGGTCAGCCGGGCCACGCCGTCCGTCGTCGGACGGGTCAGGTTCGAACCGTAGAGGCCGCCGCCACGACGGGATCGGGCCGCCTTCGACACGAGCCCCTGGCCGGGGCCGCCGGCACTCGCCTAACCTTGCGTGACCAGCGAGCGGAAGAGGGTCACGCGTGCATGACCATCACGGCGACAGGGCGGGTTCCGAGGTCCCGGAGAGCCGGCGGGCCGATCCTCTCGTGCGGCTGCCGCTCGAACGGCTACGCGAGCGCACGAGCATGAAGTGGCGGGCGCACCCCGATGACGTGCTCCCGCTCTGGGTGGCGGAGATGGACGTGCCGCTGGCCCGTCCCGTCGCCGAGGCGCTGCACGGAGCGATCGACCTCGGCGACACCGGATACCCGTACGGGACCGCCTACGCCGAGGCGCTCGCCGGGTTCGCCCGCGAGCGGTGGCGGTGGGACGGCCTGCGCGTCGAGCACACGGCCGTCGTGCCCGACGTCATGATGGGCATCGTCGAGGTCCTGCGCCTGATCACCGGCCCCGGGGACGCGGTCGTCGTGTGCTCGCCGGTCTATCCGCCCTTCTACGCGTTCGTCACGCACGACGCGAGGAAGATCGTCGAGGCGCGGCTCGGCCCGGATCTGCGGGTCGATCTCGGCACCCTGGAAGAGGCGTTCGTACGCGCGCGGAGCCGAGGCCGTCGCGCGGCGTTCCTCATGAGCAACCCGCACAACCCGACCGGCGTCGTCCACACCCGCGACGAGCTGCAGGCGATCGCCCGGCTCGCCCGGAAGCACGGCGTCCGGGTGATCTCCGACGAGATCCACGCCCCGCTCGTGCTGCCCGGAGCCACCTTCGTCCCGTTCCTCGACGTCGAAGGTTCCGAGAACGGCTTCGCGCTGACCTCCGCCTCCAAAGCCTGGAACCTCGCCGGGCTCAAGGCCGGCCTGGTCATCGCGGGCGCCGAAGCCGCCGGCGACCTGCGGCGCATGCCCGAGGAGGTCAGCCACGGCCCCAGCCACCTGGGCGTCATCGCGCACACGGCGGCCTTCCGCGAGGGCGGAACCTGGCTCGACGAGCTGGTGGGCGGCCTCGACGCGAATCGCGCCCTGCTGGGCCGGCTGATCGCGGAACACCTCCCCGAGGCGCGCTACCGGCCGCCCGAGGGCACCTACCTCGCCTGGCTCGACTGCACCTGGCTCGGCCTGCACGATGACGAGCGGAGCGACGAGCTCGGCGTCGTCAGCGACGTCGCCGGACCGGCGAAGCTGTTCCTCGACCGCGCCCGCGTCGCCGTGAGCTCGGGGCACGTGTTCGGCTCCGGCGGGGCCAGCTGCGTGCGGCTCAACTTCGCCACCTCACCGGCCATCCTGCGCGAGGCGCTGTCCCGGATGGGGCGCGCGGTGCGCGAGCCCTGACCGGCGCTTCACGTCCTGCACAGGAGCACCGCGATGTCGTCCATGCGCTGCTCGGCCGTGGCCTGCTTGATGAGCGACTCGGCCAGGTCGTGCAGGGGCTGGCCGGACGAGGGCATGAAGCGCTCGGCCAGGTCGTCGATGGCCTCGCCGATGCTGCGGCCCGGCTCCTCGATGAGGCCGTCGGTGTAGAGGGCCAGCACGGAGCCGGGCGGCATCGGCACCTCCGTGGTGGCGTACTCGGAGTCGGGGTCCACACCGAGCAGCAGCCCGGGGGAGGAGTCGATGGCCTCGGTACGCCACCCGGGCCGGCCGAACAGCGGCGGCAGGTGCCCCGCGCTGGCCAGGCAGGCGATGCGCTTGCGCAGGTCGATGTGGACGTACAGGCAACTGGTGAACCGGTCGGGGGACAGCTCGCTGAGCAGCCGGTTGGTACGCGCGAGCACCTCGCCCGGGCTGGCCCCGGAGGTGGCGTGGGCGTGGATGGCGGTGCGCACCTGGCCCATGAGGGCGGCCGCGGTCACGTCGTGGCCCTGCACGTCGCCGATGACCGCCGCGGCCATGGTGTCGCTCAGGCGGATGAGGTCGTAGAAGTCGCCGCCGATGTCCATGCCCGGGGTGGCGGGCAGGTAGTGGGCGGCCAGTTCGAGGCCCGAGATCTCGGGCAGCCTGCGCGGCAGCAGGCTCTTCTGCAGGCACTGGGCGAGCTGGTGCTTGACGTCGTACAGCCGGGCCCGCTCGTACGCCTGCGCGATCAGCCCCGCGAGCGCCGTCAGCGTGGCCCGCTCGCTCGAACTGAACTGGTGCGGCCGGTTGTAGGCGAGGACGCACGTGCCGATCGGATGACCCGAGATGACCAGCGGCAGGAAGGCCCAGGCGGACATGTCGTCCGAGCGGACCGCGCCCGGGTAGGTCTTGCGCAGCTCGTCCCACGTGGAGAAGAACGTCGGCTGGCAGGCGTCGAAGGAGTGGTCGGCAGGGTCCGGCGGGATCACGGGACGGCCGTCGAACTCCTGGATGGCCTGCGGGCTGTAGCCGCGCGAGGCGTCCACGCGCAGCCGGCCGCCCTTCGAGGTCAGGATGGCCAGGGCCTGGACGTTGTAGACGGGCATGACGTGGTCGGCCACCAGGTCGACCACCTCCTGCGCGGTCACCGCCCGCGAGAGCTTGGTCGCCAGGTGCAGGATCTCGTGCAGCGCGACGTTCGGGACCGACCGCTCGGCGCCGGTCGCCAGGTGGCCCGGGCCGCGGGCGCCGACGGCCGGCGTGATGCGCACGGTGATCCCGGACAGGCCGGGGAAGAACCGGAACGACAGCTGGCGCCCGGCGGGGTTGCGTACCGTGAAGTGGGTGACCTGGCGGCCGACGACCGCGGCGCGGTAGGCGTCCTCGTACGCGGGGGCGTTGATCCACGGCAGCGCCTCGCCCAGGCGTTTGCCGAGCAGCTCGGACGCGGAGCTGAGCAGCAGGTCGGCGGCCGGGGCGCTGAGGAGGGTCACGCGCCCGTTCACGTCCAGCGAGCCGTAGCCCTCGGGCAGCCGGTTGAGGCAGTCGAGCGCGATCAGGTCGGGCCGCGGGTCGGCCTTGCGCTTCGGGTCCAGCATGCGGGGCCGCGGCACCGGCCTGATCGGCTGCCCCTGCTCGGCGGCCTCCTGGAGCACCTCGGCCAGCTGGCCGCCGATGTCCTCCATCCGGTCGAGCTGGCGCTGGGTCAGCCGGCTCACCCGCCCCGCCGGCCACAACAGCACGAAGCCGCCCCAGATGGTGCCGTCGGAGATGAGGGGGTGCGCGGCGGAGGCGAAGTCGTACGGCAAGGACAGCGCCGCCGACGGGAACTCGCGCGCCAGGCCCTCCCTGTCGGGGACCCAGACCAGCCGCCGCTCGGACACCGACGTGGCGATCGGCGCCCGGTCGTTCGTCCTGACCCTGGCCCACGCCTTGGCGATCATGGGGGGAAGCCCGAGCTGGCTGTCCATCTTCAGGACGTCGCCGTCCTCGTCCAGGAGGTAGAGGCAGCCTATGTGCGCCCGTGTGCTGACGACGGCTTCGACCAGCAGCTCGTCCAGGAGTGACGAACCGGTCGCCGGGGCGCCGTTCCCTTGCACCGCCTCAGCCCGTCTCGCTCACGAGGTGCGAGCGCCCGAATTGTCTGAAACCTCGCATATGGGCAGGATATACGCATGTAGGTCGCAGATTGCTTACGGTGCGCTAGGGCGTAGATCTAGCGGAGAGGCGCCGAGGAAGATCTCGCTTGACGTGTTTGCGAAATGTTCGTCATGAAGCGGGGACGCCGTTCGGAGATTCTTGAAGGGCAGCGGTGATCACTCGGACAGCCTGAGCGCCCGGTCGAGCAGCTGGTGCATGTGCGCGCGGAAGCGCCGCAACGTGCGGGGATCGTCGGCGGAGCGGCGCTGCCCCGTCCCGTCGAGCACGCCGCTCAGCGTGAACCCGTGGATGCACCAGATCATCGTGTACGCGATGAACTGCGCGTCGGCGTCCGCGGGCTTGGCGATCGCGTCGATGCTGTCGATGGCGCGCTGGGCCAGCGGCTGGGCGTTGAGCGGCTCCAGGTCGATGTCGCTGGCGTCGGACAGCCAGCGGTGCATCCACAGCGCGGGCACCTCCGGATGGTCGGCGCACAGGTCGATGTACCCGTCGACGAACCGGTGCAGCGCCTCCGGCCGCCGCTCGGGCGGGGTGTCGCGCAGCTCGTCGGCCCTGGCCGCGATGACCTCGGCCAGCACCCGGTGCGCCTCCTCCATGACCATGAGGTAGAGCACCCGTTTGGTGGGGAAATGCGCGCTGAGGGCTGCCGTGTCCAGCCCGGCGGCCTCCGCGATCTGCTCGGTGGAGGTGCCGTCGTAGCTGAGCGCGGCGAACAGCCTGGTGGCCGTCCGCAGGATCAACTCCCGCTCGCCGCCTTCTGGAGAGCCCATGGACGCGACCCTAGATCCGCAGCGGCATGCGGCCCGTTGATCGATCGACAAGCGGAGGCAAAAGTAATCCCTCGAACGCCCTTGCCGGGCCCTCCGGCCGCCCTTGCCGGGCCCTCCGGCCGCCCTTGCCGGACCCTCCGGCGGCCCGGCAGGGGCGTCCAGGGGTCATATCTGGATGTACTCCACCTCCAGCAGGTGGGCCAGGGCCTTGAGCTCGGCGCCGCGGTGGCCGGTGCCGAGGGCCCAGTGGTGGGACATGCCGGTCGCGCTCCAGTCGTCGGTCCACTCGCCGGGGTCGCGGCCGAAGTCCACGCGGGACGTCGTGTTCCCGATCTGCAGGTGCGGCCCGTCCACGGTCTCGCCCTCCGAGGCCACCAGGGCGAAGCGGCCGTCGCGGCGCTGGATGATCCCGAACGCCGTCACCGGCCCGTGCTTGACGTCGAACTCCACGGAAACGCCCCATCCCCGCTTCCCGTGGTACACGCCGAGCCCGCGCAGCAGCGGCCTGCGGGCGCTGATGGCCAGGTGGGCGGGGCCGTCGTGCCCCATCTCGACGTGGCCCCGGTGGAAGTCCAGCGCCTGGAGCTCGGTGAACGACCCGCCCGCGCCCATCCGGTCCATGATCAGCATGGCCAGGCTGGTGCGCAGCTCGTACTCGCCGGCCGCCGGGATGCCGCGCGCGGTGAGCAGGGACGCGCCCAGGATCATCCCGGCCCCCAGCCGCTCGTGCGTCTCCCCGTCCAGGCCGCGGTGATAGTACGCCAGGCTGTCCAGCGAGAAGTCCTCCACCAGCCGGTCCAGGCCGACGGAGACGCGGCAGGCCCACTCGAGGTCGGTGTCGTTGACGCTGTCGGCCAGCTCGAAGATCTTCTCGGTCTCGGCGCGCTTGGCGGCGACCTCGGAGTCGGTGACCTTCTCCACGCGTACCCGCAGGTCGTCGAACTCCAGCACCTCGACGTGCCCGCCGAAGTTGGCCGAGACGAGCGTGAGGTCGGTGGAGACGTCCAGCATGCCGGGATAGAGGTGCCCCATCAGGCCGTGGCGGCCGTGGCGCAGGGCCGCGCGGGCCCCGGCGGCCCGCACCCAGCTGGTGATGCGGGCCCAGGCGCGCTCGTCCTCCAGGTAGCCCGACACCGACCGGAACGGGATGCCGCACCGCTGGAAGGCGTTGGCCATCTCGGGCAGCGGGCAGGCGCCGCAGTAGGCGAGCCACTGGCCGGTGTCGAACGTGGCGTGGTCCATCGACTCGGTCGGCTGCAGGTTGATCAGCAGCACGGGCGCGCCGCTGCGCTGCGCGATGGGCACGAGCATGGTGGCCGTCATGTACGTGGTGAGGAACCCGACGATGAGGTCGCAGTCCGCGGCCCGCAGTTTCTCGGCCGCGACCGCGCCCTCCTGGGCGTCGGAGATGAACCCGACGTCCACGATCTCGGCGTCCAGCTCCCGCATCCGTTCGGAGACCCGGTCGGCCGATCGCTGGAGCTGGGGGAGCAGGTCGGGGAACTGCGGCCAATATGCGCCCAGCCCGCCGGCGACCAGTCCGACCCGGGTCTTCGTCTTGCTTGCCACGGTGATGCCCTCCTGAGGGGTGAGGGAGGATGGCGGGAGAAGTTTCGGACAAAAGTATAGATCTTTTCCGAAACCTCACCATAGGGCATCAGGGGCGGAGCGTGCGGTCCAGGAAGTCCATGACCGTGCGGGCCAGGGTCAGCCGGTGGTCGGACAGGGCGTGGTCGGTGGGGAAGAGGTGGTGCTCCAGCCGTGGCACCGGGTGCGCCTCGTAGGCCCGGACCAGCGGATCGTGGTGCGTGTGCGCGGGCGTGACGGGGTCGCGTCCCGTGCCGACGAGCAGCACGGGCCGGTCGGCCAGGCGCGGCGCGAGCGCGGCCAGGCTCCACTCCTGCCCCGCCGCCTCCATCTCGGCCACCAGCGCCGCGGCGCTGGTGCCCTGGAGCGGCAGCAGCTCGCCCTCCCAGTCCCGCAGGAATCCCTCCCGCGCCGCCGGGTCCGCGAGGCAGGCCGCCGCGCCCGCGCTCAGGTCGAACGCCGACACCGAGGCGACCGCGCGGACCGCCGGATCGGCGGCGGCCGTCATCAACGCCGCGAACCCGCCCAGGCTGTGCCCCACCACGCCCAGCCGCTCGGGATCCAGCCGGGCGTCCAGGCGTACCGACTCCACCACGCGGGCCGCGTCCTCCAGCACGTGGCGCCACGACCAGGAGCCGCCGACGCCCCACGAGCCCCGGTAGTGGAAGACGAGCGCCGCGTAGCCGGCCCGGCGCAGCGCCTGGGCCAGGTCGAAGTTGCGCTCGTTGCCCGGGAACCCGTGCAGCAGCACCACGATCGGATGGGGTCCGGGCCCGGCCGGGAGGTGGAGCACGCCGAGCAGCCGGTGGCCGCCGCTCTCGAACGTGACGGCGGGCGTGCTGGCGGGAGGGTCGTACACGTCGGTCACCCGGGGTCTCCGTAGATCATCGAACCGGTCGTTTCGACGGGAAACTTAGCAGAGACTTGGAACCGGCCGGTACCATCTGACGCATGCCCGTACCCAAAGGCGCGTCCCTCGACCCCGTCCAGACCCGGGCGACCATCCTGCGCGCCGCCACCGGCCTGCTGTACGAGCGCGGCCTCGACGGCATCGGCGTGGCCGAGCTGTGCGCGACCGTCGGCGCGTCCAAGGAGACCCTCTACCGGCACTTCGGCTCCAAGGACGGGCTGGTCCAGGCCGTGCTCGAGGCCCGCAGCGACCACGTCGTACGCTGGCTGCGCGAGGCCGCGCAGGCGGCCGGCGACGACCCGGCCGCCCAGCTCGCCGCGGTCTTCGACGCGCTGGCCGGCTGGTACGCCGAGCCGGCCTTCCGCGGCTGCGCGATCGTCAACGCCTCCGCCCAGTGGCACGAGGGGGTCCCGCGCGCCGTCGCCGCCCGGCACCTCGACCGCCATCTCGACCTGCTGACCGGCATCGCCCGCCGGGCCGGCGCCCGGCAGCCGGAGGTCCTGGGCCGGCAGCTGCTCATGCTGGTGGAGGGCGCCACCGTGCTGGCCGACCACCACGGCGAGCGCGACGCCGCCGCCACGGCCAAGCAGGCCGCCCTCGCCCTGCTGCGCGGGCAGGGCGGTTCCTGAAAGCCGTCACCCCAGGGTCGCGACCCCTCAGCGGCCGGTCCACTTGATCTCGTACGCCTTGAGCGCGTACTCCTTGCCGTCCACGGTCGTGGTCACGCCGGAGTCGGCGGTGTTGACCAGCAGCAGCTGCTCCGGCTGCGCCAGCACCCTGACCTTGGAGTCCGACGAGGTGACCTGGTCCAGCTCGGCCCCGGCGGGGAACCACTTGACGAAGTTCGCCAGCAGCCGGCCGGTGTCCGTCTCGGCGCCGCTGCGCGGGTCCCACAGGCACGGCCGGCAGTCGCGGTCCTTGGTCTGCGGGTTCCAGTACAGGGCCGTGGCGGCGCCGCTCCGCGCGAACTCGATCATCGAGGCGGCCTGCACCGCCAGCCGCTTGTTCTCGGGCCAGGTGGTGCCGTCCTCGGGCACGAAATACCACTCCGACCACCAGACCGGCAGGTCGCCGACCTTGTCCCGCAGCCACTTGGTGACCGCGCCGAACTTCGCCAGCGCCCCGAACTCGTCGGGCAGCAGCTCGTGCGCGTCGGTGGGCGAGGCGCCGTCCACCACGACGAAGTCGGCGCCCTTCTTGTTCTCGAACCAGTAGGTGAAGGCGTCCAGGACGTTCTGGTTGACGACCCCCCAGTCGCCGCGCAGCTCCGAGTCGCCGCCCTTGTTGCTGTCGAAGCCGAGGTACGGGCCGCCGACCTTGGCGTCGGGCCGGGCCTGCTTGACCGCGTCGTACACCTTGTTGTACAGCTCGGTGTAGCCCTTGTAGTCGGCGGGCTTGGAGTGGTCGCGCCAGAAACCCTTGAACTCGTTCCAGACCATGAAGTACTGGACGTCCTTGTACCGCGTGGCCACGGCCGCCGCCAGCTTGGCGAAGTCGTCGAAGTGCTCGGGGTAGGGGGCGTCCTCCAGGTGCTCCGCCCAGGCCGACTCCTCCGTGGGGCCCTGCGGGCCGCCCTTCATCCAGTCGGGGGCGCAGCAGAGCGTGACGACGGGGACGCCGCCGGACTCCCTCATCAGGTTGATCCGGCTGTCGAGATCCTCCCAGAAGTACTGCCCCGGGTAGGGCTCGGGGTTGAGCGCCCCGAACCCCATGATGTGCTGGTTCTGCAGCATCGGGGTCTGTGAGAGCCGTCCGGCGACGTCGCGTTCGAACTGGGGGGTGATGTTGTTCGCGCTGACGCCCGTGTGCGTGAAGCCCCAGCGCGGCCAGCCGTCGTCCACCTTCGGCGGCGCCTCGGGCGGCGGCTGGGACGCGGCGGGAGACTGCTGCTGCTCCTGCTGGGCGCCCGTGGTCCCCTGCTCCGCGGGCCCGGCGGCGGAGCAGCCGGTCATGGCCAGCGCCATCGCGGCCGCTAAGACGCCCGCTCTGCCGAGCCTCCGCAAGATCGATCCCCCGCTAGTCGATGCCACCCGATACTCACCTGATCCTCGCCACTGGTATACCGTCTGTAGCGTTCCATGGGTGGCCAAAAAGGGGCACATCGGGAGCGGGGTTCACAGCTAATCGTTATCCAGGAAAAGACGCGCGTGGTCCTGCGCCCACTCGGCGTACGTCCGCGCGGGGCGGCCGAGGATCTTCGTCACCTCCTCCGTGACAGGGTGGGGCCGGGAGCCGCCCCTGGCGTACCTGTCCATGAGGGCCCGTACGAACGGCTGAGGCAGGCCGTTCCCGACCATGGCCCGCTCGGCCGCCTCCGGCGGGACCTCCTGGAAGCGCAGCGGCCGGCCGATCGCCTCGCCGATGACCCGCACCATCTCCTCGTGGGTCAGTGACCGCGGTCCGGTCAGCTCGACCCGGCGCCCGGCCAGGTCGCCGGTGAGCAGCGCGCGGGCGGCCACCTCGACCAGGTCCCGGTCGTCGAGCGGCGCCTCCTGGAACGACGCGTACACGTACCGGACGGTGTCGCCGGCGCGGATCTGGGCGCCCCAGGCGTTGACCGCGTTGGACGCGAACGATCCGGCCCGCAGGCTGGTCCAGCTCAGCCCGCTGCCGGCGGCGGCGGTCTCGGCCTCCTTGTTCCGGTCGCCGCGGTAGCGGGAGGGCTGCTGGTCGAGCGGGTCGTCGATGTTCATCGCCGACAGGGCGGCCACGCGCGTCGCGCCGCGCTCCCTGGCCAGGGCGAGCAGCTCGCCGGCCGCGTCGCCGATGGCGCGCGGGTGCAGGAAGACGGCGGTGACGCCGTCCAGGTGCCGGGCCAGCGTGGCCGGCCTGGCCGGGTCGCCCTCGACGACCTCCGCCCCGGCGGGCAGGCGCGCGCCGTGCGGGGCGCGGCTGACGGCGCGGACCTTGGCGCCTTCGGCGAGGAGCAGCTCGACGAGGGGGCGCCCGATGGCGCCGGTCGCGCCGGTCACCAGGATCGTGTTCTGTGTCATGCCTCCTGAGAGGTGGCCGGCGACCGGAGTGTGACATCGGCCAGGTGAGTGATGTCCGCCCTCGGCGGGCCGGGTGCGGCGACCCGCTGCTCGTCTCCATGCTCGGCTCCCTGCGCGACCAGACGGCGCTGATCTCGGCGGCTGGATGGGCGGCTTCGGTGTAAAGCGGGGCAAAGCGTCCGGGGAAACCGGGCTCCGGAACTCGGGGGACGGCGTTGATCGTTGTGGCCAGCGGCAGACAACCCAACCCGATCTTCAACAGGGAGAACAGAGCCGTGGTCTTCAAACGGATGCTCGGAGCGTTCGGCGTCGGCGCGCCCTCGGTGGACACCGTGCTGTCCACCCCGCGGACCCAGCCGGGCGGCACGCTGCGAGGGGAGGTACGGCTCAAGGGCGGCGACTTCGACGCCGAGATCGAGCACGTCACCCTCGGCCTGGTGGCAAGGGTCGAGATCGAGCACGGCGACAGTGAGCACGGCGGGCTCGGCGAGTTCGCCAGCTCGCGGGTCTCCGGGCCGTTCACGCTGCGCAAGGGGGAGGACCGCGTCATCGGGTTCGAGCTGCCGGTGCCGTGGGAGGCGCCGATCAGCGAGATCGGCGGGCAGCCGCTGACAGGGATGGCGGTCGGCGTGCGTACGGAACTGGCCATCGCCAAGGCCGTCGACAAGGGCGACCTCGACATGATCGCGATCGAGCCGCTGCCGTCGCAGCTGCGCATCCTGGAGGCGTTCCTGGGGCTCGGGTTCGGGTTCAGGTCTGCCGACCTGGAGGCCGGTCACCTGTACGGGGTGCACCAGCAGCTGCCGTTCTACCAGGAGATCGAGTTCTACCCGACCGGCCACTACGCCGGCCAGGTGGGCGAGGTCGAGGTGACGTTCGTGGCTGACCCGGCGGGGCTCGAGGTGGTGCTGGAGGCGGACAAGCGTACCGGCCGCTTCTCGTCGAGCGACGCCATCGGCCGCTTCCACGTCAGCCACGACGACGCGCTGCGTACCGACTGGACGGGGGAGCTGGGCCGCTGGCTGGACGGCCTGTCCCACTACGGGCCGGCCCACCACGGCGGGCACTACGACCCGCACCACGGCGGCCACTACGACCCGCATCACCACGGCGGGCATCACGGCGGGCACCACGGCGGGCACTACGACGAGCACCGCGGCGGTCCGGGCTGGGGCACGGTGGCCGCCGCCGGCGCCGCGGGCGTCGTGGGTGGCCTCGTCGCGGGCGAGATCGTCGAGGAGATCTTCGAGGGGGACGAGGAGGAGGGCGGCGACTGGTGACCCGTTAGCGGCTCCTGCGGCGACCGGCGCTCCCGGTTGCCGCAGGCCGCGGTGGGTGCTTGAGGCGAAGCGCTCCGTGATCGTAACCGTGCAACCAGGCTTTAAGTGGGACGAAAGCACCGGCACTAGGTTGAAGATCGTTACCCGATCGAGTTCGATCTGAAGGAGCCGTCGTAATCAGCACCACTGTGTGGAGCGAACTGCGCATCACCTCCGCGCCGCAGCTGTCCATCTCGATCTCCCCCCACCTGACCGCGCTCGCCATGATCGCCGACGCCCTCGCGGGCCGCCGCCGCGGCCTTCCGGAGCTCTGGCGCAAGGCGATCAGCTCGCGGGTCAGCCCGCAGGGGCACCAGGCGGTACGCCCACTCGCCGCCCCCGGCTACTCGGTGGTCCCCGACAGCATCGTGCCGCGTACCCCCATCGGCGGGGACATCTCCGTGCAGGCCCAGATCGGCGCCCTGCGCGACCTCCCGCCCGACAACCTGATCAAGGATCTGGAGCAGGCGTTCGGCCAGGGGGCGCTGCCCGCGCACTGGCGCTCGGCGGCCGAGCGGCCCGCCGGCTGGCTGCACGGTTACGCCGCCGCCCTCGGCGCCGTCTGGAACACCACCGAGCCGGTATGGAGACGGGCCCGCGCCCTGCTGGACAGGGAGGTCCGGCGGGTCGGCGTCGCCACCGTCCGCGGTGGCCCCGAGCTGCTGCTCGGCGCCCTCAACAGCCGCATCATGTACGGCGAGCGCGGGCTGCTCATCGCCGACGTGGAGTCGAGCACGTTCGAGCTGGGCGACCGCAGGATCGTCCTGGTGCCGATGCTGGCGGGCAAGGACGCGGTCATCGTCAGCCTGGACCACGACGAGGCCGTCTGGATCGCGTACCCGGTGCCCGGAGCGGAGACGCTGTGGCAACGGCCCGTCGCGCCGGCGCTCGACGACTTGTCGGCGCTGGTCGGGCCGGTGCGCGCGGCCCTGCTCACCGCGATCGGGCAGCCCATGACCATGAGCATGCTGGCGGCCGGCATGCAGGTCGCGCCCAGCAGCATCACGTACCACTGCGACCGGTTGAGCGCCGCCCAGCTGATCACCAGGGAGCGGCGCGGGCGCGAGGTGTGGATCGCCCGCACGCAGCGCGCGGAGGAGCTGCTGGAGGTGTTCCGCCGCTGAGCCGGGGGCGCGCCGGGTCACCCGCCCGGCGCGCCCCCGCCGGTAGGCGGTTGACACGGCCACACCTTCCCCACGAAACTCTCCCGAAACACCGCAAGGTGCGTACTGTAAACGTTTACGGGAGCGGTCGATGCGCAAACCCCGCTGGCTCGCCGTGCTCGCCGTCCTGGCGTCACTGACCTTCCTGGCCGCTCCGGGCGAGACGGAGGTACGGACGGGCGGCACGCTGGCCACCGGCTCCGCCCCGTCGCAGGCCCTGGGCGAGAACATCGCCTTCAACGTCTACCTGCCCGCCGGCTACGACCGCGGCACCGACCGCCACCCCGTGCTCTATCTGCTCCACGGGCGGGGCGACACCATGCAGGCGTGGACCCGGGTCAAGACCCTGCTTGACGACATGATCCGGACCAAGCGCATCCCGCCCGTCATCGCCGTCATGCCGGACGCCCCCTGGAGTGAGCGCGGCGGCTGGTACGCCGACTCCCGCTACACCGGCGCCGACCTGCCGGGCAGGCCCATCGAGACGGCCCTGACCAGGGACCTGGTGGCGTACGTGGACGCGACGTACCGTACGGCGCCCATCAGGGAGGCCCGCCTGGTCGGCGGGTACTCGATGGGCGGCGCGGGCGCGCTGCGGTTCGCGCTCGCGCACCAGGACCTGTTCAGCGCCGCCGCCGTGCTCAGCCCGGCCGTCTACACGCCGCTGCCGCCGTCCGACTCCTCCGCCCGCGACTACGGGGCGTTCGGCAAGGACGGCGAGAAGTTCTCCGACGAGGTCTACCGGGAGCTCAACTACCCCGCCCTGCTGCCGAAGCTGGACCCCGATCTGCCGGTGCGGCTGTTCGTGGCGGTCGGCGACGACGAGTACGCCAACCCGGACCCCGCCGACGCCCGCCACGACCTGGACTTCGAGTCCGCCGCCCTCTACAACGCCGCCCGGCGCTCGTCCGCGCTCTCCGCGCAGCTGCGCGTCCTGGACGGCGGCCACGACTGGACGGTGTGGGAGCCCGCCTTCGAGCAGGCCATGGCCGAGCTCGGCCCGGGCCTCAGCGTCACGCCGCCGACCGGCCTGCCCGCCCCGCTGTACGGAACGGCCGGCCCCGACTGGGCCGGGGGAGTGGCGGCCCACGCGGACGGCTCCCTGACCATCGGGTACGCGGCCGGCGGCAACGCGGTCCTCACCCGCGTCGGCGGCTGGACCAGGCAGCTCGGCACCGCGGCCGACGAGCGGTTGTACGGCGTGGCGGCCCTGCCGGACGGCGGCGTGCTGGCGGCCGGCTACACCAAGGGCGACCTGGACGGGCGGCACGCGGGCAACGCCACGGACGACGCGTTCGTGGTCAGCCTCGACGCGGGCGGGGCCGTCCGCTGGATCACGCAGTTCGGCGTGCCGGGCGTGGCCGACCGCCTCTACGGCCTGACCGCCGCGCCCGATGGCGGCGCGTACGTCGTGGGCTACACCAAGGGCGCGCTGGACGGCGCGAACGCCGGCGACAAGGACGCCATTCTCGCTCGCCTCAGCGCGGGGGGCGAGGTGGCCTGGATCCGTCAGTACGGCGGTGTGGGCGAGGACAAGGCTTATGGCGTCGCCGCGGACGCCTCGAACGTCTACGTCACCGGCAGCGCCAGTGCCGCTCTGCCAACCGCCCTGCCGACTGCGGGGCCGACTGCGGGGCCGACTGCGGGGCCGACCAATGGGCCGGGCTCTGGGGCGACCACTGGGGCGGGCACGGCCACGCCCGGTGGATGGCTGGCCGCGTTCACGGCGGACGGCACCAGGAAGTGGGTCGCCACGGCGGGCGGCACCGCGAGCGACCGGCTGAACGCGGTGGCCGTCACCACGACGGGCCTGGTCGTGGCCACGGGCGGCGTCGGCGGGGACGCGTACACCGCCGCCTACACCAGCCAGGGCAAGCAGCGCTGGCAGCACACCCTCACCACCCCTCTTGCCGAGGCCGGCGCCGCCGTGGTCCCGCTCGCGGGCGGCGAGGTCGAGGTCGCCGGCTACACCCGGGGCCGGGTGGGCGTACAGGCGGGCGGCGCCGACGTTCTGACGCTGCGCCTGGACAGCAAGGGCCGGCAGCGCGCCGCGGCCCAGCTCGGCACCGCCAGGGACGACGGCGTGGACGCCTTCGCCGAGCCCAACCTGTACGCGACCGCCACCCCGTCGGGCGAGGTGGCGATCACCGGCCTGACCTACGGCGCCCCCAAGGGCGGCGACGCGCCGGGCAACGGCGACGTCTTCCTCGTCAGAACGTCACCAGTGGATCCCCGATGAAGTCGGCGATGAAGTTGACGAAGAAGAAGCCGAAGAACAGGAAGTTGAGCACGAGGATGACGTAGTGCCACGGGCGCGGGCGGGCCGGGCGCGGCAGCTTGCTGTTCAGCAGGATCTGGCGTGGAACCCCGGGCGTTTACGACCCCGTTGGGGATCTCTCATTACCACCATTGTGTTCATTGAGCTATCAAATCGACACTGATGGTGAAAGGCGGCGCACGGGCGAGGAAGACGAGATCGATGCTGGAGAAGCGACGTGGGCGACAGGTGCCCGAGCTGACGACCCGGGTGGTCGCGGCGGCCTTCCCCAAAGGGCACCCTGACGGTGTGGCTGCGTGATGCGCTGGGCGAGGTGTTCTCCGGCGAACGGTTCGCCGAGGCGTTCCCAGCCGACGGGCGCCCGGCCATCTCGCCGGGCGCGCTGGCGGCGGTGTCGGTGTTGCAGTACGCCGACAACCTCTCTGACAGGCAGGCGGCCGAGGCGGTGCGAGCCCGGATGGACTGGAAATACCTCTTGGGGCTGGAGCTGACAGACCCGGGGATCGACCACAGCGTGCTCAGCGACTTCCGCGCCCGGCTGGCCGAGCACGGCCTGGAGGAGAAGATCTTCGAGGCGGTGCTGGAGGCGGCCGCCGCTCGCGGGCTGCTGCGCCCACGCGGACGGCAGCGGACGGATTCCACCAAGGTCTTGGCCGATGTGCGGCTGCTCAACCGGATGGAGTTCGTCGGCGAGGTGCTGCGCACGGCGCTGGAGGCCCTGGCCGCCGCGCACCCGTCCTGGCTGGGAGGAGGTGCTGGCTGGGCAGGAGGAGCAGTGGCTGCGCCGCTACGGGGAGCGGATCGACTCCTGGCACGGACAACTGCCCGGTGCCGATCGCGAGCAATGGCTGAGGCAGGTGGGCGAGGACGGCTTCTTCCTGCTGGAGAAGATCGAGGATGCGAAGGCGCCGGCATGGCTGCCCCTGATCTGCGCCCTGGCGGCGCTGCGCCGCTGCGGGGATGAGCAGTACCTGCGCGACGAGCGCGGCGTGCATGCCCGCGAAGGCGCAGAGTTGCCGCCAGGGGCACAGCGCACGGCCAGCCCGCACGACCTGCAGGCCCGCTACGGGGTCAAGCGCGGGCAGGGCTGGGTCGGCTACACCCTGCACGTAACCGAGACCTGCGAGGCGGACGCGCCCCGCCTGATCACGGACGTGGCCACCGGCACCGCCGCCGACGGCGATGACGGTGCCGCACTGCCGGGCATCCACCAGCGTCTTGAGCGACGCGGTAACCCATGCCGTAGCCCTTGTCGCGGTAATGGCCCATGACGTACCGGAGCGTGAACCCGTTAGACCTCGCCGCAGCCGTGGGTCCTGAGACCAGGGGGCTGGGCCTGAGACGTGAGGCCTGACCTCGGAGCGCCGGGGTCGAAGTCTGTGCGCCCGAGATCAGGCGTACTGCAGATCGGCCCGGACGATGCGTCCACCGGAGACCGTGAAGTCGTAGTACGCCCGCCACCCCCCGGATCCCGCGGGGGCCCAGTGGACCAGCAGCTTCTGCCCGTTGGACCGCCGCTCGGCTATGGAGACCACCTTCAGGGTGCCGCCGATCACCTCTGCGCGCGCCCACTCGCGAATGGCGTCGTGCCCGCGTATGGGACGAGTGACGTCGATGACCACGCCGTCCGGGCCGAAGGCGGCAACCAGGGCGTCCAGATCGCGGGCGTTCACGGCGTCGACGTAGGCCCGCACCTCCCGCGCCACACCCGCCTGCACATCAGCGGCAGCGCTCGACGACGCGGCCACGCTGGCAGAGGGGCTCGCGGCGGCGCCGGTGGCAGGGCCGGTCTCCGAGCTGGTCGTGGGACTGGCCTCCGAGCTGGTCGCGGGACTGGCCTCCGAGCTGGTGGCAGGGCCAGCCTCCGAGTTGGTGGCAGGGCCAGCCTCCGAGTTGGTGGCAGGGCCAGCCTCCGAGTTGGTCGCGGGGCTGGCCGCAGGGCAGTTAGCGAGGCCCGGCGATGCGGAGCCACTGACGGCGGGGCCTGGCGAGGCGGATCGGTCGGTGGTGAGCCGCGGCGAGGTTGATCGGTCGGAGGCGCTGCTGGGTGAGGTGGGTCGGTCGGTGGTGGGGCTGGTGGCGGGGGCGGTCGTGAGGCAGGTGCTGGGAGCAGCAGTAGTGGGGTCAGGCGCGAGGCCGGCGGTGGAGGGAGCGGCGGCGGAGGGGGCGGCGGGGGCGGTGGCGGGGGTCCCGCAGGCGATCGCCAGTAGCGCGCAGGCGGCGAGTGACGTCGCCACCACCGTCCCCCGCACGCCCAGAAGTCGCGTCGTCATGGTGGCGATGATGTGGCGCCCGAGCCCCACAAGTCCAAGACCTGCGGCCATAACCAAGAGCTATCACCCTTGGGAACGATCTTCCCAAGATCGACATCAACTCCCAACTGGCCGCATGTGTCGTCAGCTGAGGACATACCCGAGCGATCTTGGTTGAGGAGGTCGACAAAGTGACGAGAGGTTCCGGGCGTGCCGTTACGCCGCGTTACGGTGATAACTACTTAGAGTGACAAAGTCACTTCGTGATAACGGGGGGAGATCATGAAAGGTAACTTCATAGCAGCCGGAGCCGGTGGTGCGTTGATCGTCGCTGCCGCGCTTGTCGGGCTGGCCGGCCCGGCCAGTGCTGCCCAGGGCGGCCTTTGCGTGTCCGATGTCTGGAGCACGCTGAGGATCGACAAGACGGGCGTGTACGCCGGTCGCCGCGATGCGGGCGCCTGTGACAAGTACGACGGCTCGTACCGTAAGCACAAGGACGAGAAGCAGCAGGAAGACTACGGCCGGGACGAGAAGGACTACGACTCGTACGACCAGGAGAAGAAGGACTACGACTCGTACGGGAAGGAGGAATCCTACGACAAGGATGACTCCTACGAGAGCGACGAGAAGAAGGACGACTACGACCGGTACGAGAAGGACTACGGCCGGGACGAGAAGGACTACGACTCGTACGACCAGGAGAAGAAGGACTACGACTCGTACGGGAAGGAGGAATCCTACGACAAGGATGACTCCTACGAGAGCGACGAGAAGAAGGACGACTACGACCGGTACGAGAAGGACTACGACCGGGACGAGAAGGACTTCGACAAGAAGAAGCACGACGAGAAGTCCTACGACTACGACGAGTCTGACAAGTCCTACGACTCCGAGAAGTCTTACGACTCCTACGACGCCGACTGGTCCGACAAGAAGTTCGACGACAAGAAGTACGACTACGCCGACTACGACAAGAAGAACTACGACGCCGACCGGTACGAGAAGGACTACGACTCCTACGACCGGGACGAGAAGAAGTACGACGCCGACCGGTACGAGAAGGACTACGACTCCTACGACCGGGACGAGAAGAAGTACGACGCCGATCAGTACGAGAAGGACTACGACTCCTACGACCGGGACGAGAAGGACTACGACTCGTACGACCGGGACGAGAAGAAGTCCGACAAGAAGCACGACGAGAAGTCCTACGACTACGACGAGTCGGAGAAGTCATACGACTACGACGAGTCCGAGAAGGACTACGACCAGCAGGAGTACGACTCCGCCCGTTACGACAAGAAGCGCAACGACGGGTTCGAGAAGAAGAAGTACGACTACGACGACGAGAAGTACGACGCCTACGACGACGAGAAGAAGTACGACTCGGACGAGGACGAGAAGTACGACTCGGACAGCGACGAGAAGAAGTACGACTCCTACGACGACGACCGGCACGAGAAGAAGCACGGCAAGAGGCACGACGACAACGACGACGACAGCCACAAGCACCACCACCACTGGGAGTGGCCCTACAAGTGGGACACCGCCCACGGTTGGTGGCCTTGGAACGGTGACTGGGGCTACTACTGGCCTTGGGGCGCTCGCTACTGACGGACAGTCTGATTCGGGCTCCCGGGGACGCGTCGCGGCGCGCCCCGGGACCCCACCCAGCCGCACATTCCCACCCCTGTAAATCGATCTCCGTAGCCGGGTGGCCGATATTCGCACCCGGCGCTTAACGGGAATGTGCGCCCCTCCTCACACTTGTTCGCGCGACGGCTCACGCAGCCGGACGCGACACCCCTCCCCCCTGCACGGCCAGGCAAAGGGCGCTGCTCGCGCTGCCGGTCGTGGCGCCTTTCAATCCCCTGTACGGGTTGGGCAAGTGCATTCAGATGGCGTGCCCTCCGACGCTTGAGTGTCCCGGCGAAGGATGCTCCTCGCGCGGTTGGTCGTGACGTCTTCCGGCCTCTGTAGTTTGGGTAGTGAACTCGGATGCCCTGTCCTCCGACGCTTGTGCAGCCCGGATGGAGGGTTCTGCTTGCGCAGTTGGTCGTGACGTCTTCCGGCCTCTATGTGGTTTGGGTAAGTGAATTCGGACCCCCTGTCCTCCGACGCTTGGGTGGCCGGGCGAAAGGTTCTGGTCGCGCAGCCGGTCATGACGTATTCCGCCCTTTGCGCAGTCGGGCGAAGTGTCGTCAGGTGCTATGTCCTCCGACGCCTGTGTGGCACTGGGAAGGGCTTGCTTTCGCAATCGCTCGTGACGCCTCCTGGCCCTCGGTGTGCTCCAGGGAAGCGCGATTGGGCGCTATGTCGTCCGGGCCCTCCCGGGCTGACCCTGTGCGGTCGGGCGAAGTCGATTCGGGACGCTATGCCTTCTGACCCCTGGTGCGCCTGGGCGGAAAGGTCACGTGTGCCTGGGCGGAGGGTGGCGTACGGGCGGGTGGAGGGTCGTGTGCACGCTGGGCGAAGGTGGCATGCGGGCGGGTCCGGAGTCTTGTGCGCCTATGCGGAGGAGTGTGCGGGCGGGTGGGGAGTCTTGTGTGCCTGCGTGGACGGTGTGCGAGCGGGGGACGGCTGTGTGCCTGGGCGGAGGTTGGTGTGCGGGCGGGTGGAAGGTCAACGGGCGCGAGGAAGGGCCGTGCGGGTGGGGGGTCAACGGGCGCGAGGAAGGGTCGGTGCAGGCGGGGGTCAACGGGCGCGAGGAAGGGTCGGTGCAGGCGGGGGTCAACGGGCGCGAGGAAGGGCCGTGCGGGTGGGGGGTCAACGGGCGCGAGGAAGGGCCGTGCGGGTGGGGGGTCAACGGGCGCGAGGAAGGGTCGGTGCAGGCGGGGGTCAACGGGCGCGAGGAAGGGTCGGTGCAGGCGGGGGTCAACGGGCGCGAGGACGGGTCGTGTGGGCGGGTGGAGGGTGAGGTCACGTGGCCTGATGGTGGGCTGTGGCGGCTTGTTCGCCGCGGCGGCCGTACCAGGCGCTCCATATCGCCACCAGCGTCAGCGTGCCGATCAGCAGGGCCGACGACAGGCCCGCCATGATGTCCACCGGGAGCAGGTAGATCAGCGGGATCCGCACGACCGACTCGGTCACCAGGGCGGCGGCCCAGGTGAGCGTCATGACCATGTACACGCGCCGGAACTTCGGATCCGCCTGGTAGAGCACGTCCCAACGGGCCGCGGTGGCCGCGTCGTCGGCGCCGAAGCGCTTGGCCATCCCGTACGCCGCCGGGTGGCGCGCCACACAGGTGGCCACCAGTACGACCGCCATCACGCCGGTGGTGACGGACTTGACGGCGAGCATGAAGCGTTCGTCGCCGGTGAGGAAGGCGAGTGCGAGCCCGAGGCCGAAGATCAGGCACATGAAGGCGGCGAAGCCGTCCAGTCTGCGTTCGCGGATCCCGACGTGGGCGGTGCGCGCGAAGCCTGTCAGGGAGGCGCCCAGCAGGGCGAAGTGCTCGCTCACGCCGAGGGCGCGTAAGGCGTAGTACGCGGCGACCGGCGGCAGGACGTCCCACAGGGCGACCTTGATCAGAGAACGGTTCATGTACGGCTCCCTTCGTCGGAGCGTCGGTCGAGGTGCCCGTCCGCCCCCTTAACGCGAAGAATTTCGCTTCAAGGTAAACATGATGGAAGCTCCTAATGCAAGAGGCCTCGCGTTAAGGTGGGGGCATGCAACCCGCACGGCGGCCCGGCGGTCGCAGCGCGAAGGTCCGTGCGGCCGTCCATGACGCGGTCATCGACCTGTTGCGCGAGGAGGACTGGGACACGCTGAGCATCGCCCGGGTTGCCGAGCGATCGGGTGTTCACCAGGCGACGATCTACCGTCGGTGGGGGACGCTGCCCGCGCTGGTGGATGACGCGGTGACCGAGCAGCTCGCGAAAGGCTCGCCGGTGCCTGACACGGGGTCGCTGCGTGGTGACTTGGAGGCGTACGCGATGCAGGCGGCGGCCGACGTGGCGGGTCCGCTGGGCCACCTGTACGTGCGGGCGGCCCAGGTCAGCACGCGCAGTGAGGACTACCAGACGTTCATGGCGGAGCGGGCTGTGCAGCTCGAGGTCATGTTGGCGCGGGCGCGGGAGCGTGGTGAGGACCCGCCCGGGCTGTTGGAGCTCATTGAGGTGGTCCTGGCCCCGATCTACTACCACGCGATCTTCTTCAATCGGCCGATCGGTCCGGAGCACGCCAGGACGTACGTGGACCGGTTGCTCAGACTGCGGGCCGGTTAGGCGACTGCCAAGGCTGCTGCCCGGGCTGAGTGGGCGTGCGTGGGCTGGCTGCTCGGGCGGCGGGTGGGCTCAGGTTGTGGGCTGGCCGAGGATACGGGCCGGCTGAGGATGTGGGCTGCTTGGGCGTGTGCGGCCGGCCAGCGCCGGGCGGGCGTGTACGGCTGGCCGGCGCAGGCCGCAGGCCGCAGGCCGCAGGTCGCAGGTCGCCACGGGCGGCTGGCCGACTGGCGGGCACGGGCCAGCTCGGCATGCGTGTGTCGGCTCTCGGCGCATGGGTTGGTGCCGCGCCTGGATCGGCTCGCGGTGCATGGGTCAGCTCGGCGCGCCTCCTAGGCCAGGGGGCGTAGGCCGATGAGGAGCAGGCCGGTGACGGCGATCGCGATGAAGACCGCGTCCACCGAGGTGCGCCCCTCCTAGGTCGGCTCGCGGTGCGTTGGGCCAGCTCGGGGGCGCGTGGGCCGGCTCTGGGCGTGCGAGGCCGCTCAACGCGCGTGGGCTGGCTCTGGGTGCGTGGAGCCGGCTCGGGGCGCGTGGGCTGGCTCTTGGCGTGCGAGGCCCCTCAGCGCGCGTGGGCTGGCTTTGGGCGTGTGGAGCCGGCTCGGATGCGTGGCTGGGCTTGGGCTCCGGTCGCTGGGTCAGCGGTCTACGATCTCGTTCTTGCCGATCACCACAACCCCTCCCCGGGTCAGGGCGAACCGGGTGCGGTCGTACTCGAGGTCGAAACCGATCCTGGCGCCGTCGGGGATCACGACGTTCTTGTCGATGATCGCCTTGCGGATGACCGCCCCCCGCCCGACCTTGACGTTCTCCATCAGTACGGAGTCCTCCACCAGCGAGTGCGAGTGGAGCACGACCTTGGGTGACAGGATCGACCGGATCGCCGTGCCGCCGGAGACGATCACGCCGGGCGACACCAGCGAGTCGATGGCCCGCCCGACCCGGTCCCCGTCGTTGTGCACGAACTTGGCCGGGGGCAGCGGATCGTGGCCGGTGAAGATCGGCCACTTGTCGTTGTAGAGGTTGAAGACGGGATGCGCCGAGATGAGGTCCATGTGGGCCTCGTAGTACGCGTCGAGCGTCCCCACGTCGCGCCAGTAGCCGCGGTCGCGCTCGTTGGAGCCCGGGACGATGTTGTTCTTGAAGTCGTAGACGTCGGCCCCGCCCGACTTGACGAGCATCGGGATGATGTTGCCGCCCAGGTCGTGCTTGCTGGTCGGGTCGAGCGCGTCCTCCCGCAGCGCGTCGATCATCGACTGGGTCTTGAACACGTAGTTGCCCATCGACGCGTACACCTCGTCGGGGGAGTCCGCCAGCCCCACCGCGTCCTTCGGCTTCTCCCTGAACGCCACGATCCTGCGCCCCTGCGGATCGGTCTCGATCACGCCGAACTGGTCGGCCAGCGACAGCGGCTGCCTGATCGCCGCCACCGTGACGTCGGCGCCCGAGTCCTCGTGCTGCTCGACCATCTGCCGCGGATCCATCCGGTAGATGTGGTCGGCCCCGAACACGATCACGTGCTCGGGCATCTCGTCATAGATCAGGTTCAGGTTCTGGAAGAGCGCGTCCGCGGACCCCGAGAACCACCGCGGGCCGAGTCGCTGCTGCGCGGGCACGGGCGTCACGTAGTTGCCGAGCATCGCCGACAGCCGCCAGGTTCGCGAGACGTGCCGGTCAAGACTGTGGTTCTTGTACTGGGTCAGTACGACGATCTTCAGGAAGCCGCCGTTCGCCAGGTTGGACAGGACGAAATCGACGAGCCTGTATATCCCCCCGAACGGCACCGCCGGTTTCGCCCGATCCGCCGTGAGCGGCATGAGCCTCTTGCCCTCTCCACCTGCCAGCACGACCGCAAGCACCCTCCGGGACCTCATGCCCAGGACGCTACCCTCAAATGGCCGATCTATCGACGAATCCCGGCATGGAGACCTCCCTTCGTGTCCAGATTTGTTGTGCAATGCACGTCGGGAGCTCGCCGAGCCGCTCAGGTTGAGCCCGAGCGCGAAACTCGCTGCTTGTGGTGGCCCGCCGGGCGGGGCCCGCCATAAGGTCGTCTCATGCGTGTTGATCTGCTCAGCCGGGAGTACCCGCCCGAGGTGTACGGCGGGGCCGGGGTGCACATGGAATACCTGGCCAGGGAGCTGCGGAAGCTGGCCGACGTACGCGTGCGCTGCTTCGGAGCCGACCGCACCGAGCCCGGCGTCTCGGCCTACCGGGTGCCCCAGGGGCTGGCGGCCGCCAACGCCGCGCTGCAGGTGCTCGGCGTGGACCTGGAGATGGCCGCCGCGTGCGAGGGCGCGGACGTCGTCCACTCGCACACTTGGTACGCGAACTTCGCCGGGCATGTCGCGAAGATGCTGCACGGCATCCCGCACGTGATCACCACGCACAGCCTCGAACCGCTGCGGCCGTGGAAGGCCGAGCAGCTCGGCGGCGGCTACACGATCTCGTCGTGGGCCGAGCGCACCGCCCTGGCGAGCGCGGACGCGGTCATCGCGGTGTCGGAGGGGATGCGCCGCGACGTACTGTCGGCCTACCCCGAGATCCCGCCGGAGCGGGTCAGCGTCATCCACAACGGCATCGACACCGCCGAGTACGCCCCCGACCACGACCTCGACGTGCTGGAGAAGCACGGGGTGGACCCGCGCCGCCCGTACGTCGTCTTCGTGGGCCGCATCACCCGGCAGAAGGGCCTGGTCCACCTCCTGCGCGCGGCGCGGTCCTTCGACCGGGACGCCCAGCTCGTGCTGTGCGCGGGCGCGCCGGACACGCCGGAGATCGCGGCGGAGGTCACCGAGCTGGTGCGCGGCCTCGACCGGGACGGGGTGTTCTGGATCCAGGAGATGCTGCCCAAGCCCGAGGTCATCCAGCTGCTGACGCACGCGACGGTGTTCGTGTGCCCGTCGGTGTACGAGCCCATGGGGATCGTGAACCTGGAGGCGATGGCCTGCGAGACCGCCGTGGTGGCGACGGCCACCGGCGGCATCCCCGAGGTGGTGGCCGACGGGGAGACGGGCCTGCTCGTCCCGATCTCCCAGGGGCCCGACGGCACGCCGTACGACCCCGACCGCTTCGCCGCCGACCTCGCCGAGCGCGTCAACGCGCTGCTGCGGGACCCGGCGCGGGCCAGGGCGCTCGGGGTGGCGGGGCGGGCCAGGGCCGTCGAGCACTTCTCCTGGGAACGCATCGCCCACCGCACCATGGACCTGTACGCGACCCTGCGGCCCTGAGGCCCACGTGCGAGCGGGCACTCACACCAGGCCGCGGCGGCTGGCCTGGGCGCCGGCTTGGAAGCGGGTCTCGGCGTTGAGCTCGTCCAGGAGGTGACGCAGCCGGCGGCGGAGGGTGCGGGGGCTGGTGCCGAGCTGGCGGGCGATGGCGTCGTCCTTGAGCCCGGCCGCGAGCAACGCCAGGAGCCTGCGGTCCTCCAGGCCGAGGGCATTAGCCGGAGGGCTGAGGGCAGTGGCCGGAGGGTTGAGGGCACCGGCCGCAGGGTTGAGGGCGTCAGCCGGAGAGCCGGGCGACCTGGCCGGAGGGTTGAGGGCGCCAGCCGGAGGGCTGAGGGCGCCGGCCGTGGTGCCGGGTGACCCGGCCGCAGGGCTGAGCGGGCCAGTCTCGGGGTCGAGGTCCGGCGCCGGTGGTCCGGGATCCGTCGTCTCCGGCTCCGGAGACGACGGATCACCGAGCTCCCGCCACAGCTCCGGCCGTACCGGCAGCGCCTCCCGCCACATCCGCTCGAACAGCTCCACCAACGCCATCACCATGGTCGACCCCGTGATCAGCACGCCCCGCGTCAACGGCGGATCCATCTGCAGCGGCATCACCGCCCGCCACCGATCGACGATCGCCATCTTGAACGGCAGCTCCGGCAGGACCCGCGCCTCCTCTCCGGCCTTGATCAGGCTGCCCACCTCGTCGAGCGCCCCCGCGTGGTCGAAGGCCTCCGGCACGTAGATGGTCCGGTAGCGGACGCCGCTGCGGAGCAGGCCGGTCTGGAGCGGGTTGTGGTAGTCCAGCACGTACGGCGGCCGGTCGAAGGTCAGCACCTCCTCCTTGGCCTCCTGCTGCAACCGTACGTACCACCGGGCCTGCTCCTCGGGCCCGGCCAGGACCTCCAGCTGGCCGCCCTCTTCCGCGCCCTGGCCGACGGTGCGGAAGGTGGCCTCCAGCTCGTCGGCGGTGTCGGTGAGCCGGTCGAGCTCGCCCTGCATGCCGCGCACGAGCGAGCGGATCGCGGCCCCCGGGTTCGTGGCCGTCCAGCGGGGCGAGCGGCCCCACAGGCGGCTGACCAGTCCCTTGGCGCGCAGCCGGCTCAGGGACGACTGGATGCGTCCCGCGCTCTCGCCGCTGCGCCTGACGAGCTCCTGCACGGTGATGCCGGGGCTGGTCAGCACCCCGCGGTAGACCCGCTCGTCGAAGGCGCTGATGCCCACGACCTCCAGCGCCCGGCCCTCCTCAAGCATGCCCACGATCTTGGCCAATTCCGGCAGTTGCCGCAATAGGCCACATCAACCACCTTGTCACCAAATTTCACTGACAATTAGAAATCGGGATGTGCTTCAGAGAACCGCCCTTCTGGGCGTCGTGGTAACGGCCCTGATCGCCGCCGCCGCGCCGGCCCAGGCGGCCCCCACTCCCGCCCCCTCCGCCAAGGCGACCCCGGGCTCGGCCCAGCCGGAAAAGCCGTCCGGACCGCCCAAGACGATCACCCTCATCACCGGCGACAAGGTCACCCTCCGCGAGCTGCCCGACCGGCAGACCCAGCTCGACGTCAAGCCCGGCCCCGGCAGGGAGAAGGTCACGTTCGTGCACCGCCGGGGCAAGGACGGGCTCAGCATCGTCCCCACGGACGCGATGCCCCTGCTGGCCGCCGGCCGGCTCGACCCCCGGCTGTTCAACGTCACCCGGCTCGCCGCGCTCGGCTACGACGACGCCGCCAGCCCGGCGCTCCCGCTGATCACGACGTACCCGGACCAGACCGCCGCCGCCACGCTGCGCGCCGCGGGCGGGCGGACGCTGCCCGCGATCAACGGCGTCGCGCAGCGAGAGCCCCGCACCGGCGCGGGCACGCTGTGGAAGGCCCTGACCGGGCAGGCCAGGACGGCCGCGGCCGCGCCCGAGAAGATCTGGCTGGACGGCAAGGCCAGGCTCTCCCTCGACGTCAGCGTCCCGCACATCGGCGCGCCCCAGGCCTGGGCGGCCGGCCACACCGGCAAGGACGTGCCCGTCGCGGTCCTCGACACCGGGTACGACGCCGCTCACCCCGACCTCCAGGGCCTGGTCACCAAGGCCCAGAACTTCACCGACGAGCCCGACGTCCGCGACCTCAACGGCCACGGCACCCACGTCGCCGCCACCGTCGCCGGCTCCGGCGCCGCCTCGGGCGGCAGGTACAAGGGCGTCGCCCCCGGCGCCAAGCTGCTGATCGGCAAGGTCTGCGTGCAGAGCGGCGACTGTCCCGACTCGGCCATCATCGAGGCCATGACCTGGGCGGCCGAGAACGGCGCCCGCGTCGCCAACCTCAGCCTCGGCGAGCCCGACTCCGTCGGCGTGGACCCGGTGGAGCAGGCCGTCAACAGCCTGTCGGAGAAGTACGGCACGCTGTTCGTCATCGCCTCCGGCAACGCCGGCCCCCAGACGGTGAGCTCCCCGAGCACCGCGGACCGCGCGCTCTCCGTCGGCGCCTCCTACCGCGACGACGACACGGTCGCCCAGTTCAGCAGCACGGGCCCGCGCGTGGGCGACGCCGCGGTCAAGCCCGACCTGATCGCGCCGGGCGTGGAGATCGTCGCCGCGCGGGCCGCGGGCACGGGCCTGGGCTCCCCGGTCGACGACTCGTACACCTCGCTGAGCGGCACCTCCATGGCCACCCCGCACGTGGCCGGGGCCGCCGCGATCATCGCCGGGCAGCACCCCGACTGGAAGGCCGAGCGGATCAAGGCGGCGCTCATGGCCTCCACCGCGCCCGGCGACGAGCTGGGCGCCTACGTCCAGGGCTCCGGCCGGGTGGACGTCGCCCGCGCCGTCACCCAGCAGGTCACGGCCGAGCCCGCCACCCTGGACCTGGGCGAGATCGAGCTGCCCGGCCCCGCGCCCAGGGAGCAGACGCTCACCTACCGCAACGACGGCGACGCCGCCGTCCGGCTGGACCTCAGCGTGATCGCCAAGGACGGCGAGGGCGCGACGGTGACGCCGTTCAAGCTCGGCGCCCCGGCCGTGGAGGTGCCCGCGCACGGCACCGCCCAGGTCAAGGTGACCGCCCAGCCCGGTCCGACCGGCACGTTCAGCGGCACGGTCATCGCCAGGAACGCCGGCGTCACCGTCCGCACCGGCATCGGCATGCGGGTCGAGCCGGAGAAGCGCACGCTCAAGCTGACCTTCACCGGCACCGACGGGCGGCCCGCGCAGGCCGCGTTCGCCGGAGTGATCGACCTCGAGGCCAAGGAGCAGCGCAACTACGACATCGCCGGCGGCACGCTGGACCTCAGGCTGCAGAAGGGCCACCGCTACACCGTCGTCAGCCTCATGATGGACAGCGACGGCACCATGGTGATGGCCGCCGACCCGGAGTTCACGCTCGACGCCGACCGCACCGTCGCCGCCGAGGCCCGCAAGGCGCGCCCGGTGACCGTCCGTACGGAGGAGCCCACCGCGCGGCTGGCCGTCGGCATGCTCGGCATGCTCCAGCTCGCCGAGGGCGTGCAGGCCATGGGCGTGGACGTCGACCTGGCCGGCATGTGGGGCGCGGAGCGCGTCGAGGGCATCAAGGCCATCCCGACGGCCCGCACCGTGAGCAAGAACTTCGCCTTCTACCGGTGGACGCAGTGGGCCAGGCCGAAGGCCGACGGCAGCTACGACGACAGCCCGTACTTCTACCACCTGATGAAGGCCGAGCCGCGCATCCCCGCCGACCCCGGCTACCAGCCGCGCCGCCGCGACCTCGCCGAGGTCACCTCCACGTACGCCACGCAGCAGGACGCCAAGTTCGGCGAGCGCTTCGCCCTGCCGGTGCTGTACGGGAAGGAGCTGGCCTGGATGCCCTACGGCCAGGTGTCGCGCTTCTCGCTGCCGTTCCGCAGGACCGAGTACTACACGCCCGCCGACACCGGCTGGTACCCGTCCTTCATCCAGTACCAGACGCCGCCGGACGGCTGGGACGACGTCGACCAGTTCTTCTTCGGCGACACCACCTCCTACCGGGCTGGCCAGAAGACCACCGACCGCTGGAACGCCGGCGTCTTCGCGGCCGCGCTCAACCCCGACGGCGACTACAACTGGCGCCAGGAGAACGCGATGCAGTTCTCGGCCGGGCTGTTCGAGGACAGCACGCCGGACCGGGTCTCCTACGGTGACTACACCGCCCCGCAGGCCAGGCTCTACCGCGACGGCAAGCAGATCTACGCCGCCGACTACCTGCCGGGCTCGGTCGACGTGCCCGCCGAGGCGAAGGCGAGCGAATACCGGCTGGCCATGACCGCCGACCGCGAGGCCAAACAGACCAGGGTCTCCACCAGGGTCAGCGCCGAGTGGCGGTTCAGGTCGAAGTCGGCCGAGCCGGGCAGGCGCCAGGTGCTGCCGCTGCTGACCGTCAAGATCGCCCCCGAGCTGGACGACCGCAACCGGGCGGCGGTGGGCCACATGAGCATCCCGCTGAGCGTCCAGCGCCAGGACGGCTCGCCCGACCTGCCGCTGCGCAAGCTCACGGTGGAGATCTCCTACGACGACGGCCGCACCTGGCTGCCCACGCTGGTGCACCCGGCGGGCAAGGGCACGTGGGCCGCGCAGACGTGGCACCCGGTCGGCGCGCGCGGCGGGTTCGCCTCGCTGCGCGTCAACGCCGCCGACACCGGCGGCAACGGCTTCACCGAGACCGTCATCAGGGCCTACCAGCTCAGATGACGTGATGGAAGCCCCGTCGCGCCCCGGCCGGGTGCGGCGGGGCGCCCGTCATTTGACGCGTTCGAGCACGACGACCGGGATCTCGCGGTCGGTCTTCTTCTGGTATTCGTCGTAGTCCGGCCAGGTGCGGGCCATCAGCGCCCAGAGCTCCGGCTTCTCCTCCTTCGAGGCCGTACGGGCCCGGGCCGTGAACTTGTCGCCCTTGACCTGCGCCTCCACCTCGGGGTTGGCCAGGATGTTCTTGTACCACTCGGGGTGGTCGGGATCCCCGCCCTTGGACGCGACGACCACGTGGTCGTCGCCGTGCTTCTGGTAGATGAGTGGTGTCGTGTAGGACCGTCCGGACTTGCGGCCCTTCGTGGTGAGGAGGAGGACTGTCGTGTTGTTCCAGTCGTGTCCCTCCTCGCCGTCGGTCTCCTGATAACGCTGTACGTGTTCCTTGCCGTAGAGCATGATCCCCGACTACCCCCCAACGGCGTGACCTCACCGTTACTCGCCGGGGTCTGTACGAGAAGTTAACAACCCTGGCAGGATGCATGTGTGTAAGCGCTTACAGTCCAAGAAGTGAAAGCGCTTACATGACAGGGAGACGCTCGATGGACGTGACCATCTACGAGGTGGCCCAGCGGGCCGGCGTGTCGATCGCGACCGTGTCCCGGGCGCTGCGCGGCACCGGCCCGGTCGCGGCCAGGACGCGCGAGAAGGTGCTCAAGGCGGTCGAGGAGCTCAACTTCACGCCCAGCCACCTCGGGGTGAGCCTGGCCGAGGGCCGCCACGCCGCCAACGGCATCGTCTTCCCCGACCTCGCGGGCCCCTACTACACGGAGGTCCTGCTCGGCTACGAGGAGGTCGCCTCCGAGCTGGGGCGCTCGGTCGTCATCCTGTCCACCAAGGGGCGCAGCCGGGTCAACGACCTGGTCAAGGACCTCGCCGGGCGGGTGGACGGCATGCTGATCTTCGGTCACACCGTCCCCGAGCCGCTGGTGGCCGAGCTGGTGCTGCTCCGCATGCGGCTGGTGTTCATCTCGCGCGACCCGCTGACCGGCGCCGACACGCTGCGCAGCGAGAACCGGGCCTCGGCCGGAGCGCTGGCCGAGCACCTGGCCGGGCACGGCTACGAGCGCTTCGCCTTCCTCGGCGCCCCCATGGCCAGCCAGGACGACGTGGACGAGCGCTGGCAGGGCGTGCGGGCGGTGCTCGGCGGCGCGATCGAGGCCGTGGACACCCGCCACTACACGGTCGAGTGCGGCTTCGAGGCCGCCAGAGGCCTGCTCAAAGGCAGGCGCAGGCCCGAGGCGATCATCTGCTCCGACGACGAGGTGGCGCTGGGCGCGCTGCTGGCCGCCGAGGAGCTGGGCCTGAGCGTGCCCGGCGACCTGGCCGTGACCGGCTGGGACGACATCATGGCCGCCCGCCACGCCCGCCCGGCGCTGACCACCGTACGCCAGCCCATGCGCGAGCTCGGCGCCCGCGCCGCCCGCGCGCTCGACGAGCTGATCACCGGCGCCCGCCACCTGCCCCGCCACCAGAGCCTGCCCACCGAGCTGGTGATCCGCTCCAGCTGCGGCCACCACCCCGAGACGTCACCGAATCCTGACCGCAGAGCCGGAGATCCGTTCCGGCCGCGGTGACCAACCCCCAGGAGGTAGTCCGTGAACACCACCACCCGGCGCGCCGCGGGAGGCGTGCTGGCCCTCGCGATCCTGGCCACCGGCTGCGGCCGCACCGCAGACAGAACTCCTGAGCAGGCACAGAACGTCACGACCGGCAAGATCACGGGGGAGGTCACGGTCTGGGCGATGGGCGAGGAGGGCAAGGCGCTCGGCGGGTTCGTCAAGGACTTCGAGGCCGCCAACCCGGGCGTGAAGGTCAACGTCACGGCGATCGGCTGGGACGTGGCGCACGACAAGATCACCGCGGCCATCGCGGGCAGCGCCACGCCCGACGTGAGCATGGTCGGCTCCACCTGGTCCGGCGAGCTGGCCAAGACCGGCGCGCTGGAGCCGACCCCCGGCAACCTGGTCGACAAGTCCGTGTTCTTCCCCGGCGCCTGGCAGACGGTCGACGTCAACGGCACGGCGTACGGGGTGCCCTGGTACGTCGAGACCCGCGTCCTCTACTACCGCACCGACCAGGCGAAGAAGGCCGGCGTCGAGCCGCCGAGGACGTGGGAGGAGTTCACCGCGTTCGCCAGGGCGCTCAAGGAGAAGGGCGAGGCGAAGAACGGCTTCAACCAGAGCTACACGCAGGGCGCCTCCTGGCAGGAGGTGCTGCCGCTCATCTGGCAGGCCGGCGGCGAGATCGTCAAGGACGGGAAATACACGTTCGACACCCCCGAGGCGCTCACGGCGCTCAAGCAGTACGCGTCGCTGTTCACCCAGAAGCTCGCCCCCAACAACACCCCGGAGGGCGCCTTCCCGCAGAGCTTCATCAAGGGCGAGGTCGGCGGCTTCTTCTCCGGCCCGTGGATGGTCGGCGTGCTGAACAACGACGGCGGCCCCGGCTTCAAGGACAAGTTCGACGTCGCGCCCTACCCCAAGGGGCCGGTCTCGGCGACCAGCTTCCTCGGCGGCTCCGACATGGTGGTGTTCAAGAAGGCCAAGAACCGCGACGCGGCCTGGAAGTTCATCCAGTGGCTGAGCGAGCCGAAGGTCCAGGCCAAGTGGTACACGACGGTGAAGGCGCTGCCGGCGGTCATCAAGGCCTGGCAGGAGCCGGAGCTGACCGCCGACAAGCAGCTCGCGGTCTTCGGCGAGCAGCTCAAGGACGCCAAGACGCCGCCGCCGTTCCCGACGTGGGAGCAGGTGGCCAGGGTGCTGGAGACCGAGCTGGAGAAGCTGGCCCGGGGCGCCCAGACGCCCGAGCAGACGCTCAAGGCGATCCAGTCGCAGGCCGACACGATCGGCACCGGCCTGTGAGCGGGTGGGGCGGGCCGACGCGGGAGGGCCCATGAGCGTGGCCGTCCCCGCCGGCCGGGTGGCGCCGATCAGGCTCAGGGGCACGTTACGCCAGGCCGGCATCGGGTGGATCTTCATCCTGCCGTTCGTGGTGCTGTTCGGCGTCTTCTACCTGGGCCCGCTGCTGGTCGGCATCGGCATGAGCTTCACCGACATGCGCAGCACCGACGTGAGCGACCCCCTCGCCGTGAACGTGGTCGGGGTCGACAACTACCTGCGGCTCATGAACGACGGCGCCATGCGCAAGGCGGCGCTCAACACCGTGGTCTTCGTGCTCACCGCGCTGCCGCTGACCATCGGGCTCGGGCTGGCCGCGGCCGTGCTGCTCAACTCGGGGATCGCCCGGCTGCCGGCCGCGTTCTTCCGGCTCGGCTACTACCTGCCGAACATCACCAGCATCATCGGCATCGCCGTGGCCTGGAAGTTCCTGCTGGAGCCGGAGGCCGGGCTGGTCAACCGGCTGCTGGAGCTGGTGGGCGTCCAGGGCCCCAACTGGCTGCAGAGCACGTCCACGGCCCTGCCGTCGATCATCGTGATGACGGCCTGGCGCAGCTTCGGCTTCAACATGGTCGTGCTGCTGGCCGCGCTGCAGAGCATCCCGAAGGAGCTGTACGAGGCCGCCGAGGTGGACGGCGCCGGGCGCTGGGCCCGCTTCCGCGCGGTCACCGTGCCCTCGCTCCGGCCCGTGCTGCTGTTCTGCACCGTCTACAGCTCGGTCGGCTTCATGCAGTTCCTGGAGGAGCCGCTGGTCATGACCAGGGGAGGCCCGCTCGACTCCACGCTGTCGGCCTCGCTGGCCATCTTCAACCAGTTCGGGGTGGGCAACTACGGCTACGCGGGGGCCGCCTCCTCCGTGCTGTTCGTGGTGATCGTGGCGCTGGCCGTACTGCAGCTGAGGCTCGGGAGGCGCAGATGAGCCGGACCCGCCGCCAGCGCGCGGTCGTCTACCTGGGGCTGAGCCTGGGGCTGGCGCTGGTCGCCGGGCCGTTCCTGTGGACGGCGCTCAGCTCGGTCAAGCCGGAGCGGGAGATCAGGCGCGACCCGCCGACGTTCTGGCCGGAGACGTTCACGCTGGACAACTTCGCCGAGCTGTTCCAGCGGGTGAACATCGGCAACGCCTTCGCCAACAGCATGCTCATCGCGCTCGTGCTGGTCGCCACCAACCTGCTGTTCTGCTCCATGGTCGGGTACGCCTTCGCCAAGCTGTCCTTCCGCGGCAAGAACCTCGCCTTCGGCCTGGTGCTGGTGCAGCTCGCCATCCCGGCCATCGTGCTCATGGTGCCGCAGTTCGTGCTGATCGCGAAGCTCGGCATGGTCAACACGTTCCTCGGGATCATCCTGCCCACCGTGGTGACGCCGCTCGGCGTCTTCATGATGCGGCAGTTCATCGCCGACCTGCCGGACGAGCTGATCCACGCGGCCAGGGTGGACGGCGCGGGAGAGTTCCGGATCTTCTTCACGATCATCCTGCCGCTGTGCGGGCCGCCGCTGGCCACGCTGGGGCTGATCACGTTCCTCGGCTCGTGGAACAACTTCCTGTGGCCGGCCGTGGTCGCGCAGAGCGAGGACATGTACACCCTCCCGGTCGCGCTCAACATCCTGAACGGGCACGAGGCCACCCACTACAACCTGCTGGTCGCCGGGTCGGTCGTGGTGATCGCGCCGATCCTGTTCCTGTTCGTCTTCCTGCAGCGCTTCTTCATCCAGGGCATCGCCACCACCGGCCTCAAGTAGAGGAGCCCCCCATGCGCAAGACAGTTCTGTCCGGCGTGTTGACGCTGGCCCTGATCGCGCCGGCCGCCCCCGCCGACGCCTCCGCGAACGCCACCCTGCTCCGCTACGCCAAGGACACCTGGCGGTCGATGGCCGCCATGGTGGAGCCGGCCACCGGCCTGCCCGCCGACAAGGTGACCGGCGACCTCGCGACCAGGGCGAAGGTCACCTCGCCCACCAACATCGGCACGTACCTGTGGAGCACCCTCGCCGCCCGCGACCTGCGCCTGATCAGCGGCGGGGACGCGGCCGCCAGGATCGGCAGGGTGATGCGGGCGCTGGAGAGACTGGAGCGGAACACGCCCACTGGCCAGTTCTACAACTGGTACGATCCCGGCACCCTCCAGCTGATCCGCACCTGGCCGGAGACCGGCGATCCCGTGCGCCTGTTCGCCTCCAGCGTGGACAACGGCTGGCTGGCCGCGGCCCTCATGATGGTCCGCAACGCGACCCCGCAGTACGCCGCCCGCGCCAACCGTCTGCTGACCTCCATGAACTTCGCCTCCTACTACGACCCCGCCGCCCGCCCCGACGCGGGCACCGGGCTGATCCGTGGGGGCTTCTGGCCCGAGCCGCCCGACGGCTGCTACGTCGAGAGCGACTACGCCGGCACCGGCACGACCGTCTACTCGACCTGCCACCACTACGGCGCGCCCGCCGAGACCCGCATCGGCCAGTACGTGGGCATCGCGCTCGGCCAGCTCCCGCGCGAGAGCTACTTCGGCCCGTACCGCACCTTCCCCGACAACGGCTGCGACTTCGGCTGGCAGGAGCAGAAGCCGGTCGGCTCGTGGAAGAAGTACCTGGGCGTGAACGTCTGGGAGGGCACGTACGCCTACCGCGGCATGCGCTACGTTCCCAACTGGGGCGGCTCCATGTTCGAGGCCCTCATGCCGGACCTCGTGGTCCCCGAGGCGAAATGGGCGCCCAAGAGCTGGGGCCGCAACCACCCGGTGTTCGTCCGCGCCCAGATCGAGCACGGCCTGAACGAGGCCAAGTACGGCTACTGGGGCTTCTCGCCGTCCAACGACCCGCACGGCGGCTACCGCGAGTACGGCGTGGACGCGCTCGGCATGGACGAGCCCGGCTACACCTCAGACCGCGAGCGCACCAGCACGGATCCCGGCTACGAGGGCTGCCGCCCGGCCAAGCCGGAGCCCGCGTCCTACGGCGACGGCGTCGTGACGCCGCACGCCAGCTTCCTGGCGCTGCCGTACGCGAAGGACGCGGCCATCGACAACCTGGACAAGCTCCGCCGGAACTTCGACGCCTACGGCCCCGGCGGCTTCTACGACGCCGTCGCGGTCCGCTCGGGGGCCGTGTCCAAGTGGTACCTGGCACTCGACCAGGGCATGGTGATGGCCGCCCTGGGCAACGTGCTCACCGGCGGCGACCTGCACCGCTACTTCGCGGGCTCGGGCGTGGAGGCCAAGCTACGCCCGGTCATGGAAATCGAGGAATGGAACGTCACTTCATGAACATGGCTGCCCACCGCGACTGGCAGGAGCGCATCGGCCAGGAGTCCGGCGCGATCACCCCGGCCTCCCGGCCCGAGCCGGCTGCTCCGACGGGCCTGTCGGCGGTCCCGGGAGCGGGCCAGGTGACGCTGACCTGGGACGCCGTGCCCGGGGCCATCGGCTACGTGGTGCACCGGGACGGGGCGCCGGCCACGCCGCCGGACGTGGACGTGCCGGCCGTCCCGTCCTGCCGGTTCGTGGACACCGGTCACGGGGCGGCGTCCTACCAGGTGGCCGCCGTCGCCGCCGCGGACCACGCCGGGCCGTTCTCCGAGCCCGTGCAGGCAGCCCCGCTCGAAGGGCCGGCCGGGCTGTCGATCCGCGTGGACGCGGGACAGGTGACCCGCGAGCTGCCGCGCCCGTGGGCGTACATGGTGGGGTCGGAGCACCTGTCGCACCTGCTGAGCACCGACGAGAGCGGCGGCCGGCCCATCGGCGAGGAGCTGGCCGAGGCGCTGCGCGTCATGCGCGACGAGCTCGGCGTCCAGACGGTCAGGGCGCACGCCATCCTCTGCGACGACCTGGGCGTGTACCGCGAGGTCGACGGCCGGGCGGTCTACGACTTCAGCCGCGTGGACGAGGTCTACGACAAGGTCGTGGCGCTGGGGCTGCGGCCGATCGTGGAGCTCGGCTACATGCCGCGCGACCTGGCCTCCGACCCCTCCAGGACCGTCTTCGGCTACGACGCGATCGTCTCGCCGCCGAAGGACTTCGAGGCGTGGAGCGATCTGGTCAGGGCGCTCGTCGAGCACCTGGCCGAGCGGTACGGGATCCACGAGCTGATCGACCACTGGGCCTTCGAGGTCTGGAACGAGCCGAACCTGGCCGTCTTCTGGACCGGCACGCCCGAGGAGTACTTCCTGCTCTACGACGTCAGCGCCGCCGCCGTGAAGAACGTCCACCCGGACCTGCGCGTCGGCGGTCCCGCCTCGGCGGCCGACGGCTGGGTGGAGGAGCTGCTCGCCCACGTCGAGGAGTCGGGCGCGGCGCTCGACTTCCTGTCCACCCACACCTACGGCAACGCGCCGCTCGACTGGCGTCCCGTCCTGGCCAGGTACGGCGTGGACGTCCCCGTCTGGTGGACCGAATGGGGGCCCACGCCCACCCACTTCCACGGCATCGGCGACGGGCCGTTCGGGGCGGCGTTCCTGCTGCACGGCATGAAGTCGGCGGCCGGCCGGATCGCCGCGCTGTCGCACTGGGTGGCCTCCGACCACTTCGAGGAGCTGGGCCGGCCGCCGCGGCTGTTCCACGGCGGGTTCGGCCTGCTGACGGTCGGCAACCTGCGCAAGCCCCGCTTCCACGCGCTCACGCTGGCCTCCCGGCTGGGCGACGCGGAGCTGGCCGCCACCCTCGACGGCGACGTGGCGGGCGTCGAGGCGTGGGCGGCCCGGCACGCGGACGGCAGGGTCGGCGTGCTGGTCTGGAACGGCACCCTCAACCACGCCCAGGCCGACGGCGCCCCCGAGCTCACCCGTACGGTGTCCCTGACCGTCGACGGGCTCGCCGACGGGGAGTACACGGTCACCCACCACCGCATCGACCGCGACCACTCCAACGTGCAGGCGGCCTGGGAGGCGATGGGCGGCGGCGACTGGCCGGCGGACGAGCAGTGGGACAAGCTCCGCGCCGCCAACACGCTGGACGAGCTGACCCCCGCGGCCACGGCCGCCGGGAGCACGGTCACCCTCGAATTCGAGCTGCCCATGCCGGGCGTGTCCTTTGTCGAGCTGACACCGTAAAGAGCGATACCGTACGGGGCGATGTGGAGGTCAACGGCACGGTTCTGTACGGGCGCGCACGCCGGTGAGAGCCTGTGCCCATGACCGAACCGGCTCGGGCGCTGGCCGCCCGCATCGAGCGGTTCGAGCAGGCCGCGGATCCCGACCTGATCTGGGATCCCGCGGCGCTGGTCGAGGCCGAGCAGGCGATGCGGGCGTGCGCCGGCGACCGGACCGACGCGGTCACCTGGCGCCTGATCGGCATGCTCCACCTGGCCCGCTACCGGCTGGACCAGCGGTTCGCGCAGGACGCGGCGGTGGCGGGCACGTACTTCGCCGCCGTGGCCGTGGTCGATCCGGCGCGGCTCCCGGAGCGGCTGCGCGGCTCGAACGTGCCCCCCGGCGACTCGGCCGGCACGTGGGCGGGGCTCGTCGAAGAGGTGTTCCAGCACGTGGACCCGGAGGCGTACCCGCACGTGGGGCTGCTGATCCACGCCCTCGTGCGGCGGGCCATGGCGCGGCCCACGCCGGAGGTGGCCGACCGGCTCGGCGAGCTGCTGCTGCGGCAGTCGGCGCGCTCGCCCGGGCCCGCCTGGGCGCCCGGCGCGCTGGCGCTGCTGGGGGAGGGGCTGCTGCGGCTGTTCGGGGCGACGGGGGAGCTGGAGGTCGTCGACGACGCCGTACACGTGCTGTTCAGGGCGGCGCTGGCCGAGCCGGCGCACGTGGACGAGCTGGGCACGGCGCTCGGGCTGGCGGCGTTCGGCGACGAGGAGCTGGCCACGGCGTACGTGACGGCCGCGCAGGCGCCGCCGGCCGGCCAGGAACGGTCGCAAGCGCTGCTGGCGCTGGTCGAGCTCACCTGGACGCGTGCGGCCGGGTCGTACGCCGACCGCGACCTGCTGGCGTTCATCAGGGTCGGGCAGTGCGCGCTGGACTTCTGGCACGAGAAGTGGGCCCATCCCGGCGTGCTGGCGCCGTACGCGGCCGGGCTGGTCGAGTGGTTCGTCGTCACGGGGGACGAGCGCTCGCTCGAGGCCGGGACGGAGATGCTGGAGGCCCTGCACATGACGCCCGGCGAGACGGCGCGCGGGCTCGGCACCGACCCCGTCGTGCGGCTCGGGCTGCTGGGAGACCGCCGCTGGAATCGGTACGGCGTCACCGGCGACTCCGGCGACCTGGAGACCGCCGTCGAGGTCATGCGCGAGGCGGCCGGCCAGGCGCCGCGCGGGCACCCCGACCGCGCCAGGCTGCTCGCCAACCTGGCGAACGCGCTGCTCAGGCGGGCCGTCGTGACCGGCGGCGACCCCGCCGAGCCGATCGCGGCCGCGCGTGCCGCGCTCGCGGCCCACGGGGAGCGGGACCCGGCCAGGGCCAGGGTCCTGATGCTGCTCGGCCAGGCGCTCAAGCTGGACCTCGACGACGGGCGCGCCGACGAGGCGATCGCCGCGTTACGGGAGGCCCTGGCGGCCGGTGAGCGGCTGTCGCCGCGGGCGGAGGCGTACGGGCTCGTCTCGGAGGTGCTGCGCTGGCGGGCCGCGCACTCGGGACGGGTGGAGGACCTGAACGAGGCGGTGGCGTCCGCGCGCCAGGGTCTGGAGCTGGCCGTGAAGTCCGCCCAGGACCCGGCGCCCGCGCAGCGGGTGCTGTGCGGGGCGCTGCTGGCGCGCTTCTCGACGCAGGGCGACCCCGGGGACCTGGGGGAGGTGCTCGAACTCGCCCGGGAAGGGGACCCCGAGCTGCTGTCGCAGCTCGGCGCGGCCCTCGACGGGACGCCGCCGCCGGACGAGCGGCTCGCCGGGGCCGCGACCGAGCTGGCGCTGGCCGCGCGGGACGACGAGGTCACGGTCGAGCTGCTGCGTTACGCCGAGCGGCAGGCCGAATCGCCCGGCGAATTCCTGCTGGAGACCGGGCTGCGGCTGGCCTCGCTCGGGCGGCGGCGGGTGGCCTGCGCCGTGCTGGGGCGCGCGGCGGAGGCGTTCGGCTCCGGGGCGCCGGCTCGGATGGCGTACGCGCTGGCCGAGCAGGGGCGCGCGTACCAGGAGCTGGGCGAGCTGGGGGCGGCGCTGGAGTCGTTCGCGCGGTCGGCGGCCGGCTACGGCTCGCTGGGCGAGGTCCGGGCCGAGGCGCTCCAGCTCGGCAGCATGGGCGTCGTCCTGCTCGCGGCCGGCGACCCGGTCCGCGCCCTCGAACACCACCACCGCGCCATCGCCCTGTGCGAGAGCGCCGGGCTGGCGGCGGAGGAGGCGGCCCAGCAGGGGCACGCGGCGGAGGCGTTCCTGGCGGCCGGCGACCCGGACGGCGCCGTGGCCTGCGCGGTACAGGCCCGTGAGCTCTATCGGGAGCTGGGCGAGACGGTGCCGGCCGCCATGGCGCTCGTCCACGCCGCCCGGGCGGCCGTCGACCAGGACGACCTCACCGCGGCCGCGGAACGCATGGCCGCCTGCGCCATCGAGCTGGAGGCGGCCGGGGCGTGGGAGGACGCGTGCCGGGCGCTCGACGCGCACGCCGTCCTGCTGGTGGAGCGCGGCCATCCCGGGCAGGCCGCCGCCTGCGAGACCCGGCTGGTGGAGATCGTGCGGCGCCGGGGGGAACGGCGCGAGCCCGCCGACGAGTGGTACCGCATCGCGGGCCGCCGCCGGGCCCGTGGCGACGCCGACGGCGCCAGGACGGCCTTCGGGCTGGCCGAGCGCGAGTACGAGTCGCTCGGCCACTACGACGGGGCCGCCTCGGCGCGCTACAACCTGGGCGCGCTCTCGTACGCGGAGGGGGAGCCGGGGCGGGCGCTGGAGGAGTTCGGGGCGGCGGCGGAGGCGTTCGCCAGGCTGCGTGTCCCGGTCAAGGAGGCGTCCGCGCTGACCATGCGGGCCTCCTGCCTGACCGCCCTCGACCGCTACGACGACGCGCTGGCCGACCTGGAGCGGGCGCTGGAGCTGGCCGCCGCCGAGGGTGACGTGGGGGCCGTCCTCGTGGCCGTGCTGGGGCGGGTGGCGGTGGACCTGCGGCTCGGCTCGTGGGACGAGGCGGCGGAACGGCTGAGCTCTGCCCTGGGGCTGTCCGCCGGGGACCCGCTCAAGGAGGCCGTCGTCCGCGACCGGCTGGCCGCGCTGGCGGCCCGTACCGGGGACCTGGACGCGCAGGTGGAGGCGCTGGAGCTGGCGGTGGCGGGGTTCCGCGCCGGTGGGCAGCCCCGGCTGGCGGCGCTCACCTCGATCAAGCTCGGCTTCGCGCTGGAGGAACGCGGCGAGTTCCGCCGTGCCCGAGCCGCCCTCGAAGCCGGCCTCTCCACCCTCACCCCACCACCCACGCCTCCTGACCGCCCCGCGCCTCTTGACCGGCGGGCGTCTTTGGACCGGCCTGCAACCCTGGGCCCGCCGGCATCCCTCGACCCGCGCGCGCCCTTCGACCGGCCTGCGCCCCTCCACCCGGCGACGTCCCCCGACCCAGCGTCGCCCGGCGGCTCGGCGTCGCCCGGCGGCTCGGCGTCGCCCGGCGAGTCGGCGAACCCCACGGGCTCGGGACAGCCGGATGACCGCGGCGGGCGCGCCGGCTCGGCGGCGGGGCTCGGCGACTCGGCGCAGGCTGCCGGAGCGTTTGAGCTCATCGCGGTCATGGGCGGGGGCCTGGACGCGGAGTTGCTGTCGCGGCTGGCCCGCATCCAGCTCACGCTCGGCGAGGCGACCCGCGGCCACGCGACCCTGAACCAGGCGATCAGAGCGGCGGACGGCGACCGCGCAGAGCGGCTGGAGACCTGGCTCCGCATCGAGGAGGCGGAGGCCGCCGGCGACCTGGAGACCGCCCGCGCCCTCGCCGAGCAGACGCTCGCCGCGAACCCCGTCAACGGCCGCCCGCCCACCTCCGACTACCACTCGTTCCTGCTGGTCAAGCTCTCCTCGTTCTGCCGGGCACTGGGGGACCCGGAGGCCGCCCACGCGTACGCCGCCCGAGGCCACGAGCTGCGCGATGCCCTCGTGATCGACCACCTGCGCAACCTCGGCGCGGCGGCCCGTGACCTGGGCCGCCTGGACGAGGCAGCCGACCACCTCACCGAGGCGGTCGCCCTGGCCCGCGACTCCGACGCCGCGCTCCCCGCGGACCTCGTCCAGGCGCTCGACCTGCTCGGTCGCGTCCGCGCCGACCAGGCCCGCTGGGCAGAGGCCGCACACGCCTTCGACGAGGGGCTCGAAGTGCTGTCCTCGCAGGTCTGGCGCGCGCTGCGGGCCCCGCTGCTGGCCGGGCGGGGCGCACTCCACCTCAAGCTGGGCGAGCTGGCGGAGGCCGAGGCCCTTTACCGGCAGTCCATCGCGATCGTGGAGGAGGCGGGCTCCCGGACGCACCTCGCCGACAGCTACGCCGACCTGAGCCTGGTGTGCGCGCTGCGGAACTCGACGGATCAGGCCAGGATCTTCGCCGAAAGGGCCCTGGACATCGAACACGCCCGCGGCCGGACCCGCGGCGTGGTCCTGGCGCTCATCCTGCTCGCCCGCCTCGAGGACTCCTCCCGCGCCGAGGTCGACCTGGCGGAGGCCGCGGCCCTGGCCCAGGAGATCGGATATCGGCCGGGGGAGGCGCTCGCCCTCGGCCGGCTCGGCACGCTGTACGTGACCACCACCTCGTACGCTCGGGCCCACCGGCACCTGTCGGAGGCGATCGGGCTGCTGGAGGAACTTGGGCACGAGCTGGAGCTGGGGATCGCCCTGCACAACCGCTCCGTCGCCGCCGAGGAACTGGGCGACCTGCCGAGCGCGCTCGCCGACGCCGAACGGGCCTGCGCCCTGGGCCACACTTCCGGCCGCGACCGCGCGATCCGCCTCGCGGTACGCCTGGGCCGCGGCCTGGCCGCCTGGCGGCACGTGGAGCACGCCAAGTCCCACACCCTGACCACCCACCTCGGCCACCACCACTGGCCGGGCCCAGAGAGGGGTGGCGATGCCCGCTGGTCCGGGACGGTGGGGGATGGGGGTGACCGCTGGTCCGGGACGGCGGGGGATAGGGATGACCGCTGGTCCGGGACCGTTGGGGATGGAGGTGACCGCGGGTTCAGGTCGGAAGGGAGGGGCGGCGAGCGCTGGGCCGAGCCGGCGCGTCCGGGCGACGAGCCCTGGCCCTGGACGATCGAGGACCGGCCCACCGCCGCTGACCTCAGCCATCGGCGCTGGCCCCTGCCCGACGGCGTGCCCGCCGAGCTCGTGGCGGCGGAGCGGCGCGGACTCGACACCATGCAGACGCTCAGGTCAGCCGCCCGGAACACCCGGGACCCGGCCGAGGCGGCGACGCTCCTCCGACGCGCCCGCACCGCCGAGGCCGAGGTGGAGGAGCTGTGGCGCCGCATGGAACCCCTCGCCCCCGACTACGTCGCCCTGCACCGGCACCCGCCGCTCGACCAGCTCCACCTTGACGCCCTCGTCACCCCCGAAGGCCGGCCCGGCAGCAGGATCGCCGTGGTCGGCTTCCACGTCGGTGAGGAGAGCGTGACGGTGCTCGCCCACCGCACCGGCTGGTCGGAGCCGCGCGCCATCCCCACCACCGTCGGCCACGACCTGCTGGCCGACTTCACCGCCACCACGGTCGGCCGCCGCCCCGGGCTGCTGGACATCGAGGCGCGCCGCCACCGCGCGGCCGTCTGGCGGCGCCTGGCCGATCTCCTGCTGTCGGACGCCCTCGACGCGCTCGGCGACGACCTGGACCATCTCTACCTGGTCCCGCACGCCGAGCTGCACCGGGTCCCGCTCCACGCGCTGGCCCCGAACGGCCGCTCCCTCCTCGACCGCGCCCCCGTGACCTACGCCCCCTCCGTCGCCACCCTGACCCGCCTCACCCGGCGGGGCCCCGCGACGGGCACCCGGTCACTGGTGCTCGGGTATACCCCGAACCCCGAACGCCAGGCCACACCCGAACCCGGGACCGGCCCCGCATGGGGAAGCACCGTCGTGCCAGAGCCTCGGGCCGCGCCCGGAAGCGTGCCAGAGTCCCGGGTCGTGCCCGGGAGCGAGCCAGAGCCCCGGGTCGTGCCCGGGAGCGAGTCACAGGCGCGGGCCGTGCCCGAAGGCGAGGCGGGGCCCGAGGTTCGGGGTGTGCTGGAAGCGGCGGCGCGGGACGCCGGCGCCCTGCTGGGTGTCCCGCCCCATACCGGCCCGGCCGCCACCGCGGCCCGGCTCCCCGGCACCTGGGACGTGGTGCAGCTGTCGTGTCCGGGCGTGTTCGACCCGGACGACCCGTTCGGCTCGGGCATCGGGCTCGCCGACGGCCTCCTGACCGGCCGCCGGCTGATGAGCATGGCCGTGAACGCCCGGCTCGTCGTCCTCGGCTCCCACGAACGCGGCCCCACGCCGGGCGATGGTCACGACGCGGCCGCCCTCGCCTACGCGTTCCTGCACGCGGGCGCCAGGTCCGTGCTCCTCCCGCTCTGGCCGGTCTCCGGCGAGGTCACCAGGGCCCTGATGCGCGACGTCCACACCAGGCTGCGCTCCGGCATGGATCCGGCACAGGCGGTGCGGGAGGCCGTACTGGAGCTGCGCGACCTCTACGGCCCCGCCGAGCCCGACCTGTGGGCCTCGTATGTCCTGGTGGGCCTGCCCTCCTGACGCGGACGGCGAGCCGGCCCGTACGGTGGGGGTCGTAGCAGAACGCGAGGGGGAAAGATGACAGCCGACCGCCTCCGCGGGCTCGCCGAGCAGGCCCGCCAGGCGGATCAGGGCGGGTCGGCGTTCTTCCCGTTCCTGCTCGGACTGATCGGCGACGCCCGCGCCAAGCAGGACCTCGCCGACGCGCTCGCCAGGGCGGACGTCGATCTGCCGGAGCTCACCCAGCGACTCGCGCTGGACCTGCGCCGCGCGTTCGCCGAGCTGCCGGCGCGGGCCCAGGAGGCGGGCCGGCACCGTCCGGGCGGACGTGGACGCCGAGGACGTGCCGCCCGTCGTCCTCGCGGCGATCACCGCCGAGCGGCAGCGCGCCGACCCCGAACGGCCGGGGCGTATCGCCGCTCTCCTGCTCGACTGCCTGCTGGTCGCGTAAAGCCGGCTCAGTCGCCGAGCACGGCCATGGGAGGACCTCTCCGTCGTCGGCTCGCCCAGCGGCGGCGGCCCGTCCGCCTGGCTAGAGGTAGGTCCGGGTCGCGGTCACCAGGTCGGGGATGGCGTCGCGGGTGTCGAAGTAGAGGGCGGAATCGGGGGTGCGCTCGCGGACGTCCTGGTCGCGGATCGCGAACACGGCCGGGACGACCCCCACGTCGCCGTAGCGGCCGGTGACGGCCTCGCCGATTGCCCGGCGTACGTCGCAGACCACGTCACGCGTGGTGTGGCCGGGGCCGGAGGCGGCGAGGTAGCCCAGCATGCCCGCGAAGCGCAGCTCCGCCTCGGCCGCCGGCCGCTGCTCGGGCAGCACGGGACGGTCCAGCCAGAACACCTTGCCCGCGAGGAACGCCTCGTAGTGGTCGCCCTCGTGGCGGAGCTCGCGTGCCGTCTCGGCGAGCAGCTCCCCGAACTCGGCCAGCTCCGACTCGGGCGGCAGGTCCGTGGTGACGAACAGGGGCACGATCAGCGCGTCGAGCATTGGACTATCCCTCCGTGAGGAGGCTCATCGTAGGACCCGCGACCGACAATCCCGGGTCACGCCACTCCCCGTGGTGGTCTAGCGTTCGGTCCACTCGTCCTGTAACGCCGAGTGGACGATCGAGTCGCGCCACCCGTTCGGCGTGTGCACGTGGTGCCGGATGCGGCCTTCCTCGACCATCCCGGCGGTCAGCATCGCGAGCTGGGCGGGTAAGTTCGCCGGGGAGCGGGCGCCCCAGAGGCGGTGCAGCCCGAGCTGCTTGAACCCGAACGACAGCAGCAGGCGCACGAGGTCCGTGCCGACCCCGCGTCCCCACTGGTCGGGGTGGAGGCCGAAGCCGATCTCGGCGCTGTGCGGGTGGTCGGCCTCGATGCGCAGGCGGGCCACCCCGATCACGTCGCGGCGGGCCGTGTCGATCACGGCCAGCACGTAGAGCAGGCGTGGCTCGGCCGCGGCCGCCTCCACGGCCTGGGCGACGAGCCCGGCCACCTCGGCCAGGCTGCGGGGCGCGAACGGCATGTGCTGGGTGGCCGCGGCGTCGCCGTAGACGGCGTGCAGCGCGGGCACGTCGGCCTCCGTGATGTCACGGAGGCCGAGCCGTTCGCCGTCGTACGCCACCCGCCGCATTTGCCGACGGTAACGCGAGTCCCGTGATCTCTACAAGCCCTTGTCAAGTGGCGAGTTGACTCCCGTAAGCCCGTGCGACAAGCTCGGCGACGGCGCTGTGCGCGCCGAGTGGTTCCGCGTGCCCGGCATTGATCGAGGCGGCGGCCTGCTCGACGATCCCGGCGGGGGCTTCGTGGCCGATCATGCAGGGCGCGATGGCCAGGCGCTCGGCGCCCGCCGCGTGCAGGCGCTGGGCCGCCATCGCGATGCCCGGCTCGCTGTCGAGCGAGGCCGAGACGACCGGCAGCGTGAGCCTGGAGGCCAGGAGCACCGCCGTGGCCTGCACGGCGTGCACCGCGCGCTCCCCGCCGACCGTGGCCATGATGACGGCGTCCACGGGGCTGGAGACGTTCAGCAGCCGTACGCGGTCGGCCCTGGCCAGGCCGCGCTCGGCGAGCCTGATGTGCAGGGCCTCGGCCAGCAGTGGGTGCGGGCCGAGCGCCTCGGTGACGGCGGCGCTGCTGCCGCTGGCCGCGACCGCCTTGCCGATCTCAGCCAGGACGACCGGATCGTCCCAGGTGAGCAGGGGAACGATGACGGCGTCGCGGCCGGAGGGCAGGGAGTCCGCCAGGTCGGTGACGCTCGTCAGCCGCACCTCGATCTGCGGGTGGTCGACGCGTACCACGGCCGCGATCTCTTCGGCCACGCCGGCCGCCGCACCGGGGGTGGCGAGCACGAGCATGGGGGCGTCCGGCGGCAGGGACGTGGGCACGGGACGGCGGTGGCGACCGCCGCCCGGCCGGGGGGAACGTTCACGTACAGGCAGGCTCACAGCCGCGCAGTTTATGCCTATTAAGTGGAGGTTGTTCTGTGAATAGGTGGCGATTCCGTCACAACCAAGACGCTGCGCCGCAAAACCAGTCAACCATGCCTTGACTACCGCGACGGAACCACGACCGACTGGGGATTTCCGGGGGCGTACACCGTGATGCCCTGCGGCAGCGACTTGAGCTTCTCGATCTCCGCGCACGCCGGGCACTTGTCGTAACCGTCCTGCCTGGCCCGGTTCGCGTCCGCCTCCGCCCTGGCCTGGGCGACCTTCGCCTGCGCCTCGGAGACGGCCGCCGAGGCGGCCAGCGAGCGGTCCACGGCCTGCTGCACCTCGCCCGGCAGCGTCACCTTGGCCAGCGTGAAGCGCAGCCCGGTGAGGAAGTCGCCGCCGAGCGTGGCCGGCAGGTCGCGGGCCAGCGAGGCGTCGACCGCGTTCTGCACCTTGACGATGTTGGCGTTGCTGTCCTGCGGCTTGAGCGTGGAGCTCTCCAGCAGCGAGCAGGACGGCACGAGCTCGGCGCAGCGCATGGCGCCGATCTGGCCGCGCAGCGCGTTGTCGATCACGGGGCGGACCGCCTGGCCGAAGAACGCCGACCAGCCCTCGTCGCCGTCCCACGCATAGAGCGAGCGGTCGTCCTGGGCGCGGAAGGTGCGGGTGCCGTACTTGTCGTCGAACGTCTTCAGCGCCTGATGGTCCAGGTTGAGCGTGAAGTAGAGGGTGCCTTCGATGCCGAGGTTCACCCCGTCGCTGCTGGGCACCGTCACCACGTCCACGCCGAGCGTCGTGGCCCGCTTGGGGTCGGCGGTGATCGTGTAGAAGCGCTGCTGCGCCGGGTAGAGGTGCGTGGACGACCACAGGCCGGTCCAGGTCAGGCCGGAGCCGGGGTTGATCACCTGGCGTACCCGGTTGTCGTCGAGCGGGCCGCCGTCGCGGACGACGGCCACCTCGCCGCCGCCGGTGCTCTCCAGGCCCCCCACGCCCCCGATGAGCAGGGGGACGGCGATGAGCGCGGCGACGATGATCAGGGCGATTCTCATCAGTACCCCTTCCGCGCGGGCGGCGTTGGCAGCCGCCGCCCGCGGCTTCTCGCGGCGTTCACGGCTCAGGCGAACGGTCCCACCTGGCCGGGGAGGGAAGCCTTGGCCTTGGGGTCGGGCTGCGCGGCCAGGTCGAGATCGCGGGTCTCCGGGGCGATGGCCAGGCCCAGGGCGGTGACCGCCAGCGCGGCCACCACGTAGATCGACACCGCGACCGTGGTCTTGTACGCGTCGAACAGGCTGAGGGCGATGATCGGGGCCAGGGCGCCGCCGACGATGCCGGCCACCTGGTAGCCCATGGAGGCGCCGCTGTAGCGCAGCCGCGTGCTGAACAGCTCGGCGATGAAGGCCGCCTGCGGCCCGTACATGGCGGCGTGGGTGACCAGCGCGACCACGGCGGCCAGCGCGATCAGCGGGAACGACCTGCTGTCGAGCAGCGGGAAGAACGCGAACACCCACACCGCCGCGCCCACCACGCCCGCGAAGTAGACCGGCCGCCGCCCGAACCGGTCCGACAGCGCGCCGGCCAGCGGGATCAGCGCGAGCTGCAGCGCCGACCCGATCAGCACCGCGTTGAGCGCGTACGAACGCGGCAGCTTCAGCACCGTGGTGAGGTAGACGATGATGTACGCGGTGAACGTGTAGAAGGCCACGTCCACCCCGATCCGCGCGGTGAAGGCGGACAGCAGGGCCCGCGGGTGCGTACGCAGCACCTCCAGCAGCGGCATCTCCGCCTTGGCGCCCTGCTCCTCGACCTGCGCGAACAGCGGCGACTCGCTGACTCGCAGCCGCACCCACAGGCCCACGAACACCAGCACGCCCGACAGCAGGAACGGCACCCGCCAGCCCCACGACAGGAACGCCGCGTCCGACAGCGTGAACGACAGGAGCGTGAGCAGCCCCGTGGCCAGCACGTATCCGGCGGGCACGCCGACCTGCGGCCAGCTCGCGTTGAAGCCCCGTCGCCGCCCGTCGCCGTGCTCCAGCGACATGATCACCGCGCCGCCCCACTCGCCGCCGAGCCCCAGGCCCTGCACGAACCGGAGCAGCGCCAGCAGGATCGGCGCCAGCACACCGACGCTCGCGTAGCCGGGCAGCACGCCGATGAGGAACGTCGAGACGCCCATCACCAGGAGCGTCACCACCAGCACGGTCTTGCGCCCCGCCCGGTCGCCGAAGTGGCCGAACACGATGCCGCCGAGCGGCCGGGCGACGAACGCCACGGCGTTCGTGGTCAGCGAGGCCAGCGTCGCGTTGAACGGGTCGAGAGCGGGGAAGAACAGCTTGGGGAAGACCAGGGTCGCGGCCGTGGTGTAGAGGAAGAAGTCGTACCACTCCAGCGACGTTCCGATCAGGCTGGCGAGGATCACCCGCCGGGTCTGTTGCGCGGAGCCTGTCATTCGATCGCTCCTTGTTCGTCTAGGGGGTCCTCTTCAACATAAGAATCGTTGAACAATTCGACAAGAGGTTTGCTCCATGATTCGCTGTCAATTGTGGATAACGTGGTTGCCGATCTGTCCCAGGACCGCCCCCGGCTGGGCCGCAGCAGCACCGCGGAGCGGGTGGCCGACATCCTGCGCGACCGCATCAGCGAGGGCTTCTTCCGTCCGGGGCAGCGGCTGTCGGAGGAGTCGATCTCGGAGGGACTCGGCGTGTCGCGCAACACGCTGCGCGAGGCGTTCCGGCTCCTCGGCCACGAGCGGCTGCTCGACCACCGGCTCAACAGGGGCGTGTTCGTCCGCCTCCCGTCCGCCGAGGACGTCGCCGACCTCTACCGGGTGCGCCGCGTGCTCGAAGGGGCGGCCGTGCGGCGCGGCCCGGCTCCCGAGGCGCTGGCCGTGATCAAGGAGGCCGTGCTCGACGCCGAGCGCGCCGCCGAGCAGGACGACTGGCAGGGCGTCGGCACCGCCAACATCCGCTTCCACCAGGCGCTCGTCTCGCTGAACGAGAGCCCCAGGATCGACGAGACCATGCGCCAGCTCCTGGCCGAGCTGCGGCTGGTCTTCCACGTGATGGAGAACCCGCGGGCCTTCCACGAGCCGTTCGTCGACCGCAACCGGACCCTGCTCGGGCTCCTGGAGTCGGGGCGGGCCGAGAAGGCCGCCGCGTACCTCGACGACTATCTCGACCACGCCGAACGGCTGCTCATCGAGGCGTACACGCCGTAACGTCTGTGGCATGGACCGGATCTTCACCGTTGACCAGGCCCGAGAGCTGCTCCCCGCCGTCATGCGCGACGCCCGCGAGGTGATCGCCGCCCGGGCGGACCTGACCGAGATCGACTTCGACCGGCGGAGCTCGGGGAGCTCCCCGCTCGGCGGCCTGCCCGAGATCAAGGGGCTGCAGGCCCGCATCGAGGAGATCCTCAGCGGGTGGAACGAGCAGGGGATCGAGGTCAAGGGCATCGCGCCGGTGCTCGTCGACTTCCCCGCCGTGATCGACGGGGTGTCGGTGCGGCTGTGCTGGATCGAGGGCGAGCGGGAGCTCGCCTGGTACCACCGTACGGAGCTCGGCTTCGCGGGCCGCCGCCCCCTGGACCCGGGGAGGGCGTGAGGGCCGGCCGTGGCCGATCTGTGACCAACCGCGCACGTCAAGTGCGTGTCTAACGGTGTGAACGAAAGGATCACACCGATGAGGCACCCCTCAGCGACCGCGGCCCTGCTGGCGTCGGCGGTCATCGGCGGACTGGGGCTCGCGCCCGGCGCCGCCCACGCCCAGTCAGGGACCCCGGAGGCCCGCGCCGCCTGGGTCAAGACCTGCACCCACAAGAAGGACGACCTCGACTACCCCTGCGGTCACTGGCAGCTGATCATGCGGGACGGCCGGAAGGTCGCCGTGCCCCGCGCGGCCACGTCCCAGATCGACGCCAAGGGCAACGAGGTCCACGACACCAACACGTTCGCCATCAGCGCCGACGGCCGCGTGATGGCGTACGAGCGCAAGAGCGACCACCGCCTGGTCGTCCAGCCGGTCGCGGGCGGCCCGGCCCGGACGCTGCCCAAGGCGGCGGTGCCCAAGGGCGTCGGCACCTCCGACGTCGGCGTCTACCTGTCGCCCAAGGGCGACACGGTCGTGGTCGACTACGGTGACGAGCCCGCCCGCCTGCCCGCCAAGGTGATCACGGTCGGGACCGGCAAGATCACGACGCTGCCCCTCGGGGAGAGCATGGCCGGGTTCAGCGGCGACGGCGACGAGGTGCTGACCAAGCGCTACCTCAGCGACAACACGCTCCGCCTGATCGCGCACCGGCTCGGCGGCGGCTCGATCAAGGCGACACCGCCCCAGCTCGTCGCGAACGCCCCCACGCTCGCCCTGGCCCCCGACGGCCGGACGGTGGCCGTGTTCACCGCGGGCAACGCCGACACGAAGAAGCGGCCGAGGGTGCGCACCTACGACGTGGCGACCGGACAGCTGTCCGGCGGCGCGGACCTGCCGCTCACGCCCGGCGTGCCGCCGGACCTCGCCTGGTGGGGCCCGGACGGCCTGCTCCACGCCACGGTGGAGAGCGGTGACGTCGGGGAGACGGCGGTGATACGGGAGCTCACCGTCGATCCCGGCTCCGGGGCGGTCAAGCAGACCGGCCGATACACGATCAGCAAGACCAGGTACGCCCATGTGAAGGCGGGGGAGTGAACGACATGAAGGCCAAGATCTTCGCGGTCCTCGCGGCCGCCGTGGTCGCGGTGCCGGGGGGCGTCGCGTACGCGGAGCCGCAGGCACACGCCCGGGCACACGCGCAGGCACATCACGGGCACGACAGCGTCCGGTACGCCGCCATCAAGAGCTGCGGCAAGGACGGGGACGCCAAGCCGTGCGGCGACTGGCGGCTGGTCATGCACGACGGCAGCCAGAGCGTGCTGCACGACGCCCAGACGGTCGCCCTCGACGTGAAGGGCAAGAAGCTCGTGTACGCCTCGGCGCCCATCGCGGTCAGCGGCAACGGCCAGCGGGTCGCGTACCTCACCAAGACCGGCAAGCTGGCCGTGCGCACGCTCGGGGGCGGCGTCAAGCTGTTCGCCAAGGACGCGCTGCCCCGGGTGGACCAGAGCAACATCACCCTGCGCCTGTCCGACGACGGCGCCCGGCTGGCCGCCGTCATCTCCGGCGAGAAGGTCCAGAGCACGCGCGTGTTCGACACCGCCACCGGCGCCCGGCTCGGCTCCGTGCCGGGCAACATGATCGTGCTGGGCTTCAGCGGCGACGGGGACGAGGTCCTCACCAGCGCCGACGGCGACGAGGGCGTCACCGACCTGGCCGTCTACAGCGACGCGGGCGAGCAGCTCGTGCGCGGCACGCCGCCGCAGGTCATCTCGTCCAACTCGCCGCAGGCGCTGTCCGCCGACGGCCGCACGGTCGCGTCCGTGGTGGCGGGCAGCAAGCCGCAGCTCGTCCTGTACGACATGCAGAGCGACCAGGTCGTCGGCCGTAAGAAGCTCACGCTGCCGGCCGGGGACATCGACATGGTCGACTGGACCGGGGACACCCAGGTGACCGTCCACCTGGTCCAGTACCTGGAGAGCGGCAACAAGATGACCATCGTCCAGATCGACACCGAGACGGGCGCGGTCAAGGTCCGGGACCGGTACCGGATGCTGAAGGGCATGTTCGTCTTCGCGGCGTGCGGCGGCTGAGGCGGCGCGGGGCCCGGGGAGGCGACGGGGACTCGCCGGGCCCGCACTGGCATAACCTTCTCGAGGTGGAGGTTCACTCGACCAAGGCGATGGCCGCCAGGGCCGTCGACCTGTGCGTGGCGCTGCTGCACGAACCGCCGTCCGCCGAGTCGGTGTCGCGGGTCCTGCGCGACCACGGGGAGACCGGGGACCTCGACCTCGGCGAGGCCGACGTGACGGCGATGCGGGCGGCGGCGGCGCGGCTGCGCGAGGTCCTGGGCGCGGCCACCGTCGGCGAGGCGGCCGACCTGCTCAACCGGATGCTCGCCGGATCGGCCCGGGCGCCCAGACTCACCAGCCACGGGGGCACGACGAGCTGGCACGTACACGTCGACAGCGGGGACGACGTGCCGTGGGCGGAGTGGTTCCTGGCGTCGTCGGCGATGGCGCTGGCGGTGCTGCTGGCCGACCACCAGCGCGTTCCCGGCGGGCTGTGCGCCGCGCGGGGGTGCGGGCGGCCGTACCTGGACCTCGGGGGCGGCAGCCCGCGACGCTACTGCAGCACCCGCTGCGCCACCCGCGAACGCGTCGCCGCCCACCGTACCCGCACCTCACCGCCCACCCCGGGCTGAGCGCGGCGCCCGCGCCGGGGCGCGGCGCCCGGCCGTGAGCACGGCCACGGCGGCGGCCTGCAGCACGGCCCCCGCCACCAGGGCCGAACTCGCCGAGTACGCCGCCAGCGGTCCGGCCAGCGCCAACCCGATCGCGAACGAGGTGATCTTGAGGCTGGCCCCCGTGGTGAACACCTGGCTGCGCAGGCGGGCCGGCGCCTCGCGGTGCCGTACCGAGAACAACGCGGTGAGCTGCGGCCCCTCGCCCGCTCCCGCCACCGCCGCGGCGAGCACCGCCGCCCAGAACGCCCCGGCCCCGGCCGCCAGCGCCATCCCCGCGCCGAGCACCGCCGTCCCCCAGATCAGGACGCGGTCCCACCGCCGCACCCGGCCCCACGCGGCGAGCACCGCGTTCGCGGCCAGCCCGGACGCCGCGGTGACGGCCAGCAGCAGCGCACCGTGGCCGCTCTCGCCGGTGAGCTCGGCGCCGAGGACGGGCGCGGACACGACCAGCATGGCCAGGCCGCAGCACGAGAGCGCGGACCCGGCCGTCGCCCGCCGCAGCGGCGCGTTCCGCCAGATGACGGCGAACCCCTCGACCAGCTCCGCCCGAACCGCCCGCCCGCGCCCGGCCGCGCCGCCCTCGGCGGGCGAGCCGGGCGCGGTGGGGTGAGCGGGTGCGGCCGGGTGAAACCGTACGGGAGGCAGGCTCCAGGTGGCCGGCAGCGCGGCGGCGAGCAGCCCGGCGCACACCAGCACCGTCATGGTCCCGCCGCCCGCGCTCGCCACCACCCCCACCACGGCGGGACCGGCCAGCCCGGCCACGTTGTAGCTCATGGAGTCGAGCGTGTTGGCCCTGCTCAGGCGTTCGGGACCGGCCACCCGGGGCAGCTGCGCCGTCCAGCCGCCGGTCAGCGCGGGCCCCAGCAGCCCAGCCACGACCGCCACGCCGATCAGGGCCGCGTCCGGCACCCGGCCCAGCCCGTACAGGACCAGCAGGAGCCCGCTCGCGTAGCTGAGGAGGCAGCACGCGAGCAGCCGCCCCGGCCGCCGCGCCCGGTCGAGCAGCACCCCGAGCAGCGGCCCTCCGGCCGCGGCCGAGACGGTCAGCCCGGCCAGCAGCCAGGACGCCGTCAGGGGAGAGCCGGTGACGGCCAGCCCGGCGACCAGGAGCGCGGGCCCGGACATCTCGTCTCCGGTGCGCGCGGCCACCGCGCCCGCCATGTAACGGTATAACACGATGGAGACGTTACAGGACGATCGAGCGGGGCCGGCCCGGCCCGCGTTCCGTGGGGCCCGGGCCTGTGGCGTCGCTCGCCGGAGGTCAGGCCGAGCTGGTGATGACCGCGAAGCGGGCGCCGAAGGGGTCGGCGAGGAAGGCCATGCGGCCGACTCCCTCCACGTCCGTCGCCGGAGCCCGCAGCGTGCCGCCGAGCTGCTGCGCCAGGGCCGCCGTGGCGTCGCAGTCGGGCACCTCGAAGTACGGCAGCCAGTGCGGGCTGTCACCGGGCTGGAGCTGGACGATCCCGGCCATCGCCGAGGACTCGTCGCCGTCGGCGGGCGAGATGACGGGGTAGGACCGGTCGCCCATCGGCAGGTCCTCGACGCGCCAGCCGAAGACCGACTGGTAGAAGGGCCGGATGGCGGCGGGGTCGGGGGTGTGGAGCTCGATCCAGCCGAGCGAGCCGGGTTCGGTGACCATGCCGAGCCCCTTCGTCCGGCCCGGCTGCCACACCGCGAACGCGGCCCCCGTGGGGTCGGCGAAGACCGCCATGCGACCCTGGCCCTCGACGTCGCTCGGCGGGAAGAGCGCCGTGCCGCCCGCCTGCTCGATCGTCTTGGCGATCACGTCGACGTCGGGCGCCTGGAAGTACGTCAGCCACGCCGGGGTCCAGCCGTCCTGCGTCACCTCGCTGATCCCGGCGACCGTCCTGCCGTCGACCTGGCAGAAGCGATACTGCATGTACTCGGGGCCCAGCGTGACGGACTCCCAGCCGAACAGCCCCGTGTAGAAGGTGTTCGCCGCCTCCGCGTCCGGAATGTTGACCTCGATCCAGCAGGGGGCGCCCGGTAGGTAGTCGGTGGTGAGCATGGCCTGCTCCTTCGTGTGACGAAGCGATGGGTGGCCTCTTCACCTCGCGGTGCGGGCTGAGGGCGATGCCACTCGTATCCGGCGATTGCCAGCCTCTGCCAGCCTCGCACGACCCACCGGCAAAGGCGAGCCGACACCCCAGTCGAATGCGTGTTTGAACAAAGGCATACACTTGGCCGTATGACAGCCTCGTTCCAAGCCTCTCTGCTCGGCCTCGACGAGGAGCTCGGGGTCGGGCCGCTCGGCGCCACGGTCCGCAGGACACCCCTCGACCACGGCGCCTGGATCGACCTGCGGCCGGGCTGGGTCACGGGCGCCGACACGCTGTTCGAGCGGCTGGCCGGGACGGTGCCGTGGCGGGCGGAGCGGCGGCGCATGTACGACCGGGTGGTGGACGTGCCGCGGCTGCTGAAGTTCTACGACGAGGACGAGACCCTGCCGGATCCGGTGCTCGAGGACTGCCGCCGGGCCCTCAACGATCATTACGCGGAGGAACTGGGGGAGCCGTTCCGTACGGCGGGGCTCTGCTTCTACCGCGACGGCCGCGACAGCGTGGCCTGGCACGGTGACACGATCGGGCGGGGGAGCACCGAGGACACCATGGTGGCGATCGTCTCGGTCGGCGACCCCCGCCCGCTCCTGCTCCGGCCCCGTGGCGGCGGGCCGTCCATCCGGCGGGATCTGGGGCACGGGGATCTGATCGTGATGGGCGGGAGTTGCCAGCGCACGTGGGAGCACGCCATCCCGAAGACCTCCCGCCCGGCGGGGCCACGCATCAGCATCCAGTTCCGCCCCCGCGGCGTCCGCTGACGCCCGCCACGCGGTCATCGGAGAGTCAGCCCGGCTGCCCTGTTCGCCGGAGGCCCGGGCCCGCTACGCGGTCATCGGAGGGTCAGCCGGGCGAGGCGGCCCTGTTCACCGGAGGCCCAGCAGGACAGGTCGCGGGTGCAGGACACCGTGTCGAAGGATCCGTTGTCGAAGGTCTCCCAGGTGCGCCCGCCCGACCAGGTCACGTCGCTGCCCGAAGGACCCACCGCGACCGCGGCGAACGGCAGGTGCGGGAGCCACGCCACGCCGGAGCGGTAGGCGGGCGGCGGGGTGGTGGCGGGTTGCCAGGTGGTGGCGCCGTCCCGGGTGAGGGCGGCGGCGCTGGGGGAGGGCTGCTCGGGTCGGTAGTCGCCGCCGACCGCGAGGCCGTGGTGGCGGTCGCGGAAGGCCAGGCCGAAGACGCCGCGCGCCGGGTCGCCCGCGGGGATCGGGGTGTCGGAGACCGTCCAGGTACGCCCGCGGTCGCCCGAGTGGAACACCCGTGACCGCTCCGCCCCGCCGGTGGCCAGCCAGGCGTCCCGGCCGCCCGCGGTGACCAGGCACTGGCCGCTCGCCGCGAACCCCGCCTCGCCCGGCAGCGCCTGCGGCATCCCGTCGGCCGGCAGCACCCGCCAGCTCCGCCCGCCGTCGTCCGTGGCCAGGATCCGGAACCTGCCGTCCACCGGGTCGCTCATGGCCAGCCCGTGCCGCTGGTCGAAGAAGGCCAGGCAGTCGTAGAACGCCCGGGGCTCGTCGTTCCTGAACGCCTCCGTCCACGTGCGCCCGCCGTCCTCCGTACGGTAGACGCGCGAGTCCGTGCCCTCGCCGATCGACAGCGCCACGGCCCTGCGCTCGTCGAACGCCTCGATGTCGCGGAACTGGAGCGCGGAGGTGTCGGGCGGGGAGACGTTCTGCCAGCTTCGCCCGCCGTCGACGGTCCTCAGCACGGTGCCGCCCGAGCCCGAGGCCCACACCACGTCCCGGCTGACGGGCGACAGGCCGCGCAGGCGCGCGGTCACCCCGGTCTCCTTGAGCTCCCAGCCGAGCTTGGGCGTGCCGGCGTGGGCGGGGACCGGGGCGGCGAGTACGGCGGCGGCCGCTGACAGCGCACTCAACGCGATTCGAAGCTTCATGTCGGGCAAACTAGTCCAAAGGATCAACACCGTCCATGGTGTCCGCCCGGCTCTGGGGTCAGGCGGACTCGCGGGCCGCACCCCAGGACAGCAGCGCCTCCGCCGTGTCGAAGCGGCGGCTGGAGACCGACTCGCCGAGCAGCACGCCCACGATCGTGTGGCCGCGCTTCTCGCCCGCGAACGCCAGCGTGAACCCGGCCGCCCGCGTGAACCCGGTCTTCAGCCCGATCGCGCCGGGCGTCCCGAGCAGCTTGTTGGTGTTGCGCCAGCTGTAGGAGCGGTGCTCGGAGGTGGCGTCCAGCGAGTGGTACCGGGTCCCGGCCACCTGCTTGATCAGCGGCACCTGCACGGCCTTGGCCGCCAGCACGCTCTGGTCGCGGGCGGTGGAGTAGCCGTCGCCGCCGCGCTTGGGCAGGCCGTCGGCGTTGACGTACTCGGTGTCGTTCATGCCCAGCTCGCGCGCCGTCGCGTTCATCTTGGTGACGAAGCCGCCGACGCCGGGGCCGTAGGTGCGGGCGAGCGCGTGGGCGGCGTCCGCGCCGGAGGGGAGCATGAGGCCGTACAGGAGCTCGCCGACGGTGAGGCGGTCGCCGGGCCGCAGGTCGGCGGTGGTGCCGCCGCCGTCCTCCGCGTACTGGACGTCCTCCCGCTTGATCTGCACCACGTCGGTGGGCTTGGCGGTCTTCAGGACGACGTACGCGGTCATCAGCTTGGTGACGCTGGCGATCGGGAGGCGGTCGTCGGCGTTCTTGCTGAACAGCTCCTTGCCGGAGGAGGCGTCCATCAGGTAGGCGGCGCTGCCGTACACCGCGGGCGCGTCCTGCTGGACGGCGTGGACGGGTACAGCGGCGGGGACAGCGGTGGGAGTGGTGGCGTGCGCGGGTGCGGTGAGCCCCGTGACCAGGGCAAGGGCACCTGCCGCAGCGGTCAGGTGGGCTTTCCGGATACGCATCGCTCCAGATTGCCGCGCCCTTTGAGCTGCTTTTGCCGAAATGGGCGACATTTCGTGACAAAGGGCGCGGAAAGCTCGGCTACGCCGAAGGAATCGGTCAGGTAAATCTTTTTCCGGAAGTCCAGAAGTTGTCGGCCACGCGCTCACCCGCCAGCAACTCCGAGAACAAATCCTCCCACATTGGCATCACCAATTCAGGCGCGTAAGCACGCGACGCTTGGTACGCCGCCTTTCCCATCCGCACCCGCAGCTCCCGGTCACCCATGACCCGGCTCAGCGCGGCGGCGAGGGCGTCCACGTCCCGGGGCGGCACGAGCACGCCGTCCACCCCGTCCGTCAGCACGTCCCGGGGCCCGGTCGGGCAGTCGAAGGCGACCACGGGCAGCGCGTGTGTCATGGCCTCGATCATCACCATCGGCAGGCCCTCGAACCGGGAGCTCAGCGCGTACACGGAGGACTCCGCCAGCTCCTTGTCCAGCCGGTCGGTGCGCCCGGCCAGCGACACGTGCTCGCCCAGCCCGAACCCGTCGATGAGCCCCTGCAGCTGGGTCTTGCGCGGCCCCGTGCCGAAGATGCGCAACCGCCATTCCGGATGCTCCCGCACCACCTGCGCGAAGGCCGGGATGAGCAGGTCGAACCCCTTCTGCGGCACCAGCCGACCGGCCGCGACCACGACGGGATTGACCTGCCGGGAACGTTCCGGGTCGGTCTGATGGACCGCGTTCGGGATCTGCACGATGGGGGTCGAGGGCAGCAGGCGCTGGTACTCGAGACGATTGGTGCGCGTCAGCACGGTGACCGCGTCGAACCGGCCGTAGTGGCGGGCGATCTCCCTGCGGATGGTGTCGGGGTACGCCGACAGGTTCATGTGCTCCTGGGCGACCTTGACGACGTCCTTGGCGGCGCGGCGGGCGGCGATCAGGTTCAGGGCGGGCCTGGTGGTCACGAGGATGCCGCCGCGCAGGTTGGCGACATACTCCATCGCCGCCCACTCCACCCGCTCGGTGAAGTAGTCGGCCGCGAACTCGCCCCTCGGCACGATCTTGCCGCGTACCCTGCGCCAGGCCCTGCGCCCGAACGAGTCCGGCACCCTGCCGCCGCGCTGGTCCACCAGCGTGGTGATCCCGATCCGCGGGTCGAGCGCGAACTGGGGGGTGTCGCGCCGCCGCACCAGGCTGACCAGCTCGACGTCGTGGCCCGCGGCGGCCATCGCGTTGGCCTGGTTGACGACGGTGCGGATGGTGCCGCCCATGCCGTACGCGTGCAGCATGAGATAGCGGATCTTCACGTGAGGTACCCCCAGGTCCGGCACATGGGTTTCAGCACGTCCGGGACCTGGTCCGCGGAGGGGAGCTCCCGCGCGGGCTGCACGGCGCCGGAGCGGATCTTGTCGCGCCAGTCGCCGAGGCCCTTCTCCAGGACGGTCTGCTGCCCGTAGGAGAGCATTTCCGGCTCCCACTCCAGGTCCAGGAACTCGCAGATCTCGCGGGTCGCCTTCTCCGGATCGGCGCTCAGCTCCTCGTACCTGACGGTCAGGCCCGGCAGGGCTGACCTGGCCCGCTGCACGGCCTTCATGTACCGCAGCGCGTCCAGCGCGGCCTCCTCGGGCGTGCGCTTGTCGGGGCTGGCCTCGTGCCAGGACGCGGCGATCGAGGCGGGGTGGCGGAGCAGGAAGACGAAGCGCGCGTCGGGCCAGCAGGCGGCGATGCGCTGGTAGGCGAAGGCGTTCGCGGGGGTCTTGTCCACGATGAACCGTTTGCCGCTGCGTACCAGCTCCCGGTGCAGGACGCGGTCCCACAGCAGATGCTCCAGATCGGCCTGGTTGTGGCCGAGGGCCGCCATCGCCTTGGCCGCCAGGTTCGTGTCGAACTGCACGCGCAGGCGGCGTACGTGCAGCTCATGAGGGGCGTGCAGGGCGGAGTGGGCGTTCAGAATCGCGCGCAGGAGCGTCGAACCGGATCGCACGGGGGACAGGAGGAACACGGGGGAGTCGAGCAGCCGGTCGGTCGCCGGATCCGCGGGCGGTCTGATCTCGGGAACGGGCTGGGGAGGAGCCGCTTTTCCTACACGTTCGATCTGGAATCCGGTGAACCTGACCAGCGCTTTGTTCATTTTGCGCTGCCAGTTCATGCCGAGGCAGACTACCCATCGTTCCTGGCAATTCCCTGGCAACGGTAAACGGCGGACAAAATCCCATATCTGCCGATACGCTCGCGCGGGTGGACGATCTCGATCGCGTTTCCTGGGGCAAGCTGAAACACGCCTACGGACGGGCCACGGACGTGCCCGGCCAGATCCGGGCGCTCGCGTCCGCCGACGAGGACGAGCGCCAGAAAGCCATGTCGGCGCTCTACGCCAACATCTTCCACCAGGGCACCCGCTTCCCGGCCACCCCGCACGCGGTGCCGTTCCTGGCCCGCCTGGCCGCCGACCCGGCCACGCCCGACCGCGAGCTGATCCTCTATCTGCTCGCCTCCCTGGCCCTCGGCTACGAGGAGAGCCACCTGCCGGAAGGCGTCGGCATCGCGCGCTGGCGCGAGGAGAGCGCGGGCGTGCAGTCCAGGAGCAAGGAGGAGGCCGACGCCCACCTCGAGCAGTGGGTCGACGAGGCGCCGAACGACGCCGTCCGCAGGGACCGGGCCTACGTCCGCCGGACGTACGACCACAAGCTGGAGCGCATGTTCGACGCCGCCATGCTGGCCTCCTACGACGCCGTCAGGGAGCACCTGCCGATCGCCCTCCTGGCCGACGCGGATCCGCACGTCAGGACGGCCGCGGCGTACCTCGTGAGCTGGTTCCCGGAGGAGGCGGAGACCGCCGGGCCCGCGCTCGCCGGCCTCGCCGAGGCCGACGCCGACCCGGTCACGGTCGCGACGGCGATGTTCGCGCTCTCCCTGCTGCCCTGGCCGACTGGGGCGATCGAGACCGGACTCGGCCACGCCGACGGCCTCGTACGCGACGCCGCCGCGCTGGCGCTGGTCAACCTGCACGGCGAGGACGCGCCCCCGCGGGCCCGCGACGCCGTCGTCAGGCTGCTCACCGCCACCGGCGACACCCCGCTCCCGTACGCCGAGGGCGACCTGGCCACGCTGGCCGCCCGCGTCAGCAAGCGACGCCTGCCCGGGGAGGCGCCCGCCAGAGCCCGGGCACTCATCGCCCGCCTGGCGGCCGCCAAGCCCATGGACGCCTTCCCGATCGCGGGCGACCTCCTGGAGACCGTCGAGGACGCGCCGGAGCTACGGCGGGCCGCCCTCACGGCCATCGCCGAGCTGAGCGACGACGCGTGGAGCTGGATCAACCTCCAGGAGGTCCTGCGCGCCCACGGTGTCCCGGACGACCGGGACGCCCTGCGGGAGCACCTGCGGGATCACTGACCGGCCAGGCCCGTATGGGCGACGCCGCGGACGATCTGCCGCTGGAAGAGCACGAACACCACCAGCAGCGGCAGCCCGGCCAGCACGACCGAGGCCATGATCTGCGCGTACCGCAGCCCGAACGTCCCCTGCACCACGTTGGCCAGCCCGACGGGCAGCGTCATCGTGTTCGGGTCGGTGGAGACCAGGAACGGCCAGAGGAAGTTGTTCCAGGTCGTGATGAACGTGAAGATCGACACGGCGGCCAGCACCGGACGCGACAGCGGCAGCACGATCGTGAAGAACACCCGCCACCGCCCGGCCCCGTCCACGAAGGCCGCCTGCTCCAGTTCCGGCGGCACGTCCTGGAAGAACTTGAACAGCACGTACACGATCAGCGGCGCCGCCACCTGCGGCAGGATGATCGCCCACCAGGTGTCGACCAGCCCGAGCGCCACCATCTCCGCGAACAGCGGCGCGATCAGCACGTGCGGCGGCACCATGATCCCGGCCAGGACCAGCGCCAGCAGCGCCCGCTGCCCCCTGAACTGCGTGCGCGCGAACCCGTAGGCCGCCATCGCCGAGAACAGCACGGTCAGGAACGTGACGATCACCGTGGTGACGGTCGAGTTGATCGCCCACTTGACGATGCCGCCGGTGCCCAGGACCAGCCGGTAGGAGTCCAGCGTGATCTCGCTGCCGAACCACTGCAGCGGGACCTTCGTGGTCTCGGTCTCCGGCTTGAGCGAGGTGGCGATCGCCCAGGCGATGGGCGCGAGCCAGACGGCCGCCAGAGCCAGGGCGACCACCAGCAGGACGAGCTGGCTGAAGCTGAACCGCTTGGTCATGACGAGACCTCCGCCCGCTTGCGGAACAGCCGCAGCTGCGCCAGGGAGACGATGACGATCAGGACGAACAGGATGTACGAGACGGCCGAGGCGTAGCCGGTGCGGTAGCCGGTGAAGCCGACGTCGTAGGCGTACTCGATGATCGGCCTGGTGGAGTCCTGCGGCCCGCCGGCGGTCATCAGGTAGATCTGGTCGAACACCTTCAGCGACGCCAGCAGCTGCAGCACCACGATGAGCGCGGTCGTGCGGCCGAGCAGCGGCAGGGTGATCGAACGCAGCTTGTCCCAGGAGGAGGCGCCGTCGATGGCGGCGGCCTCGTACAGGTGCTGCGGGATCGACTGCAGCGCGGCCAGGTAGAGCAGGAAGTTGAAGCCGACCGTCCACCAGACCGTGGTCAGCACCATCGACCACATGGCGACCGACGGGTCGGCCAGCCACAGGGTCTTGGTGCCGAGCGTGCCGTTGATCAGGCCGTAGTCGGGCGGGTAGATCATCTGCAGCCACAGCAGCGACACGACGGCGGACGGCAGCAGGAACGGCCCGAAGAACGACAGCCGCCACAGCCACTGCACGAACCGCAGATGGTGCACCAGCAGCGCGAACCCGAGGCCGAGCAGCACCAGCGGGACCGTGCTCAGCACGGTGAACACCAGCGTGTTCCACAGCGAGCGCCACATGCGCGGGTCGGCGAACGCCTCGGCGTAGTTGGCGAACCCGACCAGGTGGTTGTTGCCGCCCGCGATGTTCACGCTCGACAGGCTCATCCGGAAGCCGAGCACTGTCGGCCAGACCAGGAAGGCGAGGTAGATCAGCAGGAACGGCGCCACGAACAGCAGCCCGTGCTGCGTCCAGCCGCGCCGGACCTTCGCGACGGGGGCGACGGGGGCGGCGGTGGCGGGGGCCGCGACGGTGGTGGTCATGCGCCCTCCTCGTTGATGACCTCGACGAGCCCGGTCATTGGCGCTCCTCGGCGGGGAAGGGGTTCGGGGCGGACAGCAGCCGGTCGAGCGCCGCCTTGGCCGTGGCCAGGCCCTCCTCCGGCGTGCGGTCCCCGGTGATCACCGGTGAGAACGCCTGCCCGAACTCGAGCCACAGCCGCGACGCCGACCCGGTGAACCACACCTGCGGGTCGAGCGCGACGTCCGTGATGACGGAGCGGTACTCCGACTGCGGCTGGAGGGCCAGGTACTCGGGCTCCTCCAGCGCCGGCAGGTAGGCGGGCACGTGCCCGGCGACCGCCCAGTCCGCGCTGTTCTTGACCAGGTAGGCGATGAACCGGTACGTGGCCCGCTCCACCTCGGGATCGCGGTTGCGCTGGTGCGGCAGCACGAACGAGTGGCAGTCGGCCTGCGCCGCCCCCGAGCCGAACACGTTGGGGAACCGGGTCATGCTGAACGGCGTCTTGCGCTCCTTGAGCCCGGTGGTCTCCCAGTCGCCGTTCCACAGGAACGCGGCCTGGCCGTTGGTGAAGTTGGCCACCGAAGCCCCGTAGTCGGTGCGGCGGTCGCACAGCCCCTCCTCCCCGAGCCGGCGCATGAACCGCAGCACCTCGAGCGCCTTGGCGTCGTCGATGGCGATCTTGGTGCCGTCGTCCGACAGCAGCGTGCCGCCGCTCTGCGGGTAGAGCGAGTACCACACGCGCCAGGGGCCCACGGTGCCGATGCCGAGCGCGTCGTAGGCCAGCGGGGGCTTGCCGCCCATCACCTCCTTGGCCTTGTTGAGCGCCGCGACCAGCTCGTCCACGCCCGTCGTGGGCTTGAGCTTTCCGTCGGGGCCGAGCAGCCCGGCCTTCCCGCAGATGTCGGTGTTGTAGTACTGCACCATCGGGTGGGCGTCGAACGGGATTGCATACAGCACCCCGTCGAGGTGGGCACGCTCCCAGATGGGCGGGCTGAAGTCGGCGGCCCGCAGGCCGGCCTCCTCCAGCAGCTTCACGTTGATGGGGTCGAGGATCTGCCCCGCGCCGATCCCGGCCAGCCGGGCCAGGTGGAAGGTGGCCAGGTCGGGGGAGCGGCCGCCGGAGCCGGCCATCGCGATCTTCGTGTAGTACGGCTCTCCCCAGGAGAGCACGTTCTCCTCGACGAAGATGTCCGGGTTGTCCTTGGCGAACGCCTGGACCATCTTGTTCATGATGATCCCGTCACTGGCGCCGAGGAAGTGCCAGTACTTGACGCGGGTCTGGGACGAGCCGAGCCCGACGGGGATGGCGCATCCGGTGGCGGCGGCGCCGGCGAGCGCGAGGCTGCCTCCGAGGAGCAGGCGGCGGGAGATGGGAGGGGGATCTTGCACGGTGGCCTCTTCCTGCGAGCTGTCGCTTTCCGCTGAGGTCGGGGGCCGTTTGTTTCGTTGGGGTTACCCGAGTGTTAGCGGTAACAAGGTGCGTGTCAACCCCCCTCCTCCACCAGTCCCACCTGGGCGCGCACCTCTTGACCGGCCTCCTTGTTATCGCTAACAATGCGGATCACGTAACGCCCGCGAAACCAGGAGATCTCTCCGTGCACCAGGCCAAACTCACGCTCGATCCCGCGTTCAAGGTCGCCCCGGTCCGGCGGCGCACCTTCGGCACGTTCGTCGAACACCTCGGGCGCTGCGTCTACACCGGCATCTACGAGCCGGGCCACCCGTCGGCCGACGAGGACGGCTTCCGCGGCGACGTGCTGGACCTGACCAGGGAGCTGGGGGTGTCCACGGTCCGCTACCCGGGCGGCAACTTCGTCTCCGGCTACCGCTGGGAGGACGGCGTCGGCCCCGTCGACCAGCGCCCGCGCCGGCTGGACCTGGCCTGGCACAGCACCGAGACGAACGAGGTCGGCGTGGACGAGTTCGTCCGCTGGTGCCGTAAGGCCGGCGCCGAGCCCATGATGGCCCTCAACCTCGGCACCCGCGGCATCGAGGCGGCCCTCGACCTGCTGGAGTACTGCAACCACCCGTCCGGCACCGCGCTGTCCGACCAGCGCATCGCCAACGGCTCCAAGGAGCCGCACGGGATCAGGATGTGGTGCCTGGGCAACGAGATGGACGGCCCCTGGCAGACCGGGCACAAGACCGCCCACGAGTACGGCCGGCTGGCCGCCGAGACCGCCCGCGCCATGCGCATGGTGGACCCGTCCCTGGAGCTGGTCGCCTGCGGCAGCTCCAGCTCCAGCATGCCCACCTTCGGCGCGTGGGAGGCCACGGTGCTGGAGGAGGCGTACGATGTGGTCGACTACATCTCCTGCCACGCGTACTACGAGGAGAAGGACGGCGACCTGGGCAGCTTCCTGGCCTGCTCGACCGACATGGAGTACTTCATCCGCTCCGTCGTGGCCACCGCCGACTCCGTCGGCGCCCGGCTGAAGTCGCGCAAGCGGATCGACATCTCCTTCGACGAGTGGAACGTCTGGTACCTGTCGCGCTTCCAGAACGCCGCGCCGCCCGCCGACTGGCCGGTCGCGCCGCGCCTGCTGGAGGACCACTACCACCTGGCCGACGCCGTCGCCTTCGGCGGCCTGCTGATCACCCTGCTGCGCAACAGCGACCGGGTCACGGCCGCGTCGCTGGCCCAGCTCGTCAACGTCATCGCGCCCATCGTGACCGAGCCCGGCGGGCGGGCGTGGCGCCAGACCACCTTCCACCCGTTCGCGCAGGCGTCCCGGCTCGCGGCCGGTGACGTGCTGCGGGTGGAGCCGGTGTCGCCCTCGTACGAGACGGCGCAGTTCGGCGAGGTGCCGCTGCTGCACGCGGTGGCCACGCACTCGGAGGAGGGCACGACGCTGTTCGCCGTCAACCGCTCGACCGACGGGCCGCTCTCCCTGGAGATCGACACCCGGGCGCTCGGCGGCGCCCGCATCGTCGAGGCCACGACCCTGACGGACGCGGACGTCTACGCCCGCAACACGGCCGACGACCCGGACCGGATCGCGCCCCGGGCCAAACCGGACGTGGAGCAGGACCCGGCCCGCGTGCTCCTGCCGCCGGTCTCCTGGAACGTGATCCGCCTGGCCCGCCCATAACCCCACCCAGGACAGACCGCCCACGCTCGGCCCCTCACCGGCTCTACTCCTCCGGGGCCGGGGCGGTGCTCTCCCGCACGACCAGCTCCGGCTCGACCAGCCGCCGCGCGTCGACCGACGCCCCCGCCATCCGGTCCAGCAGCAGGTGGAAGGCGTGCCTGCCCACCTCGCCGAAGTCCTGGCGTACGGTCGTCAGCGGCGGCCAGAAGTAGGCCGACTCGGGGATGTCGTCGAACCCGGTCACGCTCACGTCCTCCGGCACCCGCCGCCCCGCCTCACGCAGGGCGCGCAGCACGCCGAGCGCCATCTGGTCGTTGGCCGCGAACACGGCGGTGACCTCGGGATCCCGGGCCAGCTCCTGCCCGAGCTGGTAGCCGGAGCGTGAGCTCCAGTCGCCACGCAGCACCTCGGGCACCGGCCGGTCGGCGGACTCCAGCACGCCCCGCCACCCCTCGATGCGCCCGTTCGCGTCGAGCCAGTCGGCCGGCCCCGCCACGTGCCACACCGTGTGATGGCCGAGGCTGAGCAGGTGCCGGGTGGCTCTGGCGGCGCCCGTACGCTGGTCCACCTTGGCCACGGGCACGGGGATGTCGTCGCCGGCGTCGACCGCGACCACGGGCATCTCGGCCGGCAGGTGCCGCAGCCCGTCGGCGGCCGACTCGTGCGGCGCGACGATGATCACCCCGTCCACGGCCTGGTCGCGCAGCCGCTCGACGCCCTCCTCCATCGACCTGCGGGTGAGCGAGGGCAGGCTGGCGATGCTCACGTTGAACCCGGCGTTCCTGGCGGCCTGCTCGATGCAGTAGAGCGTGGAGGCGGGCCCGTACAGGGTGGTGTCGATGCTCACCACCCCGAGCACGCCGGACCGCCCGGTGACGAGCTGGCGCGCGGCCTGGTTGGGCCGGTAGTCGAGCTCCTGCACGGCGGCGAGCACGCGCGCCCTGGTCTCGGCCCGCACCCGATCCGGCGCGTTGAGCACGCGCGACACGGTCATGGCCGAAACTCCGGCGAGCATGGCGACGTCCATGAGCACCGCAGGCCTGCCGTCCCTGGATCTCACGGAGGCTCACCCCCTCGCCGATAACGCTAACAGCCGCCGACCCCGAACGCGCGGACCATTATCACCGCCCGGCCCGCCTCCCGAAAAGCACGGCCTTCCACGAGGGGGCGCTTCGCGCTCCGAATTCCAGACAGCGCCTCCCAAGGGGGCTCCGCCCCCTTTCGATCCCCCGAAACCCCCCGCTCGCTCCGCTCGCCGGGCGCCCACCCGTTGCCTGGTTACGCGGTGGGCCTGCTGGAGCCCACCCGAAAACCCCGCTCGCTCCGCTCGCCGGGCGTCCACCCGTTGCGTGGTTACCGGGATGCTCCTATTTTGTCAACAGAAGGTCATGGGTTCGATCCCCCTCGTCGGCTCTGCAAGATGAAGCCCCTGAACTGGTATTTCCCGTTCAGGGGCTTCATGTTTGTCAGGACAATGTTGCGATCTTGCTAACGGCCTTGCTAACACGGTGACCGCCTCCGTCAGCCGTTCACGGCCTTGGCGAAGACGTCGGCCGCCGTTGCGGCCTGTTCGTGGATGACGTGGGCGTAGACGCGCAGGGTGATCGCCGGGTCGGCGTGGCCGAGACGGGCCGCGACGACGTGGACGGGGACGCCGGCCAGGAGCAGGGCCGTGGCGTGGATGTGGCGGAGATCGTGCAGGCGGGCGTGGGGGAGTTGGGCTCTCGGGTTCTGCTTGTTGTGGGTCTCGATGAGCTTGGGCATCAGCGAGCTGGGCGTGTCTGGGACGAGGGGATCTCCCCAGCCGGTGGTGAAGACGTACGCGCCGCAGCCCTTCCAGGACTCGCCGAGCCGGAGGCGTTCCTCGTCCTGGCGGGCGCGGTGAGCCTTGAGGACCTTGACCGTGCCGGGGTCGAGGGACACGCCCGATCCGGCCCTCGTGGCCTACGCCCGCCGCGTCGCCGACGAGCGCCACGCCAAGCACGGCAGCCCGATCACCTCAGACCTCATCCGCACCCGCCTGGGCGTGTCCGACCAACTCGCTGCCGACCTCCTTCACATCCTGCAGCCCGCCCATAGCCAGTGAAAGGAACGCCCTCGATGTCCACCACCCACTCACGGCCCGCGTTCATCGCTGGACTCCGCGCCCTGGCCGACCTGCTCGAAGCTCGTCCCGAGATCCCCACGCCTTGGGGCACGACCGTGCACCACTTCGTGCCCGCGCCCAGGACGCTTTTTCTACGCACCCACTCGATCGGCCAGTTCCCGCAGCTCAGACGACGTCGGATCCTGCATCGACAGCAGGTCGGACACGAGCTGCCGCACGACCCGATGGTTACGGACCTGCTCAGGCGTGATGCTCTCGGCCTCCAACAACTGAGCCATCGCCTCATCCACCTGACGACGCTGCGCATGTGCTCGCGCGAGATCCACCGCCAGCCGCGCCCGCCGTTCCGACGACAGCGTCGAGGCGTCCACCGCGGCACCAACCCGCAGCGCATGTCCGGCGTCGCCCACCTCCACCGCCACGGCCACCTCATGCAGCGCTACGTTGGCCGGCCCGAACTCGGTGTTGTAGTCGTTGCGCCCCTCGCCAACCCGTGCCGCCATCTCACGGGCCCGCGACAGGTGCCCGTACGCCACGTCGGCCTGATTCAGCCGCGAGGCCGCCACCGCTCGCTGCAAGGTGAGCCCACCCCACAGCGACATCGCCTCCACGTTGCCCTGATCGGTCAGGAACCACAGCGCCTCAGCGGCCGTGCGCGCCGTCTCCTCCACCTGATCGAAGTGCCGCGCCCCCAAGAAGACGAAGCCCAGCCGGAACGCCCCGGCCGCCATCATCAACGGATTGCCTGCCCGCTCGGCCGCACTGATCGCCCGATCGGCCGCGATCCACGCCGCCTCCGGTTCGCCCAGCTTGGCCAGCGACGCCGAACACGCCTGATACGTCACCGCCAGCAGCTCGAACAACTCGGCCTGTCGCTCTGCGGGTGCGGACCGCACCGCGCTCTCCAGGGTCGGCACGAGCCCGCGCAACAGCTCCGTCAGTTCGACGTAGCGGCTCTCGTGCGCCAGCTCCCACGCGTGATCCACCCGCGGCTTGAGCTGATCGGTGGCAGGCACCGGCGTGGCGTGCAACATGGCCTGCAGCGAATGGGCGCCGGACAACACCAGCCGCAACCCGGCCGTGCCTGGCATTTCCTCATTGGTGGCGGCGACCACAGGCGCTTCGGCGGCCAGCTCCGACAGCGGCACATCCAGCGTCTCGGCAACCTTCTCCAGCACGGACATGCGATCGACCTTGCGCACGCCCCGCTCCACCTGCGAGATCCACGCCACCGACCGATCCACCAGCCGTGCCAGCTCGGCCTGCGACAGGCCACGCCGCTTGCGCTCCTGGGCGATACGCCGTCCGAGCGCCCGCTGATACTCCATGCTCACGACGTCGTGCCCTTCCCGCTCTGCAGTCTCAGCCAGTCGACCTCAACCGAGGCCAACAGCTCCTCCCGGGCCGCCAGGAAACGCCTGGTGTGCTCGGTCTGCTCGTGGGCGTCGAAGGCGTCCCGGTCCCGGTACAGCTCATAGAAGATCCGCTGGAGCGGCTCGCCATCCACCTGGTGCGAGGCGTACACGATCGTTCCCGGCTCGTGCTGGCGGATCGCCTCGATTGTCTCACCGACGAGGATGTCGAACGCCGCAGCGCTGTCCTCGTCCTTGCAGGTGAATCGAACCATTAGTCCGAACATGTACGCCCTCCTGGCTCGCCGTCACGGTCTGGGATCTCGATGTCTTTACTCGACCAGTACTTATTGTGCGGCGCAAGTACATCAAGTCGCTTGTACTTGGAGTATAGCACTAGTACTTTAAGTACTGATAGCGATTGGCAGTGCTTTGACCTGCACGAACGCGAGGAAACCGCGATGTCCCCAACGCTGAACAGCCTCAAAGAGATCCACCGGTGGTGTCGCAACTTTCCCGGCACCAGACCCCAGGTCCGCGAGGCACGCCAGTTCGTCATGAGCTACCTGGGCGACCGCCCCGAGACCGACATCGCCCAACTGGTCGTGTCCGAGCTGGCCACCAACGCCATCCGCCACACCCGAAGTGGACTTCCCGGTGGCCGATTCGGCGTCACCCTCCACGCGGGCAGCACTCTGCTGATCCTCGCCGTCCTCGACGAAGGCGGCCCCACCGCCCCACATCTGCGCCAAGCCGAAAACGACGACCAGAGCGGACGCGGCCTCCACCTGGTGGAGACCCTGACCATGCGTTGGGGCGTCCATGGAGACGAAGTCGGCCGCACCGTCTGGGCCCTCATCTCGCTCGCCCCCGCCGGCCAAGCCGCATGAACGACTGCCTGTCTCCCCACCTACCCGAGCCGCAACCGAACTGCACACGGCTCGTATGGCTCACTGCCCGCAAAGAGTCACGGCGCAGGACACTCCTCTGGACCTGCCACTGCGATGGCGTCATTTACGAGCTGTGCGCCAGCGGCGGCCAAGCGTTCCTTAGGCGTACCAAGTCGAACTCCAGAAAGGCCTTCGAGACCCACCGCATGAGCACGCGAGAGGGGTATGCCACGTGGCAGGCTCTACTTGAAGGGTGCGTACGGTAGCCACGCGCGTGAGCGAACTTATCCCTCCGGCTGGAGATGGGAACGGACGTCTACCGCAAGGACTTCCGCCTGGATACATCAAGATCATTTGGAGCCATGCGTTTGCGGATGAGAACTTTCTCTACGGGTTCAAGCCGCCACCCGCTGGGCGGCGGGCGGCCGGGCGGTCCGGGCGGGCGTGCGGCCTCTCCGGGCCGGTCCCGCCCGGCCACCCCGCCGCAACATCAAGCGCGCTACACACACCCGGTTCTCTGTTCAGCACGTACTCACGTGACCTATGCGCATCGGTGGCGCGAGGCCCTAGTCGACAGTGAGTGACCTCACGTTCGGGCCTAGTCTGGTATGCAGCGGTGGCAGAATGCGTGCATGGAAGTTGGTGAACTCAGGATTCCAGATCGCTTTGAGCGGCTGCGCGATCTAGACGCAGGCACTCTGGGGGCGATCGTGGTTCCGGTGGAATCGATGCTCGCCGTAATCGACGAACGATTTATGGACATGCATGCGGCTGACCGAGGATCCTTCATGATCTTGCGCGGTCAAACGGGCGCAGGTAAGTCGACCTTCTTGGATACGGTGTCATTCTTCCGAGTTGATGTAGAGACACAAAGGATCTCCCAAAGCCAGGGTCTTGCTTCCGGCATTCCATTGGGACCGGTGTCTCATCCTCGAATCGTAGTTCTAGAAGGTCGTGAGGCGCTGGGGCAAGTTTCGCGACAAGAGATCGAAGCGACGATGCATGCCGTGAATCAGTTCATTCGATCTGAGGCCGGTTGTACGTCTCTTGTTGTATGGCCTACGAATACGGATGACCTTACTAGCCTTCTGAAAGAGCTGGGCAACAATCTCGGAGGAGAAGCTCTCTTTGGCCTGACTGGTCCTATAACAATGTTCGAAGGTCCAGCCAAAGCTGATTATGTGAGAATCGCTCAGCAAACCGTCGCGACTTTAAATGATGGCGCGTCTCTTGATGCGCTCGGTGTATCGCTTGAGCATGCGGAAAAACTGGTCGGCGAGAGTGAAACCATTGGCAGCTACCTTGCTCGTATCCGCAAAGCGTCGGTGCAAGCAGGGGATCGGGTTCGGCGGCTACTCGTGAAAGAGCGATACCGGCTTTGGACGGTAGTTGTGGCCGGAAATGAGCCCGAAGGTGACGTTGCCGCACTGACGCGAGGGGGGCAAGCCTACGCCGATATCGATAGGCTGGTTAATTCCACTGGAGCGAACATAGTCAACGAGCTTAAGCAGCATCCGGAAATGCTGGGCATCCTTGGCACTGTGCTTGATGCTCGTATTGTTCATCTCGACATGGTCTGTATAAACGCAATAGCTCGCACCTTCGGCACTTCCAGTCTCCATGCCGCAATGCAAGGCCAAGGGATGCAGATAAGCGCAGATTCCTCGGCGGTCCGTAGAATTCAAGAAAGTGATTTGGGTACCCTGCTGCAGGGTATGCCCCTTCGAACTCGAAAGCGTGGCCCTAAGCCGGGTCAAAACACTAAGGACGCTTTCGTAAAGCTAGCGGAGATCTCACGCACAAGCGACGGCCTCCTAAATGAGGCTGTTGGGCGCGCTCTTGTTGCTGCCGGATTGGTGGAGCAATTCAAGATCGAACATCCTTTGGGGGCGGACCTCTCCTTCTTTAGTGATATATACTGCATCAAAGAGGGGGCTCCTATTCGTCTCGAATTTATGTGGAGAACGAGGACGGGCCGAGCAACAATCGCGAACTATGTACTCGGCAAGCTTAATAACTACGGCAAGGCCATTGGTCTCATGAATTAGAATAAAGGGATGCCGGTGTCGGGACAGTAGGTTCCCTGAAGGGTCGGACGCCTATGCTGCCGCGCCGCTTCCGGTGCTCGGGCCTGGCGGCCCTGCGCTCCGGGTCGGCTTGCCACCGGATACGCGGGTTGCTGTGGTCAGCTGTACAGCAGGGAAGCACAGCAACGCCGCTTCATGCAGCCGGATTGTCGCGTATGGCGTCGCACGGTTGAGCAGCAGCGCTGGCCCTCGACCGTGGCCCTCCGCTTCACTGTAATGAAGTGTTCGCAGTGGAGGCCATGACGATCGCCGACTTCGGACCTCTCCGTAGAGCGCTGGGGCGATCGGCTGCCGCGGCCCTCCTTCGTCGGGCCTTGCCATCGGATATCTCTGGCCGAGGTGACAGCAGGGCTGACAGCAACGTCCCCACACACCGACGCATCCCAGCCACCTTCCACGCGCCTATGACCAGGGTGGCGATCAGTCGAGCAGGGTGATCGGTCCGCCTGAAAAGCGGACGGTCACATTCCCCTATTTGGGTTCGACGTCCGATCGTTTGAAATCCGCGCCCTGCTAGTCAGTGGATTGGTCTTCGAGGAAGTTTGTGCCATATATGTGGTTTGGCTCATGTACTCAGAGTGGTACTGCGGAGTCGTTTTCGTATCGATCCCAATGACATAATGTGTTGATCTTTCAAATGGGTCTAACCTGCCTTGTCCCTACTAGATGCGCAGGTGGATCCTATGAGCGAGCAGGCCGCACAGGCGATCATCGGTAACGAGCAGGCTGAGGTCTCCAAGGAAGTCGTAAGCTCCCCAACGAGGAAGCCGGCGGGAGCGCGGGCAGTTCCGAAGTGGGAGGCTGATGCGCGGGACCGCGTTCGAGCAGCGATACGGCGCTACTCTAAGCCGCTAACCGATCTTATAGCGCGTGATGCTAATGAAGGGGACACGCGTCTGCTCATTACCGACTTCCTGTGTGCAGGACTCGGCTACGACAAATATGACGATCTCACTACGGAGTACCAGGTCAAGGGGGAGTTCGCTGACTACGGCATCCGCATCGACAAGCAGCTGATCGCCTTCATCGAGGTGAAACGATGCAGTCAGAAGCTCAACGTCAAACACCTGCGGCAGGTGCAGATGTACGCCGTGAACGAGGGCGTTGAGTGGATGGTCCTGTCCAACGGCCAAGTGTGGCAGGCATATCACATGACCGCTGGCCTCCCCGTGGTCATCGACCTGGCCCTTGAAGTTGACCTGCTCAGTGACGCCGGCTTGAGCGTCAAGACGGACGCGCTCTTCTACTTGACCAAGGAGGCGTTCAAGCGCCGCCTGATCGATGACCTGTGGAGGGCTCGCGCCGCGACGTCGCCGAAGTCCCTGGCCCAGGTACTCCTGTCCGACGTGGTGACCGACGCCGTACGCAAGGAACTGCGACGTCAGACAAACCATAATGCCGATGTTGGCGAGATCCATCGCATCTTGCGCAGCGAGGTACTTCGGCCAGAGACCTTGCTTTGAGGCGTTCTCTGACGGTGCAGCGCCGAGACTATTGATCTTGCTAACGCGGATGCTACCAACGGGTCTGGACGACCCTGGATGCTTCTGGAGTGGGAACGCTCCAGAAGGGGGCATGAGCAGGCGTCCGTGACGGCGGTGGACACTCGTGGACAGCCTCGAAGTCCCTTGTAAACAGTTGGTAGTGGGTTTGGTGGCGGGTTCGTTGCCGCGGATGAGGATGCGGTAGACGTCGCGGGCGATGTAGCGCTTGAGGCAGCGCAGGATGTCTTTCTTCGACAGGCCTTCGCCGGTGCGGCGGGTGGCGCAGGAGCGGGTGTGTTCGTCGTGGGCCAGGCGGTTGATGGCGATCATGTGCGGGCGCGGTTGGCGTCGCGGTCGCCGGCCCGGTTGAGCCGGAAGCGGCGGGTCTGGCCGCTGGAGGCTGGGATGGGGGCGACTGCGCACAGGTGGGCGAAAGGCGGCCTCGTGGTGCAGCCGGTCGGGGTTGTCCCCGGTGGTGCTGAGCAGCTGGGTGGCGGTTTCGACGCCGATGCCCCGCTGGGCGATCAGGCCGGAAGCCACCGCAGCCACGAGCGGAGCGAGCTGGGCGTCCAGCTCGGCGATCTCCTCGCTCGGACTTCTACCTGCTGCGCGGGTCGTACACCAACCACATGCTCCGCACCCCGGACGCCTGGCGCATCGAGCGCCTCGTCCAGCACGTCGGCTGGGCGGACGGCAACCGCGGCGCGGTCGCGGAAGCCGTGGCCCGGACCCGGGCGAAGAGGGGCATGGGACAGCCGGTGCGCGGCGGGTGCTATGGTGTGAAACGCTCGTGATCAGAGGCTAGGAGACCAGACGTGGCAGGTGACGACGACATCTCCGGGTGATACCGGAGGTTGACCGGCCCCGGCAGGCGCACATGACCGCCGCCGGCGTGGCCCTCGTCGTCGTTCCCGAACCCCTGTCCCCTTAGCCGGGCGGCTTCGGCGCGCCCGCGTTCTCTCACGAGGTCTTCTCGCAATGTCCGACGCGTTCATCATCTGCTCCAGCCTGTCCTTCTCCTGGCCTGACGACACGCCCGTCTTCAGCGACCTGTCCTTCACCGTGGGCGGCGGCCGTACGGGCCTCGTCGCCCCCAACGGCGCGGGCAAGAGCACGCTGCTCAAGCTGATCGCCGGCGAGTACCGGCCCGCCGGCGGGAGCGTGTCCGTCAGCGGGCTGCTCGGATACCTGCCGCAGAGCCTGCCCCTCACCGGCGACCTGACCGTGGCCGAGGTCCTCGGCATCGCTCCGGTGATCGCCGCGCTGGACGCCATCGAGTCGGGCGACGCCAGTGAGGAGCACTTCACCACGATCGGCAACGACTGGGACATCGAGGAGCGCACCCGCGCCCAGCTCGACCGGCTCGGGCTCGGCGACCTGGCGTTCGACCGCACGCTGCGGACGTTGAGCGGCGGCCAGGTCGTCTCGCTCGGCCTGGCCGCGCAGCTGCTCAAGCGGCCCGACGTCTTGCTGCTCGACGAGCCGACGAACAACCTCGACCTCGCCGCCCGCCGCAGGCTCTACGACGTGCTCGGCGATTGGAACGGCTGCCTGCTCGTGGTCAGCCACGACCGCGCCCTGCTCGACCGCATGGACCGCATCGCCGAGCTCGACCGGGGCGAGGTCCGCTTTTACGGCGGCGACTTCACCGCGTACGAGGAGGCCGTACGCGCCGAGCGGGAGGCCGCCGAGCGGAACGTGCGCAGCGCCGAGCAGGAGCTCAAGCGCGAGAAGCGGGAGATGCAGCAGGCCCGCGAGCGCGCCGACCGCCGGGCGAGCAACGCCGCCCGCAACCTCAAGAGCGCCGGGCTGCCGCGCATCTTCGCCGGGAACATGAAGCGCGGCGCCCAGGAGTCGGCCGGGCGGGCGGGCCAGATGCACGCCGCCCGCGTCAGCGACGCCAAGGCCAGGCTCGACGAGGCCGGGCGGGCGCTGCGCGACGACCAGAAGATCACGCTGGAGCTGCCGGGTACGAACGTGCCCGCCGGGCGCACGGTGTTCCACGGCGAGCAGCTGCGGGCCCGCGGCCTGTTCGCCGAGCCGGGCATCGACCTGACGGTCCGCGGACCCGAACGCATCGCGCTGACCGGCCCCAACGGCGCGGGCAAGTCGACCCTGCTACGCCTGATCAGCGGCGATCTGGAGCCCGACGGCGGCACGACCAGGCGGGCCGACGGGCGGGTCGCCTACCTGTCGCAGCGGCTCGACCTGCTCGACGACGAGCGCACCGTGGCCGAGAGTTTGGCCGCGTTCGCCCCCCGCATGCCGGAGGCGGAGCGGATGAACCTGCTCGCCCGCTTCCTGTTCCGGGGCGCCCGCGCGCACCTGCCCGTGGGCGTGCTGTCGGGCGGCGAACGGCTGCGCGCCACGCTGGCCTGCGTGCTCTGCGCCGAACCCGCTCCCCAGCTCGTACTGCTCGACGAGCCCACCAACAACCTCGACCTGGTCAGCGTGGGGCAGCTGGAAAGCGCGCTCGGCTCGTACGAGGGGGCGTTCGTGGTGGTCAGCCACGACGAGCGGTTCCTGGCGGAGATCGGGGTGGAGCGCTGGCTGGAGCTGTCCGGCGGCCGGCTGCTGGAGACCGGAGGGCCCGCCGGTGAGTGACGCGCTGCTCGCCCGCGACCTCGTACGGACGCTGGGCACGCGGCGCGTGCTCGACGGCGTCACCCTCACCGCCGCCCCCGGCCGCCGCATCGGGCTGATCGGCGAGAACGGCGCGGGCAAGTCCACCCTGCTGCGGCTGCTGGCGGGGGTGGACCAGCCCGACTCCGGCACCGTCGTCCGCCCCGCCGACCTCGGCTTCCTGCACCAGGAGCTGCCGTTCGACGGCGAGGCCACGGTCGCCGACGTGCTCGACGACGCCCTGCGCGAGTCACGCGCGGACCTGGCCGAGCTCGACCGGCTCACCCGGGCGCTCGCCGGCGCCCCGGACGACGCCGCTCTGCTCGAAGCGTACGGGGCCCGGCTCGACCAGGCGCAACAGCGCGAGTCCTGGGACGCCGACCGGCGCGCGGAGATCGTCCTCGACCGGCTCGGCCTGGGCGGCGTGCCGCGTTCCCGCACGCTCGCGTCGCTGTCGGGCGGGCAGCGCGGGCGGCTGGCCCTGGCGGCGCTGCTCATCAGGCGGCCCGCCGCGCTGCTGCTCGACGAGCCCACCAACCACCTGGACGACTCCGCCGCGGTGTTCGTGGAGGAGCAGCTGTGCGGCATGGCCGGGGTCGTGGTCGTGGCCAGCCACGACCGGGCGTTCCTGGACGCGGTCTGTACGGACCTGATCGACCTCGACCCCGCGGTGGACGGGCCCGTGCGGTACGGGGGCGGGTACGGCGCGTACCTGGCCGAGAAGCGGGCCGAACGGGAGCGCTGGGAGCAGCGGCACGCGGCGGAGCAGGCCGAGCTGGGCGAGCTGCGCCGGGCCGTCGCGGTGACGGCGCGGCGGGTGGCGCTGGACGGGCTGCGGCGCGACAACGAGAAGATGGGGTACGGGCACCGCGGTGGGCGCGTGCAGAGCCAGATCTCGCGCAGGGTCCGCAACGCCGCCCGGCGGCTGGCCGAGCTGGAACGCGACCAGGTACCCGCCCCACCGCCACCCCTGCGCTTCCACGCCCCCGCCCTGACCACCGGCGCGCCGGACGCCGCCGCCCCCGCCCTGACCACCCGCGCGCCCGAGGACGCCGCCCCCGCCCCGGCCACCCCTGTGGCGGGCGGGATCGAGACCGAGGCCCTGGCCACCCGCGCGGCGGATGACGCCGCACCCGACGTGCCCCTGCTGTCGTTGCGGGGCGTGCGGGTGCCGGGACGGCTCGCGATCGACCGGCTCGACGTGTCGCCCGGGGAGCGCCTGCTGGTCACCGGCCCGAACGGGGCGGGCAAATCGACCCTCCTGGCGGTGCTGGCCGGCCGGCTCGACGCGGAGGGCGTGGTGCGGCGGCGGCCCGGCCTGACCGTCGGGCTGCTGGCCCAGGACACCGTGTTCGAGCGGCCGGACCGCACGGTGCGGGAGACGTACGAGCTGGCGCTGGGAGCGGAGCGCGCCGAGTCCGTGCCCCTGCGCTCCCTCGGCCTGCTCGGCCGCCGGGACGTGGACCTGCGGGTGGGCGAGCTGTCCGTGGGCCAGCGCCGGCGGCTCGCCCTGGCGCTGCTGGTGGCGGACCCGCCGGAGCTGCTCCTGCTCGACGAGCCCACCAATCACCTCTCGCCCCGCCTCTCCGACGAGCTGGAGGAGGCGATGGGCGCCCCGGGACCCGGCGCGATGGTGATCGCCAGCCACGACCGGTGGTTGCGGGCGCGCTGGCAGGGCCGTCACATCCGGCTTCGTGACTCCTGACGACGAAAGAGCCCCAGGCGCCTGTGGCGACCTGGGGCTCTCCTGGTGGTGGACGATACTGGGATTGAACCAGTGACCTCTTCCGTGTCAGGGAAGCGCTCTCCCGCTGAGCTAATCGTCCTCGTGAGGTGGCGACGGGATTTGAACCCGTGTGGACGGCTTTGCAGGCCGCTGCCTCGCCTCTCGGCCACGCCACCGAGTCAAATCACTCCGAGCGGAAGACGGGATTCGAACCCGCGACCCTCACCTTGGCAAGGTGATGCTCTACCACTGAGCCACTTCCGCGTTGCTGCCTGCACAACTCTAGCGCCTTCGCCGACCGGATGGTTACGCGTAGCGGCGGAGTGCGCCTATTTGCGGAGCTGTCGTGCCACGCTCCGCTCCGTCGCGGGCAGGCTGAGGAAGATCTCCAGGATGCGGGTGAGCCGGTGGACCTCGATGCGGTGGAAGGCGGGGCCCTCCGAGCGGGCCAGGAGGAGGGAGAGGGCCAGGGGCGGCAGCGGGGCGTGGATGACGTGCAGCCCTTCCTCCAGGGTGAGGGCCGTGGGACGGGACGGCGTCTCCTCCGGGACGATCAGGTCTTTCGGGGCGCGCCAGCTGGCGTAGACGACGCGCCGGTCGGCCGTCGTGGCAGCCCAGTCGGCGCTGAAGAGGACCGGGAGGGAGTCGACGAGCGTGGTGAGGGCGCGGTCGCCCGCCGTGGTGATGTACTTGAGGATCTCCAGCTCAGGGTACGTGCCCGGGGCCTCCCGCGTGGTCCAGATGCCCTCGACCGCCACGCCCTCCACCGTCTCCAGGCTCTTGACCAGCGACTGCCTGGGCGTGCTCTCCGCGCAGAAGACCGTGATGTCGTCGACGGCCTGGCCGGCGCCCCGGTCGAGCACGGTGACCTGCGTGATGTCGGCCCCCGACGCCCCCAGGACCTTGGTCACCTGCGCGAGCGAACCCGGCTTGTCGGGCAGCGCCACCCGTACGCGAAGAAGCATCCGTCCTCTCTCCGCTCAAGATGCGAATAACAGCGTCTCTGATCAGCTTAGCGATCCTGCGTCAGGCATACTCGGCTGGGATCGTTTCCCACCTGGGCGGGGAGGCGTGGGCGTGCAGGTGGAAGCCTGCGCCTAAGGCTGCCCCGCGGGGCTGGTGCCGACGGGTGGGAGTGCTGATCGTTGTCCCGTCCTGGTGCCGGTGGGCTGCGCGGGGCAGCCGGTGCCGGTCCGTTGGTGCGGGTCCCTCCGGACGCTGGCCAGCAGGACCTGGGGGTCGTGCTGGGGAGGGTGCCCTGCGTCGCCTGGGCGCGGGGCGTGAACTGCGGTGCTGGGTGGGGCCGGTCTTCGACCGATCACTTCGGAGAGTCTTCGCAGGGGGTGGGGTGATGACCGCCTGCGCTTCGAGAGCGTCTGTCACGGAGCGGATGACCATGGTGCCGCTTGCCCGCTCTGTGGTGGTCTTGGCCTGGTGGGCCAGACCGCGAGCGGCGATCCGCCGCCAGGCGCCCTGGTCGCGGTCGCCCTGCCAGCCGCATGGAGGGTTGGGGCAGACCGCCCATTTCCAGCCCGTGATCGTGGGCTTGTCGGGTGCTTTGCGGTGCCGCAGCACAGTCAGGCAGTGTGGGCAGTGCTTGGAGGTGTTGCGCGCCGGGACGGTGACCACCGCGATGCCGATCTCGGCGGCCAGGTGCTGGATGTGGCCGGCGATCCGGCCGCGCACCTGCTGCGACAGGCGCGTGTTGAGGGTTCGGCCCATCCCCCTGGCTTCCAGCGAGCGCAGGTCTTCCAGATAGATCACGCTTGCGCAGGCGGCGATGGCCTGATCGACGGCCCAGCGGGCGGCCGCCCAAGCCAGGGCATCGTTGAGATTCGACCGGCGCTCGGACAGGTGCCGGACCTCGCCGCGCAGCACGGCATGCTTACCGGTCAGCTCGTGCTGGGCGTCTCCGGCGATGAGCCGCTGGTAGTGGTCGGCCTTGGCCTGCAGGTGCTCGGACAGGCGGCGCAGCCGGTGTTGTTTCGCCAGGACGCCAGCGGCCCGGAACTGGGCGCCCGCTCCGAGTGCCGTGATCCGGCCGTCGTGGTGTAGCCGGATTGAGCCCGCGCTGAGCAGCGTGTTCAGCCCCCAGTCCACGCCGAGCGCGATCGTGTGACCCGTGGGTCTGGTCGCGGGAACGGCGTGGGTGTAGGCCATATCGGCCTGCAGTCGGCCGCCCACGAGGCGGAGGGTGGGCAGGTGCAGGACCGCCGAGGCAGGGACCGTGGGAGGCAAGGTGATAGGGCAGGTCACCCACGTCCAATCTGCATACGAGCACGGGTCGGGCCGGGTGGGCAACTGCAGTCGGAGCACCGCCCGTTGTGGGGTGCTTTCGCTGCGTTCAATGCGGGCCTGCTGACGGTCGCAGGCGCTCAGCAGCAACATCCGCGCCGCCCGGGGCACGTCTTCGAGCTCGAACACATCCATTGGCAGACGTCCGTTGGCCCGGACGAACTTGGCGATCTGCCGGGTGCGGGCCTTGACGACGCTGGAAGGCAGGTGCCGGCCGCCGGGGAGTGGGGCGCGTACCCGCTCCCACTCCTCAGTCGTACGTCTGCGCGCATCGGTGGGCCACGTCGTCACCACAGCGGCTGTAAGCTCGGCCCTCCACTGCGCACCGCGCAGCAGGCGCCCGGCCTGCTCCTGGGCCATGCGCACGATCCGGTCGTTGACCGTTACCTCCGCGGGGGCGCTGGTCGTCCAGCCCAGACGGCGCAGCGCCATCCAGGCTTTCGACGGTAGGCGTCGCCCACTCGCATCAACCCCGCCCGCCAGCAATGCGACATCGGCGCCATTCCAATGTTCAGCAAGCAGCCTCGCAGCCATACCGGACACCAACTCCGCACACCAGCCCACACGCATTGCCAGCGCACCTGGGGACACCGCCTCGCCGGTCTTGTCTTCCACGCCTCCGCGCAGCACCACGTGAGCACCCGCCGTGCGGCACGTCTGGCCCGCGGCCAGTGGTGGCATCCGCTTCACCGGCTCCCCCGCTCTCATGACATCGGCAGCACCCATCGGCACGCGACACCGGGCCTCAGCACGCGCCGACGCGCTGCGCGCAGCCCCTTCGACCCTGTCAAAGGCGATGAAGGCGTCGAGGTGCCGGTCCGGCCGGCGCAGGCCTGTCAGGGATGCGGCGCACCGCAGCCGCGCATCACAGGCGGCGAACAAGAGTCTGATCGCACTGCCACACCGGCATGTCCCATGCCAATCTCACCCTGAGTGACCATGAGATTACCAGATTTTGGCCTGCCCGGGTAGAACGTGTGAACGATGCGCGGGCGGCAACCCAGCCGATGGTCCCGTTTCGCGAATACCGGTTACGGCCTGACCTGCGCTACAACTGTGGGAGTGAAGATTGGGCCGATTGGGGTTTGGCCGCCCGTGGTGCTGGCGCCGATGGCGGGCATCACGAACGCGCCGTTCCGGGTGCTGTGCAGGGAGCAGGGCGCGGGCCTGTTCGTCTGCGAGATGATCACGACGCGCGGGCTGGTCGAGCGCAATCCGAAGACGCTGCGGATGATCAGGTTCGCGGAGTCGGAGCGGCCCAGGAGCATCCAGCTGTACGGCGTGGATCCCGACGTCGTGGGGCGGGCGGTCAAGATGATCGCCGAGGAGGACCTGGCCGACCACATCGACCTCAACTTCGGCTGCCCCGTGCCCAAGGTGACCCGGCGCGGGGGCGGGTCCGCGCTGCCGTACAAGAGGAATCTGCTGCGGCGGATCCTGCGGCAGGCGGTGGCCAACGCGGGGTCGTTGCCCGTCACGATGAAGATGCGCAAGGGCATCGACGACGATCACCTGACGTATCTCGACGCGGGGCGGATCGCGGCCGAGGAGGGCGTCGCGGCGATCGCGCTGCACGCCCGTACGGCCAAGCAGCATTACGGGGGCGTGGCCGACTGGGAGGCCATCGCCCGCCTGAAGGAGGCCGTGCCGGAGATCCCCGTGCTGGGCAACGGCGACATCTGGTGCGCCGACGACGCCCTGCGCATGGTGGCGCGCACCGGGTGCGACGGCGTGGTGGTCGGGCGGGGCTGCCTGGGACGGCCGTGGCTGTTCAGGGATCTGGAGAACGCGTTCAACGGCAGCCCCGAGCGGGCCCGGCCGACGCTCGGCGAGGTCGCCGAGGTGATGGCCAGGCACGCCGAGGGGCTGACCGAGTGCTTCGACATCGAGCGCTACGCGGTCGCCGACTTCCGCAAGCACGTCGGGTGGTATTTGAAGGGGTTCACGGTCGGGAGCGAGCTGCGGCGGGAGCTGGCCACGGCCGAGTCGCTCGACGGGCTGCGCGAGGGGCTGGCGAAGCTGGAGCACGACCAGCCGTGGCCGCCGAACACGGACACGCCTCGGGGGAAGTCGGGGGAGCGGGCCAAGGTGCTGCTGCCGGACGGGTGGCTGGACGACCCCTGGGACTGCGTGATCCCCGACGGTGACGCCGAGTCCGACATCTCCGGCGGTTGACCTCTTCCACGGGTGCACCGGTCAGTGCGGGCTGATGATCCCGGTGCCGCGGGGGCCGCCCACGAACGTCTCCAGCGGTCAGTGCGGGCCGGTGATCTCGGTGCCGCAGGGGCCGCCGCCCACGGACGCCTCCAGCCGGACGGGTTCGCCCGACATCGTGAGGGTCGGGTAGTACTCGGCGATCCGCTCGGCCGAGCGCCCCACGTAATGGCAGATGAAGCTGCGCCTGAAGCGGTCGGCCGTGCTGTTCGGCTCCGAGCCGTGCACCAGGCTGCCGTTGAAGAACAGCACGTCCCCGGGCTCCATGTCCACCGGCACCTTCGCCAGGCCGGGCGGCGGCGGCACGTACTCCCTGGTGAAGGAGCTGTCCTGGTCCGCCTCCTCCGGGCAGAACAGGTCCATGAGGTGCGTCCCCGGCACGACCTCCAGGCCGCCGTTGGCCCGGTCGACCTTGTCGAGCGCCACCCATGCGGCCACGCACGTGCCCGGCTCGACCCGGAGGTAGAAGTTGTCCTGGTGCAGCGCCTGGCCCCTGGCGCCCGGCGGCTTGAAGTAGAACATGCTCTGGGCTGCTATCGGCTCCTCGCCCAGGAGGTCGCGGAGAATCGCGGCGATGCGCGTGTCGAGCAGGTACCGCAGGGCCAGGTCGTTCACCTGATGAGGGTGCATGATCCGCGGGTAGTCACGCAGGATGTCGTACGGCCGGCCGGGCTCCTGCGGCTGCGGGGCGAAGTGACCCGGGATGGGCCCCTTGGCGTGCAGCGCCATGAACTCGTCGCGCAGCTCGGCCACCTCTTCGGGGGCGAGGAGACCGGGCACCAGCAAGAACCCCTGATCGTGGAAGTCATTGAGCCTCATGGTTCCCACGCTAGAGACCGGGATCGTGGAACGGTATGCCTGTGACCGCTGAGGACCTGTCTGTTCCTGCTGCCGAGCTGACGATCGTCGGCCACTACGACAATGCGCCCGGGTACGCCACGCGCCGTCCCGCCGGGTCGCCGAGCTGGCTGCTGCTGTGGACGGAGGCGGGGGCGGGGTTCGTGGCGCAGGGCGGGGCGTCGTTCGAGGTCCGGGCGGGGGACCTGGCGGTGCTCGGGTCCGGGGTGCCGCAGTACTACCGGGTGCTGCCGGGGGCGGAGCGGTGGCGGTTCTGGTGGGTGCACTTCCAGCCCCGGCCCTCGTGGACGGCCTGGCTGGGGCCGTTCGCCCGGGGCGACGGGTGCCATCTGGTCGGGGACGTGCCGGTGGGCGTGCGCGGGCGGATGGGGCTGGCGTTCGAGCGCGCGCTCCAGGACGCCCGGTGGGTGCCGGGCGCGCCCCTGCCCGACGCGTACCGTCCCGTGGCGGCTCCGGCCGCGGCGCGGGTGCCCGCCGTCGTCCTGGCGGGGCCGGTGCGTGAGCTGGTGCTGGGGGCCGTCGAGGAGGCGATCGTCCTGGCCACGGCCTCCGCCCGGCCGGAGGGGGTGCGGCGGCCGGACGAGGGCGACGAGCGGGTACGCCGGGCGCTCGCGCTCATCGCCGCCGAGCCCGGCGCGGCGCACTCGGTCGCCTCGCTCGCGCGGGCCGTCGCGCTCTCGCCGTCCCGCTTCGCCCACCTGTTCGCCGCCGAGACCGGGCGCAGCCCGATGCGGGCCGTCCGCGAGGCGAGGGTACGGCACGCCGCGAGCCTGCTGGAGGTGACCGACCTGGACGTGGGGCAGGTGGCGGCGGCGTCCGGCTTCGTCAGCCCGTTCCACTTCAGCCGGGCCTTCAGCCGCGAGTACGGCATGCCACCCCGCGACTACCGCGCCCGCCGCCGCCCGCCCTCCTGACCCACGGCGGGACGGCTTGCTCGATGGTCGCGATCCGGTGCGGGTCCGGAGACGGCTGCTCGACCTGGCACAGGGCAATCCGCTGGCATTGACGGAACTGCCGTCGACGTCGCCGTGGCCGACGCCCGGGATCTTCGCGAAGTGCTGGCGGAGCGCGGCCACCACCGCGCGGACGTGATCGTGAGCGGGCTGCCCTAGGCGGCGTTCACCCCGAGCCGGCAGTACGACCTGCTCGACGCCCTCACCGGCGCGCTCGCCCCGCACGGCGCGTTCACCACGTTCGCGTACACGCACACGCGGTCCCTGGCCTTCGATTAGAGGTCGATCATGCCGGCCGACGACCGTCTGCTGCGGGGCGGGATGGTCATGGCGATGTCATGGCGATGTTCCACGGACACGTCGCCGTCGAGAGAATCCGCCACCCGAGCAGGAATGGGCAAGGACGCGCGAGCTTTGGGGATCGTCCGCCGGCCGCAGGACTGATTACGTAGCCGAGAGAAAGGAAGGACGATGACAAACCACCACCGCAGCGTGATATCGCTGCAGGTCAACGGCGCGCCGCACCGGTTGAGCGTCGACAATCGCACGACGCTGCTGGACGCGTTGCGCGAGGACGTCGGCCACACCGGACCCAAGAAGGGCTGCGACCACGGCCAGTGCGGCGCGTGCACCGTGCTCCTCGACGGCAGGCGGGTGGTGTCCTGCCTGACGTTGGCGGTGGCCGCCGAGGGCGAGGAGATCACGACCGTCGAGGGGCTGGCCGGTGACGGCGAACTGCTGCCGCTTCAGCGGGCGTTCATCAGGCTCGACGGCTTCCAGTGCGGATATTGCACGTCCGGGCAGCTCTGCTCGGCCGTCGGGATGCTGGCCGAGCACGCCGCGGGCTGGCCCAGCGCGGCCAGTGCCGACGTGTCCCCGGACGGCCCGGCGCCGGTGCTGGACGCGGCGGAGGTGCGCGAGCGGATGAGCGGCAACCTGTGCCGCTGCGGCGCTTACCCGTCGATCGTGCGCGCCGTGCTCGAGACGGCGGCCCAGGAGGAGATCGCGGGATGAAGGAGTTCGCCTACGAGCGCCCGACGGACGTCCGTGACGCGCTGATCGCAGCCGACGGCGGCGGCCGGTACCTGGGCGGCGGCACCAACCTCGTCGATCTGATGAAGGAGGGGGTGGAGGCTCCCACGAGGCTGGTCGACGTACGGCGGCTGCCGCTCGCCGGCGTCAGCGAGGCGCCGGACGGCGGGCTCGTCATCGGCGCCACGACGACCAACAGCGACCTCGCCGCCCACCCCGAGGTACGGCGGCGCTACCCGGCGCTGAGCCAGGCGGTGCTGGCGGGCGCGTCCGGCCAGCTGCGCAACATGGCCACGGTGGGCGGCAACCTGCTGCAGCGGACCCGGTGCGCCTACTTCGCCACGCAGATGTGCAACAAGCGGGTCCCCGGCACCGGGTGTCCCGCGATCGCCGGGGAGCACCACAACCACGCCATCCTCGGCTGGACCCCCAGCTGCGTGGCCACCCATCCCTCCGACATGGCGGTGGCGATGCTGGCGTTCGACGCCGTCGTGCGCTACGAGACGCTCGACGGCCCCGGCGAGATCCCGCTGGCGGACTTCTACCCGCCCGTCGGGGACACCCCGCACCGCGAGACGGCGCTGCCGCCGGGCGCGTTGATCACCGCGGTGGCCCTGCCGGGCAGCGCGGTGTCCCCGAGATCGCGCTACCGGAAGGTCCGCGAGCGCGCGTCCTACGCCTTCGCCACCGTTTCCGTCGCGGCGGGGCTCGACCTGGACGCAGGTTCGGTACGGATCGCTCTCGGCGGGGTCGCCTCGCGGCCCTGGCGCGCCCGGACCGCCGAGGCTTTCCTGCTGGAGGCCCCCCTCACGCCTGAGGCGTTCCGGGCCGCCGCCGATGCCGAACTGGCCGCCGCCGAACCGCTGCCCGGCAACGCCTACAAGGTGAGGCTGGCCGGCAATCTCATCGAGACCGTGCTGAAGGAGCTCCGGCCATGAACGCAGTAGGGGTCGCGCAGCCCCGGATCGAGGGCCGGGACAAGGTCACCGGCGCCGCCCGCTACGCCGCCGACGTGCCCGTACCAGGGCTGGCCTTCGGCGCGGTCGTCCTGGCCACCGTGTCCCGCGGCCGCGTCCGCGACATCGACGTCTCCGCCGTTCAGGACATGCCCGGCGTGCTGGGCGTGATCGACCACAGGAACGCGCCTCGCCTCAACCCGAAGGCGGGCGGCTTCTTCGGCCCGGACGGCCAGCTGCAGCTGCTGCAGGACGAGGTGATCCCCTTCGCCGGACGGCCCGTCGCGCTCGTCGTCGCCGAGACGCCCGAGCTGGCCCGGGCGGCAGCCGAGGCGCTGCCGGTGACCTACGACGAGGAGCCGCACGACACCGGCTTCACCGCCGATCACCCGGCGGGCCGTCCGGCGGTGACGCTCTTCGACGAGCCCGTGAACGTCGGCGACGTGGAGGCGGAGCTCGCCGCGTCCCCGGTGGTGATCGAGGAGCGCTACCGTACGCCCGAGGAGCACTGCAGCGCCATGGAGCCGCACTCGGCGACCGCGTGGTGGGAGGGAGAGCGGCTGGAGGCGATCGACTCCAACCAGGGGCCGTTCACCGTGGCCGTCACCCTTGCCACACTGTTCTCGTTGAGCCCGGATCAGGTGCGCATCCGCACCGAGCACGTCGGCGGCGGCTTCGGGTCCAAGGGACTCTGCGGTCCGCAGCTGATCCTGGCCGCGATGGCCGGGCGGCTGTTCGGCCGGCCCGTGCGGGTCACGCTCACCCGCGCCCAGGTGTTCCTGGCGACCGCGATGCGGCCGGCGACCGATCAGCTGATCCGGATCGGCGCCGATGCCGACGGCCGCCTGCGGGCGATCTGGCACGAGCCGGCCTTCGAGATCTCGACGTTGGCGGAGTACATCGAGGGCTGCACAGAGCTCACCAAGACGCTCTACGCGGCGCGCGCCATCCGTACCCGGCTCACGGCGGTCCCGCTCGACATCCTGCCGCCGTACTCGATGAGGGGACCGGGCGCCGCGCCCGGGTCGTTCGCTCTCGAATCGGCCATGGACGAGCTGGCGGAGCGGCTGGGCATGGATCCGCTCGAGCTGCGGCTACGCAACGAGCCGGTGGCCGGTCCTGTGTCCGGCCTGCCGTTCAGCAGCCGCAACCTGGTCGCGTGCCTGCGCGAAGGCGCCCGCAGGTTCGGCTGGGACACGCGTGATCACCGGCCGCGCCTGCGGCGGGAGGGAGCTCTGCTGGTCGGCACCGGGCTGGCCGCCTCGTCCTTCAGCGCCGGGGCCTTCCCCTCGTCGGCCACGATCACCGCCGAGACGGACGGGACCTTCACGGTGGCCATCGGCGCCACCGACCTCGGCACCGGCGCGCGCACCGCGCTGACCGCGATCGCCGCCGACGCGCTGAAGGTCGGCACGGAGCGGATCCGGCTCAGGATCTCCGACAGCCGCCTCGGTCCCGTCTGGAGCGCGGGCGGATCCCGGGGGACCACGTCCTGGGCCTGGGCGATCACCGAGGCCGCGGAGAAGCTGCGCGGCCAGGGGTACGGCGGGACGGTCACGGCCGACACCACCCGGTCGCTCGGCGACCTCCCGTCCCGTGAACGGCATGCCTACAGCGCCGTCTTCGCCGAAGTGACCGTCGACCCGGTGACCGGCGAGGTGCGCGTGCGCCGGTTGCTCGGGATGTTCGCCGCCGGCCGGGTGGTCAGCCCGCTCATGGCCCGCAGCCAGGTCATCGGCGGCATGATCGGCGGGCTCTCCATGGCGTTGCACGAAGAGGGCCTTCGCGATCCGGTTTCCGGCCGGCACGTCAACGCGGACTTCGCCGGCTACCACATCGCCGCGCATGCCGACGTGCCCGACATCGAAGCCGATTTCGTCCCCGACTACGAGCCCGGCATCCCCATGGGTGTCAAGGGCGTCGGCGAGATCGGCAACGTCGGTACGGCCGCCGCGATCGCGAACGCCGTCTGGCACGCCACCGGGGTCAGACAGAGATCCCTGCCGATCCGCCTCGACCGCGTGCTGGAGTGAGGAGCTTGGCGTCCTGGCTCGGCGGCGCACCGAACTGGCGGCGGTATTCGCGGCTGAACTGCGACGGGCTGTCGTAACCGACGCGACGGCTGACGGCGGCGATGTCACCCGGGGCCGCGGCGAGCTGGAGCCGCGCCTGCTGGAGGCGGATCTGCTTCTGGAACTGGATCGGGCTCATCGCGGTGGCGGCACGGAAATTGCGGTAGAAGGCGGAGGCGCTCATCCCCGCGAGCCTGGCCACGTCCTCGACGCTGAAAGGCTGCGCGTAGTGGTCGCGGATCCACTGGACCGCGCGGGCGACATGGCTCAGGCTGCTGTCGGGAAGCCCGAACTGGCGCACGATCGCGCCCTGATCGCTGGTGATCAGCCGCCAGAGGATCTCCCGTTTGACGAGCGGCGCGAGGACGGCGATGTCGCTGGGCCGGTCGAGCAGGCGCAGCAGGCGGACGACGGCGTCGAGGAGCTCGGCGGAGGCGGTGCTGATCGTCAGGGCGGGCGGCGCGTCGTCGTCGAGCTCCGGCAGGTCGCCCGGCGCCGCCTGCAGCAACACCTCCGCGATGGCCGCCGGATGCAGGGTCAGCCCGACCCCGAGCCCGGGTCGTCCCGGGCTGGCCTTCGCGAAATGGGCGGTCACCGGCAGGTCGACCGAGGCGACGAGATACTGCCCCTCCCGGTACTCGTAGAGCTGCTCGCCCAGCGCGAACCGTTTCGTGCCCTGAGCGACGACCGCCAGCACCTTGCCGTAGGTCGTCGGGGTCGGGGGCTGGGGGCGCTCGGCCTTGAAGATCAGGACATCGTCGATGGAGGTCCCGAGGTCGGGGCGAGCATGGCGGAGGAGGAGGTCGCGCAGCTCGTCGAGGGCCATGAACCCCATCCAAACACCGCGCGACGTCCGGCGACAAGCGGGCAGGAGGCCGAGGCGGCCTCCTTCCGCCCGCCTTCCTGACCCGGGTCAGCGGGTGACCGGGAGGGGGCCCTTGTCGGGGGTGAAGAGCTGGTCGTCGAGGTGGTCGACCGCGTAGTCGATGGCCCCCACCACCACGCACTCGTCCCCCAGCGCGGACGCCCGCACCTCCGGCATCCGCATGCACGTACGCTCCAGCCGCTCCCGCAGCCGCCCCAGCAGCACGTCGGAGGAGCGGGAGAAGCCGCCGCCCAGCACCACCATCTGCGGGTCCAGGATGAGCACCATCGCGGCCGTGCCCACCGCGAGGTCGTCCACGTACCGCTCGACGGCGGCGAGCGCCACCGGGTCACCGTTGCGGGCGGCGGCCAGCGTCCACCCGGCCGCGTCCTCGGGCGGCGTGCCCTCGGGCAGGGACGGGCAGGTGTTGAGGTGCTCGGCGGGGTCGAACCAGCGGGCCTCGGGCAGCATGGAGATCTCCCCGGCCGCCGCCCCGAAACCTCTGTGCACCTTCCCGCCGATGATCAACCCGGCTCCCATGCGCCGCCCGACGTGCAGGAACACCACGTCCCTGGCGCCCTTGGCCACCCCGCGCCGGGTCTCGGCCATGGCGGCCAGGCGGCTGTCGTTCTCGATGAGGATCTGGCAGGGGAACATCTCGCGCAGCTTGCCCGCGAGGTCGAGGTCGCGCCAGGCGGGCACGGCGGCCGAGTAGATGACGCGCCCCTCCACGTCGATCACGCCGACAGTGCCGACCGAGATCATCCACAGGTCGGAGACCGACGTGCGGCTGAGCGCCAGGCAGCCGGAGACGGCGCGGTCGATCGCCGCCAGGCGCTCCTCGATCGGGTCGTCGGGCAGCACCGGCTGCCGGGTCTCGGCGAGGATCTCGCCGTCCAGGTCGGACAGGGCTGCGCGGATGTTGTGACCCCCTATGTCCACCCCGACCAGGTAGCCGCTGTCGGCCCGGAAGCGGTAGCGGCGGGCCGGCCGGCCCATCGTGCCGGGGCTCGGCGGCACCTCCTCCACCCAGCCCAGGCCCATGAGCTCGTCGGTGACCTCCTTCATGGACGGCCGGGACAGGCCGGTGCGCCCGGCGAGCGCCGACAGGGTGAGCGGCCCCGCCCTGCGCAGCTCCCGGATGGCCGTCAGCGAGTTGAGCTGCCGCAGCCGGGACAGGTCGCCGCCGCGAACGTCCGCCATCGCCGTCCTTAAGTAGGTCTCCTCTGTAACCAGAGATTATGCCAGCGATCGACGGCTGTATGCGCCCCCTCCATCTGCCGTGGGCGACAGAAATCCGTCATTGACCCCGCCGGAGTGCCGGTGCTACTAATGAAGCGCTCCTTCGTAAGTCGAGAGGATTGAGGATGTCGTTCGAAGACATCGGCGAGATCAGGTGCGGCCCTGGCGAGGCGCGGGTGTTCGAGCACGGCTGGCAGTCGTGGAGCCCCACCGGCGCGTACCGCCTGACGGACGCCCCGCCCCGGCCCGCCGACGAGACCATCCAGATCCTCGCCTACCGCCCAGAGACCCCCATCCCCCCGGGGGTGTTCCAGGGCGAGGGGCTGCTGGCCGTCGAGCCGGGCGACGGCTCCGTCGAGCTCTGGTCCGCGCCGAGCCCCCTCCAGGTGCCCTCGATCAGGGCGCGTGAAGAGGGCGGCCGCCTGGTGATCTCCGCCGACGGCCCGGTACGCCACCACCGCGCCGAAGGCGGCCTGGACCAGGCCCTGCGCGACTGGGCGGACACCATGACGGACAAGCGGACGTTCCCCGCCGTCCCGCCCATGTGGTGCACCTGGTACGGCTACTGGGACAAGGTCACCGACGCCGACGTCATCGACAACCTCCAGCGCTCCGAACGCCTCGGCCTGGGCGCCGACATGTTCCTCATCGACGACGGCTACGAGGCCGAGATCGGCGACTGGCTGGAGGGGCGGCCGGAGTTCGGCTCGCTCGCGCGGGCCGTGGACGCCGTCACGGGCGCCGGGCGGCGGGCCGGGATCTGGACCGCGCCGTTCCTCGTCGGCCACCGCAGCCGGATCTTCCGCGAGCACCCCGACTGGCTGGTCCGGGACGCGTACGCCGGCCGCATGTGGGACCAGGACCTGGCCGTGCTCGACGTCACCCACCCGGAGGCGGCCGAGCATCTCGTCGACGTCTTCCGCACGTTCAGCGCCATGGGCATCAGCCACTTCAAGCTCGACTTCGTCTACGCGGGAGCCCTCGCGGGCGGGCGGCACGAGGACCTCGACCCGATCGCCGCCTACCGGCGGGGCCTGGAGCTGATCCGCCGGGGCGCGGGCGCGGACGCCACCCTGCACGGGTGCGGCGCGCCCATGCTGCCCAGCATCGGCCTGGTCGACGTCATGCGGGTCAGCCCGGACATCGCGCCGACCCTGCACCCCAAGTCCGGCGACATCAGCCAGCCGTCCCAGCTCGGCGCCCGGCTCACGGGCGCGGCCCGCGAGTTCCTGCACGCCCGCTGGTGGGTGAACGACCCCGACTGCATCATCCTGCGCCCCGAGGTGGAGGCGCGGGAGGAGTGGGCCGCGCACATCGCCGGCACGGGCGGCCTGCGCGGGTCGAGCGACCCGATCGCGGCGCTGGACGACTGGGGCCTGGAGACGACCCGGCGCCTCATGGTCCCGACGGCCACGGACCCGTCGTGACCAGCCACACCGCGCGGGCAAGCCTGATGGCGGACGTCAAGGTGGTCAAGAGGCGGGGGAGCGGCTGGCACGCCTACCTCTTCGTCGGCCCCAGCCTCTTCGGGGTGATCGCGTTCCTCCTGCTGCCGATGCTCATCGTGCTCGTCCTCAGCCTCTTCGACTGGGAGCTGCTCTCCTCCCCCGAGTTCGTCGGGCTGGACAACTACCGCCGCCTGGCGGGGGACGGGCAGGCGTGGCACTCGCTCGGGGTGACGGTCGCGTACGTCCTGCTGTGCATCCCGCTCCAGACCGTGCTCGCCCTGACCCTCGCCATGCTGCTCAACCAGCGCATCAAGGGCGTCAGGTTCTACCGCTCGCTCTTCGTGGTCCCCTGGATGGCCACGCCCATCGTCCTCGCCCTGATCTGGAACTGGATCTTCGACCCCCGCGACGGCGCCATCAACAGCGCGCTCGCGCTGGTCGGCGTCACCGGCCCCGACTGGCTGTCCGACCCCGCGTGGGCGCTGCCCGCCGTCGCGCTGGTCAGCATCTGGCAGTACACCGGCTACAACATGCTGTTCTTCCTGGCCGGCCTGCAGGGCATCCCGAAGGAGCTGCACGACGCGGCCGAGACCGACGGCGCGACCCCGGCCCAGCGGTTCTGGCGGGTCACGCTGCCGCTGCTCAACCCCACGATGTTCTTCGTCAGCGTGACCAACCTGATCGGCGCCTTCCAGGTGTTCGACACGGTGTTCGCGATGACGGACGGCGGCCCCAGCCACACCACCGAGGTGCTGAACTTCCGCATCTACCAGACCGCGTTCAAGGAGTTCGACTTCGGCTACGCGGCCACGCTGTCGACGCTGCTCTTCCTGATCATCTTCCTGGTGACGATGGTGCAGGTCAGGTTCTTCGGCAAGCGCACCACCTACGACCTGAGCTGAGAGACCATGGCCAAGCGAATTCTCCTGTACGCCGTGCTCGCCATCGGTGCGTTCGTCTCCGTCTTCCCGTACCTGCTCGTGGTCCTGACCGCGTTCAAGACGCAGGGGCAGCTCAGCGGGACGGCCCCGTGGCTACCGGGGCTGCCGCCGACCACGGACAACCTGGCGAAGATGCTGGCCGGCGACTTCCCCCGCTACCTGCTCAACACGGCCGTGATGACGGCGCTGCTGACGGCCGGGCAGCTGGTGTTCACCACGTTCGCGGCGTACGCGTTCGCCCGGCTCCGGTTCCGGGGCAGGGACGCGCTGTTCTGGCTGTTCGTGGCCACGATGATGGTGCCCAGCGCCGTCACCATGATCCCGCTGTTCCTGATCATGCGGCAGCTGGACCTGGTCAACACCTGGTACGGCCTGCTCGCCCCGTACGTGCTCGGCACCCCGTACGGGATCTTCCTGATGCGGCAGTTCTTCAAGACGCTGCCCGCCGGCCTGGAGGAGGCGGCGCGGATCGACGGGGCGGGCCCGCTGACGATCCTGGTGCGCGTCATGCTCCCGCTCTGCCGCCCGGCGCTCGGCACGCTGGCGATCATCACCGTGATCTCGTCCTGGAACAGCTTCCTCTGGCCGCTGATCATCACGAGCGGCGACGACACCAAGGTCATCACGGTGGCCATCGCCACGCTCAAGCAGGGCATCGGCGTCGACTACAACCTCATGATGGCCGGCAGCCTGATCGCGCTGGTGCCGATGGTGGCCATCTTCATCTTCTTCCAGAAGCACATCGTCAGATCCGTGGTCCTCACAGGTCTCAAGTAAGAAGAGGTCAGCGAATGTCGCACAACCCCCCGATTCGCTGGGCGCTGCTCGGCGCCGCCCTGCTCGCCCTCACCGCCTGCGGCTCGGGCTCGGGCGGCGGCGGCGAGTCCGATCAGGTCACGTTGACGTACCGGCTCTGGGACGACCAGCAGAAGGTCGGCTACGAGAAGGTCATGGCCGCCTTCGAGAAGGCCAACCCCGGCATCCACGTCAACATCGAGCTGCTGCCGTACGACCAGTACTGGACGAAGCTCACAGCCGACGCCGTCGCGGGCACCGCGCCGGACGTGTTCTGGATGACCCCCACCCAGTTCCCCGAGTACGTCACCAAGGGCGTCCTGTCGCCGGTCCAGGTGGACGCCTCGAAGTACCACCAGACCGTCGTCGGCTCCTTCACCTACGAGAACAAGCTCTACGGCGTCCCGAAGGACTGGGGCATCGTCGGCCTGCTCTACAACAAGGACCTGTTCAAGCAGGCCGGCGTCGAGATGCCCGACAAGCTGACCTGGGCCAAGGACGGCACCGGCACCCTGCTCGACACCGCGCGCAAGCTCACCGTGGACGAGGCCGGCAAGCACCCCGGCGAGGCGGGCTTCGACCCCGCCAAGGTCAAGACGTACGGCTTCGCCTCCTGGAACCACTACCAGACGCAGTGGATGAACTGGGTCAGTTCCAACGGCGGCAAGCTCGTCGACAAGCCCTTCGGCAAGTACGCCTTCAACGACCCGGCGTCGGTCGAGGCGCTGCAGTTCGGCGTGGACCTGATCAACAAGCACCACGTCGCCCCGCCCGCCACCCAGACGAACCCGCCCACCGGCAAGGTCACCGACATGTTCAAGGCGGGCAAGGTCGCGATGTTCCCCGCCAACAACGCGCTGCTGCCGTTCGTGGCGCCGGAGGCCACGTTCGAGATGGGCGTCGCGGCCATGCCCGAGGGGCCGCAGGGCCGCTCGGTCAACCTGAACGGCCTGGCCGAGGCCGTCTACGCCAAGAGCAAGCACCCCAAGGAGGCCATGAAGCTGGCCGAATACCTCGGCACCCAGGAGCCGCAGAAGATGATGGCCGACGGCGGCTACGTCTTCCCCGCGCTCAACGGCCTCAGCCAGGGCTACGTCGACTACTGGAAGGCCAAGAAGATCGACGTCACGCCCTTCGAGCAGGAGGCCCAGGGCTCGACCTTCCCGCTGCCGATCACCACCGGCTTCACCGGCTTCGAGACCAAGCTCAACCAGATCTTCAACGAGATGTACCTCGGCAAGCTCACCCCCAAGGCCGCCGCCGACCAGGCCGTGGCCGAAGGCAACGCCACCGTCAAGTAAGGATCCCCATGATCACCCGGCGTTCTCTGTTCGCCGGGGGCGCGAGCCTGGGCATTTCCGCCGCACTGGGTGCCGAACCCGTGCGCGCGGCCGTCCGGCGCGCCCCTCTCTCCGACCCCTTCCAGCTCGGCGTCGCCTCCGGCGAGCCCACGCCCGGCGGCGTGGTCCTGTGGACACGGCTCGCCATGAACCCGGTCGCCCTCGACGGCCTCGGCGGCATGCCGGACCGCCCCGTGCCGGTCCAGTGGCAGCTCGCCAAGGACGAGAACTTCCGGCACGTCGTACGGCGCGGCGTCGAGGTCGCCCGGACCGACGCGGCCCACAGCGTGCACGTCGAGCTCGACGGCCTCCAACCGGGCGCCGAGTACTTCTACCGCTTCAAGGCCGAGGGCGAGCTCAGCCCCGTCGGCCGCACCCTCACCGCTCCCGCCCCCGGCACCCGCAGCCGGGCGCTGAACCTGTCGTTCACCTCCTGCGCCGACTACCAGGTGGGCTGGTTCACGCCGTACCGCAGGATGGCCGAGGACCAGCCCGACCTGATCGCCTTCCTCGGCGACTACATCTACGAGTACGGCGACTACAAGTACCCGGTCCGCGACCAGGCCGGCGGCGAGTGCTTCGACCTGGCCGGATACCGGTTACGCCACGCCCAGCACAAGGCCGACCCCGAGTCGCAGCTGGCCCACGCCATCGCCCCCTGGGTCGTGGTCTGGGACGACCACGACATCGAGAACGCCTGGGCCGGCGACGTGCCCGAGCAGCCCGACCCGCCGTTCCTCGCCCGCCGGGCCGCCGCCTTCCAGGCGTACTACGAGAACATGCCGCTGCGCCGCGCCCAGAAGCCCAACGGCTCGGCGCTCAAGCTCTACCGCAGCATCCGCTGGGGCGCGGTGGCCAACCTGCACCTGCTCGACACCCGCCAGTACCGCGACCTGTACGCGTGCACCGGCAAGAGCGGCACCGTCGGCCCCGACTGCCTCGACCGCCTGGAGCCGAACCGCACGATCCTGGGCCGCGACCAGGAGAGCTGGCTGGACGGCGAGCTGAAGGGCTCGCGCGCCACCTGGGACCTGCTCGGCCAGCAGGTCTTCCTCATGGAGATGGACTGGACGAACGGCGAGGGCAAGGGCTACTCGAACGAGGGCTGGGACGGCTACGTCGCCTCCCGCAACCGCCTGACGGCCGCCATCGACACCTACAAGCGCAACGCCGTCGTGCTCACCGGCGACGTGCACAGCCACTGGGCCGGCGAGGTCAAGCGCGACTACCAGGACCCGGAGTCGAAGTCCGTGGCCGTCGAGCTGGTGACCACCTCGGTGACGAGCGCGGGCAACGGCCTGGACGAATACCCCAACACGCAGGTGCTGCTCGACGAGAACCCGCACGTGAAGTTCTTCAACGGCCGCCGGGGCTACGTGCGCACCAAGCTCACGCAGCAGGAGATGAAGGTCGACTTCCGGTCGCTGTCACGCGTCACCGAGCCGTACGCCCCCGCCTACACCTCCGGCTCCTTCGTCATCGAGCCGGGCGCCGCCAGACTCAACCCCGCCTGACAGGACTCCCATGCGCATCCTCACGGCCGCCGCGGCGGCGGCCCTCCTCGCCATGCCCTTCGTCCCCTTAGCCGGCGCCGCCGACGCGGCGGCCGGCCCGCCGATGGGCTGGAGCAGCCGCTCCCTCGGCTGCTCGGTCTCGGAGTCGTCGGTCCGCAAGGCCGCCGACGCCCTCGTGCCCCTCGTCCCGCTCGGCTACCGGTACGTCATCATCGACGACTGCTGGCTGGCCACGCACCGCGCGGGCGGCGCCCTCGCCCCGGACGCCACCCGCTTCCCCGGCGGCGTCGCGGCCCTGGCCGACTACGTCCACGGCAAGGGCATGAAGCTGGGGCTCAGCCTGTCGGCGGGCACCAAGGCGTGCTCCGGCGGCGGCCCCGGCTCGTACAGGAGCGAGGCCGCCGACGCCGAGCAGCTCAAGGGCTGGGGCGTCGACTACGTCAAGTACGACTGGTGCAACATCCCCGCCGCCGACTTCCCCGGCCAGAACGTGCAGCAGATCGCCCAGGTCCTCTACCCGCGCATGCGCCAGGCCCTCGGCGCGGGCGTCGTGTTCGCCATGAACAACGAGGACGGCAGCACCGTGCCGTGGCTCTGGGGCAAGGGCGCGGGCGCCACCACCTGGCGGACGAACGTCTACAACCGCCCCATCCCCGACACCTACGCCTCGATGGTGGACGTCTGGGAGACCAACCAGCTCAGGGCCGAGTACGCGGGCCCGGGCAGCTGGGCAGACCCCGACCTGATCCAGGCCGGGCGCGGCGGGATGACCGAGGCCGAGTACCGCACCCAGTTCACCCTCTGGGCCGTCGGCGCCGCGCCGCTGATCCTGCAGGCCGACCCGGCCGCCGCGCCGCCCTCGGTCGTGGCCAACCCCAAGGTCGTCGCCGTGAACCAGGACTCGCTGGGCGTCCACGGCACGTTCGTCAAGACCGACGGCTGGTACCACGTGCTGTCCAAGCCGCTGGCCAACGGCGACCGGGCCGTGGCGCTGTTCAACGAGAGCGACCGGGCGGCCACCATCGCGACCCGGCTCGGCGGCTCGCGCTACCGCGTCGAGGAGCTGTGGAGCGGCGCGGTCGCCTCCTCCACGGGCGCGCTCTCGGCCCAGGTCCCCGCGCACGGCGCCCTGCTCTACCGGGTGAGCGAGAGCCGCGAGCAGGCGCCGCCGCTGGTGACGTTCGAGGCCGACCCGCCCGCCTTCCTCGGCGACGACCGGCCCTCGGTGCTGGAGCCGGGCAAGGCCGGCGAGATCGTCACCCGGGTCACGAACACCGGGGCCACCGCGCGGCTGCGCGACGTCGAGGTCGCGGCCCGCGTACCGGACGGGTGGCAGGTCGCCGCGCGCACGACCACCAGGGCGAGCCGGCTCGACGGCGGCCAGACGCTCACCGTGAAGTGGGCGGTCACCCCGCCCGCCGGCGCGACGCCGGGCAACTACGAGCTCACCTTCACCCAGGGCGCGCGGAGCGCCGTGGCCGTCGTGACGGTCGCCACGGCGCCGGGCCGGGGGCGGACCTTCCTCAGCGACGTGGCCTGGACCAGCGCCAAGAACTACTTCGGCCCGGTCGAGAAGGACACCAGCAACGGTGACAAGGCGGCCGGAGACGGCAAGCCGATCACCATCGAGGGCGTCACCTACGCCAAGGGCCTCGGCGCCCACGCGCCCGCCGAGATCGAGTACTACCTCGCCGGGCGCTGCTCGACCGTCGAGTTCCAGGCCGGGATCGACGACGAGGTCGGCGCGGCGGGCTCGGCCGACTTCGAGGTCTGGGCCGACGGCGGCCGGGTCGCCCACTCGGGCGTGCTCACCGGCTCGATGCCCGCCCGCAAGGTCACCGCGTCCGTCGAGGGCGCCAGATATGTCCGGCTGGTCGCGACCAACGGAGGCGACAACGCGACCTCCGACCACGCCGACTTCGCCGAAGCCACCGTCACCTGTAACTAATAGGAAATCTGCCACGAACGGCCGCTACGGCCGCAACCGGGCAGGACGGCGGGGCGGCCATGAGATGTGCAGGTTTCCTATTAGGAAGGACATACCGTTGTTGATCGTTCCCAAGCCCGTCAAGCACGAGCCCAGGCCAGGGGCGTTCGTTCTCGACCGCGAGACCTCGCTCGCCGCCGATCCGGCGCTCGGCGGGGTGGCCGCCTGGCTGCGCGGCGAACTCGCCCCCGTCACCGGTGGCGAGCTGCTGCCGGGGGGCTCGGGAACGATCACCCTGGCGCTCGGCGACCTGCCGCCGGAGGCGTACCGGCTGACCGTCGGCGCCACGGTGGAGATCGTCGCGGGCGGCCCCGCCGGGGCGTTCTACGGGGCGCAGACGTTCAGGCAGCTGCTGCCGCCCGCCGCTCTCAGGAAGGCCGGGGGCGGCCCCTTCGAGGTGCCCGGCGCGTACGTCGAGGACGCGCCCAGGTTCGGCTGGCGCGGGGCCCTCCTCGACGTCGCCCGGCACTTCATGGTCAAGCGGGACGTGCTCCGCTTCATCGACCTGCTGGCCCTGCACAAGCTGAACGTCCTGCACCTGCACCTCACCGACGACCAGGGCTGGCGGGTCGAGATCCGCCGCTACCCGAGGCTGACCGAGGCCGGCTCCTGGCGCAAGGAGAGCCAGACCGGCTGGAACGGCCCCATGGACGGCCGCCCGCACGGCGGCTACTACACCCAGGACGACCTGCGGGAGATCGTCGCCTACGCGGCCGCGCGGCACGTGACGGTGGTCCCCGAGATCGACCTGCCCGGCCACACCCAGGCCGCCATCGCCGCCTACCCGGAGCTGGGCAACCTGGACGCTCCCCTGGAGGTGCGCACGACCTGGGGCGTCGGCCACAACGTGGTCAACGTCGAGGACAGCACGATCAAGTTCTTCCAGGACGTGCTGGACGAGGTGCTGGAGCTGTTCCCCAGCCCGTACATCGTGCTGGGCGGCGACGAGTGCCGCAAGGACCAGTGGCGGGCCAGCCCGGCGGCGCAGCGGCGCATCGCCGAGCTGGGGCTGCGGGACGAGGAGGAGCTGCAGAGCTGGTTCATCCACCAGTTCGACGCCTACCTGACGGCGCGCGGCCGCAGGCTCGTCGGCTGGGACGAGATCCTGGAGGGCGGTCTCGCGCCCGGCGCGGTGGTCGCGTCCTGGCGCGGCGAGCTGGGCGCGGTGACCGCCGCCAGGAGGGGCCACGACGTGATCAACTGCTCGAACACGAGCCTCTACCTGGACTACCGGCAGGCGCCGGGGGAGGAGGAGCCGGTCCCGTTCGGGACGGTGCTGGCGCTGGAGGACGTCTACGCCTTCGAGCCCGTGCCCGCCGACCTGCGCGGCGAGCCGGCGGCCGCCCGCGTGCTGGGCGCGCAGTGCTGCCTGTGGACGGAGCTGATCGACTCCACCCGGCACGCGGACTACATGGCCTTCCCCCGGCTCGCGGCCTTCTCCGAGACGGTGTGGAGCTCTGCCGAGCGCGACCTGGCCGACTTCCGCACGCGGCTGGCGGCGCACCTGCCCCGGCTGGCGGCTCTCGGCGTGGAGTACCGGCACGAGGAGGGGCCGCTGCCCTGGCAGACCCGGCCCGGCGTGCCGGGGCGGCCCGAGGACCCGGAGCGCTGGCAGGCCAAGCTGGACGCCTGGACCAGCAACCTGCGCCGCTAGACCTCCACGTGTCCGCCGCTGCGCCAGTAGACGTTGCCCTCCCTGGACAGCAGCCCCTCGTCCACCAGGTAGCGGCGCAGCGCCGCGTAGTCGTCGTGGAAGGCCCGCAGCGTCACGTTGACGTCCTTCTCCGGGTAGCGCACGCCCGGCTCGAACAGCGTGGCGATGTAGCGCAGCACCACGAGCCGCTTGTCGCGGCGCATCCCCATGGTCGTCAGCCGCCCGTCCACCAGGAACGTGCGCAACACCCGCTCATCGGCGCTCAGCGCCTGCGCCGGCTCGGCCCGCGCCCGCAGCAGCTCCCTGAACCGCTCGGGCACGGCCCGCCACTTGCCGCTCTCGTCACACGCCGCCAGGCCGCCGCCGGCCAGCTTGCGCAGCGCCTTGGGGGACAGGCCGTCGCTCTCGCCCAGCACCAGGGAGGCGAAGGTCCGTAACGTGTCGTCCTGGGAGAGCAGCCCGAGCACGCGCCTGAGGTCTTCGTCGTTCACCCCTACCATTTTGTCGCATGATCCCAGCGCTGTTAGTCGCGGTCTCGCTCGCCATCCCGAACAACTTCCTGCTGTACGAGAAGGCCGCCGCCACCAAGGACGACAACCCCGAGACGAGCTGGACGGCCAGCGGCAAGAGGTCCGCCGCCCTGGTCGTCAACCCGTGCCAGAACGGCAGCCTCGCCCAGTCGGGCCGCGCCCAGGCCAGGACGCTCACCTACACCGCGGTGCCCGACTACTCCAAGTCCGAGCAGGTGATCCTCTACGTCGCGGCCGAGGCCGCGGGCAAGGCCCTGCGCGACCTGGGCGCCGCCGTACGCGCCTGCTCCAGGCCCGGCTACCGCTACTCCGCCGTCGCGGTCGACCTCGGCGACGAGGCGCTGAAGGTCACCGGCCAGGCCTACCAGGGCAAGAAGGCCGCCGTCGGCGGCGAGCGGGCCATCGTGACCCGCCGCGGGAACGCCCTGATCGTCTACACCGTGGCCGGCGAGTGGGGCAAGCCCGCCAAGGCCGACTTCAAGCAGCAGACCAGGGACACCAAGCGCATGCTCGCCAAGGTCTGCACCATAGCCGATTGCTGATTGCGGGAAATGTCTCGATCTTGGGACATTGTCATGACACGACCCCGACGTTCCACCGAGGACACTTAATCGACAGGCGTGTGCCGGGGCGCCCTTGCCAGTCCGTTCCGGCACACGGCTTGTCATTTTCTGGGGCTGCATTGGGCTTCGGGGGCAGCCCCAGCGCAGCTTCAGAGCCTGGTGAGGCCCGTAACGTGCAGGACCGCGCGGCCCTCCTCGTCGGAGGCCGCCAGATCCACCTGGGCGTCGATGCCCCAGTCACCGTCGCCGGCCGGATCCTTGATCGTCTGCCGGACCTTCCAGAGCCCGCTCTCCTCCTCGATCCGCAGCAGCGCGGGCCCGCGCGCGTCGGCGTCGGTGAAGATCTCCTCGTGGTCTGCGTAGTACGCGTCCAGCGCCGCGCCCCAGTCGACGTCGGGAGCCAGCTCCTCCAGCTCCTCCTCCTTCTCGATGGCGCACAGCTCGACCAGCCGGAACATCGCGTTGCGCACCAGCACGCGGAAGGCCCGCGGGTTGGCCGTGACCGGGCGCACCTTGGCCTCCAGCTGGTCCTTCTGCTCCAGCGCCTCGGCCGGGTTGGTGAGCTTCTCCCACTCGTCGATCAGCGAGGAGTCGACCTGGCGGACCAGCTCGCCGAGCCACTCGATCAGATCGACCAGATCATCGGTCTTGAGGTGCTCGGGCACCGTACGCGACAGCGTCCGGTAGGCGTCGGCCAGGTAGCGCAGCACCGTGCCCTCGGACCTGGCCAGCTCGTAGAACTGGATGTACTCGCCGAACGTCATCGCCCGCTCGAACATGTCGCGGATGACGGACTTGGGGCTGACCGTGTAGTCGCCCACCCACGGATGCCCGCGCCGGTAGGTCTCGTAGGCCCCGAGCAGCAGGTCCTCCAGCGGCATCGGGTACATGACCTCGGCCAGCTGCTCCATGCGCTCTTCGTACTCGATGCCGTCGGCCTTCATCTGCGCGACCGCCTCGCCGCGCGCCTTCTTCAGCTGCGCCGACAGGATCTGCCGCGGGTCGTCGAGGATCGACTCCACGATCGAGACGATGTCCAGCGCGTACGACGGAGACTCGCGGTCGAGCAGGTCGAACGCGGCCAGCGCGAACGTGGACAGCGCCTGGTTGAGCGCGAAGTCCTCCTGCAGGTCGATCGTCAGCCTGGCCCGCCGGCCCTGCTCGTCGGGTTCGGCGAACTGCTCCACGATGCCCCCGGCCAGCAGCGACCGGTAGATCGCGATGGCCTGGCTGATGTGCCGCCGCTGCCACTTGCGGTCCTCGTGGTTGTCGGTCAGCAGGTGCTTCATCGCCTGGAAGCAGTCGCCCGGCCGGTTGATGACCGCCAGCAGCATCGCGTTGCTGACCTTGAATCGGGAGTTGAGCGGCTCCGGCTCGGCCTCCTGGAGCTTCTGGAACGTCTCCTCGCTCCAGCCCACGAACCCCTCCGGCGGCTTCTTGCGCGCGTAGCCGCGCCGCCGCTTGGGGTCGTCGCCGATCTTGGCGAGCGCCTTGGCGTTCTCGATGTCGTGCTCGGGGGCCTGGCAGGCGACGTAGCCGATGGTGTCGAACCCGGCCCGGCCCGCCCGGCCCGCGATCTGGTGGAACTCGCGGGCGCGCAGCCGCCGCACCTTGTTGCCGTCGTACTTGGACAGCGCCGTGAACAGCACCGTCCTGATCGGCACGTTGACGCCGACGCCGAGGGTGTCGGTGCCGCAGATGACCTTCAGCAGCCCCGCCTGGGCCAGCCGCTCCACCAGGCGCCGGTATTTCGGCAGCATCCCCGCGTGGTGCACGCCGATGCCGTGACGCACCAGCCGGGACAGCGCCCGCCCGAAGCGCGTGGTGAACCGGAAGCCCCCGATCATCGCGGCGATGGCCTCCTTCTCGGCCTTCGTCGCCATGTTGATGGACATCAGGGCCTGCGCCCGCTCCATCGCCGCCGCCTGCGTGAAGTGCACCACGTAGACCGGCGCCTGCCCGGTCTTGAGCATCTCCTCCAGCGTCTCGTGCAGGGGCGTCATCCGGTAGGAGTAGACCAGCGGCACCGGGCGCTCGGCGTGCTTGACCACGGACGTCGGCCGGCCGGTGCGCCTGGTCAGGTCGCGCTCGAACATCGACACGTCGCCGAGCGTGGCCGACATGAGGATGAACTGCACGTTGGGCAGCTCCAGGATCGGCACCTGCCACGCCCACCCGCGGTCGGGCTCGGCGTAGAAGTGGAACTCGTCCATGACGACCTGGCCGATGTCGGCCCCGGCGCCGTCGCGCAGGGCCACGTTGGCCAGGATCTCGGCCGTGCAGCAGATGATCGGCGCGCCCGGGTTGACGCTGGCGTCGCCGGTCATCATGCCGACGTTCTCGGTGCCGAAGATCGCGCACAGGTCGAAGAACTTCTCCGACACCAGCGCCTTGATCGGCGCGGTGTAGAAGGTGCGCTGGTCGCGCGTCAGCGCCGTGAAGTGGGCACCCGCGGCCACCAGCGACTTGCCCGAGCCGGTCGGGGTGGCCAGGATCAGGTTGCTGCCGGAGACGACCTCGATGAGCGCCTCCTCCTGAGCGGGATAGAGAGTGAGCCCCCGCTCGGAGTTCCACTGGACGAACGCGTCGAAGATCGCGTCCGGGGTGGCGTCGATGTCTTCGGGCAGGCGGTCAACGAGTAGGCTCACGCTCTCTATCCTGCCGAAGTTTGCCGGGTGGTCGAACCGGCCGGGGCCTCTTATCGCAATTCGAGCTGAAGCAGCACGGTGTCGATCCAGCGTCCGTGCTTGAATCCGACCGCCCGCAGCCGTCCCACCTCCTCGAACCCGAACGCCTTGTGCAGCCGGGCCGACGCCGGGTCGCCCGAGTCGGCGATCACTGCGATCATCTGGCGGGCGGCGGTCTGGCCGGTCGCCTTGATCAGCTCGGCGAGGAGCAGCTTCCCGAGCCCCCGTCCGGTGTGGCCGGGCGCCAGGTAGATCGTGTCCTCGACCGTGTGCCGGTAGGCCGGCTTGGGGCGGTACTGGGAGACGTAGGCGTACCCGGCGACCGCGCCGTCCACCTCGGCCACCAGGAACGGCAGCCCCGCGCCCGCGATGCCGTCCGCCTTGGCCCGCCACTGGTCGACGCCGAGCGGCGTCTCGTCGAAGGTGGCCACGCCGCCGGTCACGTAATGGGCGTAGATGTCGGCGACGGCGGGCAGGTCGGCTTCGGCAAGGGCGCGGATACTCGTCATGGCTCACATTCTGCGCAACGGCGTGTGACGGCGGTGTTTCGCGACCCTCACCCGTGCCCTCACGCCCGTGCCCGCGGCGCCGTCAGCAGCAGCCCGCCGAGCAGGGCGAGCACCGCCAGGAACGGCCCGCCGCCGGGGGCGAACCCGCCCACCGTCAGGGCCAGCACCCCGCCGCCGATCAGCGCGACCGAGGCGAGCGTGCCGGCCCATCCGCCCTTCCCGTACGGCAGCGCGGGCGGCGTCTCGAACCGGTGGAACCCCTTCAGCAGCGGCCACATGACCAGGCACAGCAGCCCGAACCAGAGCGGCCACCCGGCCAGCCAGAACGCGCTCCCGGGCCGCGGCGTGTCGATCCCCAGCAGGACCACCACCACGCCGGTCACCGCGAACAGGGCCGGCATGTGCCAGAGGTACACGGTCATGATCCGGGGGCCGGCCCAGGCCAGCAGGCGGCCGGTGCGCAGCCGGAGCAGCCACGGCCGCAGCAGGGTGACCAGGCCGATCTGGCCGATCCCGACGGCCAGCATGGCGAGGGTGGGCGGGGCCATGTTCGACACCTCGGCGCCCGGCAGGCCGATCATGCTGCCCGGGTAGGGGCCGAAGGCCACCAGCAGGGCCGCGGCCCCGTACCCGCCGATCGCCAGCGCCCACGGGCGCCGCAGCCGGCCCTCGGCGTAGAAGAAGCCGACCTGGTGCACCGCCAGCCAGACGAACACGACGTTCAGGTAGCCCAGCGCCTCGAACCCGGTCGAGAAGCGCACCACGTCCGTCAGCACCGCCCCGGCCGCCAGCGCCGCGGGGACGCGCAGGCCGTACCGCTCGTGCAGGCGCAGCACGTACGGGGTGACCGTGACGGCGATCAGGTAGACGGCCAGGAACCACAGGAGCTGGCCGGTCAGCCGCGCGCCCGTCTCCAGCGGCTGCTGCGGCACCCCCAGCATGAGCAGCACGTGGGGGAGCGGGATCCACACCGCCGCCAGCGGCAGCAGCGGCCAGGCCAGCCGGCGCAGCCGCGTGGCCAGCCACCGCTGCGCGCCCTTGTCCGCCCGGGCGTAGCTGATCGCGTTCGCCGCGCCGCCCGCGAAGAACACCAGCGGCATGACCTGGCTGATCCACGTCACCACCCACACGCCGGGCGTCGACAGCGCGTTCCCCGTGGTCAGCCGGCCGCCGTCATAGGTCAGCACCGGGATCGTCCAGTGCTGGAACACGATGAGCGCCATGCCGAAGACGCGCAGCAGGTCGATGAACGGGTCCCGCGCCGCCGTGCGGGTGCCCGCGCGGGATGGCGCCGCGGGCGCGGCGGTGGGGCGGTCCAGCAGGACGGTCATGGGTTGCCTCGATTCGCACGGAGGAGATGGGATCAAGGCTCCCGTCGGGGGCGTTCGCGCACATTGCCGCTCGCCACCGTCTTGCGGTCCAGATCACGTGACCCTCCCGGGTAGGGCTGGCCCTACCCCCGGACACCCGTACACCCGCTCGTGCCCGGAGCCGCCACGCCATACGGTGATTCCATGCGCTCCCGGATGAGGCGTGTCCTTCTCGACACCCGCTACACGCTCGTCGGCTTCCCCACGGCCGTCATCGGCTTCGTGATCATGCTCGCCGGCTTCGCGGCCGGCCTGGGCACGGCGATCGTGTGGCTGGGCGTGCCGCTGCTGGCCGGAACGCTGATGGCCGCCCGGGGCTTCGCCGACGCGGAGCGGGGCTGGCTGGCCGACGTGCTGGACCGCCCGCCCGTACGGCCCCGCTACAAGCCCGCGCCGCCCGGGGCGGGCCGCTTCCGCCGCATCGTCAACCCGCTGACCAGCGGGCAGTCCTGGCTCGACCTGCTGCACGGCATCATCAACCTGCCGTTCGCCATCCTGTCGTTCGTGCTCACCGTGGTGTTCTGGGCGCTCCCGCTGGTGGGCCTGACCTATCCGGTGTACGGCATCATCACCTCGCGCATCCCCGGCAACGTGGAGCTGCCCGAGCTGCTCGGCCTGGGCGACGGCTACGGCGTCAACTCGATCTTCTACGTCTCCCTCGGCCTGGTCTTCGCGCTGATCATGCCGTTCGTCGTGCGCGGCTCCGCGCTGGTGCGCGCCGGGCTCGGCCGGGCCCTGCTGACCGGCGTGGCCGAGCTGCAGGAGCGCATCGACGACCTGGCCCAGGGCCGCGCCGCCGCCGTCTCCGCCGAGGCCAACGCGCTGCGCAAGCTGGAGCGCGACATCCACGACGGGCCGCAGCAGCGGCTGGTCTCGCTGGCCATGGAGTTGTCCAGGGCACAGCGGCAGCTGGCCAAGGACCCCGAAGCCGCGCAGGCCACGATCAAGTCCGCCATCTCCGCCACCCGCGAGACGCTCGACGAGCTGCGCGCGCTCTCGCGCGGCATCGCGCCGCCGATCCTGTCCGACCGCGGGCTCGCGCCCGCGCTGGCCGCCCTGGCCGGGCGCTGCACGGTCCCCGTCGACCTCGACGTGCAGACCGCCGAGCGCTACCAGGCCGCGGTGGAGAACGCCCTCTACTTCGTCTGCGCCGAGACCCTCACCAACGTGGCCAAACACAGCCGCGCCACCAGCTGCGCGATCCAGCTGGTCCGCATCGGCGACATCCTCATGCTCACGATCGGGGATGATGGGGTCGGCGGCGCACACGTCGCCAAGGGACACGGTCTCGCCGGGCTGGCCGACCGGCTCCGCGCCGTCGACGGGGAGCTGAGCGTGCAGTCGCCGGACGGCGGGCCGACAGTGATCGTGGCGGAGGTGCCGTGCGGGTAGTCGTGGCCGATGACGCGGTTCTGATCAGGGAGGGCCTGGTCAGGTTGCTGGAGGAGTTCGGCTGCGAGGTGGTCGCGACCGTCGGTGACGGCGACGCCCTCGTGCGGGCGGTCGCCGAGCACAGGCCGGACGTGTCGGTGGTCGACGTGCGCATGCCGCCGTCGTTCACCGACGAAGGGCTCAGGGCGGCCGTGGAGGCGCGGCGCAGGGTGCCCGGGGCGCCCGTGCTGATCCTCTCGCAGTACGTCGAGGTCTCCTACGCCGACGACCTGCTCGCCGACGCCAGGGGCGCGGTGGGTTACCTGCTCAAGGACCGGGTCGTCGACGTGGACGAGTTCCTGGAGGGCCTGCGGCGGGTAGCCGCGGGCGGGACGGTGTTCGATCCGCAGGTGGTGTCCCAGTTGATGGTGCGCAGACGTAAGGACGACCCGCTGGCGCAGCTGACGCCGCGGGAACGTGAGGTGCTCGGGCTGATGGCCGAGGGGAAGTCCAATCCGGCCATCGGACGGCAGCTCGTGATCAGTGACGGGGCCGTGGAGAAGCACATCAGGAGCATCTTCAACAAGCTCGGCCTCTACGCGGAGGACAGCGACCAGCATCGCCGGGTGCTCGCCGTCCTGACCTACCTGCGTTCCTGATCCTCCCCGCGAGGGGGGTGAGGGGTGGTCGAGGGGTGATGGCCGGTCCGCGCGGCGTCGCGCGCGGACCTGGCCGCTCGGGGGATCAGCCGAGCGCGTCGACCAGCTTCTTGCGCTGCTGGGCGCCCAGGCCGCCGAGGCGACGCTTCTCGTCGACGCCCGCCTCCTCCATCAGCGCGGTGGCCTTGGCCGGGCCGACGCCCTTGACGGCGCGCAGGGCCTGCGACACCTTGATCTTCTTCGCGATGTCGTCGTCGCGCTCGAGCAGCTGGGCGAACGTCAGCTCGCCGGCCTTGACCTTGGCGAGCAGGGCGGTGCGGGCCGCACGCGCCTCGGCGGCCTTGGCCAGAGCCGCCTGACGCTGCTCGGGGGTGAGAGTGGGAAGTGCCATCTCAGTTCTCTCCTCGGGGAGTTTACGTTCGGGATTCTGTTACCCGTGGTGCAGTGGCTAATCATGGCGGATACCAGCGGTTCGTGTTGCGAAAAGCGCCGCTCAACGTGTCCGCCAGACCTCCGCGGCCGCTTCCGCGCACACCACGTCCTGCGTGATCGCGCCTCCGCTGACGCCTATGCCGCCGACCACGCGTGCTCCCCCACCGTAGTCCGCCCAGAGCGGGATGCCGCCTCCGACGCAGACGTAATCCTCCCTGGGCAGGCCGTACAGGTCACCTCCCGGAGCCGTCCGCACGGCCAGCTCCGCGGTGGGTCTGCGCAGGGCCACCGAGGTGTACGCCTTGCCCTGCGCCAGACCCGGCCCCGCGATCTCCGCACCCTCCATACGCTGGAAAGACACCAGATGTCCGCCCTCGTCGACGACCGCCACGGAGATCACCGCGCCCTCGCGGATCGCCCGCCTGACGGCGGCCTCGGTCATGCGGAGCGCGAGCTCGAGATTCACGCGTGCTTCCCTCGGATCGCTCGGGTCATGATTGGTCTTCCTCCCATGCGTACCGCCCTTGGCCGGGCACGGCAAGATCGCTAGCATGGCTCGGGAAGGGGGAGCGGGCCGGAGCGGCTTCACCCCTTCAGCGTGGAATTCATCACATTCTGCCGCTCGGGCGTGTCGCGACCCTGGTCAGGCCGGTTTTCCCGCCACATTTCAACACACTCCGGCGTCAGGAAGGCGTCGAAGACCGACTCCATCCCCCCCACCAGCGCCCCGCGCCAGCCCAGCGCCGAGCCCTCGATCCTGGGCGGGTGGTCGCGGCGGATGGCCATGAGGCGGGGCTCGCAGGCCGCGAGGAGCGCCTTCCCGGCGCGCTCGCGCAGCTCCACGCCGTGCCCCGAGAGGGTCACGACCTCGGGGTCGTGGGCGTTGACGAGTGCCGCGATGCCGCGTCCGAGGGCTCTGGCGTTGGCCGCGACCGCCTCCTCGCTGGCGGCCAGCACCCGCTCGGCCTGCGCGCGCCCCCTACCGCCGCCGTAGGCGAGGCCGACGTGGCGGAGCAGGGCGTTCGCGCCGACGTCCATGCTCCAGCAGCCGATCGCGCCGCACGGGCAGGGGCGGTCGCCGCCGGTCAGCGGCATGTGGCCGAACTCGGCCCCCGTGCCGCTCGCCCCGCCCAGCGGCCGGCCGTCCACGACGAGCACGCCGCCGAGGTCGAAGTCCACGTGCAGGTGCACGCCCACCCGGACGCCCTGCAGCCGCCCCCTGCGCGCCTCGGCCAGCGCCGCGAACGCGGTGTCGTTGCCCACGACGAGGGCCGGGACGTCCGGGCCGAGCAGGCGGGGGACGTCGACCGACCGCCAGCCCAGGTGGGCGATGTCCACCAGGCCGCCGTGCCGGACCGGACCCGCGAAGGCGACCCCGAGGCCCACCACCCGGTGCCCGAGGCGGCGCCGGTGAGCGGCGACGGCCTCGCCCAGGGGCCTCAGGACACCCTCGGGAGTGCCGTCGTGCGGGCGCAGGTCAAGCGTCTCGGTCCGGCCGCCGAGCTCGCAGGCCGCCAGCTCCCAGGCGTCCTCCCGTACGTCGACGGCCAGGGCGAGCGGGCCGCGCGGATGCGGCCCCGGCACCTGCGTCGGGCGTCCCCGGGCGTGCTCCCGGGCGGGCTCCTCGTGCAGCAGTTCGTCCTCGGCGAGCCCGGCCACCAGCACCGACGCCGTCCCTCGCGCCAGGCGCAGGTCGCGGGTCAGCTGCGACCTGGTGCGGGTGGCCCCGCAGTCGTGTACGGCGCGCAGCAGCCGGACCCGGTTGTGCGCGCGAAGCTCGCCACTCGTCGTAGCACCGATCACGGACCACAGTTTATGCTCTAGCCGTGAACAAAATGCTCGTTGACGCCAGACGTGCTCGTGCCGGAGTGTTCGGATTCTTCTTCCTCGCCGGGTTCGTGATGGGCCTGTGGGCCGCCGGGCTCCCGTCCCTGAACGACCGGCTCGATCTCGGCCCCGCCAGGCTGGGCAGCGTCCTGCTGCTGATCTCGGGTGGCGCCCTGGTGTCGATGCTGGTGGCGGGGCCGCTGGTGGACCGGTGGTCCAGCCGCCGGGTGTGCTGGTTCGCCGGGCCCTTTTCGGGGCTGGTCCTGCTCGGCCCCGCCCTCGCGTCCTCGTACTGGGCCCTGGTGGTGCTCGCGGTGCTGTTCGGGATCGGGCTCGGGGTGACCGAGGTCGCCATGAACGCCCACTCCGTCGAGGTCGAACGCCGCTACGGCCGCCCTATCATCTCGGCCTTCCACGGCACGTGGAGCCTGGGCGGGGCGGCCGGCGGCGGGCTCACCTCGCTCGCGCTGCAGACCGGCGTGGACGCGCAGTGGCTGCTCATCGTGGCGGCGCTGGTCGTACCCCTCCTGTACGTGCCGGCGGCCCGCCTCCTGCTCCCCGACCCGCCCGCCCACACCACCGCGTCGGAGACCGGCGCCTCCTCCGGCTCGTCGCTGGGCTGGGGCCTTATCGCCCTGCTCGGCCTGGCCGCCTTCGCCGGGCACCTGAGCGAGGGCGCCGCCATCGACTGGGCCGCCCTGCACGCCCGGTGGGTGCTGGAGACGGATCCGGCCATGGCGCCGCTCGCGTACACGATCTTCTCGGTGGCCATGACCACCGTCCGCCTGCTCGGCGACCCCATCCGGGCCCGGCTCGGCTCGGTGCGCACCATCCAGCTCGCGGGCGGGTTCGCCACGGCCGGCTACCTCCTGGTCCTGGTCTCGCCCGCGGTGGGAGGCGCGCTCCAGATCGTCTGCGCCTGGACCGGCTGGGCGCTGGCGGGCGTCGGGCTGGCCACGGTGGTCCCGGTCCTCTTCAGCGCGGTCGGGGCCGCCGGGGGCCGTGTCGGCCGCGCCCTCGCCATGGTGACCGCCTTCGGCTACAGCGGCCTCCTCCTCGGGCCCGCCGTCCTGGGCTACGTGGCCGAGGCCTCGTCGCTGCCGGTCGCCCTGATCATCCCCGCGGTCATGGCCGCCGTCGTCGCCCTCAGCGGCACCCCCGCCATCCGCACCCTGACCCGCCTGCCCACCTCGACCCCCGACCCTGACCTCACCCCGGCCCGCGACTGAACCCCCACCCCCGCCGCGCACGGACCGCGGCGGGGTGGGAGCGTGGGAGACTGCTGAAAGTGGCTCTGAGCTGGCGTTATGCGATCGTGACTTGACCTGCAAGTTACGCGCATATTTCATGTCCCACACACCGTAAACGTTTACAGCACCTAGATCGTAAACGTTTACAGGACATGGAAGGACAGCCTTGGCCGACGGACCCACGATCAACACGATCGCCGAGCGTGCCGGTGTCTCGATCGCCTCCGTCTCGCGGGTGCTGAACGGCCTGCCGACCAGGCAGGAGACCGTGCGCAAGGTGATGGCCGCCGCCGACGAGCTCGGCTACGTGCGCAACGCCGTGGCCAGGTCGCTCAAGTCGCGCCGCACCCACCAGGTCGCCTTCGCCATGGCCGACGTCGGCAACCCCGCCTACCTGGCCATGCTCCGCCAGATCCAGCCCGTGCTGAAGGCCGCCGGATACCGGCTCGTGCTGCACTCCACCGACGCCGTCGTGGCCGACGAGATCGACGTGCTGCACAGCCTGGGTGAGCGGTACGTGGACGGGCTGATCATGAGCCCGCTGCGGGTCACCGAGGCGCACCTGCAGATGCTGGCCGCCGCCCGCACCCCCGTCGTGATCATCGGCCAGGTGCCCGACGGCACCCGCGTGGACAACGTACGGGCCGACTCGCGGACCGGCGTCAGGCTGGCGATCGATCACCTGTACGCGCTCGGCCGCCGCCGGATCGCCATGGTCAACGGCCCGCTGGACACCGTCCCCGGCGCCGCCCGCGGGGCCGCGTACCGGGAGGCGCTCCAGGACCTCGGCCTGCCCTACGACGAGAACCTCGTGCAGATCGGCGACTTCTACCGCGCGGAAGGGGGCCGTGCGGTGGCGGAGCTGCTCGCCAGGGTTCCCGACGTGGACGCGCTGATGTGCGCGAACGACCTGATCGCGCTCGGCGCGCTCGACGTGCTGCGCGCGGCGGGGCGGCGGGTGCCGCAGGACGTGGCGGTGGTCGGCATGGACGACACCGATCTGGCGGCCGCCTCCTGGCCGTCGCTGACCAGCGTCTCGCTGGGGTCGGCCGAGCGCGGCAAGGCCGCCGCCGAGCTGCTGCTGGAACGGCTGCAGGGAGGCGATCGCGAGCCGAGGCGGGTCACCGTGCCGCCCGAGCTCGTGATCCGCGCCTCCACCGCCGGGGAGCCGGTCGGGCCCGGTGGGCCGGGTGCCGGCTACGGGCAGCGTACGGACGAAGGAGGGAAGGCATGACGGCGACCGTGACGAGACCGGCGCCGCCGCGCGGGCCGCGGCGGGCCAAGCGCCGCAGGGTCTCGCGCCAGACGCGCGAGATGTGGCTGCTCATGCTGCCCGCCCTGGTGCCGGTGGCGCTGTTCAGCGTGGGCCCGCTGCTGTACGGCATCGGCCTGGCGTTCACCGACGCCCGCAACACCCGCAACCACGAGACGAGCTTCGTCGGCCTGGAGAACTTCGGCCGGCTGCTGACCGACGACGAGTTCTGGTCCTCGTTCAAGATCGGCGCGATCTGGGGCGTCTCCGTGACCGTGCTGCAGTTCCTGGCCGCGCTCGGCCTGGCGCTGCTGCTCAACGAGAACCTGCGGTTCCGGGGCGTGGCCCGGGTGCTGGCGGTGGTGCCGTGGGCGATGCCGCCGGTGGTCATCGGCCTGATGTGGAAGCTCGTCTACCACCCCGACGCGGGCATCCTGAACGACCTGCTGGGCACGGACATCAACTGGCTGGCCGACTTCTCGCTCGCGCTGCCGGCGATCATCGTGGTCGGCATCTGGACCGGCATGCCGCAGACCACGGTGGTCCTGCTGGCGGGCCTGCAGGGCATCCCCAAGGAGCTCTACGAGGCGGGCGAGGTGGACGGCGCCACCCGCTGGCGGCGGTTCTGGAACATCACGCTGCCGCAGCTCAGGCCGGTGATCGTGGCGATCACCTCGCTCGACTTCGTGTGGAACATCAACCAGTTCGGCCTGGTCTACGTGCTCACGCAGGGCGGGCCGGGCGGGCAGACGCGGCTGCCGATGCTGTTCGCGTACGAGGAGGCGTTCAGGTACCGGATGGCCGGTTACGCCTCGATGCTGGGCCTGGCGATGGCGATCGTCGTGCTGGCCGTGCTCGCGCTCTACCTGGGACGCCAGATGAGGGAGGCCAAGTGATGAGGCGCCTGTCGCAGTACGTGGCGCTGGTCGCGTACATCGTCTTCCTGGCGTTCCCGCTGGCCTGGCTGCTGTCGACGGCGCTGAAGACGCCGCGGGAGATGGCCCTGGCCGACCCCACGTGGATCCCGCGCGACCCGACGCTGGCCAACTTCGCCGACGCGTTCGGCGAGCAGGACCTGGTGGGCGCGGGGCTGCGCAGCCTGGTCGTGGCGCTGTTCAGCAGCGTGATCACGGTGCTGATCTCGCTGCCCGCCTCCTACGCGATGGCCCGCTACCGCAGCCTGCTCAACCGGATCGCCATCGGGTGGGTGCTGGTCAGCCAGGTGTTCCCGTTCATCCTGATCATCATCCCGCTCTTCATGATCCTGCGCGATCTGGACCTGGTGAACACGCTGCCGGGCCTGGTGGTCGTGCACGTGACGTTCACGCTGCCGTTCGCGCTGTGGATGCTGCAGGGGTACGTGCGCGCGGTGCCGCGCGAGCTGGAGGAGGCCGCGGCCGTGGACGGCGCGACCCGGCTGCGCTCGATCGTGAGCGTGGTCGCGCCGCTGCTGGCGCCCGGCGTGGTGGCCACGCTGCTGTTCTCGTTCATCTCGTCGTGGAACGAGTTCATGTTCGCGCTCGTGATCCTGCAGAACCCCGATGTCATGACGCTCCCGCTCACTCTGGTGCGGTTCACCGGTCCTGAGGGAGTGGCCAGGCTCGGCCCGCTGGCCGCGGCGTCGCTCATGGCGACGATCCCGAGCCTGATCTTCTTCGCAATCATTCAGCGGCGACTGAAGTCCGGCCTGATGGCCGGCGCCGTGAAGGGCTAGGAGGCTCACATGCGAATCAAGTCCGCTCTGGCGGCTGCGGCGGTCCTCGCGCTCGCCGCCGCGTGCGGCAGTGGAGGCGGCGGCGGTCAGTCGTCGTCCGCCCCCAACGAGCCGGTCAAGATCAATTTTCTCAGCCTGGCGTGGCAGAAGGAATCCGTCGCCGCGAACAAGCAGCTCGTGGACGAGTGGAACAAGGCCAACCCCAACATCCAGGTCACCTACGTCCAGGGCAGCTGGGACAACGTCAACGACCAGCTCGTCACCCAGTTCGCCGGCGGCACGGCGCCGGACGTCATCCACAACGACTCGCCCGCCCTGGCCGGCTTCGCCTCCGACGGCTACCTGCTCGACCTGAAGGACAAGCTGCCCGCCGAGCTCAAGAGCGACATCCCGCAGCCCGCCTGGGACACCGTCACCTTCGACGACGGCAAGGGCCAGCAGGGCGTGTACGGCGTGCCGTTCCTGCAGGAGTCGCAGGTCATCATCGCCAACAAGAAGCTGCTCGACGCCTCCGGCGCGCGCGTCCCGACGCCCGACAACCCCTGGACGTGGGACGAGTTCTCGGCCGCGGCGAAGAAGATGACCAAGGACGGCAACTTCGGCGTGGCCTGGCCGATGAAGTCGCCGGTCAACAAGACGCTCAACCTGGCGCTCAACTTCGGCGGCACGTTCTTCCAGACGGCCGACGGCAAGACCACGGTCAAGGTCGGCCCCGAGGAGCGCGAGGTGCTCCAGCGCATCCACGACCAGCTCTACAAGGACAAGTCCGCCGACCCGGCCGCGCTCGGCCAGGGCACCGCGGACCCGCTGCCGGCCTTCTACAAGGGCAAGTTCGCGCTGCTGCCCGCCGGCGTCTACCTGCGCCAGCAGGTCGCCGAGCAGGCGCCGGAGGGCTTCGAGTGGGTCACGCTCCCCGCGCCGAAGGGCACGAGCGCCCAGCAGGGCGCGGTCTCGCAGACGCTGTCGATCGCGCAGGACAGCAAGCACCCGGACGAGGCCATGAAGTTCATCGCCTTCTTCCTGAACGGCGCGAACCAGGCCAAGCTCGCCAAGGGCGACTGGCTCCTGCCGACCTCGCAGACGGCCGCCGCCGACCCGGCGATGACCACCAAGGAGAACGGCTGGGACGTGGCCACCGCCTCCGCCAAGAACCTCGTCGTGGCGCCGTTCCTCAAGGTGAACGGGTTCGACGAGTGGAAGAGCAAGGTCGCCACGCCGACCCTGCAGGAGTACTTCGCCAATAAGATCACCATCGACCAGGCGGCCTCGAAGCTGGTCGAGGACGGCAACAAGGTGTTGGAGCGGTACCAGCGGTGACTTATCGGGATAAAGCCCGTGGGTGTCTCCTCGGCCTCGCGGCCGGCGACGCCCTCGGGGCCCCGGCCGAGAACCTGCCGCCGTCGGAGATCCGGCGGCGGTGGGGCCGGCTCACGGAGATCGAGGGCGGCGGCACCGACGACACGGAGTACGCCATCTTCGCCGCCTCCCTCCTGGTGCGGCACGGGCACGCGCTGACCTCCGCCGACGTGGCGCGGGCGTACCGGCAGGAGATCATCCCACGGGTCACCGGGCCCATGCGCGGAGCCGGGTTCTCCGAGCTGGGCACCGTCGAAGCGCTTCGCCGCGGGCTGGAGCCGCCGCTGACCGGGCTGGCGCACTCGCACGGCTGGTCGGACGGGCTCGCGATGCGGGCGGCGCCGTACGGGGTGTTCTGCCCTGGCGATCCCGCGGAGGCGGCCCGGCTGGTGGAGCAGGACGGGCTGGTCAGCGGGTCCGGCGAGGGCATCCTGGGCGGCCGCGCGGTCGCCGGTGCCGTGGCCGCCGCGATGGGCGGGGCCTCGCCACAGGACGTCGTACGGGCGGCGCTGTCGGTGATCCCCGCCGACTCGTGGACCGCCCGCAACGTCGTCCGGGCCTGCGCGACCCTGCCGGCCACGAGCCCGATCATGGACCCGGCCGACGAGATCGCGCTCGTTGAGGCGTTGCACGAGGCCGTGGTCGTCAGGCACTACCCCTGGACCGACATCGCCCCCGAGGCCGTGGCGCTGGCGCTGGCGGCCGTGCTGGCCGGAGACGGCGACGTCGAGGCGTCCGTGACGTTCGGGGTGAGCCTGGGCCGGGACGCCGACACGATCGGCGCCATAGCCGGCGCGATCGCCGGAGCCATGCGCGGCGAGGGCGGCGTGCCCGAGCGGTGGGCGGCCAGGATCGGACCCGTGACGGGCAAATGCCTGCCCGTCGTGGCCGGAAGACACGTACTGGACGTCGCCGACGAACTGGCGGGAGGACTGTAGATCACGATGTCGGGGGACAGAATCAGGGGGGCCTTCGCCGGGCTCGCCGTCGGTGACGCCGCCGGATGGCCGGCGGCCAGGCACCGGGCGGCCCTGCACGCCCCCTGGAGCAGACGCCTGCACAGAGAGCTGGACACCTTCGCGGAGGAGCACGAGGTCACCACGCTGCCGGTCCCGTTCGCGCTCAACCAGCCCACGGCCCCGCTGGCCGTAGGCCCGTCCGACGACGCCGAATGGCTGGCCTGGACGGTGCTCACCATCGACCGGCCGAGAGCCGAGGCGTTCAGGGAGCTGCCCCGGGAGGGCGTCAGGGCACGGATCTCGGTGGCCACCGCGCTCGACAACCTCGCCAAGGGCGTCGAGCCGCCCGCGTCCGGGCACGACAACCCGCACCACTTCGACGACGCCGCCGCCGTCAGGGCCGTGGCGTTCGGCGTGCTGGGGCGGGACCCCACGCAGGACGCCCAGGTGACGAACGCCTATGACGGCGTCCTGGGCGCCCTGGCCATGGCCGCCGCCGTGGCCGAGGCCGTGCGGTCGGGCTCGGTGGCCGGGGCGGTGGAGGCGGCGCTGGCCGTCCTGCCCGAGGACACCGCCATCGGCCACAACGCCCGCGCGGCACTGGCCGTCACGCGCAAGGCGGGCGACCCGTTCGCGGCCGTGCCCGCCCTGGACGCCGCGCTGCTCGACCACGTCTACAGCTACGGCGTCGGCGCCGCGCAGACCGTGCCAGTGGCGCTGGCGCTGGCCGAGGCGGCGGCCGGCGACCTCGTACGGGCGGTGCCCGCGGCCGCCTGCCTGGCCGCGCTGGCCGACTCGGCGCCCGCGCTGACCGGCGCGCTCGCGGGAGCGTGCCGCGGGCTGGAGGCGATCCCGGAGGGGTGGATCGCCTCGGCCCGCACGCTGGCCGGTTGTTGCCTGCCCGATATGGCGGGCAGGGATTTGATCGAACTATCGGAGGGAATCGCATGACGCCGCTTGAGGACAGGGCCACTGGCTGCGTGGCGGGGGCGGCGGTCGGTGACGCGCTGGGCGGCGCGACCGAGGGCTGGACCCCCGAGCAGATCGTCGAGAGGTACGGGGGCCGCGTCGAGGGCATCGTGCCGCCGTTCAACGACGACTGGCGCAACGCCCGCCCCATCGCCCCGTACCACAAGGGCGACGGCCACATCACCGACGACACGTTGATGACGCACGCCCTGATCCGCGTGTACGAGAAGGCCGGCGGGCACCTGACCGCGTACTCGATGGCCGAGCACCTGGTGCCCGAGCTGATGGGCGAGCGGCGCTGGATCCCCGAGCTGGAGGCCGAGGCGCTGCCGCTGCAGCGGATCTTCCTGGCCGAGAAGTGGATCGTGGCCAGGCTCCACTACGGGCACGTGGACCCGCGCGAGGCCGGCGTCGGCAACATCGTCAACTGCGGCGCCGCCATGTACGTCGCCCCCGTCGGCATCGTGAACGCCGCCGACCCCGACGCCGCCTACGCCGAGGCCGTCGACCTGGCCGGCGCCCACCAGTCCAGCTACGGCCGGGAGGCCGCCGGGGTGATGGCCGCCGCCGTGGCCGAGGCCATGCGACCGGGCGCCACCGCGGACTCCGTGATCGCGGCCTGCCTGCGCCTGGCCAAGGACGGCACGAGGGCCGCCATCGAGTCCGTCTGCGAGGCCGCCGCCGGGCTGGGGCACTGGGACGGGTCGTTCGAGACGCTGCGCGCCGCCATGCGGCCCTACGACACGGTCGCCGACACCTACCGCGACCAGGGGCTGGGAGCCCGGCGGCCGAGCCGGGTGCACAGCATCGAGGAGCTGCCGCTGGCGCTCGGGTTCCTGGTGATCGCCAAGGGCGACTACCGCGAGACCGTGCTGGGCGGCGTCAACTACGGGCGCGACGCCGACTCGATCGCGTCCATGGGCGGGGCCATCGCGGGCGCCCTCGGGGGGCTGTCCGCGGTGCCGCCGGAGTGGGTCTCGCAGGTGGGGGCGGCCAGCCGCACGGACCTGGTGGCCCCCGGGCTCGCCATCGCGGAGGTCGCGCGCCGGGTACACGCCGACGACCTGGTACGGCGCCGCGCCCACGAGGCCGCCTTCGCCGACCTCGACCGCCGGTGATCCGCCTCACCTGGGTCCAGCCGGAGGACCTGATCGGGCACGAACTCCGCCAGGCCGCCGAGGACGGCCGGGCCTCCGGCCCCGACGCGGAGCGCGTGCGGAAGATCGCGGCCCGCTGGCACGGGGCGGGCGGCCACGACGCGCCCCCGCGCGCCGGGGCCTCCGAGCCGGGCGCGGCCCGGCTGCGGGACCTGGCCGGGGAACTGCTGGACGAGCTGGCCGCCGTCCCCTCCCCGCTGCCGGAGCCCTCGGACCTGGACGGCATCATCGCCGCCTGCCCGTCCTGGCCGGGCCCAGCCGCGAGATCGGCAGAGAGAGCGGCCGTGGATCCGGCGCGGGTGCTGGGCGCGTGGCAGGGGCGGGCGGCCGGGTGCGTGCTCGGCAAGCCCGTGGAGAAGATCCCGCGCGAAGGCATCAGGCAGATCGCCGAGGCCACCGGCAACTGGCCCATCCGCGGCTGGTTCACCGCCGAGGGACTCCCGGACGACGTCGCCCGCCGCTGGCCGTGGAACCGGCGCAGCGCCGTCAACTCCCTGGCCGAGAACATCGACGGCATCCCCGAGGACGACGACCTCAACTACCCGCTGCTGGCCCTGTCCGTCCTGGAGCGCCACGGGCGCGGCTTCACCACCGACGACGTGGCCAAGCTGTGGCTGGACGAGCTCCCCGCCGGCCGCACGTTCACCGCCGAACGGGTCGCGTACCGCAACCTCCTGGACGGCGTCGAGCCGCCCGCCACGGCCACCCGCCGCAACCCGTTCAGGGAGTGGATCGGCGCCCTGATCAGGGCCGACGTGTACGGCTGGAGCAACCCGGGCGACCCCGCCACGGCGGCGGAGCACGCCTGGCGCGACGCCCGCCTGACCCACACCGCGAACGGGATCTACGGGGCGATGTTCGTGGCCGCCATGTGCGCGGCCGCCCTGGTCGCCACCTCGCCCGAGGAGGTCGTACGGGCGGGCCTGTCGGTGGTGCCGGAGCGCTCGCGCCTGCACGAGGCGGTACGCCTGGCCGCCGCGGACGCCGCCCGCGAGGACGACTTCGAGCGGGTCGTCGACCTCCTGCACGAACGCCACGACGACCTGCACTGGGTGCACACCACCAACAACGCCGCCCTCGTCGCGGCCACGCTGATCCACGGCCGGGGCGACTTCACCGCCACGATCGCCGGAGCGGTGGCCGGCGGCTGGGACACCGACTCCGCCGGGGCCACGGCCGGGTCCGTCGCGGGCGCGCTGAACGGCGGCGTGCCGGACCGCTGGCGGATGCGTGACAGCCTGGCCAGCAGCCTGACCGGGTACGACGGGGTGGGGCTGGCCGCGCTGGCCGCCCGCACACAGGAGATGATGAAGCCATGATCTCGGTTTTCGGCAGCGCCAACATGGACCTCGTCGCCTACGTCGCCGAAGCCCCCAAGCGCGGCGAGACGGTCACCGGGCACCGGTTCCGCACCGTGCCCGGCGGCAAGGGGGCCAACCAGGCCATCGCCGCCGCCCGCGCGGGCGCGCACGTGGCCTTCCTCGGGGCGGTGGGCGACGACGGGTTCGGCGCGGAGATGCGCGCCACGCTGGCGCAGGCCGGGATCGACGTACGCGGCCTGCGCGAGGTGCCCGGGCCCAGCGGCATCGCGCACATCGTGGTGGACGACGAGGGCGGCAACTCGATCATCGTCGTCCCCGGCGCGAACGGCACCATCGCCGGCCCCTCGGGCGAGGACCTGGCCGCCATCGCCCGCTCGGACGCGCTGCTGCTCCAGCTCGAACTGCCCATGGAGGCCGTCGTGGCCGCCGCCCAGGCCGCCCAGGTCTCCGGCGTGCCCGTCTACCTCACCCCGGCCCCCGCCCGGCCGCTGCCCGACGAGCTCCTCGACGCGGTCACCACGATCGTCCCGAACGAGCACGAGGCCGCCGCCATCACCGGCGCCGCCGGCGCGGAGGCCGCGCTCGACGCGCTGCTGGAGCGGGTCGAGGAGGCGCTGATCACGCTGGGCTCCGAGGGCGCGCTGTACGGGTCGCGCTCGGGGGAGCGGCTGCGGGTGCCCGCGGTGAAGGTGGAGGCCGTGGACACGACCGCGGCCGGCGACACCTTCGTGGGCGCGTTCGCCGTGGCCAGATCGGAGGGGATGAGCGTGGCCGACGCGCTGGGCTTCGCGTCCACGGCGGCGGCGCTGTCGGTGCAGCGGGAGGGGGCCAGCACGTCCATGCCGACCCGCCACGAGATCGAGGCCGCCCTGCCTTAGCTATCGGCCCGCTCGTAGCGCAGCAGCGCCACCCCGGCGTCGAACGTCCGCGTCTCCACCAGGCGCAGGCCGGTCCGCTGTGCCAGCGGCGGGAACAGCGGCAGGCCGCCGCCGAGGACGACCGGGTGCACGATGATGTGGTACTCGTCGATCAGCCCCAGCTCGGTGAGCGCCCCGGCCAGCCGTGAGCCACCGTTCAGCAGGAGGTCCTCGCCGGGCTGGCTCTTCAGCTCGGCGACCTCCTTGGCGAGGTCGCCGGAGACGATCCGGGCGTCCCAGCCCGCCTCCTTCAGCGTGGTGGAGAAGACGACCTTCGGGGTGCTGCGCCAGACGGGGGCGAACTTGAGGTCGTGCGGGTCGTCCGAGATCGACTCCGCGTGGGGCCAGTAGCTGGACATCATCTCCCAGACGACGCGCCCGTACAGGAAGGTGCCGACGCGGGCGTGGACCTCGTCCCCGTACGCCGACAGCTCCGGCCCCATCGCCGGCCAGTCGAACTCCCCGTTCGGGCCCTCGATGTGGCCGTCGACGGAGGTGTGGACCCAGTAGATGAGCTTGCTCATGGCGTGCTCCTTCGCGTTGTGCTCATGACTGGGTCGGAGCCGTTCGCGCGTTCTTCACATCCCTTCCGAAGATTTTTTCTCCGGTGTCCAGAACAGCCTGACGGGTGCCTCGGGCCGTACTCCGGCCAGGAGGCCCGGCAGCAGCGCGGGGCTATGCGCCGTGCAGGTGGGCGAGCGTCCGCTCCAGCTCCGCCTGCAGGATCGCGGCCGCCGCGTCCCCGTCGCCGTCCCGGACGGCGGCCACCAGGTCCGCGTGCGTGTCGTGCCCGGGGTTGCGGTCGTGCGAGCGCAGCCCGAGCACCTCCACCAGGCCGATCAGCCCTTCGCGCAATGCCGGCGCGAACTCGGCGAACAGGTCGGTCAGCACCGGGTTGCCGGCCGCCGCGACGACCGCCGCGTGCAGGGCGATGTCGGCGTCCACGAACGCGGCGTCGTCCTGCGCCGCCGCCCGCTCCCGCGCCGCCAGCGCCTCCTCCAGCGCCGCGACGTCCTCCTCGGTGCGCCGCTGCGCGGCCATCCGGGCGGCCTGCGTCTCGACCATCATGCGCACCTCGTAGACGTCGGTGATGGCGGCCCGGCGCAGCCGGGCGGGCCAGTCCTCGGAAATCACAGTGGCGATCTCCGTGGCGATCACGAACACGCCCGAGCCCTGCCGGGCCTGCACCAGCCCCGCCCCCGCCAGCGCGCGCAGCGCCTCCCGGACCGTCGAACGCCCCACTCCCAGCGTCTTGGCCAGGGCGTTCTCGCCGGGCAGGCGGGTGCCCACGGGCCACTCGCCCTGCGTGATCTGCTCGCGCAGGTGCTGGGTGGCCTGCTCGACGAGCGGGCTGGGGCGGAGGGAGCCGAGCGGCATCGAACGCACCTCTCAGGTTGTCTGAGGACCTGTGTTGTGTTTAGTGTAGCCGTCATGACGCCCTCCGTGTACGCCTGGAACCGTCAACGTCCCAGCACCATGCCCTACCACCGCTACAAGCCCGCCCACGAGCGCGTCGAGGTGCCGCTCGCCGAGCGCGACTGGCCGTCCGCGCGCATCACGCGGGCCCCGCTCTGGGTGCCCGTGGACCTGCGCGACGGCAACCAGGCGCTGGCCGAGCCGATGGACCCGGCACGCAAGCGCCGGATGTTCGACCTGCTGGCGGGCATGGGGTTCAAGGAGATCGAGGTCGGTTACCCCTCCTCCAGCCGGCTCGACTTCGACTTCGTCCGTCACCTGGCCGAGCCCGGCGTCGTGCCGGAGGACGTGACCGTGGTCGTGTTCACGGCCGCCAGGCGGGACCTGATCGAGCGCACGTTCGCCGCCATCGAGGGGCTGCCCCGCGCGGTCGTGCACCTCTACACCGCCACCGCCCCCACCTGGCGGGACGTGGTGCTCGGCCACGACAGGCGCGAGCTGCGCGCCCTGATCATGGACGCCGCCGGGCACATCGCCCGGCTCGCGGACGGCCTCGACGTGCGCTTCCAGTTCTCGCCGGAGGTGTTCAACCTCACCGAGCCCGACTACGTGCTGGAGGTCTGCAACGACCTGACGGCCCTGTGGGACGCCGCGCCGGACCGCCCGGTGATCCACAACCTGCCCGCGACGGTCGAGGTGGCCACCCCCAACGTGTACGCCGACCAGATCGAGTACATGCACCGCCACCTCGACCGCAGGGACGCGGTGATCCTCTCGGTGCACCCGCACAACGACCGCGGCACCGGCGTGGCCTGCGCCGAGCTGGCCGTGCTGGCCGGCGCCCAGCGGGTGGAGGGCTGCCTGTTCGGCAACGGCGAGCGGACCGGCAACGTGGACCTGGTCACCCTCGCGCTCAACCTGCACTCCCAGGGTGTGGACCCCATGCTCGACCTGTCCGACATCGACGAGATCCGCCGGGTCGTGGAGCACTGCAACCGGCTCCCCGTGCCCGACCGCCACCCGTACGCGGGCGACCTGGTCTACACCGCCTTCTCCGGCACCCACCAGGACGCCATCGGCAAGGGCCTGGCCCACCACGCCAAGCGGGCCGCCGAGCTGGGCGTGCCGCCGGAGCAGGCGCCGTGGGAGGTGCCGTACCTGCCCATCGACCCCGCCGACGTGGGCCGCGGCTACCAGGCGGTCATCCGGGTCAACAGCCAGTCGGGCAAGGGCGGCATCGCCTACCTCCTGCGCACCCGCTACGGCCTGGAGCTGCCCCGCCGCCTGCAGATCGACTTCTCCTCGGTCGTGCAGCGCGCCACCGACGGCAGCGGCGAGGAGATCACGGCCGAGCAGCTGTGGGAGCTCTTCCACGCCACCTACCTGGCGCCGGGGGAGAGCGGCGCGCTGGCCGAGTGGAGCACGAGGGAGACGGCGCCGGGCGTGCACGAGTTCGCGGGCACGCTGCGGTCGGGACGCCGGCTGCGCGGCACCGGCAACGGGCCACTGTCCGCGCTGACCGCCGCGCTCGGCGACGACGGGATCGACGTGGACATCCTCCACTTCGCCGAGCACGCCCTGGACCCGGGCCGGGGCAGCCGCGCCATCGCCTACGTGGAGGCCCGCGTCGGCGGCGTCACCAGCTGGGGGGCGGCCCAGGACACCTCGGTCCTGACCGCCTCGGCGCACGCCGTGCTGGCCGCCGTCAACCGGGTGCTGGCCGCCGCGCCGGCCTGATCACCGGCGGGCGCGGCTCACGCCTGGGTGGCGATCTTCGCGTCCAGGTGGGCCGCGCACTCGTCGCGGAAGTAGAGGGTATGCGAGCGCAGCCGCTTGGGGTCGGCCAGGACCGCCCGCGAGACCGAGGGCACGACGGCGTGCCGTACGGAGGCGAACAGCCGCGCCACGTCGGCGGGAGAGGCTCCCTGGGCGCCCAGCCCCGGCGCGAGGATGGGGCCGTTGAGGTCGTCCAGCGAGTGCTCCAGCTCGGGCAGCGTGGCCCCCATCACGACCCCGATGGGCCCCAGCGGCTCGTGCCCGGCGTTCGCCGCGGCGACCCCGGCGAGCACCTGGTCGGCCACGAGCCGCTGCAGCGGGGCCGCCTCCGGGTTGGAGGTGCGGGCCAGCACGAAGACGCCGGCGTCGTTGGCCATGGCCGATTGGATCGCGCCCTCCAGCGACCCGAACCCGAGATACGGGCTCAGCGTCACGGCGTCGGCGGCCAGCGGGCTGCCCCGGTCGAGGTAGGCCTCGGCGTAGGCGGCCATCGTGCTGTCGATGTCACCCCGCTTGACGTCGAGGATCACCAGCGTCCCGGCCTCGCGCAGGTCGGCGATGGTGCGTTCCAGCACCGCGATGCCGCGGCTGCCCCAGCGCTCGTAGAAGGCGGACTGCGGCTTGACCAGGGCCGCCACGTCGCCGACGGTCTCGACGACCGTGCGGCTGAAGCGTTCCAGACCGGCGGGCGAGTCGTCGAGCCCCCAGGCGTGCAGCAGCGCCGGGCTCGGATCGATGCCCACACAGAGCGGCCCGCACTCGTCGAGCCTGGCTCGAAGGCGCGTCCCGAATGACTCGTTCATCTCTTGGGCCCCCTTACGACCGTAGGCAGCCTAGCTTGCGGCGGCCGTAGCCAGAAACGCTTACTTCGGCGACGGTATGGGATCGGGCCTTCAAGTGTCTTTCATGGGGTAGATCAGGCTACATGTACGAGATCGCCCATCGGGTGCTGGTGCTGCGTACCGATCCGCCGCGTGATGTCACCGTGACGGTCGGCGTGCCTTACGAGGAGCCGACGGGGGACTGGTCGTGCCCGTACCGGATCGACGGGCTCGACGGGTGGGAGCACGAGCGGAAGGTCACCGGGGTCGACTCGCTGGAGGCGGTCGAGCTGGCCCTGGCCATGGTCCGGGCCGCGCTGGCGGGCTCGCACGAGGCCAAGGAGGGGCTGCTGAGCTGGGAGGAGGCGCCGTCCGGGCAGCGGCCGCAGACGGTGTACGTGAGCGTGGACAAGATCCGAGATATCGCCTATATCGCGATGAAGCACGAAATAGCGCCAGAAGAGGTGGTAAGTCAGGTTGAAGTGGCGGATGTCGTTCTCGATTTCGGCGACGCCGGGCAACTCCTCGGCCTGGAGCTGTCGAACGCGGCCGGGCGGCTCCCGCCCGAGATGCGGAGCTGAAAGATCGGCATAATCGGCACCGTGAACCCCGGCTTCCTCCCCCGCCTCGTGGCCACCGACCTCGACGGAACCCTTCTCAACTCCTCACGCGCCATCACCCCCCGCACCATCGAGGCCCTTCGGACCGCCCGCGCGGCCGGAGCCGAGATCGTCTTCGTCACGGCCAGGGCGCCGCGCGGCGTCCGCGCGATCGCCGATCAGGCGGGCGTCACGGGCGTCGCGATCTGCAGCAACGGCGCGATCGTGTACGACCTGGCCACCGACGAGATCCTCACCAGCCGGCTCCTGGACCGGACGGCGGCCGACAGGGTCGCGAAGGCCCTGGCCGCGGCCCTGCCCGGAGTCGGCCTGGCCGTCGAAACGGGCCGGGGCCTGCTCGCCGAGGCCGCCTACACCAGGCGCATCGTGGAGGACCTGGCCTACTACCGCGAGGTGAGCTCCGTCTTCGACGGCGACGACCCCATCGTCAAGCTGCTCGCCCAGTCGCACACCAGCACGGCGGACGAGATGGTCGCGGCCGTCATGGCGGGGATCGAGGGGCTGGCCGAGGTCACGCACTCCGGCGTGACCGGGCTCCTGGAGATCAGCGCTCCCGGGGTGACGAAGGCGAGCACGCTCGACATGCTGTGCCGGGAGCGGGGGATCGCGCCCGGCGAGGTGGTGGCCTTCGGCGACATGCCGAACGACCTGCCCGTGCTCGCCTACGCGGGCGCCGGATACGCCATGGCCAACGCGCACCACCTGGTGCTGGCGGCGATCGAGCGGCGCACGCTGTCCAACGACGAGGACGGCGTGGCCGCGGTGCTGGAGGAGCTGTACGGCTGAGGACCGCTGCCGGCCCGCCGACGTGCCCGCCCGCCCCGTGGTGCGTGCCCGCCCGCTGCGGCCGACGTGCCCGCTCTCGCCCCGCGGTACGTGCCCGCCCGCCCCCGCAGGCGGGCACGTACCGCGTCAGGCGTCGTCGTCCGACACCCGGGAGGCGCCCTGGCAGGTGGTGGGCGACTTGCCGAGCAGCGGGAGCAGCGACCCGCAGGTGCTCACGGGCAGCGACACCGGCTCGATGATCTCGTCGTTGAAGACGGTCACGTTGCCGATCAGGGGCGGTGGACCGCTCGGCCCGGCGGCCTCGCCCTCGGCGTGCGCGGCGCCCGCGAGCGAGCAGGCGAACACCGCGATCGTCACGATGACGGCCGGCCGCCGCATCGGAGCGCTCCGGGCTAGGCGGCGACCCGTTCCTGCTGCCGGGTCGACTGCCGCTCGCCGCCGTTCGTCTCGGCCTCGCGCCGCGCGCCCGCCATGATGCGGTCGATCAGCGCCAGCGCCAGGGCCGAGACCACGAAGGTCAGGTGGATCAGCGTTTTCCACAGCAGCTCCCTGTCGGTGATGGTGGGTCTGGACGCGTTGATGAAGATCTGCAGGAGGTGGACGGACGAGATGCCGATGATCGCCATGGCCAGCTTGACCTTCAGCACGTTGGCGTTGACGTGGGAAAGCCATTGGGGCTGGTCGGGGTGCCCATCGATGCGAATCCGGGAGACGAACGTCTCGTAGCCGCCGATGATGACCATGATGAGCAGGTTGGAGACCATGACCACGTCCACGAGGCCGAGGACGATCAGCATGACGGTGGTCTCCGGTGGCGAGCCGCCGAACCCGAGCTCGATCAGATGGAGCAGCTCCAGCATGAACCGCCACGTGTAGACGATCTGGGCGAGGATCAGCCCCAGGTAGAGCGGCGCCTGGATCCACCGGCTGAGGAACATGAAGTAGCCGACATATCCGGACATGGTCCGGGACTCCGGTGGGGTGTCGGCCACGGGCACCTGCGCGAGCCGCACTAGGACGTGAAGACGTTGACGTGCTGGACCCAGGTCTCGACGCGCACGATGGGCGGGTCGGTGGTGAGCTTGTCGAAAGCGATGGAGGGTAGGGCGCCCGCCAGCGCGAGTGCGGCGACGGCGGTCAGGACGCGGACCTTCAAAGGATCTCCTAGCTGCTCTGCGCTATCGGATGGACTGGGCTTGCGCTGTGGGGGGAACTGATCGGCCACCGCGGCGGGCGGCGCGGCCGGCTCTGCCGCGCCGCCCGCCCGGATCACCGGATCGGCCGGGGACGTGCCCAGGCTGAGCCGGTCAGGGTTGGAAGCAGCTCACGGCCGGCACCTCGGCCGGCACGGCCGGGGCGGTCGGGTCGATCAGTGTCGTGGCGCCGGCGCCGGCCTCGGCCAGGCAGGGGACCAGGGTGAGGGGATCCACCACGGCGTAGGACGCCGGGGCGGAGAGCAGGGCCAGGCCACCGGCGACGGCCGCGACGGCGGCGATCCTGCGGGGGGAGAAACGCATGGAACCTCCTGGGAGACGGTAACGAACAACCGTCGTCTAGCTACCCTAGGTAGTGATCCAGTAACGCTCCGTATATTAGAATGCTCTCACGAATCCCAGCGGTCCTGCGCGGCCATGACCTCGTCGGCATGGTCGTGCGCCCACGCCCCGAACGCCTCGATCGGGCCGAGGAGCGTGCGGCCGAGGTCGGTCAGCTCGTACTCGACGCGGGGCGGGGCCTCCGCGTACGTGCGGCGCGCGACCAGGCCGTTGAACTCCAGGCGGCGCAGCGTCTCGGTGAGGACCTTGGTGCTGATGCCGCCGATCTCCGCGCGCAGCCGCCCCGGCCGCCGCGGGCCGTGGCGCAGCGCCCACAGGACGACCGCGTTCCAGGTGTTGGCCAGCAGGTCGAAGGCCAGCCGGGCCTGGCAGTCGGCGATGAACCCCAACGAGGCCTCCGTTAGGCACCAAATGGTGTGTGACGGGCTTTTTACAGTCTTCCTACTTACCAGTTCATGCGACGGAGGACGAACATGCGTATCGGGATCCTGGGGGCGGGCGGCATGGCGGACGCCCTGGGCACGCAGTGGGCCAGGGCGGGGCACGAGGTGATGATCAGCGGCAGGGACGCCGCCGCGACCGCGACCCGGGCCGCAGCCATGACGGCCGAGGCGGCCCGCACACGGACCGAGCCGGCGGGCACGCAGACCGGCGTGACGGACACGCGGGCCGGCGTGGCGGACGCGCGGGCCGGCGTGGCGGACGCGCGGGCCGGCGTGGCGGGCACGGCGGCGGAGGTGGCGGGCGCCCGGGGCGTCGCGGCCGGCGCGGCGGCGGCCGAGGTGGTGGGCGCGCCGGTCGGCGTGGTCGGTGCGGACGGTCAGGTGGCGGGTGCGCGGACTGAGGTGGTGGGTGTGCGGGCCGGGAGTTGGGCGGAGGCGGCGGCGTTCGGGGAGGTTGTGATGGTGGCCGTCAGGCAGGCGGGGCTGACCGGCGTGCTGGAGTCCGCCGGCGCGGCGCTGCGCGACAAGCCGCTCATCGACGTGGCCAACGCCGAGGGCCCGTACGACCCCGCCCACCCCATCGCCCCGCTGATCCGCGACCTCACGGGAGGGCACGTGGTGAAGGCGTTCAACCTGTGCCACGTGGACGTGTGGCGGCTGACGCCGCCGGTGTTCGACGGCAGGCCGCTGGCGGTGCCGCTGTGCGGTGACGACCCGGCCGCCCTGGCCGCGGTGCGTACGCTGGTCGCCGACCTCGGCTGCACCCCGGTGGACGGCGGCGGGCTCGACCGGGCTGTGCTGCTGGAGGCGACGGCCGCGTTCATGATCGGGCTCTGGTTCGGCGGTGCCGACGCCCAGGCCGTGCTCCCCCCGGTGGCCTATTCGGGCGCCTGAGCCGTACGCCCGGCGGCGTATCGGGGATGACGACGAGCGGCGGATGCCCGCCGGTGGGCCCGCCACGATCCTGGAGACCGCAGCCGAGGTCGAAGGAGAGATCCAGTGGTAACCCAGGTCGCCAAGGGGAACGGGTACGTGACCGCGTTCAAGGCCGTGGTCGTCCTCAACACGCTGTCCGTCCTGGCGCAGGCCGTGACGGCCGGGCAGCTGATGAGCGGGGGAGGGGCGGGCTCGCACGGCATGGGGGCGCTGGCCGTGCACGTGCTGGGGCTGCTGCAGCTCGTCGCGGCAGTCCTGCTGTGGCGGCCCGGCCGGGGCCCGGGCTGGCCCGCGCTGGTCGGACTGGCGGTGCTGCTGCTCGGCTTCCTCCAGTCCGCCCTGGGCGGTTCGGGGGTGCTGGCGGTGCACGTGCCGCTCGGGATGACCCTCTTCGGGCTCAGCGTCTGGCTCCTCGTCTGGGCCTGGCGCCCGCAGTGAGGGCCGAGGTCAGCCGGGGTGGCGGCCCTGGTGGTCGGCGAGGGCATCAGCCGGGGTAGCGGGCCGGGTGGTCGGCGCGGGCGTCTGTGGGGGTGGCTGGCCGGGTGGTCGGCGCGGGCGTCAGCCGGGTTGGCTGGCCGGGTGGTCGGGGCGGGCGTCAGTCGGGGTGGCGGGCCAGGTGGTCGGCGCGGCGGATCGGGTCGGGGAGGCGGTAGCGCGGGGCCAGGCGCAGGACCTGGTCGGTGACCGTGTCCAGGGAGATGCGGTGGCCCTGGGAGACGTACACCGGCTTGATCTCGCGCTGTGTGCGCAGCGCGCGGCCGACGACGGCGCCCTCGTGGACGATCGGCGCCCAGTCGCCCCGCTCCGGCCCCGGCGGCTCGTGCGTGCCGACGAAGGGCGTCTTGCCCACGCCGAGCGCGGGCAGGCCGGTCAGCACGCCCAGGTGGCAGGCCAGGCCGAAGCCGCGCGGGTGCGCCAGCCCGTACCCGTCGCAGACCAGCAGGTCGGGCGTCACCGTGAGCCGTTCGAGCGCCTCCACCAGGGCGGGCAGCTCCCGGAAGGCGAACAGCCCCGGCACGTACGGGAACGCCACCCGGCCGCGCACCGTCACCTCCTCCACCGTCGCCATCGTGCCGGCGTCGAGGACGACCACGGCGGCCGTGAGGGCGTCCTCGCCGTGATAGTGCACGTCCAGGCCCGCGACCAGGGCGAAGTCGACGGGACCGGTGAGCTCGACGCGTCCGCGGAGCCGGTCCTGGACGGCCTCGGCCTCGGCGGTGGTGGTGGGCCATGGGTGAAGCTGCTGTACCTGCACCCGGCCTAAGCTATTACGCGTAGGGTCGGGCTCATGATCGAGGTGCTGGTGGTCGTCGGCCCCGGCCTGGTGGCCGACGCGGGGTTGCTGGAGGAGATCGCGGCCCGCGAGTTCGCCGCTGCAGCGGTCTCCGGGACGCTCGTCCACGCCCGCGACGCCTCTGACGTCCTCTCGCTGCTGTCCGCACGGGAGGGCGCGGGCTGCGCGGTCGTGCTGCCGGGGCCCTCGGCCGAGGTGCGCTCGCTGATCGGGCGGGACCTCGGAGCGGTGGTCTGGGTGGACATCGAGCGCGCCGACGGGGTGACGGCCGGGAAGGGCGCCGCCCACCTGCACGGGCGCGGCATCGGCGGGCTGGGCTGGGGGATCCGCCATGCCGTGCACCGGGTACGGCATCCGTCGCGGCGGATCGCGTACGGGCCGCTGCCGGAGCAGTGGGGCGAGCTGTACCTTCCGGACGCCGAGCAGCCGCCCGTGGTGATGCTGGTCCATGGCGGGTACTGGCGGTCGATCTGGGCGGCCGACATCATGGGGCCGCTCTGCGCGGACCTGGCCGGGCGCGGGCTCGCGGTGTGGAACCTCGAGTACCGGCGGCCGGACCTGCACGGCTGGGACGCGACGACGGCCGACGTGGCGGCGGGACTGGCCGCCCTCGCGACGGCGCTCCCTTCGGACGCGCTCCCTTCGGACGCGCTCCCTTCGGACGCGCTGCCCCCGGATGCGCTGCGCCCGGATGCGCTGCCCCCGGACGCGCTGCCCCCGGGCGCGCTCTCGCCGGGCGCCGACGGGACGGCGGCTCTGGATCTCACTCGGGTGGCCGTCGTCGGCCACTCGGCAGGCGCCCAACTCGCCCTCCGCGCGGTCGCGGACGCGGCGGCCGGTGGGGCGTTCCCAGCCGGCGGTGCCCGAGCGGCGGCCGGTGGGGCGTCCGCAGCCGGCGGCGCCCAAGCGGCGGCCGGTGAGGTGTGGCCGGCCGGCGGTGCCCGAGTGGCGGCCGGTGGGGCGTACCCGGCCAGCGGCGCCCGAGCGGCGGCGGGTGAGGACGGTGCGGGGGGTGGGGTGCGGGTGGTGATGGCGGTGTCGCTCGCTGGAGTGCTCGATCTCGTGGAAGGCGACCGCCGGTGGGTCGGGACCGGCGCCGTCGGCGCCGCCCTCGGCGGGCGCGCGCCCGAAGGCCGGGTGGAGCCGCCGTACGCGGACGCCTCGCCGCTGCTCCGCCTCCCGCTCCGGGTACGCCAGCTCGTCGTCCAGGGCGCCGCCGACGACCTGGACCTGGTCGACTTCAGCCGCCGCTACGCACGCGCGGCCGAGCAGGCCGGCGACGAGGTGACCTACCTCGAGATGCCCGGCGACCACTTCGACGTCATCAATCCCGCCACCCCGATCTGGCAGGCCACCGCCCGAGCACTCGTGGAAGACCCCGCCTCCAGGGGATAAAACGGACAACAACTAACATAACCGGGTGATCGTCGGAGAAACGCTCGGCCTGCTGGGAGTCGGGGTGGCGGCCGGAGTGGTGAGCACGGTCGTCAGCCTCGCCTCGATCGTCTCCTACCCGGCGCTCCTGGCGTTCGGCCTGCCCCCGCTCACCGCGAACGTCACCAACACCGTCGCCCTCGTCTTCACCGGCATCGGCGCCGCCGCCGGATCGCGGCCGGAGCTGGCCGGGGAGGGCGCCCGGGTGCTCAGACTCGGCCCCGTGGCCGCGGTCGGCGGCGCGACCGGCGCGCTGCTGCTGCTGGTCACCCCGGCCAGGACGTTCGAGCTGATCGCGCCCTGGCTGATCGCGATGGCCTCGCTGCTGCTGGTCAGGCCGCCGTCGGTGCGGGCGCACGGCGAGCACGGCGTGCTGGGGCGGGTGGCGCTGTTCGCCGTGACGATCTACACGGGGTACTTCGGCGCGGCCGGAGGGCTGATGGTGTTCGCCGTGCTGGCCCTCATGTTCGACCACCCGGCCGCCAAGCTGAACGCCATGAAGAACGTGATGTCGGGGCTGGCGAACGCGGTGGCGGCGCTCGGGTTCGCGCTGTTCGGGCCGGTGGACTGGGCCGCGGCGGCGCCGCTGGCGGCCGGGTTTCTGCTCGGGGGGTGGATCGGGCCCCGGATCGCGCGCCGGCTGCCGGGCAACAGCCTGCGCTACCTGGCCGCCGCCTGCGGGCTGGCGGTGGCGGTCAAGCTCGGCTGGGACTCGTACGCGCGCTGACCGAGCCGCCCGCCCCGGTGGTGAACGCGGTGGCGAGCGCGGCGAAGCGGGTGGTGACCCGGTGCCAGACCGGGGTGGAGATCGGCTCGTCCGCCAGCGCCCGCGCGTACACCTCCTCGGGGTCGAACCCGTCCGGCGACCACTCGCGGATGCGCGCCGGCAGCACCTCGGGATGGAACTGCACGCCCCAGGCCCGCTCGCCCACCCGGAACGCCTGGTAGGGGCAGGCGCCCGTCTCCGCGAGCCAGACGGCGTCGCCCGGCAGCCGGGTGATCGCGTCCTTGTGGTGCTCGATAGCGGGCACCACCTCCGGCAGCCCGTGGAACAGCGGGTCGTCCGCGGCCTCGGGACGGATCGTGAGCGGGAGGCTGCCGTTCTCCGGCGCACCGGTGTCGCCGGTCACCTCGCCGCCCGCGACCTCCGCGAGCAGCTGCCCGCCCAGGCAGATGCCGAAGAAGGGCACGCCCTCCTCCAGCGCCTGCCCCGCCAGCCGCCGGGCGCCGGCCAGCCACGGCGCGCGGTCGTCCTCGCCGGGCAGGTAGCCGCCGCCGAGCATGATCATGGCCGCGTGGTCGAGGCGCGCGGGCAGCGGGGCTCCCTCGTGGGCGAGCACGACGTCGAGCTTCAGCCCGGCCTTCTCCAGCCAGCCGCCCACCCGGCTGGGGCCGCCGCTCCTGCTGTTCTGGACGATCAGGATCTGCTCGTTCACGGGAGGTTCGCCGCCCTGGCCGTGTGGCGCAGTAGCAGCGCGGTCGTCACCGGGCCGACCCCGCCCGGCACCGGCGTGAGCGCGCCCGCGACCTGCGACACCGCGTCAAAGTCCACGTCGCCGACCAGCCCGCCGTCGTCGGTGGGGTTGGTGCCGACGTCGATCACCACCGCGCCGGGCGCCACGTGCCCGGCGCCGATCAGCCCGGCGCGGCCCACGGCCGCGACCAGCACCTCGGCGGCGGAGGTGACGGAGGCCAGGTCCCGGGTGCGCGAGTGGCAGACGGTCACCGTGGCGTGCCGGTCGAGCAGCAGGTGGGCCAGCGGCTTGCCCACCACGGTCGAACGCCCGACGACCACCGCCCGCCGCCCCTCCAGCTCCACCTCGTAGTGGTCGAGCAGCGCCATCACGGCCGCCGCCGTGGCGGGCGGGAACGCGGGCAGCCCGGCGGCGAGCCGGCCCAGCGAGAGCGGGTTGGCGCCGTCGACGTCCTTGCGCGGGTCGATGGCCGCGGCCAGCCGCTGCGCGGAGGCGCCTGCGGGCAGCGGGGTCTGCAGCATGAGGCCGTGGACGTTGGCGTCGGCGCTGAGCTTGGCCAGCGTCTCGCCGATCCGCTCGGGCGCGGCCTCGGGCCCGAGATCGACGATGTCGCAGGCGATGCCCACGCCGGCCGCCGCCTTGGCGATCGACCTGACGTACCACAGGCTCGCCTCGTCGTCCGTCGCCACCACCACGGCCAGCCGCGGCTGCGGGCCCGCCGCGGCCTCGGCCCCGGTCTGGGCCCTGATGGCGGCGGCCAGCTCTTTCCCGGTCAGGGTTCTCACGGGTTGATCTCCTCGCGTACCTCGGCGGTCACCCAGTCTGCCCTGGCCACGGCCGCGTCCACACCGTGGACACGGGCGTTCAGCTCCTCGCGTACCCGCTCGTCCTTGATGCCCGACAGGTTGACCTCGACGTTGATCCGGGCGGTGGTGAGCGCGGCGCGGGCGGCCTCCGCGGCGGCCGCGACGTCGGTGACGACGTTGCGGTTGCAGATCGGCAGCAGCACCTCGCACAGCTCGATCACCCGCGTGGCGGTCTCGACCACCCTGGCGGGCGGCTCGGCGGCGCCGGCCAGCGCCCGGGCGATGGCGGCGCTGCGCTCCTCGCCCTTGGGCAGCCGGTACGCGTTCGTGACCGCGGTGAACGCCGCCGCGTCCGCCTCGGCCAGCCGCAGCGCGCGGACCCGCAGGGTGTCGGTCTCCCCGATCACGCCGACGACGGTCTCGGCCTGGCCGGCGTACTTCTCCCCGGTCGTGTAGCGGGCGACCATGCCGAGCAGCGCGGCGCCCTGGGCCGCGTGCAGGGCGGCCGTGGCGCCGCCGCCGGGCGCGGGCACCCTGTCGGCCAGCTCGGTCAGGAAGTCGACGATCTTTGAGTCGCGCATGGCGGCATTCTGCCAGGCCGTGCCTGCCTCATTCCCGATGCATCGGCCGCGTGGCGTCCTCCGGTCCGCTGTACGGCGGCAGGTACGAGGGCGCCGGGTCGTACGCGGACGGATAGACGGCCTGCTTCCCCGAGGACCGCCACCGCGACGGGAACAGCGAGACGACCACCAGCGCCACCCCCAGGAACAGCAGCACCCCCGAGTCCGCCACCGTCAGGAACCCCTGCTCCATGACATTCGGCAGCCAGTGATCGGGCAGCACGCGCACGCCCCGCAGCTCCACGATGGGAAGGACGCCGAGCGCGGTGAACGCCAGGCCGCCCAGCAGCGAGGCGATCGGCGACAGCCGCGAGCCGGCCAGGAACGCGAACGCGATCCCCGACGCCACGATCGCGGACAGGCCGACCCAGGACGGCTCGAACGCCGACTGGAACCTGAGCAGGTGGTCGCCGATGCCGTACCAGAGGCTCGCGGCGATGATCGGAGGGAGGAGCAGCCCCGCGACCACTCCCAGAACATGACGGGCACCGTTTGACATGTCTAAACCCCGTTTGTTCGCTTGTGTCCCAACCTACCGCGCGATCCCACGGCGTGCAGGTCGCCTTCCCGAACCGTGCCCGGTTGCTGAAAGATCCCTGTGAAGGCCGCCCTCAGGGCTTTGCCCGGGCGGCGGGCACGGGCATCGTGGGCCGCATGAGATCCGCGATCCTGAAGACCGCACTCAGCACCCTCGTCGTGGTCCTGCTCAGCGGCGTGCCCGCGCAGGCCACCGGGAAGCCCGACACGTTCGCGCTGCCGGACGGGTTCCAGCCGGAGGGCATCGCGACCGGGCCGGGCCCGTACGCCTACTTCGGCTCCCGGGCGAGCGGCGACATCTACCGGGCCGACCTGCGGACCGGCGAGGGGTCCGTCATCAGCAAGGGCCCGGGAACGCCCTCGCTCGGGCTCAAGACCGACGGGCGCGGGCGGCTGTTCGTGGCCGGAGGCACCGGCGGCGACGCCCGCGTGATCGACCTGCGGACCGGCGAGGTCGTCAAGTCGTACAAGCTGACCACCGACCCCGCGTTCGTCAACGACGTCATCCTCACCGGGCATGCCGCGTACTTCACCGACTCCCGCAACCCCGTCCTGTACAAGCTGGAGCTCGGGCGCGGCGGCGCGCTGCCCGGCGAGGCCGTCAAGATCCCGCTGTCCGGCGCCATCCAGTACACGACCGGCAACAACGCCAACGGCATCGCCCCCAGCCCCGACCGGGAGTCGCTGCTGATCGTCCAGTCGAACACCGGCAAGCTGTTCGAGGTCGACCCGTCCTCCGGCGTCACCACGGAGGTGGACCTGGGCGGCGAGTCGCTCGTCAACGGCGACGGCCTGCTGCTGGAGGGGCGGACCCTGTACGCGGTGCAGAACCGCCTGAACGCGATCGCCGTCGTCAGCCTGACGCGCGACGGCGCATCCGGAAAAGTCGTGAAACGGCTGACCGATCCGCGCTTCGACGTCCCGACGACGGTCGCCGCCTCCGGCAAGCGCCTCTACCTGCCCAACGCCCGCTTCACGACGACCCCGGCCCCCGACACGCCGTACTCGGTGGTCGCCGTCAAGCGCTGACCATCCCTGGACGGGCAGGGGCCGGCCTGCCCGTCCGGGGCCCTACTTCTTGATCGTGTAGCTGTCGCCGTAGACCTTCCAGGTCAGCGGCGGGTTCAGGTCGAGGTTGCCGTTCTTGAGGAAGACGCGCTGCATCGTGTCCACGCGCGAGGTGTCCTCGTGCGCCTCCTCCGCCTTCATCGCCGCCTTCCTGGCGTCCAGGAACGCGTTCAGGTACGTCACCTCGTTCCCGCCCTGCGCGGGCGGCTTGGCCTTGACCAGGGCCGACTTCCTGATGCCGCCGAAGCTCAGCTTGTCGCTGCCCGGCCCGTGCATGACCATGGCGTCGTAGTAGACGAACTGGCCGAGCGCGCGCAGCCCGTCCTGCTTGGCCTGGTTGACCGCCGGGTTGAAGTACACGCGGTCGCGCTCGTCGTTCTGGGCCTGCTGGAAGGCGGTGTCCTTGGCGGCGGTCTTCCAGTCCTTGGTGAAGTTCGGGTCGAGGCCCTTGTGGGAGGCGGTGCCGTTCACCTTGCGCAGGGCCGGGAGGTATTTGGCGAGGACGTTGCCGGGCTTGCGCTCGGTGTAGAGCTCGACTAACTCCAGCATGTCGCCGGTGCCCGAGCAGAAGCCGATGATCCCCGCCGTGTAGCCGCGGTCGTCGTCGATGTCCTCGATGTAGCCGTACTGGGCCTTCCAGTCGAGCGAGGAGTTCTCCGCGCTGGACACCAGCTGCATGGCGATGTCCTTCTTGTGCGGATCGTCGAGGTCGGCCGGGCCGGTGCCGGTGACGGCGAGGGAGAGGGTCAGGAGTGTGGCGGTCAGCACATGAGCCCCTGGAGGAGATGGAGGTTAGGAAAGCTTCCTAACGAACCATACTCCGATAAGTCAACCCACGGGGCTCATGTTGTGAAAACTAACCCAACGGCCGCAGCGCGGCCAGCTGCTGCTCGAACGGGACGACCTCCTCCTCGGCCTCCTCCTTGGCCTGGGCCCTGGGCCTGCGGTGCAGCAGCAGGTCGGCCAGTTCCTCGGCGGCGCGGGCGATGCGCGGACCGAGACCGTCGGTGAAGGCGTCGGCCGCGCCGCCCCAGTCCTCCGAGGCCGCGTACACGGCGGTGGGGACGACGACGGCGCGCAGGTAGGCGAAGAGCGGGCGCAGCGCGTGCTCCAGCGCCAGCGAGTGCCGGGCCGTGCCGCCGGTGGCGGCGATCAGCACGGGCTTGCCCGCCAGCGCCCCGTTGTCGATCACGTCGAAGAACGACTTGAACAGGCCGCTGTACGAGCCGCTGAAGATCGGCGTGACCGCGATGAGCCCGTCGGCCTCCGTCACCGCCTCGATCGCCTCGCGCAGCCGGGCGTTGGGGAAGCCGGTCACGAAGTTGTTCGCGATGTCCACGGCGAGGTCGCGCAGCTCGATCACGCGTACCTCGGCCTGCGCCTGCCGCGTGACGGCCTCCGCCAGGCGGTCGGCGAGCAGGCGGCTGGAGGAGGGCTGGGTCAGCCCCGCGGTGACGACGGCGAGCTTCATCTGGTCGATCTCCTTTCCGGTGGTCAGGCGGTGACGGCCGGGACGCGGGCCGCGTGGGTGGGGCCGTCCGGCACCTCGGCGGGACGGTCCTTGGCGAACTCCTTGCGCAGCACCGGCACGACCTCCTCGCCGAGAATGTCGAGCTGCTCCAGCACGGTCTTCAGCGGCAGGCCCGCGTGGTCCATCAGGAACAACTGGCGCTGGTAGTCGCCGAAGTAGTCCCTGAACTCGAGGGTCCTGTCGATGACCTGCTGCGGGCTGCCCACGGTGAGCGGCGTCTCCGCCATGAACTCCTCCAGCGACGGCCCGTGGCCGTACACGGGGGCGACGTCGAAGTACGGGCGGAACTCGCGCACCGCGTCCTGCGAGTTCTTGCGCATGAACACCTGGCCGCCCAGGCCCACGACGGCCTGCTCCGCCGTGCCGTGGCCGTAGTGCGCGTAGCGCTGCCGGTAGAGGTGGATCAGGCGCATGAAGTGCTCCTTCGGCCAGAAGATGTTGTTGGCGAAGAAGCCGTCGCCGTAGTAGGCGGCCTGCTCGGCGATCTCGGGGCTGCGGATCGAGCCGTGCCACACGAACGGCGGCACCCCGTCCAGCGGGCGCGGCGTCGAGGTGAAGCCCTGCAGCGGGGTGCGGAAGCGCCCCTCCCAGTCCACGACGTCCTCGTGCCAGAGCTTGTGCAGCAGGGAGTAGTTCTCGACGGCGAGCGGGATGCCCTGCCTGATGTCCTGCCCGAACCACGGGTAGACGGGCCCGGTGTTGCCCCGGCCCAGCATGAGGTCCACCCGGCCGTCCGCCAGGTGCTGCAGCATGGCGAAGTCCTCGGCGATCTTCACGGGGTCGTTGGTCGTGATCAACGTGGTGGCGGTGGACAGGATCAGGCGCTCCGTCTTGGCCGCGATGTAGCCCAGCATGGTGGTCGGCGAGGACGGCACGAAGGGCGGGTTGTGGTGCTCGCCGGTCGCGAACACGTCGAGCCCGACCTCCTCGGCCTTGAGCGCGATCGCCACCATCGCCTTGATCCGCTCGTGCTCCGTCGGCGTCCTGCCCGTGGTGGGGTCAGTGGTGACGTCGCCCACACTGAAGATTCCGAACTGCACTTTAGTCACCATCCATGACTGTTGAATCTTTGACGGATACGGTAGCGCACAGCCCCGCTCAGTTATTCCACCATGGTGTGCTGACCGGCTAGGCGGCCAGCGCGTTGATGTCGGACGGGCCGAGGACGCGCTTGGGCGCGCCGCGCTCGGCGACCGCGATCATGGCCCGGCCGATGCGCTCCGTCGTGGTGACCGCCGACGCGAACAGCCGCCGCAGGATCGGATAGAGGGGCCGCGTCACCACGTACGCCAGCCGGTAGACCCGGGTCCGCGACGTGATGCCGTGCATCGGCTGGATGTAGCCGGGCCGGAACATGTAGGCCTCGAACGGCAGCTCCAGCAGCGCGTTCTCGGTCGCGCCCTTCACCCTGGCCCACATCGAGCGCCCTTGGGCGTCGGTGCCGGCGCCGGACACGTACACGAACGTCGAGCCGGGGTTGAGCCGGGCGAGCGTCCGGCCGGCGGACAGGGTGACGTCGTAGGTGATCCGCCGGTAGTCCTGCTCGCTCATGCCCGCCGAGGAGACCCCGAGGCAGAAGAAGCAGGCGTCGTAGCCGGCCAGCTCGGCCTCGATCGGGGCGAGGTCGAGCAGGTCGCGGTGGGTGATCTCGCGCAGCTTGCCGTGGACGACCCCCGTCGGGGCGCGCCCGACGGTGAGCACGGCGTCCACCCGGTCGTCGAGCAGGCATTCCCTCAGCACCCCGCGCCCGACCATCCCGGTCGCCCCGAACAGGATCACCCTCATGCCCCGATTGTCTCCCGGATCTCCTCAGTCAGGGGATAGGGCCGCTCCACGGGCAGCAGCCCGCTCGCGTCCGCCCGCGCCGTGACCGCCGCACGCACCTCCCGCACGCGGTCGGTGATGTCGGTGATCGCCAGCGTCCACTCGTCGACGTAGCGCCGCACGGCCTCGCCGGACAGCCCGATCTGGATCGACCGGTACGGCAGCGCCTGGTGCCGCAGCCCGCGCTCGGGATCCCACTGGATCCGCACCGGGCTGCGCCGCACGCGGTCCGCCCAGCCGGGACGGCGGTCGTCATGGCTCAGGCACGAGTGCGCCAGCGCCCACTCGAACCCCTCCCGTGACAGCGAGACGGCCAGCACCCGCTCCTGGCCGGGCTTGGTCGCCCACCCGCACCGGTACATCATCCACAGGAACGACGGCTTGATCCACGTCATCCGCTCGCGCTTGAACGGCGCCACGAACCGCTGCGCCGCCACGGCGGGCCCGGCGATGGCGGCGTCGTAAGCCTGGTAGACGGTGATCGACTCCCCGGTGTAGGCGGCACGGATCTGCCGGTAGGGCACGTTCATGCCGCCCAGACTGGCGAAGAGCCGCACCCGAGGGCAACGGATTATGGGCCCGCCAGGTCCCGGACCGCGAGGGCCAGGTGGGCGGCGGCGGGCGTCGGGACGGTCAGGCCGCGGGCCGAGATGCCGATCGCCCACTGCGTCCCGGGCACGACCGCGCCCGCACACGCCACGTCCTCCCTGAACTGCCCGTGCTCCTCCACCACCTGCCCGGGCCGTAACCCCGCCAGCTCCTCCTCCAGCTCCTCCACGCTGGAAGGGGTCACGGAGGTGAAGCGGCGCATGCCGTGCCCGGTGAGCACGCCGCGCCGGACATGGGGCGGGAGGGACAGCAGCAGCGCCTTGCCGAGCGCGGTGGCGTGCGGCGCCGTCTCCAGGCCCGCCTGCAGGTCCTCCAGCCACGGCGAGCGCGGCCCCTCCGCCACCTCCACCACCATCAGCCGCCCGTCGGCGAGCTGGGCCAGGTAGGCGGTGTGGCCGGAGGCGTCGGCCAGGTGCCGCAGCACCTCCGAGGCGCGCGGCGGCCGCTCGAACGACTCCAGCATCTCGTGGAACCGCTCGGCCACCTGCGAGCCCGGCAGGTAGTCGCCGTCGGGCAGCCGGTGCAGGTAGCCCTCGTAGCACAGGGTCCGGACGAGGTGGTACGAGGTGGACAGGTTCAGGCCGCATCGGCGGGCGATGACCTTGACCGACAGCGGCCGGTCGGCACGCGAGACCTCTTCCAGCACGCGGAGCGCGCGTGAGACGCTGCGGATCAGATCGCTGGGTTCTTCCCCGGTCATCCATACAGCATGCCGCCGCGCCGGCTTCTCCGCCCTTACGTGAAGGACCGAGCTTGCAGCCGTCGGCCGCCGTGACGGGTACGGGTCTCGACCTGTCATGCCATCTGTTCAGGTCCGGACACCGGTCCGATGATGAGGAAATGTCGGAAATACCGCATTGGGCTAGGCAGGCGCTGTCTGAGGTCTATGACCCGTGCTGCCGGGAGAAAGGCATCTCGGTCGTGGAGATGGGCCTGGTGAGGTCGGTCGAGACGGCCGGCGGCCGGGCCAGGGTGGAGCTGCTGCTGACCTCGGGCTGGTGCCCGTTCGCCGCCCGGGTGATCACGGAGGTCCGCGACCGCATCCAGGAGCAGCCCGGCGTGCGCGAGGCCGAGGTGGAGGTCGTCTGGGACGAGGCGTGGACGGTGGACCGGCTCTCCCCGAGGGCGGCCCGCCTGCTGCGCTTCCTGCCCGCCCCCGCGCAGGTGCCCGACAAGGAGGACTACATCCGCAGGGAGCTTCGATGATCGACGACTTCTTCGTGTTCGACAGCGTGGCCCACGTCTTCAACTTCGAGGCCGGGAACGCCTACGGCGACGCGGGCCGGATGTTCTCCAACCACCTGTACGCCTTCCACGCCACGCTCACCCCAGACGGCGAGACCAAGCTGCCGCCCGAGGAGTTCCTGCGCCGGTGGACGATCGACGACATCCACCGCATGGTCTATGCGGAGTCCGACACGGACATGCTGGTGGCGATGCCGCTCCCGCTCACCGACCTCTACCACGACGGCCTGTCGCCCTGGCAGGAGTGCGCCGAGCTGGCCGCCCGCGACCCGGAGCGCACGATCTTCTGGGGCACGGTCAATCCGCTGGAGGGCCGCAGGGCGCTCGACCTGATGGAGCGCCAGGTGGGGGAGTTCAACGCCAAGGCGTTCAAGCTGTACAACGTCCGCTACGACTACGGCACGCCGTACCCGTGGCGCATGGACGACCCCCGGGTGGCCTACCCGATCTTCGAGAAGGCCCGCGACCTGGGCGTCAACCTGATCGGCGTGCACAAGGGCGTGCCGCTGGGCCCGCAGCCGATCGAGCACACGCAGACATGGGACATGGACGGCGCCGCCGCGAACTTCCCCGACATCAACTTCGTCATCTTCCACGTCGGCCTGCCGTTCCTGGACGAGACCTGCTGGCAGCTCATCCGCTACCCCAACCTGTACGCCAGCCTGGCCGCCACAATCAACTTCATCGTCCGGGCGCCCAGGATGTTCGCCGAGATCATCGGCAAGCTGCTCTTCTGGTGCGGCGAAGACAAGATCGTCTACGGCTCGGAGGCGCCCATCTTCCACCCGCAGTGGGCGCTGAGGGCGTTCAGGGACTTCCGGATCCCCCAGGACCTGTGCGACGGCTACGGCTACCCGCAGCTCACCGACCAGGCCAAACGCAAGATCCTGGGGGAGAACCTGCTACGCCTCCATGGCCTTTAGCTGACGGGAGTGGCTGCCTTACCGGGCGGTGCGCCAGGCCTGCTCCTCCACCAGCTCCACGCTGCGCCACCCGCCGGAGGTGCGCCGCAGCCGATGGTGGTACCAGCCGCCGCCGTGCAGGAAGCCCTCGGTGTCCGCGGTGACCATGTCCCTGGTGGGGGCGAGGGTGTCGGTGAAGGGGGCGCTCACGACCGCCTCGCCGTCCCGGAAGTCGATGGTCGGGGCCCCGATGAGGTGCAGCCGCCCCGGCCAGTGCGGCAGCACCTCGGCGAGCCAGGCCTTGACCTCGTCCCGCGTGCCCCTGATGCCGCCGGTGGCGCGGTAGTCGATCACCGCGTCCGGGCTGAACACCTGGTCGAGCAGGTCCCACTGGCCGGAGTCGATGGCGCGGGTGTAGCGGGCCAGCAGTCCGGTGATTTCGAGTCGATCGGCGATCTCCTGCGTGTCCATGGGGTGATCGTCGCGCTGTACGCGCTCGTTGACCAGATCACTCGGCGGGCGCAGCAGCCCGGCCGGCCGCCGCTCGCCTCGCATCACCGCCGCCGGTCGAGCGCCTCCCGGGCCAGCGGTTCGCCCGGTTACCGCGACGTAGGCGTTGGCGGGTCATCCGGGATGGTCTCCTCCAGCAGCAGCCGAGGCGCGCTCGCGTCAGGCAGATCGAGTCTCACCCCGGTGACGGCTTCGACGACGGCCATCGCGGCCGCCTGCCAGCGGCCACCTCCGGCCGCCGCCTCCAGGACCGCGAGCTCCGCGTCGAGCGCGTGCGGCGTCTCACCCCATCGCTCACCGGGAAACATCGGGTCCAGCGCGGTGACAATCGTGCCGTAAGCGGCGTACATCAGCCTGGTGGTCCCGTTGACGTTCCAGAAAAGGCTCAGCACGCGGGCTCCGTCACTCAGCCGCCGCAACACCTCCGGACGGATGCCCTGGTAGCCGTTGCTTTCGTAAAGGATGAACGACGCGTCGTCCTGGCTGATATAGAAAACCCCTTCGTAGTCGGCTTCGTCCACATCGTCATCGGGCTCGGGCTCCAGGTCTTCAGCCCGTCCACCGAGTCGTTCGACGACGGCCTCGATGGTTAAGGGGGAGGCGATCGGCTGCACGACGGTCCAGCAGGTGGCCTGCGTGAGATACGGGTTGCGCTGCAGGAAATCGGCATACCGGCGCTGCGTCTCGTCAATCACTCGGGCAGTATGTCCACCCTCACCGACAATTGAGCGGACCGCCTCGCATGGGGGCTATTTCATGACTTAGTGTTCGCTGTCGTGTCCCGACGATCATCGGCCCTCTGGGTGTCGGCGTTGCTGCTCGCGGTGCTGCCCAGCGTCCTGTTCCGGATCGACGCGCTCCTGTCCGAACCCGAGGACGCCCCCGGTCTGTACGGGCTCGTGACCGTGTACGGGTGCCGGATCGACCTGTACGTCCGCTTCTGGGACAGCGCACTGCGGGGCCTGCCGCCCTACTCGTACGGCGGCGCCCCGATGATCGTCCTCGCCTTCGCGGGCTGGTACGCGAGCCTCCGCAAGGGCCGTGACCGGCTCGGCCGGATCGTCGCCCGCTCCGCGGCCACCGCTCTGCTCCTCCCGAGCCTCCTGCAGCTCCTCATGTACGCCCTCGACCCGCGATGCACGGACCCGTGGAGCTCCGCTGGATTCATGGACCTCTACGTACTGGCGCCCCCCATCCTGGTCCTGCTCGCGGTACGCCCGCACCGGCGCGCGTTCGTCCGGCGGGGCCGCCTCGCCCGTACGGCGGCCGTGGTCCTGACGGTGACGGCGACCCTCCTGGTCGCGGTCGGGTCCGTCCCCCCGGGCAAGGTGAGCGCCGACAGCGAGCTCGACTGCGCCGGATTCGGCGGCGGCACGGTCGAGGGGCTGCGCAAGGACGAGAAGGAGTTCCTGTGCCGGGTCCGCGGCTACGGCTTCTTCCCCGGCGAGGGCATCGAGGAGTGGAACGAGACGTCCGACCGGATCGTCCTGGCCCAGGGGCACCACCTGTGCGGCCTGGCCGATCGGCACGGCGGCGACATCGGCGCGCCCGCCGTACGGGACGCGCCCCATGCGTCCCTGCTGCCGGCGCTGGCCTCGCTCTGCCCCTCCGTGGCGAGCCGGCAGGCGGTGGAGGAGAAGCAGGGGCAGGGGGAGAGGGCCGCGTACGTCGCCGGGAAGGAGCGGGCCTGCGCCCGCCACCCGACCCACCGCCCCAAGATCAAGCCGGTACGCCAGCGGCGCGCCACGATGTCCACCACGTTCTGGATCGTCCAGGGCTGGGAAGACGGCTACGAGGGCCGCACTCCCGACCTGGTCGAGGACCTGGTCGGGAGCGAGCCGGGCGCGCTGGCCATCTGGGCGGCCGACGAGATCGGGTACGCCTGCGTGACCGTCGAGTCCTACACCAGGCGGCCGCCGCTGGAGACCAGAGGCTGGACGGAGGTGGTCGAGGTGGGCTACGAGAGCCCGAAGGGCTCGCTGACCCTCTCCGACGGCGGCGGCCGCGACGTCCAGGGACTCACGGCGGCCGGCCCCGGGCATTACCGGGTCCGGGTGCACCTGCGCGGGCGCGAGCAGGTCTACCAGGTCCTGGACCCGCCGGACGGCGCCGTGGAGCTGCTGGTCATGGTGTTCCCGGGCGAGCAGAAGGAGCCGGTCGTCCACCGGCGCCCCCGCCCCGCGCGGCCTACGGGTTGAGGTCGGCGGCGGAACGCTCGGCGAAGATCCGCATGGCCTTGGTGGTGATCGGGCCGGGAGCGACCGGCAGCTCGGTGTCGTCGACGAGCCTGATCGGCTGGAGGTCGCGGGTCGTCGAGGTGAGGAACGCCTCCTCGGCCTCGTACAGCGCCGACAGCGGCACGTCGGTCTCCTCCCCGCCGCACCATTCGAGCACCAGCGCCCTGGTCACCCCGGCCAGGCAGCCGGCCTCGAGGGTGGGGGTGAGCAGGCGGCCGTCGCGGACGATGAAGATGTTGGAGCCGGTGCCCTCGCAGAGGTTGCCCGCCAGGTTGCCGAAGATGGCCTCGCCGCCCCCGCGCTTCTTGGCGTACAGCAGGGCCTTGGCGTTGTCGCCGTACGAGGTGCTCTTGACCCCGGACAGGGCGCCGCGCTCGTTGCGGGGCCAGGGGACGACGGTGACGTTGGCGGTGGCCGGGAACGGCTTCTGCTCGTCCACGATGACGACGGAGGTGGTGCCCTGGTCGCCGCGGTCGGAGCCGAGGGGGCCGGGACCGCTGGTGTAGGTGACGCGGATGCGGCCGAGCTGCCACGCGGGCGCGACGGCCAGGAGCTTGCCGATGCCGTCGGCGATGGCGTCGACGTCGGGCTCGGGCAGGTCCATGCGCTGGGCGGAGAGCGTGAGCCGGTCGAGGTGGCGGGTGAGCGCGAACGACCGGCCGTTCACGATCTTGATGGTCTCGAAGACGCCGTCGCCGACCATGAGTCCGTGGTCGAACACCGAGACGGTGGCCTGCGCGGGGTCGATCAGCTCGCCGTTGACCCAGACAGGGATGTTCATGTAGTTCCTCCTGTGGATGCCAGTGCGATGAGCCTGGCTGCTTTGAGCTCGGTCTCGAGCCATTCGCGCCCGGGGTCGCTGCCCCAGGTGATGCCCGCTCCCGTGCCGAATCGGAGCTCGCCTCTGCCGTGCGCCAGCGGCGAGATCCAGAATGTTCTGATGCCCACGGCCAGCGCCGCCCGGCGGCGGTCGGCGTCGACCCAGCCCACAGCCCCACAGTACGGCCCCCGGGGTGTGGGTTCGAGCTCGTTGATGATGCGCAGAGCCGACGACTTGGGAGCGCCCGTGACAGATCCGGGCGGGAAAGTCGCGGCGAAGAGCTCGGGCCAGCCCGCCCCCGGCGCCAGTCTGGCCCGGACGGTGGAGACGAGATGGACGAGCCCGGGGTGCTCCTCGACGGCGCAGAGCGACGGCACCTCGACCGAGCCGACGGCCGCGACCCGGCCGAGGTCGTTGCGGACGAGGTCGACGATCATGACGTTCTCGGCGTAGTCCTTCTCGAGGAGGTCGTCCGCGGTCGCGCCGGTGCCCTTGATGGGCCTGGACTCCACCACGTCGCCGTCACGCGACAGGTAGAGCTCGGGCGATGCGGACACCACGCTCAGACCGGGCACCCGGATGACGGCCGCGTACGGCGCGGGGTTGCCCGCGGCCAGCCGGGCGGCCAGGGCGAGCGGGTCGGCGTCGGCCGGGACGGGGGCCGTCAGGATCCGGCAGAGGTTCGCCTGGTAGACCTCGCCCTGCTCGATGTAGCCGCGGATGGCGCGTACGCCCCGCTCGTAGGCGGCCTGGTCGAGCGAGCTGCGCCACTGGTCGGGCCGGGGCCCGTGCCAGGGGCGGGCGGGGGCGGGCAGGGGGGACTCGCGCACCCGGTCGAACCGGGCGCACGTCACCTTGCCCTCGTAGTCGACGACGACAGCCCACCAGCCCTCGCCGTCGAGCGCGGCCAGGTCGGAGGTCACGTCACGCAACCCGGTCGCGTACATGTGGCCTAAGTGGGCGAAACCGTCGTACACATTGTCCATTCTCCCAGCATTTCGACGAGCTCCAGCGCGGCCGGCAGCGGCGCCTCCGGCAGGGCCGCGTACACCTTCCGCGCCGGCGCCAGCCCCCGCAGCGGCCGCAGCACCAGATCCCGCGGTACGGCCCGCGCCGCCAGCTCCGGCACCAGCGTCACCCCGAGCCCCGCGGCCACGAACCCGAACTTGCCCGTCCACTCGGCCACCCGCAGCCCGCTGCGCGGCGTGAACCCGGCCGCCGCGCACGCGGTCACCAGCAGGGTCGGCTGGCCCCGCGGGGCGGCCTCGATCCACGTCTCCCCGGCCAGGTCCCGCAGGTCCACGTCGGCCTCGGCGGCCAGCCGGTGGCCGCCGGGCAGCGCGACCAGCAGCCGGTCCTCGCGCAGCGGCACCGTACGGACGCCCTCCGCGGACAGGCCCGCCGGATAGTCGCTGATCACGGCCACGTCCAGGGCGCCCCCGCGCAGCCGGTCCATCAGCCGCGAGGTCAGCCCCTCGATCAGCCGCAGCTCGACGTCGGGCCGCCGCTCGGCGAACCGTTTGAGCGTGCCAGGCACCAGGTCCACGTTGGCCGTGGCGAACGCGCCCACCCGGAGCGTCCCGCCCCGGCCGGTGTGGATGGCGGCCAGCTCCTCGCCCGCGCGTTCGAGCCGGTCGAGCACGGCCACGGCGTGCCGGTGCAGCACCTGTCCCGCCGGGGTCAGGCGCACGCCGCGCGGCAGGCGCTCGAAGAGCGGCCCGCCGGTGGCGCGCTCCAGCGCGGCGACGCGGCGGGAGACCGCCGACTGGGTGTAGCCGAGCAGCTCGGCGGCGGCCGTGAACGAACCGCTCGCGGCGACCTCGTGGAACAGCCGCAGCGCTCCCGGGTCCAAGGCATTCAGATCTCGCATGGCTGGTATGCAATCTAGTCGGTGGTGGAATACCTCGCGCGCCGGTTGACTGTGGCACATGATTGCTTTTCTCGGACAGGGACGCATGGGCGTCCCCATGGCCCGGCGGCTGATCCAGGCCGGTCACAAGGTGACGACGTGGCGGCGCGGCAGCGGCGTGACCGCGGCGGCGGCCGTGGACGGGGCCGAGCTGGTCATCACCATGCTCAGCGACCCGGCCGCGGTGCGGGAGGTGCTGACGGCGGCGCTGCCGGGGCTGCGGCCCGGCGCCACGGTGGTGGAGATGTCCACGATCGGCCCGGAGGCGGTGCGCGAGCTGCGCGCGCTGCTGCCGGCCGAGGTGGGCCTGGTGGACGCGCCGGTGCTGGGCAGCGTGGGCCCCGCCGCCGACGGCACGCTGACCGTGCTGGCCGGCGGTGACGTGTCGGGCTGCCGCGAGGTGCTGTCGGTGTTCGGGTCGGTGCGGGAGCTGGGGCCGCTGGGCGCGGGCGCGGCCATGAAGATCGCCGTCATGAGCGCGATCGTGCCCGCCCAGGTGCTGCTGGCGGAGACGTTCGCGTACGGCGAGGCGCACGGCGTGGACCGTGGCGCGCTGGCCGACGTGCTGTCGGGCACCCCGCTGGGCACGCTCGCGGAGCGGCTGCGCGTGCCGTCCGCCGAGACCCGCTACTCGCTGGGGCACGCGGCCAAGGACCTGGAGCTGGGCGCCTGGGAGGGCGCCACCATGGCCGGCGCCGCCCGGGCCAGGCTGCAGGAGGCGCGGGCGGCCGGGCTGGGGGAGCGCGACCTGACGGCGATCGCCGAGCACGTCGCCGGGCACGCTGACGGGGGCGCCGCCCACCGCGCGGTGCCGCTGAACCTGTCGACGATCCCCGCCACGAACGGCCGTTACTCGCACGCCGTACGCGTCGGCGACATGCTCTACGTCTCCGGCCAGGCCGCCTTCGACGAGCAGGGGAACATCGTCGGCGAAGGATCCATGGCCGCCCAGTCCGAGCACATCTTCCAGGTCATCTCACGCATCCTCGCCGACCAGGGGGCGACGTTCGAGGACATCGCGTTCATCCGGACGTACGTGACGGACATGGACCAGCTCCTCGAATACGGACGGGTCCGCGCGAAGTACATCACCGGCACGCCCCCGGCCAGCACCACCGTGGAGGTGTCCAGGCTGTTCCGGCCGGGGCTGCTGCTGGAGGTGGACCTGATCGTCGCGCTCCCCGGCTAGGCCCTGCTCATGAAAGGGGACCGGTGACCGACTCGGCCGCCGCCACCACGCCGCCCTCGGCGACCAGGCGTACGGCGGACTCGATCTCCGGCGCCAGGAACCGGTCCGGGCCGGGGGCGGGCACGGTCTCGCGCAGTGCCCTGACCACGGCCGCGGTCGCGGGCGCGGGCTCCAGGGGGGCGCGCAGGTCGAGCGCGCGGGCGGCGGTGAGCACCTCGATCGCCAGCACGCGGGAGAGCCCGTCCACCGACCTGCGCAGCTTGCGCGCCGCCGACCAGCCCATGGACACGTGGTCCTCCTGCATGGCCGAGCTGGGGATGGAGTCCACGCTGGCGGGCACGGCCAGGCGCTTGAGCTCGGAGACGATGGCCGCCTGGGTGTACTGGGCGATCATGTGGCCCGAGTCCACGCCGGGGTCGTGGGCCAGGAACGCCGGCAGGCCGTGGTTGCGGGCCACGTCCAGGAACCGGTCGGTACGCCGTTCCGACATCGAGGCCAGGTCGGCGGCCACCACGGCCAGGAAGTCCAGGACGTACGCGATCGGCGCGCCGTGGAAGTTGCCGTTGGACTCGACGCGGCCGTCGGCCAGCACGGCGGGGTTGTCGACGGCGCTGGCCAGCTCCCACCCGGCCACGGTGGCGGCGTGCGCGATCGTGTCGCGGGCGGCCCCGGCGACCTGGGGGGCGCAGCGCAGCGAGTAGGCGTCCTGGACGCGGGTGCAGGACTCCGGGTCGCGGTGGCTGGCCATGATGCCGGAGTCGCGCAGGACCTTGGTCATGTTGGCGGCGGACAGGGCCTGGCCGGGGTGCGGCCTGAGCGCCTGCAGCTCCGGCATGAACACCCGGTCGGTGCCCAGCAGCGCCTCCACGCTCATTGCGGCGCTGACGTCGGCGGTCCTGACGAGCGCCGTGAGGTCGTGGATGGCCAGGATGAGCATGCCGAGCATGCCGTCCGTGCCGTTGATGAGCGCCAGGCCCTCCTTGGCGGCCAGCTCGACGGGGTCGATCTGGGCCTGCTTGAGCGCCTCGCCGGCCGGCTGGAGGTTCCCGGAGCCGTCGCGTACGACGCCCTCGCCCATCAGCGTGAGCGCGACGTGCGCCAGCGGCGCGAGGTCGCCCGAGCAGCCGAGGCTGCCGAACTCGTGCACGACCGGCGTGATGCCCGCGCTGATCAGCGCGGCCAGGGTCTTGGCCGTGGTGGGCCTGATGCCGGTGTGGCCGGTGGCGAGCGTGTGCAGGCGCAGCAGCATGAGCGCGCGTACGACCTCGGTCTCGACCTCGGGGCCGCTGCCCGCCGCGTGGGAGCGCACCAGCGAGCGCTGGAGCTGGGCCCGCAGGGCCGGGTCGATGTGGCGGGTGGCCAGGGCTCCGAAGCCCGTCGAGATGCCGTACGCGGGCGTCGGGCTCTCGGCCAGCTCGTCCACCCGCTGTCGGGCCGCCGAGATGGCGGCCAGGGCGTCCTCGGTGAGCTGTACGGGGGCGCCGTGGCGGGCCACCCGGATGACGTCGTCGAAGGTCAGGGGCTCGGGTCCGACGTTCACGACCTCGTTGTCGCGCATGGGGCGTCTCTCTCGCTGCTCGCTAGGTAACCGGCGTAACCGATGTTAGCTCCTTACTCGGGAACAATGCGGCCAGCCCCTCCCTGCCCTCGTCGGTGAGGAGCACCGCCCTGGGTACCTTGCCGCGCCGGTACCAGTCCCGTTCGAACAGCACCTCGGTGATCGCGGCCCCCAGCGCCCCGCCCAGATGCGACCTGCGCTCGGTCCAGTCCAGGCACTCGGGCGCGAACCGCCTGCGCGACCTGCGCGCGCCGTCCACGTCCACGCCGATGCCGGCCAGCAGCCGCTCGCCCGCCTCGGTCAGGTCCTGCGCCGCGTAGTAGCCGCCCTCGGTGAGCCGGTCGAGCAGCCCCACCCCGGCCCGTCCCGCGAGGTGGTCGTAGCAGGTGCGGGCCTCCTCCAGCATCCTGGCCTGCCTGGACTGGCGCAGGGACCGTACGGGCGGGCGGGCGCTGACCCTGGCCAGCACCTCCAGCACCTCGGCCACGTCGTGCCCGGCCAGGCGGTAGTAGCGGTGGCGGCCCTGGCGTACGACGTCGACCAGCCGCCCGTCGAGCAGCCTGGACAGGTGGGCGCTCGCGGTGGCGGCGCTGACCCCGGCCACCCTGGCCAGCTCTCCCGCCGCCAGGGCCCGCCCGTCGAGGAGGGCGGTCAGCATGGCCGCCCTGGTCGGGTCCGCGATGAGCGCGGCGACGGGCGCTATGTCGGCGTCACGAGCGATGTACTCCATGCGTACGACGCTAGTACGGCGACATTTCGACACACGCCGAAGGGTCAGCCGCGCCTGCCGAGCGCCTTGCGGATCAGCTCCCGCGCCCGCTCCATCAGCGCGATCGGGGTGCCCATCAGCACGTTCTTGGTGGCGCTCTCCGTGCCGGGGTGCGGGCGCAGCGGGGCGAGGCTCTCGGCCGCCCGCACCGCCGCGGCCATGGCCCGCCGCTCGACCACGGAGGTGTTCGCGCGCAGCTTGACGAACTCGTACCGTTCCTCGCTGCGGGCGTGCGCGGTCACGGCCAGGCGCAGCTCGCCGAGCCGCTCCCAGAACTGCGGATGGTCCACCCCGCCCTTGTGGAGGGCGAGGAGGAGCTGTTTGGCCCGGTTCTCCTCGGTCAGGCGATCGCCCACGACGCCCTGCCCGTTGTCGAGCTTCCTGCGCGCGTACGGATGGACGATCTCCTCCTCGGCGGTCTCGTGCACGGACAGCATCCGGGTGAGGCGGTCGAAGGCCTCCTCCACCTTGTCCGGCGGCGCCTGCTCCACCTCGTCGAACAGGTCCCTGATCTGGCTGTGCTGGATCACCAGCAAATCGATGACATCTTGTTCACCCACGCCCGCGCCCTACCCGGGCCTCCGGCAGGCACGCGCCCCCTTACCGAACGCGGGCCGTCAGAGGACCGAAAGCGGAGGTTGCCGCATTTAGCCCCGGGTAAGCGCAGCGACATGGCCTTCGACCCACTGCAGGAGCGGGGTATCCCGCTGGACGACCAGCTCCGCCACTGGAACGAGCTGAACGTCACGCCGATCGACCCCGACCACACCGACCCCTACACGCGGTCCCGCATCATCACCATGAACGGGATTGAGACGGAGGCGATCTTCTTCAGCCACCAGCTCGCCCGCCACTGCCCCGACACCGGGATCAGGCAGCAACTGGCGCGGGTGCGCTACATCGAGGCCCAGCAGCAGAAAGCGGTCAACTGGCTGCTGCCGGGGCTGTCGTCGGTGCTGGAGACCACGATCGCCTACGAGCAGGCGGCGGTGGACCTGACGGCGTGGGCGGCGCGGATGGAGCCGGACGAGTACCTGAAGCAGGCCTACCAGTTCGGCCTCCTGGAGCACCTCGACCACCTCTACCGGTACGCGAACCTGTACGAGCTGATCGAGCACCGCGCGACCGAGAAGATCGTGGGCCGGGTGACCGAGGTGATGCCGGGGCGGCCGACGCACCTGCAGCACCGGGACCCGGTGGACAACGTGCGCGAACCGTACGACCGGCGAAAGACGGAGCCGCTGTCGCGGCTGCACGCGCTCACCGTCATGGCGGTCGAGCAGCAGATCATGAACTTCTCCATGACCGCCGGCCCCATGTGCCTGGAGCCCGCGGCCCGCCGGCTCTACCAGGAGATCGGGCTGGTCGAGGAGGGGCACCTCACCCACTACGAGTCCCTGGCGGACGCGGGCGAGAGCTGGTGGGAGCGGCTGCTCAACCACGAGTACAACGAGTGCTACCTGTACTACTCGTTCCTGGAGACCGAGTCGGAGGCCCGGGTGAAGGGCCTCTGGGAGCTGCATCTCAACATGGAGCTGGAGCATCTGCGGCTGGCGGCCGAGCTGTTCAGGCGGTTTGACGGGCGCGATCCCGACCAGGTGCTGGCGCAGGCGTGCCCGCCGCCGATGACGTTCGAGCCGAACAAGGGCTACCTCCGCGACCTGCTCGCCACCCAGGCCGACCGCACGACGCTGGGCACCGGGTACGTGCTGGAGGAGCACGAACGGTTCCGGAGGATGCGGCAGGCGCTGGCGGGCGGGGAGCGGCCGCCGTCCGAGCGCGTCATCGAGGACAACCGCGCCGTTTCCGGCCGGGACTACCGCCTGGAGACGGAGACGCCGTACCCGGCGGGCGTGTCCGGCGGCCCGCAAGGCCGCTAACCGGCCTACGGCGCTCACCGCGCTCAGGGCCTCCCAGTCCGGGCCCGTGCTCAGGGCCTCCCAGTCTGGGCCGGTGGCGTTCGCGTCGCGGGGTCTTTGCCCGGGGCGCTCGACTTCGCGTCGCGAGGCCCTTGCCCGGGGTGCTCGACGAGCTGGTCGCCAGAGCCCAGCCCGTCGCTAGAGTCGGATCTCATGACAGCAGTTGCTCTCGTGACCGGCGCGTCGCGCGGCCTGGGTGCCGTGATCGCGCGCAGGCTGGCCGCCGACGGCCTGGCCGTCGCCGTCAACTACAACCGGAACGCCGCCGGCGCCACGAGGGTGGTGGACGAGATCCGGGCCGCGGGCGGCACCGCGGAGGCGTTCCCCGCCGACGTCACGCACGAGCCCGACGTGTCGGCGCTGGTCACGGGCGTCACCGAACGCCTCGGCCCGGTCCACGTCCTGGTGGTCAACGCGACCGGCCCGCAGCCGTTGATCGCCCTGGAGGACCTCACCTGGCAGGCGCAGCTCGACCAGCTCGAGTTCTTCGTCAAGAGCCCGACACTGCTGGTGCAGGCGGCACTGCCGGGCATGAAGGAACACGGCGGTGGACGCGTCATCCAGATCGGTTCGGACGTGGTGGACCGCAAACTGCCCAGCATGTCCGCCTATACCGCGGCAAAGAGCGCCCAGCACGCCATGACCGAGGTCTGGGCCCGCGAACTGGGCCCGCACGGCATCACGGTCAATGTCGTCGCCCCCGGCTGGATCCCGGTGGAGCGGCACGCGGGCCTCGACGAGAGCGGCTACCTCGCGGAGGTGCCCCTGGGGCGTATGGGCACGCCGGACGACATCGCGGCGGCCGTCTCGTTCCTCGCCTCGGAGGGTGGCGCGTTCGTCACCGGCCAGCGCATCACCGTTAACGGGGGTCACACGTGACCTGGGCGAGCGTAATCCAGTTTGGGTACTCGGCCAGGATTCGCTAGAGTTCTCTCGTCGCCCCGGTTAGACGGGGGCGGATGCGGAAGTGGCTCAGTGGTAGAGCATCACCTTGCCAAGGTGAGGGTCGCGGGTTCGAATCCCGTCTTCCGCTCGGAGCTTCCGGCTCGGTGGCGTGGCCGAGAGGCGAGGCAGCGGCCTGCAAAGCCGTCCACACGGGTTCAAATCCCGTCGCCACCTCACAAGGACGATTAGCTCAGCGGGAGAGCGCTTCCCTGACACGGAAGAGGTCACTGGTTCAATCCCAGTATCGTCCACCATGCTCCAAAGCCCCAGCCCACGGCACCTGCCGGGACTGGGGCTTTTGCTGTTCCGCCTTGATCACACAACTCCCACCCGCGCCCCACCACCCACACCCGGGCGCGCCCCGACTGCCCCGCTGCCCCACCCTGGCGGCGACGGACCGGCTGGCCACCCGCACGCGGCGACGGACCGACCGACCCGCTCCCCTCACCTGGCGCCGATCGCCCAACCGCCCTCATGCGGCGGCGACCGACCGGCCCGCCACCCTGACCCGGCGGCGACCGACCGGCCCGCCACCCTGACCCGGCGGCGACCGACCGGCCCGCCACCCTGACCCGGCGGCGACCGACCGGCCCGCCACCCTCACTCGACGCCCACCGACCAGGCCATTGCCCTCACCCGGCGGGCATCGTCACGGGATGACGGTGCCCCAGACGGTGCCCCAGACGGGGCCTCAGCGCGGACAAGAGGGACAGCCCGCGAGGGACGGCGCCCGGGGGAGCGGCCGACTACGCAGCCCCCCGACTCAGTACGACTTCTGGGTCTGGACGTTGAAGTCGTCCATCTTGACCTTCTTGGCCGGATCAGTGAGAGGGTCGTTGATCTCCAGGACGTCCAGCCCCGCCATGATGTCGCTGGAGTAGATGTACCCGTTGTAGTAGTACGCCGACCACGACCCGGCGATGCCGCCACCCGGGAACGGCCCACGTTCGAAGTAGCCGATCTCCTTCGGGTTGACCGAGTCGGTGAAGTCCCAGATCGACACCCCGCCCTGGTACCACGACTGCACCATGATGTCCTTGCCCGGCACCGGGATCAGGGAGCCGTTGTGGGCCACGCAGTTCTCGTTCTCCTGCTGATCCCGGGGGATCTTGAAGTATCCGCGCCGCTCCAGCTTGCCGCCCACGATGTCGTACACGGCGTCCGCGCCCTTCGTGCGCGGCGTGTTCTTGTCGCACGTGGCCTGGCCGCCGCCGCCCAGCTCGTCGCTGAACACGACCTTCGTGGCATCGTTGTTGAACGTCGCCGAGTGCCAGATCTGGAAGTTCTCCGTGTCGGTGATCTGCTGGAGCACCTTCGGATGGACCGGGTCGGAGATGTCGAGGAGCACGCCGTCGCCGAAGCAGGCGGCCGCGGCCAGCTTCTTCTCGGGGTACGCGGTGATGTCGTGGCAGCCGGAGGCGAGCTCGGAGTGCTGCCGCTCAGGGAAGATATCCGGCTTCGCCACGATTTTTGCGGACTGAGGCGACTTGGTCGGGATCTCTACGATCTGGATGAGCTCGTGGGGCGGGGGGCAGGTCTTCGACTCGGGCTCGGGGCCGGGCGAGGAGACGTACACGTAGAGCGTTTCCCCGGCGGGGACCATCGTGTGCGTGTGCGAGCCGCAGTCGGTCCTGACCGCGCTCAGATACTTGGGGCTCTTCTTGTCGCTGATGTCGAAGATGCGCAGCCCCTCCCAGTCCCGGCTGCCCTCGCTCGAGTCGCACCCCTCGCCGTCGCGCGGCTCGTCGATCGACAGGATGAGCAGGTCGCCGTAGACGGAGACGTCATTCTGCTGGGCCGGGCAGGACACCGTGCTCACCAGCTGAGGTTTGGTCGGGTTGCTGATGTCGTAGATCGCGAACCCGCCGAAGTTTCCCACGAACGCGTAGTCACCCTGGAACGCCAGGTCGGTGTTGATGTCGTCCCGGCCGTTCAGCGGGGCGGGCCGGGGCATCTGGGCGACGAGTTTGACGTTGTCGCTCGTCATCACGTCACTGGTGGAGGACGGTTTGCCGGCTGGAGCGCTGGTCTTCTGCGTGGAGGTGTCGGGCGTCGAGGCCCCGGACGCCGTCTGTCCCGCGGCGCAGGCCGAGGTTAACAGCAGCACCGTACACAACAACGCTCCGCGCAACTTGGCAGAGATCAACGCGCATTCCCCTTTGTCTCGTAGTTCACTATGGAAGCTATGTCAGTGGGTACGCGCCCGCGTGCGGTCTTCATCACAGTTGTGACCACAATCGTCCTTGCCGCCTGCTCTCAGGAGCCCGCCGGTCCTTCCCCCGTGGGCACGGGGGCGCCGGTGCTCGTGCCGGGGAGTCCCGGGGCGCCGGGCCGTACCGCGACGCCGGGGGAGCGGGTCGGGCAGACGCCCAGGCCGACGGTGGCCTCGGACGTGCGCTTCGCCGAGGCCATGATCCCCCACCACCGCCAGGCCCTGGAGATGACCTCACTGGTGAACGACCGTACGACCACGGAGACCATCCGCGCGTTCGCCCGCCAGATCACCGCCGCCCAGACCCCGGAGATCAAGGCCATGACGAGCTGGCTGGCCGAGCTCGGCCGCTCCGCCCCGGACGGTCACACGCACACCCAGGCGGCAGGGTACGGCATGGCGACGCCCGAGGAGCTGAACGCGCTGCGCGCGAGCAAGGGGGCGGCCTTCGACCGCATGTTCCTGCAGCTGATGACCAGGCACCACGAGGGAGCGGTCAAGATGGCGGGGGAGGAGCTGGCCACCGGCCGGGACCAGCGCATGCGGCTGATGGCGAAGGACGTGTACTCGGGTCAGAGCATCGAGATCGCCCGCATGCGCAAAGTCCTGGAAACGCTGCCTGGCTAGCCCCGTTTTCCGCATGTGAGGTTGTTTGAAGATCGCTGGGTTGCTGTGGTGATCGTTGTCGCGGTATGACCTGGCTGGTGAGACAGCGCGCGGAGTGGGGTCGGGCCAGTGTCGAGAAGATACTGGGAGCGTTACCGGTGGTGGCAGGGTTCTGCTCCCGGCTGCGGATCCGGGAGCTGGTGGATGCGGCCTGCCCCGTACGCGATACCGCAGAGCTGACTCATGGCCAGGTGATCGAGGTGCTGGTGGCCAACCGGCTGACCTCGCCCGCTCCGCTGGTGCACGTCCAGGCATGGGCCAGGCAGTGGGCGGTGGGTGAGGCGTTCGGCGTCGAGCCCGAGTTGCTGAACGATGACCGGATCGGGCGTGCTCTGGATGCCATCGCCCCGCATCTGGATCAGCTCGTCGGATCGGTCGGGCTGGCCGCGATCGAGGCGTTCGGTATCGACGTGACCCGCTTGCACTGGGACATGACCTCGATCTCGCTGCACGGCGACTACGACGATGCCGAGTCCGGCTTCGCACGACCCAGGTTCGGTCATCCCAAGGACCGGCGGCCGGATCTGAAGCAGATCCAAAGCGGGATCGCCGTCAGCTCCGACGGCGCGATCCCGGTCTTTCACCGTGCCTACGACGGCGCCGCAGGGGAAGTGGCCCAGGTCATCGGCGCTATGCAGGCCCTGCAACGGCTGGCCGGCCCGCAGCAGGTCCTCATGGTCGGCGATTCCAAGCTGATCTCTTACGCCAACCTGGCCGCGATGATCGCCGATGAGGTGGGTTTCATCGCCCCCGCCTCCAAGATGTTCATCAGCGCCCAGACGCTGGCCGGCCTCGATCTGGCCACGGCCCGGCCGGTGGATTACATCGCCGCCCGCGACGCCGGCAAGAGCGCCGACCGGCGCGGCGTCTGGCACGTGCACGAAGACACCATGACGCTGGCCGGGCCGCGCAAGAACGACCCGGTGCTGAGGCTGCGGCGCATCTTCGTGCATTCCTCGGCCCGCGCCCAGGCGGCCGCCAGCGCCCGGGCCAAGAAGCTGGATCGGGCTCGCGAAGATCTGGTCCGGCTGGAACGCGGCCTGGGCAGCCGCCACTATCCCGACGAGCAGGCGGTCACCGACCGGATCACCGCGATCGGCCGCGCCCGCCGGGTGAGCGCCTACCTGACCGCTGAGACCGGCACCGACCGGCTCACCGGCAAGCCCACCCTCGCCTGGCACTTCGACGCCCACGCCCTGGACGCTGAAGCCGCCACCGACGGCTGGTACGCCTTGCTGACCAACCTCGACCCACGTCAGGCCGATACCGAACAAGTGCTGCGCCACTACAAAGGCCAGGAAGCCGTCGAGCGCCGCTACCAGGCGTTCAAAGGCCCGCTGGCCGTCACCAACCTGTACCTCAAGAACAACCGCCGCATCAACGCGCTGATCACCGTCATCTGCCTGGCCCTGCTCATCTTCTGCCTGATCGAACGCCAAGTCCGCCTCGCACTGGCCGCCCGCGGAGCGACCAAGGTCGACGGGTTGTACGCCGGCAGGCCCGCCGTTCCCACCGGCAAGCTCGTCCTGGACGCGCTGGCCGGCATCCGGCTGATCCCGGGCATCGGGCAGTCACCCCCGACCATCCCGCAACCCACCGATCTTCAACTCCATCTCCTGGACCTCCTCGACATCGATCCACGAGACCTCCGCTGAAGATCGCTCACATGCGGAAAACGGGGCTAGCGGGTCAGGAGGGCCAGAGCATATTGGTCAGCTCGGCGTCGAGGTCCATGTAGTCCGTCTCACGGCCCGCGGGGACCTTCTCGTACGTACGGTGGAGAAACTCCGTGAGCGGGGCCAGCGGCACCTCGAAGAGCGCCTGCCCGAACGGGGACGTGAGGCTGATGTGCAGCGTGCGCTCGCCATCGGCACGCGCGGGCCACACCTGCACGTCGCCGTCGCCGACACGCCTCACGATGCCCACAGTGAGCAGTTCGCGAGCAAAGATCCACTCGACCGGCTCGTCATTCCCCACGTGGAAGGCCATGCGTATGGCGTAAGGATCGTCGGCTGTGTAACTCAGTCCGGCGAGCAGGGGGACGGTAGTACGGTCGGGGACCACAAGCCGAAGGCCAAGCTCGGCGGAGACGGTGGTGCTGTGCATCGTCAGCCAAACCTTTTTGTCGTAGGTCCCCTCTTCGGGGCTTTCACTGCTCTGACGGACTTCGTCCTGAGCTATGACGCGGAACGAAGAAACCTGTAGGAAAGATTCCGCTCCAGGGGCCTTCTGTAACGCACATCACAGCTGGACATTTAGGCATCTACCAGGCTAAACGTGATCAAATCGGGTCGTATTTACGAGGGTTTTGCGCGTTGTGGAGCCTGTCCCGCCACCCCGACCATGAACGTTTCTCACCAAAAGATCGCGATCGGTGCCTAACGGAACAGGACGATGGTATGCCACCGACCCACCCCGCCGGTGGGCAACCGCCGCGTTTCACCTGAATCCCTCCCACCGCCCCGTCGTCCTCACCCCGGAACCTCCCCCGATCCTCCCCTCAGCAACCCCAGAGCAACCGCACAGCCACCTGCGAACCACCTCGCCTCCACCCTGCATCCACCGCCCGATCGCTTCGCTTCGCCAGCAGGTGCCAGAGTGCGGTATGGTTTTCCCCGTCGGCACCGCGAGGGACCGGCAGGGCGGGCGATTAGCTCAGCGGGAGAGCGCTTCGTTCACACCGAAGAGGTCACTGGTTCGATCCCAGTATCGCCCACCACGAAGATGCAGGTGAGACGGGGTTTCGGAGAGATCCGGAGCCCCATTTTTCGTGTCTGGAAGTCGATGGGAGCCAATCGGGGAGCCATCTCACTCGGACTCTCTACCCGTGTCGGCTGTCGCCCAAGATGATGTTCATCGTGTGGGCACCTTTGGTGATCACCGGCCTGAGCTGCAGCCGGTAGACCGCTTTCGTGACGCTGGTGCCCGCGTTCCCGACGGGATCGGCGATGGTCTCGATGGGTACGCCCTGGTCGCTCATGATGGAGACGAACGAGTGACGCAGCTCGCGGGGCGTCCAGGCGGATCCGATCCCCGCTTCCTTGGTGATCTTGCGGAATGCCCGTCGCACGTTTGACGCGTCGAGCTGGGTGCCGACGCTCGTGCAGAACACCAGGTTGTGATCTTGTCATGCCTCGCCGGCCTTGAGCTTGTGGGCGGCTTGGCGGGCGTGGTGTTGCCGGAGGGCTTGCGCCGCCAGCCTGGGCAGTTCCAGCATGCGCCGCGATTTGCGCAGACCGAGAGCCGAACCCTATCCCGGCAGAAGCCCGCCCGTTCCGGGTCCTCGTGACCGGCTCCCGCTCTTGGAGCGATGAGCGGACCGCGCCAGCGATCGCTCTGCTGTCACGCGCCGGGAGCCCGGTATGCCACCTCCATCCGCGTGGCCTCATCGATCTCCTCCGGTGTCAGCAGGACGATCGTGTTTGTCCGCACAGCCCCGGACGCCGACACTGCGAGGCCCAAAGCAGCTTCGGCCGCATTGCTCGGCAGATCCATGATCACGAACGTGTCCGTCTCTCCGAACGCGAAATACATCTGCTCGACTCGCCCGCCAACGCTTTCCGCCAGGCGCTCGACCGCTTGCCGACGTGCGGTGCCGCCGTCTCGCAGCAGCCCGCGCAAGCCTTCTGTGGTGTAGGTGGATTGCAGCAGGTACTTGGGCATGGTCGAGCTCCTCTTCTCGTGGCGCCACCTCACGCTGGAGAGCGGCAACCGCAGTCATGAGGACGGCGTTCTCGGCTGCGGATGAAGGTAATCCCACTGGCGGTCCTGGTTTCCCCCTGCCGCCCCTACCTGAAGAGAAGACCGATGCCTGAAGACCTCCGCCCGCTGATCCGGCTGGACGTCGATGGCGTCCTCAACGCCTGGCACCGGCAGGGCCCGCACTGGCAGACGCACGACGCCGTCTCCGACATCGGCACGTTCAAGGTGACCTCAACTCATCGGCTTACCCGAGCTGCCCGTCATCATGGTCAGCTCCGGCCCGGAGGTTCCACGCGTCACCCAAAACCGCCGCCAGTCGCCGAGTAGGTGGCGCGACTACACGCGTTGGCGCCTGACACGAGGCCCCGGACCTGTGGAGATCCGCGGTTTCCGGGATGTCTGCGAAGTTCCAGGGTGCGGCAAGAAACATGAGGCTCGTGGGTGATGCGACCGTCACTACGCACGTGGCGTTCCAGGCGGGGAGGTCGAGTCAGCGCGCTCTTACGTGCGTAGTGACGACGAGCGGCGGGTGTTATCACGGATCGTCAAGACGAAGACGATTTTCGGGGAATGCTGGCTCTGGACACTGCGGCACACCGTGCGTCATATCAAGTCTTCGTTGGACCATCCCGACTGGACGCCAACTTGGCCCTCACCTACGCAGGCATGTTCTCCCGCTTCTTCACGCCCCGCTGCGCCGGCTGCTGCCATGCTCGCGGCATCACAACAGGGCCAGGAACACCAGTCAACGAGGTCGCCGAGAAGCGGATCAAGGCGGAGCGCGACGACACCACGGTGGAGACGTGAACCTCCTTGACCTCGACGAGCCCTCCACCCGAGATCACGTCACGAAGTGCGCGGCGTGCAAGCACACCTTGAAGATCTCAGAGTTCCAAGCGTTGGGTCTCGGCCAGACCGCGCGTCCAAGCTCGGCCTTGCCCCACGCAAGCCTCTACGCATCACAGGGCTGGGGAAGTGGCGGGACTGCGAAGGGCGGATTGATCTGCTGCACGATGCGTGGTCATCGACATCACGCCAGTGTCACGGCGCGGCGACGGGGGCCCCGGTAACGATGGGGTGGAACGCACATGTCTCTGATCCCGAGAAGAGGAGACATCCATGCAGAACAAACGGCGCTCGATCATCCTCGGAGTAGCGTTCTTCGCGACTCTCGCCACGTCCACTGCGACACAGGCCGCAGCCGGCCCTCCCATGGAGATGCACGTCGCTCCAGCGACCGCAGCAGCCCCTCCTTCTCCCTCGCCGTACCAGGAGGGCTACAGCAAGGGGATCTCCGAGGGGTACCGGGAAGGACAGGCGCAGGCTTTGAAGCACTGTGAGGACACCGTGGGCTGGCCGCAATGGCCATCGGGTGCTTACGGAGTCGGCTACAGCGATGGCTACATGCTGGGATGGGGAAGAGGGATCGAGGACGGCAAAGCGAAATACTGTCGGCCCTCATAGTCGGACGGCGGTGAACAGGCCCGCCCTCAGGGAGCTTCGTGGAGTGGCGAGGTTCGACTGGCATGAGGACGACGGTCTGGCCGATCTCTTCGCGCAGGCCCTGCTGGCGCTGGCGGCTCTTCCCGTACGGGCACTCATCTTCGCGTTGGAGCTGCTGCTGCGCCGCTCGTCGCAGCGTGCCGAATACCGGGCTGACGAGCTGGGCGCGCGGGTGGCGGGCTCCCGGGCCACGGTCTCGATGCTCGATGCGCTGACCACCCGCTCGCCGTCGGCCGAGGGGTTCCTGGAGCCGAGCGCGGTCGTCTTGGGGGCCTCGGATCTGTGGGACGAACTGCAGGCAACGGTGGCCGCGGTCCCGGACGAGGAGCTCGAACGTCGTCGCCAGGCCGCCCGCGATCATGATGGACGATGACGGTCAGGCCGCCGACGGCCGCACCTTCGGCGCGTTCTGGCCGGCAGGGTGAGGTTGTACGAGCACTGGGGCGTCCGACACCACCACGACGGAATACGGCAGGCTCGGGGACGGGAGGTCGGAACCGACCAGGTCCTCCAGGATCGGAGACTGCGTGCGCTGCGGGGGAATGGTCAAGCGGAACGGTCCCAACGGCTGCCCGCCCTCCGTGCAGAACGTGAGCTCGACGTGGGCGCTGGCGGAGCTGACGTTGAGCAGGCTGAGCTGGTCGCCGGGCATGCATCCGTCGGTGATCGCCATTTTCCAGTTCCCTACCATGGTGCTCATGTGCGACTCCCGTCTGATGGTGCGGCAGTCGTCCGCTACCCCGGGAAGCCTGGATCTATCTCAGAGGTCGCCGGCTCCTTGCGTCATCGGAGGGTGAGTGGCGTGGTGACGACCAGGTCCCAGTCGTCCCCGCCCCCGAAGTCCACCCAGGCGAGCACCGGCCGGCCGCGGCCGTCCAGCGCCATGGCCAGACCGTAGCCGCCTTTACGCTGGATCGTCGTGACGGGGGTCCGGGTGCAGCGCGTCCCCGTGCAGGTGGCGATGACGATCTGTTGGCGGTCGAGGTTCTGGAAGGCGACCAGGGCTCGCCCGGCCCGGTCCAGCACCATCGCCAGTCCCGCGTGGCGCTCACCGGCCGCGGCCGGCGTGGCCGTGTCGGCCTGCGCGCATGCGCGGGTGCGGCAGTCGAGCAGCTTGATCGCGCCGTCGGCCATGTCCCGGTAGGCGATCAGCGGGCGGCCGTCGGCGCGGATGGCCATGGCGGCGCGGGGCCGGCTGCGGCGGTCGAGCGGGTAACCGGACGAATCATCCCCGACGGGCTGCTCCACGTGCGCCCGCGCGCACGCGGGGTCGTCGCAGGAGACCACGTGGATGGCGCCGCTGTCGTGATCCAGGCGGAGCACGACGGGGCGGTCCTGCGGGTCCACGCCGGCGATGAGGTCGCGCCCGCCGCCCGTGTACGTGTTGACGGGCACCTTGGCGACCTCCCTCGTGCGTGGACGGGCGCAGGCCGGATCGTCGCAGGCGGTGAGCGACAGCACCTCCTTGTCGGCGTCGTTCTCCTTCTTCGACAGCCCGTGGAGCTGGGCCATCAGGAGGCCGCCGCCCGGCCGCGCCGCCAGGGCGACCACCTTGTTCCGGCCGCTCCACGTCACCTCCGCGAGGGTCCTGCCGCCGGGGGCCGGTACGCAGGCCGTCGCGTCGCAGAGCAGGAGCCCGAGCCGGGCGCGCCAGTTCTCGTCGTACACCCATCGGTAGTGCTCGGCCACCGCCCATGTCGTCATGGCGACGCGGCCGTCCGCCAGCCGGGCGCTGGCCGCTCTCTGCTCGCCGTCGACGGCGGGCGGTTCGGCCCAGGCGAGCCGGCTGCGGGTGCAGGTGCTGTCCGCGCAGGTCAGCAGCTTCGCCTCGCGTGAGTCGTCCAGGACCATGACCAGGTGCCCGTCCTGCCCGGCGTACAGGGCTCGCAGGTCCGACCAGTCGAGCGTGGGCTCCGAGCGCTCGTCCGCGTCCGGGCTCGGAGCGCGTGACACGCCGTCCGTGACGACCGTCTCGGAGACCTCCAGCCAGCCCAGCGGGTTGACCAGCACGGCGGCGACGTACAGCAGGGTCGGCAGGAGGAGCGCCGCGAGCACCGGCACGGGCCTGGCGGGGCGCGGCGTGCCCGCCGGCAGGCTCTCGACGATCTCCTTGAACTCGGTGGTCATCCCTCTGGCGGCCAGGCGGTGCAGGAACAGGCGCGCGATCACGGTCGCCTGCAACGGCACTACGACCAGTGCCAGAACCCAGCTCGCCCCGATCCGCACGATGGGTGTCCCGGACGTCGCCACGTTCACCGCCTGCTGGGCCAGCACGGGAAAGATCACGACGCCGAAGGCCAGCGTGAACGCGGTCGCCCAGGGGGCGCCGGACGTCAGCCGGTAGGCGAGGGCGAGCGCGCTCCTCGCGGACCGCCTCTTCAGGACCACGCCCGGCACGGCCAGCAGGCACGGTAGCGAGAACAGGAGCAGTAATGCCATCACGGCGAAAGCCGGGACCTGCGCCCCGTTCCACGCGAGGAGGCCGAAACCGGCGGCCGTGTCCGCCCCGATCACGACCGCGCCGACCAGGACCAGCGCCAGCATGGCGGGCCAGCGCCGGGCCGCGGCCCGCATCGCGCCGGAGAGGGAGACGTTCTCGCCCGCCAGCCGTCCGGCGGCGAGCACCACCGTCGCGGGCAGCACCACCATCTGTCCGGCCACCGAGGCGACCAGCACCGCCGCCGACCACACCAGCAACGGCGTGCCGGGCGTACCGATGAGCTCGAACCCGCCGTTGACCACCGCCGCCGGCCCGTCCACGTTCACGACCACGACCAGCGCCGATACGGCGATCAAGCCGAGCGGCAGGAACACCAGCAGGCCGGGCACGACCAGCCCGATCAGGTGCCGGGCCGCGAACGCGTAGGCCAGCCAGATCACACCGTCGCGCCGCAGCTCGCCCCAGGCGTCGGTACGGCGGTCGTCCTGGACGGCGGGCCCCTCAGCGCTCAGCCGGCTCATGGTCTCTCCCGCCCTCGCAGGTGGAACCATGCTTGGGCGGGCTCGGTGAGCAGTTGTGTCGCTCCCACGCTCGCCACCAGAAGCCCCAGGGCGCCCCAGAAGAACGCGCCGTCGTCGAACATGGCGCTCACGTTGCGGAGCGCGACCAGTGCCTGGAGCCAGATCGCGGACAGCCGCACCCAGTCGCGCCGACTCGTGATCATGACGGACAGGGTGGACAGCCCGAGGATCGCCGCCGACTGTACGACCAGCACGACGAGGACGGGGCCGGTGAGCTCCCCGGACCCCCACCGCACGTACTGGACCAGCGTCATCAGCGGCACGAGGAGGATCAGCGCCTGCACCCAGAGGCAGGCCCGCGCCAGCCTGACCGGTCTCGGCGCGGCGAACAGTTCAGGGGGGTGTGGCAAGGTCACGGAGGATTCCGCCTTCCCTGATCCGGGGGGAGATTGAGTGCGGTGGTGACGACCAGGTCCCAGTCGTGCCAGTCCCCGAAGTCCGTCCAGGCGATCACCGGCCGGCCGCGGCCGTCCAGCGCCATGGCCAGGCCGCGGCCGCCGCCGCGCGCGATCGTCGTGACCGGGGTTCGTACGCAGGCCGTGCCCGTGCAGGTCGCGATGATGATCCGGTCGCGGTCGAGGTCCTGGTAGGCCACCAGCACTCGCCCGCCTCGGTCCAGCACCATCGCCGGCGCCGTGTTGTGACCGGGTTCGGAGAGCGTGGTGGTGCCGGCCTGCGAGCACTCGCGGGTGCGGCAGTCGAGCAGCTTGATCGCGCCGTCGTTCACGTCCAGGTAGGCGATCAGAGGCCGGCCGTCGGCCCGGACCAGCATGGCGGCGCCGGCTTGGCCGTCGGAGTAATAGGCCGAACCTCGGGCGGGCCGCCCTGTGCGTGTCCGGGCGCAGGCGGGGTCGTCGCAGGAGATCACGAAGACCGCGCCGGTTTCGCGGTCGAACCGCAGCACGACGGGCCGGTCGTCGGGGCCCACGCCCGCGATGAGGCCGCGGCTGTCGTCCCGGTATTTGTCGGCGGGAAGCTTGGCGACCTCCTTCGTGTGCGGACGGGTGCAGGCCGGATCGTCGCAGGTGGTGATCGAGAGCCCTTCCTCGGGGAGGTCGCTCTCACCCCACGGGAGCTCGTAGAACTGGGCGACCAGCAGGCCGCCGCCGGGCCGTGCCGCGAGAGCGATCGTCCTGTCCTGCCTGGACGAGGTCACCTCCGTGATGGGCTGGCCGCCGGGGGCCGGTACGCAGGCTGTCGCGTCGCAGAGCAGGAGCCCGAGCCGGGCGCGCCATTTGTCGTCGTCCACTACCGTCCCGTCTTCGTCCGCGCCCTCCTCCGCCCAGGTCGAGACGACGAGACGGCCGTCCGCCAGCCGGGCGCCGGCCGCTGTGTACCCGGGGACGGCGCCGACTGGCTCGGGCCAGGTGAGCCGGGTTTGAGCGCAGGTGCTGTCCATGCAGGTCAGCAGCTTCGCCGGGTCGAAGTCGTCCACGAGCATGACCATGCGTCCGCCCCGGCCCGCGTACAGGGCTTGCAGGTGCGACGCGCCGAGCTCCGGCTTGGAACGCCCGTCCTCCTCGAACACCTCGGCGTCCGGGTCGCGCGGCCAGGTCCGCGTGACGGCCGCCTCCGAGACCTCCGGCCAGCCGAGCGGGTTGACCAGCACCGCGCCCCCGTACAGCAGGCCGGGCAGCAGGAGCCCCGCGAGCACCGGCATGAGCCTGGCCGGGCGCGGCGCGCTCTCGGGCAGGCCGGCGACGATCTCCTTGAACTCGGCGATCGTCCCCTTGATGACCAGGCGGTGCAGGAACAGCCGGGCGATCACCGCCGCCTGGAACGGCACGGCGACCAGTGCCATGACGTAGCCCGCCACGGCCGGCGCGATGGGCAGCCCGGACACGGCCCAGTTCGCCGCCTGCTCGGCCAGTACGGGGAGGAGCACGACGCCGAAGGCCAGCGTGAACGCGGTCGCCCCCGAGGCGCCGGCCGTCAGCCGGTAGGCGCGCGCGAGAGCATCCTTCGCGGGCCGGCCCTCCAGAGCCACGGACGCCACGGCCAGCAGGCACGGCATCGCGAACAGGGCCAGGACCGCCATCACCGCGTAAGCCAGGCCCTGCGCCCCGGTCCACCCGAGAACGCCGAGCCCGGCCGCCAGGGCCGCCGTGCACGCCACCACGCCGACCAGGACGAGCACCGCCATCGCGGGCCAGCGCCGGGCCGCGGCCCGCAGCGCGCCGGAGATGGAGACGTTCTTGCCGACCAGCAGCCCGGCGGCGAGCACCACCGTCGCGGGCAGCGCCACCGCCTGCCCGGCCACCGAGACGACCAGCACGGCCGCCGCCCACTCCAGCAGCGGCGGCTCAGGCCTGCCGACCAGCTCGAAGTCGCCGTTGACCACCGCCGCCGACCCGTCCACGAGCACGAACAGCACCGGCACCGCGAGCAGGCCGATCGGCAGGAGCACCAGCAAGGCGGGCGCCAGCAGCCTGAGCAGGTTCCGCGCCGAGAACCCGTAGGCGAGCCAGACCACGCCGCGCCGCCGTATCTTGTTCCGGGCGTGCGTGTGACGGTCGTTCAGTTCGTGAGGGGGTGCATCGCTTTCATGCCCGCGGTCGGAGGATTCGGGGCGTACGAGCAGGATCAGCATCTGCGTCCAGAAGCGGGCCCGCGCCAGCCTGGCCCGCGACGTGGCGATCAGTTGATCAGGCCCGGACATGGAGGCCTCCAACGGGACAGGGGGTGTGGCCAGGAGCCTAGATTGCGCGCTGTGCCGTTGATGAGAACGAAGACCTCATTGGCATCGGATCGAACCTGCGGCTGGACGCGTTCCGTACTCCAACGGCGTGCAAGGCCGGTCAGTTCACCAGCACGATCTTCCCGCGAGAGTGGCGGGTCTCGCTCAGCTCGTGCGCTGCAGCCACCTCAGTGAGCGGGAACGCCGCCGCGACCGGCACCCGCAGCCGGCCCTGCCCGGCGAGCTCGACCGCGATGCCGAGGCCGTGCACCGCCAGCGGGTCGGCGGCTCCAACGGCCGCCGCTGTGTCGCCGGTCGGCGCGCCGTGCGACAGGTGCACGCCGAGGGCCGCCGCGGTGAGGTCGGGGGCGATCGTCACCACGCGCGCCGGGTTCCCGGTGATGGCGATCAGGTCGGGCAGCGCCCCACCTGCGCAGTCGAACACCGCGTCCACCCCGCCCGATGCCAGCGCGCGGACCCGTTCGACCAGGCCCGCCCCGTACGTCGTCGGCTCGCAGCCCAGCGAGCGCAAGAAGTCGTGGTTGTGCTCCCCGGCCGTGCCGATGACGGTGGCGCCACGGGCGACCGCGAACTGCACGGCGACCGTGCCCACCCCGCCGGCCGCGCCCTGCACCAGCACGGTGTGCCCGGCGCCGACCGCGAGCCGGTCGAGCACACGGGTGGCCGTCTCGACGCTGCCTGCGGCGCCGCCGGCCTCCTCCCAGCTCCACACGGCCGGTTTCGGCGCCCAGGCGACCAGGACCGCGTGATCGGCGTTGGCGCCGCGCGCGGTCGTCGCGGTCATGCCGAACACCTCCTCGCCGACCCTGACGCCCGTGACGCCGTCGCCGACCTCGTCCACCACGCCGGCGGCGTCGAACCCGGTCCGGTACGGGAACGTCACAGGCACCACGTCACGCATCTTCCCTGAACGGATGGACGTCTCTCCCGTCGACAATCCGGACGCCCGCACCGCGATGCGGATCGTCCCCGGCCCGGCATGCGGCTCCTCGACCTCGGCGACATGCACCACGCCGGCCGGGCCATACTCCGAAAACTGAACAGCTCTCATGTGCCGCACCGTAACGGAACACCCCGTCCGTTTGACTAAAGTGAGAGCGGTGACGGCTGAAGTGAGTCAGAAACTGCGCTCGGACGCCCGTGACAACCGCGCGCGCATCCTCGCGGTCGCCCGCGCGACCTTCGCCGCCGAGGGCCTCGATGTGCCGATCCGGGAGATCGCCCGGCGCGCGCAAGTGGGCCCGGCCACCGTCTACCGGCACTTCCCCACCAAGGAAGCGTTGCTCAGCGAGGTCTTCGCCGAGCCGATGGCCATGTGCTCGGCGGTCGTCGAGGAAGGTCTGGCGCAGGCCGACCCGTGGCGCGGGTTCTGCCTGGTGATCGAGAAGCTGATGGAGGTGCACGCGCTCGACCGGGGTCTGTCTGGCGCGTTCACCTCGCGGCTGCCGTACTTCACCGCTGACCGCGACCGTACGATCCGGCTGCTGGTCCAGCTCGTCCGGCGTGCGAAGGCGGCGGGCGGCCTGCGGGCGGACTTCGTCCTGGAGGACTTCATCCTGGCGATGATGGCGAACGAGGGGATCCGCGCCGAGTCACCCGCGCGGCGAGCGGCGGCGTCGCGCCGGTTCGCAGCGCTGATGATCCAGTCGTTCCGTGCCGACCCCGTCCGCGAGCCGCTTCCGCCGGCGGTCCGGCTGCTGCCGGCCGTTCAATAGTGCCTCGGGTGCGAGTCCCCAGCCGCAAGTAGCTCTGCGTGACGCTCCAGTAGAGCCTGGTTCAGGCCGCGGTCGACCCGGCTCGGCCGATGGGCAACGAGTGCGGGGAGCAACTGCCGCATGCGAGGCGGGAAGGTCGACGTAGAGGAACCTAGTGGCGTGGCAGGCGCAGTCCTGCGATGAGGAATTCGACCAGCCGGCGGGCGTCGTAGCGGGGATCGTTGTCCGCGCCGATGCAGAGGTTCCCGACGCCGCGCATGAGCTCATAGGCATCCACGTCGGAACGGATCTCGCCGGCGGCGGCCGCGGCTTCGAGCAGCTGGGCGCAGGCGGGTACGAGCCGGTCGAGGAAGTACGCGTGCAGCGTGTCGAAGCCGGTGTCGTCGGACCGCAGCACGGCGGCCAGCCCGTGCTTGGTGACCAGGAAGTCGACGAACAGGTTGATCCATCGCCCCAGCGCGGCGTGCGGGGTGACGCCGCTCGCCAGCAGGGTCGGAGCGGCCTCGGCGCAGGCTTCGACCTGGTGCCGGTAGACGGCGATGATGAGCTCCGACCGCGTCGGGAAGTGGCGGTAGATCGTGGCCACCCCGACTCCCGCCCTGGCCGCGATGTCGCGTACCGGCGCTTCGACGCCCGAGGTCACGAAGACCGCCGCGGCGGCGTCGAGCAGCGTCCTCTCGTTGCGCCGGGCGTCGGCCCGCTTGCGCGGGGCCGCGCGCCTCGCGCCCTCGCCGCTGTCGTCCACCCTGCCGTTCCCTCCACTCCAGAGCTTGCCAAAACGGAACCGTGTTCCCTATCGTAAGTGGAACAAGGTTCCTCTTGCTCATGATGTCAGAGCCGGAGCCTGGCAACCAAGTCACGCATCACCCGCAGTGGAGGAAATACGCTCATGCAGTACCGCACCTTGGGCCGTACCGGTGTGCAGGTCAGCTCTCTCGTGCTCGGCGCGATGAACTTCGGCAGGATCGGGCGCACCACCCAGGACGAGGCCACCGCCATCGTCGACGCCGCCCTCGAAGCCGGGATCAACCTCATCGACACCGCCGACATGTACGGCGACGGCGAGTCGGAAGAGCTGGTCGGCAAGGCCATCGCCGGCCGCCGCGACGACATCGTGCTGGCCACGAAGGCGGGCATGCCGATGGGGGAGGAGCGCAACCATCGGGGCAGCTCGCGCCGCTGGCTGGTCACCGAGCTGGACAATAGCCTGCGCCGCCTCGGCGTCGACCACGTCGATCTCTACCAGATCCACCGGTGGGACCCGACGACCGGCGACGAGGAGACGCTGTCGGCCCTGACCGACCTGCAGCGCGCGGGGAAGATTCGCTACTTCGGCTCCTCGACCTTCCCCGCCTACCGCATCGTTCAGGCCCAGTGGGCCGCCCGCGAGCACCACCTGAGCCGTTACGTCACCGAGCAGCCCAGCTACTCGATCCTGCAGCGCGGGATCGAGAGCCATGTACTGCCCGTGACCGAGCAGTACGGACTCGGCGTGCTGGTGTGGAGCCCGCTGGCCTCGGGCTGGCTGTCGGGCGCGATCCGGGAAGGCCGGGAGATCGCCACCAACCGCTCGGCGTTCATGCCGCAGCGCTTCGACACCTCCATCCCGTCCAACCGCGCCAGGCTCGACGCGGTCGAGCGGCTGGCGAAGGTCGCCGACGCGGCCGGGCTCACGATGATCCAGCTCGCGCTCGGTTTCGTGACCGCGCACCCCGGCGTGACCAGCGCCATCATCGGGCCGCGCACGCTGGACCACCTGCGCTCGCACCTCGCCGCCGCCGACACGGTGCTCTCCGCCGACGTGCTCGACGCCATCGACGCGATCGTCGCGCCCGGTCTCGACCTGGCCCCGGACGAGAAGTACGACACCCCGCCCTCCTTGCTCGACTCGTCACTGCGGCGCCGCTGATCTCGGAACGGCGTTCCGGTTAATCTCAGAAAGGCTTCCCGTGTTGCACACTTCCCGGCCCCGCTTCGGGATCATGACCGCCCCGTCGCAGGTCGACTACCAGGACCTCCTGCGGGTCTGGCGCGAGGCGGACACGATCCCGGAGATCGAGCACGCGTGGCTGTTCGATCACCTGCTGCCCATCTTCGGCGACCCCAACGGCACGACGTACGAAGGCTGGACCCTGCTCTCGGCCCTCGCCGCGCAGACCCATCGACTGCGCCTCGGCCTGCTCGTGACCAGCAACCGCTTCCGGCCGCCCGCGCTGCTGGCCAAGATCGCCGCGACCGTCGACATCGTCTCCGGCGGACGGCTCGACTTCGGCATCGGCGTCGGCTCGCGGCCCAGCTGGCCCTCGGCCCGGCGCGAGTACGAAGCGCACGGCCTGCCCTTCCACGACACCGCGCACGCCGTGGGGAGCCTCGCCGAGGCGTGCACGGTGATCCGGCGGCTGTGGACCGAGCCCGAACCGTTCGACTTCGACGGCACCTACCTCCAGCTCACCGGGGCGTTCTGCAACCCCAAGCCCGTCCAGCGCCCCCACCCGCCCATCCTCATCGGCGGGCGCTCGGGCCCGACGCTGCGCGTGGCCGCCGAGCACGCCGACCTGTGGAACATCCCCGGCGGCGACATCGACGACGTCGTCCGCCGCAGCCGGCTGCTGGACCGCTACTGCACCGAGCTCGGCCGCGACCCCGCCTCGATCATCCGCTCGATCCACCTGCCGGTCTCCTACGACCAGCCCGACATCACCCGGGACGCCATCGGCGAGGCGATCGACGCCGGCTTCCGGCACATCGTCCTCGGGCTGTCGGCTCCCTACCCCGCCGGGGTCGCGCGGTGGGTCGCCGACGAGCTCATCGCCACGCCGGCCCGAGCCGCATCCGAGCTCAGCCGCTGAGCAGGCCCCGGGCGCGCGGCCCGGTCAGCGCGGAGAGCGGCCGTCGAGGACGTGGTCGCGGTCGTCGATGCGGCCGCCGAAGACGCCGTCCATGACGGTCGCCCTGGCCAGGCGCGGGCGAGGCCGCGCACGCGTTCGTCGTCCCCGGACGATCACGTTCGTGCCCGCCGTCCCCCTCGCCACCAGCGACAACCCCGACAAACACGCCCTCTCTGAGCAAATTCTGAGAATTGCCCGCCAACACTGAGGTTGTCCGTTCAATCACATCGTTGTGACGGAGGCTTTCAGTGCCGGACAAGACCCTGGACCACCTGGTGATCGGCGCGGGCCCCGCGGGTTTGCAACTGGGGTCTTTCCTGCACGAGCACGGGCGGGACTACCTGATCCTCGAGGCGGGCCCCGCGCCGGGCCAGTTCTTCCGCACCCACCCGCGCCATCGCAAGCTGATCTCGATCAACAAGAAGTACACCGGATGGGACGACCCCGAGCTCAACCTCCGGATGGACTGGAACTCGCTGCTGTCCGACGACCCCGACCTGCTGTTCACCCGCTACAGCGACCGGTACTTCCCGCACGCCGACGACATGGTCCGCTACCTGGCCGACTTCGCCGGCAAGCGCGGCCTGCGCGTCGCCTACGACTCCCGGGTGGTCCGCGTCGACCGGCCGGGCCCCGCGTTCCGGGTGACGGACGAGACAGGGCGCACGTACGAGGCGAAGACGGTCATCGTCGCGACCGGCGTCACCAAGCCCAACATCCCGCCCATCCCGGGCATCGAGACGGCCGACCTGTACGGCACCCACTCCACCGACCCGGCCGACTACGTCAACCAGCGCGTGCTCGTCATCGGCAAGGGCAACTCGGCCTTCGAGACGGCCGACAACCTGATGGAGACCGCCGCGGCCATCCACGTGGCGGGCCCGCACTCGGTCCGCATGGCCTGGCGCACCCACTACGTCGGCCACCTGCGGGCGGTCAACAACGGCCTGCTGGACACGTACCAGCTCAAGTCCCAGAACGCGATCCTCGACGGCGACGTCAAGCGGATCGAACGGAACGCGGACGGCACGTACCTGGTGACGGTCTCCTTCGCTCGGGTCGACGAGGTCACCAAGGACATCCCGTACGACAGCGTGATCCTCTGCACCGGCTTCCGCTTCGACGCCTCGATCTTCGGCGACGACTGCCGCCCCGAGCTGGTGATCGACGACAGGTTCCCGTCGCTCACCCCGGCTTACGAGTCCGTCAACGTACCGGACCTCTACTTCGCCGGCACGATCACCCAGTCGCGCGACTTCAAGCGCGGCACCAGCGGCTTCATCCACGGCTTCCGGTACGGCGTGCGCGCGCTGCACCGCGTCCTGGAGTCCCGCCACCACGGCGTCCCCTGGCCCGCCAGGGTGCTGCCCGCCGAGCCGGGGGCGCTCGCGGCGGCGGTCATCGAACGGGTCAACCGCACCTCGGCGCTGTGGCAGCAGTTCGGGCTGCTGGCCGACGTCATCGTGCCCGACGGGGACACCGCCCGCTACCTGGAGGAGGTGCCGTACGACCTGCAGGGCCCGCCGATCGGCGACCGCGGCCACTTCGCGATCACCCTGGACTACGGGCCCGATCATGACCAGGTCGACCCCTTCGACATCGAGGTGGGCCGGATCCGCCAGAGCGACTCGGCCCGGGCGCACGAGGGCCACTACCTCCACCCCGTCGTCCGCCACCACGTGCCCGGCCGGCCCCCGGTCGCCCACCACATCACCGAGAACCTCGAGAACGAGTGGACCTCCAAGGAGATCCACGTCGAGCCCCTCCGGGCCTTCTTCGCCGCGCGGCTGACGTCCGTACCGGTCTGATGGAGCGGTGGAGCCTGCGCGAGTTCGAGGCCGAGGCCCGCGCCCGCCTCGACCCCGCGCACTACGACTACTTCGCCGGCGGGGCCGGTGACGAGGTCACCGTGCGCGCGAACGAGGCCGCGTTCGCCCGGATCGGCCTGCTGCCCAGGGTGCTGCGCGGCGCGGCCAAGCTGGAGACCGGCCTGACCCTGCTCGGCAGCCGCGCCGCCATGCCCGTGCTGGTGGCGCCGACCGCGTTCCACCGCCTCGCCGACCCGGAGGGCGAGCGGGCCACCGCCCGCGCGGCCGCCGCCGCCGAGACGATCATGATCGTGAGCATGGCCGCCACCGTCGCGATCGAGGAGGTGGCGGCCGCCGCGCCCGGCGCCGAGCTCTGGTTCCAGCTGTACGTGCAGCCGGACCTGGCCTTCACCGAGACCGTCGTGCGCCGCGCCGAGGCGGCCGGCTGCAGGGCGCTGGTCGTCACCGTGGACTCGCCCGTGCTCGGCCGGCGCGAGCGGGACCTGCGCAACGGCTTCCACGACCTGCCCGAGGGCCTGTGCTGCGAGAACCTGCGCGACGGCGACCGGGTGCGCCCCATCCTCATGTCGCCCGAGCTGTCGTGGGAGCACCTCGACCGGCTCCGGGAGATGACCGCGCTGCCGATCGTGGTCAAGGGCGTCACGCATCCCGGCGACGCCCGGATCGCGCTCGACCACGACGTCTCGGCGATCATGGTCTCGAACCACGGCGGGCGGCAGCTCGACACCGTTCCCGCCTCGATCGACCTGCTGCCGGACATCGCCGCGGCCGTCGGAGGGGCCGTGCCCGTGCTGCTGGACGGCGGGATCCGGCGCGGCACGGACGTGCTGAAGGCGCTGGCGCTCGGCGCCGCGGCGGTCGCCGTCGGCCGCCCGGTGATCTGGGGGCTGGCCGCGGACGGCGAGCGCGGGGCGTCCCGCGTGCTCGGCCGGCTGCGCGCGGAGGTCGAGCACGCGCTCACGCTGTGCGGCTGCGCGTCGATCGGCGACCTCGACCCGGGCATGGTGCGGCGGACATGCTGATCATCCTGGCGCTGGCCCTGGCCCTGGTCGTGGCGAGCCTGCCGTGGTGGCTGCCCGCGAGGGTCGTGGCGCTGCGCGTACGCGTCTTCAACCGGATCAACGGGGACGAGGGCATCCCCGTCCCCGGCGACCTCGTGGGCGTCGACCGCTTCAGGGAGGTCTACTCGCACCCGGCCGCCAACGGGCGCAGCAGGGGCGCGGCGCTGTCGGACCTGTTCTGGTACTGGCTGTCACCAGGCCCCGAGATGCACCAGGAGCACCTGGAGGCGGGCGAGCGGTACGACGCGGTGGCCAAGGCGACGCGCGGGCTGCTCGCCGTGCCGCGCGGCGAGGCCGAGGAGCTCACGCGCCGCTGCGCCGCCCGCACGCTGGCGGGCGCGCGGGGGCTGGTACGGCTGCGCGACCTGATGATGCCGCTGTGGGCGGAGTTCTCCTACGAGCTGGTGTTCGCCGAGCCGTGCCCGCGGGAGGCCCGCGACCTGATCGTGGGCAACGCGAACGACGTGGTCACCTCGCTCAAGTGCACCGGCCTGCGGCACATGGAACGCCGCCACCGCCTGACCCGCTACCTGCTCGGCCGCCTGTCACGCGTGCGCATCCCGCTCCCCGCCGGCCTGTCACCCCAGGAGCAGGCGTTCTACCTCCAGGGCGCCTTCTTCAACACCGCCGTCGTCCAGCTGTCGGAGGCCACGGCCCACCTGCTGATGGTCCTGGCGCAGCACCCGGAGGTGCAGGAGCGGGCCCGTACGGGGGACGACCGCTACCTCGACCAGGTGATCTCCGAGACGCTGCGGCTCTACCCGCTCTTCGGCATCGCCCACCGCATCACCACGGGCGAGATCCCGCTCGGCGGGAGCACCGCGATCCCGGCCGGGTCGGTGCTCTGCTTCAACTATCCCGAGTTCCACCGCGCCGGGTTCGCCGACCCGGACCGTTTCGACCCGGGCCGCTTCGACCGGCCCGCCAGGGAGCTCAACCACATCCCGTTCGGCGTCGCCGCCAACCGGCCCTGCCCGGCCTGGCGGCTGGCGCCGATCGCGATGCGGGTCGCGGCGCGGGAGATCCTGCACCGCCACTCCCTGCACTCCTCGGCCGCCCACACCCGGTCCCTGCCCAACCGGGGGCCGTGCCTGCTCACCCCGCCGCACGCGTCCCCGCCCCGCGCCGCGCTCGTCCTCATGCGGGTCCGCGACCGCTGGGAGGACGTCTGGCGCAGCCTCGTGCAACTCGTCCTCGGCACGTACATGGTCTGGGACGCCCGCCGGCAACGGCTCTGCGAGACCCACTTCGATCACCCAGCGGAGAACCGAACATGACCGTACTGGCCCACGTCACGCCTCCCGATCCGAACCTCGCCCTCATACTCAAGGTCCTGCCCGCCCTCGTCGTGATCCTGATCGTCGCGGCGATCTGCGGCCGGCTGGCGCAAATGGTGATGCAGCCGCGCGTGCTCGGCGAGATGGTCGCCGGCGTGCTCCTCGGGCCGACGTTCTTCGGCTGGCTCTTCCCCGACGCGCAGGCGGCCCTGTTCCCCAAGGACGTCAGGCCCGTCCTGTACGTGCTGAGCACCATCGGCCTGACGCTCTACATGTTCCTGGTCGGGGCGGGGCTCGACCACAACGGGCGCACGCCCGGCGAGGTCCGCAAGGCCTCCGCGCTGGCCGTCTCGGGGATCGTCCCCTCGCTGCTGCTCGGCTTCGGCGCGGGCCTCCTGCTGTACGACCTGCTCTCGGTGCCGGACGTCAGCCCCTTCCAGTTCGCCCTGTTCGTCGGCGGGGCGCTCTCGCTGACCGCCTTCCCCATGCTGGCCAGGATCCTGTACGAGCGGGGCCTGGAGAACACCCCGGTCGGCCGGCTCACCCTCATCGCCGCCTCCATCGACGACGCCCTGGCCTGGTGCATCCTGGCCGTCCTGTCGGCCATGCACCTCGGCACCGGCCCCGCCGGGGCGCTGCCCACCATCGGCCTGACCGCGGTGTTCGCCGTCGTGATGCTCAAGGTGGTGGCGCCCCTGCTGCGCCCCATGGGCGCGAACGTCGCCCGCACCGGCCGCCTCGGCGCCACCGGCATGTACGTCGTCGTCCTCGTGCCGCTGACGGCCGGCTGGCTGACGGACTGGATCGGCGTCTACTCGGTCTTCGGCGGATTCCTCGCCGGCCTGGCCATGCCCCGCGACCCCAAGTTCCGCGAGGCGCTGCACGGCCGGATGATGGAGATCGTCTCGACGCTGCTGCTGCCCACGTTCTTCACCTTCTCGGGGCTGAACACCCACCTCGGGGGCATCGCGGGCGGCGCCATGCTGCTGGCGTTCGGGCTGATCCTGCTCGCCGGGTTCGCCGGCAAGTACTTCGGGTGCGCGCTGGCGATGCGGGGGATGGGGTTCGGTCTGCGGGAGTCGTACGCGGTGGGGGCGCTCATGAACGCCCGCGGCCTGATGATCCTCATCTTCATCAACATCGGCCTGGCCCAGGGCATGATCAACCAGGAGCTCTTCGCGATGCTGGTGCTCGTGGCCATACTCACCACGGCCGGCGCGCTGCCCCTCTACAAGCTGGCGCTGCCCGAGCGCCTCGAGACCCGGGCCAAGGTTGCGGAAGTTTCGGAGCTGGTCAGGTCCAATCCATCGTGATCGCGCAGGTCGGCCGGGGTACGCCCGGTTCTCGATCAACAAATGCCCGAGTGGATCTGGAAATCCTCCTGGGCGTGGTGTAACCGTGGTCTGGTGGCTGGAACACCGGGTACAGCCCGTCGGCTGCTGGTCATCGAGGATGACCGCGAACTGGGGCGCATGCTCGTCGACCTGTTCACCGAAGAGGGGTACACGGTCGAACTGGCTCTGGAGGGGCAGCGCGGGCTGCATCTTGGGCTGAGCCGCTCGTACGACGTGCTGATCATCGATCGCGGCCTGCCGGCGATCGACGGCATCGACCTCATACGGCGGCTGCGACGGCAGGCGGTCACCACCCCTGTGCTGGTGCTGACCGCCTTCGGCTCGGTCGCCGACCGGGTCACCGGGCTGGACGCGGGCGCGGAGGACTACCTGGTCAAACCGTTCGAGATCGACGAGCTGCTGGCCAGGGTGCGGGCGCTGCACCGCAGGAACCTGGACCAGGCCACGCTGCTGCCGCTCGGCGCGGGCTGGCTGGACTCCGAGTCGCACGTCGTCCGGCTGCCGAGCGGCGAGCAGGTCGAGCTGTCGGGGCAGGAGTGCCGGCTGCTCAGCGCCCTGGCGGCGCGCCCGCGGCAGGTGCACACCCGCACGTCGCTCCGGCAGCGGGTCTTCGACGGCGCCAAGAAGGAATCGATCGTGGACACGTACGTCTACTACCTGCGCAACAAGCTGGGCTCGGGGGTCGTGTACACCGTGCGGGGCGTGGGCTACCGCCTGGGTGAGTTATGAGCCCGGCGGAGCCGGGACCGGAGCTGGAGCGGCGGCTGCTGAAGCGGGCCCGCCGGCGCCTCACCGCGCAGGTGGCCGGTGTGATCTCGCTGCTGCTGGCCCTGACCGGGGTGCTGGTCTACTGCGTCATGGTGCACCAGCAGGCCGACGCCGCCCGGCGCGACCTGACAGCGGCCGTGCAGCGCGCCCCCATCGCCCACCCTCCTCCCTGCGTCTGGCTCTACGCGCTGCGGCCCGACGGCACCGTGGAGAGCTCCCCGGGCGCGCCGCGGGCGCTCCCGTTCCGCGCGCCCATGGACCGGGTCGCCACCGGGCAGCCGCCCAGGGTCGAGGAGGTCCGGGTGGACGGGCACGCGTACCTCATCCGCACCCAGCGGCGCGGCGACGACACCTTCCAGGCGGCACTGGACCTGCGCTACCAGGACGCCGAACGGCAGCGGCTGCTGCGCACGCTCGGCGGCGCGGAGCTCGGCGGCCTGCTGGCCGCGCTGCTCGTGGGCCAGGTCATCTCCCGCCGCGCCATCGCCCCGCTCGGCGAGGCCCTGGCGCGCCAGCGCCGCTTCGCCGCCGACGTCAGCCACGAACTGCGCAGCCCGCTGACCCGCCTGCACACCCGCGCCCAGCTCCTGTCCCGCCGGCTGCGGGGCGGCACGGACCCGATCCTGCTCATCGACGAGGTGGACCAGCTCGTGACCGGCTCCAGGCAGCTGGGCGAGGTGGTCGAGGACCTGCTCCAGTCGGCCCAGCTCCAGCAGTTGCGCCGCCCGTTCGGGCCCGTCGACCTCGCCGTGCTGGCCTCCGAGCTGGCCGTGGCCGAGGGCGCCCGCGCGGACGCCAAGGGGGTCACGATCGAGGTCCGGTGCGAGGGGCCGGGCGATCACGTGGTGCGCGGCGTGGAGTCCGCGCTGCGCCGCGTGCTCTCGGCCCTCCTGGACAACGCCCTGGGCCACACGCGGGCGGGCGGCCACATCCGGGTGACGCTGTCCCGGGACCGCGACCTGGTCCGGCTGACCGTGCGTGACGACGGGGTGGGCTTCGACCCGACGGAGACCGAACGCCTCTTCACCCGGTTCGTGGGGGGAGGCTTCGGGCTGGGGCTGGCGCTCGTACGGGAGGTGGTGGAGGGCCACCACGGCACCATCACCGCGGACGGCCGCCCGGGCGCCGGCGCCACCTTCACCGTCAGCCTGCCCGCAGGCCCGGCCGTCACGCCGCCCGCGTGGACGCCACCGGCCCGCGAACCCGAACGCCGCCTCTGAGCGGCCACCTGCTAGCGTGCGGCCACATGAGCGGGCGTGGAGTTCTTGTCACAGGTGCGTCGAGAGGTATCGGACGGGCGGTCGCGGCGGCCTTCGCCGCGCAGGGCGACCGGGTCGCGATCCATCACCGGGACTCCGCGAAGGAGGCCCAGGACCTGCTGGCGGAGCTGCCCGGCCAGGGGCACACGATCGTGCGGGGCGACCTGGCCGACCCCGAGGCGGTGCGCCACCTGGTGGACGCGGCGGCTGGCGCGCTGGGCGGGATCGAGGTGCTGGTCAACAACGCCGCCACCTACTTCCACCATCCCCTCGCGGAGCTGTCGTACGAGGAGTGGCAGAGCGCCTGGCGGCGCACGCTCGACATCAACCTGGTGGGTACGGCCAACGTCATCTGGTGCGCCGTCCAGCACATGACCGCCGGCGGCCGCGTGATCAACGTCTCCTCGCGCGGCGCGTTCCGCGGCGAGCCGGACAGCCCCGCCTACGGGGCGAGCAAGGCCGGGCTGAACGCGCTGGGCCAGTCGCTGGCCGTCGCGCTCGCCCCGCGCGGGATCGCGGTGGCGGCGGTGGCGCCCGGGTTCGTCGAGACGGACATGACGACCGAGTACCTGACGGGGCCCGGAGGGGACGCGATCCGGGCGCAGAGCCCGTTCGGGCGGGTGGCGCGGCCGGAGGAGATCGCGGCAGCCGTCGTCTACCTGGCCTCCCCGGCCGCCGAATGGGCCAGCGGCGCCGTGCTCGACCTCAACGGCGCCTCCTACCTGCGCTGATCCCGGCGGGCGCGGTCAGCGCAGGCGCCGCTCCAGCAGGACGGCGCCGCGGCCGGGCAGCAGCGAGGCGGCCCACTTGCGCAGGTCGGCCGGCTTCGGGCCGCTCACCTCGCCCCCGTCCAGCAGGTCGGCCCAGTCGAGCAGCGACTCCGCCAGCATGAGCGGCACCCCCCGCCGCTCGTGCATCTCGGCCGCGGCCTCGAAGTGCTCGGCCGCCCGATGCGGCAAACCCACCGCGACGGACAGGTGCGCCAGGTAGTGGTGTCCGCAGTGGTGGGCCACCGCGCCGTGGCCGAACGTCTGCCCGTCGGAGGCCAGCGCGCCGTACAGCTGCTCGGCCAGCTCCGCCCGCCCCAGGCGGGAGGCGGCCACGGCGAGGTTGTCCAGGGCGGGCCGGTGGGCCATGTTGCGCGGCGGCGTGGCGCCGCCGTCGGCGAGGATGCGATCGAGCAGCGGCGCGGCCTCCTCGTCGGCCATCTCGCACAGATACCGCAGGATCGCGTGCACCGGATCCACACGCGGCGCCTGGGCGGCCCGGCGGTACCGGTCGCGCAGCTCCCACAGCCGCCCCTGCAGCCGCCGGATCTCGGCGATCTGCGACGAGTAGATGGCCACGGCCTCCAGGCGGCGGCCGATCTCCGAGCCGAGCCGCAGGGCCGCCTGCGCCTCCGACTCGGCCTGCGCCAGGTCGCCCTGCATCAGCGTCAGGCCGGCCCTGGAGTAGCCGATCAGCCAGTTGAGGTGCGGCTGGGCCAGCCGGTGCGCCAGCTCGTCGGCCTCGCCGAGCAGCATCGCGGCCCTGGTCACGTCGCCGCCGTCGAGCACCGGGGGAGTGCGCTGCACGTACGCGTGGAACAGCGCCAGGTCGTCCCCCGTGCGGCGGGCCGCCTCCAACATCTCGTCGCCGTCGCGGTGGCGCTGGTGCAGCGGGTCGGCGGGGATGATCGTCAGGCTGCGCTGCCCCAGCACGCTGGCGAGCGTGCGCGGATCGCCCGACTTGCGGGCCAGCGCCACGGCCTCGTCGCTCAGCGCGAAGCGCCGCTCGCCGTCGGGCGCCCAGATGAGCTCGGAGGCGAGCTGGGCCGCCAGCAGCGCCCGGGTGCTCAGGTCGGTGGAGTCGACCAGCTTGCGCGCCTCGGTCAGCAGGGCGATGCGCTGCTGGTCGGGCGCCGCCGAGATGGTGGAGAAGCCGCGGTCGCCGCCCAGCGCCGCGATCACGATCAGGTCGGAGCGCTCGCACTGCCTGGCCAGGTCGGCCGCCCGCACGAGGGTCTGCCTGGCGTCGGGGTCGCCGGCCAGCCACATGGCCCGGCCGCACTCCACCAGCAGCTCCGCGCGCCGCTCCAGCGTGGCGCCGGGGAAGTCCGCCAGCAGGTCGAGCACCCGCTGGTACCAGGTGACCGCCTCGCGGTGCGCCAGCCCGGCCAGCGCGTACTGCGCCGCGTGCACGGCCGCGTCCGCCGCCGCGCTGACCCGCGCCGGGTCGCGGCCGTGCCCGGCGGCGGCCAGCAGGTGGGTGGCCACGACGTACGGCCGGGTCTCCATGGCGCGCGGGTCCGTCTGGCACAGCGCGTCGGCGACCTTGCCGTGCAGCAGCCCCGCCCGCGGCGCCGACAGCTTGGCGTAGAGGGCGGTCCTGGTCAGCTCGTGGGAGAACCGGCAGGACCCGCCGTCCGACATGGTCACCAGGCCGGCGCCCATGGCCTCCTCCACCGCGGCCACGAACCGGGCCTCGTCGAGCCCCAGCCCCGCCCGCAGCTCGGCCGACTCCATGCGCTCGCCGACGGCCAGCAGGTTGACCAGGTCCCTGGCGTCCGGGTGGAGCTGCGAGACCCGGGCCATGACCATCCTCGTCACCGAGTCGGGCACGGTCAGGCCGTCGAGCTCCTTGCCCGCGGCCAGCTCCCTGACCACCTCGCTGACCAGGAACGCGTTGCCGCCGGTGATCCGGTGCAGCAGCTCGGAGTCGCCGCCGCCGCGCACCTCCGCCAGCGCGTGGGAGACCTCGTCCAGCCCGAAGGAGGGCACCTCGATCGTGCGGCTGTCGGCCGTCAGCTTGTGCAGCTCCGGCAGGGCCGACTCGGCCGTCGAGTCGACGAGCAGGGGCCGCGAGGTGGCCAGGACCAGCAGCGGCAGGGCCTCGGCGTCCCACATGAGGGCGTTGAGCATCTGCAGCGACTCCAGCGTCGCCCACTGCAGGTCGTCGATCACCAGCAGCACCGGCCGTACGGTGGTCAGGCGCTCGATCAGCGTGCGGGCCGCCGCCATCAGGTGGTAGCGCTCGGACACGGGCTCGGTGGCCGGCGGCACCTCCAGCGACAGCGGGGGAGCGGCCAGCGAGGGCGCCAGGCGGACGAGCTGGCCGCACTGCTGGTCGACCCCGGCGCGCAGCAGCAGCGCGGGCGAGGTGCGGGCCAGCCGCTCCACCGCCCCGGCGATCGGCTCGTACGCCCGCCGCGCCGGATCCGTGCACCGCCCGGCCAGCACCGTGAACTGCCGCTTGAGCGCCCGCCTGGCCACCTCCGAGGCCAGCCGGGTCTTGCCGACGCCCGAGTCGCCCTGCAGGATCACCAGCCCGCTGCCGAACTCGGCCGCCGCCAGCTCCCCGTCCAGCACCCGCAGCTGCTCCTCCCGGCCGACGAACGGCAGCACGTGCCCGTCCTCCAGCCAGGGGGCCAGCCCGGCGACCTGGTGGTGGTCGGCGCTCTGCCAGTGCAGCTCGTACGTGTGCAGCGGCTCGCGCAGCCCCTTGCCCGGCAGCCGCCCCAGGTCCTTGAACTCGTGCCGGCTGCGCCCCTGCGCCAGCCGCCGCACCAGGTCGGTGCAGAGCACCTGGCCGCCCTCCGCGATGGCGACCAGCCGGGCCGCCTCGACGGTCGGCAGCCCGCTGACGTCGTCGTGGCCCCAGCACACGTCGCCGGCGGCGAGCGCGGCCCTGATGGAGATCTTGTCGGGGGCGCGCTCGTTCTCGTCGGCCACCGCCTGCTGCACCGCGATGACCGCGTCGAGCCCCGCCGTGGCCGAGTCGAAGACGGCCATCAGCCCGTCGCCCAGGCTCTTGGTGAACGTCGAGCCGCTGGCCGTCACCACGGAGCGCAGCAGCTGGTAGAGGCGGCGGAAGACCACGTTGGCGCGTTCCTCGCCCAGCCTGATGCGCATGGCGGTGGAGCTGACCACGTCGGTGAACAGGATGGTCGCCGTGGTCAGCGTGCCGGGCGGGTGCGGAGCGGTCATGTGGGCCGCTCCTTCAGCCGCCGCGCGGGCGCGCGTACCTTCTGGCGGACCGTGCGGCGCAGCTCGCGCGTCTTCACGGCGGGGCGCGACTGCCTGATCCGCCAGGCGCCGGCCAGGTCCTCGGGGATCCGGAAGGCCGCCTGCCCGTCGGAGTGGCGGTCGATCAGGGCGACCACGATCTGCCGCCCGAGCCTGCGCACCAGCCAGCGGACGACGCCGTCCACCGGCCCGGCCAGCGCCGCGTGCCGGTTCGCCGCCCGGCCGGCCGCGAACAGCGCGGTGAACCACCAGGCGGGCTTGGGCACGCCCAGCAGCTCGGGCACCCGGTCGGCGCCGTACCTGGCGTCGCGGAAGACCCAGTGCACCAGGCTGCGCGGCAGCTTGCGCCACCCCAGGTGCATGAACTCCTCCATCTCCTCCAGCAGCCTGGCCATCAGCCGGCGGCCCTCGTCGCTGGACTCGTACAGGCGGCCCAGGCGCTCGCTGACCGGCTCGACGTCCTCGAGCGTGAGAGGCCGGTCACGGCAGGCCTCCACGCCCATGAGATGGCCGAACACGCTCCACGTGTAGAGGTGGGCCGCACGCTGCTCCGTGGAGAGCGTCACGCCCATACTCTCCAGAGCCTCCCATGTCACCACAGAGAAGTCGAAGATGGTGGCAAGCAGGAGCTCCTGGTTGACCGGAGGGCCGAACCGCTCGGTGTCCCAGTGATCAGCGAAACGCTCGTTGACCAGGGCGCGGACGAAGGAGTGCAGGATCCGCAGGCCGAGCGCCGTGGTGTGCCCGGGGCGGCCGGGCTCCAGGCTGTTGGTGGCCTTCAGGCCCATCACGTCGACCAGCATCTGCCCGGTCTCGGCCACCCGGCGGGTGAGGCTGTGCGTGGCCAGCCGGGACACGCCGGCCAGCACCTTGGCGCTGGACACCTCCACGTACGCCATGGGCAGGCACTTGCAGAAGAGCGCGGCCGACTGGTAGAGCCCGTAGTCGGCGAAGACGGCCTGCCCCTTGGCCAGCAGCTCGCGGTCGTCGCCCCACTCGGGCAGGTCCGCGGCGAAGTCGATGGCCTCGAAGATCGCGGAGGCGGGCGGTTCGCCGGACGGCGCCCTGGCCTCCCGCTTGGCCGCCGCCAGCTCCTGGATCACCGCCTTCAGCAGCTCCAGGGGCCCGCTTCCGGCGGGCTGGTCGTCCAGGTATCCGGCCACGACCTTGTCGATGTCCGGGTCGGCCTGCTGTCGCAGCTGGCGGAATCTCTCCTCCGGCCAGCGTTCGTGAACGTTCATCTACCCCGTACTCCAGATTTCGGTCAGAGGCCGCCCCGTTTCCGCAGGGCGGCGACGTCCAGCAGCGTGATCGCCCGGCCTTTGACGGCGATGAGGTTTCTCGCCACGAGGGACTGCAGCGCCCGGTTGACCGCCGGCCGCGACGCGCCGATGAGCGCGGCGAGGTCGGACTGGGTCAACCCGGGCAGATCCACCACCCCGTGGTCCTGGCCGTGCTTGTCGGCCAGTTGCAGCAGCAGCTTGGCCAGCCGCCCGCCCAGGTCGAGGAAGGCCAGGTCGGCGGCCTGGTCGGTGAGCCTGCGCACCATGTGGCCGAGCATGCGCAGGAACTCGTCGGCCAGCCCCGGATGCTCCCGCATCAGCTCCAGGAGCCGTGCCCTGGGCAGCGCGAACACCCAGGCGGGGCGCACCGTCACGATCGAGGCCGAGCGCGGTGAGTTGTCCAGCAGCGCCAGCTCGCCGAAGGTGTCGCCGCGGCCCAGCATGTTGAGCACGATCTCGTCGCCGTGCTCGGTCGTGAACACCACCTTCACCAGGCCGTCCAGCACCACGTAGAGGGACTCTCCCGGATCCCCCTGGTGGATGATGATCTGCCCGGCCCGGTAACGCCTCGCGATCCCGGCCCGCGCCGTGTTCTCGATGCCGCTCTCTCCGAGTACGCGGAACAGCGGGATCTCCGCCAGCACGGACGCCACCGGCTGGACATCGCTCGGGAACCCGCTCATGCAAGAACTTTAGGCCGCATCGCGGGCACGAACAGCCGACCGTCCTGGATGTCCCGATTGTGATGAGGAACACATCGTGACTGTCACGCGCGAGACAGCCCCCGACGATCACTCGGCGCACCGTTGGGATGCCGGGCGGTGATGGCGACCCCCCGAGTGCCCGGTCCGGCAGGGAGATCGACATGTACGTGGACACCATCGAACGACCCGATACCGCCACCCTCGTATCGGCGGCCCAGGACGGCGACGCCATGGCGTGGGAGCGGCTGATCGAGGAGTTCAGCCCCATGCTCAAGGCCCGCATCCGCCGGTTCAGGCTCAGCCACGAGGACGCCCAGGACGTGCTCCAGACGACCTGGCTGCTGGCCTGGCAGAACCTCAGGAGCGTGGCGGACGGCCAGCGCATGGCGGGCTGGCTGGCCACCATCGCCTTCCGCGAGTGCCTGAAGCTCACCAAGCGGACAAAGGAGATCTGCACCCCCGACCTCGACACGCTGGGCAGCACGGACGACGTGGACAGGGAGCTGGCCAGGATCTGGCTGGCCGGCACGCTCGACGCGCTGGTCGAGGAGCTGCCGGCAGCGCAGCGGGTCCTGTTCAGAGCGCTCACGGAAACCTCCGAGCCGCACTACGTGGACGTGGCGCGCAGGCTGGGCAGGCCGGTCGGGAGCATCGGGCCCACCCGAGCCCGCACGTTCGCGAAGCTCCGCGGGCTCCTGCAGGCCCGCGAGATCACCAGGGACTTCCTCGACTGACTCACGTCGCCGACGGGTCGAGCTGGATCGCCTCCAGGAACGGCTCGAAGTCGAAGTGCGCCATCTCGAACGCGTCCGGGTCGCTCTCCGCCGGATACTCGTAGACCTTGCGGCCGCCCCGGGTGAGCATCATGTTGACGGCCTGCGGCACCAGCCCGCGCTCCATCTCCAGGGCGAGGCCGTCAGCGACGTCCTTGGCGAAGGGCACGTCGTAGAGGGCGCTCACGCGCTGGTAGACACGGAAATAGCTGACGATGAAGCGCATGCGGTCGCGGTAGGACACCCAGTCGGCCACGCCGGCCGTGGACGCCTCCCGGTCGGCCGTGATGAACTCCTCGGCCAGCTTGCGGACCTTCTCGTTCTGGATCGGCGCCCAGACCCGCTCCATGTCCACGCCCTCCGGCGCGGTGAGCGGCCGGCCCACCTTGATGTCGCTGAGCGGCGTCCGCACGGCGAACAGGTGGCGGGTGTAGAGGGAGGACCACTTCCCCTCCAGCCAGCGCGTCAGCCACGGCTGGTCCTCGTGCCGCGCGGCGTACAGGCGGAACCTGGGGAAGCGCCGCCGGGTCACCAGCGAGCGCAGCGAGCGCCACGACACCCGCGTCAGCCACCGGACCGGCCGGTAGAGCACCAGTTCGAGGGCCTTCTGGGCGCGCGCCTGCTCGTAGGCGGACAGCGCCACGCAGGCGCCGAACATCAGCTCGGCGCGGGCCTCGGGGTCGGCGGTCTGCCTGGCCTCGACCAGGAGCTGCGCGGCGTCCTTCAGGTAGCGGGGGTCGGCCTCGGCCAGCAGGTCCGTCAGGAACGCCGGCGGGTTCGGCGTCAGATCCGACTCCGGGCTGACCTTGAGGAACCGGTCGGGCGAGTCGTTCCACAGGTTGACCGCGAGGCTGGCGGTCTCCAGGAAGATGGCCCGGTTGGCGAGCGCGAGCCCCAGCTGGTAGCTGGGCCCGAGCAGGGTGAGCAGGACCGCCCTGAACACCCTCCTGAACCGGTGGGGCACCCGCATCTTCTGGCCGAAGTCCAGGATGAACGGAGAGTCGGGGCTGAGGTCGAGGCTCTCTCCGATGGCCTTGGAGGTCCAGGTGGCGTAGCAGTACCAGTTGTTCGCGTCCTTGCCCAGGTGCTGGGCGAGGTCCCCGGCGACGCGGTGGTAGCTGTAGGCGATGACCATCGCTTCGAGTGCCGGGCTCCGGTCCTTGTAAGCGGCGATGCGCAGCACGTCGTCCGCGGTCATCGGAGTGTCGGACATGGGGTCTCCCGTTAGTTCGCCTCGAGGAGATAAGAGCGTCTCCAGCGGCGTCAGATACGTCAGGCGGCCGGTCTTTCCCCCGTGGCCGCCAGCCAGGAGCGTAGGGCGCGTGACTTACGGCGGGCTTGCAGGACGCCGGTCGGCCGCATCAGGGCCCCCGGCGGCAGGAAGCGCAGCCGGAAGCGGCGCCCGGCGCCCGTGAGGTCGACGCGCAGGGGCCGCCAGCTCGCCCGGATGTCGGCGCGGGCCAGGGTGAAGACCGTCTCCTCGTTCGTCACGTAGGACAGCAGGCGGTCGGTGGCGATCAGCGCGCCCATCGCCACGGGACCCGGCCGGCCTTGATCCCACCACACGGGGTTGAGCACCAGCGACATGACGGCTCCGTCCACGGCCGCCCCGGGCGGGCCGCCCGGGGCGGCGGCCTCATTCCTTGACCACGATCTTGCTGATCACCACGAACCCGCCGAGCGCCCCCGCGGTGCCGGCGGCGGTCGTGGTGGTGAGGTTGACCACCAGGTCATAGGTGCCGGGGGAGAGCTGACCCCGCATCGGGACCGAGGCGGTGTATCTGCCCGAGCCAGGCGTGAAGGTCAGCTCGACAGGGGGTGAGGGGTGCCTGGTCTCACCGCCGCCCAGCAGGTCGGCGATGATCTCCAAGTTCCAGCGGCCCGCCAGCCAGTCGACGAGCTCGCCGGCGACCTCCCAGCTCACGTCCACGGTCCAGCCCTCGTTACGGTGCACGACGTTCGTGGGTTGCGCGCCGGGATCGACAACCTGGCCATGGAGAACGCCGGCGAGTTGCTCGGCCGGTACTTTCATCACCTGGAATTCTCCGGTTGCCATTCCGATCTCCTTTCCGGTGGGAACGTCGTCCCCGTGTGCAGGACCAGAGAGGCGACCGCGGCGGCGAAATACGTGTCCGTTCTGTCAATAAATGCCGGGCATTGGTTAGATGCCGGTGCCGGCCCTGAGACGCACCATGTCGGGGGTGAGCCCGTCGATCCCGCCGGCGCCGAGCAGCTGGAGCGTGCGAACGAGCTCCGCGCGCAGCAGGTCCAGCGCCCGCCGCACCCCGGCCTCGCCGCCCGCCATCAGCCCGTACAGGTAGGCCCGGCCGATGAAGCAGGCCCGCGCGCCGAGCGCGACCGCGGCGGCGACGTCGGCCCCGTTGCGGACGCCTCCGTCCAGGAACACCTCCGTGCGATCCCCCACGGCGGCCACCACCTGCGGCAGCAGCTCCAGCGGCGTGGCGGCGCGGTCGAGCTGCCGCCCGCCGTGGTTGGACACCACCAGGCCGTCCACCCCGACGGCGGCCAGGTCCTTGGCGTCGTCCACCCGCTGCACGCCCTTGACCAGCAGCCGCCCCTGCCACGCCGAGCGGATCCACTCCAGGTCGGCCATGGTCACGGAGGGGTCGAACATCAGGTTCGTGAGCCCGGGCAGATCGTCGGGGGCGCCGTCGACGGTGGCGAACCGCAGCGGCTCGCTGGTGAGGAAGTCGAACCACCACGCCGGGTGCCGCAGCGTCTGCAGCGCGCTGCGCCAGCGCAGGGACGGCGGGACCGTCAGGCCGTGCCGCACGTCGCGCAGCCGCGCCCCCGCCACCGGCACGTCTACGGTCACGACCAGCACGTCCATGCCCGCCTCGCGGGCCAGGGCGAGCGTGTCCAGGTTGCGCGCGCGGTCGCGGACCACGTACAGCTGGAACCAGTTCCACCCGCCGGGCGCGGCGGCGGCCACGCCGGCGGCCGTCGTGGTGCCCATGGTGGACAGCGTGTACGGGACGCCCGCGCGCTCGGCCGCCCGGGCCACGGCCCGCTCGCCCTCGCGGTGCATCATCCGGGTGAACCCGGTGGGGCCGAGCACGACCGGCATCGCGATCCGCCTGCCCAGGATCTCGACCGCGGTCGGGGCCTGTGACACGTCGCGCAGGATCCGCGGGCTGAACTCCACCCGCCGGAACGCCTCCACCGCCCTGGCCATCGACAGCTCGCCCTCGGCGGCGCCGTCCACGTAGTCGAACACCATGTGCGGGGCGCGTCTCCTGGCCAGCAGCCGGAGATCTTCGATGTCGGCGGCGTCGGCCACCCGCTGGGCCCTGGACAGCCGCGGGCGCCCGGGCAGGACGGCACGCAGCTCCCGCCAACGGGGCAGGCGCCGAGGGTCCTTCGCGTTCCCGTCGATGTCTTGGACGTTACCAAAAGGTACGGTGAGGCCGTGATCGACGACTCGACGACCCCGGCTGGGGACCCGGCGGTGCTGGGGCGGGAGTGGGTGGTGCTCATGGGCGACTCGGCCGCGTCCCTGGCCACGGGGGCGGAGCTGATCGCCCGCTGGTCCGAGCCGCACCGCCGCTACCACACCCGCGACCACCTGGCCGCCGTGCTCGCCGGGGTCGCGCAGCTCGCGGCCGCGGCGGACGACCTGACCGCCGTGCGCCTGGCCGCCTGGTTCCACGACGCCGTCTACGACGGGCGGCCGGGCCTGGACGAGGAGCGCAGTGCCCAGCTCGCGCAGTCGCGGCTGCCCAGGTGCGGGGTGCCCGCCGCACGGGTCGCCGAGGTGGCCCGGCTGGTACGCCTCACCGCCGCCCACGACACGCTGGCCGACGGGGACCGCGACGGCGCCGTCCTGTGCGACGCCGACCTGGCCGTGCTCGGGCTGCCCGGCTACGACGACTACGCGGGGCGGATCCGGCAGGAGTACGCCCACGTGCCCGACGACCTGTTCAGGGCGGGACGGGCCGAGGTGCTGCGCCGCCTGCTGGCCGTACCGCGCCTCTACCGGACCGGACGCGCCCGCGAGCTGTGGGAAGAGCGGGCCCGGTCGAACATGACGCGCGAGCTGAAGTCGCTCACGTCGGGCCACGGCGCGTCGTAGCAGGGGCCGCCCGTCCGGCGGCGTCCGCGCCGGGTCGCGGGCGCCGGGTCAGCACGGGCCTTGGGAGCCCGGTCAGCGGCGCTTTCGGCGGCGCAGGCCGGAGGCGATCAGCCGCAGGAGCAGCTCGCGCGAGGTGACCGCCTCGGCCCCCAGCTCCACCGCCCGGGCGTGCACGGTCTCCGGGACGTCGTAGTGATCCCGGTCGAAGGCCCGCTCCGGCACCCCCAGCCGCGCGGCGAAGTCGTGCAGCTCCTCCAGCGAGCGGTCGCTGACCAGGTGCGACCACATCAGGCCGCGAGGCCCGGGCCAGTTGGGCGGGTCGATGAGAACGGTCACGCCGTCAAGGGTAGAGCCGCTCCCACCGCCCCACGCTCGGGGCGGGATTCCTCCGACCCGGGTCACGCCGTCGGGGGCGGGACCCTGCCGTGGACCTCCAGCTCGCTCAGGTCGGGTACCACGACCCCGGCCCCCGCCGCGCCCAGCTCCGCCGCCTCGGCCCCGTCCCTGGTCACCGCGACGACCAGCCCGAACCCGCCCTTCCCGCCCGCCTCCACCCCGGGCAGCGCCGCGTCCACCACCGCGGCCCTGACGGCGGGCAGCGCCAGCCGGCGCGCCGCCTCCAGGAAGAGGGCGGGGTCGGGCTTGCCGGGCAGGTTCATCAGGGCCGCGTCGTTGCCGTCCACCACCAGGTCGAACAGGTGCAGCACACCGGCCGACGTGACCAGCTTGCGACCGTGCAGGCTGGCCGAGACGGCCGCCGTACGCGCACCTCGCTGCCGCAGCTCGTGCAGGAGCGAGACCGTGGACGGGAACGCGGCCACCCCGTACTTCTCCACCTGGGCCATGAAGATCTGGTCCTTGGCCAGGCCGAGCCCGTGCACGGTGGCCGCGCCGGGCTCGTCGTCGGGCGAACCCTCGGGCAGCGTGATGCCGCGCGCCTCCAGGAAGGTACGGATGCCGTCGAGGCGCGGGCGGCCGTCCACGTAGCGCAGATAGTCGTCCCGGATGTCGAACGGTGTCGAGCGGCCGCGCAGAAACGCGTCGAAGACGTGCTTCCAGGCGGCCGCGTGCCCCCGAGCGGTGTCGGTGACCACGCCGTCGGTGTCGAACAGGACGGCGCTGATCGTGGTCAGATCGATGACAGGCTCGTTCACACTGCGAACGTAACCGCTCTACCAGGCGACGGGTAGCTCTTTGACGCCGTACACGATGGCGAGTTCCCTGAACGGCACCTCGCCCGCCACGTGCAGCCCGGGGAAGCGGCGCAGCAGCGCCGGGAAGGCGATGCGCATCTCCATCTGCGCCAGCGGCGCGCCGATGCAGCGGTGGATGCCGTGGCCGAACGCCATGTGCGAGCCCGCCGTCTGCCTGCCGGGCCGTACCTGGTCCATGTCCTCGCCCAGGGCGGGGTCGCGGTTGGCGCCAGTGAGCGAGCAGAGCACCATCTCGCCCTTCTTGATCTGTACGCCGTGCAGCTCCAGGTCGTCGCGGGCGAAGCGGGGGAAGGCCACCTGCACGACCGTCATGTAGCGCAGCAGCTCCTCGACGACGTCGTTGATGTAGCCGTCGACCTCGCGGACCTTGGCGGCCTGCTCGGGGTTCTGCAGCAGCCACAGGGTGCCCAGGGCGAGCATGCTGGTGCTGGTGTCGTGCCCGCCGGTCAGCAGCCCGTCGGCCATGCTGGCGAGCGTACGGTCGTCGAGCTCGTCACCGTGCTCGCGCAGCAGCTGGCCGAGCAGCCCCTCGCCGGGGTTCTGCCGCTCCCGGGCGACCAGGTCGGTCAGGTAGGCCATGGCGTCGTTGATCGCCTGCAGCGACGCCTCCGGCCCGGCCGTGAAGTCGAACCGGTCCTTGCTGATCTTCACGAAGTCGGCGCGTTCCTCGTACGGGACGCCCAGCAGCTCGCACACCACCAGCGACGGGATCGGCAGCGCGAACTCCTCCACCAGGTCCACGGGGGAGCCCTTGGCCTCGATGCGGTCCAGGTGCTCCTCGACCATCGCCTCGATGCGCGGCTCCAGCCTGCGCAGGCGGTGCATGGTGAACTCGGGCGTCAGGTACTTGCGCAGCCGCGTGTGCTCGGGCGGGTCGCGGAACCCCAGGCCGCCCGGGTCCTCCTGGTTGGAGCCCAGGCCGATCACCCCGGCGAAGTCGTTGCTGAAGCGTTCGTGGTCGCTCAGGACGCTGCGTACGTCCTCCCAGCGGGAGACGAGGTAGACGGTCTGGCTGCCGGGGATCTCCATGGGGAAGACCGGATGCTCGGCCCGGATCCGTCCGAGCTCGCCCACGGGGTCGAAGCCTTCGCGCATGAACTGGACGAGGGGGAACTCATTGTCTGACATCGATATCCGTCCTGCTGGGATACATCACGCCATCTTGGGATAAATCCCTCCATAGATGGTCCCATCCGGAGCGGCGGATGTTGCCCTCCGAAAGGACGAATTTCCCCTCCCCCTCGCGGCCCCACCGCCTCCCTCACGGGACCGTCCTACACTTCCTGACCAGCCAGAACCCCGGTCACCTCACCGGGCGGCGGCTCGGTCCGGTCGTGGGCGTACAGGAGCGGCTCGGGCAGCGGGGCCTCCGCCGACAGCACCGGCGGGGCGGGCTTGGGTTTGCGCGGCTCGCGCACCCCGCCTTCGCCACCCTCCAACGGGTCGTCGAACGGGAAGTCCCTCTCGCCGGGCCAGTGCGGCTCGCCGGGGCCGTATCCGGGCATCCAGGCGGGTGCGCCGCTGGGAAGAGCGCGGCGTCTGCGTGATCGCTTGCTCACAATCCCCTCCTCGCGGCCCATTGTGCGCCGCCCCCCGCCCCACGACCACCCCCACTCCACGCCTCTATCCCCAACGTCACCCCACCTCCACCGCCGGCTCCCTGCCTCCGCCGGGGCTCTCCCCCTACGCGGGGGCTCCTCGCCTTCACGGGGGATTCCCGCCTCCACGGGGCCACGCCTCCATCAGGGGGCTCCCCGCGCCGCCCCGCCCGCGTCCCGCCCCGCGCCACCCCACGCCGACCCAGGTCGCGTCGTCCCGCGTTGCGTCGTCCCGCCCGGCCCCGGGCCGCCGCGCGCCGCCTCGTCCGGCCTTGCGTCGTCCCGTGCCGCCCGCCCGGCTCGGCCTCGCCCGGCCCCGTGCCGCTCCGCGTCGCGCCGCGCGTGCCGCGTCGTCCCGTGCCGCGTCGTCCCGTGCCGCGTCGTCCCGTGCCGCGTCGTCCCGTGCCGCGTCGTCCCGTGCCGCGTCGTCCCGTGCCGCGTCGTCCCGTGCCGCGTCGTCCCGTGCCGCGCCGTCCCTTCGGCCCCGGGTCGGGTGCCGGTTCGTGGGGTGTTCCAAGCGGGGGTAGTTACGTTCCGCGTGCTGTTTCGTCGTTGGAGCGCGCCATACGGAGGGTGACCCGCGGGGGGCGACACGCCGGGCCCGGGGGAGGCGGCTTGGGGGGAGACGTCGGAACTGCAGTGAAACAGGGGCAAAATGGGGCGGCAGATGGCGTTTGGCGTACAAGATGGCGACATTCTGCGATGATCTCGTCGCATAGAGCCGGAGTTTGAGCCCCCACGGATAGTGACAGATGCCGACATTTGAGGAAATAGCCGCCTTCGTCACCGAGAAGCCGCTCGCCACCGCCGTCATCGCGTTGCTGAGCCTGGCGGGGCTGGCGCTGGCGTTCCTGGTGCTCAGGATCGTCTGGCGGGCCACCGCCTGGTTGTTCTCCCGCTACGTCGCCCCCCGTCCCATCGAGGACGTGCTGACCATCGTCGCCGCCTCCATCGCCACCGGCGTGTCCGCGCAGGGCATGTGGCGCTTCTCCGGCGACGTGCTCGGCCTGGACGGGCCGCTGCGGCTGCTGCTGTTCGCGTTCATCGAGGTCGCGATCATCACGAGCGCGGTACGGGCCCGCCGCAACATGCGCGAGAACTTCTCCGCCGGCATCGACGGCATCGCCGTGTGGGCGCTGACCTGCCTGACCGCCGTACTGTCCAGCATGGACGCGCGCAGCCTCCCCGAGGCGGTGTTCAGGCTCGCCGCGCCGCTGGTCGCCGCCTGGCTCTGGGAGCGCGGCATGGCCATCGAGCGGCACCGCATCCGCGGCACCGGCCGCATCAACTGGCGGCTGACGCCCGAGCGGCTGCTGGTCCGGGTCGGGCTGGCCGAGGTCAGCGACCGTACGGCGAGCGAGGTCGACGCCCACCGCCGGCTGACCAGGGTCGCGCTGGCCGCCAAGCGGGCCAAGGCGCTGCGCGACGGCGGGGCCTCCGAGCGCAAGATGCGCGCCGCGCTGGCCAAGCTCGACAAGGCCATGGACCAGGCCGTCGAGCACACCGGGCTGGCCGTCGACCAGGCCCGCCAGGAGGCGCTGCTGGCCCAGATCGCCGCCCTCTACAACACCACCGCCCTCATCGACGCCGACCCCCGGGTGCCGTGGGAGCCCGAGCCCGAACAGCGCCCGGTGCCCGCCCGTCCGGCGCTGCCGCCCGCGCTGGCCGAGCTCGTCGAGGAGGAGGACGAGGACATCGAGGTACTCGACACCACCCCGCAGGTCGTCGACACCGCCCAGCGGGCGGCGCTGATGCGCCAGGCCCGCGCGTTCTGGGACCGGCAGATCGCCAAGGGCATCGTGCCGCGTACGGTGGACATCGCCCAGGAGATCGGCATCTCGCTGGCCACGGCGCGCGAGTATCGTGCCCTGTGGAAGCTCGAGCCGCAGGCGCACGCCCTCATCGAGGCGCTGTTCCAGCAGCACGGCATCGTCGACACGGGCGCCTTCCCCGCCATCGCGGACGACGGGCGGGTGCTGACCAAGTCCTAGAGGAGCACGCTTGCGGGAGCGCACGCTCGAGCGCGTCAGGAAACTCCTGGCCAAGGCCGAACGCACCGACAACGAGCACGAGCGGGCGACGTTCATGGCGGCCGCGTCGGCGCTGATGGCCAAGCACGGCATCGACTCGCTCCCCCCGGCGGGCACCCGGCAGACGCCCGGCGACCGGGTCGTCACCCTGCCCAACCCCTGGGCCAGGGAGAAGGCCCGGCTGGTCAGCCTGGTCGCGCAGGCCGTGCGCTGCCGCCCCCTGCTCATCGGGCGCGGCGAGGGCGGGCAGCGGGTGCACGTGTTCGGGTTCGCGGCGGATCTGGAACGGGCCGATCTGCTGGCCACGTCGTTGCTGCTGCAGATGGCGAGCGGGCTGGCGCGGGTGCGGGTGCCCGACGGCGTGACCGCCGTGCGGGCCTACCGGCGGTCGTGGCTGCTGGGGTTCACGGATGAGGTGTACCGGCTGCTGTGCGTGGCCGAGTCAGAGGCCGAGCAGGCCAGTACGGGCGCCGCGCTCGTCCTGGCCGACCGCCGGGCCGAGGTGGAACGGGCGGTGGCCGCTCACTATCCGGACATCCGGGTGAGCGTGCCCAGGACGAGCGGCACGGGCTACCGGGACGGGGTGGCCGCCGGCCGCCGCGCCGACCTCGGCCGTACCGGAATGACCACCGACACGGCGCCCGAGCTGGCCCCCGGCCGCTGACCCGCGCGGCCCCTGCTTCGGCCCGGACGCCGCCCGCGTGGTCAGCCGAGGGCGTCGGAGACCAGGGAGCGGGCCTCCTCCTGGACCTTGGCCAGGTGGTCGGGGCCACGGAAGGACTCGGCGTAGATCTTGTAGACGTCCTCCGTCCCCGACGGCCGGGCCGCGAACCAGGCGTTCTCCGTCGCGACCTTCACCCCGCCGAGCTCGGCCCCGTTGCCGGGCGCCGCGGTCTGGACGGTGGTGATCGGCTCGCCCGCCAGCGACGACGCCTTCACCTGCGCGGCCGACAGCTTCCCGAGCACCGCCTTCTCCTCGCGCGTGGCGGGGGCGTCGACCCGGGCGTACGCGGGCTCCCCGAACCGCTCGACCAGCTCCCGGTAGTGCGCGCTCGGCGACCTGCCGGTGACGGCCTGGATCTCGGAGGCCAGCAGCGCCAGGATGATCCCGTCCTTGTCCGTGGACCAGACGGACCCGTCGCGCCGCAGGAACGACGCCCCCGCGCTCTCCTCGCCCCCGAACCCCAGCGAGCCGTCCAGCAGGCCCGGGACGAACCACTTGAACCCGACAGGGACCTCGTACAGCCGCCGCCCCATGGACTCCACGACCCGGTCGATGATCCCGCTGCTGACCATCGTCTTGCCCACGCCGGCGGCCGCGGGCCAGCCGTCGCGGTGCGTGTAGAGGTAGGAGATGGCGACCGCGAGGTAGTGGTTGGGGTTCAGCAGGCCGCCGTCGGGGGTGACGACGCCGTGCCGGTCGGCGTCCGCGTCGTTTCCGGTGGAAATATCGTACTTATCGCGATTGGCGATGAGAGAGGCCATCGCGTACGGCGACGAGCAGTCCATCCGGATCTTCCCGTCCCAGTCCAGCGTCATGAACCGCCACGTCGGATCCACCAGCGGATTGACCACGGTCAGGTCGAGCCGGTGCCGCTCGGCGATCTCCCCCCAGTACGCCACGCTCGCCCCGCCCAGCGGATCGGCCCCGATGCGCACCCCGGCCGCCCGGATCGCGTCCAGGTCCACCACGGACGGCAGGTCGTCCACGTACATCCCGAGGAAGTCGTAACGTCCCGCCGCCTCCAGAGCCTTCGTGTACGACACCCGCAGCACGCCCTCCAGCCCCCCGGCCAGCAGCCGGTTGGCACGGTCCTGGATCCACGTGGTCGCGTCGGTGTCGGCCGGCCCCCCGTGCGGCGGGTTGTACTTGAACCCGCCGTCGCTCGGCGGGTTGTGCGACGGCGTGATCACGATGCCGTCGGCGAACCCGGCGGTGCGGCCGCGGTTGTGCCGCAGGATGGCGTGCGAGACGGACGGGGTCGGCGTGTAGCCGTCGCGGGAGTCGATCAGCACCTGGACCCCGTTGGCGACCAGGACCTCCAGCGCGGACACCCGCGCGGGCTCCGACAGCGCGTGCGTGTCGACGCCGAGGAACAGCGGCCCGTCGGTGCCCTGCATCCGCCGGTATTCGCAGATGGCCTGCGTGGTGGCCAGGATGTGGTCCTCGTTGAACGCGGTCTTCAGCGACGACCCCCGGTGCCCCGACGTGCCGAACGCCACCCGCTGCCCCGGGTCCCCGGGATCGGGATGCAGCGCGTAATAGGAGGTCACCAGCCTTTCGACGGCCACGAGGTCGGCGGGCTGGGCTGGCTGTCCTGCGCGTTCGTGCGTCATGTAGGCCACTTTACAAATCCGCCTCCGGCCGGCGGATGGGCCCGGCCGGGTGTGGGAAGGTACAGTTCCGTCGATTACCAGAACGGAGTTCTGTTCCTATGCGATTCGGCTACTACCTGACAGAGCCCAAGGGAGACGACCCGATCGGAGGGTTGCGCACCCAGATCGCCCAGGCGGCGCAGGACGGCTTCACCTCGGCCTGGCTCTCCAACATCTTCGGCCTCGACGCCCTCACCGCCCTGGCCGCCGCCGGGGGCCAGGTGCCCGGCATCGAGCTCGGCACCGCCGTCGTCCCGACCTACCCGCGCCACCCGGCCGTGCTGGCCCAGCAGGCCATGACCGCCAACGCCGCTCTCGGCGGGCGCCTGGCGCTCGGCATCGGCCTGTCGCACCAGATGGTCATCGAGGGCATGTACGGCTACAGCTTCGAGCGCCCGTACCGGCACATGACCGAATACCTGGACATCCTGCTCCCGCTCAGCCGGGGCGAGCACGTCAAGTACGAGGGTGAGACGCTCAAGGCCGACCTCCGGCTCACCACGCCCGGCGGCGGCTTCCCGGTGCTCATGGCCGCGCTCGGCCCGCGCATGCTCAAGCTGGCCGGCACCGTGGCCGACGGCACCGTCCTGTGGATGACGGGCCCCAAGACGGTCGCCCAGCACGTGGCGCCCACCATCACCGCGGCCGCCGCCGAGGCGGGCCGCGAGGCGCCGAGGATCGTCTGCGCGCTGCCGATCTGCGTCACCGACGACCCCGCCGGCGCCGTCGCCCGCGCGAACGAGATCTTCGCTGTCTACGGACAGCTCCCCTCATATCGTGCGATGCTCGACAGGGAAGGCGCGGCCACCCCGGGAGACGTCGCCATCGTGGGCGACGAGGACGCGGTGCTGGCCAAGCTCGACGTACTGCGGGAAGCCGGCGTGACCGACTTCGTGGGCTCGGTGTTCGCGAGCAGGGAACGCACGCGGGCGCTGCTGATCGGCGCGGCGAAGGGCTGACCCAAGACATCTCCATATTTCTCCGGCGGGGTGAAGATCGCTTGCTGCACGGCGTTGATGTGTCCGACTGGCAGGGGCCCGTCGACTGGCCCGGCCATGCGGAGGCAGGGGTGATCTTCGCGTTCGCCAGGGCCACCGAGGGCGGCGACGTCACCGACAAGCTGTTCGAACGCAACTGGACCGGCATGCGCGAGAGCCGGATCGTCCGCGGCGCGTACCACTGCGCCAGGCCCGGGGGCGACCCGATCGGGCAGGCGCGCCACTTCCTGGCCGCGATCGACGCGGCGGGCGGGTTACGCGCCGGCGACCTGGTGGCCCTCGACCTGGAGACCGATGACGGCCTGCGCCCCGAACAGGTCGCCCGCCACGCGCGCCGCTGGTGCCACCACGTCGAGCGGTACGGCGGAGTACGGCCGTTCGTCCACACCTTCCAGGCGTTCGCGCGGGGCGGACACTGCGCCGGCCTGGGCGAGTACCCGTTATGGATCGCCGCCCCCGACAAGCCGCGCGGCGAGCCCGTGGTGCCGCCGCCCTGGCGGGACTGGGCCGTCCATCAGTACGTCCACAGCCCGCTCGACAGCAACGTGTTCCACGGGACCCGGCAGGAGCTGACAAACCTGGGGTTTCGACCGCGATAGCATCGGTGTTCACCATCGAAGCAGCTCCGGTGTCGAGCGCCGGGGCGCGATCCAAGGGAGTCACCGTGTCAGCCGAGCTACGCATCACCCTCGCCGGAGCCGAGCGTGTGGTCGCGGCCGGCACGACGGCCGGGCAGGCCCTCGAGGCCGACGGCCGCTCGGTCATCGCGGCCCGGGTCAACGGCGAGCTCCGTGACCTGGCGCACCCGCTGTCCGAGGGTGACGCGGTCGAGCCGGTCGAGATCTCCAGCGAGGACGGCCGGGCCATCGTCCGCCACTCCACCGCCCACGTCATGGCGCAGGCGGTGCAGGAGCTGTTCCCCGAGGCCAAGCTGGGCATCGGGCCGCCCGTGGACAACGGGTTCTACTACGACTTCGACGTCGCCCAGGCGTTCCACCCCGACGATCTCAAGCGCATCGAGAAGCGCATGCGGGAGATCGTCAAGCAGGGGCAGCTGTTCTCCCGCCGGCCCGTCTCCGACGACGAGGCGCGCGAGGAGCTGGCGGCGGAGCCGTACAAGCTGGAGTTGATCGGGCTCAAGGGCGGCGCCGCCGACGAGGAGTCCGTGGAGGTCGGGGCCGGGCAGCTCACCATCTACGACAACCTCGACCCCAAGACCGGCGAGCTGCAGTGGAAGGACCTGTGCCGCGGCCCGCACGTGCCGTCCACCCGGTCGATCCCGGCGTTCAAGCTCATGCGCTCGGGCGGCGCCTACTGGCGCGGCAGCGAGAAGAACCCGCAGCTCCAGCGCATCTACGGCACCGCCTGGGAGTCCCGCGAGAAGCAGGACGACTACCTCAAGCTGCTGGAGGAGGCCGAGAAGCGCGACCACCGCAAGCTGGGGGTCGAGCTCGACCTGTTCAGCTTCCCGCCGGAGCTGGGCAGCGGCCTGCCGATCTTCCATCCCAAGGGCGGGATCATCCGCAAGGAGATGGAAGACTACATGCGCCGGCGGCAGGCGGAGGCGGGCTACGAGTTCGTCAACACGCCGCACATCACCAAGTCGTCGCTGTTCGAGACCTCGGGGCACCTGCCGTGGTATGCCGACGACATGTTCCCGGCGTTCGAGCTGGAGGGCATCGAATACCGGGTCAAGCCGATGAACTGCCCGATGCACAACCTGATCTTCAGGGCGCGCGGGCGGTCCTACCGCGAGCTGCCGCTGCGGCTGTGCGAGTTCGGCTCGGTCTACCGCTACGAGAAGTCGGGCGTGGTCCACGGCCTGACCCGGGTGCGCGGCATGACGCAGGACGACGCGCACATCTACACCACCCGGGAGCAGATGGCCGATGAGATCAAGTCGCTGCTGAGGTTCGTGCTCAGCGTGCTGCGCGACTTCGGCCTGTCCGACTTCTACCTGGAGCTGTCGACCCGCGACGAGTCCGACAAGTTCATCGGCGAGCTCGCCGAGTGGGACGAGGCGACCGAGGCGCTGCGGCAGGTGGCCACCGAGTCGGGGCTGGAGCTGGCCGACGACCCGGGCGGCGCGGCCTTCTACGGCCCGAAGATCTCCGTGCAGGCCAAGGACGCGATCGGGCGCACCTGGCAGCTGTCCACCATCCAGCTCGACCTCAACCAGCCCAAGCGCTTCGGCCTCGAATACCAGGCGGCCGACGGCAGCCGGCAGACGCCGGTCATGATCCACCGGGCGCTGTTCGGCTCCGTCGAGCGCTTCCTCGGCGTGCTCACCGAGCACTACGCGGGCGCCTTCCCGCCCTGGCTCTCGCCGGTGCAGGTGACGGGCATCCCGATCGCCGACGCGCACGTGCCCTACCTGCAGGACGTCGCCAAGAAGCTGCGCGAGCGCGGCATCCGGATCGAGGTCGACGCCTCCGACGACCGGATGCAGAAGAAGATCCGCAACGCGCAGAAGGCCAAGGTGCCCTTCATGCTGCTGGCCGGTGACGACGACATCGCCAACGGCGCGGTGTCGTTCCGCTACCGCAACGGCGAGCAGAAGAACGGCGTCCCGATCGAGGAGGCCGTGGCGGAGATCGTCAACGCCGTGGAGCGGCGCGTCCAGGTCTGATGCGATGACGAGAACGGCGGAGCTCTACGGCTCCGCCGTTCTTCGTCGTCCGGCTTCCGGCCCGGGGATCAGTCGTCCGGCTTCCGGCCTGGGGATCAACGGCGGAACAGGCGGAAGGTGACGGCGGGGCGGCCGCCGAAGCGCTCGGCCACCTGGTGGGCGAAGCCTTCGATGAGGTCGCGGGCGTACGACTCGGGGTCCTGGTCGGTGAGCGCCTCGATGTAGGCGCGGTGCTCGACGAGCGAGCGCACGCCGCGCTCCAGGCCGTCGGTGACGTCCACGGCGTGGGTGGGGGAGTCGCTGCCCGCGACGGCGACCCAGCGGACGCCGTTCCAGGGCTCTGCCTCCGTATCCGGAAATATCCACCTATTTCCCGCGTCCCCGGCGGCGTCCAGGACGGCGCGGCCCACGGCCCGGTGGTCGGGAGTGTTCCAGTACGTTCCGCCCCAGGTGTCGTCCGGGTTCAGCGTGATCACCAGCTCGGGGCGGTGCCTGCGGATGGCGGCGGCGATGTCCTTCCTGAGCGCGGTGCCGTACTCGATCACCCCGTCGGCGTGGTCGAGGAACTCCACGCTCGTCACCCCCACGACGGCCGCGCTGGCCCGCTCCTCCCGCTCCCGCACCGCCCCCGCCTCGGCCGGGGCAAGCGTGTCGATGCCCGCCTCGCCCCTGGAGACGATCAGGTACGCGACCTCGCGGCCCTGGTCGGTCCAGGTGGCGATGGCGGCGGCACAGCCGTACTCGAGGTCGTCGGGGTGGGCCACGATGGCGAGGGCGCGCTGCCAGTCGTCGGGCATGGGCTCAAGCTGATCGGTCATGGCCCACACCCTAAGCGCCCTACGTGGCTGGGGGCTCCGCGCACCGTCCCGCTCGAAACGGCCCAGGGCGGGCATCCGATCGCTCGCGGATCGTTGCCCGGACGCGCCGCCCGGCCGAGCCGCCCAGTCGGCAAAGCCGAGAGCGCGCTGGGGAAAGACGCCTATGGACCGATCAGCTCTGCGCGGTTATGTTGCGAGAGCGTTAGGCAAGCTGTCAGAACGACGCCAGGGAACACCAGGACATCGTCTGAGAGGACCCGCGCATGTGCGGCATTGCCGGATGGGTGGACTTCGACCGTGACCTGACCGGCGAGCGCGCCACCGCCGTCGCCATGACCGAGACCATGAGCTGCCGGGGCCCCGACGATCAGGGCCTCCACCTCGGCCGGCACGCCGCGCTCGGCAACCGCAGGCTCGCCGTCATCGACATCGAAGGCGGCCACATGCCCATGACGGCCGAGGGGTCGGCCGTCATCACCTACAGCGGCGAGGTCTACAACTTCGGTGAGCTGCGCGCCGAGCTGGCCGCCAAGGGCCACCGTTTCCGTACCAGGAGCGACACCGAGGTCGTGCTGCGCGGCTACCTGGAGTGGGGTGAGGCCGTCGCCGACCGGCTCAACGGCATGTACGCCTTCGCTCTCTGGGACGAGCGCACCCAGGAACTCCTCCTGATCCGCGACCGCATGGGCATCAAGCCCCTCTACTACTACCCCCTCCCCAACGGCGTGCTGTTCGGCTCCGAGCCCAAGGCGATCCTGGCCAATCCGCTGGCCCCGCCCGTGGTGGACCTCGAGGGCCTGCGCCAGCTCCTCAGCCTGGCGAGCCTCCGGCAACGGCCGGTCTACAAGGGCATGTACGAGCTGCCTCCGGGCCACCTGCTGCGCGTCAGCAGACAGGGCACCCTGCTGCGCCGCTACTGGGCGCTGGACGCCCGCGAGCACACCGACGACCTCGACACCACCGTACGCACGGTGCGCGAGCTGCTCGAAGACATCGTCAGCAGGCAGCTCGTCTCCGATGTCCCGCTCTGCAGCCTGCTGTCCGGCGGCCTCGACTCCAGCATCGTCACCGCGCTGGCCAGCAAGCACGGGCGGATCCGCTCGTTCGCCGTGGACTACGCGGGTTACGCGGAGAACTTCCAGGCCGACGAGCTGCGCGGCGACCCGGACGCGCCGTTCGTGCGGATGCTGGCCGCGTACGTCGGCTCCGACCACACCGACATCGTCCTCGGGCCGGACGAGCTGGCCGATCCGGGGCTGCGCGCCGCCGTCGTGCGTGCCTGGGACGTGCCCCACTTCGTCGGCGACATGAACTCATCGCTCTACATGCTGTTCCGCGCGATCCGCGAGCACTCCACGGTGGCGCTGTCGGGTGAGTCCGCCGACGAGGTGTTCGGCGGGTACGCCTGGTTCCACCTGCCACAGGCGGTCCAGGCCGACACCTTCCCGTGGCTGGCCATGGTGATGCGCGAGCAGCAGCCGACCGACATCCTGGACAAGTCGCTGAGACGGCGGCTCGACATGGACGCCTACACGGCCGACGGCTACCGTACGGCGCTGGGCGAGGTGCCCCACCTGGACGGGCAGGACGAGCGCGAGCGGCGCATGCGCGAGATCTGCTACCTGCACCTCACCCGCTTCCTGCCCTTCCTGCTCGACCGCAAGGACCGGATGAGCATGGCCGTCGGGCTGGAGGTGCGGGTGCCGTTCTGCGACCACCGCCTGGTCGAGTACGTCTTCAACACCCCCTGGTCCATGAAGACGTTCGACGGCAGGGAGAAGAGCTTGCTGCGTGCGGCCGGGGCCGACCTGCTGCCCGAGCCGATCCTGCGCCGCGTCAAGGCCCCGTACCCGGTGACCCAGGACGTGGGCTACGAGCAGGCGCTCCGCGCGGCGCTGCGGGAGGTCGCCAGCGACAAGGAGGCCCCGGTGCTGCCGCTGCTCGACCCGGACGTCGTCCGTGAGGCCGTCACGGCCCCGCCCGAGAAGGTGACCACCACGATGACCCGGTACGGCCTGGAGCTGGCCCTGGACCTGAACGTCTGGCTGACCGACTACGGCGTCCGGCTGGAGCTGTAGGGGCGGACCGGGCGTCCGACGACACCGCCTCCACCTGGACACCCTCAGCACCGTCATGACCATCAGCCCGCCAGGTGGCGGCCGCCTGGAGGAACGGGCCGATCCCCGCACGCCGCGCTCCCGTCCATGAGCCGGCCCCGTGGCGGGCGTGCGTTCGCTGCCGGCCTGTGGAGTTCTACGCCTCCACGAGCCCTGCGCTACGTCAAACCCGGGCCCCGAGGCCGTCGCCGTCGTCGTCGGAGGTGTCGTGGTGGGGACGGCGGGGCTCGCCTGGCAGGCGGACGTCGTCGACCGTCACGTTGACCTCCGCGACCCGCATCCCGAGCATGTGGCTGACGTTCCTGGCCACGTTCGTCTTGACCTCGGAGGCGACCTCCATCACCACGTGCCCGTACTCCACCACGATGGTCACGCTCACGGCCACCGTACGGTCCTGGATCTGCGCGCTGACCCCCTGGTTGGCGCGCCGGGAGCCGATGCCGATGCGGTCGCGTACGGACTCGAAGGCCCGCGCCAGATCGCCGCCCAGGTCGGCGACCCCGGTCACCTCGAGGGCCGCCAGGGCGGCGACCTTCTCGACCACCTCGTCGGCGACCTTGATCCGGCCCTTGACGACGGCGCCGAAGGAAGGCGCCTCCGAGGGCGGCAGGCCGGTGGGCGCTGAGCTCACGTCTTCGACCGGGTCGGGAGCGGGGCCCGTGGCCGGGTCGGAGGTGTCGGCGGAAGGGGTGGAGTGGACGGTCGGCAGGGAGTCGTGCTCGGCTAAGTCGTGCTCGGCTAAAGCGTCACTCATCGCGGCCTCCTGTAGGCGATGCTTGGCATTGTGCCGGACGAGCGGGCCGTTTGTCCGTGGTCCTATGCTGCTAGGTATGCACGATCAGGCAGGGGCAGGGTCCCCCGACAACTTCCAGCGTCTGTGGACCCCGCATCGCATGGCCTACATCAAGGGCGAGAACAAACCGACGGGCACCGGCCCCGATGACGGGTGCCCGTTCGACGCGATCCCCAAGATGAGCGACGAGGACGGCCTGATCGTCGCCCGGGGCGAGACGGTCTACGCCGTGCTCAACCTGTACCCGTACAACTCCGGCCACCTGATGGTGGTCCCCTACCGGCACGTGTCCGACTACGACGAGCTGGTGCCTGCCGAGCTGGTCGAGCTGGGGGAGTTCACGCAGAAGTCGCTGCGCGCGCTGCGCAAGGCCAGCGGGGCGCAGGGGTTCAACGTCGGCATGAACCTCGGCCACGTGGCCGGCGCCGGCATCGCCGCCCACCTGCACCAGCACGTGGTGCCCAGGTGGGGTGGCGACACGAACTTCATGCCGGTCGTGGCCCAGACCAAGGTCCTGCCGCAACTGCTCCGCGACACCCGCCAGCTGCTCGCCGACGCCTGGGACTGACCCACCGACCGACCCGCCGGGGCCAAGCCGCCCCAGGCAGGGCCCCCACGCCCGCAGGACGCCCCCGGGAGGCGGCGCCGTTCAGCCGCGTGCCGGCTTGCGGGGCGGCGTCTCACCGGCGGCGCCGCGTCCGAGGGGGTTACTCGGGTGGGGCCGTGTCCGAGGGCGTCACTTCGCCAGGGCCGCGTCCGAGGGTGTTACTCCGGCGGGGCCGCGACCGGGAGGGCGCTACTTCGTCGCGATCGCTAAGTCCGACGACGCAGGCCCGCCGACCGGCTCGCGGTCGCGTCGCAGCGCGCCGATGCCGGTGGCCAGCAGCAGGGGTACGGCCAGCGCCAGGGCCATGGACAGCACGGCCGCGCCCGAGTCGTTGACGAGCATCCCGACCACGCCGCTCACGAGCGTGCCGATCAGCCCGGCGCGCAGCGCGGGGGAGTGCTCGAACGCGGCCGGCACCACCCCGGCCGACGCCTGCTCGGGCCGCAGGATGGCGTAGATGAGGAACGCGGCGGCCGCGATCACGATCGGCATGAGGTTGGGGCTGAGGAGGGTGGCCAGCATGGCCTGCAGCTTGCGCAGGATGACGTCGAACGCCTCCCCGCTCAGCACCTGCCCCACGAACCGGCCCAGGTGCGTCTGCTCGTCCGGCGGCTTCAGGTAGTTGAGCCAGGCGAACGTCATCACGATCAACCCGCCGGCCACCAGGAACGCGCCCAGCTTCACCAGCGAGACCCGCTTGCCCGCCAGCAGCAGCGCGGTCACCGCGATGCCCGGCACGAACGCGATCACGCCGCCGAAGTCGCTGCCCATCCCGGAACCGCCGAGCACCATCGCGAACGTCCCCAGCACCACGATCGCGGCCAGCCCCACCTTGCCCGGCCACCGGTGCGCGATCACCGTGGTGGCCAGCAGGGTGCCGGTGGCCAGGAGCGCGAACGGGATGTTCCCCAGGCCGTAGTAGCGGGCCCCGACGTCCGCGCTGTAACCCATGATGCTGTTGAGCTGCAACGTCGTACCGGTCAGCAGGTCGCCCGCCAGCGTGAGCGCGGTGATGCCGGCCACCACCGCCAGCGGGCCCAGCGGCCGGCGCCGCCACGGCCCCGCGAACGCCACCGCCGTGACGACCGCCGCCCACCCGAGCACCCCGGCCACCAGCTGCGGCAGGCTCGACCAGGGCAGCAGGTTGACCAGGTAGCTGGAGACGGGCAGGGCGGCGAGCGCGACGGCCGCGAAACGTACCGGTGCCAGGCCCTTGCGGCGGCGCAGCAGCAGGAACGCGACTGCGTAGAACAGCACCTGCAGCACGGCCACGACCGTGAAGTAGATGCCCTTGATCGAGCGGACGGCCTGCGCGGTCGCGTCGGCCCGCTGGAGCCGTTCGAACGTCGCGCCCAGCCCGCCGACCTGCAGCGGGACACCCACCACGGTGCTCGGGACCGGCACCCCGAGCTTGGTCAGGATGGTGGAGGTCAGGTCGGGCAGGATCGAGATGTCCTCGCGGCGGGTGGAGGCCGCGCCGAGCAGGTGGCCCTGCGCGCCGGGCTCGCGCAGCGCGGCCACCCGCAGGTGGGGTACGGAGCCGTGGTCGGACAGGCCCGCGAGCAGCACCGTCGTGTCGGCGGGCAGGATCGACAGCAGCGCGCCCGCCTTGGCGTCGGCCAGTCGCAGCGCGTCACGCCGCTCGGCGGCGCTGAGCTGGTCGGGCACCTTGGGCAGCTTGCCGCTGGTCAAGTAGGGGCGGACGAGGTCGTCCACGTCCATGGCGATCATCCGGCACCGTTCGAGGTCGGGCGTGCGGACCTGGAGCGGGGAGGAGCGGTACTGCTGGACCGCGCCCTGCCGGTCGGCCAGGCCCAGCGCGGCGCCGGGGCCGATGGCGATCGAGCACTGCCCGGCGGCCTTGAGCGACTCGCCCAGCGTGCCCGCGTTGCGCTGCCCGGCCACGTCGGTGAGGTAGCGGTAGTCGGGGATGACGGCGCCCGCGCCCTGCTGCTCGGGCATGGGGGGCGCGCCGCAGCTGTACCCGGCCGCCGACCTGGTGCCCGCCGACACGGTCAGCCAGCCGTCGTAGGGGCAGGTCACGCCGCCGACGGTACGTACGGACAGCGAGCCGATCGCGCTGGACCTGGCCAGCTCCCACAGGTTGGGGGAGTCCGCCTGGGTGATGTCGTTCCAGTGCAGGCCGGACACGCCGATGAGCGCGACTCGGCCCGCGCTCGCGTCTTTCGTGGCCTGGGCCGGGCCGGTGAACAGTCCCTGGCCGAGCAGGGCCTGCCCGACCAGCACGGCCAGCACGACTAGCGCGCGCCTCATCCCGATGACCTTCCGTGATCGAATGGTTCCGTGGCACGGTAGAGCAAGGTCATGTTCCGGCGCCACCGGACCCGACTACCCTCTCATGGGCTGCGTGTATCACGTGCGTTGGTTTTGTTCGGTGTTCTGGGCGGTTGTGGTGGGGCGGCTGGGCGCCGTACGCGTTGCGCCGGACTCCGCCGTAGGGCGTTTCGCCGTTGCGGCGCAGTTGGGGTGGTGCCGGAGGGGCGGTGTTTGTGGGCGTCCCCAGCGGCACGTCGCGCATCGGCGTGGCACCCCCGGCGTGACACCTCCCCGGCATGGCGCACATTCGGCGTGGCACCTCCTTGGGCCTGGCGAGCATCCGGTGTGGCGCGCTCCCAACGTGGCGCGGGCCCGGGTGTGTGGCCTGGTGTGCTGTGGGCCGTGGGGCGGCGCTTTCGATTTGATGCCCGCGCGATGTGATGGGGGCCTGGGTGTGGTGCGGGCGCCGCGTGGTGCCGGGCCCGATGTGGCGCCGGGCGCGGTGTGATGTGGACCGCGTGATGCCGGGCCCGGTGTGGTGCCGGGCCGCGCCGCGTGAGGCGGGCCCGGTGGAGCGGGGGGCCTTAGGGGGCGGGGGTCTTGATCCTGGTGGGCTTGCTTTCGTGGCCGAGGCGGTCCACGGCCGTGATCGCGTAGGTCCCGTCCGGCGCGGCCGCGAACGACGGGCTCGTCACGACGGCGAGCAGGTTGCGGGCGTCAGTCCCGTGGCAGTCCTTGCCGGACTTCGGCACCTGGTACACCGCGTACGCCCGCGCCCCCTCGGACGGCTTCCAGGACAGCTGGGTGCCGGTGGCCTTGAGGCCGGCGGGGGCGGGAGGGGCGGAGCCGCCGAGTTCCTTGATCAAGGGCAGCAGCGCGGGGCGGGCGTAGTGGTTCTTGGCGACGCGGTCCACGGACCCGAGCGGGTTGGCCAGCAGGTTCTTGGCGCTGAAGTAGACCTCGCCCTTCACCTGCTTGTGGTCCCGGTTGACGCCCACCTCGGCGGCCAGCTCGCCCGGCTTGGTCCAGGCCCGGTCGTCCTTGGCGCCCACCCGGTAGAGCCCCTGGCCGATGTACAGCTGCACGTCCGTGCCCTTGACCTCGTCGGACCACCAGGCCGCCAGCGTGTTGTAGTCGGCCAGCTTGTGGCCGCGCGGCCAGTAGAGCTGCGGGAGCACGTAGTCGACGGTGCCCGCCTTGATCCAGGCGCGCGCATCCGCATAAATCGAGTCGTACGCGGACATGCCCGAAGTGTCCGAGCCGGTCGGGTCGTTCGACTTGTTGCGCCAGATGCCGAAGGGGCTGATCCCGAACTTGACGTACCCCTTGGTGTCGTGGACGGCCTTGTCCACCTGGGCGACGAGCGTGTTGACGTTGTCGCGCCGCCAGGCGGCGAGCTTCTTGCCGTCGCCGTACTTCGCGAACGCCGCCCCGTCGTCGAACTTCTGCCCCGCCGCCGGATACGGGTAGAAGTAGTCGTCGAAGTGCACCCCGTCGATGTCGTAACGGGACACCACGTCCGTGATGACCTTGGTCACGTGGTCGCGGACGGCGGGCAGGCCGGGGTTGTAGTAGAGGCGGCCGCCGTACTTGATCGTCCAGTCGGGGTGTTTGCGAGCCGGATGGCCGGCCGGCAGCTTGGCGGCGCTGTCGCCGTAGGAGGCGCGGTACGGGTTGAACCAGGCGTGGAACTCCATGCCGCGCTTGTGGGCCTCGTCGATGAGGAACGGCAGCGGATCCCAGCCGGGGTCCTTGCCGGCCGTGCCCGTCAGATACTGGGTCCAGGGCTCCAGCGACGACTTGTACAGCGCGTCGGAGGCCGGGCGGACCTGGACGAAGACGGCGTTGAGGTTGCGCTTGGCGGCGCCGTCGAGGATCTTCACGTACTCGGCCCGCTGCCGGTCGGGCGAGAGCCCGGCCTTGGAGGGCCAGTCGATGTTCTGGGTGGTGGCGATCCACACCCCGCGCAGCTCACGCTTGGGATAGCGGGCGTCGGCCTTGCAGGCCGCGGCGGGTGCGTCGGGCGCGGCGGCGACGGCCGCCTTCTTCTTGGTCGCTGCTGGGCTCTCTCCGGCTCCGGGGCCGAAGACGTAGGCGGCGGAGGTGGTGACGACCGCGAGAGCGGCAGCGGCTAGGAGTGGGCGTCCAGTTCGCATAATGCCACCCAGTGTGGCAGTTGCTCCGGCATGCTCGGTACGAAAAAAAGAAATCGACTCGTGATACTTCTGTGACAAAAGTAAACCGCTGGGCCGGGAGGGAGCAAGGCCCTCCCGGCTCGTCCAGAGCTCAGTCCGTGGTGGCGGCCACCTTGCTCGCGAGGTTCGGCGGAAGGGGCTCGTAGCGCAGGAAGGACCGCTGGAACGTCCCGGTGCCGTGTGACATGGACCTCAGGTCGATGGCGTACCGGGTGATCTCCAGCTCCGGTACCTCGGCCTTGACCAGCGTACGTCCCGTGCCGACGGGCTCCGTGCCGAGCACCCGCCCGCGCCGCGACGACAGGTCGGACATCACCGACCCCACGTAGTCGTCGGCGACCAGCACCGACAGCTCGTCCACCGGCTCCAGCAGCAGCGTCGGCACCTTCGCCGCGGCCTCCTTCAGCGCGAGCTGGCCGGCGATCTGGAAGGCCATGTCGGAGGAGTCGACCGAGTGCGCCTTGCCGTCGTACAGGGTGACGCGCACGTCCACCATCGGGTAGCCGGCCACGACGCCCCGCTCCATCTGGGCCCGCACGCCCTTCTCCACCGACGGGATGAACTGCCGCGGCACCACGCCGCCCACGATCTTGTCCACGAACTCGAACCCGCCGCCGGACGGCAGCGGCTCGACCTCGAGGTGGCAGATCGCGTACTGGCCGTGGCCGCCGGTCTGCTTGACGTTGCGGCCCATCGCCTGGCACTTGCCGCCGAACGTCTCGCGCAGCGGCACCCGCAGCTCGACCCGCTCCACCTCGACGCCGTGGCGCTTGGACAGGCGGTCGAGCAGCACGTCGGTGTGCGCCTCGCCCATGCACCACAGGACGAGCTGCCGGGTCTCGGCGTTGTTCTCCAGCCGCAGCGTCGGGTCCTCGGCCACCAGCCGGGCCAGGGCCTGCGACAGCTTGTCCTCGTCGGCCTTCGACTTGGCCCTGATCGCCACCGGCAGGAGCGGGTCGGGCATGGCCCAGGCGGTCATCAGGAGCGGCTGGTCGACCTCCGACAGCGTGTCGCCGGTCTCGGCCCGCGACAGCTTGGCCACCGCGACGATGTCGCCCGCGACGCCCTTGGCCGCCGGGCGCTGCTGCTTGCCCAGCGGGCAGGTCAGGGTGCCGATGCGCTCGTCCACGTCGTGGTCCTCGTGCCCGCGGTCGGCCAGGCCGTGCCCGGACACGTGCACGGTCATGTCGGGGCGCAGGGTGCCCGAGAAGACGCGTACGAGGCTGATGCGGCCCACGTACGGGTCGCTGGTGGTCTTGACGACCTCGGCCACGAGCGGGCCGTCGGGGTCGCAGGCGATGCCCTTGACCGGCTTGCCGGACAGGTCGGTGATCTCGGGCAGCGGGTGTTCGAGGGGCGACGGGAAGCCCTGGGTCATGATCTCGAGGATCTCCTGCGCGCCGACGCCGAGCCCGCTGCACAGCACCGGGTAGAAGCTGCCGCGGGCGACGGCCTTCTCCAGGTCCTCCACCAGGATCTTGGTGTCGATGGGCTCGCCTTCGAGATAGCGCTCCATGAGCGATTCGTCTTCGCTCTCCTGGATGATGCCCTCGATCAGCTCGCCGCGGCGCTCCTCGATCTGCGCCGCGTAGTCCGCACCGGGCTCCTTCTCCGTGCGGGTGCCCGTGGCGTAGTTGTAGAACTTCTGTGACAGCAGCCCGATCAGGCCGTTGACGTGGCCGTTGGTGATGACGGGCAGGTAAAGGGGCGCGACGCCGTCGCCGAAGACGTCCTGGCACGTCGTGAGGACCTCGTCGAAGTCGGCCCGCTGGTGGTCGATCTTGGTGATCACCACCGCCCGCGGCATGCCGACCTGGGCGCACTCCTCCCACAACATCTGGGTGAGCCCGTCGATCCCCTCGGAGGCGGAGACCACGAACAGCGCGGCGTCCGCCGCGCGCAGCCCCGCGCGCAGGTCGCCCACGAAATCGGCGTAACCGGGGGTGTCCAGAAGGTTGATCTTGATACCGTTGTGCACCAGCGGTGCCACGGCGAGGTTGACCGAGCGCTGCTGACGGACCTCCACCTCGTCGAAGTCGCTGACCGTGTTGCCGTCCTCCACGCGGCCGGCGCGCTGGACGGTGCCGGTCGCGGCCAGCAGCTGCTCGACGAGGGTCGTCTTACCCGCTCCTGAGTGGCCGACCAGCACGACATTGCGTATCGCATCCGCCCTGTCGGCCGTGGGTGCCCTGCCCGCGGCTCCCGCAGTGCCACCGGTGTTCTTCTCTGCCACAACAGCCTCCCACGTCGCCGGATGTTCCAACGACCGCGCCCCAGCGGAGGGTGTCTGGAAACCGCATGGACGCGGTGTGTTCACCAAATACCCCTGTGGCGGATATCACAAGGGGGGTGGGGCAAAGAAAGTTGTCAGGCGTTCCATGGCCTACGATCGGACCGCGATGCTCAAACTCCTGCGCCCGGCCATGACCCGGATACTCACCCCGCTGGGCAGGGCCCTCGTCGGCCGCGGGATCGGCCCGAACGCCGTCACGGCGATCGGCACCCTCGGCACGGTCGTGTCCGCCCTGCTCTTCTTCCCCCTGGGTCAGCTGACCTGGGGCGCTCTCGTGATCACCGTCTTCGTGCTGTTCGACCTGCTCGACGGCGTGGTGGCGCGGCTCGGCGGAAAGGGCGGCTCCACCTGGGGCGCGTTCCTCGACTCGACGTTCGACCGGGTGGCCGACGCGGCCATCTTCGCCGGCCTGATCCTCTACTTCATCTCCAGGCACGACACGCTCATGGCGGCCGTGACGCTGGTGTGCCTGATCGCGGGCTCCCTGGTGTCGTACGCCAAGGCCAGGGCGGAGGGGCTCGGGCTCACGGCCGACGTGGGGCTGGCCGAGCGGCCCGAGCGGCTGGTCGTCGCGCTCGTCGCGACCTGTTTCGCCGGGCTCGGCGTTCCGTACATTCTTCCTGCGGGCATGTGGCTGCTCGCCGCGGCCAGCGTGGTCACCGTGGGGCAACGCGTGGTGGCCGTCCACCGGCAGACGAGGGAGAGATGAGCGACAAGACGTCCTTCGGCGATCGGGTCGTGGCCGCGGGGTTCGCGGCGGGCTGGAAGCTCGTGCCGCTGCTGCCCGAGCGCCCGACGGCCGCGGTCTTCCGCTTCCTGGCCGACCGGGTCTGGAGCAGGCGGGGCAAGTCCGTGCGCCGCCTGGAGTCCAACCTGGCCAGGGTGACCGGGCTCGACGCGGGCAGCCGCGAGCTGCGCGAGCTCAGCAGGGCCGGCATGCGCTCGTACTTCCGCTACTTCCACGAGATCTTCCGGCTGCCGTCGATGAGCGTCGAGGAGATCGTGCGGCGCAGCCACGTCATCGGGGCCGAGCACGTCCACTCCAACGTGGCGGCCGGGCGGGGCGTGGTGCTGGCGCTGCCCCACATGGGCAACTGGGACCAGGCGGGGGCGTGGCTGGTCGGCGTGGGCCACCCGTTCACGACCGTGGCCGAGCGGCTCAAGCCGGAGTCGCTGTTCCGCCGGTACGTGGCCTTCCGCGAGGGGCTCGGCATGGAGGTGCTGCCGCTGACCGGCGGCGACGGGCACAACTTCGGCACGCTGGCCACCCGCGTGCGCAAGGGCGGCGTCGTGTGCCTGCCCGCCGAGCGCGACCTGACCAAGGGCGGCGTCGAGGTGCGCTTCTTCGGCGCGACCACCAAGGTCCCCGCCGGGCCGCCGCTGCTGGCCGTGCAGACGGGGGCCGCGCTGCTGCCGGCCATCGTCTACAACGTGGGCGACGACTGGGGCATCCACATCCACGAGGAGGTCCCGGTCCCGGCCGAGGGCACCCGGCAGGAGAAGGTCGCGGCGGTGGCGCAGGGGCTGACCGACGTGTTCGAGAAGGGCATCTCCGAGCACCCGGAGGACTGGCACATGTTGCAGCGGCTCTGGCTGGAAGACCTCGCGCGATGAGGATCGGCATCGTCTGCCCCTACTCCTGGGACATGCCGGGCGGGGTCAAGCAGCACATCGACGACCTGGCCCAGGCGCTGATCGCGCAGGGGCACGACGTGTCGGTGATCGCGCCGGCGGCCGACGACGACGAGCTGCCCCCGTACGTGACGGGCGCGGGCCGGGCGGTGCCGGTGCCCTACAACGGGTCGGTGGCCAGGATGTCGTTCGGCTTCCTGTCGGCCGCGCGGGTGCGGCGCTGGGTGCGTACGGGCGGGTTCGACGTCCTGCACATCCACGAGCCGCTGATCCCGAGCCTGGGCGTGCTGGCCTGCTGGGCGGCCAGGGGGCCGATCGTGGCCACGTTCCACGCGTCGTTCACGCGCTCGCGGGCCATCGCGGTGGCCGAGCCGTTGCTGCGCAGCGCGCTGGAGAAGCTGATGGGCCGCATCGCGGTCTCCGACGCGGCCCGGAAGAGCCTGGTCGAGCAGTTCGGCGGCGACGCCGTGCTGATCCCCAACGGCGTCACCGTCTCCCGCTACACCGAGGCCGAGCCGCTCGACGGCTGGGGGCCCGACGGCGCCACGATCGGCTTCCTCGGCCGGATGGACGAGGAGCGCAAGGGCCTGCCGATCCTGCTCGACGCGTTCAGGACCCTCGCGGCCGAGCGGCCCGGCCTGAAGCTGCTCCTGGCCGGCCCCGGCGACGCCAAGGACGTCTACGAGCGGGTGCCGAAGGAGTTCCACGACCGGGTGACCGTGCTGGGCATGGTGAGCGAGGCCGACAAGATCCGCGCCTACCACTCGGTCGACGTGTTCTGCGCGCCCAACACGCGCGGGGAGAGCTTCGGCATCGTGCTGGCCGAGGCCATGGCCTCCGGCGCGACGGTGCTGGCCAGCGACATCCCGGCCTTCCGCAGGGTGCTGGGCGAGGGGCAGGCGGGCGCGCTGTTCGCCAACGGCGACGCCGGCTCGCTGGCGCGCGAGGCCGCCGCGCTGCTCGACGCCCCCGAGCGGCGGGCCAAGCTGGCCGCCGAGGCGCTGGTGGCGGTGCGGAAGTACGACTGGTCGACGGTCGCGCGGGACGTCGTACGCGTCTACGAGACGGTCGCCACGAGCGGGGCGGGGCGCGTGGAGGAAGATCTGTGACATCCACCATCATCGTGCTGGTCGTGGGCATCGTCGTCGTGCTCACGGCCGTCTACATCTCCTGGCGCGCGGGCCGGCTCGACCGCCTGCACATCCGGCTGGAGCTGGCCCAGGAGTCGCTGGACGCCGCGCTGATGCGGCGCAGGGCGGTGGTGCTGGAGCTGGCCGGCTCGCGCCTGCTCGACCCCGCGACCTCCCTGGTGCTGGCCGCCGCGGCGCACGAGGCCAGGACGGCGGGGCCGGAGGAGCGCGAGCACGCCGAGAGCGACCTGTCGCGCACCCTGCGCGCGGTCGTGGACCAGGAGCGCTTCAGGGAGAAGCTGGCGGAGTCGCCCGGGGGCGGCGACCTGCTGGACGAGCTCGACACGGCGGTGGCCAAGGTCGTCTACTCGCGCCGCTTCTACAACAATGCGGTTGCGGTCACGCGGACGGCGCAGCGGCGCTGGCTGGCCAGAACCCTCCGCCTGGCGGGGCATACCGAATATCCAGAATTCTTCGAAATTGATGACAATCCGCCTGCGGCTATGGCAACCGAATGACCTAATTTGGGGAAGCCAGTAAGCTTCATCCGGTTTTCGGGCTGAAGCGAGGAGTGTTCACGTGCGGCTACCCCGGATGATCACGGTCACACTGGCCGGCGCGGCGGTGCTGCTGCCCGTCGCGGCCTGCTCCTCCTCGGAGGAGCCCGCCCCGGGTAAGGCGCCCCAGGCCGCCACGGCGGCGCCCAGCGAGGAGCCCACCGAGGCGCCCGAGGGTCACCCGTTCACCGGCAAGCCGTATGACGGCCTGAAGCCGGTGCTCGCGGTGAAGATCGAGAACACCGCGGCGGGCAAGCCGCAGCTCGGGCTCAAGAGCGCGGACATCGTCTACATCGAGCAGGTCGAGGCGGGCCTGACCCGGCTCATGGCGATCTTCTCCTCCAAGCTGCCGGCGAAGGTTGGCCCCGTCCGCAGCGCCCGCATCTCCGACCTGCACATCACGCCGCAGTTCGGCAAGCCGGCCTTCGCCTACTCGGGCGTGCAGACCAAGATGCTGCCGTTCGTGGCCAAGGCGTCGCTGTTCGACGTCGGCGACACGCGCAACCCCGGCGCATACTTCCGCCAGCCGGGCCGCTTCGCCCCGTACAACCTCTTCGCCAACACCAAGGACCTCCTGGCCAAGGCCCCCAAGGCGAGCAAGGCCAAGGACATCGGCTTCACCTTCGGCGAGGCCCCGGCGGAGGGCGGCGTGGACAAGAAGTCGTACACCGTCAAGTGGCCCGCGGCGCGCTTCACCTTCGCCTGGTCGGCGGAGAAGGAGCAGTGGCTGATCTGGCAGGACGGCAAGAAGGACATGGCGGCCGAGGGCGGCCAGCTCGGCGCGCCCACGATCGTCATCCAGTACACCAAGACCGAGCGCTCGGAGTTCCACGACAAGAACCAGAGCTACACGCCGCTCGTGCACACCACGGGCAAGGGCAAGGCGATCGTGCTGCGCGACGGCAAGGCGTACAAGGCGAACTGGGAGCGGGAATCCGAGGACACCGGTACGACGTTCACCACGGAGAGCGGCGAGCCGATGAACTTCGCGCCCGGCCAGGTCTGGGTGGCGCTCGCCAGCCGCAAACCCGTCATCCCCTAGCGCCTTTATGTCCAAGTATGGCGATAAATCCTGACATCTTGGCATGTCGGGGGAGGGGTCCATCAGGACCTACCATGGGGTTGATAACTTACTGATAGCCGTGAGAGCCGTGAGGATGACCGTGTCGACCAGCACGCCTGAAAGCACCCCCGTCACCGGAACCGCCCGTGTCAAGCGCGGCATGGCCGAGATGCTCAAGGGCGGCGTCATCATGGACGTCGTCACCCCCGAGCAGGCCAAGATCGCCGAAGACGCCGGCGCGGTGGCCGTCATGGCCCTCGAGCGCGTGCCCGCCGACATCCGCGCCCAGGGCGGGGTGTCCAGGATGAGCGACCCCGACATGATCGACGGCATCATCAGCGCCGTGTCGATCCCCGTGATGGCCAAGGCCCGCATCGGCCACTTCGTCGAGGCCAGGGTCCTGCAGGCGCTCGGCGTCGACTACGTGGACGAGTCGGAGGTGCTGACCCCGGCCGACTACGCCAACCACATCGACAAGTGGCAGTTCACCGTGCCGTTCGTGTGCGGGGCCACCAACCTGGGCGAGGCCATGCGCCGCATCACCGAGGGCGCGGCCATGATCCGCTCCAAGGGCGAGGCCGGCACCGGCGACGTGTCCAACGCCGTCACCCACATGCGCACGATCCGCGCCGAGATCAAGCGCCTCACCTCGCTGCCCGAGGACGAGCTCTACGTCGCGGCCAAGGAGCTGCAGGCCCCGTACGAGCTGGTCGTCGAGGTCGCCAAGACCGGCAAGCTGCCGGTCGTGCTGTTCACCGCGGGCGGCATCGCCACCCCGGCCGACGCCGCGATGATGATGCAGCTCGGGGCCGAGGGCGTGTTCGTGGGCTCGGGCATCTTCAAGTCGGGCGACCCGGCCAAGCGCGCCGCGGCCATCGTCAAGGCCACGACCTTCTACGACGACCCCGACGTCATCGCCAAGGTCTCGCGCGGCCTGGGCGAGGCCATGGTCGGCATCAACGTCGACGAGATCCCGCAGCCGCACCGCCTGGCCGAGCGCGGCTGGTAGGCGGCGCGTCGCTGCAGGTCGTCCGGCCCGCCCGTGTGACATGATCACGTACGGCAGGCGGGGGCACACCACAGCGTGACGATGAAAATCGCCAGAAAAGGCGGCATCCGCGAAGGATGTCGCCTTTTCGGTGTTGTGTGGCGTTCACCATGTAGTCATGATCTTCAGTAAAGCTACCTGGCGTCCCCCTCACCCTTGATCGTCACAGGAGCGTCTCGTGTCCAAGCTGAACCGCCGGCACTTTCTGGTCACAGGGTTAGCGGCGGGCGCCGCCGTGACCATCCCCGCGACCGCCGCCCTCGCCGATCCTGGCGCTGATCCGGGCACCGATCCCGCTGTCGAGGCGGCCTCGCGCGAGCTGCGTACCGACCCCTTCACGCTCGGCGTCGCCTCCGGCGACCCCGACCACGAGGGCTTCGTCCTGTGGACCAGGCTCGCCCAGGAGCCGCTGGCCGAGGACGGGTTCGGCGGCATGCCGCAGCGGCCGTTCCCGGTGCAGTGGCAGGTGTACGCCGACGAGCGCTGCCGCCGCGTCGTCCGCTCCGGTGTGAGCGTGGCCACGCCCGAGTGGGGCCACAGCGTGCACGTCGAGGTGGACCGGCTGAGCTCCGACCGCGAGTACTGGTACCGCTTCCGCGTCGGCAAGTACGTCTCGCCGGTCGGGCGTGCCCGCACCGCGCCGCACCCGCTCTCGTACGGCAGCTCGCTGGCCATGGCGTTCGTCTCGTGCGCCCAGTACGAGCACGGCTACTTCACCTCGTACCGCCGGCTGGCCGAGGACAACCCGGACCTCGTCCTGCACCTGGGCGACTACCAGTACGAGTACACCAAGGACACCTACACCATCCCCGGCGGCAACGTCCGCGACCACGAGGGCCCCGAGACCGAGACGCTGGCCAACTACCGCCAGCGCCACGCCCAGTACAAGGCCGACCCCGACCTGCAGGCCGCGCACGCGGCCGCGCCGTGGCTGGTGGTGTGGGACGACCACGAGGTCGACAACAACTGGGCCGACGAGATCCCCGAGAAGCCCGAGGTCCCCCAGCCGAACTTCCTGGCCAGGCGCGAGGCCGCCTTCCGCGCCTACTACGAGAACATGCCGCTGCGCCGCACCTCCATCCCGCGCGGCATCGACATGCAGCTCTACCGGCGGATCCGGTGGGGCCGGATGGCCATGTTCCACATGCTCGACACCCGCCAGTACCGCGACGACCAGGGCTGCGGCGACGGCTACCGCGACTGCCCGGCCGCCGTGGACCCGGCGCGCTCGATCACGGGGAACGAGCAGGAGTCCTGGCTGCTGGACGGCTTCCACCACTCCCGCGCGCAGTGGGACATCATCGGCCAGCAGGTCTTCTTCGCCCAGCGCGACAACAACGCCGGCCCCGCCAAGATCACCAGCCAGGACGCCTGGGACGGCTACGTCGCCTCCCGGCAGCGCATCACCCAGGGCTGGGTGGACGCCAAGGTGCGCAACGCCGTCGTGCTGACCGGTGACGTGCACGCCCACTGGGCCAGCGACCTCAAGCTGGACTACGACGACCCGACCGGGCCGTCGGTGGGCTCCGAGCTGGTGGCCACCTCGATCTCGACGGGCGGCGACGGCGCGGACTCCGACCCGTCCACGCACCCGTTCCTGGCGATCAACCCGCACCTGAAGTTCTACAACAACCAGCGCGGTTACGTGCTGACGAAGATCGAGCGGGACCAGCTGACCGCGGACTTCCGGGTGGTGCCGAAGGTGCAGACCCCGGGGGCCGAGGTCTACACGCGGGCCACGTTCGTCGTGGAGGACCGGGTGCCGGGGGTGCAGCAGACGTACCTGCGGCCGCTGGACCCGACGCTGCGCGCCCAGCAGCAGCTGACCGTGGAGGAGACGGTCCGCCTGGAGACCGAGCGTCCCTGACGATCGCTCCGGCGAGCGGCACCCCGGTTCCGGGGTGCCGCTTTTTCTTGACCGGAATATTAGCCACACTAAGTTAGTTGGGCTAAGCATGAGGGACGACCCCACCCGCCTGGCCGAGCAGGTCTCCACGGTGCTGCGCCACCTGGTCCTCCTGCTCAGGCGCACCGTCGCCGGCCAACCCGTCACCAGCCAGCAGTACGCCGTGCTCGGCTCGCTCGAACCCGGCCCGCGCCGCATGACCGAGCTGGCCGAGGAGCACGCCGTGCAGCTGCCCACGATGACCGTGCAGATCAACCGCCTGGAGGACGCCGGCCTGGTGGCGCGCGGCTCCGATCCGGCCGACGCCCGCGTCAGGACGGTCGAGCTGACCGGCGAGGGCCGCGACCGGCTGCTCGCCGTCCGGCGGGCCAGGATCGCCCACCTCAGCCAGGAGCTGGCCGCCCTCACCGACGACGAGCGCGCCACGCTGGCGGCCGCGCTGCCCGTCCTGGCCAAGCTCGGACGTAACCCCAGGTAAAGGAGCATCATGCAGTCCGGTGGCGGAATCCTTCGCCAGCCCGTGTCCGTCTGGGCCACCGCGTTCGCCGCGGTCGTGGCCTTCATGGGCATCGGTCTCGTCGACCCCATCCTCCCCTCCATCGCCCAAGGTCTGAAGGCCACGCCCAGCCAGGTGTCGCTGCTGTTCACCAGCTACTTCCTGGTGACGGCGGTGGCGATGCTGCTCACCGGCTGGGTCTCCAGCCGCATCGGCGGCAAGCGGACGCTGCTGGCCGGCCTCGCGCTCGTCATCGTCTTCGCCGCGCTCGCCGGCACCTCCACCAGCGTCGGCGAGCTCGTCGGCTTCCGCGCGGGCTGGGGCCTGGGCAACGCGCTGTTCGTGGCCACCGCGCTGGCCGTCATCGTGGGCGCGGCCAGCGGCGGCGCGGAGGCGGCGATCATCCTGTACGAGGCCGCGCTCGGCCTGGGCATCTCCGCCGGCCCGCTGGTGGGCGCCCTGCTCGGCGACTGGAACTGGCGGGCCCCCTTCTTCGGCACCGCCACCCTCATGGCCGCCGGCTTCGTACTGATCGCCACCCTGCTCAGGGCCACCCCCAAGCCCGCGGCCAGGACCAGCCTCGCCGCCCCCATCAGGGCGCTCGCCCACGGCGGCCTGTCCACCACGGCCTTCACCGCGCTCTTCTACAACTTCGCGTTCTTCACCGTGCTGGCCTTCACCCCGTTCATCCTGCACATGTCCGCCTACGGCATCGGCGCCGTCTTCTTCGGGTGGGGCGTCTGCGTGGCGCTGGCCTCGGTGTTCGGCGCGCCGCCGCTGCAGCGCAAGATCGGCTCGGTGAACGTGCTGCACCTGGCGCTGGCGCTGCTGGCGGTGTTCCAGATCGGCATCGCGCTGTCCGGACACGCCGGGATCATCCTGTTCACCGTGCTGTCCGGCATCCCCATCGGCCTGAACAACACCGTCTTCACCGAGTCGGCCATGGAGGTCTCCGACGCGCCGAGGCCCGTCGCCTCGGCGGGCTACAACTTCGTGCGCTGGATGGGCGGCGCGCTGGCCCCGTTCATCGCCACCAAGCTGGGCGAGGAGCTCGGCGTCGCCGTGCCGTACGCGCTGGGCGCCGCCTGTTGCCTCGTCGGCATGGCCATCCTCTACGTCCGGCGCCACCACCTGCGCGTCCTGAGCCGGGTGGACGCCGACCACACGCTCCAGGATGCCGCGGCCCCCGCTGGTTGATAATTTCCCGACATGGTGGGACCTGTCCTGTTACTCGTGGCCGGCCTGCTCGCGGCGCCCTCACGGGCCGAGCTGTCCGTGATGACCTGGAACGTCTGCGCGGGCACCAACGCGGCGTGCCCCCTCTACCGCGCGGGGGCGCTCGAACTGGCGCAGAGCATCGGCGGGTACGCGATCAAGAGCGGCCCTCCTGACGTGATCTTCCTGCAGGAGTTCTGCACGGGCGCGGCCGGCACGCTCGAACTCTGGCTCGAGCAGCGCACCGGCCGGAACTGGACCGTCGGCTCATGGGGCCTGACCTCCAACGACGGCACCCCGTACGCCTGCCACCCCGACCGCCTCGGCCGCCCGCGGGGCGCGCAGAGCATCGCGGTCGCCGTGGCGGGCGACCCGGCCGAGGACGGGGCCACCTTCGAGGCCCACCCGCTGCCCGCCCCGCCCTGGTACGTCACGCGCGCCGTCCTCTGCGCCACCGTCCCCGCCAGGAAGGTGCGCGCCTGCGGCACCCACCTGTCCTCCGGCCGGGCCGACGACGACCGCGGGCCCGGCGCCCCCTACCGGACCAGGCAGATCAGGCGGCTGCTCGAGATCGCGGCCGAGCCGGGACACCGGACGGTCCTCGGCGGAGACCTCAACGTGGCGCCCCCGGACAGCGGATACGGCAGCGCCGCCGGTCGCCGGGCCGTCGCGCCGCTCTACCGCGCGTACCAGGAATGCGACCAGCGCGGCGCGCGGCGCACCGGCCGGTGGACCAGGGAGGGTAAAAAGCTCGATTACCTGTTCGCGCCCAAGGGCACGGTGCGGAGCTGCCGCGTCGCGCGGGACGTGACGCTGTCCGACCACAAGCCCGTCCACGTCAAACTGGCCCTTTAGGAAGATCCCAGGCCATCCTGGTGTTGAATTATCGGAACCCGCACCCAGACGGAAGGATCGACTGTGCCCACGATCGGTGTACTCGCTCTCCAAGGAGACGTGCGCGAGCATGCGCGCATGCTTCAGGAGGCAGGAGCGTCGGCCACCGCCGTGCGCCGGCCGGCCGAGCTGGACGCGGTCGACGGCCTGGTCATCCCCGGTGGGGAGTCGACCACCATGTGGAAGCTCGCCGAGACCTTCGACATGCTGGAGCCGCTGCGGCTGCGGATCAAGGAAGGCATGCCCGCCTACGGCTCCTGCGCCGGCATGATCATGCTGGCCGACAGGATCGAGGACGGCGTCGCCGGACAGCAGACGATCGGCGGCATCGACATGGTGGTCAGGCGCAACGCGTTCGGCCGCCAGGTCGACTCCTTCGAGTCCGACCTGGACTTCGCGGGGGAGCGGGTGCACGCGGTGTTCATCCGCGCGCCCTGGGTCGAATCCATCGGCGGTGACGTCGAAGTGCTGGGCAGGTGCGAGCCTGGGGATAGGATCGTCGCGGTCCGTCAAGGACCGCTGCTCGCGACGTCGTTCCACCCCGAGCTGACCGGGGACACGCGCGTGCACCGTTACTTCGTAGACATGGTGAGGGAGCTCTAGGTAATGTCCGGCCACTCCAAATGGGCGACGACGAAGCACAAGAAGGCCGCGCTCGACGCCAAGCGCGGCAAGCTGTTCGCGAAGCTCATCAAGAACATCGAGGTGGCGGCACGGACCGGTGGCCCTGACCCGGACGCCAACCCCACCCTCTTCGACGCCATCTTCAAGGCGAAGAAGAACTCCGTGCCCAACGACAACATCGAGCGCGCCCGCAAGCGCGGCGGCGGCCTCGAAGCCGGTGGCGCCGACTGGCAGACCATCATGTACGAGGGCTACGCGCCCGGCGGCGTCGCGGTGCTCATCGAGTGCCTCACCGACAACCGCAACCGCGCCGCCTCCGAGGTCCGCGTCGCGCTCACCCGCAACGGCGGCTCGCTGGCCGACCCCGGGTCCGTCTCCTACATGTTCAACCGCAAGGGCGTCGTGATCGTGCCCAAGCAGAACGGGCTCGACGAGGACACCGTGCTCATGGCCGTCCTCGACGCGGGCGCCGAGGAGGTCAACGACCTGGGCGAGTCGTTCGAGGTCGTCTCCGAGGCGGGTGACCTGGTGCCGGTCCGCAAGGCGCTGCAGGACTCCGGGATCGACTACGACTCGGCCGAGTCGAGCTTCCTGCCGACGATGAGCGTGCCGCTGGACGAGGAGGGCGCCAAGAAGGTGTTCCGCCTCATCGACGCGCTGGAGGACAGCGACGACGTCCAGAACGTCTTCGCCAACTTCGACGTGCCGGACGACGTGCTGGCGGCGCTGGACTAGCAGCTCGGACGATGAGAGGGCTCGGCTACGCCGGGCCCTTACTCATGCGCGCCCGGCCCTTACCGGGCCTTCTTCGGGTGCGGGGATGGTTCCGGGGCTTTCTTCGGGTGCGAGAAGGGGCGGGGCAGCGTAGGGTCGGGCGACGTGACTTCCCCCACCCCTCCACAGGCTCCCTCTCCGGCGCTCGGCTGGCTGCTGGCCGTGCCCGCGCTGTTCGGCACGTTGATCTCGCTGGTGCTGCCCACGGCCCAGACGATCTGGCTCAGCCTGCAGAGGGGCGGCGTCCTGCGCGAGAGCACGTACGTGGGGTTCGCCAACTACGGCAAGCTGCTGGGCGACGGCGAGTTCTGGCGGGCGGTGTGGTTCACGCTGTCGCTGGTCGCGATGCCGTTGCTGGTGGCCGTGGTGGTGGCGCCGCTGCTGGCGGTGGCGCTCGACCGGGCGGGCACGTGGCCGCGTCGGGCCGGGCGGATCGCGCTGTCGCTGGCGATCGTCACGTTCTCGCCGGTCGGGGTGGCGGCGGCCTGGATGCGCGGGCTGGCACCGGACGCGCCCGGCCTGGCGGGGCTGGCCGAAGGGCTGCGCGATCCCGCGACCGCGCCTGGAACGCTCCGGCTGATCGTCGCGGCCGGCACGTTCGGGGTGGTGTGCGCGCTGGCGGTCATGGCGTTCCTGCCCGCCCTGCGCGCCGGCTCCGTACCGGAGGACTTTTCCGGGACGTCTCGCGGCGGTGTGGCGCCGGCGATGCTCGTGGTGGGGGTGGTCGTGGCGATCGCCACCGTCGCGGTGGGGCTCCAGACATTCTCGTTCGGTCTCGTGCTCACCCGGGGAGGCCCTGAGCGCTCCACAGAGACGCTCGCGGGGCTGGAGTACGACTCCGCCTTCCGGATGGCCGAGTTCGGCCCTGGCGCGTCCGTTGCGACCCTCACGGGGGTGATCCTCGGCGTGCTGGGCATCGTCGCGACGGTCGTCGTGGCGGCCTCGCGGCTGAGCGTCACGCTGACGCCGCGTACCGCGCCGGAGCCGGGCGCCGCCGTACCGACCCCACCCACGGCCCCCGCTGGAGTGCCGACGACCCCTGCGGCGGGACCGACCGCGCCGGGGGCGGGACCGACCGCGCCGGGGGCGGGGCCGGGTGTGCCGGGGGCGGCCCCTGCGGCTGCTCCTCCGGTGGGACCGGTTGTGGCCGCCGGACGTGGTGGCGGGGCCGTCGGCATGGCCGTCGGGATCGTGGCGCTGGTGGTCTTCCTCGCCGTCGCGCTCGTGTGCGCCTGGCCGTGGATCGACGGCGTGCTCGCCTCGCCCGCCTCCGAGGCGGGCTCCCTCCGTTCCCAGGTGAACACCTGGGTGCCGGCGATCGGCGGAGCGGTCGTCTCGGTGGGCGTCGCCTACCTGGCCGCGCTCGGGATCGGCGGCCTGCGACCGCTGGGGCGCGGGAGCGAGTGGCTGCTGCTGGTGTTCGCGCCGTGGTTGTTCGTCGGTACGGGCCCTCTCGGCGTCGCGAACTGGCAGAACATGCGCAACATGGGCCTCATCGACTCCTTCCTGGCCCTCTTCCCGCCCCTGCTCGTCAGCGTCCCGGCCCTGCTCGTGCTCACGCTCCTGTGCAAGGGGCTGGCCGAGCGCACCGACAAGGACTTCTTCGGCGGCGTGTTCCTCCCGTCGCTCCCCATGGCGGGCATCCTCGCCGGGGCCGTCGCCCTGGTGAACGCCCAGGACCTGCTCTGGCCGCTGCTGGTCGCCCAGAAGCCGACGTTGTACACGGCCCCGGTGGCGCAGATGGCCCAGCTCGGCTCCTTCTCCGCGGCGAAACCCGACGTCGGCGCCGCCACGCCGCTGCTCGTCGTCGCCGTCGCGCTGATCGCCGTCGTGGCCGCCCAGCTGCTCTACCTCGACAGGCTCGCCATCACGACGAACGGCTCGCGGGCGCGCACCGCCACCGCGTAGGCGCGGCACCCCGCCGCCCAAAGTGGACCGGCGGCCCGGCCCGCCATAGGTTGGATCCTCGTGGAGATTCGCAACCTGATCGCTGAAGACCTCGACGACGTACTTGACCTGCGCAGGCGCTCTTTCGGGCCGCTGCCCCCCGGCGACAACGAGAAGTGGCGCCGGGCGGTGCTCCCGGCACTCGGTGAGGGCCGCTACCTGGGGGCGTTCGACGGCTCCAGGCTCGCCGGGGCCGCACGGCTGCGCCGGTTCACGCAGTGGTGGCACGGCAGGCCGCAGCCGATGGCGGGCGTCGCGGGCGTCACCGTCAATCCCGAGGACCGGGGCCGGGGCGTCGGCAGCCTGATCATGCGGGCCGTCGTCGAGCGGGCCGCCTCGCTGGGCGACGCGGTCTCCGCGCTTTATCCGGCCACCACGCCGATCTACCGGTCGATCGGCTACGAGCACGCCGGAGGCCAGTACAAGGTGCGGCTCCCGGCCGAGGCGCTGCGCCAGATCAGGCCGTCCGGGCAGGTCAAGCTGCGCAGGATGGGCCCGGAAGACGCGGGAGAGGTCGTCTCCCTGCTGCACCGCGTCCACTCGGCCACCCGCGCCAGCGGCCCCATCTCCTGGGACGAGGACACCTGGTCCCTGTGGCTGGAGAACAAGGACGACTTCCTCTACCTGGCCGAGGACGGTTTCGTCGTCTACCGGTGGCGGGGCGACGACATGCAGGTGGAGAACCTGGTCGCCGGCTCGGGGGAGACCGCCCGGGCGTTGTGGTCGCTGGTGGGCAGCGCGTCGTCGATCGCGCGCAAGGTCGTGGCCGCGGTGGCTCCGGACGACCCGGTGTTGTGGATGCTGCGGGAGCGGTCGAGTGAGGAGGTGCGGCAGGCGCGGTGGATGTTCAGGGTGCTGGACGTGGCCGCGGCGGTCGAGCGGCGGGGCTATCCGGCATTCGTGAGCTGTGAGGCCGTGGTCACGGTGGACGATCCGCTGGGCGGTAGTGGGTCGTGGCGGCTGGAGGTCGCGGGTGGGTCCGGTGCGGTGACGCCCGTGGCGGAGTCCGGGGTCAAGCTCTCGGTGAACGGGTTCTCGGCGTTGTATGCGGGGGTGCCGACGGCGACGCTGCGGTTGAGCGGGCTGATGTCCGGTGACGACCGCTACGACGAGGCGCTCGACGCGGCCTTCGCCGCCCGGCCGTACATGCTGGACTACTTCTGATCCGAGGCCCTTCCCCGGAGTGCGGGGCGATTACCGGTGCGTGAGCGCCCCGGCCGGGGTAAAGTCTCGTGCCGAACAGGTGTTCGGCGACGGGAGGGCGGGCCGGTGCGGGTGATGGGCGTCGATCCGGGGCTGACCCGGTGCGGCCTGGGCGCTGTCGAGGGGCGTCCGGGCGCGCCGCTGACACTCGTGGCCGTCGGGGTGGTGCGCACCGGAGCCGACGAGGAGCTCGGCGCGCGGCTCATCGGCATCGAGGCCGGCATCGAGCAGTGGCTCGACGACGTACGGCCCGACGCGGTGGCGGTCGAGCGGGTCTTCAGCCAGCACAACGTACGCACCGTCATGGGCACCGCGCAGGCGGCCGGGATCGCCGTGCTGTGCGCGGCCCGGCGCGGGCTTCCCGTGGCGCTGCACACGCCGTCCGAGGTCAAGGCCGCCATCACCGGCAGCGGCACCGCCGACAAGAAGCAGATCGGCGCCATGGTCACCCGGCTGCTGCGCCTGAGCGAGATGCCCAAGCCCGCCGACGCCGCCGACGCGCTGGCCCTGGCGATCTGCCACGTGTGGCGCGGCGGCGCCCAGCACCGCCTCGCCGCCGCCCTGGCCAAGGCCACCCGAAAGGACAGGCCGTGACCATCTCCTTCCGGAGCTTCGAGGGCTTCCGCGGCTTTGGGGGCGGCACGCCGCGTCACCGGCCCGCGTGCCCGCGGCGTGTCGTCCGTGATCATGCGGGAGGATGTCGGGCTGTGGCCCTCGCCGGTGGCGTGCGGGCCCCGGCGGCGTGGAAGGATGGTGGGCTGTGATCGCGTCGGTGTCGGGCAAGGTGACCGCGATCGCTCCCGACGGAGCCGTGATCGAGGTCGGTGGCGTCGGCATCCTCACCCACTGCACCCCTGGCACGCTTGCCACGCTGCGGATCGGGGAGGACACGCGCCTGGCCACGTCGCTGGTGGTGCGGGAGGAGTCGCTCACCCTCTACGGGTTCGCCACGGACGACGAGCGGGCCGTGTTCGAGCTGCTGCAGACGGCCAGCGGGGTCGGGCCCAAGCTGGCGCTGGCGATGCTCGCCGTTCACACGCCCAACGCGCTGCGCGTCGCCGTGGCCGGCGCCGACCTCAAGGCGCTCACGCAGGTCCCGGGGATCGGGCAGAAGGGGGCGCAGCGGATCGTGCTGGAGCTGAAGGACCGGCTCGGCACGCCGGAGGAGGCGGTCAACGCCGCGCTCAACGGGGAGCGGCGTGTGGCGGCGTGGCGCGATCAGGTCCACTCGGGGCTGGTGGGGCTGGGCTACTCCAGCAAGGACGCCGACGAGGCCGTCGCCGCCGTGGAGCCGGTCGCCGACGCCGACCTCGCCGCCGGACGCCGGCCCCAGGTCGCCGCGCTCCTGAAGGCCGCCCTGCAATCCCTGAGCATCCGATGACCCGCCGACCTGCCCTTTCGCGCCTCTTTCGCACCAAGGTGACCGCACGCGCCCCTCTGCTTTCTACGGCGGTGCCAAGGTGACCGTAGGTGCCACTCTCAAACCCCGCTTTTACGGCAAAGCGAAGGCGACCGTACGCGCCGCTCTCAAACCCGGTTTTTACGGCGGGGCCAAGGTAACCGCACGCGCCGACGCCGGTTTCCGCCTGTCATGGCCGGTCGTGAAGGCTCACGGGCTGATCGCCGTGACGAGCGAGTCGTGGCCCCGGCACCGTGGCCCGGCCGACCGCCGACCGCGTTGCGCCGGTCTCCGCCGCACCACGTCCCGCCGTCGCGGCGCGGCGGGCTCCTCCTGGGCGCCCGGAGTGGCCGTCGTGGTGATGTCGCGGTCGGTGGGTGACGGTGTGAAGGTGTGTTGTGACGTTGATGGCGCGGCTGGTGTGAGGGGGTGTGGCGGTGGGGTTTGAGCGGGAGCTGGTGTCGTCCGATGCCGGGGGCGACGAGCTGCAGATCGAGGCGGCGCTGCGGCCCAAGCGGCTCGGCGAGTTCATCGGCCAGGGCCGGGTGCGCGAGCAGCTCTCCCTGGTGCTCGAGAGCGCCCTGCGCAGGCAGCGGCCGCCCGACCACGTGCTCATGAGCGGTTCGCCCGGGCTCGGCAAGACGACGCTGGCCATGATCATCGCCGCTGAGCTCAACGCGCCCCTGAGGATCACCTCCGGCCCCGCGCTGGAGCGGGCCGGCGATCTGGCCGCCATCCTGTCCACGCTCGCCGAGGGCGAGGTGCTGTTCATCGACGAGATCCACCGGATGGCCAGGCCCGCCGAAGAGATGCTCTATCTCGCCATGGAGGACTTCAGGGTCGACATCGTCGTCGGCAAGGGTCCGGGAGCCACGGCCATCCCGCTCGACATCGCGCCTTTCACGCTCGTCGGCGCCACCACCCGCGCCGGGCTGCTGCCCGCGCCGCTGCGCGACCGGTTCGGGTTCACCGCGCACATGGACTTCTACGAGGTCGCCGAGCTGGAGCAGGTGCTCTATCGGTCGGCCAAGCTGCTCGGCGTGGTCCTGCCCACCGACGGGGCGCACGAGATCGCCAGGCGGTCCCGGGGGACGCCCCGCATCGCGAACCGGCTGCTCCGGCGAGTGCGCGATTTTGCGGACGTAAGGGCCGACGGGGTGATAAATAGGGAAATCGCGGCGGCGGCCCTCAACCTGTACGAAGTCGACGCCGAAGGGCTCGACCGGCTCGACAGGGCGGTGCTCGGCGTGCTGCTGAAGAAGTTCGGCGGCGGGCCGGTCGGCCTGTCCACGCTGGCCGTGGCCGTGGGGGAGGAGCCGGAGACCGTCGAAGTGGTGGCCGAGCCGTTCCTCGTACGCCAGGGCCTGCTGGCCAGGACCCCGCGCGGCCGGGTGGCGACGGCGGCCGCCTGGAGCCATCTCGGGATGACCCCGCCCCCCGACGCGTTCGGAGCGGCGGTATTCGACTCAGACGGCTGATCACAGAACGGTTGCAACCGTTTCAAAATGGGAACTTCCCCGCGCGCCGAAACGCTGCCTCGTTGCCGCGTTTCGCAACAACGGCCTACACTCCGTGGCTTGGCTGGCTGTGTAGGCTGACGGGCTGAGCGGCGCGGCCCCGACGCAACGCACGGAATTTCCGGCGCGAGGCCGGTGTCAACTTCTTGTACGACAATGGAAGGTCGCCCCTTATGGACATGGGACAACTCGGTAGTATCCTGCCGCTGATTCTGCTGGTAGTGGTGTTCTACTTCCTGCTGATCCGCCCTCAGCGCAAGCGGCAGCAAGAGGCGATCCAGATGCAGAACTCCCTGGCTCCCGGCGCCCGGGTCATGACCACGACCGGACTGTTCGGCACCGTGGTGGCGGTGGACAATGAGGACGTGATCCTCGAGATCGCGCCCGGGATCGAGACCCGCTGGGTGAAGGCCGCGATCGGCCGCGTGGTCACGCCAGGGGACGCTCCGGCGGCGGACGAGTCCTCCGATGACGAGGCCGCACCGGGTGAGGAGGGCAAGAAGGAGTCCGAGGCCACCGTGGATCGCAACGATGACCAGGACTCCAGCACCAAGCAGTCCTGACTAAGCTCTGCGACAAACCTCTATCTGAAAGAACTGACGACCAGTGGCCCGACCGACCAGCCGCCACAGCCGACCGGGGCGAACGCTCCTGGTGCTGCTGGCGCTCATCCTCGCCCTGGGCGGGACGATGTTCCTGCAGAAGGCGTTCACGCCCAAGCTGGGTCTCGACCTCGCCGGCGGCACGACGGTGACTCTGTCCCCGGTGACGCAGAACAACGCGGCACCGCCGGATGAGATTCTCGACCGCGCGGTCAACATCATCCGCGATCGAGTCAACGGCACCGGCATCTCCGACGCGGAGGTGGCCAAGTCCGGCAGCAACATCATCATCTCGATCCCGGGCGTCGGACAGAGCGAGGCCATCAAGCTGGTCGCCACCACCGCGGAGCTGCGCTTCCGCCAGGTGCTGGCCATGGAGGCCACGCAGGTTCCGCAGAACCTGGCCACCAACGCGCCGACGCCGAGTCCGTCGGCTTCGGCGAGCCAGTCCGCCACCCCCAAGTCTGACAAGTCCACCACCCCCAGGTCGGACAAGTCCGGCTCGCCCGCGGTCTCCACGCCCAGCACCTCCCCGACGGGCAAGGCGCTGTCGTCCGCGCTGACCGCGCCGACGCCCGCCGCGTCGGGGACGGGGCAGCCGGCCGCCACGGAGAACCCCCAGAAGCAGCAGAACAAGGGCCAGAACGCCAAGGCCACCCCGACGGCGGCCCCGTCCGGCCAGCCCAGCACGCCGCCCGCGCAGGACCCCAACGCGGGCGTCAACACCCAGGGCATCGACCCGGCGGTGCTGGCCCAGTTCAACAAGCTCAACTGCGCCGACCCGGCCAACCGCGGCCAGGGCGTCCAGGACGACCCGAAGAAGCAGTACGCCGCCTGCGAGACCGACGGCAGCTACAAGTACGTCCTCGACGTCGCCAAGGTCGTCGGCACCGACATCGACACGGCCTCGGCGGGCGTCCGCCAGGGCACCGTCGAGTGGGTCGTCCAGCTCGACTTCAAGAGCAAGGGCGCGGCCGAGTGGAGCAAGCTCACCACGGCCGCCTACAACTCCCAGGAGCCGCGCAACAAGGTCGCGGTGGTGCTCGACGGCGTCGTCATCACCGCCCCCAACATCATCAGCCCGATCCCCGGCGGCCGCGCCGAGATCACCGGCGGCTTCGACCAGCTCAGCGCCACCCAGCTGGCCGACCAGCTCAAGTACGGCGCGCTGCCGCTGAAGTTCAACCGCAGCTCGGTCGACACGGTCTCCTCGACGCTGGGCCAGGACCAGCTGCAGGGCGGTCTGATCGCGGGCCTCATCGGCCTCGTGCTCGTCGTGGTCTACTCGATGCTCTACTACCGCGGCCTCGGCATCGTGGCGGTGCTGAGCCTCGTGGTCGCCACGATCCTGACGTACACGGCGGTGGTCGTGCTCGGCCACAACGCCAACTTCCGGCTCTCGCTGCCGCACATCATCGGCCTCGTGGTCTCCATCGGCATCACCGCCGACTCCTTCATCGTCTACTTCGAACGCATACGTGACGAGATGAAGGAGGGCCACCGGACGCTCCGGGCGGCCGTCGAGGTGGCCTGGGTCCGCGCCCGGCGCACGATCCTGATCGCCGACGCCGTCATGTTCATCGCCGCGATCGTGCTCTACTTCCTGGCGGTGGGCGGTGTGGCCGGTTTCGCCTTCGCGATGGGCCTGACCACGCTGATCGACGTCGTGGTGGTGTTCCTGTTCACGAAGCCGTTCATCGCCCTGCTGGCGAGGCTGAAGTTCTTCGCCAAGGGGCACCCGCTGTCCGGCCTCGACGCCGAGCGCATGAGCGAGGTCGGCTCGTCCGGCCGCCCGACCACTCCGCAGGAGGCCTGAGATGGGACTGGCGCGTCGCCTCTACCGCGGCGAGATCAATGTCGACTTCGTCGGCAAGTGGAGACTCTGGTACAGCCTGTCGGGCATTCTGCTGTTCATCTCGATCGCGGGTCTGCTGATCAACGGGCTCAACCTGGGCGTGGAGTTCAGAGGCGGCACGGTCTTCTCGTTCAAGTCCGAGCAGGCCACCGTCCAGCAGGTCCGCGAGGCCGTCCTCAACGAGGGCGCGCACCAGGCGATCGTCCAGTCGGCCGGCACCGGCGGCTGGCGGGTGACCACCGAGAGCCTGCCGGAGAACACCCGGGAGCAGGTGCAGTCCCAGATCGCCAAGGACTTCAACACCCCGGTCGGCCAGGTCAGCGTCCAGGCCATCGGCCCGTCCTGGGGCGGTGAGGTCTCCCAGAAGGCCTGGATCGGCCTGGGCGTCTTCATGCTGGCGATCATCCTGTACCTGTCGATGGCGTTCGAGCCGAAGATGGCCCTGTCGGCGATCGTCGCGCTCGTCCACGACCTCGTCATCACGGCCGGCATCTACGCCTGGTCGGGCTTCGAGGTCACGCCGGCCACGCTGCTGGGCTTCCTGACCATCCTCGGTTACTCGCTCTACGACGCGGTCGTGGTGTTCGACATGATCAAGGAGGTCACGGCCAAGCTGGGGCACACGTCGAAGATGACGTACTCGATGGCGGCCAACAACGCGCTCAACCACACGCTGATCCGGTCGCTGAACACCTCGCTGGTCGCGATCCTGCCGGTGGCGGCGATCCTGTTCATCGGCACCACGCTGCTCGGCGCGGGCACGCTGAAGGACCTGTCGCTGGCGCTGTTCGTCGGCATGATCGTCGGTACGTACTCCTCCCTGTGCGTCGCCACGCCGCTGCTGGTGACGTTGAAGGAGCGGGAGCCGAAGTACCAGGCCATCGCCAGGAGGCTGGCCTCGACGGGCAGCGGCAAGGGCCCGAAGGGTTCCAAAAGCGCGGCCGTAGCCAAGGGATAGCAAGCGCGCGCACGCCACGACGCCCTCGCCCTTCACGGGGTCGGGGGCGTCGTTGCGTGCGCGCCGGATGCACCATCATGAAGCCCGGCACACCGCCGGTGCACGATTTGCGAGGAGACGTCATGACCGAGCTGAGCACCCTGATCCTGGACAGGATCAGGGACGTGCCCGACTACCCCAAGCCGGGCGTGATGTTCAAGGACATCACCCCGCTGCTGGGCGACCACGTCGCGATGGCGGCCGTGGTGGACGAACTGGCCGGGCTCCACCAGGTGGACAAGATCGTGGGCATCGAGGCGCGCGGGTTCATCCTCGCGGCTCCGGTGGCGTACCGGGCGGGGGCGGGTTTCGTACCGGTACGGAAGAAGGGGAAACTGCCCGCCGAAACCCTCGAAGAGTCCTACGATCTGGAGTACGGCTCCGCGACCATCGAGGTCCACCGTGACGCCTTCACGCCCGGCGACCGCGTTCTCGTGGTCGACGACGTGCTGGCCACGGGTGGCACCGCGAGGGCGGCCGTGGATCTGGTGAAGAGGGCCGGCGCCGAGGTCGTCGGCATCGCCGTGCTCATGGAACTGGCCTTTCTCAAGGGACGTGAGCGGCTGACGGGAGTGGACCTGCACTCCCTCGTGATCGTCTGAGCCCGGCCCGCGACGGCCCAGGTTCGCCGCCTGGATACACTGGGGGATCTGGACTCGAACGTGAGGAGCCATTGCGTGAGGAGTCTGTGTGCCCCGTGATGTGGTCGTGCCCGACGTAACCGACTCCGGCAACGCCGAGGCGTCCGGCGTTCCAGCGGTGCGTCGAAGGCGGTTTGGGGGTGGGGCCATGAATCCGGTGCTGGAGCCGTTGTTCCGCACGGTCCGCGCCACCCACCCCAAGGCCGACCTGCGCCTGATCGAGCGTGCGTACGACGTCGCCGCCTACCACCACCGCGACCAGAAGCGGAAGTCCGGCGACCCGTACATCACCCACCCGCTGGCCGTGGCCACGATCCTGGCCGAGCTCGGCACCGACGACGAGACCCTGTGCGCCGCGCTGCTCCACGACACGGTGGAGGACACCGCCTACAGCCTCGACGAGCTGCGCGGCGACTTCGGCGACACCATCGGGTCCCTGGTCGACGGCGTGACCAAGCTGGACAAGGTGAAGTTCGGCGACGCCGCGCAGGCCGAGACCGTGCGCAAGATGGTCGTCGCGATGTCGCGCGACATCCGCGTGCTGATCATCAAGCTCGCCGACCGGCTCCACAACATGCGCACCATGCGCTACCTGCCCGAGCACAAGCGCCACCAGAAGTCGCGCGAGACGCTGGAGATCTTCGCCCCGCTGGCCCACCGCCTGGGCATGAACACGATCAAGTGGGAGCTGGAAGACCTGGCCTTCGCCATGCTCTACCCCAAGCGCTACGACGAGATCGCGCGCATGGTGTCGGAGCGGGCGCCGCGCCGCGACCTGTTCCTGCAGGAGGTCATCGAGAAGGTCTCCGGCGACCTGCGTGAGGCCAAGATCCGCGCCGTCGTCAAGGGCCGGCCGAAGCACTACTACTCGGTCTACCAGAAGATGATCGCCCGCGACGTGGCCTTCGACGACATCTACGACCTGGTGGGCATCCGCGTCCTCGTCGACAGCGTGCGCGACTGCTACGCCGCGCTGGGCACCATCCACGCCCGGTGGAACCCGGTGCCGGGGCGGTTCAAGGACTACATCGCGATGCCCAAGTTCAACATGTACCAGTCGCTGCACACGACGGTGATCGGTCCCGAGGGCAAGCCGGTGGAGCTGCAGATCCGCACCCACGCGATGCACCACAGGGCCGAGTACGGCGTGGCCGCGCACTGGAAGTACAAGGAGGAGGTCGGCAGCCCCGGCCCCACCGGCAAGGTCAAGCCGGGCAGCGACATGGCCTGGCTGCGCCAGCTCCTCGACTGGCAGAAGGAGACCTCCGACCCGGGCGAGTTCCTGGAGTCGCTGCGGTTCGACCTGTCGGTGTCCGAGGTCTACGTGTTCACCCCGAAGGGGCAGGTCATCGCGCTGCCCGAGGGGGCCACGCCGGTCGACTTCGCGTACGCGGTGCACACCGAGGTGGGCCACCGCTGCATCGGCGCCCGGGTCAACGGGCGGCTGGTGCCGCTGGAGTCGCGGCTCGGCAACGGCGACACGGTCGAGATCTTCACCTCCAAGTCGCCGGACGCCGGGCCGTCGCGCGACTGGCTCAAGTTCGTCAAGTCGGGCCGCGCCCGCAACAAGATCCGGCAGTGGTTCTCCAAGGAGCGCCGCGAGACCGCGATCGAGGCGGGCAAGGAGGCCATCGGGCGGGCCATGCGCAAGCAGGGCCTGCCGCTACAGCGGCTGATGTCCGGCGAGGCGCTGCTGGCGCTCGCCCGCGACCTGCGCTACCCCGACGTCTCCGCGCTCTACGCGGCCGTGGGGGAGGGGCACATCGCGGCGCAGGCCGTCGTGCAGAAGCTGGTGGCCTCGATCGGCGGCGTCGACAGCGCCGAGGAGGACATCGCCGAGACCTCGCTGCCCACCCGGCTGCGCGGCCGCCCGCGCGGCGGCGGCGCCGGGGTGGTCGTGGCGGGCGACGCCGACGTGTGGGTACGCCTGTCGAAGTGCTGCACCCCGGTGCCCGGCGACGAGATCGTCGGGTTCGTCACGCGGGGGCACGGGGTGTCGGTGCACCGCGCCGACTGCACCAACGTGCAGCAGCTCAAGGAGCAGCCCGACCGGCTGGTCGAGGTCAGCTGGTCGCCCAGCGACGACAGCGTGTTCCTGGTGGCGATCCAGGTGGAGGCGCTGGACCGGCCGCGCCTGCTGTCCGACGTCACGCGTACGCTCTCCGACCAGCACGTCAACATCCTGAGCGCGTCGGTCACGACGTCCCGGGACCGGGTGGCGATCAGCAAGTTCACCTTCGAGATGGGCGATCCCAAGCACCTGGGCCACGTGCTCAAGGCGGTGCGCAGCATCCAGGGCGTGTTCGACGTCTACCGCGTCAGCGGCGCCGGCAACTGACCGCTTCCGGGGCGCCGGGCCCCGGCGGTGGGTCAGCGGGGGCGCAGGTCGGGGAGGTTGACGACGATGGCCTCCTGGGTGCTGCGGGCGATGACGACCACGGCCTCCTGCGACGGGTCCGGATTCTCCTCGCGGTGCGGCACGTACGGCGGCACGAAGACGTAGTCGCCGGGCTTGGTGTCCAGCCGCACCTCCTGCCCGCCCTCCAGGAACACGAACGACGGCGTGCCGCTGACCACGTAGATGGCCGTCTCCGAGGCCCCGTGGTGGTGGTCGGAGGAGCGTGTGGCGGGCGAGACGTGGGTCTGGCCCATCCAGAGGCGGGCGGACCCGGCGGTGGCCCCGCTGATCGCCGCGAGCCGGCGCATGCCGGAGCTCTGAGCCGTCTCGCCCGAGAGCTCCCCAGAGGGCACGTGACGCAGCGGCTGGTGGAACGGGTCACCCTCGGCCCGGTAACCCTCCCAGAGGCGCCCTCCAGCGCGTTCCAGGACGTCCGAGGCGACGGCGGCCAGGCGTGCCGAGTCGTCGACGGCGCCGAGCAGCGCCTCCGCCAGCGCCGGGTCGTGGGCGCGCAGCTCGCGCAGCAGCCACTTGCCGCTCCCCTGCCACCTCCGTCCCAGCCCGAGCGCCATCCTGGCGGTCTCCTGCGCCACCTGCCACCGGATGAACGTCCGCTCGCCCGGGTCCGTGGCCCCCGACAGGTCGTCCAGGAGGTCCGACAGGGCGTATCTGGCCCGTTCGGCCTGTGAGCTGGTCAGACCGCCCGGTCCGGCCGCCAGGCGCTCGCTCAGCGCCGTCTGGAGGTCACTGGCCCGGCCGCTCGTCCGGTCGGTGAGCACCGCGCCCTCGGCGCACATGCGGGCCAGGCTCGGCTGGCGCCGGTCGAAGTCCTTGTCGAGGTAGGCGCGCAGGCTCGTCTCGCTGTGCACGAACAGCTCCACCGGCCACTCACGCCACCGCAGCGACTCGCGGTAGGGGGTGGGCAGGCCGTCGAGCACCACGACGACGTCGAGATCGGAGGTGCTGGTGCGGCGCTCGGTGAGGGCGCTGCCGCCGACGAAGGCGTACAGGGCCCCCGGGAACATCTCCTCGACGAGGGCACGTGCGGCGCTGACGGGATCCATGCCCGCCAGCCTAGGTCTCAGCCCCTTCCGCCGCCGCCCCATTTCACGCACCGCCGCCACTCGCTCGCGCACGGTCGCGCGGCCCGGTGGAGGCCCGACGGAGCCTCCACCGGCCTTTGCCCTGGGGTCAGCTGAACTCGGCGAGCGTGCGCTCGGCCTCCTCCAGCCACGAGCGCCGGGCGATCAGCGCCTCCTCGGTCTCCTTGATGTCCTTGGCGCGACCGGCGGCCTGCGCCTTGGACAGCCGCTTCTCCAGCTGCTCGATCGAAGTGCGCAGCTGGTCGACCGTGCTCTGCGCGCGGGCCCGGGCCTCCGGGTTGGACCGCTTCCACTCGGCGTCCTCGGCTCTGCGTACGGCCTCGTCCACCTTGCGCAGCCCGCCCTCGAGCCGGTCGCGCTGCTCGCGCGGCACCGGGCCGGCGGCCTCCCAGCGCTCCAGGATGCTCCGCAGCGCCGAGCGGGCCGTGCGTACGTCCGTGACCGGGAGGATCTTCTCGGCCTCGGCCAGCAGCTCCTCCTTGACCTCGGCGTTGGCGGCCAGCGAGGCGTCGCGCTCGGCGAAGACGGCGGAACGGGCCTGGAAGAACTGGTCCTGCGCGCCCTTGAAGCGGGCCCACAGCTCGTCCTCGGCCTCGCGCGAGGCCCGGCCCGCGCTCTTCCACTGCTGCATCAGCTCGCGGTAGATCGCCGCGGTCTGGCCCCAGTCGGTCGAGTCGGCCAGCGCCTCGGCCTCGGCGACGATGCGCTCCTTGGCCGCCCGAACGCCCTCGCGCTGCTCGTCGAGCCCCGCGAAGTACGCCTTGCGCCGCTTGGCGAACGCCGTACGGGCCGCCGAGAGCCGCTTCCACAGCGCGGCCTCGGTGACCCGGTCGATGCGGTCGGCGGCCTTCCACTCCTCGACGAGCTGGCGCAGCCGCTCGCCGCCCGACTTCCAGTGGGTGGTCTCGTCCGCGATGCGCTCGGCCTCGGCGACGATGCGCTCCTTGACCGACCTGGCCTCGGCGCGCGCGTGCTCGCGGGCCGCCTTGACCTCCTCGCGGCGCTGGGCGACCAGCTCCGTCAGGCCGTCGAGCCGGGCCGTCAGCGCGTCGAGGTCGCCGATGGCGTGGGCGTCGGCGACGGCCTCACGCAGCTTGACGATGCTCGCCTCGGCCTGGGCAGGAGCCAGGTCGGTGCCCTTGACGCGCTGTTCCAGCAGCTGCACCTGACCGGCCAGCTCGTCGTACTTGCGATGGAAGTAGGCCAGTGCCTCTTCGGGTTCACCGGCCTGCCAGGAGCCGACGGCCCGCTCTCCCTCAGCCGTACGCACGTAGACGGTGCCGTCGTCGTCTACCCGGCCCCACGGGTCGGTGCTCACCGTGTCCTCCCGCACTTTCCATCAGACCCTTCGGGACTACTTCGTCCCTAGTTTGTATTACGTCAGCCCTTGCTGGCGATTGTCACGTCTTTGATTTCGACGGTTTCCTTCGGCGCCCCCGTCCCGTCGCCCGCGTCCCCGATGACGCCTGCTTTGTTCACCTTGTCCAGGATGTCGAGCCCCTTGGTGATCGTACCCACCGGCGTGTAATCCGGGGTGAGCCCGATGTCTCCGAAAACGAGGAAGAACTGGCTTCCGGTGCTGCCCGGCGCCTGCGTTTTGGCCATGGCCATCACGCCGCGCTTGTACTGGGCGCCCTGGAGGTTCTCCTCGGCCATGACGTAGCCGGGGCCGCCGGTGCCGTCCTGGCTCTTGCCGTCGGCCTTGGCCGTCGGGTCGCCGCACTGCAGCATCGGGAACTTGTCGCTGCCGAGCCGGTGGCACTTGCTGCCGTCGTAGTACTTCTTCTTCGCCAGGAACTCCAGCGAGTTGGTCGTGCAGGGCGCCTTGGCGTTGTTCAGCTCGACGACGATGTCACCCTGGTTGGTCTTGATCGTCATCGTCTTGGTCGCCGGCGTGGTCTTCACCTTGGCCGGCGGCATGCCGACGTCCTTGACCTGCCCGCCGCCCGCGTCCTTGACGTAGTCGCACGTGCCCGTCGCCGCGTCGTACGGCTTGGGCCCCGCCGCGGCCGAGGCCGAGGGCGCGGCGGTGTCGGCCGCGGACGCCGAGGGCGAGGAGGCCGCGTCGGTCCCTGCGCCGTTGCCGCCGAGCAGCGCGACGGCGGCGACGATGCCGCCGATCACGATCACGACGCCCACCGAGGAGCCGATGATCGCCGTGCGCTTGGCCTTCTGCTCGCGTTCGACCCGGCGCTGCATCTGCCGCTCGTAGTGCTCACGAGCGAGCTGCCTCTGCCGGTCCTTCCCCGTGGCCACCGCTTTGCCTCCCATAGTCAATCAACTGAGGTGGGCGAATCGTATCGGCCAACGGGTAATGATTCGCAGCCCGGCGACCCGCACCGGTACCCTTCGGTTACATTCCCATTGGCTTTTCGACGAGATCACCTGAGGCAGATGCTCATCGCCGGCTTCCCCGCAGGGGCCTTCCAGACCAATTGTTACGTTGTCGCGCCCGCGGCCGGCGAGGAATGCGTGATCGTCGATCCAGGTCAGGACGCGACCGAGGGCGTCGACGAGCTGCTGCGCGAGCACCGGCTCAAGCCGGTCGCCGTCCTGCTCACCCACGGCCACCTCGACCACGTCTGGTCGGTCGCCCCGGTCTGCGGCGCGCGTGACGTCCCCGCGTGGATCCACCCCGACGACCGCCACCTGCTGAGCGACCCGGCCGCCGGCTGGTCGGGCACGAGCGCCTCGCTGTTCGGCGGGCTGACGCTGAGCGAGCCCGACGACGTGCGCGAGCTGTCCGACGGGGCCGTGCTGGAGCTGGCGGGCCTCGAGCTCGTGGTCGACCACACGCCCGGCCATACCAGGGGGTCGGTGAGCTTCCGGCTGCCCGATGACCAGGTCATGTTCTCGGGCGACCTGCTGTTCGCCGGCTCCATCGGCCGCACCGACCTGCCCGGCGGTGACTACGCGACCATTTTGCGCAGCCTGGCTGCCAAGTGCCTGACGCTGCCTGACGATACGGTCGTTCTGCCGGGCCACGGACCACAGACGACGATCGGCCGCGAGCGCGCTACCAACCCGTACGTGAAGGAAGCGGCGCCGCAGTCCGGTCCCACACGAGGGATCTAATGAGCTTCCAAGCACCTAAAGGTGTCAAAGAGTACGTTCCACCGCAGGCCTCGACGTTTTACGCGATTCGCGGAGTTTTCGCCGAGACGGCCAGGCGGGCCGGATACTCGTACCTGGAGACCGCGGTCTTCGAGGACACCCAGCTGTTCGCGCGTGGCGTCGGCGAGTCCACCGACGTCGTGAGCAAGGAGATGTACACCTTCACCGACCGCGGCGGCCGGTCGCTGACGCTGCGCCCGGAGTTCACCGCCGGCGTGCTGCGCGCGGTCCTGGAGTACGGGCTGCACCGCGGCCAGCTCCCGGTGAAGGTCTGGACCGACGGCCCGGTGTTCCGCGCGGAGGCGCCCCAGGAGGGCCGCTACCGCCAGTTCTACCAGCTCGACCTGGAGGCCATCGGCAGCGAGGACCCGGCCGTCGACGCCGAGACGATCGCGCTGGCCTGGCAGTGGTACACCGCGCTCGGCCTCACCCAGGTGCGGCTGCTGCTCAACTCGCTCGGCTGCAAGGAGTGCCGGCCGATCTACCGGGCCCGGCTGCAGGAGTTCCTGCGCGCGCTCGACCTCGACGAGGCCACCAGGGCCCGCATCGAGATCAATCCGTTGCGCGTGCTCGACGACAAGCGCCCGGAGGTGCGCGCCCAGCTGGAGGGCGCGCCGCTCATCGGCGACCACCTCTGCGCCGACTGCAAGGCCTACCACGACCGGGTCAAGCAGCTCCTGGCCGACCTGGACATCCCGTGGGAGGACGCGCCCAGGCTGGTGCGCGGGCTCGACTACTACACCCGCACCACCTTCGAGTTCGACCACCCGCTGCTGGGCGCGCAGTCCGGCATCGGCGGCGGCGGCCGCTACGACGGCCTCTCCGAGGCCATCGGCGGGCCGGCGCTGCCCGGCATCGGCTTCGGTCTCGGGCTCGACCGCACCGTCATCGCCTTGGAGCGGGAGGGCGTCGTGCTCGACACCCCGGCCCGCTGCGAGGTGTACGGTGTGGCGCTGGGCGACGAGGCGGCGCGGGCCATGTTCAAGCTCGTGAGCGGGCTGCGCGCGGCCGGTGTCGCCGCCGACATGTCCTTCGGCGGCAAGGGGCTCAAGGGCGCGATGAAGGGGGCCGACCGTTCCGGCGCCCGGTTCGCGCTGATCCTGGGCGAGCGTGACCTGGCGGCCGAGGCCGTGCAAGTGAAGGACCTGACCACCGCTGAGCAGACCGAGGTGCCCTTGGCCGAGGTCGTCGACGTTTTGAAAGGGAAACTGCAGTGATCCGCACGCACAAGGCCGGGTCGCTCCGCGAGGAGCACGCCGGGCAGCAGGTGACGCTCGCAGGATGGGTGGCCCGCCGCCGTGACCACGGCGGCGTGGTCTTCATCGACCTGCGCGACGCCTCCGGCTCGGCGCAGGTGGTCTTCCGCGAGGAGGACCACGCCCACGACCTGCGCGCCGAATACTGCGTGAAGGTCGTCGGCCAGGTCAGGGTCCGCCCCGAGGGCAACGAGAACCCCGACCTGCCCACCGGCGCGATCGAGGTCGTGGCCGAGCAGGTCGAGGTGCTGAGCGAGTCCGCGCCGCTGCCCTTCCCGATCGAGGGCAACGTGGGGGTCTCGGAGGAGGCCCGGCTCAAGTACCGCTACCTCGACATCCGCCGCCAGCAGGTCGCCAACGCCATGCGCACCCGCTCCAAGGCCACCTACCTGGCCAACGAGGTGATGCACGAGCTGGGCTTCGTCTACGTCGAGACGCCGACCCTGACCCGCTCCACGCCCGAGGGCGCGCGCGACTTCCTGGTCCCGGTGCGCCTGCAGCCCGGCAACTGGTACGCCCTGCCCCAGTCGCCCCAGCTGTTCAAGCAGCTCCTCCAGGTCGCCGGCCTCGAGCGCTACTACCAGCTCGCCAAGTGCTACCGCGACGAGGACCTGCGGGCCGACCGGCAGCCGGAGTTCACGCAGATCGACGTCGAGATGTCCTTCGTGGACCAGGAGGACGTCATCGAGGTCGGCGAGAAGCTGATCGGCCGGCTGTGGAAGGAGATCGCCGGCTACGAGCTGCCGACGCCGCTGCCGCGCATGACGTACGCCGACGCGATGGCCCGTTACGGCTCCGACAAGCCGGACCTGCGCTTCGGCCAGGAGCTGGTCGAGATGACCGGCTACTTCGCCGGCACGCCCTTCCGCGTCTTCCAGGCCGAGTACGTCGGCGCCGTGGTCATGCCGGGCGGCGCCTCGCAGACGCGCAAGGAGCTCGACGGCTGGCAGGAGTGGGCGCGCAGCCGCGGCGCCAAGGGCCTGGCCTACGTGCTCGTCCAGGAGGACGGCACGCTGGGCGGCCCGGTCGCCAAGAACCTCACCGAGGAGGAGCTCTCCGGGCTCGCGGCCAAGGTCGGCGCCGAGCCGGGCGACGCGATCTTCTTCGCGGCCGGCCCGAAGCACGCCTCGCGCGACCTGCTCGGCGCGGCCCGCCTGGAGATCGGCCGCCGCTGCGGCCTGATCGACGAGTCGGCGTGGGCGTTCCTGTGGGTCGTCGACGCCCCCATGTTCGAGCCCGTGTACGACGAGGTGGGCCGCGAGACCGGCTGGACCGCCGTGCACCACCCGTTCACCGGGCCGAAGCCGGAGTGGGCCGACAACTTCCAGGACCACCCGGGCGAGGCGCTGGCCTACGCGTACGACATGGTCTGCAACGGCATGGAGATCGGCGGCGGCTCGATCCGTATCCACCGGGCCGAGATGCAGCAGCGCGTCTTCGACGTGCTGGGCATCTCCAAGGAGGAGGCGGAGAGCAAGTTCGGCTTCCTGCTGGAGGCGTTCAAGTACGGGCCCCCGCCGCACGGCGGCATCGCCTACGGCTGGGACCGCATCTGCATGCTGCTGTCCGGGGGCGACTCGATCCGTGACGTGATCGCGTTCCCGAAGACGGCCTCCGGCTTCGACCCGCTCACGGGCGCGCCCACGCCGATCACGGCCGAGCAGCGCAAGGAGGCGGGCGTCGACGCCAAGCCCAAGGCCGAGGTCTAGCCGGGCATGTGAGAACGGCGGGCACCGGAGCCGGTGCCCGCCGTTTTCTCGCTGTCCCCCTACTTGAAGGAGATGGTCTTGATGATCACCGGGTTCTTCGGCGCCGTGGTGCCGCCGTCGCCGGTGATGTCGGCCTCGTTGACGATCAGGTCCTTGCCGCTGGTGGCCAGCCCCAGCAGCATGTCCATGCCCTCGCTGACCACGCCGATCACGTTGTAGCCCGAGCCGATCTGGCTGTTCTCGTCCGACAGCGAGATGGCGAACTGGCTGTTGTTCTGGCCCATCGCCTCACCCGGCTGGGTCATGAACACCACGCCCTTCGACAGGGCGATGTCGGTGTTCTCGTCGCCGTAGACGTACCCCGCGGTGCCCTGGCCGTCGGTCGGGTTCTTGCCGTCGGCCTTGGCCAGCGGGTCGCCGCACTGCAGCAGGTGCACGCCGGACACGTCGGGCGTGACCAGGCGGTGGCACTTCATGTTGTTGTAGAACTTCTTCTTCGCCAGGAAGCTGAGCGAGTTGACCGAGCACGGCGCGGCGTCGGTCATCAGATCGATGACGACGTTGCCGCGGTTGGTGACGATCGTCATCTTCTTCAGCTTCATGTTGGGCTTCTTGCCCGGCAGGCCGACGAACTTGTTCGGCACCCCCGTCTCCCGCTTGTAAGTGCAGGTGACCGGGCCGGTCCTGGCCGTCGGCGTGGCCGACGGCGCCGTGGAGGCGGAGGTGGAGGCGGAGGCCGAAGGGGTGCTCTCCGCCGAGACCTTGCTGGGTTCCCTGTTGACCAGGGTGGTCGCGGCGAAGATGCCGCCCGCGACTACGACGACGGCCACGCCCGCGCCGATGAAGGTGTTCCGCCGTGACTTGACGTTCTGGGCGGCGGCACGCTTCGCCTGCCGTTCCTTGTGCTCCCGCGCCAGCTCGCTCTGGCGGTCTTCCTCGTTCTGGCGGTCGTCGCCGCTCACCGCTATGTCCTCTCATCTTTGCCCGTGCATGACCAAACAACTCCGCGCATGCTACCGGCCTTCGATATGTGCCGGACGTAAGTGGCGAAAGCAGCAGAGGGCGACATGTGAGGTCGCGAACCATATGGTGCTGAGATTCGTAGTTGAAATGAGAACTAAGGAGCACCTCATGTTCGACCAGATCCTCGGCCTGCCGGCGCATCCACTGATCATTCACTTCGCCGTCGTGCTGACCCCGCTGCTGGTGGCCACGGCGGCCGTCTATGCGATCGTCCCGCGCTGGCGTACGTACGTGGCGTGGGCGCTGGTGCTGCTCTCCCTGGCCTCTCCCGTGGCGGTCTTCGCGGCCAAGGAGAGCGGTGAGAGCCTCAAGGCGGCCCGCTTCGCCACGGCGGACGGCGAGCTCGGGTCCCGCATCACCGCGCACCAGAGCTTCGCCAACCCGCTGCTGCTGTCGGTGCTGGGGCTGGCCGTGGCCGCGCTGCTGCTCGCGTACGCCACCAGCCCGGCGCGCGACTCCGTCGGCCGCGACCGGTTCGGCCGGGCCGTGTCGCTGACCCTGTCGGCGCTGACGCTGGTGCTGGCCGCGGTGGCGGGCTACTACGTCTTCCGCGCAGGGGACTCGGGCGCGCGAGCGGTCTGGGGAGCGTAGTCCGCGCGTGTAATCTCATGATGTGGATAGCCTGTTCGATTCCGCGGCCGAAGAGGCCACCCCGCAGCCCCTCGCGGTGCGGATGCGACCGCGCACGCTCGACGAGGTGATCGGTCAGCGGCACCTGCTCGGCCCGGGCACCCCGCTGCGGCGCCTGGTCGAGAGCGAGGCTCCCATGTCGCTGTTCCTGTGGGGGCCGCCCGGCACCGGCAAGACCACGCTCGCCTACGTCGTCTCCAACGTCACCAAACGCCGCTTCGTCGAGGTCTCCGCCGTGTCGGCGGGCGTCAAGGACGTACGCGCCGCCATCGACAACGCGCGGCGCGAGCTCGGCATGAGCGGACGGCAGACGGTGCTGTTCGTGGACGAGGTCCACCGCTTCAACAAGGCCCAGCAGGACGCGCTGCTGCCCGCCGTGGAGAACCGCTGGGTCACCTTCATCGGCGCGACCACCGAAAACCCGTTCTTCTCGGTCATCTCACCGCTGCTGTCGCGCTCGCTGCTGCTCACCCTGGAGTCCCTGTCCGAGGACGACATCCGCGCCGTGCTGGAGCGGGCCGTCTCCGACCCGCGCGGCCTCGGCGGGCGCGCCACGCTCGCGCCCCAGGCGCTGGAGCATCTCGTACGCCTGGCGGGCGGCGACGCGCGCAGGTCGCTGACGTACCTGGAGGCGGCCGCGCTGCTGGCCGACGACATCACCATCGAGGTGGTGGAGAAGGCCGTCGACAAGGCGGCCGTACGCTATGACCGGCAGGGCGACCAGCACTACGACGTGATCAGCGCGTTCATCAAGTCGATGCGCGGCTCCGACGCCGACGCGGCCCTCCACTACCTGGCCCGCATGATCGAGGCCGGCGAGGACCCCCGCTTCATCGCCCGCCGCATCGTCATCTTCGCCTCCGAGGACGTCGGCATGGCCGACCCGACCTGCCTGCAGACCGCGGTGGCCGCGGCCCAGGCGGTGCAGCTCATCGGGCTGCCGGAGGGGCAGATCAACCTGGCGCACGCGGTCATCCACTGCGCGACGGCCCCCAAGTCCAACGCCGTGGTCAAGGCCATCGGGGCCGCCATCGGCGACGTCCGCCGCGGCCTCATCGGCCAGGTCCCCGGCCACCTCCGCGACGCCCACTACGCCGGGGCGGCCAAGCTGGGGCACGGGGACGGCTACAAGTACCCGCACGACTTCGACCATGGGCTGGTGCGGCAGGAGTACGCGCCTGAGCAGGTGCGGGAGCGCCGCTACTACGAGCCGACCCGCCACGGCGCCGAGGCCCCGATCGCGGACCGCTGGGCCAAGATCCGCGCCTTCCTCCGCGGCTCCTGACCCCACCCCCGCACCCGCCGCCGCACCGGGGCCGGCAGGTTGTGGTTACGGTGGCGTCCCGGCGCAACGCGCGCGGCGGGTGGTGACGTAGGGGCGCGGCTTGAGGTCTTCCGGCGCCGGGCCGGCGGGTCGTGGCTCGGCGGGTCGTGGTGCGGTGATGCTCGCCGCGATGCGCGCGGCGGGGTGGTGGCGTCGGTGGGGAGGGGCGTGGGCCGCTGAGGTCGGCACGTCGCCTTCCCGGCGCCGGGTCGGCGGGTCGTGGTGCGGTGGTGTTCGGCGCAACGTGCGCGGCGGGTGGTGGCGCCGGTGGGAGGGGCGGGGATCGCTGACGTCGGCGCGCTCGCCTTCCGGCGCCGGGTCGGCGGGTCGAGGTGCGGCGGTGCTCGGCGCAATGCGGTCGGTGGGGTGATGGCGCGTGTGGCGGGTTGGCGTCTGCGAGACCCGGCTTGAGCCCTTCCGGGCGCCGGGTCGGCGGGCGGTGGTGCGGCGGTGCTCGGCGCAACGTGCGCGGCGGGGAGGCGGCGTCGGTGGGGAGGGGCATGGGCCGCTGAGGTCGGCACGTCGCCTTCCCGGCGCCGGGTCGGCGGGTCGTGGTGTGGTGGCGGGCGGCGTAACTCGTGCGGTGCGGTGGCAGGGGCAACTCGTGCGGTCGGTGGGTCGGGGCCCGTGGCCGGGGTGGCTCTGGACGTGCTGGGGTGGGGAGGGGCGTTAGGGCAGGGCGGGGGATGGCGTAGGTTTGGGGGGCGCGGGCGTTGGGAGACGGCCCGGGCCGGGGACGGCTGGTGGCGCACGGGATCGGGGCGGCACGCGGGCGGTCATGGAAGCGCCGGACGCCGACGCGGCAGCACGATCAAGGTCGGCGTCCTCACCAAGGTTGTCACTCGAACGCGATAAGGTCTTGCCGTTCCAGCCCAGCGTACGAGGGAGATGAGCGCATGCTTACCGCTGGAGAGGTCGCCGGCCTGATCGCGGCCACGGGCTGGATAGTCCTGGTCTGCGTGCTCGCCATGGTGCTCGTCAAGCTGGCCAGGCTGCTCACCGAGGCCACCAAGGCGGTCTCCGACCTGAACGACCGCCTGACGCCGCTGCTCGACGACATGAGCGTCACGGTCAACGAGACCAACAGGCAGCTGATCGCCGTCGAGGCCATCACCAAGGACGTCAAGCAGGTCAGCGACCACGCGGCCAAGCTCAGCGCGGTGACGCAGACCATCTTCACCGGCCCGCTGATCAAGGTGTCCTCGCTCGCGTACGGCGTCCGCCGAGCCATCGAGGCCCGCCGGCCCCGCAAGGCCGTCGCGAGGACGCAGCAGAGGCAGGCGCGATGATCAGGCGGCTGTTCTACCTGTCGCTGGGCGCGTTCCTCACCTTCTGGGTGATGCGCAGGCTGCAGGCGCTCCACCCCGACCACGTCGCCCGCAGGACGGCCAACAGCGCCGCGGGGATGCTCCGGCAGGTGAGAGACTTTACTTCCGACGCGCTCGGCGAGGCCGCGGAGCGCGAAACCGAGTTGCGGGCTCGCTTCGGGCTCGGCAACGCTGAAGACAACAACTAACGCAAAGGATGGCCAACATGGAGTCGGCAGAGATCGCCCGCCGCTTCCTGCGCTTCTTCGAGGAGCGTGGGCACAAGGTAGTGCCCTCGGCCAGCCTGATCGCTGAGGACCCCACGCTTCTCCTGGTCAATGCCGGTATGGTGCCGTTCAAGCCGTACTTCCTGGGGCAGCGCAAGCCTCCGGCGTCCCGGCTGGCCACCGCGCAGAAGTGCGTGCGCACCCCCGACATCGACGAGGTCGGCAAGACCACGCGGCACGCCACGTTCTTCCAGATGCTGGGCAACTTCTCCATCGGTGACTACTTCAAGGCCGAAGTGATCCCGTTCGCGTGGGAGCTGCTCACCCGCTCCGAGTCCGACGGCGGCTTCGGCTTCCCCGAGGACAAGCTCTGGGCGACGGTCTACCAGGACGACGACGAGGCCTTCGACATCTGGCGCAACCGCGTCGGCCTGCCCGAGCACCGCATCCAGCGGCGCGGCCTGGAGGACAACTACTGGCACATGGGCGTGCCCGGCCCCGGCGGCCCCTGCTCGGAGATCTACTACGACCGCGGCGCCGAATACGGCAAGGAGGGCGGCCCCGTCGCCGACGAGGACCGCTACCTCGAGGTGTGGAACCTCGTCTTCATGCAGTACCAGCTCAGCCAGGTCCGCACCAAGGTCGACTTCGACGTGGCGGGCGAGCTGCCGGCGAAGAACATCGACACCGGCATGGGCCTCGAGCGCATGGCGGCGATCCTGCAGGGCGTCGACAACATCTACGAGATCGACACCACGTACAAGATCCTCGACAAGGCGGCCGAGCTCACCAAGACCCGCTACGGGCGCGACCCGCGGGCCGACGTGAGCCTGCGCGTGATCGCCGACCACGTCCGCACCGGCACCATGCTGGTGGCCGACGGCGTGCTGCCCAGCAACGAGGGCCGGGGCTACGTGCTGCGCCGCATCCTGCGCAGGAGCGTACGCAACCTGCGCCTGCTCGGCTCCGGCGACGACCGCTACATGCACGAGCTGACCGACGTCGCGATCAACGTCATGGGCGAGCAGTACGACCAGCTCAAGGCCGACGCGCCGCAGATCCACGCGGTCATCGACGCCGAGGAGGCGTCGTTCCTGGGCACGCTGCGCACCGGCACCGCGATCTTCGACGTGGCCGTCGAGGAGACCAAGCGCAAGTCCGGCACCACGCTCTCCGGCGACCAGGCGTTCCAGCTCCACGACACCTACGGCTTCCCCATCGACCTGACGCTGGAGATGGCGTCCGAGCACGGGCTCAAGGTCGACGAGGAGGGCTTCCGCCGGCTCATGAAGGAGCAGCGGGAGCGGGCCAAGGCCGATGCCGCGGCGAAGAAGACCGGCAACGCCGACATCTCCGTCTTCGGGCAGCTGCTGGAGAAGGCGGGCAAGGTCGAGTTCCTCGGCTACGACCAGACCGAGGCCGACACGAGCGTGGTCGGCATCCTCGTCGACGGCGTGCCCGTTCCGGCGGCCGGTGCGGGCGCGACCGTGGAGGTCGTGCTCGGGCGCACCCCGTTCTACGCCGAGGGCGGCGGCCAGCTCGCCGACCAGGGCGTGATCCGCACCAGCGGCGGCGAGGTCGAGATCGTCGACGTGCAGTCGCCGCTCGCGGGCCTGGTCGTGCACCGGGGCAAGATCCGCAGCGGCGAGCTCAAGGTCGGCGACGACGCGCAGGCGGAGATCGACCTCGAGCGCCGCCGCGCGATCTCGCGCAGCCACAGCGCCACCCACCTCGTCCACCGCGGCTTCAAGAACGCGCTCGGCGAGACGGCGGCCCAGGCCGGCTCGGAAAACTCGCCCGGCCGCTTCCGCTTCGACTTCACCGCGGCGGGCGCGGTCCCGGCCAGCGTGCTGCGTGACGTCGAGGACGAGGTCAACGCCGTGCTCATCAACGACCTCAAGGTCAACGCCTTCTACACCTCGCAGGCGGAGGCCAGGGCGATGGGCGCGCTGGCGATGTTCGGCGAGAAGTACGGTGACGAGGTCCGCGTCGTCGAGATCGGCGACTACTCGCGCGAGCTGTGCGGTGGCACCCACGTGCACAGCTCGGGCCAGCTCGGCCTGGTCAAGGTGCTGGGCGAGCAGTCGGTCGGCGCGGGCGTGCGCCGCGTCGAGGCGCTCGTCGGCATCGACGCCTTCCGCTTCCTGGCCCGCGAGAGCGTGCTGGTCGCACAGCTCACCGAGCAGCTCAAGGCGCGCCGCGAGGAGCTGCCCGAGCGCATCGACGGCATCGTCACCCGGCTGCGCACGGCGGAGAAGGAGCTGGAGAAGATCCGCTCCGCCCAGGTGCTCCAGGTGGCCGGTGATCTTGCCGCCAAGGCGGGCGACCTGCGTGGAGTCTCCGTTGTGACACACCGCGCGCCTGATGGCACCGGTGCGGATGATCTGCGTAAGCTCGCGCTGGATGTGCGTGGCAGGTTCCCGGCGGACCGGCCGGCGGTCATCATGATCGCTGGCGTCCCCTCCGACCGACCTGTGGTGGTTGCCGCGGTCAACGAGGCGGGACGCGAGCGCGGGCTCAAGGCCGGGCAGCTGGTCGGCGTCGCCGCCAAGGCTCTTGGGGGTGGCGGTGGCGGCAAGGACGACGTCGCGCAGGGCGGCGGCACACGGCCGGAGGCGATCGGCGACGCGCTGCGGCTGGTCGAGCAGGCTGTCGCGGATCAGCTCGGCTGATATGAGGTTCGGCACGCGGATCGGCGTGGACGTCGGATCCGTACGCGTCGGCGTGGCCCGCAGTGACCCTTCCGGGCTGCTGGCCACGCCGGTCGAGACCGTCAGGCGAGGCAAGGGCGACCTCGACCGCATCGCCGCGATCGTCGCGGAGCACGAGGCGATCGAGGTGATCGTGGGGCTGCCCACCTCGCTGTCCGGACGCGAGGGGCAGGCGGCGGGGCTGGCCCGCCAGTTCGCCGCCGCTCTCGCGGTCCGGCTCGCGCCGACGCCCGTGCGGCTGTTCGACGAGCGGCTGACCACGGTCGCCGCGACGCACGGGCTGCGGGCCAGCGGCATGAAGGCGAAGAAGCAGCGCGGCGTCGTGGACCAGGCCGCGGCCGTCGTGCTGCTGCAGGACGCGCTCGACTCCGAACGCGCCACCGAAAGACCCCCAGGCAGGCCCGTCGCACCGCCCCCAGCGGCCGACGGACCTGCCTCATGAGCGCGCGCGACACGGGGGTCGCGCCCGCGCGGGCGGTGTATGCGGCAGGACGCATGGGCGGCGCGCAGCTCGATGCCCAGGGCGTCGACGCGGCGTGGCCCCAGGTCCACCGCTGGGCCGCCCACGCCCAGGCGGCGCGCACGTCCGAGCGGGGTGCGGATGCGAGGGGTCCGGTCGTCTGCGTGGCTGACGGCGGGGCGGCTGGGAGGGTTCTGGCCGTCCGCTCGGCTGACGGCGGGGTGGCCGCGTGAACGGCAGGCCTGAGGACGAGGACGACCTCGACGACGTGATCCCGTTCTCCGACGACTCCGAGCAGAACCGGCCGGAGGACTCGACGCAGCGCGAACCGAACCAGGAGCGACGGCCTGAGCCTGACGCAGCAGGGGAGGCCGGTGCGGCGGAGGCTGGCGCGGCTGGGACTGGCACGGCGGGGACCGGTGCGGCCGGGGCTGGCGCGGCTGGAGCCGGTGCGGCGGAGGCTGGTGCGGCCGGGGCTGGTACGGCTGGGGCCGGTGCCACGGAGGTCGGTGCGGCTGAGGCTGGTGCGGCTGGGGCTGGCACGGCGGAGGTCGGTGCGGTGGGGGTGGATCCCCACGGTCCGTTCGGTGCGGCGGAGGTCGTAGGGGCGGGCGGGTCTCGCCAGCGGGCCATACGTAAGGCCGGGATGGTCTCCGCGGGGCTGATCGTGGCCCTGGTGGCCTTGGGGGCTGGTGGGATCGCGGTGCTCAAGCCGTACCTGAGCCCCGACGACTTCGACGGCCCCGGCAGCGGCGCCGTGACGGTGCGGATCGCGCCGGGCTCGAGTGCGCAGGCCATCGGCTCCGTGCTGGCCGAGGCAGGGGTGGTGGCGAGCGCGCAGTCGTTCGTACGGGTGACGGAGGAGCGCGCGGTCACCAACCGGCTGCGCCCCGGGCACTACCGGCTGCGCAAGGGCATGGCCGCCAAGGCGGCGCTCGACCTGCTGCTCGCGCCCTCGTCCAGGGTCGTGCGGCGCGTCACCGTCCCCGAGGGCCTGCGGACGTCCGAGGTGCTGGCCCGCGTCGCCAAACTGGCCGGGCTGCCGCTCAAGGAGCTGCAGGGCGTCGACAAGGCTCTCGTCGGCCTGCCCTCGTACGCGGAGGGGCTGGAGGGGTTCCTCTTCCCCGCCACGTACGAGATCGAGCCCGGAGACACGGCGGTGGACGTGCTCGCGGCGATGGTCGAGCGCTTCCACCAGGCCGCCCGCCAGATCGGCCTGGAGCGGGAGGCGGCCCGCAAACACCTGACGCCGCTGGAGGCCGTCACGGTGGCCAGCATGATCCAGGCCGAGGGCGGCGTCGACGCGGACTACCCGAAGATCTCCAGAGTGATCTACAACCGCCTCCAGAAGAACACCCCGCTGGAGATCGACAGCACCGTCCTGTACGCGCAGAACCGGCGGAGTCTCAAGATTACGGAACGTGACACCAAGGTCGACTCTCCTTACAACACCTACCTGCACAAAGGGCTGCCGCCCGGGCCCATCGCGAATCCAGGGGAGAAGGCGCTGATAGCGGCCCTGAACCCAGCCCAAGGCGATTGGCACTGGTTTGTGACGACGGATCCGGCGCATAGAATCACCAAATTCACCAACAAAGAGAGCGAGTTCGTGAGATACCGGGAAGAGCTGAATAAGAACCTCGGGACGAGTTGATGTTCGACGGGACCCCCTCTGTCCCGGCGCAAATGCCCCGAAGTGGGACATGCGCCCTCTTTCCATCCCTTAGCATGGCTACCCAGAGTGATCTCCGCTGGTCGTGGGAGCATGTCCGGCGGACCCCCCAGTTCCGCTCGGTGACCCAAGCCGGTTTGGCGGTTTCGCTTGACGTCCGGCCGGTCATACCGGGAGATTGGCCAGCGCACCTATGAACGATCTCGATCTGAACACCCTCCTCGGCGCCGAGGACGACGGCGGTCGTACCCGGCGCGGTCGTGGCCGCAACCGCAGGCGGCGCCGGCGCCGCAACCGCGGCGGCTTCATCGCGCCGCTGCTCGCCTTCGTCGTGCTGGCGGGCATCATCGGCGGCGGCGGTTACTACGGCTACATGTGGCTCAACGACGTGCTCGTGCCCGACGACTACACCGGTCAGGGCACCGGCGAGGTCATCGTGGAGATCAAGGACGGCCAGAGCGCCTCGGACGTGGCGCAGGAGCTGGAGCGGCAGGGGGTCGTGGCCAGCGCCAAGGCGTTCACCAACGCGATCGGCAACGCCAACAGGAGCGGCTCGCTGCAGCCGGGCTCGTACAAGCTGCGCAAGAAGATGTCGGCCGCGAGCGCGGTGGCGCTGCTCATCCCGGACAACCGGTTGCTCGCCAAGGTGACCCTCAAGGAGGGCCTGCGCCTGTCCGACACCTTGAAGACGCTGGCCGAGGAGACCGGCAAGCCCATCAAGGAGTTCGCTGCGGCGGCCAAGGACGTGGACCAGCTCGACCTGCCGAGATACGCCAAGGGCAAGCTTGAGGGATATGCCTTCCCGGCCACGTACGAGATCCAGCCCAAGAGCACGCCGACGCAGATCCTGGCGGCGATGGTCAAGCGGTACAACCAGACGGCCGAGCAGCTGGACCTCGAGGGCAACGCCAAGGCGCTCGGCCACACGCCGCACGAGATCATGATCATTGCCAGCATCGTGCAGGCGGAGGCCGGTCGTCAGGAGGACATGCCGAAGATCGCCCGGGTCATCTACAACCGGCTGGACCGCGAGCCGCAGATGAAGCTGGCGATGGACAGCACGGTCATGTACGCGCTGAACAAGTACGGCACGGCCGCCTCGTTCGCGGAGACGAAGACCAAGAGCCCGTACAACACGTACCTGCACCTCGGCCTGCCCCCCGGGCCCATCACGAACCCCGGGGACCACGCGATCGAGGCCGCCCTGAACCCCGCCAAGGGGCCCTGGCTCTACTTCGTCGCCACCGACCCCAAGAGCAACGTCACCAAGTTCGCCACCACGGAGGCCGAACGCCAGGCGCTGCTGGCCGAATACCGCAGGAACGGCGGCTGACCGGCGACCCGGCGCACCACCCGCCCGCCCACCCCGATGGTGGGCGGGCGTCCTTTTGGGCTGATTCTGCCGGACGTGATGAGCGCGCGCCGTATGGCCGGTGGCGCCACCCGCCGGGCGCGCCGCCGCACGGCGGGTGGCGGAGGCTGTGCCCGCTACTTTGGGCGGGCTGCTGCGCGGCGGCTGGCGGAGCCTGTGTGGGGACGCCCGTTCGCGGTGGGCGGCCGTGCGGTGGGTGGCGGTTCTGTGCGGGGATGCCCGTTCCTGGCGGGTCGCCGTGCGGTGGGTGGCGGGTCTGTGCCGGAGAAACCCATCCTTTACGGCTGCGCACGGTGGGCACCTCCCGCCGACGTGCGTCGCCCCCCGTCCAGGGGACGCTTCTCCGGTGATGGGACGACCCGCCGTGACGCGCGCCCCCTGGGCCGTCCGAGCGGCGAAGCGTGGGCGGCGGGGCGATAGGGTCGTCATGTTCGGAAGGAGTGTGGATGCGGGCTGCGGTGATGGGGTCGCCCATCGGTCATTCGCTCTCGCCTTACCTGCACCGGGCCGCGTACCAGGCGATGGGGCTCGACGGGTGGAGCTACGAGGCGTTCGAGTGCGATGAGGCGCGGCTGCCCGCGCTGCTGGGCGAGCTGACGCCCGTGCGCGGCCAGACCCCGGGTGGTGAAGACCCGTGGGCGGGGCTGTCGCTGACCATGCCGCTCAAGCGGGCCGTGCTCCCCCTGCTCGACACCGTGTCCGACCTGGCCGTCGAGGTCGGCGGGGCGAACACCGTGGTCTTCCGCGACGGGCGCCGGCACGGCCACAACACCGACGTCTACGGCATCGAGCAGGCGCTGGCCGAGGCGGGCGTGCCCGCGCCGGGCTCGGCGACCGTGCTGGGCGGTGGGGCCACGGCGGCCTCGGCGCTGGCGGCGCTGCGTAACCTCGGGCTGTTCTCGGCGACGCTGCTGGTGCGCGACCCCGCGCGGGCGGGGGAGACAGTGGAGGTGGCCGAGCGGCTGGGCGTGGCGCTGGCGGTGGAGACGTTCGACAAGCTCGACGCCTGCACGCGGGTGGATCTGGTGGTCTCGACGCTGCCGGGCGGGGCGGCGGACGCGTTCGCCGACCGGCTGGCGCGGGTGCCCGCGCTCTTCGACGTGGTCTACTCGCCCTGGCCGACCAGCGCGGCGGCGGCCGTCCGGGCTGCGGGCGGCACCGTGGTCGGGGGGTTCGCGATGCTGCTGCACCAGGCGGTGCGGCAGGTGGAGCTGATGACGGGCCGGACGGATGTGCCGGTGGAGGCCATGCGCGCGGCCGGCGAGGCGGAGCTCGCTAGGCGGTCATCTCGAACGGGTTGATCACAGTCACGCCGGTGTCCGTGAAGTCCTTCACGTTCCGCGTGACCACGCTCCAGCCGTGAACCTTGGCCGTGGCCGCGATCAATGCATCGGAGAAGGGGAGCGGGCGCACGCAGCGCATGCGCCCCCATTCCTCGGTGACATCGGTGGTGATCGGGATGATCCGATCCCCGAAGGACTGGAAGAGCCGGGCGAGCCACTTTTCGAGCACCAGCGCCTGCTGGGGATCGGTCTTTCGACGCTGCTCAATCCCCCAGCGGATCTCGCCGATGGACAGGACGCTGAGGTAGAGAGTGGGCCCCAGAGATGCGTCAACCCATTCCTTCACCTGGGAGTTGCCATGTGGCTTGCGCACCTCCGAGATGACGTTGGTGTCGAGGATGTAACCGACGCTCATCAGCCGAGGTCCACTTCTCGCGGAAGACTCTTGTCGCGTTCGAACTCCAGATCGTCGGGCCAGTCCGGCTCGCTGAGCAGGAACTCCTTGAAGTCCGGCTGCTTGCCCTTGAGCCGGCGGTATTCCTCCATGTCGAGGATCACCACCACGTCCTTGCCGTGCTTCGTGACGATCTGCGGCCCCTCGTCGTGAGCCTTCCTGACGACTTCACTGAAGTGCTGCTTGGCCTCCTGCAGCTGCCATCTGGTCACTTCTGTCTGGATCGCGGTCATTCGACCCCTTTCTGTCTAGACTAGACAGAAGTCTAGTGTCGGGGGGCGGGCCAGCAGGGATGATTCGAGGGAGTCTGGACGTTGTGGTAATGTAGCTCTCTGATCGGTCCGGCATGCCATTGCTGGACGCGCAAGCGGAGGTCTCCCTCCCACCTGAGTCGCCGGAAAGGTGGCCGGGTCCAGGATCACGCCGGACTACTCCGGGGAGCTCACAGGCCACGAAAGCCAAGAGCTCAGTGGCCCCGCATGCGCGACGTGCGGGGCTTTTCGCGTTGGCGAGGAGCCCCGGTACGACGAGCACGTAGGGATCGCAAACCTAGGAGGCCCCATCAGCACTGAGCCCCGCATCAACGAGCGTATCCGAGTTCCCGAGGTTCGCCTCGTGGGCCCGAACGGCGAGCAGGTAGGCATCGTCTCGATTCACGACGCCCTGAAGCTCGCCCAGGAGGCCGACCTCGACCTCGTCGAGGTCGCGGCCACGGCTCGACCGCCCGTGTGCAAGCTCATGGACTACGGCAAGTTCAAGTACGAGTCCGCGATGAAGGCGCGCGAGGCGCGCAAGAATCAGGCGCACACGATCATCAAGGAGATCAAGCTCCGGCCGAAGATCGACCCGCACGACTACGAGACCAAGAAGGGTCACGTGGTGCGGTTCCTCAAGGCGGGAGACAAGGTCAAAGTCACGATCATGTTCCGTGGTCGCGAGCAGTCCCGGCCGGAGTTGGGTTTCCGGCTCCTGCAGCGGCTCGCGGACGACGTCCAGGAGCTCGGTTTCGTGGAGTCCCACGCCAAGCAGGACGGCCGTAACATGATCATGGTGATCGGTCCGCACAAGAAGAAGGCCGAAGCCAAGGCCGAAAAGGCCGCAGCCAAGGCACAGCGTGGCAGCGAGGACACTTCCCCACAGGAAGGATGACCCGCGGTTGGGGTTAGCCTTACAGAGCGCCCCGATTCAGCCATCAGCAGACGAAGACGCCGCGACCGGGTCGGCCCAGCACCGGCCCGGCCCGTGGCACGACCGAAACGAGGAGAGACGGCGACATGCCGAAGATGAAGACGCACAGCGGTGCGAAGAAGCGGTTCCGGCTGACCGGCACCGGCAAGATCAAGCGTCGCCGTGCCAACCGCGCGCACTACAACGAGTGGAAGTCGTCCACGCTGACGCGCCGTCTCAAGAACGAGGTCGTCCTTTCCGACGCCGATTCCAAGAAGATCAAGAAGCTGCTCGCTAAGTAGCGCGATTCCCCGGGGAGAAGAAACATGGCACGCGTGAAGCGGGCGCTCAACGCCAAGAAGAAGCGCAGGGTCGTCCTCGAGAGGGCGAGCGGTTACCGTGGCCAGCGGTCGCGTCTGTACCGCAAGGCCAAGGAGCAGATGCTCCACTCGATGACGTACGCCTACCGGGACCGCAAGGACCGCAAGGGCACCTTCCGCCGTCTGTGGATCCAGCGGATCAACGCCGCCGCCCGCCAGAACGGCATGACCTACAACCGCCTGATCCAGGGGCTGCGCCTGGCCGGCGTCGAGGTCGACCGCAAGATCCTGGCCGACCTCGCGGTCAACGACAGCCAGACCTTCGCCACGCTCGTCGAGGCCGCCAAGAAGGCGCTTCCGGCGAACGTGAACGCTCCGGCCGCGAGCTGAAAAGCCGCGAGCTGAGGCGATCGTCTTCATCGAGGGCCCACCGATGACGGTGGGCCCTTTGTTGCTGTGTTGGCGTAGCTAGGTGTGAGGCGTCGCCGCCGAGCGGCGTTGCCAGGTGGGACGTTCCCGTGAGGAACGCCGCTGTGTGAGACGTCGCCGTGACTGGTGTCGCCGTGTGGGACAGGGAGAGAGCATGGCCGGGTCCGAGCTGACCAACGTGAAGTCGCCGCGGGTGAAGGCGGCCAGGCGGCTCACCAAGCGGGCCTTCAGGGAACAGGACCGCAGGTTCCTGGCCGAGGGGCCGCAGGCGGTGCGCGAGGCGCTCAAGCTCGACGGCGTGACGCTGGAGCTGTTCAGCACCGCCGACGCCGAGCTGCGCCACCCCGAGCTGATCACCGAGGCCCGCCTGAAGGGCGTGCCCGTCCACCGGGCCAGCGGCGAGGTCATGTCGGAGCTGTCCCAGACCGTGACCCCGCAGGGGCTGGTGGCCGTCTGCACGCTCGTGCACGTGCCCCTGGACGAGGCGCTGGCGGAGCAGCCGCGCCTGGTCGCCGTGCTCGCCCACGTGCGCGACCCGGGCAACGCCGGCACCGTCATGCGGGCGGCCGACGCCGCCGGAGCCGACGCGGTGGTCTTCACCGACGCCTCCGTCGACCCGTACAACGGCAAGTGCGTACGCGCCAGCGTCGGCAGTCTGTTCCATCTGCCCGTCGTCATCGGTGCACCGGTGAGCGCCGCCGTGCGTCAACTCAAGGAGCGGGGCCTGCGCGTGCTGGCGGCCGACGGCGCGGGCAAGCACACGCTCGACGATGTTGATCTCAGCGGACCCACCGCGTGGATCTTCGGCAACGAAGCCTGGGGACTGCCGGAGGACGTACTGGCTGAGGCCGACGACGTGGTCAGGGTGCCCATCTACGGACGGGCGGAAAGCCTGAACCTGGCCACCGCCGCGGCGGTATGCCTTTACTCCTCGGCTAGGGCTCAGCGAGTGCCCTAGGCGGCGGGAAACCCGCTATTGTCGGCGTTGTAGGCGGAGGGGGCGAGGTCGTGCACGGCGCAGACACCGACGGGCGAGTAGTGGCCGCCGCGTGCACGATAGCCATCGACGACCTTCCCGACGGCCTCATCGTGGCCGACCGTGACGGCTGCGTGCTGGCCGTCAACCGGGCCGCCGCCCGGCTCACCGGCGTCTCCATGGAGCGCGCGGTCGGCAGGCACATGAGCGACGTGTTCCCCTTCCGCGACCACGACGGGCGCGACTGGTGGAAGGCGCTCGACCCCGAGGGCGGGCTGCGCATCAGGAGCAGGGTGCCCGAGCGGCCGCTGCACCTGCCCGGCGGCCAGGAGCTGTACGTCGCGGCCAGGCTCGTACGCGAGCCGGAGCGCGGCGGCGAGGTCGAGCGCGTCACGATCACCCTGCGCGACGGCGGCGCCCGCGCCCGGCTGGAGCGCAGCCGCGCCGACCTGGTCTCCACCGTGGCCCACGAGCTGCGCTCGCCGCTGACCAGCGTCAAGGGCTTCACCGCCACCATGCTGGCCAAGTGGGAGCGCTTCACCGACGAGCAGAAGCGCGTCATGCTCGAGACCGTCAACAACGACGCCGACCGCGTCACCAGGCTCATCACCGAGCTGCTCGACGTCTCGCGCATCGAGTCGGGGCGGCTGGAGGTGCGCCGCCAGGTCGTCGACATCTCCGCCAGGGTGCGCAGGCTCATCGCGGGCCGGGTCGCGGCGGGCGAGAGCGAGGGGCGTTTTCGCCTGATCGTCGGCGACGACCTGCCGGAAATGTGGCTCGACCAGGACAAGATCGACCAGATCCTGGGTAACCTGGTGGAAAACGCGCTGCGCCACGGGCGCGGCACTGTGACAATCGAGATCGAGTCCGTCGGATGGGGAGTTGCCGTGTCGGTGCGCGACGAGGGCGAGGGCATCGAGCCCGAGCTGGCTCCGCGCGTCTTCAGGCAGTTCTGGCGAGGCGGCAACAGCCGCCGGCGCGGTGGCACCGGGCTCGGCCTCTTCATCGTCAAGGGCCTGGTCGAGGCGCACGGTGGCACGATCACCGTGCAGCGGGCGCCCGAGGGCGGGGCGGAGTTCCGATTTACCGTGCCCACCGGCACGCCCGACTTCGCCACCCCTTAGCGATCGAGTCGGCCCCGGTGGGCGGGCCCCACTAGACTCTTTTCCGCTCAAGCCCTGGATACGGAGCTCACTCTTGTCTGACTACGACCCCGTCGAGGTGACACCGTTGCATGCCGACGAGGTGTCCCGCATGGAGGCCGACGCCATCGCGGCGATCAAGGCGGCCGACAGCCTCGACGCACTCAAGCAGGCCAGGCTGGCGCACGCGGGCGACCGCTCGCCCATCGCCCTGGCCAACCGCGAGATCGGCGCCCTGCCGCCCGCCGCCCGCGCCGAGGCCGGCAAGCGCGTCGGCACCGCCCGTAAGGCGATCAACGAAGCGCTCGCCGCCCGCCAGGCCGAGCTCGAGGCCGAGCGCGACGCGCGGGTGCTCGTCGAGGAGACCGTCGACGTCTCCCTGCCGTGGGACCGGCGGCCGCGCGGCGCCCGCCACCCGCTGACCACGCTGCAGGAGCGCATCGCCGACGCGTTCGTCGCCATGGGCTACGAAGTGGCCGAGGGCCCCGAGCTCGAAGGCGAATGGTTCAACTTCGACGCGCTCAACATCGCCAAGGACCACCCGGCCCGCTCGGACCACGACACGTTCTTCGTCGGGTCCACCGACTCCGGCATGGTGCTGCGCACGCAGACCTCGCCGGTGCAGATCCGCGCGCTGCTCCAGCGCGAGCTGCCGGTCTACGTGATCTCGCCGGGCAAGACGTTCCGCACCGACGAGCTCGACGCCACCCACACCCCGGTCTTCCACCAGACCGAGGGGCTGGCCGTGGACGAGGGCCTGACGATGGCCCACCTCAAGGGCACGCTCGACCGGTTCGCGGAGGTGATGTTCGGCAAGGGCATCACGACCCGCTTCCGGCCCAACTACTTCCCGTTCACCGAGCCGTCCGCCGAGATGGACCTCAAGTGCTTCGTCTGCCGCGGCAGCTCGGCCATCCCCGGCAACCCGCCCTGCCGCACCTGCAAGTCGGAGGGCTGGATCGAGTGGGGCGGCTGCGGCATGGTCAACCCGCGCGTGCTCATCGCCTGCGGGGTCGATCCGGCGCGGTACTCCGGGTTCGCGTTCGGCATGGGCATCGAGCGGACGCTGATGTTCCGCCACAACGCCGAGGACATGCGTGACATGGTCGAGGGAGACGTGCGCTTCACGCTCCCGTTCGGAATGGAGATCTGATGAAGGTCCCGCTTTCCTGGCTGCGGGAGTATGTCGATCTCCCGGCGGTCACCGCCCACGAGGTGGCCGACAAGCTCACGGCCGCCGGGCTCAAGCTCGAGTCGATCACCTCCCACGGCCACGACGTCAAGAACGTCGTCGTCGGCGAGGTGCTCGAATTCGAGGAGCTGACCGGCTTCAAGAAGCCCATCCGGCACTGCAAGGTCGAGACCGGTGAGGCGGCGCCGCGCGAGATCATCTGCGGCGCCACCAACTTCGTCGCCGGCGACCGCGTGCCCGTCGTGCTGCCCGGCGGCGTGCTGCCCGGCGGGTTCGAGGTCGGGGCACGCAAGACGTACGGGCGCATGTCGGAGGGCATGATCTGCTCCGAGCGCGAGCTCGGGCTGAGCGAGGATCACGGCGGCATCATGGTGCTGCCGGCCGACACCCCGATCGGCACCGACGTGGTCGAGCTGCTCGGCCTGCGCGACGACGTGATCGAGCTGGAGATCACGCCCGACATCGGCTACGCCCTGTCGATCAGAGGCGTGGCCCGCGAGGTGGCGACCGCGTTCGGGGTGGCGTTCCGCGACCCCGCCGACGTCGAGCTGCCCGCCGAGACCGGCACGGCGTGGCCGGCGTCGATCGCCGACCCGACCGCGTGCGACAGGTTCGTGCTGCGCGAGGTCACCGGCTTCGACCCCGCCGCCCAGAGCCCGCTCTGGATGCGGGTACGCCTCACGCGCGCCGGCATGCGGTCCGTGTCGCTGGCCGTCGACATCACCAACTACCTGATGCTGGAGCTCGGGCAGCCGCTGCACGCGTTCGACCGCGGCAAGCTGCGCGGCGAGATCGTCGTGCGCCGCGCCGTCGCGGGCGAGCGGCTCGAGACGCTCGACCACGTCGTACGCGAGCTCGACCCCGACGACATCCTGATCACCGACCAGTCGGGGCCGATCTCCATGGCCGGCACCATGGGCGGGCTGGAGACCGAGATCTCCGACGACTCGACCGACATCGTCATCGAGGCCGCCCACTTCTCCGCGACCGGCATCTCGCGCGAGTCGCGCAGGCACGGGCTGGTGTCGGAGTCGTCCAAGCGGTTCGAACGCGGCGTCGACCGGGAGCTGCCGCTCGTCGCCTCGTGGCGGGCCGTGCAACTGCTGGCCGAGCTGGGCGGCGCGAGCATCCAGCCCGGGGTCACGCACGCCGAGGTCGAGGTGTCGCCCGCGCGCATCGCGATCCCGTCGAGCTACCCGGGCACCGTGGCCGGCGTCCCCTACTCCAAGGAGACCGTCGTCTCCCGGCTGCAGCAGGTCGGCTGCGTCGTGGTCGACGGCGACGACCCGGCCGTGCGGCGGGGCGGCGTCGACCCGACCGGGGTCGTGACCGGCGGCGCCCTGGCGGCCAAGCTGGCCGTCACCGGCGACGACATGATCACGGTGACGCCGCCGTCGTGGCGGCCCGACCTCACCGACCCCAACGACCTGGCCGAAGAGGTCATCCGGCTGGAGGGCTACGAGAGCCTGCCGTCGTTGCTGCCCTCCGCCCCCGCCGGGGCCGGGCTCACCGAGGGCCAGCGGCTGCGCCGCCGGGTCGGCCGGGCGCTGGCCGAGGGCGGCTACGTCGAGGTGCTCAGCTACCCGTTCATCAGCCCCGACGACTTCGACCGGCTGCTCCTGCCCGCCGACGACGCGCGCCGCCGCGCCATGCGGCTGGCCAACCCGCTGTCGGAGGACGAGCCGCTGATGCGCACGACGCTGCTGCCGGGTCTGCTCAAGACCCTGGTACGCAACGCCGGGCGCGGGTTCTCGGACGTGGCGCTGTTCGAGATGGGGCCGGTCTACCGGCCGCGCGAGGGCGCGCCCGAGTTGGCGCCGGTGCTCGGGGTCGAGCGCCGGCCGACCGCCGAGGAGCTGGCCTCGATCGAGTCGGCGCTGCCCGACCAGCCGCTGCGGGTCGCGGTGGTGCTGGCCGGGGAGTTCGAGCGGTCCGGCTGGTGGGGCAGCGGTCGCGCCGCCTCGTGGGCCGACGCGGTGCAGGCCGCGCGGCTGGTCGCGGGCGAGGCGCGGCTGGAGCTGTCCATCAGCGCCGACCAGCACGAGCCCTGGCACCCCGGCCGGTGCGCCGCCCTCTACGTGGGCGACACGCTGGTGGGGCATGCCGGCGAGCTGCACCCGCGCGTCATCGAGGCGTACGGGCTGCCGCCGCGCACGGCGGCCATGGAGCTGGAGCTGTCGCGCCTGGAGCCCGCCATGCCGGGCCCGGTCCAGACGCCGCCGGTGTCGGCCTACCCGGTTGCCACGCAGGACGTCGCGCTGATCGTGCCCGACTTCACGCCGGTGGCCGACGTGGAGGCCGCCCTGCGCGACGGGGCCGGGGAGCTGCTGGAGTCGATCCGGCTGTTCGACGTCTACGCGGGGGAGCAGGTGGGCGAGGGGAACAAGTCGCTCGCGTACACGATGCGCTTCCGCGCGGCGGACCGGACGCTGACGGTGGAGGAGACCACGGCGGCTCGCGACGCGGCGGTGGCCATGGCGACCGACCGCGTGGGGGCTCAGCTCCGTAGCTCCTGAGCCGCTTTCGGAGGGCTGGTACGGCGGACGCCGTGCCAGCCTTTATCGGAGGTCGGTGAGGTCGATGTCGAGATCGAACGGGACGGTCAGCTTCAGCCTGTCCTGATGGACACCGGTGAGGATGTAGGCACCGGTGGCGGGGTCCAGTTCGTGGACGTGGACGACCAGTCGGCCGGTTTCGGTCTCGGCACGCCAGAAGTGCGGGATCCCGGCCTCGGCGTAGAGGAGCGGCTTGCGCTTCCTGTCACGGGACCTGGTGTCGCGGGAGACGACCTCGACGGCGAGCACGACGTCCTTCCCCCAGTAGAAGGTCCGGTCCGGGTCATCTTCACCGGCAAGGCGGATGACCGCGGCGTCGGGCTCCGGGCGCTGATCTTCGTCGAGAATGATGGTCATCCGGCTGCTTACCTGTAGGCCCTTCGGCACCCAACGGTGAAGACCGGCCCAGAAGAGGTGTACGGCGAGCGAGTGAATGGCGGTCTGGGGGGCGAAGAAGACCAGGCTGCCGTCGATCAGCTCGGAGTGGTTGGGCAGGCCCGGCAGGCGGTCGAGGTCCTCGGAGACGAACCCTTCCGGTGGTGGTCTGACCCAGGACGGTAGCTCCTCGACGTCATCTTCCGCTGTCATGACGCAAAGTTATCACCCCACGACTTTGCGTGCGTGTGGTATGGGAGGACATGCGTGGCAGAATGCGTCGCATGAGGCAGTTGCTGGTGTTCGCCGAGCGGGATGACGCCGAGGAGGTGGCGGAGACGCTCGGGGAGTGGTTCCCGGCGCTCGGGGTGCCGCGGGTGGTGCGGGAGACGCTGGCCGGGGAGGACGACGCCGAGGACGCGCAGTGGCTGGTCGTCGTCGAGGGGTTGGACGAGGGGGCGCTGGCCAAGGTGGACGAACTGGTGGAGCGCTATGAGGGGTGGCGCGAGGCGGGCTGAGGCGGCTCAGATCCTGTCGATCCCGGTGAGGTCGATGTCGAGGTCGAAGGGAGTAGTGAGCTTCAGTCGGTCATGGTGGATGCCGGTGGCGGTGTAGGAGCCGGTGGCGGGGTCGAGTTCGTAGACATAGACGACTGCTTTGTCTGAGTGGTCTTCGACGCGCCAGAAATGGGGAATTCCGGCCTCGGCATAGAGCGTCGGCTTGCGGCTGCGGTCGCGCACCGTGGACTCTGGGGAGACCACCTCGATGGCGAGTATGAGATCTTGTCCGCGGTAAAACGTCTGTCTGGGACGGTCGGCACTGGCAGGGATGACGAAGAGATCCGGCTCGGGCCGCTGGTGCTTGCTGAGGATGACGCTCATCTCGCGACGTACAAGAAGGCCTTGCGGAGCCGCACGGCGAATTTCGTTCTCAAGGAACGAAACGACGCGCATGTGGAAGGAGGCTTGGGGGCTCACGAAGACCAAGCTTCCATCAATCAACTCTGTGTGCGCAGGCAAATCCGGAATGTGATCGAGGTCCTCGGCGACGAAGCCTCCAGGCGGAGGAAACACCCAGTCGGGCAGCGAGGGATGCGTCATCTCTTGGATCACCGCTTCGGCCGTCATGGTCCAACGCTACCAATCTAATGCGCTCACGCCCTGTGAATGCGCACATACTCAGCATGAGCGTTCGTCGGGCGCGAACTCTCTCCACGGTGGCAGGCGTGGTGGGGGAGAGTGGCCGTATGCGTATTGCTGTGTTGTCCGATATCCATGGGGTGTTGCCCGCGCTCGAGGCCGTCTTGGGCGAGCCGGAGGTGGCCGGGGCCGACGTGATCGTGCTGACCGGGGACGTGGCCGCCGGGCCGATGCCGGTGCAGACGCTGGACGTGCTCGTCTCGCTGGGGGAGCGGGCGTTGTGGGTCAGCGGGAACGCCGACAGGGAGCTGGTGGAGGCGGTGCGGGGGAAGGCCAGCCCCTATCCCGTGTCGCAGTGGGCGGCCGAGCAACTGCGGGACGATCAGGTCGAGCTGCTGGCCGGGTTGCCGGATCGGCAGGTGGTCGAGCTGGGGCGGCTGGGGACCACGTTGTTCGTGCACGCGACGCCGCGCAGCGACGAGGAGATGATCCTCGTGGACAGCTCGCTGGAGCGGTGGGCCGAGGTGCTGGCCGGGGAGAGCGCCGGCACCGTGGTGCTGGGCAACACGCACATGCCCTTCGTACGGCTGGCCGATCGGGTGCTGGTCGTGAACCCCGGGTCGGTCGGCATGCCGTACGGGCGGAGCGGGGCGCACTGGGCGCTGCTGGACGGCGACACCGGGGCCGTGACCCTGCGCCGGTCCCCGCTCGACGCCGCCCTGGTGGGGGAGCGGCTGGTGCGGGAGAGCGGGTTCGGCGGGATCGAGGAGTGGGTGGCCGACTACGTGACGAACGTCCACTCCGACGCCGAGGCGCTGCGGGTGTTCGCCAAGGCGGAGAACCGGTGACCTAGACGGCGGCCTCCCTGCGGGCCTTCTCAGCCAGGGCGTGATCGTCGGTCCTGGCGTCGTACGTACGGAACGAAGGCAGTGCGGCGGCCAGGCCGAGCACGGCGGCCACGCACAGCAGGCCGCCCGCGCCGAGGGAGAAGCGGGTGCCGCCGAAGTTGGCCATCAGGCTGGCGCGGGCGTTGCCCAGCATCGGGCCGGACGCGTACGACAGCAGCTCGATCCCGGCCAGCCGCCCGCGCAGCTCCGGCGGGATCGTCTGGTTCCACATCGTCATGCGGAAGATGCCGCTGACCATGTCGGCGGCGCCCGCGAAGGCGAGGCAGACGAACAGCACCCACGCGTTGGGGGCCAGCGCCGACGCGGCCACGGCCGCGCCCCAGAGAGTGGCCGCGACGATCACGCCCAGGCCCTGGCGCTGTACGCGGGCCGCCCAGCTGCCGGTGATCGAGGCGACCAGCGCGCCCACCGCCCCCGCCGAGTACAGCAGCCCGAGCGCCTGCGGGGAGTGCAGCTCGTCGGCCAGGAACGGGTAGAGCGACGTCGCCATCGCGAACACCATGGCCGCGATGTCCACCAGGTACGTGCCCACGAGGTCGGGACGGCCCACCGCGTACCGCATGCCCTCGACCAGCGACTTCAGCGACGCGGGGGCGGCGTCCTCGGCCGGCGGCAGTGATCTGATCCGCCACAGCAGTGCCAGCGAGACCACGAAGCTCAGGGTGTCGACGCCGTACGCCGCCGCCGGGCCGAAGGTGGTCACCAGCAGGCCGCCCAGCGCCGGGGCGACGATGGCGCCGAAGTTCCAGCGCATGCTCGACAGGACCGCCGCCGCGGCCTGCTGCTCGTGCTTGACCACCTGCTGGAACACGGCTTCCAGGCTGGGACGCTGCAGGCAGGAGATGCCGGTGGAGACGGCGCCCATCACGTACAGGACCCAGATCTGGGGGTTGGGGAGCATCGCGTTGATCGTGAGCGCGCCCGTGGTGACCAGGAGGCCCAGCTCGCTCAGGACGATGATCTTGCGGCGGTCGAGCGCGTCGGCGATCGCGCCGCCCCACAGGCCGCACACCACCATCGGGACGAACTCCGCCAGGCTCACCAGGCCGACCGCCACGTAGGAGTCGGTCAGCTCCTTCATCTGGTACGGCACCGCGACCATGGTGATGAACGTGCCGAACATCGTGATGACGCCCGAGGCGAACAGGAGGCGGTAGTCGCGGGAGTCGCGCAGGGGGCTCAGGTCGATGGTGAAGTGACGCAGGAGGCGCTTCAGTCCGGTGGGCAGCACGAGCGTCAATTTTCCGTGTCGGGGGATGAGCGGGGCAAATCGTTTTCGGGGCCGTTTGCCGCCGGCCGTGCCTGAGGTCCCTACGAGGGGAAGGGGCCAGCGGGACGGCCCCGTAGGAGGCCTCCGCAAGAGGGAGGGCCCAATGGGGAGGGGCCCCGAACCGGAGGGCGCTGGGCCGGAGGGCGCTGGGCTGGAGGGAGCTGGGCTGGTGGGTGGCGGGCTGGGAAGGGCTGGGGCGGGGATGTCGGGTTGAGAACTGACGGGTTGCTAGGTGGTTGGGCGGGCTGGGGTGGTGGGTGGGGTGGGCGGGGGTGCGGAAGGCCCCCGCGGGAAAGGCGGGGGCCTTGCAGGGGAGGGGTGGTGGGTCAGGCGGTGGGGACCTTGTCGAGGAAGCCGAGCACCGTGCGGATCCGCCCGTCTTCGGCCAGCTCCACCACGTCGAACCCGACCGCCACCGCCTCCCCGCCCTCCGGCCCGAGGTGCCAGGTGAAGCGGGCGATGTGGTGGTGGGCGTCGTACACCTCGCCCGGCGTGAACACCAGGCCGGGGAACATGCCCTGGGCGCCCGCGATCACCGCGGCGATCGCGTCGTGGCCCTTCACGTCGGCCAGCGGGTCGGTGTACGTGCCGTCCTCGGTCCACAGCTCGGCCACGGCCTTGGCGCGGGCGTCGGCGTCGGTCTCGTTCCAGGCGGCGATGTAGCGCTCGATGAGGTTCATGATGGTCATTCCTTCTGTTGGTCAGTTGTTGCGGGTCTTGCGGAGGCCGACGATCTGCAGTTCGGCGAACACGCCGACCACCAGGGCCTGGGCGATGGTCCAGATGGCGCCGATCGTGGTGAGGTCGGCGGCGCCGGTGACGACGGCGGCGACGCTGCCGAGGGTCCAGACGATGTTCAGGGCGATCACGGCCCTGGTGGCGGCCGGGCTGATGGCGCGGCGGGTGGCGAGGAGGCCGACGGCGGCGCCGTACACCAGGAGGAAGGCGCCGATGCCGCGCAGCAGGCCCGCGCCGGGGCCGAGCAGGTCGCTCACGGGGCCGGCGAAGGCGAGGTAGACGAGCCCGTTGCCGCCGGTGACGACGGCGTCGGCGGCCAGCGCGAGGCGCAGGAACTTCATCCGGTCGGCGGTGACGGTCAGGGCGGTGCTCATGTCTCGGCTCCCTTGGTGGCGGTTTTTCGCGACACCTGAAAGATGTCAGCCGCCACGTAGGGGGCGCGATTACCCGCCACGTAAAGGGATCGGCCGGTAGGCGGTCCGACCTGCGGTGATGAGCCGATTGTGACGGTGGTCACCCGGCATGCGAAGGCCTCCCGGGCGCGCCGCGCCGGGAGGCCGGAAGGGGGTTACGCGCCCAGGATCTCCCTGCGCAGGTGGGTCTTGAGGATCTTGCCGCCGGGGTTGCGGGGCAGCTCGCCCTCCCGGAACCAGATGTGCGCCGGGATCTTGAACTTGGCGATCCGGTCCTTGAGGAACGACTGGAGGTCCTCGGTGGCGACCGTGGTGCCGGGCGCCAGGCGGATGACGGCGCCGACCTCCTCCCCGAGCTCGTCGTGCGGCACCCCGATCACGGCCGCGTCGTCCACCGCCGGGTGCTCGAACAGGGCCGCCTCCACCTCGGCGCAGTAGACGTTCTCGCCGCCCCTGATCACCATGTCCTTGGCCCGGTCCACGATGTAGACGAAGCCCTCTTCGTCGATCTTGGCCAGGTCGCCGGTGTGCAGCCAGCCCTGCACGAACGTCTCCGCCGTCGCCTCCGGCTTGTTCCAGTAGCCCAGGATGACGTTCGGGCCGCGGACGCACAGCTCGCCCACCTCGCCGGGCGGCAGTTCGGTGCCCATGGGGTCGACCACGCGCACGTCCACGACGGGCGAGGGCAGGCCGATGCTGTCGGGTTTGGCGTGGTAGTCGGCGCCGCCGTTGCCGATGGCCAGGGCGGTCGTCTCGGTCATGCCGTAGCCGTTGGAGGGGGCGCGGTTGGGGAGGTTCCTGGTGATGCGCTCCAGGAGCTTGGGCGGGGCGGGGGCGCCGCCGTACCCGAGGGTGGTCAGGGACGACAGGTCGTACTTGCCGAAGTCGGGGTGGGACATGAGCTGCCAGGCGTTCGTGGGCACGCCGATCATGGCGGTCACGCGTTCCCGCTCGATCAGGCGCAAGGCCTGCTCGGGGTCCCACTTGTACATGAGCACGAGGCCGCCGCCGGCGAACATCGTGGTGGTCAGGGCGGAGAAGCAGCCCGTGACGTGGAACAGCGGGACGGTCAGCAGCGTGACCCGGCGGGTGCCGGCCGCGGCCGCGACGTCCTTGCCCGCCATGGCCACCGCCCGCATGAGGCCGAAGGCGACGGTCATGGGGGACTGGCCCAGGTTGCGGTGGCTGCCCAGCGCCCCCTTGGGGCTGCCGGTCGTGCCGGAGGTGTAGAAGATCGTGGCGGGGTCCTCGGGGGCCAGCTCGACGGCCGGGAGCGTGACGTCGGCGGCGACCTCGCCCAGCACGTCGTCGAAGCCGCGCGCGCCCTCCGGGACCTCCCCCCGGGCGACGATCAGGGGGACGCCGGTCGCGGCGAGCCGGACGGCGCGCTCGCCGTCCGCGATCAGCACCTTGGCCCCGGAGTCCCGCACGCCGTAGGCCAGCTCGGCCTCGGTCCACCAGGCGTTGAGCGGTACGGCGATGGCCCCCGCCGCCAGCGCCGCCGACAGCGAGACGACCCATTCGGGGTAGTTGCGCATGGCCACGCCCACCCGGTCGCCCTTGCGCACCCCGTACTCCTCGACCAGGCGGTTGGCGAGGGTGGCGGCGCGGCGGAAATGGTCCTCGAACGTGATGTGCTCGTCCTCGTACACGAGGAAGACCTTCTCGCCGTGGAAGCGGCTCATCTCCAGCAGCGCGCGGAAGTGGGTGGGCGCGTGCTTCCAGGTGCGTATCCCGGTGTCGCCGATCTCCTCGATCTCGAACAGTTGACCGGGTCCGGTGAGCTGGGCCACGACCTGGGCATGCGAAGGGGACATACGCAGAACTCCCGGCTGGTGGACGATTATTCTGGATAAATCACAGTACCGACCGGTAGGTACGTTGCGCTAGCTCGCCCAGCTCGGGGCCAGGCTTGTGAAAGTTTCATAAAATCTCCGATAGTTTCTAGCGTCAAGCTGCTCGTTTAGTGACCGCGCGAGGTCGGCATTGACCCTGATCTCCCATGTCAATACCGTCTCCGATGCGATCCACCGGGATCGAAAGCTTTCGGAGGTAGATGTCCGTGCATTCGTCCTCGCCCGTCAGAGTCCTCCTCGCCCTCGCGGGGATGCTCGCAGCCTTCCTCCTGCCGACCGGCCCGGCCCACGCCTCCGCGCCGTTACGCACCCATGCGGCGGCGAAGGGCAAGTTCATCGGGGCGGCGCTCGCGACCAGCCCGCTCGCCAACGAGACCGCCTACCGCAACCTCGCCGCCACCGAGTTCAGCCAGGTCACCGCCGAGAACGCGATGAAGTGGGACTCGACCGAGCCCAGCCAGGGCCAGTTCAACTTCTCCGGCGCCGACGCCATCGTCAACTTCGCCACCCAGAACAACCAGCAGGTCCACGGCCACACGCTCGTCTGGCACAACCAGACCCCGGGCTGGGTGCAGGGCCTGAGCGCCACCGCCATGCGCAGCGCCATGCAGAACCACATCAGCCAGGTCGTCGGCCACTACGCCAGCAACCCGACCGTGGTCTCCTGGGACGTGGTCAACGAGGTCTTCGACGACAGCGGCAACCTGCGCACGTCGTTCTGGTACAACACGCTGGGCCAGAGCTACATCGCCGACGCCTTCCGGGCGGCCCGCGCCGCCGACCCCGACGCCCGGCTGTGCATCAACGACTACAACACCGAGGGCATCAACGCCAAGAGCACCGCGATCTACAACCTGGTCTCCTCGCTGCGCCAGCAGGGCGTGCCCGTCGACTGCGTCGGCTTCCAGACGCACCTCGCGATCCAGTACGGCTTCCCGAACGACTTCCAGCAGAACCTCCAGCGCTTCGCCGCCCTCGGCGTCCAGGTCCGCATCACCGAGCTGGACGTGCGCATGGTGATGCCCAGGGACGCCACCAAGGACGCCACGCAGGCCACCTACTACCGCAACGTCGTCAACGCCTGCCTGGCCGTGACCGCCTGCGCCGGCGTGACGATCTGGGGCTTCACCGACAAGTACTCCTGGGTGCCCGACACGTTCTCCGGCCAGGGCGCGGCCCTGATCTACGACGAGAACTACCAGCAGAAGCCGTCGTACACCGCCGTGCACGACGCGCTGGCCGGCGGCACGACCACCGACCCGACCCCGCCGACCACGCCCGGCACGCCCTCGGCGGGCAACGTCACCTCGAACTCGGCCTCCCTCACCTGGACCGCCTCGACCGACAGCGGCGGGAGCGGGCTCGCCGGGTACGACGTCTACCGCGAGCAGGGCGCGACCGACCAGCTCCTCGGCCAGTCCACCGCCAACTCGATCTCGCTCACCGGGCTCAGCCCCTCGACCCAGTACCAGGTGTACGTCCGGGCCCGTGACGGAGCCGGGAACGTCTCGGCGAACTCCGCCCTGGGCACCTTCACCACCACGGCCGGCCCCGGCGGCGGTGGCTGCACGGCCGCCGGGACCGTGCAGACCCAGTGGGCCACCGGGTACGTCGTCCAGCCCGTGACCGTCACCAACACCGGGACCTCCGCCATCACCGGCTGGACCGTCACCTTCACCCTGCCCGCCGGGCACACGCTGACCGGCTCGTGGAACGCCACCCTCACCGTCAGCGGGCAGACCGTCACCGCCAAGAACCTCGCCTACAACGGCAACCTGGCCCCGAACGCCAGCACCACCTTCGGTTACCAGGTCAGCCGGCCGAGCGGCAACACCCAGACGCCCTCCGGCTACACCTGCGCATAAGCCCGGATCTCCTGGGCCTTCACGACCTGCCGGTGCTCTGATCGGCAGGTCGTGGCGCGCGTGTGGACTGAAATTTACTTTCGCAACCGGAGACCCACGTGAAGCCTACTTGCAGATTGGGAGACCCTCATGCACCGTGGAACCAAGATTGAGAAAGGAGGGACGGTGCAGGTCAGGGGCCCGATTTGGGAGGAGGTGAAACCGGCGATGTGCGATCCATCGGGCTTTGGGACCACGATCGTGCAAGAGCTCGGACGCATAGTCCGGGATGCGATCAAGTCAACACCCCGGACCGTACGGTTTCTCGTGATACTTGCCGCCGTTGTCATAGCGATCGGCGCTACCACAGCCATGATCGACTAAACGGCCGCCGCATGTAGTGGAGTACATGCGAACAGAGGTAAGGCTAACGTGGGGCAGGTCAAGCGTCGACCTTCCCCACGCGATGCCTTGGTGAAGCCTCGCGGCCCGCCGCCGTCAGCCCTTCACCGAGCCGGCGAAGCTGAAGGAACTGGCCAGATATTTGTTGACGGCCACGTAGAGGACCACCGCCGGCGCCGTGTAGAGGATCGAGAAGGCGGCCAGCTGGCCGTAGGCCACCTGCCCGTACTGGGAGAAGAACGTGTAGATGGTGACCGCCGCCGGCTGCTTCTCCGGCGTGTCCAGCAGGACGAAGGGGGCGAAGAAGTTCCCCCACTGGCCGACGAAGACGAAGATGGCCACCACGGCTATGCCGGGGGCCATCAGCGGGCCCACCACCGCCGTCAGCGAGCGCAGCCAGCCGGCCCCGTCCACCCAGGCGGCCTCCTCCAGGTTCACCGGCACGCCGTCCATGAAGTTCTTCATCATCCAGATCGAGAACGGCAGCGAGCTCGCCGTCAGGAACAGCACCATGGCCGGCACGGAGCCGTACAGGTTGAAGCGGAAGAACATCGCGTAGACCGGCACGAGGATCGCCGTCACCGGCAGGCCCGTGGTGAACAGCAGGCTCAGCATGAAGTGGCGGCGGTAGCGGAGCTGGTAGCGCGACAGCGGGTAGGCGGCCAGCCCCGCCACCAGCACCGTCAGCACCGCCGTGGAGCCGGAGATGACGATCGAGTTGATCAGCGGCAGGATGATCGTGTCCCAGGTCAGGACGGCCTTGAAGTTGTCCAGGGAGAAGGAGGGCGTCGGCTTGGCGGCCAGGCTCGCCTCGGGCTGGACGGAGGCGAGCAGGACCCAGAGGAACGGGCCCAGGAAGGCCAGGGTGATCAGCGCCAGGGAGAGCAGGGCGGCGGCGCGGGCGGCGAGCCTCGTCATGCGTCCTCCACCTTGATCAGGCGCAGGTAGACCAGCGAGAACAGCGCGCCCATCACCAGCATGACCAGCGCGATCGCCGAGCCGTAGCCGATCTCGAAATAGCGGAACGCCTGCTCGTACATGTACAGCGGCGTCGTCTGGCTGGCCGTGCCCGGGCCGCCGCCCGTCAGGGCGTAGATGAGGCCGAAGCTGGCCAGGGTCTGCAGCGTGATCAGCATGAGGTTGGCCATGATGGAGCGGCGGATCAGCGGCAGCGTGATGTGCAGGAGCCGGCGGCCGGGTCCCGCGCCGTCCACGGCGGCGGCCTCCACCAGGTCGGCGGGCACCTCCGAGAGCGCGGCCGAGTAGACGAGCATGGAGAAGGCCGTGCCGCGCCAGATGTTCGCCAGGATCACCGCCAGCATGGGAGCCGTGTAGAGCCACTCCTGGGAGATCCCCAGCACCCTGTTGAGCGTGCCCTCCTCGGCCAGGAACGAGAACCAGCAGGCCGCGGCCACGACCTCCGGCACCACCCAGGCGGCGATCACCACGCCGTTGACGACGCTGCGGGTCACCCGGCCGCGGCCGCGCTGGAGGAGGGCGATGATCAGGCCGAGGGTGTTCTGGCCGATGACCGCCGAGCCGATGACGAAGACGAACGTCAGGAGGAACGAGTTCAGGAAGTTCGGGTCGCCGAAGAGCTTGACGAAGTTGGCCAGGCCGACGAACCGCGAGTGAACCGAGGCCGCGCCCGTCAGCGTCTCGTTGGTGAAGGCTATGTAGACGCTCCACAGGATCGGCCCCGCCAGGAAGAGCGCGAGCAGGACCAGAGCGGGGCCCAGCGGCAGGAGCCAGCGCATGGCGCCCCGCCGTGACGAGCCGTGTACCGGGCGGCTCGTCACGGGCGGGGGCGGGGCGGTGACGATCGTCATCGCGACATGACCTTGTCGGGCCCGCCGACCGCGGCCGGGAGGGCCTTGGCGTAGTCCGCGGTGGCCTCCTCGGGGGTCCGCGAGCCGGTCACGACCGCCTCCATGGCCTCCTGGACCTGGGTGGACACCTTCGGGTACACCTCGTACGCGGGCCGGTAGTGGGTGACGGAGGCCAGGTCGGTCCAGAACTTGACGCTCGGGTTGTCGGCGCTGTACTTCGGGTCGGCGGCCACGTCCTTGCGGGCGGCCAGGTCACCCGTGCCGACCGAGTACGCCATCGAGTTCTCCTTGTTCGTGGCCGTCGTGATGAAGTCGAACGCCTCCTGCTTGTGCTTGGTGTACGCGCTCATCGCCATGACCCAGCCGCCCGACATGCTGACCGCGCCTGGCGCCTCGCCGTTCTGCGTCGGCATGGGCGTCCACCCGATCTTCTGCGTCCACTCGGGCCACGGCTTGGTGCCGGTGGGCCGCCAGGCCGAGCTCGCCCAGGCCCCGTCGAGGGAGATGCCGAGCTTGGCGGCGGGGAACCACTCCATGGTCACCTTGTCGCCGAGCTTGGCGTTGTGGGCGTCGGCCTGCTTCGGGCCCAGTTCCTCCCGGAAGATGGTGTTGACGAAGGTCAGGGCGTCGGTGAAGTTCTTGCCGCCGGCCACCCACTTCTTCTGGGCGTCGTCGTAGAGGGTGCCGCCCGGCGTGCCGTACAGGAGCATCTCGAAGCCCTGCATGGTCGACGCCTCGCCGTGGATCTTGGTGGCGTACATGCTGAACGGGACGACGCCGGGCAGCTTCTGCTTGATCGTGCGGGCCGCCGTCAGCACGTCGTTCCAGGTCTTCGGCTCCCACGGGACCGGCAGGCCGGCCTTGGCGAAGACGTCCTTGTGGTACCAGAGGCCGCGCGTGTCCGTGCTGATCGGCACGCCGTAGATCTTGCCGTCGCCGCCCTTGGCGGCCTGCTTGACCGAGTCGGGGAACTGGGCGCTCCAGTCGGGCCACTTGGCCAGGTAGTCGTCGAGCGGGGCCAGCTTGCCGGCCGCGACATCCGCGTTGACCTGGAACGTGTCGTGGTAGTAGAGGTCCGGGGCCGAGTCGGGGGAGCGGTTGAGCAGCGCCAGCTTCGTGTAGTACGCCTCGTTGTTGCCCTGGACGGCCGTGAGCTTGATCGTGACGCCCGGGTGGGTGGACTCGTACTGCTTCTTGGCGGCGCCCAGCATCTTCTCCAGGTACGGCCACGTCGTCTCGACCTTGTAGAGGACCTCGAGTTCCTTGGCGCCTGAGGCGTTCTGCGGGGTGCCGCCGCCGCATCCGGCGACGGCTGTCAGGAGGAGGAGAAGAGAACCGGCCAGCGTACGTTTCATCACGCGCTCCCCGTGTTTCCTTGGGTTTGCGGAGAACGTAAATCTTTTTGATTTACTAAGTCAACACTCTGTGGTGACATGGCTCACATGCGACTGGGCACGAACCTGCCCAAGGTGGGGAGCTACAACCGGGCCGTGGTCCTGGAGGCGATCCAGGCGTCCGACGGCATCAGCCGGGTGCAGATCGCCGACCGCACCCGGCTGACGGCGCAGACCGTGTCCGTGATCGTGCGCAGGCTGCTGGAGGAGGGGCTCGTCGTCGAGGACGGGTCCGTGCCGTCGAGCGGGGGCAAGCCGCGCACGATCCTGCGCGTGGACCCGGCCGCCGGCTACGCGATCGGGGTGCACTTCGACCCGGGGGAGATCTCGTGCGTGCTGGCCGATCTGGCCGGGCGGCCGGTCGAGCGGCTGCGCCTGCCCGTACGGCCCGGCCTGGAGCCCGAGGCGGTGATCCGGCAGATGGCCAGGGCCGCGCGGCGGATCCTGCGGGAGGCGGGGGTGGCGGACGGCAAGGTGCTCGGGGTGGGGCTGGCCTGCCCGGGGCCGCTGGACGGGGACGGGGTGATGGTCTCGCCGCCCAGGCTGCCCGAATGGGACCGGGTGCCGATCAAGGCGCTGCTGCACGAGCACACGCGGTTCCCGGTGACCGTGGACAACGACGCCACCGCCGCGGCGATCGGGGAGCGGTGGGCCGGGATCGCGCGGACCACGCCGAGCTTCGCCTACCTGTACCTGGGCACAGGCATCGGTGGCGGGATATTTCTGGATAACCAGGTGTATCGGGGGCGGTCGCTGAACGCGGCCGAGTTCGGGCACATGACGGTCGAGCCCGACGGGCCCGAGTGCTACTGCGGCAACCGGGGCTGCGTGGAGGCGGTCTGCTGCCCGAGCGCCATCGAGGCCGCCATGGGCGGGCGCGCCTCCCACAAGGCGGTCTGCGCGGCCGCCGCCGAGGGGGAGCCCCGGGCGCGGCAGGTGATCGAACGCGTGGCGGCGCGGCTGGCCGACGCCGCCGTGAGCGTCGTGAACATGCTGGACATCGACCTGCTGGTGCTCGGCGGGCCCGCGCTCGGGGAGGTGGGGGAGCTCTACCGCGCGGCCATCGCGCGGGCCGTGTCGACCAGGCCGCTGGCCAGGCGGCTGCACGCCGTCCGCGTGGAGACCTCGCCGATCGCGGCCGACGCCGCCGCGATCGGCGCGGCCTCACTGGTCTTCCACGCCACGTACGCGCCCCGCCTGGGCACCCTCCTCAGCGACTAGGCCCGCTTCAGCCGGAGCGTGACCAGCTCGAACGGGCGCAGCGACACCGACAGCCCCTGCCCCGGCGCGCCCGTGGGGCGCTCCAGCAGGTCGGTCGCGACGACCTCGGCGACGGGGAAGCCCGGCGTCAGCGTGGCGCGGGCGCGGCCGCCCCGCGACTCGTGGAAGCGTACGATCACGTCGCCGCTCCCGTCGTCGGCCAGCTTGACGGCGGTCACCACGACGGCGTCGTCGTCCACCGTGACCAGCGGCTCCACCTCCGCCGCCGCGCCGGTCACCAGGCGCTCGGGCAGGTTGATGAAATGGCCCTCGCGCACCGCGTCGCCGATCGTCGCGCCCGGCACGAGCGCGTGCCGGAAGCGGTGCACGCCCTGGTCGGTCTCCGGGTCGGGGAAGCGCGGGGCCCGCAGCAGCGAGACGCGCACGGTGGTGGTCGTGCCCGAGTCCGGCCGGACGGCCCGGGTGACGTCGTGGCCGTACGTCGAGTCGTTGACCAGCGCGACGCCCCAGCCCGGCTCCTCCACGTGCACGAAGCGGTGGTTGCACGCCTCGAACTTGGCCGCCTCCCAGCTCGTGTTGGTGTGCGTGGCGCGGTAGGTGTGGCCGTACTGGCTCTCGGAGGCGTACCGGTCGGCGCGCACGTCCAGCGGGAACGCCAGCTTGAGGAACTTCTCCGTCTCGTGCCAGTCGACCTCGGTGAGGATGTCGAGCCGGCCGCCGGCCAGCGTGAGCACCTGCGTCACCGTGGAGGACCCGAACGAGCGCCGGACGCGCACCCCGTCGCCGTCGAGGCTCACCTCGTCGGCGTCCACGAGGTCGGTGACCGTGTTGCGGTAGAACTCGTCCACGTCCCAGGCGTCCCACATGTTGGGGAAGTCGGGGTGGAGCTGGAGGAGGTTCGCCGCCTGGCCGGGCGGGACGCTCTCGCGGCCCGCCGTCAGATCGTAGGCGGACACGACCAGGCCGCGGGGGTCGATCTCCACCCTGAGCAGGTCGTTCTGCAGGACGAAACCGCCGCCGTCGCGCTCGCGCGTCTCCGTCCACCGCGCGCCGGAGACGGCCCGGGCGCCGCCCGCGGGCACGCCGTGGCGGGTGTGCGGGGCGCCGTTGAAGACCACCCTGCGGTCGCCGTCGCCGGCCAGGGCGCGCTGCGCGGTGTCGATGATCTCGGTCAGCTCCGCGGCCACCGCCTCGTACGTCCTGCGCGCCTCCCGGTGCACCCACGCGATCGACGAGCCCGGCAGGATGTCGTGGAACTGGTGCAGCAGCACCGTCTTCCAGATCCGGTCGAGCCGCTCGTACGGGTACGGGGCCCCGGCGCGCACGGCCGCGGTGGCCGCCCACAGCTCGGCCTCCCGCAGCAGGGACTCGCTGCGCCGGTTGCCCTGCTTGGTCTTGGCCTGGCTGGTGAGCGTGGCGCGGTGCAGCTCCAGGTAGAGCTCGCCCACCCAGACCGGCGGGTTGGGATATTCGGCCTCGGCCTTGGCGAAGAAGTCGGCGGGCGGCTCCCACGTGACGGCGGGCGAGCCCTCCAGGTCGCGCAGCCTGGCCGCCTTGGCGACCATCTCGCGCGTCGTGCCGCCGCCCCCGTCGCCCCAGCCCGTGGGCGCGAGCGAGTGCCGCGCGACGCCCTTGTCCTTGAAGTTGCGGGCCGCGTGCGCCAGCTGGTGGCCGCTCATCGAGCAGTTGTAGGTGTCCACCGGCGGGAAGTGCGTGAAGATCCGCGTCCCGTCGATGCCCTCCCACAGGAACGTGTGGTGCGGGAACGTGTTCGTCCGGCTCCACGAGATCTTCTGCGTGAGCAGTCGCTTCGACCCGGCCGCCTTGATGATCTGCGGCAGCCCCGCCGCGAACCCGAACGTGTCCGGCAGCCACACCTCCTCGTTGTCGATGCCGAACTCGTCGATGAAGAACCGCTTGCCGTGGACGAACTGCCGGGCCATCGCCTCGGAGCCGGGCATGTTCGTGTCGGACTCCACCCACATGCCGCCCGCCGGGACGAACCGGCCCGCGGCCACCGCCTTGGTCACCTTCGCCCACACCTCGGGGCGGTGCTCCTTGATCCACGCCCACTGCTGCGCCTGCGACATCGCGAACACGAAGTCCGGCTCGTCCTCCAGCAGGGCGGTCATGTTCGAGGCGGTGCGGGCCACCTTGCGCACGGTCTCGCGCAGCGGCCACAGCCAGGCCGAGTCGATGTGCGCGTGGCCGACGGCGCTGATCCGGTGCGCCGAGGGCACCGCCGGGGACGACAGCACGCCGGTCAGCTCGGCCCGGGCGGCGGCCGCCGTGCCGTTGACGTCCTGGAGATCGACGGCGTCCAGCGCCCGCTCCAGGGCCCGCAGCAGCTCCCAGCGGCGGGTGCCGTCGGCGGGCAGCTCCAGCATCAGCTCGCCCAGCACCTCCAGGTCCATCACGAGCTGCCACACGCTCTCGTCGAAGACGGCCAGGTCCATGCGGGCCAGCCGGTAGAGCGGGTCGCCGCCGGCGGTCTCCTTGTCGCCCAGGTGCGTCGGCTGGAAGGGCGGGTTGCCGAGGATGACGGGGTTGGAGGCGGCCTCGACGTGCAGGCGTACCCGCTCGCCGCCCTCGACGGGGGAGCCGATGCGTACCCACTGGTTGCGGGGGTTGAGGCCCTTCACCGGGGAGCCGTCGGGGCGGTAGACCAGGCCCTCGCACTGGAAGCCCGGCATGTTCTCGTTGAAGCCCAGGTCCAGGATGGCCTCCACGGTCCTGCCCGCCCACGCGGCGGGCACCGTGCCGGTGACCGTGAACCAGCTCGTGCCCCACGGAGCGCCCCACGCGGCGCCGGGCGCGATGGGCTCGGGCGTCGCCGCCAGCCCCTCCGCGACCGGTACGGGCTCGCCCGGGGCGTGCCAGACCGCCACCTCCAGCGGGACGGACTCGGGGTACACGGCCGGGCGGATGCGCTCGTCCAGCACCCGCTGCAGGCGGGCCTCGACCAGGTTGCGGTCATCATGCATGTCAGGCGGCTCCCCACGGAAAGGCGACAGATCGGCCTTTAGAACGTTAAACAACGTGATCGCGCCCGGCAATGAAGGCGGGCGGGTGGCGCACTCCAGCCAGGTGGCGGATTCCTGACAAGTCGGGATCTGGCCACACCAGCCTCATAGACAACGCCCATCCGGATGACTAGTAATTCGGTATTCGTGCTTACCGATTCTCTGGAGGTCGTCCATGGGGCGAGGGCGGGTTGCGGCCGTCTCCATGGTCATGGTCGCATCGTTATTCTCGGCACCCGGCGCGCACGCCGGCACCGAAGCGGCCGGCACGCCGATGGCGTTCACGAGCGCCCCACCCGGCGAGATCACGCTGATCACCGGTGACCAGGTGCGGGTGCGAGCCGTGGACGGCGAGCACCGCGCGGTCACGGTCACCCCCGCGCCGCGGGCGGACGGTTCCGTGCCGACGTTCCAGGTGCTGGAGACGGACACCGGCATGACGGTCGTCCCCGACGACGTCGCCGCCCTGGTCCCCGACCGGCTCGACAGCGCGCTGTTCAACGTGACCGAGCTGGCCGAGCAGGGCTACGCGGGAGGCGACATCCCGCTCATCCTCACCTACGAGGGCAACGCCACGGTGCCGCGCAAGGCCGCCATCCCCGCCGTCAAGCAGGCCCGCACGCTGGAGAGCATCGGCGGCGCGGGCGTGTCGGTGGCCACCCGGGACGCCGCGGCGTTCGGGGCCGAGCTGGCCAGGCTGGCCACCCCGGGCCTCAGGGCGGCGGGCCCGCTGGCGAGCGTGCGGAAGATCTGGCTCGACCGCAAGGTGAAGCCGGACCTGGAGCAGAGCGTGCCGCAGATCGGCGCCCCCGAGGCGTGGGCGGCCGGGTACGACGGCACCGGCACGACCGTGGCCGTCCTCGACACCGGCGTCGACGCCGCGCACGCCGACCTCGCGGGCAAGGTCGCGGACCAGCGCGACTTCACCGGCCAGAGCGTCACCGGCGACCCCCACGGGCACGGCACCCACGTCGCCAGCACCATCGCGGGCACGGGCGCGGGCGGCGTCGGCAAGGGCGTGGCGCCCGGCGCGCGGCTGCTCAACGGCCGCGTGCTCGACGCCGACGGCTACGGCCAGCTGTCGTGGATCATCGACGGCATGGAGTGGGCGGCCGGCGAGAAGCACGCCGAGGTCGTCAACATGAGCCTGGGCGACCGCGAGCCGGGCGGCCCGCTCACCGCCGCGGTGACGCGGCTCAGCAAGCAGTACGGCACGCTGTTCGTGGTGGCCGCCGGCAACGACGGCTGCGACGGGTGCGTGGGCACCCCGGGCGACGCCCCCGAGGCGCTGACCGTCGGCGCGGTGGACAAGCGGGACGCGCTGGCGCCGTTCTCCAGCAGGGGCCCGATCACGGCCGACCTGTCGGTCAAGCCCGACGTCACCGCCCCCGGCGTGGACATCACCGCCGCCAAGGCGGGCGGCGGCAGCCTCACGCTGTCCGGCACCTCGATGGCGACCCCGCACGTCGCGGGCGCGGCGGCGCTGCTGCGCCAGGCCCGCCCGGGGATCGCCGGCAACGAGCTGAAGTCGCTGCTCATGGCCACCGCCAGGCCCGGCCAGGACCTCACCGTGGACGAGCAGGGCGCGGGCCGCATCGACGTGGCCGCCGCGCTCAAGGGCTCGGTCGTGGCCTCGACGGGCTCGGCGAGCTTCGGCAAGCTCACCACCGGCGAGCGGAAGAGCCTCACCGTGGGATACCACAACCTCGGCCCGGCGCCCGCCGAGCTGGACCTGTCGGCCGGCGACGCGTTCACCGTAGAGCCGCCCGAGCTCACCGTGCCCGCCGGCGGCAAGGCCGAGGTGACGGTCACCGCCAGGGCGGCCAAGAGCGGGCTGGTGCGCCAGGAGCTGACGGCCGCCGTCGCGGGCGGCGCCCCGGTCCGCACGCTGCTGACCGCGAGCGTCGACGACAAGCGCGTCGAGCTGCGCGTACGCGGCATCGCCCGCGACGGCCGCCCCGGCCGCGGCGGTTTCACCGTCCTCAACCTGGACGAGGGCACCCTGGTCGGCCGCCTGCTCCCCGGCGACCCCGCCCAGCCCTGCACCGACCAGAAGTACGGCACCGGCACCTGCCTGCTGGTCAAGCCCGGCACCTACTCCGTGCTCGGCCACATCTTCACCATGCCCGCCACGCAGGACAGCACCGCCGGCGGCAAGCCGCTCAACGAGAGCCTGCTCGGCGACCCGGAAATGAAGATCACGGAGAACACCGAGGTCGTGCTGGACGCCCGCAAGGCGGTCGAGGTGAAGATCGAGACGCCCGACCACCGGACCAAGCGGAACACCGGCGCCGCCGGGGCCCTCATGTGGTACCGCGCCGGCGAGCAGGGCACCGCGCTGCGCGGCGGCACCACGATCTCGCCCGGCGGGCAGATCGAGGAGCGGCTGTTCGTCCAGCCCACCAGGAAGGTCACCAAGGGCACCTTCACCGTCGCCACCCGCTGGCGGCTGGCGGCCCCCGAGATCGAGCTGTCCACGCCGGGCCTGGACCTCGAGCCGCAGTACGTCGACCCGGTCCAGTTCAGCGACTTCTCCACCGAGTACCCGCGCCTGGACGGCACCCGGCTGCTCATGGCCGTGGACGCGGGGCGGGGCAGCGCCGAGGAGATCAAGGCCCGCGACCTGCGCGGCAAGCTCGCCGTCATCCGCCGCACGGACGGCGTGCCCGTCTCCACCCAGTCCAACGCCGCCGCGGCGGCCGGGGCGAAGATGGTCGCCGTCTACAGTGACCAGCCGGGCGCCGACGTCACCACCGGCGGCAACAGGGTCAAGCTCGCCGTGCCGACCGTGCGGCTGACGCACGAGGAGGGGCTGAAGCTGGTCGCGCGGCTGCGCCGCCTGCCCGTGCCGATCCTGGCCAAGGGCATCGTCGCCAGCCCGTACGTCTACGACCTCTACCTGCGCGAGAAGGGCCGGGTGCGCGACTCGCTCACGTACGTGGTCAGGTCGAGGTCGCTGGCCAGGATCGAGACCGGCTACCACAGCCAGCTGGCCGACGACGTGACGATGAACGAGGCCAGGTTCGTCTTCGAGCCGTGGGACACCTCCTCCATCTCCACGAACCTGCCGCTGGCCAAGACGCCGCGCACGCGCACCGACTACGTCACCCCCGACCCCGAGCTGAAGTGGAGCTCGTCGGCGGGCAGCCCGGAGCGCGCCTACAACAACATGTGGCCGCACCCGGACACGCCGCGCATCCTGATGTCGTCGCTGGAGTTCCGCCCCTATGAGGTGGGGGAGCGGGTCAGCCGGACGCTGTTCAAGCAGCCGCTGATGCCCGGCATCAACCCGCGCAACCCGCTGCGCCGGGACGGCGACCGGCTGCGCATCTCGATGCAGGGCTTCGTGGACGCCGACCGCAACTACGGCGACGGGTACACCAGCATGTTCGAGCACGGCCTGAAGAGCGACTTCCGGCTCTACCAGGGCGACAGGCTGCTGCTGCAGACGAACTACCTGCCCGCGGGGTCGGGCGTGCTGCCGCCCGAGCAGGCCACGTACCGGATCGAGTACGACCTCGCCAACGAGGCCGAGTGGGCGAAGCTGTCCACCCGCACGAGGGCGGTGTGGACGTTCGGCTCGGAGCACACCACGGAGACGACGGTGGTCCCGCTGCTGCTGGCCTCGTTCGACGCGCCCGTGGACCTGAAGAACCAGGCCGGCTCGCACCGGCTCGGCCTGTCGCTCTACCACCAGGAGGGCGCGCGGCAGAGCGCGGTCAAGGACGTCTCGCTGGAGGTGTCCTACGACGACGGCGCCACCTGGAAGCCGGCCCGCCTGCGGGACAGGGGCGAGCGGAGTTACGAGACGACGCTCGGCCGCTCGCCGTCCGGCTTCGTCTCGCTGCGGCTGAAGGCCTCCGACGTCAACGGCAACACCCTGTCGCAGGAGGTGATCCGCGCCTACGCGGTGCGCTGAACGCCGTGCAGGAGGGTGTCGATCACCCTCGTGGCCAGCGCGTCGGGATCGGAGCCTGGGGGAGAGCCGTGCGCGGCCTCCCCCAGCAGCGCGAGATAGACCTGCCGGGCCCAGACGATGTCGGCGCCGGGGCCCAGCAGCTTCCCGAACACCGCCTCGCACAGCTCCATCACCTCGGCCTGCAACCCCTGCGCCTCAATGCTGAGCGGCACGGGCCGGGCCAGCGTGAACCGCCAGCCGGGCTTGATCTGCAGGATGTTGGCCGTGGCCTGATGGAGCGCCACCTGGGCGGGCGCGGTGTGCGGGCGGGCGGCGTGCACGGCGTCCTGGATCTCCCGCCACGCGGCCACCTCCATGGCTTCGATCAGCGCCTCCCGGCTGGCGAACCTGCGGTGGACGGTGGCCCTGGCCACCCCCGCAGCCTCGGCGACCTGCTCCATCGTGGCCACCGGATTGGCGCTGAGCACGTCTTCCGCCGCCGCCATGATCGCGCGCATGCTGCGCTCGGCGTCGGCCCGCAGTCTTCCCATGGAGGAGACGCTACAGGCAAAAACTGCGACTAAATGGCGCAGTTCTATTAGAACCTGCTACTTTCCAACTCATGACTTACGCACTTGTCACCGGAGCCTCCTCCGGGATCGGCGCCGAGTTCGCGCGCCAACTGGCCGCACGAGGGCACGACCTGGTGCTGGTCGCCAGGTCCGGCCCCGCGCTCGAAACCCTCGCCGCCACGCTCCGCCAGGCCCACGGGGTGCGGGCCGAGGTGCTGGTCCAGGACCTGTCCGCCCCTGACGCGGCCACGCGGGTCGCCGACGAGGTGGCCGCCCGCGGGATCGCCGTCGAGCTGCTCGTCAACAACGCCGGCTTCGGCACGGCCGGGCACTTCGCGCGCATCGCGCCCGAGCGCGAGCACGAGGAGCTCATGGTCAACGTCGTCGCGCTGGTGGGGCTGACGCACGCGTTCCTGCCGGGCATGCTCGCCCGGGGCTCCGGCGGCGTGGTGAACGTGGGCTCCACGGCCGGCTTCAACGTCGCCCCGTACTTCGCGACCTACGCCTCGTCCAAGACGTTCGTGCTCAACTTCAGCCTCGCGCTCTGGAGCGAGCTGCGCGGCACCGGCGTGAAGGTGCTGGCGGTCGCGCCGGGGCCGGTCGAGACCCCGTTCTTCGACAGGATCGGCAGCAGGCAGGCGGCCATCGGCGCCAGGCTCGCCACCCCCGAGCTGGTCGTCGCCACGGCCCTGCGGGCGTTCGACCGCGACCGCGGGTACGTGGTGCCCGGCCGCGGCAACCTGGGCATGGCCCACCTGATGCCCCGCCGCCCGCGCAAGCTCCTGGCCCTCATTGGCCGGCGCGTCACCCGCCAGGTCGCCGACGCCCTCACGCCCTCACCCGGACCTGGCTGAGGCCGGTCACCGGCCGGCGGTCCAGGCCCGCTCCTGGGCGACGGCGGGCTCCGGGTAGGCGGCCCGGGTGAGCATGGTCTGCGCGATGCCCGCCTTGAGCAGGGCGGCCATCCGGGCCACCGGCACCAGGGTCAGGGCGAACAGGGCACCGGCCACGGTGTTGACGATCACGAACGCCGTGGGGTCGCCGTAGAACGCGAGCCACTCCGGCAGCCCGTAGCCGACCACCGGGCTCCTGGCCAGGGCCCAGCCGTAGATGGGGAAGGTGAGGCCGGCGACGGCCCCGAGCCACCACGTGGCGGTGAGCACGAAGGAGGCCAGCGCGAACGGGAACGCGATGATCCCGTGCAGCAGATCCATCACCGCCTGCCCGCCGGCCAGCGGGTTCATCATGCGGCGGAACCAGCCGGCGCCCTCGGGCACCGACGCGTACGGCGGGCGGGCGACGGGGTGGCCGAGCACGCCGGGGAGCGCGACGCGTTCGAGGTCGGCCAGGTGCCTGGAGGCGGCGGCGGTCGCGGCGAGCACGGGCAGGCCGACGAAGGCGACGGCGCCGCCCAGACCGGCCGAGACCCCGACGACCGTGACGCCGAAGGAGGCCAGCGAGAGGGGGAGCCCGAGCAGCGTGTAGCGGGTGTCGATGGCGAGTCTGCGCTGGAGGGTAGTCATGGACACGACGCTACGAGCGGCGGCCGGGCCGGATCGAACCTGCGCGCGGCCCATTCCGTGGTAGGGACAGCCCTACCGGAAGCCCCTATCGGAAACCCCTAGCGGAAGCCACGGTCCGCGCGGTCGCGCCGGAAGGCGTCCAGGCGGTCGAAGTCCAGGTCGTGGGCCGAGACCGGGTCGTCGCCCGTGCCGGTGAAGAAGCCCGCGCGGGTCCGCGGGCAGGGGTTGGCGAACCCGGCGACCCCCGCGCAGGGATGCCCGTGGTAGGTGGTCTCGTGGTGCCAGTCGCTGACCGCCACGTACGTCATGAACTCGTACGCCCGCGCCACGGTCATGTGCTGCCACAGCTCGCGCGCCGGGGCGGGCCCCTCCCAGCGGGTGATCGAGAAGGCCGGCACCAGCACCGCGTCCAGGCCGTCGCGCCCGGCCAGGCTGGCCGAGTACCACAGGTCGGCGCAGAGCAGGACGTGCAGGCGGCGGCCGTGTAACTCGAAGCCCGCGCTCGGGCGGCCGGGGACCACTCCCGAACGCAGTTCGACGTCGTAAGGGTGGACCTTGTCGTACTCCATCAGCAGCTCGCCCGCGGCGTCGAACACGGCGCCCCGGTTGACCGGGCCGTCGTAGTGCGACCCGCCGACGACCGCCATGCCCGTCCCCTTGGCCAGGTCGCGCACCCTGGCCAGGTACTCGGCGCGGGGCAGGCCGGCGCCCGCCAGCTCGGGCAGGAGCAGCACGTCTCCCGAACGCGCGGTGACGAGCTCTTCGATCGCGTCGAAGTTGGCGTGGCCGTCGGGAGACCAGTGAGGGGGCTGAACCAGGAGGATCTTCACCCCTCCACTGTGCCGGGTGAAGGGCCTACTGCGGCTGGTGTACGCGGATAACGGACATGTCCTCTGGGTGCACGGGCTCGCGGCAGTGCGCGCACACCATGAGCGGCTCCAGCGGCTTGCCGCAGCTGTGCCGCCACACCGTGGGCGGCTCGCCCTTCGTGACGTGCCGGTCGCCCCAGTCCATGAGCGACAGCAGCACCGCGTGCAGCGCCTGCCCCGTCTCGGTCAGCACGTACTCGTAGCGCGGCGGGTGCGACTCGTACAGCTCGCGCTCCAGCAGCCCGGCCTCCTCCAGCTTGCGCAGCCTGGCGGTGAGGATGTCGCGGCTGGCGCCGGTGTTGCGGGCGATCTGGTCGAAGCGGCGCACGCCCAGGAGGACCTCCCGCATGGCCAGCAGGCTCCACCGCTCGCCGACCACCGCCAGCGCGTTGGCGATCGAGCATTCCCTTGGCATGCCCACCTCCGAGAGAGTCCGGATTTCCAACCTACCTGTTGCCGGGGATCGCCGCGAGCAGCTCGCGGGTGTAGTCCGCGGCCGGGCGGTCGAAGACGTCCTCGGCGGTGCCGCTCTCCACGATCCGCCCGTCCCGCATGACGTGCACCTCGTGCGAGATCATCCGTACGACGGCCAGGTCGTGGCTGATGAACAGGTAGCTCAGCCCGAGCTCGCGCTGCAGCCCGGCGAGCAGCTCCAGGATCTGCGCCTGCACCAGCACGTCGAGCGCCGAGACGGCCTCGTCCAGCACGACCAGCTCGGGCGAGAGCGCCAGCGCCCGGGCGATGGCCACGCGCTGGCGCTGCCCGCCGGACAGCTCGTGAGGCAGCCGGTCGGCCATGGACGCGGGCAGCGACACCTTCTCCAGCAGCTCGGCGGCGGCTTTGCGGCGCTCGGCCGCGGTGCCGACGCGGTGCACCCGCAGCGGCTCGGCGATCGACTTGCCGACCGGGTAGCGGGGGTCGAGCGAGGCGTACGGGTTCTGGAACACTGGCTGGACCCGCCGCCGGAAGGCGAACAGCTCCCGCCTGCCGAGCGCCGCCAGGTCCGTGCCGTCGAAGCGGATGCTGCCGGAGGTGAGGTCGTCGAGGCCGAGCAGCAGGTTCGCGGTGGTCGACTTGCCCGAGCCCGACTCGCCCACGATCGACACGGTACGGCCCTTCGGGATGCGGAAGGAGACGCCGTCCACCGCGGTCAGCTCCTCGCCCGTGCCCCTGATGGGGAACACCTTGCGCAGGCCCTCGACCACCACCAGGTCCTCGCTCTCCTGGGGAGGTTCGGCTACGCGCACCGACGACAGGCTCGGCACGGCGTTCAGCAGCCGCCTGGTGTACTCGTGCGCGGGCTCGGCGAGGATCTCCGCCGCCCGCCCGGTCTCGACGATCCGGCCGTCGTGCATGACGGCCACCACGTCGGCCCGCTCCGCCGCCAGCGCCAGGTCGTGCGTGATGAGCAGGACGGCCGTGCCCATCTCGGCGGTGAGCTGTTCGAGCTGGTCGAGGATGCGCCGCTGCACGGTCACGTCCAGCGCGGAGGTGGGCTCGTCGGCGATGAGCAGCTTCGGCCGGCAGGCCAGCCCCATGGCGATCAGCGCGCGCTGGCGCATGCCGCCGGAGAACTCGTGCGGGTACTGCCCGATCCTGCGGGCCGGGTCGGGGATGCCGACGAGGTCCAGCAGTTCGAGCACGCGGGCCCGGGCCGCCTTGCCGGTGGCCACGCCGTGGACCTCGAGCGCCTCGGCGACCTGGTCGCCGACGCGCATGAGCGGGTTGAGGTTCGACATGGGGTCCTGGGGGACCAGGCCGATGCCCGCGCCGCGGATCGCGGTCATCTCGCGTCCGGACAGCCCGGTCAGGTCGCGGCCGTCGAACAGGATCCGGCCGCCGGTGATGCGGCCGTTGTCCGGCAGCAGCCGGTTGACGGCGGCGGCCGTGGTGGACTTGCCGGAGCCCGACTCGCCGACCACCGCGACGGTCTGGCCCGGCAGGATCTCCATCGAGACGCCCTTGACGACGGTGACGTCCTGCCGGCGGGTGCGGAAGGCGACCGAGAGGTCACGGATCTCCAGGAGGGGGGTCATGCGGTCCTCGATCGTTGCGTGGTGGCCTGGAGCAGCCCGGCCCAGAGCGTGTCGGTGGGGGTGGGGTCGCCCTCGACGAGCAGGCGGTTGCTCGCCAGGGCCAGGGCGATGTCGCGGCCGGGCACGAAGCCGACCGCGCAGCCGACGTAGCCGGGGTGGCCGAGCACGGTGACGGTCTCGTCCCACAGGGGCAGCTCGTACGTGCGGAAGCCCAGGGCCTGCCCCGCGTCGGGACCGGGGGTGAAGAACTCCCTGACCACCTCGGGCCGCCACAGCCGGTCGTGCTCCTCGTACCGGGACATCGCCAGGCCGTAGGCGAGCAGGTCCGGCACCGTCGAGAAGAGCCCGGCGTGCCCGGCGACCCCGCCGAAGACGTGGTGGGCGTTGCCGTCGGCGACCTCGCCGAGTACCGGCCCGCGCCGCCAGCGCGCGAAGTCCGAGCTGCGGTACGGCACGGGGTAGGGCCGGCCGGTGTCGAGCATGGCCATCTCGATCCGGTCGTCCAGGGCGCTCATGGCCACCTCGGGGCCCGCCGGGCGGCCGTACCCGGTCGAGCCGAGGCCGAGCGGCTCGGTGACCAGCTCGGTCACGGCCCGGTCCAGGCTCAGACCGGTGACGGTCTCGACGATCTGGCCGAGCAGGACGAAGCCGAGGTCGGAGTAGTGGCGGGCGCGGCCCGGACGGTAACGCGGGGGCGGGGCCTCCGGCTTGATGTAGAGCGGCCACCACTCCCACAGCCCGCCGCGGTGCAGGAGCAGGTCCCGCACGGTGATCGCCTCGTACGAGCGCGAAAGGTACGCGCTCAGCGGCGCGTCCAGGTCCACCAGCCGGTCGGACACCAGCCGGATGAGCGCCGTCGTGGTGGCCACGACCTTCGTGACCGAGGCGAGGTCGTGGCAGGTGTCCAGGGTCATCGGCGCGTCGCCGACGAGTTCGCCGTCCTGCCGGCGCACGGTCCGGTGACCGGCGCATTCGGTGAGGTCGAACCACGGCGTCCGGGCGGCCATGATCAGCCCCACGGGGGCGCTCGCCAGCTCGTCACCCTCCGGCCGGCTCATCGCGTCAGCACCAGCGAGCGCGGCGGCTCGGCGACCGGCGCCGGCAGCGCGAGCGGCCCCGCGCCGGGCGTCAGCGTGCCGAGGATGCGGGCCTCCCGGGCGCCCGTCCCTCCCGGCGCCGTGCCGGGCAGGCCGTGCGCGGTCAGCCAGCCGATCAGCGCGAACGCGATGGCCTCCTTGTCGTCGGACGGGGCCCCGTAGTCGTCGGACGGCGCCACGCCCACGCCGGGCAGCGCGGCCCGCAGCCCGTCCATGATCACGGGGTTGCGGCAGCCGCCGCCCGAGACGACCAGCGCGCCCACCCCGGCGGCCCGCACGTCCCGGGCCACCGTCCGGACGGTCAGCTCGGTGAGCGTCGCCACCAGGTCGGCGTTCCCGGGCGCGCGTCCCGCCCGGGCCAGGGCGGCCTCCACGTACCCGAGGTGGAACAGCTCCTTGCCGGTGCTCTTGGGAGCCGCCAGCGCGTAGTACGGCTCGTCCAGCAGCGCCTCCAGCAGCCGCTCGTCCACCCGGCCCGAGGCCGCGATCCGCCCGTCCGCGTCGAAGCCCCGCTCGTCCAGCCCCCGGCTCGTGACCACCGCGTCGATCAGCGCGTTCGCGGGTCCGATGTCGTAGGCGTACAGCTCGCCGCCGCGCACCACGGTCATGTTCGCGATGCCGCCCAGGTTGAGCGCCGCCGCCCCGCCCTCGTGGGCCCGCAGCAGCAGCCCGTCCAGCACCGACACCAGCGGCGCCCCGTGCCCGCCCGCCGTGATGTCCCGGATGCGCACGTCCGACAGCACCGGGACGCCGGTCCGCTCGGCGATCCACGCGGGCTGGCCGATCTGCAGCGTGCCGAGCGCGTGCGTGCCCTCCACCCAGTGGAACACCGTCTGCCCGTGCGAGACGATCAGGTCCACGGGCCCGCCCAGCGCGATCGCCGACACCGCGGCCTCGGCGAAGCTCTGCCCGATGAGCGTGTCGAGCACGCACACCTCGGCCAGCGTCGTCCCGGCCGGCGGCAGCGCCGCGACCAGCCGGGCCCGCAGCTCCGCCGGGTACGGCGTGCTCGCCGTGTGACCCACCCGGCCTTCCAGCAGGCCGCCGACGAGCTCGAAGTCCACCACGGCCACGTCGATGCCGTCGTGCGACGTGCCGGAGATCATGCCAAGAATTCTCATCGTCTTCCTCGCGGGTCGAGAGTGTCACGCAGGCCGTCGCCGAGCAGGTTGAGTCCCACGACCAGCAGCACGACGAGCGCGCCCGGCGCGATCAGCGTCCACGGCGCCACGAAGACCAGGCTGCGCGCCTCGAAGATCATCGAGCCCAGTGACGGCGCGGGCGGCGGCGTGCCCAGGCCCAGGAAGCTCAGCGACGCCTCGGTCAGCACCGCCCACGACAGCGACAGGGCCACCTGGACGATGACGATCGAGGTGATGTTCGGCAGGACGTGCCGGAGCATGATCTGCCAGCGGCTCATGCCGGTCGAGACGGCCGCCTTGACGTACTCGATCTCCCTGAGCGACAGCACCGGGCCCCGGGTGACGCGGACGAAGATGGGCACGTACACGATGGCGATGGCCACGGCGATCGTGAACCAGTTGCGGTCCAGCACCGACGCCAGCGACAGCGCCAGCAGCAGCGGCGGGAAGGCGAACAGCACGTTCGTGACCCCGCCGATCGCGCCGTCGGCGACGCCGCGGTAGAAGCCGGACACGAGCCCGCCCAGCGTGCCCGCCACGGTCGCGAACGCCACGGCGACGACCGCGATGAGCGCCGAGTTGCCGACCCCGGCCGCCACCCGGGAGAACACGTCCCGGCCGAACTGGTCGGTGCCGAACAGGTGCGCGCCCGACGGCGCCCCGAACCGGGAGGGCGGGTGCTGCGCGACCGGGTCGTACGGCAGCAGCCCGGCGAACGACAGCGCCGCCACGACCGCCAGCAGCACCAGGATCACCGACCCCGCCACCAGGGCGGGACTCCTCCTCACGAGGCCCTCACCCTCGGGTCGATGACCCGGTAGAGCACGTCCGTCAGCAGGTTGACCAGCACGAACGCCAGCGCGATCACCAGCACCGTGCTCTGCACGACCGCGTACTCCTTCTGCTGGATGCCCAGCAGCACCTGCCGGCCGACGCCCGGCACCGAGAAGATCTGCTCCACCACGACCGCGCCGCCGAGCAGGTAGCCGAACTGCAGCCCGGTCATGGTCACGATCGGCACGAGCGCGTTGCCGAGCACGTGCTTCACTTGCAGCCGCCGCTCCGGCACGCCCTTGGCGCGGGCGGTGCGGACGAAGTCGTCCGAGCGCACCTCCAGCACCGCCGTGCGGGTGGTGCGCAGGATCGGCGCCGCGATGCCGAAGCCGAGCACCAGCGCCGGCAGCAGCATCTGCTGCAGGTTGAGCAGCGGGTCGTCGAAGAGCATGGCGAAGCCCTGCCCGTTGGGGTTGAACCCGAACGACGCCGCGAAGATCGACAGCAGCGTCGTGGCCAGCAGGAACGCCGGGACCGACAGCCCGGCCAGGCTCACCAGCTGGCCGAGGGTGTCCCTGGGGGAGTTGGCCCTGGAGGCCGCCAGCATGCCCAGCGGCACCCCGATCAGCAGCGCCAGCAGGATCGAGAGCACCGCCAGCTCGAACGTCACCGGCAGCGAGTGCAGGGTCAGGTCGAGCACGCTCTGCTGCTGGCGGGCCGAGTAGCCGAAGTTCCCCGTGAACATGTTGCCCAGCCATGAGAAGAACTGCGTGATCAGCGGCTGGTCGAGCCCGTAGTACTGCTCCAGTGCCTGCCGCTGGGCGGGCGTGAGCGCGGCGGCCTCGGTGCCGAGCCCCGCCGTGATCCGGTCGCCGGGGATCGCCCGCAGCATGACGAACACCAGCACGGCCACCCCGAACAGGGTCCCCACCGTGCTGATGACGCGGTTGCGCATGCGTCTCATCAGCTGACGGAGGTGGTCCGCAGGTACTGCAGCGAGCCGCTGGCCATCGGCACGAAGCCCTGCACGCCGGAGGTCGTGGCGGTGTAGGTGTAGCCGGAGAACAGCCAGATCCAGGGGGCGTTCTCCTCCAGCTTCGCCGAGACCTGCTCGTAGATCGCCTTGCGGGCGGCCTGGTCGGTCGTCGCCTTGCCCTCGGCGAACAGCTTGTCCAGCTCGGGCGAGCTGTAGCCGGCGACCTTGTTCAGGTTGCCCTTGCTGGTGAAGTAGCGGCCGTAGGAGCCGTCCGGGTCGGGGCGGCCGCCGTTGAGCGCCACGGCCGCGTCGAAGTCGGCGGCCACCCAGCGGTCCACGAACGCGCCCGACTCCAGCACCTCCAGCTCCAGGTTGATCTTGGCCTCGGCGAGCTGGGCCTTGAGGTTCTGGGCCTCGTTGACCGAGGTCGCGTACTCGCCCTGGGAGACGATGGTCTTGACGGTCACCCCGCCGGACTTGCCTGCCTTGCCGAGATACTCGGCGGCCTTGGCCAGGTCGCGGGCCGGGCAGGGGCGCTTGTTCGGGTCCGATTTGAACGCGGGCGCGGTGATCGGCCCGGTCACCTCGCCCTCGCCGAGCGCGGCGGTGTCGAGCACCTGCTTGCGGTCGATGGCGCACTGGATCGCCAGGCGCACGTTGACGTCCTTGAGGTCGCCGTGCTGCGCGTTGAGCTGGAGCACGTGGTAGTTGAGCTGCGGCGTCTTGGTCACCGTGAGCGTGCCGCCGCCCTGCGCCGTCTGCGCGACGAGCGGGTCGTTGAAGACCGCGAGCTGCACGTTGCCCGACTGCATGGCCGAGACGATGGACGACTCGTCGGGGATCACCCGGAACTCGACCGCGGCCACCTTCGGCTTCTCGCCGCCCCAGTACGCGTCGTTCCTGGCCAGCGTGATCGACTGGCTCGCCACGCGCTTGCCCAGCTTGAACGGCCCGGTGCCGTTCGGCGTGGTGTTGAGCTTCTCCTCGGTGTCGTCGGAGGAGAGCATCGCCATGTTGACCGTGGCCAGGTTGGCCGGCAGCGCGGCGTCGGGCCCGGTCAGCTCCAGCACCACGGTGCCCGCGTCGGGCGCCTCGACCGACTTCACCGACGACAGCGACGCCCTGGCCACGGCCGCCGTCTTCTCGTCCATGATCTTCTCCAGCGACGACTTCGCGTCCTGGGAGTCGAACGCGCTGCCGTCGGCGAACGTCACGCCCTGTCTCAGCTTGAGCGTGAGCTTCTTGCCGTCGTCCGAGGTCTGCCACGACTCGGCCAGGCCGGGCACCACGTTCAGGTCCTTGTCGAACTCCGTGAGCGTCCCGTACAGGTTCTGCAGCACGTTGACGGCCTGGAACTGGGTGGCCTTCCAGGGGAAGAGCGTGTCCGGGTCGGAGGTCACGCCGACCACGAGGGTCTTGCCGGAGGCCGCGCCGCCGGTGCCCGGGGCGGACCCGGAGGATGGGGACGAGGACGACGAGCAGCTGGTGAGGGCGATGGACAGCGCAGCGGCGATGCCTACCGCGGGGATGGCGCCACGGGGCATGTGGTCTCCTGGGGGGAGTCGGTCATAAAATTACGCAGACCCTACCACTGGGGTACTTTTCTTTCCGTTGCGGGGATGGATGGGGATGGCCGAGGACGACGGGACCGTGCTGATCCGCATCCGGGCCGCCATGCCCGCGCTGCGGCCGTCGGAGCGGCGGATCGCGGAGGAGTTCGTCGGCGATCCCGCCCGGGCGGCCAACCTGTCCATCGCCGAGCTGGCCGCCCGCTGCGCGACCTCGACGACCTCGGTGGTGCGCTTCTACCAGCGCATGGGCTACGCCCACTACAAGGACCTCAGGATCGACCTGGCCAGGGCGGTGGCGCGCGAGGAGCTGACCACGTCGAGCCTGCCGGAGGTCTCCGGCGACATCGACCGGTACGACAGCCTGGAGGGCATCGTCTCCAAGGTGGCCATGAACGAGACGCTGTCCATCGCCGACACGGCCCGTTCGCTGGACATGGAGGCGCTGGCCACCGCCGTGTCGCTGCTGCTGGCGGCCCGGCGTATCGACAGCTTCGGCGTGGGCGCGAGCTCCCTCGTGGGGCTCGACCTGCAGCAGAAGCTGTCGCGCATCGGCCGTACGGCGATCAACTGGCACGACTCCCACTCGGCCTGGACGTCGGCGGCCACGCTCGACTCCGGCTGCGTGGCGGTCGCCGTGTCCCACACGGGCGCCACCGTGGACACGGTCGAGTTCCTGTCGATCGCCCGCAAGTCGGGCGCCTCCACCGTGGCCATCACGAACTTCCGCGACTCGCCGCTGGCCAGGGCCGCCGACGTGACGCTCACGACGGCCGCGCGGGAGACGAAGTTCCGCTCGGGCGCGCTGGGCAGCCGCATCGCCCAGCTCATGGTGGTGGACTGCCTGTTCACCGGGGTCGCGCAGGCCTCCTACGACGAGTCGATGGCGGCGCTGCGCAACACGTACGCGGTCGTGCACGACCGGGTCGTCCACAAGCGCGCGTGAGGTTCACAGCCCGGATTCACCTGGGGTTCACGGGCTGTCTCTACCTTGGTGGGCCATGAGCTGGAGGTACCGGGCCAACACCACGCTGGAGGGCCTGACGGGATACACGTTGACGCGGCGGCCGCGGAAGCAGCCGCCGAAACCCCCGCCACCGCCGCCGCTGGTGCTCCAGCGGCTGCCCGGCGACGAGGTGCGGCCGCCCGCCGATCCCGCGCACGACCGGCTGCTGCGCGAGCCGGTCTTCCTGCTGTCGTCCGTACGGTCGGGCTCCACGCTCCTGCGGGTCATGCTGAACAGCCACTCCCAGGTGCATTCGCCCATCGAGACGCACTTCAGGCGGCTCACGGTCGGGCTCGGCACCGAGCCCGTGCGGCAGGCCATGGAGGCGCTCGGCCACACCCACAGCGACATCGAGCACCTCGTGTGGGACCGGCTGCTCCACCGCGAGCTGACCCGCAGCGGCAAGCCGGTGCTGGCGGAGAAGACGCCGAGCAACGTGTTCGTCTGGCGGCGCATCGCCACCTGCTGGCCCGACGCGCGCTTCGTCTTCCTGCTGCGCCACCCCATGTCCATCGTGCAGTCCTGGCACGAGGCCGACCCGGACAAGCGGCCCATGGAGGAGGCCGTGCCGCGCACGCTGAGCTACATGACGTACCTGGAGGAGGCCCGCACCCACCTCGACGGGCTGACCCTGCGCTACGAGGACCTGGTCGCCGACCCCGAGCGCGAGCTGCGGCGGCTCTGCCTGTTCCTGGGCGTGGAGTTCGAGCCGGTCATGCTCACCTACGGGCAGAAGGACCACGGCGGCTTCGTCAAGGGCATCGGCGACTGGCGCGACAAGATCCGCACCGGGACCGTCGTCGCGGGCCGCCCGCTGCCGTCGGCGGACGAGGTGCCCGACGAGCTGCGCGAGATCTGCCGCCTGTGGGGCTATACCCGGTGACGGAAGTTCAGCTGCGATTTGTCTCCTCTTCGCCCTGGGCTCCGATAGGTTGCCGATCGTGATCGACGGGCCCTCGCGCCGTACCCTGCTCGCCGGAAGTCTCGCCGGCTTCGCTGTGCCCACTCTTGGGCCCGAACCTGCTCTCGCGGCCTCGGCTCTTCCATCGCGGCCCAACATCGTCGTCATCCTGGCCGACGACCTGGGCTGGGGCGAGATCGGCAGCCAGGGGCAGCGCCTGATCAGCACCCCCAACCTGGACCGGCTGGCGGACGAGGGCGTGCGCTTCGAGACCGCCTACTCCGGGGCGCCGCTCTGCGCGCCGTCGCGCTGCGCGCTGCTCACCGGGCTGCACGCGGGCCACGGCACCGTACGCGAGAACCCGGAGGGCGGGCCCCAGCGCTCGCTGACCGACGCTGACCTCACCTTCGCCGAGCTGCTGCGCCTGTCCGGCTACCGCACGGCCTGCTTCGGCAAGTGGGGCTTCGGCCCCGAGCTGCCGGGCCAGCCCTCGCACCCGAACGAGCGCGGCTTCGAGGAGTTCTTCGGCTACATCGGCCACGCCCACGCCCACCAGTACTTCCCCAAGTACCTGTGGCACAACGGCGCCAAGGTGCGCCTCGACGGCAGGCAGTACGCGCCGGACCTGTTCCGCGAGCGGGCGATCGAGTTCATCCGGCGCGGCGGCGACGACCCGTTCCTGCTCTACTACCCCACCAACCTGCCGCACTCGCCGAGCGTCATCCCCGGCGACGCCGGGCGCTACGAGAACCGGCCGTGGAGCGGCCCCAACCGGCGGCACGCCGCGCAGGTGGCCCGGCTCGACGCCGACGTGGCCACGCTGGTGCGCGAGTTACGCGCGGCCGGGGTCGCGGAACGCACGCTCGTGCTGTTCACCAGCGACAACGGGCCGCACAGCGAGAAGGGCGTGACGCCGGAGCTGTTCGACTCCAACGGGCCCTGGCGCGGCGACAAGCGCGACGTGTACGAGGGCGGCATCCGCGTGCCGCTGATCGCCTGGTCGCCCGCGTTACGCCCGCGCGTGGTGAAGCAGCCGGTGGCCTCGTGGGACGTGCTGCCGACCCTCGCGGACCTGGCCGGCGTGCCGGTGCCCGCGCACCTGGACGGCCTGTCCTTCCGCGGCCTGCTGACTGGCGCGGGCGCCCCCAAGCACGACCACCTGGTGTGGAACCGGCCCCGCAAGGCCCAGGCCATCCGCCGGGGCCGGTGGAAGCTGGTCCGCTTCGCGCCGCACATCGCCGGCGCCGGTCCGGAGGGCCGGGTCGAGCTGTACGACCTGGCCACCGACCCGGGGGAGCGCCGCGACCTGGCGGCGGAGCGGGTGAAGCTGGTGGACGAGCTGATGATCGAGCTGGACGACTCGATCGGCCCGGACCCGCGGATCCCGTACGGGCTGAAGACCGAGATCACCGGGGGCCAGGTCGTGGTGACGCTCTACAACGGCTCGTCGGTGCCCTGGCGCGACGTCGCGCTGGGCCTGAACCGTGCGCGGGCCCGCACGATGCCGCGCGTGGACCCGGGAACGGCGATCTCGGTCGGCTTCGCGCTCCCCGGCGGGAGCGGGAAGCCGATCACCGCCCGCGCCGAGTTCGACGCGGGCGGCCGGTCCCTCTCCTTCCGGAGAGCAGTCTGATCAGGGCAGGCAGCCGACGTGGGCGAGGGCCTGCTTGAGCAGCACGCCCTGCCCTCCGGTCATCTCCTGCTGCACCGCCGGCGACGCGGCGTCCTGCGGGGTGAACCACTCCAGGTCCAGGGCGTCCTGGCGGGGCCGGCAGTCGCCCGCCACGGGGACGATGTAGGCCAGGGACACGGCGTGCTGGCGGGGGTCGTGGTAGGGGGTGACGCCGGGCGTGGGGAAGTACTCGGCGACGGTGAACGGCTGGGGGGAGGCGGGGATGTGGGGGAGCGCCACGGGGCCGAGGTCCTTCTCCAGGTGACGCAGGAGGGCGTCGCGGATCCGCTCGTGGTGCAGCACCCGTCCCGAGACCAGCGCCCGGCTGACCGTGCCGTCTGACGCGATGCGCAGCAGCAGGCCGACGCGGGTGACCACGCCGGTGTCGTCGACCCGCACCGGCACGGCGTCGACGTAGAGGATGGGCAACTGGCCCCGCACCGACTCGAGTTCGTCGGGTGCGAGCCATCCAGGCGTGGTTTCGGTCTTTTCGGTCATCTGCTGATCGTACGTCCCCGGATCCGGCCGCCGGGAACGGTCCTGCCCGCCAGCCAGGAAGCCGCGCAGGTGACCAGGACGATGCCGAAGAACGGCAGGTAGGCGATGACTTCGCGGCTGACTCTGCGGCTCATGAGAGCTTCCTCCGCTGCCACTGGACGGTGTACTTGGGGTCGTTCGCGGACTCCATCCCGGCGCGGAAGATCCCGAACCGGGTGCAGGCGGAGCCCGCGAGCAGGGCCGCGCCCGCCGCCACGGCCGCGATCCTGCTGCGCCGGCCCACGGTGATCCCGGCCAGCGCGCCCGCCAGCGACAGCGCCTCGCCCGCGCGCAGCAGCCGGCTGCGCTTGAGCGGCTCGGCCAGCGGCCCCAGCCGCCGCTCCATGCGGGTGGCGGCCACGCATTCGACGGCCGCGCCCAGCATCGCCACCCGCCGGGCCGGGCCCGCCTCCGACAGCGGCGCGGCCAGCATCCCGAGCCCGCCCGCCGCCGACGCGGCCGAGCCGGCGAACAGGAACGGCATCTCGCGGAACCCCTCGTGCCAGGCGGGCACGGCGGTGTCGCAGATCAGCGCGGCGGTGTAGGTGGCCACCGCGGGACCCGCCAGGCCCGCCCCGACCGTGGCGACCCGGCCCAGCCCGGGCAGGCGCCCGGACAGGTCGGCGGCCCCGGCGCACACGGCCTGCGGGCCGTACGCCGTGAGGATCCACGTGCCGACGCTCATCGGCGAGGTCACCTTGAACACCCGCAGCATGTTGATGAACCGCTCGGGCCGCCCCAGGTCGTGGATCAGCGAGTAGAACGAGCCGCCCAGCGCGCACAGCGCGGCCACCCTGCCGACCCTGGCCAGGCTCGGCCTGCCGGTGAGCTCGGCGACGGCCGCCAGCGTGGACGACGCGCCCGCCAGGCCGCCCAGGAAGAGGTAACCGGCGATGTCGTGCTCCTGCCACGTCGGCTCGTTGAGCACCGGCCGGCCGTAGTAGGAGTCGAAACCCGCCTCCGGCGGCCTGCGCCGCTCGCGCCGGTCGCCCGCCGAGCCCGGCGTGGCCTCGCGTTCGGTGCGCAGCTCCGCAGAGCCGTCCAGGCGCACGTCGGTCTGACTGGTCATCCCCGCCTCCTCCAGATGGGCAGCGCCGTCGCCGCCACGCCCGCCAGCAGGGCGAGCGCCGCGACCCCCGCGTGCCGCCACATCGACGGCAGGTCCCTCGTGGTCACCACGGGATCGGGCGGCAGGCCGTACACCTCGGGCTCGTCCAGCAGCAGGAAGAACGCCCCCATGCCGCCCACCCCGTCGCCCGGGTCGTGCCCGTACAGGCGGGCGGAGGCCGTCCCCGCCTCGCGCACCTGGTCGAGCCGGCGCTCGGCCCGCTCGCGCAGCTCGTCGAGGTCGCCGAACTGGATCGAGTCCGTCGGGCACGTCTTGGCGCACGCGGGCTCCTGCCCGTCGCCCAGCCGGTCGTAGCACATGGTGCACTTGGCGGCCAGGCCGCTGCTCTCGCTCTTGCCGATCACCCCGAACGGGCAGGCGGGCACGCAGTAGCCGCACCCGTTGCAGACGTCCTGCTGCACCACGACCGTGCCGAACTCGGTGCGGAACAGCGAGCCCGTCGGGCACACGTCCAGGCAGGCCGCCTCCGTGCAGTGCTTGCACACGTCGGAGGCCATCAGCCAGCGGAAGTCCATGTCGCCGACCCCGGGCTCCTGGTGGCCGAGCGGCCGGCGCTGCTCGACGAACGCGACGTGCCGCCAGGTGTCGGAGCCCAGGCTCACGGTGTTGTCGTAGGACATGCCGGTGAAGGCCAGGCCGTCCTCGGGGACGGCGTTCCACTCCTTGCAGGCCACCTCGCACGCCTTGCAGCCGATGCAGATGCTGGTGTCGGTGAAGAACCCCACGCGGCCCATCACGCCTCCGTCCCCGTGCCGGCGCCGACGCCCGCGCGCCGCTGGTAGGACCTGACCAGCTCCGGCAGCTCCGGCCCGCGCGGCCGCCGCCCGGGCCGGATGTCGGCCGCCAGGGCCTTGACCTCCTGGATGTGGGAGTTGGGGTCCAGCGAGATCGCCGACAGCTCGTTGGCCGCGTCGCCCCTGGCCAGGCCGTTGGGCCCGTAGTGGAACGGCAGCCCGATCTGGTGCAGCACCTTCCCGTCCAGGCGCAGTGACGGCATCCGGTCGGTGACCATGACCCTGGCCTCGATGGCGTTGCGCGCCGTGACGATCGTGGCCCAGTCGCCGTGCACGAGCCCGCGCTCGGCGGCCAGCTCGGGCGACACCTCGCAGAACATCTCCGGCTGCAGCTCCGCCAGGTACGGCGTGTGCCGGCTCATCCCGCCCGCCGTGAAGTGCTCCGTCAGCCGGTACGTCGTCACCACGTACGGGTAGACCGACGCCCCCGGCTCGTCGCCGCTCGGCTGGTAGCGGTTGTCCCCGTGCGCGTAGAGCTTGCGGGCCGGGTTGCGCTGGTGGCCGTAGAGCGGGTTGGCCACGGGCGAGTCCTGCGGCTCGTAGTGCGTCGGCAGCGGCCCGTCCACCACGCCGGACGGGGCGAACAGCCAGCCCTTCCCGTCGGCCTGCATGACGAACGCGTCGATCCCCGACAGCGCCGCCACGCCCTGGGCGTCCTCCGGCGGCCGGAACGCGGGGTCCTTGTCCTCGTCGATGTCCGGCACGTCGAACCCGGTCCACCGGCCCGCGTCCGCGTCCCACCAGACGAGCTTCTTGCGCTCGCTCCACGGGCTGCCGTCCGGCCGGGCCGAGGCCCGGTTGTAGAGGATCCGCCGGTTCGCCGGCCAGGCCCACGCCCACTCGGCGGCGATCCAGTCCTGCTCGGTGTGCGGCTTGCGGCGGGCGGCCTGGTTGACGCCGCCGGCGTAGACGCCGCAGTAGATCCAGCAGCCGCACACCGTGGAGCCGTCGTCCTTGAGCTCGCCGGCCCCGGACAAGGGCCGCCGATCGGGGCCCCAGCCGTTGATCTCCGCCAGTACGGCCTCCGCGGACGGCTCTGACAGCTCGCCCTCGAGCGGGTAGTCCCAGGTGAGCTCGAGCACCGGCGCGTCCATCGGGTCGGCCGAGCCCGCCAGCTTCTCCCTGATGATCCGCCCCAGGTGGTACATGAACCACAGATCGCTGCGCGCGTCACCGGCCGGCTCGACCGCCTGGTGGTGCCACTGGAGCAGCCGGTTGGTGTTGGTGAAGCTGCCGCTCTTCTCGGTGTGCGAGGCCGCGGGGAAGAAGAACACCTCGGTGCCGATGTCCTCGGTGATCAGCTCGCCCGTCTCGATCTCGGGGCCGTCCTTCCACCAGGTGGCGCTCTCGATCAGGTTGAAGTCGCGGACCACCAGCCAGTCGAGCTTCGCCATGCCCAGGCGCTGCATGCGGGTGTTGGCCGAGCCGACCGCGGGGTTCTCGCCGAGGAGGAAGTAGCCCTTGCAGACGCCGTCGAGCTGCGCCAGCACGGTGTCGTACGTGCTGTGCGACCCGGTCAGCCTGGGCAGGTAGCCGAACCTGAAGTCGTTGTCCGGCCGGGCCGACTCGCCCCACCACGCCTTGAGCAGGCTGATCAGGTAGGCGGGCATGTTCGCCCAGCAGCCCCGGTGCGGCGCGTCGGCCCGCAGGAACTCGCGCAGGCCCTCGCCCTCGTGCGCGTGCGGCATCGGGATGTAGCCCGGCAGCAGGTTGTACAGCGTCGGCACGTCGCTGGAGCCCTGGATGCTGGCGTGCCCGCGCAGCGCCTGGATGCCGCCGCCGGGCCGGCCCAGGTTGCCCAGCAGGAGCTGCAGGATGCTCGCCGCCCTGATGAACTGCGAGCCGTCGCTGTGCTGCGTCCAGCCCACCGCGTAGACGAACTCGGCCGTCTTGTCGGGGCCGGAGTTGTCCGTCAGATGCCGGCACACCCGCAGGAACAGCTCGCGCGGCACCCCGCACACCCGCTCGACCATCTCCGGGGTGTAGCGGGCGAAGTGGCGGCGCAGCACCTGCATGACGCAGCGCGGGTGGCGCAGCGTCTCGTCGCGCCGCGGCGTCCCGGCCATCGGCATGCCGGTGGCGCCGAACACCTCCGATCGGCCCGGCGGCAGCTTGCCCACCCGCCGCTCGTAGTCCTTGTCGCGCTGGCCGGAGGCCGGGGCGACCTCGATCCCCTCGTACTGCCAGGTCTCGTCGTCGTAGACGCGGGTCTCGGGGTCGAAGCCGGAGAACACGCCGTCGAGGTCCTCGGCGTCGCGGTAGTCCTCCCGCAGGATGGTGGCCGCGTTGGTGTAGTTGACCACGTACTCGTGGAAGTACAGGTCGTTGTCCAGCACGTGGTTGATGATCCCGCCGAGGAAGGCCACGTCGGAGCCCGCGCGGATGGGCACGTGCAGGTCGGCCAGCGCGCTCGTGCGCGTGAAGCGCGGATCGACGTGGATGATCACCGCGCCGCGCGCCTTGGCCTCCATCACCCACTGGAAGCCGACCGGGTGCGCCTCGGCGAAGTTGGAGCCCTGGATGATCACGCAGTCGGAGTGCTGCAGGTCCTGCATGAACGTGGTGGCCCCGCCCCGGCCGAACGACGTGCCGAGCCCGACCACGCTGGAGCTGTGGCAGACGCGGGCCTGGTTCTCGATCTGCACCACGCCGAGCGCCGTCAGCAGCTTCTTGATGAGGTAGTTCTCCTCGTTGTCCAGCGTCGCGCCGCCCAGGCTGGCGATGCCCAGGGTCCTCGCGGTGCGCTTGCCGTCCCGCTCCCACTCCCAGGTCTCGCGCCTGGTGGCGATGACCCGGTCGGCCACCATGTCCATGGCCGTGCCGAGGTCGAGCTCCTGCCAGTCGGTCCCGCCCGGCGGGCGGTAGAGGACCTTGTGCCGGCGGTTGGACGCCGTGGTGAGCTGGAGGCTGGCCGCGCCCTTGGGGCACAGCCGGCCGCGGCTGATGGGGGAGTCGGGGTCGCCCTCGATCTGGACGACCCGGTCATCCCGTACGTACACGTTCTGGGCGCAGCCCACCGCGCAGTACGGGCAGATCGACTTGACCACCCGGTCGGCCGTGGCCGTGCGGGCGCGCAGCGCCGCCGTCCTGGCCGACTTCACCGCCGCTCCCCGCCCGCTGCGGTCCTCGCCGGTCAGCTGCCGCAGCAGCGGCCAACGCATGTCCATGACGCCCCCCGAAACCCCTGGCCGGGTTCCTGCCCTGCTCCCGGGAGGCGAAAACCCGCAGGTCGGAGGGGGGTCAGGCGAGGCGCGCGGCGGCCTTGTCCCACACCTGGGGATCGCCGGAGGGCTCGTAGCGGCGCAGCGGCTGGGAGGCGGCGACCAGCGAGCGCATCTCCGCCAGGTCCGAGACGAGCCCCGCCGACCGCGCCTGCACGAGCACGTTGCCGAGCGCGGTCGCCTCCGCGGGCCCGGCCACCACCGGCAGCCCGCAGGCGTCGGCGGTGAGCTGGCACAGCAGCTCGTTGCGCGACCCGCCGCCCACCAGGTGGACGACCTCGACGTCGCGCCCGGACAGCTCCATCGCCTGCCGCACGGCCAGCCGGTGCCCGAGCGCCAGGCTCTCCAGCACGCACCGCACGTACGCGGCCGGGGACGACGGAGGCTCCTGCCCCGTGCGGCGGCACTCGGCGGCGATCCTGGCCGGCATGTCGCCCGGCGGCAGGAACACCGGCTCGTCCGGGTTGACCACGGCCGCGAACGGCCGCTCGCCCGCCGCCGCCTTCAGCAGCTCGCGCAGGTCGGAGCCCGGCCAGGCGCGCAGGCACTCCTGCAGCAGCCACAGCCCCATGACGTTGCGCAGGTAGCGCACGGTGCCGTCGATGCCGGCCTCGTTGGTGAAGTTCGCGGCCCGGCTCTCGGGCGTCAGGACCGGCTCGGGCAGCTCCACCCCGGCCAGCGACCACGTGCCGCACGAGATGTAGGCGAAAGCGGGACCGGCGGCGGGCACGGCGGCCACGGCCGAGGCCGTGTCGTGCGAGCCGACCGCCGTGACGGGCGCCGACCAGCCGACCACGTCGGCCACCTGCCGGCGCAGCGTTCCGACCGCCTCGCCGGGCTGCCGCAGCGGCGGGAAGAGCCCGGCCGGCAGCCCGAGCCGCTCGATCAGGGGGAACGCCCACGACCGGGTGCGCACGTCGAGCAGCCCCGTCGTCGAGGCGTTGGTCACCTCGGCGCCCACCTCGCCGGTGAGCCAGTAGCCGATCAGGTCGGGGATCAGCAGCATCGTCACGGCACCGTCGAGCCGGTCGGCCAGCAGCTGGTAGATCGTGTTGAACGGCAGCACCTGCAGCCCGGACACCTCGTACAGGGTCTCCGCCCCGACCGACTCGGCCACCCGCTCGGCCACCCCGCGCGTGCGGTCGTCGCGGTAGTGCACCGGGTTGCCCATCAGCGAGGACGACTCGTCGAGCAGCCCGTAGTCGACCGCCCACGAGTCCACGCCGATGGACGACACCGGGCCCGCGTCACGCAGGCCGTCGAGGATCTCCGAGTAGAGGCGGGTGATGTTCCACTGGAGGCGACCCGCCTCGGTCACCGGCTCGTTGGGGAAGCGGCGGACCTCGGTCAGCTCCAGACCGTCGGACAGGTCGGCCAGCATCACCCGGCCGCTGGAGGCCCCGAGGTCGACGGCGGCGAAACGGCGGCTCATTGTGTGGACTCCCTGGCGATGAGCTCGGGCTGGAACATGATGTGCTGGTGCGCGTGCGTCTCCGGGTTGTCGCACTCGTCCAGCAGCAGCTCGGTGGCGATCCGGCCGAGCTGGTAGGTCGGCTGCCGCATCGAGCTGAGCGACACGGTGGAGGCGGCGGCGAAGTCGATGTCGTCGTAGCCCATCAGCGCCACGTCCTCCGGCACCCGCACGCCCGCCCGCAGCAGCGCGCGCAGCACGCCGAGCGCGAGCAGGTCGTTGGCGCAGAACACGGCCTCGGGCAGGCCGCTCTCGATCAGGTCGGCGGCGGCCTTCTCGCCCGCGCGGGCCGTCATCGTCGCGGTCTCGGTCACCTTCAGGTCGCCGGGGTCGAGCCCGGCGGCCCGCATCGCGGCCTTGGCGCCCTCCCAGCGCTCCACGCACTGCCTGATCGTCATCGGGCCCGTCACGTAGGCGACGCTGCGCGCGCCCTTGGCCAGCAGATGGGTGACCGCGGCCCGGCCGCCCGCGACGTCGTCCACGGCCACCGCGCACTGGTCGGGCCGGTGCGCCGGGTGGTCGACCAGGACGACGCTGATGCCGCGCTCGCGCAGCCGGTCGAGCCGGCCGGGGTCCTCGCCGGAGGGGGTGATCAGCACGCCGCGCACCCGGTGCTCGGCCAGCACCCGCAGGTTGCGATCCTCCTTGTCCTGCGAGCCCGCCGAGTTGCCCAGGATCACCGCGTAGCCGAGCTCGCTGGCCACGTCCTCGACCCCGGCCGCGACCTCGGTGAAGAACGGGTTGCCGATGTCGATCACGCTCAGGCCGATCGTCCTGCTGTGCCCGGCGCGCAGCGACGAGGCCGAGCCGTGCCGGACGAACCCCAGCTCACTGATCGCCGCCTCCACCCGCTCCCGGGTGGCGGGCGCGACTTTTCCGGGCCGGTTCAGTACGTTGGAGACCGTGCCCGGGGAGACGCCGGCGTGTGCGGCGACGTCCTTGATGCTGACCATGGCCATGGGGACCAATTAAAACGTACTAACGACTAGGGCGCCAGTCGCGGCACCGGTAGAGCCGCGTTTCCGGCTCTGGCGTGGGCGGAGTTGTGCGGGCTGTCGAGTAAAACGTTTGTATCGGCGCGCGCACGGAGACCGCATTCCTCGCTGCTCATAACGTTAAGGTAACACCAGCATCACGGGTCACGCCTGGATTCGGCGTGCCTGCCTGCGTAATCACCCCTGTTGATCAGCGGGAACCCGCCCGGGACGGCGGGCCGGGCCTTGTGCGACGCACTTGAGGAACGTTTTAATCCCCCGTAAACGCTGACGTAACACGCTGTGAGCGCTAACAGACTTGCGAAAGGCAGGTTTCATGCCGGACGTCATCGCCTACGGCGGGGACTGGAATCCAGAGCAGTGGCCCGAGGAGACGTGGGAGCAGGACGTCGCGCTGATGCGCGAGGCCGGCGTCAACCGGGTCAGCGTCGGCATCTTCTCCTGGTCGCTGCTGGAGCCGGCCGAGGGAGTGTTCGACTTCGGCTGGTTCGACCGCGTGATGGACCTGCTGGCCACGAACGGGATCAAGGCCAACCTGGCCACCCCGACCGCCGCCCCGCCGCCCTGGTTCGGGGACGCCTACCCGGAGGCGCTGCCGGTGGACGCCGACGGGCGGCGGCTGACCCACGGCAGCAGGCAGGGCTTCTGCCCCAGCTCGCCGATCTACCGCGAGAAGGCGCTGCGCATCGCCGAGCAGCTGGCCACGCGCTACCGGGACCACGAGGCGCTGGCCCTGTGGCACGTACACAACGAGTACGGCTGCCACAACGCGCGCTGCTTCTGCGACACCTCGGCGGCGGCCTTCCGCGCCTGGCTGCGCTCGCACTACGCCTCGCTCGACGCGCTCAACGACGCGTGGGGCACCGCGTTCTGGTCCCAGCGCTACAGCGACTGGGCCCAGATCCTGCCGCCGCGCGCCACCCCCACCTTCCCCAACCCCGGCCAGCAGCTCGACTTCCGCCGCTTCAGCTCCGACGCGCTCATCGAGCTCTACACCGCCGAGCGCGACCTGCTCAGGAAGATCGCCCCGGGCGTGCCCGCGACCACCAACCTGATGGCCGGCGCGCACTGGGACATGGACTGCTGGGCCTTCGCCGCCGAGATGGACGTGGTCTCCACCGACCACTACCTGATCGGCGCCCGCGCGGAGCCGCACATCGACCTGGCCTTCGCCGCCGACTACGCCCGCTCGCTCAACGGCGGCCGGCCCTGGCTGCTGATGGAGCACTCGACCAGCGCCGTCAACTGGCAGCCGCGCAACCGCGCCAAGGCCCCCGGCGAGCTGCGCCGCAACTCCCTGACCCACCTGGCCAGGGGCGCGGACGGGATCATGTACTTCCAGTGGCGAGCCTCCCGCGCCGGCGCCGAGAAGTGGCACTCGGCGATGCTGCCGCACGCGGGCACCAACACCAAGATCTGGCGGGAGGTGACCGCGCTCGGCGCCGAGCTGGCTCGGCTCGCCGACGTGGCGGGCAGCACGGTCAGCGCCGACGTCGCGATCCTCATCGACCACTCCAGCGTGTGGGCCCAGGACCACCCGGCCCAGCCGTCCGTGGACATGGACCCGGTGGAGGAGGCCAAGCGCTGGCACGCCGCGCTCTGGCGGGCCGGCGTCACCTGCGACCTGGCCCACCCCGAGGGCGACCTGACCGGCTACCGCCTGGTGCTGGTGCCCGCGCTCTACCTGGTGAGCGACGCGGGGGCGGCCAACCTGGCGCGGTTCGTGGAGCGGGGCGGCGTCGCGCTCGTGGGCCCGTACAGCGGGATCGTGGACGAGTACGACCGGGTGCGGCTCGGCGGCTACCCCGGGGCGTGGCGCGACCTGCTCGGCGTGAGCGTGGAGGAGTTCTTCCCCCTCGACGGGCCGATCGCGCTGGCCTCGGGCGCGTCGGGGACCGCCTGGAGCGAGGTGGCGCACGCCGCAGGCGCGAAGGTCCTCGACACCTACGCCACCGGAGAGCCCGCCTGGACCCGCAACGAGTGGGGCGACGGGTTCGCGCACTACCTCACCACCAGACTCGACGACGACGGCCTGGCCGAGGTCATAGCCGCCGTCGTGGCGGAGGCGGGCGTCGAGCCCGTCGCCGCCGCCCCCGCCGGGGTGGAGGTCGTACGGCGCTCACACGCCGACGGCCGCTCCTACCTGTTCGCCGTCAACCACACGGGCGAGGACGCGGTCGTGATCCCGCCCGGCGGCGACCCGGTCACCGTGGCGGCGGGCGACGTCCACGTGATCTACGCCTGACGGCGGGGCGCCTTCGGGCGTTCCGCCATTTGGCTCTGGAAAGCGCTTCCCTCAGTACCACCGACCAACCCCCCTGAGGGGCGCGTGCGAGCGCGCCCCTCCCCGCCTGGAGGTGTACCTGTGTCCGAGCAGATCTCACGCCGCGACGTCCTGAAGGGGTTAGCCGTCGCCGGAGCCGCCGTCCCGCTGGCCTCGGCGCTGGAGTCACCCGCACTCGCCGCGCCGGCGATCCCCGACGTCCCCCTGCGCTGGCTGGAGGGCAGGCCCGCCGAGGCGCCCGGCACCACCTGGGGCGTCCCGTGGCCGAAGGGCGCCGTGCCGGTGAGCTCGGCCAAGGAGCAGGCGTTCGCGCTCACCGCGGCCGACGGCGCGGCCGTGCCGGTGCAGACGTGGCCGCTGGCGTACTGGCCGGACGGGTCGCTGAAGTGGACGGCCCACGCGATCGGCCCAGGGACGCCCGTGGCCGAGTCGTACACGCTGCGGCCCGGCCCAGTCGCGGCCACAGTCGCCGCGCCCGCCAAGCCGGTCACCGTCAAGGACGAGAAGCAGTACGTGGACGTGGACACCGGCGTGATCCGCGCCCGCGTGCGCAAGAGCGGCAGCGAGCTGATCAGCCAGATCTGGCGCGGTGAGACCGAGATCGCCCGCAAGGGGCAGCTCGTCAACCTCCGCCAGGGCAAGATCGACGACGATGACGACCGCACGGTCGAGGTCGACTCCTACCTGAGCGACATCTCGAAGGTGGAGGTCGAGCAGTCCGGCCCGGTTCGGGCGGTCGTCCGGATCGAGGGCCGCCACACCTCCAAGAAGGGCCGCTCGTGGCTGCCGTTCACGATCAGGCTCTACTTCTACGCGGGCGCGGAGAGCGTGCGGATGACGCACACGTTCGTGTTCGACCGCGACGGGCAGCACGACTTCGTCGCCGGGCTCGGCGTGCGCTTCCGCGTCCCGATGCGGGACGAGCCGTACAACCGGCACATCCGGTTCGTGGGCGACGGGCACGGCCTGCTCACCGAGGCCGTCAAGGGCATCACGGGCCTGCGCCGCGACCCCGGCGCGGCCGTGCGCAAGGCGCAGGTGGCCGGGCAGCGGCTGCCGGACATCGCCACCTGGGACACGCGGGTCAGCAGCCGCGTCCACCTCATCCCCGACTGGGGCGACTACAGCCTCGCTCAGCTGTCCTCCGAGGGCTTCACGCTCAAGAAGCGCACCAAGAAGGGGTACGGCTGGGTCGCCGTCGACCAGGGCCGGCGGGCCTCCGGGTTCGGGTACGTGGGCGGGGCGAGCGGCGGGTTCGCGTTCGGCCTGCGGGACTTCTGGCAGCGGCACCCCACCCAGCTCGACATCCGCGGGGCCGCCTCGGAGGAGGCCGAGGTCACCGTCTGGCTCTGGTCGCCGGAGGCCGGGCCGATGGACACCCGCTTCTACCACGACGGCATGGGCCAGGACACCTACCCGGAGCAGATCGAGGGCCTCAACATCACGTACGAGGACTACGAGCCCGGCTTCGGCACGCCGCTCGGGATCGCGCGTACGAGCGAGCTGACCTTCTGGGCGCTGGCCGCCACCCCGGACGCCGCCCGGCTCGGGGCGATGGCCGACGCCGTCCGGACGCCGCCCCTGATCGTCGCGCCGCCCGCGCACCTGGCCGCCGCCAAGGTGTTCGGCGGCCTGTTCAGCCCCGTCGACCGCTCGACGCCCGGCAGGAAGACCATCGAGGACCGCCTCGACTTCCTCTTCGACTACTACCGCAAGCAGGTCGAGCAGCGGCACTGGTACGGCTTCTGGGACTACGGCGACATCATGCACACCTTCGACGAGGACCGGCACGTCTGGCGCTACGACGTCGGCGGTTACGCCTGGGACAACTCGGAGCTCTCGCCCGACCTGTGGCTCTGGTACGCCTACCTGCGCTCGGGGCGCGCCGACGTCTTCCGCTTCGCCGAGGCGATGACCCGGCACACCGGCGAGGTGGACGTCTACCACCTCGGGCCCTGGGCCGGGCTCGGCAGCCGGCACAACGTGCAGCACTGGGGGTGCAGCGCCAAGCAGCAGCGCATCTCGACCGCGGTCTACCGGCGCATCTTCTACTTCCTGACCGCCGACGAGCGCACCGGCGACCTCATGCGGGCCCTGGTGGACTCCGACAAGACGTTCCTGGCCATCGACCCGCTGCGCAAGATCCGCACGGAGCCGTACACGCCGGACCCCTCGGCCCTGGCGATCGGGCTGGGCACCGACTGGAGCGGCCTGGCCGCCGCCTGGCTGACCGAGTGGGAACGCGGCGGGGACCCGGTGGCCGAGAAGAAGCTCAAGGCCACCATGCGGACCATCGCCGCCATGCCCAACGGCTTCGTCACCGGGGAGGGCCTCTACAACCTCAGCACCGGCGAGTTCGCCCCGGCCCCCAAGAAGGTCGCGGTGTCCCACCTGTCGGCCATGTTCGGCCAGGTCGAGATCTGCGCCGAGCTCATCGACCTGGTGGACATGCCGGACTTCGAGCGGGCCTGGCTCCAGTACTGCCGCCTGTTCAACGCCACCAAGGCCGAGCAGGCCGCCGAGACGGGCGCGAACTTCGGCAACCTCATCCTCAAGCAGGGGCACTCCCGGCTCACGGCGTACGCGGCGGTCCGGCTCCGGCGCGACGACCTCGCCGCCCGGGCGTGGACGGAGTTCGCCACGGGGGACGGCTACGCGCCGGACCTGCCGTGGAAGTCGGAGAAGGTCACGACGACTCTCAACCCGACGGACGAGGCGGCCTGGGTCTCCACCAACACCACGGCCCTGTACGGGCTGGCGGCCATCCAGAACCTGGCCCTCGTCGGCGACAAGCTCCCCACCTGACCACCCCCGCCCCGCCGTCACCGGCGGATTAAAACGTGTCAGTGTAGCTGCGCGATCACCCCTCGGGACTGGTGGGTGGGAGCGCATTGACAGCGAGCATCAGGAATCATAGTTTCCTGCACGAAGGATTAAAACGTTTTGAAGGGAGTGTCAGTGCAACGCGTCTGCTTCCTGCTGAAAGTCCGCCCAGAGCGGCTGGCGGAGTACCGCGAACGCCACCGAGACGTCTGGCCGGAGATGCGAGAGGCGCTCGCGCGTACCGGCTGGCACAACTACTCGCTCTTCCTCAAGGACGACGGCCTCCTCGTGGGCTACCTGGAGACCGAGGACTTCGAGGCAGCCCGGAAGGCCATGGCCGAGACCGAGGTCAACGCCCGCTGGCAGGCCGAGATGGCGCCGTTCTTCGAGAGCCTCGACGGGCGGCCCGACGAGGGCATGCACCCGCTGGACGAAGTGTTCCACCTGGATTGATCGGGGAGTAATGACTGACATCAAGGCCGCGCTGCGGGCGCAGCACATCGAGACGCCGTCCTGGGCCTACGGCAACAGCGGTACGCGGTTCAAGGTGTTCGCGCAGAAGGGGGTGCCGCGCGACCCGTACGAGAAGCTCGCCGACGCCGCCCAGGTGCACGCCTACACCGGGATCGCCCCCACGGTCGCCCTGCACATCCCGTGGGACAAGGTGGACGACTACGCCGACCTGGCCAGGCACGCCCGCGAGCTGGGCGTGGGCATCGGAGCCATCAACTCCAACGTCTTCCAGGACGACGACTACATGCTCGGCAGCGTCACCAACCCGTCCGCGCGGGTGCGCCGCAAGGCCACCGACCACCTGCTCGAGTGCGTGGACATCATGGACGCCACCGGCTCCGACACGCTCAAGCTCTGGTTCTCGGACGGCATCAACTACCCGGGCCAGGACGACATCAGGGCCCGCCAGGACCGCCTGGCCGAGTCCCTGGCCGAGGTCTACGACCGGCTCGGCGAGGGCCAGCGCTTCCTGCTGGAGTACAAGCTCTTCGAGCCCGCCTTCTACGCCACCGACGTGCCCGACTGGGGCACCGCGTACGCCCACTGCGTCAAGCTCGGCCCCAAGGCGCAGGTCGTGGTGGACACCGGCCACCACGCGCCGGGCACCAACATCGAGTTCATCGTCGCCTTCCTCCTGCGTGAAGGAAAGCTCGGCGGGTTCGACTTCAACTCGCGCTTCTACGCCGACGACGACCTGATGGTGGGGGCGGCGGACCCGTTCCAGCTGTTCCGCATCATGTTCGAGGTCGTGCGCGGCGGCGGGCTCGACGCCGAGGCCGGCGTGGCGTTCATGCTCGACCAGTGCCACAACATCGAGCCCAAGATCCCGGGCCAGATCCGCTCGGTCATGAACGTCCAGGAGGCCACCGCCAAGGCGCTGCTGGTGGACCGGGAGGCGCTGGCCGCCGCCCAGTCCGAGGGCGACGTGCTGGGCGCGAACGCCGTGTTCATGGACGCCTACAACACCGACGTGCGGCCGCTGCTCGCCGAGTTGCGGGAGGAGTCGGGGCTGGCGCCCGACCCGATGACCGCGTACGCCAAGTCCGGATATTTCGAGAAGATCGCCGCCGAGCGTGTCGGCGGCAACCAGGCCGGCTGGGGGGCCTGACCAACCATGGAAGTCGTTAAGGAACTGCTGGAACGCTCGCACCGGCTGGGCGCCGACCCGCGCAACACCAACTACGCGGGCGGCAACACCTCGGCCAAGGGCGCGGCGCCCGACCCGGTCACCGGCGAGGACGTCGAACTCCTCTGGGTCAAGGGCTCGGGCGGCGACCTGGGCACGCTGAAGGAGTCCGGGCTCGCCGTGCTCCGCCTGGACCGCCTGCGCGCGCTCGTGAACGTCTACCCGGGCGTGGAGCGCGAGGACGAGATGGTCGCCGCGTTCGACTACTGCCTGCACGGCAAGGGCGGCGCCGCGCCGTCGATCGACACCGCCATGCACGGCCTGGTCGAGGCCGCGCACGTCGACCACCTGCACCCCGACGCCGGGATCGCGATCGCGACCGCGGCCGACGGCGAGGAGCTGACCAGGCGCGTCTTCGGCGACCGCGTGGTGTGGGTGCCGTGGCGGCGGCCCGGCTTCCAGCTCGGCCTGGACATCGCCGCCATCAAGGAGGCCAACCCGCAGGCCATCGGCTGCATCCTCGGCGGCCACGGCATCACCGCCTGGGGCGCCACGGCGCAGGAGTGCGAGTCCCGCTCGCTGGAGATCATCCGCACCGCGGAGGCGTACCTGGCCGAGCACGGCCGCCCCGACCCGTTCGGCTCGGAGATCTACCAGACGCTGCCGGAGGCCGAGCGGCACGCGCGGGCCGCCGCGCTGTTCCCGCACATCCGCGGCCTGGCCTCCACCGACCTGCGCGTCGTCGGCCACTACACCGACACGCCCGAGGTGCTGGACTTCGTCTCCCGCGCCGAGCACCCGCGCCTGGCGGCCCTGGGCACCTCCTGCCCCGACCACTTCCTGCGGACCAAGGTCGCGCCGCTGGTGCTCGACCTGCCGCCGGACGCGCCCCTGGAGCAGGCCGTCGAGCGGCTGCGCGAGCTGCACATCGCCTACCGCGCCGACTACACCGCCTACTACGACCGCAACGCCACCCCGGACTCGCCGCCCATGCGCGGCGCTGACCCGGCGATCGTGCTGGTGCCGGGCGTCGGCATGTTCTCGTTCGGCAAGGACAAGCAGACCGCCCGCGTGGCCGGCGAGTTCTACGTCAACGCCATCAACGTCATGCGCGGGGCCGAGTCCGTCTCCACGTACGCGCCCATCCCCGAGTCGGAGAAGTTCCGCATCGAGTACTGGGAGCTGGAGGAGGCCAAGCTCCGCCGCATGCCCAAGCCGAAGCCCCTGGCCACCCGCGTCGCGCTGGTGACCGGCGGCGGCTCGGGCATCGGCGCGGCCACCGCCCGCCGCCTGGCCGCCGAGGGCGCCTGCGTGGTGGTCGCCGACCGCGACGTGGCCGCCGCGGAGAAGGTCGCCGCCGAGATCGGCGCGGCCGCGTACCGGGTGTCCGACGTCGCGGTGGCGGTCGCCGTGGACGTCACCTCGGAGGAGCAGGTCGCCGCGGCGGTACGCGCGGGCGTGCTGGCCTTCGGCGGCGTGGACCTGGTCGTCAACAACGCCGGCCTGTCACTGTCCCGCGGGCTGCTGGAGACCACCCTGGACGACTGGGACCTGCAGCACGACGTGATGGCCAGGGGCTCGTTCCTGGTGGCGCGCGAGACGGCCCGGGTCCTGATCGACCAGGGGCTGGGCGGCGACATCGTCTACATCTCCTCCAAGAACGCCGTCTTCGCCGGCCCGAACAACGTCGCCTACGGCGCGGCCAAGGCCGACCAGGCGCACCAGGTCCGGCTGCTGGCGGCCGAGCTGGGCACGCACGGCATCCGCGTCAACGGGATCAACCCCGACGGCGTGGTACGCGGCTCCGGCATCTTCGCCTCCGGCTGGGGCGCCAACCGCGCGGCCGTCTACGGCGTGGAGGAGGAGAAGCTCGGCGAGTTCTACGCCCAGCGGACCCTGCTCAAGCGCGAGGTCCTGCCCGAGCACGTGGCCGCCGCCGTCTTCGCCCTCACCGGCAACGACCTCACCCACACCACGGGCCTGCACATCCCGGTGGATGCGGGCGTGGCCGCCGCCTTCCTGCGCTGACCGCTCAGGAGTAGGCAGCCACCATCCCGACCACCATGAGCGCGGCTCCGGCCGCCGTGACCAGGAACCCCCCGGCCACGGCGGCCCGCCGCCCCCTGCGCGCGCCCGCCCAGTACATGATCACGTACGGCAGGAACCCCAGCCCCCCGAACCCGACCGCCGGCAGCGTCAAGGCCGCCAAGACCCCCTTCGTCCCGGCCGGTACCGCGCGGTCGCCTTCCGGCGTGAGCTGGGCCTGCGTCACGTCGCCCGCCTCGGAGTCCGGCGAGGCGTCCACCGCCACGGCGCTCCCGCCGGAGTCCGGAGTGAAGATCCCCTGGCAGTCGTAGCGGCCCTCGCCCAGCGCCTCGCACGAGGCCACCCGCAGCGTCCCCGGCGTGCCGGCCCGCCCTGTGGCCAGCTCCAGATCGCCGATCGCGAACGCCGCCGGCGCCAGGCACACCGTCAGCCAGAGCAGCACGAGGACGATCCGGCCGAGCCGCCCCGGATCCCTCCCGCCAGGGGTGACGAACTGCATATCGGGCAAGAAGTCGCTCATGCGCCCCATCGTCGCCGCCCCGGCTTGGCATTCACCTGCAGCGCACTGGGAACACTCACCGTCTCACGATGTGGACATATGGACGGTTCCAGCTTGCATGTCCATCCCGTGGAGTGCATTATTTTCACGGTAAGGTCATGAGCAAGGATGCATGAATATGCAGGAGAGAGGGCTGAATGAGGGCAGCGGTCGCGGGTGCCAGCGGCTACGCGGGAGGAGAGCTGCTCCGCCTCCTCCTAGGGCACCCCGAGTTCGAGATCGGCGCGCTCACCGCGGCGTCCAGTGCGGGCAGCCGCCTCGGCGCTCACCAGCCTCACCTGCCGCAGCTGGCCGACCGGATCATTGAGGACACCGTCGCCGACACGCTGGCCGGGCACGACGTCGTCTTCCTCGCCCTGCCGCACGGCCACTCGGCCGCCGTCGCCGCCCAGCTCGGCACGGAGACGATCGTCGTCGACTGCGGTGCCGACCACCGGCTCACCGACCCGGCCGCCTGGCAGGAGTTCTACGGCGGCGAGCACGCCGGGTCCTGGCCCTACGGCCTGCCCGAGCTGCCCGGCCAGCGGGAGGTCCTGCGGACGGCCACCCGCATCGCGGTCCCCGGCTGCTACCCGACCTCCGTCCTGCTGGCCCTGTCGCCCGCGTTCGCCGCGGGCCTGGCCGAGCCGGACGTGGTCGTGGTGGCCGCCAGCGGCACCAGCGGCGCCGGCAAGTCGCTCAAGCCCAACCTGCTCGGCAGCGAGGTCATGGGCTCGGTCAGCGCGTACGGCGTGGGTGGCGTCCACCGGCACACCCCCGAGATGGAGCAGGGCCTGTCGGCCGTCGCCGGCGCCCCGGTCCGCGTCTCGTTCACCCCGACGCTGGCCCCCATGAGCCGCGGCATCCTCGCCACCTGCACCGCCCCGGCCGCGCCCGGCCTCACCAAGGAGGCGCTGCGGACGGCGTACGAGGTCGCGCTGAAGGACGAGCCGTTCGTCAAGCTCCTGCCCGAGGGCACGTGGCCGGCCACCTCCATGACCTACGGCGCCAACACCGCCGCCCTGCAGGTGACGCTCGACGAGCGCGCGGGCCGCGTGGTCGCCGTCATCGCCATCGACAACCTCACCAAGGGCACGGCCGGAGGCGCCGTCCAGAGCGTGAACCTCGCACTTGGCCTCCCCGAAGAGCTCGGCCTTCCCCTGACAGGAGTCGCACCTTGAGCGTAACTGCACCACTCGGTTTTCGGGCCGCGGGCATCGCCGCCGGGATCAAGTCCGGCGGCGCCCGTGACCTGGCCCTCGTCGTCAACGACGGGCCCAGCAGGGCCGCCGCCGGTGTCTTCACCGCCAACCGCGTGAAGGCCGCCCCCGTGCTGTGGTCGCAGCAGGTCCTGGCCGGCGGGCGGCTGCGAGCGGTCGTGCTCAACTCCGGCGGAGCCAACGCCTGCACCGGCCCCGAGGGCTTCCAGGACACCCACGCCACCGCCGAGAAGGTGGCCGAGGTGCTCCAGGACTCCGCGGGCGAGGTCGCCGTCTGCTCCACCGGCCTGATCGGCGAGCGGCTGCCGATGGACGCGCTGCTGGCCGGCGTCGAGACCGCCGCCACCCAGCTCTCCCGCGACGGCGGCCTGGCCGCCGCCGACGCCATCCGTACCACGGACACCGTCTCCAAGATCTCGTTCCGGCGGGGCAGCGGATACATGGTCGGCGGCATGGCCAAGGGCGCGGGCATGCTCGCCCCCTCCCTGGCCACGATGCTGTGCGTGATCACCACCGACGCCGACCTCACCAGTGAGGAGCTCGACGCCGCGCTGCGCAGGGCCACGGCCAGGACGTTCGACCGCCTCGACACCGACGGCTGCATGTCCACCAACGACACCGTGCTCCTGCTGTCCAGCGGCGCCGCCGGCGTCAAGCCGGACCTGGCCGAGTTCGAGCAGAAGGTCCACGAGGTCTGCGCCGACCTGGCCAGGCAGCTCCTGGTCGACGCCGAGGGCGCCTCCAAGGCCATCGCCATCGAGGTCGTCGGCGCCGACTCCGAGGACGACGCCGTCAAGGTCGGCCGCGCGGTCTCGCGTTCCAACCTGCTCAAGTGCGCCATCCACGGCGAGGACCCCAACTGGGGCCGCGTCCTGGCCGCCGTCGGCACCACCGACGCGGTGTTCGAGGCCGACCGCCTGAACGTGGCCATCAACGGCATCTGGATCTGCCGCGGCGGCGCGGTCGGCGACGACCGCTCCAAGGTGGACATGCGCCCGAGGGACGTGACGATCACGATCGACCTGTCGGCAGGACCGCACACCGCGACGGTGCACACCACGGACCTGACGGCCGAGTACGTCCACGAGAACTCGGCGTACTCCTCGTGAGGGCCGTCAGCGCGCAGACCAAGGCGGAGTCGCTGATCGAGGCGCTGCCCTGGCTGACCCGCTTCCACGGCGCGACCGTCGTCATCAAGTACGGCGGCAACGCCATGACCGACGAGTCGCTCAAAGCGGGCTTCGCCGAGGACGTCGTCTTCCTGCAGCACGCGGGCCTGCGCCCGGTCGTCGTGCACGGCGGCGGCCCGCAGATCAGCAGCGCCCTCGCCAAGCTGGGCATCGAGTCGACGTTCACCGCCGGGCTGCGGGTCACCACGCCGGAGGCCATGGAGGTCGTCAGGATGGTCCTGGTCGGCCAGGTCAACCGCGACATCGTGGGCCTGGTCAACCGGCACGGCCCGTTCGCCGTCGGCATGTCCGGCGAGGACGCCCACCTGTTCACGGCCGTGCGCAAGCACGCGATCGTGGACGGCGAGCCCGTCGACATCGGCCAGGTCGGCGAGATCATCAAGGTCGAGCCGGGCGCGGTGCGGGCCCTGATCGACAACGGCCGCATCCCGGTCGTCTCCAGCGTGGCGCGCGGGGACGACGGGCAGGTCTACAACGTGAACGCCGACACCGCCGCGGCCGCGCTGGCCGTGGCGCTCGAGGCGCAGAAGCTGATCGTCCTCACCGACGTCGAGGGCCTGTACGCCAACTGGCCCGACGACACCGACGTGATCGACCAGCTCGGCGCCGACGAGCTCGAGACGCTGCTACCGACGCTGTCCAGCGGCATGGTCCCCAAGATGGAGGCCTGCCTGGCCGCGGTCCAGGGCGGCGTCCCGCAGGCCCACGTGCTCGACGGCCGCGTGCCGCACTCACTGCTGCTGGAGATATTCACCAATGAGGGAATCGGAACGATGGTGGTGCCCTGATGAGCCTGTATAAGAGGTTCGAGACTGCCTTCATGCCCAACTACGGCGTCCCGCCGGTGGCGCTGGCGCGAGGCGAGGGCACTCGCGTCTGGGACGTGGACGGCAACGAATACCTCGACTTCATCGGCGGCATCGCGACCAGCTCGCTCGGTCACGCCCACCCCGCCCTGGTCGAAGCCGTCTCCAAGCAGGTCGCCACGATCGCGCACACCAGCAACCTGTTCCTGCACGAGCCCGAGGTGCTGCTCGCCGAGAAGCTCCTCACCCTGCTCAACGCCCCGGGCAAGGTCTTCTTCGCCAACTCCGGCACCGAGGCCAACGAGGCCGCCTACAAGCTCGCCGTCAAGTACGGCAAGCGCGAGGGCCGCTCCTACTTCGTCGCCGCCGAGAACGGCTTCCACGGCCGCACGATCGGCGCGCTGTCGCTGACCGGCAAGCCGTCGATCCGCGACCAGTTCGGGCCCTTCCCGATCGACGTCCGCTTCGTCCCGTACGGCGACGCCACCGCGCTCAAGGAGGCCGTGACCGGCGACTGCATCGCGGTCTTCCTGGAGCCCACCCAGGGCGAGGCCGGCGTCGTGCCGCCGCCCGAGGGCTACTTCGAGGCGGCCCGCGAGATCTGCGACTCCACGGGCGCCCTCCTGGTCGCCGACGAGATCCAGTCGGCGATCGGCCGCACCGGCCACTGGTTCGCGCACCAGGCCGACGGCGTCACGCCCGACATCCTGACCCTGGCCAAGGGACTGGGCGGCGGGCTGCCGATCGGCGCGTGCATCGGGTTCGGCGACGCGGGCAAGCTGTTCGCCAAGGGCGACCACGGCTCCACGTTCGGCGGCAACCCGGTCGCCTGCGCCGCGGCCCTGGCCGTGCTCGACAACGTCGACCTCGACCACGTCAGGTCGGCCTCCGCGCGGCTGCGCTCCGGCCTGGAGTCGATCCGGCACCCGCTGCTGAAGGGCGTGCGCGGGCGCGGCCTCTGGCTGGCCACCGTGCTGAGCGAGCCCCGCTCGGCCGAGGTCCAGAGCGCCGCCCAGAGCGCCGGCTTCCTGGTCAACGCCCTGCAGCCGGACGCCGTACGCATCGCGCCGCCGCTGGTGGTCACGGCGGAGGAGATCGACAAGTTCCTGGCCACCTACCCGGCGATCCTCTCGGAGGCGGCCAAGTGACCAGGCACAGCGCGGACTCGGCGCAAATCAGACACTTCCTGAGGGATGACGACCTCACGCCCGCCGAGCAGGCGGAGGTGCTCGACCTCGCCGCGGCCATGAAGAAGGACCGGTTCGGCTACCGCCCGTTCGAGGGCCCGCAGACGGTCGCGGTCCTGTTCGACAAGCCGTCGGCCCGCACGCGCGTCTCCTTCCACACCGGCATCGGCGAGCTCGGCGGCCTGCCGCTGGTCGTGGACAACGTCTCGGTCCTCATGGGCCGCGGCGAGCCCACCGCCGACATCGCCCGGGTGCTCGACCGGCAGGTCGCCGCCATCGTGTGGCGGACCACCGGGCAGGAGCTCATCGACGAGATGGCCGCGCACTCCCGGGTGCCGGTCGTCAACGCGCTCACCGACGAGTTCCACCCCTGCCAGATCCTGGCCGACCTGCAGACCGTCCAGGAGAGGCTCGGCCGGACCGCCGGCGTCACGCTCACCTACCTGGGCGACGGCGCCAACAACATGGCCCACTCCTACCTGCTCGGCGGGGCCACCGCCGGCATGCACGTGCGGATCGCGGCCCCGGCCGGCTACCAGCCCGACGCGGTCATCCTCGACCAGGCGGCCGCCATCGCCGCCAAGACGGGCGGCTCGGTGATCGCGCTGTCCGACCCGGTGGCCGCCGCCCAGGGCGCGCACGTCATCGCGACCGACACGTGGGTGTCGATGGGCCAGGACGGCAAGGAGGAGCGGGTCGCCGCGCTCATGCCGTACCAGGTCAACTCCGAGCTGCTCCAGCACGCCGCGCCCGACGCGATCGTGCTGCACTGCCTGCCCGCCTACCGCGACTACGAGATCACCGCCGAGGTCCTCGAGGGTCCGCAGAGCGTCGTGTGGGACCAGGCGGAGAACCGGTTGCACGCCCAGAAGGCACTCCTCCACTGGCTGGTGTCCCATCGATGACGATCCCCATGACCAAGGCGGCGCGGCAGGCGAAGATCACCGACCTGCTGCAGCGGCAGGCCGTGCGCTCCCAGCCGGAGCTGGCCAAGCTGCTGGCCGAGAGCGGCGTCGAGGTCACCCAGGCCACGCTCTCGCGTGACCTCGACGAGCTCGGCGCGCTCAAGCTGCGCGCCGACGACGGCTCCCTGGTCTACGCCCTGCCCGGCGAGGGCGGGGCCCGGATCCCGCTCACCCGCCTGGGCACCGGCGAGAGCCCGGCCGCGCGGCTGCACCGCATCGCCGAGGAGCTGCTGGTCGGCGCCGAGGCGTCGGCCAACCTGGTCATCGTACGGACCCCGCCGGGCGCGGCCCAGTTCCTGGCCTCCGCCATCGACCACGCCGACTGGGAGTCGATCCTCGGCACGGTCGCGGGCGACGACACGATCCTCGTGATCAGCCGCGACCCGACAGGCGGCCAGGCCGTCGCGGACGCGCTGCTGAGAGTGGCCGACCGGCGCGGCTGAATTCGATATTCGGAGAGATGTAATGCCCGAGCGGATAGTTCTCGCATATTCCGGCGGCCTGGACACCTCGGTCGCCATCCCGTACCTCGCCGAGAAGATGGACGCCGAGGTCGTCTGCGTCGCCGTGGACCTCGGCCAGGGCGGCGAGGACATGGAGGCGATCCGGAGGCGGGCCGTCGACTGCGGCGCGGTCGAGTCGATCGTGGTGGACGCCAAGGAGGAGTTCGCCGCCGACTTCTGCGTGCCCGCGCTGCGGGCCAACGCCCTCTACATGGACCGCTACCCGCTGGTCTCCTCGCTGTCGCGGCCCCTGATCGTCAAGCACCTGGTCGCGGCGGCCAGGCGGTACGGCGGCACGGTCGTCTCGCACGGCTGCACCGGCAAGGGCAACGACCAGGTCCGCTTCGAGGCCGGCCTGGCCGCCCTCGCCCCCGGCCTCAAGGTTGTCGCGCCCGCCCGCGACTTCGCCTGGACGCGCGACAAGGCCATCGAGTACGCCGAGGCCAGGGGCCTGCCCATCGAGACGTCGAAGAAGAACCCGTTCTCCATCGACCAGAACCTCTGGGGCCGCGCCGTCGAGACCGGCTTCCTCGAGGACATCTGGAACGGCCCCACCGAGGACGTCTACTCCTACACCAGTGACCCGGCCGGGCCGCGCGAGGCCGACGAGGTCGTCATCACGTTCGAGCAGGGCGTCCCGGTCGCGATCGACGGGCGGGCGCTGACGCCGTACCAGGTCATCGACGAGCTGAACCGGCGCGCGGGCGCGCAGGGCGTCGGCCGGATCGACCTGGTCGAGGACCGCCTGGTCGGCATCAAGTCGCGCGAGGTGTACGAGGCGCCCGGCGCCGTCGCCCTCATCACCGCGCACATGGAGCTGGAGAACGTCACCGTCGAACGCGACCTGGCCCGCTTCAAGCGCGGCGTGGACCAGCGGTGGGGCGAGCTCGTCTACGACGGCCTGTGGTTCTCGCCACTCAGGAGCGCCCTCGACGCGTTCATCGCCGAGGCGCAGCAGCACGTCTCCGGCGACATCCGCATGACGTTGCACGGCGGCCGGGCCACTGTCACCGGCCGCCGCTCGGAGGATTCTCTGTACGATTTCTCGCTGGCCACCTACGACACCGGCGACACGTTCGACCAGTCGCTGGCCAAAGGATTCGTCCAGCTGTTCTCCCTCCCCACTAAGATCGCCGCCGCACGGGACGCCAAGAACGGCTGACGTGCACTATGGTCGCGCCGGAGCACAGCAGCTCGGGGCGAGAGAACGAGGAACGATGCAGACGGGTCCCGAAGCGGGTGCGACCATTGAAATGGTCACGAAGGAGATAACGGTGAGTGATGGCAAGCCGATGCGGCTGTGGGGCGGACGCTTCGAGAGCGGTCCGTCCGACGCGCTGGCCCGGCTGTCGGTGAGCGTGCACTTCGACTGGCGGCTCGTGCCGTACGACCTGGCCGCGTCCAGGGCGCACGCCCGCGTGCTGCACAGGGCGGAGCTGCTGAGCGACGAGGAGCTCGAGCGCATGATCGGCGCGCTCGACGACCTGGAGCGCGCCTGCAAGGAGGGCGAGTTCCGGCCGACGGTCGCCGACGAGGACGTGCACACGGCGCTGGAGCGCGGCCTGCTGGAGCGGCTCGGCTCGCTGGGCGGCAAGCTCCGCGCGGGCCGTTCGCGCAACGACCAGATCGCCACCGACCTGCGCCTCTACCTGCGCGATCACGCCCGCACGGTCGTGTCCCGCCTGGTCGAGCTGGAGACGGCGCTCATGGCCCAGGCCGCCACGCACGCCGAGACGGCCGCGCCCGGCATGACGCACCTGCAGCACGCGCAGCCGGTATCGTTCGGCCACCAGCTCCTGGCCCACGTGCACGCCTTCGCCCGCGACATCGACCGGCTCATCGACTGGGACAAGCGCGCCGCGATCTCCCCGCTCGGCGCCGGCGCGCTGGCGGGCTCGTCGCTGCCGCTCGACCCGCAGGCCGTGGCCGAGGAGCTCGGCTTCGCGGCCGCCGCGCCCAACTCGATGGACGCCGTCGCCGACCGCGACTTCGCGGCGGAGTTCCTGTTCGACGCGGCCATGATCGGCGTGCACCTGTCGCGGCTGGGCGAGGAGATCGTCCTGTGGGCCTCGCAGGAGTTCCGCTGGATCGAGATGGACGACGCCTACTCCACCGGCTCGTCGATCATGCCCCAGAAGAAGAACCCCGACGTCGCCGAGCTGGCCCGCGGCAAGTCCGGGCGCCTCATCGGCAACCTGATGTCGCTGCTGACCACCCTCAAGGGCCTGCCGCTGACCTACAACCGCGACCTGCAGGAGGACAAGGAGCCCGTCTTCGACGCGGTCGACACGCTGCTCCTGGTCCTGCCGGCGATGGCCGGGCTGGTCGCGACCATGCGGGTCAACACCGCCCGCATGGAGGCCTCGGCGCCCGACGGGTTCGCGCTGGCCACCGACCTGGCCGAGCTGCTCGTCCGCCGCGGGGTCCCGTTCCGCGAGGCCCACGAGGCCGTCGGCCACCTGGTGGTGTGGTGCCAGGTCAACGACAAGGACCTCGGCGACCTCACGGACGAGGAGCTGATCAAGGTGTCGACGCACCTGACGCCCGACGTCCGCGACGTGCTCAACGTGCCCGGCGCCCTGGCCGCCCGCAAGGCCCACGGCGGCACCGCGCCCGACCGCGTCCGCGACCAGCTCGCCGCCCTGCGGGAGGCGGTCGACGCGCAGGCGGCATGGGCAGCGGGGAGCTGAGCTCCGCCGCGCTGCCGCGGGGTTTCTTCGACCGGCCGTCGCACGAGGTCGCGCCCGACCTGCTCGGGCGCGTGCTCGTGCACGGCCCCGTCGCCGTGCGCCTGACCGAGGTCGAGGCGTACGGCGGGCCCGGTGAGGATCCGGCGGCGCACACCTACCGGGGCAAGACGCCGCGGAACGCGGTCATGTTCGGCCCGCCGGGGCACCTGTACGTGTACTTCACGTACGGCATGCACTTCTGCGCGAACCTGGTGTGCCTGCCCGAGGGCTTCGGCTCGGCCGTGCTGCTGCGGGCGGGGGAGGTGGTGGCGGGCATCGACGAGGCCCGCGCCCGGCGCATGTCCACGGGCACCGGCCGCACCTCCACGGGCACCGGTCCCGCGACCACGGGCACCGGTCCCGCGACCACGGGCACCGGTCCCGCGACCACGGGGGCCGGTTCTGCGTCCTCACGCGCCTCGGGCAACGGCTCGTCCGCAGCGGGACCACCGCGCGGCCGGGTGATCCCCGACCGGGACCTCGCCCGCGGCCCGGCCAGGCTCGCCGTCGCCCTCGGCCTGCTCCGCGAGCACAACGGCCTCGACGCGATCGCGGGGGCCTCTTTCATAGCTGAGATGGCCGACATAGCCGATGTTGCCGACGCGGCCGATCGGCGGCTGACCGGCGTTCCGCATGGAGCCGCGGTCATGCTGGAGGGCCGCCCGGCGGAGGCGGCGTCGATCAGGTCAGGCCCGCGTACCGGCATCTCGACCGCCAAGGACACGCCGTGGCGGTTCTGGATCGACGGCGACCCGACCGTGTCGCCGTACCGCGCTCACGTGCCCCGCCGCCGCAACGCCGCGGCCACCTCGGTGGGAGGGGCATCCAGGTCGTGACGGCTGAAAATGTGCAGGTTGTCGCCCGTGTCGATCTCCAGGATCTCGCTCCGCCGCCCCCACCGCCTGCTCACGTCGACCTTGATGTCCCGGATCGCCTCCCACGGCACGTGCCGCTTGCCCGCGAACCCGTGCACCACGGTGATCCCACTCTGATCGGCCGCCAGCCGTACGGGGGCGATCAGATCGCGCACCCCCATCCCGCCTACCAGCACGGCCGCCGGCACGGCCAGGATCACCCCACGGACATCGCCGGCGACCCACCAGTAGACGGCGAGCCCAGCACACGCCAGAGCCCCTAAAATCTTGAAAACGGCCAGCTCGCGACGGACCCTCCACATGGAGACAGAGCGTATCCAAGTGGCGGTTGTCCCGGACGATCGGGCACGCTTGTCTTACTCAACGTCCAACGTCTCTACGGAAAGCCGGCACCGTGACCGACATTCTCGATGACCTCGCGTGGCGAGGGCTTATCGCTCAGTCCACCGACCTCGACGCCCTGCGCGCGTCCATGGCCAAGGGCCCGATCACGGTCTATTCCGGTTTTGACCCCACCGCCGCCTCCTTGCACGTCGGCCACTTCGTGCCGCTGCTCACGCTGCGCCGCCTCCAGCTCGCCGGGCACCGCCCGATCGGCCTGGTCGGCGGCGCCACCGGCCTGATCGGCGACCCGAGCGGACGCAACACCGAGCGCTCCCTCAACGCCACGGAGGTCGTCGCGGAGTGGGTGGAGCGCCTGCGCGGCCAGGTCGGCCGCTTCCTCGACTTCGACGTCCAGCCGAACGCCGCCCAGCTGGTCAGCAACCTCGACTGGACCGGCGAGCTGAGCGCCATCGACTTCCTGCGCGACATCGGCAAGCACTTCCCGGTCAACCGCATGCTCGCCAGGGAGGCCGTCTCGGCGCGCCTGCAGGGGGAGGGGCTGAGCTACACCGAGTTCAGCTACCAGATCCTGCAGGCCAACGACTACCTGGAGCTGTTCCGCCGCCACAACTGCACGCTGCAGATCGGCGGCAGCGACCAGTGGGGCAACATCACGGCGGGCGCCGACCTCATCCGCCGCATCGAGGGCGGGCACGTCCACGCGCTCACCCTGCCGTTGATCACGAAGGCCGACGGCACCAAGTTCGGCAAGACGGCGGGCGGCGCCCTCTGGCTCGACCCGGAGATGACCTCGCCGTACGCGTTCTACCAGTACTTCCTCAACTCCGACGACCGTGACGTGATCCACTACCTCAAGGTCTTCACCTTCAGGACCCGCGAGGAGATCGAGGCCCTGGAGAAGGCCGTCGCCGAGCGCCCCTTCGCCCGCGAGGCGCAGCGGACGCTCGCCGAGGACCTCACCGAGCTGCTCCACGGCAAGCAGGAGCTCGACGCGGTCGTGGCGGCCTCGAAGGCGCTGTTCGGGCAGGGCGCGCTGGAGGAGCTGCCCGCCTCCACGCTGGGGGCGGCGCTGGCCGAGGTGCCGAAGGCCACGGTCCCCGCGCTCGGGACGACGTTCGTCGACCTCCTGGCCGACAGCGGCCTGGTGGAGTCGAAGTCGGCGGCCAGGCGGGCGGTGAAGGAGGGCGGGGCGTACCTCAACAACGTCAAGATCACCGACGAGGCGTACGTACCCGGCTCCGAGGACCTGCTGCACGGACGCTTCATGGTGCTCCGGCGCGGCAAGAAGTCGATCGGCGGCGTCGAGGTCGGCTGACCTCCGCGGGCCCTTGCCCCATCCGGGGGAGGGCCCGCTTCCGTGTGGTGCGTCAGCGGCGGAAGGCGCGTGGTGCGTCAGCAGGCGCCGGTGGGCGTCAGCGGCGGACGAACAGTGCCACCGTCAGCCCCGGCAGCTCGGCGGAGTGCTTGGCCAGGCTCAGCTTGAACCCCGCCTTCACCACCTCGGCCACCCGCGGGACCGCGTCGCCGTCGAGGCCCGACTGCTTGCTCCCGCGCCACACCACCCAAACCCGGTCACGCCCGTCCAGCGCGGCCGCCGCGTCCGGCCGCTCCGGATACCCGAACCCGTCGGGCGAGGGCTCTTCCCCGGTCTTGAGCACGTCCACCGGCATCAAGGAGTCCGCGTAGTACTCGAAGCCCGTGCGGAGCTGGCTCTGGCCGTACACGATCGCGTCGTCGGGCTCGGCCTTGATCACGCGCAACGCCCACGGGATGTTCTCGAAACGGCCGTTCTCCTCGCGTACCGTGACGTGCTCCTGGACGGACAGCGCGCACCCGAGCAGCACCACCACGACCGCCGCCACCACCTGGAACCGGGGCAGGGCCGCCACGGCGAGCCCCGCCAGCAGCGCCAGCGCGGGGGCGGTCACGAACAGGTACCGGTCCACGTAGACAGGCGTCACGAGCTGCGACACGGCGAGCAGCAGCACCGGCGGCAACACCAGCCACCCGACCAGCACGAACGCCCACACCCTGCCCTCGTCGGCCGCGGCCCTCCAGAGCACCACCGCGCCGACCAACGCCAGGGCGAACAACATCACGCCCAGCCCTGTCGCCCCCGCCGCCATCTTCGGGAACTTCAGCCACACCTCCGGCCCCCGCTGCGGGATCCAGCTGATCGCGTGCCGCTCCCCGAACCCCACCAGCCCCAGCACCGCGGCGGGCACGCACCCGACGGCCATCGCCGACAGCATCGGCACCACCCGGCCCCGCCGTACCAGCAGCAACTGGGCGGGCAGCACGAGCACCGCGAACAGGTGGGTGGAGCACACCAGGGCCACCGCGACCCCGTACACCACCCACCGCCTGACCTCGGAGCGCTCCATGGCCCGGTGCAGCGCCCAGAACGAGAACGCCACCGCCGCCGCCGCGAACGCGTACGACCTGGCAAAAGCCCCGAAGTAGGACACCGAGGGCAGGATCGCGAAGACGGCGGCCGCGATCACCCCGGCTCGCGTGCTGTCCAGCCGCCGCCCCAGATCGACCAGGAACCAGGCAGCCACCCCGATCCCCACCGCCGACGGCAGCCGCAGCCACAACTCCGCCGTACCTGCCTTTACCCAGAGGTGCATGAACAGGTAGTACGGGAGGAAATGACCGTCGATGTGCCGGGCCAGCTCCCACATCCCGGACAGCGAACGGGAAGCGGCGCTGATGGTGGCCAGCTCGTCGCCGTTCAGGGTGGCGGATCCCGTACCGGTGAATGCCGCGATGCCGGCGAGCAAGGACATCCACCATGGGGTGAACGTGCGGAGGCGTTCGGCGGGACGGGCGGGGGGAGCTAGCGTGGCGGCAGTGGTCACCGGGGCAGAATACGCGGGGGAAGGTCGGGAGTATTCGCGTTCGCCCCTTATGCAGCACTGCGACCGGGACGCGCGCCTTCAGACCGACCGCGTCCGCGGCGCCTTGCAGCCGTACCGGCTCGCCATCGGATCCATCTCCGCGCAGCCGCTCGTCGTGATGCAGCTCGCCCTCGGCGCAACGCGGACAGTGGCGCTTGCCCACGCACTCTGACCAGGTCGGCGACTCGCGCCATCCGGCCGGGGACCAGAGCGCCCCGACCCGTTCAGGGTCCGCCTCCGTCGGACAGCGGCGCCCGCTCGGTGTGGAACGAGCCGTTCGACGCCGGCGCTGATCGCATGGGCCGCGCCGAACCGAGCCCACCCCGCGGCACAACGGGGCCGGTCAGACGACCCGGGCCGGTGCCGGGACCGGGCCTTCGCCAGGGCCGGCGCGCGGTCATTGCCGGGTGACGCGCGTCGGCTTCATGACAATCACCACCCGCCGCTCGGCATCCCCGACCGGCCGCTCGTACTCCAGGCCGTAGCGGTTGGCCAGCACGTCGAAGAAGTCGCCCGAAGGGTCGGGCTCCAGCCGCTCGACCACGCCCCGGATCTCCAGATAGCGGTACGGCTGCTCAGGGTCGTTGATGGAGACCGCTACCTGCGGATGCTGCTGGACATTCCGGTACTTGAATCGATCCATCGTGGTCGTGAAGCGCAAGTGCTCCCCGTCCCAGATCGTCCAGACCGGGTTCACGTTGGGCGTACCGTCGGGCCCGATCGTCGCCAGGTGGGCGAACAGCGGCCGCTTCAGCAGGTCCAAGTGGCTGTCGGGAATGATCATGTCTCTCCTCCGAAGCGTAGATGCACGCGCCAGGTTATCAAAGCTTTGATAACCATCAATGTTGTACTATTTCTGGTATGGGGATGCCTGCGGACGAACGCCTCGGTCTGGACATCAAGCGTGCGGAGCAGGCGCTGATCGCGGCCAAGCAGGCCGCCGTCCGGCCGGCGGGGCTGACCGTGCCCCAGTACGCGACGCTGTTCGCGCTGGCCGACAACCCCGGAATCTCGGGCGCGGCGCTGGCCCGAGCATGCCTGGTGACGCCCCAGGCCATGACCGTCGTGCTCAAGAACCTGGAGGAACGCGGCCTCATCGAACGCTCCCCGCACCCATGGCATCGAAACGTCCTGGAGACCCGGCTGACCGAGGCCGGACGTTCGGCGCTGAATGCGGCGGACGAGCGCGCTGTGGTCATCGAACGAACGATCGCGGGTGAGTTCAGCGCAGAGGAACGCGAGCAACTGCGCGGCCTGCTGGCCCGGTGCGCCGAGGCGATCGCCCGCGCCACCCTGGAGCTGTGACGCCAAGAGACCGTCCCGCCATGCCGCCGGGAGGGTCAGGACCTGGCGCTCGATG
>NZ_JACHMB010000001.1:10082500-11620000 GCF_014204795.1 Nonomuraea jabiensis | reverse complement strand
TTGCCTCCGCCTGAATGTATAGGGCGGTTGGTGGTAACGCGGGGAAGTGAAACATCTCAGTACCCGTAGGAAGAGAAAACAAGAGTGATTCCGTGAGTAGTGGTGAGCGAAAGCGGATGAGGCTAAACCGGGCGTGTGTGATAGCCGGCAGGCGTTGCATGTCCGGGGTCGTGGGACCCTCTTGGAGTGGCTGCCGCTGCTTCGAGGAGTGATAAATCCTTCTGATAGTTGAAGCCTCTGGGAAGGGGCGCCGTAGACCGTGAGAGCCGGGTAGACGAAATCGGATGGACTCCTTGAGGGGATCCCAAGTAGCACGGGGCTCGAGAAATCCTGTGTGAATCTGCCAGGACCACCTGGTAAGCCTAAATACTCCCTGGTGACCGATAGTGCACGAGTACCGTGAGGGAAAGGTGAAAAGTGCCCCGGTGAGGGGTCGTGAAATAGTACCTGAAACCGTGTGCCTACAAGCCGTAGGAGCTTACAGAAGCTTGCTTCTGTGTGATGTGACTGCGTGCCTTTTGAAGAATGAGCCTGCGAGTTATGGTGTGTGGCGAGGTTAACCCGTGTGGGGGAGCCGTAGCGAAAGCGAGTCTGAATAGGGCGTTGAGTCGCATGCTGTAGACCCGAAGCGGAGTGATCTACGCATGGGCAGGTTGAAGCTCAGGTAAGACTGGGTGGAGGACCGAACCCACCAGGGTTGAAAACCTGGGGGATGATCTGTGTGTAGGGGTGAAAGGCCAATCAAACTCCGTGATAGCTGGTTCTCCCCGAAATGCATTTAGGTGCAGCGTCGCGTGTTTCTTGCCGGAGGTAGAGCACTGGATGGCCGATGGGCCCGACAAGGTTACTGACGTCAGCCAAACTCCGAATGCCGGTAAGTGAGAGCGTGGCAGTGAGACTGCGGGCGATAAGGTTCGTAGTCGAGAGGGAAACAGCCCAGATCACCGACTAAGGCCCCTAAGCGTGTGCTAAGTGGGAAAGGATGTGGAGTCGCAGAGACAACCAGGAGGTTGGCTTAGAAGCAGCCACCCTTGAAAGAGTGCGTAATAGCTCACTGGTCAAGTGATTCTGCGCCGACAATGTAGCGGGGCTCAAGTACACCGCCGAAGTCGTGGCACTGACAGCCAAGTGTTGTTGGTGGGTAGGGGAGCGTCGTGCAGCCGGTGAAGCAGCAGAGTGATCTAGTTGTGGAGGCTGTGCGAGTGAGAATGCAGGCATGAGTAGCGAATCGAGGGTGAGAAACCCTCGCGCCGGATGACCAAGGGTTCCTGGGGCAGGCTAATCCGCCCAGGGTAAGTCGGGACCTAAGGCGAGGCCGACAGGCGTAGTCGATGGACAACGGGTTGATATTCCCGTACCCGCTTCAACGCGCCCATATCGAACCTCGTGATGCTAAGAGTCCTTAGCTCGCTCGGGCCTTCGGGCTTGGGGTCAGAGTGAACGCTCGATCCGATCGGGTAGTAGGTAAGCGATGGGGTGACGCAGGAAGGTAGTCCAGCCCAGGCGATGGTTGTCCTGGGGTAAGCATGTAGGGAGTGAGGTAGGCAAATCCGCCTCGCATATATCCTGAGATGTGATGCCGAGCCGATTGTGGTGAAGTGGATGATCCTATGCTGCCGAGAAAAGCCTCTAGCGAGTGTTGTGGCGGCCCGTACCCTAAACCGACTCAGGTGGTCAGGTAGAGAATACTAAGGCGATCGGGTGAACTGTGGTTAAGGAACTCGGCAAATTGCCCCCGTAACTTCGGGAGAAGGGGGACCTCTGCTGGTGATGGGTTTTGCACTCGGAGCTGGTGGGGGTCGCAGTGGCCAGGGGGAAGCGACTGTTTACTAAAAACACAGGTCCGTGCGAAGTCGTAAGACGATGTATACGGACTGACGCCTGCCCGGTGCCGGAACGTTAAGGGGACCGCTTAGTCAGCTTCGGCTGGCGAAGGTGAGAACTTAAGCGCCGGTAAACGGCGGTGGTAACTATAACCATCCTAAGGTAGCGAAATTCCTTGTCGGGTAAGTTCCGACCTGCACGAATGGCGTAACGACTTCCCCGCTGTCTCAACCGCAGACCCGGTGAAATTGCAGTACGAGTAAAGATGCTCGTTTCGCGCAGCAGGACGGAAAGACCCCGGGACCTTCACTACAGCTTGACATTGGTGTTTGGAACGGCTTGTGTAGGATAGGTGGGAGACTGGGAAGCTCGGACGCTAGTTCGGGTGGAGTCATTGGTGAAATACCACTCTGGTCGTTTTGGATGTCTAACTCTGGTCCGTGATCCGGATCGGGGACAGTGTCTGGTGGGTAGTTTAACTGGGGCGGTTGCCTCCCAAAGGGTAACGGAGGCGCCCAAAGGTTCCCTCAGCCTGGTTGGCAATCAGGTGTTGAGTGTAAGTGCACAAGGGAGCTTGACTGTGAGACTGACGGGTCGAGCAGGAGCGAAAGCTGGGACTAGTGATCCGGCATCGGCGTGTGGAAGCGGTGTCGCTCAACGGCTAAAAGGTACCCCGGGGATAACAGGCTGATCTTCCCCAAGAGTCCATATCGACGGGATGGTTTGGCACCTCGATGTCGGCTCGTCGCATCCTGGGGCTGGAGTAGGTCCCAAGGGTTGGGCTGTTCGCCCATTAAAGCGGTACGCGAGCTGGGTTTAGAACGTCGCGAGACAGTTCGGTCCCTATCCGCTGCGCGCGCAGGAGACTTGAAAGGGGCTGTCCCTAGTACGAGAGGACCGGGACGGACGAACCTCTGGTGTGCCAGTTGTACCGCCAGGTGCACGGCTGGTTGGCTACGTTCGGGAGGGATAACCGCTGAAAGCATCTAAGCGGGAAGCTTGCCTTGAGATGAGGTCTCCCACCCTGTGAGGGGGTAAGGCTCCCGGTAGACGACCGGGTTGATAGGCCGGAGGTGGAAGCGCGGTAACGTGTGGAGCTGACCGGTACTAATAGGCCGAGGACTTGACCACAAAGCAGACTTTTCTAAGTTGTTGCTCGCGTCCATTATGTGATTCTGAGACAGCAAGCGGCTGTTTCGTAGGGTTACGGCGGTTATGGCGGGAAGGAAACACCCGGTTACATTCCGAACCCGGAAGTTAAGCTTCTCTGCGCCGATGGTACTGCACTCGGGAGGGTGTGGGAGAGTAGGTCGCCGCCGGACAATCTTTGAGGGGGTTCGACGCCTTGTGCGTCGGACCCCCTTTTTTTGTGTTGTGCCGACGGGCGTGGAGCAGCCGTGAGGCGCGGTCCCTCACACGGCCGGCGATCGCCCTTGCGCTCGCTGGCCATTTCGGCTTCCGAGCCCAGATTTCTCTAACTGTGCGGTTCCACTAACGGCGGGACTGTGCGCTGTTTCGCAATTCGATTGCCTTCATTAAGAAATGCAGGGCATCCACCATTCAGGCTGCAGAGTTGCAACCTCGGCGAATCCCCGGTCACTGGATCAAGATTGCCGCGAGGCGTGGTGACATAGCGAGCACCCTCGCTGACCGTGCGTTTGTGGTCCCGCCGATATATGGCTTGCGTCCGGGCTCATGGACGTACCAGGGCTTGCTAGGCTGGAAGGAACCGGGCCACCCCACGGGTGGCCTTCGTCGCGTAAGGCCCTGGAGGCGGCGACTAGCCACGGTGGACCGTCGTTGTGAGTCCGCTGGGTGAGCCAACGAAATGGACAGAAGTGAACAGAGATAACGGATCGGACGGCGGACAGCGCGGGCGCGGCGACTATGGGGACAGGCGCTCCAGCGGAGGCGGCAGGAGCGGCTCCAGCGGGCGAGACTCCGGCGGCGACCGTCCGTTCCGTTCCGACGACAGGTCGCGCTCCTACGGTCGTGGAGACAGGACGCCGCAGCGCGACGAAGGCTATAGGGACGATCGCGGTCCGCGCCGTGAGGGTGAGGAGCGTCGTCCGTTCCGGGATCGGGATGATCGCGGTCCCCGTCGCGAGGGCGGCTTCCGTGAGGACCGAGGCCCACGCCGGGAAGGCGGCTTCGGCGACCGTCGTGAGGGCGGCTTCCGCGGCGATCGCGGCCCGCGCCGTGAGGGCGGGTTCCGTGACGACCGGGGCCCGCGTCGCGAGGGCGACGATCGTGGTCCGCGTCGTGAGGGTGGGTTCCGTGACGATCGCGGGCCGCGCCGTGAGGGTGGATTCCGTGAGGACCGAGGCCCGCGCCGCGAGGGCGGCTTCGGCGACCGTCGTGAGGGCGGGTTCCGTGACGATCGCGGCCCGCGTCGCGAGGGCGGGTTCCGTGACGACCGGGGCCCGCGTCGTGAGGGTGGGTTCCGTGACGATCGCGGGCCGCGCCGTGAGGGTGGATTCCGTGAGGACCGAGGCCCGCGCCGCGAGGGCGGCTTCGGCGACAGCCGCGGCCCTCGACGCGAGGGTGATGATCGAGGACCCCGGGGTGACGATCGTCGTACCTACCGGGATCGTGACGATCGTGGTCCCCGTCGTGAGGGTGAGGAGCGTCGTCCCTTCCGGGATCGGGATGATCGCGGTCCCCGTCGCGAGGGCGGTTTCGGCGACCGGCGTGAAGGCAGGTACGGGGACCGTCGTGAGGGCGGATTCCGTGATGACCGAGGCCCGCGCCGGGAAGGCGGCTTCGGCGACCGTCGTGAGGGCGGGTTCCGCGGCGATCGCGGCCCGCGTCGTGAGGGTGACGATCGTGGTCCGCGTCGTGAGGGCGGATTCCGCGGCGATCGCGGCCCGCGTCGTGAGGGCGACGATCGTGGCCCGCGCCGTGAGGGCGGGTTCCGCGACGATCGCGGTCCCCGTCGTGAGGGTGAGGAGCGTCGTTCGTTCCGGGATCGGGATGATCGCGGCCCCCGTCGCGAGGGCGGCTACGGTGACCGGCGCGAAGGCGGCTACGGCCCTCGTCGTGAAGGTGGCTCGCGTCCGTTCTCGAGGGACGACGGCGCTCCCCGCCGCGAAGGCGGTTACGGCGACCGTCGTGAGGGCGGGTTCCGTGAGGACCGGGGTCCGCGGCGTGAAGGCGGATTCGGCGGCAGGCGCGAAGGCGACCGCGGCCCGCGTGGTGGCGGCGACCGTGGCTTCGGCCCCCGTCGCGAAGGCTCGCGTCCGTTCTCGCGGGACGACCGCGACGAGCGTCCCGGCTCCGCGGGTACCCGCGCCAGGTACGGCAGGTCCGACCGCGAGGCCGATGCCCCGCAGCGCGAGAAGCTGCCCGAGGTCGCGCCCGACATCACCGCGGACGAGCTCGACAAGGAAGTCCGTGAGGAACTGCGCTCCCTCCCCGGCGACCTCGCCGAGCTGGTGGGCCGGCACCTCGTCGCCGCCGAACGGGCGCTCGAGGACGACGACCCCGACCAGGCGCACGAACACACGAAGGTGGCGCGCAGGTTCGCGGCCAGGATCGGCGTCGTACGGGAGGCCGCGGGCATCGTGGCCTACCGTGCGGGGCACTTCTCCGAGGCGCTGAGCGATCTGCGCGCGGCCAGGAGGATGACGGGCTCTGACGCGTACCTGCCGGTCATGGCCGACTGCGAGCGCGGTCTCGGCCGTCCGGAGCGGGCGCTTGACCTCGTACGTTCGCCAGAGGCAGAGCGCCTCGACCGCGCCGGACGCATCGAGCTGACCATCGTGGAGTCCGGCGCCCGCCGTGACCTGGGCCAGCACGACGCCGCCGTGATCACCCTGCAGCGCCTCCCCGAGCTGCGCGACCCGCAGCCCAGGCCGTGGTCGGCGCGGCTGGCGTTCGCGTATGCGGACGCTCTGGCCGATGCCGGGCACCAGGAGGCGGCCACGGACTGGTTCGGGCGGGCGATGGCGTTCGACGAGGACGGTGAGACGGACGCCGCCGAACGCTACGCCGAGCTGAGCGGGTCCGTCATCGAGGACGTCGAGGAGGACTTCGACTACGAGGACGACTTCGACGACGCCGGCGTGGCCGAGGCAGCTGAGGCGGCCGAGGACGTGGATGACGCTACGGCCCTGGCCGAAGCAGGCGACCTCCTGGCCTCCCCGGAGAACATCTCGGACGAGGCACCCGCCGACCTGCTCGACGGGGAGTCCGCGGAAACGGCCCAGGCCGAGGCACGCGCCGACGTGGTCGATGAGGAGTCCCCGGAAACGGTCCCGGCCGAGGAGGAGCCGCGGGAAGCGGCGCCGACCAGGGTCCTGCCGGCGGACGTTCTGGAAGAGGAGCCACAGGAGGCGGCCTCGGCAGACGCACGGGATGCGGAGTCGCGAGAAGCCGCCCCCGCGGACGCGTCGGATCGCGGTCAGCAGGCTGCCCCGGCCGAAGCGCCCGAGCGGCCCGATCCTGCCGACGCTGACGAGCAGCGGACTGAGCGGCCTGCTCAGGAGGCCCCGAAGCAGGCCGAGGTGCTGAGTATCACTCCGGCATTCATCGAGCCCGACTTCGGCGACACGCTCAACGACGACTCCGACGAACCCGCCTCGGACGTCAAGCGCAAGTCCGACGACTGACCCCACGTCCCCGCCGTACGCGGACCGATACCGTCGCCATCCGACGGCCAATCCGGTCCGCTACGGCGGGGACGGGTCACGGTCCCATCCAATGACGAACGCCCGCACACGGCCCGTCCATCTCGGTGGGCCGGCTGCCCGGCACGCAGATCGTGCCGCGCTCGGTGACCGACGTCGGCCGCTCGACCGCCACGTACATGGCCTCCTGTCCGGCCCGCCGAGTGGTCCCGCACGGCATGATCGTGAGGATCCTGCGCGCGATTGACGGCGAGAGTGCGGCCCGTACGACGCTGAGGAATCCACCTCCCGTCTGGCGGCCCTGGGATCCCATACGCGTCCGACTCTGTGAAGTCCCGCACCCGTCCCACCCGCGAGAATCCAGCAGGTCTTTGACGGCGAGGAGCTTGCATGCGTCTCGCGGTGCGGAGCTGCGCGCGTCCGGGGATGATGAGTCCATAGGCACCTGGCGGTACGGACTTGCACATGGAGTCCCGCAGCATCTGGCGACGAGAACTCCTGCACAGCGTTGACCTGCTGCGACGAGCCTCGTACACGCGTGATCCGGGGTACCTGACGCCACGAGACCGGCGCACGACCCACCGCGCAGCGGCTTTGAGCCCGCTGGGGATGGCCGCTTCGTACGGGCGCTGCCGCCCTGCAACGGCACGACGCCCCCTGACCCGTATGAGCCGAGAACCGCCACACGCACGGCTTCTGAACGGGTTTTGCCGACCAGCCGGTGAAAGCGGGACCAGCCGACCAAAGCGGGCACCAGCCAGCCGGTGAAAGCGGGACCAGCCAGTCGACCAAAGCGGGCACCAGCCAGCTGGCGAACGCGGGCACCAGCCGACCAAAGCGGACACCAGCCAGCCGGTGAAAGCGGGCACCGGCCAGGCGACGGCGGGGGACATCTGCCCACCCCCATAGCCCGGCACCTCCCACCACACGGACTACGGTGAGACCCGGTTGAGCCAGTGGAGGATCCCCGCCACGTTCGACGGAGCACCGCTCAACAGCTCGAGCTGCTCAGCCGCCCCATCCTCCCCACCCGCAGCCTCCAACGCCCGATAGCGATCCTTGGTGCGATCCCTGACCATGGCGACGGCATGGTCCAGATCCATACCCTCAGCATGAGCCTGCCGGGTGAGATCAACCCAGACGCGAAGCTCCTCCGCAGACCGCCCCAAGGTCTCCTGTACGGCATCAACCGGCCCATAGTGGCTGAACAGCAGCCGTTGCGGCCCAAGTGCCTCGAACAATGCGATCGAGTCGAGCGCCGTCTGCAGGTCGAAGTCCGGCGGCGGCGTCGCCGGACGCAGATCGCCTGTCTCGGGAAGGTAGACGCCGGCCGCGTCGCCGACGTACAGGTCACCGGTGGCGGAGTCGATCAGGCCCACGTGGTGTTTCGCGTGCCCAGGGGAGTAGTGGCTGTTCAGCGTACGTCCGTTGCCCAGGTCGATGGCCCCCGTGTCGCCGAGGGCCACGATACGTTCGGCCTCGGTAGGGGACAGTTCGCCAAATAGTGTGTCGAGCTTGTCACCCCACACCATCCGCGCACTGGCCATCAACCGTGACGGATCAGCCAGATGGCGGGCGCCCTTCTCGTGTACGACGATCTGCGCGGACGGGAAGAACCTGGCGATGTCGCCCACGCCACCGGCATGATCCAGATGAATGTGCGTCACCACGACGGTGGCCAGGTCCTCTGGGCCGACGCCGAGCGAGGCCAGCGCGTCGCGCACCACGGGCGCCGAGGTCGAGGTGCCCGTCTCCACGAGGCACGGCCGATCCCCCAAAATCAGGTAGCCGGCCGTGATACCCGTGTATCCAGCCATTTTGGTGTCGATTTCATAGACGTCGCCACCCAACGCGGTGATGTTATCCACAGGAACTCCCGACCCTCCAGCCGCTGTCCCCAGAACGGCGTTCCAGCCGATCCGGCTTCCTCCTCATCGTAGATAGTGATCTCCACCAGAGCACCGATAGGAGGACGACAGTGGATCGAAACGAAGTCCTGCTGGTAGGCCGGCTGTCGGCGGGGGTCGAGGAGCACCCCTTGCCCAGCGGCGACACGGTGGCGAAGTGGCGCATCATCGTGCGCCGCCGCCGCAACCGACGCGGAGCCGCCCTGACCGACAGCATCCCGTGCGTCACCTTCGACCCGGAGGCGGCGGCCACAGTCCGCGGCCTCAAGCCCCGCGACTACATGGAGGTGACCGGGTCTTTCCGCTGCCGCGTCTTCGGCCCGCCCGCAGCCAAGATCTGGCGGTACGAGGTGGAGGTGAGCTCCGCCAAACCGTACGAAGCCGACGTTCCCCTCCCCAGCGACCTTCCGGACAGCCCCACCCGAAGCCCCCACGGAAACCTCGCCGCCCTGATCCCCCGCCAAGTCGTCTACCTCGCCCCAGCAAGCTGACCCACCCGCCGCGTCACCGGGCACAGAGGACCGGCGTGTGCGGAGACCGCCGGAGCCTCGCCCGGCCTTAGGACAGCGCTTCTCGTGGGGTGGCGGACTGGGCGGACACGGAGGACTGGCGTGTGCGGAGACCGCCGGAGCCTCGCCCGGTCTTAGGACAGCGCTTCTCGTGGGGCGGCGGGCTGGCCAGCCGCGGGCGTGGCTTTCCTCGGCCGCGCCACGACGTATGGGCCGATCGAGTGCACGCAACCGGCAACTGAGGTCAGCGGTAGCCAGTGCCTGCGGTCATCACATGCGGTATTTCGGCCAGGAGGTGCTCGCTGGTGGGTGGCTGGGCCGGCCATCTGATCGGGGCCGTCTGCGGGTGGGTGGTCGCGCTGGGTATTGCACCGTTCAGTGAGACCCGTCGCCCGCGGCTGGTTCTCGCAGAGCCACCCGGAGCCGCTGCCCGCACAGCACTTTATGGACGGCGGGGAGGTGCTTGCGCTCGCCGCGCATACGGCGGACGGCAGTGGTCGTGAAGAATCAGGCGCCGCGGTCGGGAGGAGACGGCTGCGTCAGTCGATGGCGAACGTACGGAGGACCAGGCCGGTCCTGGGCTTCGGGCCGAAGGAGGTGGACTTGCGGGGGACTCGTTCACCGCCCGCAGCGACGGCAAGTACATCGTCGACCGCGAGCGGCTTGAGGAGCACCGCGGTGCCGCCGGTGCGAATGGCCAGTCGCACCGCGGCGTCCGTGTCGTGATGGACGATGCGTACGGCCTGCTCGTCGTCGCGCATGCCCCACACCTTGGGCAGGACGAACTCCGTGAGGATGGAGGTGTTGAGGGAGTTCCAGCGGTCGGAATGATCAGGTGGCATGGCGCGGGCGAGCTGCACCGGGTCAGGGTTGGTGAGCAGATGCGTGCCGCCCTCCCCGGCGAGCAGGAAGGCCGGCTCCGCAGCCTCCTTCAGGGCGGCCAGGCCCTGCGCCAAATCGCCGAAGTCGTGAACGCGCCACGCGCCTTTAGCCTTGGCGACCGCCTCGGCAAGCGGGAGTCCGGGGATCACGCGGTGGATGGCCTGCAGATTGGGCGGGTAGGCGGTGGAGTCGACGAGCAGTGCCAGCCCGAAGTCCCACGGCCCGACCACGGGTTGCGGTGTCGAACGGCCGCCGCCGCTGGAGCGCCCAGACCCGGCCTCACGGGGGCCACCGGCGGCACCAGAGACGTCGGTGGCTGAGGGGACCTCAGGGATCGACGGCTTCCCATCCGGGTCGAGGTTCCCGCTGGGGGAAGACGCCTGTGGTTCCGAAGGCATGGCTGGATGAGAGGGCTGAGCCGCTGGCTCGACCGCAAAGGGAGGCGACAGAGCGTCAGACGCGGCGTCGGGTCGAGCCGCTGGGGTGGCGTCGGGCTGCTCTGCTTCTGAAGTGGTGGCTGGATGCGTGGTGGTGGTGGCGAGCGGGTGGGCCTTGAAGACATCCGCCGGCTCTGACTCTGCGGCGCTGGGTGACAGCGCCTTTGGGGGAACGGACGATCCTGCCTCCGGAGCGGTGGGTGACTGGGCCCTTGAGGAGGTGGGTGGTTCTGGTGTCGTGGCGGTGGGGGCTGAGGGCTCGGGCTGGGGGGAGCGGCGGGTGGCGTGCTCCTGGCGTTGGAGTACGCGGTACGTCGCGTACCGGTGGTGGCCGTCGGCGATCAGGGCTTGGCGGTCGTGGAGATCGGCGTTTATCGCGTTGATCTCGGATGTGTCCGTGATGGCCCACAGGCGGTGTGTGAGGCCGTCCTCAGTGTGGGCGGACACGAGAGGGCGCCGTTTGGAGGCCACCTCGTCCACCAGGCGAGTGGCCGTACCGTTGTCGCCGTTGTAGAGGAGGAAGATGGGCTCGAGGTTGGCCTGTGTGGTGCTCATGAGGGCGAGCCGGTCGGTGATGGGGCCCGGCATGACGTCCTCGTGGGGAAGGATGATGCGCTGTCCCGGATCGGCCAGGCCCACGTCGCCGATCAAGCCGCGTTGCAGGACGTTCGGCCCGCTCTGCTCGTACACATAGAGCGCCGGAACGTCGTCCGGCACTAGGACGCCCGTGTCCAGCCAGGCCCTCAGCGTGTTCCGCGCCGTGGCGTAGCGGGTTTCGTGCCCGGCGTCGGACGGTGTGGGAGGAGCGGACTCCTGTTGCTGCATGGCGGCCGGCTCGCCCTGGGTCGAGAGGCGGTGGGGTGCGGTGCTGGGTGTTTGGTTTGGTTCCTGCTGCCGATGGGGGGCTGGTGACTTGCCGGAGGAATCGCCTCGGGGGGAGCGGGGAAGGATGAGTCGGACGACGTTGTTTGGATGGGAGTCCAGGAGTGCGTCCACATCGGCGTCGGAGATCAGGTCGTACGGTGGGGAGGTCACCTTGGCGGGATCTTCGACGGCGAAACGTACCCCTCGGAAGGGTCGCAGCACCAGCCCGTCCGGCATCGGCAGTTCAGGAGTCCCCATACCGGGCATGCTCCCATAAATGCTTGCGCCTTCCGGAAGTCGCCCCATGGTTGCAGCCCGTGCCCGTTCCGCAGCACGGCGAAGCGGGTCGTCGTTCAGCGATGAAGGAGTCCCCACGCATGGCCCACGATGGAAACGTTCAAGACGAGAACCCAGGCGCTCCCGGCGGCGGTGTTTACGATTGGTATCAGCGTGGCGTGAGGTTGCTGAAAGAGGGCAGTCCGGCTGCCGCCGCCGCGTTGCTGGAGCGCGCCGCCGCGGCCGAACCCGAATCGCGCAGCATCCTGGAGGCGCTGGCTCGGGCGCAGTTCAATTCACGGCAGTACGCGGAGGCTGCCGCCAGTTTCCGGCAGATCGTGAATGCTAATCCGGCCGAGGATTATGCCTACTTTGGGTTGGGGCTGGCGCTGTGGCGGACCGGGGATGTGGAGGGGGCCCAGGAGCCCCTGGCCATCGCGGTGGCCATGCGGCCGGATGAGCGGCATTATGTGTCGGCTTTGAAGAGTGTTCGCGCTACCTTGCGAGCTCGTCGCGAAATGTAGTCGGAGGGCGTGGGGCGTCGGTGATCTGCCCTGGTCACTTGTGGTCGTCTTCTTTGGCTGTCTGAACGTGTGTGGGTCTGGGTGTGGGATGCGCGTTGAGCGATGTCTTGCGTCGTTCTGACGAGGTTTGGGTGTTGGGGCGTTTTTGAGCCTGCCTGGTGTGAGTGGGCGGTAGGCGGCGTTCCTGTTGTCGTCGGGGGAACGGGCGGTCGGCAATGGCGTGGCACTGGTCGGCGGTTGGCGATGTCCGTGGGGGCGCCGGTCGCGTCCCATGGGCACGAGGGCGGCGGGGCTTTATGGGGGTTCCGGGTGTGATCGGTGGTTCTGTGCTTGAGGCTCACGGGGGTAAGGGGCTTGTTACGGGCGCTGGGGCGAGGGTTACAGGCCCTGGCTGAGGGTTTGTTGGGTTGGGCGGCGGCGGTTGAGGGCTTGATGGGCTTGGGAGGTGCAGTGAGGGTTTTGGGCTGCGGGGTTTATGGGTCGGTTGGGTGTGGCGGTGTGGGGGGCTCTGGTTGCGAGGCGGGTTGAGGGCTTGTTGCGGACCCTGGGGTGAGGGTTTGTTGGGTTGGGCGACGGCGTTGACTGCTTGATGGGTTGGGGTTGCGGTGAGGGCTTTGGCTGCGGGGTTTGAGGGTTTGTTGGGTTCGCCGGTGTGACGAGGGCTCTGGGTTGCGAAGTGGGTTATGGGTTTGGTGGGGGTGAGTGGGCGTGGGATTGGGCGGTGGGGCCGGGAAATGGTCGGCCTTTGTGTGGATGAGGGTTGAGGCGGCGCTAAAGTCGCACGCGGCGTGAGAGTCAAACGGGGAGAGGCACTGTGCTGATCGACGGCTATGACACCCTGCTGCTCGACCTCGACGGGGTGGTGTACCTGGGCAGCCATGCGGTGCCGGGGGCGCCGGCCGCCTTGGAGGAGGCTCAGCGGCGCGGGGTGCGGTTGGCGTACGTCACCAACAACGCCTCTCGTACGCCTGCTGCCATCGCCACGCACCTGCGCGAGCTCGGGGCGCCGGCCTCGGCTGACGATGTGGTGACTTCGGCTCAGGCGGCTGCGCGGTTGGTTGCTGAAAGGGTGCCGCCTGGGTCGAACGTGCTCGTCGTCGGAGGGTCCGGCTTGCGGCTGGCCGTACGGGATCGGGGGCTTCGGCCGGTTTCTACCGCGGCCGAGTCGCCTGTTGCCGTAGTGCAGGGGATCGCCCCCGGTCTGTCGTATGGGTTGCTGTCCGAAGGGGCGCTGGCGGTGCGGCAGGGGGCGTTGTTCGTGGCCTCCAACGGGGATACCACGATGCCTACCGGGCGAGGGGAGTTGCCGGGGAACGGGGCGATGGTTCGGGTGATCGCAGCGGCTACCGGGGTGGAGCCGGTTTATGCGGGTAAGCCTGATCCGCCGTTGCATCGGGAGTCCATGATTCGTACGGGGGCGCGGCGGCCGCTGGTTGTGGGGGATCGGCTGGACACCGATATCGAGGGCGCGTCCAATGCGGGGGTTGAGAGCCTGCTGGTGCTGACCGGCGTGGCGACGGCTGTCGATGTGCTGACAGCGGGACCGCGTCATCGGCCCACCTATGTCGGTGAGGATCTGCGTACGTTGCTGGAGTCTTATCCCGAGGTGCGAGATGGGGCTTGCGGGGGGTGGCGGGCTCGGTGGCAGGACGGCGTGCTGCGACTCGATGGCGACGGGAGCCGGATTGACGGGCTGCGGGCTGCCTGCGACGCGGCGTGGGCCGTTGCTGGTGAGGGGCGGGTCGAGGAGGACGCCGTGAAGCCCGTGCTGGATCGGTTGGGTTGAGGTTCGCGGGGCTGGGCCACCGTTGAGGGTGCGCCGGTCTGGCTGAAGTGTTGCCGCATAGAGGTCAGACCGGTGAATCCGGTGCAGGTTGCCGGGTGTTTTGCCGCTGCCGCTGCCGCTGCCGCTGCCGCTGCCGCTGCCGCTGCCGCTGCCGCTGCCGCTGCCGCTGCCGCTGCCGTGGTCGTGGTCGCCGCCGTGGTCGTGGTTGCCGTGGTCGTGGTCGCCGCCGTGGTCGTGGTTGCCGTCGTCACGTCGCCGTCGTCACGTCGCCGTCGTCACGTCGCCGTCGTCACGTCGCCGTCGTCACGTCGCCGTCGCCAAGCCGTTGCCTTTGCCGCGTGGCCGTTGCCGTCGTTGCCATAGCCGTCGTTGCTGCTGTGGGACGGGTGGGCCGGTCGGGTTTCTCCGCTGAGTGGTGTTGGCGGGGGTTGAGACGCCGGCGTGGCTGTAGTGGGCCAATGGGCGTCGGCGGCCTGTGCGGCGAATGAAGCCTGCCCTCTGGGTGCTCGTCTGGCATGGGGCTGATGGATGGTGTCTGCCCCGCTGCTGGCCTTGGTGCTGGACGGGCTGGTGCTGGCGATCTGAGGTGCGACGGGCTGGTGGTGGCGGTCTGATTTTTGGCTGCCCGGTGTCAGTGGGTTGGGCGGGAGGCTTGTGTGGTCTCAGCGGTGGGCGGCCCCAGCGAGAGTGGTGCCAGTGTGGCGACCATGTCGATCGTGGTCAGTGGTCGCCAGGTGGACTGCCTCAGCTGGAGGGAGGTCGAGCAGGCGGTGGGGGCGGTGAGTGGTGAGCCGCCCTTGCGGGGCGGCTGGGGAGGATTGGGGGTGTTTGCGGGCCCGAGGGGTAGGGCGGCGAGTTACTGGGTGGGGTGACTGATTGGGTGGGACGGTGGGTCACTTGGTGGGGTGACTGATTGGGTGGTGTGGTGTGGTGGGTTTGTTGGAGTGAGGTGGTGGGCTTGGTGGGTGGGTGGGGTGTCGTTAGAGGAGCCTGCGGAGGCGGAGGAGGTCGCCGAAGCTGGCGTCGACCTTCACTCGTCCTCCCAGGAGCGCGCGAGCGAGGTCCAGTTCCCCGTCCACCAGGGCGATCAGGTCGTCGCTCGCGATCGTGAGCTTGACGTCCGCCGGCTTGCCGTCCGATGGTGGATGTTCGGTGAACGGGTCGAGCCCCCCGTGGTGCAGCCGGCCGTAGAAGATCACATCGAGGTCGGGAACCCGGCAGCTGACCGTCCGCTCGACCACGTGTTTGGCACGATCCTGCTCGTCGATCTCGTCGAACTGGGCGACGAGCTTCACCAGTGCCGCCCGGCACTCCTCGACGCTTGCCATGATGCGCATCCTTTCATTTCCCTTTGCGGACGGTAGCGTTCCACATCAGTAGCACCCCTGTATGAGCTTCAACGCGTGACACGCCTGCCAAGGTCCCGGGCGCTCGCGGGAGGCGTTACCGTCGAGTCATGAGTGAGCTGCCGGAGGAGACCGGCGACGAGCGGGTCGATGCCATCGTGGCCGGTCTGGGCCGTCTTGGCGAGCTGCCGGTGAGCGAGCACGTTCAGGTCTTCGACGAGGCGTTCTCCGGGCTCGAGTCCGTGCTGGCCACCGCAGTGGAAGAGCAGTGAGCCGGCGGATCCGCCTCGACAGCGAGCTGGTACGCCGGGGCCTGGCCAGGTCGCGCGAGCAGGCCGCCCAGCTCATCGAGGCCGGCCGGGTCAGCGTCGCGGGCCAGCCGGCGCGCAAGCCCGCCACCCAGGTCGAGACCGCCTCCGCCATCGTGGTCGCCGAGTCGGAGGACGGGCCCGACTATGTTTCGCGAGGAGCGCACAAACTGCTCGGCGCGCTCGAGGCGTTCGAGAATCTGAGCGTGGAGGGCCGGCGCTGCCTCGACGCGGGCGCCTCCACCGGCGGGTTCACGGACGTGCTGCTGCGCCGCGGCGCCGGCCACGTGCTCGCCGTGGACGTGGGCTACGGCCAGCTGGCGTGGTCGCTGCGTACCGATGAGCGGGTGACGGTGATGGAGCGCGTCAACGTACGCGACCTGACCCCCGAGATGGTCGGCGAGCCGCCCACGCTGGTCGTGGGCGACCTGTCGTTCATCTCGCTGCGGCTGGTGCTGCCCGCGCTGGCCTCGGTCGCCGCGCCGCGGGCCGATTTCGTGATGCTGGTAAAACCGCAGTTCGAGGTGGGCAAGGACCTCGTCGGGGCGGGTGGCGTCGTGCGCGATCCCGAGTTGCGCAGGCGTTCGGTGAGCGATGCCGCCGCCAAGGCCCGGGAGCTGGGGCTGACGGTGCGCGGCGTGACCGCCAGCCCGTTGCCGGGACCATCGGGAAATGTCGAATATCTGCTCTGGCTGGGCAAAGGGGAGGGCGAGCCCGCTGTCGCCGACCTCGAAGCCGAGATCCAGCGTGCCGTCGCGGAAGGGCCGCAATGAACCGGACCGTGCTGGTCGCCGTACACACCGGGCGTGACGCCGCAGTCGAGAGCGCTCGCCTGGTCATCAACCGGCTGGTGGACGCCGGTATCAACGTCAGGGTGCTCGAGTCCGAGTATGCCGAGGTCGGCTGCGGCGGCGTGGAGGCGGTGCCCGGAGACCCGGGCGCGGTCAAGGACGCCGAGGTCATGATCGTGCTCGGTGGAGACGGCACGCTGCTGCGCGCCGCCGAGCTGACCAAGCCGGCGGGCACGCCGCTGCTGGGAGTCAATCTCGGACATGTCGGGTTCCTGGCCGAGGCGGAGGTCGCCGACCTGGCCGAGGCGGTCGACAGCGTCGTGGCGGGCCGCTACGACGTCGAGGAGCGCATGACGATCGACGTTCTCGCCAGGCAGAACGGCCGGGTGATCGCCGACACGTGGGCCCTCAACGAGGTGACCGTGGAGAAGCAGGAGCGCATGCTCGAGGTGGTCGCCGAGATCGACGGCCGCCCCCTGTCGCGGTGGGGGTGCGACGGCGTGATCTGCGCCACCCCGACGGGCTCGACGGCCTATGCTTTCTCAGCGGGCGGACCCGTCGTGTGGCCGGAGGTGGAGGCGCTGCTCATGGTGCCCATCAGCGCGCACGCGCTGTTCGCCAGGCCGTTGGTGGCCTCGCCGCGCTCCACGCTGGCCGTCGAGATCCTGCCCGAGACGCCGGGCGGCGTCCTGTGGTGCGACGGGCGGCGCCGCTTCGAGCTGCCGTCGGGCTCGCGGGTCGAGGTGCGCAGAGGCGCCGAGCCCGTACGCCTGGCGCGGCTGCACGGCGTGGAGAGCAGCGGCGCGCCGTTCACCGACAGGTTGGTCGCCAAGTTCGAGCTTCCTGTGCAGGGCTGGCGCGGAAGGGTGCGACCCTGAGTCAATGGAGGCGGGACCGCGTAGGATCGCCTGGGCACACGTTGGCACACGTGTTCGGAGATGACGCGGGTGACCATCAGACACGGCAGTGAACGGGAGTGGGCAGTGCGACCAAGGGTCGAGGAGGTCCGCATCCAGGGGCTCGGCGTCATCGACGAGGCCGTTCTCGAGCTTTCGCCAGGCTTCAACGTGGTCACCGGCGAGACCGGCGCGGGCAAGACGATGGTCGTGACCGGGCTCGGGCTGCTGTTCGGCGGCCGGGCCGACCCCTCGCGCATCCGTCCGGGGGCCGATCGGGCGAGCGTCGAGGGCACGCTGGTCATCCAGCCGGGCGGGCGCGTCTCCCAGCAGGTCGAGGACATCGGCGGCGAGGTCGAGGACGGCGAGCTGATCATCTCGCGCACCGTCTCGGCCGAGGGCAGGTCCAGGGCCTGGCTCGGCGGGCGCACGGTGCCCGTCGGCACGCTGACCTACCTCGCCGACGACCTGGTGGCCGTGCACGGGCAGATGGACCAGCAGCGGCTGCTCCAGCCGGCCAGGCAGCGCGCGGCGCTCGACCGCTACGCCGGCAACGAGCTGGTCAAGCCGCTGCGGGCGTACTCGCAGGCGTACAAGCGGCACAAGCAGGTCGGCGCGCTGCTCGAGGAGCTGACCACCAGGGCCAGGGAGCGGGCGCAGGAGGCCGACCGGCTGCGGTTCGGCCTGGAGGAGATCGAGAAGGTCGACCCCAAGCCGGGCGAGGACACCGAGCTGCGGGGCGAGGAGGAGCGGCTCTCGCACGCCGACGCGCTGCGCAGCGCCGCCACCACCGCGCACACCGCGCTGCTCGGCGACCCCATGGAGGCGGCGGGCGGCCCTCACGACGTGATCTCGCTGCTCGGCGAGGCGCGGGCGGCCGTGGAGGCCGTACGCGACTTCGACCCCCAGCTCGCCTCCGTGGCCGACCGGCTGGCCGAGGCCGGCTACCTCATCTCCGACGTGGCCACCGACCTGGCGGCCTACGCGGAGTCGATCGAGGCCGACCCGGCGCGGCTGGCGGCGGTGCAGGAGCGCCGCTCCGTACTGTCCGGACTGATCCGGAAATACGCGGAGGACAGCGCGGGCGTCCTGACCTGGGCGCAGCAGGCGGCCACCCGGCTGGCCGAGCTGGAGGGCGACGACGAGCGCATCGAGGAGCTGACCCGCGAGCACGACGAGCTGACCGCGCGGCTCACCGAGCTGGCCGACGAGCTCACCAGGGTGCGCCAGGGCGCCGCCGAGCGGTTCGGCCAGGCCGTGACCGAGGAGCTGACGGCGCTGGCCATGCCCCATGCCAGGGTCGTGGTGCAGCTCGGCCAGAGCGAGGAGTTCGGCCCCGAGGGCCGCGACGAGGTGGAGCTCCGGATGGCCGCCCACCCCGCCGCGCCGCCGCTGCCGCTCAACAAGGGCGCCTCCGGCGGCGAGCTGAGCCGGGTCATGCTCGCGATCGAGGTGGTGTTCGCGGGGGCGGACCCGGTGCCGACGTTCGTGTTCGACGAGGTGGACGCGGGTGTCGGCGGCAAGGCCGCGGTCGAGATCGGGCGCCGGCTGGCCAGGCTCGCCCGCACCGCGCAGGTGATCGTGGTCACTCACCTGCCGCAGGTCGCCGCGTTCGCCGACCAGCATCTGGTGGTCGAGAAGGCGAGCGACGGCAGCGTCGTGCGCAGCGGCGTGGTCACGCTCGACCACGAGGGCAGGGTACGCGAGCTGTCCCGCATGCTGGCGGGCTTGGAGGACTCCGAATTGGGCAGAGCCCACGCAGAAGAACTCCTGGGACTCGCTGCGGCAGACAGGTGATCCTGGGTGACATAGCGGACACGCCGCGTCATGCGTGGCCTCTGCGCTGTTTCGCTCTGGCAGGATGGTCTTGATGAAGGTTCCGGGAAGCAAGATGCCGGGCCTCCGCGGCCGGAAGGTTGGAGACCTTCCAGGTGTAACGGCAGTGGCGAGAATCGACCGGCGGACCAAGAGGCTGACAAAGCGCCTCCAACCCGGGGAAATTGCGATTATCGACCACGTTGACGTTGACCGGGTCAGCGCGGAGGCGCTCGTCGCATGCGGTGCCGCGGCGGTGGTGAACGTCGCCAGCGGCATCAGCGGCCGCTACCCCAACCTGGGGCCCCAGATTCTGCTCGAAGCGGGCGTGCCGTTCATCGACAACGCCAATCAGGAGTTGTTCGAACGCATCAAGGACGGCGACGTCGTACGCGTCAGTGACGGCGTGATCTACCTCGACGACGACATCGTCGGCAAGGGCAGCGAACAGACCGTCGAGGCCGTCGAGTCGGCCATGGCCGAGGCCCGCGCCGGGCTCGCCGTGCAGATCGAGGCCTTCGCCGTCAACACCATGGAGTACGTCCGCGGTGAGGGCAAGCTGCTCATCGACGGAGTGGGCGTACCGGAGATCCGCACCCCCATGGAGGGCCGGCATGTCCTCATCGTGGTGCGCGGATATCACTACAAGGAAGACATCGCCACTCTCCGCCCCTACATCCGCGAATACCGTCCCGTCCTCGTCGGCGTCGACGGCGGGGCCGACGCGCTCATGGAGGCCGGCTACCTGCCCGACGTGATCGTGGGCGACTTCGACTCCGTCTCCACCAAGGCCCTGACCTGCGGCGCCGAGCTCGTCGTACACGCCTACCGCGACGGCAGGGCGCCGGGCCTGGAGCGCGTCCACCAGCTCGGCCGCGAGGCGGTGATCTTCCCCGCCACCGGCACCAGCGAGGACATCGCGATGCTCCTGGCCGACGACAAGGGCGCCGAGCTGATCGTGGCCGTGGGGACCCACGGCACGCTGGAGGAGTTCCTCGACAAGGGCCGTCCGGGCATGGCCAGCACCTTCCTCACCCGGCTGATCATCGGTAGCAAGCTCATCGACGCCAAGGGCGTGAGCAGGCTCTACCGCAGCCGCATCTCCACCCCGCAACTGCTCCTGCTCGTGATCACGGCGCTGATCACGATGAGCGTCGCACTCTTCCTCTCACCGATCGGCCAGACCTGGCTGAACGGTCTGCAAGATGCCTGGAACGCCTTCATCTTCTGGCTGGTCGGACTCTTCTCGTGATCGATTTTCGCTATCACCTCGTCTCCATCGTCGCGATCTTCCTGGCGCTCGCGGTGGGCATCGTGCTGGGCACCACGCTGCTGCAGGAGCCCGCGGTCAAGTCGGCGCAGGAGGTGGCCGCCCAGCTCACCAAGTCGAAGGAGGAGCTGCGGACGCAGCTCGACGCGCTGCAGGGCCGCGAGTCCGGCAACGACGCGCTCATCACCGCCCTGACGCCGGAGCTGGTGGCGGGTGCTCTGACGGGCCAGCGGGTGCTCCTCGTCGAGACGCCCGGCTCCAGCACCACTGTTCGCGAGGCCGCGCAGCAGGTGCTCACGCAGGCGGGCGCGGAGGTCTCCGGGCGGGCCTCGCTGACGGAGAAGTTCTTCGACCCCAAGGGCGTCGGCGTGCTGGACGGCCTGGTCAACCAGTTCAAGCCGGCCAACATGATCTTCCCGGCCACGGCCACCTCCTGGGACCGGGCCGCCATGCTGCTGTCGGCCGCCTTCGTCACCCCCGACCAGGCGCAGGCCAACACCCCCAACCCCGCCACCGCCGACGTCGTCAGCTCCTTCGAGACGGGCGGGCTGCTCACCACCGACGGCGACCCGGTCAAGCGGGCCACGCTCGCCGTCATGCTCGCGCCGGAGAAGCCGTACGAGGGCGAGAACGCCGAGGTCCAGGCGGGCGCGCTCGTCTCCGTGGCCGGCGCGCTCGACCTGGCGGGCAAGGGCACCGTGCTGGCCGGGACCATCGCGACGCCCGCCGCGCCCGGCGACTCGATCGCCGCCCTGCGAGACGACGGCGAGGTGTCCAAGCGGGTCAGCTCGGTCGATACCGCCGACATGCCCGCGGGCCGGGTCACGATCGTCTACTCTCTCCGGGAGCAGCTGAACGGGCGCGCCGGCCAGTACGGCATCGGCAAGGGCGCCTCGGCGATGCTGCCCACGGTGACGACCGCCACTCCGTCCCCCACCACCCAGTCAGGGAGCTGACATGCCTGCAGCCCGGGCCCATGGCCTCCTCTACGCGCTCGCCGGTGCCGCGATCGGCGCCGCCGCCGCCCGCGTCGCGTACGCCGCGTTCACCCGCAACAGGCCGGCCGACCTGAGCGGCCGCTGGACGCGCAAGAACCACCGCGGCGAGCCCATCACGCTGCTCGAGGGCCCCGCGTTCGTGGCGGGGGCGAGCACGGCGGCCGCGCTCACGCCCGGTCTGCCGGGGCGGTTGCGCCTGGCCGCGCTCGTCGCGGGCGCGGGCAGCGGCGCGCTCGGCGCCTACGACGACCTGTACGGCACCACGTCCTCCAAGGGCTTCAAGGGCCACCTGACCGCGCTCGCCCGGGGCGAGGTCACCAGCGGCGCCGTCAAGATCCTCGGCATCGGCGCCACCGGGCTCGGCGCCGCCGCCCTCGTCTCGCGGGGACCGGTCGACACCCTGGTCAACGGCGCCGCCATCGCCGGCGCCGCCAACCTCGCCAACCTCTTCGACCTGCGCCCCGGCCGGGCCATCAAGGTGGGCCTGCTGACCGGCGGGCCCCTGCTGGCCGCGTCCCTCTTCCGCGGCTCGCCCGCCGCCGCTGCGCTGGCCGCCGTGCCGCTGGGGGCCGCCGCGGCGCTGCTGCCGGACGACCTGGGTGAGCGCGCCATGCTCGGAGACGCCGGGGCCAACTCCCTGGGCGCCCTGCTCGGGCTCGCCGCCGTCACCAAGCTGGGCCGTCCGGGCCGCTACGTCCTGCTGGGCACCGTGGTGGCGCTGACCGCCGCCGCGGAGAAGGTCAGCTTCACCAAGGTCATCGCCGGCAACCCCGTGCTCAACCGCCTCGACATGCTCGGCCGCCGTCCGGTCGACCCTGTGTGACCGCTCGTTTGTCGGTACGACCTGCCAGGATGTTCTGCGTCGGCACGATCGGGTGCGGGGCTGGGGAGGCCGGGTGGCAGTGGTGACGGCGCGCGGGGTCGCGGGTGGCGCCATGCTCATCGGGGCCATCACCGTGCTGGCCCGCGTCGCCGGGTTCGCCAAGCAGTACGCCTTCGCTCAGACGGTGGGGACCGACTGCCTCTCGACCGCCTACATGACGGCCAACCAGATCCCCAACATCGTGTTCGAGGTGGTCGTCGGCGGAGCGCTGGCCGGGATGGTCGTCCCGGTGCTCGCCGCCCGGGCCTCGGACGACGACCGGGAGACCGGCGAGCGGGTGGGCTGGATCAGCTCGGCGCTGCTGACGTGGGTGGTCGTGGTGCTCGTCCCGCTGGCCGTGCTCACCGCGGTGTTCGCCGGGCCGGTCATCGGGCTGTTCTTCGGCTCGGGCCTTGAAGGGTGCGACACCGGTGCGGTGACGGCGCTCGCCACCCGGATGCTGGTCGTCTTCGCGCCTCAAATCCCCCTTTACGGGGTCGCCGTCGTGCTCTACGGCGTGCTGCAGGCGCACAAGCGCTTCACCGGTCCGGCGGTCGCGCCGCTCGTGTCCAGCATCGTGGTCATCGTGGCCTACCTGCTGTTCGTGCCGCTCAGCGGCGGCCACAGCGACCTCGAGGGGCTGCCGGGCCCGGCCGAGCTGGCGCTGTCGCTGGGGACCAGCCTGGGGGTGCTGTCCCTGGTGCTGGCCGTGATCGGGCCCACGGCCCGGCTGGGGCTGAGGTGGCGGCCCACCCTGCGGTTCCCCGACGGGGTGGCCGGGCAGGTGCGCCGGCTCGCCTTCGCCGGGATCGCCGCGCTCCTCGCCCAGCAGGCCGCCACGATCGTGGTGCTGGTGCTGTCGAACAACGCGATCGGCAACGGCGCCATCGCCGTCTACAACTACGCGTGGGCGATCTACCTGGTGCCGTACGCGGTGCTGGCCGTGCCCATCGCCACCAGCGCGTTCCCCCGGCTGTCGGCGCAGGCCGGCGAGCCGCAGGCGTTCGCCGAGCTGGCGGCGCGCACCACGCGGGCCGTGGTGCTGGTGTCCGGGCTGGCCGCCGGGGTGCTGGCCGCCGCCTCGGGGCCGGGCGCCGTGGTCTTTCTCGGGATCAAGACCGTCGTGTCGCCGGCGGAGCTGGCCATCGCCATCGCGCTGTTCGCGCCGGGACTGGTCGGGTATGGGCTGATCGCGCACCTGAGCCGGGTCCTCTACGCGGCCGGCCGTGGCCGGGCTGTGGCCACCGGGACCGTGACGGCGTGGGTGGTGGCGACGGTCGCGCAGGCGGTCTTCGCGCTGGTGATGCCTGTGGGCTGGAAGATCGGTGGTCTGGCGCTCGGCATGAGCGTCGGCATGAGCGTGGGTGGGGCGCTGCTTCTCGGCTCCGTGGTCCGTGCGCGGGGGAGCGCGGTGGTGGCGGGCCTGCCCCGGGCGGCGGCAGCGGCGGCTGGGGGCGGTTTGCTGGGGTACCTGGCAGGGGCCGGCGTGGTGGAGGTGGTCGGGGCGAGCGGCATCTGGCCCAACGTGGGGGTTACGGTCCTGGCCGCCGTCGTGGCGCTGGCGGTGGGGGGCGTGGTGGTGGCCTTGGTCGATCGGGCCGACGCCGACGCCGTGGTTGGGCTGCTGCGCCGGGGTGGGCCGGGTTGAGCAGGCCAGGTTGGGGTGGGCGGGGCTGAGCGGGCCCGGGTGAGTGGGCCGGTCCATGGGCTGGTGGGCGGGAGTGGTGAGGAAGGAGTGGGTTGTGCGGGTGGCTTTCGTGCTGGGCACCACGTCCGGTGGCACCGGGCGGCATGTCCGGATGCTGGCTGAAGGGCTGGTGCGGCGCGGGCACCAGGTGGCCGTCATCGGGCCGCGTAGCGTCGAGGAGCAGTTCTCCTACGGTCGTGCCGGGGCGCGGTTTGCGGCGGTGGCCGTCTCGGACCGGCCGCACCCCGCGAACGACCTGCGCACCGTGCTCGCCATCAGGCGGTTGACATGGGATGCCGACGTCGTCCACGCCCACGGGCTGCGAGCCGGGGCGCTGGCCGCCCTGGGGAAGCGGGGCGGGGCGTCGGCCGTCCTGGGGAAGCGGGGCGGGGCGTCGGCCGTCCTAGGGAGGCGGGGCGGGGCGCGGTTGGTTGTCACCCTGCATAACGCGCTGACCACCGGAGGGTTCGTCGGGCGGGTCTACGGGGTCCTGGAGCGCATCGTGGCGCGGCGGGCCGATCACGTGCTCGTCGTCTCGCCGGACCTCGGTGCGGGCATGGCCCGGCTCGGGGCACGCGACGTGCGGACCGCCGTGGTGCCCGCGCCCGGGCTCCGGCCGGCGGCGCGCACCCCGGGGCAGGTCAGGGACGAGCTGGGCGCGGGTGACCGGCCGGTGCTGCTGACGATCGCCCGGCTGGCCCAGCAGAAGGGGCTCGAGACGCTGCTCGACGTCGCCGCCGGGCCGTGGCCGTCCGGGCAGCCGTTGTTCGTGGTCGCGGGGGACGGGCCGCTGCGCGGGGTGCTGCAGAGCCGGATCCAGGCCGAGAACCTGCCCGTGGTGCTGCTGGGCAACCGGGACGACGTGCCTGACCTGCTCGGGGCCGCCGTCGCGCTGGTGATGCCGAGCAGGTGGGAGGGCCAGCCGCTGACTCTTCGCGAGGCGCTTATGTCGGGAACGCCGGCAATCGCCTCCGATGTGGGTGGGATTCCAGAAATTTTGGGAGATGCCGGGATCTTGGTCCCGCCGGGGGACGTCGAGGCGCTGCGCCGGGCCGTACAGGCGCTCATAGTGCCTGGAGCTGCGGAAACGCTGGCTGCGGCGGCTGCGCGGCGGGGGCGGGAGATGCCCGGGGAGGACGACGCCGTCGAGAGCGTGCTGGCCGTTTACGGTGGTCAAGATCCAAAGGATGATTAGGTCGCGCCGAACGGTTCTCATATACTGCCTGGGTTAGGGAGGGGAGTATCCCTTCGCGACAGCCTCGTCATCACGGTGCAGCCCCGCTCCATGGGGCCCCCGGGGCTGCCGGTCCGCAGTTTTCGGCGGGCGGGAGAGACCTCCGGCAATGAGTCGTGCATGCCGGAGGGTCTTGACGTGACTGTACCCGTGTGGGCCTGGATCGCCGTGATCGGCGGTCTTCTTGTCGTCCTCGCCATTGACTTGTGGATAGTCGACCGTGGAGAAGCCCGAGAGTTCTCCATGCGGCAGGCCGGATACTGGGTGACCTTCTATGTGGCCCTCGCCATTGTGTTCGGGGTGCTCCTGTGGGCCACGGTCGGAGGTGACAAGGCCGGTGAGTTCTTCGCCGGTTACATCACCGAATACAGCTTGAGCGTCGACAACCTCTTCATCTTCTTCATCATCATGAGCAGGTTCGCCGTGCCACGGCAGTACCAGCACAAGGTGCTGCTCGTGGGCATCCTGCTCGCGCTGGTGATGCGCGGCATCTTCATCGCGCTCGGGGCCGCCGCCCTGGAGCGCTTCAGCTGGCTCTTCTACGTGTTCGGCGCCTTCCTCGTCTACACCGCGATCAACCTCATCCGCCAGCACCTCAAGGGCGAGGAAGAGGAGTTCAACGAGAACGTCGTGCTGAGGTGGGTCCGCAGGGCCTTCCCCACCACCGACGGGTACGTCGGCTCCAAGGTCACCGTCAAGATCGACGGCAGGCGCATGGTGACCCCGATGCTCATCGTGATGGTCGCGATCGGAAGCACCGACCTGCTCTTCGCGCTCGACTCGATTCCGGCGATCTTCGGGCTCACCAAGGACCCGTTCATCGTCTTCACGGCCAACGCGTTCGCCCTGATGGGATTGCGTCAGCTCTACTTCCTGCTGGGCGGGCTGCTGCAGCGACTGGTCTACATCAGCTATGGTTTGGCGTTCATCCTGGGGTTCATCGGGGTTAAGCTGATATTGGAGGCGTTGCACGCCAGCCATGTCTCCTGGGCGCCCGAAATTCCCATCTGGGTGTCGCTCTCGGTCATCGGCGCCACCATGGTCATCACCACCGTGGCCAGCCTGATCAAAGCCCGCATCGACGCGCGCAAGGGCGAGGAACCGCACCCGGAGCAGGTCTAGCGAAAAGGGCTTCGAGGCGCTTTGCTTGTGTAGTTGTGCCGTGTAATAGTTGCTAGTTCTGTAACATCACGGCAAAGCGCCCAATCCAGTCACCATCAAAGGTTGTACGTGTCAGACGATTCTGCCAAGTCGAGCCGCGTCAGGCTCGCACGCGGGGTCTCCCCGTGGCTCCTCCCGACGGTGGCCGCGGCAGCCGCCACCGCGCTGCTGACGCGCCGAGACCGGCGCTGGGCGCTCGCGGCGGTGCCGCTGAGCGCACTCACCGGCGGTATGCTCTGGTTCTTCCGCGACCCCGACCGCACTCCCGGTGAGGGACGCATCCTGTCGCCGGCCGACGGCGTGGTGCAGAGCATCGACCCGTGGCCGGACGGCCGCACCAGGGTCGCGATCTTCATGAGCCCGCTGAACGTACACGTCAATCGGGCCCCTCTTGCGGGAAATGTCACCTCCGTGCAGCATGTGGCAGGTGGGTTCCTGCCGGCGTTCAACAAGGACAGCGACCAGAACGAACGCGTGGTGTGGCATTTCGAGACCACGCTGGGCGACATCGAGATGGTGCAGATCGCGGGCGCGGTGGCGCGCAGGATCGTGCCGTACGTGAGCGGTGGCGCGAAGGTGGCGCAGGCCGAGCGGATCGGGCTCATCAGGTTCGGCTCGCGCGTCGACATCTACCTTCCCGAAGGCATCTCTCCCGCGGTGTCCGTGGGTGAGAAGACGGTTGCGGGGGTGACCAGAATTGACCGCGGCTGACGCCGGCAGCTGGCAGGCGGATGAGGAAGAACCTCGTGGCCCCGTCGGCAAGGCGTTCCGTCTGTCCGCTGCGGACTCCCTCTCGCTGGGCAACGCGGTCTGCGGGTTCCTCGCGGTGTGCGTGCTGGCGTACTCCGCGATCCAGCAGCTGAAGGTCGCCGGCGGTCATTTCACGCCCGTTCCCAGCTATTTCGCCACCGCCATCGTGCTGCTGCTCATCGGCGCGACGTGCGACCTGTTCGACGGCCTCGTCGCGCGGCGCTTCCGCGCCTCGGCGATGGGCGCCGAGCTCGACAACCTGGCCGACGTCATCAGCTTCGGGTTCGCGCCCGCGTTCATGGTCGTGATCTGGGGCGGGTTCACCAACCAGGTGCCGTTCCCGATGGTGGTCGGGGCGGCGGCGGCCGTGCTGGTCGCAGGCGTCGTACGCCTGGCCAGGTTCGCCTGCGTCAAGACCAAGAGCGGCGACTTCATGGGCCTGCCCATCCCCATGGGCGCCATGACCGTGATCTCCATCGTGCTGCTGTTCCAGCCGAGCGTCTGGTCCCTGCTGGCCGTGCTCGCCGTGGCGTGGCTGATGGTCAGCCGGATCGAGTACCCCAAGCCGAAGGGGCAGGTCCTGGCGGGCGTCCTGGGGTGGATCATGGTGAACGTGGCGTTCCTGACCTTCTGGGTGGCCTGGCCCGAGGGCGGCGACATGCCGATCAAGATCGGTGCGAGCATGCAGATCGCGCTCGTGGCGGCGATCCCTCTGCGGGTACTGCTCTACAAGCGGGAGCAGCGCCGCGAAGCCGAACGTATTAACAACTGACCGGGATTTTTCGTCTTACTTCGGCTTTGATGGAGCCATGTCGGCTACGCCGCGCGAGCACACGCGCACGTACTATCTCGGCAAGCTGGCCACGGAGCTGGAGCAACGCGGGCTGATGGCCACCCTCCGGCCCTATCCGCCCGCGTTGCGGATCAGCGACCCCGACATGGCGCTGCTGGCGGAGACCGTCGACTGCGTGCCGATGTCCGAGGGATGGTTCTACCGGTGGTCGTGGGGCGAGCTCGTCGGCCTGGCCGACGACCCCGCCCTCGCGGCCGACCGCATCCTCCACGTCCTCTCCACCCGTTATTAGGCGCATTTTGCGGCTGTGCGGTGGGTCGCGCTGGTCTTCAGGGCCATGCTGGTCTTCAAGCCCATCTTTTACGGCTGCGCACGGTGGGCCGCACGCGCCGACGTGGGTGGCCGTCTGTCATGGCCGGTCGTGAAGGCTCACGGGTTGCTCGCCGTGACGACGCGCATTCTGGGCCGGTTCCGTGGTTTGTCTGGCCTCGGCGGCGTTCGAGAGGACGGCACCGTTGCGGAAGAGGCGTTACTCGCTCCCAGAGGCGTCGCCCCAGCGGCAGGCCGCGCAAGTCCGTCCAGCTGACAGCTGGTGATCAGGTCACCAGCCGCGGGATTTCCATTCGGGGAGGGACGGGCGTTCGGCGCCGAGGGTGGTGTCCTTGCCGTGGCCCGGGTAGACCCAGGTCTCGTCGGGGAGGCGGTCGAAGATGCGCTCCACCACGTCGTTGTAGAGCTGGGTGAAGCGCTGCGGGTCCTTCTGCGTGTTGCCGACGCCGCCCGGGAACAGCGAGTCGCCCGTGAAGAGGTGGTGTCCCGCCTCGCCGCCGTCGTACAGCAGGGCGATCGAGCCCGGCGTGTGGCCGCGCAGGTGGATGACCTCCAGCGTGACGGCGCCGACGGTGATGGTGTCGCCGTGCTCGACCCTGCGCTCCACCGGCACGGGCAGGGCGGGCGCGTCGAGCGGGTGGGCGATCACCTGAGCGCCGGTGACCTTGGTCAACTGCTCCAGCGCCTGCCAGTGGTCGCCGTGCTGGTGGGTCGTGACGATCGAGCCGACCGGCCGGTCGGAGATCAGCGCGAGCAGGCGGTCGGCGTCGGCGGCCGCGTCGATCAGCAGCCCTTCGCCGGTCTCCGCGCAACGCAGCAGGTATGCGTTGTTGTCGAACGGGCCGACGGCGAGCTTGTAGATGGTGAGCGCGGGCAGCTCGCGCACGTCGGCGGGACCGCCGACCTGGACGTCACCTGTGTAGGTCATGGGTAGTCCTTCGGGGGTGTCGTGGGCAGATCAGCGGGGGCCGGCATCGTCAGCCACGGCGGCGGCTCCGGAAGGCCCGCGCCCTCGGGCGTGAACGACTGCCCCTCTGGCACCAGCGTAACGCCCTCACCCCTCGACCGGCCGGTCAGCCAGGCCAGCATGTCGGCCGGCGCGCCCTCGACCGCGGGTCCGGAGCCGAGACCGGGCCAGCCGGCGGTGATCTCGCCCGACGGGTTCTTGAGCGTGATCTCGCTCACCGTGCTGTTGGCGTGTGGCCAGCAGGCGCGGCAGTCGTGGAGTTCGCGCAGGACGAACGGTTCGGGCCAGTCGGCGGGGCCGTACCCGGCGGCCAGGTCCACGTGGTGGAGCTCGATCTCGCGCAGGCGGCGTACCAGGAGGTACCAGGCGGGGTGCTCGGGCGGGCGCATGCCCTCCACCAGGGCGGACCAGCGGTCCTGCGGGAGGTCGCGGACGGCGGCGGCCAGGCGGGCGGCGCCGTCCGCGAGATCGGCCAGGTGCCGGGCGGCGGGATGGGCCGCGGCGGCCTCTATCGCGGCGGTCCTGGCCTCGTAGGAGGCGTACTGTGGGATTTTGACGCCGGTCTTCGCCCAGGTCAGGAGGTTGAGGTGGGAGTCGGCGTTCTGCGTGACGTGGGCGAGCACGTGTCCTCTGGTCCAGCCGGGCAGGAGGGAGGGTGCGGCGAGGTCGGCGTCGGACAGGGACGCCGCCGTGGCCAGCAGCCGGCTGGTGGCCGTGGTCAGCTCGGCCTGCAGCGCGAGTAGGACGGTCATGTCTGGATATTTCATCATTTGGAGGCGTGGGCTGGTGTCCGGCATAAAGCCGCAGGTCAGCTGGTTGAATGTGGAAGGGCTCCTGCCGGGGTGGGAGATGGCCGTAACCTGTGAAGGACGGATTTTCGGGGGCCGGGCAAACGGTCCGCCGAAATTGTCGTAGCCCCCGTCTACCATCCCCCGTGGACCTATCCGCCTTTTGACCTCCGGGATCGCCGTGGCAGACCGCCTGATCGTGCGTGGTGCACGAGAACACAACCTCAAGGACGTCTCGCTCGACCTGCCGCGAGACTCACTGATCGTCTTCACCGGCCTGTCCGGCTCTGGGAAGTCGAGCCTGGCCTTCGACACGATCTTCGCTGAGGGGCAGCGGCGCTACGTCGAGTCGCTGTCGGCGTACGCCCGCCAGTTCCTCGGCCAGATGGACAAGCCCGATGTCGACTTCATCGAGGGCCTGTCGCCCGCGGTGTCGATCGACCAGAAGGCCACCAGCAAGAACCCGCGCTCGACCGTCGGCACGATCACGGAGGTCTACGACTATCTGAGGCTGCTGTGGGCGCGCATCGGCAAGCCGCACTGCCCGGTGTGCTCGCGGCCGATCGCCAGGCAGACGCCCGAGCAGATCGTCGATCGCGTGATGGACCTGGAGGAGGGCACCCGCTTCCAGGTGCTCGCGCCGGTCATCAGGGGCCGCAAGGGCGAGTACGCCGAGCTGTTCCGCGAGCTGCAGACCAAGGGTTTCGCCAGGGCCAGGGTCGACGGCACGGTCGTGCGGCTGGAGGAGCCGCCGACGCTGAAGAAGTACGAGAAGCACGACATCGAGGTCATCGTCGACCGCCTGTCGGTCAAGGACTCGGCGCGGCGCCGGCTCAACGACTCGGTCGAGACGGCGTTGCAGCTGTCCGGCGGCACGATCACGCTCGAGTTCGTCGACCTGCCGGAGGACGACCCCAACCGGGAGCGCTTCTACTCCGAGCACCTCTACTGCCCCTACGACGACCTGTCGTTCGAGGAGCTGGAGCCGCGCTCGTTCTCGTTCAACTCCCCGTTCGGCGCCTGCCCCGAGTGCACGGGTCTCGGCACGAAGATGGAGGTGGACCCCGATCTGGTGGTGCCCGACCCCGAGCGCACGCTCGGCGACGGCGCGCTCCACCCCTGGTCCGGCGGCCACACGAGCGAATACTTCGTCAGGCTGATCGAGGCGCTCGGCCACGCGGTCGGGTTCAACCTCGACACGCCGTGGGAGAAGCTGCCGAAGAAGGCGCAGAAGTCGCTGCTGTACGGGCACGACGAGCAGGTCCACGTACGCTACAGCAACCGCTACGGCCGCCAGCGCTCCTACTACACCACCTACGACGGCGTCATCCCGTGGGTGCAGCGCCGGCACGCCGAGGCGGAGAGCGACTCGACCCGCGAGCGGTTCGAGGGCTACATGCGCGAGATCCCGTGCCCGGCCTGCAAGGGCGCCAGGCTCAAGCCGGTCACGCTGGCGGTCACCGTCGCCGACAAGTCGATCGCCGAGGTCGCGGCCATGTCGATCGGCGAGTGCGCGAAGTTCCTGGCCGGGCTCAAGCTGTCCGACCGCGACATGCATATCGCCGAGCGGGTGGTCAAGGAGATCAACGCCCGCATGGGCTTCCTGCTCGACGTCGGCCTCGACTACCTGACCATGGACCGCGCCGCCGCCACCCTGGCGGGCGGCGAGGCCCAGCGCATCAGGCTGGCCACGCAGATCGGCTCCGGCCTGGTCGGCGTCCTGTACGTGCTCGACGAGCCGTCCATCGGGCTCCACCAGCGCGACAACATGCGGCTGCTCGACACCCTCGTCAGGCTGCGTGACATGGGCAACACGCTGATCGTCGTCGAGCACGACGAGGACACGATCGCGGCGGCCGACTGGGTGGTCGACATCGGCCCCGGCGCCGGCGAGCACGGCGGCCAGGTCGTCGTGTCCGGCACCGTCCAGGACCTCCTGAGCAGCGAGGAGTCGCTGACCGGCCAGTACCTGTCCGGGCGCAAGAGCATCGCGATCCCGGCCAAGCGCCGCAAGCGCGACAAGAAGCGGCAGATCACGGTCAAGGGGGCGCGCGAGCACAACCTCAAGGGTGTCGACATCGACTTCCCGCTGGGCGTGTTCACGGCGGTCACGGGTGTGTCGGGGTCTGGCAAGTCGACGCTGGTCAACGACATCCTCTACAACGCGCTGGCCAAGGAGCTCAACGGCGCCCGCACGGTGCCGGGGCGGCACTCGCGGATCAACGGCATGGACCACGTGGACAAGGTCGTCCACGTCGACCAGTCGCCGATCGGGCGCACGCCGCGCTCCAACCCGGCCACGTACACGGGCGTGTTCGACCACGTCCGCAAGCTGTTCGCGGCCACCGCCGAGGCGAAGATGCGCGGCTACCAGCCCGGGCGCTTCAGCTTCAACGTCAAGGGCGGGCGCTGCGAGGCGTGCGCGGGCGACGGCACCATCAAGATCGAGATGAACTTCCTGCCGGACGTCTACGTCCCCTGCGAGGTCTGCCACGGCGCCCGCTACAACAGGGAGACGCTGGAGGTCCACTACAAGGGCAAGACGATCTCCGAGGTGCTCGACATGCCGATCGAGGAGGCCCTGGGCTTCTTCGAGGCGATCCCGGCGATCAAGCGTCACCTGCAGACGCTCAACGACGTGGGTCTGGGCTACGTACGGCTCGGGCAGCCGGCGACCACGCTGTCCGGGGGTGAGGCGCAGCGGGTCAAGCTCGCCTCGGAGCTCCAGCGGCGGCAGACCGGGCGGACGATCTACGTGCTGGACGAGCCGACGACCGGGCTCCACTTCGAGGACATCCGGCGGCTGCTGGGGGTGCTCGGGCGGCTGGTCGACGGCGGCAACACGGTGATCGTGATCGAGCACAACCTCGATGTGATCAAGACCGCTGACTGGATCATCGACATGGGGCCCGAGGGTGGGTCCCGGGGCGGGACGCTGGTCGCCAGCGGGACGCCTGAGGAGGTGGCGCTGGTGGACGAGAGCCACACGGGCCGCTTCCTGCGGAAGATCCTCTCCTTCTGAGCCGCCCTGCGCGGGGTTCCTCGTGTGGGGGGCAGCTTTGGCGATGTGGCCGATCGGGGCGCCTGGTGGTGGGCGGGGCGCCCCGACGCGGGTCGCTGCGAGGAGGAGCACTCCACGCGGGGGCGGGGTCCTGCTGCTGCGGCACGCTGGTGTGGGTGTGGCGGACCGGGACGCTGGTGCGGGGTGCGGGGTGCGGGGTGCGGGGTGCGGGGTGCGGGGTGCGGGGGGTGCCGGATGAGTGATTACGTGCGGGGTGCTGCCGCAGGCGATATCCGTGGTTATGCGCGAAGTGTGGTGGCGAAGAGAGACGCGTGGTCGCGGGTGGCTGGCGGGCGGACGCGGGTGCCCGTGCGTGAGCGGTAGCCAGCGGTGTTTGTGGTTCTGCGCGGGTGGTAGCGGGGGCGGCGTTCGCCGTTTGCGCGCGTGGTGGCGGGGCGATGTGTGCGTTCAGGCTGCTTGGTGGCGGCTTGCGGTGCGGGCGCGGCGCTTGGCGGCGTCGCCGCGCTCCAGCCACCACTCGGCGAACAGCAGTGGCAGCACCCAGCCCAGCCACGCGCTCAGTGCGCTCACCGTGCTCGCCAGCAGTGTCTCGTCGCCGTGGAAGGTCGTCTCCAGCTCGGGCGACAGGACGATGACGAAGACGACGCCCCAGAGGCGGTTCGTGATGATGGACAGGGTCAGGGCGAAGCTGCGGATCATCCAGCGACGGTGGTCGACGAACCGGCGCTGCCTGGCCATCCGCCAGCCTGTCAGCGTGCAGGCCACCCAGAGGGATGCGAGTACGACGCCGCTGGCCGCCGTCACCGGGCCGAAGTACGGTGTGGTCACCGACACGATCAGGCCGAGCACGCCGCTGGGCAGGCAGCCGCCGAAGACGTACACGCGGCCGATCCGGCGGTGCGCGCGGGGATAGCGCTGGCGGAACCATGGCCAGATCTGCAGGCAGCACGTGATCATCGCGATCGAGCCGAAGATCACATGCAGGGACAGCACCGCGAAGTGCGGTGGGAAGAAGTCGGGGGCGGGGACGCGGGAGCGGGCCGGGTTCAGGGACAGGTACGGCGGCAGGGAGAAGGCGACGAACGCGATCGCCACCACCGCCAGAGGGGCCACCCAGGGACGCCGCCACCAGCGGGGCTTTACGGGGGGTGTGGTCGGGCGTTCTGTCGTGAGAGTCATATGGGCAGGGTGGGCGTCGGCGCTGACCATCGGCCTACCGCCCGCTGACCGCCGATCGCACCGGGCGGTAGTCGCGTGGTTGGGGAGTGTTGGGTCGCGTCGCTCATGGGGCGGCTGGCGAGCGTTGGGTCGCCTTGCTGGTCGGGTGGCTTGGACTGCGGGCCTGTTGGTTGTTGGGGTGGATGGGGAACTGGTGGGCCGCTTGTCGGCGTCGGTGGTTGGGGCCGGTGAGGAGTGGCAGTCGATGGAGTTTGGCGCTTTCGGTGAGGGTGACCGGGCGTGGCTGGCGTGGTGCGGTGGTGGCTGTGGTGGGGCGTAGGGGGCGGCTGGGGTGGTCGTTGCGGAGTGCTACCCGGCGGGGGGACCGAGGGGGTGCGCCAATAAGGTTGAGTGATGGTAGCGGCCTGACCTGCAGGGGGTCAGCGGGGACGCGGAGGGTCGGCAGTTCATGACGGTTACGGAGCGGGGCGCAGCCATGCCTGAAACGGGGTCCGGAGCGGAGCCTGGGACGGGGTTCGGGCGGCGGGAGATGCTGGGGGCGGCTGGGGTTGCGGCGTGTGGGCTGGCATTGGCGGGGTGTGGCGGGGGAGGGGCCAAGGCTCAGCCGAGTCTCAAGGGCAAGGTCATCGCCAAGACCGCCGACGTGCCCGTGGGTGGGGGCAAGGTGATCGAGGACCTGCAGGTCGTGGTGACCCAGCCCACGCAGGGCGTCTTCATGGCGTTCAGCTCGATCTGCACGCACAAGGGGTGCGCGGTCAGCACGCCCAAGGACAACGTCATCAGGTGTGCCTGCCACGGCAGCGAGTTCGCCGCCGACAGTGGAAAGGCCACCAAGGGACCCGCGTCCGCCCCGCTGACGTCCTACAAGGTCAGGGTCGAGGGTGACGGCATTGTTGTCGCCTGACGCGTGAAGTGGCTGGCTGAACGCGTACTTGTGCGTAGAGAACCGGATTTGGCTCGGGCACGCTGAACCGGCGCGAGGGCGCTGGCCGTACCTGAAGTGAAAGCCAATCTGGGAGGAACACACCATGACGGAAACGACTCGCAGGGCGATGATGCTCGGCGCCGGCGGCGCCGGGCTCGCGGCGGTTCTGACGGCGTGTGCGAGCTACGGCTCGCCGACGATCGAGGCGAGCGCGGAGCCCACGGAGGAGCCTGCCGAGGAGCCCACGGAGGAGTCGTCGCCGAAGAAGAAGAAGGCCGCGAGCGGTGGTGGCAAGGCGCTGGCCGACACCGCTGACATCCCCGAGGGCGGCGGGAAGGTCTTCGAGAACGAGAAGATCGTGGTCACGCAGCCGAGCGCCGGGGAGTTCAAGGCGTTCACGGCGGTCTGCACCCACGCGGGCTGCACGGTCGCCACTGTTTCGAACAAGACGATCAACTGCCCGTGTCACGGCAGCAAGTTCAGCATCAACGACGGCTCCGTCGCGGACGGGCCCGCGAGCGAGCCGCTCGAGGAGAAGAAGATCACCGTGGACGGCGACAAGATCAAGCTTGCGTAGATCGCGTCTCATGAATTTCTCACCTGGGTGCGGTTGGGTGAGCGCATGGGAGATGACCTTCAGAGTCGCCGTGCAGTGTTCGCGAGCGTCGGTGCGGGCGGCCTCGCGCTGGCGCTCACCGCCTGCGGCGGCGGCACGGATACCGCACAGTCCGCCGGCACCGCCTCCGAGTCGAGTGCCCCGCAGTCCGGCGCCCCGCAGTCTGCGGCGCCGCAAGCCGGTGGGGCGCTGGCCAAGACCGCCGACATCCCCGTCGGCGGCGGGACGATCTTCAAGGACCAGAAGATCGTGGTGACGCAGCCCACTTCGGGCGAGTTCAAGGCGTTCAGCGCCGTGTGCACGCACAACGGGTGCACGGTCGGCAGCGTCTCGGACGGGGTGATCGTCTGCCCGTGTCACAACAGCAAGTTCGCCATCGCGGACGGCTCGGTCAAGGACGGACCGGCCGACAAGCCGCTGCCGGCGCAGCAGATCAAGGTCGAGGGCGACCAGATCACGCTCGCGTAAGCGGGCCCCTTTTCAGGGAGGGCCCGCCGCGCCTGGTGGGAAGGCGCGGCGGGCAACCTTGTCGGTGGGGGCTACTAGTCTTTGAACGTGGCGAGATCAGCGGGCAGCCCCTTGAGTTTCCGGCCCAAGCCGGGTTCCATCCCCGATTCCCCGGGGGTCTACCGGTTCAGGGACGCGCACGGCCGGGTGATCTACGTCGGCAAGGCCAAGAGCCTGCGCCAGCGGCTCAATTCGTACTTCGCCGACTTCTCCGCGCTGCACCCGCGGACCCAGTCGATGCTGACCACGGCCGCCGACGTCGACTGGACCGTCGTCGGCACCGAGGTCGAGGCGCTGCAGCTCGAATACTCCTGGATCAAGGAGTTCGACCCGCGCTTCAACGTGAAGTACCGCGATGACAAGTCGTACCCCTACCTCGCGGTCACCATGGGCGAGGACTTCCCGCGCGTGCAGGTCATGCGCGGGGCCAAGCGCAAGGGCACGCGTTACTTCGGCCCCTATTCGCACGCGTGGGCCATCCGCGAGACCGTGGACCTGCTGCTGCGGGTCTTCCCGGTGCGCACGTGCAGCGCCGGGGTGTTCAAGCGGGCCGGCCAGATCGGCCGCCCGTGCCTGCTCGGCTACATCGACAAGTGCTCGGCGCCGTGCGTCGGCCGGGTGACCCCCGAGGAGCACCGCGACCTGGCCGAGGACTTCTGCGACTTCATGGCGGGCAACACCAGCCGCTTCATCAAGCGCCTCGAGAAGGAGATGCGCGAGGCCGCCGGCGAGCAGGAGTACGAGCGCGCCGCGCGGCTGCGCGACGACATCCAGGCGTTGCAGCGGGCGCTGGAGAAGCAGGCCGTGGTGCTCGGCGAGGGCACCGACGCCGACGTGATCGCGCTGGCCGAGGACCCGCTCGAAGCCGCCGTTCAGGTCTTCTACGTGCGCGGCGGCCGCATCCGCGGCCAGCGCGGCTGGGTGGTCGACAAGGTCGAGGAGACCTCCCCCGGCGAGCTGGTGGAGCAGTTCCTGCTCCAGATGTATGCCGAGGCGAGCCCCGACTCGATGCCGCGCGAGGTGCTCGTGCCCGCGCTGCCGCCCGACAACGACGCGGTCGCCGAGCTGCTGACCGAGCAGCGGCGGGCCCGGGTCGAGGTGCGCGTGCCGCAGCGCGGCGACAAGAGGTCGCTGATGGAGACCGTCGAGCGCAACGCCAAGGAGTCGCTGGCGCAGCACAAGATCCGCCGCGCCAGCGACCTCACCAGCCGCAGCAAGGCCCTGCAGGAGGTCGCCGACGCGCTCGACCTGGACCAGGCGCCGCTGCGCATCGAGTGCTACGACGTCTCCCACCTGCAGGGCGAGAACGTGGTGGCGTCGATGGTCGTCTTCGAGGACGGGCTGGCGCGCAAGAGCGAATACCGGCGCTTCGCCGTCAAGACCAAGGAGGGCGACGTCGCCTCGATCTACGAGGTGATCATGCGCCGCTTCCGCCGCTACCTGGAGGAACGCTCGGCCACCGGCGAGCTGGCCGCCGACGACGACGCCGGTCACGGCCCGATCGACCCGGAGACCGGCAAACCGCGCAAGTTCGCCTATCCGCCCAACCTGGTCGTCGTCGACGGCGCGGGCCCCCAGGCGGCCGCCGCGCAGCGGGCGCTCGACGAGCTCGGCATCGACGACGTGTCCGTGTGCGGGCTGGCCAAGCGGCTGGAGGAAGTGTGGTTGCCAGGCGATGACCAGCCGGTGATCATGCCTCGTTCAAGCGAGGGTCTCTACCTGCTGCAACGCGTGCGGGACGAGGCACACCGGTTCGCCATCACCTACCATCGTTCCAAGAGGTCCAAGACGGTGAAGGAGAGCGCGCTCGACAGCGTGCCCGGCCTCGGGCCGGCGCGCAGGCAGGCGCTGCTCAAACACTTCGGCTCCGTGAAAAAGCTACGCGAGGCCACTGCCGCGGAAATCTGCGAGGTTCCCGGCATCGGCCCGTCCATCGCCGAGGTCATCGTGTCGACACTGAAGGGAGAGTCACCATGATCTCGCCAGGATGCCACGGCGTGTCCGGGTGCCTCCGCCATGGTGGCGCGCCCGGGCAGGGCGTGCGGGACGGAGAGAGGCAATGAGCACCGAGCCGGCGTTCGTCATCGTCACCGGCATGTCCGGGGCGGGGCGCAGCACAGCCGCCAAAGCGCTCGAGGACCTGGGCTGGTTCGTCATCGACAACCTGCCGCCCGGGCTGCTGTTCGCGATGGCGGAGGAGGCGGGCAAGGTCAAGCTGGCGGCCGACAAGGTGGCGGCCGTCGTCGACGTGCGCAGCCTGGCCTTCACCACCGACCTCAACGCGGCCATCGAGGAGCTCGAGGGTCGCGGCGTGCGGGTGCGGGTGGTGTTCCTGGAGGCCAGCGACGAGGAGCTGGTACGCAGGTTCGAGAACGTCCGCAGGCCGCATCCCCTCCAGGGCGAGGGGCGCCTGGTCGACGGGATCACCCGGGAGCGGGGGATCCTGCGGGAGGTGCGGGCCAACGCCGACCTGGTGATCGACACCTCGTCGCACAACGTCCACGACCTGCGCAACAAGATCGTCGCGTACTTCGGCGGCGAGGACCGGCCGGGGCTGCGGCTCAACATCGTGTCCTTCGGGTTCAAGTACGGGCTGCCGGTGGACGCCGACCTGGTCGTCGACTGCAGGTTCCTGCCCAATCCGCACTGGGTGCCGGACCTGCGGCCGATGAACGGGCTCGACGCGCCCGTGCGCGACTACGTTCTCGGGCAGCCGGGGGCCAAGGAGTTCCTCGACGCGTACGAGGAGGTCCTGCAGGTGGTCGCCGCCGGATACGCGCGCGAGGGCAAGAGCTATGCGACGCTCGCGGTGGGCTGCACGGGCGGCAAGCACCGTAGCGTGGCCATGGCCGAACAGGTCGCCGCCCGCCTGCGCGACCGCGGGATGGAGGTCCAGGTGAGCCATCGGGATGTGGGGCGGGAGTGATTGATGAAGGCTTCGCAGCAGCAGGTTCGTCGCGGTCGGCGGAGAGCGAGCTTTCCGGCGCTGTGACCCGCTCGGACGCGCCCGGCTCGCCTGCGGGCTCTGAGGGGCTTCCAGGCTTTGAGGGGCTTTCGGGTTTTGAGGGGCGCCTGGTCCTCAATGGGCCGGGTGTGAGCGGCGCGGGTTCTGAGGAGGCTGGTGTGGGGCGTGATGAGAGCCCGGGACCGGCCTCCAAGGGTGATGAAAGCCCGGGACTGGCCTCGGAAGGTGACGAGGTGTGCCCGGTGCGGCTCGCGCGGCCGTCCGCGGGCAACCCGGTGCCGGAACGCGGGACGTACTCGAGAGACTTCTCGGGGTTCGGGCCGCACGTGGTAGCGCTGGGCGGCGGGCACGGGCTTTACGCGTCTCTGTCCGCATTACGGATGGTGACCGACCGGTTGACCGCCGTGGTGACCGTCGCCGACGACGGCGGGTCCAGCGGTCGGCTGCGGCGCGAGCTCGGCGTGCTGCCCCCTGGCGACCTGCGGATGGCGCTGGCCGCGCTGTGCGGCGACGACGAGTGGGGCAGCACCTGGAGCGAGGTCGTGCAGCACCGCTTCCGCAGCGAGGGCGAGTTGCACGGGCACGCCGTCGGCAACCTGCTCATCGTGGCCCTGTGGGAGCTGCTCGGTGACCCCGTGGCCGGGCTCGACTGGGTCGGACGCCTGCTGGGCGCGCACGGCCGGGTGCTGCCGATGGCGTCGGTGCCGCTCGACATCGTGGCCGAGGTCGAGCTCGACGGCGTCAGATCGACCGTGCGCGGGCAAGTGGCGTGCGCGCTGACGCCCGGACGGGTGCAGGCGATCTCGCTCGTGCCCGAGGACCCGCCCGCGCGGCCGGAGGCGGTCGAGGCGGTGCTGGAGGCCGACTGGGTGGTGTTCGGGCCGGGATCGTGGTTCACCAGCGTGCTGCCGCATCTCAAGGTGCCCGAACTGGCCAGGGCCCTGCACGCGACCAAGGCCAAGCGGCTCGTGACACTCAACCTGGCGCCCCAGTCGGGTGAGACGGACGATTTCTCCCCCCAGCAACATCTGGAGGTGCTCAGGCAGCACGCTCCCGACCTGTCGATCGACGTCGTGCTCGCCGACACCGGAGTGGTGGACGACCCCGGCGCGCTGGACAAGGCCGCCGCGGCGCTCGGCGCGCGGCTCGTGATGGCCGACGTGGCCGCCGCGGACGGCTCGCCGAGGCATGACCCACGACGTCTTGCCTCCGTCCTGGACGAGATTTTCCTCCAGAAGCGTTGATCCTGGTCGGCGTGGCGCGAAGGTGCGAGAGACTGCTGAGAGCCGGTCTGAATGGGGGAGAGGACTAACGCATGGCCATGACAGGTGTGGTGAAAGACGAACTGAGCCGCCTGCCGGTGCTGAAGCCGTGCTGCCGAAAGGCGGAGGTTTCCACGCTGCTGCGGTTCGCCAGCGGCCTGCACCTGGTGGGCGGGCGGATCGTGATCGAGGCCGAGCTCGACACGAACGCCACCGCACGGCGACTGATCAAGGACATCGGCGAGGTGTTCGGGCACAAGGCCGAGGTTCTGGTGCTCGCGCCCGCCGGCCTGCGCAAGGGCTCGCGCTATGTCGTGCGGGTCTACCGCGACGGCGAGGCGCTCGCCCGTCAGACGGGCCTCATCGACAACCACGGCCGCCCGGTGCGCGGGCTGCCCCGCCAGGTCGTGGCGGGGGCCGCCTGCGACGCCGAGGCCGCCTGGCGCGGCGCGTTCCTCGCGCACGGCTCCCTCACCGAGCCGGGGCGCTCGATGTCGCTCGAGGTCACCTGTCCGGGCCCGGAGGCGGCGCTCGCCCTGGTGGGTTCGGCGCGGCGGCTCAAGATCCACGCCAAGGCGCGTGAGGTGCGCGGCGTCGACCGCGTCGTGGTGCGCGACGGCGACGCCATCAGCGCGCTGCTCACCCGGCTGGGGGCGCACGACAGCGTGCTGGCCTGGGAGGAGCGGCGGATGCGCCGCGAGGTCCGGGCCACCGCCAACCGGCTGGCCAACTTCGACGACGCCAACCTGCGGCGGTCGGCGCGGGCGGCGGTGGCGGCGGGGGCGCGGGTGCAGCGCGCGCTGGAGATCCTCGGGGACGAGGCGCCCGATCATCTGGTGGTGGCGGGGCGGCTGCGGGTGGAGCACAAGCAGGCGTCTCTGGAGGAGCTGGGGCAGATCGCCGACCCGCCGCTGACCAAGGACGCCATCGCTGGGCGCATCCGGCGGCTGCTGGCCATGGCCGACAAGCGCGCCTCCGACCTGGGCATCCCCAACACCGAGGCCAACCTCACCGTCGACATGCTCGCCCCGTGACGGAGTCTCCTCGGAGTTGCGGCTGCTTTTGAAGCCCGTCTTTTGGGGCGGTGCTGGTCTTCAAGCCCGTCTTAGGGCCGTGGGTGGTGCCGGTCTTCAAGCCCGTCTTAGGGCCGTGGGTGGTGCCGGTCTTCAAGCCCATCTTTTACGGCTGCGCACGGTGGGCCGCACGCGCCGACGTGGGTGACCGTCTGTCATGGCCGGTCGTGAAGGCTCACGGGTTGCTCGCCGTGACGACGCGCATTCTGGGCCGGCTCCGTGGTCGGCTTGGCCGGGATGCCAATGGTTTGGTGCGTTGCGTGGGCCTGCTGGTCGTCTGAGCGCCGGCTGTAGGGCCAGTGGCTGGAGTTCCTGGTCGTCTTGCGGGTGGTTCGTGAGCCCTGGCGGGACGGTGGCGGTGCTTCGTGAGCTGCGGCGCGGCGGTGGCGGTGGTTCGTGAGCCGCGGATGGCGGGGGCTGTGCGCGGCGCTGGACGGGCCCAGGGGCGGCATACTGGCTCGCTGGGTGCCGGGTGGCCGGTGGTCCGGGGGTCTGGGCGGTCCACCGGCTGGTTGGGCAGTTGCGGCTGGTGCGGGCTGGGGCTGGGTGTCCGCCAGGTGGGCGTCGGGGTTGCCGGGCGGCTGCGGGGTGCCTGTCGGCGGGGTGGGTGCGAGTTGGCCGCCCAGGGCCGGGCGGCCCGGCGGCGCCAGCGCGCTGGCCCTTTCGGCTTTCGGGAGTGCTTGGCGGCTGTCGCACCCGGTCCTGTGGTTGCTGGAGTGGTGTTGTTCAGTCCTTTGGTTGGTTGCGGGGAGTGAACAGGTCCGTTGTGGGCTTCGGGGTGGGGGCCTGGGCGGGCTCGAACGGGGCGCGGTACTCCGGCTCCGGCGACGAATCCGTCTCGGCCTCGGCCAGGGCCCTCTGGGCGCGGCGGACCCGGACCACGCGCAGGGTCAGCAGGAGCAGTGCGGCGAGGGCGGCCACGGCGATGTAGAGCCAGGCCGCCCACGACACCGAGAGCGGATCCCGGTAGAGCGCGGGCGCGTGGGGGAGGCCGGCGGAGAAGTTGTCCAGCGTGATGTCGGACAGGTCGGCGGGGCCGCGCTCGGCAGGTGGGGTGCGCAGCGTGGCGCCGATCATGATCGACGAGCCGGCGATCTGACCCGCGGCCATGGCGCCGCCCGCGTACAGCGCGGCCACGGGGATCAGGAGGATGCTGCGAGGCCGTACCGCGCCCATCGCCAGGGCGACGATCAGGGCGACCACGAGAGAGGACGCCAGCGACAGCGGATGGCCGTTGCCGAAGGCGATCACGGCGGCGGGCAAGCGGGTCTGGAAAAGTACAGCCGCCCCCAGCAGTGCCGCGCTGACCAGCGCGGATAGCACGCCTACAATGAGTCCGGGCAGCAGGCCGGACCGCTTGTGTGACATCTCAGCCCCCAGAGAATGCACGAATTTACATCGATGAGTCGGGCACTTTACTCGAACCTCGCAAAACGTGCCTCCGGAACGCTGATTCACACGCGGGGACCTGCAGTGGTCTAAACCAATTTAGGTCCGATAAGGTTCGTGGTTGAGGTTTCAGCCCGCCATCTGGTTTCGAGGAGATCGGTTCCCGTGAGCATCCGCGTAGGCGTCAACGGCTTCGGCCGCATCGGTCGCAACTTCTGGCGCGCTGTCGCCGCCAGCGGCAAGGACATCGAGATCGTCGCGGTCAACGACCTGACCGACAACGCGACGCTCGCCCACCTGCTGAAGTACGACAGCATCCTGGGCCGCCTGCCTTACGAGGTGAAGGCCACGAGCGACGAGATCACGGTCGACGGCAAGGCGATCAAGGTCTTCGCGGAGCGCGACCCGGGCAAGCTGCCCTGGGGCGACCTCGGCGTGGATGTGGTCGTGGAGTCGACGGGCCTGTTCACCGACGCCACGAAGGCCAAGGTGCACGCCGAGAACGGCGCCAAGAAGGTCATCATCTCCGCTCCGGCGAAGAACGAGGACGTCACGATCGTGATGGGCGTCAACGAGAAGAGCTACGACCCGTCGAGCCACACGATCATCTCCAACGCCTCCTGCACGACCAACTGCCTGGCGCCGATGGCCAAGGTCCTTCACGACACCTTCACCATCGAGAAGGGTCTGATGACCACCATCCACGCGTACACGCAGGACCAGAACCTCCAGGACGGCCCGCACAAGGACCTGCGCCGCGCCCGCGCCGCCGCGCTCAACGTGGTGCCCACCTCCACCGGCGCCGCCAAGGCCATCGGCCTGGTGCTGCCCGAGCTCAAGGGCAAGCTCGACGGCTTCGCCATGCGCGTGCCGATCCCCACCGGCTCGGCCACCGACCTCACCGTCGACGTCAGCCGTGAGGTCACCGTCGAGGAGGTCAACGCCGCGGTCAAGGCCGCCGCCGAGGGGCCGCTCAAGGGCATCCTCAGCTACACCGAGGACGAGATCGTCTCCTCCGACATCGTCACCGACCCGGCCTCGTGCATCTTCGACGCCGGTCTGACCAAGGTCATCGGCAACCAGGTCAAGGTCGTCGGCTGGTACGACAACGAGTGGGGCTACTCCAACCGCCTCGCCGACCTGATCCAGCTGGTCGGCCGCGACCTCTGACCCACCGAGTCCGTGGGGAACGCCGTTGCCTTGCCCGATAGGGGAGGCAACGGCTCAGAGTGACCAAGCCGCCGCCGTGGAATGGCCCCATGTTTTCGCGAGAGAGCGCCGTCGCCTGGACTGAGGAGCGCAGGGAGCGTAGCGACCGGAGCGACGAGGGAAGGCGACGGCTTGGAGCGACCGAGCCGCCTCCGCGGAGCGGAGGCCGTAAGCACGCGACGGCTCGAAGCGACCGAGCCCGCCTCCGCGAAGCGGAGGCCATGAACAGGAGCATGAGCATGCGCACGCTCGACGATCTCGACGTGAAGGGGCGGCGCGTGCTTGTGCGCGCCGACCTCAACGTCCCCCTCGACGGGGAGACGATCACCGACGACGGCCGCATCCGGGCGTCGGTGCCGACGATCAAGACGCTGGTGGAACGTGGCGCCAAGGTCGTCGTCTGTGCCCATCTGGGCAGGCCCAAGGGCAAGGCCGACCCGAAATACTCGCTCAGGCCGGTGGCCGGGCGGCTGGGTGAGCTGCTGGGCCAGGAGGTGGCGTTCGCGACCGACGTGGTCGGCGACAGCGCCCATGGCACGGTGGAATCGCTCCAGGGCGGCGACGTCGCGCTGCTGGAGAACCTGCGCTACGAGCCGGGCGAGGAGTCCAAGGACGACGCCGAGCGGGCGGCGTTCGCCGAGAAGCTGGCGGGGCTGGCCGAGCTCTACGTGGGTGACGGGTTCGGCGCGGTGCACCGCAAGCACGCCAGCGTCTACGACGTGCCCAAGCTGCTGCCGCACGCGGCGGGCGGGCTGGTCGTGGCCGAGGTCGAGGTGCTGAAGAAGCTGACCGAGAGCCCCGAGCGGCCCTATGTGGTGGTGCTGGGCGGCGCCAAGGTCTCCGACAAGCTCGGCGTCATCGCCAACCTGCTGACCAAGGTCGACCGGCTGCTGATCGGCGGCGGGATGGCGTACACGTTCCTCAAGGCCCAGGGCTACGAGGTCGGCAAGTCGCTGCTCCAGGAGGACCAGCTCGACCAGGTGCGCGGCTTCCTCAACACGGCCGCCGAGCGCGGCGTCGAGCTCGTGCTGCCGGTCGACGTGCTGGCGGCGGTCACGTTCGGGCCGGACGCCGAGCACGACGTGGTCGCGGCCACCGAGATCCCGGCCGACCGGGAGGGGCTCGACATCGGACCCAGGACGCGCGAGCTGTTCGCCGCGCAGCTGGCCGACGCCGGGACCGTCTTCTGGAACGGCCCCATGGGCGTGTTCGAGTTCGACGCGTTCTCCGGCGGCACCCGGGCGGTGGCCGAGGCGCTGATCGCCCGTACCGGCGAAGGAGGCTTCACCGTGGTGGGCGGCGGCGACTCGGCGGCGGCCGTGCGGAAGCTGGAGCTGCCCGAGGACGGTTTCTCGCACATCTCCACCGGTGGCGGGGCCAGCCTCGAATACCTTGAGGGCAAGGCCCTCCCCGGACTCGCCGCCCTGGAGGACTGAGCTACCGATGAAGACGCGCAAGCCGCTCATCGCCGGCAACTGGAAGATGAACCTCAACCACCTCGAGGCCATCGCGCTGGTCCAGAAGCTGGCCTTCGCACTCAACGACAAGGACTTCGACAAGGCCGAGGTCGCGGTCCTGCCGCCGTACACCGACCTGCGCAGCGTGCAGACGCTCGTGGACGGCGACAAGCTGAGGATCGTGTACGGCGCCCAGGACCTGTCGCAGCACGAGGGCGGCGCCTACACCGGTGAGATCTCGGGCGCCATGCTGGCCAAGCTCGGCTGCACCTATGTGGTGATCGGCCACTCGGAGCGGCGGCAGTACCACCACGAGGACGACGACCTGGTCAACGCCAAGGTGCAGGCCGCCTACCGGCACTCGCTCACGCCGATCCTGTGCGTCGGGGAGGGCCTGTCCGTACGTCAAGAGGGCGGCCACATCGCGCACAGTCTTGGCCAACTCGACGGCGCGCTGCGCAAAATCAGCGCCGAGCAGGCAAAATCGATAGTGGTGGCCTACGAACCGGTGTGGGCGATCGGCACCGGTGAGGTGGCCACCCCGGAGGACGCCCAGGAGGTTTGCGGCGCGCTGCGAGTCAGACTCGCGGAGCTCTACGACTCCGAAGTGGCCGCCGGTGTCCGTATCCTTTACGGTGGCTCGGTCAAGTCGGGCAATATCGCGGGGATCATGGCTCAACCCGATGTCGATGGCGCGCTCGTGGGCGGTGCCAGCATCGACGCCGGGGAGTTCGCGAAGATCTGCCGTTTCTCCGATATGCCAGGCTAACTGAGTCGTTCCGGGGGTGCGACTTGACAACAGGCCGTACCCTCAGAAGGCAAGTCTGAATCGTCACGCGTAACAAAGCATCGAAGGAACAGGCATACCGTGGAAATCGGAATCTCCATCGCCCTCATCCTGGCGAGCGGTCTCATGATCCTGCTCGTGCTGCTCCACAAGGGCAAGGGTGGCGGCCTGTCTGACATGTTCGGCGGTGGTTTCTCGTCGAACTTCGGTGGTTCCTCGGTGGTGGAGCGCAACCTGGACCGGTTGACGATCATCACCGGCACGATCTGGTTCGTCTGCATCATCGCTCTCGGCCTTCTCATGAAGCCCTGAGCAAACAAGTTAACGCGTGACAGTGATTCTCCCCCCGTGCCTGCGCGCGGGGCGATCGAGCGAGGAGTTCATCCGTGGGTAGTGGCAACGCGATCCGTGGCAGCCGAGTTGGCGCCGGCCCTATGGGGGAGGCCGAGCGCGGCGAGGCAGCTCCGAGAGTGCGGGTCTCGTTCTGGTGCGCCAACATGCACGAGACGCGCCCCAGTTTCGCCAGCGACGCGGCGGTCCCCGAGATGTGGGACTGCCCACGTTGCGGCCTCCCTGCCGGACAGGACGAGTCGGCCCCGCCTGCCCCACCGAAGAACGAGCCGTACAAGACGCATCTTGCCTACGTGAAGGAGCGCAGGAGCGACAAGGACGGCAAGGCGATCCTCGAGGAGGCACTGGAGCGCCTGAGGAACAACAAGTCCCCCTGGTAGTGGCTGGGTTCGGCGAAAGGGTCTCGGTTCTCCGAGGCCCTTTCGCCGTTTCCGCGGCCGCTCAGCGGTCTTCGTGCACCACTTCGCCGTCCACGAACGTCAGGCGGGCCCGCGTCGTCCAGATCTCGCCCGGCGGGAGCTCGAACGGGTCGCGGTCCAGGACCACCAGGTCGGCCGGGCGGCCCGGCTCGACGGCGCCGGCCGGAGAGCGGTTGATCCAGGCCGAGCCCGCCGTGTAAGCGGTCATGGCGGCGGCCAGGTCGATGCGCTGGCCGGGCAGGAACGGGGTCTGCGCGGTCGGGTAGCCGGCGTGCACCGAGCCGCCGGGCTCGGTGCGGTTGACCGCGACGTGCATGCCCTGCAGCGGGTCGGCGTTGGAGACCGGCCAGTCGCTGCCCGCGCAGAAGCGGGTGCCGTGCGCCAGCAGGTCCGCGAACGGGTACTGCCACGACGAGCGCGGCTCGCCGAGGTAGGGCAGCGTCAGCTCGTCCATCTGGGCGTGGTGCGTGGCCCACAGCGGCTGCAGGTTGGCCGTGACGCCCAGGGCGGCGAAGCGCGGCACGTCCGACGGCTCGATGATCTGCAGGTGGGCGATGTGGTGGCGGTTGCCGGGGTCGGTGCCCTCGAAGCTGTCCAGGGCCTCTCGCACGGCCCGCTCGCCGATGGCGTGGAAGTGCACCTGGAAGCCGAGCCGGTCCAGCTCGGCGACGTACTCCTTGAGCTTGTACGGGTCCACGTACGACAGGCCCGTGCCGCCGCACAGGCAGTACGGCTCCAGGGTGGCGGCCGTGAAGTTCTCCGTGATGCCGTCCTGCATGATCTTGACCGAGGTGGCCCTGAACCGGCCGAGCCCCTCGGCGGCGGCCCGGCGTTCGACCAGCTCCTCGATCTGCTCCAGGCCGCGCGTCCTGTCCCACCACAGGGCGCCCACCACGCGCGCCCTGAGCCTGCCTGAGCGGGCCGCGGACAGGTAGGTGGGCAGTTGGTCCTGGGAGCCCGCGTAGGAGCCCACGATGGCGTCCTGCCAGCCGGTGATGCCCAGCGAGAACAGGTGCCGCTGCGCGTCCTCCAGCGCGTCCTCCAGGTCCTGGGCGGTCGGGCGGGGGGTGAGCAGGCCGACGAGGTCCATCGCGCCCTCGTGCAGCACGCCGGTGGGCTCGCCCGCGGCGTCGCGCTCTATGCGGCCGTCGGCGGGGTCCGGTGTTTCTCGGGTGATGCCGGCCAGCTGGAGGGCCCGCGTGTTGACCCAGGCGGCGTGGTGGTCGCGCTGGATGAGGTAGGCGGGGCGGTCGAGGAAGTCGAGCTGGTCGCGGTGGGGGAGGCCGCCGGGGAACGCCGACATGTCCCAGCCGCCGCCATCGATCCACTCTTTAGACGGATTTTTCGCGGCATAGTCGGCGATCACGGCTATGTACGTGTCAAGGCCGAAATCTTCTGACAAGTCGCACTTTGCCCGTTCGAGGCCCGCCTGGACCGGGTGCATGTGGGCATCCGTGAAGCCGGGCACCAGCAGGCCGCCCTCCAGATCCACCGTCTCGTGGGACGGCGCCTGCCGGGCCAGCTCGCCCTCCGGCCCCACCGCGGCGATCACGCCGTCGCTCACCAGCACGGCCTCGTCCCGCACGCCGCCCGGCGTGAAGACGCGGCCTCCTCGGAAGAGGATGTTCATGGGGTTCCTTTCTGTGGTGGATCCGGCTCGCGTGCTCCGAGCCCGCCGTACATCTTCCCGCCCGGCCCGGTGACCTGCGACAAGCGGGGCGGCCCGCGGCCCGGCGTCGGGGCGGTGGTGCGGCCTCCCGCCCCTCACGAGGCCAGGCAGCCGTGACGCGTGGTCGCGCCGCGGCGGGCGGACGGGCGGCGCGGACGGATGGCCGAGCGGGCGGACCGGCGCGCGGACGGATGGGCGGAGATGGGCGGGCGGATGGGCGGGGGACGGACGGACCGGCGCGCGGGCGGGCGGACGGGCGGGCGGACCGGCGCGCGGACAGCGGGCGGATGGGTGGGCGATGGGGGATGTATGGGGATAAATCGTGCTATCTCGCGATGAAATACGCGATGAAACACATCGTTAGCGGTCGTGTAACAGCTGCCAGGCATGCTCAAGCCATGGGATTCTTGCGCATCCGCACCACGGTGGACGAGCGACCCGGCCGGCTGGCCTCACTCGCCGCGGCCCTGGCGGCCAGGGGCGGCAACATCCTCGGGCTGAGCGTGCAGTCCGACGCGGACGGCACCGTCGATGAGTTCGTCGCCGACATCCCCGCCAACCCCGAGACGGTGCGCGAGGCGCTGGAGGCGGCCGGCGGCCGGCGCGTCCAGGTGGTCCCCGCCACCGCCCACGAGCTGACCGACGAGCCCACCAGGGCGCTGCTGCTGGCCTCCCGGCTGCGTTCCATGCCGTGGCGGCTGCCCGAGCTCCTGGCCGAGCTGCTGCGCGCGGACGACGCCAGGTGGCTCTATGGTGAAGCGGTGAGTGATCTTCCCGACCCGACCCAGCTCGTGGTCCCCGTGGCCCCCAGGCGGGCGGTGCGGCTGCGCCGCGCGGAGCTGCCGTTCACGCTGACCGAGGCGGCCAGGGCGGCCTCGTTCGCCAGGCTCGCCCAGCCCGCGGAGACGAGCGCGGCCGAGCGCACGATCAAGCTCTCCGACGGCGTGGAGATCACGGTCCGGCCGCTTACCTCGATCTACCGCGAGGCCGTGCGCGACCTGCACGACAGGTGCTCGCCCGAGTCGCGCCGGTTCCGCTACTTCACCTCGATGCCCGCGCTGCCGGCGCGCACGTTCGACCGGCTGTGCGACAGGAGCAGGGGATTCTCGCTGGTCGCCGGGCACGACGGGCAGGTCGTGGCGATGGCCAACCTCATGTTCACCCCCGACCCGGGCATCGCGGAGATGGCCTTCCTGGTCGAGGACCGCTGGCAGGGGCTCGGGCTGGGCACGGCGATGGCCAGGATGCTCGTGAGGAGCGCCCGTGACCTGGGGTACGCCGAGGTCAAGGCCACGCTGCTGTCCGACAACGCCAGGATGCGCAGGCTGCTGATCTCCTTGGGCGCCACGCTCGGCTACACCGAGGACCCCGGGGTGATGGAGGGCAGGCTGCCGGTCGGCACGATGGTCTCAGCCTAGGCCCTCTTCGCGCGGCGGCTCTTCCTGCCGGTCGGCACGATGGTCTGAGCCTGGGCCCTCTTCGCGCGGCGGCTCTTCCGGCCGCTCGTCGGCCTGCGGCTGGATGCCCAGGTGGCGTTCGATGCGCTCCAGGCTCTCCTCGATGCGGGTGAGCCGCTCGCCCAGCACGGAGCCGCCGGCGAAGAACATCTCGGTGGGGCGCTCCTTGGATCCGCGGCCCACGCGGTCGATCAGGCGCTGCCGTACGTCCGCCAGGTCCGCGCCCGCGTCCACGAGCGCCTGCGCCGCCAGCCCCTCTCCCTCCCTGATCAGCCCGAGCAGGATGTGCTCGGTGCCGATGTAGTTGTGGCGCAGCTGCAGGGCCTCGCGCAGCGACAGCTCCAGGACCTTCTTGGCGCGCGGCGTGAAGGGGATGTGCCCGCTGGGCGACTTGGTGCCGTGGCCCACCTCGCGCTCGACGAAGGCGCGTACGTGGTCGAGCTCCACGCCGCAGCCGTCGAGCACGAGCGAGGCCAGCCCCTCGCCCTCGTGGATCAGGCCGAGCAGGATGTGCTCCGTGCCGATGTAGTTGTGGCTCATCATCCGCGCCTCCTCCTGGGCGAGGACGACGACCCGTCGCGCACGGTCGGTGAAGCGTTCGAACACGGGGGCCTCCGTTCGACTGCCACTGCCTCCACTATGCGCTACAAACCAGCGGATGTGGGGTATTTGTCCTGTGTGGATCTTGATGAGGTGGCCGGTCGGCTCTACGCGCTGCCGCCGTCCGAGTTCACCGCCGCGCGCGAGGCCGAGGCCCGCGCGGCCAAGGACGCGGGCGAGGCGGGGCTCGCCCGCGAGATAGCGAAGCTCCGCAAGCCCACGGTGTCCGCCTGGGCCGTGAACCGGGTCGCCCGCGAGCACCCCGACGAGCTGGCCGAGCTGCTCGACGTGGGGGAGCGGCTGCGCGCGGCCTGGCAGGAGCAGGACGCCGACGAGCTGGCCGAGCTGACCCGGCGCCGCGCCGGCGTCATGGGCAAGGTGGGCAGGCTCGTCCGGCAGGCGGGCGGCCTGTCGTCCGCGGCGGCGGCCGAGGTGGACCAGACGCTGGAGTCCGCCATCGTGGACGCCGACGCGGCCGGGCAGGTGCGCCGCGGCCGCCTGGCCAAGCCGCTCAGCTACAGCGGCTTCGCCCCCGCTCCCGCCCCGCGCGGGCGGCCCGCCAGGCGGCCGTCCCCCGAGGACGAGGCGAGGAAGCGCGAGGAGGCCGAGGCCAGGCGGGCCAAGGAGCGCGAGGAGGCCGAGGCCGCGCACCGGGAGTGGCAGGCGGCGCTGGAGTCCGCCGTGCGGGAGCACGACGAGCGCGCCGAGCGGGTGGCGGCGCTGGAGCGGAAGCTGGCCAAGGCCCGCAAGAGGCTCACCGAGAGCGAGCAGCGGCTGGAGGTCGCCCGGCGCGAGGAGCGGCACGCGCGGCAGAGATTGGGCTAGGGTGATGGTGTACGAAACGGTTTCGTACACCACGAGGAGACCCGAGGAGTGGCGATGACTGGCTGGACCCCTGACTCCATCCCCGACCTGACCGGCAGGACCGCCATCGTGACCGGCGCCAACAGCGGCATCGGCCGGCCCACCGCGCTGGAGCTGGCCAGGCACGGCGCCCGCGTCATCGTCGCCGCGCGCTCGCCCGAGAAGGGCGAGGCGACCGTGGCGGACATCCTGCGGGCGGTGCCCGGCGGCCAGGTCGAGTACGGCCGGCTCGACCTGGCGGACCTGGCCTCCATCAGGCGGTTCGCCGAGGGCGTCGACCAGGTGGACCTGCTGATCAACAACGCCGGCATCGGCCTGATCTCCCGCCAGGAGACCAAGGACGGCTTCGAGATGCAGTTCGGCACCAACCACCTGGGCCACTTCGCGCTGACGGGCCTGCTGCTGCCGCTCCTGCTGGCCGCCCCCGGCGCCCGCGTGGTCACGGTCTCCAGCGACGCGCACGCCTGGGGCAAGATCGACTTCGACAACCTCGACCTCAAGCGCGGATATCGCCGGATGAGCTCGTACGGACGCTCCAAGCTCGCCAACCTGCTCTTCACCCTGGAGCTCCAGCGGCGCGCTGAGAAGGCCGGTGCGGCCCTGACAAGCGTCGCCAGCCACCCAGGTGCGACCGCCACGAACATCGTCAAGATAGGGCCACTACAGCCTCTCGTGGGGGTGTTCCTCCAGTCGGCGGAGGCCGGCGCGATGCCCTCGCTCTACGCCGCGACCTCTCCCGACATCCATGGCGGCGAGTTCGTCGGTCCCAAGCTCAAGCTGCTCACGCCGTCGGACGCGGCCCGGTCGGAAGAGCTCGCCAGGCGGCTCTGGGACGTGTCGGCCGAGCTGACGGGCGTACGATTTGAGGAAATCGCCTACAGCTAGAAGGACGTGTACGTGGCTCCATTCGACCCCGAGCGTGAAAGGGCCATCCTTGACGCCACGATGGAGCTGCTGTCGGAGGTCGGCTACGACCGGATGTCGATCGACCAGATCGCCAAGCGGGCCAAGGCCAGCAAGGCGACCATCTACCGGCGCTGGCAGGGCAAGCCCGAGCTGGTGGTGGACGTCATCTGCAGGCGGTTCGACATGGACGGGCCGGAGGGCGCGGACACCGGGTCGCTCCGTGGCGATCTGGCCGCCGTCTTCCGCGGCCTGTGCGAGACGGTGGAGCGCAAGCACACCCTCATCATCGGCCTGTCCTCGACGTTGCTGTCCCACCAGGAGCTGGCGCGTACGCTGCGTGCGCATCTGCACGCGCGAGACTTCGACGCCGTGCGCGAGCCGGTGGAGCGGGCCGTCAAGCGCAGGGAGCTGGCCGGGCCCGTCGACGCCAGGCGGCTCTTCACGATCGCCGAGGCGCTGGTCTGGCATCGGATGATCTTCGCGGGGCCGCCGTTCGGGCCGGAGTTCGTGGCCGAGTCGGTCGACGGGGTGCTGATGCCGCTGGTGACCGCCTGGTCAACGGCCTGACCGGGCGGCGTGCGCCAGGTAGGCGCACACGGGGAAGCCCTCCCGCTCGTACGGGGCCGCCAGCCGGGTGTAGCAGGCCCTGATCCGCTCGACGGTCTCCGGCGGCTGCCTGGCGATCATCGCGAAGCGCGGGCCGCCCGCCTGCACGATGTCGTCCCACCAGGTGGCCAGGTCGACCCGGTGGCGCCAGCGCACCGGATCGACGGCCGCCGCCTCGAACCCCGCCGCCTCCAGCAGCTCGGTGAAGCGCCGCGGCGTGTCGTTGCCGGTGAACGGCCGGGCCGGCGGCTCGTAGGGGACCCCGGCGGCGGCGATGGCGTCGGCGAAGACGTTGGTGGCGGTCATCTCATCGGACTTCCACCAGGTCAGGGCGATGGTGCCGCCCGGGCGCAGCACGCGGTGGAGCTCCTTGAGCGCGCCGGCCGTGTCAGGCACATGATTGATGACGAAATTTCCGGCTATAGCGTCAAATTCCTCGTCATCGAAGGGGAGATCGGGGAGGACGGCCTGGCGGACCGTCGCGTACGGGTGGCGGCGCGCGGTCAGCTCCAGCATGCCGGGATCGGCGTCCACGGCCGTGACCTCGGCGCCTAACGCGAGCGCCGCCGAGGTGACCACGCCGGTGCCGCAGCCGACGTCGAGCAGGCGGGGCGCGCACGCCCGGTCGAGGAGGGGGCCGACGGTGTGGGAGCTCAGCTGGGCGAAGCCGCGATCGTACGCTTCGGCGTTGGTCACAGCCCTCAGCCTATCCCAGCCGCCGAACCTGACATTCTTCTGTGAGATTTCCCCATTAAGGCTATTTTTTCGGGAAATGTCGCTCGTATGGTCGTCGCCATGACCATCGACGCCTTCATCGACGCGCTCCCCAAGGTCGAGCTCCACGTGCACCTGATCGGCTCCGCCTCGGTCCCCACCGTGCTCGAGCTCGCCCGCCGCCACCCCGGCAGCGAGGTCCCCACCACGGAGGAGGAGCTGCGCCGCTTCTACACCTTCCGCGACTTCCCGCACTTCGCCCAGGTGTACCGGGCCGTCAACGCGCTCGTCAGGGAGCCGGAGGACGTGGCGACCCTCGTCCTCGGCCTGGCGCGCGACCTGGCCCCGCAGGGCGCCCGGTACGTGGAACTCCAGGTGACCCCGTACGCCCACCACGTCGTCGGCATGCCCATGCGCGAGGTGACGGAGGCGCTCGACCTGGCCGCCGCCCGTTCGATGGCCGATCACGGGGTGGAGATGGCATACATCTTCGACATCCCCGGCGAGTATGGCGAGGAGGCCGCCAAGGTGACCGTGGAGCACGCGCTCCAGGAACCTCCCGCCGCGCTGGTAGGTTTCGGGATCGGCGGCATCGAGCAGGAGCGCCCGAAATATCGGGACGCGTACCGTTCCGCGTTCTCGGCCGCCCGCGCCGCCGGCCTCCACAGCGTCCCGCACGGCGGCGAGATGAGCGGACCCGAGACGATCTGGGAGGTCATCGAGGGCTACGGCGCCGAACGCATCGGCCACGGCATCAACTGCCTCGCCGACCCGCGCCTGGTCGCCCACCTGCGCGACACCCAGCTCCCGCTGGACGTCTGCCCCACCTCGAACGTCTGCACCGGCCAGGTCGCCGACCTCGCCGGGCACCCGCTGCCGAGGATGCTGGAGGAAGGCCTGTACGTGACGCTGAACAGCGACGACCCGCCCATGTTCGCCACGACGCTGGCCGACGAGTACCGGGCCGCGGCCCGCGCCTTCGGCTTCGGCAAGCCGGAGCTGGCCCAGCTGGCCAGGAACGGCGTGCGGGCGTCGTACCTGGCCGAGGAGCGCAAGCAGGCGCTGCTCGAGGAGATCGACGACCTGGCCGGGTAGCGGACAGGGCGGGAACCACGCGGCCCCCGCCCTGCCCGCAACCAGGCACTCAGGGGGACGAGATGCGCCCCAGCTCCGGCGGGATCTTGCTCGCCGCCGCCCGGTCCAGCAGGAACAGCGTGCGCGCCCGCCCCCTGGCGCCCGAAGCGGGCACCTGGACGTGCCCCGAGTCCGACAGCGCCAGCCGGACGGCTCCCGACTTCTCCTCACCGGCCGCCACCACCCAGACCTCGCGCGCGGACTGGATGGCCGGCAGCGTCAGCGAGATGCGGGTCGGCGGCGGTTTCGGCGCGCCGTGGACGGCCACCACCGGGCGCGTGTCGTACAGCGCGGGCATGCCCGGGAACAGCGACGCCACGTGCGAGTCGGGCCCCATGCCGAGCAGCATCACGTCGAAGCCGGGCACGGGACCGTGGTCCTCCGGCCGGGCCGCCCTGCGCAGCTCGGCCGCATAGGACTCGGCCGACTCCTCGGCCGTCAGACCCGAGTCGGGGCCGAGCATGACGTGGACCCGCTCCGGGTTGACGTCCACGTGGTCGAGCAGGGCCTCCCGGGCGCCGGTCTCGTTGCGTTCCTTGTCGCCGGAGGGCACGAAGCGCTCGTCGCCCCACCAGATGTCCAGCCGGCGCCAGTCGACGGCGTCGCGGGCGGGGGTCGCGGCGATCGCCGCCAGCGTGGCGATGCCGACCGTGCCGCCCGTGAGCACGATCGAAGCCGACCCCTTGGCCGACTGCACGTCGACCAGGCGGGTGATGATCCGCGCCGCCACGGCATTGGCCAGCACGTCGGCGTCGCGGTGGACGACCACGCTGGGAACGCTCACAGGTACTACTTTCTCAGCCACTGCGGTCCCACGTCATCCCTTGTACGTGCGTGCGAACCGCTTGACCGCGGCCTCGTAGATCTCGTCGGGGTCGAGCCTGCGCAGCTCCTCCGCCATCAGCTCGGCGGTCTGGCGCCGGGCCAGGGCCACGTTCCGGTCGGGCTGGCCCGGCCGCGACAGCGTGGCCAGGCGGGCGTCGTGCCGCGCCACGGTCAGCTCGCCGTCGTTGAGCTGCAGGCGCACCGCCGTCAGCCCGGGGCCGGAGGAGTCGACGACCTTGACCGGGGCGCCGAGCCGGTCCGACAGCCAGGCGGCCAGCAGCGGCGCGCTCGGGTTGCCGGGAGAGGCCTCCACCACGCCCTTGCGGACCTTGCCCACCGGCTGGTCGAACGCGGCCGCCAGCAGGCTGCGCCACGGCGTCAGCCGGGCCCAGGCCAGGTCGGTGTCGCCGCGGGAGTATCCCTTGGCCCTGGTCACCAGCGACTTGACGCCGCCGTCGTCGAAACCCCTGGCGTCGGTGATGCGGCGCTGCGCGAGGGCGCCGACCGCGTCCTTGGCCGGGACGTCGGGCGCCGCGCCCGGCCACCACACCACGACGGGCGTGTCGGGCAGCAGGAGCGGGCTGACCACGGAGTCGGCGTGCTGGGTCAGCTCGCCGTACAGGCGCAGGACCACGACCTCGCCGGGCGTGGACTCGCCGATGCGCAGCTCCGCGTCCAGCCTGATCGGCTCGTCGGCCTCACGGTTGATCACGACGATGATGCGCGACGGGTGCTCGCGGGCCGCGTCGGTGGCCGCGCGCAGCGCGTCGTACTGGTGGCGCTCCTCGCAGACCACCACGAGCGTCAGCACCATGCCGATGGCGGGCGCGCCCATCTGGTGGCGCAGATGCGTGAACTGCGCCGAGATCTTCCCCGCCGTCGTGTCCGACAGCATGAAAGTAGTCACGAGCCCTCCTTCGTCGGTCTCGTGACCATAGTAGTGCTGTGTTTATTGGTGCTCTCGCTACGCTCGATCACTAGAGTCGCCTCCAAACGCGGCCGTCGCGGGCCATCATCGCGTCGGCCGACGGCGGCCCCCACGAACCGGACTCGTAAGGCTCGGGCTGGCCCTGCGTGGCCCAGAACTCCTCGATCGGGTCGAGGATCTTCCACGACAGCTCGACCTCCCGCTGGTGCGGGAAGAGCGGCGGGTCGCCGATCATCACGTCGAGCAGCAGCCGCTCGTACGCCTCCGGGGACGACTCCAGGAACGACTCGCCGTAGGCGAAGTCCATGGAGACGTCCCGGACCTCCATCGCGGTCCCCGGCACCTTCGAGCCGAACCGCACGGTGATGCCCTCGTCCGGCTGGACCCGCACCACCAGCGCGTTCTGGCCCAGGATCTCGGTGTCGTCCTTGCTGAAGGGCAGGTGCGGCGCCCGCTGGAAGACCACGGCCACCTCCGTCACCCGGCGGCCCAGCCGCTTGCCGGTGCGCAGGTAGAACGGCACGCCCGCCCACCGGCGGTTGGCGATCTCCAGCTTGACGGCCGCGTACGTCTCGGTCGTGGACTCCGGCGAGATGCCGTCCTCCTGCAGGTAGCCGACCACCTTCTCGCCGCCCTGCCAGCCGGCGGAGTACTGGCCCCGCGCCGTGTTCAGCGCCAGGTTGCCCGGCAGCCGCACGGCCTTGAGCACCTTCTCCTTCTCCCGCCGCAGCGCCGAGGCGTCGAACGAGGTCGGGTCCTCCATGGCGACCAGCGCGAGGAGCTGGAGCAGGTGGTTCTGGATCACGTCGCGGGCCGCGCCGATGCCGTCGTAGTAGCCCGCGCGCCCGCCGATGCCGATGTCCTCGGCCATGGTGATCTGCACGTGGTCGACGAAGCCGCGGTTCCAGATGGGCTCGTAGAGGTTGTTGGCGAACCGCAGCGCCATGATGTTCTGGACGGTCTCCTTGCCCAGGTAGTGGTCGATCCGGAAGATCGAGCTCTCCGGGAAGGCCGAGGTGGTGATCTCGTTCAGCTCGTGGGCCGACTTGAGGTCGTGCCCGAACGGCTTCTCGATGACCACGCGGCGCCACGACCCCTCGGGCGCGTCGGCCAGCCCGGTCCGCTTGAGCTGCTCCACCACCACGGGGAAGAACTTCGGCGGCACCGACAGGTAGAACGCGTAGTTTCCGCCCGTGCCCCGGGTCTCGTCGATCTCAGCCAGCGCCATGGCCAGCGCGTCGAACGCCCCGTCGTCGGAGAACTCGCCGGGCACGAAGTGGATGCCCTCGCGGATCTGCTTCCAGACCTCCTCGCGGAAGGGCGTCCTGGCGTGCGCCTTGACGGCGTCGTGCGTCAACTGGGCGAAATCCTGGTCTTTCCAATCGCGCCGGGCGAAGCCGACCAGCGAGAAGCCGGGCGGCAGCAGCCCCCGGTTGCCCAGGTCGTAAATCGCCGGCAACAGCTTGCGCTTGGCCAGGTCACCCGTCACGCCGAACAACACCATCACACACGGTCCCGCAACCCGCGGCAGCCGCTTGTCGCGCGGATCGCGCAGCGGGTTGGCGGCGGCCACCTCCTCGGTGGTGGCGGTGCCCGCGACGGCGGCCGCGACGGCCTCCTCCACGGGTGCTGCCGGGTCAGTCATGTCAAGCCTCCTGTGCTGCTGCGAGCAAGCGCGCGACACCCGCCGCGCGATCGGTCAAATGCAGTCGTACGGCGGGCCGGCCGCGGGTCTCGAGCGCCCCCAGGTCGCCGAGCGCCTGTGCCAGCTGGAGCCGCCCCAGCGTGTACGGCCGGCCGGGGACCGGCACGTCCTCGGCCACCGCGCCGGTGATCTGCAGGAACACCCCGTTCTGCGGCCCGCCCTTGTGGTATTGCCCCGTCGAGTGGAGCAGGCGCGGCCCCCACCCGAACGTCACCGGCCGGTTCGTGCGCAGCGCGAGCAGCGCCCGCAGCGTCGCCGGGTCGGCCATCATCCAGGCGTCGGTCATCTGCTCGAAGTCGGCCCCCTCGGGCACCGGGGCGTCGAAGGCCGCCATCCGGTCCAGGAAGGCCATGATCGACAGATAGCCGTCCGCCGGGATCGCGTTCAGCAACTCGGCGAACAGCCCGGGCAGGTCCCGGGCCGTGGCCCCGCCGTACACCTCGACGGGCCCGTCCACGAACGCCGGCGCGCCGGCCGGCAGGTCGGGCAGGGCCAGCAGCGCCGCGGTGTTCTCCTTCGACTCGGCCACGTTCGGCTGGTCGAACGGGTTGATCTCCAGGAGCAGCCCCGCCAGGGCGGTGGCGTACTCCCAGACCAGGAACTGCGCGCCCAAAGGCCCGTCCACGCGCACGTCCCCGAGGTCGGTCTCGATGGCGACGACCAGCTCGTCGCCGCTCTCGTTGGGGTCGGCGCCCACGACGGGCAGGATCCCCCTGCCCTGCTTGCCGGTGGACTCGGCCACGAGCTGCTCGATCCAGTCGGGCAACCCGGTGATGGCCGAGAGCTGGTCCTCCAGCAGCAGCTTGTCGCGCCCGGCCAGCGCCGCGCCGCCGAGCGCGGCACCCAGGTCGAGCCCGGGGTTGCCGGTGTCGCGCGACAGCAGCGGCAGCACCTCCCCGGCCTCGTCCAGCAGCCGCGCCACGTCGGCGCCCGCCAGCGCGCTGGGCACCAGCCCGAACGCCGACAGCGCCGAGAAGCGGCCGCCGACGTCCGGCTGGGCGAGCACCAGGTCGTAACCGGCCTCCACGGCCCGCTTCTCCAGCGGCGAGCCCGGGTCGGTGACGACCACGACGCGGCCGGCGGGGGCCAGGCCCGCGTCGGTGAACAGCCGCTCGTAGATCCGCAGCAGGGAGTCGGTCTCCACGGTCGAGCCGCTCTTGCCGGCCACGACCAGCACCGTGGCGTCGAGCTGCTCGCCCAGCGCGCGCCGCACCTGCCCCGGGTCGGTCGTGTCCAGCACGGTGAGCGGCACGTCGGCGGTCGCGCAGATGACCTCCGCCGCCAGCGACGAGCCGCCCATCCCGGCCAGCACCACGTTGGTCAGGCCCGCGGCGCGGGCCCGCTCGACGAGCCCGCCCAGCACGGGCAGCAGCTCGCGAGAGTAGCGGGGCAGGGTCAGCCAACCGAGCCTGACCGCCGCCTCCCGCTCGGCGTCCTCACCCCACAGCGTGGGGTCGCCGGCGGCGAGCCGCGCGGGCACGCCGTCGGCGACGAGGCGCCCCGCGACGGAGGAAGCGGCCGAGGCCACCCCCTCCTCGCGGTAGGAAACCTCCATCACGGAACCAGGTTCTTGGTGACGCTCTCGAGCAGCTCGTTCCAGGACGCCTCGAACTTCTCGACGCCCTCGTCCTCCAGCACCTTCACCACGTCGTCGTAGTCGATGCCGGCCTCCTTGAGGGCGGCCATGGTGTTCCAGGCCTGCTCGTAGAAGGGGCGCACCGTGTCGCCGGTGACGTTGGCGTGGTCGCCGGTCGCGTCGAGCGTCTTCTCCGGCATCGTGTTGACGGTGCCGGGGGCGACGAGCTGGTCGACGTACATGGTGTCGGAGTAGTCGGGGTTCTTGACGCCGGTCGAGGCCCACAGCGGCCGCTGCGGACGGGCGCCCGCCGAGCGCAGGCGCTGCCAGCGCTCGGAGTTCATCACGTCCTCGTACGCCGCGTAGGCCAGGCGCGCGTTGGCGATGCCCGCCTTGCCCTTCAGCTCCGGCTTGCCCGCCTTGTCGAGCCGCTTGTCGATCTCGGTGTCGACGCGGCTGACGAAGAACGAGGCCACCGACTCGATCGAGGCGAGGTTGAGGCCCTTGGCCTGCGCCGCCTCGAGGCCGGCGAGCCAGGCGTCCATGACCGCGCGGTAGCGCTCGAGGGAGAAGATCAGCGTGACGTTGACGCTGATGCCCTCCGAGAGCGCCTGCGTGATCGCGGGCAGGCCCTCGACCGTGGCCGGGATCTTGATGAACAGGTTGGGCCTGTCGACCATCCACCACAGCGCGCGGGCCTCGGCGACCGTCTTCTCGGTCTCGCGGGCCAGGCGCGGGTCCACCTCCAGCGACACGCGGCCGTCCACGCCGCCGGTGGCGTCGTAGACGGGGCGCAGCACGTCGGCGGCCCAGCGGATGTCGTAGGTGGTGATGGCGCGCACGGCCTCGCCCACTTCCACGCCGCGTACGGCGAGGTCGTGGAGCTGGGAGTTGTAGGCGTCGCCCTTGCTGAGCGCGTTGGCGAAGATCGTCGGGTTGGAGGTCACCCCGACGACGTTCTTCTCGCGGATCAGCTGCTCCAGGTTGCCGGTGCGCAGTCGCTCACGGCTGATGTCGTCGAGCCAGATGGCAACGCCCTGGCCGGACAGGTTCTTGAGGATCTCGCTCATCTCTTCTTCAGTTTCCCGTCGTCTCGCCCTTTTCCTGACCAAGCTTGGCCAGGCTCGCATGTGCCGCCGCCGCGACGCGCTCCGCCGTCAACCCGAACAGCTCGTACAGAGTCTTGTACGGGGCGGACGCACCGAAGTGTTCGAGACCGACCACTTCGCCGCATTCGCCGACGAACTCGTGCCAGCCGAGCGCGACGCCGGCCTCGACAGCGACCCGAGCCCGGATCGACGAAGGCAGAACCGTCTGCCTATATGCGATGTCCTGCCCCTTGAACCATTCGACACACGGCATCGACACGACCCGCGTCGGGATGCCCTTGCCCTCCAGCAGCTCGCGGCCCGCCAGCGCGATCTCCACCTCGCTGCCGGTGGCGATGAGGATGACCTTGGGCTGGCCGTCGGAGGCCTCGCGCAGGATGTAGCCGCCGCGGGCCACGCCCTCGGCGCTGGTGCCCTCCACGACCGGCAGGTTCTGCCTGGTCAGCGCCAGGGCGGCGGGCCGGTCGGTGTGCTTGAGCACGGTCTTCCAGGCGTAGGCCGTCTCGTTGGCGTCGGCCGGGCGTACCACGTCGAGGCCGGGGATCGCGCGCAGCGCCCACAGGTGCTCGATCGGCTGGTGGGTGGGGCCGTCCTCGCCGAGGCCGATGGAGTCGTGCGTCCACACGTACGTGACCGGCAGCTTCATCAGCGCGGCCAGGCGCACCGACGGGCGCATGTAGTCGGAGAAGACCAGGAAGGTGCCGCCGTACGGGCGGGTGCCGCCGTGCAGGGCGATGCCGTTGAGGATGGCGCCCATGGCGTGCTCGCGGATGCCGAAGTGCAGCGTGCGGCCGTAGCGGTTGCCGGGGAACTCCTTGGTCTGGAACTCCTCGGGGATGAAGGACGGCTCGCCCTTCATCGTGGTGTTGTTCGACTCCGCCAGGTCGGCCGAGCCGCCCCACAGCTCCGGCAGCACCGGCGCCAGCGCGCTGAGCACGTCGCCGGACGCCTTGCGGGTCGAGATCGACGCGCCCGCCTCGAACGACGGCAGCGCCCTGGCCCAGCCGTTGGGCAGCTCGCGCTGGGAGATGCGGTCGAACTCCTCGGCGCGCTCGGGCTGGGCCAGCCGCCACTCGGCGTAGCCCTTGTCCCACTCGGCGTGCTCGGCGCGGCCGCGCTGGGCGACGCCGCGCGCGTGCTCCAGCACCGCGGCCGGGACGTCGAACGTCTTGGCCGGGTCCATGCCGAGGACTTCCTTGGTGGCGGCGACCTCCGCCTCGCCCAGGGCCGAGCCGTGGATCTTGCCGGTGTTCTTCTTGTTCGGGGCCGGCCAGCCGATGATCGTGCGCAGCCGGATGAACGACGGCCGGTCGGTCTCCGCCTTGGCCGCCTGCAGCGCGTCGTAGAGCGCCTGGACGTCCTCGGCGTACTCGCCGGTCTCGGTCCAGTCGACGCTCTGGGTGTGCCAGCCGTAGGCCTCGTAACGCTTGACCACGTCCTCGGACTTGGCGATCAGCGTGTCGTCCTCGATGGAGATCTGGTTGTCGTCCCACACGACGATGAGGTTGCCCAGCTTCTGGTGGCCGGCGAGGGAGCTGGCCTCGTGGCTGATGCCCTCCTCGATGTCGCCGTCGCTGACCAGGCACCAGATGTGGTGGTCGAACGGCGAGGCGCCGGCCTCGGTGTCGGGGTCGAACAGGCCGCGCTCGCGGCGGGCCGCCATCGCCATGCCGACCGCGTTGCCCAGGCCCTGGCCGAGCGGGCCCGTCGTGGTCTCGACGCCCGCCGTGTGGCCGTACTCGGGGTGACCGGGCGTCAGGCTGTCCCACTGGCGCAGCCGGCGCAGGTCGTCGAGCGTGAGGCCGTAGCCGGACAGGTAGAGCTGGATGTAGAGCGTCAGGCTCGAGTGGCCGCACGACAGCACGAAACGGTCGCGCCCGGCCCACTTCGGATCGGTCGGATCGTGACGCATCACACGCTGGAACAGCAGGTATGCGGCGGGAGCCAGGCTCATGGCGGTGCCGGGGTGACCCGAGCCCGCCTTCTCCACTGCGTCCATCGCCAGGGCTCGAACGACGTCGACCGCCTGCTTGTCCAGGTCGGTCCATTCGAGGGCTGGCACGAGTTCGGTGCTCAAGTGCTCGATCTCCGGAATCTAGTTGTCATTGATTGGCTATCCCGCCCACACGGGACCCTAACCGAGTGGAGCCGGCGAACGATTCCCATCCCACCCGCACGGGTCCATGTGCGGCGCAAGCCCCCCATTGGCCGGACCGGCCGTCCCTGCGACTACAGTTTGTTTGTTCGCAGGGGCGTCACGGCGCCCACCCATGGATCCGCTCTAATCAGAGGTTACGCGTTGACTCCGCACAGGCTGGAAGCGCCTTGACGGTGCTGACCAACAGGCAGGCGACGGCCCGATCTCCGCAGGTGGAGGGGCCGCGCTCGATCGGCATGATCGTCAAGGCCTACATCGCGCTCACCAAGCCGCGGATCATCGAGCTGCTGCTGATCACGACGCTGCCGGTGATGTTCCTGGCGGCGGGCGGCCTGCCGCCGCTGTGGACGTCGATCTCGGTCATGGTGTTCGGCACCCTATCGGCGGGCAGTGCCAACGCGCTCAACTGCTACGTGGATCGCGACATCGACCAGAAGATGCGCCGCACCCGCCGCAGGCCGCTGGCCAGGCACCAGGTCTCGCCGCGGGGCGCGCTGGTCTTCGGGATCGTGCTCGGCGTGCTGTCCCTGGTGGGCCTGTGGGTGACCACCAACTGGCTGGCCGCGATGCTGTCCACCGGGGCGATCCTGTTCTACGTGCTCGTCTACTCGATGATCCTGAAGCGCCGCACGGCCCAGAACATCGTGTGGGGCGGCATCGCGGGCTGCATGCCGGTGATGATCGGCTGGGCGGGCATCACCGAGCGGCTCGACTGGGCGCCGCTGGTGCTGTTCGGGGTGGTGTTCTTCTGGACGCCGCCGCACACCTGGACGCTGGCCATGCGCTACAAGGAGGACTACGCGGCGGCCAAGGTGCCCATGCTGCCCGTCGTGGCCACCGAGCGGCGGGTGATCCTGGAGTCGATCGCCTACACGTGGGCGACCGTGCTGTGCTCGCTGGCGCTGTGGCCGGTGGCCGGCACCACGCTGTTCTACCCGATCGTGGCCGCCGTGCTCGGCGCCATGTGCCTGTGGGAGGTCCACCGCCTGCTGGCCCGGCTCAACGCCGGCAAGAGCGGCGTCGACCTGCGCCCCATGCGCTTCTTCCACTGGTCCAACGCCTACCTGGCGCTGCTGTTCCTGGCGGTGGCCATCGACCCGCTGCTGGCGTGACCGTCATGCGGCCGCGTGTCCGGAGGGTGACGCTGTCTTGACCGGCACGGACCCCGGCCCTCTGATCCGTTAAAGTCACCGTATGGCGACCCGTGATCCACGCTGGGTGTTGAAGGACCGCCCGTCATTCGCGTTGATCATCGGGCTCGTCCTCACCGGAGTCTGCGCTCTGGTCTCGTTCTCCTTCGACGTGCTCAACGGCGCTCCGGTGCAGTTCTTCATCGCGCTCATGCTGGCGCTCGCGCCGGTGCCGCTGCTGCTGGCGGCCGTGCTGGCGCTCGACCGGATGGAGCCGGAGCCGCGCAGCAACCTGATCTTCGCCTTCGCGTGGGGCGCGGGCGTCGCGGTGCTGGTCGCCGGTCTGATCAACTACCTCAACCTGCACTACATCATCGACACCGCCAAGCTGTCGGAGGCCAGCGCCCGCAACGTCGCGGCCACCTTCGGCGCGCCCGTGGTGGAGGAGACGATGAAGGGGCTGGTGCTGCTCGGGCTGCTCAGGTTCCGCAGGGCCGAGCTCGACGGCCCCACCGACGGCATCATCTACGCCAGCATGGTCGGGCTCGGCTTCGCCATGAGCGAGAACGTCAGCTACTACCTCGCCGCGCTGTCCAACTCCGGCGTCAAGGGGCTGGCGGTCACCGTGGTGCTGCGCGGCATCCTGTCGCCGCTGGCCCACCCGCTGTTCAGCTCCATGATCGGCGTCGCGGTCGCCTACGCCGCCCGGCGCGAGGGCCCCGAGCGGGTCTTCTACATCCTGGCGGGCTGGTCGGGCGCGATGATCCTGCACGGCCTGTGGAACGGCCTGGCCTCCTACGGCGGCTTCCCCGGGCTCGTGGTGGCCTACCTGGCGCTGCTGGCGGTGCTGATCGTGCTCATCGGCGTGGTGTTCAAGGACCGGCGGCGCATCGTGGCCCTCATCCAGCGCTACCTGCCGCCGTACGAGCCGACCAAGCTGGTCACCCAGGCCGACATCTACATGCTGTCGACGTTCCCCAGGCGGCGCCAGGCCAGGCAGTGGGCCAAGGCCCACGGCGGCAAGCGCGGGCTGCGCGCCATGCGCGACTACCAGCTGGCCGCCACCGAGCTGGGCCTGCTGCACGAGCGGGCGGCCCGCCACATGGTCGACGAGCAGGGCTTCCACGAGGAGCAGCGGGCGCTGCTGGAGTGCATGAGCACGGCCCGGGCGGACTTCCCGGTGCCGACGGCGCACGCCAGGTCGGTCGCGCGGGGCACCCCGCCGCCCGGCTACGCCCCCGGCGCGCCGGGCTGAGCCAGGATGGTCGTCAGGGAGACCTCGCGCGGGCCGGGATAGACCGGGTCGGAGTGGAGCACCATCGCGTCGGCGAACCCCTTGGCGGTGGCGAGCAGCTCCCGGGTCGCGTAGGCGTAGGTGGGCATGGCGAACTCCCTGGTCGAGTCGTCACCCACCCCGAACGCCTCCAGACCGGCCGTCCGGCACAGCGTCACGGCCCTGGGCAGGTGGAACTCCTGCGTCACGACCGTCACCTGCCGCGCCCCGAACACCTTGCGCGCCCGCACGCACGAGTCCCACGTGTCGAACCCCGCGTAGTCCAGCACCATCACCTGGTCCGGCACGCCTCTGCGGAGCAGGTAGTCGCGCATGGCCGTGGGCTCGTCGTACTCCTTGCGGCTGTTGTCGCCCGACAGCAGCAGGGCCCGTACCTTGCCCGTCCGGTAGAGCTCGGCGGCGATGTCGAGCCGGTGGGCCAGCATCGGCGTGGGCTGCGTGCCGTACAGGCCCGCGCCCAGCACCAGCGCGGCCTGCGCCGTGGGCACCCGTCCGAGCCAGCCGTCGCCCACGGCCGTCACCCGGTGCGCCGAGCTGCCGAGCCAGGCCCACGTCATGGGCGCCAGGGAGAGCACGCTGATCAGCACCAGGCCCTGGTACGCGCGCCGCAGGGCCTTCCGAGTGGGGCGGACATTCCTTAACAAATCACACCCTCCAGGGGGTGGGGGAGTGGCGGACCGATCCCCTCATACCCTGGCATATCCCCTCAGACGGCGGCGGGTGCTCCGGCGGCTTCGGTGGGGGAGTGGTCGGCGGGGGCGGCCTGCGGGGAGCGGGTGCGCAGCGAGGTGACGACCCTGAGCGCCGCGATCCAGACCAGCGTGGAGCCGAGCACGTGCAGCAGCACCAGCGCGGCAGGCACGGCCAGGAAGTACTGCGTGTAACCGATCACGCCCTGGCCCAGCTCCACGGCCAGCAGCGCCAGCGCCGCCCGCCGCGCGGGCCGCGGCGCGTTGCTCACGTGCAGGGCGAACAGCAGCGCGAACGTCAGCCCCACCACGACGTACGCGACGTCGGCGTGCAGCCGGGCCACGGCCTCGATGTCGAGGTCGAAGCGGGAGGCCATCTCGTCGCCCGAGTGCGGGCCCGTGCCGCTCACCCCGACCCCGACCACCAGCAGCGCGAACACGGCCGCGAGCAGCGCGTAGCCGAGCCTGCGGATGTCGCGGTGGGTCACCCGCCGCGCCGGGCCGTCGCCCTCGCCCGCCCGCGCGTACAGCATCCAGCAGGCGGCGACCAGGCCGATGGAGATGAGGAAGTGCATGCCGACCGTGAACGGGTTGAGCATCGTGCTGACCACCAGGCCGCCCCACAGCGCCTGGGCCAGGACGCCCGCCGGCTGCAGCAGCGCCAGCGCCAGCAGCGAGCGCCTGCGCGGCGCCAGCCGGAACGCCGCGAGCACGCACGCCACGCCCACCGCCAGCACCAGGAACGTCAGCAGCCGGTTGCCGAACTCGACGAGCATGTTGAGCATCGACACCTCGGGGTGCGCGACCGGGATGAAGCTGTCCGGCGTGCACTTGGGCCAGGTCGGGCAGCCCAGCCCGGAACCGGTGACGCGCACGCCCGCGCCCGTCACCGCGATGCCCGCGTTGACCACCACGGACGCCATCGCCCAGGCCCGCATCGACCGCGTCGTGGGCGCCCAGGTCAGCAGTCGGCGCAGGTGGCGGTTGGGGTGGTCGGTGGGTAGCTTCACGCCATCGATGGTACGGGCCCACCCACCCGGTCCCACCACCGGTCACCCCACCCCCACGACGGGTCGCCCGGCCGTCCTCCTGGACCCCGTCCGGAAGGCCGGCGAGGCGAGGCGTGCCGCGCCGTCGAGTGTGCGGTGGGGCACGTCGGCCATTCCTGGGGGCCCTCGGCCGAAGCCCGGCGGGGTGGCGCCGTGGGGCGTGTCGCGCGGGTAAGGGCCGTCGCGTGGCGGGCGTGGCGCGAAGCGTGCGGGGGCGGCACGTCGGCCATCCCTTCCGATGGGACCCCGGCCGAAGTGCGGCGGGACGTCGCGCCGGTGCTCCCGGCCGCCCTCCTCGAAGGGACCCCGGCCGAAGTGCGGTGGGGTGCTTTGGGTGTCCCTCCGCCAAGGGGGAGGCGGGCCGGAGGCCGGGGAGGTGGTGGCAGGGGGACGGTGGGTAGCGGCGGGGGAAGGGGGTGCGGGCGGTGGTGTTGTCCGGCCGGTGGAAAGGGCCTTCTCAAGAGAGCGAGGTATGTGACATATTACAGACCTGGGAGGTGATGGATGTCCGACGTCATCGTGGTCGGCGCCGGAGTCGTGGGCGCCGCATGCGCCTACTACGCCGCGCGCGCCGGTCTCGACGTGACCGTGGTCGACCGCGGCCCCGTGGCGGGCGGCACGACCGGCTCGGGCGAGGGCAACGTGCTGGTGTCCGACAAGGAGCCGGGCCCCGAGCTGGAGCTGGCGCTGCTGTCCAACCGGCTCTGGCGCTCGCTGGCCGACCTCGGCGGGTTCGAGTTCGAGCCCAAGGGCGGCCTGGTGGTCGCCGAGACCGGGGAGGTCCAGCGGCAGCTCGCCGAGCTGGCCGCCAAGCAGGACGTGGAGCACACCCTGGTGCCCGGCGAGTCGCTGCGCGACTACGAGCCGCACCTGGCCGAGGGACTGGCCGGCGGGGTCTACTACCCCGAGGACGCCCAGGTGCAGCCCATGCTGGCCGCCGCGCGCCTGCTCAGGCACGGCGCGGAGAGCTTCGGCCACGGGACGCTCCGGCTGCGCCTCGGGGCGGCCGTGACCGGCTTCATCCGGAAAGGGGACCACGTCGCCGGCGTGCGTACCTCCCAGGGCGACGTGCTCGGCGACGCGGTGATCAACGCGGCGGGCACCTGGGGCGGCGAGGTGGCCGCGCTGGCGGGGGTCGATCTGCCGATCCTGCCCAGGCGCGGCTTCATCCTCGTCACCGAGCCGCTGCCGGAGCCGCTGATCAGGCACAAGGTCTACACCGCCGCCTACGTCACGAACGTGGCCAGCGACTCGGCGGGCCTGGAGACCTCGGCGGTCGTGGAGGGCACGCCCGCGGGCACCGTGCTCATCGGGGCCAGCAGGGAGCGGGTCGGGTTCGACCGGACGACGTCGGTGCCGGTGCTCGCCCGCCTGGCCGAGCAGGCCGTGGCGCTGTTCCCCGCGCTGCGCGAGGTGCGGGCCATCAGGTCGTACTGCGGCTTCCGGCCGTACTGTCCCGACCACCTGCCCGTCATCGGCGCCGACCCGCGCGTTCCCGGGCTCTATCACGCCTGCGGGCACGAGGGGGCGGGCATCGGGCTCGCCCCGGCTACCGGTCACCTGCTCGCGCAGGTGCTCACCGGCTCCCCGACCGACCTGGACCTGCGGCCCTTCCGGCCGGATCGCTTCGCGGAGGAGTCCTCTTGACGTTCCACATCACGATCGACGGGCGTCCGGTCCCCGTCGTGCCCGGGCAGACGATCGGGGCGGCGCTGCACGCGGCCGGGGTGCGGTCGTGGCGCAGCACCCGCTTCGGCGGGCGGCCCCGCGGGCTGTTCTGCGGGATCGGGGTCTGCTTCGACTGCCTGATCTCGGTCAACGGGCGGGCGCCCGAGCGGGCCTGCCTGGTGGAGGCCGCGCCCGGTGACGAGGTGACGACGTCATGACGTACGACCTGGTGGTGGTCGGCGGCGGGCCCGCGGGGGTGGCCGGCGCGCTCACGGCGGCGCTGGCCGGACTGCGGGTGGCGCTCCTTGACTCTTCCGCACGGCTCGGCGGCCAGTACTTCCGCCACGCCGCCGACCCCAAGCCCGCGCCCGGCCTGGACCGGTTCCTGCGGCAGGCGCGGGCCCTGGACGGCCGCGCCGACGTGCTGCTGCGGCACCAGGTGTGGAGCGTCAGCCGCGAGCCCGGCGGGGACCTGGCCGTGCGCTGCGTCACGCGGGAGGCGGGCGCCGCGGAGCGGCAGGCCGTCCTGCGGGCGCGGCGGCTGCTGATCGCGACCGGCGCGCACGACCGGCCGCTGCCGTTCCCCGGGTGGGACCTGCCCGGCGTCCTGACCGCCGGCGGCGCGCAGGCGCTGCTCAAGGGCAACGGCGTCGTGGCGGGCAGGCGGATCGTCGTCTCCGGCACCGGCCCGTTCCTGCTGCCCGTGGCCACCGGGCTGGCCGGGGCGGGGGCGCGGGTGCTCGGGGTGCTGGAGGCGAACGGCGGGCTCGGGCTGGCCAGGCATCCGCTGCTGGCCCTGGGCAAGGCCGGGGAGGCCGCCGGCTACGCCGCGAGCCTGGCCAGGCACCGCGTGCCGTACCGGACGCGCCAGGCGGTGGTCGCGGCGCACGGCGAGCGCGAGGTGGAGGCCGTCACCGTGGCCCGCCTCGACCAGGAGTGGAACGTTCTCGCCACCCGCGTCGTCGAGTGCGACACGGTGGCCGTCGGGTACGGGTTCGTGCCGCAGATCGACCTGGGCACCCAGCTCGGCTGCGCCACCCGCAACGACGTGGACGGCAGCCCGGTGCTCGACGTGGACGCCGCCCAGCGCACCTCCGTCCCCGGGGTCTGGGCCGCCGGGGAGCCCACGGGCGTGGGCGGCTGGGTCCTGTCCGAGACGGAGGGCCGCATCGCCGGCCGCGCCGTGGTGGCCGACGCGCGGTCCTCGGACACGGAGTCAGGGCTGCTGCTGCGCCGCCGGGAGCGCGGGCGGGCGTTCGGGGAGGCACTGCAGCGGGCCTACCCCGTCAAACCCGGCTGGCAGGGCTGGCTGCGCGACGACACGCTGGTGTGCCGCTGCGAGGAGGTGCCGCTGGCCCGCGTACGCGAGGCGCAGGACCTCGGCGCCACCGACGCGCGCTCGATCAAGCTGCTGGCCAGGCCCGGCATGGGCTGGTGCCAGGGCCGCATCTGCGGCTACGCCGTTTCCTGCCTGGCGGGGGAGCCGCAGCGGCCGCCCCGCCGCCCCATCGCCCAGCCCGTCACCCTCGGCGCCCTGGCCGAGCTTCCCGACGGCGAGCTTCCCGACGTTTCCGATGTTTCCGACTTGCCCGACGTTCCCCGCGCCCACTGACCTTGACATGGAGGACTTCCCAATGGACAACCGCACCAAGCCCTGGCACGGCATCATGGTGGCCACCGCGCTGCCCCTGCGCGACGACCTTTCCGTCGACTACGACGGCTACGCCGACCACTGCCGCTGGCTGGTCGAGAACGACAGTGACGGCGTCGCCGTCAACGGTTCGCTGGGCGAGTACCAGACGCTCACCTCGCAGGAGCGGGCCAAGGTGGTCGAGACCGCCGTCGCGGCCGTCGGTGGGCGCAGGGTGATGGCCGGAGTGGGCGCGTACGGCGCCGCGGAGTCGCGCCGGTGGGCCGAGCAGGCGGCCGAGGCCGGCTGCGGCTCGGTGCTCCTGCTGCCGCCCAACTCCTACCGCGCCGACGAGCGGGCCGTCATCGCGCACTACCGCGAGGTCGCCAAGGCGGGCCTGCCCGTCGTGGCCTACAACAACCCGTACGACACCAAGGTCGACCTGACCCCCGCGCTGCTGGCCAAGCTGCACGAGGAGGGGCTGATCGTGGCGGTCAAGGAGTTCAGCGGGGACGTGCGGCGCGCGTACGAGCTGGCCGAGCTGGCCCCCGAGCTGGACCTGCTGATCGGCTCCGACGACGTGCTGCTCGAGCTCGCCGTGGCCGGGGCGGTGGGCTGGATCGCCGGCTACCCCAACGCGCTGCCCGTCTCCAACGCCGCGCTCTACCGCGCCGCCGTCGCCGGCGACCTGGAGACCGCGCTGCCTCTTTACAGGACCCTGCACCCCCTGCTGCGCTGGGACTCCAAGACGGAGTTCGTCCAGGCCATCAAGCTGTCCATGGACCTCGCCGGCCGCCACGGCGGTCCGTGCAGGCAGCCCAGGCAGCCGCTGACGGACGAGCAGGCCGCTATCGTGCGAGCGGCGACCGAGAAGGCACTGGCAGAAGGGCTGCGATGAGGACAAAGCGCGTTTTCCACGCCGTCGACTCCCACACCGAGGGCATGCCCACCCGCGTCATCACCGGCGGGATAGGCGTGATCCCGGGCGCGAGCATGGCCGAGCGGCGCGTCTACTTCCGCGACAACCTCGACCACATCCGCACCCTGCTGATGACCGAGCCGCGCGGCCACTCCGCCATGAGCGGCGCCATCCTGCAGCCGCCGACCAGGCCGGACGCGGACTACGGCGTGCTGTTCATCGAGGTGTCGGGGCTGCTGCCGATGTGCGGGCACGGCACCATCGGCGTGGCCACCGTGCTCGTCGAGACGGGCATGGTCGAGGTCGTGGAGCCGGTCACCACCGTGCGCCTGGAGGTGCCGGCCGGGATCGTCGAGGTGGACGTGGCCGTCGAGGACGGCCAGGCCATGTCGGTGACGCTGCGCAACGTGCCCTCCTACAGCGACCGGCTCGACGCCGTCGTGAAGGTGCCGGGGTTCGGGGAGATCCCGTACGACCTCGCGTACGGCGGCAACTTCTACGCCGTCGTCGACCTCGACTCCTACGGCCTGCCCTTCGACCGCAGGGCCAAGAACGAGATCATCGCGGCGGGCCTGGCCACCATGGAGGCGATCAACGCGGAGGACGAGCCCGTCCACCGCGAGGACGACCGCATCCGCGGCTGCCACCACGTCTACTTCACCGCCCCCGGCTCGGACGCCCACCACTCGCGGCACGCGATGGCCATCCACCCGGGCTGGTTCGACCGCTCGCCGTGCGGCACCGGCACCAGCGCGCGGATGGCGCAGCTGCACGCCAGGGGCGAGCTGCCGCTCGGCCGGGACTTCGTGAACGAGTCGTTCATCGGGACCCGCTTCATCGGGCGGCTGCTGGAGGAGACCACCGTGGGCGGCGAGCCGGCCGTCGTGCCCTCGATCACCGGCCGCGCCTGGGTCACCGGCACCGCCCAGTACTTCCTGGACCCGCGTGACCCGTTCCCCGCCGGGTTCGAGCTGTGAGCGAGCGTGACGAGCGTGGTCCCGGCCCGGCCGGGACCACGGTCACGACGACCGACTACCACACGGGCGGGGAGCCGTTCCGGATCGTGACCGGCGGCGTGCCCGAGATCCCCGGGGCGGACGTGCTCTCGCGCCGCTCCACCGCCGCCGCCGACCCCCGGTTCGACGGCGTGCGGCGGCTGCTGTGCCAGGAGCCGCGCGGCCACGCCGACATGTACGGCTGCTTCCTCGTCCCGCCCAACGACCCGGGGGCCGCGTTCGGGGCGCTGTTCTGGCACAAGGACGGGTTCTCCACCGCCTGCGGCCACGGCACCATCGCGCTCGGCGCCTACGCCGTGCACGAGGGGCTGGTGGCCGCCGACCCCGACGGGGAGACGGACGTGGTGATCGACGTGCCGTCGGGGCGCGTCACGGCGCGGGTGCGCTGCTCCGGGGGCAAGGTGAGCGGGGTGACGTTCGTCAGCGTGCCGTCGTACGTGGTGGCGCGCGGCGTGGCCGCCGGCAGGACCAAGGTCGACCTCTCGTACGGCGGCGCGATCTACGCGTCGCTGCCCGCCGCGGCGGTGGGCCTCTCCGTGGCGCCCGCGAACCTGACGGCGCTCATCGGCCACGCCTGCCGCATCAAGGCCGACCTGGCGGACCATCCGGCCGCCCGGCACCCGTCCGACGACCGGCTGTCCGGCGTCTACGGCGTGATCTTCTACGACGAGCTGCCGGACCGGGACGGGGCGGCGCACCAGCGGAACGTGACGGTCTTCGCCGACGGGGAGGTGGACCGCTCGCCCTGCGGGTCGGGCACGGCGGCGCGGATGGCGCTGCTGCACGACTCGGGGCTGCGCGCGCCCCTGATCCACGACAGCGTCGTGGGGAGCACCTTCCTGGCGCGGGTGGCCGAGGTGCTCGACGAGGGGGTCGTCCCGGAGATCGAGGGCATGGCCTACCGGACCGGGCGGCACGTCTTCGAGCTCGATCCCGACGATCCGATGGGTACAGGGTTCACGCTGCGATGACCGGACTGCCATATCTCGACGCCGCCACAATGGAGCGGCTGGTGCCGATGGGGCGCGCCGTACGGATCCTGGAGGACGCCCTGCGCGCCGGGCTCGACCCCGAGGCCACGCCGCAGCGGCCGATCGTGGACCTGCCGGCCGGGCAGCTCCTCCTCATGCCCGCCGCGGCCGGACGGTACGCGGGGGTCAAGGCCGTCACCATCGCGCCCGGCAACCCCGATCGCGAGCTGCCCCGGATCCAGGGGACGTACCTGCTGTTCGACGGCGACACCCTGACCCCGCTCGCGGCCCTGGACGGGATCGCGCTCACCTCCCTGCGCACGCCCGCCGTCTCGGCGCTGGCCGTCAGCCACCTGGCGGACGGGGAGGCCCGGCGGCTGGTGGTGTTCGGGAGCGGCCCGCAGGCGTGGGGTCACGTGCTCGCGCTGCGGGAGGTGCGCCCCATCGAGGACGTGACCGTGGTCGGGCGCGACCAGGGCCGCGCGGAGGCGCTCGCGGGCCGCTGCCGGGCGCTCGGCCTGACCGCCCGCGCCCTGCCCCCGTCCGACTCGGCGCGAGCACTGGCCGGGGCCGACGTCATCGTGTGCTGCACGACGGCGAGGGAACCGCTGTTCCCCGGTAAGCTCGCCCGCGACGGCGTCACCGTCGTCGCGGTCGGGTCGCACGAGCCCGGCGCCCGCGAGCTCGACGGCGACCTCGTCGCCCGCGCCACCGTGGTCGTCGAGGCCAGGGCGGCCGCCCTGGAGGAGGCGGGCGATCTGCTCATCCCGATCCGCGAGGGCACGATCACCGCTGGTCATCTCGCGGGCAACCTCGCCGATCTCGTCGCGGGTCGGGTGGTCGCCGGCACGGGGCCGCGCGTGTTCAAGAGCACGGGCATGGCCTGGGAGGACCTCGTGGTCGCGGCCGCCGCGTACGAGGCGTGGAGATCTCATGAGAAATCTGCGAAGCGGCCTGCCGCTGCGGCCTCGCCCGAGGTGCCACAGTAGGGCGGCAGGCTGATGAGCAGATTTCTTGTGAGTAAGAGAGGAGATTGGATGGCTGCCGAGGACCGGCTCGACCTGCCGATGGTGGGGGAGCGGCAGAGCCTGCGCGAGCAGGTCGCGCACGCGCTGCGTGCCGCGCTGATCACCGGCGAGATGCGGCCGGGAGTGGTCTACTCCGCGCCGGTGCTGGCCGCCCAGTTCGGCGTCTCGGCCACGCCGGTGCGCGAGGCCATGCTCGACCTGGCCAAGGAGGGCCTGGTCGAGGCGGTGCGCAACAAGGGCTTCCGGGTGACCGAGCTGTCCGACCGCGACCTCGACGAGCTCACCGAGATCCGCCAGCTGATCGAGGTGCCCACCGTGGCCCGGCTGGCCGGCGGTGCGCGGGAGGAGGAGTTCGAGCGGCTCAGGCCGGTCGCCGAGGAGATCGTCTCGGCCGCCGAACGCGGTGACCTGCTCGCGTACGTGGACGCCGACCTGCGCTTCCACGTCGAGCTGCTGACCCTGGCGGGCAACGCCCACCTGGTCGAGGTGGTGCGCGACCTGCGCAACAGGGCCAGGCTCTACGGCCTGTCCCAGCTCCGGGAGCGCGACGTGCTGGGCGAGTCGGCCAGGGAGCACCTGGCGCTGCTCGACGCCCTGAAGAGCGGCGACCGCCAGGCCGTCCAGCACCTCATGACGGAGCACATCGGCCACGTGCGGGGGATCTGGGCCGAGCACTGAGGGGAGACTCGTCCGTTTTTCTCCCACTAAGTTCTGACATTTGGGGACCGCGCGGACGGGGATGGCGGTACTCTCGTCTCGGGTCGAAAGAGCGACGCACCAAGCGTCCGCCGGCGGCCCCACCGTCCAGGTCCCCAGCGGACCGGCCACCACCGATTCCGGTGGGTGGCGCATGCCAGGTCACGCGGACACCCGCACTCCGCTGACCTTCCATGGGCTCGGCCTACCCCGCCCATCCAAAGCCGAGCCCTCCGCCGCGCGCCCGAGACCCCATCCCACGGGCGCGCGGCGGCCCGCCACAGCCTGCGCGTCAGACCTTGCGCCGCCGGGTCGAGCCCAGGCTGGCGGCCACGATGCAGACGATCGCCGCCCACTGCTGCGCGTGCAGGACCTCGTTCAGCAGCATCACGCCGATCAGCGCCGCCACGGCCGGCTCCAGGCTCATGAGGATGCCGAACACCTGCTTGGGCATCCGCCGCAGCGCCTGCAGCTCGAGCGAGTACGGGATCACCGACGACAGCAGGCCCACGCCGAGCCCGATCAGCAGCAGCTCCGGCTGCAGCAGGTCCGCCCCGCCCGACACGACCCCGACGGGGGCGACCACCAGGGCCGACACGATCATCGCGAACGACAGCCCGCTCGTGCCGGGGAAACGCCGCCCGGCCGCCGCCGACAGCAGGATGTACCCGGCCCAGCCGACGGCCGCCAGCATCGCGAACCCGATGCCGAGCCAGCTCACCGACGCCGACTGCCCCCACGGCGCGAGCAGCACCACGCCCGCTCCCGCCAGGCCGATCCACAGCAGGTCGATCCTGCGCCGCGAGGCCGCCACGGCCACCCCCAGCGGCCCCAGGAACTCGATGGCCACCGCGATCCCCATCGGCAGCCGCGACAGGGCCTCGTAGAACGTCAGGTTCATGAGGGCCAGCGTCACCCCGAACCCGATCCCCACCGCCCAGTCGCGCCAGGACAGGCCCTTCAGTCTCGGCCGGACGAGCGCCCCCATGATCAGCGCCCCGGCCGTGATCCGCAGGAACACCACCGCGCTCGGCGGCAGCGCCGCGAACAGCTCCTTCGCGAACCCGGCGCCCAGCTGCACCGAGACGATGGCCAGCAGCACGAGCCCGGACGGCGGGATCGAGTCGGCGGCCGTGCGCAGCAGGTTTCCCGGCCTGGGCAGGCCGGAGCCGCGATCGAAGGGATCGTCGAGGGCGAACGCGGTCACAGGACTCCTCACGGACTTCAGGGGATGACGGTCAGAGCGTACTCGTGGCCTGCGACATGACCCGACATAGGGTGTTCTGGAGGGCTCTTGGATCATTGAGCGTATGAAGTCCCCCGCGAGTCTCGCCCGCCCGCCGCTGGCCCTGTCCGCGGCCTCGTTCGTGAGCAGCTTCGACCGCTTCGCCGTGAGCCCCATGCTCGTGCTGATCGCGGTGGACCTGGAGGTCCCGCTGTCCGCCGCCGTCGCGGCCGCCAGCGGCTACTACCTCGCCTACGGGCTCACCCAGCCGCTGTGGGGGCTGCTGTCGGACCGGTTCGGCCGCGTGCGGGTGATGCGCGGGACGCTGTTCGGCGCGGCGCTGGCGGGGCTGGCCTCGGCGCTGATGCCCGTCCTGGGGGCGCTGGTGGTGGCCAGGATCGTGACGGGCGCCTGCTTCGGCGCGGTGATCCCGACCGGGCTGACGTACGTGGGCGACACCGTGGAGCCGTCGACCCGGCAACGCGCGCTGACCGATCTGATGGGCGCCGCCGCCCTCGGCACGGCCCTGGCCACCGGGCTGAGCGGGGTGCTCGCGGGCCTGGTCGACTGGCGGGTGGCGTTCACCGTGCCCGCCGCCTGCGCCCTGGCCTGCGCGCTCGCGCTGCGCTCGCTGCCGGAGCCGGCCCGCCCCGGCACCGGCCGGGGGTTCGGTGTCGGCCGCTACCTGGGCGCGGTGCTCGGGCACGGCTGGGCGCTGCTGGTCTTCGGGCTCGCGTTCGTCGAGGGCGCGATCATGCTGGGCGCCATGCCGTTCCTGGCCACCGCGCTGGAGCACGCGGGGTACGCCGCCGCCGTGGCCGGGCTCGCCATCACCGCGTACGGGCTGGGCCTGTGGGTGTTCACGAAGCTCGTCAGGCGGCTGTCGGGGCGCTGGCCCACTCCCGTGCTGATGACGGTGGGCGGCACGCAGCTCTGCGCCGGGTTCGCGATCGTCGCCGTGCACGTGGACATGGCCACCGTGGCGGTCACGGCGCTGCTGCTCGGCGGCGGCTGGTCCTTCCTGCACTCCTCGCTGCAGACGTGGGCCACCTCGGTGGTGCCCGAGGCCAGGGGGACGACGATCGCCTTCTTCGCCGCCGCGCTCTTCGTGGGCAGCGCGGTCGCCTCGTGGGCGGCCGGCCCGCTGGCCGAGCACGGCCGCTACGCCCTGCTGTTCGGCCTGGCGGCCGGCGCCGCGATCCCGCTGACGGCCGCGGCCGCCCTCACCAGGCACCGCTACGGCGCCCTGCACGGCGAGCGGCCCCAGATCGGCTGAGCTACTCCCAGCGGAACGTACGCGAGACCAGCCCCAGCGACACCACCGCCCACGCCGCCAGCACGGCCAGCGGGACGAGGGGCAGCGCGGCGCCCTGGGCGAGGACCGCGCGCAGGCCGCCGGTCAGGGCCGAGATGGGCAGCAGTTCGAGGACCTGGCGCATGCCCTGGGGGAACTTCGACAGCGGGAAGATCACCCCGCCGGCCCCCAGCAGCAGCAGGTAGACGAGGTTGGCGGCGGCCAGGGTGGCCTCGGCGCGCAGGGTGCCGGCCATGAGCAGCCCCAGCCCGCTGAAGGCCGCCGTGCCCAGCACGATGAGCAGCGCCGCGCTCAGGAACGACCCGTGCGGCCGCCAGCCCAGCGCCAGGCCGACGCACACGATCACCACGGCCTGGATGACCTCCACGGCCACCACGGCGGACGTCTTGGCGAGCATGAGCCCGGCCCTGGACAGCGGGGTCGCGCCCAGCCGCTTCAGCACGCCGTAGCGGCGCTCGAAGCCGGTCGCGATGGCCTGGCCGGTGAAGGCCGTGGACATGACGGCCAGTGCCAGCACGCCGGGCGCCAGGAAGTCGATGCGCCTGCCGCCGCCGACGTCGATCAGCGGCGCCAGCGAGAACCCGGCGAGCAGCAGCACCGGAATGATCATGGTGAGCAGCAGCTGCTCGCCGTTGCGCAGCATCGCCCGGATCTCCGCGCCGGCCTGGGCGAGGACCATGCGCGGGAACGGCGCCGCCCCGGGCGCGGGCGTGAAGTCCAGCGCGATCTGCCCGGCGGGCGCGCGCTCCGGTCCGGTCATCGCAGCTCCCTGCCTGTCAGCTCCAGGAAGACGTCCTCCAGCGTGCGGCGCTCGATGCGCAGGTCGTCGGCCGTGACGCCCTCGGCCGCGCACCAGGCGGTCACCGTGGCCAGCAGCTCGGGCCCCACCTGACCCTCGATGATGTAGTGCCCGGCGGGCGACTCCTTGGCCGCGCTGCCCGTGGGGAGCGCGTTGAGCAGCTCCTCCAGCGCCAGCCCCGGCCGGGCCCGGAAGCGTAGCTGCCGCTCGGCCCCCGTCAGCGAGGCCGGGCTGCCCTCGGCCACGACCCGGCCCTTGTCGATGATCACCACCTGGTCCGCCAGCCGCTCGGCCTCGTCCATGTGGTGCGTGGTCAGCACCACCGACACGCCCGCCCCGCGCAGCTCGCCCACCAGCTCCCAGCAGGCGTGCCGGGCCTGCGGGTCGAGCCCGGCCGTCGGCTCGTCGAGGAAGACCAGCTCCGGCCGCCCGACGACGGCCGCGGCCAGCGACAGCCGCTGCTGCTGGCCGCCCGACAAGCGGCGGTAGGGGGTGCGTACGTGATCGGCCAGCCCCAGCCGCGTCAGCAGGGCCCCGGCGTCGAGCGGACGGGCGTAGAAGTGCGAGACCAGGCGCAGCCACTCGGCGCAGCGCATGGCGGGCGGGACGCCGCCCGACTGCAGCATGACCCCCACCCGCGGCCGCAGCTCGGGCAGCGTGGGCGTCAGGCCGAGCACGCGGACGGTGCCCGCGTCGGCCCTGCGGAACCCCTCGCAGATCTCCACCGTGGACGTCTTGCCCGCCCCGTTGGGACCGAGCACGGCGGTCACCGCGCCCCGCTCGGCGCGCAGCGTGAGGCCGTCCACGGCCGTGATGCCGCCGTAGCGTTTGACCAGGCCGATGATCTCGACGGCTGGGGACTCCATGGCCACGAGTTTAGGGACTGGGGCAGGCGGTTCGAGCCGCAGGTGGGGTTGGCCGGATTTGGACATGTCTTGACCCGGACGTTTCCCAAAAAGCGGCCAACAGAGGGGAAAGTCTGACGACGAGCTCCGTGTAGCAGGAGGGCGCAATGGCGCAACGCAGCGGGTACGACCCGGGAGTCCCGTGCTGGGTGGACCTGTCCAGCACCGACGTCGAGGCTTCCGCCCGGTTCTACGGCGAGGTCTTCGGCTGGCAGGCCGACATGATCGACGACCCCGAGGCCGGCGGCTACGGCATGTTCCTCCACCAGGGCAGGCAGGTCGCCGGGCTGGGGCCGGTCATGGGCGGGGGATCGCCCTCGTTCTGGAACATGTTCGTCGCCACCGACGACGCCGGCGCGCTGGCCGAGCGGGTCAGGAACGCCGGCGGCGCCGTCACCATGGAGCCGATGGCGGTCTTCGACGAGGGCGTCATGACGGTCTTCCAGGCCCCTGACGGCTCGTACGCGGCCGCCTGGCAGGCGGGCGACCACCACGGCGCGCAGCTGGTGAACGAGCCCGTCTCGCTGTGCTGGAACGAGCTGGTCACGCGCGACCCCCTGGCCGCCGAGAGCTTCTACTCCGCCGTCTTCGGCTGGATGCCGCGCCTGCAGCAGCTGGACGGGATCAAGTACACCGAGTGGCAGCTGGGGGAGCGGGCCGTTGCGGGCATGGCCGAGATGTTCTCCGACTATCCGGCGGCGACGCCGTCGTTCTGGATGACGTACTTCGCGGTCGCCGACCTCGACGCCACGACGGCCGCGGCCGAGGGGGCCGGCGCCAGCGTGCTGGTGCGGGGGACGGAGGCGCCGCCCGGCCGGTTCTCGATGCTCACCGATCCCCAGGGCGCGACGTTCTCCATCATCCAGCTTCACGAAATCGCCGGAAATATCTGATAACCGGGAATTAGGAGGACCGGAACCTGGTTTGATCCCTCGGCCCTCGTGGGCCATCGGCCTACGAGGGAGAGGGGATCGCGCATGTCCGTGGCGGCCGAAGCCACGTCCACGTCCACCATCGCCATCGAGCAGAGGAGGGGCAGCCGCGGACTGCTGTTGGTGATCCTGGGCGCCTTGTCGGCGATCGGGCCCCTGTCCATCGACATGTACCTCCCGGCGCTGCCCGCCATCACCTCAGAGATGCTGAGCGCGCCGGCGCAGGTCCAGCTCACCCTCACCGCCTGCCTCATCGGCGTGTCCATCGGCCAGGTGATCGCCGGTCCGGTAAGCGACGTGCGCGGCCGCAGGACACCGCTGATCGTGGGCGTGGCCGGGTTCATGGTGGCCTCGCTGCTGTGCGCGTTCGCGCCGTCGGTGCCCATGCTCATCGCCTTCCGCCTGCTGCAGGGCGTGCTGGGCGGCGCGGCCCTGGTGATCGTGCGGGCGGTCGTCCGCGACCTGTACGACGGCGCCGCCATCGCCCGCATCTTCGCCACGCTCATGCTGGTCAGCGGCCTGGCGCCGATCCTGGCGCCCATCGTCGGCGCGCAGCTGCTGGCGTTCACCTCGTGGCGCGGCGTCTTCGTGGCGCTCAGCGTCGCCGGGGTGGTGCTGCTGCTGGCCGTCCTGGGGGGCGTGCGCGAGACGCTGCCCGCGGCCGGGCGCGAGAGCGGCGGCCTCAGGCACACCGTCGGCACGTTCGGCAGGCTCCTGCGGGACCGGACGTTCATGGGGACCGCGCTGACCGCGAGCCTGGCGTTCGCGGCCATGTTCGGCTACATCTCGGGCTCGCCGTTCGTGCTCCAGGAGGTGTACGGCGCCACGCCCCAGCAGTACTCCCTCATCTTCGGGCTCAACGCCTTCGGCCTGACCGCCATGGCCCAGCTCGGCGGCCGGCTGTCGGGACGGGTGCCGCCGGTGACCCTCGTGATCACCGGGCTCGCCGTCGCGCTGACCGGCGCCTCGCTGCTGCTGGCCGCCGCGCTCACCGGGCTCGGCCTGTGGGGCATCGTGGGCGGGCTGTTCGTCATCATGCTCGGCCAGGGCCTGGTCATGCCGGCCACCGGCGCGCTCGCCCTGGCCAGCCAGCCCGCGCAGATCGCCGGCAGCGCCTCGGCCCTGCTCGGCGTGCTGCAGTTCGCGCTCGGCGCCGCCGCGGCCCCGCTGGTCGGCCTCGCGGGCGCCGGCAGCGCCGTGCCGATGGCCTGCGTGATGCTGGGCCTCATGCTTTGCGCAAGCTTGACCTTCGCTCTCCTGCGGAAGAGTTAGGTAAGCCTACCCTGCGTGAGAAATTCCATTCGCGGGCTCCTCAGATCCGTTTGTGAACCGGGAAGGAATTACGGCACACTGATGTTGTGAAAAACGTGCCAGGGATCGAGCCAGGGAGCGAGCGCAGCACTCGTGCGCGCGTCGCCCGGCTGATCCTGGAGCACGGTCCCGTCGCGGCCGCCGCGCTGGGCGAGCGGCTGGGGCTCACCCCCGCCGCCGTCCGCCGCCACCTGGACGCGCTGCTGGCTGACGGGATGATAGAGCCTCGCACGGTCGGGCCGCGCGGGCAGCGCGGGCGCGGACGCCCCGCCAAGCTGTTCGCGATCACCGACGCGGGGCGCAGTGCTTTCGAGCACGCCTATGACGACCTCGCCGGGAGCGCGCTGCGCTTCCTGGCCGAGCGCATGGGAGAGGAAGCGGTGGCCGACTTCGCCCGCCTGCAGGTCTCGAGCCTGCTCAAGCGGCTGGAGCCGGTCATGCGGACGGTGCCGGCGGACCAGCGCGTTCAGGTGCTGGCGCAGGCGCTGTCGGCGGAGGGGTACGCCGCCTCGGCCAGCAAGGCCAAGTCGGGCGGCGACCAGCTCTGCCAGCACCACTGCCCGGTGGCCCACGCGGCTGCGGAGTTCCCGCAGCTCTGCGAGGCCGAGACGGAGGCGTTCGCGCAGCTGCTCGGCACCCCGGTGCAGCGCCTGGCCACGATCGCCCACGGCGACGGGGTCTGCACGACACATGTGAGCCCACAGTCGCTGGGTGAATCCGCACATAGAGACAAGAGCAAGGAGACCGGAAGGTGACTGTCACCGACCGCCCGGAGCTGGAAGGCCTCGGGAATTACAAGTTCGGCTGGGCCGACCCGGATGCCGCCGGGGCGGCGGCCAAGCGCGGCCTGTCCGAGGAGGTCGTCCGCAACATCTCCGCTCTCAAGAACGAGCCGGAGTGGATGCTCGACCTTCGCCTGAAGGGCCTCCGCCTGTTCGACCGCAAGCCGCTGCCCACCTGGGGCTCTGACCTCACCGGCATCGACTTCGACAACATCAAGTACTTCGTGCGCTCCACCGAGAAGCAGGCCGCTTCCTGGGAGGAGCTGCCCGCCGACATCAAGAACACCTACGACAAGCTCGGCATCCCCGAGGCGGAGAAGCAGCGCCTCATCGCCGGTGTCGCCGCCCAGTACGAGTCCGAGGTCGTCTATCACAAGATCCGTGAGGACCTCGAGGAGAAGGGCGTCATCTTCGTCGACACCGACACGGGCCTGAAGGAGCACGAGGAGCTCTTCAAGGAGTACTTCGGCTCCGTCATCCCGGTGGGCGACAACAAGTTCGCCGCCCTCAACACCTCCGTGTGGTCCGGTGGCTCGTTCATCTACGTGCCGCCGAACGTCGAGGTCGAGATCCCGCTGCAGGCCTACTTCCGGATCAACACCGAGAACATGGGCCAGTTCGAGCGGACCCTGATCATCGTGGACGAGAACAGCTACGTCCATTACGTCGAGGGCTGCACCGCGCCGATCTACTCCTCCGACTCGCTGCACAGCGCGGTCGTCGAGATCATCGTGAAGAAGAACGCCCGCTGCCGTTACACGACCATCCAGAACTGGTCGAACAACGTCTACAACCTGGTCACCAAGCGCGCCGTGGCCTACGAGGGCGCGACCATGGAGTGGATCGACGGCAACATCGGCTCCAAGGTCACGATGAAGTACCCGGCCGTCTACCTGATGGGCGAGCACGCCAAGGGCGAGACGCTGAGCGTCGCCTTCGCGGGCGAGGGCCAGCACCAGGACGCCGGCTCCAAGATGGTGCACCTGGCGCCCAACACCAGCTCCAGCGTCATCTCCAAGTCGGTGGCGCGCGGCGGCGGCCGCACCTCCTACCGCGGTCTCGTGCAGATCGAGGAGGGCGCCCACGGCAGCGCCAGCACCGTCAAGTGCGACGCCCTGCTGGTCGACCAGATCAGCCGCTCCGACACCTACCCCTACGTCGACGTCCGCGAGGACGACGTCAAGATGGGCCACGAGGCCACGGTCTCCAAGGTCAGCGAGGACCAGCTGTTCTACCTCATGAGCCGCGGGCTCGACGAGGACGAGGCGATGGCGATGATCGTGCGCGGCTTCGTGGAGCCGATCGCGCGCGAGCTGCCCATGGAGTACGCGCTCGAGCTCAACCGGCTGATCGAGCTGCAGATGGAAGGAGCCGTCGGCTGATGGGCCTGAACGAGAAGCCCCTGTCGACCTTGCACGAGAAGGCGTCCTACGAGCTGGGCGACTTCGAGGTCCCGACCGGGCGCGAGGAGGCGTGGCGCTTCACGCCGCTGTCCCGCCTCAAGGGCCTGCACAACGGCAAGGCCGAGGCCGTCGGCCACGTCCGCGTGGACGTCGACGCGGCGCCCGAGGTCACCGTCGAGACGGTCGGCCGCGACGACGCCCGGGTCGGCAAGGCGTTCATGCCCACCGACCGGGTCAGCGCCCAGGCGTGGAACAGCTTCGAGAAGGCCACCGTCCTCACGGTGCCGCGCGAGGCCGTCACCTCCAAGCCGACCGTGCTCACGCTCACCGGCTCCGGTGACGGCGCCGCGTACGGCCACCTCGTGGTCAAGGTGGAGCCGCTGGCCGAGGCCGTGGTCGTGCTCGACCACAAGGGCAGCGCGGTCTACGCCGACAACATCGAGTTCGTCGTCGGCGACGGGGCCTCGCTCAGGGTCGTCAGCCTGCAGGACTGGGACGACGACGCGGTCCACGTCTCCCACCACCACGCCCAGCTCGCCAAGGACGCGACGTTCCGCAGCTTCGTGGTGACGCTCGGCGGCGACCTCGTACGCCTGTCGCCCAACGTGTCCTACACCGCTCCCGGCGGCGACGCCGACATGTCGGGCGTCTACTTCGTGGACGCCGGGCAGCACCTGGAGCACCGCCTGCTGGTCGACCACTCGCAGCCCAACTGCAAGAGCAACGTCGACTACCGCGGCGCCCTGCAGGGCGAGGACGCGCACGCCGTCTGGATCGGCGACGTGATCATCAGGGTCGAGGCCGAGGGCACCGACACCTACGAGCTCAACCGCAACCTCATCCTGACCGACGGCGCCCGCGCCGACTCGGTGCCCAACCTGGAGATCCTCACCGGCGAGGTCGCCGGGGCGGGGCACGCCTCCGCCTCCGGCCGGCTCGACGACGAGCACATCTTCTACCTCCAGGCCCGCGGCATCCCCTACGACGAGGCCCGCCGCCTGGTCATCAGGGGCTTCCTCGGCCAGCTCGTCGAGAAGATCGAGGTCGAGGAGATTCGCGAGCGCGTGCTGAGCGCGCTGGAGGCGGAGCTCGCGCGATGAGTTCGTTCGAGAAGGTGTGCAAGCTCGACGACATCCCCGACGGGGGTGTCATCGGAGTGGAGGTCGGCGAGACGCCGGTGGCGCTCGTGCGCAAGGGCGGCGAGGTGTTCGCCCTGCACGACGTCTGCTCCCACGCCGAGGTGAAGCTCAGCGAGGGCGAGGTCTACGACGGCACGCTGGAGTGCTGGCTGCACGGCTCGTGCTTCGACGTGCGCTCCGGCAAGCCCACCGGCCCGCCCGCGACCCAGCCCGTGAACGTCTACACAGTCACGATCGACGGCGATGACGTGCTCGTCTCGCTCTCGAAGGAGTCATAACAACAATGTCCACCCTTGAGATCCGCGACCTCCACGTCGCCGTCGAGGACAAGGAAATCCTGCGCGGCGTCAACCTGGCCGTCCACTCGGGCCAGACCCACGCCATCATGGGCCCCAACGGCTCGGGCAAGTCGACGCTCGCCTACGCGATCGCCGGCCACCCCAAATACACGATCACCGGCGGCCAGGTGCTGCTCGACGGCGTGGACCTGCTGGAGCTGTCGGTCGACGAGCGGGCCCGCGCGGGCCTGTTCCTGGCCATGCAGTACCCGGTCGAGGTCCCCGGCGTGTCGGTCTCGAACTTCCTGCGCTCGGCCGTCACCGCGGTCCGCGGCGAGGCGCCGAAGCTGCGCGAGTTCGCCAAGGACCTCAAGAACGGCATGGACGCGCTGTCCATCGACGCCGCCTTCGCCCAGCGCAACCTCAACGAGGGCTTCTCCGGCGGTGAGAAGAAGCGCCACGAGATCCTCCAGCTCGAGTTGCTCAAGCCGAAGATCGCGGTGCTCGACGAGACCGACTCCGGCCTCGACGTCGACGCGCTGCGCGTGGTGTCGGAGGGCATCAACCGCTTCCGCGCCTCCGGCGACACCGGCGTGCTGCTGATCACGCACTACACCCGCATCCTGCGCTACGTGAAGCCGGACTTCGTCCACGTCTTCGCGGGCGGCCGGATCGTCGAGGAGGGCGGGCCGGAGCTGGCCGAGAAGCTCGAGGCCGAGGGCTACGAGCAGTACACGAAGGCATCTGCATGACACAGTTCAGCTTTGACGTGGAGAAGATCAGGAAGGATTTCCCGGTCTTCTCCCGCGAGCTGCCCGACGGGCGCCCGCTCGTCTATCTCGACTCGGGCAACTCCTCCCAGAAGCCCACCCAGGTCATCGAGACCATGCGTGACCACTTCGCGTTGCACTACAGCAACGTCGGACGGGCCATGCACGTGCTCGGCGCCGAATCGACCGACGCCTACGAGAGCGCCCGCGACAGAGTCGCCGCGTTCGTCGGGGCGCCGTCGCGCGACGAGGTGATCTTCACCAAGAACGCCTCCGAGGCGCTCAACCTCGTCGCGTACGCCTTCGGCAACCCCATCAACACCGATCCGCGCTTCACGCTCGGAGCCGGCGACGAGATCGTCATCTCCGAGATGGAGCACCACTCCAACATCGTGCCGTGGCAGCTGCTCGCGCAGCGCACCGGTGCGACGCTGAAGTGGTTCGGCGTCACCGACGACGGACGGCTCGACTACGACCCGTCCGTCATCACCGAGCGGACGAAGATCGTCTCGATCGCCCACCAGTCCAACGTGCTCGGCACCGTCAACCCGGTGGCCGAGGTGGCCGGGCGGGCGCACGAGGTCGGCGCGCTGATCATGCTGGACGCGTCGCAGTCCGTGCCGCACCACCCGGTGAACGTCACCGAGCTGGGCGCCGACTTCGTGGCCTTCACCGGCCACAAGATGGTCGGGCCGTCGGGCATCGGCGTCCTGTGGGGCAAGGCCGAGCTGCTCGACGCCATGCCCCCGTTCCTGGGCGGCGGCGAGATGATCGAGGCGGTCTGGATGGACCACTCGACGTACGCGCCGGTGCCGCACAAGTTCGAGGCCGGCACGCCGCCGATCGTCGAGGCCATCGGGCTGGGCGCGGCCGTCGACTACCTCACCGAGGTCGGCATGGAGGCCATCGAGGCGCACGAGCGCGCGCTGACGGCCTACGCGCTCGACGCCCTGCGCGAGGTGCCCACCCTGCGCCTCATCGGGCCGGACTCGCTGGAGCAGCGGGGCGGCACGGTGTCGTTCACGCTGGAGGGCATCCACCCGCACGACGTCGGCCAGATCCTCGACGACCAGTTCGGCGTCGCCGTACGCGTCGGTCACCACTGCGCGCGGCCCCTGCACCTACGCTTTGGAATACCGGCGACCACGCGGGCGTCGTTCTACCTGTACAACACCACGGGCGAGATCGACGCCCTGGTCCGCGGCCTCCATCACGTTCAGAAGGTGTTCGCATAGCCATGATCGGCGAGTCGATGTACCAGGAGCTGATCCTGGAGCACTACAAGCACCCGCAGGGGCGGGGGCTGCGTGAGCCGTACGACGCCGAGGTTCACCACGTGAACCCCACGTGCGGCGACGAGATCACGCTCAGGGTGAAGGTGGGCGACGGCGGCAAGGTCGTGGACGTCTCCTATGATGGTCAGGGCTGTTCGATCAGCCAGGCCGCCGCCTCGGTGCTGCACGAGCTCGCCACCGGCTCGACGGTCGAGGAGACGCTCTCCGTGGTCGACGAGTTCACCAGGCTCATGCAGGGCAGGGGACAGGTGGAGGCCGACGAAGAGGTGCTCGGCGACGCGGTCGCGTTCGCGGGCGTGGCCAAGTTCCCGGCGCGCGTCAAATGCGCGCTGCTGTCGTGGATGGCCTACAAGGATGCGGTAGTGAGGAGTGCCCGATGAGTAAGCCTGTGGAGACTCCGACCGATTTCGATGGCGAGACCACCGTCGAAGAGGTCATGGAGGCGCTCAAGGACGTCGTGGACCCCGAGCTCGGCATCAACGTGGTCGACCTGGGCCTCATCTATGGGCTCAACCTCGACCCCGCCGACGGCGCGCGGCCGGTGGCCACCATCGACATGACGCTGACCAGCGCGGCCTGCCCGCTGACCGACGTCATCGAGGACCAGGCGCACTCGGCGCTCGACGGCATGGTGTCCGACGTCAAGATCAACTGGGTCTGGCTGCCGCCGTGGGGTCCCGACAAGATCACCGATGAGGGGCGCGAGCAGCTCCGTATGCTAGGATTCAATGTCTGATCTTTTCTGCTGAAACGGCTGACGTTGACTCGTCAGCCGCTTCAGCGTGCCATTGAGGGTTTCGGAAGGTCCGGCCCGTCCGGGGAATTTTAGATAGCATCCCGGCGTTGGCACCAAACGCACCTGACGTCTCATCGCGCGTCTGGCATCGCCTGCGGCCGGTGCTGGTGTGTTCCCCCTCAAATGATTTGACCCGCCCCGACGGCGGGTGACCAGAACCCCTGTGCGGCGTGCGCCGCACGTCCCGGCTCGTCCTTTCGCAGAAGTGACGTGCCACTTCGACGGAAAGGCACGACTTTCGTGACCATGCTTGACGCTGTCATGCCCGCGTTCGACGAGACCGCCGGTGCGGCGGCCTCCGAATCGCCGGCCCCTTCCAGCCAGGCGGCCTCGGCCTCCGGTAGAGACGCCGACCCGAAGCCGTCCGAGTTCGAGCTGCTCGGCCTGCCCAAGCCGCTCATCAACGGGCTGGCCAAGCAGGGCATCGACAGCCCGTTCCCCATCCAGAGCGCGACCATTCCCGACGTGCTCGCCGGCAACGACGTGCTCGGCCGCGGCCAGACCGGCTCCGGCAAGACGCTCGCGTTCGGTCTGCCCACCATGGCCCGCATCGCGGGCGTGCGGCCGGTTCCCGGCCACCCCCGCGCGATGATCCTCGTGCCCACCCGCGAGCTCGCCCTCCAGGTGCACGACGCCCTGGAGCCGCTCGGCCGCGGCCTGGGCCTTCGCATGAAGGTCGTCGTGGGCGGCATGTCCATGGGCAAGCAGATCGAGGCGCTGCGGCGCGGCGTCGACGTCGTCATCGCCACGCCCGGCCGGCTCGGCGACCTCATCCGGCAGGGCGAGTGCTCGCTCGCCGACGTCGAGGTCAGCGTCCTGGACGAGGCCGACCACATGTGCGACCTCGGCTTCTTCCCCGTCGTCACCGACCTGCTCGCGCAGACGCCGACCGACGGGCAGCGGCTGCTGTTCTCCGCCACGCTCGACGGCGACGTCGACAAGCTGGTGCAGCGCTTCCTCAAGGACCCGATCACCCACTCCGTGGCCCCCGCGACCTCGCCGGTCGACACCATGGAGCACCACGTGATGCAGGTCACGCGCGACGAGAAGTTCGACGTCATCGCCGAGATCGCCAACCGTGAGGGCCGTACGATCATCTTCGTCCGCACCCAGCACGGCGTCGACCGGCTCTGCAAGCAGCTGGCCAGGGTCGGCGTCAAGGCGGGCGGCCTGCACGGCGGCAAGCGCCAGAACCAGCGCACCCGCATCCTCGCCGAGTTCCGCGAGGGCGCCATCAACGTCCTGGTCTGCACCGACGTCGCGGCGCGCGGCATCCACGTCGACAACATCAGCCTGGTGCTGCACGTGGACCCGCCCCAGGACCACAAGAGCTACCTGCACCGGGGCGGCCGCACCGCCCGCGCCGGTGAGAAGGGCACCGTGGTCACGCTGGTGCTGCCCAGCGAGCGCCGCTCCACCGACGCGCTCACCCGGCGGGCCGGCATCCACCCGTTCCGCCTGAAGGCCACGCCCGGCCACCCGCGGGTGGCCGAGGTGACCGGCGCCCGCCTGCCGAGCGGCGAGGCCATCCCGGTCTGGGAGCCGGACGTGCGCAAGCCCCTCCGCCCCCGCCGTGAGGGCGGCGGCGGCCAGGGCGAGCGCCGCAACGGCCGTCGCCCCCGCCGGGACTTCGACGGCGACCGCCGCCCCCGGCGTCACGAGGACGGCGAGCGTTCGTTCGGTTCGGGCGAGGACCGTCGTCCGCGTCGTCACGCGGACGGCGAGCGTTCCTTCAACTCCGGTGAGGACCGCCGCCCGCGCCGTCACGCGGACGGCGAGCGGCCCTTCAGCTCCGGCGAGGACCGTCGTTCCCGGCCGCACTCCGAGGGTGAGCGGCCGTTCGGGCGCTCGCAGGAGCCGCGGACCTTCGGGGACGACCGGCGCCGTGACGGCGGGCCGCGCGGCGGCTACCGCTCGGACGACCGGCCGTTCCGCCAGGACGACCGCGGCCAGCAGCGCGGTGGCGGTGGCTACCGTTCGGAGGACCGTGGCGGACGCTACGGCGCCGACCGCAGCCGCCCGTTCTCGGCGGCCGACCGCGAGCGCGGCGGCTACCGCTCCGACGAGCGCGGACCGCGCGACGGCTACCGCTCCGGCGGCGGCCGCTCGGACGAGCGCGGACCGCGTGACGGCTACCGCTCCGGCGGCGGCCGCTCGGACGAGCGCGGACCGCGTGACGGCTACCGCTCCGGCGGCGGCCGCTCGGACGAGCGCGGCAACGGCGGCGGCTACCGCCGCAACTCGGGCAGCCGCTTCGAGCGCTGACCCGCCGCTCCATCTCCCATCCGCCCGCCGGACCCCGCAAGGGGTACGGCGGGCGGTGTCATTTACCGTAGAGTCGCGCTTGGCGACATATATGAACCGGTAAATCCAAGGGACGGCGGATGAAGCGACCCACGATCGACGACATCGCGCGCAGGGCCGGCGTCTCGAAAGGGGCCGTGTCGTTCGCCCTGAACGGCCGTCCCGGTGTCTCCAGCGAGACGCGCCGCCGCATCCAGGCCATCGCCGCCGAGCTGGGCTGGCAGCCCAACAGCCTGGCGCGGGCCCTGTTCGACGGCAGGCCCGACGTGCTGGGCCTGGTCGTGGACCGTCCCGCGCGCACGCTGGGGCTGGAGCCGTTCTTCATGCAGCTGATCTCCGGCATCGAGGCCACGCTGTCGGCCGCGTCCGTGGGGTTGCTGCTGCAGATGACCGAGGACCACGAGGCCGAGATCTCGATCTACCGCAAATGGTGGGCGCAGCACCGGGTGGCCGGGGTGTTCGTCGTGGACCTGCGGGTCGAGGACGCCAGGATCGCCGTGCTGGAGGAGCTGCGGCTGCCCGCCGTGGTCATCGGCGGCCCCGGCGGGACCGGGCGGCTGCCCGCCGTGTGGATCGACGACGGCGGCGCGCTCGCCGCCGTGATCGAGCACCTGGCCGGGCTGGGGCACCGCAGGATCGCCAGGGTCGCGGGCCCCGAGGAGCTGATGCACACCGGCGTCAGGACCGCCGCCATGCGGGCCGCCGCCGCCCGGCTGGGCGTCGAGAGCGTCACCGTGTACGCCGACTACAGCGGCGAGAGCGGCGAGCGCGCCACGCTCGACCTCCTGCGCGGGCCGGACCGGCCCACGGCCATCGTCTACGACAACGACGTGATGGCCGTCGCGGGCACCGCCGCCGCCCGCGAGGCCGGGATCCCGGTGCCCGGCGAGCTGTCCGTCGTGGCCTGGGACGACTCCGCGCTGTGCCTGCTGGCCCGGCCTCACCTGACGGCGGTCAGCAGGGACATCGCCGCCTGCGGCGCCCACGCCGCCCGCGCCCTGCTCGAGCTGGTCCGGGGCCGCGAGGTGGCCGACGCGCGCCAGGCCGATCCGCACATGGTCAGCAGAGACAGCACCGCCCCCCTCCATGAACCCGTTCAGTGATTGCCCGAAACATTGAAACTAAACGGGTTTAGTGATGCGATGACAATTCCCGCTGCTCGAGCCCGGAGGGTTGATGAGCCCGTTCCGCCCCCTTCATGATGCCTGGACCGTCCGCTCCGCGAGCGGCGACGTGCGGGCCCCGGCCACCGTCCCCGGTTGCGTGCACACCGATCTGCTCGCCGCGGGGCTGATCCCCGATCCCTACCTCGACGACAACGAGACCCATCTGGCCTGGATCGGGCGCACCGAGTGGCGTTACGAGACGGAGTTCTCGTGGGACGGCACCGGGCACGAGCACGTCGACCTCGTGTGCCAGGGGCTCGACACCGTGGCGGCCGTCGAGCTCAACGGCGTGCGGGTGGGCGAGTCCGCGAACATGCACCGCTCGTACCGGTTCGACGTCCGCCACGCGCTGCGGACCGGGAGCAACCGGCTGGCGGTCACGTTCGGGTCGGCGCTCGAATACGCCGAGCGGCTGCGGGAGGAGCTCGGCCACCGGCCGGGCGCCTACACCCAGCCCTACAACTTCATCAGGAAGATGGCCTGCAACTTCGGCTGGGACTGGGGCCCAACGCTGATCACGGCGGGCATCTGGCGGCCGATCGGGCTGCACGAGTGGAGCGGGGCCAGGATCGCCGAGGTCCGGCCGCTGGTGACCGTCGAGGACGGGACGGCCAGGGTGGACGTCCACGTCCGGGTGGAGAAGACGGGCGCCGCCGAGGTGAGCGCGACGATCGAAGGGGTGACGGCCCGCGCCGTGATCCCCGAGGACGGCGAGGAGGCCGTGCTCACGCTGGAGGTGCCCGACCCGCGGCTGTGGTGGCCGCGAGGGTACGGCGAGCAGCCGCTCTACGAGCTCGAGGTGACGGCCGGTGAGGACGTGTGGCGCCGCGAGATCGGGCTGCGGGAGGTGCGCCTGCGTACCGAGGACGGCGCGTTCACCCTGGCCGTCAACGGGGTCGAGGTGTTCGTCAGAGGGGTGAACTGGATCCCCGACGACTGCTTCCCCACCAGGGTGGGCCGCGACCGTTACGCCGCCCGGCTCGCCCAGGCCTGCGAGACGAACGTCAACCTCGTCCGCGTGTGGGGCGGCGGCCTGTACGAGAGCGAGGACTTCTACGACCTGTGCGACCGGCTCGGGCTGATGGTCTGGCAGGACTTCCCGTTCGCCTGCGCCGCCTACCCCGAGGAGGACCCGATCGGGGCCGAGGTGGAGGCGGAGGCGCGCGAGCAGGTCGCCAGGCTGAGCGCGCACCCGAGCCTGGTCCTGTGGTGCGGCAACAACGAGAACATCGAGGGCTACGCCGACTGGGGCTGGCAGGAGCCGCTCCAGGGGCGCAGCTGGGGAGGCGGCTTCTACCTGGAGACGCTGCCGCGCGTGGTGGCCGAGCTGGACCCGACGCGCCCGTACTGGCCGGGCAGCCCCTACTCGGGCTCCATGGACCTGCCGCCCAACGACCCGGCCCGCGGCACCATGCACATCTGGGACGTGTGGAACGAGCGCGACTACACCGTCTACCGCGACTACCGGCCCCGCATGGCCGCCGAGTTCGGCTTCCAGGGGCCCGCCGCGTACGCCACGATCCGCCGGGCGATCAGCGACGAGCCGCTGCTGCCCGACTCCCGGGGCCTGCTGCACCACCAGAAGGCCGTCGACGGCAACCTCAAGCTGGCCGCCGGGCTCAAGCCGCACTTCCCGGTCCCCGGCACCTTCGACGACTGGCACTACCTCACCCAGGTCAACCAGGCGCGCGCCATCCAGCTCGGGGTGGAGCACTTCAGGGCCCTGTGGCCGCACTGCGCGGGCAGCGTGGTGTGGCAGCTCAACGACTGCTGGCCGGTCACGTCATGGTCGGCCGTGGACGGGGACGGGCGCAGGAAGCCGCTGTTCCACGCGCTGCGCAGGGCGTACGCCGACCGGCTGCTGACCGTGCAGCCGCGCGACGGCGGGCTGGCGCTGGTGGCCGTCAACGACACCGCGCGGCCGTGGCGCGCGTCGGCGCGGGCCGTACGGCACGGCTTCGACGGCACCGCGCTCGCGGCGCAGGACCTCGCGCTGGACGTGCCGCCCCGGGCGGTCCTCACCCTCCCGCTGGCCGCGCCCGTCACCGAGCCGGGCGACCCGGCGAGCGAGCTGATCGCCGCCGCGATCACCGGGCCGAGTGGTGGGGATCCGGCGGTGGCGCGGGCGCTGTGGTTCTTCGCGCCCGACCGGGACCTGCGCCTGCCCGAGCCGCGCTACGACACCGCCGCCGAGGCCGCCCCCGGCGGGCTCCGGCTGACGGTCACCGCGCGCACGCTCCTGCGCGACCTGGCCGTCTTCCCCGACCGCCTGGACCCCGAAGCCGAGGTCGGCGACCAGCTCGTGACGCTGCTGCCGGGCGAGCGGGCCGAGTTCCTGATCGACACGGCGGGCCTGGACGAGGAGGCCCTGGTCCGCGTACCGGTGCTGCGGTGTGTCAACGACGTGGTGGCGCGAGGGAGCGCCGCCGCCTGGACTGAGGAGCGGCGGGAGCGGAGCGACCAGAGCGACGAGGGAAGGCGGCGGCTCCAGAGCGACCGAGCCGCCTCCACGGAGTGGAGGCAATGAGCACAGCGGTGAGGCGGTATGGGTTCAACCTGCAGTGGATGTTCTGGAAGGATCCCGGGGCGAAGCCGGCGCCCGTCGATGAGCGGGTGCTGGACGCGATCGCCGCGTGGGGTTTCGACTTCGTCCGCATGCCGTGCGACTACCGCTTCTGGACCGACGGGCTCGACTACGCCCACCCCGACGAGCGCGTGCTCGAGGTGCTGGACACCTACCTCGACGCCTGCCGCGAGCGCGGCCTGCACCTCTCGCTCAACCTCCACCGCGCCCCCGGCTACGTGATCACCGGCTGGGAGAGCGAGCACCACAACCTCTGGGCCGACCGCGAGGCGCAGGATGGCTTCGCCGCCATCTGGACCGCTTTCGCCCGCCGCTACCGGGGCGTGCCCGGCGACGAGCTCTCGTTCGACCTCGTCAACGAGCCGCCCTCCGTGGGGGAGCGGGGGTTCACCAGGGCGGCGCACGAGACGGTGATCCGCCGCGTGGTGGCGGAGCTCCGGCGCGCCGACCCGGACCGGCCGATCGTGATCGACGGGCTGGGCGGCGGCCACCTGGCCATGCCGGAGCTGGCCGACCTCGGAGTGGTCCACAGCACCCGCGGCTACGCGCCGATGAGCGTCAGCCACTACCGGGCCGAGTGGTGGCCCGGCTCACAGGGCCTGCCCGAGCCCGCCTACCCCGGCGACTACCAGGGACAGCACTGGGACCGGGCCGCGCTGCGCGACTTCTACGCCCCGTGGCGCGAGGTGGCGGCGCAGGGCGTGCCCGTCCACGTGGGCGAGTTCGGCTGCTACGACCGCACGCCGAACGACGTCGCGCTGCGCTGGCTGTCCGACGTGCTCGGCGTGTTCGCCTCGTTCGGCTGGGGATACGCGTTGTGGGAGTTCCAGGGGCCGTTCGGGGTGATCGGGCACCGGCGGCCCGGTGCGCGCTTCGAGCAGCTCGACGGGTTCCCGGTGGACCGGGACCTCCTGGAGCTGCTCCAGGCGCACCGGGTCAGCCCTTGAGGCCGCTGAGGGCGATGCCGCGGGTGAAGTACTTCTGGAAGATCACGAAGAAGACGATCGTCGGGACCGACGCCAGCAGCCCGCCCGCCATGATCGCGCCTTGGTGATCCGGCCCCACGTAGTAGGAGTTGAGCCTGGCCAGCGCGACGGGAATGTTCGCCATCTCGTCGCTCTGGACGATGATGAGCGGCCAGAGGAAGTTGTTCCACTCCGCGAGCACGATGAAGATCGACATCGCCGCGAGCGCCGGCCGCAGCAGCGGCAGCACGATCTTCCACCAGATCCGCCACTCCCCGGCGCCGTCCACCCTGGCGGCCTGGATCAGCTCGTTCGGCAGCGACTGCAGGAACTGCACCAGGAAGAACAGCACGAACGCCTTGGCCAGCGCCGGGACGATGTAGGCGGCGTAGCTGTCCAGCCAGCCCAGGTTCCGCATGATCACGTAGTTGGGGATGAGCGTCGTCTGCCAGGGCACCATCATCGAGGCGATGATCAGCAGGAAGATCGTCCGGCGGCCCTTGATGTCGTGCTTGGAGATCACGTACGCGGCCAGCGAGCAGATCAGCAGCGACCCGACGGTGATGGCGGTGGTGATGACCAGGCTGTTGAGCATGAACCGCCAGAACCCCAGATCCACCTGGTAGCGCTGGAAGATGCCCGCCAGGTGGCCGGGGTTGATCCCCTTGGGGGTCCACTCCGTGTCGTAGAAGTTGGCGACCGTCGGGGCCTGCGGCACGAACGACGGAGGCGTCCTGGCCAGCTCCCTCGGCGGCTTGAACACCGTGATGAGCAGCCAGTAGAACGGCGCGATCATCGTCAGCGCCAGCAGGTAGAACGGCAGGCGCAGCAGGTGCCCGTTGATCTTCGCGCGCCGGTTGCCGCCCGCCGGGGCCGCGTGCCGGGACGGCTGCGGCGCGGGGGCGATCGTGTCCATCGGGGCGACGGCCATCACAGCTCCTTCATGGCGCGGCCCACGCGCAGATTGACGAGGCTCAGCACGAAGATGATCAGGAAGAGCACCCAGGCGATCGCCGAGGCGTAGCCCAGCCTGAAGTGGGTGAACCCCTGGTCGTAGAGGTAGGGGACGATCATCAGGCCCGAGTCGAGCACGCCGCCGATGGTGTTGGCGCCCGTCGAGAAGACGATGTAGACGGCCTCGAACACCTGGAAGGCGCCGATCAGGCCGGTCACCACCACGTACGTGGTGACGGGACGCAGCAGCGGCAGCGTGATGTGGCGGAAGCGACGCCAGGCCGAGGCGCCGTCGATCTTGGCCGCCTCGTAGTACTCCTCGGGGATCGAGCCGAGGCCGGCCACGTACAGCACCATGCCGTAGCCCATGCCGCCCCACACCGACATCACCACCAGGATGGGGATCGTCAGCCCCGGCGTGGCCAGCCAGGCGACGGCCTTGCCGCCGAACCAGCTCACGATGGTGTTGGCCAGGCCCACGTCGCTGGGGTAGAGGACCCACTTCCACATCAGCATGAGCGCGATGGAGGAGGTCACCGACGGCAGGAAGAACACCGTGCGCATGATCCGGTGCAGCCAGCCGGTGCCGTTGAAGGCCAGGGCGAGGCCCAGCGACAGCAGCGTGCCGAGCACGACCGACGCCACCACGTACAGGGCCGTGTTGCCCAGCGCGTGGCGGAACCTGGCGTCCGAGGCCAGCTGCTGGAAGTTGTCCAGGCCGGTGAACGCGGCGGGGTTGATCCCGTCGAACTTCGTGAAGCTCAGATAGAGCGAGTTGGCCAGCGGCCAGATCAGAAAGCCCGCGAACAGCGCGAGGAAGGGCAGCAGCATCGCGTACGAGGTGCCGTAGCGGCGCAGCCTGCTGCGCAGGGGGATGGGGGAGGCCATGTCAGACTCCTGGGGTCGGACTCCTGGGTCGGGGGCCGGGACCGGCCGCGCCGGCCCCGGCGAGCGGCTAACCGGCGTTGCGCTCCATGACCTTGGCGGCCTCCGCGAGCGCGGTCCTGGCATCTGACTTGCCCAGGATGACCGACTGGAGCTGCTTGGTCACGTCCGGCGCGCTCTCGTCCCAGCCCGGGCAGCCCGGCGCCGCCTTGCCCGTCTTGAGCGACGCCTCGAACACCTGAGCCTGCTCGGGCGTGAACACCGAGCCGTTCACGATCTTGTCGGCCCGCGGCGAGATGTAGGAGATGTTCCGCTTCCTGGCCTCGTCCGAGATCGCGGTGATGGCCTCGTCGCTGTACATGAACTTGACGAAGTCCGCGCCCGTCTCGACGTACTTGCTGAAGGAGGTCACGCCGATCGCCCGGCCGCCGATGAAGGCGGTCGGCCCGGCGGGCCCCGCGGGGATCGTGGACATCGCCCACTTGCCCTTCAGCTTCGGCTTGTTGACATCGATGCCCTTGGCGATCCAGTTGCCCGCCACCACCATCGCGGTGCCGGTGTCCAGCGCGTCGGAGCCCTCCACGGTGGCGGTCGGCGCGCCGTGCTTCTTGTACAGGTCGGCCCAGTACGTCAGCGCCTGCTCGGCCTGCGGCGTGTTGAGCGAGGGCTTGCAGTCGGCGGTGTAGAACGAGCCGCCCGCCTGGTAGAGGTAGTTGAAGTAGCCGATCCAGTCCAGGTTGCCCCAGTCCTGGCTGTAGGGCTTCTTCACGCCGGCCGCCTTGAGCTTGTCGATGGCCGCGGTCAGCTCCTCCCAGGTCTTGGGCGGCTCGACCTTGGCCTTCTCCAGCAGGTCGGTGCGGTAGTAGAGGGCGAGGGTGGACATGTCCAGCGGCACGCCGTACACCGAGCCGTCGGGGGAGATGGCCGACTCCCACTGGGCGGGCAGCGCCTGCGCCTTGAGCGAGTCGGCGCCGTACTTGCGCAGGTCCACCATGGCGCCCCTGGTGCCGAACTGGATGGTCCAGGTCATGCCGCCGGAGATGATGTCGGGCCCGTTGCGACTGGTGGCCGCCGCCAGCAACTTGGCGTACGCGTCGCTCCACGACAGGGTCTGCACCTTGACCGTCACGTTCGGATGCTTCTGGTGGTAGAGGTCGGCCGCCTTCTGGAAGGTCGCGGTCTCGTCATCGCCGCCCGTGGACCAGAAGGACAGGGTCGCGGGGGCGTTCTGGTCTGCCTGCTTGGTCTCCGTCTGGCCACTCGTGGCGCAGGCCGCGCTCAGGACCGTCAGCAGGACCGCGCTGCACGCTGCCATCGTTCGTCGCATGGGGCTGTCCGATCTATCGGTCGGATGGGCGCCCGGGACTCCCCTGCGAAGGGGCGTGCGGATGTGCGAGGGCATCCCCACGACTGGCGCCCAAATTCAATGGTGTAGGGATCTCACCACTTAAACGGGTAAGTTACAATAGCCAGCCTTGGAGATTGCTGAAATGTTTCCCCTTATGGAGCCGCTGACCTGTGGCTACATCGCCCGTGAAACGGTTCGGTCACGGCCCGCCGGGGCGGTGCTGCCGCGCGGCAGCAGGCGCGCGGGCGGCCCCTCCAGGCTCCCCGTCTCCCCGCTGCTGATCAGCCGGAGCAGGGTCTGGGCGGCGTGCGCGCCGCAGGCCGGGATGTCCCGCGTCACCGCGGTCAGCGACGGCCGCACCACCTGGGACAGCGGCGAGTCGTCCCAGCCCACGATCGACAGCTCGGCGGGGACGTCCAGGCGCATCTCCTGCGCGACCGACAGCCCGGCCACCGCCATGATGTCGTTGTCGTAGACGATCGCGGTGGGCCTGGCCCGGGAGCTGAGCAGTCGCCTGGTCGCGCGGGCGCCCTGCTCGCCCGTGTAGTCGGTGTGGACGACCGGATGCTCGCGCACGCCCGACTCGGCGCAGAGCTCCGCGAACGCCTCGTCCCGCAGCCTGGTGTGCAGCAGCGCCGGCAGCCCGGCCACCCTGGCGATGTGCCGGTGGCCGAGGGCCGCGAGATACTCGATCACCTCGCGCAGCACGGCCACCTCGTCCGACCACACCGCGGGCAGCGAGCCGGTCCCCGACGGGTGCCCGGTCACCACCGCCGGCATGCCCAGCCGCTCGACCACCGGCACCCGGGGATCGTCGGTGTGCAGGTCGACCAGGATCGCGCCGTCCACCCGCCCCTCGCCCCACCAGCGCCGGTAGACCGCGATCTCGGCCTCGTGATCGGCCACCACCTGCAGCATCAGCGCGCACGAGCTGGCCGCCAGCTCGCCCTCGATGCCGCTGATCAGCTCCATGAAGAACGGCTCCACGCCGAGGAAGCGCGCCGGGCGGCACAGGACCAGGCCGATGGCGTCGGCTTTGGCGCCGCTGAGCGAGCGCGCGGCCAGGTTGGGCCGCCAGCCGATCTCCTGGGCGATCGCCTGGATGCGCGCCCTGGTCTCCGCGGAGACACCGGGCTGGCCGTTCAGCGCGTAGGAGACGGCTCCCTTGGACACGCCGGCCCGCCTGGCGATGTCGGCGATCGTTGGCCTCTTCACCCCGTGCTCCTCCCTGAAACTTTCACTGAACCGTATCAGCGACAACCGCTGCTCTCCTGGCGCTGAACGCTCGCCGTCCCGCCACCGGGTGATCGCGCCGGCGCGATCACCGTTACGGTGAGGGCACCCCCTATGTCCTCCGGGAGTGCCGATGTTCGTAGACATGCCACTCGCCCAACTACGCGAGTATCTCCCCGAACGCTCCGAGCCCGCCGACTTCGACGCCTTCTGGGAGCGCACGCTCGCCGAGACCCGCACCCACGACCTCGCCCCCGAGTTCACCCCCGTGGCCTCCCCGCTGACCACCGCCGAGGTGTTCGACGTCACCTTCGCCGGGTTCGGCGGCCACCCGATCAAGGGCTGGCTGCTCCTCCCGCGCCAGGCCGCCGGGCCGGTGCCGTGCGTGGTCGAGTACCAGGGCTACGGTGGCGGACGCGGGCTGCCGATCGACTGGCTGCTCTGGCCCAGCCTCGGCTACGCCGTCCTCGCCATGGACAGCCGGGGCCAGGGAGCCGGCGGATGGCGGCGCGGCGACACCGCCGACCCCTATCCCGGCTCCGGCCCCACCACGCCCGGCGTCATGACCAGCGGCATCCACGACCCCGACGCCTACTACTACCGGCGGCTCTACACCGACGCGGTGCGCGCGGTCGAGGCCGCCAGGGCGCACCCTCAGGTGGGCGCGGTCGCGGTCGGCGGCGCCAGCCAGGGCGGGGCGATCGCGCTGGCGGTCTCGGCGCTGGTGCCCGGCCTCGCCTGCGCCTTCCTGGACGTGCCGTTCATGTGCCACATCAGGCACGCCACGGAGATCACCGGCGAGTACCCGTACGCGGAGATCGCCGCCTACTGCCGGGCGTTCAAGGAGAAGGTCGAGCCCGTCTTCCAGACCCTGGCCTACTTCGACGGCGTCAACTTCGCCGCCCGCGCCGCCACGCCCGCGCTCTTCTCGGTCGGGCTGCAGGACGGGATCACGCCGCCGTCCACGGTGTTCGCCGCCTACAACCACTACGCCGGGGAGAAGGACATCAAGGTCTACCCGTACAACGGCCATGAGGGCGGCGAGTCCGCGCACGCCATGGAGCGGATCGCGAAAGCCGGGAAGGCGCTCGGCTGAAACGCCCCCCGTGGCCCTTTGATGAGGCCGTCTCGCGTGGCGGACGCGGGGCGGCGTCACCCTCTCGCGCAGACTAGGCTTGACAAGCACGTCAGCCGACCGACGAGAGAGACCATGAAGACCTTCGAAGAGCTGTTCGCCGAGCTGTCCGAGAAGGCCAGGACCCGCCCCGAGGGCTCGGGCACCGTGGCCGCCCTCGACGCCGGCGTCCATGCCATCGGCAAGAAGGTCGTCGAGGAGGCCGCCGAGAGCTGGATGGCCGCCGAGCACGAGTCAGCCGACAGGGCCGCCGAGGAGATCTCCCAGCTCCTCTACCACGTGCAGGTGCTCATGATCGCCAAGGGCATCGGCCTCGACCAGGTCTACAAGCATCTCTAGGGCGCCCGGCGCCCGCCACCAAGCCCCTGGAGAAGCAACAGCGAGACAGATCGAGGACCCGAACATGCTGCGTCTGGCAGTACCCAACAAGGGCTCGCTCAGCGAGGCGGCCCAGAACATGCTCAAGGAAGCCGGCTACCGCTCCCGCAGGGACAGCAAGGAGCTCGTCGTCGTCGACGAGGCCAACGACTGCGAGCTGTTCTTCCTGCGACCCCGCGACATCGCCGTCTACGTCGGCGAAGGCACGCTCGACGTCGGCATCACCGGCCGTGACATGCTCGTCGACTCCGGCGCGCCGGTCGAGGAGATCATGCCGCTCGGCTTCGGCGGCTCCACCTTCCGCCTGGCCGCCACGGCCGGCACGATGACCTCCGCCGCGGACCTCAACGGCCGCCGCATCGCCACCTCCTACGCCGGCCTGCTCGACAAATACCTCTCCGACCAGGGCATCGACGCCCGCGTGATCAAGCTCGACGGCGCCGTCGAGACCGCCATCCGGCTCGGCGTGGCCGACGCGGTGGCCGACGTCGTCGAAACCGGCACCACGCTGCGCAACGTCGGCCTGGAGGTCTTCGGCGAGCCGATCATGCGCTCGGAGGCGGTGCTGATCAAGCAGCAGAGCTCGCCCGACACGCCCGCCGTCGAGCAGCTCGTCCGCCGTTTCCAGGGCGTCGTGCACGCCCGCGACTTCGTGATGATGGACTACGACATCCGGGCCGAGCGCATCGAGGACGCCATCGCCCTCACGCCCGGCATGGAAGGCCCCACGGTCTCCCCGCTGCACCGCGAGGGCTGGGTGGCCGTGCGCGTCATGGTCCGCCGCCAGGGCCACCAGCGGGTGATGGACCAGCTCTGGGACATCGGCGCGCGGGCGATCCTGGTCACCGACATCTACGCCTGCCGCGTGTGACGTCCGGCCCCGGCGTTGGCCTGACAAATGTCACGGCCAACGCCGGAGGTAACGCACTAACCGCCCGGAAGGCGCGGCCATAGCGTTCTTCTCATGAACGCCATCGTGTTCGACCACGTCAGCAAGCACTACGGGGACGTGCTCGCCGTCGACGACCTCTCCCTGGCCATCGAGCCCGGGAAGACCGTGGCCCTGCTCGGCCCCAACGGCGCCGGCAAGTCCACCTCCATCAACCTCCTGCTCGGCCTGCTCAAGCCCACCGCGGGCACCGTCGCCGTGCACGGCCGCACCCCCGACGAGGCCGTCAGGGCCGGACAGATGGGCGCCATGCTCCAGAACGGCGCGCTCATCCCCGAGCTGTCCGTCAAAGAGCTCATCGACCTGGTACGCCGCCTCTACCCCAACCCCCTCGCCCTGGACGAGATCCTCAAGCTGGCCGACCTCACCGACCTCGCGGGCCGGCGGGCGAACAAGCTGTCCGGCGGCCAGTCGCAGCGCGTCAGGTTCGCCCTGGCCATCGCGGGGGCGCCCAGGATCCTGCTGCTCGACGAGCCGACCGCGGCCATGGACGTGGAATCGAGACTGCGCTTCTGGGCCAGCATGCACGACTACGCCTCTGGCGGCAGGACCGTGCTGTTCGCCACCCACTACCTGGAGGAGGCCGACGAGCACTCCGACCGGGTGATCGTCATCGCCAGGGGCCGGCTGGCCGCCGACGGCACCGCCGCCGAGATCAAGGCCGGGGCCGGCGGCCACACCGTCAGCTTCGCCCTCGGCGACCAGCCCGCGGCCGGGCTCGACCGGCTGCCCGGGGTGACCGCCGTGGAGGTCGCCGCCGGCGTCGCCACCCTGCACACCTCCGACACCGACGCCACCCTCGCCGCGCTCTACCGGGGCACCAGCCTCGACGTGCGCGAGCTGAAGCTCTCCAGCGCCGACCTCGAAGCCGCCTTCCTCGCCCTCACCAGGGAGTCCTGATGCTCTACTACGCCAAGACCGAGGCCCTGAGGATGCTGCGCAACCGGCGCTACATGATCTTCGTGGTCGCCTTCCCCGTCCTGCTCTACCTCGTCAACGCCAACATCTACGGCAACCAGACCGACGCGGGCGGCGTGAAGTACAGCGTCATCCTGATGGTGTCGATGGCCGCCTACGGGGCGCTGGCCTCGTCCATGATGAGCTCGGCCGTGCCGTGGGCCACCGAGCGGCAGTCCGGCTGGCTGCGCCAGCTCCAGATCACCCCGCTGCCGAGCTGGGCGATCATCGTGACCAAGCTCGGCGCCACCATGGTGCTCGTGCTGCCCTCGCTGGTGCTGGTGAGCCTGGCCGCCGTGGTGCAGCAGCACGTGTCGCTGTCGCTCGGCACCTGGGCGGAGCTGCTGCTCGCGCTCTGGCTCGGCGTGCTGCCGTTCGTCGCGCTGGGCCTGGCCATCGGTTCCGTGCTCTCGGCCGACGCCGCCCAGCCGGCCGCGATGATCTGCATGTTCGCGCTGGCGATCGCCGGCGGGCTGTGGTTCCCGCCCGAGGTGTTCGGCGACGCCATGCGTACGGTCGCGGACGTCACCCCGTCGTTCCACTACGCCAGGCTGGGCCAGAGCCTCGTCGCCGGTCACGGCCTGCCCATGACGGACGTGCTGGTCATCGCCGGATGGGCGGTCGCGCTGGGGGGCGCGGCCGCCTACCTTTACCATCGGGCTACCGTACGGTCTTGACATCCTCCCCACGGCCGAAGCTGGGGGATCCCGGCCCTCGCGGGTCGGATCTTCCTGCTTCACCGCCGACCGCCCGTCGGAAAGAGCGACTCTCCTTGAGGTCTTACACCAGCTCCACAGGCGTTTCACCGCTCCGCCGGCCCGGCGGCGAGGATCTTGCGGATCGTGCGAGAGACGACTTGGTTATCGCCGCCTCACGCACTGTAACGGAACGCGGGGCGTCGCGCCGCGTTTCCTCGTCCAAGGAGTCTCGATGAGCTTCGCCGAGAGGATGACCTTCGGGGACGCCGAGGGCAAGCCGTCGCGCAAGCGGCGGCTGCTCGGCATCTCCGTCGGCCTGGTCTACCTGGTCTTCCCCGTCAGCGACATCGTGGGCGGCACCCTGACGGGCGCCCGGGCGGTGTGGGCGGCGGTGCTGCTCATCGCGTTCGTCGCGTCCTTCCTCGCGACGGTGCTGATCAACAAGGGCATGTTCGATCGCAGCCGCCTGTCCTATCCGCTGCTCGCCGTGACCAGCGTGCTCGGCGTGGTGGGCGCCATCGCCTTCGGCGGTTCGTGGCTGAGCCTGCCGGTCTACACCGTCGTGCTGTACGGGTTCACGCTGCCGGCCGCGTGGGCCATCATGGCCGTGATCGCCCAGCTGGCCGTGGTCGTCGGCGCCGGCCTGGTCAACCACGACGACGCCGACACGATCATCGTGCTGGGCCTGCAGGTGCTGACGCTCGGCGTGCTGTTCATCAGCGTGCGCAACACCAGGGCGCTGAGCGTCAAGCTGCGCCTGGCCCAGGACGAGGTGGCCCGGCTGGCGGCCACGGAGGAGCGGCTGCGCATCGCCCGCGACCTGCACGACCTGCTCGGGCACAGCCTGTCGTTGATCGTGCTCAAGAGCGAGCTGGCCGGACGGCTGTCCGAGGACTCTTCGCAGGTGCACAGGGAGATCGCCGACATCGAGACCGTCGCCAGGAAGGCCCTGACGGAGGTGCGGGAGGCCGTCACCGGCTACCGCCAGCGCAGCCTGCCCGAGGAGCTCGACAACGCCAGGGCCGTGTTACGGGCGGCGGGCGTGGCGGCCGAGGTGCGGGTCTCGGGGACGCCGCTGCCCGAACTGCTCGACGGGCTGTTCGGCTGGTCCGTACGCGAGGGCGTCACCAACGTGGTGCGCCACGCGCGGGCCACCCGGTGCGAGATCAAGGTGACGTTCGACGCCGGACACGCCACCCTGGAGATCATGGACAACGGAACGGGCGGCGGCGGGCCGTACGAGATGGGCAGCGGGCTGAGCGGGCTCAACGAGCGGGTGGCGGGCGCGGGCGGCACCGTGGAGGCGGGCCCCGCGCGGGGCGGCGGCCACCGCCTGCGGGTGCTGGTGCCGGTCGGCGAGGAGGCGTGCGCGTGATCCGCGTGATGCTGGCGGAGGACCAGGGCATGGTACGCGGCGCGCTGGCGTCCCTGCTGGGCCTGGAGCCCGACATCGAGGTGGCCGGCGAGGCCGCCGACGGGGAGGAGGCGGTCGCCGTCGCCGCCGAGGTCCGGCCCGACATCGCGCTGCTGGACATCGAGATGCCCGGCATGGACGGCCTGGCAGCCTGCGCGAGCATCACGCGGCAGGTGCCCGGGTGCCGGGTGATGATCCTGACCACGTTCGGGCGGCCCGGCTACCTGCGCACCGCCATGGAGGCCGGGGCCTCGGCGTTCCTGGTGAAGGACAGCCCGGCCAGGGAGCTGGCCGCGGCCATCCGGCGGGTGCACGCGGGGGAGCGGGTGATCGACCCCGGGCTCGCCGCGGCGGCCCTCAGCGCCGGGCCGAACCCGCTGTCGGCGCGGGAGCGGGACGTGCTGGCGGCGGCGGTGGACGGCTCCACGATCGGCGACATCGCCGGCAAGCTGCACCTGTCGGAGGGGACCGTACGCAACTACCTGTCCTCGGCCATCCAGAAGACGCACGCCCGCAACCGCATCGAGGCGGTGCAGCGGGCCAAGGCGCAGGGCTGGCTCTGACGCTCAGCGGAGCCCGGCCACCGCCTTGACCGCCTGGTCCACCTGCTCGGGGGTGGTCACGATGCTGGTGCCGAAGCGCAGCAGCGGCGGGTCGTACGGCGTCACGCTCGCGATCACCTTGCTGGCGTGCAGCCGGTCGACGGCCTCCATCGGCGCCATCCCCTCGATCGAGCAGCACACGAGGCCCGCCGACAGCTCGGGCGCCCGCGGCGTGGCCAGCGTGACGTGCCGGATCCCGGTCAGGCCGTCCTTGAGCCTGGTGGCCAGCTCCTGCGTGCGCCCCCGCACGCGGTCCTTGCCGATCGCCGTCATGAAGGCGAACGCCTGCGGCATCGCCCACCGGTGTTCGAACGCCTTGAACCCGCCCGGCGTGACCAGCTCCGCCGTGCTCGCCCCCGGGGTGGAGCCGCCCTGCCACGCCTGGAACGACGCCCCGCTGAAGCTGGCGATGATCGGGGAGACCGCGTCCCAGGCCCTGCCCCACACGATGCCGGTGCCGCGCGGCCCGAACAGCCACTTGTGCGTGCCGCTGGCCAGGAAGTCGCAGCCCAGGTCGCCGACGCCGTCGGCCATCGCGCCGAACCCGTGCACGCCGTCCACGCACAGCAGCGCCCTGTCGTGCTCGTCGCGGCCCCTGTTCGCCTCGGCGAGCATGTCGGCGATGGCGCGGACGGGCACGCGCACGCCGGTGCTCGAATGCACCCAGGTGACCGCGACCACCCTGGTACGCGGCCCGAGCCCCGCCTTGATCGCCGCCACCATCCGGCCGGCGTCGGCGCGGGCCGGGTCGTCGTACAGCCTGACCTTGCGCACCTTCGCGCCCGTGCGCTCGGCCAGCAGCCGCAGCCCCTCATGGGTGGCGAGGAAGTCGTGCTCGGTGGTCAGCACGTCCTGGCCGGGGCGCAGCCTGAGGCCGGAGTAGAGCAGGGCCAGGCCCATCGTGGTGCTGTCGGTCAGCGCGACCTCCTCCGGCCTGCCGCCCAGATAGCGGGCCGCGGCCTCGCGTACCGCCTGGTCGGGCGCCTGCGCGCCGGGCGGCGTGTACTCGGGGTCGGCGTCCAGCGCGTCACGGTGCCTGGCGATCGCCGCGCGGACCGGGGCCGGGGCGGGCGCCAGCACGAACGCCGCGAACTGCCCGTAGGCCGGGTCCAGCGCGAACTGGGCCCGCACGGACGCCCAGTCGCCAGGGTCGAACTCCGGCTTCGCCGGAGGTTTCGTCGTCGTGCACGCGGCCGTCAGCCCGGCCAGCATCCCCGCCCCGAGCAGGGTTCTCCTGTCCACCCGCATGGCTACTTCCTATCCCGGCAGCCCGCCCGCCACGCAAGAGGTTCAGCTCCTGATCGCGGTGACCTGCCTGATCAGGTCGGAGACGCGGACGATGCCGAGGCAGCGGTTCATCTCGTCGGTGACCACCAGGTCGTCATAGACGCGGGCCGAGTCCCGGCCCGCCGCCTGCATGGCCGCGATCGCCGGGGTCGTCCGCGGCACCGTGCGGGGCGGGTCGGCCAGCCGCTGCGCCGGCTTCGCGCCGTGCAGCGCGTGCCCGTACCGGGCCGCGAACGACAGCAGGAACCGGCTGCGGTCGAGGCTGCCCTTGGGCCGCTGGAACTCGTCCACCAGGATCACGCTGGTGATCGTCGGCTCCTGCCCGAACGCCTTGACCGCCTCCTCCGCCTTGGCCTCCGCGGGCAGCGTCACCGCCGGGATCAGCAGCTCCTGGACGCGCGGGCCGAGCATGACGGAGACCGGCTCGTCGGTGACGGGCAGCGGCACCCGTACCTTGCCGTCGGGGCCCGGGGCGAGCAGCGGGCCGTGCGCCAGCCGCACGCCGAGGCCGCGGGCCACCGCGACCTGCGGCTCGCGTTCGACGCCGGGGGCGAGCACGTGGGCGCCGAGGCCGCGGGCCAGCGTCACCACCGACCGCGCCACCGCGGTCGCGCGGTGGTCCCCCGGGATGCGGGTGACCGTCTCGGGATCGAGGGCCAGCAGGTACGGGCTCGTGTCGGCGACCAGGTCGAGCGCCGCGCCGCTCGTGCCGACGTCGGCGAAGCCGAGCAGGTAGCCGATCGTGCGCAGGCCGTCGAGCCCGACCTTGAGCAGCGGCCGGTCCTGTTCCTGGCACGGTCCAGTGAGCAGCAGGATCGCCTCGCGGGGATGCCTGCCGGCTCTTCGCAGCGCCTCGTGCAGGGGCGCCAGGGCGCCCGCGCCCGCCAGGACGACCCTGACGGGCAGCTCCAGCACCATGGGCAGGGGAGCCGCCCTGAGCGTGCCCGTGGAGTCGACGACGGCCGGCTGGGCGATTACTGCCCCGGTGTCGAGATCCACCATGGGACTGGTGAGCAGGGAGGACACGTACAGATCGTGGTGGAGTCGCGAGCGGGGATGAAGGCCCAACCAGCAGAATTTACCGACATTTCGTTTTCCCTCCGGGGAGTGGCGGCTTGGTCGCGGGGAATCTCATGCAGTTAGCCTTCGGGGCATGAGTGCGCGTCCGGCGAGGGGTGGCGGCCGGTGGGTCACGGTGCCGCCGGAGCGGCTGCATCCGTGGATCGACGGGTTCGCGGGGCGTCACGGGCCCTTCACCGCGACCGGTGACGAACGGGTCGTGCGGCTGCTCGCCGACGACGGGGCCCTGGCCGAGCTGTACGTTCCGTTCCCGCCCATGATGCCGCCGGGGCCGCCGCACGTCACCCGGCTCGTCGCGCACGCCCAGGCCGCGCGGCAGGTGGGGGTGTTCCTGGTGCGGCTCGGGGGCTATGCGGCGGGGGTCTTCTCCGGGGCGTCGCTGGTGGCGTCCAAGGTGGGGTCGCGGCTGGTGCAGGGGCGTACGGCGGCGGGCGGGTGGTCGCAGCAGCGCTTCGCGCGGCGGCGGCGCAACCAGGCGGCGCAGGCGTACGACGACGCGGTGGAGACGGCGGTACGGGTGCTGACGCCGTACCTGGGGGAGCTGGACGGGGTGGTGCTGGGCGGGGACCGCCGGGCCATGGACGCCCTGCGCGCCGACCGGCGGCTCGCGCCCCTGCTGGCGCTGGAGACCGAGCCGTTCCTGGTGGTGCCGGATCCCCGGCTGGCGGTGCTCCGGGACACCCCGGCGTCCTTCCGCGCCACCCGCGTCCGCGTCATCGACCCACCCTGACCCCGCGCCCCGCGCCCGCATACGAGGACGGCGGCGTCCCCTCACGGGGCCCCGTGACCGGTTTGAGAGTTTGAGACGATTCAAAAGAATCTTGAATGCCGCTATGATGCGAGAGTTCGCGGAGGACCGTCATCGGCGGTTCGTCCGTTGTCCCTGCGCCCACGGCGTACCGCGTCCAGCGGATCGTCGCAGGTAGCGGCAGGGCGCATCCATGGTGGACCCGTCACGGCGGCCCGCCGCAGCACCTTCGGTGGGCCGCGTCCAGCGGACCACCGCCAAGTAGCGGATTATGCATTTCAAGCAGCACGGCCTCGTGAGGATCGATGGCGACCAGGAACATCAAGGAGGTCGCGCAGCTGGCGCGCGTCTCGGTGGGCACGGTGAGCAATGTGCTCAACCGCCCCGAGATCGTGTCCCCCGCCACACGCGAACGCGTCTTCGAAGCGATCAAGAAACTGGGCTTCGTCCGCAATGAGGTGGCCCGCCACCTGCGGGTGGGCCGTAGCCGTACGGTCGGCCTCGTCGTGCTCGACGTCTCCAACCCGTTCTTCGTGGACGTGGCCCAGGGCGCCGAGTCGGTGGCCGACGACCACGACTCGATGGTGGTGCTGTGCAACAGCGCCGGCGACCCCGGTCGCGAGCGCCGCCACCTCGACCAGCTCGAACAGCAGCGCGTCATGGGCATACTGATCACCCCGGTGGAGATGGAGAGCCCCTGGCTGGAGGAGCTGGCCGTGCGGGGCACGCCCGTGGTGCTGGTCGACAGCCCCGCGACCGGCCTGCAGTGCTCGGTCGCGGTCGACGACCGGCTCGGCGGCCAGATCGCCGGCGCCCACCTGATCGAGCGGGGGCACCGGCGGATCATGTTCGTCGGCGGGCCGACGTCCATAAGACAGGTGGCCGACCGGCACGCGGGCATCAGCAGCGCCGTCGCCGCGGCCGACGGCGCCGTCGAGCTGCTGACCTCCTCCGCTCCCGCGCTGACCGTCGCGGAGGGCCGGGCCGTCGGGGAGCGCGTCGCCGCGCTGCCCGCCGACGAGCGGCCGACGGCGGCGTTCTGCGCGAACGACATGATGGCGCTGGGTTTCTTACAGGCGATGGCCACGCACGGACTCCGCGTGCCCGAGGATCTGGCCATCATCGGGTACGACGACATCGACTTCGCCGCGGCCGCCGCGGTGCCGCTGTCCTCGATCCGGCAGCCCCGTGAGCTGCTCGGACGTACGGCCATCGACCTGCTGCTCGAAGAGGTCGCCGACCCCGAGCAGCATCGGCACCGGCAGGTCATCTTCCAGCCCGACCTGGTGATCCGGGAGTCGAGCGCGTTCGATCGGCGCGCCTGACCCCGGCGCGTCCATGAACCGTTTCACAGCCGGAGGCCGCGCGCCCGCCGGCCCCGTTCGGCTGCGCGTTCCCGGCGAGCCGAGCGACCCCTTGAAGGAGGTCTTTTGACCGAGCTCTACAGCAACCCCCTGGCCACCCCCGATGACCTGGCAGGATTCCGCCTGGAGGGGGACGGCGCCACCTCGTTCCCCCAGGGACGCCTGCGCCTGGAGAGCCTCAGGCCGCCCTCGGACGGCCAGGCGGCCAACCTGGTGCTCTGGTGTCCCGAGGAGTTCCCCGCCGACGTGCGGATCGAATGGGACTTCTGGCCCGTCCGGGAGCCCGGCCTGGCCATCATGTTCTTCCACGCCCGCGGCAGGAACGGCGCGGACCTGTTCGACCCGGGCCTGGCCCCCCGCACCGGCCCGTACGACCAGTACCACCATGGCGACATCGACGCCTACCACGTCTCCTATTTCCGCCGGATGTGGGCCTCCGAGCGCGCCCTGCACACCTGCAACCTGCGCAAAAGCCACGGCTTCCACCTGGTCGCGCAGGGTCCCGACCCGCTGCCCGCGGTACTGGACGCCGAGGGCCCGTACGCGATGCGCCTCGAGGTCGAGGCCGGGACGATCACGTTCTCGGTCAACGATTTGGTCTCGTTCCGCTGGGCGGACGACGGCTCGATCGGCGGTCCCGCCCTGGCAGGAGGCAAGGTCGGGTTCCGGCAGATGGCCCCGCTGATCGGAGAGTACGCAAATCTCCGGGTGTCTCGTCATTGACTTTGAGTCGATTCAACACTAATTTCGCACCAACCGCCGTTCACTGGCTTGTAACGGGGCAGGAATCGCGGTGCAACAACCCCACCCCCGTATCCGTGCACATGCCACGAGAGGTGGTGCCGGATGAACCATCCCGCCATGTCTATCAGGCTTCAAGCTGCCTGCTCAGAGCTCATCTGGGCGGTCCAGCTGAACCTGATGTGGATCGTCTTCACGCTCGCTGGAGGCGTGATCGGCGGGCTCGGGCCCGCCACCGTCGCCGCGTACACGCTGGCTCGGCGGCGAGCTCGTAATGAATCGTTTCATGGCTGGGCCGAATTCTGGACCGTCTACCGACGGGAGTTCGTCCGGGCCTCGCTGCTGGTCCTGCCTGTGGCGGCGCTGGCCACCGTCCTGGTCGGCAACTACCTGTACTTCGCCGTCCAGGGGCCGGGATCGGGCGCGCTGAGAATAGCGACATTCGCGGCGCTGCTCGTGCTCGCCGCCGTCGGGACGTACATCGGGCCGCTGTACGCGCACTACGAGTTGCCGCTCTGGGGCTACATCCCGAAAGCGTCGCTCCTCGCATTGACCCGGCCGGCCTCCACTGTGCTGTTGCTGTTCGCGCTCTGGGCGATCGCTTACGTGACCGCGACGGTGCCCGTTCTCGCGCCACTGATCAGCGTCGGCGCGTGGATCTATCTCAACACCTGGCTCTGCCTGCGCTTCTTCCAGGAGAACGAGGCGCGCCTGCATTCGAAAGGGAACTCATGAGCGCATCTCGTCGCCGGCTCCTCGCCGGTGTGTTAACGCTATCGGCGGTCCTCACCGCCTCCGCGTGCTCAGGTGGCAGTGAGGGGGGTGAAGCAGACAGTAACACGCTCACCATGATGGTCCCGCTGTTCGGCACCGCCCCGAATCCCAAGGGAGAGATCCAGCAGGCGGTCGAGAAGCTGATCGGCAAGAAGCTCAACATCACGTGGGTGCCCAACGCCGACTACAACGAGAAGACCAACGTCACGCTGGCCTCCAGCGCGCTGCCTGACGTCATGGTCATCCAGGACAACAAGGGCGCGTCGTTCGTCAAGGCCGCGCAGGCCGGAGCGTTCTGGGACCTGACCGACAAGCTCGACAAGTACCCGAACCTGAAGCCCAAGTCGGACCAGGCGTGGCTCAACTCCAAGACCGACGGCAAGAACTACGGCATCTATCGTGTGCGCCCTCTGCTGCGCTCGGCGATCATGATCCGCAAGGACTGGCTCGAGAAGCTCGACCTGAAGCTGCCCGAGACCACCGATGACCTCTACAACATCGCCAAGGCGTTCACCGAGAAGGACCCCGACGGCAACGGCAAGAAGGACACCTACGGCCTGATCCTGCCGAAGTGGCCCGGCGTGAACTTCGCGGCGTCCAGCCCCTACAACGCGATCGACGTCTGGTTCGGCGCCCCGAACAACTACGGGATGCGGGACGGCAAGCTCGTCCCCGAGTTCGACGTCCCCGAGTTCTGGGAGGCCCAGAAGTACATCAAGAAGTTCATCGACGAGGGCCTGACCAACCCCGACTGGGCCACGCTCGACACCGCCAAGTGGGATGACCCGTTCATCCAGGGCAAGGGCGGCATCACCATCGACGTCAACGTCCGCGCGGGCTCGCTGTACGACAAGTTCAAGGAACTGGACGCGGCGACCTACGACAAGAAGGTCGCCATGGCAGGCAACCTCAAGCGGCCCGACGGGAAGAAGTTCTCCCTTCCCTTCACCGGCTTCAACGGCATCGTCGCCATCTCCAAGCAGCGCTTCCGGACCGAGCAGCAGCTCGACGAAGTGCTGAAGGTTCTGGACAAGCTGGCCTCCAAGGAAGGCTCGATCCTGGTCAACAACGGGATCGAGGGCCGTAACTTCAAGGTCGAGGACGGCTTCGCCGCCAAGATCAACGACCAGGACCCGGCGATGAAGACCATCAACAACGACGTGGAGAAGGCGTTCATCCAGCTCGGCATGACCTCCAGCGTCGGCGTGGCCGGTGAGGCCTACGAGTGGAAGCGCCCGAGCAAGGCCGAACAGGAGTGGATGAAGTACCGCGACGAGGTGGCGAAGCTCGACCTGGAGACCGCCGTGCACGACCCGTCGCTGCCGGTCATCTCGCCCACCGCGGTCGAGAAGGGCGCCACGCTCAACCCGATCCCCACCGACGCCCGGATCAAGTACCTGGCGGGTGAGATCTCCGAGGATCAGTTCAAGGCCGAGATCAAGCGCTGGTACGACAGCGGTGGCACCCAGATCCTGGCCGAACTCCAAGACCGCATCGCCAAGGTAGGCAGCGGCGGCTGAGCCGAATCGACCGAGGGGCCCGGGAACGCTCGGGCCCCTCCTCGCGAAAGGAGGCCGCTGTGGCCACCGACTTGGCGCCGCCCGTCACCAAGGCGGCCCCCAAGGGCAAGAGGCGCAGAGGCGGGACAGCGGCCCGTTCGGCGCTGTTGCGCTACCGCTGGCTGTATCTGATGCTCCTGCCCGGTCTGGTCTACTTCGTGGTCTTCAAGTACCTGCCGATGTATGGCCTGACCATCGCCTTCCAGGACTTCGTGCCGTTCCTCGGCTACTCCGACAGCCCCTGGGTCGGCTTCAAGCACTTCGAGGAGCTCTTCACGGGGCCCGACTTCGGGCGTCTGCTGTTCAACACGCTCTTCCTCGCGTTGCTGACGGCGATCTTCGTCTTCCCGGCGCCGATCGTCATCGCGCTGCTGCTGAACGAGCTGCGGCTCAACGTCTACAAGCGCTACGTCCAGTCACTGATCTACATCCCGCACTTCCTGTCCTGGACGATCGTCTTCTCGCTGACGTACATCCTGTTCTCGGTGGACTTCGGCGTGGTCGCGGGATGGATACACGACCTCACCGGTGGCGGCCCCAAGGTCGACTACCTGGCTCAGTCGGAATGGTTCCGGCCGCTGGTCATCCTGCAGCTGCTGTGGAAGACGTCCGGCTGGGGGACGATCATCTATCTGGCCGCGCTGGCCGGTGTGGACCCGCAGTTGTACGAGGCGGCCCGCATGGACGGTGCCGGACGCTTCCGGCAGTTCTGGCACGTCACGCTGCCCGCCATCCGCCCGACGATCGTGGTCATGGCGATCCTCACCTCCGGGAACCTGCTCGACCAGAGCTTCGAGCAGATCTGGCTGCTCACCAACTCGCTCAACCGCTCGGTCGCGGACGTGTTCGACACCTTCGTCTACTACGTCGGCGTCACGCAGGGTGGCTACAGCTACGCCACCGCAGTGGGGCTGTTCAAGGGCGTGGCGGGCGTGGTCCTGATCTTCGGCTCGAACTGGCTGGCCAAGCGCATGGGCCAGCGGGGACTGTTCTAGGGAGCGGGGGATCATGTCGATCAAGCACAACAACACACTCGGCAGCCGGATTTTCGACGCGGCCAACGTCATCCTGCTCGGCGCCCTGGCGCTGATCACGGTTCTGCCGCTGTTCTACGTCCTCGCGGGGTCGTTCGCCACTGAAGGGGAGATCTCGGCGCGGCCGTTCTTCCTGTGGCCGGAGAAGTTCGTCACCAGCACCTACGAGTACATCTTCGCCAACGACACGATGCTGCGGGCACTGATCACCACGATCATCGTGACCGCGGTGGGCACGGTGGTGCAGGTGATGCTGACGTTCACCATGGCCTACCCGCTGGCCAAGCGGTACATGCCGGGGCGGGCCCTGGTGCTGAACATGGTCATCTTCACGCTGGTCTTCGGCGGCGGCATCGTCCCGACCTACCTGGTGGTGCGTGACCTGGGACTGCTGAACAGCTATTGGGCGCTGATCCTGCCGTTGGCGATCAACCCGTTCTACCTCATCATCGTGAAGTCGTTCTTCCAGGAACTGCCGCAGGCGCTGGAGGAGGCGGCGCGCATCGACGGCTGCTCGGAGATCGGCGTCTTCTTCAAGATCGTCCTACCCCTCTCCAAGCCGATCATCGCGACGTTTTCGCTGTTCTACGCCGTGGGCATCTGGAACGACTACATGTCCCCGCTGCTGTACATCAACGACAACCAGAAGTGGACGCTGCAGGTGCTGGTGCGGCAGCTCACGAGCCCCGACGCGGCCAACGCCATCGGAGCCCTGGAGTCGGCCTTCTTCCCCGTCGAGGGCCTGAAGTTCGCGGTCGTGGTCATCGCGACGCTGCCGATCCTGTTCTTCTATCCGTTCCTGCAGAAGCACTTCGCCAAGGGCGTCCTGATCGGGGGCGTCAAGGAGTGACCCGTGCCATCCTCCTGGCCGGTGACTCGACGGTCGCCTCGTGCCCGGCCTGGGAGGCGCCCATGTCCGGGTGGGGGGCGCAGCTCGGCGCGTACGCGGGCGAGCCCGTGCGTAACTTCGCCAAGGGCGGCGCCACCACGGCCAGTCACCGGGCCGAAGGGCTGTGGGCGGCGCTGCTGCGCGAGGTCGCGCCCGGTGACGTGGTCGTGATCCAGTTCGGGCACAACGACCAGAAGGATCCCGCGATCCCGTACCAGGACAACCTGCGCGCCTTCGTCGAGGAGGCGCGCGGGGCGGGGGCGGCGGCGGTGTTGTGCACGCCGGTGCAGCGGCGCAGGTTCGAGGGGGAGCGGCTGGTGCCCACGCACGGCGACTACCCCGACCGGGTGCGGGCGCTGGCCGGGGCCGCGGGCGTGCCGCTGATCGACCTGACCGCCGCCACGACCGAGCTGTACGAGCGGCTCGGCCCCGACGGCTCCAAGGCCCTGTTCACGCACTTCGGGCCGGGGGAGCATCCCCTCTACCCCGACGGGGTGGCCGACGACACCCACTTCAGCTTCCGCGGCGCCGACGAGGTGGCCGCGATCGTCGCCACGCGACTGAAGGAGATTTGATGACGGCACTTCGCTGGCTGGACCGACCGGGCGAGCAGGGGGTGACCTGGGGGGTTCCGTGGCCGCGCGGCGCGGTCGAGCGGGATGCGCCGTTCGCGCTGGCCGATCCGGAGGGCCGCGAGGTGCCCGTGCAGAGCTGGGTGACCGCCACCTGGCCCGACGGCTCGGTCAAGTGGTCGGCGCACGCGATCGGCGCGCGGCCCGCGGCGATGTCGTACCGGATCGAGGCCGGACGCGAGCCCGCCGCGGCGGGCACCATGGTGGGCACCGTGGTGGGCACCCCCGTCACCGTCGCCCGCCGGGACGGCGTGCTGACCGTGAGCACCGGCGTGGTCACCTGGACGATCGAGGAGTCCGGCGGCACGCTGGCCCGCTCGATCTCGCGCGGGAGCCGCGAGATCGCCAGGGACGTGCGCCTGGTCAGCCTCCGCCAGAGCGAGCCCACGCCCGACGACGGCGGCCCCGTGGCCCGCGAACGGGCCACGGGGCAGGTCGAGACGGTCACGGTCGAGCAGGACGGGCCCGTGCGCGCGGTCGTCCGGCTGGAGGGCCGGCACGGCGACTGGCTGCCGTTCACCGTGCGCTTGTACTTCCACGCGGGCGCCGAGCAGGTGCGGATCATGCACACGTTCGTCTGGGACGGCGACCCCGAGCGTGACTTCCTGGCCGGGCTCGGGCTGAGCGCCGACGTGGTCATGCGGGACGAGCCGCACGACCGGCACGTACGCCTGGCCGGCAGCGGCGGCTTCCTCACCGAGGCCGTGCGCGGGCTGACCGGCCTGCGCCGCGACCCCGGCGAGTCCGTACGGCGGGCGCAGGTCGAGGGCCGGCCGGTCGGCGAGATCGCCCCCGAGGTCGCCACCCGGCTGCACCTCATCCCCACCTGGAACGACTACACCCTCGACCAGGGCTCCGCCGACGGCTTCACGCTGCGCAAGCGCACCGCCGAGGGCCACTCCTGGGTGACGATCCCCTCCGGCACCCGCTCGGCCGGCTACGGCTACGTCGGCGGCGCCGGCGGCGGCCTCGGCTTCGGGCTGCGCGACTTCTGGCGCCTGCACCCCACCCGCCTCGACGTCAGGAACGCGGCCACCGACCTGGCCACCGTGACCGCCTGGCTGTGGTCGCCGTCCGCGCCCGCCATGGACCTGCGCTTCTACCACGACGGCATGGGCCAGGACACCTTCACCGAGCAGCTCGAGGGCCTGGAGATCACCTACGAGGACTACGAGCCCGGCTTCGGCGACGCCCACGGCGTGGCGCGCACGCACGAGCTGACCCTGCGCGCCTACGAGGCCACGCCGTCCGCGCAGGACCTGTCCCGGCACGCGATCGCGATGAACCAGCCGGGGCTGCTGGCGGTGTCCCCCGAGCGGATGCGCGAGGCGGGCGTGTTCGGCGTCTGGGAGCTGCCCGACCGCTCGACGCCCGCCCACGCCGAGATCGAGGACCGGCTGGACTTCCTGTTCGACCTGTACGTGCGCGAGCGCGAGCAGCGCAGGTGGTACGGGTTCTGGGACTACGGCGACGTCATGCACACCTACGACCCGGACCGCCACACCTGGCGCTACGACGTGGGCGGCTACGCCTGGGACAACTCCGAGCTCTCGCCCGACCTGTGGCTGTGGCTGCAGTACCTGCGCACGGGCCGGCCGGACGTCTTCCGCTTCGCCGAGTCGATGACCCGCCACACCGGCGAGGTCGACGTCTACCACGCGGGCCGCTGGAAGGGCCTGGGCAGCAGGCACAACGTGCAGCACTGGGGGTGCAGCTGCAAGCAGCTGCGCATCTCCAACGCCGCCTACCGCCGCTTCTACTACTACCTGACCGCCGACGAGCGCACGGGCGACCTGATGGACGAGCTGAGCGTCCCCGAGGAGACGTTCACCGTCATCGACCCCCAGCGCAAGGTGCGCGAGGACGTCTACACGCCGGACCCGTCGGCGCTGTCGGTCGGCCTCGGCACCGACTGGGGATCGCTCGCCGCCGCGTGGCTGACCCGGTGGGAGCGTTACGGCGACGAGCGGGCCAGGGACCGGTTGCTGGGCACGATGGCCGACATCGGCGCGCTGCCGAACGGCTTCCTGACCGGCGAGGCCCGGCTGGACCTCGCGACCGGGCGGTTCGACACCTCCCCGGACAAGATCTCCGTCTCGCACCTGTCGTCGCTGTTCGGCCTGCCGGAGATGTGCGCCGAGCTGATCGGGCTCGGCCTGGACGTGCCCGGGTTCGAGCAGGCGTGGCTGCAGTACTGCCGCCTCTACCTGGCGCCGCCCGAGCAGCAGGAGGCGGAGGTGGGGGAGCGGCTGAGCGGGATCTCGCTGATCCAGGCGCACAGCAGGCTCACGGCGTACGCGGCCGCGCGCACGGGCGACGCCGGCCTGGCCGCCTGGGCGTGGCGCAAGTTCTTCCTGGACGAGGGGGACCAGCTCAACAGCAACCCGATGCAGCGGGAGAAGGACTGGCGCCTGACCCTGGTGGACGGGCCGCGGGTGCTGTCCCCGGTCCACGAGGCGGCCTTCGTCAGCACCAACGGCGCCGCCCAGTACGGCCTGGCCGCCATCCACAACCTCGCCCTGATCGGAGCGTATCTGAAGGAGTCATAACCGTACCGTATGACGTACGGTACGCTGTACGGAACCCGGAAATGTCGGGGCGGCGCTGTACGCTGTCCCGGCTTTCCCCTATGGCAACAAGTCCGAAGATGGAAGGGTTCCGTGGTTTCCAGCCGCCAGGCCAGCGCCGCTCACCGCGATCACACCGCCGCCGACAGCCACGACCTCATCCAGGTCCGCGGCGCGCGGGAGAACAATCTCAAGGGCGTCTCCCTCGACCTCCCCAAGCGCCGCCTCACCGTCTTCACCGGGGTGTCCGGTTCGGGCAAGTCGTCGCTCGTCTTCGACACGATCGCCGCGGAGTCGCGCCGGCTGATCGACGAGACGTACACCTCGTTCATCCAGTCGTTCATGCCCAGCCTGGCCCGCCCCGACGTGGACGCGCTGCACAACCTGAGCGCGGCCATCATCGTGGACCAGGAGCGCATGGGCGCCAACGCCCGCTCCACCGTGGGCACGGCCACCGACGCGCACACGATGCTGCGGATCATGTTCAGCCGCATCGGCGAGCCCCACGTCGGCGGGGCCGGCGCCTTCAGCTTCAACCTGGCCGAGGGCATGTGCCCCGAGTGCGAGGGCCTGGGCAAGGCGTCCACCATCGACGTCGACGCCCTGGTCGACCGCGAGCTGTCGCTCAACGAAGGGGCGATCAAGGTCCCCGGATTCCCGGTGGACAGCTGGCAGTGGCAGGTCATGGCGGGCTCCGGGCTGTTCGACCCGGCCGTCAAGCTGAAGGACTTCACCCCCGAGCAGTGGGAGGACTTCCTGTACAAGCCCCCCACCAAGCTCAAGTACGGCACCAACAACTTCACCTACGAGGGCCTGGCCAGCAAGGTCAGGCGGACCTACCTGGGCAAGGACCGCGAGTCGATGCAGCCCGCGGCGCGGGCGTTCGCCGACCGGGCGCTCAAGCTCACCCTCTGCCCGTCCTGCGGCGGCTCCCGGCTCAACGAGGCCGCCCGGTCCGCCCGGATCGCCGGCCGCAACATCGCCGAGTGCGCGGCCATGCAGATCAATGACCTGGCCGACTTCGTCCGCGGCATCGACAACCCCGCCGTCGGCCCGGTGCTGGACGGGCTGCGCTCGACGCTGGAGTCCCTCGTCGAGATCGGCCTGGGCTACCTGAGCCTCGACCGCGAGTCGTCCACGCTGTCCGGCGGCGAGGCGCAGCGGGTCAAGATGGTGCGCCACCTCAACTCCAGCCTGACCGACGTCACGTACGTCTTCGACGAGCCCACGGCCGGGCTGCACCCGCACGACATCCAGCGCATGAACAACCTGCTGCTCCAGCTCCGCGACAAGGGCAACACGGTGCTCGTCGTCGAGCACAAGCCGGAGACGATCGCCATCGCCGACCACGTGGTGGACCTCGGCCCCGGCGCGGGCACCGCGGGCGGGAGCCTGTGCTACGCCGGCGACCTCGACGGGCTGCGCGCCTCCGGCACCCTGACCGGCCGCTACCTCGACCACCGGGTGCGCCTGCGCGACGACGTCCGCAAGCCGACCGGCCACCTGTCGATCACGGGCGCCACGCTGCACAACCTCAAGGACGTGAGCGTGGAGGTCCCGCTCGGCGTGCTGACCGTGGTCACCGGCGTGGCCGGGTCGGGCAAGAGCTCTCTCATCCACGGCTACATCGCCGGGCGCGAGGGCGTGGTGGTGGCCGACCAGTCGCCGATCCGCGGCTCGCGCCGGAGCAACCCGGCCACCTACACCGGCCTGCTCGACCCGGTCCGCGCCGCGTTCGCCAAGGCCAACGGCGTCAAGCCCGGCCTGTTCAGCGCCAACTCCGAGGGCGCCTGCCCCGCCTGCAAGGGCATCGGCCTGATCTACACCGACCTGGCCATGATGGCCGGCGTGGCGTCGGTGTGCGAGGAGTGCGAGGGCCGGCGGTTCACGCCGGAGGTGCTGACGTACACGCTGCGCGGCAAGAACATCGGCGAGGTGCTCGACATGCCGGTGGCCGAGGCCCGCGACTTCCTGACCGAGCGGCAGGCCCGCACCATCCTCGACCGCCTGGTGGCCGTCGGGCTCGGCTACGTGGGTCTGGGCCAGCCGCTCACCACGCTGTCGGGCGGCGAGCGGCAGCGGCTCAAGCTGGCCATCAACATGGCCAAGACCGGCACCACGTACGTGCTGGACGAGCCCACCACCGGGCTGCACCTGGCGGACGTGGACCAGCTCCTGGCCCTGCTCGACCGCCTGGTGGAGGACGGCAACACGGTCATCGTGATCGAGCACCACCAGGCCGTCATGGCGCACGCCGACTGGATCATCGACCTCGGGCCCGGCGCCGGTCACGACGGCGGCCAGGTCGTCTTCTCCGGCACCCCCGGCGAGCTGGTCGCCGACGGCACCTCGCTCACCGCGATCCACCTGCGGGACTACGTGAGCAGGCCCTGACCGATCCGCGCTCCTGGCGCCCGCCCCAGGCCGCTCAGACGGCCAGGCGGGCCAGGACGCGGGCGAACTCCGGCGGCGGCGCCACCACGAGCCTGGTCTGCCCCTCCTGGGTGACGATGTCGGCCCTGATGTGCGTCAGCCGTCCCTCGTGCCACCAGTAGACCTGCGAGCTCAGCCCGTCCGTGCGCGCCGCGTGCACCCGCAGCCGCTCGATGGCGCGTACGACGCCGATCCCGTCCACCGGGTGCACGAGCAGCGTGTACGGGTCGGGCAGCACCACGAGCACCCCGTCGGAGGGCACGGGGAGGTAGTCGCCCAGCCACCGCAGATGCGTGGCGGCCGCCGGGGTCATGGCGGTCAGCCGCGTCACCGGCGTGCCGGACAGCAGGATCGTCTCCACCTCCAGCCGCTCCTCGCGGCGGATGTTGGAGACGGCCAGGTCGAGCGCCTTCGCGGTGGCCACGGGCCAGCACCCGGCCTGCTCCGGCCGCACGGGCCGGGAGCCCGCGAACAGCAGCTCCACCAGGTCGGCGTTGAGGTGGCGGCCCACCACGCGGGTCAGGTCGGGCACCGCGTCCACCGCGTCCACGCGGGTGCGCAGCAGCGGGCGGGCCTGCTTCAGGTCGCACACGTCCAGCCGCTCGCCCGCGGTGGCCACGGCGTGCGCGAGGTGCTCGGAGACCAGCATGGGCCAGTCCTCCCTGGCCCGGCGGCCCGCCTCGCGGCGCAACCCGGTGAGCCTGACGACCAGCTCCATGTCGCCCCTGAGCGTCACGGAGCCGCCGTCCCTGGCGAACTCGAAGGAGTATCCGAGGGATTCCGCGACGAGCGAGAGCAGCGAGTCCAGGTCGACATCCTCGACCGGCCGGCGCGAGGGCCGGCGGTCACGCTTGAACAAGCTCACGCGCCGTGTCCCCTTCTGTCGGATTCGTCCCTCCTACCTTGCCTGCCCCTCATCACTGACGATGCCCGCTAGCGAGCACGATTCGGTATCGATAACCCCAAGTCTCCCCAGCCACACGCTCATCTGCGGCGACCCGTGCCCCACCGGCAGCCCCGCCAGGACGGGCACTCCGAGCCGGCCGAGCCGGTCCTCGAGCACCGCGTACGGGTCACCGCAGTCGACCCACGAGCCGAGCGCGATCCCGCGCACCCCGTCGAACGCCCCCGCCTGCAGGAGCTGGGTGAGCATGCGGTCGATCCGGTACGGCTCCTCCCCGATGTCCTCCAGGAACGCGAGCCTGCCCGCGAACGACGGCTGCCACCGGGTCCCGCACATCGAGGCCAGCAGCGACAGGTTGCCCCCGGCGAGCACGCCCTCGGCCCGCCCCGGCACCAGCACCCGCTCGCCCCGGACGGTCTGGGGCGCCCCGAACAGCGCCGCCCGCAGGCTCTCCCACGTGCGCGGCTCGGGCCCCTCCTCGGCCGCCAGCACGTCGCAGGCCGCCATCGGCCCGTGCAGCGTGGGCACGCCCAGCTCGACGGCGAACGCGTTGTGCAGCGCCGTGATGTCGCTCGACCCCAGCAGGACCTTGGGACCGGCCGCCCGCATGGCGTCCCAGTCGAGCAGGTCGAGGAGCCGGCCGGCGCCGTACCCGCCGCGGCAGCAGAACACCGCCGAGACGGCCGGGTCGCACCAGGCGGACTGCAGGTCGGCGGCCCGGGCGGCGTCGTCGCCCGCCAGGTAGTCGAGCGGCTGACGGTCGAGCGCGTGCGCGCCCACCACCACCTTGAGCCCGAGGCCCTCCAGCCGCTCCACGCCGCGTCTGAGCAGCACCGCGTTGGGCGGCCCCGACGGCGAGACGACCGCGACGGTGTCACCGGGTCGCATGGATCAACTCCTCGTTTGGCTCGTACACGTGGCAAACGGTGCCACACTTACCTCTCGTATGCGACTTCCGCCCCACATCCTCGTGGTCAACGGCATCAAGGTCCGCCGGCCGGTCTTCCTGATCGGAGCGCCGCATTCCGGTACGGACCTGCTGGCCCGCGCCCTGAAACGATCCCCCGGCTTCCATGTGACCATGGGCCGCGCGAATGTGGCGCACGTGGTCTACGCCTTCGCCCGCAAGCCGTCCATCGGCCAGACCTCCGGCGCCGTACGCGTCATGCGCGACGCGCTCGCCGAGTCGTGGCAGGTGCTGCCCCGGTCGTGCGGCCAGTGCGCCCAGTCGTGCCGCGAGGCGGGCGGCGTCACGGGGACCGGTCCCTGCGTCTCGGCCGGCGACATCACCAGGTTCGGCGACGGCAGCCCCGACCTGCTCTACAGCGCCCCCGTGCTGCTCCAGGCGTTCCCCGACGCGCGGTTCGTGCAGCTCATCCGCGACGGCAGGGACGTGGTGGCCGGCATGCTCGACGACCCCGCGTGCCTGGCCTGGTTCAAGCCGGTCATGCTGTCGGAGCAGACCGAGTTCCCCAACCCGTTCCTCGGCGTCAACAAGGACGAGCACCTCGATCGGTGGAAGGGCATGCCGGCGGCGGGCAAGAGCGCCCTGCGCTGGCGCAGCGCCGTGCGCATGAGCGCCGAGCTGCGCAGGACGCTGCCGGAGGACCAGCTCCTGACGCTGCGCTACGAGGACCTGATCCACAAGCCGGCGCCGTCGGTCGCCACGCTCGCGGAGTTCGTGGAGACGCGGGTGTCCAAGGTCGTCCTGTACGACACCGGTGTCCCCAAGGTCGGCGCCTGGCGCGCCAAGCTCCGGGGACCCGATCTGGAGCTGGTGGAGAAGGTGGCCAGGGAGGAGCTCATGCGCCTGGGCTACCTGAAGAGGTGAACTGGGTGCGGTAGAGCTCGGCGTAGAGCCCGCCGCGCTCCAGCAGCTCCTCGTGGCGGCCCCGCTCGGCGATGCGGCCCTCGTGGATCACCAGGATCTCGTCGGCCTCCCTGATCGTCGAGAGCCGGTGCGCGATCACCAGCGAGGTGCGGCCCTCCAGCGCCGTCTTCAGCGCCACCTGCACGGCCGCCTCGGACTCCGAGTCGAGGTGGGCGGTGGCCTCGTCGAGCACGACCACGCGCGGCGCCTTGAGCAGCAGCCGGGCCAGCGCGAGGCGCTGCTTCTCGCCGCCCGACAGCCGGTAGCCGCGGTCGCCCACGACGGTGTCGAGCTGGTCGGGCAGGCCCTCCACGAGCTCGCCGATCTGCGCGGCCCTGAGAGCGTCCCAGATCTCCTCGTCGCTCGCCTCCGGCCTGGCATAACGGAGGTTGGCCCCGATCGTGTCATGGAAGAGATGAGCGTCCTGCATGACCACTCCGACGGTGTCGCGCAGGGAGTCGAGGGTGGCGTCGCGCACGTCGAGCCCGTTGATGCGGACCGCGCCCTCGTTGACGTCGTACAGGCGGGACACCAGTGACGTGATGGTCGTCTTGCCCGCGCCCGAGTGGCCGACCAGGGCCACCAGCCGGCCCGGCGCGGCCGTGAACGAGATGCCCTTGAGCACGGGGTAGGACGGGCCGCTGTCCTGCCTGGCGACCGACTCCAGCGAGGCCAGCGAGACCTCCTCGGCGGCCGGGTAGCGGAAGCGCACGTCGTCGAACTCGATCGTGACCGGCCCGCCGGGGATCGGCTGGGCGCCGGGCCGCTCGGCCACCATGGGCTTGAGGTCGAGGATCTCGAAGACGCGGTCGAAGCTCACCAGCGCGGTCATCACGTCGATGTGCACGTTCGACAGGGACGTGAGGGGGCCGTACAGGCGCATCAGGAGGGCGGCCAGGGCCACCAGCGTGCCGAGCTCGAAGACGCCGGAGACGGCCAGCACGCCGCCGATGCCGTACACCAGGGCGGTGGCCAGCGCGGCGACGAGCCCGAGCGCGACCCGGAAGACGGTGCCGTACATGCCGACCGTCACGCCAACGTCGCGCACCCGGGCGGCCCTGCGGCCGAACACCTCCGCGTCGTCCTCCGGGCGGCCGTAGAGCTTGGCCACCATGGCGCCCGCCACGTTGAACCGCTCGGTGGTCACGGAGCTCATCTCGGCGTCGAGCTGCATCTGCTCGCGCGTCAGCGCCGACATGCGCCGCCCGACGAACTTGGCGGGCACGATGAAGATCGGCAGCAGCACCAGCGCGACCAGCGTCACCTGCCACGACAGCGCCAGCATCGCGCCCAGCACCAGGATCAGGCTGACCACGTTGGAGACCACGGACGACAGCGTGCTCGTCAGCGCCCGCTGCGCGCCGATCACGTCGGTGTTGAGCCTGCTGACCAGCGCGCCGGTCTGGGCCCGCATGAAGAACGCCACCGGCATGCGCTGCACGTGGTCGAACACCTCGGTGCGCAGGTCGTAGATCAGCCCTTCGCCGATGCGCGCCGAGAACCACCGCTGCACCAGCGTCAGCCCGGCGTCCACCAGCGCCAGCGCGCCGATCGTCACCGCCAGCCCGACCACGACGCCCGGCCGCCTGGCCAGGATGCCGTCGTCGATGATCGCCTTCATCAGCAGCGGGTTGGCGATCACGATGACCGCGCCCGCCACGACGAGCAGCAGGAACGCGGCAATGTGCGTCCGGTACGGGCTGGCATAGCGCACGATGCGCCGCACGGTGCCGGGCCGCAGCCGCTGCTTGGTCACCGAGCCGTCGCGCCGCAGGGACGCCATAACGTTGGGGCCGAAGCCCCCTCCCATCATCGCCATTCGGGGGATCCCTCCTCCTCCACGGGAGAGAGCACCGCCACCGCGCCCGGCGATTCCCCCGTCCGCTCACCGCGAAACCCCACCGGCGCCGCCTTTCCAACCTACCGCTCACCCGCCCGTCGGGGGCGCTCGCCAGCCCGTCCGGGGCGCTCGCCCGCCCGCGCGTCCGGGACGCTCGCCAGCCCGCGCGTCCGGGACGCTCGCCAGCCGCCGCCGCGGGGGGCCGGGAAGCACGCGGCTTCGCGGGCACCGCACCTCGGCACGCCGGCCACCGCGACTTCGGCGTCGGCCGCCTGCTCGCCGCCGTCGTCACGTCCGTCCTTTGGGGAACATGAGGGTGCGGGTGCGCCCGGATGGGGCGGCGGTGGCGAGCATCCGCTCTCGCGCCTCTTGCCGCGACGGTGGTGGCGGGCGGCCGCCCGAGGCGAATGACCACGGCCCTGCGCCCCGGCCGCGCAACGTTCCCCGCCCGGCAGCCCCGCGGCCCGCTCCTCCGCCTGAGAGCCCGAGCCCGCCACGGCCCCGCGCTTCCGCCCCCGCGGGGACTCTCATCCCGCGAAGGGACGGATGCGACGGCGGTGGCGAGCGGCCGTCCGACGGGTCAGCCGAAGAGGGCCTTGATGCGGGCCGCCTGTTCGAGCCCCTCGGCTGCACACTGCTCCTCCAGGGAGCGGCCCTGCGCCCCCTGGAGGAGTCGCTTCGTCGCGATCGCCGCGTCCCGGTTGACGGCCAGCAGCTGCGCGACCTTGTCTCGTACGGCTTGATCCAGGTCGCCCCGAGCGACCACTTTCTCCGCGAGGCCGATGCGCATGGCCTCGTCCGCGTGCACGGTCCTGGCAGTCAGGCAGATGTCGATCGCCTTGGCCAGGCCCACCAGCTCGACCAGGGGCTTGGTCCCCGTCAGGTCGGGCACCAGGCCCAGTGCGGGCTCTTTCATGCAGAAGGAAACATCATCGGCCACGATCCGCAGGTCGCAGGAGAGCGCGAGCTGGAACCCCGCGCCGATCGCGTGCCCCTGCACTGCGGCGATGGAAACGATCTCCGGGCGGCGCAGCCACAGGAACCCCGCCTGTGCCTGGCTGATGCGCTGCTCGAAGGTTGCGTCGTCGCTCTTGGCCGCCGAGCTGAACGAGCCCTGTCCGGGCACCCCCTCAGGTGTGAACATCCGCAGGTCGATCCCTGCCGAGAAGGACGGTCCCTCACCTTTCACGACGACTACGCGCACCTGCTCGGGCAGGCTCTCGCCGATCCGAGCCAGCGCCGACCATGTCGCGAACGTCTGCGCGTTCCGCTTTTCCGGCCGGTCCAGCGTGATCGTCGCTATCTCACCGTCCACCTCGAGGCGAACTCCGTGCTCCGCCGTGACGGAGACCTCGTCCGCATTCCCCCCGCGCTGTCGCGCCTGCGCTTCCGCCATCGCCCGCTCCCTCCAGTCCTGGTCGCGCAAGGAGTGCGCGCCCAGTGTGCTGACCGTCGCGCCCGAGCTTACAGAATATGATTCTGGCCCGGGCGCGACGGTATGGCTGACTAGGGACGGGCGGCTGCGGTCGCACGTTCCGAGGCGGCCGTCAGCGCTTGGACTTGCCTCGGGTCGCCCCGCCGCGCCCGCGCAGAGTCACACCGGACTCGCTCAGGATGCGGTGGATGAACCCGTAAGACCGACCGGTCGAAGCGGCCAGGGCGCGGATGCTCTCGCCCGCGGCGTAGCGCTTCTTGAGATCGCCGGCCAGTTTTTCCCGGTCGGCCCCGGTGACCCGGGTGCCCTTCTTCAGTGTCTCGGCCACGAGTACCTCCTGTAGTGCCGGACTTCCGCAGCGTTACTCCGCCATGATCAGTCATTTCAGCGGGATCGGCTACCTACTCCACGGGAAAAGATCCGTACCCACTCAAATTAAGATCAGGCAAGTGCCACAAGATCGGAAAATTCGTCGCTCCATGCGTCTTCAGTTCCGTCCGGTAGCAAGATCACCCTATCCGGTGACAGGGCGTCAACGGCACCCTCGTCATGTGTGACTAGGACGATTGCTCCTGAATAGGACCTCAGCGCATTGAGAACCTGCTCGCGGCTGACCGGATCGAGGTTGTTCGTGGGCTCGTCGAGAAGGAGGACGTTGGCGCTCGACAGCACCAGGATCGCCAGCGCCAGCCGGGTCTTCTCGCCACCGGACAGCACCCCCGCGGGCTTGTCGACGTCGTCGCCCGTGAACAGGAACGAGCCGAGCACCTTGCGCAACTCGGTGTCGGTGAACTGGCCCCCGGCCGACTGCATGTTCTCCAGCAGGGTGCGGCCGGGGTCGAGGGTCTCGTGCTCCTGGGCGTAGTAGCCGATCTTGAGGCCGTGGCCGGGCCGGATCTCGCCCGTGTCGGGGGTCTCGATGCCGCCGAGCAGGCGCAGCAGCGTGGTCTTGCCGGCGCCGTTCAGGCCGAGGATGACGACCCTGTGACCTCGGTCGATGGCCACGCTGACGTCGGTGAAGACCTCCAGCGAGCCGTACGACTTGGACAGCCCCTCGGCCGTGAGGGGGGTGCGCCCGCACGGCTGCGGCTCGGGGAAGCGCAACCGCGCCACTTTGTCGCTTTTACGCTCTTCCTCGGTGCCCGACAGCAACCGGTGCGCACGCCGCATCATGTCCTGCGCGGCCTTGGCCTTGGTGGCCTTGGCGCGCATCTTGTCGGCCTGCGCGAGCAGCGCACCTGCCTGTTTCTCGGCGTTGGCGCGCTCGCGCTTCCTGCGCTTCTCGTCGGTCTCGCGCTGGGCGAGGTAGGCCTTCCAGCCGACGTTGTAGTGATCGATCACCGAGCGGTTGGCGTCCAGGTGCAGGACCTTGTTGACCGTCGCTTCAAGAAGACCGACGTCGTGGCTGATGATCACCAAGCCGCCTTGATGCGAACGCAAAAAATCACGAAGCCACCCGATTGAGTCGGCATCTAGGTGGTTTGTCGGCTCGTCGAGAAGGAGAGTTTCCGCCCCGCTGAAAAGAATGCGTGCCAATTCCACGCGCCTGCGCTGACCGCCGGAAAGCGTTTGCAACGGCTGCGACAGCACGCGATCGGGCAGCCCGAGGCTGGAGGCGATGGACGCGGCCTCCGACTCGGCCGCGTAGCCGCCCAGCACGTGCATCTGGTCCTCGAGCCTGCCGTACTTCCTGACGGCCTTCTCCCGGGTGCGGTCGTCGGCGGAGGACATGCCGAGCTCGGCCTCGCGGAGCTTGCGCAGGACCTCGTCGAGACCTCGCGCGGACAGGATCCGGTCGCGGGCGAGCACCTCCAGGTCGCCGGTGCGCGGGTCCTGGGGGAGGTAGCCGACGCTGCCGCTGGTGGTGACGGTGCCGGCGGCGGGCAGGCCCTCGCCCGCCAGCACCTTGGTGAGGGTGGTCTTGCCGGCGCCGTTGCGCCCGACGAGCCCTATCTTGTCGCCCGGGTTGACCCGGAACGAAGCTTTTTCGATAAGCAGCCGCGCGCCCGCGCGCAGCTCAATGTCACTGGCGATGATCATGTTGGCGGAACACTCCCGAGCTAGGAAACGGAGGATTGGGCGTGCGACGCCAGATCAATCGGGAGTATGCATACGGATCAGTGTAGGCTGTTCGGGCCCACGCGTCGGCAGGTTAACCGTCGCCAGGGGCAGGGCGCCTGATCGCGAAGGCTTCGTCCCGCGCTCATCTCGTGTACGCCCCGCCGTCCCCCTCGTGCCAGATCTTGTCGCGTGTGAATACGAAGAGATGGCTCGCGGTCCTCGCGGCCGCGGCGGTGACGGTGACGGCCGCGCCCGAGGCGGCGCTCGCCGACGGGCGGCCCGCGTTCGACCTCCAGGCCCACCGGGGCGGGCTCGGGCTCGTGGTGGAGAGCACCCTGCCCGCGTTCGCGAACGCGCTGGAGCTCGGCGTCAGCACGCTGGAGCTCGACGTGCAGATCACCGAGGACGGCCAGGCGGTCGTCACGCACGACAGGCGGATCAGCGACAGGAAGTGCCAGGACACGGCGCCCGCCGTGCCCGGGGACCCCGAGTTCCCGTACGTCGGCAAGTACGTCAACACCCTCACCCTCCAGCAGGTCAGGACCATGGACTGCGGGTCGCGGACGCTGGCCGAGTTCCCGGGGCAGCGGGCGGTGCCCGGGGCGCCCATGGCGACGCTGCGTGAGGTGTTCGACCTCGTACGCCGGTACCGGGCGTGGGGCGTGAAGCTCAACGTCGAGACCAAGGTGGAGGCCGGGGCGCCGAGCGAGACCGCGCCCAGGGAGCAGTTCGTGCAGGTGACGCTGCGGGAGATCCGGCGCGCCGGGATGCTGCGGCAGGTCACCATCCAGAGCTTCGACTGGGGCGCCCTGATGCGGATGCGCGAGCTGGAGCCGCGGCTGCCGCTCGTCGCGCTCACCAACCGCGACTTCCTGCAGACCGGACAGCCGGGCGCCTCGCCCTGGCTGGGCGGCATCGACATCGACGACTTCGGCGGCGACCCGCTCAAGGCGGTCAAGTCGTTCGGGGCGGACGCGTTCTCGCCGGTGCACGGGTTCCCGCAGAACGGCAAGGTGACCGACCCCGGCTACCAGGCGTACGTCACCAAGGACATGGTCGACCAGGCCCACGCCCTCGGCATCGAGGTGATCCCGTGGACGATCGACGACGGGCCGACGCTGAACAAGCTCATCGACGACGGCGTGGACGGCATCATCACCGACTACCCCGACCGGCTGCGGCAGATCATGGCCGAGCGCGGGTTCAAGCTGCCCAAGCGCTACCGGCTCCACCGGCAGTAGCCCTGAGAGTGAGCCCTGAGAGTAAGCAGGGCCCGCCCGGACCCCCTGCGGAGCGCTGCCGGGGGCCCGGGCGGAATCTCAGGCCGGCGGCATCTCAGGCCGGCGGCATCTCAGGCAGACAGCGGGTTCACGTGCCGGTGGTGCACCCCGATGACGGGGATCTCGTGCAGGCTGCCGGAGTACAGGTACTGCGTCATGCCGATGAGCAGCCGCCGCACGTCGTCCTGCGGCCGTACGACCAGGCGGATGAACTGGCTGGTCGTGCCCAGCTTGTTGCCGCACTCGCGCACATAGACGCCGTGCTCGGAGAGCAGGTGGTCGCGCAGCCCCACCCCGTCGTAGCCGGGCGGCAGCTTGATCAGCAGGAAGTTGCCCTGCGACGCGAACACCGACAGCCCCGGCATGGTGCCGAGCTGCTGGAACATGGCCCGCCTGTCCTGGCCCACCAGCCTCAGGCTGTTCTGGTACTCGCCCATGAACTGCCGCATCATGAACACGATGACCTCGGCGAACGAGTTGAGGTTCCACTTGGGCAGCGCGTCGCGCACCCGCCCGGCCAGCGCCGGGTTGGCGACCATGTAACCGAACCGGATGCCGTGCAGGCCGAAGTTCTTGCCCAGGCTGCGCAGCACGATCACGTTCGGCCGGACCGCGGCCTCCGCCGCCAGCCCGGCGTCCGGCTCGCAGTCCACGAAGTCGCCGAACGACTCGTCCACGATCACCAGGTCGAGGTCGATGAGCTCGTCCAGCAGCTGCAGCACGTCGTGCTTGGGCAGGTAGCCGCCGTCGGGGTTGTTCGGGTTGCAGATCACCGCGACCCGGGAGCCGCGCATGCGGATGAACGAGACGTAGTCCTGCACGTCGAGGGCGAAGTTGCGGCTCTCCAGCAGCGGGTACATGTCCACCCGCTTGCCCGTCTCCAGCGGCTGGTCGGTCCAGCGCCCGAAGGTCGGGATGGGCACCGCGAGGCTCTCGCGCACCAGCAGGTGATCGATCCAGGTGATCAACTCGGTCGAGCCGTTGCCCATGGCGACCGTCTTCGGGTGGAGCCCGAGCGTGGCGCAGAGCTCCGCGGTGATCGTGCCCGCGTCGCTCGGATAGAACTTGAGAATCGTCTCCAGGTTTCTCCCGAGATGCTCGAAGATCTCCGGGGTCGGGAAATATGGATTGCACGGGATGCAGAAGTCAACCGGTGCGCGCTCCCCTGACGAGGCACGCATCAACGAGAAATACGACGGGCTGTGAGCCTGTGCCCGCAAGAGGCTGAGCTCCACGACACCTCCATGGACATGTCCGATGTGTGTAGGTACGCGTGGGTGGAGCGACCGGTTCATGACCGGCGCGAGCCGGCTCGCGGCAGGTCAGGACTCGGACCGGCGCAGCGTGAGGATCGCGATGTCGTCGCGCGGCGCGGTCCTGGTGAACGCGCGGAGGTCTTCGCCGAGCACCTGGGCGAGCCGATCGGGAGGGTCGCCGGCCCAGCCCTCCAGCCGCTCCTCCAGCGGGTAGAAGGCGCCGCGGGGGTCGCGGGCCTCGGTGACGCCGTCGGTGCACAGCACCAGCGCCGCGCCGGGCGGGAACGCGAACCGCGCGCCCCCGCGCGGCCCGGGGGCGAGCGTGCCCACGCCGAGCGGCACGGACGGCTCCCCGAGGTTCACCTGCCGGGCGTCGCCGCGGTGGATCATGTACGGGGCGATGTGCCCGCAGTTGACCGCCTCGACGTCCAGCCCCCGGCCGATGTCCAGCACCAGGGCGGTGACCAGGCGCTCGGGCTCTCCGGTGGTGGCGGCGAAGGTGTTCTGCCTGGCCACGGCGTTCTCCATGGCCTCGACGACCCCGGCCAGCGTCTCCTCCCGGTAGGCCGCCTCCCGGAACGAGCCCAGCACGGCCAGCGCGGTCCCGATGGCGGGCAGGCCCTTGCCCTGCACGTCGGCGATGAGCACCCGGGTGCCGTGGTGGGAGACGGCGACCTCGTACATGTCGCCGCCCACCATCGTGTCCTCCTCCACCGGCTGGTAGAGGCCGTCGATGACGACGTCGGCGGTGCGCAGCGGCAGCGGGCGCACGATCAGCTGCTGGAGGGCGGCCGCCGCCGAGCGCAGCCGGTGCACCTCCTCCTCGCGCCGCACCCGGTAGGCGCAGCCGAAGACGCTCAGCGCGCCGAACACGGCCGTGAACCCGGCGGCCAGCAGGTTGTCGTTCAGCTTGCCGCCCAGGTACGTGGTGATCCCCAGCGCCGCCAGGACCACCCACGCCGACGCGACGACCGTCTGCCGCACGGTGCCCAGCCCGGCCACGATCGCCGGGAGGAAGATCAGCAGCGGGAACAGCCGCACCGCCGCGCCCGAGAGGGTGTCGAGCGCGGCCACCATCGCGGTGATGACGACGAGCCCGGCGACGAACGCCGGTGTCGAGAGATTCGGCCCTTCGCGCCGCCCGCCATCCGTCACGAGTCCTTCATCCCCCGTCGTGGAACGGCGTAACGATGGTTTTTTCGAACGTCTGGAAGAAAGCAGCCGAATTCGTGCTGTCGCACCCGGCTTGGCCCCCTGTACTGGGAAGATAAGGGGACGAAAACCAGAAGTAAACGACTCCGCACCTTATGGCGGGATTTTCAGGTGCGGACGGTGGATTCATTATGGGCGGCCCGTTGATTTCTCATCGGCGGTCTCATTGACAAGCAAAGATGATCTTGTAAGCATTTTGAGTTAAGGCGTGCTGAGGCCAATTCCGTGCGAGAAGGGGTGGCCCGTGTGAGCGAGCAGGACTGGACTTTGCTGCCGGCCGTGACCGTCCGGAGCGCGGGCTTCGCCTGGGAGCTCGTCCGATCCCTGGCCTACCCGCGGGCCGCGGCGGCGGCCGCCGAGGTCGTCCGGCTGGAGCGGCGGGCGCTCGACCTGCTCGCCGAGGCCCCGGCCCGCCGCACCGAGGACCCCCGCCCGGTCCGCAGCGCCGCAGGCGGGGACGCCCGTCCCGCACGCGGGGACGCCCGACCCCCAGGCGGGGACCGTCTCGCACGCGGGACGGGCGGCGGGCGGCTGCCGCGTGGCCTGCGCAGCCGCCTGCGCGACCTGCGCCCGCTCCCGGGCGACACGCCCGCGCCCGCCGGCTGGCTCGCCGCCTGGAACGAGGTGACCGGGTCGCTGGAGGACGCCCGGCTCGCCCTGGCGGGCACGACGGCCGCCGACGCGGCGCTCGCCCGCGCGGCCGTGGCCGGGATCGCGGCCGACGAGCGCTTCCTCGACGCCCTCGTGCGCTCGGCGCCCGGCCTCTACCGCGACCTGCGGCGCGGCGCCGCCAAGGGCGGCCGGCTGCGGCGCCTGGTCGGCTCGGTCCTGCAGGGGCTCTGCGCCACGTGCAGCTTCGGGCCGCTCGACCACGGCCGCGTCGAGCCCGCGGCGGCCTGCGGCCACACGTGGTCGGGCCACCGGGTGCACCCGCGGCGGGTCGCGTACCCGGCCGACTGGGTGGGCGAGTCGCTCCAGCAGCGCGTCCTGGCCGACCCCGCGCTCGTGGCGGGGCTGGTGCCGCGCCGCCGGACCTGGACGGGCGCGGTGCCGGACGCCGTGCCCGACGCGGCGCCGTTCCTCGCGCTGTGCGACGGGAGCCGGACGCTGGCCGAGATCGCCGCCGAGTCGGGGACGGCGTTGGAGCAGGCCGCCGCGGCCCTGGCGGTGGCGGTGCGCCGCGGGCTGCTCACCCACGACCTCTGCCCGCCGGCCACGGCCGCGGACCCGCTCTCCCGGCTCCGCGAACGCCTCCCCGCCGAAACCCCCCACCAGGACTCCGCCCACCCTGACACCCACCGCCCGGATGCCCACCGCCCCGGCGCCGCCCGCCCCGACGCCGCCCGCTCGGATGCCCACCGCTCGGACGCCCCCCGCTCGGATGCCCACCGCCCGGGTGGCGATCTGCCGGTGGGGCGGCGTGTGCGGGAGATCACCGAGCTGCTCGCCCAGTATCCCGCCGCCTCTCCCGACGTGAAGCTGGCCCTGCAGCGGCGGATCGAGACGCTGGCCGGCGGCGGGCGGGCGCACGACGACCGGCCCGGCGACGACCGCGTGGCCGTGCACGAGGCGGCGGCCGGCACGCTCCGGGTGACCGTCGGCGCGGGGCTGGCGGCCGACCTGGAAGGCCGCGTGCCCCAGGTGCTCGACCTGCTCGCCGCCGACGCCGAGCTGACCAGGCGGCGCACCAACCGGCTGCTCGCCGCCCGGCTCGGCACGGGCACGTTCGGGCTGGCCGAGGTGCTGGGGGCGACCGGCGACCTGGAGATCCGCTACGGCGACCGCCTCGCCGAGCGGATCGCCGCGATCGTGCGCGCCGCCCCGCCCGGCGCCGCCACCGTCGACCTCGCGGGCCTGCTGGACGACCCCGAGCCGCCGGCCGCGCCTGTCCTCTGCTCGGCCGACGTCATGGTGGCCGCGCCGTCGCTGGAGGCGTACGAGCCGGGGCTGACCCCGCTGGTCCTCGGCGACCTCCACGACGTCGCGCTGCTGACGCCGTGGGCCCTGCAGTTCCACCCCGACGGCGCCGCGCTCGTCGCCGAGCGGGACGCGGCGATCGAGCGGGCGCTCGGCGGCCACACCGCGCTCAACGTCATCTCGCGCCGCGCCACCGGCCGGCCGCCGCTGGAGTTCCCCGGGCCGGTGCTGGAGCTGGGCGGCGTGACGGCCGACGGCGGGCGGCGCCGGATCGGGCTCGACGAGCTGTACGTGCACAGCGACGGGCGCCGGGCCGTCCTGCGGGCCAAGGGGGTGGACGGGCCGCTGCTGCTGCACAACGGCGAGCACGACGACACCGCGCTGCACACGGCGCTCGCCCTGCCCAGGGTGCGCCGGCCGGACCTGCGGCACCTGTCCCGGGTGCCCCGGCTGACCTGGGACAACGTGGTCATCTCGCGGCGCGCCTGGCGCGTGGGCCGGGCGTCGTTCGACGCGCTCGGGCAGGCGGCCGGGGACCGCGAGCTGCTGGTCGCGATGGCGCGGCTGCGGGAGACGCACGACCTGCCCGTGACGTTCTTCGCCGCCTCCGCCCGCGAACGCCGGCCGATCCACGTGGACACCCGCTCGCCCGCGCTCGTCGAGGGGCTGGCTCGGCTGGCGGCCACGGCCGAGCGGCTCACGCTGACGGAGACCCTGCCGGGGCCGGAGGAGTGCTGGCTGCGCGACGGCGGGCTCCGGTTCGCCGCCGAGCTGCGCTGCGTCTACCTGCGCCCGGCCGGCGGCCGCCCGGCGCCCCGGCCGGCACCGGATACGACCGACACCTGCTCCCCGGCGCCCCGGCCGACACCGGATGCGGCCGACACCTGCTCCCCGGCGCCGTGGCCGACCTCGGAGGCGGCCGACATCTGCTCCCCTGCGGCGCGCTCGCGGGCCGTCGCCCGCTACCCGGGGCCGGCGGACGTGCGCGCGGATTCGTGCTCGCGGGTGGCCGGCCCGGTGGCCCCGGGCGCGCGGGCGGCGCACCCGTACCCGTGGCAGGGGGAGCGACGCTGATGGAGCTGCTCGTCGTCCCGCCGCTGACCGACTTCACCACCGAGGTCGTGCCGCCTCCCGGAGCCGAGGTGCTCGACCTCAACGACCACGTCGTCGAACGCCTGGCCGACCCGTCCCGGCTGCGGGCCGCCGCCGAACGGCTCGACGGCGGGCCGCTCGCGGCGCTGCTCGAACGGGCGGCGGCGGCCGTCCTGGAACGGCAGGCGTTCGACGACGCCCGCCTCAGGGCGGTGGGCACGGCGCTGCGGCTGGCGGCCGACCCCGCGGTCCGGCTCAGCATCGGCGACCTGGAGCTGGCCGAGGGCAGCATGCAGAGCAGCAGGGACGTGCTCGGCGCGGCCGGGCGGTGCGAGGTGTTCCGGCCCGAGGTCGAGCTGGCCGCGCAGGTCGCCGGCGGGCGGCGGGCCCACGTCGCGCTGGACGCCGCCCGGCGGCTTCCCGCGGCGTTCGCGCTGGTGGGAGCGCTGGGGGCGGAGCGGGTGACGCTGTGCGGGCGGCTCGTGGCCGAGCACGGCGCGGCGCTGCGGCGCGTGCCGGAGCTGGCCGGGGCCGCGTTCTCGGCGTGGTCGCCCGAACGGGTGATCCGCCCCCCGTGGCGCGCCGGCAAGGGGAAGGACACGGACGCCGGGCCCGTTGGAGGGGCACGGTCGCGGGACGCCTCGGACACCCGGCCGGGGAAGCAGGTGCGCTGGGTGACCGGGGCGTTCCGCCCTCCCGCGGGCGGGCCGTGGGCCGGATGGCTGGACGCCGAGCGGGTGGCCGCCTTCCCCGGCGACGTCCTGGCCCGCTGCCGCGGCCTGACGATCGCCGTGACGCGGATCGACTTCCTGGCCGCCGTGACCGGCCTGAACGGGTGGACCGTGGACCTGCGGCGGCTGCTGGCCGCGATCCCGCCGGGCGTGCCGGTGACGTGCGAGCTGGTGCTGGGCGCGCCCGGCGTGGCCGCGGGCGCCGCGGGGGAGTCCGTCGAGCTGCTGGCGGCGGGGGCCGGCGGGGTCCGGCTGGCCGGGCTGCGGCCGTACCGGATGGCGATCCGCTCGGAGTGGGCCGGGCAGAGCGTGCGCTTCCCGCCAGGGGCGGGGGACGACCTGGTCAGGTGGGTGGAGTTCGACGCGCCCGGCACGATGCGGGCCTACGAGGTCACCCGCATGATCAAGGAGTGGCTGGAGCGGCTTCCCGGGCTGCCGCCCGGGCGGCTGACCGCCGGGCTGGCGCGGGCCGGGGTGCTGAGGCGGAGCGAGTAATTCGGTTGCCCCGGCGCGTGCGGGGCTGCTGTACTCCGTGGAGCGCGCCCATCGGATCAAGGAGGCCGGCGATGAGGACGACGTTCGTGTCCCGCCAGAGCAACGAGACCTCCTATCCAAAGGGCATGACGTTTGTCATCGAGATCATTCGACCAGGGGATTTCCCCGCATAGCACCTCCGTCCTGCGGCTGCTGCGCCCAGGACCCCGCCAGAGCGCCGCGCTCGTCGCGGCCATCGCCGCCACCACCGCGCTGCCGCTGGCGGCGCCGCAGATCACCCGCCGCTTCGTGGACGACGCGATCGGCGGCGCGAGCATCAGGCACCTGACCCTGATCGCCGTCGCCTACCTGGCGCTGGCCGTCGCCGGCCAGGCCGCCCGGCTGGTCGCCGCGTGGCTGGCCGGCCGCCTGGCCTGGGACGGCACCAACCGCCTGCGCGAGCGCCTCGCCCGGCACGCACTCGGCCTCGACCTGGCCTTCCACGGCCGGCACACGCCCGGCGAGATGATCGAACGCGTGGACGGCGACGTCGTGGCCGTGGCCGACTTCGTCGTCGCGTTCCTCATGGACGTCGTGGCCAGCGCGCTGCTCCTGGCCGGGGTGGTCGTCATCGTGTTCGGCGTCGACTGGCGCATCGGCTGCGCGCTGCTGGCCTACTGCCTGCTCATCGGGTGGGGCATGGCGCGCGCCCAGCGGCTGGCCGTGCCGGCCGCCGCCCGGTCACGCGCGGCCAGCGCGCGGCTGTTCGGCATGCTGGAGGAGCGGCTGGCCGGCGCCGAGGACCTGCGGGCCAACGGCGCGGGCGAGCACACCGTACGCCGATTCCACCAGGTCAGCGCCGCCCTCTACCGCGCCGAGGTCAGGGACGCGCGCATCGGGACCACGCTGCTGGCGGGCACGTCGGTGGCGTTCGCCGCGGGCACCGCGATCATGCTCGGGCTCGCCGCCTGGGCGCTGCGGTCGGGGACGCTCACGGTCGGCACCGCCGTGCTGATCTTCCAGTACACGCTGATGGTACGGACGCCGTTCGAGCGGCTCATCGACCAGATCCGGCAGTACCAGGCGGCGCTGGCCGGCCTGACCCGCATCGCGGACCTGCTGGCCGAGCGGCCCACGCTGCCCGAGGGCACCCGGAGCCTGCCCGCGACCGGCCCGCTCGGCCTGCGCCTGGAGGGCGTCGGCTTCGCCTACCCCGGCGACGACGAGCAGGTGCTGTCGGGCGTCACCCTCACGCTGGCCCCCGGCGAGACGCTCGGCCTGGTGGGGCGCACCGGCAGCGGCAAGACCACGCTCGCCCGCCTGGCGCTGCGCCTGTACGACCCGACCGAGGGCGCCGTCCGGGTCGGCGGGCTGGACCTGCGCGAGGCCGGCCAGGCGTCCCTGCGGACGCGGATCGGCGTGGTCACGCAGGACGTGCAGCTCTTCGCGGCGAGCCTGCGCGACAACCTGACGCTCTTCCGGCCGTCCCCGGGGGACGGGCGGCTGCGGGAGGTCCTCCACGGCGTCGGGCTGGGCGACTGGCTGGCCGGACTGCCCGACGGGCTCGACACCGAGCTGCGCGCGGTGTCGGCGGGGGAGGCGCAGCTCATCGCGTTCGCCCGCGCCTTCCTGGCCGACCCCGGGCTCGTCGTGCTCGACGAGGCGTCCAGCAGGCTCGACCCCGCCACCGAACGCCGCATCGAGCAGAGCATCGACCGCCTGCTCGCCGGCCGGACCGGCGTGATCATCGCGCACCGCCTGTCCTCGCTGTCACGCGTGGACAAGATCGCCGTGCTCGACCACGGCAAGATCGTCGAGTACGGCCGCCGCGCCGACCTCGCCGCCGACCCCGGCAGCAGGTTCGGGCGCCTGCTCGACCTGGCGGGGGTGAGCCGGTGAAGCCGGTCATGCTGGTGGCCACCCGGCTGGCCACGTTCGACTTCCGCCGGTACCTCATCGGCGCGCTGCTCTGGCTGCCCGTCCACGTGATCCCGCTGGCGAGCGGGCTGGTCCTGCAGCGGATCTTCGACGGGCTGGGCGGCGACCCGGGCTGGGCGCTGTGGTTGTGCGCGGCGTTCGTGGGCGTGGAGGTCGCCCGGGGCCTGATGATCGTCATCGCGTGGACGTACGGGGTCTACTGGTGGGCCGCGGCGGCCACCCTGCTGCGGGCCAACACCCTGCGCTCCCTCCTGACCGCCCGCGGCCCCGCCGCGGCCCGGCTGCCGCACTCGCCCGGCGAGTCCGTCGCCCGCCTGCGGGACGACGTGGCCGACGCGGTCGACTTCACCGACGAGAGCGTCAGCCTGGCCGGGACGGCGCTCTTCGCCGCCGCCGCGCTGGCGATCATGGCGTCCGTCGATCCGGTCGTCACGCTGGCGCTGGTGCTGCCGATGGTCGCGATCGGCGTGCTCAGCAGGCTCATGCGGCAGACCATCGGGCGGCTGCACCAGCGGGCCAGGACGCTCGGCGCGGCCGTCACGGCGTACGTGGGCGAGATCTTCGGCGGCGTGCTCGCGATCAAGACCGCCGGAGCCGAGGAGGCGGCGCTGGAGCGGCTGCGCGAGCACAACCGGCGGCGGCGCGCGGCCGCCGTCAAGGACCGCCTGGCCACCGACCTGCTGGACGCCACGACCGGCGCGACCGTCGAACTCAGCATCGGGCTCGTCCTGCTCCTGGCCGCCCCCGCGATGCGCGGCGGCGAGTTCACGGTGGGCGACCTGGCGCTGTTCACCAGCTACGTTGGCTGGCTGACGGCCCTTCCCCGGTCGATCGGCACCGTCCTCTACCGCCTGCCGCAGGCGGCGGTCGCCACTGACCGGCTCACCCGGCTGATGGCGCCGCACGAGAGCGCCGACGACCTGTCGCGCGGCGCCGACGTCTGGCTGCGCCGCGACCCGCCGGCCGTCGCGGCCGTGCCCCCGCACCCGGCCCCGCTCCGGGTGCTGGAGGTCCGCGGGCTGAGCGCGGGCGGGCTGCGGGGGATCGACCTGCGCGTCGAGCGCGGCTCGTTCACGGTCGTCACGGGCGCGGTCGGCGCGGGCAAGACCACCCTGGTACGCGCCCTGCTCGGCCTGCTGCCGCTGGAGGAGGGCACGATCTCGTGGAACGGCGTGCCCGTCGGCGACCCGGGCACGTTCCTCGTCCCCGGCCGGGTGGCGTACGCGAGCCAGGTCCCGAGGCTGTTCTCCGAGACCCTGCGCGAGAACCTGCTCCTCGGCCGGCCCGCGACCGACGCCGAGATCGGGCGGGCGCTGGAGCTGGCCGCGTTCGAGCCGGACCTGGCCGCGATGCCCGACGGGCTCGACACGGTGGTGGGGCCGCGCGGGGTGCGGCTGTCCGGCGGGCAGGTGCAGCGGGCCACCGCCGCCCGCGCCCTCGTCCGCGACCCGGACCTGCTGGTCGTGGACGACCTGTCGTCCGCGCTCGACGTCGAGACCGAGCGGCTGCTGTGGGAGCGGATCGCCGGCCACGGCACCCTGCTGGTCGTCTCCCACCGGCAGGCCGCGCTCGAACGCGCCGACCAGATCGTCGTGCTCGATCGCGGCCGGGTCGCCGGGCGCGGGCGGCTCGGCGAGCTGCTGGAGAGCTGCCCGGAGATGCGGCGGCTGTGGAGCGCCGAGCGGATCGCCGAGCGGATCGACGGGGCCGGGGAACGCGCGGGCGGCTAGCGCGACCGGGAGACGCCCGTCCCCCTGGTTCAGGGTCGGGGGACGGGCGGTCGCGGAGATCGGGCACCATGGGAGTTGTGACAGTGACACGACTGGCCGAGCTGGTCGCGGGCGGAGGCGTGGCGGTGCTCAGCGGAGCGGGCCTGTCGACCGAGTCCGGCATCCCCGACTACCGGGGGCCGACCGGCCGGGCCCGGCGCGCGGAGCCGATGACGTACCAGCGCTTCGTCGGCAGCGCGCAGGCGCGGCAGCGATACTGGGCGCGCAGCCACGTCGGCTGGCGGCAGATCGGCCAGGCCCGGCCCAACGCCGGCCACCGGGCCGTGGCCGAGCTGGAGCGGCGCGGGCTGCTCGCCGGCATCGTCACCCAGAACGTCGACGGCCTGCACCAGGCCGCCGGGGCGCGGCGGGTGATCGAGCTGCACGGCGGGCTCGACCGGGTGGTGTGCCTGTCGTGCCGCGAGCGCACGCCCCGCGCCGAGCTGGAACGGCGGCTGCGGGCGGCCAATCCGGAATGGGAGGCCGCCGCCGCCCGGATCAACCCCGACGGCGACGCAGTGCTCACCGACGCGCAGGTCGCCGGGTTCCAGGTGGTCGGCTGCGCGGCGTGCGGCGGGGTGCTCAAGCCGGACGTGGTGTTCTTCGGCGAGAACGTCCCCCGACCGCGCGTGGACGAGTGCTTCGCCCTGGTGGGGGGCGCGCGGCTGCTGCTGGTGCTGGGGTCGTCGTTGACGGTCAGGTCGGGGCTGCGGTTCGTCACCAAGGCCGCCTCGCTCGGCATCCCCATCGCCATCGTCAACCAGGGGGAGACCGGCGGCGACGCCGACGCCTCGCTCACCCTGGACGCCCCGCTCGGCCCCACGCTGACCGAGCTCACGGCGCGGCTGCCGGTCCCGGCACAATGATGATCCGAGAACTGAGGGCCGTCGTGAAGCCCTCGGCCATGGAACGGCTCCGGTCGGGATCCATCGTGGGTCCCATCTGGCTGGAAGGCGACGGGGAAGGGTTTCCCGAGGTCGGCTGGACGGACTTCCCCGTCGTCATCCTGGGATGGTGGCTGTCGGCCCTGACCACCGGCAAGCCGGGGGAGTCGACGGCCGAGCTCGCTTTCATGGACGGACCTTGGGAGGCCGGCCTCCGTCTGCGGGGCGGCGAATGCCACGCCAGCCTGCGCAGGAGCCGTCCGGCTGTGGCCGAGTGGGAGGGCGCGATCTCCCTTGAGGTGCTGCGGGGGTCGGTTCTGGCGGCCGGTTCCGCGGTGGTCAGGGAATGTGACACGAGAGGCTGGACCTCTTCTGACATCTCCGTCCTCCGGTCATATCTCACCGGCTGAGCAGGCGTGGCGGCTGCGCGCGGCACAATAGGGGTCATGCCTCGTACATGTCCGTGCGGCCTGCCCGCCTCCTACCAGGACTGCTGCGGCAGGCTCCACCGGGGCGAGGCGGCGGCCGCCACCGCCGAGCAGCTCATGCGGTCCCGATACAGCGCGTTCGGCATGGGCGACGCCGCCTACCTGCTGCGCACCTGGCATCCGTCCGCCCGTCCCGCCCGGCTCGACCTGGACAGGAAGACGCGCTGGGTACGGCTGGAGGTGCTGGAGACGACCGGCGGCAGCGTCGTCCACACCGAGGGCACGGTGCGCTTCCGCGCCCATTACGTCGAACGCGGCACTCCGGGGGAGCTGGAGGAGAACAGCAGGTTCGTCCGGTTCGAGGGCCGCTGGGTGTACGCGGGCGCGCTCTGACCCCTCACTGGGGCTTGCGCGCGACGGCGCCTGCCAGGGTCTGACCGGACAGGCCGGGCCGGGCGAGGTCGCCGGGGTCCGGCCGCCATTCCGGTAGCGGCACGAGCCCGGGCTCCAGCAGCTCCAGGCCGTCGAAGCAGGCCAGGATCTCCTCGCGGGTGCGCCACCGGCCGGTGCCCAGGGTCTCGTTGAACAGCTTCTCGGCGGCGTACCCCTGCGCGGACGCCTCGGGGTGCGCCGGGCCCGGGTCGTAGAAGTGGGAGACGGCCAGGTGGCTGCCGGCCGGGAGGCGGGCCATCAGGCGGGCGGCGATCCCGGCCGGGTCCTCGTGGTCGGCCAGGTGGTGCAGGACGCCGAACATCAGCAGCCCGACCGGCTCGCCGAAGTCGATGAGGCGCCTGGTCTCCGGGTCGTCGAGGACCGCGTCCGGGTCCCTGACGTCGGCCTCGACGACCGTGGTCGCCTCGTTCACGGCCAGCAGCGCGCGGCCGTGGACGAGCACGATCGGGTCGTGGTCCACGTAGACGACCCGGCTGCCGGGGGCGGCCGACTGGGCGATCTCGTGGACGTTGTCCCGCGTGGGCAGCCCGGAGCCGAGGTCCAGGAACTGGCGCAGGCCCGCCCGCGCCGCCAGGAACCTGACCACCCGCCCCAGGAACTCCCGGTTCGCCCGCGCCGCCTCGGGCGCGTCCGGGGCGAGCTCCAGCGCCCGCAGCGCCATCTGCCGGTCGGCCTCGTAGTTGTCCTTGCCGCCGAGCATGAAGTCGTAGACACGCGAGACGTTGGGCCTGGAGGTGTCGATTCCGCGCGGCGCGCGCTCCGGCCAGGGGTCGGCCATGGGCGGCTCCTTCGGGTACGCACCGTGGTGCGGAGGTGGCGTAACGCGATCATAGTGTCGCGGAAAGCCGGATTTCCGCAATTTCGGTAAATGCCGGTCAGGATTCCGTGTCAGGGCCAGTCTGGCGGTCCGGGGTCCGGTGGTTCGGGTCTGGGGGCCGGTGGTTCAGGGTCCGGTGGTTCGGTGGCTCCGGGGGAGGGGGAGGGGGGACGGGCGCGGGCGGGAGGTCAGGAGTGGCCGAGGGCGCGCAGGGCGGGCAGGGCGCGGTCGGCGTAGTCGAACAAGGCCTGGTTCTCCCAGCCGTTGCCCGACGCCGGGTCCGCCGGGTCCCAGCCGTTGCCCTTGACGCCGGTCCAGGTCGCCTCCCAGGCGAACAGGCCGAGACCCAGCCCGTCCGGGACCTGCCGGACGATGTCGGCGACCTTGGCCAGCATCGCGGCCTGCCCCTGCGGGGTCGCCGGATAGCCGGGGTACGGCTCCGCCGAGACGATGATGTTCGGCCAGCCGTCGTCGTCCTCCGTCGTGAACGGGTACGCCGTCTCCACCACGACCACCGGCCGCCCGTACCGGGTGGCCACGTCGTTGAGGTTGGCCTGGAACGTCTCCAGGGTTCCGTGCCAGTACGGGTAGTACGACAGCCCGATCACGTCGTACCGGATGCCGTGCGCGGCGGCGTTGTCGAACCACCACCGGTACAGCCCGTTGTCGCCCCCGTTCGCCAGGTGCAGCACGACCTCGGTCGCGCGCGAGACCCGCTTGACCGCGTCGTACCCGGCGTTCAGCAGGCGGGCGGTGCTCGGCCAGTCGGAGTTGGAGCCGTCCGGCCAGAGCAGGCCGCCGTTGATCTCGTTGCCCACCTGCACCATGTCCGCCGTGGTGCCCTGGCGGCGCAGGGCGGCGAGCACGTCGTACGTGTGGTCGTACACGGCCTGCGCGAGCCGGTCGAGCGGGAGCGACTCCCACGCGGCGGGCTTGAACTGCTTGCCCGGGTCCGCCCACGTGTCGGAGTAGTGGAAGTCCACCAGCAGCTTCATGCCCCGAGCCTTGGCCCGCTTGGCGATCGGGAGGATCCGCGCCTTGGTGTTGTAGCCGTCGGCCGGGTTCACCCAGACTTTCAGCCGGATGTAGTTGAGCCCGGCGTCCGACAGGATGCGCAGCGCGTCGCCCGCGCGGCCGCGGGCGTCGCGGTAGAGGCCGCCGTACGCCTCCGACTTGGCGAGGCTGGAGACGTCCGCGCCCCTGATCCGCAGCACGCCCGCCTGGGCGGGGTGCGTGACGGTCAGGGACGCGAGCACTAACAGGAGCGTGGTCAGGACGCGTTTCATGGAGGTCTCCCTAGGGGGTGGGGGCGATGACCGTGACCGCGCCGGGCGCGACGGTGACCGATCCCTCGTGCCGTACGCCGTCGAACACGCTGGTCCCGGTCACCCCCTCGACCGTCACGGGTTCGTCGCCGTGGTTGATGAGGAAGACGTGGCCGCCCCGGCGTACGAGTTCGAGGGTGTCGGGCAGGCCGCGCGGCCGGGACACGCCCGCGTGGTCGAGCACCTGCGCCAGCACCTCGCGCAGCCCGGTGACGGGGGCGGTGGCGAGGTACCAGGCGGTGCCCGCGCCCAGGTCGTGGCGGGTGAGGGCGGGGTGTCCGGCGTCGGGTCCGGTGGCGAAGTCCCGTACGGCGACCGCGCCCGCCGGGTGGACCCGCTCGGACCAGATCCGGGCCGTGCCCCCGCCCGCCAGCGTCACCGTCTCGTGCTCGCGCAGCGGGTGGAACTCCTCGACCGACAGGCCCAGGAGCTCGCGCAGCGCGCCGGGGTGGGCGCCCGGGTGGATGGTGTCGTGCTCGTCGACGATGCCGGAGAAGTAGGAGACGAGCAGGTTGCCGCCCGCCTCCACGTACCGGTGGAGGTTCTTGGCGGACGCCTCGGTCAGCAGGTACGAGCTGGGCGCCACCACCACCCGATATCCCGAAATATCGGTGGAAGGGTGGACGAAGTCCACCGTGACGTGCTCCCGCCACAGCGCCTCGTAGAAGGCGTCCATCCGCTCCCTGAACGTCAGGTCCACCGACGGCCGCCAGTCCAGCTCCAGCGCCCAGTACGACTCCCAGTCCCAGACCACCGCCACCTCGGCCCGCACCCGGCTGCCCCGCAGCCCGGCGAGCTTGCGCAGGTCGGCGCCCAGCCGGACCACCTCGCGCCACTGCTCGGAGCCGGTCCCCGCGTGCGGCACCATCCCCGAGTGGAACTTCTCGGCCCCGAACCGCGACGCCCTGAACTGGAAGAACAGCACGCTGTCCGAGCCGCGCGCCACGTGCGCCAGGCTGTTGCGGCGCATCTCGCCGGGGCGCTTGGCGAGGTTGCGCGGCTGCCAGTTGACCGCCCCCGCCGAGTGCTCCATGAGCATCCACGGCGCGCCGCCCGCCACCGAGCGGGCGAGGTCGGCGGACATGGCCAGGTCGATGTGGTTGTCCGGCCGCTCGGCCTGGAGGTAGTGGTCGTTGGCGACCACGTCCAGCTCGCGGGCCCACTGCCACAGGTCGGCGGACTTGCAGTTCACGGTGCCGGCGAAGTTCGTGGTCACGGGGATGCCGGGGGTCAGCTCGCGCAGGAGGTCGCGCTGGAGCGCGTAGTGCTCGCGGTGCTGGCCGTCGCTGAAGCGGGCGTAGTCGAGGCGCTGGGCCGGGTTGACCACCGTGTGGTTGAACCGGGGGGCGTCGATCTCCGCCCAGTCGGTGTACGTCTGGCCCCAGAAGGTGGCGCCCCAGGCCTCGTTCAATGCGGAAATATCGCGATACGTGGCCTTCAGCCAGACGCGCCAGGCCGCCACGCTGTGCTCGCAGTAGCACTCGCCGAGCGGCGCCCCGTACTCGTTGTGCACGTGCCACATGACCACGGCCGGATGCCCCCGGTAGTGCTCGCCCAGCGCGCGCACCAGCCGCGCGGTCGCCTCGCGGAAGGCCGGGGCGCTGGAGCAGGCGCTCTGCCTGCCGCCGAACCCGATCCGCGTCCCCTCCCTGGTCACCGGCAGCACGTCAGGATATTTCCGGATGAACCAGGCAGGCGGGGCGGCGGTCGGCGTGGCCAGGTCGACGGCTACCCCGGCCTCGTGCAGCCGGTCCACGATCTCGTCCAGCCAGCCGAACTCGTAGCGCCCCTCCGCGGGCTCCATCAGCGCCCACGAGAACAGGCCCAGGCTGACCAGGTTGACCCCGGCCTCGCGCATCAGGGCCACGTCCTCCTCCAGGATCTCGCGCGGCCACTGCTCCGGGTTGTAGTCGCCGCCAAAGGCGATGCCGGCAGGACGCTCCGGATACATCCATCCCCCTAGAGAAGCTCTTCTGTGAACGTGCACAGTAGCGCCCACCCGGCCTCACCGGGAACAGCCGCCCTGACTTATCCCGATAATGGCTGATTAACGAGAGCATAACGACCCCTTGACTCGCGTTTCGTGGCTGTTTCACTCTGTGCACGTTCACAGAACCTTCTGGAGGTACGCATGCGCGCCAACCGCCTCGGAGCCGCCCTGGCCCTCATGCTCACGGCCACTCTCGCGAGCTGCGGGTCCAGCGAACCCGCCCCCGGCACCGAGGCGGCGCAGAGCCCCACGGCCGCCGCCAAGGGACCGGTCAAGCTGACGTACTGGACCTGGGCCCCCAACATGGACAAGATCGTCGCCGTCTGGAACCAGTCGCACCCGGACATCCAGGTCACGGTCAGCAAGCAGGCGGGCGGTGACGACGCGGCGGCCAAGTTCCTCACCGCGGCCAAGGCCGGCAACCCGCCGGACCTGGTGCAGGCCGAGTACCAGCACCTTCCCTCGTTCGTCGCCGCCGACGCGGTCGCCGACATCAAGGCCGAGACCGCCTCGATCAAGGGCGAGTTCGCCGAGGGCCTGTGGGGCCTGGTCACGCTCGGCACGGCGGGCGTGTACGGGATCCCGCAGGACAGCGGCCCGATGATGCTCTTCTACCGCAAGGACCTGTTCGACAAGTACGGCATCGCGGTCCCCAAGACCTGGCAGGAGTACGCCGACGCCGCGCGCACCGTGCACAAGAAGGACCCGAAGGCGTACCTCGGCACGTTCTCCAGCAAGGATCCGGGAGCGTTCACGGGCCTGGCCCAGCAGGCCGGCGCCCAGTGGTGGTCGATCAGCGGCGAGTCCTGGAAGGTGAACATCGCCGACGAGCCCACCAAGAAGGTCGCCGACTACTGGGGCGGCCTGGTCAAGGAGGGCGTCATCGACGACATGCCGTACTTCACCCCCGAGTGGAACAAGGCCCTCAACGACGGCAAGCTGCTGACCTGGCCGTCGGCCGTCTGGGCGCCGGGCGTGCTGTCGAGCAACGCGCCCAAGGCCAAGGGCAAGTGGGCCGCCGCGCCGCTGCCGCAGTGGAACGCGGGCGAGAGCTTCAGCGGCTTCTGGGGCGGCTCGTCCACGGCCGTGTCCGCCAAGACGCCGAACAAGGCCGCCGCCGCCCAGTTCGCCACCTGGATGAACACCGACCCCGCCGCCCTGGACCTGCTGGTCAAGGAGGCCGCCATCTACCCGGCCGCCACCAAGGCCCAGTCGTCGCTCGGCCAGGCGCCCGACTACTTCGCCAACCAGCCCGACTTCTGGCAGCAGGCCGCCGCCGTCTCCGCCGTCGCCCGCGGCTTCACCTTCGGCCCGAACGTCGGCGTGACGTACAACGCCTTCAAGGACAACTTCGACAAGGCAGTGCAGAACAAGTCATCGTTCTCCGACGCGATCCAGGCCATGCAGGACGCGACCGTCGCCGACATGCGCAAGTCCGGCTTCCAGATCGCCTCATGAAGAGGTCCGAGAGGGGGGTGTGGCCGTACCTGTTCCTGACCCCCGCGATGGTGCTGTTCACGCTCTTCCTCGCGGTGCCCATCGGGTACACCGTCTGGCTGGCGACGCGCCGTACCAAGGTGTCCGGGCTCGGGCTGGGCAGGGGCGCGCGCAAGGAGGTCTTCGTCGGGTTCGACAACTTCTCCGCCGCCCTGTCCGACCCAGAGCTGTGGCACGGCTGGCTGCGCGTGCTCGGCTACGGGGCGCTGGTGCTGGTCGTGATGCTGGGGCTGGCCCTGCTGTTCGCGCTGCTGCTGGACTCGGCGCGGGTGCGGCTGGCCCGGTTCTCGCGGATCGCGATCTTCCTGCCGTACGCGGTGCCGGGCGTGGCCGCCACGCTGCTGTGGGGCTTCCTCTACCTGCCCTCGCTCAGCCCCATCAGGGACGTCCTGGACGTCGACTTCCTCGGCGCGAGCACCGTCACGTACTCCATGGCGAACGTGGCGGTGTGGGGCGGGACCGGCTTCAACATGCTGGTGCTCTACACCACGCTCCGGGCGATCCCGCGCGACCTGTACGAGGCCGCGCGGCTGGACGGCGCGTCCGAGCTCCAGATCGCCCTGCGGGTGAAGATCCCGATCCTCACCCCGGCGATCATCCTGACCACCGTCTTCTCGATCATCGCGACCATCCAGGTGTTCACCGAGCCCACCACGCTGCGGCCGCTGACCAACACGATCAGCTCCACGTGGAGCCCGCTCATGAAGGTCTACCGCGACGCGTTCGTCACCGGCGACCTGTACTCGGCCGCCGCCACCTCGATCGTCATCGCGGCGATCTCGCTCGTCCTGTCGTTCGGGTTCCTGCGCGTGGTCCGCAACCGCGCCTTCGGGGAGGGCTGATGGCCACGACACACCGCGCCACGACAGACCGGGCCGCGACACGCCGGGCCACGGCACACCGGGCGACGGCCGCGCGCACGCCGTGGGGAGTGGCCCCGACCGGGCTGCTCCTGCTCGGCGCGATCTACTGCCTGTTCCCGGTGCTCTGGGTGCTGATCGCGGCGACCAAGTCGCCGGGCGAGCTGTTCACCACCTCGACACTGGCCTTCGGCACCGGCTTCGCCGACAACGTGAGCCAGCTGTTCGCCTACCGGGACGGGGTGTTCTGGCTGTGGGCGGCCAACACGCTGGTGTACGCGGGCGGCGGCGCGCTGCTGTCGACCGCGGTCTCGGCGATCTCGGGGTACGCGCTGGCGAAGTTCCGCTTCCCCGGCCGCGACCTCATCTTCAACCTGCTCATCGGCGGCATCCTCGTGCCGGCCGTGGTGCTGGCGATCCCGCAGTACCTGCTGTTCTCCAAGGTCGGGCTGGCCGACACCTACTGGGCCGTGCTGCTGCCGCAGATCCTGCACCCGTACAGCATCTACCTGGCCCGCATCTACGCCACGGCGGCCATCCCCGACTCGCTGCTGGAGGCGGGGCGGATCGACGGGGCCACCGAGTGGCGGCTGATGTACCGGGTGGCGCTGCCCCTGATGGTGCCGGGCATGGTGACGATCTTCCTGTTCCAGTTCGTGGCCATCTGGAACAACTTCCTGCTGCCGTTCATCATGCTCGGCGACGACGGCAAGTTCCCGCTGACGGTGGGCCTCTACACGCTGCTGGCCGCCGGGGCGAACCAGCCCTCCCTCTACAACCTGATCCTCACGGGCGCGCTGCTGTCCATCGTGCCCTTGATCGCGCTCTTCCTCACGATGCAGCGATACTGGAAGACCGACCTGTCCTCCGGAGCCGTCAAATGAAGCGCCCCACGATCCACGACGTCGCCGCCGCCGCGGGCGTGTCCCGCGGCACGGTCTCCCGGCTGCTCAACGGGGACAAGTACGTCAGCCCGGCGGCACGCGTGGCGATCGAGCGGGCCATCTCGGAGACCGGCTACGTCGTCAACCGGGCCGCCCGCAGCCTCGTCACCCAGCGCACCGGGTCGATCGTGATGGTGCTGTCGGAGCCGCACGAGAAGCTGTTCGAGGACCCCAACTACAGCACCACCATCCGAGTCGCCATCAGGATGCTCGCCGAGCGGGACCTGTCGCTGGTGATGATGCTGGCGGGCGACGAGGGCGACCGCGAGCGGGTGGTCCGCTACGTGCGCGGCGGCCACGCCGACGGGGTGCTGCTGCTCTCGACGCACGCCGGCGACCCGTTCATCGACGCGCTGCGTTCGGGGCCGCCCGCGGTCTCCTGCGGCGCCGTCATCGGCAGCGAGGGCGTCATCCCGTACGCCGCCGCCAACGAGCGCCTGGGCGGCCGCCAGATGACCGAATACTTCGTGAACCAGGGCCGCAGGCGCATCGCCATGATCACCGGCCCGATGGACACCCCGGGCGGCATCCAGCGTCTGGAGGGCTTCGCCGACGTGCTGGGCCGCAAGGCGACGAAGAAGCTCATCGCGCACGGCGACTGGACGCAGGCCAGCGGCGAGCGCGCGATGACCGAGCTGCTGGCCCGCACGCCCGACATCGACGCCGTCTTCGTGGCCTCCGACCTGATGGCCGCCGGCGCCCTGGCGGCCCTGCGGGCGGCGGGCCGCCGGGTGCCGGACGACGTGGCGGTGGGCGGGTTCGACGACTCGTCGGTGGCCCTGTCGACGCACCCGCCGCTGACCACGATCCGCCAGCCGCTGGCGGAGGTGGCGCAGGAGACCGTACGCCTGCTGCTGGCGCTCATCGACGGCGCCGAGCACGTGGATCCGGTGATACTGCCCACGGAGCTGGTGATCCGCGAGTCGGCCTGATCCGGTGAGCCGCCCGGACGGCCGGTCAGCCGGCGTGCTCCTTCCTGCGGGCGTACCAGGTGATCACCCAGAGGACCAGGCCGAGCGCGAGCAGCACGCCCGCGATCTCGTACTGGCCGGCGGGACGTCCGGAGGACCACGGCAGGACCAGGTACACGCACGTGATCGCGCCCACGACGGGCAGGACGCGCCCCGCGCTGAAGTGCTCGGTCGCCGCCTGTTCCCTGCGCAGGACGAGAACGGACACGTTGACCAGCGCGAAGACCGCCAGCAGGAGCAGCGAGGTCGTCCCGCCCAGCAACGACACGACCGGGCTGTCGGGACTCAGCGAGACGAACGTGATCAGCCCGAGGGCGATCACGGTGGTGAACACGATCGCCGCCTGCGGCGTGCGCCGCCTCGGGTGCACCTTGGCCAGGAAGGGCGGCAGCACGCCCTGCTTGCCCATGCCGTAGAGCAGCCGGCTGGCCATCAGCATGTTGATCAACGCGGAGTTCGCCACGGCGAACATCGAGATGAACGGCAGCAGATCGGAGATCGGGAAGCCGGGGGCCGCGGTCTGCACCACCGTCGCGAGCGGGGTCTCGCTCTCGGAGAGCTGCCCGACGGGGACCACGGCGACGGCGCAGATGGACACGAGCACGTAGATCAACCCGGTGATCCCGAGCCCGGTGAACATCATGCGAGGGAAGATCCGGGCCGGATTCTTGGTCTCTTCCGCCATGTTGACCGAGTCCTCGAACCCGACCATGGCGAAGAAGGCCAGCGACGTGGCCGTGCTGACCGCCAGGAACACGCTCTTGTCGGAGGCGGTCTCGAAGGTGACGACGCGGGAGAAGTCGGCGTTCCCGCCGGCGATGAAGTACAGGCTGACCAGGATGACGATCAGCAGACCCGAGAGCTCGACCGCGGTGAGCAGGACGTTGATCTTGACGCTCTCGCCGACGCCGCGCAGGTTGACGGCCAGGACCAGGAGCATGAACGCCAGCGCGATCAGCAGGATGACGCCGTTGCCGGCGTCCAGGCCGAAGCCGGTGGCGAGGTTGGCGGCGAAGGCCCGGGACGCCGCCGAGGCGGAGGTGATGCCGGAGCACATCACCGCGAAGCACACCAGGAAGGTCAGGAGGTGTTTGCCGAAGGCCTTGTGCACGTACAGCGCGGCTCCCGCGGCCTGCGGGTATTTCGTCACCAGCTCCAGGTACGAGCACGCGGTGATCAACGCGACCGCGAAGGCGACGGCGAACGGCAGCCAGGCGGCGCCACCCACCTCGCCGGCGATCTCGCCGGTCAGCGCGTAGATGCCGGTGCCGAGAATGTCGCCGACGATGAACAGCAGCAGCAGGCCCGGGCCCATCACCTGCTTCAGACTCGGCTCTCCGCCGGCGCTGGACTCCTCGGTTGGACTGGGGGGACTGGTTCGGGACATGCGGTAGTCCTTCTCGCTGGGAGCCCCGGGGAAACAGGTGAACTTGACACGTCCCCGCGCCGGGGCGTCAACCGGCACGGCGCGATCGGCCCGTCACCCGGCGCCGGGGCCGGTGGCGTTGCATGATGGCCCCATGACGATCGAACCGCTGACCCCCGACGAACTGCTCACCACCACGCGCAGCGTGCGCAAGCGTCTCGACCTGACCCGCCCCGTCCCCCTGGAGCTCGTGCGCGAGTGCCTCGAGATCGCGCTCCAGGCGCCCAGCGGCGGCAACCGGCAGGCGTGGCACTGGATGGTGGTGACCGATCCCGAGCTGCGCAAGGCGGTCGGGAGCTACTACGAGCGCTCCCACCAGGCGTACTTCGAGTCCGGCAGCTCCGCGGGGGCGCTGTTCCAGGACGACCCGGTCCGGGCGGCGCAGCAGCGGCGGGTGGGCGAGAGCTCGCTGTACCTGGCCGAGCACATGGGGGACGTGCCGGTGCTGGTGATCGGGTGCATCGCGGTGGGGGACGGCGGGCTGCCCCCGGGGAACCAGGCCGGGCTGTGGGGGTCGCTGCTGCCCGCCGCGTGGAGCTACATGCTGGCCGCCCGCGCCCGCGGGCTGGGCACGGCGTGGACGACGCTGCACCTGGCGTACGAGAGCGAGGTCGCCGAGCTGCTCGGCATCCCCGGCGACGTGCGCCAGGGCGTGCTCATCCCGACCGCCTACTACCTCGGCGAGACGTTCGCCCCCGCGAAGCGGCAGCCGCTCGACGAGGTGCTTCACGTCGATCGCTGGTAGGCGGTTCGCCCCCGCCTATTGCGTCCCGAAATATCGGCATAAATCAGGGGTTTGCCAATTAGGATCATGGCTCCACCCATCCGACCAAGGAGCCGACAGTGCCCGAGAGCGAGCAGGAGCGCGCGCCTCGCGGGATCGACACCACCAAGCCCAGTGTCTCCCGCGTCTATGACTACATGCTCGGCGGCAAGGACAACTACGAGATCGACCGCCAGGTGGCCGCGGCGGCTCTCAAGGTGGCGCCCGACGCGCCCGAGGCGGCCATGGCCAACCGGGAGTTCCTGCGGCGCACGGTCCACTTCCTGGCGGCCGAGGCGGGCATCCGGCAGTTCCTGGACATCGGCTCGGGCCTGCCGACGCAGGGCAACGTCCACGAGATCGCCCAGGCGGTGGCGCCGCAGTCGCGGGTCGTCTACGTGGACCACGACCCGATCGTGCTCGTCCACGGCCGCGCCCTGCTCGCCGTGGACGCCAGCACCACGATCGTCGAGGCCGACGCCCGCGAGCCGGAGAAGATCCTCAACGACCAGAAGACGCGCTCGCTGATCGACTTCGACGAGCCGGTCGGGCTGCTGATGTTCGGGATCCTGCACCACCTGGGCGACGACGAGGACCCGGCCGGCGTCGCGGGCGCGCTGATCGGGCCGCTCGCCCCGGGCAGCCACGTGGTGATCTCGCACTTCCACAACCCGGGCGAGGCGCACCCCGAGGTGTCGAAGCAGGCGTACGAGGCGGAGCGGATCTTCAACGAGCGCCTCGGCACCGGCCGGTGGCGCACCCGCGAGGAGATCCTCGCCTACTTCGACGGTCTCGAACTGCTGGAGCCCGGCCTGGTGCCGCTGCCCGAGTGGCGCCCGGGCCCCGACGACCGCGCCACGCCGGGCATCACGTACCACACCTTCGTCGGAGGCGTGGGCCGCAAACCCTAGCTAGGCGGGCAGCTTGCCGGTGGCGACCACGTCGCGGTACCAGTGGGCGCTGTCCTTCCAGGTGCGCTCGAGCGTGTCCGGGTCCACCCGCACGATGCCGAACCGCTTGGCGTACCCGTGCGCCCACTCGAAGTTGTCCATCAGCGACCACACGAAGTACCCGCGTACGTCGGCCCCGGCGGAGATCGCCTCGGCCACGGCGGACAGGTGACGGTGCAGGTAGTCGACGCGCTGCTCGTCCCGGACCCGGCCGTCGGGGTCGACGACGTCGGCGAAGGCCGCGCCGTTCTCGGTGATCAGCGTGGGCATGGACGGGTAGTCGCGGTGCAGCCGCAGCAGCAGCTCGGTCAGGCCGGTCTCGTCGATGTTCCAGCCCATCTCGGTGTACGGGCCCGGCTGCGGGACGAACTCGACGTCGTCGCAGGCGATCCACGGCGAGGCGGCCCCGTCCTGGTGCCCGTCGGCGGTCGCCCGCTCGGAGGATCCGTCCCACTGGCGGACCAGCGTCGGGTTGTAGTAGTTGACCCCGAGCACGTCCAGCGGCTGGCACGCGGTGGCCTCGTCGCCGTCGCGCACGAACGACCAGTCGGTCACGGCGGCGGTGTCGGCGATGAGGTCGCGCGGGTAGGCGCCCTCCAGCATGGGGCCGAGGAAGGCCCGGTTGGCCAGCGCGTCCACGCGGCGCACGGCGTCGGCGTCCCGCTCGGACACGCCACGCACGTGGTGCAGGTTGAGCGTCACCGACATCTGGGCCGTCGGGTCGACGACCGCGCGCAACGCCTGGACGGCCAGGCCGTGGCCGAGGTTCAGGTGGTGGACGGCGGCCAGGGCGGCGGCGGGCTCGGTCCTGGCGGGGGCGTGCACGCCGGAGGCGTAGCCGAGGTAGGCCGAGCACCACGGCTCGTTCAGGGTGATCCAGGTGCGGACGCGGTCGCCGAGCGTGCGGCCCATGAGGTCGGCGTACTCGGCGAAGCGGTAGGCGGTGTCGCGGTTGGGCCAGCCGCCCGCGTCCTCCAGCTCCTGCGGCAGGTCCCAGTGGTAGAGGGTGGCGACGGGGGCGATGCCGCGGTCGAGCAGCCCGTCCACCAGCCGCGAGTAGAAGTCCAGGCCCGGCTGGTTGACCCGGCCGCCCGGCCGCACGCGCGGCCAGGAGATCGAGAACCGGTACGCGCCCACGCCCAGCCCGGAGAGGATGTCCAGATCCTCCTCCAGCCGGTGGTAGTGGTCGCAGGCCACGTCACCGGTGTCACCGCCGGTCACCAGTCCGGGGGTGTGGGAGAAGGTGTCCCAGATCGACGGGCCGCGGCCGTCCTCGTTCCAGGCGCCCTCGACCTGGTAGGCGGCGGTGGCGGTGCCCCACAGGAAGTTCTCGGGGAAGGTGGTCATCATGCTCCTCACAGGGTGATCTCGATGTCGTCGGTGCCGGGCTCCGCGGTGACCCGTGGGCCGTCCGAAGTCTGGGGTCCGCCGTGGAGCCGCAGGCTCCAGCGGGCGGGCGCGCCCGCCACGCGCCGGGCGCGGACGCGGTCGCCCGTGCGGGAGACCTCGAAGACGGCGCCGGCGCCGCCGTCGGGGGAGGGCCCGGGGGAGGGCCCGGGGGAGGGCACGGTGACGGTGCGGCGGGCGCCGTCGGCCAGGCGGTAGGCGTTGAGGGTGACGCCGTCGGCGTAGTCGTAGTCGGGCCGGTCCTCGCGGGCGCCCGTCGGCAGCACCGCGCCGGGCCGCACGAGCAGCGGCAGGCTGTCGAACCCGTGCCGTTCGGTACGCCACCCTGGGCCGCTGACGGTCTCGCCGTCGAGCAGCCGGGTCCAGGTTCCCTCCGGTACGTAATACGAAATGTCGCCATCGGCGGACAAGACCGGCGCCACCAGCAGGTCGGGCCCGAGCATGTACTGGGCGTCCAGATGGTCGCAGCCCCGGTCCCCGGGGAACTCCAGCTGCATGGCCCGCATCATCGGCAGCCCCTCGGCCGCGGCCTCGACGGCGGCGCCGTACAGGTAGGGCATCAGCCGCGCCTTCAGCCGCGTGAACGAGCGCAGCACGTCGACCGACTCCTCGTCGAACAGCCACGGCACCCGGTACGAGCTGCTGCCGTGCAGCCGGCTGTGCGACGACAGCAGTCCGAACGCCACCCACCGCTTGAACACGGCCGGATCGGGCCGCCCCTCGAACCCGCCGATGTCGTGGCTCCAGAACCCGAACCCGGCCAGCCCCAGGGACAGCCCGCCGCGCAGCGACTCGGCCATCGCCTCGAACGTCGACTCGCAGTCGCCGCCCCAGTGCACCGGCAGCCGCTGCCCGCCCACCGTGGCCGAGCGGGCGAACTGCACGGGCGCGCCCCGCTCGGCCAGCACCCGGTGCACGGTCTCGTTGTAGAGCAGCGTGTAGTAGTTGTGCATGCGCTCGGGGTCGGCGCCGTCGGCGTAGGCGACGTCGGTCGGGATGCGCTCGCCGAAGTCGGTCTTGAAAGCGTCCACCCCCATGTCGAGCAGCCCGCGCAGCTTGCCCGCGTACCACTCCCTGGCGGCCGGGGAGGTGAAGTCCACCAGCGCCCGGCCCGCCTGCCAGTGGTCATCCTGCCAGACGGTCCCGTCCGGCCGCCGCAGCAGGTGACCGGCCGCGGCCCCCTCGTCGAACAGCGCCGACGCCTGCCCGATGTACGGGTTGATCCACAGGCAGACCCGCAGCCCGCGTTCCTTGAGCCGCCGGATCATGCCCTCGGGGTCGGGGAACACCTCCGGGTCCCATTCGAAGTCGCACCACCGGTAGCGCCGCATCCAGAAGCAGTCGAAGTGGAACACGCTCAGCGGCAGGTCCCGCTCGGCCATCCCGTCCACGAACGAGGTCACCGTCGCCTCGTCGTAGTCGGTGGTGAACGACGTGGACAGCCACAGCCCGAACGACCAGGCGGGCGGCAGCGCCGGGCGGCCGGTCAGCGCCGTGTAGCGGCGCAGGATGTCCTTGGGGGTGGGGCCGTGGATGACGAGGTACTCCAGGTCGTGGCCCTCGGCGCTGAACTGGACCCGCGACACCGTCTCCGAGCCGACCTCGAACGACACCCGGCCGGGATGGTTGACGAACACGCCGTAGCCGCGGTTGGTGAGGTAGAAGGGGATGTTCTTGTAGGCCAGGTCGCTGCTGGTGCCGCCGTCCTCGTTCCAGATGTCGACGGACTGCCCGTTGCGCACCAGGGGGCCGAAGCGCTCGCCCAGCCCGTACACGAGCTCCCCGGCACTGAGCCCGAGCTGCTCGACCGTGAAGTGCCGGTCGCCGGGATCGCGCATGACGCCCAGGCTCCGGCCGGCGCTGCGGGTCAGCTCGCGCCCGCCGGCGCTGAAGGTCATCTCCCACGGGGCGTCCCTGCGCACCCGTACGGTGAGCGCGCCGCTGGTCAGGCTCGCCTGCTCGGCGTCCACGGCGAGGTCGACGTCCGGGGCGTCGTCGCGCACCTCGAAGACCGGGGCGGCGGGGACGGATCCGGCGAAGTGCACCACGCGGACGCGGATCACGTCCGGCATCGGGGACGACAGGTCCACCCGCAGCACCGGCCCGTCGATCGTGTATCCCCGGTGGGTGATGGGCCTGGCCGGGGCCAGGATTCGCAGCGAGCGGGCGTCGGCGGTCACGTCGTGCGCCGCCGTGGCGTAGTCGGCCCGCACCCCGGGACGCAGCCGCCAGTAGCCGTCCTTGAACTTCATTCAGCTCCTTGAACGAGGGCCGCCACCGCCTGCGGCGCCAGCGTGACGTGGCAGTCCACGGGGTCGTGCGCGGCCGATCCGGTCAGCAGGTCGGTGGCCGGGTGCGGGAGCGGCACGCGCGCCGTCTCCGTGCCGTGGTTGAGCAGGAACAGCACCTCGCCGCGGCGTACCGCCTCCACCCCGGGCGGCAGCTCCGGCAGCACGCCCTGCACGCTCGCGTCGGCCAGCGCCCGCGCGGCCAGCTCGCCGAGCGCGGCCGGTTCGGGCATCGTCGCCACGTACCAGGCGACGCCCTGCCCGGCCCGGTGCCGCAGCACCGCCGACCCGCCCTCGACCAGCTCCGCCACCGTCTCGGCGCCCTCCGGGGCGATCAGCTCGGTCCAGGTGTGGGCGGCGAACTCCGTCCCATCGGCCCACCGGCAGCGCACCGGGCCGTCCACGGGCCGCCACTCCTCGCCGGACGCGCCGAGCACCTCGCGCAGCGGCGCGGGGAACCGCCCGGTCCGCACGTGCGCCCGCTCGTCCACGATCCCCGAGAACGGCCCCACGACCAGCACCCCGCCGCCGCGCACGTAGGCGGTCATGGCCGCCGCGTCCTCATCGCCGAGCAGGAACAGGTTCGGGACCACGACCAGGGCGTAGCCGTCGAGCGAGGCCGACGGGGGCACCAGGTCCACGCTCACGCCGCGCTCCCAGAACGGCAGGTAGTAGGCGAACAGCTGGTCGCTCGCGTTCAGGCGGTCGCTGGGCCGGCCGCGCTCCTCCAGCGCCCACCAGCTCGCCCAGTCGAAGACCATCGCCACCCGCGCGGGCACCGGCCGGCCCGCCACGCAGGCCAGCTCGCGCAGCTCCCGGCCGTGCGCGCGGACCTCGGCGTGCACGCGGGTGTCGGCTCCGGCGTGCGGGAGCATCGCCGAATGGAAGCGCTCGGCGCCGAAGCGGGAGGCCCGCCACTGGAAGTAGCACAGCCCGTCCGCGCCCCGGGCGAGCGCCTGCAGCGACTCCAGCCGGAGCCGGCCGGGCGGTTTGGGCGGGTTGTGCGGGCGCCAGTTGACCGCGCCGGCGGCCTGCTCCATCAGCAGCCACGGCCTGCCCTTGGCCAGGCCGCGCATGAGGTCGTGGGTCAGGGCCGTGCGGGCGGGCGCCAACGGGTCCGACGGGTCGGGGTAGTGGTCGTTGGAGACGATGTCCTCCTCGTCCGCCCACGCCCAGTAGTCGACCGGTTTGAACAGGCCCATGAAGTTGGTGGTGATCGGGATGTGCGGGGTCCTGGCGCGCAGCAGGTCGCGTTCGGCGCGGAAGTGGGCCAGCAGCGCGTCGGAGCAGAAGCGTCGCCAGTCGAGCTGCTGGGAGGGGTTGATGAGGTAAGGGGCGCGGCGCGGGGTGACGATCTCGGCCCAGTCGCTGTAGCGCTGGCTCCAGAACGTGGTGCCCCACGCCTCGTTGAGCGCCTCCAGGTCGCCGTAGCGCTCCCGCAGCCAGGTGCGGAACGCCTCGGCGGAGTCGTCGCAGTGGCAGACCTGGCCGTACTCGTTGCCCACGTGCCACAGGGCCAGGGCGGGGTGGGCGGCGTAGCGGTCGGCCAGGTCGTTGACGATGGCCAGCGCCCGCTCCCGGTAGACGGGCGATGAGGGGCAGAACTGGTTGCGCGAGCCGTACCACAGGCGGTGCCCGGCCTCGTCGACCGGCAGGGTCTGCGGCCAGCGGTGCCCCAGCCACGGCGGCGGCGAGGCGGTGGGGGTGGCCAGGTCCACCGCGATCCCGGCCTCGGCCATGAGGTCGAGCACCCGGTCCAGCCAGGCGAAGTCCCGCTTGCCCGGCTCCGGCTCCAGGCGCGCCCAGCTGAAGACCCCGACCGTGACGAGGTTGACCCCGGCGGCCCGCATCAGCTCGGCGTCCTCGGCCCACACGTGCTCCGGCCACTGCTCGGGGTTGTAGTCGCCGCCGAACAGCAGCCTGCGCCCGGCGGTGAGGGTGTGCGTGCCGAGCGTCATGATCTGACTCCTTCGGGGGGTGGTGCGGAGCTGTCGCCGACCACGAGGCGGCAGGGCAGCAGCCGCTGCGCAGGCGGCCCGTCGCCCTCCAGCCGGTCGATGAGCATGCGGGCGCCGAGGCCGCCCAGCTCGGCGCTCGGCGGCTCCATCGTGGTGAGCCTGGGGTGGAACATCTCGGCGACCCGCGCCGACGACAGCACCAGCAGCAACGTCAGGTCCTCGGGGATCCGCCAGCCGCGCGCCGCCACGGCCGCGATCACCCCGACCGCCGCGTGGTCGTCCATCACCGCCAGCGCCGTCGTGTCGGGATGCGCGGCGACCAGCCGCTCGAACGCCTGCCTGCCCTCGTCGGCCGAGCCGGGCCGGAAGTCGTCGACGTAGCCGATCCCGGCCGCGCGGGCGGCCTCGGCGAACTCCGCCCCGGCCCGGACGGCGGGCCCGTACCGTGCCGCGTGCCGGTCGGCCGAGAGGTTGAAGAAGGCCAGCTTTCGGTGCCCGAGCCCGGCCACGTGCGCGACGGCGGCCGCGGCCGTGGCCGCGAAGTCGATGTCGGCGTAGTCGATCGAGCCGGGGTCGCGGGTCCGCCCGATCATGCTGAACGGCACGCCCGCCTCCAGCAGGAACTCCGTGCGCTCGTCGGCCAGCCCGACCTCCATCAGCAGCACGCCGTCCACCAGCCCCAGCCCCGTGAGGTGGCGCAGCTCCTCGACCGGGTCGGCGTGCTCGGGGGAGAGCAGCAGGTGGTAGCCCAGCTCGCGGGCCGCCTCGGCGGCGCCGGTGGCGAACTGCATCTCGGTCAGCCCGAAACCGCTGCGCGGGGTGGGGTACAGCAGGGCCAGGATGCGGGTGCGCTTGCTCTGCAGGCCGCGGGCCAGCAGGCTCGGGCGGTATCCCAGCTCGGCCGCCGCCTGCTCGATCCGCCGCCGGGTGTCCGCCGCCACGGGGCGGGTGCCGTTGAGCGCGGCGGACACGGTGCTCACCGCGACCCGCGCCCGCTCCGCCACGTCACGTATCGAAGACATGCCACTGCCGATCCGCCGGGGTCGAAACGTTTCGCACAACGTAGGACGCGATTTGCGGTGCTGTCAATGGGGTGGAATCGGGCGTCCTAAATCACGTCACCGGGCGGGCCGCGTGACAGTCACGCCGGGGGAGCGGTGGAGCGGCGCTGGATCAGCTCGATCGGCCCGGCCAGCACCTCCGCCACCGTGTCGTCCGGCTCCAGGCCGGCCAGCAGGGTCACGCCGCGGCGGCCCAGCTCGCCCAGTGGCATGCGCACCGTCGTGAGCGCGGGATTGAGGTAGCCGGCCAGCTCCAGGTCGTGCACGGCGACGATCGAGACGTCCCGGGGGATCTCCAGTCCGGCCGCGCGCACGCCCTCCATCGCCCCGATGGCCGAGGCCACGTTGGCGACGAACACCGCCGTCGGCCGCTCGGGGGCGGCCAGCAGCCGGGCCATCGCCGCCGCCCCGCCCGCCGGCGTGTAGTCGGCCGCCACGATCGGCCCCTCCGGCAGCCCGGCCGCGCGCATCGCCGCCGAGTATCCCGCCGACCTGCGCGTGGCCGTGTCGGAGCGCGACGGGCCCGCCAGGTGGGCGATGCGGCGGTGGCCCAGGCGTACGAGGTGTTCCACCGCCAGCGCGGCGGCCCGCGCGTCGTCGAGGATGACGTAGCGCTTGACGCTCCTGCTGCGGTTGTTGAGCATGAGCCACGGGATGGCGCCCCGGTCGAGCTGCGCGATCAGCCCCGACTCGTCGCCGGTCCCGGCCAGCAGCAGGCCGTCGATGCGGCCCTGCCCGATCCGGTCCATGTAGTCGCCCAGCGCCGCGCCCGACGCGCTGCCGGTGACCAGCACGTAGCCCTGCGCGGCCGCCTCCGCCTCCGCGCCCTTGATGATCTCCGCGTAGACCGGGTTGGCGAAGTCGGGGATGAACAGCCCGAACATGTGCGCCCGCGACGTGCGCAGGCTCCGCGCGGCCACGTTGGGCCGGTAGCCGAGCTCCTCGATCGCCGCCAGCACCCGCTCGCGCGTCTCCGGCCGGATGTTGAGCGTGGGGTCCTTGTTGACGACGCGGGAGACGACCGCCCGGTCGACCTTGGCGACGGCGGCGACGTCGGCCAGCGTGATCCGGGAACGCTTCATGACGACGATCCTCCCCTGTCCGCCGGGCGGCAGCGCACGCTCTCGCCGGTGTCCATCGAGCGGTAGAGCGCGTCGAGCAGGCGCAGCGTGCCGAGGTTGTCCGCGCCGGAGGTCTCCGGCTCGCCGCCCTCCGCGACGGCCCGCAGCAGCGAGCCCATCGGCCCGGCCACCGCGTCCGGCAGCCACCGCCGGGTCACCGGGTACGGCAGCCAGCCGTCCGTCGGCAGCGCCCGGCTGTAGACCTCCAGGGTGTCGGGGCGGCCGTGCGGGTAGTCGTACAGCAGGCCGAGCGTGCCCTTGATCGCGCCCTGCGTGCCGTCGACGCGGAAGGACGCCTCCTGGTCGCCGGTGCGGTTCTCGTGCGTGACGTGGACGAGCGCCCGCAGGTCGCCCGGGTACACCAGCGTGCTCATCGTACGCGTCTCGCCCCTGGCGAGCTGGCCCGGCGTGCGGCTGCCGGTGCAGAAGACCAGCTCGGGGTCGCCCAGGATCGAACGGATCGCGTCCAGGTAGTGGATGGAGTGGTAGACGATCTCCAGCCGGTCGGTGGTGACCAGCCAGTCCCAGGCGCTCCAGTCGGTGAGGATGTTCACGGTGAACGTCATCGCCGTCGGCTCGCCGATCCAGCCCGCGCGCACCATGGCCCGGGCGGCGGCGATGCCCTCGTCGAAGCGGAGCTGCTGGTTGACCGCGACCTTCAGGCCGCTGCCCGCCGCCAGGTCGACGATGCCCCGGCCGGTCGCCACGTCGGGCGCGAACGGCTTCTGGCACAGCAGGTGCTTGCCCGCCGCCAGCGCCGCCCGCGCGATGCCGGGCTGCGCGCCGGGCGCGACGGCGATGTCCACCACGGCCACGCGATCGTCGGCCAGCAGCTCGTCGAGCGAGCCGTACGTCCTGGGCACCCCGTGCCGCCGGGCCACCTCGGCGGCGCGATCGGCGTCGAGGTCGTACAGGCCGGTCACCTCCAGCCCCGCCTGCCGGTAGGCGGGCAGGTGGGCCACGTCCACGATGGCCCCGGCGCCGACGACGGCGACGGGCAGCCGGTGCGCGGCCGGGATGGACAGGTCGGCGGCGGCGGCGATGGGCGCGAACACGTCGATCACGCGGCGGCCTCCCGCGCGGGACGGGTGCGGATGCGGGTGCGGGTCATGGCGCCTCCCGGGCGGGACGGGTGCCGGTCATGGCGCCTCCTGGAGGTCGTAGAAGCGGGTCGCGGTGCCGCCGAGCACGGCCGCGCGATCGGCGGGCGAGAGCCCCGACAGCACGGCGTTCGTCTCCCGCCACACCTTCGCGTAGTCCCCGGCCAGCAGCGCCACCGGCCAGTCGCTGCCGAACATCAGCCGCCCGGGGCCGAACACCTCCAGCGCGTGCTCCACGTAGGGCCGCAGGTCCCCGGCCGTCCACGTCGCGGCGTCGGCCGCCGTGTTCAGGCCGGACACCTTGGCGTACACGTCCGGGCACTCGGCCGCGCGGGCGAGCAGGGACGCCCACGGTTCCCAGCCCTTCTCCCTGATCGGCGGCTTGGCCAGGTGGTCGATCACCATCCGCAGCCCGGGCACCCGCTCGGCCAGCACCGGCACGTGCTCCAGGTGTCGCGGCAGCACCGCCACCACGTCGAACGGCAGCCCGGCCGCGGCCAGCAGCCCGAGCCCCTCGATCACCGGTTCCCGGAGCACCCAGTCGGGGTCGGGCTCGTCGTGGATGAGATGCCGCACCCCCGCGAACCTCGGATGCCGCCGGTACCGCTCCAGCGCCCCGGCCGCCTCCCCGGGCCGGTGCAGCGGCACCCAGCCCACCACCGCGCCGATGAAGTCGTACGCGTCGGCCTGCGCGAGCATGGCGTCGGTGTCGGCGTAGGAGTCCATCGACTGCACCAGCACGGTGCGGCCGACCCCCGCCGCCGCGAGCTGGGGGATGAGCTCCGCCGGCTCGAACGTGCGGTGGATCGGCCCGTGATCGGGCGTCAGCCACGGGTACGAGCCCGTCTCCAGGTTCCAGAAGTGCTGGTGGGCGTCGACGACGGTCATCCAGCCTCCTCACGTGATCAATCGTTTGAGCGTGCACATATTAGGCGTTGCCCGGCGGTTGCACGAGCTCCAGGGTGATGTCGTCGGGGTCGAGGAAGTAGCAGGCGTAGCCGCCCCGGTTCACCCCCGCGGTGATCGCCTCGGGCGGGTTGACGAAGCGCACCCCGGCCGCCGCCAGCCGGGCGTGCTCGGCCCGGGCGTCCTCGACGGTGAGCGCCAGGTGCGCCGTGCCCGGCAGGTGGCGGGCCGGGTCGCGCGGGGCGCCCTTCGGCCGTACGTACTCGACCAGCTCCAGGTCGTGCGTGGAGACGCCGCGGGGCTGGCCCGGCACGGCGAGCTGGGCCACGCGCAGCACGGCGTCGGGGTAGCCGACGAGCCGGCGGGTGTAGTCGTTGTCCTGCTCCTGCCGGTGCACCAGCGCGAACCCGAGCAGGTCGCGGTAGAACTCCACGGACCTGTCGAGGTCGGAGACCGTGAAGGAGAAGTGCCAGACGCCTTTCATCGTGCTCCCGCGGTCAAGCGCCTGACGTCGTGGGCGATCCGCGCGGCGTCGGGGATCAGCGCCTGCGCCAGGACCGGCGCCGCGGGCATCCGCACGTCGGGCGCGCCGATCCGGACCGGCGGCGCGGCCAGCGCCACCCCGGCGCCCACGACGCGGGCGACGACCTCGGCGCCGAAGCCGCCGGTGACGTTCGCCTCGTGGACGACCGCCAGCCTGCGGGTACGGCGCGCGCTGTCGATCACGGCCTCGGTGTCGAACGGGTTGAGCCACGGCGTCTCCAGCACCTCGGCCTCGACCCCCTCGCCGGCCAGGGCCTCGGCCGCCGCCAGCACCCGGTGCGTCATCGCGCCCCAGGTGACGACCGTGACGTCGGAGCCCGTACGGCGGGTGCGCGCCCCACCCATGGGCTGGACCGGCCCGTCCGTCCTGACCGGCTCCTTCGGGCCGGAGTACAGCGTGCGATTCTCGATCACCAGGACCGGGTCGTCGCCGTGCACGGCCGTCACCAGCAGGTCGTAGGCGTCCTGCGGCGTGCTCGGCATGCACACCCGCAGCCCCGGCACGTGCAGGAACAGCGCCTCCAGGCACTGCGAGTGCTGCGCGCACGCGCCCGGCGCGTTGCCCTGCTGGGTGCGGATCGTCAGCGGGGCCCGCAGCCGCCCGCCCGACACGTAGCGGACGTTGGCCGCCTGGTTGACGATCTGGTCCAGCGCCACCAGGGAGAAGTCGGCCCACATGATCTCGACGATCGGGCGGAGGCCGAACATCGCGGCGCCCACCGCGCTGCCCAGGATCGCCGACTCGCTGATCGGGGTGTCGAACACGCGGTCGCCGTACCGCTTGCGCAGGCCCCTGGTCACGCCGAACACGCCGCCGGGCACGCCGACGTCCTCGCCGTACACCAGCGTCTCCGGCAGCTCCTCCATGAGACGGTGCAGGGCCGCGTTCACGGCCTCGCCGTAGGACAGGTCAGGCATACAGGTGCTCCCTTGCGGTGGCGGGGTCGGCGAGGGGCGCGGCCAGCGCGCGCTCGGCGGCGGAGGCCATCTCGGCCCGCGCCCCGCGCTCCACGGCGTCCAGCTCGGCGGCCGGCACCCCGTCGGCCAGCAGGCCCTCGCGCAGCCGGGCGATCGGCTCACGCCGGCCGATCCGCTCCAGCTCGCCGGGCTGCCGGTAGGTCTGCGCGTCGCCGATGTAGTGGCCGGCCAGGCGCTCGGTCATGCACTCCAGCAGCGTCGGCCCGCCGCCCTCGCGGGCCACCTCCAGCGCGTCGCGCACGTGGAAGCGCACGGCCTCCACGTCGTTGCCGTCGACGCGGTGGCCCGGGATCCCGTACGCGGCCGCGCGGTCGGCCAGGCGCGGGTTGCGCACCATGTCGGCGATCGGGGTCAGCTCCGAGTAGCGGTTGTTCTCGCAGACGAACACCACGGGCAGGGACAGCGCGGCGGCGAAGTTCATGGCCTCGTGCACCGCGCCCTGGTTCATCGCGCCGTCGCCGAAGACGCTCACGGCCACCCGGTTCGAGCCGTCGTGCCGGCCGGCCAGCGCCGCCCCGCACGCGATCGGCGCGCCCGCGCCCACGATCGAGTTCTCGCCGTGGAAGCCGTACTCGGCAGCGGTGAAGTACGCCGAGCCGCCCCGCCCGCCGTTCACGCCGGTCGCCCGGCCCGCCAGCTCGGCGAACAGCGCCCGCGCGGGCACGCCCCTGGCCAGCGCCCAGCCGTGGCCGCGGTAGGTCGCGAACAGCGCGTCGTGCGGCTCCAGCACGTCGCACGCGCCCACCGGGACCGCCTCCTGGCCGACGCACAGGTGCACCGAACCGACGATCGGGCCCCCGACCGGATTCTCTGTGCGCAGGTCGCGCACCTTCTCCTCGAACGCGCGGATCCGCCACATGGCCAGCAGATCCGCGAGCCTGCGTTCACTCATCACTTCTCCAGGCTTCAAGCGCCGCGGCGCAGATCGCCTCGGCCTCGCCGAGGTAGGACTCGGGCGGGATGGGCAGCTCGCCCAGGCTCGCCAGGTCGTCCGGCGCCGCCACGTCGCGCAGCGCGTCGGCCAGCGCCCGCCCGCGCTCGCGGGCCTCGTGCGCCGCCTTGTAGACCAGGTCGTGCGCCCGCTCCCGGCCCAGCGCCGGGGCCAGCCGCATCATGTACGCCTCCGCCATGATCAGCCCGCCCTCGGCGCCCAGGTTGGCCCGCATGGCCTCCGGGTAGACCCGCAGCCCGGCGGCGACCTCGGCGGCCGTGGCCAGCGCGCCCGCGGCCAGCTCGGCCAGGAGCGGCACCACGTACCACTCGACCTGCCACTCGCCGGCGGCCCGCTCGTGGCCGGCCTCCATCGCGCGGAACAGGCCCGAGCTGAGCGCGCCCGCCGTGCCGGACATGCCGATGACGGCCTCGCAGCCGATCGGGTTGGCCTTCTGCGGCATCGTGGACGAGGCGCCGCGGTGGTGCCCGCCCGCCTCGCGCACCTCGCCGACCTCGGTCCTGGACAGGTCCACGACCTCGCGGGCGAAGCGGGCCGCCGTGGCCGCCAGGCTCGCGCAGGTCACCCCGAACTCGGCGACGCCGTCCCTGGCCACGTGCCAGGGCACCTCGGTGGCGCCGAGGCCGAGCACCCCGGCCACGCGCTCGCGCACCTGCCGGGAGCGCTCGCCCATCGCGGCGGACGTGCCGCCCGCGCCGAACAGCGACACGACCCGCACCCGCCGCGCCGCCTGGCTCACCCGGTCGCGCTGGCGGGTCACCTCCGCCAGCAGCACCGCCATCTTCGCCCCGAACGTCGTGGGCACCGCCTGCTGGGCGTGCGTGCGGGCGGCGACGACGGTGCCGGCGTGCTCGGCCACCAGCCGGGCCAGCGCGCCGCCGAACGAGCCGAGCAGCGCCCGCAGGTGATCGAGAGCCTCGCCCATCTGCAGGGCCAGGCCGGTGTCCATGATGTCCTGCGTGGTCGCGCCGTAGTGGACGCGGCCGTTGGGCCCCTCGGGGAGCGCGGCGGAGATCATCCGTACGAGGGGCAGGATCGGGTAGCCCACGTTGACCGCCTCCGACCAGAGGCGCCGGAGGTCGATGGTGGCGGGCACGCAGGCCGCCTCGATGGCCCGCGCGTCGGCCTCGGAGATCACGCCCTCCGCGGCCTGGGCGCGGGCCAGCGCGGCCTCCGTGCGCAGCCAGGCCAGCACGGTCCGCTCGGCCGAGAAGATCTCGGCCATCGCGCCGTCGCCGAACAGCTCGGGCAGCAGCTTGAACGTCTGGCGCACGGTCAGTTCATCTCCAGTCCGCCGTCGACGTTGAGAGCCTGGCCCGTCACGAACGACGCCAGGTCGCTGGCCAGGAACAGCACCGCGGCGGCGACCTCCTCGGGACGCCCGGGCCGGCGCAACGGGGAGCGCTCGCCGACCTCCTTCAGGTAGCCGGCGCCCGCGCCGGGACCGAACCGCCGGTCTCGGTCGGCGATGATCTCCTCCCACATGGGGGTGAGGAAGACGCCGGGGCACACGGCGTTCACCCGCACGGGGGCCAGCGCGTGGGCCGCCGACTTGGTCAGGGAGAGCAGGGCGGTCTTGGTGGCGGAGTAGTGGGCGGCGTCGGGGCGGCCCGAGCGGGCGGCCACCGAGGCCAGCGTCACGATCGAGCCGCCGCCCCGCTCGGCCATCCCGCGCCCGACGGCCTGGGTGAGCCAGAACGTGGCGTTGAGGTTGACGTCCACGATCCGCAGCCACTCGCCGGGCTCGATGTCGAGCAGCGGGGTGGTGCGCATGATCCCGGCGCAGTTCACCAGCACGTCGATGCGGTCGCGGGCGCCTGCCAGAGCCGCCGCCTGGGCCGGGTCGGTGAGGTCGGCCGGGCGCGCCTCGGCGCCGAGTTCGGCCGCCGCCTCGCCCAGCCGCGGGCCCTCCAGGTCGGAGAGCACGACGTCCGCTCCGGCCTCGGCCAGCGCGCGGGCGCAGGCGAACCCGAGCCCTCCCGCGCCGCCCGTGACGAGCGCCGTCCGTCCGCCCAGGTCGATCGTGACAGCCATCCCCGAGGGTCTCCCGTCTCTCGTTCAAACGATTGACCAGAACATAACGCGAACCACACAAACCGGACAAGAGTGTTTTCCGGGGGAATCAGCGCCAGCCGAGCTCCTCGTAGAAGGCGGCGCGGGCGAGCTCGAACGAGGCGCGGTCCAGCACCGCGCCCTCGTGGGGCCCCGCCGTGACCGGCTCCTCGTGCATCCGGGCCGGCAGCTCGTCGGGCCCGCCGCCCTCGCGGATCGCGTACGCGCGCATCCCGTCGAGCCGCGCCTGACCGGCCGCCAGCAGGTCGTCCAGGGTGAACTCCCGCCCGAGGACGGCGGTGACCAGGGCGCTCAGGTGGTCGATGGTCAGCGGGCGGGTGGGGGAGGAGGCGAAGACGCACAGGTTGAGCGCGTCGAGCCCGCTCCACAGCCGCAGCAGCCGGGCGGTGCGCCGGCCCCGTTCGGCGTCGAGCCCGGCGACCGGCGCGGGCTCCGCCCCGATCCGCCGCGCCTCGCCGAAGCTGTAGGGCAGCCCCGCCACGGGGTCGAAGTCGAGGTCGTGCTCCAGCGCGTCGTAGCGCGGGCCGCCGGGGGCGATCGCGTACCCGAGGCCGATGCCCGGCTGGACGCGGGGGTCGAAGCAGGGCAGCTCGGCGCCCTTGACGGTCATCGCGTACGGGGCCGTGGCCGGCCCGAGCTTCGCGGCCGCCCGCGCCGCGCCCTCGGCCAGCAGGTCGCCCATCTCGCCCGTGCGCGCCGCCACGTCGTCGACGAGCCCGGGCAACGCCACGGGGTCGCCGAACGCGGGCCCGCCGGGGAGCAGCCCCCGCTCGGCGCACTCCATGGCGAACGCCAGCGTCCCGCCCAGGGAGACCGGGTCCAGCCCGAGGTCGTTGCAGCGGGCGTTGGCGGCCAGCACGGTGTCGAGGTCGTCGATCCCGAGGTTCCACCCGAGCGACAGGAACGCCTCCTGCCCCAGCCCGCCGGTCCGCCGCTCGGCGAGCCCCGGGGGCGCGTACACCTTGAGGCAGTCATTGGGGCAGCCGGGACAGGCGCCGGTGGTCGCCACCGCGCGCCCGTCGTAGTCACCCGCGGACGGCACCCGCAGCCCGTGCGCGCCGGTCACCGAGAAGTTGCGCACCGCGGCGTACCCGGGAGCGGGCGGGTCGCCCACCCATCCGGCGAACCCGGGCATCCCCGCCTGGATCGCCGCCAGCGGGTTCGTGGCCAGCGAGCCGCGGTAAAAGGCGGCCAGCCCGGCGACCGCCCCGGGGTCGGCGACCTCCGCCGCGCCCTCCGCTGGGACCTCGCCGACGCACACGACGGCCTTGAGGTTCTTGGCCCCGAAGACCGCGCCGAGCCCGTAGCGTCCGGCGGCGTAGGCGTGGTCGGTCACGATGCTCGCGTACCGCACGAGGTTCTCCCCGGCCGGCCCGATCGCCGCCACGTGCGCGCCCTGGCCGTGCCGCGCCCGCAGCGCGTCCGTGGTCGCGGCCGTGCCCAGCCCGCGCAGCTCCGAGGCGTCGTGCAGGGACACCTGCCCGTCCCGGACGAGCAGGTACGACAGCCGCGCGGCCCGCCCCGTGACGGCCAGCGCCCTGACGCCCGCCCCGCGCAGGCCCGCCGCGAACGGCCCGAGCGCGTGGGACTCCCCGGCCACCCCCGTCAGCGGCGACTTCGCCAGGAACACCGCCTTGGCCAGCCCCGGCGCCGCCGTCCCGCCCAGCGCCCCGGCCGCCACGTACAGCAGCGCCCCCGGATCGTACGGATCGAGCCCGGCGGGCGTGCGCCCGGCCATCAGCCGCAGCCCCGGCACTGACCCGCCGATCTCGCCCGGGTGCTGCTCCTTCTCCACGTTCCCGCTGGTCAGATCCACAATGAACGGCACGGTCAAGCCTCCAGAGCGATAGAGGAAAGCGAGCCGCACCACATCACACAACAGCCGGAAAAGGCAACCCCCGTCAGGGCCGCTCCGGGTGCGACCGCAGCCAGCGCGACAGCCCGCGGGCGGCGCTGACGACGGCCGGCACGAGCGCGCCCGCCTGCGGCTCGCCCACGCGCACCACGACCGACAGCGCGGCGATCACCTCGTCGGCCGCGTCTCGCACGGGCGCGGCCACCGACACCGCGTCCAGCGTGACCTGGCGGTCGCTGATGACGTACCCGTGGCGGCGCACCTCGGCCAGCACCCCCCGCAGCCGCCCGGGGTCCGCGATGGTCCGGTCGGTGAAGGCCGCCAGCGGCCCGGCCAGGTACGCCTCCTGCGCCGCGGGCGGCGTGTGGGCCAGCAGCGCCAGCCCGACCCCCGTGGCGTGGGCAGGGAAGCGCCCGCCCACCCGGCTGCGCACGCCGACCGCGTCCCGGCCGGAGATCCGCTCCAGGTAGAGCACGTCGGGCCCGTCCAGGACGGCGAGCTGGGCGTGCTGGTGGGTGACCTCGTACAGGTCCTCCAGGAACGGCATGGCGGCCTCGCGCAGCCCGAGCCCGCGCGGCGCCAGCGCGCCCACCTCCCACAGGTGCAGCCCGATCTGGTACCGGCCGTCGCGGTCGCGTTCCAGCGCGCCCCACGACATCAGCTCGCTGACCAGCCGGTGCGCGGTCGTCAACGGCATCGAGGCGCGGCGGCTGATGTCGGACAGGCTCAGCCTGGGACACTCGCCGGAGAACGCGCTGAGCACGCTGAGGACCCGGCTCGTCACGGTCCGGCCGGCGGGCCGCTGCGCGCTTCCGGAAGCCGTCCGGCTTGCCGGCTGCTTGGTGCCGCCGGGAGCGTGGACGCCCCGGCGCATCGTGGCCGCGGCCGGGCCGTCGTCGGTTGTGGTCATGGTCGCCGCCTCCCGGTTCGGACCTGTCACCCCGCGATGTTCCGGTTTTTATGTTGTTTGCGGCAACGTAAACCCGTGCTGCCTGCGGGTCCAGCCCTCGAAGCCCCAGAGTTTGTTGCTATGGGTAACAATCCAGAAACACACCGAACGACGTTCTGAAAAGTCTTCCGTTGAACGGAGAACGCGGTTCCGCAACCCTCTCCGCGGCTCGTATGTTGCGGGCGCGACCCCAGCCGGTCGGCCCGTTCCTCGAAGGAGCTGTTCACATGGCTGAAGCGCTCAACCCGTCGCTGACGCGCCGCGACGCGGCGCGGCTGCTCGGCGCGGCCGCCGTGGCCGCGGCCGTCGCCCCCGCGCGGCGGACCGCCCGCCCCGCCCACCATCGGGCCGACGTCGACGCGCTGCTGCGGCAGCTGACGCTGGAGGAGAAGGTCTCGCTGCTGCACGGCGCCACCGACCCCGCCTCCAAGGGCCAGGCCGGGTACGTTCCCGGCGTGCCGCGCCTCGGCATCCCCGAGCTCCGCCTGGCCGACGGGCCCGCCGGGGTGCGCGTCACGGCGAGCGCCACCGCCCTGCCGGCGCCGGTGGCGCTCGCCTCGACGTTCGCGCCCGACCTCGCCCGGCGGTTCGGCGCGGTCATCGGCAGGGAGGGCCGCGCGCTGGGCATGGACGTCCTGCTGTCGCCGATGACCAACATCGTCCGGGTGCCGCAGGCCGGCCGGAACTTCGAGACGCTCGGGGAGGACCCGCTGCTGGCCGCCGCGCTCGTCGCCGGCGAGATCCGCGGCATCCAGGGCGAGGGCCTCATCGCCACGGTCAAGCACTACGCGGCCAACAACTTCGAGAACGCCCGCCAGACGATCGACGTCAAGGTGGACGAGCGGACCCTGCGCGAGATCTACCTACCCGCCTTCGAGGCCGCCGTGCAGGCGGGCGTCGGCGCCGTCATGGCCGCCTACAACCACGTCAACGGCGTGTACGCCGCCGAGCACCCGCACCTGCTGACCGGGATCCTGCGCGACGAATGGCACTTCGGCGGCTGGGTGATGTCCGACTGGTACGCCACGCACAGCGGCGCGCCCGCGCTCACCGCCGGGATGGACATGGAGATGCCCTTCGGCGTCAACTACGGGGGCCTGGCCGCCGCCGTCTCCTCCGGGCAGCTGGCCGGGTCGGTGGTGGACACCGCGGTGCGCCGCGTCCTCGTCCAGCTCGACCGGTTCGGCCTGCTCGGCGGCGGCCGGCCGCGGCCCTCCCCGGACCCGGCCGGCGGCGCCCGCACCGCGAAGGAGATCGCGCTGGCCGGCGCCGTGCTGCTGCGCAACGAACGGGACCTGCTGCCGCTGCGCCGCGCCGACCTGGCCGACCTGGTCGTCATCGGCCCCACCGCGGCCAGCCCCCTGGTGGGCGGCGGAGGCAGCGCCAGGGTGATCCCCGCGAGCGCCGAGAGCCCGCTGGCCGCCCTGCGCCGCCAGGCCGGCCCGGGCAGCCGCATCCGCTGGGCCACGGGCGTGGACCTGGAAGGGGTCCCGGTGCCTGACTCGGCGCTGGTGCTGCAGCGCACTCAACAGGGCACTCAACAGGGCGCCCAGCAGGGCGGCACCCCGCAGGCCGCCGCCCAGGTGGACCACACCGGCGCCGACGCCCTGCCCGCCGGCTCGTCGTGGACGTGGACGGGCACGCTCACCGCGCCCGAGACCGGCGACTACGACCTGCGCATCCAGGGCGCGGGCGGGGTGCCGTCGTTCAACGGCTCGATCTCGCTGACCCTCGACGGCGTCAGGATCGGCTCGGTCGGCGCCCTCATCGGCGGCAACAGCAGCCTCATCGCGACCTCCGGCGGCCTGACGAACGCCGGTGCGACCGTCCGCCTCGAAGCCGGGGTGGCCAAGCCCGTCACCGTCGCGGCCACCGGCGTCGCCGGCACGCCGCTGCAGGTCAGGCTGGCCTGGGTCACCCCGCGCCGACGCCAGGAGGCGCTGCGGGAGGCCGCCGTGCTGGCCAAGGGGGCGCGGGCGGCGCTCGTGTTCGCCTTCAACGAGGGCACCGAGGGCGCCGACCGTCCCGCCCTCGCCCTCCCCAACGGCCAGGACCCCGTCATCGGGGCCGTCGCCGCCGCCAACGCCCGCACCGCGGTCGTGCTCAACACCGGCGACCCGGTGCTCATGCCGTGGGTGGGCGGCGTGTGCTCGATCCTGCAGATGTGGTACCCGGGCCAGGAGGGCGCCGACGCCACCGCCACGCTCGTGCTCGGCGGGGCCGTCCCGGGCGGCAAGCTGCCGGTGACGTTCCCCCGGCGGGCCGAGGACGTGCCCACCGCGCAGCCCGAGCGCTACCCGGGCGTGGGCGGCGTCGCCGACTACAGCGAGGGCGTGCTCGTCGGCTACCGGCACTACGACGCGCACGGCATCGAGCCGCTGTTCCCCTTCGGGCACGGCCTGTCCTACACCCGCTTCCAGTACGGCGGCCTGTCGGTGCGGGCCGCGGGCGGCGGGCTCAGCGTGTCGTTCACGGTCGCCAACACCGGCCGGCGCGCCGGGATCGAGGTGCCGCAGGTGTATCTCGGCCCGCCGCCCGGCCCGCCGGTCCCGATGCCGCCCCGCGCGCTCGCCGGGTTCGCCCGGGTGCGGCTGTCGCCCGGCGAGCGGCGCCCCGTCACCGTGACGGTGCCGCCGCGCGCACTGCACTACTGGTCGGACGGCCGGTGGACCCTCGCGAGGGGCCGCCGTACCGTCCACGTCGGGTCCTCCTCCAGGGACCTGCGTCTACGTCAGGAGGTCACAGTCCGTTGAGACGATTACTGATCGCGCTCGCCGCGGCGGCCCTGGTCGCCGCCCTCCCCGTGCCCGCCACCGTGCCCGCCGCCGCGTCCGGCGGCGACCGGCCCGTGGCGCGTACCGACACCGGCCTGGTACGCGGCGCCCGCGCGGACGGCGTCGACCGCTTCCTCGCCCTGCCCTACGCCGCCCCGCCCGTCGGCGAGCTGCGCTGGCGGGCACCCCGGCCGGCGCCCGCCTGGCAGGGCGTGCGCGACGCCTCCCAGTGGGGCAACCGCTGCCCCGCCGCGGCCGGCTCCAACGGCCCCCGCTCCGAGACCGAGGACTGCCTGTACCTCAACGTGTTCCGCCCCGCCGGCACGAAGGCCGGGCAGCGGCTGCCCGTGCTCTTCTGGATCCACGGCGGCGGCCTGCAGAACGGCTCGGCCAACCAGCACGACGGCACCCTGATCGCCCAGCTCGAGAACGTCGTCGTGGTGAGCGTCAACTACCGGCTCGGCGTCTTCGGCTACCTGGCCCACCCGCTGCTGGCCGCGGAGTCGGGCACGTCCGGCAATTACGGCCTGTTCGACCAGCAGGCCGCGCTGCGCTGGGTGCGCCGCAACATCGCCGCGTTCGGCGGCGACCCCCGCCAGGTGACCATCGACGGCGAGTCGGCCGGCGGCTTCTCCGTGTGCGCCAACCTCACCTCTCCCACCTCGGCCGGGCTGTTCGCCCGCGCGATCATCCAGAGCGGGTCCTGCACCAGCCGCCCGTACGCGGACGGCGAGCAGGCCGGCGCCTCCATCGCCACCACGCTCGGCTGCTCCGACCTGGCCTGCCTGCGCGGGCTGAGCGCGGCCGAGCTGGTCGACGGGCCGCAGTTCGCCTCGTTCCTGTACGGCACGCCCGCCCTGCCGGAGAACCCCGACACCGCCGTGCGGGCGGGCCGCTTCCAGCGGGTCCCCCTGATCGTCGGCTCCACCCGCGACGAGGGCCGCACGTTCCTGCAGGGCGCCCGCGGCTGGACCAGGGAGCAGTACGAGGGCTGGGTCCGCGGCCTCTTCCCCGACCGCGCCGACGCCGTCCTGGCCAGGTATCCGTGGCCGGCGCAGTCCGACCAGTTCACCTCGGCGTACCTGGCGGCGGCCGTCTTCACCGACTCCGGCTTCCTGGCCGGCCTCGGCGGCTGCCCGACGCTGCGCTTCATCGAGGCCCTGTCCGCCCACACCCGCGTGTACGGCTACCGCTTCGACCACCGCACCGGCCCCGGCCTGACCCCCGAGCCGGCCGGCTACGAGTGGGGCGCGGGGCATGCCGCCGAGCTGGCCTACCTGTGGCCGAGCTTCGACAACGGCACCCCGATCGCGCCGACGTTCGACGCCTCGGAGCGGCGGCTGGCCCGCGACATGGTGCACTACTGGGGGTCGTTCACGATCACCGGGCAGCCGCGGGCGGCGCACTCCGCGCGCTGGCCGGCCTTCAACGGGACCTCCCTCGTCATGTCCCTGAGGGCGGGCGGCCGGTCCACGCCGGTCCCGCTGGCCACGATGCTCGCCGAGCACAACTGCGACCTGTGGGAGGCCGGCTGAGGAGATGCGCCGCGGGCTTGGGAGCGCTCCCGCGTGGGGCCTCAGTCCGGGACACCGGTTTCCGGATTGCCGGAACCAGGGCCTGTGGAGGATCCGGCCGGGTGGCATCCCTGCGGGGCCCGCGTCTCGGCGCGACTGCGGGCTCAGGGCCGGACCGAATCCTCCAAGCGTGGAGCGTTGATCCCGGGCCGGAGCTCAGGATTGCCGGACGATTTCACGATATGTGCGCCTGTTGCCCACATATGTCCGGCATATTTCGGGACGATAGATCGGACTTTTAGTTTCTGTCAACATAAGTCGGCCGATCATCGAAGTAAGCTAGAGCCCATGTCAACGGCATCCAACGGCCAGGGCACCGGAGCGGGGGCGCTGCTGGCGATCCTCAGGGACGGGCGGGCCCGCACCCGCGGCGAGCTGGCCGAGCTCACCGGCCTGTCCAGATCCACCGTGTCGCAGCGGCTCGACGGGCTGATCGCGGGAAGCTGGGTGGTGGCCGCCGAGGACTCGATCTCCTCGGGCGGCCGCCCGGCGGCGGTGTTCGCGTTCAACGAGCGCGCGCGGGTGGTGCTCGCGGCCGACCTGGGCGCCACCCGCGCCCGCCTGGCCGTGCTCGACCTCGGCAAGACCGTGCTCGCGGAGCGGGCCGCCGAGCTGCACGTCGACCAGGGGCCCGAGCGCACGCTGGAGTGGGTCGCCACCGCCTTCCGCGAGCTGCTGGACGGCGCCGGGCACGACCTCGACCAGGTCTGCGGGGTCGGCGTCGGGCTGCCAGGCCCGGTGGAGCACGCGTCGGGACGGCCGGTGAACCCGCCGATCATGCCCGGCTGGGACGGCTTCGACGTGCCCGGATGGCTCGGCGCGCGGCTCGGCGCGCCGGTCCTGGCCGACAACGACGTGAACATCATGGCGCTCGGCGAGCACTGGGCCGCCGGGCCCGAGATCGACCACCTGATCTTCATCAAGATCGGCACCGGGATCGGCTGCGGCATCATCTCCGGCGGCCGGCTGCACCGGGGCGCGCAGGGCGCCGCGGGCGACGTCGGCCACATCCGGGTCCCGGCGTCCGAGGCGCCCTGCCGGTGCGGCAACCTCGGCTGCCTGGAGGCGGTCGCGGGCGGCGCGTCCATGGCGGCGCAGCTGCGCGCCGCCGGCGTGGCGGCGAACGGCAGCCGGGACGTGGTCGCGCTGATGCGCGCGGGCGACCTGCGCGCCACGCGGCTCGTCAGGCAGGCCGGCCGCGAGGTCGGCGCCGTGATGGCCTCGATCGTGAACTTCTTCAACCCCTCGCTCATCGTTATCGGAGGGGACGTCGCCGAGGCGGGCGAGCAGGTGCTCGCCGGGGTCAGGGAGACGATCTACAGCCGCTCGCTCCCGCTGGCCACCCAGCATCTCGGCATCAGGTCGAGCCGGCTCGGCGACCGGGCGGGCGTCGTCGGAGCCGCCGTCATGGTCATCGACCACGTGCTCGCCCCGGACGCCGTCGATCAGGCATTTGGGCACCATTGACCGCGCCCGCACGGCGTAGTAACAATTGATCGTCGCAGCTCCCCGCGCGGTGGCATGTTCGTGGAGCCGGGCACAGTAATACCGTGACGTGGTCGGCGCACGCGTCCCTGACGAAAGGGAAACACGCGTGAGCCAGCTCCATGAGCAGGAAGAGGCGCTCCGTCGCACGCTCGGCCTGAGCCGCCGCCGGCTGCTCGCGGCCACCACCGGCATCGCCGCCGCGGCCGCCGTCCCCCTCGCCCAGCCCGCCGCCGCCGACCCCGTGCAGGCCCAGGGCGGCCGGAACCGGCCGCTGATCCCGCCGGGCAAGCGCGGCATCATCCTCTACACCGTCCGCGACGCCATCGGCCGCGACCCGGCGTCCACGACCCTGCCGTCCGGCTTCCGCCGCGTGTTCGAGGCGCTCGCGCGCATCGGGTACCAGCAGGTCGAGTTCGCCGGGTACCGGCAGCACGCCAACGCGGAGGGCGGCGCGAACCTGGAGACCGTCGAGGGCGCCAGGCTGCTGCGGAGCTGGCTCGACGACAACGGGCTGCGGGCCGAGGGCAACCACGGCTTCATCCCGGCCTCGTGGCCGCTGAGCACCGCCGACCTCGACCGGTTCAAGCAGGTGCTGGAGATCGCGAACATCCTCGGCCTGGACCACGTGGGCACCGGCTCCGACCCGACGGGCAGCGCGTACAAGGCCGACTGGGACGTGGCGGCGGAGAAGTGGAACGCGCTCGGCGAGCTCGCCTGCCAGGCCGGGCTCAAGCTCTACACGCACAACCACGACGCGGCGTACGCGTTCCTGCTCGACAGCGGCCCGCTCGACGAGCAGGGCCGGCCCACCCGCTCCTCGGGCATCCGCAAGCTGGAGTACTTCTTCGAGATCAGCGACCCCCGGCGGGTCTACTTCGAGATGGACATCTTCTGGGCGCACGTGGCCCAGTTCAAGCACCGTACGTACACCGCGCCCGACGGCTCGGCGCAGACCGACGTCTTCGACCCGCTCGCCACCGTGCTGGCGCGGGAGAAGCGGTTTCCGCTGTTCCACGCCAAGGACGGCACCGCCAACCCGGGCACCGCCAACGGCTACGACATGGTGCCGTTCGGGGCCGGGGACATCGACTACGCCCGCTTCTTCGGCCGGCTCCGGTCCAGGGGCCTGCACAACCCGATGTACGAGCAGGACAACGCACCCGGCGCGGACCCGGGCCAGTCGCTGCAGTACGCCGAGCTCAGCTACCGGAACATGGCCGCCCTGCGCGGCTGACCCCCACCACAAGGCCGGACCGCCACGCGATCCCCGCCGTTGCAGCGGCGGGCGTGGCGGCCCGGATCATGACACTCCTCGTCCTAGGAGCGGCATCACCATGCAGCGTACCCTCACGGTGCTCGGCGGCTTCTTCCTGACCGCCACCGCACTCGTCTTACCCGGCCCTTTGTCCGGCCCATTATCGGGCGCTGCCCAGGCGCACGAACCGGCCACCGAGTGGTCGAGCTACGAGAAGATCACGCTGACCAAGAACGTGGGCGAGCCGATCGACCTGGCCGTCCTGCCCGACCGGCGGGTCCTGCACACCGCGCGCAACGGCGACATCAGGCTGACCGACCCGGCCACCGGCGTCACGAAGATCGTCAACACCGTCCCGGTCTACAACAACTCCGAGGACGGCCTGCAGACCGTCTCCCTCGACCCCCGCTTCGCCGAGAACCACTGGGTCTACCTCTACTACGCGCCCAAGACCATGTCGGCGCCGTACCCGGAGACGACGCCGGCCGGTTCGGCGCCCAACTCGCTGCCCGCCGGGGCCGACGACACGTACTGGAACCAGTGGAAGGGCTACAACCAGCTCTCCCGCTTCAAGTGGACCGGCAACGCGCTCGACCTGTCCACCGAGCAGGTCATCATCAAGGTCGAGACGCAGCGCGGGCAGTGCTGCCACGTGGCCGGCGACGTGGACTGGGACGCCGACGGCAACCTCTACCTCGCCACCGGCGACAACACCCCGGCGGGCGCGCCCGGCGCCAACGGGTACGCGCCCAACAACGACGCGCCCGGCATGAACCCGGGCTTCGACTCGCGGCGCGGCGCGGGCAGCAGCGACGACCTGCGCGGCAAGATCCTGCGGATCAAGGTCGCCGACGACGGCACGTACACGATCCCGCAGGGCAACCTGTTCCCGCCGGGCACGGACAAGACGCGCCCGGAGATCTTCGTGACCGGCGTGCGCAACCCGTTCCGGATGGACGTGGACGCGGAGACGGGCACCCTGTCGTGGGCCGACTACGGCCCCGACGCCGGCACCGCCGACCCGAACCGGGGGCCGCTCGGCTACGTCGAGTGGAACGTCACCCCGCTCACCAAGCCCATGAACAGCGGCTGGCCGTACTGCACGGGCAACAACTTCAACTACAACGACTGGGACTTCGAGACGGCCAAGCCGGGGCCGTGGTTCGACTGCGCGGCGGGGCCGCTGAACACCTCGCGCTGGAACACCGGCCTCGACCGGCTCCCGCCGGCCGTCCCCGCCGACCTCTACTACGGCGACAACAACACCCACCAGCCGGCCGAGTGGGCCGGGCTCGTGGACTTCGACCCGCAGGGCGGCCAGGGGCCGATGGGCGGGCCGATCTACCACTACGACCCGGACAACCCGGCGCCCGGCAAGCTGCCCGCGTACTGGGACGGCAAGGCGTTCTTCGCCGAGTTCTCGCAGGACTACCTGGCGGCGTTCACCGTGACGTACCCGGACGGGCCGGTCACCAAGCTGGAGCACTTCCTGCCCAACGCCGAGCTGCGGGACGCCGCGCAGCCCATCACCGACAGCCCGATGGACATCGAGTTCGGGCCGGACGGGTCGCTGTACGTGCTGGAGTACGGCGACGGGTTCTTCCGCGCGAACCCCGACGCCGGGCTCTACCGGATCGACTACACCCCGGACAACAAGACGCCCCAGGCCAGGATGACCACGGACCGGACGTCCAGCGGCCAGGCACCGCTCACGGTCGCCTTCGACGCGTCGTCGTCCAGGGACACCGAGCCGGGCACGCTGACGTACGAGTGGGACTTCGACGGGAACGGCACGTTCGACGCCACCGGGGCGACGGCCACGCACACCTACACCGAGCTGGGGCAGTACGTGGCGCGGCTGCGCGTCACCGACTCCGGCGGCCGGGCGGGCCTCACCTCGGCCGAGATCACCGTCGGCAACACCGCGCCCGAGGTCAGCGTCCAGACGCCGCCGGACGGCGGGTTCTTCGACTGGGGGAACGCGGTGCCGTACAAGATCGCCGTTCATGACGCCGAGGATGGCGACAGCCCGGTGTGCTCGCGCATGCAGTGGACGTTCGGTCTCGGGCACGACGTGCACGCCCACCCCGAGACCACCGGCACCGGCTGCACCGGCGCCTGGCCGACGCCCGCGAACGCGCCCGAGCACGGCGAGACGGAGAACATCTACGGCGTGGTCGTCGTCAGCTACCGCGACAACGGCGCCAACGGCATCCCGGGGGCGCTCGGCGAGGCCGCGCTCACCCTCAACCCGAAGCTCGCGCAGGCCGAGCACGCCGACGAGAGCAGCGGCGTGACCAGGACCCCCGACGACGGCGCGTCGGGCAAGTTCAAGGTCACCTCGTTCGACGCGGGGGACTGGCTCGCCTACGACCCGGTCAACTTCGCCGGCATCACCGGGGTCCAGACCAGGGCCTCGGGCGCGGGCACGCTCTCCCTGCGCTGGAAGTCGCCCACCGCCGCGCCGTTCGCGACGGTGACGATCCCGCCGGGGGACGGCTGGCAGACGGTCACCACCGCGCTCGCCGACCCGCCCGCGGGAACCGGCCGCCTGTACGTCACCTCGACCGGCGGCGTGGACGTGGACGCGCTCACGTTCCAGGGCGGGGGCGTCGCGGACACCAGCCCGCCCGCCGTCACGGCCACGCTGAGCCCGGCCTCGCCCGACGGGGCGGACGGCTGGTACACCCGCAACGTGACGCTCACCGTCACCGCGACCGACAACGGCACGGTGGCCACCCGCCAGTACTCGCTCGACGGCGGGACGACCTGGGCGAACGCCGCCAACCCGGTGACGCTCAGCGCGGAGGGCGCCAAGGAGGTCCGCTACCGGGCCACCGACAACGGCGGCAACGTCTCCCAGATCGGCACGGTCACCGTCAAGATCGACAAGTCGGACCCGGCGCTGACGGTCACCGGCGTGGAGACCAAGCCGTACGGCGACTCGGGCACCGTCACCCCGGTCCTGACGGCCACGGACGCGGTCTCGGGCGTGCAGAGCGCCACGGCCAAGCTCGACGGAACCGCGCTGCCCCCGGGCGCGCCGGTACGCCTGTGGACCCTGCCCCTCGGCGACCACTCGCTCGTCGCCACGGCCACGGACCGGGCGGGGCGGAGCGTGACCTCGACTGTCACGTTCTCGACCACGACCTCGTACGCCGATGTGCGCGCGCTGATCGCGCACTTCAGGAAGGCGCACACGGTGACCGCCGAGGGGGCCCGGGAACTGCTGGAACACCTCGATGCGGCGGAGCGGCACGACAGGCGCGGCAAGCCTGGGCACGCGATCGACGCGCTGAAGCGCTTCGTCAAGGCCGCCGAGAAGCGCGCCAACGTACCCGACCCGACCTCCCGCACCATCCTGACCCGCGACGCCCAAGCCCTCATCGCCCGCCTCACCACCCCGTAACACCCCGCCAGGGGGAGTGCCCGGCCCGGCTCCAGCCCGGGCCGGGCACTCCCCTCATCACCCGTCGGCTCGCCTCCGCCCGGTCCGCCTGCGTCCGGCCCGGCGTCGTAACGAGGGCACGCCGCCCGGAGCCCCGGCCGTGCGGCAGGTCAGTGGGGGCGGACGGACAAGGCGTGACGGAAGACGTCGTGCGGGTCCCAGCGGCGCTTGACCTGCTGGAGCCGCGCGTAGGTGTCCTTGTAGTACAGCGCGTGCCACGGAGTGCCTGAGGCGTTCCACCGGGGATCGGCCAGGTCCGTGTCCGCGTAGTTGATGAAGCTGCCGTCATCGGCGTCACCGGCCGGAACCCCGCCGCTGTCGGCGTAGATGTCTCGGTACAGGTCCCTGATCCAGCTCAGGTGCCGGGTGTCCTCGGCCGCCCCCTGCCAGCCGACGAGGTAGCCGACCAGGAAGACCGAGTCGCGATGGGGCACGGCGGTCGCAGCCGGTGCGACGGCGTTGACCCGTCCTCCATAGGTGTTGATGAAGAGGTTCGCGTACGGATAGTTGTAGTCGGACCGGGTCAGATGCCGATAGGCGGTGACGATCTGCTGGTCGGTCAGGCGCCGCCGCCGATACCCCGATTTGATCTTGGAGCGGAGGTCGGAGGCGCCCGACTCGTAGCCGAAGGCCTGCGTGGCGGCGAGCCAGGGAAGGGCGGACGACTGGCGTGCGGGCTGGATGGGGACGCCCTGCCCGAGCGCGTTCACCAGGTCGTCCAGCAGGGCCTGCGCGCCGGTGTCCGTGGCCACCTGCCCGGACAGGGTGATGGTCTCGCTGGGCCGGCTGGGCAGGGCCAGCTCACCGTACAAGGCGGCCGCGGAGGAGCCGGGCGCCGAGTTCCGCTCGCCCCACTCCCCGAAGTTCCGGACCAGCCGGACGAACGAGTCCTGGTCGAGCTGCGACCACGGCCAATCCAACGAGTAGTGCAACACCGTGGCAGGCGGCCGAGGCAGCAAGGTGGCGGGCTCGCCGCCGTGAGCGTCCGGGGACCGGAACCAGTACCGGGTGACGATCCCGAAGTTGCCGCCGCCGCCTCCCGTGTGAGCCCACCACAGCTCCCGGTTGGGATCCGACGGCTCCCGGGTGGCCACCACGCTCGTGGCCCTCCCCGAGGGACCCACCACGACCACTTCCACCGCGTACAGGTGGTCGACGATCAGGCCGTGCAGCCGGGACAGGGCCCCGTATCCGCCGCCACAGACATGCCCGCCTATCCCCACATCGGGACAGGTTCCGCCGGGAATGGTGACACCCCAGCCCAGGAACAGCTTCCGGTACGCCTCGCCCAGCGTGGTACCCGCCTCGACCATGAAGGCGCGGCGGCGCCAGTCGTACTGGACCGCGTTCATCGCCGAGAGGTCGATGAGCGTCTGCACGGACGGATCGTCCACCAGGTGCTCGAAGCTGTGACCGCCGCTGCGGACCGCGATCCGCCGGCCCGTCCGTACTGCTTCGTCGACCGCTCCCAGGACGTCCTCGGTGGAGACGGCCGGGCGGACGTGTTCGGGGGCGCACCGGAATCGCTGGTTGTAGCCTCTCGACACCAGCCAGCGGTAGCGAGGATCGCCCGGTCCCACCTTGTCCGGCGCGCGCGGGGCGGGGTCTGGATCGGCGGCACCGGGGCGAACGGCCCTTTGGGCGGTCTGGCTCACTGTTGGCCTCCTCACGCGCAGTCGCGGTCGGGGGAGTCGCACTGACTCGGTATTCGACCGCGATTCGAATACGACACGTCCACGCTATGAGCGGGCACGGAGGCGAGCCGATCACGCTTACCCCCGTAGTAAAGGTCGGGTCAGCAGGATTGTCAGACGCATCCGATCAGGCGAGGCTGGGCGACCGAGCGGGCATCGTCGGTGCCGCAGTCCTCCCTGCGCCGGCGGGCCAGGAGGGTCAGGCGGGGCCGAGGCTCCAGGTCCGGAGGGTGCGGTCCTCGGTGGTGCCGGCGACCACCGGGCGGCCGCCCTGCTCGGCGAGCGCCACCACGCGGATCGCTCCGCCGAGGCCCGGCCCGAGCACGCCGACGGTGTCGCCGTCGTCGAGGTTCCAGACGCGGACGATGACGTCGCCGTTCCACGGGCCGTGGGCGACGACGGCGATGGGCACGTCCCCCAGCCGGCCCGCGACGAGGGCCGTGGTGCCCCGGTCGTCCGGGCTCTGGTCGCTGAACTCCCACTTCTTCCTGCGCTTGCCCGTGGCCAGGTCGTACACGCGCAGGGTCGCGTCCAGGTGGGTCGAGACGAGGACGGGCTTGCCCTTGATCTCGCCGCAGGCCAGCCGCTCGATCCCGCCGATCTCCCCGGTGTGGAACGAGTGCGTCATCCGCCCGTTCGACAGCCGCCACACCCGGACCCGCTGCCCGCCGTCGCCGGTGACGAGCACGTCGTCCTCGCCCAGCCGGCCGAACGCCAGCCCTCGGATGCCCTGGAAGTGGTCGTTGATCGCGGGGCCGAGCTGCTTGCCGGTGGAGATGTCCCACAGGCGCACGACGCTGCGGAGGTCCTTCATGGAGTCGTACTTCTGCGACACCGCGACCGCCTTGCCCCCGCCCGTGACGGTGACCGCGATGACGGGGTCGCTCACCTTGTGCGAGGCGATGCTCTCGCCGGTCAGGCTCCACAGCCGCAGCTGCCCGTCGGCATGCCCGGACGCCAGCACCGGCGTGCCGCCGACCTCGCCGATGGCCACGCCCGTCGTCGAGCCCCCACCGTCCCCGATCCTGGTGGCCGTCTGCCCCAGGCCCCACGCGAACACCACCCCCTTGGGAGTCCCGCACCCGATGGTGCTCCCTGCGGCGGCCAGCACCGTGGTCGCGCCGTTCCCTCCCGGCAGGGGCTCGGACGCCGCGATCTGCGTCCCGAAGGGCTCGTCGGACGGCGTCGGTGCAGGTGCCGGGGACGTGGTGCCGGGGGAGGGGCTTCCGCTGAGCGGCTGCTCCGTACGCCGGCCGTCCGGGCGGAGGAGGTCGTTCCTCGGGCGCAGGACGGTGAAGGCGGACACCGCGAGGGCGGCCACCGCCGCCGCGGCCCCGCCGAACACGGCCCGCCGGCTGACCGACCGGCCCCGCCCGGTCTCCGTATCCGCACCCGCCGCCGGCCCGGTCCCGGCGTGGGGTCTCGCCTGAACGCCGCCCCAGGCATCAGGGCCCGTCGAAATGCCGCTCCGGGCGTCGGGGCCGGTCGAAATGCCGTCGGGGCCCGTCTGAACGGCATTCCCGGCCGGAGGCCCCGACCGGACGGCCGAAGAGCCGGGGACGGGCTGAGCACCGGAAAGAGGCCACGCCCCCGGGGGAGGAAACGGAGGCCCGGCCTGCGCCACCCCGCCGGGCGGAGGCACCGTCCCAAAGGGAGCCGGACCGGACGGGACCGCTCCAGCGGGCGGCGCCCAGGCGCCGACGCCCTGAGCCGCCCCGGCGGGCTGGGCTGAACTATGGGGCGGGGTAGCGGAGGGCGTTCCGGGAACGGGGGCGCGGGACGTCGGGCCGGCCTGGCGGATGAGTTGCTGGAGCAGGGTCGTCGGGTCAGGGCGGGTGGACGGGTCCTTGGACAGGCACGCCTCGATCGCGCCCAGCAGGTGCGGCGGCACCCCCGTGAGGTCCGGGGTGCCGCTCAGGACGCTGTTCACCACCGCCGCCAGCGTGTCTCCCGCGAAAGGCGTGCGCCCGGTGGCCGCGAACACCATCGTCCCCGCCCAGCTGAACACGTCCGACGCCGACCCCACCCGCTCGCCCCGGAACTGCTCCGGCGACATGTACGCGGGCGTCCCCACCGGCACCGACGTCCGGGTCGTCGCGTCGAGGGCCTTGGCGATCCCGAAGTCGATGACGATCGGCCCGTCCGGCCCCATCAGCACGTTGCCCGGCTTGAAGTCCCGGTGCACGATCCCCGCCTGGTGGATGGCCGCCAGCGCGGTCAGCGTGGAGATGGCCAGCCGGTCCAGCGCCCCGCCCGACCGCGGCCCCGACGCCCGGACCAGGTCCTGGAGCGTGTCCCCTGCCACGTACTCGCTCACGATGTACGGCCGCTCGTCCGCCATCCCGGCATCCAGCACCGCGGCCGTGCAGAAGGCGGCCACCCGCCGCGCCGCCTCCACCTCCCGCAGGAAGCTCTTGGTGACGTCCTCGTCGTGGGCGAGGCGCAGCACCTTGACGGCGACCTCGCGCCCGTCGTCGCCAACGCCCCGGTAGACCACGCCCTGTCCACCGGAGCCGAGCACGCCGACGAGCCGGTACGAGCCGATCCGCTCGGGATCGCCCGGCCGGAGCGGGCGCAGGTCAGGCATCCCGCTCCTTCCTCCGGCCAGATCGAGCGATCACACGATAAGGCCGTACGTCCGGGTTTACGAAATCTTCTCGAAGAAGAATTCGTGCTTCATGAACGACGTGTCATATTCGTGCCCGGGATACGGCGGGATGAGCTGAGACGCCTGGAACAGCCGCCACCCGTCGCGCAACGCCTCCACCCCCGTCTCGTACGGCGGCTCGTCCCCGTCACCGGCCGTCGGTTCGGTGCGCCCGGTGCCGTCGTAGCGCGACCAGCCCACCACCGGGGCGTCGAGCGCGGAGGTGGCCAGGTAGAGAACGAGCACCTGCTGCTTCATGCGACCCTCCCGGGGCGGTTGTTCACGCGAGTCGTCCAGTATTCGATGTCGAACGACGGATCGTTGATCAGGGCCCGCCACATCCGCACCCGGTTGTGGACCTCCAACCGCCCGGTCGCCTGCTCGTACCAGGGGAAGCGCCGGCCCAGCTCGGCCGCGACGGCGGGATCGTCCAGGTCGGAGGTGTCCCAGAGCCGCACCTGCGGCACGGTCGGGTTGAAACGGATCTTGAACATGTACCTGCGGACGTCGCTGTCGTTGCGCCGCCCGCCGTGCCAGATGCCGTGGTGGAGCAGCATCACGGTCCCGGCGGGGCAGGTGAGCCGGGTCTGGCCGCGCAGGTTCTGGTAGCGGCCGGTGTCGCTCTCGTTGATCCGGCGCAGGTGGCTGCCCGGCACCACGAGGGTGCCGCCCATGTCGGCCGTCACCTCGCGCGGGTAGTACATGAGCTGCACGTCGAAGGCGTCCATGCGGGTGTCGATGATGGCGTCGGCGTGCAACGGCTGGGCGTGGCCGTTGTGCGGCTCGCGTACGTGCACGGCATGGTGGTCGACGGTCGGGTCGGGACCGACGAGCGAGTGCAGCGCGCCCGCGACGGCGGGCAGCTCGATCAGCCGGCGGGCGAACGATCCCTCGGGGTAGGCCTTGGCGACCGGAGTGCCGTACGGCGAGCGCGGGATGCCCGCCTCCAGCACGTCGATCGCCTGGTCGTTGAGCTCGTCCGGGACGACCCCGTCGAGCCGCAGATAGCCGGCGGCCACGAATCCGGCGACCTGCGCGGAGGTCAGCAAAGTGGTTCGCATGCCTCGAAACTAGAACCGGACACCAGCCCTGTCGTGGGATGTAATCATCAACTACTGGTCCATTTTCCCCCGCTGCGATAGAACAGCTCCCGTGCGGCAGGTGACGATCGCGCTCTCCGACCCGCCGGCGGTGGCCGGCGCGGGGGTGGGCGTGCACGGCGTGGTCAGGGACCACGACGTGTTCCGGCTGCCCGACCTGTGGCAGCTCCACCTGTACGGGTACGCCGCCGAGCTGGTGGTCGACGGGGTGGTACACGCGATCAAACCCGGCCACCTCAGCCTGATCCCGCCGGGCGCCGAGGTCCACTACCACTACCGGGGCAGGTCGGAGCACCTGTACGCGCACTTCAGGCTGCCCGGCGGCGACGAACGGCGGGTCGTGCCCGTCATGCGGGACGCGGGGGACCAGGCGCCGCTCATCGCCGCCTCCCTGCGGCAGGCCATCGCGGCGGTCCCCGACACCAGGGCCAGGGCGTCGGCCGAGGTCTGGACGGTGCTCTGGCGGATCGCGAACCTGCCCGTCGCCGGCAGCGCGCACGCCGTCGTGGCGGCCGCGATGGAGTACATCGACGCGGACCTGGCCGCGCCGCTGACCGTGCCCGGCATCGCCCGCGCCGCCGGGGTGTCGCACAACCACCTCACCCGGCTGTTCCGCGCCCAGACGGGGCACACGGTGGTCGCGTACATCCGCCGCAGGAGGCTGTCGCGCGCGCTGCACCTGCTGCGCGAGTCGACGCTGGCGATCCCCGCGATCGCGGCGGCGGTGGGCATCCCGGACCTGCAGGCGTTCAACAAGGTCTGCCGACGCGAGCTGGGCGCCTCACCCCGGGCCCTGCGCGCGAGCGGCCCCGACCAGCGGCGCGGGTAGCCGCCACCTGCGGGGGAGCGGCCCCGATCAGCGGCGCGGCGGGGGCGCGCGGGCGAGCCCGCACGGCGCGTGTCCGGGCCCGCCTGGCGCCGGCGGCGGGCCGCAGCCGGTAGGTTGGCCGACCATGGAGGAACGCCACGATCATCACCGCCGCCCCGCCCCGCCCGCGCCCTGGCCGCGATGGCGCTCGCCGCCCTCCTCGGCACGGCCGCCTGCGGCGACCCGGCCCCGGCGGCCTCGGCGGCCGGCCGGCAACCCGCGCCGAGCCCGTCCGTGCCCACCCCGCAGAAGTCCACCCCGCAGCAGTCCACCCCGCAGGCGGGCGAGACGCTGCCCGCGCCCGACCAGAAGATCCCCGGCGACCCCGCCCGGCTGGCCGCCGCGCTCAAGGGGACCAGCGCCGCGCTCAACGCCGCGATCGACGCCTGGCCGAAGACCGGCAAGCCGCCCAGGGACGTCGAGCTCCTGGCCCTTCACCAGCAGCGCGTCTACCGCTACACCGCCCGCCACCCCGAGGTCGCCGCCCGGGCCTTCGCCCGCCTGCCGTCCGGGCTGGCCGCCCAGGCCAAGGACAACACGGCCGCCATCCGCGAGCTGCTCTCCCTGGCCCACCCGGTCAAGCCCTCGGCCACGTTCAAGGTCCAGCCCGCCCCGCCCGCCGCCGAGCTGCTCGGCCACTTCAAGAAGGCCGAACGCAGGTTCGGGGTGGAGTGGGAGGTGCTGGCGGCGGTGATGTTCGCGGAGACCAAGTTCGGCCGGGTGAAGTCGGACAGCCACGTCGGCGCCCAGGGTCCCATGCAGTTCATGCCCGGCACCTGGAAGGCGTACGGCATGGGCGGCGACGTGCAGGACCCGCGCGACGCCGTCATGGGCGCCGCCAACTACCTGCGCGCCTCGGGCGCGCCCCGCGACTACCGGCGGGCGCTGTACGCGTACAACCATTCCCGGGCGTACGTGAACGCCATCCTCCTGCACGCCCGCCAGATGAAGCGCGACCCGAGGAACTACTACGCCTACTACAACTGGCAGGTGTTCGTGATCACCACGGCCGGCGAGCGCCGCCTCACCGGCCCGTAGGCCCGCTACGAGAGGGCGCGGGCGGCGTGGATCAGGGGGACGTGGCTGAAGGCCTGCGGGAAGTTGCCGACCAGCCGGTTGTAGCGGGGGTCGTACTCCTCGGCCAGCAGCCCCACGTCGTTGCGCAGGGTCAGCAGCCGCTCGAACAGCGTCTTCGCCTCCTCCTTGCGGCCCTGCATCGCCATCACCTCCACCAGCCAGAAGCTGCACGCGAGGAAGGCGCCCTCCCCGCCGGGCAGGCCGTCCACGTCGTTGTCCTCGGCCATCGGGTAGCGCAGCACGAACCCGTCCGACAGGAGCTCCTTCTCGATGGCCGCCACCGTCCCCAGCATCCGGGGGTCGTCGGCCGGCAGGAAGCCGACGATGGGCATCAGCAGCAGCGCCGCGTCCAGCTCCGACGACCCGTACGACTGCGTGAAGGTGTTGCGCCGCGCGTCGTAGCCCTTCGAGCAGATCTCGGCGTGGATGACGTCGCGCAGCGTGCGCCACTTGTCGACCGGGCCGGTGCGCCCGAACCGCTCCACGTACTTGACCGCCCGGTCCAGCGCCGCCCAGCACATCACCTTCGAGTGCACGAAGTGCCGCCGGGGCCCGCGCACCTCCCACAGGCCCTCGTCGGGCTCGTCCCAGTGGTCCTCCACGTAGTCGAGGAGCTCGCGCTGGATGGTCCACGCCCGGTCGTCGGGTGACAGGCCGCGCGTGCGCGAGACGAACAGGCAGTTCATCACCTCGCCGTACACGTCGAGCTGGAGCTGCTTGACCGCCTCGTTCCCGATGCGGACGGGCCGGGAGTCCTCGTAGCCGTCGAGCCAGTCGAGGCGCAGCTCGGGCAGCCGGCGCTCGCCCGCGACGCCGTACATGATCTGCAGGTCCTGGGGCCGGCCCGCGATGGCCCGCAGCAGCCACGCGCGCCAGTCGGCGGCCTCCTCCAGGTAACCGGAGCTGATCAGCGCGTCGAGCGTCATCGTCGCGTCGCGCAGCCAGCAGAAGCGGTAGTCCCAGTTGCGCACCCCGCCCACGTCCTCGGGGAGCGACGTGGTGGGCGCCGCCACGATGCCGCCGGTGGGGGCGTAGGTGAGGCCCTTGAGCGTGATCAGCGACCGGACCACGGCATCCCGGTACGGGCCCTGGTAGGTGCACCGCGCGACCCACTCCGCCCACATGGCCTCGCTCTCGCGCAGCTGGGTCTCGGCCTCGATCTGCGCCGGCATCGGCTCATGAGAGGGGTGCCAGGTGAAGACGAACGGCAGCCGCTCGCCCTCCTTGATCGTGAACGTGGCCCGGTGCGCGTAGTCGCCGCCCTTCAGCGGCACGGGGGAGTGCAGCCACACCGAGTCGGGCCCGCCGATGGCCTGCAGGTGGCCGTCGCTCTGGCGCACCCACGGCACGATCCGGCCGTAGTCGAAGCGCACCCGCAGCTGCGTGGACATCTCCACGCTCCCGGAGACGCCCTCCACGATGCGCACGACGTCGGGGTTGCGGTCGCGCGGGGGCATGAAGTCGATCACCCGGACGGTGCCCGTCGGGGTGTCCCACTCGCTCTCCAGGATGAGCGTCTCGGGCCGGTAGCGCCGGCGGGTGGCGGGTCTGCGGCCCGTGGGGCCGAGCCACCAGTGCCCGTTGCGCTCGCTGCCGAGCAGCGACGCGAAACAGGACGGCGAGTCGAACCTTGGCAGGCACAGCCAGTCGATCGAACCGTCGCGGCCCACCAGAGCCGCCGACTGCATGTCCCCGATGAGGGCGTAGTCCTCGATCCGCATGCCTAGACGCTACTCGGATGAGGGGTGATCCCGTGAGCGGGTCCGATCATGTCGCGTCATGCCCGGCCCCGGTCACGGGATCACGTCAGGGGGAACCAGCGGGTGAACAGCTGGGTCAACGGCCCGATGGCCAGCGCGAACACCAGCGTTCCCACGCCCACGGTGCCGCCGAGCAGCCAGCCGGCGGCCAGGACCGTGATCTCGATGAGGAACCGGCCCAGCCGCACCGACAGGCCGAGCCGCATCAGCCCGGTCATGATGCCGTCGCGGGGGCCCGGCCCCATCCCGGCGCCGATGTAGAGCACGGTGGCCAGGGCGATGGCGACGACGCCGAGCACCACGTACAGGGCCTGCAGGACCAGGTGCGACGGGGTGGGCAGCAGGAAGATCGCGCCGTCGGCGAACAGGCCCAGGAAGACGACGTTGCTGACCGTGCCCAGTCCGGGCTTCTGCTTCAGCGGGATCCACAGCAGCAGCACCAGGGCGCCGATGCCGATGATGACGGTCCCGATGGACAGGCCGCTGCGCAGGGCCAGGCCCTGGTGGAACACGTCCCACGGGTCGTTGCCCAGCCCGGACTCGACCTGGAGGCCGATGCCGGTGCCGTAGAGGGCGAGCCCGCCGTACAGCCTGACGAGGCGCGCGGGAAGGGACGAACTGAGCCGGGGGACGGTCGCTTCACTCATAGTGGCCACAGATTGGCATCCAGCCGGCTTGCCAAAACAGAGCCAATCACGAAAAGTGGCCTTATGAGGTATCTGTCGGCGACCCAGGTGGCGCGGCTCATCAAGATCGACCCGGCGGCGCGGCCGTACTACCGCGCGCTCGCCGACGGCGTGCGCGCCCTCATCATGGACGGCCAGATCCCGGTACGCGTCCGCATGCCCGCCGAACGCCACCTGGCCGAGACCCTCAAGGTCAGCCGCACCACCGTGACCTCGGCCTACGACCTGCTGCGCGAACGCGGCTACCTGGAGAGCCGCCAGGGCTCCGGCAGCTGGACCGCCCTGCCCGACCCCGCCACCACGGCCGACAACCCGTGGCTCAGCACCGACGGCGACGGCCTCGTGCAGCTCCAGTGTGCCGCCCCGCCCGCGCCGTCGGCCCTGCGGCAGGCGATGCTGGAGGCGGTGGACGACCTGCCCAGGTACGGCATGGGCAACGGCTACGACCCCATCGGCCTGCCCGTGCTCAGGGAGCGCATCGCCGCCCACTACACCGCCAGGGGCCTGGCCACCCGGCCCGAGCAGATCCTCGTCACGACCGGCTCCCAGCACGCCATCCAGCTCGTGCTCGGCCTGCTCGTCGGCGCGGGGGACCCGGTGCTCGTGGAGTCGCCGACGTACCCGCACGCCATCGACGTGGCCCGGCAGCGCGGCGCCAGGATCGTCCCGGTCGGCATCTCGCACGAGGGCTGGCAGGCCGACCTGCTGACGGGCGCCATGCGCCAGTCGGGGGCGCGGCTGGCGTACCTCATGCCCGACTTCCAGAACCCGACCGGCGCCCTCATGGACGACGCCACCCGCGCCGCCGTCGTGGGCGCGGCCCGGCGTACGGACACGATGCTGGTGGTGGACGAGACCTGGTCGGAGCTGGCGCTGGACGAGGTGCCCAGGACGTCCCCGGCGGCGGCGTTCGACACCGACAGCCGGGTGATCAGCATCGGCTCGGCCTCCAAGCTGTGGTGGGGCGGGCTGCGCATCGGCTGGGTCCGCACCACCGCCGCGCTGGCCCGGCGGCTGGCCATGTTCCGGTCGGCCGTGGACATCGCCAGCCCGGTGCTGGAACAGCTCGTGGTGGCGCGGCTGTTCGACCGGCTGGAGGAGACGCGCGCCGAGCGCCGCCGCACCTTGCGCGCCTCACGCGACGCGCTGGTGTCGGGGCTGCGCGAGCACCTGCCCGAGTGGACGTTCACGGTGCCGCGCGGGGGCGGCACCCTCTGGGTGCGCCTGAACGGCCCGGGCGCCACGCCGCTCGCGGAGGCGGCCGTCCACCACGGCGTACGCCTCGCGCCCGGCCCCTGGTTCGGCCTGGAGGGCACGCTGGAGAGCTACCTCCGCCTGCCCTACACCCAGCCGCCCCAGGTCCTGACCGAAGCGCTCACCCGCATCCGCGCCGCCCGCGACCACGGCCCCACCGGCCCCCACCGCCCGTCGGACGCGCTCATCGCGATGGTGTGAGGGGGTAGACCTCGACCTCCGCCCGATGTCCGCATGCGGAGCGCAACTTGGCGTCCGTGGTGACCAGCGCGCATCCGAGGGCTTCGGCCAGAGCGATGTACGCGGCGTCGTACACGGTCAAGTTATTGCGCAACGCCCAGATCCGATCGGCGAGCTTCTCGACCGGATAGCGGATGAGGGGAAGATCGGAGAAGTCCATGCGCGCTTCGTCAGCCCGGTCGATGGGGAGCTTGCCGCTGATCACGAGCCCGCGCAGAGCGCTCAGGAATTCGACGTCGAGCAGGGTGGGAGCGTGCAGCGACCCCGCTTTCTGGAGCGTGCGCACCAGGTCGGCATCGGGCCGCTCGGCCTGAAGGGCGTGGACGCAGGCCGAGGCGTCGACCACGATCATGCGCCGCGGGCCTTGTGGATCGCCGCGAGGATGTCGTCGTTGGTCGGACCGTTCTCCCGCGGCCGCTGAAGCGCTCGCTCGATGACCTCGGCGGTCGTGGGGCGGGTGATGAGTCGCAGCTGGCGACGCAGATAGTCGGCGACCGTGAGGCCTTCCGCCTCCGCCTGAACGCGGAGCGCCTCGTACGTCTCGTCCGGGACGTCATCAATGCGTATCGTCTTCGCCACGCTCTGTGTCACCTCCCTCACGCTAGTCGCTTCCAGCGTGCGATGTCGTCTGCTTTCCCGCAATTCGAGCACCTCATTCGCCGGAGCCCCGGGCCAAGGGGGCGCGCCATTTGAAGCGCATCGCCATGATCCGCAGCCCGAACGCCAGCATCGCCGCCGCCAGCGTGGCCGGCCAGCCGTGCAGCCCGTACGCCGACAGCGCCGCCATCACCCCCGACCCCAGCAGCGCGGGCACCGCGTACAGCTGGCGGTCGTACAGCAAGGTCGGGATCTCCCCGGCCAGCACGTCGCGCAGCATGCCCCCGCCGATGCCCGTCACCACCCCCAGCAGCGCCGCGTGCAGCGGGGCGAGGCCGTACTCCAGGGCCTTCTCCGTCCCCACCGCGCAGAACAGCCCGAGCCCCGCCGCGTCCAGCACCAGGATGAGCGGCATCACCCGCGCCACGTGCGGATGCCAGAAGAACACGATCACCGTCGCGGCCACCGGCACCAGCACGTAGCCGAGGCTCTGGAAGGCGGTGGGCCGGACGTTGAGGATCAGGTCGCGTACGACGCCGCCGCCCAGGGCGGTCATCTCGGCGAGCACCACCATCCCGACCACGTCGAGCCGTTTGCGCACGCCCATGAGCGCGCCCGTCAACGCGAAGACGAAGATGCCGACAAGGTCGAGAATTTCAGACACGTCGGAATATTTACCTTATGACCGGTTCGTGGTGTTCAGCCATCATCACCCGCAACCTCCGCGCGAACATGAACAGCGCGATCCCGGCCACGATCGCCATCGCCGCCAGCACCAGGTAGTACATCGGATCCGACAGCACCCGGCCGAGCCGCCCCGTCTGCCCGCCGACCGCGTCGCCCACCGACAGCGAGATGAACCAGACCCCGAGCATCTGCCCCTTGAACGCCTCCGGCGCCAGCTTCGTCGTCACCGACAGCCCGACCGGGCTCAACGACAGCTCCCCGAACACCTGGATGAGGTAGACGAGCACCAGCCACCACACCGACACCCTGCCCGGCCCCGCCAGCGCCGCCGCGACGGCCATGACCACGAAGCTCAACCCTATGACGATCAGCGCGAACGCGAACTTCTGCGGCGTGCTCACCCGCGTCCCGAGCCGCACCCACAACGCCGCGAAGACCGGCACGAAGATCATGATGAACAGCGGGTTGAAGGACTGCGTCGTGGCCGGCTGGATCGGCAGGCCGAACAGAGACAGCTCGGTGTGGTCCCTGGCGAAGAACAGCAGCTTGCTCGGCGCCAGGTCGTAGATCATCCAGAAGACGGCCGCGGCCACGAACAGCCAGACGTACGCCTTCATGCGGATCCGCTCGTCCTCAGTCAGGTCGTGGCTGCCGAGCAGGATGTAGGCGAAATACGCCACCGGCACGACGAGGATGACCACGGTGACCGCCACGGTGAGCCGGTCGACCGTGAGCGTGCCGGTCGCCGCCCACGCGCCCAGCGCGATCGCCGTCGCCGCCGCCGTGCTCCCGGTCACCCACCAGAACAGGCGATGTTGCACGTGGACCGGCCGCTCGCCGATGCCCCGCAGGTGACGGCCGCCCCGGAGGTACTGGGCCAGGCCGAACGCCATCCCGACGGCCGCCGCGCCGAACCCCAGGTGCCACCGGTCGCCGTCGGCCAGCCAGCCGACCACGATGGGAGCGAAGAACGCGCCCAGGTTGATGCTCATGTAGAACAGGGAGAACCCGGCGTCCCTGCGCGCGTCGTCCCCCTCAGGGTAGAGCCGGCCGACCATGACGGACATGTTCGGCTTGAGCAGGCCGGTGCCGACGATGATCAGCAGCAGGCCCAGCCACACGAAGAACGGCGACGACACCGGCACGGCCATGCTGATGTGCCCCAGCATGATGACGAACCCGCCCCAGAACACCGACCTGCGCGCCCCCAGGATCCGGTCCGCGATCCACCCCCCGGGTAGCGCCACCAGGTAGATGAGCGCGCCGTAGACGCCCACGACCGCCTGCGCCGTCTCCTGCGACAGGCCCAGGCCGTGCTGCGCCGGCGACGCGGCCAGGAACGTGGCGAGGATCGCCCGCAGCCCGTACCAGCTGAACCGCTCCCACATCTCGGTGCCGAACAGCGTGGCCAGCCCCCAGGGATGCCCGAAGAACGTCCTGCCGCTCATGTGCCGCCCCCTCTGCGCACCCAACCGATTACTCTACGTGAAGGATGCGGATCTCTCCCCCCGAGCTCTTGCCGCTACCCCCGGGGTGTGGTGCGATGCAGGCCACTCGCGCAAGTGAACACTGACCGGAGGCGCGCGCCATGGCCGAAGTCCTCGAAGTCCGGGCCGAGATCGAGCGGCAGATCGCCGGCCGTACCGTCTGCGAACAGCTCAGGCTCGCCGCCGAGCAGCATCCCGACGCCCCCGCCTACTCCGACCCCGACGGGGACGGCTGGACCACGCTGACGTACGCGCAGGCGCGGCAGCGGGTCCTGGAGATCGCCGCCGGGTTCGCCGCGCTCGGGCTGGAACCCGGGGAGTCGGTGGCGGTGATGATGGTCAACCGCAGCGAGCACGTGCTCGCCGACCTGGGCGCCGTGCACGCCGGCGGAGTCGGCTGCACGGTGTACTCGACGTTCGCGCCCGACCAGATCGCGTTCGTGGCCGGCGACGTGGCCGCCCGGTACGCGGTGCTGGGCGGCCCGGCCGAGCTGGCCCGCTGGCAGCCCGTCCTGTCCCGCCTGGACGGGCTCCGCAAGATCATCATGCTCGAAGGGGCGCCCGCGGACGAGCGGTTCATGTCGTGGGAGGACTTCCTGGAGCTGGGCCGTACGCGCCTGGCCGCGGACCCGGCCCAGATCGAGGCCCGCATGAGCGCGGTCACCCCCGACGACAGGGTCACCGTCCTCTACACCTCGGGCACCACCGGCATGCCCAAGGGCGTCCCCCTCACCCACACGAACGTCTTCTACGAGGTCGCCGCCACCGACCGCATCACGAACCTGCCCCTGCGGGGCACGCAGATCTCCTACCTCACGTACGCGCACATCGCCGAGCGCATCCTCAGCCTCTACCTGCCCCTGGTCAAGGTCTCCCACGTGCACTTCTGCACCGACCTGGCCAACCTGGGCAAGACGCTCGGGCAGGTCAGGCCGATGATGTTCTTCGGGGTGCCGCGCGTGTGGGAGAAGATGATGGCCCGCCTGCTCGCCGTGCTCGCCACCCAGCCGGAGGAGCAGCAGGCCGCCGTACGCCAGGCGATGCGGGCGGGCGCCGAGTACGTGGAGGCCGGCCAGTACGGGCGCACGATCACCCCCGAGATCCGGGCGGCCTACGAGCAGGCGGACGCGTCCCTGCTGTCGGTCATCCGCGGCATGATCGGCTTCGACCGCGCCGAGTGGACCGCCACGGGCGCCGCGCCGCTGCCCGCCGAGGTGCAGCACTTCTACGCCGGGCTCGGGCTCAAGGTCATCGACGTGTACGGCATGACGGAGACGACCGGGGCGTTCACCGGCAACAGCCCCTCCTGCTACCGCCTGGGCACCGTCGGCAGGGCCGAGCCCGGCGTCGAGATCCGCATCGCCGAGGACGGCGAGATCCTCACCCGCAGCCCGCTCAACACCCGCGGCTACGTCAACCGGCCCGAGGCCACGGCCGAGCTCATCGACGACGGCGGCTGGCTGCACACCGGCGACATCGGCACGGTCGACGAGGACGGCTTCTACCGGGTGGTCGACCGGAAGAAGGAGCTGATCATCACGGCGGGCGGCGAGAACATCTCCCCGGCCGAGATCGAGAACCACCTCAAGGAGCACATGCTCATCGGCCAGGCCCTCGCCTACGGCGACAACCGCCCGCACCCGGTGGCCCTGCTGACGCTCGACGGGGAGGTCGCTCCGGGGTGGGCGCAGGCGCGCGGCATCGCGTTCGCCTCGCTGGCGGAGCTGGCCGAGCATCCGGAGGTGGTCAAGGAGGTGGAGACGGCGGTCGAGGCCGCGAACGCCAAGCTGGCCAGGGTGCAGCAGGTGAAGAAGTGGGCGCTGCTGGGGAGCGAGTGGACGGCCGAGACCGAGGAGCTCACCCCAAGTCTCAAGCTGAAGCGGCGGATCATCCACGCGAAATACGCCGACATCATCGAGGGCCTCTACAGCGGGCCACGCTAGCCGCGCTTCCGGCGGCCGGCTTTCGTCGGCCGCTGTCGGCGGGGCGCTGTCGATGGGCGCTGTCGGCGGGCCGCTGTCGGCGGGGCTTCCTGGCTGCTCCGGCTGATCACAGTTTTGCCATTCGTGGCGTGTGTCGAGGTCCTGGCCATTACCGGGCGGTTCCTACCGTCTCGATCATGACCAGAAGCCTTCTTCTCGTCTCGCTCGCGGCCGGGCCGCTCACCGTGCCCGCCCCCCCGGTCGCGACCGAGCCCGCCATCCGCGCGATCACCGTCCGTCCGGCCGAACCCGTCGTGGGGGCGAACGACTCCGTACGCCTGGTGGTCGACGTCGTCGCCAAAGGCGCGCGCGGCAAGGACGGCATCACCGTCAAAATCGAACCCGGCGCCCCGCCCGGCCCCGTACTGACCGACAAGCTAACGATCCCAGCCCCGGCCCCGGCTCCGGCGCCCGCCCCCGACACCGGCTCGGTCGGCCCCGGCTCCTCCCCCACCAGCGGCTCCACCGGCACCCGCCCCGCACCGGTCACAGCGCCCCGCCCCGCACCGGTCACGGCGCCCCGACCTGCACCGGTGGCCCGGCCGGCACCGATCACCCGCCCCGCACCGATTGTCCGCCCGGCACCGGTTGCCCGCCCAGCGCCCCCGAACCATCCCCGACCGGGCGCCCAGCCCGCGGCGCCGGCACCCGCTCCCATTCAGGCACCCGCACCCGCTCAGGTACTCGCACCCGGACCCGCTCAGGCACCAGCACCCGGAACCGCTCAGGCACCTTCCCTTTCACTCGGCTCACTCGGCCAGAAAGCAGGGCAACCACCACAGATGGCCGAGGACGGTCTGGAGGAAAGCCCGCCGCAGCTGACCTGGCGCACCACGGGACCGGGATCCGGCCCGCCGGCCCGCATGGCGAACGGCTGGGAGACCTGGCGCTTCCTGCCCGACAAGCAGCTGAACCGCTACTACCCGACCGGCACCTGGACGATCGCCGCCACCGCCAGGGGAGCGGGCGGGACTACGGTCACCGAGTACGCGTCGTTCCAGTTCAGGCGGGACACGAAGCTCTCGTCGGTGCGGGCCGACAAGCTGGAGGGCTCCGACCTCGTACGCCTGCGCGGCTCGCTCAGGCGGGTGGACCCGCGCGGCTACACCGACTACGGCCCGTTCGCCAGGCAGCGGCTGGAGATCCTGTGGCGCGGCGACGAGTCCGCGACCTGGGAGCGAATCGGGCAGACGATGACGGACGCCTCCGGGACCTTCGAGGCGACGGTCACGGGCCGCTCGGGCGGCCTCTGGCGCGTCCGCTATCCCGGAACAGGACACTACGCGCCAGACGCGTCCAAGCCCCGACAAATTACGCAATAGCCGAAAATATGCCTATAGCACGGCCTTAAACCGCCGTTGCCGAATTGTGATCGGCTTTACTCCAACTTTTCCTTACCCTTACGCGTCATTGGCTTTGACGTGGCCCCGTCTTGGGGCCGCGTTCGAGACGGGGAAGGAATCCGATTTTGAAGATGCGACGTCTAGCCGCCGGCCTGGCGGCTGCCGCCCTGGGCGCGACGATGGTGGCGACCGCCGCCTCGCCCGCCCTCGCGGACCCGGATCCGGGCCTGGACCCGGATGTCGCGGGCTACACGAGCCTGCAGTTCGACGCGAACCCCGAGCCCGCATGGCGGGGCCGGCCCATCACGCTCGAGGGCAAGCTCTCCGTGCAGTGCGACGAGGACTACATCAACGGCTTCGTCTCGGTGCACCACGCCGACTACTGCAAGGACTCGGAGCGCTGGCACCGCCTGGCCGCGAAGCGGATCGTGATCCTCTTCCAGCCTGACGGCAGCGGCCGCTGGGAGTACGTGGAGACCGTCAGGACCAGCGGCAAGGGCTACTTCTCGACGCGGGTCCCGGCCCGCACGTCGGGTACGTGGCGCGCGGTCTTCGAGGGCTCCCGCTGGCTCTCCCCGGCGGAGGGCAAGGACTGGGTCAAGGTCGTCGGCCGCCGCTGACCCACCCCGAAACGCCCGGCCCCTCCCGGCCGGGCGTTTCCCATTCCCATCCTTTCCCAACACCGCTCCCCCCGCCCCACCTCGCTCCACCCCAAGCCCTCACACCCCGGCCGCGCCCCCCACCCCGACCACCCGCGTAACCCGCCCCGAGCAGCACGGCCCGGCGCAGGCCGCTCGGTGCAGCCCCGCTTAGGTCGCCCCGCGCAGATCGCCCCCGCCTCGCGCAGCCCGGCACGTGCGTCGCGCCCCGTGCAGCCCGGCCTCCTCCAGCCCGGCCCTGCAGGCCGCTCCCGCGCAGGCCGCTCCCGCGCAGGCCGCTTCGCCCAGGCTGCCTGCGTAGGGCGGCCGTGTGCGCCGCGCCCCGTGCAGCACGAGCCTCCGGCACGGCCGTGCCCAGGCCGCCCTTCGCAGCCCGCCTCGCCAAGGCCGCCCCCGCGGGGCCCGGCCCGCGTAGGTCGGCTCGCGGTGCCCGCCGCCGCCTCGCGCAGCCCGGCACGTGCGCCGCGCCCCGTGCACCGCGGCCCCCTCCAGCACGGCCCTGCCCAGGCCCCCTCGCAGCCCGCCCTCCAGGTCGTCCCTGCGTAGGTCGCCCCCGCGCAGGCCGCCCCCGCGCAGATCGCCCCCGGCCGCTCGCAGCCCGGCCCCATGCGCCCGCGCTCGTGCAGCATCCGCTTGGCGCGCCTACGCCCAGCGCGCCGTACGCCCGAGAGCTTGCCCCACGCGCCACGCGGCTCACGGCCCCAGGGCGTTCCATCGCTTGTGCTTCCCCAGAACGCCCTACCACCCTGCGCGCTCCCCGGCGCGTTACGAAGGCGGTGGCGCGGTGAAGACGTTCCGGGAGCACGGCAACCGGCGGCGCCTAATACGACACGGCAACCTGGACGCGGTGGTGCCGGGGCCGCTCGACCTCGTCCACCACCGCCACCCCGAGATCCGCGAACGAGAACACGGGCTCCAACGCCGGCACCTCTCCACCCCCGATCCGATAACGCCCGGTCCGGGACGCCGACTCATCGAGGAGCACAGGCGGCGGCGCGAGCACCACCCAGTCCAGCCTCGACTTCTCGAACACCTCCAACTCCGCCGCATGCCCCAGCGAGAACGCCCGCGCCTCCGCCGGGAAGTCCGGCGTGTCCACGAGCCGAACCCCGGGCGAGACCTCCAGCAGGGTCCCGATCCCGACCGCCACCAGCCGGGACACCCCGGCCTGCCCCAGCCCGCCGACCAGCGCCCGGGCCGCCGCCGTGTAGAACTCCTCCGACGACACGTCCAGCCGAGCCGCCACCTGAACGGCCGCGTCATGCCCCGCCGCGACCTCCGCCACGCTGGCAAGGTCGGTGACATCCCCGGCCACCACCCGCACCCCCGCCCCGGAGGACCCCGCCCCGGAGGATCCCGCCCCGGAGGATCCCGCCCCGGAGGATCCCGCCCCGGAGGATCCCGCCCCGGAGGGCTCCGTCCCGGACGATCCCGTCCCGGACGATCCCGCCCCAGAGGAACCCGTCCCGGGAGAACCCCACACCCCCGCGTACTTCCCGGGATCCCGAACGACGGCCGTCACCTCGTGCCCCCGCCCGACCGCCTCCGCGACCACCCGCACCCCGGCCCGCCCACCGGCGCCGAACACCACGATCTTGCTCACCCTCACCACACCCCTTCTGCCTGGGCCGGTCTCCCCGGCCACTCAGCGGAGACGGTAAAGGGCGAGATATCGCTTTCCGCAACGATAGTTACCTACGATGTCGGCATGGCCGAGCCACTCGATCCGGACATGTTCACCGGATGCCCTCCGGTAGTCGCGCCGATCCGCATCGGCGACAAGTGGACCGCGAAGCTCATCCGTTGCCTGGAATCGGGCCCGCGCCGTTTCAAGGAACTCGAGGTCACGCTGCGCGGCATCACCCCGAAGGTCCTCACCGAGTCCCTGCGTGCCATGGAGCGCGACGGCTTCCTCACCCGCACCGCGTACGAGGAGATCCCGCCGCGCGTCGAGTACGAGCTGACCGACCTCGGCCGCAGCCTCATCGAACCCATGAACGCGGGCTGCGAGTGGGCGAGAAACCACCTGGCCGAACTGATGCACGCCCGCGAGGCCTGGTACGAGGCGGCGGGCTGAACACCCCTGACGCCGACCGCGTGCGGCGTTTCACGTACCTCTGGCCTGTTCGTGTGGAATCGATCTAGGGCGCAAAGTGTTGTCGTGTGGTGAACGAGTGGTTTTGAGCGCCGCCCGACAGGCGTCGTAGTCTGGCCCTCTGGCGAACGAACAGGAGGTGACGCCCCATGTTGCGAGACTCGTTCGGACGGGTGGCGACGGATCTGCGGGTGTCCCTCACGGACAAGTGCAACCTGCGCTGTACGTACTGCATGCCTCCCGAAGGCCTCGACTGGCTCCCCAACGCGCAGCTCCTCACCGCCGACGAGATCGTCCGCCTCGTGACCATAGGCGTCGAACGCCTGGGCATCACCGAGGTCCGCTACACCGGCGGCGAACCCCTCATCAGGCGCGAGCTGGTCGACATCGTCGCCCGTACCGCCGCCCTGACCCCCAGGCCGCAGATCTCGCTGACCACCAACGGCATCGGGCTGGCCCGGCTGGCCGAGCCGCTGGCCGCCGCCGGGCTCGACCGGGTCAACGTCTCGCTCGACACGCTCGACCCCGACACGTTCAAGCGGCTGGCCTACAGGGACAGGCACGCGGACGTGATCGCCGGCCTGGCCGCCGCCGACGAGGCGGGCCTGCGTCCCGTCAAGGTCAACGCGGTCCTCATGCGCGACCTGAACGACCACGAGGCCGTACCGCTGCTGCGGTGGTGCCTCGACCAGGGCTACGAGCTGCGCTTCATCGAGCAGATGCCCCTCGACGCCCAGCACGGCTGGACCCGCGAGGGCATGGTCACCGCCGACGAGATCCTCGACCGGTTGTCGAGCGCGTTCGACCTCACGGTGGACGACATCGAGGAGCGCGGCAGCGCACCGGCCGAGCGGTTCCTCGTGGACGGGGGGCCCGCCCGGGTCGGGGTGATCGGGTCGGTGACGCGCCCGTTCTGCGGGTCCTGCGACCGGGTCCGGCTCACCGCCGACGGCCAGGTACGCAACTGCCTCTTCGCGACGGAGGAGTCCGACCTGAAGACGCGCATGCGCGCGGGGGCCTCCGACGAGGAACTGGCCGAACGCTGGGTCGCCGCCGTGGCACGCAAGCGCGCCGGCCACGGCATCGACGACCCGTCCTTCCTCCAGCCGGCCCGGCCGATGTCCGCCATCGGCGGCTGACGACGTGGCGTCCTCGGCCGAGCGCCCGGGTCAGGTGGCTTTCCACGTGGCGCCCTCGGCCGAGCGTCCGGGTCGGGTGGCTTTCGACGCGGTGATCCTGGCCGGGGGAGAGGCCCGCCGGCTCGGCGGGGCGGACAAACCCGGTCTCACCGTGGGCGGCAGGTCCCTGGTCGAGCACGTGGTGGCGGCGGTCGCGGACGCCCGTACGACGATCGTCGTCGGCCCCGAGCGGCCGATCCCCGCAGTGGTGTTCGTCCGCGAGGACCCGCCGAGAAGCGGCCCCGTCCCGGCTCTGGCGGCAGGACTGAACGAGGTCACCGCCCCGTGGGTGGTCCTGCTCGCGGGCGACCTGCCGTTCATCACCGCCCGCCACGTCACGTCCCTCCTGAACGCCGCCACAACGCAGCCACCCGGCACCACCGCCGGCACCGTGCGCTCGACGTCCGGTGAGACGGCGCGCCCGGCGTCCGGTGGCGTCCCGGGCCCGACACCCGGCAACGTCGTGGAGCCGTCATCCGGGAACGCGACGCGGGCAACGTCCGAGAGCGCCACAGAGCCGTCGACGCCCAGCCAAGCGTCGCGGCCGATGCCTCAGGACGTCGCGCGCCCAATGCCTCAGGACGTCGCGCGCCCGATGCCTCAGGACGTCGCGCGCTCGATGTCTCAGGACGCCACGCCGCCGCCGATGCCTCGTGATGGCGCAGGGGCGGCGTCGGGAGGCGCCGTGCTGCCCACGTCCGGAGATGCCCGAGAACCGGGCCCCGAGGAGGGCCCGGTCGGTGGGGTGGTGATGGTGGATGACGGCGGGCGGGAGCAGTGGCTGGCCGGGGTGTGGCCGACGGCTCGGCTCAGGCGGGCCCTGGCCGCCTACCCGGGCCGCTCGCTCAAGGGCCTGCTCGGCCCCCTCACGGCCGTGCGGCTGGCGTTGCCGGGAAGGCCGTGGTTCGACTGCGACACAATGGACGACCTGGAGGAGGCTCGTATGAACGTGCTCAACGAATGGACTGCCCTGGCCTGCAAGGAGCTGGGCATCGACCCGGCCACCGTGGACCGCGACCTGATCCTCGACCTCACCAAGGAGGTCGCCCACGGCGTGGCCAGACCGGCCGCGCCCCTGACGGCGTACCTGCTCGGTCTCGCTCAGGGCGCCGGGACCGCCCCCGACGACGCGGTGGCGAAACTGATCACATTGGCGAAGAACTGGGGACAGGCCACAACCGAGACGCTGACAGACCGCTGAGACTCGAACGAACTCTTGAAGTCAAGCCGCCCTCCCGCCTGAAGATTTCCTGTGAATAACGAGGCGGGAGGGAGTGCAAACGGTTTCGGGAAAGCGGCCCTATCCGACTGCGGCCGGCGTCGCCGACTGATCAAAAAGTTCCGGGAAAGGGCGACGCCGGGTGGTTACGGGGGCAAACCACCCGGCGTCGCGTCATCGGCGTTCCGACGGGGGCCCGGAACGCCGGCACCAGCACTCCGACGGGGGACCGGAGCGCTTGCCTAAAGCGTACACCTACAACCCGTGGGATGCGTCAAGACTTAGTCACGACCCGATCTCGCGTCGATGCAGCGGTATCTCGGTTTGGTTAGCTTCAGGGGTGTCAAAGGTAGGCGGAGGGGCAGCCTTCCCTCTCTCATTGGCCCCGATTACGGCTATGTATGGCAAAAAGACTGCCGCGCCGATGAACAGCAGCCGGTACGGCCACGGCACCGGCACCACGACCGCCAGGATCAGGCAGATCGTCCGGATGCCCATCTTGATGAGGTAGCCGATCTCGCGCTTGCGGATGTCGTCCGTCAGCGACGGCTTGGCGTCCGTGACCTGATGGACGTCTGGTCTCCTGCGCGACCCCTTCATATCTTCCACCGTAGACCTGGAACAGGCCGGGGGCGACAGCGCCCCGGCGCGGGAACAGGGGTCATGCGATCATGGCCTTTGAGTAAGGAGGAGCGGAGATGACGGATCGAACGTACCGGGTGACCGAGATCGTCGGAACGTCGGGGGAGAGCGTCGACGAGGCCATCCGCAACGGCATCAGGCGGGCCTCGCAGACGCTGCGTCACCTCGACTGGTTCGAGGTGACGGAGATCCGCGGATATCTCGACGCGGGAGAGGTCGCGCACTTCCAGGTCGGCATGAAGGTGGGCTTCCGCCTCGAAGACGCCTGACCTCGGGGACGCCTGACCCCCGGGGGACGCCCGACCTCGGGGACGCCTCGCGGGCCGCGTACGGCTCTCTGACGGCCGCAGGCGGCCGCGCGGGCCCCGGGGAGGCGGGAGCCGGCCGGCGGATCGGAGAGCCGTCCCCCCGCCCCTCGCCCGGGGCGGGAGGTTAGATTGGCCGGTGTGAGTGTTGAGTTCCGGATCCTGCTGGTGTGCACGGCGAACATCTGCCGTTCCGCCATGGCGCAGGTGATCGCCGAGGCGATGCTCAACTCCGCGCACCTGCCCGTGGCGACGGGGAGCGCGGGGGTTCGCGCGCTGGTCGGCCGGCCGATGGCCCCCCACGCGATCACGGCCCTCGACCGGCTGGGCCTGGACGGCCGGGCGCACCGTGCCCGGATGCTCGACCTCGACCTGGTCAGGTCGGCCGATCTGCTGCTGACGATGGAGGCCGGGCACCGGGCCGTGGCCGTCGGGATCGCCCCTGAGGCGGAGCGCAGGACGTTCACGCTGCCGGAGTTCGCCGAGCTGGCGGCCGGGGCGGGGCACCGCCGCTACCGCTCGGACACGGCCGAGCGGGCGCGGGCGATCGTCGAGTCGGCCGCCGAACGGCGCGACGCGCGGCGGGCGCCCGAGGTGTACGACCCGTACGGGGGCCCGTACGAAGGCTACGAGACGTGCACCAAGACCCTCGGCGAGGCGCTCAGCCACGCCCTCGGCGCCCTCCTGGGCCCCCGCTGACCAAGGGGGCCGCGCCCGGGACGGGCGCGGCCGCCGGGAGGGTCAGCTGGCCTGGCTGACCGTGGACATGTTGAAGTCCGGCACCCGCACCGCCGGCATGATCGCGCGCTGGAAGTAGTCGCTCCACTCCCGGGGCAGCGTGCGCCCGCCGGCACCCACCTCCGTCAACCGCCCGAGCAGGTCGACCGGGCTCTCGTTGAAGCGGAAGTTGTTCACCTCGCCCACGACCTCCCCGTGCTCGACCAGGTAGACCCCGTCCCGGGTCAGCCCGGTCACCAGCAGCGTCTGCGGGTCGACCTCGCGGATGTACCACAGGCAGGTGACGAGGAGCCCGTGCTCCGTGGAGGCGATCATCTCCTCCATGGACCGGCCGCCTTCGGGGCCCGACATGATCAGGTTGCCGATCCCGGGCGTCACCGGCAGGCCGCTCAGCTCCGCCGAGTAGCGGGTCTGCTGCAGCGCCTCCAGGGTCCCGTCCTTGACCCAGTCGGTCGCCCCCAGCGGGAGCCCGTTGTCGAAGACCGAGCTCTCCCGGCTGGAGGCGTGCGCCGTGACGAACGGCGCGCACGCGATGCCCGGCGCCGACGGGTCGCTCGACAGCGTGACGGGCAGCGTGCCCAGCCGCTCGCCCACCCGCGTGCCGCCGCCGGGCTTGGAGAACACCGAGCGGCCGTCGAGCGCGTCCCTGGCCCCCGCCGACCAGAACAGGTAGATCATCAGGTCGGCCACCGCGCTCGGCGGCAGCAGCGTCTCGTAGCGCCCGGCCGGCAGGTCGACCCGGGTCTTGGCCCACTCCAGCCGCTGCGCCAGCGAGGAGTCGAGCGCCGCGACGTCCACGTCCGTGAAGTCCTCGGTGGACACGCCCGTCCACGCCGAACGCTTCAGGTCGGCCGACTTGGCGTTGAGCTCCAGGCGCCCGGTCGGCTGGTCGTGGCGCAGCCGCAGGCCCGCCGACGTGCCGAGGAACGTCGAGGTCAGCGAGTGCTCCGCGAACCCGTACAGCTTCCTGCCACCCGCCTCGGCCGCCGCGAACGCGTCGCCGAGCGCGGGCGCGAACCCCTCGAACACCCCGATGTCGGTCGGCTCGACGGCGGATCCCCAGTGCGGCGACTCCGGCACGCCCTCGACGAGGGCGCGGGCGTCCTCGGCGGGCTGGGCCTCCCGCGCGGCCGCGTCGGCCGCCGCCACCACGTCCGCGAGCTGATCGTCGCGTACGGCGGCCCGCGACACGACCCCGACGCCCTGCCCCGCGATCGAGATCACGGTCAGCCGGGCGGAGCGGGCGACGCCGTTGGTGGTGAGCGTGTTGCCCGCGAACCGCAGGTTGGCCGTGGACTCCTCGTCCACCAGCACCACGCAGTCGTCGTTCGCCGAGAGCTCCAGGGCCTTCTCGACCATCTCCTGCGGCGTCATGCCTTGCCACCCTCCTGAACGGTGTTGAGGATCCGCACGCCCCTGAACAGCGCCGACGGGCAGCCGTGGCTGACCGGCGCGACCTGGCCCGGCTGGCCCTTGCCGCAGTTGAAGGCGCCCCCGAGCACGTAAGTCTGCGGCCCGCCGACGGCCTCCATCGACTGCCAGAAGTCCGTCGTGGTCGCCTGGTAGGCGAAGTCCCTGACCTGCCCGGCCAGCTTCCCGTGGGAGATCCGGTACGCCCGCTGCCCGGTGAACTGGAAGTTGTAGCGCTGCATGTCGATCGACCAGCTCTTGTCGCCGACGATGTAGATGCCCCGCTCGACGCCCGAGATCAGCTCGTCGGTGGAGGGGCCGTCCGGCGCGGGCGCCAGCGACACGTTGGCCATGCGCTGGATCGGCATGTGCCCCGGCGAGTCGGCGAACGCGCACCCGTTGGACCGCCCGAGCCCCTTCATCAGGGCCATCCGCCGGTCGAGCTGGTAGCCGACCAGGATGCCGTCCTTGACGATGTCGAAGCTCTGCCCCTGCACGCCCTCGTCGTCGTAGCCGATCGTGGACAGGCCGTGCGTGACCGTGCGGTCGCCGGTCACGTTCATCAGCGGCGAGCCGTAGACCAGCTCGCCCAGCTGGTCGAACGTGGCGAAGCTGGTGCCCGCGTACGCCGCCTCGTAGCCGAGCGCCCGGTCCAGCTCGGTCGCGTGGCCGATCGACTCGTGGATCGTCAGCCACAGGTTGGACGGGTCGATGACCAGGTCGTAGTCGCCCGCCTCGACGGAGGGCGCCGCGAGCTTCTCGGCCAGCAGCTCGGGCAGCCTGGCCAGCTCGCCCTGCCAGTCCCAGCCCGTGCCCGTCAGGTATTCGTAGCCGCGCCCGACCGGCGGCGCGAGCGTCGACATGTCGTCGAAGCCGCCCTCGTGCGCCTTCATGGCGTTGAGCTTCGGGTGCACCCGCACCCGCTGCTGCGTGGTGACCGTGCCGGCCGTGTCGGCGTAGAACTTCTGCTCCTTGACCTGCAGCAGCCGCGCCGACACGTGGTCGGCGCCCTTCAGCAGGCCGGCCGACCAGTCGGCCAGCAGGCTCACCTTGTCGGCCGAGGGGACCTCGAACGGGTCGACGTCGTACGCCGACACCCACACGGCCTCGGCGTGCACCGGCTCGGGTGCCAGCTCGATGGGCTCGCGGTTGATTGGGGCGCTCACCTCCGCCACCCGCACCGCCTGCTCGGCCACGGCCGCGGCGGCCTGCGGCGTCAGGTGGATGCCCGCCGCGAAGCCCCACGTGCCGCCCTTGACGACACGCACGGCGTAGCCCAGGTCGTCGGCGTCCATGGCGCCTTCGAGCCGGGCGTCATAGAGACTGAGCGTCTCGGCTCTGACGCGTTCGAGCCGGAAGTCGGCGTGCTCGGCGCCGAGCTCGCGGGCGCGTTGCAGGGCGGCGTCCGCCAGCTGCCGCAGCGGCAGCTCCAGGAAGTCGGGATCGATCTGGCGCATGTCCACGATCCTAACCCTGTGATCTTGTGCCACCCGGACAACCGGATACCCGCCGGTAGGAGATAGCGTCTGGTGCCATGGCACGCTCTGTACTCGTCACCGGGGGCAATCGCGGCATAGGCCTTGCGATCGCCCGTGAACTCGCCGCGGCCGGCGACGCCGTCGCGGTCACCTACCGATCGGGGGAGCCGCCCGAGGGCCTGTTCGGCGTGCGCTGCGACGTCACCAGCACGGCCGACGTCGAGGCCGCGTTCGACAAGGTCGAGGCGGAGCAGGGCCCGGTCGAGGTCCTCGTCTCCAACGCGGGCATCACCAAGGACACGCTGCTGGCGATGATGAAGGAGGACACCTTCACCGACGTCATCGACGCCAACCTGACGGGCGCCTACCGCGTGGCCAAGCGGGCCATCCGCCCGATGATGAAGCTCAAGCGCGGCCGCATCATCCTCATCTCCTCGGTGGTCGGCCTGTCCGGCCAGGCCGGCCAGGCCAACTACGCCGCCTCCAAGGCCGGGCTGGTCGGCTTCGCCCGCTCCCTGGCCCGCGAGTACGGCTCGCGCAACATCACGGTCAACGTGGTCGCGCCCGGCTTCGTGGCCACCGACATGACGGCCGACCTCGACCAGGAGGCGATCGTCTCCCGCATCCCCCTCGGCCGCCAGGCGGCGCCCGAGGAGGTGGCACGCGTCGTACGCTTCCTGGCCGGCGACGACGCCTCTTACATCACCGGGGCCGTGATCCCGGTCGACGGCGGACTCGGAATGGGGCACTGACGTGGGAATTCTCGAAGGCAAGCGGATCCTCGTGACCGGCGTGCTCACCGACGCCTCGATCGCGTTCTCGGTGGCCAAGCTGGCCCAGGAGGAGGGCGCCACGGTGGTGCTCACCGGGTTCGGGCGGCTGAGCCTGGTCGAGCGCATCGCCAAGCGGCTGCCGGAGCCGGCGCCGGTGCTGGAGCTCGACGTCCAGAGCAACGAGCACCTCGGCACGCTCGCGGCGCGGGTGGGCGAGCACGTGGACGGCCTCGACGGCGTGGTCCACTCGATCGGCTTCGCCCCGCAGACGGCGCTGGGCGGCAACTTCCTCAACACCACGTGGGAGGACGTCGCCACGGCCCTGCACGTGTCGACCTACTCCTTCAAGTCCCTCGCCGTGGCCTGCCTGCCCCTCATGAAGGAGGGCGGCGCGGTCGTGGGCCTCGACTTCGACGCCACGAAGGCGTGGCCCGTCTACGACTGGATGGGCGTGGCCAAGGCGGGCCTGGAGTCGTGCAGCCGCTACCTCGCCCGCGACCTCGGCCCGCACAACATCCGCGTCAACCTGGTGGCTGCCGGTCCGCTGCGCACCATGGCGGCCAAGTCGATCCCGGGCTTCAAGGAGTTCGAGGACAGCTGGCCGGCGAAGGCCCCGCTGGGCTGGGACCTGGCGGACACGATCCCGGCGGCCAAGGCGTGCGTGGCCCTCATGTCGGACTGGTTCCCGGCGACGACCGGCGAGATCGTCCACGTGGACGGCGGCGTCCACGCCGTCGGCGCCTGATCGAAGGCTGGGAGCGGGGTCTCGAGGGTCGCGGGGCCCCGCTTTTCTGCGCGCGGCAGGTCGCGGGCCCGCTCAGGCCAGGCGGTGACGGCCGTTGCTGTTGCCGGCGCCGCTGCCGCTGCCGGCGCGCGCCGGTTCGAAGGGGATCGACTCCACCGGCTCCGTGCGCTGGCGCCGCTGCTGGACGATCCGCGTGGCCAGCACCGCCGACCCCAGCAGCGCGATCGTCAGCGCCGTCCCCAGCACGTCCGAGGCGGGCGGGCTGGGCCGTACCACCCGCTTGTCCTGCATCGGCAGGGTCAGCTCATGGGCGAACGGATTGGGCCACAGCAGGTCCACCCGCGGCTCGTCCGTGTGGGCCTTCGTCTCCTTCTCGATCACCGGCCGCCCCGTGTCCATGGTCTGCGGGCGCTGCTCCGGCGCCGTGGGCCTCTTGCTGGGCAGGGATTCCACGCCCCATTCGCGGGGTCGCGACGTGCGCGAGGGAGAGGGGGAGGGCGAGGGGGTGAGCTTCAGCGTGGTGTCCTCGTCCGCGCAGGCCTGCCCCGGCCGGCAGCCGGTGTCCAGGGGGTCGTCCCCCTGCTCCGTTGCGGAGGCGGAGGGCGACGGCGAGGTTCTGGCGTCAGGCGTGGACCTGGTGGTCGGCGCCACCTCTCCGACCCGGCCGAGCACCTCGTCGGTGGTGTCGTTCACGCCGTCCGTGACTTTTTTGGTGGTCCCGCCGGTTAAGGTGTCGACCGTGCCGGTGAGCGTGTTCACCACGTCGCACAGTGTGTTGGTCACCCCTGAGAGCAGGCCCCCGTCGCGCGTGCAGTCCTGCGCGCCGGCTGTCGCGGCCGTCGCGGCCCCTGGGACGGCCGCCAGCGCCACCGCGAGAACTCCAGCCGAGATCGCGGCCCTGCTCCCCATCCGTCCCCTCCTGCGTCGCTTCCGGGGGAAATCTTTATGGACATCGGACCTGAGACGCAGGCGTTTGGCAGGTAAAGTTGCGATTCGGTATCGACTAGTGATACGCGAGGGGGCCTCTCGTTCCTGGGGCGAGGGGTCAGTCGGGTGACGACACGTCATCGAGGGCATCTCGGATCTCTATGGGCAGCACCACGTCCTCGGCCGTCAGGGCCCCGGTGAGCTGCGCGTGCGTACGGGCTCCGACGATGGCCGAGGAGACCCCCGGCTGATCGCGGACCCAGGACAGGGCGACCGCCAGCGGTGAGACGCCGAGCCCGTCGGCGGCGGTCATGACCGACTCGACGACGCTGCGGCTGCGCTCGTCCAGATACGGCCGGACGAAGTCGGCGAAGTGCGGGGTGGCGGCCCGGGAGTCGGCCGGGATGCCGGTGCGGTATTTCCCGGTCAGCACCCCGCGGCCCAGCGGCGACCAGGCCAGCACCCCCACGCCCAGCTCGGCGGCGGCGGGCAGCAGCTCACGCTCGGGCTCGCGGGCCAGCAGCGAGTATTCGGCCTGCGCCGAGGTGATCGGGATGCGGCCGGGGATCATCTTCTGGGTGACCGCCGCGACGGCCAGCTGCCAGCCGGTGTAGTCGCACACGCCCGCGTAGACGGCGCGTCCGGAGGAGACGATCGCGTCGAGCGCGGCCAGGGTCTCCTCCATGGGCACCTCGGCGTCGTACGTGTGCAGCTGCCACAGGTCGACGTAGTCGAGCCCGAGCCGGTTGAGCGAGTCGTCGACCGCGGCGATCAGGTGGCGCCTGGAGGCGTCGCGCGGGCGGCGGCCGGTCGGCGTCACCACGGCCTTGGTGGAGATCACCAGCTCCGAACGCGGCACGGAGTCGCGCAGCATCCGGCCCAGCAGCCGCTCGGAGTCGCCACCGGTGTAGACGTCGGCCGTGTCGACGAGATTGCCGCCGGCGTCAAGGAACGTGCGGAGCTGGGCGGCCGCCTCCTCCGCGTCGGTGTCACGCCCCCAGGTCATCGTGCCGAGCCCCAGCCGGGACACCGACAGGCCGCTGCGGCCGACATAGCGCTGCTCCATGATCCCGCCAGGTTACCAACAAGAAACCTGCTCATCGGGCTGCCGCACCACTGTTGTCCGCGGTTGGCGCGGCCGTGGCGGCCCACGGTGAGAAGTTGTGATCCACGCCTGCGACACTTGCCAGGTGACCACGCTGCTTCTGGCCCGCCACGGGCTGACGGACCTCACCGGCCCCGTGCTGGCCGGACGTACGCCGGGGGTGCATCTGAGCGAGGCCGGCCTGGCGCAGGCCACGGCGCTGGCGGCCCGCGTCGCCGGCGTCCGGCTGGACGCCGTCGTCTCCAGCCCGCTCGAACGCTGCCGGGAGACCGCCCACGCGGTCGCCGACGGGCGCGGGATGGACGTGCTGATCGACGACCGGTTCATCGAGTGCGGCTACGGCGGCTGGACCGGCCGCCCGCTGAAGGAGCTCGCCGAGGAGCCGCTGTGGCGGGTGGTGCAGGCGCACCCCAGTGCGGTGACATTTCCGGAAGGGGAGTCCCTGTCCGGTATGCAACATCGGGCGGTCGCGGCGGTCCGGGAGTGGAATCAACGCCTGGGGGAGAAGGCTGTCTACCTGGTTTGCAGCCACGGCGACGTGATCAAATCGATCGTCGCGGACGCTCTGGGCCTGCATCTCGATCACTTTCAGCGGATAACAGCCGATCCTGCGGCCCTCACCGTCATCCGCTATACCCCCCTGCGCCCCTTTGTTCTCAGGCTCAACGATATGGGGGAATTGCGGCTTCCCGAGGATTCGGAGGAGAAAGACGGGGGAGAAAACATCACCGGGAGCGATGCCGCCGTCGGCGGCGGACCCGGAACCACGTAAGGTCAGCGTATGCCGGTCTTCGACTACGACCCACCAGAGAGGTTCGTCGCCGGTGCCCTGGGGCAGCCGGGCGCGCGCGCCTTTTTTCTGCAGGCCAGGGCCGAGGGCAGACTGACCACGGTGGCGCTGGAGAAGTTGCAGGTCGCCGCCCTCGCGGGCAGGCTGGACGAGTTGCTCGACGAGGTGCTGCGCCTGAGCGGGGGCACCGCGCACGTGCCCGCGCTGGCCCCGGCCGACCTGGCCGACGACGCGCCGCTCGACGTGCCCGTCTCGGAGGACTTCCGGGTGGGCACCATGGCGCTGGCCTGGGACGCGGAGAGGTCTCAAGTGGTGATCGAGGCGCAGGAGGTCGTCGACGAGGAAGACGTCGAGGCCGCCGACCCCGCGGTGCTGCGGGTGCGCATCAGCGCGGGAGCCGCCCGCGCCTTCACCCGGCGGGCCCTCGAGATCGTCGCCGCCGGCCGACCACCGTGCCCGCTGTGCGGACAGCCGCTCGACGCCGCCGGGCACGTCTGCGTACGCCTCAACGGATATCGCGGGGGTGAGGCGGCTTCATGACCGCTCCGGAGAGCGAACCGGCAGTCAAGCCGTCCCGGCAACCGCCGTCCATGCAGGAGGACGAGGCGCTCGCGCTGCTGCGCGACGGCCGGCTGGAGGTGGCCGGCCGCCTCGTCGAGGCCACCAACATGACGCTCTACTGCTCGGTCAAGCTGGGCTCCCGCACGGCCGCCTGCGTCTACAAGCCGGTACGCGGCGAGCGCCCGCTGTGGGACTTCCCCGACGGCACGCTGGCCGCCCGGGAGGTGGCCGCGTTCGAGGTGTCGCAGGCGACCGGCTGGAACATCGTGCCGCCCACCGTCTACCGCGACGGCCCCTTCGGCCCCGGCATGGTCCAGCTGTGGATCGACACCGAGCGCGAGGTCGACCTCCAGCGGCTGGTCAAGAGCCGAAATCCGCTGGTGCGCCGGATGGCGGTGTTCGACGCGGTGGTCAACAACGCCGACCGCAAGGGCGGCCACCTGCTGCCGCTGCCCACGGGGCACGTCTACGGGGTCGATCACGGGGTCTGCTTCTCCGTCGAGGACAAGCTCCGTACCGTGCTCTGGCAGTGGCGCGGCAAGCCCCTCGCCCGCGAGGCGGTGGCCGTGCTGGCCAAACTGGAGCGCGACATCGAGACCGGCTCCCTCGGGCGCAGGCTGCGCGAGCTGCTGAGCCTGGAGGAGGTCGAGGCCACCTGGCGGCGGGTCAGGCGGCTGCTCGACACCGGCGTGCACCCGTACCCCTCCGAAGGCTGGCCCGCCATCCCCTGGCCCCCGATCTGAAGCGCTCCCGGGCCCGTCAGGGCCCGCCCCTCCCGGCGGCGGCCGAAGCCCGTTTATTACCCTTTGCCCCATGTGCACGCTGATCGTGAAACCCGGGCGGACGCTCACCCTCATGGGCGTCAGAGACGAGTTCACCGACCGCCCGTGGGAGGCGCCGGGGGAGCACTGGCCGGAGCATCCGGGCGTGGTCGGCGGGCGCGACCTCAAGGCCGGCGGCACCTGGCTGGCCGTCAACCCGGCGGCCCGCCGCGCCGCCGCGCTGCTCAACGGGCGCGGCCGGCCCGCGCCGGAGGCGGACCGGCTCTCGCGCGGCGACCTGGCGCTGCGGGCCGCGTCCACCGGCGAGCCGCCCGGCCCCGACGTGACCCGCTACGACCCCTTCCACCTGGTGCTCGCCGACCTGGCGCGGATCCGCATGTTCAGCTGGGACGGCGACCGGCTGACCACCACCGACCTGCCCGACGGCATCAGCATGATCGTGAACACGGGCCTGGACCCGGCGAGCGAACGGGTCGTCGTGTACCTGCCCAGGTTCGAGAGCGAGACCTGGAGCGAGCTCATCAAGGCCGAGCCGTCCGCCGACCCTGGCGCGCTCATCGTCCGCCACCAACTCCCCGGCGGGCGCGTCTTCGCCTCCCTGTCGGTGATGGAGGTCTCACTCTCCGCGGAGGGCGTGACGTACGAGTTCACTGACCTGACCGCTGATCGGGACAGATAGGCTCAAACACATGAGATCGTGGGCTGCCCAGAACGTTCCAAAGCTCCCAGGTGAGAGCATTCCGCTGAGTCTCTACGACACCTCGGCCAAGCAGGTGAGGCAGACCGACCCGGGGCCGACCGCCAGGATGTACGTCTGCGGCATCACCCCCTACGACGCCACCCACCTCGGCCACGCCAACACCTACCACGCCTTCGATCTCGTCGGCCGGATGTGGCGGGACGCGGGCCACGAGGTCCACTACACGCAGAACGCGACCGACGTGGACGACCCGCTGCTGGAGCGGGCCGAGCAGACCGGCGTCGACTGGCGCGAGCTGGCCGAGCGGGAGATCGAGCTGTTCCGCGGCGACATGGAGGCGCTGCGGATCCTGCCGCCCCGCGAGTACGTGGGCGTCACCGAGGTCGTCGGCCGGGTGGCCGAGCTGATCTCCAAGCTGTCGGCCAAGGGTGTCACGTACGCCCTGGACGGCGACGTCTACTTCAGCGTGGCCGACGCGCCCAAGTTCGGCCAGGTGTCGGGCTACGACGAGGCGGAGATGCTGGCCCTGTTCGCCGAACGCGGAGGCGACCCCGACAGGGCGGGCAAGCGGCACCCCCTCGACTGGCTGCTGTGGCGGGCCGAGCGGCCCGGAGAGCCCGCCTGGGACGCCCCGCTGGGCCGGGGGCGGCCCGGATGGCACATCGAGTGCACGGCGATCGCCCTGGACAGCCTGGGCGGCGGCTACGACGTGGCGGGCGGCGGCTCCGACCTGATCTTCCCGCACCACGAGTGCGGCGCCTCCGAGGGTCACGCCCTCACCGGCGAGTGGCCGTTCGCCAAGTTCTACACGCACGCGGGCATGGTGGCGCTGGACGGCGAGAAGATGTCCAAGTCCAAGGGCAACCTGGTGTTCGTGTCCCGGCTGCGGGTGGCCCACGACCCGATGGCGGTCCGGCTGGTGCTGCTGGCCCGGCACTACCGCGCCGACTGGGAGTACGTCCCGTCCCTGATGGCCGACGCCGAGCGGCGGCTGGCGCGCTGGCGCGCGGCGGTCGCGCTGCCGGCGGGGCCGCGCGCCGAGGAGCTGCTGGCCACGGTACGCGCCCGGCTGGCCGACGACCTCGACTCCCCGGGCGCCCTGTCTGCCATCGACGCCTGGGCCGAGCAGGCCCTGGACCAGGACGGCCCCGACCCCGGCGCCCCCGCTCTGGTCCGCGACCTCGCGGACGCCCTCCTGGGCGTCGCCCTCTGACGCCGTCCCGCGAGCGCCGGGCGAACGGCGCTCGGCGGGGACCGTCCTGCGCTACAGAGACGCCCGATGCAGGCCGGCTGAAGGTGACCTGAGCGGCTGGCGCCTGCTGAGGGCCGTGTCGTAGCGGTGCCAGATGAGCGCCGCCACGTCCGGGTCCGGACCGAGCGGGTCGCTCACCAGCCCCGCGCCCACCGAAGCCAGCCGGTCATGGAAGTGGCCGGGCGCGAGCACGTACGAGGCGATGGCCACCCGGGCGGCCGGGGTCGAGCCGAGCCGTTCCATGGCCTCCTCCAGGGACGGCGAGCCGGCCGAGGCGAAGGCGGCCGTGACCGGCCGGGCCAGGCGTACGGCCAGCCGGTGGGCGGCGGCGCGGACGTCGGCGAGGGCGGACGGGTCGGAGGAGCCCGCGGCCCCGAGCAGGACCGCGTCCGTGGCGCGCAGGCCGGCGCGCGCCAGCTTGCGCACCAGCGCGGAGGTCAGCAGCCGGTGCGGCCCCAGCCAGCCGGCGACCACGGCGTCGGGACGGCGGGAGGCGATGACCTCCGGCAGGTCGATGTGGGCGTGGTAGCCGCCCGCCAGCAGCAGCGGGACGACGACCACGGGGCCGCGGACGGCGGGCAGCACGTCGGACAGCAGGGGCGAGCTGATCTCGAGGTAGCTCAGCTCGACCCGGTGCCCTGGACGGGCCCTCCGGACCGTCTCCGCCAGGGCCGACAGGGTCGACTCCCCGGCGGCACTGCGCGTGCCGTGCGCGGCCAGGACGAGCGTGGCCGTACGTCGGATCACAGCCCCACCTCGTACTGGCAGGCGAGCCGGTAGCCGCGCTTGACCACCGTCTCCACGATCCCGCTCGGCCCGAGCGCCCGCCGCAGCCGGGTGATCGCCATCTCCACCGCGTGCTCGGCCGAGTCGCGGGCGACGCTGCCGGGCAGCACGGTACGCAGGTCGGCGCGCGACACCACGTGACCCGGCTTGTCGGCCAGGCGCTTGAGCACCGCCATCGGGGCCGGGGGCAGCGGGCGCAGCTCGCCGTCCACCACCACCGCGTGGCCGCGGATCTCCAGCCGGTGCTCGCCCGCCACGAGCCGGGTCACCCCGTGCTCGGGCAGGTGCCGGGCCAGGGCGCGGGCCAGCGCGCCGAGGCGCGAACGTTCGGGCTGCAGCGTCGGAACGCCGCGCGAGGTCAGCGGTTCGGCGGTGACGGGCCCGACGCAGGCGGCCACGACCGTCCCGCTGAACGCCGCCAGCAGCGACTCCTCCAGCCCTTCCGCGCGGGCCGCGCCCAGCATCGCGTGCACGGCGGGCGCGCTGGTGAAGGCCACCGCGTCCACCGAGCCGGAGATGGTCTGGCTGATGAGGCGGCGCAGCGGCGAGATGTCGCGGTACGGCAGCCACCGGTAGACCGGGATCTCGATCACCTCGGCCCCCGCCTGGCGCAGGTCCGCCACGAAGTCGCTGAGCGGCTCGCCGTGCTGCTGCACCGCGATGCGCCGCCCGCGCAGGTCCTGGTCGAGCAGGTACTGCTTGACCTCCTGGCACGATTCGGTGGCGGGCGTCCAGTGGTCGTTGAGGCCGGCGGCGCGTACCGCCCCCCGCGCCTTGGGGCCGCGGGTCAGCAGCCGCGCGTTCGCCAGGTGCTCGCCCAGGTCGGACGACAGGCCCCAGCCCTCGGCCGCGGCCATCCACCCGCGGAAGCCGACGCCGGTGGTGACCACCACGTCGTCGAGCGGCTCCGCCAGGCTGAGCCGGGTCGCGGCGAGCAGGTCGGCGTCCTCGGCCAGCGGGACCAGCCGGATCGCGGGGGCGCTGACCACCCGGGCGCCGCGCCGCTCCAGCAGCGCGCCGAACTCCTCGCGCCGCCGCGTCGCGGTCACGCCGACCGTGAAGCCCGACAGGGCGTCGGGGGCCGTCTCCGGGGAGGACCCGCCCTCAAGGGCAAGCACGCTCATGCCGGCACCTCCAGGTAGTCGAAGATGCCTGGCCGGGCCCCGAGCACCCGGCCAGGCATCACAGGCACGTGTGACGCTAGTGAGATCACCCTCCGATACTGCTTTCGGGTGGTTTCGCCCACGGGTCTCCTCTGTTACCGCTGTGCTACAAGGCAGGTCCTCAGGGATTGGCGAGGCGCGGTCACGGGAAACGTTGACGGTGACGACGTGGCCTATGGGGGAGTTGCGGGTGACGGTCCGGCCTATTCGCACGTTCGACGATCCGGTGCTGCGTTCGGTCGCGGAGCCGGTCCAGGACTTCGACCGCGAGCTGCGGCGCCTGGTCAAGTCGCTGACCGCCACCATGCGCGCCGGCGCCGGCCGCGCGGGCCTGGCGGCGCCGCAGGTGGGCGAGCCGGTACGGGTGGTGGTCTACTCCTACGACGGCAAGTCGGGCCATCTGGTCAACCCCCGCCTCGAACTGTCGGAGCGGCGGGTCACGGCCGACGAGGCGTGCCTGTCGGCGCCGGGGCTGTGGTGGCCACTGGAACGTTCCTACATGGTCACAGCGCGTGGCCGCGACATGCTGGGCAAGCCTGTGACGGTCCGCGCGCTGGGGGTGCTGGCAAGGGTGCTGCAGCACGAGGTCGACCACCTCGACGGCGTGCTGTTCAGCGACCACCTGGAGGCGGCCGAGCGGGAGCGCTTCCTCGCTGCGGCTCTTCCCGGCTGAGCCGGGGGTCGGTCAGGCGGCCGAGCGCAGGACGAGCTCCCTGCGCTGCTGCGGGTCGGTGCCGCCCCACACGCCGTACGCCTGCCTGGTGGTCAGCGCGTACTCCAGGCACGGCTCACGTACGGGGCAGCCGGCACACACATGCTTGGCCCGTTCGGCCTGTGACTGGCTCGGCCCTTCCAGAGAGATCGGGAAGAACAATTCCGGGTCCAGGTCGAGGCAGGCGGCCCTGCGGGTCCAGTCGAGCATCATCATGTTGCGGCGCCTACCCAGCCGACCTGCTCTCATACCTGCGCCGGCTCACCAGCGGCTCCAACCCAGCGCGCGGGCCCACGGCGCGCTGATGGCCGGCACCGGCGCCTCGGCGTCGCTGAGCACCAGGTCGACGACGTCGATCAGGTCGTCGGCGACCTCCGCGGCCTGCAGGATCTCCTCCTGGCGCGTCTGCGGGGTGGGGACCAGGATGCCCCTGGCCCCGGCGGCCCTGGCCGCCTCCATGTCCCTGCCGATGTCCCCCACGACCACGCAGTCACGGGGGCTGACGTCGAGCACGGCGGCGGCCCTGATCACGAGCCCCGGCGCCGGTTTGCGGCAGGTGCAGCCGTCGGCGTCGTCGTGCACGCAGATCGCCCACGCGTCGAACGGCCCCAGCAACTCCTCCACGCGGGCGTTCACCTGATCCATGTCGTCCGGGGACAGCAGGCCCTTGGCCACGCCGGACTGGTTGGTGACCACGGCCACCGGCACCTCGGCCCGTCTGAGCCTGGCCACCGCCTCCATCGCGCCCGGCATGGGCTCGACGAGGTCCGGGTCACCGTTGTACGGCACGTCCCTGATCAAGGTCCCGTCCCGATCGAAGAGCACCGCGCCGGGACGTCGCTTTTCGAACACCTTCCACCTCCGTCGCGTGTCCGCCAGCTACCCGGGGTCCAACCAGGCAAACAACTACTCAACGTGACCAACTCCAGGCCGTTTCTCCTGTTTGCGCATCTCAGAGCCGTGGGGAAGGTTTGAGCATCGCTCCTCTCGGTAGCGGTTCCCGTCCTGTGAGGGGGAACGATGAGGTTTCTCGGCATCGACGCGATATTCCATGATCCGGCCGCCACCTGGTGCCCGCGTGCGCAGGCGGCGACGAGCGGCCGGATGCCGGGAGCGGTGCTGTGCGACACGGCCCCGCGCCGGAGGATGCGGACCGTCCCGCGCGCGTCGGCCAGGAAGCCGGCCGTCCGCGCCGCGCGCCGCCGCGGCCCGCTCGACCGGGGCCGGGTCCTGGTGGCGCGGCTGGACGGCGCCGGCGACGTGCTGCTGGCGGGGCCCGCCGTCAGGGCCGTGCGCACGCTGGCCCGCGAGCTCGTCTTCCTGGCCGGCCCGGACGGCAGGCAGGCGGCCGAGCTGCTGCCCGGCGTGGACCGGGTGATCGAATGGCGGGCCCCGTGGATCGACCACACCCCGCCGCCCGTCACCAAGGGACAGGCGGCCGACCTGGTCGGCAGGCTCGCGGGCGTCGACGAGGCGGTGATCCTCACCTCCTTCCACCAGTCGGCGCTCCCGCTGGCCCTGCTGCTCCGGCTGGCCGGCGTCCGCAGGATCACCGCCATCAGCAACGACTACCCCGGCTCGCTCCTGGACGTCCGGCACGTCGTGGACGAGAGCGTCGACGTGCCCGAGGCGGAGCGGATGCTGGCGGTCGCCAGGGCGGCCGGATTCGAGTTGCCGGCCGGCGATGACGGCAAACTCGCTGTTCAGCGGCCATTGCCGGATATCGCCGAAAATTTGGGGCACCTGCTTGGGGCCGGCGCCCATGCCGGCAAAGGCACGTACATCGTGGTGCACCCAGGGGCATCGGCCCCCGCGCGGACCTGGCCGGCCGAACGGCACCGGCGGACCGTACGGGAGCTGGTGCAGGACGGACACCGGGTCGTCGTGACCGGCAACGAACGTGACCTCACCGCCTACGTGGCCGACGACGTCGCCGTCGATCTCGGAGGCGTGACCACATTCGCCGAACTCGCCACCGTCATCGACGGTGCCGGCGTGCTCGTGGCGGGCAACACCGGCCCCGCGCACCTGGCCGCGGCGGTCGGGACGCCGGTCGTGAGCCTGTTCGCCCCCGTCGTCCCCGCGGCGCGGTGGGCCCCGTACGGCGTGCCCACGGTGCTGCTCGGGGACCAGGAGGCGCCCTGCCGCGCGAGCAGGGCGCGCACCTGCCCGGTGCCCGGGCACCCGTGCCTGTCTCACGTGACAAGCGAGCAGGTGGTCAAGGCAGTGAGGGAGCTGACGCAGTGAAGGTCGATCTCATTTCCGAGCACGCGGATCCGCTGGCGGCCGTCGGTGGTGTCGACTCCGGCGGCCAGAACGTCCACGTCGCCGAACTGGCCCGCGCGCTCGCCGGGCGCGGGCACAGGGTCGTCGTCCACACCCGGCGCACGTCCGAGCGGCAGCCCCGGTCGGTGACCATGGCGCCGGGCGTCACGGTCGAGTACGTCACGGCCGGGCCGCCGGTTCCCCTTTCCAAGGACGAGCTGCCCCCGTACATGCCCGAGTTCGGCGAGCGCCTGGCCGAGCGCTGGGCCGCGAGCCCCCCGGACGTCGTCCACGCCCACTTCTGGATGAGCGGGCAGGCCGCGCTGCGGGCGGCCGACGGGGTGCCGGTGGTGCAGACGTTCCACGCGCTCGGCACCGTCAAGCGGCGCTGGCAGGGCGACGCCGACACCAGCCCCGCCCACCGGATCGACACCGAGCGCGCGATCGGCAGGCGCGCCGACGCCGTGCTGGCCACCTGCGGCGACGAGGTGGCCGAACTGCGCGCGATGGGCGTCCCCGAGCGGCGCATCGCGGTCGTGCCGTGCGGGGTGGACCTGTCGGTGTTCCGCCCCGACGGGCCGGTGGCGCCGCGCACCGGCGGCAGGCTGATCCTCAGCATCGGCAGGATGGTGCCGCGCAAGGGCGTGGACACCGTGATCAGGGCGCTGCGCCGCATCCCGGACGCCGACCTGGTGATTGCGGGCGGCCGCGCGGACGACGAGGAGGCGGTCAGGCTGTACGACCTGGCGCGGGCGTACGGGCTCGAACGCCGCGTCCACGTGATCGGCAGCGTGCCCCGCGAGCACGTGCCGGCGCTGATGCGCTCGGCCGACGTCCTGGTGACGGTGCCGTGGTACGAGCCGTTCGGCATGGTGGCGATCGAGGCCATGGCGTGCGGCGTGCCCGTCGTGGCCTCGGCGGTCGGGGGACACCTGGACACGGTCGCCGGCTGCGGCGTCCTGGTGCCGCCGCGCCGCCCGCGCGCCCTGGCCAGGGCGCTGAGCGACGTGCTCGACCACCCGGGCAGGCGGGCGCAGCTGGCCGCCGCCGGGGCGCTCAGGGCCCGCGCGAGGTACGGCTGGGCGCGCGTGGCCGAGCTGACCGAGGCGGTGTACACGCAGGTCATCGACGGTACGGTGGGCCGCCTGGCCGCCCTCGGAGGCTGAGCGCCCTAGCGCTCGTTCCCGGCGCGCAGCCAGGCCAGGTAGTCGGCGACCGCCCGCTCGGTGTCGTAGGCGGGCTCGTACCCCGTGTCCTCGCGCAGGCGGGTGATGTCGAGCCAGGTGTCCCGCGCGGCGGGGTCGCGGCCCTCCGGGAGGCCGACGCGGGCGTCGGGCACGAGCTTCCTGATCGCCGCGGCGACCTCGCCGTTGGTCGTCGCCCTCCCGGAGGCCACGTTGTACGTGCGGTGCGCCAGCCGGTCCGCGAGCTGGAGCAGGGCGAGGGCGCGGCCGCAGTCCTTGACGTAGCACAGGTCGATGCCGTCCTCCGCGTACGCGCCGGCGCGCAGCGCGGACAGGTCGGGCTCGGCGCCGCGGGCGGCGGCGTGCACGAGCTGCGGCGCGGCGAAGAACGGCGACTGGGCATGGCCGAGCGGGCCCCAGATGGCGCCGATGCGGTAGTGGACCACGTCGAGGCCCATGGCGCCGGCCAGATGGTCGCCGAGCAGCTCGCCGATCTTCTTGAACGCCGGGATCGGGTGGGGTGACGTCATCGGCAGGGGGAGGTCCTCCTTGAGCGCGCCCTCGGCGGTGACGCCGCCGTACACGCCGATCGTGCTGGCCAGGCCGAGCCGCGCCACCTGCCATTCGCTCGCGGCGCGGAAGACGTTCAGGAGGCTGCGGATGGACTTGTCCGCGCCCTCCAGCGGCTGGTACGCGCCGGGCGGCCACGGGATGGAGCCGGCGAGGTGGACGATGCCGGTGATCTTGTGCCGCTCGCCGACGGCCAGGAGGGCCGCCTCGTCGGTGAGGTCGGCCTGCTCGACGACGACGGGCGCGTTCGCGAACCTCTCGGGCAGCACGGCGGGCCTGCGCTGGACGAGCACGCAGGATTCGCCGAGGTCGAGCAGGGCCTGGGTGGTGTGCGTGCCGATGAAGCCCAGCCCGCCGGTGATCAGAATCATGGTCAGCTCTCCAAATCATCAGTGAAACTGACGATCAGTCTACCCCTAGAAACGGTAATGGAGAACCACGTTCCCCTTCCGCGACAACGCCGCGCTGGGGGCGGTCAGGCGGTTCATCAGCCGTAGCCACGCCGGGAACCCGGCCACCTCGGGCTCCCGTGTCATCAGGACCTCCTTGACCAGCTTCAGCTTGGGGTGCCGGCGTTCGGGCTCGCGGGGGTCGTCGAGGCCGGGGAACCTGGAGATGCCGGCGACGTTCTTGCCGACGGCGACCCGCTTCTGGGCCCACACGGCGAACGTGCTGTAGCCGTTGAAGGCGATCTCGCCGGTGGCCAGGCGGGGTCGGTGACGTCCGCGGCGAGGTCGTGGGGCCTGGCGGCCTCCGGCAGCAGCCGCCGCCGGGCGGCGATGACCTCGGGGAAGTCGACGTCGTGCCATTCGGCGGTGGGCGGCGGGGCGATCCGCAGCGCCCGGCTGTCGAGGCCGGCCCCCAGGTCCAGGCCGATCGCGTCGGGGTGGCGGGCGAGGAAGCGCCGGGCGATCTCGTCCAGCTTCCTGGCCCGGTGCGCGATGTAGCGCGGTCGCCATCGGTCATTCGTCCCTGTTCTCTTGAGCGGCGTTCTTCTGAGTGGTCTCCCAGGCGGCCTTGGCCGCCTTCAGCGGCGCGTCGTCCGCGTACAGGCCGTGGGTGAAGAGCTCCAGCGTGGGCAGCGTCATCCGGCGCAGGACCTCGGGGCCGAAGCCGTCGTGCCCGAGCGCGCGCGTCAGGGGCGGGGCCATGGTCAGCATGGCCAGGCTGGTCAGCACGGTGAACACGGCCAGCGCCCGCACGTCCGAGGACGGCCGCACCGAACCGTCGGCGATCCCGGCCCGCAGGATCGACTCCGACTCGGCCACCAGCGTGTCGACGAACCTGCCCGCGGCGGGGGTGTCCTCCTCGATCGCCCGGACCATGTAGCGCACCTTGAGCTGGTACTCCTCCGGGTTCGCCATGAACTCGCCCAGCAGGCCGGGCGTCCCGGCCTCGTGCGCCCGCCGTACCAGCACGCCGAGCACATGGTCGTCGCAGACGCTCCGCAGCTTCTCCTTGCTGCCGAAGTGGTGGATGACCAGGGCGGCGCTCACGCCCGCGGTGGCGGCGACGGCCCGCAGGTTCGTCTTCTGGAAGCCGTCGCGGGCGAAGTGGGCGATGGCCGCGTCGCGGATCTTGGCCTGCGCGTCAGGTCCGAATGCGCTGAACACATGTTCAGCGCGCTAAACACGCGTTCAGGCAGTTGGCAAGGCTCGGCGCATGCGAAGGCCCCGCCCGCGGGATCGCCGCGGGCGGGGCCGGGGTGCTGTCGCCGGATCTCCGGAGGTCAGGCGGGAACGGGTTCGAGGCGCAGCTCGCGGACGATCTCGCGAGCGCTGGCCTCCAGCGTCGGGCCGGCGTCGGCCCCCACGAACATCTCGAGGTAGGCCCGGTGGAAGCAGCCCGCGATCAGCAGCCGTGCGCTGGCCTCCGGGTCCACCTCGGGTCCGATCCGGCCGAGGTCCTGCTCCGCCGCCAGGTACGCGGCCAGCGGCGCGACTTCGGTGCCCGGACCCAGCCCGGTGTCGCGGACGGCCTCGCGGAAGCGGACCGTCACTTGCGGCGAGGTGAAAGCGGGAAGTGCTGCACTTTGCACCTCGATGTAGTAATTAATGCCCGCTCGGGCAATGGGGAGAAGGTTGTCCGCTACGCACCCTTTTCCGATGCGATAGGAGAGATCATGAAGAATGCTCAGCCAGAGCGGAAGGCGGTCCTGCAGCAGCGCGAGGAAGTGGTCCACGGAGCCGCCGGAGCGGTCCTCCCGGAGGGAGACGGCCATCTCGAGGACGCGGCGCCTGGTGTCCTGACTTCTTTGGTGCGGGTCAACATGGGAAGTCGCCATGGCGTGCCTAACGTGCGCGGTTAGTTGAGTAGGCATCACGGCGCGAAGCCGAGGGGTTTTTCTGGATTTATCGGATCTGTGTCTGGAGCCCTAACGTGGGTGCAATCTTGTACGGCCCCGATTATTACCCGAAATCCCGAAAATTTCGCGGTTTTTATCCCTGAGGGTTAGCTGTCAGTGTCCCGGTCCCGGCGGCGCAGGTAGCGCTCGAACTCGGCCGCGATCGCGTCGCCGCTGGCCTCGGGCAACTCGGCGGCGTCCTTGCGCTCCTCCAGCTCCTTGACGTACTCGGCGACCTCGCTGTCCTGCGAGGCCAGCTCGTCGACGCCGCGCTCCCACGCGCGGGCCTCCTCGTCGAGCTCGCCCAGGGGCATGGGGATCTCCAGCACGTCCTCCAGGCGGCGCAGCAGCGCGAGCGTCGCCTTCGGGTTGGGTGGCTGGGCGACGTAGTGCGGCACCGACGCCCACAGCGAGATGGCGTCCAGCCCCGCCTCGCCGAACGCGTGCTGCAGCACCCCGACGATGCCGGTGGGGCCCTCGTAGCGGCTCAGCTCCAGGTTGGTCGAACGGGCCAGCGCCTCGTCCGTCGCACCCCCGAGAATGGGCACCGGCCGCGTGTGCGGGGAGTCGTTGAGCAGCGCGCCCAGCATGACGGCCAGCTCGATGCCCAGCTCCCGGCAGATCTCGATGATGTCGGCGCAGAACGAGCGCCAGCGCATGTTGGGCTCGATGCCGCGCAGCAGCACGACGTCGCGCTCCACGCCCGGCGGGCGGGCGCGCAGCAGCCGCGTCGTCGGCCACACGATCGAACGCGTCAGCCCCTCGCCCATCTCCACGACGGGCCGGGTGACCTGGAAGTCGTAGTAGTCGTCCGGGTCGAGCGCGATCAGCGGCTCGGCCTTCCAGGCGGACTCGAGATGGGCGATCACACCACTAGAGGCCTCGCCCGCGTCGTTCCACCCCTCGAACGCGGCAATGAGCACCGGGTCTACGAGCTCGGGGAGCCTTTCGAGCTCTATCACGTGTCGCCTCCTCTCTCCATCGTCTCGCTAAGCCTATGCGGTCGGGAGTACTCGGCGTCACCGATCTCCCCGCGAACGCGCAACCCGCCTCTCAAGCGCGAACGCGCCATCCCCGTGCCCTCAGGCCGACACCTCACCGCGCCTCCCCACCACCCATCCCAGCCCGCCACCCCACCCGTCCGAAACCCCTACGCCGCCCCGCGTCACCCATACCTCCTGCACCTTTATCCCGGCTCCAACCCCCGCAACCCCGCTGACACTTACGCGCCTCTCCCACTCTCCCGCCGCACGCCTCGGAGCGTCTGCATCCCGGCCCGCTGGCCGCGAGCAGGCCCACCCCTCCCGTCGCTCCTTCAGCACCAACATCGCCTCTTTGGCGCTCCCGCACTCGTCTGCCGCTCATACCGCCGCGTCCCTTCGCTCCTGCCTCCAGCACCATGCGCCTCCTGCAACGGCTGCGTCTGTTGCGGTTGATGGGCCTTGTGTGCAATGTGCCGTTCTATGCGCCAGATATGCCCTCTGTGGCCAGGTATCTACCGCTGCGGCGCAGACGTGATCTTCCTGCGACATACGCCATCCGCGTCATAGCGTCACCCGCGCATATCGGGGCAGCGTCCGGCAAGCCACCCGCACTCGCCGCACCACCGCCGCAGGGTCGTGGCGATGCCTCGCGCGCGCGTGCGCGTAAGAAAAGCGAAAAGGGGCGGGCGGTCAGCGGCCGTCCGTCGTGTGGACGATCAGGACATCGCAGGCGGCGCGATGGGAGACCGCGGACGGCACGGAGCCCAGCAGCCGCCCGGCCAGGCTGTTGAGCCCGCGATTGCCCACCACCAGCAGGTCGGCCCGGTGCCGGTCGGCCAGCGACACGAGCACGTCCACGGCGTCCCCCTGCTCGGCGGCCAGGACCACGTCCGAGGCGCCGGCCGCCACGGCGTGCCCGCGCGCCGCCCGCAGGGCGTCGTCGGCCGGGGTGGAGCCGCCCACCTTGTACGCGAGATCGCCCAGCCGGTCGGCGGCCGCGGCGCGCTCGCTCTCCCGCATCGGCAGGTACGCGCAGGCCAGGACCAGAGTGGCGCCGGTCGCCGAGGCCAGGGACGCCGCCGCGGAGACGGCGCGGAAGGAGGAGGCCGAGCCGTCGGTGCCGACGAGTACGGTGCGGTAGGTCACGGAGACCCCCAATTGGACGCGGCGTTCAATTGACAGTCGGTACGATAGCGCCCGGCACCCACCTTAGGACCGCCGGGGTCTCGAAGACCGGGGCGCCCACGCCCCTGGTGGCCCCGCTTTCGCTCCCAGAGCGAACGCGCGTACGGGCCGCTTGCGAGTAGGGCTCTAGGCGCACCCGATAAGCTCTACCCCATGAGCATCTCCCCGTCCTTCCGAGAAGTGTTGTCCCAGCGCGTCATCGTGGCCGACGGGGCGATGGGCACGATGCTCCAGGCCCAGGACCCGACGCTCGACGACTTCCACGGCCACGAGGGCTGCAACGAGGTGCTCAACGTCACCCGGCCCGACATCGTGCGCGGCGTCCACGACGCCTACTTCGCCGTCGGCGTCGACTGCGTCGAGACCAACACGTTCGGCGCCAACCTCGCCGCCCTCGGCGAATACGACATCTCCGACCGCGTCTTCGAATACTCCGAGGCGGGGGCCAGGATCGCCCGCGAGGCCGCCGACCACTGGTCCACGCCCGACCAGCCGCGCTTCGTGCTCGGCTCCATGGGGCCCGGCACCAAGCTCCCGACGCTCGGCCACCTGCCGTACGCCGTCCTGCGCGACGCCTACCGCGACAACGCCGCGGGCCTGATCGCGGGCGGCGCCGACGCGCTGATCATCGAGACCTGCCAGGACCTGCTCCAGGTCAAGGCCGCCGTCATCGGCGCCAAGCGGGCCATCGAAGACTCCGGCCGCGACATCCCGATCATCGCGCAGGTCACCATCGAGACCAACGGCGCGATGCTGCTCGGCTCCGAGATCGGCGCCGCGCTGACCGCGATCGAGCCGCTCGGCGTCGACGTCGTGGGCCTCAACTGCGCGACCGGCCCCGCCGAGATGAGCGAGCACCTGCGCTACCTCGCCCGCCACTCGCGGCTCAAGCTCTCCTGCATGCCCAACGCCGGCCTGCCCGTGCTGACCGCCGACGGCGCGTACTATCCGCTGAGCGCTCCCGAGCTGGCCGACGCGCACGGCACCTTCACCCGCGACTACGGCCTGTCGCTGGTCGGCGGCTGCTGCGGCACCACGCCCGAGCACCTGCGCCAGGTCGTCGAGCGCGTCCGCGGCCAGCAGGTCGCGCCGCGCCGGCCGCACCCCGAGCCGGGCGCCTCCTCGCTCTACCAGACGGTCCCGTTCCGCCAGGACACCTCCTACCTGGCCATCGGCGAGCGCTGCAACACCAACGGCTCCAAGGCCTTCCGCGAGGCCATGCTGGCCGGCCACTGGGACGACTGCGTCGAGATGGCCCGCGATCAGGCCCGCGACGGCGCCCACATGCTCGACCTGTGCGTCGACTACGTCGGCCGCGACGGCGTGGCCGACATGAAGGAGCTGGCGTTCCGGTTCGCCACCGCGTCCACGCTGCCGATCATGCTCGACTCGACCGAGCCCGCGGTGCTGCAGGCCGGTCTCGAGATGCTCGGCGGGCGCGCCGCGGTCAACTCCGTCAACTACGAGGACGGCGACGGCCCCGACTCCCGCTTCCAGAAGATCATGCGCCTCGTACGCGAGCACGGCGCGGCCGTCGTCGCGCTCACCATCGACGAGGAGGGCCAGGCCCGCACCGCCGAGTGGAAGGTACGCGTGGCCAGCCGCCTCGTCGAGGACCTGACCACCAACTGGGGCATGCGGGTCGAGGACATCATCGTCGACTGCCTGACCTTCCCCATCGCCACCGGCCAGGAGGAGACCAGGCGCGACGGCCTGGAGACCATCGAGGCCATCCGCGAGCTCAAGCGCCGCTACCCGGGCGTGCAGACCACGCTGGGCCTGTCCAACATCAGCTTCGGTCTCAACCCGGCCGCCCGCATGGTGCTCAACTCGGTGTTCCTCAACGAGTGCGTCAACGCCGGGCTCGACTCGGCCATCGTGCACGCCTCCAAGATCCTGCCGATGGCCCGCATCCCCGACGAGCAGCGCCAGGTCGCGCTCGACATGGTCTACGACCGCCGCCGCGAGGGCTACGACCCGCTGCAGCGGTTCATGGAGCTGTTCGAGGGCGTCGACGCGGCCGCCCTGCGCGCCGGCAAGGCCGAGGAGTTGGCCGCGCTGCCGCTGTGGGAGCGGCTCAAGCGGCGCATCATCGACGGCGAGCGCAAGGGCCTGGAGGCCGACCTCGACACCGCGCTGGAGCAGCGGCCCGCCCTCGAGATCATCAACGACGTGCTGCTCGACGGCATGAAGACGGTGGGCGAGCTGTTCGGCTCCGGGCAGATGCAGCTGCCGTTCGTGCTGCAGTCGGCCGAGGTCATGAAGGCCGCCGTCGCCTACCTCGAGCCCCACATGGACCGCGTCGAGGGCGAGTCGAAGGGCCGCATCGTGCTGGCCACCGTCAAGGGCGACGTGCACGACATCGGCAAGAACCTCGTCGACATCATCCTGTCCAACAACGGCTACCAGGTCGTCAACCTCGGCATCAAGCAGCCGGTCTCGGCCATCCTCGAGGCCGCCGACGAGCAGAAGGCCGACGTCATCGGCATGTCGGGGCTGCTGGTGAAGTCGACGGTCATCATGAAGGAAAACCTGGAGGAGATGAACTCCAGGGGCCTGGCCGAGCGATACCCCGTCCTGCTCGGCGGCGCCGCCCTGACCCGCGCCTACGTCGAGCAGGACCTGGCCGAGCTGTTCGAGGGCGAGGTGCGCTACGCGCGCGACGCGTTCGAGGGACTGCGGCTGATGGACTCGTTCATGGCCGTCAAGCGCGGCGTCGCGGGCGCGACGCTGCCGCCGCTGCGCGAGCGGCGCGTCAAGACCGGCGCGGTGCTGCAGCGCACGCCCGTCGAGGAACTGCCCGCCCGCTCCGACGTGGCCGCCGACAACCCCATCCCCGCGGTCCCCTTCTACGGCGACCGCGTGGTCAAGGGCATCTCCCTGACCGACTACGCCGCCTTCCTCGACGAGCGCGCCCTGTTCCTCGGCCAGTGGGGGCTCAAGCCCACCAGGGGCGGCGCGGGGCCCGACTACGACGAGCTGGTCGAGCTCGAGGGGCGGCCGCGGCTGCGCATGTGGCTCGACCGCATCCAGACCGAGGGGCTGCTGGAGGCGGCCGTCGTCTACGGCCACTTCCCGTGCGTCTCCGACGGCGACTCCCTGATCATCCTCGACGACGACGGCAGCGAGCGCACCCGCTTCACCTTCCCGCGCCAGCGCCGCGACCGCCACCTGTGCCTGTCCGACTTCTTCCGCGCCAAGGACTCCGGCGAAGTCGACGTGGTCGGCTTCCAGGTCGTCACCATGGGCGCGAAGATCGCCGAGGCGACGGCCGAGCTGTTCGCCAAGGACGCCTACCGCGACTACCTCGAGCTCCACGGCCTGTCGGTGCAGCTCACCGAGGCACTGGCCGAATACTGGCACGCCAGGGTGCGCTCGGAGTGGGGCATCGGCGGCGAGGAGTCGATCGACGACATGCTCAAGGTCAACATCCAGGGCTGCCGCTACTCGTTCGGCTACCCCGCCTGCCCCAACCTGGAGGACCAGAAGCAGCTGTTCCAGCTGCTCGACCCGGAGCGCATCGGGGTGTCGCTGTCGGAGGAGTTCCAGCTCCACCCGGAACAGGCCACCTCAGCCCTGGTCGCCCACCACCCCGAGGCCAAATACTTCAACGTCTAACCCCCACCCACCCGGCCCTTCACCGGCCGGCGGGTGGATGGCGGCTTCCGGGCTCGGGCGGGCGGTCGTTCACGGGTCGGTGGGCGGATGGCGGCTTCCCGGTCCGGGTGGACGGTCTCTCGGCAGGGGGATGTCGGGCTCGCGGTCCGGGCGGGTGGTCGCTCACCGGTCGGTGGACGGACCGGTGCCGGAGAGGCTGGTCGGCTTGGCTCGGCTGGTCGGCGGGTGGGCGGGCCGGTTGCGGAGTCCGCTCGGCGGGTGGACGGGCTGCTGCCGGGGGGCGCTTGGCGGGTGGACCGCCTGCTGCCGGGGGTGTTCGGTCGGTGGACGGAACGGTGGCACCAGGGGCGGCCGGTTTGGGAGCGGCTCGGCCGGTTATCTGGGCGGGTGGCTCGGTTCAGGACTTCACTCGGCAGGTGGATGGGACGAGCCGTGCGGCGCTGCCGTAGCGCTTGACCGGAAGCGAGTCGAAGGGCGGAGATGACCGCGCGAGGTCGCTTCGTCCCAGGGACGAGGTGCGGCTCGGGCGGGTGGACGAGGCCGGTGACGGGGGGGCGGCTCGGGCGGGTGGACGAGGCCGGTGGCGGGGGGCGGCCTGTCCGTGAACCGGGCGGGGCAGGGACAATGGCGGGCAAACACTACCGATCGGGGGGCAGGCGTGGAAGCGGTCTTCTACGACATGGACGGGCTGCTGGTCGACAGCGAGCGGGTCTGGCTGGAGATCGAGACGGACGTGATGGCCAGGCTCGGCGCCCAGTGGACACCGGAGCACCAGGTCCACCTGCTGGGCGGATCCATGGAGCGTACGGTCGACTACATGCTGGCCGTCTCCGGCGCCGACGTGCCCGCCGAGACGGTGCGGGAGTGGATGACCGGCGGGATGGTGCGGCGGCTGACGGCGGGGGTCCATGTCATGCCGGGCGCCTTGGAGCTGCTGGAGGCGCTGCGGGACGAGGGGGTGCCCGTGGGGCTGGTCACGTCGTCGCTGAAGGAGATCGCGGAGGCGGTGCTCAAGAGCGTGGGGCGCGACCGGTTCGACGTGGTGGTCACGGCGGACGACGTCACGCGTACCAAACCTGACCCTGAGCCGTACCTGACGGCTGCGCGGCTGCTCGGGGTGGAGCCGGTGCGGTGCGTGGTGCTGGAGGACTCTCCCAACGGCGTGGCGGCCGCCACGGCGGCGGGGTGTGCGGTGGTGGCCGTCCCGAGCCTGCTGGCCATCGACCCCGCGCCCGGCCGACTGGTGGTGCCGTCCCTGGAGCAGGTCACCGTCGCCGACCTCCGCGCCCTCATCTCGATCTGACCCCGCCCTATCCGTCTCACCCCGGCAATCCATCTCACCCCCGTATCCCTGTCACCTCGCATCCGTCTCACCTCACATCCCTTCTCACGCCGCATCCGCCTCACCTCACATCCCACCAAACCTCGCATCCGTCCGACCTCCCAAGCGCCCCCTCGCTGTCAAATTCGCGTCCTGACCTTCCTGCACCATCCGTCCTCGGCCGCCGCCGTCAGCGGGCCCCGCGCCCGGCCAGACGGCGGGCCGTGGGGGATGCCGCCCGGCCGGGGAGGCCGACTCGATCACGGTCGCCGGCCCCCGGGGTGGCAAGCCGGACCCCTAGGGGACAAGTGGTTCTCGCGGAGGAGGGGCGGGCGGCGTTTCGCGTGCCAGGATGGAGATGTAGTCGATACGAGGGGTGGCGTGATGCTCAATCCGACCGTTTGGCTGCCGCTGTGTGCCGGACTGACCCTGCTGGGCCTGATACTCAGTTTCCTGGCCTTCAGGCGCCGGGGGGCGGCCTCGGGCATGCGGGCTGCGGCATGGGCGCTGCTGCCGGCGGCGGCCTACCTGACGGGTGCGCTGCAGACGTTGTGGACCATAGGCGCGACCATCGTGGGGTTCGTCACCGGCATGGTGTTCAATCCCTTCGTCTGGGCAGGGGTCGCCGTGGCGGGGCTGTCGGTGGTGCTGTTCGTCGCGTCGGGCGTCATGCGCGGCCGGAAACTGGCGAGCTTCAGGAAGAAGGCCCCTTCAGAGGCCCCCGCAGTTAAGCCCTCAGCGAACAAAGCCGCCCCCAAACCCCAGCAGCCCGCCGTCGCGCCCAAGCAGACCGCCAAGGCCGAGGACGATTTCTCCGACATCGAGGCGCTGCTCAAAAAGCGTGGCATCAGCTGAATCCACGGACGAATTCGGCTGTGTCACAGTTCCGAGACGTAACCGGGACGGCTCGTAGACATTCTCCTCAAGATCGATACGAATGAGTTTCTGGTCAATCACAGTTGAGCCACATAGAGCTCAGAGGGACTAGTCACACCAGCTCAGGCCATAGATTCTGCCTCCTGGGGCCGCGACACGCGGACCTCGATCGCATGGGCGCACTACCCTGACCGGGACCGCGCCGACACGGACGATGTCGTCTGGAATCCAGGGGGCTACTGGCATGACCGCACCGCTCGATGTTCCGGAATCGGCCATCGAAGCAGGGCCGGAGACCGTTCTTGAGGGAGCGGAGACCTCGGTCATCAGGGGACGTTCCCTCGGGCAGATCGCGTGGATGCGCCTCAAGCGCGACCGCATCGCGATGACCGGTGGCATCGTCATCCTCCTGCTCATCCTGGTCGCCGTCTTCGCTCCGCTGCTGGTGTCGTGGTTCGGGCACCCGCCGGGCGAGTGGCACCGGGAGAAGCTCGACCCCTCCATCGGCGCGCCGCTGGGCGCCTTCGGCGGCATCAGCAGCGACTTCCTGTTCGGCGTGGAGCCCGACTCGGGCCGCGACCTGTTCAGCCGCGTCCTGTACGGGGCCCGCATCTCGCTGCTGATCGCGTTCTTCGCGACCCTGCTGTGCGTGGTGCTCGGCACCGTCCTCGGGATGATCGCCGGCTTCTTCGGCGGCTGGGTCGACACCGTCATCAGCCGCCTCATGGACATCTTCCTGGCCTTCCCGCTGCTGGTGTTCGCGCTGGCGCTGGCCGGCGTCATCCCCGACAAGGCGTTCGGCATGTCGGGCGACACGCTGCGCATCAGCCTGCTGGTGTTCATCATCGGGTTCTTCAACTGGCCCTATATCGGGCGCATCATCCGAGGTCAGACGCTGTCCCTCCGCGAACGGGAGTTCGTCGACGCGTCCAGGAGCCTGGGCGCGCGCAACCACACCATCCTGTTCAAGGAGATCCTGCCCAACCTCCTGGCGCCGATCCTCGTCTACTCGACGCTGCTGATCCCCTCGAACATCCTGTTCGAGGCCGCGCTGTCGTTCCTCGGCGTGGGTGTGCGGCCGCCGACTCCCACGTGGGGAGGCATGTTGTCGGACGCCGTCCACAACTACCAGGTGGCGCCCAACTTCATGATCTTCCCCGGTCTCGCGATCTTCATCACCGTGCTGGCGTTCAACCTGCTCGGTGACGGCCTCAGGGACGCCTTCGACCCCAAGGCCCGATAGCCCTCGTGAGTTTTCAGCAAGTTCTCAACTCCTAGATACAAGGGGTGTGTCAGGTCGATGAAGACAAGATCAAAGGCGTCGGCAGTGGCGGTGACCGCCGCTCTCGCCGTGGTCGTCTCGGCGTGTGGCGGCGGTGGCGGTGCCAAGAGCACCAGCGGCACCGGCAGTGACGACAAGCCCGCGAGCCAGTACAACGCGGGCGTCACGCAGGTCGTCAACCCGTCGGAGAAGACCGGCGGCACCCTGCACATGGGCATGCCGGGCGACTTCGACTCCGTCGACCCGGGCGACCAGTACTACGGCTACGCGTGGAACTTCTCCCGCCTCTACACCCGCGCGCTGACCATGTTCAAGCCGGTGCCGGGCGAGGAGGGCCTGCAGCTCGTCGGCGACCTGGCCGAGGACCTGGGCAAGCCCAGCGACGGCGGCAAGACGTGGACGTACAAGCTGCGCAAGGGCATCAAGTTCGAGGACGGCACCCCGGTGACGTCGAAGGACGTCAAGTACGCCGTGGCCCGCTCGCTGGACAAGGACATCCTGCCCAGCGGCCCGACCTACTTCAACGACTGGCTCGACGTGCAGGGCTACACCGGCCCGTACAAGATGAAGGGCAAGCTCGACGACTTCAAGGCCGTCGAGACGCCCGACGAGTCCACCGTCGTCTTCCACCTGAAGAAGCCGTACGGCGGTTTCGACTACTTCGCCATGCTCCCGCAGACGGCCCCCGTGCCCGAGGCCAAGGACACCGGCTCGAAGTACAAGGAGCACCCGGTCTCGACCGGCCCCTACATGTTCAAGTCGCACGAGCTCACCAAGCGCATCGAGCTCGTGAAGAACCCCAACTGGGACCCGGCCACCGACCCCAACCGCAAGCAGCTCAACGACTCCATCGAGGTGCTGCTCGGCCAGAACGAGGACGACCTCGACCAGCGCCTGCTGTCCGGCAAGATCGACGTCAAGATCAACAGCACCGGCGTGGCGGCCAACGCCCGCAAGACGGTCCTGACCGACCCGAAGGTCAAGCAGTACGCCGACTCGGCCCCGATCGACCGGACCTGGTTCACCAACATCAACGGTGACGTCAAGCCGTTCGACAACATCCACTGCCGCAAGGCCGTGATGTACGCGGCCGACCGCTCCGCGATCCAGGGCGCCTACGGCGGCCCCGACGCCGGCGGCGACGTCGCGCTCAGCCTCATGCCGGCGAAGATGACCGGCTACCAGAAGATCGACCCGTACGGCGTCGAGGCCAACCCGACCGGCGACCTCACCAAGGCCAAGGAGGAGCTGGCGGCCTGTGGCCAGCCCAACGGCTTCAGCACCACCATCTCCTACCGCAACGAGCGCGCCGCCGAGAAGCTGACCGCCGAGTCGCTGCAGCAGTCGCTCGGCCGCGTCGGCATCAAGCTGGAGATCAAGGGCTACCCGCAGGGCGACTACTTCAAGCTGTACGCCGGCAAGCCCGACTTCGCCAAGAAGAACAACCTCGGCCTCATGGTCTACGGCTGGGGCGCCGACTACCCCGAGGGCTTCGGCTTCTTCCAGCAGATCGTCGACAGCCGTGTCATCCGCGACGCCGGTAACACCAACCTCAGCGTCAAGGACCCGAAGATCGACGAGCTCATCGACCAGGCGGCCGCGGAGACCGACGCCACCAAGCGCAACGCCATCTGGGCGCAGGTCGACAAGCAGGTCATGGACTCGGCGTTCATCCTGCCCTACGTCTGGGCGCACGGCCTGTTCTACCGGCCGCCGACGCTGAAGAACGTCTTCGTCAGCCAGAACTGGGGCATGTACGAGTACCTCACGCTGAGCACCCAGTAATCGGTCAGGCGGACCCCGCCGGACACGTACGTCGAAAGCAGGTGAAGGCTCCGGCGGCCGGGCTCACGAGGCCCGGCCGCCATGGCCGAGATCAGTGTTCACATACATTCTCAGACGGTTGATAGCGGCCGTCATGCTGCTCTTCGTGGTGAGCATCACGACGTTCGCCATCTTCTTCCTCGTGCCTCGGCTCGCTGGGATGTCCGCTGACGACCTCGCCTCTCGTTACGTCGGCAAGGCCGCCAACGAGCAGGTCATCCACGATACGGCGATCCGATTGGGGTTCTACGACCCGCTCCTGGTCCAGTACGGGCGGTTCGTAAAGGGCATCTTCGTCGGCGTGGAGCGCAACTACGGCCCCGGCGTCGAGCTGTGCCCGGCGCCCTGCCTCGGCTACTCGTACGTCACGCAGAACCCGGTCCTGCCCGACCTGCTCGACCGCATACCGATCACCCTGTCGCTGGCGCTCGGCGCGGCCGTGGTGTGGGTGTTCTTCGGCGTGGCCACCGGCGTGGTGTCCGCGCTGCGGCGCGGCAGCTTCTTCGACCGCATCTCCATGGGCGTCGCCCTGGCCGGCGTGTCGCTGCCCATCTTCTTCACCGGCATCGTCTCGCTGGCCATCTTCCGTGACCAGCTCGGCCTCGTCGGCGACGTCGCCGACTGGGTGCCGTTCAGCGAGGATCCGCTCACCTGGGCCAACAACCTGATGCTGCCCTGGATCACGCTCGCCTTCCTGTACGCCGCCGGCTACGCCCGGCTCACCAGGGCGGGCATGCTGGAGACCATGTCCGAGGACTACATACGCACGGCCAGAGCCAAGGGCCTGCCCGAGCGGGCCGTGGTGCTCAAACACGGGCTGAGAGCCACGCTCACCCCGGTGCTGACCATGTTCGGCCTGGACCTGGGCCTGCTGCTCGGCGGCGCGGTGCTGACCGAGAGCACGTTCTCGCTGCCCGGCATCGGCAAGTACGCCAGGGACGCCATCGAGCGCAACGACCTGCCCCAGGTGATGGGCGTCACCCTGGTGGCGGCCGCCTTCATCATCGTGGCCAACCTGATCGTCGACCTGCTCTACGCGGTCGTGGACCCGAGGGTGAGGCTGGCATGAGCGCGTTTCTGCAGGTCAAGGACCTCAAGATCCACTTCCCGACCGACGACGGCCTGGTCAAGTCCGTCGACGGGCTGACGTTCGACCTCGAACGCGGCAAGACGCTCGGCATCGTCGGCGAGTCCGGCTCCGGCAAGTCGGTCACCAGCCTCGGCATCCTCGGCCTGCACAAGGGCAAGGGCGCCAACATCTCCGGCGAGATCTGGCTCGACGGCGAGGAGCTCGTCGGCGCCTCCCAGGAGCACGTGCGCGGGCTGCGCGGCAAGAAGATGGCGATGATCTTCCAGGATCCGCTGTCGTCGATGCACCCGTTCTACACGGTCGGCGACCAGATCATCGAGGCGTACCGCATCCACAACAAGGTCACCAAGGCCGTGGCGAAGAAGCACGCCATCGACATGCTCGGCCGGGTCGGCATCCCCGAGCCGCAGCGCCGCGTCGACTCCTACCCGCACGAGTTCTCCGGCGGCATGCGCCAGCGCGCCATGATCGCCATGGCGCTGTCGTGCGACCCCGAGCTGCTCATCGCCGACGAGCCCACCACCGCGCTCGACGTGACCGTGCAGGCCCAGATCCTCGACCTCATGGTCGACCTGCAGCGCGAGTTCAACTCCGCGCTGATCATCATCACCCACGACCTGGGCGTGGTGGCCGAGCTGTCCGACGACATCCTGGTCATGTACGCGGGCAAGTGCATCGAGTACGGCAGCGCCGACGACATCTTCTACCGTCCCGAGCACCCCTACACATGGGGTCTACTGGGATCGATGCCCCGGCTCGACCGGGAGCCCACCGAACGGCTGCTGCCGATCAAGGGCTCCCCGCCGTCGCTGATCAACGTGCCGCCGGGCTGCGCCTTCCACCCCCGCTGCCCGTACGCGGAGCGGACCGGAGGCAAGGCCAAGTCCGAGGTCCCGGACCTGCTCCAGACCCAGGGCGGCCACCTGGTGCGCTGCCACATGGACCGGACGGAGCGGCGGGAGCTGTGGGAGAACGAGATCAAGCCACTGCTGGAGACCCAGTGACCGAGCCCAAGAACGAGCCGCTCCTTTCCGTACAGGGCCTGGAGAAGCACTTCCCCGTGACGAAGGGCCTGCTCAAGCGGCAGGTCGGCGCCGTCAAGGCGGTCGACGGGATCAGCTTCGACGTGTTCAAGGGCGAGACGCTCGGCCTGGTGGGGGAGTCCGGCTGCGGCAAGTCCACCACCGGCCGGCTGGTCACCCGGCTCCTCGAGCCCACCGCCGGCAAGGTGGTCTTCGAGGGCGAGGACATCACGCACATGGGGCAGGGCAAGCTGAGGCCGCTCCGCCGCGACATGCAGATGATCTTCCAGGACCCGTACTCGTCGCTCAACCCCCGCCACACGGTCGGCACCATCGTCGGCGCGCCGTTCCGCATCCAGGGCGTCAAGACCGAGCACGGCGTCAAGCGGGCCGTCCAGGACATCCTCGCCCTGGTCGGGCTCAACCCCGAGCACTACAACCGCTACCCGCACGAGTTCTCCGGCGGCCAGCGGCAGCGCATCGGCATCGCCCGCACCCTCGCGCTCAAGCCCAAGCTGATCATCGCCGACGAGCCGGTCTCCGCGCTCGACGTCTCCATCCAGGCCCAGGTCGTCAACCTGCTCGAAGACCTGCAGAACGAGCTGGACCTCACCTACGTCGTGATCGCCCACGACCTGTCGGTGGTGCGCCACATCAGCGACCGGGTGGCCGTCATGTACCTGGGCAAGATCGTGGAGATCGGCGACCGCAAGCAGCTCTACAGCACGCCGATGCACCCGTACACCAACGCCCTGATGTCGGCCGTGCCCGTGCCCGACCCCAAGGCGCGCAAGGAGCGCGAGCGCATCCGGCTGGCCGGCGACGTGCCCAGCCCGCTCAACCCGCCGCCCGCCTGCCGCTTCCACACCCGCTGCTGGAAGGCGCAGGAGATCTGCAAGACGGTCGAGCCGCCCCTGGAGGAGCTGGCCAGCGGCCACCGCGTCGCCTGCCACTTCCCGGAGAACGCCCCCGCCGCGGCCGAGGCCGCCCCCGCCGCCGCGTCCTGACCGTGTCCTGAGACGGGGGGCGCGCCCGCCCGGGCGCGCCCCCCGTCTCAGGAGTACGTGCCCGGCGTGATCAGCCCCGTCTCGTAGGCCAGCACCACGGCCTGCACGCGGTCGCGCAGCCCCAGCTTGGTCAGCACGTTGCCGACGTGGGTCTTGACCGTCGTCTCGCTCACCACGAGCTTGGCCGCGATCTCCGCGTTGGACATTCCCTTGGCGATCAGCCGCAGCACCTCCAGCTCCCGCTCCGTCAGCCGGTCCAGCCGGGCCGGAGCGGGCTGCTCGTACGCCGACGGCAGCCGCTTGGCGAACCTGTCGAGCAGCCGCCGCGTCACGCTCGGCGCCACGATCGCGTCGCCCGCCGCCACCACCCGGATCGCCTGCACCAGCTCGTCGGGCGGCACGTCCTTCAGCAGGAACCCGGACGCGCCCGAGCGCAACGCCTCCACGATGTACTCGTCCAGGTCGAACGTGGTCAGCACCAGCACCTTCGGCACGTGCGCCGTCGGGGCCGCCTCCCGCACGATCCTGCGGGTCGCCTCGATGCCGTCGACGCCCGGCATGCGGATGTCCATCAGCACCACGTCGGGCAGCAGCGCCCGCGTCTGCTCCATGGCGTCCTTGCCGTCACCCGCCTGCCCCACCACCGTGATGTCGGACTCGGCCTCCAGAATCAGGCGGAATCCCGTACGCAGCAGCGGCTGGTCGTCCACCAGCAGCACTCTGATCGTCATTGGCCGTCCTTCAACGGGAACCTCGCCCGCACTTCGAAACCGCCCCCCGGTAGCGGACCGATGTTGAGGATTCCACCATAGAGTGCGACCCGTTCGCGAATGCCCACCAAACCGTGCCCTGGCCGCGCGGACACCCCGGCCGCGCCCAGCCCGTCGTCCTGCACCCGTACGTCCAGCTCACGGGGGTCGTGGCGGACGGTCACCACGGCCTTGGCCCCCGCCCCGGCGTGCCGCAGGCTGTTCGTCAGCCCCTCCTGGGCCAGCCGGTAGGCGGCCAGGTCGACCCCGGCGGGCAGCGGCCGCGGCTCGCCCTCCACGATCAGCCGGGTCGCCAGCCCCGCCTCCCGCATCTGCTCCACCAGCACCGGCAGATCCTGCACGCCGGGCTGCGGGCCCAGCTCGGCGCGGGCGTCGGTACGCAGGACGCCGACGATGCTGCGCATCTCCGCCATCGCCATCCGGCCGGTGTGCTCGATCGCCGACAGCGCCTCGCGCGCCAGGTCGGGATCGGAGGCCAGCACCCTGCGCGCCGCGGCCGCCTGCACGGTCATCACGCTGACGTGGTGGGCCACCACGTCGTGCAGCTCGCGGGCGATCCGCGAACGCTCCTCGGCGCGGGCCGCCCTCGTGTCGGCCGCGCGCGCCCGCTCCAGCCGCTCCGCCCGGTCCTTGAGCTCGTCCAGGTACGCCCGCCGCAGCCGCAGGCTCCGCCCCGCGCCCCACACCGCCACCAGCACCACGGCCACCACGACGTGCTCGCTCCAGCTCGTCGCCCTGACCGGGCCCGCCAGGGCGCCCAGCACGTACGTCACCATCGAGATCAGCAGCCCCGCCAGCGCCATCGCCAGCCCGCGGTAGGAGGCCACCGAGTACAGCAGCACCAGCCCGGCCAGCCCCGAGACCCCGGTCCCGTAGCCGAGCACGCTCAGCAGCGTCTCGGGCACCAGCTCGGCGCACATCGCCGCCAGCGGCCACCGCCTGCGCGCCGCCACGGGCACGCACGCCAGCACCACCAGGAGCCCGCCCAGCGGGTCGGGGGCGCGCATGCCGTCCACCGCCAGACCCTGCGCCTGCAGGCGGTCGGGGCCGTAGAGCACGAACATCGCCACCGACGCCGCGGCCACCACCCCGGCGAGCACCGCGTCGTGGAACGTGGTCCGGTCTATGCGCACCGCTTCACTGTAGGCCCAGGTGAAAGCCCGTAACCTCCTCCCTCGGGAGGATTGCCACCCATCCGCCCTCAAACCCCCGCGCGCAGGTGCCGGGTGGGGTGGCGGGGTGGGTCAGAGTTCGTCGGTGGCGGCGCGGCGGTGGGTGCGGGTGGTGTCGCCCGGCTGGCGGGCGGGGATCGGCGGGGGTGTGCCGCCGAACTCCGGGCACAGGGCCTGGTGGTCGCACCAGTCGCACAGGCGGCTGCGGCGGGCACGCCACTCGCCCGACTCCAGCGACCGCTCGATCGCCGTCCACAGCGCCATCACCTTGCGCTCGGTGGCCAGCAGGTCGGCCTCGTCCGGGGCGTAGCGCAGCACCTCGCCCTGCCCGCCCAGGTAGACCAATTGCAGCAGCCGAGGCACCTGGCCGCGCAGCCGCCACAGCACCAGGGCGTAGAACTTCATCTGGAACAGCGCCTTGGCCTCGAAGTCGGGGCCCGGCGCGCTGCCGGTCTTGTAGTCGACCACCCGGACCTCGCCGGTCGGCGCCACGTCGAGCCGGTCGACGTAGCCGCGCAGCATGAGCCCCCCGTCGAGGACCGCCTCCACGTAGAGCTCGCGCTCGGCGGGCTCCAGCCGCGTCGGGTCCTCCAGCGTGAAGTAGCGCTCCAGCATGCCGCGCGCCTGCACCAGCCACTCGGCCTGCTCGGCCTCGTCGGCGAACATCTGCGCGTATTGCGGGTCCTCGTCCAGCAGCCGCTGCCACTGTGGCTCCAGGAGCTCCAGCGCCGCCTGGACCGAACGCCGCGGCGCCGGGAGGTCGTAGAGCCGCTCCAGGACCGCGTGCACCACCGTGCCCCGCACCGCCGCCTGCGAAGGCTTCTCGGGGAGCTGGTCGATCACCCGGAAGCGGTAGAGCAGCGGACAGGTCATGAAATCGCCCGCCCGGGACGGGGAGAGAGCTCCGATGATCACCGGTTCGGTCAACGTCATGCACCGCACTCTAGGTCAAGACCCCGACAGAATAGCCTTCGCGCCACGATGATCACCGATCCGGCGCGTAGCATCAAGGCAGCAACAGCACGTAATGGACGTATCAAGGAGTGCAGTGAGCGAGCAGAGCCCGCGGCGGGAGTTCTCCGGTCTTCGGATGGGGAAGCCGTTCGGCATTCCGGTGTACGTCTCGTGGACATGGTTCATCGTGGCGGCCTTCATCACCTGGGCGTTCGAGCGCCAGGTGAGCCAGATGCTGCCCGAGCTCGACAGGACGGCCGCCTACGCGGTCGCGTTCGTGTTCGCGGTGCTGCTGTACGTGTCGGTGCTGCTGCACGAGCTGGCCCACAGCGTGCTGGCCAAGTTCTACGGCCTGCCGGTGCGCAGGATCACCCTCTACCTGCTCGGCGGCGTGTCGGAGATCGAGAAGGAGCCGCCCACGCCGGCCAAGGAGTTCCTGGTCGCCGCGGCGGGGCCGGCGCTGTCGCTGGGCCTGGCCGGGCTCGGCCTGGCCGCCGACGTCTACGTGATCAACGGCGGCGGCATCCCCGAGGTGCTCATCTGGCAGCTGTGGATGGCCAACCTCATCGTCGGCGTGTTCAACCTGCTGCCCGGCCTGCCCCTGGACGGCGGCCGGATGCTGCGCGCCGGCGTCTGGCAGCTGACCAAGAACCCCAGCTCCGGCACCATCGTCGCGGCCTGGGGCGGCCGCGTGCTGGCCGTGCTGCTCGTCGTGTTCTCGATCGCCACGACCCTGCAGGGCGGCCAGGACATCGACACGATGGAACTGCTGTGGCCGTTCGTGCTGGCGTCGTTCATCTGGCTCGGCGCGAGCCAGTCGCTGCGCGTGGCCAAGATCCGCGCCAGGATCCCGCAGGTCAACGCCCGCGCGCTGGCGCGCAGGGCGATCCCGGTGACCGCCGAGACGCCGCTGTCGGAGGCGCTGCGGCAGGCCGCCGAGCGCAACGCGGGCGCCCTCGTCGTGGTCGGCCACGAAGGCCGGCCCCTGGCGATCGTGAACGAGGCCGCCGTCCAGGCCACCCCCGAGCACCGCCGCCCCTGGGTGAGCGCCGGCTCGGTCGCCAAGTCCCTGGAGCCCACCATGGTGCTCGCGGCCGACCTGACCGGAGAGCCGCTCATCGACGCCATGCGCGAGGCCCCGGGCAGCGAGTATCTCCTGGTGGAACGGGGCGGCGAGATCTACGGGGTGCTCGCCACGGCCGATGTTAACCGGGTTTTCACGGGCGTCTGATTTGTCCCACTCGTTTAAGCGGCGGGCCATGGATAGGGTCGTGTCCAGCAGTTTCGGGCGGCCGGAGCCGACTGCGGCCGGTTACTGCGATGTGACGACTGGCCGATAGTGTTCTGTTTGGCCAAACTTGCACAGTTAAGGGGTTTGTTGCGGTCCACCGGTTCACCGAATCGAGACGACGTGGCCGCGGCACGGCCCCTTCGTCTGGGTATGCGTATGGCTGGTGGCCAGCACGGCAGTGCGGGTGCCGTAATTTCGCCGGCTTCCGGGGAGGAGAAACGAGTGACCGAGCGCAGCGAGGGCACCGATGAGCAGCGCAGCGCCGTCGTCATGAGGGAGGACGCATGACTGGCCAGGGCTTCGGAGTGGTGCGTCCGCTTCCCGGTAACGGGCTGGTCGCCTACGCGGGCGGGCTGCTGCTGGTGTGCGACGCCGGCGAGGCCGCCGCCGACGACCTGCTCGACGCGCTGCGCGAGACGGCCGCGTCCGGCGGCGACGGCAGGGCGCTGGCCCGCCGCGCCGCTCAGGTGCTCGCGGCCAACATGGCGGGCGACCCGGCCACCTGCGCCGTCGCCGGCCGGGTCGGAGAAGGCGTGGCCGTCCTGGTCAGCGGCTCGGCCGCGGCCACCATCGGCACCCCGGGCGGTGAGACGCGCCTGGCCGGCAGCGACTCGCTGACGTGGGCCGACCGGCTCGTCACCGGGCCCGTCGAGCGGGTCGAGCTGAGCCTGCCCGGCGCCGGCACCCCGCACCCCGCGGTCCGCTTCGACGGCGGCGTGGTGCACGGCGGCGGCCTCGTGGGCGACCTCACCGAGCAGTCCTCGGCACTCGCCCCGTCCAGGCCGCTCACCAGCGAGATGCCCGCCACGGCCATCCATCTCGAGGCCGACCTGGTCCAGCAGCCGCCCGCGCCGGTGGAACGGCCGCCGTACCCGCTGGCCGACCAGCCGCCGGTCGTGCCGGGGCCGCCGTCGGGCCCGCAGCCCGCGCCGGTGGCGGAGCAGCCGTCATACCTTTCGTCCCAGGACCAGCCACCGTACGGCCCGTCCCAGGATCAGTCGCCGTACGGTCCGCCCCAGGACCAGCCGCCCTACGGGCAGCCTCAGGACCAGCCGCCCTACCACACGCCGCAGGAGCAGCCGGCCCCCTTCTTCCAGCCGCCGCAGGAGCAGCCGCAGTCGCTGCCCGAGCAGCAGCAGTTCCCCTCCTACGACGAGCCGCCCCCCGGCAACGGCGTGGCCGACCAGCCGATGCCGCAGCACCTGGGCCCGTCCGACCACTTCGACCAGCCCGCGCCGCCCCTGCTCGGCCCGCCCGACCACTTCGACCACCCGGGCCAGCCGCCGCAGGAGCAGCAGCAGGACCACGGCGACCGGCCCCTGGTCTACGGCGTCGACTGCAAGAACGACCACTTCAACGACCCCCGCTCGCCCTACTGCGCGGTGTGCGGCATCGCGCTGGTGCAGCGCACCCTCGTCCCCTACAAGGGGCCGCGCCCGTCGCTCGGGGTGCTCATCCTCGACGACGGTACCGCGCTGCCGCTGGAGAGCGACTACCTGCTGGGCCGCGACCCCGAGCGGGCGCCCGAGGTGGCCGGCGGCACCGCCAGGCCCGCCAAGGTGACCAGTCCGGACGGCTCGGTGTCGCGCCGCCACCTGCGGGTGGCGCTCGACGGGTGGGATGTCAACCTGGTCGACCTGGGCTCGGTCAACGGCACCCAGATCCAGCCGCCCGGTGACCCCAACTTCTACGACATCCCGCCGAACGAGCCGGTCACCATCGCCCCCGGGACGACGGTCCGGGTCGGCGTCTCGCGCACGCTCCGCTTCGAGGCGCACCGGGGATAACCCGGCCGCCGGAACGCCCGCGTCCCCGCCCCGGGGCCGCGGGCGCTCCGCGTCCAGGGCCGCGCGAGCGCCCGGGCCCCGCGGAGCAGCCGTAGGGGCGAAATGGCCACGATTTACGGATAAATAGCCAAGTATCCGTAAAATCTTTGGATAAATGGAGTCATTCTCGGCCCAATCCGCGCGGACAACCGGTCGTCCCTTACCCCGGGATCCGGTCGCCTCCAACCGGAAGGTCCGGCGGCTGGGCCGGGCAGAACGCCCGTACCCCGCGCAACAGCCGTACCGCCGCCTCCAGCCCGCTCGCCGCCTCCAGCGCCCGCCCGGCAGCGGTCGCGAAGCGGCTCAGCAGGTGCTCGTCCCCGTCGCCGAACCCCCGCCCGGCGACCCACACGAACGTGTGGTCCCGCGTCGCCAGCGGCAGGGGAGTGGCCAGGAAGCCCGGCTCGCCCACCGCCGCGTCGCGCGCCAGCCGGACCGTGACGGGCACGGTCGCCAGCTCCTTCAGCACCCCCGACCCGGCCAGCCACCGGCGCACGCGCTGGGGATCGCCGGGAGGGGCGTGCGTGTGGATCGTGTCGGCCTCGAGCCGCAGGGCGTCCACGCGCACGAATCCCGCGTAGGCCGTGCCCGTGACGGCGGCGGCGGTACGCGCCAGCCGGTCGAGCAGGTCGGCGGCCTCCAGGCAGGAGAACGAGGCGATGAGTTCACGCATGGCGGCATCGACATGGTTGTATGACATCGCGGTGCTCCCTCGGGGGGAGGAGAGATCGCGCGGCCCGATCGCGCGAAACTGAAGTGCGGGTGCCCTGACTATCACCCCCGACGCGGCTCCTGACTAGCCCTCAACAGGAAATCAGGATTTCTGCGCCCTCCCTGCCCGCACCCGTCACGTGGGACGCAGCACCGACCACGCCACGTCGTCCGCCCGCGTCCCGTCCGCCCTGACGAACAGCCCCCGGTGCACGCCCTCCCGGCTGAACCCGGCCCGCTCCAGCACCGCGTGCGAGGCCGTGTTGCCTGCGTCGGTGCCGGCCACGATCCGGTGCAGCGCCGTGTTCGCGAACGCCCAGTCCACCAGCAGCCTGACCGCCCGCGTCATGAACCCCTTGCCCCGGAACTCGGGCACCAGCGAATAGCCCACCATGGCCTGCCCCAGCGACGGGACGACGTGCGCGAGCTGGATGTGCCCGGCGAACGCCCCCGAGGCCGCGTCCCTGACGGCCAGCTCGATCCGCTGCCCCGACACCCACCAGTAGCCGGTGTAGCGGCAGCGCCGCTCGTGCTCCTCCAGCGTGCCCATCGGCCCGAAGTGATAGGCCGCCACCGTCGGGTCGGCCAGCATCCGGTGGAAGTCGCCGGCGTCCTCCACGGTCATCGGCACCAGCCGCACCACGCCGTCGCACAGCTCCCCGTCCGCGAAGAACGGCAGGTACGGCTCCGCCGCCACCGCGTCCCCCGCCAGCCGGGCGAAGGTGACCATGTCGACGTAGCGGCCGTCGCGCAGCCGCCTGGCCTCCCGCCGGCGCCCCTCCTCGAGGAAGCCCGCCTTGACGGCCACCCGCAGGCTCGCCACGTTCTCCACCGCGGCCTGCAGCTCGACCCGGCGCACCCCGTGGTCGAACAGCCAGTCGGTGACCGCCCTGGCCGCCGTCGCCGCCACGCCCCGGGCCCGCGCCCACGGCGCCACCATGTAGCCGATCGAGGCCACGCCCCACTGATCGGGCGGGACGACCCCGATGGCGCCCACGTAGCCGCCGTCCTGCGTGATCACGAACTCCGCGCCGCCGCCCGCCCACTTCGCCGCCGCCTGCTCCAGGAAGTCGTGCGCGTCCTGCACCCGGTACGGCGACGGCAACACCGGCAGGAACCGGGCGGTCACCGGGTCGTTGCACACCTTCACGATCGCCTCGACGTCCTCCTCCGCGGGAGGCCGGAGAATCAGGGGGCCGGTGGAGATCACGTCGCGCGGAAGCATCCCCCATAGATACCGTGCGTCCGGTCGCCCTCGAAAGCCCTATAACCTTGCGGCCATGGGTTTCCGCAGGCATGGGCCTTTCCAGGCGGGGGATCAGGTGCAGCTCACCGACCCCAAGAACAAACGCCACACGATCACGCTCAAAGAGGACGGCGTCTTCCACACCCACAAGGGCGCCATCCCCCACAGCGACCTGATCGGGCAGCCTGAGGGCTCCGTCGTGCGCTCCTCGGGGGGCACTCAATACCTCGCCTTCCGCCACCTGCTGCAGGACTACACGCTGGCCATGCCGCGCGGCGCGGCCGTCATCTACCCCAAGGACGCCTCGATGATCGTCGGCATGGCCGACATCTTCCCGGGCGCGCGGGTGATCGAGGCCGGCGTCGGCTCCGGCGCGCTGACGTGCTTCCTGCTGCGGGCCGTCGGCCCCGACGGGCACGTCACCTCGTACGAGCGGCGCCAGGAGTTCGCCGACGTGGCGAGCAAGAACGTGGAGAAGTTCTTCGGCGGCCCCATGGACGACAACTGGCGCCTGGTCGTCGGCGACCTGGTCGCCTCCATCGACGAGAGCGACGTCGACCGGGTGATCCTCGACATGCTCGCCCCGTGGGAGTGCGTCGACGCCGCCGCCAAGGCGCTCACCCCGGGTGGCGTGATCTGCTGTTACGTCGCCACGACCACGCAGCTGTCCAAGACGGTGGAGACGATTCGCGATCACGGGTGTTTCACGGAGCCGCATGCGTGGGAGACCCTGGTTCGCGACTGGCACGTCGAAGGACTCGCGGTGAGACCGGATCATCGGATGATCGGCCACACGGGATTCCTCGTCACCGCCCGCCGCATGGCGGACGGAGTGACGCCCCCGCCGAGACGCCGTCGACCGAAGGGGACCACCGAGGAACTATGACAATTTGGCCACGAGGGTGCGTTGGTGCGTGACACGGGAACAGATTCCCGTGTGCATGTGCTGGGAGTATTAAACGCACTATTGAGGATTATTCACCGAATACTGAATGTCACTCTACGAACACTGCCCGGCCAGGTTACGGAGGGGCCCGAGATAGGTAAGGTCCTTAGTAGTCGCCCTCGACTGGGAAGGAGGTGACGGGCGTGGCAGCTCGCGATGATGCTGAGGCTCGAGCCGCGCAGCGCGAACGGGAGGTCGCTGATCTTTCAACACAGGTCTCCTTCCTCCAGGAGGAGATCACCGCGCTGAGGCGGAAGCTGGCCGAGTCACCCCGTCAGGCCAGAGTCCTCGAAGAGCGTCTCCATGAGGCGCAGGCGAACCTCGCGGCCGTGACCGGCCAGAACGAACGCCTGGTCGCCACACTCAAGGAGGCCCGGGACCAAATCGTCGCCCTCAAGGAGGAGGTCGACCGGCTGGCGCAGCCGCCATCCGGTTTCGGCACCTTCCTCGAGGCCAGAGAAGACGGCACCATCGAGGTGTTCACCGGCGGCCGCAAGCTCCGCGTGAACGTCAGCCCTGCCGTCGACATCGACTCGCTGCGGCGTGGCCAGGAGGTCATGCTCAACGAAGCGCTCAACGTGGTCGAAGCCCTCGGCTACGAAGAGGTCGGCGAGATCGTCATGCTGAAAGAACTGCTCGACGAGGGCAAGCGCGCCCTGGTCATCTCGCACGCCGACGAAGAGCGCGTCGTGCGACTGGCCGAGTCGCTCGTCGGCCAGCCCATCAGGGCCGGCGACTCGCTCCTGCTCGAGCCGCGCTCCGGCTACGTCTACGAGCGCATTCCCAAGTCCGAAGTCGAAGAGCTCGTCCTCGAGGAGGTCCCCGACATCTCCTACGAGGAGATCGGCGGCCTCGGCAGGCAGATCGAGCAGATCAGGGACGCCATCGAGCTGCCCTACCTGCACGCCGACCTGTTCCGCGAGCACAAGCTCCGGCCCCCCAAGGGCGTGCTGCTGTACGGCCCGCCCGGATGCGGCAAGACACTCATCGCCAAGGCCGTCGCCAACTCCCTGGCCAAGCAGGTCGCGGAGAAGACCGGCCAGTCCGGCAAGAGCTTCTTCCTCAACATCAAGGGCCCCGAGCTGCTCAACAAGTACGTCGGCGAGACCGAGCGGCACATCCGCCTGGTCTTCCAGCGGGCCCGGGAGAAGGCCTCCGAGGGCACCCCGGTGATCGTGTTCTTCGACGAGATGGACTCGATCTTCCGCACCCGAGGCTCCGGCGTGTCCTCCGACGTGGAGAACACCATCGTCCCTCAGCTGCTGTCGGAGATCGACGGCGTCGAGGGCCTGGAGAACGTCATCGTCATCGGCGCCTCCAACCGCGAGGACATGATCGACCCGGCGATCCTGCGGCCCGGCCGCCTGGACGTCAAGATCAAGATCGAGCGGCCGGACGCCGAGGCGGCCAAGGACATCTTCTCCAAGTACCTCATCGCCGACCTGCCGCTGCACCCGGACGACCTGACCGAGCACGGCGACTCCCGCGAGGGCACCATCCAGGGCATGATCCAGAGCGTCGTCGAGCGCATGTACACCGAGAGCGAGGAGAACCGCTTCCTCGAGGTGACCTACGCCAACGGCGACAAGGAAGTCCTCTACTTCAAGGACTTCAACTCCGGCGCGATGATCCAGAACATCGTCGACCGCGGGAAGAAGATGGCCATCAAGCAGTTCCTCGAAACCGGCCAGAAGGGCCTGCGGGTCCAGCACCTGCTCACGGCCTGCGTGGACGAGTTCTCCGAGAACGAGGACCTGCCCAACACCACCAACCCCGACGACTGGGCCCGCATCTCCGGCAAGAAGGGTGAGCGGATCGTCTACATCCGCACGCTCGTCTCCGGCAAGCAGGGCACCGAAGCCGGCCGATCCATCGACACCGTGGCCAACACCGGCCAGTACCTGTAGAACCCCCGGACGGGAGGGCCGCCGCGGCCCTCCCGTCCGCATGCCCGCCCCCTGCCGCGGCGGGGCACGCGGCGGGCGCGCGGCGACGCCGGCGACGACACGGCCGATACGCATGCACGCCGCCCCGAACAGGCGCACACTGGTCTGATGACCACGCTCAAACGAGTAGACGTGCACGTCGAAGGCGTCGTCCAGGGCGTCGGCTTCCGTCCCTTCGTGCACGCGCTCGCCCGCCGGCTCGGTCTGGCCGGGCGCGTGCACAACGACGTCAACGGAGTGCACATCGAGGTCGAAGGCGCCCTGGCGGGCGTCGAGGAGTTCCTGACCGCGCTCGAACGCGACGCGCCCGCCCTGTCCGAGATCGAACGCGTCACCGTCGTCAGCGCCCGCCCCACCGGCCACAACGGCTTCACCATCGCCGCCGGCATCCCGTCCGGCCCGCTGCGCCCCCTCGTCCGCGCCGACGGCGCCACCTGCGACGACTGCCTGCGCGAGCTGGCCGACCCCGACGACCGCCGCCACGGCTACCCGTTCATCAACTGCGCCAATTGCGGGCCCCGCTTCACGATCGTGCGCGGCGTCCCGTACGACCGGCCGCTGACCACCATGGCCGGCTTCGGCATGTGCCAGGCGTGCGCGGCCGAATACCACGACCCCGGCAACCGCCGCCACCACGCCCAGCCCACCTGCTGCCCCGCCTGCGGGCCCCGGCTGCGGCTGCGCGACGCCCGCGGCACCGAGCTGTGCGGCGACCCCGTCGCCGGCGCCGTCACCCTGCTGCGCGCCGGTCGCGTCGTCGCCGTCAAGGGCCTCGGCGGCTTCCACCTCGCCGTGCCCGCCGCCGACGAGCGGGCCGCCGCCCTGCTGCGCGGCCGCAAACACCGCGAGGAGCAGCCGTTCGCCGTCATGACGGCCGACCTGGCGCAGGCGCGAAGGCTGTGCGAGATCGACGAGCACGCCGCCGAACTGCTCACCGGCCGCGCCCGGCCCATCGTGCTGCTGCCCCGCCTGCCCGGCGCCCCCGTCGCCGCCTCCGTGGCGCCCGCCACCCGCAGCCTCGGCCTCATGCTCCCCTACACGGCCCTGCACCACCTCCTGCTCGCCGAGCTCGCCCAACCCATGGTCCTCACCGGCGGCAACGTCTCCGGCGAGCCCATCGCCTACGAGGACGACGACGCGCTGACCCGCCTGAGCGGCATCGCCGACGCCTTCCTCATCCACGACCGCCCCATCCACGTACGCGCCGACGACTCCGTCGTGCGGCCCATGGCGGGCGAGGTGACCGTGCTGCGCCGCGCCCGCGGGTACGCGCCCGAACCGCTGGCCATGCGCTGGCCCGCGCCCCGGCCCGTGCTCGCCTGCGGCGCCGAGCTGAAGAGCACCTTCTGCCTGGTCGAAGGGCGGCGCGCGTTCGTCTCCCAGCACATCGGCAACCTGGAGAACCACGAGACGCTCCGGTCGTTCGTCGAGAGCATCGACCACTTCTGCGGCCTGTTCGGCATCCGGCCCCAGATCGTGGCCCACGACCTGCACCCCGGCTACCTGTCCACCCGGCACGCCAAGGAGATCCGCGGCGTCGAACTCCTCGGCGTCCAGCACCACCACGCCCACATCGCCTCCTGCCTGGCCGACAACGGCGACCCCGGGCCGGTGCTCGGCGTGGCCCTCGACGGGCTCGGCCACGGCCCCGACGGCACCCTGTGGGGCGGCGAGTTCCTGCGCGCCGACCTGACCTCCTTCGAACGCCTTGGCCACCTCGCCCAGATCCCCATGCCCGGCGGGAGCGCCGCCGTCCGGCAGCCCTGGCGCATGACCGCCGCCTACCTCGGCGACGGCCACCCCGGCCTGGACGTGGCCCGCCTGGACGTGGCCCGCCGCAACCCCTGGGCCGACGCGCTCCGGCTCGCCCCCGGCTCCCCGCTGACCTCCAGCGCGGCCCGCCTCTTCGACGCCGTCGCCGCGCTGCTCGGCGTCCGCGACAAGATCACCTATGCGGGGCAGGCCGTCGTCGAACTCGAACAGCACGCCGACCCGGCCGAGCGCGGCACGTACGAGGCCCGGATCACCCACGGCGACCTGCTCGTCGTGGAGGCCGCCGACCTCGTCCGGGCCGCCGCCGCGGACCTGGCGGCCGGGACCGGCACCCGCGCGATCGCCGGCCGCTTCCACAACGGCCTCGCCGACGCCGTCGCCCGCGCCTGCGACGCCCTCCGCTCCGCCACCGGGCTGACCGCGGTGGCGCTGTCGGGCGGGATGTTCCAGAACGCCCTGCTGCTGGAGGCCACCGTGGAACGGCTGCGCGCGGCCGGGTTCCGGGTGCTCAAACACGTGCGCGTGCCGCCCGGCGACGGCGGCGTCAGCCTCGGCCAGGCCGCCGTCGCCGCCGCCCGCGACCGCGCCTGACCGCCTGCCACCGTGCTTCTCACGGTGCTTCTCACCGGGCTCCCACGGTGCTTCTCACCGGGCTCTCACTGCGGCGGAGTGGCGGGCCGGGGAGAGCGGTGGGCCCCGCCTAGCATGGCGATCATGGAGTACCTCAACCCCGCCCGCGCCCCGTACACCGCGCACGACCGCGCGCTCATCGGGACCGAGCACGCCCGCCAGGCCCGCGCCCACTTCGCCCGGCACCCCTCCTACCGGCCCACGCCGGTCCGCACCGTCCCGGACCTGGCCGGGACCGAAGCCGTCCACGTCAAGGACGAGAGCGGGCGCATGGGGCTGGGCAGCTTCAAGGCGCTCGGCGGCGCGTACGCCGTCCACCTGCTCGCCGAGCACGAGGGCGGCGGCACGCCGTTCGTGTGCGCCAGCGCCGGCAACCACGGCATCTCCGTCGCCTCCGGGGCCGCCGAGGTCGGCGTGGACTGCGTCGTGTACCTCAGCGAAGGTGTCCCCGAGGCGTTCGCGCAGCGGCTGCGCGGACTCGGCGCCGAGGTACGGCGCAGCGGCGAGGACTACGAGGCCAGCATGGCCGCCGCGATCCAGGCCGCCGAGCGCAACGGCTGGCGGCTCGTCTCCGACAGCTCCTGGAACGGCTACACCGGCATCCCGCTCGACGTCATGCGCGGCTACACCGTCCTGTTCGACGAACTCGCCGACCCGGGCGCCCTGCCCGCCGTCCCGGCGCGCACCACTGGCCCCGCCACGTCCGCAGGAGCGCTCACCGGCCTGGAGGCGTACTCGGGCAGGCTCAACGGCTCCTCGGCCGCGACCGGCGGCCACAGCGCCGCCCACGGGGGCGCCGGCGCGCCCACCCACGTGTTCCTCCAGGCGGGCGTCGGCGGGCTCGCCGCCGCCGGAGCCGCATACGTGCGCGACCGCTGGGGCGAACAGCCCAAGATCGTCGTGGTCGAGCCGGAAGGCGCGCCCTGCCTGCTCGAAAGCGCCAGAGCCGGCGAGCCCGTACGCGTCCAGGGCGGCCACACCACGCTCGGCCGCCTCGACTGCCTCGAACCCTCCATCATCGCCCACCACCTCCTCCACCACCTCGCCGACCTCTACATGACGATCACCGACGACCAGGCGGCCGACGCCGCCCGCCTCCTGGCCGGCCACGGCGTCCACCTGTCGGAGTGCGGCGCCGCCGGAGCCGCCGGCCTGCTCGCCCTCACGCCCGCGGCCCGCGACGCGCTCGGGCTCGACGACTCCTCGCGGCCGCTCGTGGTGGGAACGGAGGGACCGCTGGAACCAAAGTGATCCACGTGACGTCAAAAGGGCGTGCACGCACCTAACCGGCCCAAGCATGCTCGGGGAGACGGCCGGTTGGCCGAGCTCGACCTCCTGCGCTTCATCGCCGCGCTGGCCGTCGTCGCCTTCCACTACCTGGTGGCGTACGCGTCCGTCTGGGGGGCCAGGCCCGCCGCGCTGTTCCCGCCGCTGGCGCCCTTCGCGGGGTTAGGCATCCTCGGGGTCGAGCTGTTCTTCATCATCAGCGGGTTCGTCATCCTCATGACCGTGTGGGGGCGCGGGCTCGGCGGGTTCGCCCGGTCCAGGTTCGTGCGCCTCTATCCCGCGTACTGGCTCAGCCTCGTCGCCACCGCGGCCCTCTACGGGCTCACCGGCGCCAAGGCGCTTGACCCAAAACTTTCACCAGGCGACTACCTGGTGAACGCCACCATGTTCCAGCGGTTGTTCAAGGTCACCGACGCCAGCCAGGTCTACTGGTCGCTCTGGGCGGAGCTCCGCTTCTACCTGCTGATGGTCATCCTCGTGATCATCGGGGTCACGTACGGGCGCGTCCTGATCTTCTCCGGCGTCTGGCTGGTGGCCGCCTTCGGCGCCGACCGGCTCGGCAACGAGATCGTCAACGAGATCGTCATGCCCGACTACGCGCCCTACTTCATCGCCGGCATGTCCCTCTACCTCATCCACAAACGCGGCAGCGCCTGGCTGCCGTGGCTCTACGTGGCCGGCGGGTACGCCCTGTCGATCGGCTCCGCGCTCGACCGCGTCCACCGGCGCGTCGACAACGTCGGGTTCAAGAACATGCCCGTCGCCGACCTCAGCGTGATCATCACCATCACCCTGATCTTCGCCGTGATGGCCGTCGCCGCCCTCGGGCTGATCCGCCTCAAACCGTCCAGGACGCTCACCGCGCTCGGCGGCATCACATACCCGCTTTACCTCTTCCATGGCGTCGTCGCGGTGGCCCTCATCCCAGCGCTCACCGGCCACCTGCCCCCCTGGGCCGTCGCCACCACGACCGTCCTGGTGGCCGTGGCGCTGTCGTACCTCGTGTACTCCTTTGCCGAACGGCCCATCCAGCGGCTACTCAAGCCCCGCAGATCCACGCAAACCCCATCAGCTCCCGCCGTACAGGTTGAAAAGGCGTCGGTGCCATAACTCTGTGACCCTGGGGCACTGTGAAGGGCATAGGCTCGGGCATATAAACGGCGGATAGACAGATCCGGACGAACAGAGGGTGTTGCATGACGGTGCGTCGGGTGATGGGCATCGAGACCGAGTACGGCATCTCCGTACCCGGCCAGCCGGGCGCCAACGCGATGGTGACCTCCTCACAGGTCGTGAACGCCTACCTGGCCGCCTCCGCGGCCCGGGCGCGCAGGGCCCGGTGGGACTTCGAAGAGGAGAACCCACTGCGCGACGCGCGCGGCTTCGACCTGGCCAGAGAGGTCGCCGACTCCAGCCAGCTCACCGACGAGGACCTCGGCCTGGCCAACGTCATCCTCACCAACGGCGCCCGGCTCTACGTCGACCACGCCCACCCCGAATACAGCTCGCCCGAATGCACCAACCCCCGGGCCGCCGTCATCTGGGACAAAGCCGGTGAACGCGTCATGTACGACGCCGCCACCCGGGCCTCCGCCATCCCCTCCAACGCGCCCATCCAGCTCTACAAGAACAACACCGACGCCAAAGGCGCCTCCTACGGCTGCCACGAGAACTACCTCATGCGGCGCGCCACCCCCTTCGCCGACATCGTCCGGCACCTGACCCCCTTCTTCGTCTCCCGCCAGGTCGTCGTCGGCGCCGGCAAGGTCGGCATCGGACAGGACTCCCGCGGCGAAGGCTTCCAGATCAGCCAGCGCGCCGACTTCTTCGAGGTCGAGGTCGGCCTCGAGACCACGCTCAAGCGGCCCATCATCAACACCCGCGACGAGCCGCACGCCGACCCCGAGAAGTACCGCCGGCTGCACGTGATCATCGGCGACGCCAACATGTCGGAAATATCGACATACCTGAAGCTGGGCACCACCGCCCTCGTCCTCGCCATGATCGAGGAAGGCTTCCTCACCCGCGATCTCGCCGTCGAAAACCCCGTACAAGCCCTCAGGGCCGTCTCCCACGACCCCACCTGCCGCTACGAGATCGCCATGCGCGACGGCCGCAAGCTCACCGCCGTCCAGCTCCAGATGGAATACCTCGAACAAGCGCGCAAATACGTCGAAGAGCGGGGCACCGCCCAAGAGGAGATGAACAAGGACATCCTCGACCGCTGGGAGTCCGTCCTCACCCGGCTCGCCGAAGACCCCATGCAGCTCTCCCGCGAACTCGACTGGGTCGCCAAACTCGAACTCCTCGAGGGCTACCGCACCCGCGACGGCCTGGCCTGGTCCCACCCCAGACTCCAGCTCGTCGACCTGCAATACTCCGACATCCGCCCCGACCGCGGCCTCTACAACCGCCTCGTCGCCCGCGGACGCATGCAACGCCTCGTCACCGAAGAAGAAGTCCAGCGCGCCGTCGAACACCCGCCCAACGACACCCGCGCCTACTTCCGCGGCCGCTGCCTGCGCCAATACAGCGAATCCGTCGCCGCCGCCTCCTGGGACTCCGTCATCTTCGACATCCCCGGCCGCGAGTCACTCCAGCGCGTACCCACCCTCGAACCACTGCGCGGCACCAAAGCCCACGTCGGCGAACTCTTCGACCGCTGCCGCACCGCCGCCGACCTCGTCGCCGCCCTCACCGGCGGCGACTGATCCGGCGCGCCGGTCGGCGACCGATCCGGCCTACTGGCGGCGACTGATCCGGCTCGCCGGTCGGCGACCGATCCGAGTAGACCGGCCCCCGCCCATGGCGGCGCCCCGGGGCCGGTCCACCCCCTACAGCAGGCCCACACCCAGCGTCAGCGTGCCCACCGCCAAGCACGCCCCACCCGCCACCGTCAGCCAGATCAACCTGCTCGGCTTCGTGTCACGCGGACGCACCACCGACAGGAAGAAACCCAGCGGCATCAGGATCGGCGCGGCCACGATCAACACCCGCGTCAGGGCCTTCAGCCCCTCAGGCAGACTCGCCTGATCCACATAGAGCATCGCCACCAGCGAGAACAGCACCAGCACGCCCGCATGCGCGTGCCCGGCCCGCCACAGGCCACGCCGGACCGGGTTGTCCAGGTAGCCGGGAACGTTGCGCATCAGGAACTTCAACAGGGTGACGCCGCCGAAGGCCACCCCGGGGACTGTGATGAGGAGCACACCGGCCGTGCTCAGGGATGCGGGGGACATCGGAACCTCCTCGTGTGTAGGTGGATCCATTATTGGATAGCTCGACTATCTAGTCAAGCGGGCAAGATCGCTGGGCGATCGGCGCGAAATGTCGCCCGGTTCGGGGAAGATATGCCTAGAGGCAGTCCCCCAACCGGAGGTAGGACATGGCAACCAAGGACACCGGAGGCCAGAAGCAGGCCGGTCGGCGCGAGAGCGAAGTCGAGGAGACCGAGGCCTCGGCGACGCCGGACGTTCAGGAGCGCCAGGAGAAGCTCACGGACGATGTCGACGCAATTCTGGACGAAATCGACGAAGTTCTCGAAGAGAACGCAGAGGAATTCGTGCGCTCTTATGTACAAAAGGGCGGAGAGTAGGGCAAACCGGACATTCAAAAAGGGTAAATCGGGTGGAAACGCCGGACGAGGTGAAGCGATGCCCGGACTGCGGTGAGACCAAGGCGGTCGCCGAGTTCGGGCTCAATAAGCGCATGGCCGATGGCCGTGCGCGGTATTGCAAGGCATGCTTTCGGAGGCGTTCCACTCAGAGCTATCGCAAACGCATGGCCGAGCAAGGCAAAACGGTGCGAGAGGTGAGGGAAGTCCCCGAGGGGCACAAATACTGCCCTCGTTGCGAGAGAGTGAAGCCGGTTACGGAGTTCGGGCGCAACCGGGCGGTGAAGTCGGGGCTTACCGATTACTGCAAGCCGTGTCACAACACCGTGATGCGGGAAGAGCGGATCAAGAATCACGGCAGCACTCGCAACTACCACCTGAAGCGCCGCTACGGCATCACCGAGGACGACTTCGAGCGCATGCTCGCCCGTCAGGGCGGGCTCTGCGCCATCTGCCGGGCCGTCCCCGGCACGTTCGTCGACCACAGCCACGCGACCGGCCTGGTCCGGGGCATTCTCTGTTTCAACTGCAACAACGGGCTCGGCCACTTCGGCGACAATCTGGTGTTGCTGGAGTTGGCGGCCCTTTATCTGGACGGGGAGATTCTCTGGCCCGAGTTCGTGGTCCTCCCGCGGCAGCGCGTTTCCGATGAGGTGGCGCGGACGCGGAGTTATCACCTGACGCAGCGTTATCAGGTGCGGCATGAGGATGTCGAGCGGATGATCTCGGCTCAGCATGGTCTGTGTGTGGTGTGCTGGGATCGGCCGCCCGAGCATGTGGACCATTGTCATCGCACCGGGGATGTGCGATATGCGCTGTGTCTGCCGTGCAATACGGGGATCGGGCAGTTCAGGGATGATCCCGGGGTGGTGCGGCGGGCGCTTTCTTATGTCGAGGCGACCGTTGAGGAGTTCGACGACGTCGAGGTTTCGGAGGAGGAGCTTCGGGAGTTGGTCGAGGCTGACGAGCGGCTTCGGGGCGAGTTCTATTCGACGGTGTCGAGGGTGGGCTGATCGGCTCTGGGGAGGGTGTAGTCGACGGCGACGCCCAGGAGGCGGACCGGGCGGGTGAGGTCGAAGCGGGTGAGGATGGTGAGGGCCGCCTGCTGGATGGTGGCCGGGTCCGTGGTGGGGGCGGGGAGTTTTGACTGGCGGGTTCGGGTGAGGAACGGGGTGAAGCGGACCTTGACCGATACCCGGGTGATGTCGCGGCCGGCTTCGCGGGCGTCGTGGGCGACCTGGTTGGCGAGGTCGGCGACGTGGTGGGCGATGTCGGTTTCGTCGGTGAGGTCGTGCTGGAAGGTTGTTTCGCGGCTGTGGCCGCGGGCGATCCAGGGTGTGGTGACGATTTCGGCTTCGCCTTTGCCGAGGGCGAGGTAGCGGTACCAGGGGCCGTTGGTGGGGCCGAAGTGGCGGGCGAGGTGCGTGGGGTCGGCGGCGGCCAGTTCGGCGACGGTGTGGAGGCCGAGGGCGGCGAGTTTTTTGGAGATCTTGGCGCCGATGCCCCAGAGTGCGTCGGTGGGTCGGTCGTTCATGATCTCGGCCCAGTTGTCGCTGGTGAGGCGGTAGATTCCGGCGGGTTTGGCGAGGCCGGAGGCGAGTTTGGCCTGGTGTTTGTTGTCGCCGATGCCGATGGAGCAGGACAGTTGGGTGCGTTCGCGTACGGTCTGGCGGATGGTGGCGGCGAGGGTTTCGGGGTCGTCGGTGGTGGCGCCGAGGAAGGCTTCGTCCCAGCCCCAGATTTCGACGCGTACGGGGAATTCGCGGAGTACGGCCATGACGTGGGCGGAGGCGGCTTCGTAGGCGGGTGGGTCGCTGGGCAGGAAGATCGCTTCGGGGCAGCGTTTGAGTGCGGTGCGCAGTGGCATGCCGGAGTGGATGCCGTGTTCGCGGGCTTCGTAGGTGGCGGTGGCGGCCACGGTGCGGGGTTGGGTGGGGTCTCCTGAGCCGCCGACGACGACGGGTTTGCCGCGGAGTTCGGGGTGGCGGAGGATCTCGACGGCGGCGATGAACTGGTCGAGGTCGACGTGGAGGATCCAGTCCCTCATGGTCCTAAGTATGTCGTGAGGCGGTGTGGGGCGGTCGTCGCGGTAGGTGAGGGCGGGGCGGGGATGCCCGGGTGGGGTGCCGTTGGGTGGTTCTTCGCCGTCTTGGACGACGGCCTGGTTGAGGGTGGTGGCGTGATCTCCGCGGGGAGGAAGTTCTTGGGGTGGAGGCGGCGAAGGTGGTGGCGGGGCGGTGGAAGATCTTGGCCGGGGTGGCGATCTGGATCATGGGGCCGTGAGGCATGGCGGCCGACGCGGTCGGGGAGCGCGAGGGCTTCGGCCTGGTGGTGGGTGACGGGGATGGCGGTGACGGCGAGGTCGACAGCTTCGGTCATGCCTTGATCCCTCCGGTAACCGGAAGCCGCGGGCGGACTGCGCTGCAGCCTGGAGGCTGGGGTCGCCGAGACGCTGCCAGGGACGGGCGGGCAGGCCGGCCTTGGTGAGCAGGGTCCTGTTGTGGAACAGGACGCGGCCGTCTTGTGTTCTCCGGCAGGCCGTACTTCTTGCCGTCGAGGATGCCCGGGTTCTGTACGCCTGCGGGATCTGCGACCGGCCCTCCCACTGCTCGACGGTGGCGCCGCCGGCCTCCGGATGTAGCCGGCCTGGGCGGACTGTCCGACCGGATGCCGTCGATGTCGATCATGTCGGCGCCGGCCCTGGACGTGAGAACGAGCGCGATCTTCGTCTTGTACTGCTCGTCGTCGAGGCCGCTGGGCTGGAAGAGCACCTTGTCGTTGCGGGGCGTCCTCTCGAACTCGGGGATCACCCACCGCCTGATCCAGTCGGCGGACTCGGAGCTCTTGCCGCCGGAGACGGAGTTGGCGGCGATCGTCGGGGAGATGCTGGCTGCGCCGGTGCCGCAGGACGTGAGGGTGAGGGCGGCCGGGGTGGCGATCACCGCAGGTCGCCGGGGGGAGCCGCAGGTTGGCCGCCTGTTCGGGATGTGCGGACTTAGCGGCGGTCGCGTGGCCGCAGGGGGCCGTAAAGAAACGATCTGAACACGGAACGGGGCGGCGTGTGATCACGCGGGTTCGCCGTGAGCTGATCGTGGGAAGTGCAGACAACAACGCAACATGAGTAGGGTCGCCCTAGGAACACTGACGTTTGGAGGGAGTCGCGTGGCATCGCACAGGGATCTGCCCGCCGGCTTGGTCAACCAGCTTTTCCGCAACACCGGAAGTTCCTCGTTCACGGAGTTTGTCAGCTCGTATGCGCCTGATTTGCTGCCGCAGCGGAATGAGGTGCTGGCCACCCCGATCGGCGACCAGGTCCCGCACGCGACGACGATCGTGGCCGCCACCTTCGCCGGTGGCGTGATCATGGCGGGCGACCGGCGGGCGACATCGGGCAACATCATCTCCCAGCGCGATGTGGAGAAGGTCTTCCGCGCCGACGACTACTCGTGCATGGGCATCGCGGGCACGGCCAGCACCGGCATCGAGTTCGCCCGGCTGTTCAGGGTGGAGCTGGAGCATTACGAGAAGCTCGAGGGCCGCACGATGTCGGTGGCGGGCAAGGCCAACCGGCTGGCCACCATGATCAGGGGCAACCTTCCGATGGCGATGCAGGGGCTGGTGGTGGTGCCGCTGTTCGCCGCGTACGACCCTGACAAGGATGAGGGGCGCATCTTCAGCTACGACGTCGCGGGCGGGCCGTACGAGAGGGAGAGGTTCGACGCGATCGGCTCCGGCTCGATCTTCGCGCGTGGGTCGCTGAAGAAGCTCTACCGCGACGGGGCGTCGGCCGACGACATGACGATGACCCTCATCCAGGCGCTCTATGACGCCGCCGACGACGACTCGGCGACCGGTGGGCCCGATGTCACCAGGAAGATCTGGCCGATCGTGTCGGTGATCGACGCCGATGGCTTCCGCCGGCTGAGTGAGGATCAGGTCTCCGACTACGTGGAGCAGATGCTCGAAGCCCGCCTGATCTCGCCCGACGGCCCCATCGCCCCGCTGCGCTAGAAAGGACCACCGCACGTGTCCATGCCTTTTGGATATGCGTCCCCTGAGCAGATCATGCGGGACAAGGCCGACTACGCGCGCAAGGGCATCGCGCGGGGCCGCTCCGTCGTCGTGCTGCAGTACGTCGACGGCATCCTGTTCGTCGCGCCCAACCCGTCGCGGGCGCTGCACAAGATCAGCGAGATCTACGACCGCATCGGGTTCGCGGCGGTGGGCCGCTACAACGAGTTCGAGGAGCTGCGGCTCGGCGGCATCCGCTACGCCGACATCAACGGCTACACCTACGACCGCTCCGACGTGACCGGGCGCGGCCTGGCCAACCTGTACGCCTCCAACCTGGGCCGCATCTTCACCGAGTCGATCAAGTCGCTGGAGGTGGAGGTCGTGGTCGCCGAGGTCGGCGAGACCAAGGACGGCGACGCGATCTACCGGCTCACCTTCGACGGGTCGGTCTTCGACGAGCACGGCTTCGCGGCCATGGGCGGCCAGGCGGACGCGGTGTCCACGCGGCTCAAGGAGCGCTACCGCGAGTCGATGTCGCTGGCCGACGCGCTGGAGGTGGCGCTGACGGCGCTCACCGAGCCGGGCGGCGAGCGGCCGCCGGTGGCGCAGCTCGAGGTGGCGGTCCTCGACCGCAACCGGGAGCACCGCAAGTTCCTGCGGCTCACGGGCGCCCGGCTGGAGCGCCTGCTGGCCCAGACCACCACCCCGCCCCCGGCCGCCACCCCGCCGCCCGCGGCCAAGCCCTCCTCCGAGGACACCCCGCCTCCCACGGGGCCTGAGGGCGACGTGGACGACGGCTCGGCGCCGCTGTAGCCGTCCACCCTTCTCGAACCCGTCAGGGGCCGCTACGGCGGCCCCTGACGGGTTTTTCGTCGTCTTGCGGGGGTTTCCCCGCTCGCCGGGGGAGGAGGGTGATTTCACGGGCGGCCTCCGGCTTGGGATGGCGGAGCTACGGTGGCGAGTCGGCGGCGGTGCGCGGGGCGGTGGCGCAGGACGGTGAGGGGGCGGCGAGGGGGTGTGGCCGCGTGGAGGGCGGTGGGCGACGGATGGTGGGGAGCTCGGGCGGGGGCATGGCGGCGATGGCGTGGGCCGCGGGGGCCGCGATGGAGAGCTTGCGGCGGTGGGTGAGGCAGCGTTACGGCGCGGGGCGGTGAAAGGGCGGCGGTGAACGGGTGGCGGGGTCCGTGGTGGCGGTCGGCGGGTGGCGGGGGGTTGGGCGGGTGGCGTAACACGAGGGCGTGGCACGAGGGCGCGGTGCGGGGGCGTGTGCTGGGGTGTGGGCAACGGTCCAATGGGCGCTATGGGGGCGCTGCGGGGGTGCCGGCGGTGCAGACGGTGTCTGGGGGCGCGGGGACCGCGTGGGTGGTGCGGTGGTGCGGAGGCGGTGCATGAGGTGCAGAGGGCTGCGTAAGTGGTCGGGGCGGGGAGGCGGTGCATGGGTTGCGGAGAGATGCGGGAGGTGTACGCGGTGGGTAGGCGACCACGGGCGATGCGCGCAACTGTGTGGGCGGTGGCGTCGAGGTGGTGAGGGGCTCGGGGGGCGTGGAGGTTCTGAGGTGAGGTGAAATCGTGGAGAAGGTGGGGGTGCGGGAGTGTGATTTGTATCACTGGGGTGGGGGTGAACTTTGGGGGGTGATGGCGGATCTCAGAATCCGTGAACACTCCCATGCGTGGCCTCCTGGCGGCCGGTGCCGCTGTGGCCGTGGTGCTGAGCTCCGGTGTGGCCGCTCACGCCGCCCCTGCGGCGGCTGTGGCGGCCGGTGCGGCGTCCGGGTATGCCGCTGCGTTCCCCAAGTTCAAGGCGCCCAAGCCGTTCGGTACGACCTTCCAGTCCGACCCGAAGCACGACTTCACCAAGGGCATCCACTCCCGCCACGACGGCATCCTGCGCGGCCGGATCACCGAGATCCGCGGGGACGTGGCCGAGTACGAGCCGATCAAGTGGAAGAAGGGCACCGAGACCGAGGGCTACTTCGTGGGCCCGCCCGAGGGTGACGTCATGGCGTACGCCTCGCCCGTCGCCAAGGACGTGGTCTACCTGTCGGCGTTCGGCTGCTCGAAGTCGGAGGGCGCCATGACGGTCAACCGGAACACGGGGCTGGGCAGCAAGCGCTGCCCCAGGTCGGTGCTGATGAAGCGGGAGGGGAAGCCCGCGCTCATCACCGTCTACAAGGGGAAGATCGTCCAGGTTCAGGAGATCTGGACGCCCTGACGCCGAGGGTCCTGGAAAAGCGGCAGAACGGACCCGCGCCCCGTGGGGGCGGGCGCGGGGACAAAGGGGATAAAAGAGGGGTCACAGAGGGCCGGGTGGGAAAACACCTGGAAGATCTCTCCCGCTCGCCGATCCAGGGGCATAGTGTGAGGTGATGGATCGTCGCATCTTCGGGCTGGAGAACGAGTACGGCGTGACCTGCACGTTCAGGGGACAGCGCAGGCTGTCGCCCGACGAGGTCGCGCGCTACCTGTTCCGGCGGGTCGTGTCCTGGGGCCGATCGAGCAACGTCTTCCTCCGCAACGGCGCGCGTCTCTACCTCGACGTGGGCAGCCATCCTGAATACGCAACACCCGAGTGTGACAACGTCATCGAGCTCGTCACCCACGACAAGGCGGGCGAGCGCATCCTCGAGGGCCTGCTGGTCGACGCCGAGAAACGGCTTCGCGAAGAGGGCATCGCGGGTGACATCTATCTGTTCAAGAACAACACGGACTCGGCCGGCAACTCCTACGGTTGCCACGAGAACTACCTGGTCGGCAGGCACGGGGAGTTCGGGCGGCTGGCGGACGTGCTGATCCCGTTCCTGGTGACGCGGCAGATCATCTGCGGGGCCGGCAAGGTCCTGCAGACGCCGCGCGGCGCCGTCTATTGCGTATCGCAGCGGGCCGAGCACATCTGGGAGGGCGTCTCCAGCGCCACGACCCGGTCGCGGCCCATCATCAACACCCGGGACGAGCCGCACGCCGACGCCGAGCGGTTCCGCCGCCTGCACGTCATCGTCGGCGACTCCAACATGAGCGAGACCACGATGCTGCTCAAGGTCGGCGCCACCGACCTGGTGCTGCGCATGATCGAGTCGGGCACGGTGATGCGGGACCTGTCGCTGGAGAACCCGATCAGGGCCATCCGCGAGGTCTCCCACGACATGACCGGCCGCCGCAGGGTGCGCCTGGCCAACGGGCGGGAGGCCTCCAGCCTGGAGATCCAGCAGGAATACCTGTCCAAGGCGAAGGACTTCGTCGACCGCCGCGGCGGCGACGCCATCGCCCACCGGGTGCTGGAGCTGTGGGAGCGCACGCTGAACGCGGTCGACACCGGCAACCTCGACCTGGTCTCCCGGGAGATCGACTGGGTGACGAAATACCAGCTCATCGAGCGTTACCGCAAGAAGTACGACCTGCCGCTGTCCTCGCCCAGGGTGGCCCAGCTCGACCTGGCCTACCACGACGTGCACCGCAAGCGCGGCCTGTTCTACCTGCTGCAGAAGCGCGGCTCGGTGGAGCGGGTGGCGTCCGACCTGAAGATCTTCGAGGCCAAGTCGGTGCCGCCGCAGACGACCAGGGCGCGGCTGCGCGGCGAGTTCATCCGCAAGGCGCAGGAGAAGCGGCGCGACTTCACCGTCGACTGGGTGCATCTCAAGCTCAACGACCAGGCGCAGCGCACGGTGCTGTGCAAGGACCCGTTCCGCAGCGTGGACGAGAGGGTGGACAAGCTCATAGCCGGGATGTAGCGCGTGGTTTACCTCGGGCCTACCCGGATGTCGGATAGGGTGACGCGAATCTGCCGTCTTCCCGAGGGAAACCCATGCGCCGCGCTCTGGCCGTACTGGCCGCCGTGCCACTGATCCTGTTCGCCGCCGCCTGCGGCTCCGACAACGGCGCGAGCACCGGCGCCGCCGGCGCCGGGTCGGGGGTCAAGGTCACCGGTGACGTGGGCGCCAAGCCCACGGTGACCTTCCCCGCCGGCACGCCCGCCACCAAGTCGTCGTACGAGGTGATCCAGCCGGGCACCGGTGACGGGATCAAGTCCGGCGACCGCGTGATCGTCAACCTGACCGTCTACAACTGGGACGGCAAGGGCAACGCGGTCCAGGGCTCCTCGTACGACACCAAGAAGCCCGAGACGATCGCGGTCGACCAGCAGATCCCGCAGGTGCTGCAGGAGGGCTTCACCAAGGTCAAGCACGGCGGGCGGCTGCTGGCCGTGCTCGCCAACGACAGTGTCGCCCAGCAGCAGGCCACGCAGCAGCCGGCCGAGCCGACCAAGGTGTTCGTGTTCGACATCGTCGGCACCCAGCCGCCGCCGCTGAAGGCCGCCACCGGCAAGGAGACCGGCGAGAGCCTCAAGGGCGTCAAGGTCGACAACCCGGGCGGCGACAAGGCGCCCACGCTGACCACGAAGACCGGCGACAAGCCGTCGGACAAGCTCGTCGTCAAGACCCTCATCGAGGGCACCGGCCCGAAGGTGGAGGCGAGCCAGACGCTCACCGTCCACTACACGGGCAAGCTGTGGGGCAGCGACAAGCAGTTCGACTCCAGCTGGGAGCGGGGCCAGCCGGCCGAGTTCCCGCTGTCGGGGGTCATCAAGGGCTGGCAGCAGGGCCTGGCCGGGGTGCCCGTCGGCAGCCGGGTCGTGATGAGCATCCCGCCGGACCTCGGCTACGGGGACCAGGCGCAGCAGGGCATCCCCGCCAAGAGCACCCTCGTGTTCGTGGTGGACATCCTCGGCGCCTCCTGAACCGACTCTCCCGTCCGGCCCGCGCGCGGGCCGGACACGGCAGGACGGGGCCGGGCGCGGTAGCATCGCCACGCTCAGCCCCGCCGCGTGGGAGGACCGATGCCGCACCGCCGTACCGCCGCGTTACTGCCGGTCCTGCTCCTGCTGGCCGGCTGCTCGGGCGGGGTGGCGCGCGATCCGGGCATGACGGTGGACGGCCCGTTCGGGGCCAGGCCGACGATCACGTTCGCGGGCGGCGCACCGGCGGCCGGGCTCAAGGTCGAGGAGCTGGCGAGCGGCGACGGCGCCCGGCTCGGCGCGGACGACACGGCGATCGTCCAGTACACCGCGCACGTCTGGGACGGCGGGGACAACCGCCTGGTCGACTCCACTTTCGACCGCGGCACCCCGGCCGCGTTCCCGCTGGGGGAGCTGCCGCCGGGGCTGGACGGGGCGCTGCGGGGCCGCAGGGTCGGCAGCAGGGTCCTGGCCGCCCTTCCGCCCGATCAACGCCGTGGCGCGCGCCTGCCGCCCGGCGTCGGCCCGGATGACGAGATGGTCTACGTCGTCGACATCCTCGGCGCCCACCCCAGGGGCGCCTCGGTCGAGGCGGGCGGCGGCTCGCTGGCGGGCGTGCGCGTCGGCGCCGGCGCCCCGCCCGGGCTGGAGGTGCCCGCCACCGCCCCGCCGGCCGCGTTCGAGGCCAAGGTGCTGGCCAGGGGTCAGGGGCGCGGCACGCGGGCGGGGCAGCTCGTGGTCGCCCAGTACGAGGGCGCGATCTGGAGCCGCCGCCGCGTCTTCGAGGCCACCTGGACGAGCGGCCGGCCCAAGGCGTTCAGGATCGGCGACGGCGGCGTGCCCAAGGGGTGGGAGGCGGCCCTGGTCGGGGTGCCCGCCGGCAGCCGGGTCCTGATGGTCGTCCCGCCCTCCTACGGCTACGGCCCCGCCGGCGACCCCGCCCGCGGCATCACGGGCACCGACACGCTCGTCTACGTCGTGGACGTCATCGCCGCCTATTGAGGCAGGATGATCCTCATGATCCGTGCATTCCTGGTCATCGCCTCCGCCTTAGCCGTCCTCCTCGGCGGCGCCACGGCCGCCTCCGCCGCCGGCGGCCCGCCCTTCTGCAAGGGCGTCAAGAAGCCCTGCGTCGTGGGCGGCGACGCCGGCACGACGTGGGTGAACACCTCCGCCTCCAGCAAGGCCCAGGCCAAGGCCGTGGCCGCCCGCGTGCTGAAGAACGCCCAGGCCACCTACCGCCGCTACCACGCGCCCGAGTGGGTCGACATCTGGGTGATCAAGAAGGGGGCGTGCTGGCGCAGGTACGGCAACGTCCCGTCCAACGCCAGCCGCGCGTGCACGTACAAGCACGTGGAGCGGAAGCTTTCATAGACTCCCGTTGTGAGTAGCGACGACCTCGACGCGCTGGCCCTCCTGCACGACCCCGTACGCCGCAGCCTGTACGCGGCCGTCGCGGCCCGCGGCGGCGACGTGGGCAGGGGTGAGGCGGCCGAGGCCGCGGGCGTCTCCAGGACCCTCGCCGGCCATCACCTCGACAAGCTCGTCGAGGCCGGGCTGCTGGAGAGCGGGTTCCGGCAGCAGGAGAAGAAGGGGCCGGGCAGCGGCCGGCCCGCCAAGGTCTACCGCCGGGCCAGGGGCGAGCGGTCGGTGAGCCTGCCGCCGCGCGACTACGCCGCCCTCGCCTCGGTCCTGGCCGAGGTCGTCGACGCGCTGGGCGCCGAGGAGCGGGCCGAGCGGGCGGCGCGCGAGGCCGGGGCCCGGCTGGCCAAGGGGCACGCCGGTGAGCCCGTCGAGCGGGTGCTCAGGGAGCGCGGCTACGAGCCGTACGAGGAGGGCGGCGCGCTGCGGTTGCGCAACTGCCCCTTCCACGTGCTGGCCGAGGAGCAGCCGCTGCTGGTGTGCTCCATGAACCTGGCCCTGTGCCAGGGGCTGCTCGAAGGGCTCGGCGACGAGCCGGGCCGGGCCAGGCTCGATCCGCGGCCGGGGGAGTGCTGCGTCTCCCTCTCTAAAATAAATGAGGATTGACATAGAAGGCGGACGGGTGGTGTGCTGAGCGTCATGCATCTCGCTGAGCTGAACATCGCCCATCTGCGCGCGCCCATCGACAGTCAGGACCTCGCCGAGTTCGTCGCCCTCCTCGAGCCCATCAACGCCGTCGCCGACGAGTCCCCCGGGTTCGTGTGGCGGCTGAAGGAGAGCGAGAGCGACCCCACCGCCACCGTCATCCACGACTACGGCGACCACCTGCTGATCAACTTCTCGGTGTGGGAGTCGCTGGACACCCTGTGGAACTACACCTACCGCAGCGTTCATCTGGGCGTGCTGCGCCGGCGCAGGGAGTGGTTCCTGCGCATCGCGGAGCCGTACATGGTGATGTGGTGGGTCCCCGAGGGTCACATCCCGTCGCTGGCCGAGGGCATGGCGCGGCTGGAGCGCCTCAGGGCCGAGGGGCCGAGCCCCGAGGCGTTCACGTTCAAGGACTCCTACGACAGCAGCGAGGCCGCCAGCCTGCCCGCCGCCGCCGAGGCCAGGAAGTAGGGCAGGTCCTCCTCCAGGCCCCTGCCCATCGTCGACAGGCGCACCGGGGACTCCCGCAGCGCCTCGTGCAGGCCCTCCACCGGCACCGGCACCAGGCGGTGCCGGACGGCCAGCAGCTCCGACTGGTCCCTGACCCGCTCGCCGAACTCCCCGGGCAGCTCCGGCACCGGCACGTCGGCGGGCGTCAGGGCGACCCGGCCGTAGGCGGTCAGCGAGTGGTGCGAGACCCCGTAGTGGCGCTCGCGCCGGTCGCCCTCGCTGACCCGCAGCGCCGCCACCGGGCGGCCGCGGAGCACGCCCGCCGCGTTGACCGCCTCGCCCGCCGACACCCCGGAGAAGCCCCACCTGGTGCCCGTGCCCAGGTTGCCCGGGCCCTGCGCGACGATCGCCACGTCGGCCTCCAGCACGTGCCGGGCCGCCAGCAGCCCCGTGTGGACGGTGACCGCCTCCACGTCGCCGCCGAACGACTGCCCGACCGTCACCACGCCCGCCAGCCAGCCGATCTCCCGCAACCGGGCCGCCGCCATCGAGAACCACACCGGCAGCGCGCCGCCGTCCTGCATCACGTACGCCACCCGCGTGCCGGGCCGGTCGGCGTACAGGCCGCACAGGATCGGCGCCAGCGCCGAGTGCAGGTCGGCCACCACCACCGGCATCCCGTCGAGCGAGTCGGCCTCGCGCAATCTGTCGTGATGCGGGGAGTCCTGCTCGTCGGCGCCCAGCACCGTGGCCTGCAGCGGCGTGTAGCGGGCCTTCACCAGGTGGCCCGGACCCGCGGGATCTTGCGGCAAACGGTTCGGGACGGCCACCACCATGGCGTAACCTCCCGTACCGAGACCCATCGCGAGTGCCGTCGTGTTGAGCAGCACCTCGTCGCCGGGTTCCGGGCGGCCCACCAACGGCGGATACGCCAGCGCCCGGCACTCCCCTTCGGGGACGGCGACGTCCAGCTCCACCGCTCCCGGCCACTCGCGCCGGATCCGTACAACCTCGCCCTTGCGCCATCTGATCACGGGGGCAGGGTAGCGTCGATGCAGGAGGAGTGAGGCAGATGTCGCGCCGGAAGACCGAACGGTTGCTCAATCTGGTGATCTGCCTGCTCGCCACCCGGAGGCCACTGTCGGCCGAGCAGATCCGCCAGGCCGTCCCCGGCTACGACCGCGACGGCGACGAGGCGTTCCAGCGCATGTTCGAGCGTGACAAGAACGAGCTGCGCGAGATCGGCATCCCCATCGACGTGGTGCGCGACCCCTGGGAGGACGAGCCGGGCTACCGGATCGAGCGCGAGTCGTACGAGCTGCCGGAGATCACCCTGGAGCCCGACGAGGCCGCCGTGCTCGGCCTGGCCGCGCAGGTGTGGCAGCGGGCCAGCCTGGCCGAGGCCGCCTCGGGGGCGCTGCTGAAGCTGCGCGCCGGCGGCGTGGCCACCGAGCAGCCCGTCGGCCCGTCCATGGGCGGGGTCATGGGCGGCGGCGCGCTGGAGCTGCGCGTGGACACCCGCGACCCGGCCTTCCCCGCGCTGTGGGACGCCGTGCGCGACCGGCGCGTGGTGCGCTTCGACTACCGCAGCGCCGGCAGCGAGAGCGTGCGCGCCCGCACCGTCGAGCCGTGGGGCGTGGTCAGCCGCAACGGCCGCTGGTACGTGGCCGGGTTCGACCGCGACCGGCAGGCGCCGCGCGTCTTCCGGCTCAGCCGCGTCACCGGCCAGGTCACCGTCATGGGCCGGCCCGGCGCGGTCGAGGTGCCCGAAGGGGTCGATCTCCGGGGTATGGTCGGCTTTCCCGACGACTCGACGGACGAGCGGGTGGCCGTCGTCCGCGTCCGCCAGGGCACGTGCGAGGGGCTGCGGCAGCTCGCCTCGGCCGTGCGTACGGGGGACGCCGGGTGGGACGAGGCCGACCTGCCCTTCACCGACCCCGAACGCCTGGCCGGCTGGATGGCCAGCCTCGGCGCCGACGTGGAGGTCGTCGGGCCGCCGGACGCCCGCGAGGCCGTCATCCGCCGACTGAAGGGGGCAATGGCATGACAGAGGAGCTGAGATGAGCGGGTCGGCCGACCGGCTGCCCAGGCTGCTGGCGCTGGTGCCGTACCTGATGTCCCACCCGGGGGCGCAGGTCGACGAGGTGGCCGCGGTGTTCGGGCTGAGCGAGAAGCAGCTCATCGACGACCTGCAGCTGGTGTGGATGTGCGGCCTGCCCGGCCACACCCCCGGCGACCTCATCGACGTCTCCTGGGACGGCGGCGAGATCATCATCGACAACGCCGAGACCATCGCCAGGCCGCTGCGGCTGGGCATCGACGAGGCCAGCGCGCTGCTGGTCGCGCTGCGCATGCTGGCGGCGACCCCCGAGCTCGCCGAGGTTCCGGGGGACGCGCTGCCCCGCGTGACGGCCAAGCTGGAGCGGGCCGCCGGCGAGGGCGCCGCCACCCTCAGCAGCCAGCTCGCGGTCGACGTGGACGCCGCGCCGGACGCGCTGCCGCGCGTGCGCGAGGGGCTCACCAGGGGCCGGCGGCTGTCGCTGCGCTACTACGTGCCCGGGCGCGACGAGGTGACGCCGCGCGAGGTCGACCCCACGCGGGTCGTGGTCGTCGACGGCCGCACCTACCTGGAGGGCTGGTGCTACCGGGCCGAGGCGATGCGGCTGTTCAGGCTCGACCGGATGCTCGGCGTGGAGGTGCTCGACGTGCCCGCCGACCCGCCGGCCGAGGCCGAGCCCATCGACGTCACCCAGGGCGTCTTCCGGCCCTCGCCCACTGACGAGCTGGTCGAGCTGGAGCTCAGCGCCGCCGGGCGGTGGGTGGCCGAGTACTACCCGTGCGAGCAGGTCACCGAGCTCGGCGAGGGGCGGCTGCGGGTGGCGCTGCGGGCCCGCGACGAGGACTGGATCCTCAAGCTGGCGCTGCGCCTGGGCGACACCGGCCGGGTCGTCTCTCCCCCCGAGATGGCCGAGACCGTGCGCCAGGAGGCCGAGCGGGCCCTGGCCCTGTACGCTCACCAGTCATGACGTGGATCTACGTGGCGGGCGGGCGGGCTGTGCGTGGCGGGGCTCGGCGTGGTCGGGGTCGCGGGTGCCCGCGTCGTCGTGGCGGCACGTACTCTGAAGAGGGAAATCGCCGAGGCGACGGCTCAGCTGGAGCCGCGGCGGGCCAGATTGGCGGGCCAGGGGGGTGAGACCACGCCTCAGGCAGCGTACGATCGTGGCTGAAAAAAGGCACTCGCTAGAAAAGGGCGTTTCATGTCGAATCTCGGAGTCCCCGAACTTCTGATCATCGCGCTGGTGCTCGTCCTGCTGTTCGGCGCCAAGAAGCTGCCCGAGATGGCCCGCGGCGTCGGCAGGTCGCTGCGCATCTTCAAGTCCGAGACGGCCAAGCTCCGCGACGACGACGAGGACACCCACACCGTCCAGGCGCAGGCGCAGGCGCAGGCCCCGGCTCAGCCGCAGCCCCAGCCGGCGCAGCCCTCGCAGATCCAGGCCGCCCCTGCGCTCTCCGCGGAGGAGCAGGCCAGGCAGCTCGAGGAGCAGGCCGCCAGGCTGCGCGCCAGCGCCGCCCAGGCCGACAAGCGAGCCTGACCCCCATCCCTCCTCGTCACCTGGACTGTTAGATGGCGTTGCTCAAACGGTCGAGTCAGCCCGCGCGTGACCCCGAGGGCCGCATGCCCCTCATGGAGCACCTGCGCGAGCTGCGCAACCGGCTGCTCATAGCGGTGGCCGCCGTCGTCGTCGGCGTCATCGTCGGTTGGATCTTCTTCGACCCCGTGTGGGAGGCGATCAAAGCCCCCTATTGCGAGACCGTTCAGTCGCGCCAGCTCAACGGGCAGTGTGCCCTGACCTACAGTGGCATCTTCCAGTCTTTCTTCATCACGCTGAAGGTCTCGTTGATGATCGGCCTCGTGGTGTCCTCGCCTGTCTGGCTCTACCAGATCTGGGCGTTCGTGACCCCCGCGCTCTATCGCAACGAGAAGCGCTACTCGATGGCGTTCATGGGGCTGGCTGTCCCGCTGTTCGTGCTCGGCGCGGCGCTGGCCTACATCATCATGGACACCAGCCTCGGCATCCTGCTGGGATTCTCGCTCGAAGGCACTGTCGCCACCATCGGCATCGACGACTATCTCGACTACGTCCTGATCATGCTGCTGATCTTCGGCGTGTCCTTCGAACTGCCGCTCCTGCTCGTGTTCCTGAACTTCATCGGCGTGCTCTCCTACGCCACGGTCAAGAAGCACCGCCGCTGGGTGGTCTTCGCCATGTTCGTCTTCGGCGCCGTCATCACGCCCGGCGGCGATCCGCTGACGATGATGGCCCTGGCCGCACCCATGATCGTGCTCTACTTCCTGGCCGAGTTCTTCATGTTCATGCGTGAGAAGCGCATGCCCGCCACCGAGGACTTCTCCCACCTGTCCGACGACGAGGCCTCCCCGCTGGTGGAGGACTCCACTCCGGTCGACGACGAGCGCTCCGGGGAGGATTCCGGTTCCACGCGATAGGCGATAAGTTCCGGGCGTGTCCCCACAACTCGCCCTGCTCGTCAACCCCGCCGCCCGCGGCGGCCGTACGCTGCGCCTGCTCGAGCCCGTGGCGCGCCGGCTGCGTGCCGGCGGGGCCGAGCTGTCGGTGATCGTCGGCGACGACGCCGCCGACGCCCTCGCGCGGGCCTGCACCGCCGTGGCCGAGCGCCCGGACGCGCTCGTGGCCTTCGGCGGCGACGGGCTGGTGCACCTGGCCGTGCAGGCCGTGGCCGGCACCGACGTGCCGCTCGGCATCATCCCCGCCGGCACCGGCAACGACATCGCGGCCGCGCTCGGGGTGCCGTGCGCCGACCCCATCGCGGCGGCCCGCGCCGTGCTGCGCATGAAGTCGCGCCTGGTGGACGTCGCCCGGATCCGGGCAGGGCAGGCGGACGAGCTGTTCGCGGGCGTGATGTGCTGCGGGTTCGACTCGCGGGTCAACGAGCGGGCCAACCGGAAGACGTGGCCGCCGGGGATGGCGCGCTACCTGGTGGCGACGGTGGAGGAACTGCGCTCGTTCCGGCCGATCCCGTTCCGGCTGGCCCTCGACGACGACGAGGTGATCGAGCGCGAGGCCATGCTGGTGGCGGTGGCCAACACGTGCTCGTACGGGGCGGGGATGCGGGTGTGCCCCGACGCGCGGCCCGACGACGGGCTGCTGGACGTGGTGATGCTGGACGCGGTGTCCAAGGCCGAGTTCCTGCGGGTCTTCCCGAGCGTCTACCGGGGGACGCACGTGGGGCATCGGGCGGTGTCGGTGCGGCGGGTACGGAGCGTGCGGCTGGAAACCACGGACTCGGTTCTCGCCTACGCCGACGGCGAACGCGTGGGCCCGGCGCCGGTCCACTGCGAGGTACGCCCGGGGGCGTTACGGGTCATCGTTTGAAATCTACATTGTAAAGGCGCCCGGGCAGGAGCCGTCGCACCACGGGGGGACCGACCGGAAAGGCGATTTCGGTAGGCTGACGGGTATGACAACGCCAGCGGAACGCTATGCGGCCTTCCGTCAGAAACATGGGGACGACGGGGCCGCGGTGAGATCGTTCCGAGGTCTCTACGACTTCGAGCTGGACGACTTCCAGCTAGACGCCTGCCGCGCCCTGGAGGCCGGAGACGGTGTGCTGGTGGCGGCGCCCACGGGGTCGGGCAAGACGGTGGTCGGCGAGTTCGCCGTCCATCTGGCCTTGGAGCAGGGCCAGAAATGCTTCTACACCACCCCCATCAAGGCGCTGTCCAACCAGAAGTACAACGACCTGGTCAAGCGCTACGGCACCGCCAAGGTCGGCCTGCTGACCGGCGACAACAGCGTCAACGGCGAGGCCCCCATCGTCGTCATGACCACCGAGGTGCTGCGCAACATGCTCTACGCCGGGTCGGCGACCCTGGCGGGGCTCGGGTTCGTGGTCATGGACGAGGTCCACTACCTCGCCGACCGCTTCCGCGGCGCGGTCTGGGAAGAGGTGATCATCCACCTGCCGGAGTCGGTGCGGCTGGTGGCGCTGTCGGCGACGGTGAGCAACGCCGAGGAGTTCGGCGAGTGGCTGGGCGAGGTGCGCGGCGACACCACGGTGATCGTGGACGAGCACCGTCCGGTGCCGTTGTGGCAGCACATGATGGTCGGCAACCGCCTCTACGACATGTTCGTGAACGACGACCTGACCCCGCGCGTCAACCCCACGCTGATGCGGGTGACGCGCGACGCCGAGCGGCTGACGGCGGGGCGGGGCAGGCGCGGCTACGGCCGGCCGCAGCGTTCGCGGCCGCCGGACCGGGTGCAGGTGATCGAGAAGCTCGACGCCGAAGGGCTGCTGCCGGCGATCACGTTCATCTTCTCCCGCGCCGGGTGCGACGCCGCCGTGCAGCAGTGCCTGTACGCCGGGATCCGGCTCACGACCGACCGCGAGCGGCACGAGATCAGGCAGCTCGTGGACGAGCGCACCGCGCACCTTCCGGACGAGGACCTGGCCGTCCTGGGCTACCTGGAGTGGCGTGACTGCCTGGAGCGCGGGCTGGCCTCGCACCACGCGGGCATGCTGCCGGCGTTCAAGGAGGTCGTGGAGGAGCTGTTCACGCGCGGGCTGGTCAAGGCCGTGTTCGCGACGGAGACGCTCGCGCTGGGCATCAACATGCCGGCGCGCAGCGTGGTGATCGAGAAGCTCGACAAGTGGAACGGCGAGACCCATGCCGACCTCACGCCCGGCGAGTACACCCAGCTGACCGGGCGGGCGGGGCGGCGCGGCATCGACGTCGAAGGTCATGCGGTGGTGCTGTGGCAGCAGGGCATGGATCCGCTGTCGGTGGCGGGGCTGGCGGGTACGCGTACGTATCCGCTGCGGTCGAGCTTCCAGCCTTCGTACAACATGGCGGTCAACCTGGTCGGGCAGTTCGGCCGGGAGCGGGCCAGGACGCTGCTGGAGGAGTCGTTCGCGCAGTTCCAGGCCGACCGGGCGGTGGTCGGGCTGGCCAAGCAGCTGCGCAAGCACGAGGAGGCGCTGGAGGGCTACCAGGAGGCGATGACGTGCCACCTGGGGGACTTCCCCGAGTACGCGGCGCTGCGGCGCAGGCTCTCCGATCGTGAGGCCGAGCTGGCCCGGCAGCGTGGCGCGGCGCGCCGGGCGGCGGCGGTGCGGTCGCTGGAGGCGCTGCAGCCGGGTGACGTGATCCGGGTGCCGGGCGGGCGCCGGGCGGGGCTGGCGATCGTGCTCGATCCGGGCCGCAACCCGCGCGGTCAGGGGCCGAGCCCGCTGGTGCTGACGATCGGCAAGCAGGTCAAGAAGCTCGACCCGGCGGACTTCCCCGTGCCGGTCGAGCCGCTGGAGAAGCTGCGCATCCCGAAGAACTTCAACGGCCGCTCGCCCAAGGAGCGCGCCAATCTCGTCTCCACGCTGCTGGCCAAGCTGGGCGACCGCGACCTGGGCAAGCCGGCCAGGGCGCGCGACCACACGGTGGAGGACGACGAGGTCAACGAGCTGCGCCGGCTCATTCGCCAGCACCCGTGCCACGGCTGCGACGAGCGTGAGGACCACGCCCGCTGGGCCGAGCGCTACTACAAGCTGCTGCGCGAGACCGAGGGGCTGCGCCGCCGGGTCGAGGGGCGCTCGCACGTCATCTCGCGGACGTTCGACCGCATCTGCTCGGTGCTGGAGCAGCTGGGCTATCTCGAGGGTGAGACGGTCACCGACGAGGGCCGCCGGCTGGGCCGCATCTACACCGAGCTCGACCTGCTGACGGCCGAGTCGCTGCGCAAGGGGTTGTGGGAGGAGCTGGACCCGGCGGAGCTGGCGGCGTGCGTGTCGGCGCTGGTGTTCGAGTCGCGGGCCTCCGATGACGCGCGCCGCCCGAAGGTGCCGGCCGGGCGGACGCAGGAGGCGCTGACGTCGATGATCCGGCTGTGGGGGGAGCTGGAGGGCATCGAGTCCGACCATGGGCTGTCGACGATCAGGGAGCCGGATCTGGCGTTCGCGTGGGCGGCGTTCCGGTGGACGAAGGGGCACACCCTGGACGCCGTGCTGCGGGACGGGGTGAACGGCAACGAGCTGGCGGCCGGTGACTTCGTCCGGTGGGTCAAGCAGCTGATGGACCTGCTCGGGCAGCTGGGGAACGCGGCCCCGCCGGGCAGCAAGATCAAGCAGACGGCGGGCAAGGCGGTCGACGCGATGCGGCGGGGCGTGGTGGCCTACTCCTCGCTCACCTGACCTGTCGAAAGGTCGGACCCGCCCTCTGTCGGAGGGCGGGTCCTAGTCGTTCTTGGCGATCGCGCCGATCGTCAGGAGCAGGCCCGCGACGCCCACCACGGTGCTCACGACGGTGAGCGCGGTGCCGTCGAGCACCAGGTGGAGCAGGCCGAAGTTCTTGCCGAAGAAGTGGTCGGCGATGAGGCTGCCGAAGCCCTGGATCATGAGGATGACGCCGAGGAATGCCATGCGTCCATGATCCTGGGGGCAGACGTCCGATCCATCGGACCAAAGTATCGGGTGACCTACACCTTGGAACCAGTTCTGAGCAGCATCCTTTGGGATTACCGTTACCCGGATTAGCGGTTCTTTTTATTTACGCTCGATTTAACAGCGTCGGGCAACGGCCTTTGTTGGGCGGTTTCGCTGGTCAAATTACCTTTAAAAAGGCGATATCTCGTGCTTTGTCGCATTTCGGGTGCTAACGTGCGATTTGTACAAGTCAGCAAACGGGGGAGGAATCATGGCTGGCACTCAGCTCACCAGGATGGACTTCCAGCAGGGTTGCTGCCGACGCCGTAGGCGCTGGCGTTGTGGTTGGCGCGGTTGGCGCTGCCGCTCCCGGCGCTGGTGGTGGGGGTGGTAAACCGCTCCCGTGAGAGCCGGTGGCCTGGCCGCCGGCTCTCATTGACTGTCTCCGGCCGCGAACTCGCCCCGGCGATTTCCATTCGCCGCACTTTCCGCGAGTTCTGGCCGGACACCCGCGGGTTGCGCCGCCTATTCGCGGCCGGCGTCGTGTTCGCCGTCGTGGCCGCGCTCTGCGAGGTCGCCGCGATCCGCCTGTTCGGCCACATCACCGACGAGGTGCTGACCACCCGGCGGCTGGGCGAGTTCTGGGTCCCGGCGTCCCTCTGGCTCGGGCTCGCCGCGATCGCCGGGGCGACGTCCTTCGCGGCGACGTACGCCACCGCGCTGGGCGCCGAACGGTTCCTGCTGGCCCTGCGCGACCGCGTCTACGCGCACCTGCAGACGCTGGCGCCGGACTTCTCGGAGAACCGCCGCCTCGGCGACCTGATGGCACGGCTGACCGACGACATCGAGGCCATCGAGGAGCTCGTGGGCTCCGGGCTGGTCAAGGCGCTCACCACGGCGGCCAGCGTGGTGTTCTTCGCCGGGGCCGCCTTCTTCATCCGCTGGGACCTCGCCCTCGTCACGATGGCGCTGATCCCGCTGTTCCTGGTGGTGTCCAAGGTGTTCGCGGGCAGGTTCAGAACGGCCGCGGCCCGGGAGCGCTACAGCAACGGCGCCATGAACAGCGTCCTGGAGGAGGGGCTGGCCAACCAGCCGCTCGTGCAGGCGTACAACCGGCAGGAGGCCGAGTCGCGCCGGCTGCACCGGGAGGGCGGCATGTGGCTGCGCGCCAACATGTCGCAGGCCTGGCTGTCCGGCCTGTACGGGCCCACCGTTCAGGTCATCGAGACCGTCTGCCTGATCGTCGTCCTCGGGTTCGGCGCGTGGGAGATCGCCGCCGGCCGGCTCACCCTGGGCGGCCTGCTGGCCTTCGCCGCGTACCTGGCACTGCTCTACCCGGCGGTCCAGGCGCTGGGGGAGCTCGCGCTGACGGTGTCCGAGGCGGCGGCCGGGTCCGACCGGGTCATCGAGATCCTCAAGGTCAGGCCCTCCGTCACCGACGCCCAGGACGCCGTGCCCGCCGGGCGGAGCCGGGGCCTGGTCGAGTTCGACAGGGTCGCCTTCACGTATCCGAGGCGGGGGCGGCAGGTGCTGCGGGACGTGACGTTCACCGCCTCGCCCGGCAAGGTCGTCGTCCTCACCGGGCCGAGCGGGGTGGGCAAGTCCACGCTGGCCAAGCTGATGCTGCGGTTCTACGACCCGGAAGCGGGCCGCATCCTGCTGGACGGGGTCGACATCCGGCGCCTGACGCGGCAGTCGCTGCGCGAGAACATCACGGTCCTGCACCAGGAGACGCTGCTGTTCTCGGGGTCCGTACGCGACAACATCGCCTACGGCCGCCCCGACGCCTCGCTGGAGGAGATCGTCAGGGCGGCGGAGGCGGCCGGGGTGCACGAGTTCGCCGAACTCCTGCCGCAGGGCTACGACACGCCGGTGGGGCAGCGGGGGCGGCTGCTGTCCGGCGGCCAGCGGCAGCGGATCGCCATCGCCAGGGCGGTCCTGCGGGACGCGCCGGTGCTGGTGCTCGACGAGCCCATGACAGGGCTGGACGAGGCCACGGCCGCGCAGGTCATGAAGCCGCTCCTGCGGCTCATGGCCGGGCGGACGACGCTCCTCATCACGCACGACCTGCGGTTCGTGCCGGAGGGGGCGCGCATCGTGGAGCTGTCGCCCGTGCGCAGGGAGGAGCGCATCCGCCTCAAGCGCTTCGCCCACACCCACCCGCGCCCCCTGACCGACCACCGGGCCACACCCTCCTGACCGGCCCCGAGCCCGGCACCCGCCCTTCCGGGGGCGGGTGCTTCGGTGTCCGGGGTACGCAGTTCATGGTGCGGCCATCCGTCAGACATTCGGCGGACCCGGACCGTCTGGCAGTGCCAGTCCGTCCCGACGTTGTCAGGGTTGCTTATCGCCCACCTCGGCATCCTCCGGGACGAACTGCCCCCAGCTTCAGCCGGATGATTGCGACAACCCGGCGGTGAAGGTCTCTCACCTCACTCGACTCCCTGGCGCCTCATGGCGCACCCACCCGGTACGACAAACGCGCCTACATCTTCCTCGGCGCCGTCACCCTGGCCGCGCTGGCCATCTGGCTCCGAACCTGATCCAAGAGACAGCTCTCAGGCCAGAACGCCGGTAGCCGGCCAGCCATGCGCGGTGGTCCACACGGTGCCCAGGCCGCGCGCCCGGGCGGCCAGCATGAAACTCCGTACGGCCGGAAGGATCGATCCCCACGCCCCCCTGCACGGCCACCGGGGCGCGGTCGGTGCGTCCCTCCACGCCCGGCCAGCTCGCGGACCCCTCTGGTCTTTTGTGGGTGTCGTCGGGGTTGAGGATTTCGATGGCGTCGGGAAAGGTCACACGGTCTATCCCGGCTTGCGGATCAGCCAGGTGTGGGGCGCAGGCCGTTGAGGAGGAGGTCGAGGAGATGGCCGGACTGCTGGTCTCGGTCGGGTTCCGTCTCTGTGGCCAGGGCGATGGCGTTGACGAACTTGAGCAGTTGCGTGGCCGTGACGTCCTGGCGGATGGCGTTCGACTGCTGGGCTCGGGTGAGCAGTGCGGTGGCCGAGGTGACGATGGCCGCGCGGCACCATGACTCCTCCTGCGTTCCCACTGCAGCCATGAGGGAGGCGGCCAGGCCGCGGGTCGTGCTGCCCTGGGCGACGACGGCCTTGAGCCAGGACATCAGGGCCTCGCTGGGCGAGGCGGACGACAGCAGTGCCTCGGCCTGGCGGCACAGGGCCTCGATGTGGTCGCGGTGTACGGCTTCGAGCAGGGCCTGCCGCGTCGGGAAGTGGCGGTAGAGGGTCGCGTTTCCGACGCCTGCCCGCTGGGCGATGTCGTCGAGCGGCGCCTGGGCTCCCTGTTCGGCAAAGGCCGATCTCGCGGCCGCGAGGATGCGCTCGTAGTTGCGCGCTGCATCGGCCCGCATGGGCTTGGCCGTTGGCTGGGTCACGGTACTTCCGGTTGCAGAAACGGGGACAGTCCCCGTATCGTAGCGCAGGCCGCTAAACGGGGAGTATCCCCGGTTAGCTTGGGAGGTTACGCGTGGGGACAGGTCTTTCAGGAAGCCGGGAACGACCCGGCCAACGAGGTGCTGATCATCACGGGCACCGGCGGGTCCTGGATGCCGGGCTGGAGCCGGACCTGCGCGAGAGGCGGCTGACCGGCGGGCGCTACCAGACCTACTACGACGGTGTTCGCGGTGGACGTTCCCACCATCGGCGCCATCAACGGCCCTGGTTACCACCACGAGCTCGCGCTCGCCTGCGACATCACCTTGTGCACCCCCGAGACCGTCTTCGACGACACTCATTTCCGGGCCGGCGCGGTGCCGGGTGACGGCCAGCACCTGGTCTTTCAGGAGCTCCTCGGCCTCAAGCGCAGCGCCACGGCGCTCTACACCGGCGCGGGCATAGATGCCGCGCAGGCGCTGGAGCTGGGCCTGGTCAACGAGGTGGTGCCGGCCGACCGGCTGATCCCCCGGGCCAGGGAGCCGGCAGCGACGATCATGGCGGCCCCTCGTACCACGCGCAGGCTGACCCACGCCGTGCTCCAGCGTCCGTGGAAGCGGCGCCTGGTGGACGACCTGGGCTTCGGTCGCGCGCACCAACTGTTCGAAACGTGATCAAGGAGTAAGTGATGGAGAACATTGTCGCGGTGACAGGCGCCACCGGCACCCAGGGCGGTGCGGCGGCCCGTGCGCTGCTGGGGGCCGGGTGGCGCGTGCGGGCCCTGGTACGGAACCCTCAATCGGCGAGTGCCCGCGCGCTGGCCGAGGCGGGTGCCGAAGTGGCGCACGGTGACATGGACGACCGCGCCTCGCTCGACGCCGCGTTCCGCGGCGTGTACGGCGTTTTCAGCGTCCAGCCCACCGCGGGCTACCCGGGAACGCCGCCGAACTTCACCGTCGAGGATGAATTGCGGCTGGGCAGGAATGTCGCGGACGCGGCCGCCGACGCCCACATCGAGCATTTCGTCTACGCCTCGGTCGGCGCCGCCGACGCCGGCCACGGCATTCGCCGCTGGGAGAGCAAGGCGGAACTGGAGGCCCACGCCTGGCGGCTTGGCACGCCGACCACGGTGCTGCGGCCGGTCCGGTTCATGGACAACCAGGTCGATCCGCGTTTCGGCACCCGCGACGGTGTGCTGGCCGACGTCATCTTCCCCGATGTGCCGGTGCAGCTCATCGCGGGTACGGACATCGGCGTCTTCGCCGCCCTGGCCTTCACCGACCCCGCCCAGTACGTGGGCGAGACCCTCGAACTGGCGGGCGACGAGCTCACCATGACCCAGATCGCGCACGTCATGGAGCAGGTGCTGCACGAGCCGATCACCTACCGGGCCATTCCGCGCGAGGTCCTTCTGGACAAGGGCCATGACGCCATCGCGGGTTACGAGTTCGCCAACCACGGAGGCGGCTGGTACGCCGACATTCCGGCCCTGCGCGAGCGGCACCCCGGCCTGATGACCTTCGCCGCCTGGCTGGAGCGGGAGGGCGCGGAGAAGTACGCCGCCGCCCAGAAGCGCGACTGACAACTCGGGGCTGCTCCCGGGCAGTGGTGAGGGCCATGGCCGAAGGCGAGGTGAGTCGTTCCGCACGCCATGGACCTGCAGCTCGACCGGCAGGGCGGCTACCGGTTCCGCCCGGCCGGGGCGGCCGGCGAGGTCCGCCTGGCCGACATCCCCTGACCCCGCCCTTGATGCGCCCGTACCGCTCGAGCGGTGTCACAGGTCTTCGACGTATCCGCCGCCGATCTCGGCGCGGCGCAGCCCGGTACCCAGCATCGTGTGCACGATGACGCGATCACGCAGCGGCCGGGCATGGCGGTGCGTGGCGGCCGGGCCGCCACGGTGGCGACGGCCGGTGAGCTGGTGGAAGGACTCCAGCCGGTCCAGCACGTTCTTGACGGTGCGCACCTGGGCAGCGTTCAACGCGCGGACCTCGGGGCGGTCAGCCGCAGCGGCTCGACGCGCTTGGTCGGATCGCCCCCCGGCAGCAGGGCGGCCGGGGCGTGCGCGTTGATCCAGGAGAACAGCGCCGAGGCATGGGCGAGATGGTTGTTGACCGCCGCCGGCGCCATGGCGGCCGCGCCGCCGTCCTTGCGCCGCCACCCGGCAGCGGCCAGGTGATCGCGCCAGGCGGTGATCTCGCGGGCGGTGACCGCCGAGACGCGCGGGTGCCCGAGCCCGGCGGCCAGCCAGGCGCACGGCCGCTCCAGGTGGCGGCTGATCTTCGTGCTCACCTCGGCGGAGCGCACCCCGCGCACCGCGAGGTCGAGGTAGCTCGAATCAATGTCCTGCGATCTCGCGTCCTTCGTCACCGGGTTCTGCGGGAAGTCGATGGTGATGCCGAGGCCGCCGCCGGTCCGGGCGGCGACCGCGATCCGTCCCCGGTGGGCGAGGGTGACCGCGCGCACGATCGACAGCCCCAGCCCCAGCCCGTCGGTGCGGACGCGGGTGCCCTGCCCGTGCACGAACGGTTCCAGCAGCGTCTCCGCCTCGCCGGGCGGGACCGGGCGGCCGGTGTTGGAGATCCGCAGGATGGCGCGCCCGCCCGCCGTTCCCGTGTCGACGACCCAGCCGCCCGCCCGCCACGTTGTAGCGGACCGCGTTGTCGACCAGGTTGCCGACCATCCGTTCCAGCAGGACCGGTTCGCCGCTGACCCGCGCCGGCCGGAGCTCGCATCGTACGGCGACGCCGGCGGCAGCCGCGCTCCGGTGGCGTCGAGGGCGGCGGGCGCGACAGCGGCCAGGTCGACTGGCTCCCGCGCCGCGAGCCCGGCCTGGCTGCGCGCCAGTAGCAGCAGCTCGTCCAGGACGCGGTCGACTGGGGATGTTTATTGAGCCCGACAGGGTGGTCGAAATCATGTCACCGGCGCCGGCAATCATGGGGGCTGTGGCGGGTGAAGTCGATCACCTTCCACTGCCTGGCGTGTCGGTAGCGGTAGTAGCCCCCTGTCCGGTGAGGCACTGCTGCACGAGCGGGCCGAGGCTGGCCACCAGTTCGTCGGTGGAGGCAGAGGCGATCGGTTCGAGTCGTACGATGTAACGCGCTACTGCCAGGCCCAGGATCTGGACGTTCACCATGCCGGCCCGTAGCGCGGCGTCGGGCGTGTCGAGCATCGCCGCGAGCCGACTGGTGATTTCCCGGTCGATGAATTCGCGGAGCAGTGCTTCGGACACCTCGTGAGTGGGGGCTGACCGGGTCAGCATCATGAGCGGCGTGCGGCCGGGTTTGTCCAGGTTCTCCAAGAGCGTTCGGATGATGCGTTCGCCGATGCCATCGAGGCCGCCGGTGAAGATCGATTCGATGGCTGACGGCAGATGGGGGGGCATCTCCGTGGCCGCGGCGAACAAGCCCTGCTTGGTTTTGAAGAAGTAGAACACCATGGCGGGATCGACTTCCGCCTGGGCGGCGACGGCGCGCACGGTCGTGCCGCCATAGCCGTGCTCGCGGAACAGCGCGCGGGCGGCTTCCAGGATCCGTTGCCTGCTTTCCGCGCCGGATCGCCAGCGTCCGGGGCGAGCAGAGGGACTGTGTTCTGTCATGGCAGGGCGAGTCTATCGGATCTTTCCTCACCGATTGGTGAAGTTATTCACCCGGTACGTGCTACCTTGAACTTCATCAATCGGTGGAGAAAGGTCGGCAGTGTGAAGGTAGTCGTGGTCGGTGCGGGGCTTGGCGGGTTGACGCTGGCCCAGGGGTTGCGACGGGCGGGAATCGACGTCGTGGTATACGAGCGGGAAGAGGAGCAGGGGCGTCCGCAGGGCGTCAGCCTGCATTTCGATGACCGCGGAACGGCTGCGCTGCGGGCGTGCTTGCCGCCGCCGCATGTGGCGATGGCGGAGGCCACCATGGGCGGACCGCGCGAACAGAGGCTGCTCCTGTCCGAAGTAGAGGGAAGGCTTGTGGTCGAGCGGAGCCAACCGCTGGACGGCACGGCGGGGGTGCGGCCCGGGCGGCAGGTACACCGGCCGCTGTTGCGGGCGGTGTTGCTGACCGGACTGGAGGACACGGTGCGGTTCGGGGCGGAGTTCACGCGGTTCGAACAGCGGCCCGACGGGACCGTCCGATCATGGTTCGCCGACGGCAGCACGGACACCGCGGACGTGCTGGTCGGTGCGGACGGCATCGGTTCAGCCGTTCGCCGCCAGTACCTGCCTCACGTGCGGGTGGTCGACACGGGGAAACGCACGCTGATGGGCGCGACGCCGCTGCGGGCCGTGGCCGGTACCGGGCTACCCGAACTGATCGGCCACAGCCCCTCCAACGCACAGGCGCACGGCGCGATGATGGCGATGGCCGTGCTGCGGTTCAGCCAGCCGCCGGTCGTCGCGAGGAAAGAGTGGCTGCCTGCTCTGCACTCCCGCGTCGTCGCCGATGCCGAGGACTACATGATGTGGGCGCTGCCCGTCACGAAGGAGGTGCTCGGTTCGGCCGAATCACCGGCCACGGTGTGGCGCCGAGCGCAGGAAGTGTCCGCCGGTTTTCACCCGACGTTGCAGATGGTCGTCGACCACGCGTGGCCGCACCTCACAGTCGCCCTGCGGGGCGGGCTGATCCCGCTGATGCCGGCATGGCCGGCTGCTCCGGTGACGGTCATCGGCGATGCGATCCACGTGGCACCGGGTTTCGGCGGCAACCTGGCGATGCAGGATGCGCACCGCCTCTGCGATGAGCTGGTCCAGGCCTCCCGTGGGCAGCAGAGTCTGCGCGCCGCGATCGGTGCTTACGAGGACGCGATGCGCCGCGACAGCTTCCCCGCCCCCGACGTCACCAAAGGCACCCCCCGCATGGTTCCCACCCCCGGCGGATCCGGCGGATCCAATGGAGCGGAGGTCAGCACATGAACTTCAACCTGCTGACGCAGAAGTCGCTGTCCTTGTTCGCCGTAGTGGGCGGCTGGCGCACGCTCGCGGAAAGCATCGCATCCCGAGCGCTGTTCACGGTTGTCTATCTGATAACCGGCCAAGTCACGACCTCCGCCCTGATCGCAGTCGGCGGTGTGTTCGTCCTCGCGGTGGCCCGGGTGTGGACCGACCGAAAGTACTGGCAGGCAGCCGGCGGGCTACTCACGGTGGGCGTGTCCGCGTTCTTGGCCGGGAGTAGCGGGGTGGGGGTCAACTTCTACCTTGTCGGTGTGCTGGCCAGCGTGGTCGGCGGGGCCGTGTTCCTGGTATCCATGCTGGTGGGGTGGCCGTTGATCGGGTTGGTGGTGGGACAAGCGCGCGGTGAACGGTTCACCTGGCGGCGCGATCGTGCGAGGCGGCGCCTCTACCAGAAGTGTTCGGCGGTCTTCCTGGCGAAATTCGCCATCGGCGCGATGGTGATGGTGCCTTTGTACCTGGCCGGGAACGTGATCGTGCTCGGGACTGTCAGCACACTGCTGACCATGCCCGCAACCGCCGCCTGCGCCTATGTGATCTGGCGGATCCTGCGCGCCGAAGCGGACCCCACGGGAGCTGAATCCGCAGTTCCCATCTCGAACCGCGGTTGACAACTGCAACCGGTTCGGCCGTTGGATGTTCCGGCACGCCGCACCTTCTACAACACCGTCCGGCTGCACGAGGGCATCGGCTACGTCACCCCCCGACGAAGAACACCACGGCCACGGTGAAGCGATCTGAGCCGCCCGCCGCACACGAGGCTCGGGTTGCAGCCCACCAAAGCAATAATCCGCCGTCCGTCCACAGCGAGGCCTTCCATGTCGCAGGGTTCTTCGCGCCGGAAGCAGTCATCCGGCGCGAGGGCTCGATGGGTATCGACGTTCACATCGCCGTCGCCGCAGGCGCGATCAACGAATACCACCACGCTGCTCAGGCCGCGTAACTCGATATTCGAGCGGCGTCGCCTTCCGGGGCCAGTTCAGCACCTCGTGGAGACTCGTGTTCGCGGCCTCCACCCTCGCCGTCATTCCGGTCCTTTCGTCTGTGTCATCGGCCAGAAGCACTTCATATCCGGGCAAATGACCGGCGCCGTCACGTAGCCGCCAACACGCGCAGGTCGCGCTTCAGACCGTTCACCTAGGGCTCCGTACCGGATGCGGGCCGCAGGAGGCGCGCGGGATGAGCGTCCCGAAGAAGGTTTCGTGTCGGCGCTCGGCACTGTGTTGATCAAGTAGCCGGTCGACGGATGCCTCGGCCACCGCCTCGATGGGCTGTCGTACTGAGCTCAGCGCCGGCCAGGAGTACTCGGTCTCCCCGGGCAGCGGATTTGTCGTGTTCAGTTGCACTCGCGGCAGGCCGACCAGGTCAAGTCCGGATGCGTCCACCGAACGCGCACCCCGGCACGATGACCACTCCGTCGACCTGGGGGCGGTGAGCTCGCGGAACCGCTCAAGCAGCTTGCCCGGCTCGGGAGCGTCGGTCGTCACGTGGAGCGCGTATCCCCGTGATCGCGCCGCTTTCTCGACGGCGTGGGCCAGGGTGAGCTCGCGCTGCGCGACCACGGCCCAGGCGGTGTGGTCGGCCGTGCCGCGGCGGTGGCAAGTGTGACCTTTGTCGAGGCGTAGGCGCAGCGTCCTCCCGATCCGCTGACGGGCAGCGCGCGAGGACATACGCTGCCCGTCGAGCCGTCAAGGTTCAGCGGAGAGGCAGGACCGGCTGGAAGGAGCTTGCGGCGCGGAAGGCGGCGGTCGCCTGCCGGGGAAGGAGCCATAGCTGACGGTTGCGCTGGACGACGACCCGGTTCGGGTAGTTGAACGACTCCAGTGTCACCGATGCGGCGGTCGAGCCGGGACGGGCGTAGAAGGTGGCGTCCTTGTTGAACAAGGAACTGCCATCCCTGAGGTCGAAACGCAGCCGGAAGTTCTTATGGCGTAGGTAGCGGCCGTCGGGGCCGACGAATGAGTATCCCTTGGGGTCGGCGAGGCCCGGCACGATGCGCAAGCCGGCGCGCTGCCGGGCTGCGGCCGGATCGTCCTCGCGGATGGCGGCTAGCCGGGCGAAGCCGCCGGACGCCTGGATGAACAGTGGAGGAGTGTCGAGCGATCGGAAAGACCGCGTGACGCCTGTGGGCAGTCCGGCAGGCGCCGGTGTTGACGTAGGCGACGGGGATGCCGTGGCCGGCGGATTCGGCGCGGAAGTCTGGGCCGGCAGGGGGCCGGCCGACGGGGTGGCGGAAGGTGCCGTGTCCGGATTCCGTTTGACCAGCTTGATCGTGGGATTGCCCGCCGGTACGAAGCTCGCCCAGGCGGAGGTGTCGCCGGTGTAGTAGATGGTCAGCTTCGCCGGGTCGGCTCCTGTGAACGCGGCGGCGTCCTGGGCGGGTGGCTTCTGGCCGAGGTACAGCGCTCGCAGGCGGGGAGTCTGAGCGAAGACGCGCGGACCGAGCTTGCTCAGGCTCGGTGCGTAGACCGATTCGAGGCTCGCGTTGCCGGATATCGAGTCATGCCAGGCGGTCGTCAGCGCGGGCGCGTACAGCTCCTTGAGGGAGGCGAGGTGGACGATGGCGTTCTTGTCCAGCGTCTGCAGGCTTGGCAGCCGCAGCACCTTGACGCCTGTCCCGGCGGCGGCGTCACCGTTGAGATCGAAGCAGTTGATGCCCATGTAGCGGAGCTTGGGCAGGTTGACCGCTTCCAACACGTGGCTGTCGTTCAGTCCGTTCCGGCCGATCGACTCCAGTTCGGGGGCGTTGAAGTAGCGCAGGCGGGAAGCGTCGTCGAACGCGAAGTCGTCGATGGTGCGCACCCGCGGGAGATTGACCTTGGTCAGGTACTGGTTGCGGCGGAACGCGTTCGCGCCGATCTCCGTGACGCTGGGCAGATAGAGCACGCTCAGTTTGGCGTAAGGCCCGTGTCCGAACGCCATCGCCCCGACGGTGCGGGCCGCCTTCAAGCTGACTGAGGCGAAGTTGTGGTTGCTGAAGGAGCCGGGCTTGACGTCCTGCAGATCGTCCAGCACCAGGTGCCTGACCCACGACCCCCACCACCCGTTGTACCACAGGTACGGTGAGCGCCCGCCGCGTGCGATCTGCCCGGCGCAGGCCAGTCCGGAGTCCGGTGTGCACTCTGTGCCGCCCTGGAGGGATCGCAGGTTGTAGATGTGCAGTCGGTTCAAGTTGGTCAGCCCGAGCCCGCCCGCGCTCTCGGCGTTGCCGGCCGTCTGCACCGCCCTCAGGTCGGTGTCGTTGAGCGCGGTTCCGCCGGTGAGGTAGAGCGCGATGCCCGTGCTGCGGGCGAGCTCCGCTCGGGCCTTGACGAGCTGCGCCTTCAAGGGGTGCCGCGAGGCTTGGGACACGTCGTAGGACAGCAGGAACGTGCCGGACGGCAAGGCGTGGTCGCCCGGTTTGGACGGCCGGTAGGTATAGGTCTCCTTCCTGCTCAGCTCCCCATCGGAGGAGAAGACGGGGTCGGTTCCCGGATCGGGCAGGCCCGTGCCGCCGTGTAGCGCCGCTGGGATGGCGGTGCGCACGGCGGCGGATGCCGCCGGCCCCGGGGCGCCACAGAGGGCCACCGCCGTCGCCAGCGCGGTGAGAGCCAGATGGCGGGCTGAGGAGTTTGCACAGCTCTTGTCGATCATTGCTGCCTTACTGCCGTTGCCTCCCGTGTGGAGGCTTTGGTGAGAGTGACGGAGGGGACGGATGGGGATAACAGAAACATACCGGGGCGTTCGCGATTTCATCCGGGGCTTGCTTGAGCCGTGTGCCGCGAGGAGTGGCCCGCACGGTTCTGAGGGGGCCTCGGTGCAGCAATGCACCGCCTATCCAGGCCGAATCAAGTAAAGACACCTGAAGTGACAACCTCGGCAGCGAGGTAGTGCGACGGAACGCGTGGGTGGGTCCGGGGTGTCATATGGTGACGATCTGCCATTCCTGGTTGGCGCCGTTGTTGCCAGCCCATTGGATGATTCGGGCGCCGTCGGCTGTGGAGCCCCCTTCGACGTCCGCGCACAATCCGTTGCCGATGTTGACGAGTCGGTAGTAGCCGCTTGTGGCTGCGGGAAGGAGTTTCCACTGCTGGTTCGCGCCGTTGTTATCGGTCGCCTGGACGAGGGCGGCGCCCTGGTTGGCGTTCGGGCTGCTGAGGACCTTGCCGCTGCCGACACCGGACAGCCGTAAGGAGCCGTCGGAGTTCTGCGACATCCGCCACTGCTGGTTGGGCCCGCCGCTCCAGCGCCATTGGACGATGGCGGCGCCGTCGGCGGTGGAGGCGCCCGAGACGTCAAGCACCTTACCGCTGTTGCGGTTGACCAGGCGGACGACGCCGGTGGACGGGCCGCCGGCGCCCAACTCGACGGTGATCCGGGTAGTCGTACCTGCGGTGAGCGACACCTGCCTGGCGTAGCTGCCCAACGGCGAGGCGGCGACGCTCGCACCGGTGGAAACGGAAGCGATTCCGCGCCGGGAGATGAGCGTTACGGTCTGGGTGATGTCGGAGACGACGGTGGCGGTGACGGTCCGGGCGCCGAGGTCCCATGTGAGGGACTCGATCCGGATGCGGTTGCGGCCGCGCACGCCGGTGATCGTGCCCTTGGCGAACTGATCGGGCAGGGCGGGCAGCAACTCCAGGATGCCGGGCCTCGTGTAGATCAATGCCTCGGCGAGAATCGCGGGCAGCGAATTGGCGGCATCGGCGTTGTAGATCGCCAGGTTCGGGTTGTGCGAGGTCATCAACGACCGGAAGATCATGTTGTTGCCCAGAATCTTCCGCACGTTGGTGTACACGCCGACGCCGTCCTTGAGCCGGGCTCGGGCGAGGCTGCGGTGGATGGCGCCGTGAGCCTCCCCTGCCTCGTCCCCTCGCAGATCCAGGGCGCGGCTCGCGTAGCGGATCAGGTCGGGTTTGTCTTCGGGGTTGATCTCGTGCAGCGGCCAGAGCGGGTACATGTGCTGTACGTGACGGTGGTTGTATCGGTCGCTCAGGCTGGGCCACGACCATTCCGCGAGCGCCCCGTCGCCGTTGATCCGGTAATCGGGTATCTTGGCCAGCAAGGCGGTCCAGCGTTGCACGCCTTGGCCTGGGCCCTGCTCGGTCCCGAGGAAGTTGGCAGCCTCGATGGCGGCCTGCAGCGCGTGCTTGCCCGCGGCGATCTCGCCGGTCGCATTGATCGACAACTGCCTGCCCGTGTTGCCGGGGCTGTTCTCCATGGAGAAGCACGGCACGAAGATGACCTTGCCGTTGGCGTCGGTGCGGGTGAGGAAGTCCTCGTAGAACGACGCGAGCTCGATCAGGACCGGAGCGAGCTTGGTGCGATAGAAGGTGGCGTCACCGGTGACCTGGTAGTACTCGAGCAGTGGATAGAGCAGCCAGTCGGCGCCGCCAATCCAGGTGTGCCCGGGGAACCCGCCGTCGAAGTGCAGCATCTTGCCGTACTCGCCGTCGGTCCGGGAGGGAGCGAGCAGGCCGCGAGCGCCGTAGAGGTTTCTGGCGTTGGTGCGCCAGTCGTTGATCTGGCCGAGAATCAGGTTGAAGTAGCCGTCCATGGCTTCGGTGAGGGACAGGATGTTGCCGCCTGCGACCTGGAAGTTGACGTTGGCGTCGGTGGTGAAGTCGCCGGCCCATGCCGCGTCCCAGGCGCCCGTCCACAGGCCGGTCAGCCGCGGCGGCAGGATGCCGCTGGAACTGAGGAACAGGTAACGGCCGGAGTCGTACATCCGCTCCAACAACGCGAGGTCGATGACATTGCGGTTGGCATTCTGCCGCGCGATCAACTCGCTGGTCGACAATTGCCGATCGGCGGCGCTGACGTTCAGGTCGAGGCGTGAACGGTCGTACAGCGCGGTGTGCAGGGCAGTATGCCGCGTGAGCAAGCCCGTGTAGTCGGCGCTCAGCGCGGCCAGCGCCGTGTGCAGCGGTTTCGCGTCCCACGCGGTGGACGACTCGTAGCGGTCGAGTTTGGTCAGCAGCACGAGCTTGGTCGCCGAGGCCACCACGATGGCCGACCCGCTCACCCGTACCGAACCGCCGGTCGCGATCACCCGGGTGACGCCCTCATAGCCGAACGCCCCCTGCCCGGCGGGGTATCTGCCCCGCAGGTTCAGGTAGCCGTCACCGTTGCCGACCGTGGCCAGGGTGGTGAAACCGACGGACCCCGGCACGCCGCTCAGGACCGTGTTGACGCCGAGCGTGGTGTCGATCGTCCGGCCCGGCGCGGGAGTGAGCTCGTGGACGATGACCCCGTCGGCTCGGGACGCGAAAGCCCGGCGGCTCCACGTACCGTAACCGTCGGTCCACGTCGAGGTGACCTCACCGGTCCTGAAATCGGTGATCCGGGCGTAGTTGTTGACCGTCGTCATTTCTGGGGTGCTGATCTGCAGCTCATAGCCCGGATGGAAGGTCTGGGTCCAGCGCAACGACCAGCCGGAGGTGAAGTCACTGGTGGCACCGCTGAAGTCGCCGGCAAGCGCCTTGTCCCTGACCCCCGCCAATCGGCCCGACAGCACCGGCGGAGTCACGTTACGGGTGCCGTTGGGCATCACGAACCGATGATGGGTGAAGACCACCTTCTCCAGGCTGGGCGCACCGTAGAGCATGGCCCCGTACTCACCGTTGCCGGTCAGGAAGGCATCGGTCCAACCTGCCGCGGCGGCCGTATCGTAGATGCCGCGTTGCGGCAGCGTCAGCTGCGGCGGCACGGCAGCAGCCGCTCGGCCATCGAAGATTGCCGGAGGCAGCCCGGCAGCGCCGGCGGTGGCCACAGTGGTGGCGATGAAGTGTCGACGGTTCATCGGCGTGCTCATCGAAACTCCTGATGGCGAGGTGGGTGATGGTTTTACCTAATGCCGCCCGTGCCGCCATGGCTGGTTCATCGCCCCGTACCAGTCGCCGTTCGACGAAACACCGTGATGTGGGGCATGCGGTAGAACGTCGACTCCGGACCTGAGGAAACGATGTGGTTCGTCAACGCGACAAGGCATCCGACAAGGAATAGGTTCGCCGAAACGTATGACGTCCAATGTATGGCGTCAAGGGGGACTAGCGATGCCGCGCAACCCGGCTTCGGATCGTGGGGATGACCGGCGATTCCCCTGGACCATTCGTGAAATTTTCATCGGCAGAAGACCAGGTGTCAGGACGGTTGCGGCGAGCTCGGCTTCGCGGGTTACTTCCGCCTGTTATTTGTGAACGCAGCTGGTGGCCAGCGGAATCGTCCCACCTCTGTAAGAGCCTGCTGACTAACGATTTTGGTCGCAGGGGCTGGGGTCGGGGAGGTCGGGGGACAAGATGACCCTGTGGGTGGGCGCACGCAGGCAGGTGCCGGCGCTGCGCGAGCGCGCCGAGCGTCTGGAGCCTGAGGAGGCGGCCCGGGCCGCGAGCAGACGCGGGCGCGAAGACCCCGTCCCGTCGATGGGGTGCACCGGCCCAAGGGCGTGCCGACGACGTTCCCGACGACGACGCGGCAGCGGCGGCTGAGCGCATGGATCAGGCAGCCTCTTTGCTGCCGGCCCAGACCAGTGCTGCCGTGTCGGCGCTCCGCCGGCAGCTGGAGCGGCTACACCGCCTGGCGGCCGGGCAAGACCGGCAAGCTCGGGCTCACGGCGTCGAGACGGAGGCGCCGCGCCGGGATACGCCCTGAGACCTGTGGCGGCGGACGCCGGCCGCGCCAGGCTTCGAGCGCCAGGAACGCGCCCGATCGGCAAGGCAGCGTGTGAGTCGATATTTAGCCGCCGAAGAGCGGGGTAGAGGGAATCGCTGAAGTGGCTACGGCGGCCGGGCCAGGTGTCCATCGCCGCAGCACGGGACAGGCTTCCTGTCCCGAGTCGACCCCCATCCGAAAGGCATGACACAGTTAACGATCACTATCAAGCAGCGTCCCCGCTTCGCCCTCCTGGGGTTGGCGGGAGAGCTGGATCACCAGACCCACCTCACCCTGCTGCACGCGCTGGATGAGCTGTTGACCGCATCCCGGCCGCGCATCGTGGTCGATACCGCGCAGCTGGAGTTTTGTGACTCCCATGGCCTGTGGGTCCTCATCGAGGCCCAGCGCCGGGCCGAGAAACGTGGCGGGGCGCTGCGGCTGATCGGCGTGCAGGGCAGCCTGGCCCGGCTGCTCACGGTCACCCAGCTGGTGGATCTGTTCCCCCCTTACAGCGACCTGACGCACGCCTCGGCCTGGCCCACTCGCGATTGACACACCAGAGGCCGCGAGCCCATCCGCCGCCGACCGCAGCACCGCCCATGGCAACACCTCTGACGGCAGCGCGGCCCAGGGCAGCGCGTCAGGTGATGCGGGGAAGGCGCCGGGTGAAACGGGTGTCGGTAAGACTGCTGTCACCAGGTACACGCGATTGAGTCCGGCCAGGTCAGCTGAACAGCAACCCCACGATTGATACCGAATGCTGCTCTGTTCACCATCAGTGACAAGATCGGGGATGATTCTTCGAGCTCGCTCGCTGGATCGTAGAGCTGCTGCCGCCGCACCGGGTCCTGCCGTCTCTCTTCCCCCTTCACCAGCTCTCCCTCACAGCCCTACGAACACGCCTGAAAGGGCCCGTACGCAGGGGAGGGCCGTCAAGGGCCGGGTTCCCGGCCTTCGGTGTGGGCCTGGTCGATGTCGCCACCCGCGGCGAGGGCGCCGCGTCCCGGTGCGCTGATGCCCGGTCCGGGTTCGGGGCCGTGGTGGGGCGATGCCGTGGAGGTCTCGACCCGCGTGGTAACGCCGGCCGCCAGCCAACCCGCGGTGAGGTCGTCAGTGATCAGGGAAGTGGCCACGTTCACGGTCGCCGCGACGGCGAGCGTGGCGCCCGCTTTCGCCGTCCGGACCACCGCAGGGGTCATGCCCCGTCCAGCAAGAACGGGAGGGCGTCGCGGAGGGATCGGGCGGAGGGGCGGTCTGGGCCGAGGGTGAGGTCCAGGTCGAGACCGATCCGGGTGCCCAGGGGCCGGAGGCGTTCGGTGTCCCCGGTGGAGACGCAGGCCAGGACGAGCTGGGAGCGCACGGTGATGGCACTGTCGTGGTCGAGGCCGAAGCGGTCGGCCTTGTGGGCGTGCTCTTGTTCCAGGAGCGGGATCGCGCGGGTGTAGTCCCGTTCTTCCATGTACGCCTCGATGAGCCGGACGCGGGCGGTGCTGGTTTGGACGTCGTCGATGCCGTGGTCGCGGAGGTGGCTGTTATAGACGTCTTCAAGCAGCGGGATCGCGGATGATCCCGCTGTCTGGATACGGAGTTGGGTGAGCCTTGCGGTGGTCTGCTGGAGCAGGCGATGGTCGGCACCGAGGACCGGTGTGGCCTCGGCGATGATCTCCTCAAGGAGGGTGGCGGCTTCACTGGACCGTTGTGCGGCCTGGAGAGCGTCGGCGAGGTTCAACCGTGCCTCGGCGGTGAGCGGGGCGTCGGCGCCGAGTTCGGTGGTGTAGTTGGCGATGCGCTCTCGCAGGAGCGCGAGAGCGGTTTCATGGTCGCCCATGCAGCCATGGGCGACGGCCAGGTTGTTCTCCAGCTGGAACATGACCTCGCGGGGCTGATTCGTCCATGTGCGTCCGGCCGCCAGGGCGCGCTCGAAGAGGACGACCGCCTTTTCATACCGGTTCCAGACGAGGAATTGGGAGCCGACGATGCCGAGTAAGAGCACCATGTCGGAGGTGTCATCCTCGGGGGGATGTGGTCGAGGAGGACCTCAGCGTGGGGGATGAACGGATTCATGAGGCGGAAGGCTTGAGGGCCGCCCACGAGAGGTTCCATCGCTTCGCGCAGGAGGTCGACCGCTTGGGCGCGGGCTTGGGTGATCTCTTGGGGGCTGCGGCGGGGGCCGGGAGTGCGGGCGAGGGACTGCACCCGCCGGTGTACCGAGATGGTGTCGTCCGCGAGGGAGATCAGGCGGTAGTCGGCGAAGGTGTCCAGGGCGGAGGCGAGAGCGGGTTCCGGCAGGAGCGGGGTGAGGAGCGAGCGGGGGATTTCTTCGGGACCAGGCGAGGAGGCGCAGGAGGCGGGCGGCTTCGGGGGTGAGACGGTCGAGGGTGATGTGCCACAGGCGGGTGACAGCATGTTCGACGTCGCTGTCGATGGGGTCAGAGGTGTCGAGGAGCCGCAGGGATTCCGCGGGGCTTAGGCCGGTGTGCAGCAGGTAGGCACCGACCTGTTCAATGGCCAGGGGCAGGTAGTCCAGGTCGGCGCACAAATCGGCGGCGCCAGTCAGGTCGGTGGCGTCGGAGACACGGCGGAGTAACTCGAGGGCCTCGTCGGGCTGGGGGGCGACGGCCAGGTCGGCGAGGCCCGTGCGCAGGGCGGCGGGAGAGTCGGCGGTGATCCACCAGATGACGCCATGGTCGGTACGCCGCCGGTCAGCCCAGTGGGCGGCCAAGGCGCTCTTGCCGATGCCGTCGAGGCCGTGTGCGGCGTAGATGACCGCGCTTCCGGGCCCAACGAGCGCCTGGTCGAGCAAGGTGAGTTCGGTCGTGCGGCCGACGAAGGTCCGCAGGTGGAAGGGAAGCCGGACCAGGCGTTCGGGTCCGCGGACGTCACCCGCCGCTCGGACGGAGCCAGGAGCGAGGCCATAGTGGACGCTGGTGCTCACGTCGGTGGCGTTGGTCGCGACGACACTGGCCGGCCCGTTGGCGGCAAGGCTCTGCGGTTCCGGCTTCTTCCTGCGAAAGATCATGCGGCAGCCCTCGGCGTCGTTCCCGCTTCACGCCCGTATCGCGGGATCCGCCGCTGCCGCCCACCCCTTCGGCAGCTCGCCATCCCCGCTGTGTTCGAGCCCGGAGCCATCCGGTCGTGCTCTGACCAGGAGCAACGCGAACGCCTGTGCACCGACCCCCCGATTACTGAGAAGTGAATTCGGGGCGCAAGCCCTTGGCGCGTACCTCGCTGGCCGGTGGGGAGGGGACGAACGGCTCTGCCTCGATCAGGTGTCGGTGGAACCACTCGGCCGCGAGGCTCATCGCTTGGCCGAGTCCGGGTTCTACGGACAGGCCGCGTTCGTCATATGGCAGGATCTCCAGGCGTTTCGGTTCGCGGGCTTGGTCGTAGGCGGCCAGGACCTCGTCGATGTCGTGGGTGAGATCCTCGCGCCCGGTGACCATGAGGAGTGGCCGGGGGGCGACGCGCTCAATGAACGCCTCCGGCACCCAGAGCAGCACCTGGGCCAGCGACTCGGCCTCCACCTCGTCGTCGAACGTAGGGTAGACCTCCTTGGCCAGCTGCAGGTAGTCCACGATGTGCGGATCGCCGGTGCCGAGCAGCGGCATGCGCATCCCCTTCCCCGTCTCCTGGCGTTGCCGCAGGTCCTGATCGACGACATCGAGGATCGCTTGGACGCCGGCCCGGCCGCGGGCCTTCTCCATCGCGCGCCAGCCATTGAACATGCTGGGGTTCTGGCAGGCGACGCATGCGACTCGGCGGTCGATCGCGGCCGCCTGGATCGCCACGGTGGCGCCCAGGCTGTGCCCCCACAACCCGATCCTGGCCGCGTCGACCTCGGGTCGGCCTTGCAGGTAGGTGATGGCGTTGCGGACGTCGTCGACGTAGCGGTGCGGGAAGACCTGGCCGCGCGGGTGGCCCTCACTGGCGCCGATGGTGCGGTAGTCGATGGCGAGGACGGCGAAACCGGCACGGACCAGGTAGGCGGCGCCGGGCGCCAGTGCCTCCTTGACCATGTGGACGCTGTGCCCCATCACCACGCCGGGCACCGGCCCGTCGGCTTCCTGCGGCAGGTAGAGGTCGGCCGCGCAGTGTACGTCGCCGCTGCGGAACCTGATGTGCTCGATCGTCATCGTGTGCCTTCTGTGGAGAGAGGGGGTGGGGTCCAGTCCCAGAGCCGGGCGCTCTTGCGGCGGGCCACGCCGGAGGAGGCCAGGCGGGTCATCGTGGTCATGAGCCGGTAGGTGGCACCGCTGGTGGACAGGCTGAGCTTGGGGTCGGTCCTGGCCATGCGCTGCACCTGCTGGGTGCGGGGGCGGCGGGCCTGGTCGTAGCGGTTCAGGGCCTGTGGGACGGAGCTCGTCCGGGCTGCCTCGGCTGCGAGTACGACGGCGTCCTCCAGTGCCTGGCAGGCGCCTTGGGCCAGGAAGGGGGTCATCGCGTGGGCGGCGTCGCCGAGCAGTGCGATGCGGCCCTTGGCGTAGGAGGGCAGCGGGTCCAGGTCGTAGATGTCGTGGCACAGCACCGCTTCGGGCGGCGTGGCGGCCAGCAGCGCCGCGATGGGGTCGTGCCAGCCGCGCGTCCTGGCCGAGACCTCGCCGAGATCGTCGTCGAAGCGCAGGCCCGGCTGCTCCTGGCGGACGGTGAGGAACCAGAACACCCGCTCGCCGATCAACGGGTGCGCGCCGAACCGGGCGCCGCGGCCCCAGGTCTGAAACCCGCTCACCGGCCCGACCGCGCCTGGCTCTGTCACCCCACGCCAGCACAGGATGCGCTGGAAGACGGGCTCGGGCGCGTCCGGCCAGACGCGGCGGCGTACGGTGCTGTGGATGCCGTCCGCCCCGACCAGCAGATCGGCCCGCACCTCGCCGCCGTCCCGGCAGGTGACGGTGACGCCGTCGCCGTCCTGGCGGACGCCGGTCACCGCAGCGCTGGTACGGATCTGCTCTGCCGGCACGTGCCGGGCCAGCACGCGCTGCAGGTCGGCACGGTGGTTGGCGAGCAGCGCCGGGTCGGCGTCCGGCTGGAACCGCATCAGATAGGTCCCGTCCGGCAGCCGCATCGTGGCGCCCGCCTCGGTGGGCACCGAGCACGCCCGGAACTCCTCGCCGACGCCCAGGGCGTCGGCCGCGCGCAACGCGTTCGGCGCGAACGACCAGCCGGCGCCCACCTCTCCCAGCTCCCGGGCCTGCTCCAGCACGGTCACGTCCCATCCGCCGCGCAGCAGGCCGACGGCCGCGGCCAGCCCGCCGATCCCGGCCCCGGCCACGATCGCGCTGCGGCCCTGCTCACGCCTCATCGGCATCTCCCTCGTGCTGCGGCCCGGGCATGCTCGCGAAGGCCTTGTCCATCCAGTCGAAGACGTTGTGCGCCGCGCGCAGCCGCCCGGTGCGCACCGGATCGGAGCCGGTCAGCTCCATGCCCGCCGCGGTGATCTCACGGAACGCGGCCAGGCCCGCGACCCTGCGCCGGACGACCCGTTCCCAGGCGTCGTCGTCCACCCGGTAGTAGTGAGTCTTCTGCCCCGGACGGGTGCGGCGGCGCACGAATCCGGCGTCGATGAGCAGGCGCATGCTGGTGGCCAGCGACGCCCTGCTCGCGCCGATCGCCTCGGCGATCTGGCCCGCCGACTGCTCCGGCGGATCGCAGATCATCAACCAGGCCAGCACGCGGCCGGCGATGGGCGGCACGGCGTACTCATCCGTGCAGAACACCGCCGCCCGCTCCACCCACTCCAGGATTCGCTCCCGATCGTCTGTCATTCCCTCCACCTATCTCAATCGTCTATAAAATTCAGTATGTACTGAACTTTGCGTAAACGCAAGAGATGGTCCGTGGGGATGGAGGGGGAGACTGTGGCGCGTTGGATCTTGCGTACGAAGCGACCTCACCAAGCCTGGCTCTCCGCCCGACGGCGAAACCGTCAGCAACTACCTCTCCCGGGTGCGCAAGCCCACCGCCGTCAACGCGCACCTGACCGCAGTCGACGATCTCAACCGCCGCCTCGGCATCGGTCCCGCGGCAGCCGAACGGATCAAACTGCCCAACCTCGCTCCGCGGGCGCTCGAGCCGCGCACCCGGGTCCGCCTTCTGCGAGATCTAACTGTCCCCGCCCCGCGACCGCGCCATGAGCTACACCACGTTCTACACCGGCACCCGCGTCCACGAGCTCGTCGCCCTTGACATCGACGACCTGCGCTCGGGTCTGGTCCCCGGGCTCGACGGCGGACGTCCGTTCCCCCGAGTGCTGGGCATGGAGGCAGCGGGAACCGTTCTCGCCCGGGGCGAGGACGTTGACGGGCTCGAGGTGGGTGACGCGGTCTTCGGCTTCGCGCGCGCCGGTGGCGGCACCTACGCCGAGACGACGGTGCTGTCCGCGCCGAACACCGCCCGCATCCCGGCGGGTCTGTCCGCGACCGTGGCGGCAACGCTGCCAGTGGCCGGGACGACCGCGGTGGATGCGCTCGACCAGCTCGGCCTCCCGGCCGGTGCCACGGTCCTGGTCAACGGGGTCGGAGGCGGGGTCGGCCTCGCCGTCGCCCGGCTGGCCATCGGGCGCGAGCTGCGTGTGATCGGCACCGGGAGTACCGCCAAGCGCGAGCACGCCGAAGCCATCGGGGTGCGGTTCATCGACTACACCGCCGAGGTTGTCATCAAGGTGGCATGAGAAGTGCCCTGCCGACCGACGCCGTCGACCGTCCATTGCGGACTGACGAGAGCCCGTGGTCAGCGCATCACCAACTGAGCACGTTCACCTGTACGGGGTTGAGCACAGAGGTTGTGCAGGAGGTCGAGCGCCTGCTCGTGGGGCATCATCGGCAGGTCGACGGCGTGTGCGGTCACCAGCGTGGTCAGGCGGGGGCGGCTGGTGATGAGGGTCGCGCAGCCGGGCGCGCCGGGCAGCAGGGGGAGCGGCCCCCGGCATTGGCGACCACATCGTCACCGAGCGCCACGCCGGCTGACCACGGCTGGCGCGGGGCCGAGGGGTGGTCGATAGAATCGGAGAGATCCCTCCGGTTGTTGAAGGCAGGTTCGTTCATGGGCGACGACCACAGCTCGGCCCGGCCGCTGCGGGCCGACGCCCGGCGGAACCGGGAGCGGGTGCTGCAGATCGCGCAGGAGGCCCTGGCCAGTGACGGCCTGACGATCTCCTTCGACGAGATCGCGCGGCGGGCCGGGTTCGGGGTGGGCACCGTCTACCGGCACTTCCCGACCAAGGAGGCGCTGTTCGAGGCGGTGCTGCTGGGGCGGATCGAGCGGTTCGTGGCCGACGCCCGCGCGCTGGCCACGGCGGAGGATCCCGGGAAGGCGTTCTTCGCCTGGTTCGCCAAGGTGGTCGAGCAGGCGTCGGAGAGCCAGGCGCTGTGCGACATGCTCGACAGCGGGGCCGGGATGAAGGTCTCGTTGCAGGACGATCTCGGCAGGGCCGTCGCCCGATTACTGGTCAGGGCGCAGCGGGCCGGGGCGGCGCGCGGGGATCTGGCGGGGGAGGACGTGCTGGATCTGCTGCGCGGGTGCCTGGTGGCCGAGCGCAGGGCCCGGGCCAGAGGGGCGGCCGTACGGATGGCTGATGTGGTCTGCGACGGCATGCGGGTGAAAGGGGTCTGAGCCCCATGCCGGGAGACTGACCGGCCGGTCAAATCGGTGTCGTCGTTCGTTCACGCAACGTCACCTTCGGGGCAGTTTTTCGGCCGATCGTGCTGGAAATCCCCATGTCAGAGACATCCTCGGACGCACTCGCCGAGGCCAGCCCCCTCGGATGCGCGGCGTCCGGCCGGCCCCGTTCGGAGGTAGCCATCACATGTTCGCCCTTGTCGCCGCCCTGCTGTTCGTGCTCGCCCTCGTCTTCGAGATCGCCGGCCTCGCGGTCGGCAGCGTGGTCACGGTCGCCACGCTCGGTACCGCCGGGCTGCTCTGCGTCGCGCTCCACCTCATGGGCGTGGGCGCGGGATGGAGTCCGCTGAAGAAGTGACGCCCGGTGCGGGGCCGCGCGCGGCCCCGCAGTCGCCCGAGGTTCACGTCGCCAGGGTGAAGCGGACCTCGCGGGTGGCCGGGTCCGCCTGCGTCAGGCGTACCGTGACCCGCTCGCCGAGGGGGAGCGGGCCGTCGCAGCGCGCGATCACGGCCGGGTCGACGAGCTGCACCTGCCCGCCCCCGCGGCGCTCGTCCACGTCGATCACCACCGCGTCGAACGCCTGCCCGATCCGCTCCCGCAGCAGGAACGCCTCCACCAGGTCCACGGACGCCCGCTCCACCGCCCCGGCGCGCCGCCCGGTCGAGCTCATGATGGCGGGCAGGGCCGCCAGGCCCGCCCGGATGTCGGACGGCACCGGCACGCCCGCCGCGACCGCCAGGCACACCTCGGTCGCGTACCGGTCGACCAGGCGCCGCAGCGGAGCCGTGACGTGCGCGTACGGCGCCGCCACCGCCGCGTGCTCGGCCAGCTTGGGCGGCGCGCCGTCGAAGGCCACGTAGCCCGCGCCGCGCAGCAGCACCTTCGACTCGTGCAGGAACGCCGCCTGCTGCGGGTTCTGCGGATCCAGGTCGTGCACCACGGCGCCGTAGGCGGCCCCGTCGGGCCAGGGGACGTCCAGCGCCTGGGCCACCCGGCGGACCTTGGCCAGGTCGTCGGCGTGCGGCCGGGGCAGCACGCGCAGGATGCCGATCTCGGCGTCGAGCATCATCGAGGCCGCGGCCATGCCGGTCAGCAGGGAGATCTGCGCGTTCCACGCCTCGGCGGGCAGCGGCAGCCGGAACTCCAGCCGGTAGGCGCCGTCGCCGTCGGAGACCACCTCCTGCTCGGGGGTGGGCAGGGTGACGCCGCCGCGCTCGCGTTCGAGGGCCAGGCGCAGGCGGCCGATCTCGGCCAGCAGCCCCAGGACGGCGTCGGCGGTGCCGGTGTCGACGGCCGCCTGCACATAGGCGTAGTCGAGGCGCTCGCGGCTGCGCACGAGCGCGCGCTGCACGTCGGCGCCGACCGTGCGGCCGTCGGCGTCGAGGTCGATGCGCCAGACCGCGGCCGGCCGCAGGGCGCCGGGCAGCAGGCTGGCCGCGTCCTCCGACAGGACCTTGGGGTGCAGCGGCACCTTGCCCGCGGGCAGGTAGACGGTCTCGCCCCTGGTGCGGGCCTCGGCGTCGATGGGGCCGCCCGGCCGGACGAACGCGCCGACGTCGGCGATCGCGTACCAGACGCGGTAGCCGGCGCGCAGCCGCTCCAGATGCACGGCCTGGTCGAGGTCCATCGAGCCGGGCGGGTCGATGGTGACGAACGGCACGTCGGACAGGTCCTCGGCGTCGAGCCGCGGCACCCGCGCCACCCACGCGGCCTCGTCGAGCACGGCGCGGGGGAAGTCGTCCGGCAGGTCGAGCTCCCGCCTGACGCGTTCGAACCCGTCCTCCAGCTTCAGGGGTATCTGATCGGGAACCTGAATCACGCCTGACAACCTACAGGTGGCGGGCGTTCAGGTGAGGCGCGCCTCCAGGCCGGTGATGCGCAGCAGCCGCCGGACGGCCGGCGGGACGCCCGTGAGGCGCAGCGGAACCTGCTGGGCCTGGGCGTGGTTGCGGGCGCTGACGAGGATGCCGAGCCCGGCGGCGTCGATGAAGGTCAGCCGGCTCATCTCGATGACCAGCGCGACCTGCTTGTGCGGGGCGCGTCCCGCCTCCTGCAGCAGGTCGAGCAGGTGGGCGCGCAGGCGTTCGGTGGTGGCGATGTCGAGCTCGCCGGACACGCTGACGGTCAGGGTCCCGTTGCGGCGGGTGGTGGTCAGCTGGAGTGGCTCCATGAAGCGGCTCCGCGCTCTGTCAGGGCCGGGAACCTCCTACCGGTGGCGCGGGCCGGCCCGTGGCGTCACTGAGAGCGACAGCGTTCGGCTCCGAGTCTACATGTCTGTTCAGGGCTGAACGGAGATGCAGGTGGAGAGAGCTAATCCGCCAGGACAACAATTCCGGTTACCAGATGTAAAAACACCACACCATCAGCGGACTTCGAGCCCGAGAAGGATGAGATCACACAGAGCGGTGAAGTCATCCTCGATGCCCGGCCGGCTCCATTCGGCGGCGTGCGCCGGGTTGTGGAAGCGTATCGCCGCGTCGAAGACGGCGCGGGCCGTGGCGGCGGGGTCTGGGGCGGCGAACTCGCCCCGCTCGAGCCCGGCGTCCACGATCTGCCGGATCTGGCCGACCAGGTCGGCGACGTGTCCCTCGACGACCTGGCTGGACTCGGTCACCAGGGCCACGTAGGTGGCGAACAGCTCGGGGTCGTCCAGCGCCCGCTTGCGCTTGGAGCGGAACAGCGCGCCCAGCCATTCGCGCAGCCGCACGCCGGCCGGGGCGTCGGAGGCCAGCACGGTGGCCAGCTCCGCGTGCGACTGGTCGAGCCAGCGCTGGGTCACGGCCTCGCGCAGGGCCGTCTTGCTGGGGAAGTGCCGGTAGACGCTGCCGTGGCTGACGCCGAGCGCGCGGGCGACGTCGACGACCGTGGCCTTGGCCGGACCGTAACGGCGCAGGACGTCCTGGGCCGCGGCGAGGATCTGGTCCGGTGTCAGGATGCCATCTGTCACCTTTCCAATTCTGTCAGCCGCCAGGGCATACACGATCCGCGGGTGCGCTTAGCCGCATTTGCAGAAATTTGCGTATTCATCCGGTCGGAGCACACTACGCTGCTACCGCTGTCAGGTACGAGGGGAAAGCAAACAACATCGTGTGGATCGCAGTGGTAGTGCTGGCCGCCATTGTCGTGGGGGCGATGGTCTGGTGGTTCCGGCGTGACCCGGCCGGCCGTGACGCCGGTGACGCCGGCACCACGGTCGAGGCGGACATGGACCTCGGGATCCCGGCGGAGGTCGAGCCCGCGTTCATGGAGGGTCTGCGGGCCTACCCGCTGCGGGCGCGCGGCAGGCAGGGGGTGCTCACGACGTACGAGCCGCCCCGGCTGATCTCGCTGCACCTGCTCGCCGACGCCTTCGCGGCCAGGGGGGACGCCGCGCTGCACGATCCGCAGGGCACGGTGGTGGCCCTGATCGCGCACCTCGGGGCGGTGGAGCGGCCGGGGGTGCTGAACCTGCGCGAGGACTGGCTGGACGGCGAGGTGGACGGCATGGACCGGGCCGCCTTCGCCGAGGCGGTGCGCGAGGCCGTGTCCGGCGAGTGCCCCTGGTCGGCCGACCCGGCCATTGGAGCGTTGCAGGTCACCGTGCGTGAGACCAACACGATGATGCTCGACCTGGCCAGGGTGCTCGAGCAGTACCGGGAGGCCAGGGAGAAGCAGCCCGAGGCCGCGGCCGGGGAGTTGCTGCGCGAGGTCGCGCCGCGCCTGATCGCCGCCGGGGGGCCGGGGCTCACCTGGACGAAGCCGCCTACGCAGGCGGACCTGCGCGTCGTGCTCGGCAGCACGCCCGAGCCCGCCTGACGCCCCGCCGCACGCAGGGCAGAGCGGCGTCCACGACGGGCGGATCTCCGTCTGACGCTTTTCACCCCCTCCGGCTCCTGCCCCCGGAGGGGCCGCCCCATGATCGAGGCAAGTGTGCTGTTCCTGTAGGTTCGCGTCGTAACGCTGAGCTGAACGAGGAGTCCGACTTGTCACCCCTCATCCTCTCCGCCGCGGGAGCCGCCCTGGTGCTGGACGCCTCGGGCACCGGCCTGCCGCGCGTGCGCCACTTCGGCGCCGACCTCGGGTCCGCGACCGGCGACGAGCTGACGCCCGCGCTGGCCTCCCTCACCGCCGCGCCGCCGCTGCTGCCCGCCCAGGGAGACAACTGGTACGGCAGGCCGGGCCTGTCGGGCGGCCGGGACGGCGAACACTGGCCGGTGCGCTGGACGCTGGACCGGCTCGACGCGGACGCGACGCCCGGCCGGGGCGGCACGGTCACCGTCGCGGCCTCCGACGCCCGCGCGGGCCTGGAACTGGTCACCGAGCTGGCCATGGACGCCGGCGGCCTGGTGACGATGCGGCACACGCTGACGAACACCGCCGCCGCCCCGTACCGGCTGGAGGGGCTGGTCTGCGCGCTGCCGGTGCCGGCGCGCGCCGGCGAGCTGCTGGACTTCACCGGCCGGTGGGCGCTGGAGAAGGTGCCGCAGCGCACGGCGTTCGGTTACGGCGTGTGGTCGCGCGAGAACCGGCGCGGCCGGACCGGGCACGACGGCACGGGGCTGCTGGTGGCCGGGACCGCCGGGTTCGGGTTCCGCGGCGGCGAGGTGTGGGGGGTGCACGCGGGCTGGAGCGGCAACCACCTCCACTACGCCGAGCGCCTGGCCGAGGGGCCGGCGCTGGTGGCGGCGGGCGAGCTGCTGGAGCCCGGCGAGATCGTGCTGGCCGAGGGGGAGAGCTACCGCACGCCGCAGGTGTACTTCACCTGGTCGGGCGGCGGGCTGGACGAGGCGAGCACGCGGCTGCACGACCACCTGCGCGCCGCCCGCCCGCTGGGGGTCCGCCCGGTCACGCTGAACAACTGGGAGGCCACCTACTTCGACCACGGCCTCGACCGGCTGCTGGAGCTGGCCGACAAGGCCGCGGCGGCGGGGATCGAGCGGTTCGTACTCGACGACGGCTGGTTCCGCCATCGCCGCGACGACCGGGCCGGGCTCGGCGACTGGTACGTCGACGAGGGCGTCTGGCCGGACGGCCTGAACCCCCTCGCCGAGCACGTGCGCAAGCTCGGCATGCAGTTCGGGCTGTGGTTCGAGCCGGAGATGGTCAACCCGGACTCCGACCTGCTGCGCGCGCACCCCGACTGGATCCTCGGACGGTCCGAGCGCATGCCGCCGCCGCAGCGCAACCAGCAGGTGCTCGACCTGGCCAGGCCCGAGGCGTACGACTACCTGCTGGAGCGGCTGGACAGCCTGGTGAGCGAGTACGCGCTCGACTACATCAAGTGGGACCACAACCGCGACATCGCCGAGCCGGTGCACGACGGGGTGCCCGGGGTGCACGCGCAGACGCTGGCCACGTACCGGCTGCTGGACGAGCTGCGGGCCCGCCACCCCGAGCTGGAGATCGAGTCGTGCTCGTCGGGCGGGGCCCGCGTCGACTACGGCGTCCTGGCGCGTACCGACCGGGTGTGGACGTCGGACAGCAACGACGCGCTCGACCGGCAGGCGATCCAGCGCTGGACCGGGCTGCTCGTGCCGCCGGAGCGGATGGGCAGCCACGTCGGCGCGCCGCAGGACCACATCACGGGCCGGTCGCTGCCGCTGGCCTTCCGGGCCGCGACCGCGCTGTTCGGTCACATGGGCGTGGAGTGGGACCTGACCTCGGTGAGCCAGGCGGAGCTGGAGGAACTGGCCGAGTGGATCGCCCTGCACAAGCGGCTGCGGCCGACGCTGCACGGCGGGCGGGTGGTGCGGGCCGACCACCCGGACCCGTCGGCGCTGCTGCACGGGGTGGTGCTGCCGGAGCGCGGGGTGTTCGCGTTCGTCCAGCTCACCTCCAGGGTCGCGATCGGGCCCGCGCCGCTGCGGCTGCCGGGGCTCGACCCGGCGGCGACGTACGAGGTGCGGGTCGCGGGCCCCAAGCCCCGCGCGGCCGGGCTGCCGGAGTGGACCGCGGGCCCGGTGCGGCTGAGCGGCGCGGTCCTGGGCGAGCTGGGGCTGCCCGCTCCCGTGCTGCGGGCCGAGTCGGCGCTGGTCTTCGAGGTCGAGCGGGTCTAAGGGGCCTGTCACGAACGGGTCATGCGGTTAGCGCGGTTTAATGCCGCCGCAACCGCGCCGTTCGTGATCACGAAACACGCCCCGCACACACTGGGGTGCATGAGCGATGCACCCAAGGTGGTTAACGGCAATCGGCGCTCCTGGTGGCGAGAGATCGTCGAGCTGGCCGCGCTGTTCCTCGCGGTCGGCCTGGCGCACCTGCTCGCGACCCTGCTCGGCCACCGCGAACCGGGTCCGGTGGTGATGGTCGGGCTGGGGGCGGCGTTGATCGTGGGGGCGGTGGTCCACAAGCGGCTGGGCCACCGCCCCGTACGCAAGGCCCCCGCGCTGCCCGTGGAGGAGGGCGCGGGGGCGGCCATGGTGCTGTGGCGCATCCGCATGCGGGTGGTGGAGCGGCCGGGGCGGCTCGCCGCGGTGGCGGGGGCGTTCGGGCGGCTGGGCTGCAACATCCTGGCACTGCACATCGCGCCGACCGGCAGCAGCGCGATCACGCCCGCGGGGTGTGACGCGCTGGACGAGTTCGTCATCGAGGCGCCGCCGGGGCTGGCGCAGGAGGCGCTGGCCGGGGCGCTGACGGAGGCGGGCGGGCATGACGTCGTGATCGTGCCCGCGCAGGTCAAGGACCTCACCGACCCCGGCGTCCAGGCGCTGGTGCTGGCGCAGCGGGTGAGCGCGGACCCGGACCGGCTGCCGGAGGCGATGGCGGAGCTGCTGCGGGTGCCGGAGGTGGAGTGGCGGCGGCCGGGTGACACGGTGGACGAGGGGGCCGAGCTCAACACCACGATGGTGATCTCCGTCAATCCGGACCGGGCGTTGCTGGTCCGGCGTCCCGAGCTGCCGTTCACACCCACGGAAGCGGCCCGGGCGGCGGCCCTCACCGCCACCGCCCGCCAGGCCCGCTACACCGGCTCGGAGTGACTTCGTGCCCGCCTACGCCCGCTACGGCGGCTCGGCCTGACCCCGCGCTCGCCCGTCAGGACCGGTTCAGCGCCATCCTGCGAGCAGGCCCTCCAAGCGTCGGGTCGGCGAGACGTGGTGCGGTGCGGTTCGGCGCAACGCGCGCGCCCGAGGAGGTGGGCCCCCCAGCGTCCAGACGTGGGCACGGCAAGGACGCCAGCCGGAGCCGCCGGGAGGGCCCGCAGCCGGGGTGGGGGCGGGTTCTTCCGGCGCCGTGTGGGGTGGTGCCGGGAGAACCCGCGGGGTCAGGCGGTGGACTCCTTGGCCCAGCGTTCCAGGCCGGAGGCGTCGATGGGCAGGGCGTCCGACAGGATCTCCGCGCCGGCCGGCGTCACCAGCAGGTCGTCCTCGATCCGCACCCCCACCCCGCGCAGCTCCGGCGGGACCGTGAGGTCGTGGGCGTGGAAGTACAGGCCAGGCTCGACGGTGAGCACCATGCCCGGTGCCATGGCGGCCCCGTGGTAGGCCTCCGGGCTGGACTGGGCGCAGTCGTGCACGTCCAGGCCCAGGTGGTGGCCGATGCCGCAGATCAGGTAGCGGCGGTGGTGCTGGCCGGCGTCCGACAGGGCCTCGTCCACCGAGACCGGCAGCAGCCCCCAGTCGTCCAGCCCGCGCGCGATGACCTCCATCGCCGCGTAATGGAAGTCGGTGAAGCGCCGGCCGGGGCCGACCGCCGCCAGGCCCGCCCGGTGCGCCTTCTCCACCAGGTCGTGCACCTGCCGCTGGGCGGGGGAGAAGGTGCCGGAGGCGGGGAAGGTGCGGGTGACGTCGGCGGTGTAGTGGCTGCGGACCTCCACGCCCATGTCGAGCAGCAGCAGCTGGTCCGGCAGGACGGGCCCGTCGCAGCGCACCCAGTGCAGGGTGGGGGCGTGCGGGCCGCTGCCGACGATGGTGGCGTAGCCGGGGCCGTTGCCGTACGCCCTGGCGTAGCGGTCGAACGTGCCCTGCAGCCACCGCTCGCCCGCCCCCTCGATCGCCGCGGGGACCTCGGCCAGCACGGCCGCGAAGCCCTCGACCGTGCGGTCCACGGATTCGCGCAGCTGGCCGATCTCCCACTCGTCCTTGATCATGCGTAGCTCGGCCAGCACCCGGGGGAGCTCCTCCACCGGTTCGGAGGTGTCCGTGAAGTCGGACAGCGGCCGCACCGCGACCCCGAGCGCCGCCGACCACTCGGCGAGGGACGGTGACGGGCCCACCCACAGCTCCCCGTAGGCGGCGTCGGCGAAGAAGCCGAGGTCGCCGGGGCGGGCGGGCGGCGGCAGGTAGAGGGTGGCGGCGCCGTCCGCGATCACGGCCACGGCGTTCTCCACGGCGCAGCCGGTGAGCCAGTAGAAGTCGCTGTCCACGCGGAAGTCGTAGGCGGTGTCGTTGCTGCGTACCGGCGCCCGGCCCGCCTTGACCACCACGGTCCGGCCGGGCAGCGCGGTGGCCAGGCGCTCGCGGTGCGCGGCGGCCGCCTCGGCCGCCCCCGGCACGACGTCGGGGGTGCGGGCGGGGGCGTCCCAGCCCTGGGCGATGAACTCGCGGAACGCGGGGACCTCTGTCAGCCTGGGGGGTTTGCCGTCACTCACTGGTGATTCCTCCTCCTATGTCGCGGACCAGTCCGGTCAGGCGGGCGAAGACGCGCTCCTCGCCGATGCCGTCGTGCTCGTACTCGTTGGTGACCCAGGCCTGCGTGTTGCCCACCCGGGAGGCGGTGTCCAGCTGCAGCCCCGAGTCGACGTACATGTCGTCGAAGTAGACGGCCGCCGCCACCGGCACCTCGTTGGCCGCCAGGCGGTCCAGGTCGTACAGCGCCGGCCACTCGGCCCGCTCGGCGAGCAGGTCGACGGCGGCGCGGAAGGGGCGCAGCGCGCGGATCTCGGCGAACATCCAGGGGTAGATCATCTCGCCGGTGAACAGCAGCGGCCGGGCGTCCTCGGCGAAGGCGGGGTGGTTGGCGCGCTCGCGCTGCGCCGCCCAGGCGGTCGCGCCGGGCCCGGAGCCGTAGATGCTCTCCTGCAGCGCGGCGAACAGCGGGTTGTCGGCGTAGGAGGAGCGGGCCAGTACCTGGTGCAGGAACGTCTCCGGCAATTCAGCGGATTCGTCGAGCAGCCAGTGCATGCGCTCGTATCCCGGCTTCATGCCGAAGTCGATCCCCAGCGACTGCAGCCGCCGCACGGTGAGCGTGTCGCCGTCGGGCAGCAGCACGTCGCCGTAGGCCAGCCGGTCGGCCAGCCGGGACACCGTCTCGGCGTGGTGCGGGTAGCGGCGGTAGAACTCGGCGTTCTTGGCCGCGACCCGGGGATAGGTGCGCCGGTAGACCTCCGACGCGTCGGGGTCCAGGGAGGGCAGCCCGCCGGCCACGTAGCAGGCGCTCAGGCCCTCGGGCGCCTGCGACAGGTACGTCATCGTCAGGAAGCCGCCGTAGCTCTGCCCGAGCGTCGACCAGCGCCGCCCGCCGAAGACGGTCTTGCGCAGGTGCTCGGCGTCGGCCACGATCGAGTCCGCGCGGAAGTGGGCCAGGTAGTCGGCGCCCTCCTGCGGGTCGAGCGCGTTCATGACCCGCCCGTCGATCCGCGAGCTGCGGCCCGTGCCCCGCTGGTCGAGCAGGATCACCCGGTACGTCTCCAGCGCCTTGCCGAGCCAGCCCGACGTGCCGACGGGACGCGGCCCCTTGCCGCCGGGCCCGCCCTGCAGGTAGAGCAGGCACGGCAGGTCGTCGCCGTCCCGGGTGGGGGCGACGAGCTCCCTGGCGAAGACCCTGATCGTGGCCTCGGGGTCCGACCAGTCGAGCGGCACCTCCACGACGTGGTCGCGTACCCGCATGCCCGGGATCGTGTAGGTCGCGGTGATCACAGCTTCTCCCTCCTGCGGCGGTCCCACTCCGGGTTGATGCGCGGGATGGCCGCCAGCAGCGTACGCGTGTAATCGTGCCGGGGCTCGCCGAAGACCTGTTCGGCGTCCCCCAGTTCGACGATCTTCCCCTCGCTCATCACCGCGACCCGCTGCGCGATCTGCCGGACCACGGCCAGGTCGTGGGCGATGAACACGTAGCTGAAGCCGCTCTCGCGCTGCAGCCGCCGCAGCAGCTCGATCACCTGTGCCTGCACCGACACGTCCAGCGCGGAGACGGCCTCGTCGCAGATGACCAGCTTGGGGTTGACGGCCAGCGCGCGGGCGATGCCGATGCGCTGCGCCTGCCCGCCGGAGAACTGCGCGGGGTAGCGCAGGGAGTGGTCGGGGTTCAGCCCGACCCGCTCCATCAGCTCCTTGGCGTGCGCCCGCCGGCCGCCGTCGGGGGCGATGCCCTGGTAGTCCAGCGGCGCCATCAGGATCCGCTCCACCGTGTGGCGGGGGTTGAGCGAGGAGAACGGGTCCTGGAAGACGACCTGGACGTTGGCGCGGAAGCGGGCCAGCGCCGCCCCCTTGGCATGGGTGACGTCCTCGCCGTCGAACTCCAGCGTGCCCTCGCTCGGGTCCATCAGCTTGGCGATCATGCGGGCGGTCGTCGACTTGCCGCTGCCGGACTCGCCGACCACGGCCAGCGTCTCGCCGAGCCGCACCTCGAAGCTGACCCGGTCGACCGCCGTGAACTCGGCCTTGGCGCCCAGCGGGCCGCGCGAGACGAACCGCTTGGTCAGGTCCTTGGCCCGCAGCAGCGTCATGCCTTCACCTCACCGTCTACTGGGTCGTCGATGCGCGGGATGCTGTCCAGCAGCATCCGGGTGTAGTCGTGGCGCGGCTCGGCGAAGACCTGCTCGGCCGTGCCGTACTCGACCTGCTCGCCCTGGCGCATCACCAGCACGCGGGTCGCGATCGAGCTGATCACGGCCAGGTCGTGCGTGATGAACACCATGCCCATGCCGCGCTCCTGCCGCAGTCCGGCCAGCAGCTTGAGGATCTGCGCCTGCACGGTCACGTCCAGGGCCGTGGTCGGCTCGTCGGCGATCAGCAGCGCGGGCGAGCACACCAAAGCCATCGCGATCATGATGCGCTGCCGCTGCCCGCCGGAGAACTGGTGCGGGTAGTAGTCCACCCGCCGCTCCGGTTCGGGCAGGCCCACCTGCCGCAGCGCCTCGACCGCGACCTTGCGCGCCGCCGCGCGGGAGCCGCCGCGGTGGGCGCGGTACATCTCCTCGATCTGCAGGCCGACCGTGTAGTACGGGTTCAGGGACGACAGCGGGTCCTGGAAGATCATCGACATCTGGTCGCCGCGCAGCCGCCGCAGCTCCCGGTCCGGGCGCCCCAGCAGCTCCACGCCGTCCAGCCGGATGCTGCCGCTGGTCCTGGCGCCCTTGGGCAGCAGCCCCATGACGGCCAGGCTGGTCATGGACTTGCCGGACCCGGACTCGCCGACGATCCCGACCGTCTCGTCCCGTCCGACGGTGAAGGACACGCCCTTGACCACGTCCACGGGGCCGCGCGTGGTGGGGAAGGTGACGGTGAGGTCCTCCACGACAAGCAGGTCGCTCATTTCGCCGTGATCCTCACTCTCGGGTCCAGCCTCGTGTAGACGAGGTCGATCACCACGTTGCCGACCACCACGAAGAACGCCGCCAGCAGCGTCACCGCCATGATCACCGGCTGGTCGTTCTTGGTGATGGAGTCGGCGGCCATCTTGCCGACCCCGTTCAGCCCGAAGACCGTCTCGGTGATCAGCGCGCCGCCCAGCAGCGCCGCGAAGTCCATGCCGAAGATCGTGGCGATGGGGGTCAGCGCCGGGCGCAGGGCGTGCCTGCGCATGGTCAGCGCCGGGCTCAGGCCCTTGGACCGGGCCGTGCGCATGAAGTTCTCGGCGAGGGTGTCGATCACGTTCGCCCGGGTGAGCCTGCTGTAGAGGCAGGCGTAGCCGGTGGCCAGCACGATCCACGGCATCAGGTACGACTGGAACCACACCACCGGATCGTCGGCGAAGGCCACGGCCCGCGGGAACGGCAGCACCTGCAGCTGCACCACCAGCACGTACTGCAGCGCCAGCGCCAGCACGTAGTTGGGGACGCTGGAGCCGCCCAGCGCCAGCCCCATGGCGGTGCGGTCCCACCAGGTGCCCTCCTTGACCGCGCTCAGCAGCCCGGCGGCGATCCCGATGAGCAGCCACAGCACCGCGGCCCCGATCGCGACCGTGGCGCTGACCGGCAGCCGGTCGACCACCATGTCCCACACGGACTGGCCGGTCTGGAAGCTGTAGCCCAGGCAGGGGGCGCCGCAGTGCACCAGGTTGGCGCCCTCGCCGTAGTCGCGCCCGGCGAAGATCCCGATGAGGAAGCCGAAGAACTGCTTCACCAGCGGCTCGTCCAACCCCAGCACGGCGTGGATCTGGTCGATGCGCTCCTGCGTGCACGTCTTGCCGCAGATCATCACCGCCGGGTCGGGCTGGAGCGTGAAGAAGATGATGAACGTGAACAGGCACACCAGGAAGAGGATCAGCACCACCCCGGCGAGCCGCCCGGCGATGTAACGCGCCATCATGAGGCCTCCCCGGCGTCGAAGGCGGCCCGCAGCCGGTCGCCGAGCACCGTCAGCGACAGCACGGTGAGGAACAGGAACCCGCCGGGGATCGCGAAGTACATCGGATCGACGGAGTACCAGGCGACCGAGCTCGAGATCATCTGGCCCCACGACGGCGTCGGCGGCGTGACGCCGACGCCCAGGAACGACAGCCCCGCCTCGGTGCCGACGTAGCCGGGCACGGCCAGGGTGGTCATCACGATCAGCGAGCTGCGCAGGTTCGGCAGGATCTCCTTGAACACCAGCGCGCCCGTGGAGGCGCCCGACGCGCGGGCGGCCTCCACGAACTCCCTGTTCACCAGCGTCAGCGTCTGCCCGCGCACCACCCGCGCCAGGTACGGCCAGCCGAACACGCTGATCACCAGGACCAGCAGCACCGGCCGGTTGCCCTGCGGCAGCGACGACAGGATCGCGATCATGAAGATGAGCGCGGGGAAGGCCATGAGGAAGTCCATGACCCGGCAGATCACCTGGTCCACCCAGCCCTGGTAGAACCCGGCCAGCATGCCCAGCACCACGCCCAGCAGGGTCGTCAGCGCCGTGGCGGAGACCGCGATCAGCAGGGAGACGCGGGCGCCGTAGGCGATGCGGGCCAGGATGTCGCGGCCGTTCTGCGGCTCGACGCCCAGCAGGTGCTCGGCGCTGATGCCGCCGAGCGACCCGCGCGGCACCCCGCCCAGGTCGGTGTCGACGGCGGCGGTGTCGAAGTCGTTCGGGCCGTGGCCGGTGATCGCGCTGATCAGCGGCGCGCAGATCGCCATCAGCACGATCAGCGACAGGAACGCGGTGCTCAGCACCGCGCCCCTGTCGCGCAGCAGCGCGCTCGTGACCCGTGCCCTCGACGTGCTCGGGGAGTAAGCGGCGACGGCCATCTACTTCGTCGGCTTCGCCAGGCCGACGGAGATCAGGTCGATGCCGCCGGAGAAGGAGTTGGACTGGTAGGCGCCGGCGATGTTGGAGCCGACGAGGAGGATGAGCTTCTCGTAGGCCAGCGGGACGACCGGCGCCTCCTTCATGATCTGCTTGTCGAGCTCGCCGTAGGCCGCGTTGGCCGCCTGCACGTCCGTCATCGCGGCGATCTCGTCGATCCGCTGGTTGATGCCCTTGTCGTTGATCTGCGCGAGGTTGGAGTTGCCCTTGGAGGTGATGTTGCGGCCGTCGAACAGCGGCGGCAGGAACGTCGCGCCGGAGGCCCAGTCGGGGCACCAGCCGGTGACGGCGGCGTCGTGCTGCTGCGCCGGCGTTCCGATGACCTCGTAGTACGTGGAGGTGTCGATGTTGTTGATCTTGACGTCGATCTTCACCTGCTTGAGCGCGTCCTGGATCGCCACCGCGACCGCGGCCATCTTCGGGTCCGGGCGGGTGTCGAGCGTCAGGGTGAACCCGTCGGCCTGGCCGGCCTCGGCCAGCAGCTTCTTGGCCTCCTCGGGGTTGTACGGGTACGGGTCGTAGTCCACCCGGCCCGCGACCGTGGGCGGCTGGATCGAGGTGCCCTTGGCGGCCAGCGCGCCGCCACCCATGCCGGCGACCACGGTGTCCTTGTTGATCGCGTAGTTGATCGCCTGGCGCACCCGCACGTCGTTGAGGGGCTTCTTGGTGGTGTTCAGGCCCATGTACGTGGTGCAGCCGTTGAGCCCGGACAGCGTGCGCTGCTTGATCTGCGGCGCCTGCACCCGCGCCACGGTCGCCGCCTGGATCGACGGGCCGATGGCGTCGGTGTCGGTGCCCTGCTCGGCCAGCATGCGCTCGTCGATCGTGGCCGGGTCCAGGCCGAACGTCCACTCGAACGCGTCCGGCTTGGCCGCCCGCACGCTGTCGGTCTCACGCTTCCACTGCGGGTTGCGCACCAGCTTCAGCGAGGCGCCGCGCTGGTAGCTCTCCAGCTTGTACGGCCCGCTCGCGATCGGCTTGGTGTCGAACGCCGCGCCCGCCCCCGTGCCCTTGGGGAAGGGGGTGAAGTTGGCCAGCGCGAGCGCGCTCGGGAAGTCGGCGAAGGGCTTCTTCAGGTGGAAGACGACCGTCTTGTCATCGGGCGTCTCGATCGTCTTCAGGTCGCCGTCCAGGTACGGGCCCTTGTAGTCCTTCGGCGCGTCCAGCAGCAGCTTGCCGTACGGCGAGCCGATCCCGGCCTCCGGGTCGAACGTGCGCGAGAAGCCGAACTTCACGGACTCGCTGTTGATCGGCGAGCCGTCCTCGAAGAACAGGTTGTCCTTGAGCGTGAACGTCCACGTCTTGCCGCCGTCGGACGGCGTGCCCGTGTCGGTGGCCAGGTCGGGCACGATCTTCGTGCCCTCGGCGCCCGGACCCGCGCCGAACATCGTCAGCCCCCGGTAGATGAGCCGGTAGAAGTTGTTCACTCCGCCGTCGAAGCCGCGCACCGGGTCCAGATGGGAGAAGTCCGCCTTGGCCAGGATGCGCACGGTGCCGCCCGTCGCGGCGGGCGCGCCCGGCCCGCCCGAGGCGCCCGTGCCCGTCCCCGTGCCGGGGGCCGCCGCGCCGCCGCCCCCGCCACAGGCGGTGAGCGCCAGCACGGTGGTCATGGTGACGCTCGCGAGCGCCGCCGATCTCCTCATCATGATGCCTTCTTTCCGTTGGTCCAGGGGGTCCTGACCCAGACCCGCATGGCTTGGGGGCCGCGGTTGCCCCACAGGAAGTACGGGACGAAGGTCGCCGCGACCCTCGTCTCCGGGAGCGCCTCGTGCAGAGGGAGCTCGGGGTAGAGCTCGGCGGCGGGCGGGGGAGCCGCGTCCGCCTCCAGACGCAGCACGACGGCCGCGTCACGGCGCTCGGTGTGCGCGTTGACAACGTCGTGGGCGCCGACGAGCAGGTCGTCGACGGGGGCCTGCGGGCTGTCGTGCTGCTCGACGCAGTACACCAGCGGCCCCCGGGCCAGGCTGAGCGCGCCCCGGGTGGCGTCCAGGTGGGGGTGCGAGCCGTGCGCCCGGACCGGCATCGGCAGGGTGAGGCGCACCTCGTCGCCCGGCGACCACGCACGGTGCAGGGTGATCCAGCCGCCGGAGCGCGGCGCCTGGCAGGGCTCGCCGTTGACGGTGACTGTCACGTTCCCGGCCCAGCCGGGCACGCGCAGCACCAGCCCGTACGGCCCGTCCGGCGCCCGCTCGACGACGATGCGCACGTCGCCGTCCCACGGGTAGGCCGTCTCCATCGCCAGCTCCAGCTCGGCCGTGCGGATCGTGGCCGGCGTGTAGGCGGCGATCAGCACGGCGCCGTCGCGCTCGGCCGCCACGTAGTCGGCGAGCTGGGCCATCCACCGCACGATGTTGGGCGGGCAGCACGGGCAGGTGAACCAGGCGCGGCGCAGCGCCTCGCCGCCCGCCTCCGCGCCGCTGCGCTGCGCGTGGTCGGGGCGGCGCTGCAGCGGGTTGTCGTAGAAGAACGCCGTGCCGTCGGCCGACAGGCCCACGGCGTAGGCGTTGTAGAGCACGCGCTCGAACACGTCGAGGTATTTCGCGTCGCCGCCGGCCAGGAACATCCGCCACGCCCACTGCATGACGCCGATGGCCGCGCAGGTCTCGCTGTAGGCGCGCTCGGACGGCAGCTCGTACCGGTCGCCGATCGCCTCGTCGGAGTGGCGGCTGCCCAGGCCGCCGGTGACGTACAGCTTGGTCGCCACCATGTCGTCCCAGAGCCGCTCCAGCGCCTCGAACAGCGACCGGTCGCCGGTCTCCAGGAAGACGTCGGCCGCGCCCGCCGCCAGGTAGGCCATCCGCACCGCGTGGCCGGTCACCGACGGCAGCTCGCGCAAGGGCACGTGGTCCTGGAAGTACTCGCCGGGGAAGATGCTGTGCTCCATCTGCCCGGTGCCCCTGCGGTCGACGAACGCCGCGGCCAGCGTCAGGTAGCGGCGCTCGCCCGTCTCCCTGAACAGCTCGACCAGGGCCATCTCCACCTCGGGGTGGCCGCAGATCCCCCTCTCCGCGAACCGTTCCACCGCCAGGTCGGCGAAGCGCGTGGCCACGCGCAGCAGCCGGTCGTCGCCCATCCGCCGGTTCGCGGCGACGGCCGCCTGGATGAGGTGGCCCAAGTTGTACAGCTCGTGCCCCCAGGTCAGGTCCTCCCAGGGCTTCTTGGCAGCCGCCGGGTCCTGGAAGAAGGAGTTGAGGTAGCCGTCGCCGGCCTGGACCCGCTCCAGCAGGCCGACCACCTCGTCGAAGAACTCCCTGGCCGAGGTGTCGCCGTCGCCGAGCTCGTACGCCAGACCTTCGAGGGTCTTGTACAGGTCGGTGTCGAGGAACGGGTACCGGCCCCGGTAGGGGGCGGGGGCGTCCTCCAGGAGGCGGCTCAGGTTGGCGACGTTGCCCGCCGCGCGGAGCTGCTCGATGGTGTGGGGGATTGTGGCCCTGCGGTTGCGGCGCTGCCAGTCATGCAGCAGTCCGCCGGTGATGCGTGCTCCGGACAGCGGCCGAACTGCTCCTTTGGAGGTGCGTACGGCGCCGGCCAGGGGCCTGACCTGCTTGGACGTCATGAACCTTCCCAGTAATGTGTGGCATTGCACTGAACCTTAGGTGTCTGGGAGGTGAGTTGCCAAGGGTTAGGACCGGATGGAAAAAAGAACGTAACCCGTCCGGAAACCACCGGACGGGTCGGTCTGGCTCTCGGCGGCTACGCGCCGTACGGGGTGGGACGCCAGGACGCCCAGTCGATGCGCACCCGGTCGCGCCGCTGCGGGTCCACCTTGACCGGCACCACCGCGCCGGGCACGACCATGCCCATGGGCAGGCGCGGCAGCGACTGCCGGTGCGTGACCCGGTGCACCTGCCCGTCCCGCGTCCGCACGCCCAGGACGAAGCTGACGAGCGGCTGCCCGTTGATCGTCACGCCGGTGTCGGCCATCGACTCGATCACCGCCTGCGCGGCGATGCCGGTGGCCAGGAGCTGCCGGCCGTTCCAGGAGGCGATCAGGAACGGCAGTCCGACGCACGCCAGGACCAGCATCGTCGCCCCCGTGATCGCCATCGACATCCACAGACCCGTGCCCATCGCTCTCCCCGCTCTCTTCGCGCCCGCCGCAGGCGTGTTCCCCGCTGTTGTACGCGGGGCGGATTGCACGCGGCTTGAGCGCCGATTACACAGCGCCGATTACAGGGGGGCCGATTACAGGGGGGCCGATTACAGGGGGGCCGATTGAGTAGCCCGTACTCAGGCGTTCGTCGCGCCGCCGGGGCTGTACTGGGTGTCCAGCGGAAAACCGGAGGCGACGATGCACGACCACGCCCAGCCCGAGACGTTCGACGTCCATGGAATGCTGCTCTTCGGCGACGACCCGCTCTACTTCTCGCACCTGCCGATGTTCCACGTCCCGGCGCACCGCTTCCAGGCGCTCATGGAGGTCGACTTCCGCGACGACGTCCGCGAGGCGGTACGCAAGGTCGACGACCTGCGCACGTTCGTGCCGGACCCGTTCGACATCCTGGAGCTCGACCCCGACGCCGGTCCGGTGCGGGCCTCGCTGCGGGGCACCGTCTTCCGGGGACACTTCGAGCGCGGCGGCACCCCGATCGCCGAGGACGTCACGGCGCGCGTCAAGCGCGTCTTCCTCTTCCGGCGGCTCGACCCGGCGGCCCGTCACGACGACGAGGCACCGCTGCGCTACCTGTGCTTCGGCCGGGCGGGCGGGCTGCACCTCGCGCACGAGATCACCGCCCGCCCCGACTTCGACCAGGTCCTCACCGTCCGCCTCGTCCCGGGGACCGTGCGCCACGAGCCCGGCGTCACCGGCGAGCCGCCGGCGGACTTCGAGCGTCCGGTGCCGGTGACGTTCGGCCGGGCGGACACGCCCCGGCGGCGGCTCGTGGCGGGCGACACGGCGGAGGGGGCCTTCGACCTGGGCGTCTCCCGTACCGGGGAGCACGGTTTCCACGCCCGGGTGGAGGTGGCCGGCGAGATCTACATGGAGACGGGGGACCTCAGCATGTGACGAGCCCGTCGAACCGCTCCTCCTGGCTGACGTGCGCAAACGCATGATCTTCCGTTGGCAGGCCCGCCCCGGCAGTAGATTGTGCCGGGTGAGACGCGTATCCGTGGTGGGGAACTCCGGGTCGGGGAAGTCGACGCTGGCGGCCGCGCTGGCCGGGCGGCTGGGGGTGCCGTGGCTGGAGCTCGACTCCGTCTTCCACATGGCGGGGTGGACGCCGCGCCCGCCGGAGGAGTTCAGGGCCGAGGTCGAGGCGTTCACGGCGGGCGACGGGTGGGTGGTCGACGGCAACTACTCCGCCGTGCGCGACCTGGTGTGGTCGCGGGCCGACACCGTGGTCTGGATCGACCTGCCCAGGCCGGCGGTCATGCGCCAGCTCCTGGTCAGGACGCTGCGCCGGATGGCCACCGGCGCCGAGCTGTGGAACGGCAACAGGGAATCCTTCCGCTTCCTCCTCGACAAGGACGAGTCGATCATCCGGTTCGCCTGGAAGCAGCACGCCGTTTACCGCGAGCACTACCGGCGGGCCGCCGCCGATCCCGCCAACGCGCACCTCGACTTCGTCCGCGTGGCGTCCCGGGCGGACTTCGAGCGGCTTGCATGCGCTGACAAAAATTGAAATCTGTCAGCGCGATGGGCATACTGGTCATATGAGAACTCTGGGAACCGACGGACCTGTCGTGTCCGACCTCGGGCTGGGCTGCATGGGAATGTCCGACTTGTACGGGCCGGCCGACACGTCCGAGTCCATCGCCACCATCCACGCCGCCCTCGACGCCGGCATCACGCTGCTCGACACCGGCGACTTCTACGGCATGGGTCATAACGAGCTGCTCATCCGCCAGGCGCTCGACGGCCGCTCGCGCGACGACGTGCGGATCAGCGTGAAGTTCGGGGCGCAGCGCGACTACGACGGCAACTGGCTCGGCTTCGACGGCCGGCCCGCGGCCGTCAAGACCTCGCTCGCCTACACCCTGCGCCGCCTCGGCACCGACCACGTGGACGTCTACCGCATCGCGCGGGTCGACCCGGCCGTGCCGATCGAGGAGACCGTCGGCGCCATCGCCGAGGAGGTCGCCAAGGGGCACGTGCGGCACGTCGGGCTGTCCGAGGCCGGGGCCGAGACCATCCGGCGGGCCCACGCCGTCCACCCGATCGCCGACGTGCAGCTCGAATACTCGCTGCTGTCCAGGGGGATCGAGCGGGACATCCTGCCGGCCTGCCGCGAGCTGGGCGTCAGCGTGACCGCGTACGGGGTGCTGTCCAGGGGGCTGCTCAGCGGCCACTGGTCCAAGGACCGCGAGGTGACCGCCGGCGACTTCCGCGCCGCCAGCCCGCGCTTCTCCGGCGACAATCTGGCGCACAACCTCGCGCTGGTGGAGGCGCTGCGGGGCCTCGCCGAGGCCAAGGGGGCCACGGTCGCGCAGCTGGCCATCGCCTGGGTGCTGGCCCAGGGCGAGGAGATCGTCCCGCTCGTCGGGGCGCGGCGGCGCGAGCGGCTGGCCGAGGCCCTGGGCGCCCTGGACGTCAGCCTGAGCGCCGAGGACCTGGCGGCCATCGAGGCGGTCGTCCCCGAGGGCGCCGCCGCCGGCTCCCGGTACGCCGAGGCGCAGATGTCCATGCTGGACAGCGAACGCTGACCGTCCGGTGCGGAAGGAAGGTCTCGATCGCGGGTCTTGTGGTGATGTGACGGCGCTAGGGTTGCGCGCGTGCATATCGACGAATGGTTGCAGGCGATCCCGGCCGGCTGGCTCTACGCCATGGTCGCGCTGGTGATCGGCTTCGAGAGCCTCGGCATCCCGCTGCCCGGCGAGATCGTCCTGGTCAGCGCCTCGATCCTGGCCTCCAAGGGCGTGGTGCACCCCTTCTGGGTCGGCGCGTGCGCGAGCGCCGGGGCGATCCTGGGGGACTCCGTGGGCTACGCGATCGGGCGCAGGGGCGGCGCGCCCCTGTTCGAGCGGCTCGGGCGGCGCTTCCCGAAGCACTTCGGGCCCCGGCACGTCGCCAAGGCCGAAGGGTATTTCCAGCGGTTCGGGGTGTGGGCGGTCTTCGTCGGGCGCTTCATCGCGCTGCTGCGCATCCTGGCCGGGCCGCTGGCGGGGGCGCTGCGGATGCCGTACTGGAAGTTCGCCGTCGCCAACGTGCTCGGCGGGATCGTGTGGGCGGGCGGCACCACCACGGTGATCTTCTATCTCGGGCTCGTCGCCGAGAAGTGGCTGAAGGGCTTCTCGTGGGTGGGGCTCGCGGTGGCGGTGGTGTTCGGGATCTGCACCACGCTCTACCTGAAGCGGCGGGCCGCCTCAGCGCTCGATGAGGGTGACCTCGAGGGAGTAGTGCGAGGCCCGGTAGACGTGTGAGCCGTGCTCGACGGCCCGGCCCTGGTCGTCGTACGTGGTGCGGACCATGGTCAGCAGCGGCGCGCCGCGGCGCTCGGCCAGCAGCCGGGCCTCGGCCTGGGTGGCGGCCCGCGCGCCGATCCGCTGGTTGGCCACCCGCATCCGCACGCCCGCAGCGCGCAGCAGCTCGTACAGGCCGCGGCTCTCCAGCCCGGCGGCGGTGAGCTGGGCCAGGCCGATCGGCAGCCAGTTGTGCAGGACCGCCAGCGGCTCCCCGGCCGCGAACCTCAGGCGCTCGAGATAGAGGACCTCCGTGCCCGCCGCCACGCCCAGGATGCCGGCGACCTCCTCCTCGGCCGGGCGCGGCTCCAGCGCCAGCACCTGCGTGGCCGGCTCCTGGCCCGCCCTGCGCAGGTCGTCGTAGAGGCTGGTCAGCTCCACCGAGCGCTTGACCTGCCCGTGGACGACCTGGGTGCCGACGCCGCGCTTGCGCACCAGCAGGCCCTTGTCCACGAGATACTGGATGGCCTGGCGGATCGTGGGCCGCGACAGGCCCAGCTTGTCGGCCAGCAGGATCTCGTTGTCCAGCCGGGAGCCGGGCGCCAGGTCCCCTCGCCGGATGGCCTCGGCGATCTGCTCGGCCACCTGGAAGTAGAGCGGCACGGGACTGGATCGGTCCAGGTCGATGGCGAGATTCGCGGTCATGCTGATCAGCTTAACGCAGGTCAGAATGTCCTGACAAACAACCGAAGAGGGCGAAATGGGCATAGTGGGGCATGAAGCCTTTTTCCCCTGCTTTGGGAGTGAAGATGGACGTGACGTACCTGCTGGACATCGCCACCGAGGCGGCCAGAGCCGCCGGGCCCCGGCTGCGCAAGGCCTTCAGGTCCCGCCCCGAGGTGTCCACCAAACGCGACTTCCACGACCCGGTGACCGAGCACGACCGGGCCGCCGAGGAGACCATCCGCGCGGTCATCTCCGCCCGCGTGCCCGAGAGCATGATCGTCGGTGAGGAGGGCGGCACGTCCGGCTCCGGCGACCTCGTCTGGTACATCGACCCCATCGACGGCACCGCCAACTTCGCCGCCGGGCTGCCGTTCTTCTGCGTGTCGATCGCCGTGGCCGCGCGCGGGGAGCTGGTCGCCGGCGTGGTGTACGACCCCGTGCGCGAGGACGAGTTCAGCGCCTCCACCGAGGGCGCCTGGTGCAACGGCACGCCGTTGAGGAGCGCCGGAGCCACGAGAGACCGGGAGGCGATGCTGCTGTCGAGCTATCCGACGCCCGCGGACCTGGAGGCGGACGGCGAGGAGGCGTTGCGCCGCTACGGCCGGTTCCTGGAGTCCTTCTCGGCGGTGCGCAGGCCGGGCAGCGCCGCGCTCAAGCTCGCGCACGTCGCCGCCGGCTGGTCGGACGCCGCGTACGGCACCCGCGCCCACCCCTGGGACGTGGCGGCGGGGGCGCTGCTGGTGCGCCAGGCGGGCGGCGTCTACCTCGGCGACCCACTGGTGCAGGGGTCCTACCTGGCGCACGTGGGCGGCTTCGACCTGGACGGCTCGGTGCTGGCCGAGCTCGCGCCGCGGTGACCCCGCAGGCAGGCGGGCCGCGGTGACGCCGAAGCAGCCGCGGTGACGCCGCAGCGGCCGCGGTGACTCCGCAGGCGAGGCGGCCGCGGTGACGCCGCAGGCGAGGCGGCCGCGGTGACGCCGCTAGCCCCGTTTTCCGCATGTGAGCGATCTTCAGCGGAGGTCTCGTGGATCGATGTCGAGGAGGTCCAGGAGATGGAGTTGAAGATCGGTGGGTTGCGGGATGGTCGGGGGTGACTGCCCGATGCCCGGGATCAGCCGGATGCCAGTCAGCGCGTCCAGGACGAGCTTGCCGGTGGGAACGGCGGGCCTGCCGGCGTACAACCCGTCGACCTTGGTCGCTCCGCGGGCGGCCAGTGCGAGGCGGACTTGGCGTTCGATCAGGCAGAAGATGAGCAGAGCCAGGCAGATGACGGTGATCAGCGCGTTGATGCGGCGGTTGTTCTTGAGGTACAGGTTGGTGACGGCCAGCGGGCCTTTGAACGCCTGGTAGCGGCGCTCGACGGCTTCCTGGCCTTTGTAGTGGCGCAGCACTTGTTCGGTATCGGCCTGACGTGGGTCGAGGTTGGTCAGCAAGGCGTACCAGCCGTCGGTGGCGGCTTCAGCGTCCAGGGCGTGGGCGTCGAAGTGCCAGGCGAGGGTGGGCTTGCCGGTGAGCCGGTCGGTGCCGGTCTCAGCGGTCAGGTAGGCGCTCACCCGGCGGGCGCGGCCGATCGCGGTGATCCGGTCGGTGACCGCCTGCTCGTCGGGATAGTGGCGGCTGCCCAGGCCGCGTTCCAGCCGGACCAGATCCTCACCGGCCCGCGCCAGCTTCTTGGCCCGGGCGCTGGCGGCCGCCTGAGCACGGGCCGAGGAATGCACGAAGATCCGCCGCAGCCTCAGCACCGGGTCGTTCTTGCGCGGCCCGGCCAGCGTCATGGTGTCTTCGCGCACGTGCCAGACGCCGCGCCGGTCGGCGCTCTTGCCGGCGTCGCGGGCGGCGATGTAATCCACCGGCCGGGCCGTGGCCAGATCGAGGCCGGCCAGCGTCTGGGCGCTGACGAACATCTTGGAGGCGGGGGCGATGAAACCCACCTCATCGGCGATCATCGCGGCCAGGTTGGCGTAAGAGATCAGCTTGGAATCGCCGACCATGAGGACCTGCTGCGGGCCGGCCAGCCGTTGCAGGGCCTGCATAGCGCCGATGACCTGGGCCACTTCCCCTGCGGCGCCGTCGTAGGCACGGTGAAAGACCGGGATCGCGCCGTCGGAGCTGACGGCGATCCCGCTTTGGATCTGCTTCAGATCCGGCCGCCGGTCCTTGGGATGACCGAACCTGGGTCGTGCGAAGCCGGACTCGGCATCGTCGTAGTCGCCGTGCAGCGAGATCGAGGTCATGTCCCAGTGCAAGCGGGTCACGTCGATACCGAACGCCTCGATCGCGGCCAGCCCGACCGATCCGACGAGCTGATCCAGATGCGGGGCGATGGCATCCAGAGCACGCCCGATCCGGTCATCGTTCAGCAACTCGGGCTCGACGCCGAACGCCTCACCCACCGCCCACTGCCTGGCCCATGCCTGGACGTGCACCAGCGGAGCGGGCGAGGTCAGCCGGTTGGCCACCAGCACCTCGATCACCTGGCCATGAGTCAGCTCTGCGGTATCGCGTACGGGGCAGGCCGCATCCACCAGCTCCCGGATCCGCAGCCGGGAGCAGAACCCTGCCACCACCGGTAACGCTCCCAGTATCTTCTCGACACTGGCCCGACCCCACTCCGCACGCTGTCTCACCAGCCAGGTCATACCGCGACAACGATCACCACAGCAACCCAGCGATCTTCAAACAACCTCACATGCGGAAAACGGGGCTAGCGGAGCAGTCGCGGGAGCTCGGTCAGTGAGGTGATGCGCGGGAAGCCGGCGGGGGGCGGCTCGACCCCGAGCCGGTCGAGCCAGACCGAGCGCATCCCGGTCGCCGCCGGCCCCGTCACGTCCTTGTCGACGTCGTCGCCCACCAGCAGCACCTGCTCCGGGGCCAGCCCCAGCGCCGCGGCGGCGCCGGTGTAGGAGGCGGGCGACGGCTTGAAGTGGCCGCCCAGCACCTCGCCCGTCAGCACCGGCCCGACCAGGTCGGCCAGCCCGATCGCGCGGACCTTCGCCTCCTGCATCCGCTGCGCCCCGTTCGTCAGCACCCCGAGCGCGAACCCGCCCAGCTCCGCCACCGCCTGCGCCGCGTCCGGGTAGGCGGTCCAGCCCTGCCGGTAGCGTTCGCCGAAGTCGGCGTAGGCCGAGTCGAGGTCGCCGGGCACCGGCACGGCCAGCTCCCGGCAGAGCGAGGTCAGGCGGTGGTGCCGCTGCTCCTGATGGGTGCACTCGCCCGCGTGCCACATCGCCAGGTAGCGCCCCTCCAGGACCGCCCAGAGCGCGGCCACCTCCTCCAGGCGCGGGTGGCCGGGGAAGCGCGCCGTCATCCAGGCCGTGATCGCGGCGTCGGCGGCGCTGCGGTGGTCGAGCAGGGTGCCGTCCAGGTCGAACAGGACACCTTTGACGCCCGGCATGGGTCTCGCGGTCACGGCGTGGCTCCGGCTCAGCTGGTGGGTGCGCTCACGAGAGGGCCGCGGCGGCGATGCGGGCGGCCGTCTCCCGTGGAGGGTATCCGAGGGTGAGGCCGCGGACCGACAGCGCCGCCCGGGCGAAGCGGGCCTCGCCGTTCTCGCTGAGGATGTAGCGCAGCGCGGGGGAGTGGCCGCCGTGCGCCTCCAGCGCCGCCACCTCCGGCTCGGCCAGCTCGGGCGGCAGCGCGCCGCGGTAGTCGGCGATCAGCGCGTCCAGGTCGAACAGCTGCGCGTAACGCTCGGCCGTGCCCGCCACGACCCTGATCAGCCCGCCGGCCGGCTCCGCGTGGTAGACCAGGCCGGTGCCGCCGCTCTTGGCGAACCAGCGCAGCGCCTCGGCCGCCGGCAGCGTGAACGCCCCGTACGGCTTGCGCCCGTACAGCAGGGCGTCGGCGATCCACCGGTCGCACCACAGCTCGTCGTGGTACGGCGAGGGGGAGTCCGGGTCGACGGCCAGCCCCTGGGCCAGCACCGGGTTCCAGGCCGAGACCAGCGGGCTGCTGAAGCGCGGCATGCGCGGCCCGCTCCAGTGGCTGAGCGCGTAGCCGTACCAGACGGTGACGACCTCGACCTGCCGGTCGGGAAGGGACCGCTCGTAGGTGCCGTTCATGATCTGGCCGCCGTCGGGATGCCGCCAGGGGCCCGGGAGGACGCCTGCGCCGGTGGGGACCGGAGGGGTCCGGTAGTCGGGATGCAGTGTCCACGCGTCCGCCACAGTCCCTGCCCCCTCGGGTGCCAGACCACCTGAGTGGCCATCGTGCAACAGCCGTAATCGAGTTGCAATAGAGCAGGGCCGAACGCTGATTTTTGTCATCGGCGACCGTGACGTACGTATTCGGTCAGTGCTGTTGCCGGTAATCACCGGCCCGGCGCACGTGGTCGATCATGATGCGTTCCGCGGTCTCGGCGTCGCCGGTCGCCAGCGCGTTCAGGATGCCCTCGTGGGCTTCGAGCTGGGCCCGCACCTGGGCCTCGTCCAGCCAGAGCGACGCCTCGGCGGGCACCGGGAAGCTGTTGCGCACCGACCTGGCGTGCGCGGCCAGGAAGGCCGGGCCGCCGATGTCCACGATGCGCAGGTGGAACCGCCTGCTCTGCTCGCCGAGCCGGTCGTGCCTGCCGTGCGCGGCGTCCTCGGCCATCGAGGCGTGCAGCTCGCGCAGCCCGGCCAGTTCCTCCGGGGTGATCCGGCCCGCCGCCAGGCGCGCGCCCAGGCCCTCGACCACCGCGCGCAGGCCGTAGTACTCGGCCAGGGCCTCGTCGCCCAGGTCCACGACGGTCGCGCCGTGATGCGCCTCGTAGCTGATCAGCCGGTCCTTCTCCAGCCTGCGCAGCGCCTCGCGCACGGGGGTGACCGACACGCCCAGCCGGCGGGCCACCTCCCCGGCCCGCAGCGCCGTGCCGCCCGGGATCCGCGCGGTGCGGATCTCGTCGAGCAGCACGCTGTAGACGTACTCGGCCTTGCTCATCGGCGGCCGCGGGTCCGTAGGCGACATGTCCAAGAGTGTCCTGTCTGGTTGACCTATGACATATTTCTTATAAGTTACATACCTATGACGAGCCTCGCCGACCTGCGGGTCATCGACGCGGCGACCCTGTTCGCCGGTCCCTCCGCCGCGATGATGCTGGGCGACTTCGGCGCCGACGTGATCAAGATAGAGCACCCCCGGCGCGGCGATCCGTCGCGCGGGCACGGCGCTTCCGTGGACGGCGTGGGGCTGTGGTGGAAGACGCTCGCGCGCAACAAGCGCACCGCGGCCGTGGACCTGTCGCGGACCGAGGGCCAGGAGATCCTGCGCCGCCTGGCCGAGCGGTCCGACGTACTGATCGAGAACTTCCGCCCCGGCACCCTGGAACGCTGGAACCTCGCCCCCGAAGACCTGCTCGAGCTCAACCCGCGGCTGATCGTGGCGCGGATGACCGGGTTCGGGCAGTTCGGGCCGATGGCCAAGCAGCCGGGGTTCGGGACGCTGGCCGAGGCCATGAGCGGGTTCGCGGCCATGACCGGCCAGCCCGACGGGCCGCCCACGCTGCCGCCGCTGGCCCTGGCCGACGGCATCGCGGGCCTGGCCATGTCGTACGCGATCATGGTGGCCCTGCGCGCCAGGGAGCGGAGCGGGCGGGGACAGGTCATCGACCTGGCGATCATCGAGCCGATCCTGGGCATCCTGGGGCCGCAGATGACCGCGTACAAGGCGCTGGGCGTCGTGCCGCGCCGCACCGGCAACCGGTCCAGCAGCAACGCGCCGCGCAACACGTACCGGACCCGTGACGGGCGGTGGCTGGCCATCTCCACCAGCGCCCAGCCCGTCGCCGAGCGGGTGGTCACCCTGGTGGGGCGGCCCGACCTGGTGGAGCAGCCGTGGTTCGCCAGCGGCAGCGGGCGCGTGCAGCACGTGGACGAGCTGGACGAGGCCGTCGCGTCGTGGATCGCCGAGCGGGACGCCGACGAGGTCATCGCCCGCTTCGAGGAGGCGCAGGCCGCGGTCGCGCCGATCTACGACGTCTCCGACATCGCCGAGGACCCGCAGTACGCGGCCCTGGAGACGTTCGTGGAGGTGCCGGACGAGGAGCTCGGCTCGGTCACCCTGCAGAACGTCCTGTTCCGCCTGTCGGACACGCCCGGCGAGATCCGCTGGCCGGGACGGCGGCTCGGGCGCGACACCGACGAGGTGCTCGCGGAGCTCGACTACACCGGCGAGGCGATCGCCGCCCTGCGCGAAGAGGGCGTGATCGCGTGAACGTCACCTGGCTGTACGTGCCCGGCGACCGGCCCGAGCGCTTCGACAAGGCCGCCGCCTCCGGGGCGGACGTCGTCATCATCGACCTCGAGGACGCGGTCGTACCCGCCCGCAAGGACGAGGCCCGCGCCAACGCCGTCGCCTACCTGCGCGCCCGCCGGGACGCCGAGGGGCAGGCGCGGGTGCACGTGCGCGTCAACGACCTGGCCACCGGGCGCGGGCTGGCCGACCTCGAGGCCGTCGGGGAGCTCGCCGACGCCGTTCGGCTGCCCAAGGTGGAGTCCGCGGCCGTGCTCGACGCGGTCAGCGGCGCTCCGGCGTACGCGCTGCTGGAGTCGGCGGCCGGGATCGTCGCGGCGCGCGAGATCGCGGCGCACCCGAAGGTCGCCGGCGTCGCGCTCGGCGAGCAGGACCTGGCCGCCGAGCTGGCCATCACCGACGAGCGGGCCATGGACCACCTGCGGCTCCAGGTGGTGCTGGCCGCGGCGGCGGCCGGCCTGCCGCCGGTGCCCATGGCCGTCTACCCGAACGTCAAGGACGAGGCCGGCCTGCTGGCCTCCTGCCTGGCGGGCCGGGGGCTCGGCATGTTCGGCAGGACCGCCATCCACCCCCGCCAGATCCCCGTGATCAGGCGGGCGTTCCGCCCCTCGGCGGAGGAGGCGGCCCGGGCGGCGGAGATCGTCGAGGCGGCCGAGCGGGCCGAGCGCGCGGGCCTCGGCGCGGTCGCGCTGCCCGACGGTCGCTTCGTGGACGCCCCCATCGTCGCCCGGGCCCGCCGCACCGTGGCGCTGGCGAGCCGCCTGGCCGAGCCGGAGGGTTAGGACGGGTACCAGCGCACCGACAGCTCCTCGTCCACGGGGGGAGGGCCCGGCAGCTCCCGGTGCGCCGGCGGCATCCGCAGCGAGTCCATCACGAGCGCCAGGTAGCGGTGGCGCAGCTGCGCGGTGCGCTCCTCGTCGCCGAGCTTGATCGAGGCCAGCTGCTCGAACAGCAGCGCGATGTCCGCCGTGGTCACGTCCGGCCGCAGCACGCCGGCCTCCACCGCGCGGCGGTGCGCCTCGGTGGCCAGGGACGACGCCTGGATCGCGTCGCGGCCCAGCTCCTCGGTCGGCGTGAACGTGCCCGCCAGCTTGATCGTCAGGGAGTTGGTGTCGGCGTCCACGATGCCGCGCATGTAGGTGGCGAACGCCTCCCACGGGTCGCCTTCCTGGGCCAGCGACCGCTCGGTGATCTCGATGTAGAGCTTGAGCCCGTCGCCGCACAGCTTCTGCAGCAGCGCCTCCTTGCTGGGGTAGCGGCGGTAGAGCGCGCTGATCCCGACGCCCGCCTTCTCGGCCACGGCCGCGATGGGGGCGCCGGGGTCGGCGGTGAAGACCGCCCGGGCCGCCTGCAGGATCAACTCGTCGTTGCGGGCGGCCTGCGCTTTGCGGCCGCTCATGGGTGCGCTCGTCATACCCTTCAGTATATCGGAACGTAAGGTTCCGTTCTACTGTGAACAAGTCCGTATGTCTATACATAGAAATGATATTGAGGTACAACCAGGGCGAGCCCGTTGGTCTTGGAGGTGTCCTATGAGACGTACCCCGATCGTGCTGGCCCTGCTGGGCGCGCTCGCCGTCACCGGCTGCTCCTCCTCCGGAGGGCAGAGCGCGCAGAGCGCTCCCGCCGCCGGCTCCGCCGCCGCCCCGGCCGGCGCGAGTGCCAGCTTCGCCGTCATCACCCACGGAGGCGCCGGCGACTCCTTCTGGGACGTGGTCAAGAACGGCGCCGAGGCCGCGGGCAAGCAGTACGGAGTGAAGGTCACCTACCAGGGCGACGGCGACCCCGCCAAGCAGTCGCAGCTCATCGACCAGGCCGTCTCGGAGAAGGTGGACGGCATCGTGGTCTCCATGGCCAACCCCGACGCGCTCAAGGAGGCCATCGGCAAGGCCGTCGCGGCGAAGATCCCGGTGGTCACCATCAACTCGGGCGCCGACTCCTCCAAGGCGTTCGGCGCCATCACGCACGTCGGGCAGTCGGAGGACGTGGCCGGGCGCGGCGCGGGCGAGCAGCTCAAGGCCGCCGGCGTCACCAAGCTGCTGTGCGTCATCCACGAGGCCGGCAACGTCGGCCTCGACCAGCGCTGCAAGGGCGCCGAGCAGACGCTGGGCGGCACGGTCGAGCGGCTGCAGGTCGACGTGAGCAACCTGGCCGACGTCACCTCCAAGGTCACCGCCAAGCTCCAGTCGGACAAGCAGGTCAACGGCGTGCTCGCGCTCAACCCGGCCGTCGCGATCGCCGCCAGGGACGCCATCAAGGACTCGGGCTCGCAGGCCAAGCTGGCCACGTTCGACCTGTCGGGCGACGTGGTGAGCGCGATCAAGGACGGGGAGATCCTGTTCGCCGTGGACCAGCAGCAGTACCTGCAGGGCTACCTGCCGATCACGTTCCTCAACCTGTACAAGAACAACCTCAACACCGTCGGCGGCGGCCTGCCCGTCAACACCGGGCCGGGCTTCGTGACCAAGGACAACGCCGAGCAGGTGGCCAAGCTGGCCGAGGCGGGCACGCGATGACCCTGGCGGCCGATGAGCGGGTCGCCGACGTCGGCCTGGCCCGCCGGCTGCTGATCCGGCCCGAGCTGGGCGCGGTGGTCGGGCTGGTCGTGGTGTTCGTGTTCTTCGCCTCCCAGTCGCCGGTGTTCCGGTCCCTGGACGGCGTCGCGAACTGGCTCGACCCGGCCGCCACGCTCGGCATCATGGCCGTGGCGGTCGCGCTGCTCATGATCGGCGGCGAGTTCGACCTGTCGGCCGGCGTGCTGACCGGCACGAGCGGGCTGATCCTGGTCACGCTGGCCACCCGCTACGGGTTCAGCGTCTGGCTGGCGATGCTCGTCGGGCTGGTCGTGGCGCTGGCCATCGGGTTCGCCAACGGCCTGGTCGTCACCAGGACCAGGCTGCCCAGCTTCATCGTCACGCTGGGCACGTTCCTCATGCTGCAGGGCGTCAACCTCGGCGTCACCAAGGCCATCACCGGGACGGTGCAGGTCAGCGGCCTGCGCCGGGCCTCCGGCTTCGAGGCCGCGAACGCGATCCTCGCCGGGACGATCCAGATCGGCGGGACCTCGTTCCGGGTGGCGATCCTGTGGTGGCTCCTGGTGACCGCCGTGGCCACCTGGGTGCTCATGCGCTCCAAGGCCGGAAACTGGATCTTCGCGGTGGGCGGCAACGAGCAGGCCGCCCGCGCGGTCGGCGTGGCCGCCGCCCGTACGAAGATCGCCCTGTTCATGACGACGGCGTTCGCCGCCTGGCTGGTCGGCTCGATCCTCGCGCTGCGCTACACCTCCGTACAGGCCAACATCGGCATCGGGCAGGAGTTCATCTACATCATCGCCGCCGTCATCGGCGGCTGCCTGCTCACCGGCGGGTACGGCTCCGCGATCGGGGCCGCCATCGGCGCGGTCATCTTCGGCATGGCCGACAAGGGCATCGTGTTCCTGGGCTGGAACGCCGACTGGTTCAAGTTCTTCCTGGGCGCGATGCTGCTGCTGGCGACGCTGGCCAACCGCCTGGTCAGGCGGTACGCCGAGGAGGTGAAGCATTGATTCTGGAGACGATTCTGGAGACCAGGGGCATCGGCAAGACGTTCGGGTCGGTGCTGGCGCTGCGCGAGGTGTCGATGGGCGTACGGGCCGGCGAGGTGACCTGCGTGCTCGGCGACAACGGCGCCGGCAAGTCCACGCTCATCAAGATCCTCGCCGGAGTCCACCAGCACGACGTCGGCACGCTGCTGGTGGACGGCCAGGAGGTGCGCTTCGCCAGCCCCCGCGACGCGCTCGACCGCGGCATCGCGACCGTCTACCAGGACCTGGCGATGATCCCGCTCATGTCGGTCTGGCGGAACTTCTTCCTCGGCTCGGAGCCGAAGAAGGGCCTGGCCTTCGACGTGGCCAAGGCCAGGAAGGTCGCCCGCGAGGAGCTGCGGGCCATGGGCATCGACATCCGCGACGTGGACCAGCCGGTCGGCACGCTGTCCGGCGGCGAGCGGCAGTCGGTGGCCATCGCCAGGGCCGTCTACTTCGGCGCCCGCGTCCTGATCCTCGACGAGCCCACCTCCGCGCTGGGGGTCAAGCAGGCCGGGGTGGTGCTGCGGTACATCGCCCGGGCCCGCGACCGGGGGCTCGGCGTGGTCTTCATCACCCACAACCCCCACCACGCCTACCCGGTGGGCGACCGGTTCCTGCTGCTCAACCGGGGCGCCAGCCTGGGCGAGTACGGCAAGGCCGACATCACCACGCAGGAGCTGACCGCGCTCATGGCGGGCGGGGCGGAGCTGGAGGAGCTGGCGCACGAGCTCCAGAGGGAGTGACCCGTTTTGGGGGGAATTTGACGGTTTTGGGCGGTGGTCTGGAGGTGCGAATAGGCACAAATCCCTCGGCGTGACATTCACCGGGGGGTCATCGTGACCACAATGATCAAGCGGGTCGTCCTGGAGCCGGCGGCGCAGGAGTTCGCCGACGCCACCGCCCGGCGCCCGTTCATCTACGAGCTGCCGCCCGAGGAGGGTCGCGAGGCGCTGGAGCGGCTCCAGTCGGACCCGAACGTGCCCAGGCCGGAGATCGACGAGGAGTGGATCCAGGTCCAGGGCGGCCCCACCGGCCTGGTGCCGGTCCGGATCGTCAAGCCCAAGGGCGCCACGGGGACCCTGTCGGTCATCTTCTACATCCACGGCGCGGGCTGGGTGTTCGGCTCCGCCCACACCCACGACCGGCTGGTGCGGGAGCTGTCCGCGCGCTGCGGCGCCGCCGTCGTCTTCCCGGAGTACGACCGCGCTCCCGAGGCGAAGTACCCCACGCAGATCCAGCAGAACTACGTCGCGGCCCGCTGGGTGTCGGAGCACGGCAAGGAGAAGGACCTGGACCCTACCCGGATGGCCGTCTGCGGCGACTCGGTCGGCGGCAACATGGCGACCGTGCTGGCCATGATGGCCAGAAAACTCAATTTCGTGCAGCTGCGCGGCCAGTGCCTGCTCTACCCGGTCACGGACGCGAGCTTCGACACCGAGTCCTACCGGCAGTTCGCCTCCGGCTACTACCTCAACCGCGACGGCATGAAGTGGTTCTGGGACCAGTACACCCCCGAGCCCTCCCAGCGGGCCGAGAGTCACGCCTCGCCGCTGCGGGCCAGGTCGGAGGAGCTGCGCGGCATGCCTCCCACGCTGATCATCACGGGCGAGGCGGACGTGCTGCGCGACGAGGGCGAGCTGTACGCGGCGCGGCTGCGCGAGCTGGGCAACGACGTGACGGCGGTGCGGATGGCCGGCATCGTGCACGACTTCCTCATGCTCGACAAGCTGCGCGACACGAACGCCTGCAAAGCGGCCATGACACTGGCCACGAGCGTGCTGCGGCGGTGGATCGAGTCTTGATCTACGCGCCCGCGGCGGTTCCCCCGGGGCCCTTATTACGCCGCCCGCCCGTGACGCAGGGCGGGCCGCACAGATCGTGCGGCCCGCCAGTGCGGCGTGCACAGGGCCGCCGGACGAGGGCGGCTTTATGGTGCGGCCATATTCCGCGCCCCCCTCCGAGGAGCTTCCATGACCGCCGTCGACTCCCGAACGATCCCCATCGGCGCGGCATTCGATCGGATGCCGTTCACCCGCAGGCACGTGCTCGTCGCGCTCGCGCTGTTCATCGCGTTCGTCATCGAGTCGTGGGAGCAGCTCGCCCTCGTCTACGTCTCCGGCGACCTCGGCACCGCCTTCGGGATCGACGAGGCGGGGGTCGGCGTCGTGCTGTCGGCGGTCGCCTTCGGCATGATCCCCGGCGTGCTGGTGTGGGGGCCGGTGGCCGACCGGGCCGGGCGCAAGCCGGTGGCGTTCTGGTCGCTGCTGGCGTACGGGGCGATCGCGCTCGCCTCGGCGTTCGCGCCGAACATGGCGGTGCTCGTGGCGCTGCGGGTGGCCTCCGGGCTCGCACTGGCCGGCGTCTACACGATCACCTTCCCCTACTTCCTGGAGCTGCTGCCGACCCGCTCGCGCGGGCGTGCGGCGGTCTACCTGTCGATCGGGTGGCCGATCGGCATGCTGGCCGCGATCGGGGCGTCGACGACGCTGGGCGGCCTGGGCTGGCACGTCGTGGTGATCGCCAGCGCGGCGGCGGGGCTGTGGGCGTTCGCGATCCGGGCGTGGGTGCCGGAGTCGCCGTACTGGCTGGCCGCCCGGGGCCGCCAGGAGGAGGCACGCGCGGTGCTGCGCACGCTGAGCAGCCCGGACGCCGACGCCAGTTTCACGGTGGCGAGCGAGCGGGTGGGACGGCCGCTCGACCTGTTCCGTGGCGGGCTCTCCCGGATCACCGTGGTCATGCTGCTGCTGAACTTCGTCTTCAACTGGGGCTACTGGGGCCTGCAGACGTGGCTGCCGACGCTGCTGCAGCAGAAGGGGCTGACGCTGTCGGCCTCGCTCGGCTTCGCGGCGCTGAGCGCGCTGATGATGATCCCCGGGTACGTGAGCGCCTCGCTGCTGACCGGCCGGTTCGGGCGCAAGAAGGTGTTCCTCGTCTACGTCGTGGCGGCGGTGCTGGGCGGGCTCTGGTTCGCCACCGCCTCCTCGACCACCGGCCTGTACCTGGGCAACTTCGTGCTGTCGTTCTTCAGCCTCGGCGCCTGGGGCGTCTGGAACACCTGGAACGGCGAGTTCTACCCGACCGCCCTGCGCGGCACCGGCTACTCGTGGGCCACGGCCGCGCAGCTCGTGGCCACCACGGTGGCGCCGTCGGCGGTGGGGGCGCTGCTGGCCCACGCCACCGGGTTCACCGCTACCATGCTGATCATCAACGCGTTCATGGTGGCCACGGCGCTGCTGGCCGTGCCGCTGCCGGAGACCGAAGGACGCGAGCTGGAGTGATCCTCGGCGTCGCCCTGGTACGGCCCTCGCCGGTGCTGGTGGCCGTCAGGGACGGCGCGCCCGAGTGGCCGGTGAGCCGCGTCGCCGCCCGCGCGGCGGCGCGCGCCTGCGTGGCCGTGGACCTGGGCGACGTGCCCACCGCCGCGGTGGCGGCCATCCGGGTGGGCGGGCCGTGCCCCGAGGCGCTGCGCCCGCGCGTCGGCTCCGGGACGGCCACGATCGTGCGCGGCGGCCACAGCCTCACCGGGCGCGTGCTGGCGCCGCTGGACACCGAGGCGGTCCGGCGCTTCGCCGCCACGTGCGGGCTGAGCGACTTCGCGGTGACCGCGACCGGTTCGCCCATGCTGGCCGACCACGAGCTGGCCGTGGCGGCGATCATCGCGGCCGAGGTGCCGCAGGCGCGGATCACGCTGTCGTACGAGTTCGGCCATCCGGGGCTGCGCGAGCGCGAGGAGGCCACGATCCGCAACGCGGCGCTCGGCCCCGAGGCGGGGCGGATCGCCGACGAGGCGGCCCGGGAGCTGCCGGGGGTGCCGGTGTTCTTCGCCAGATCGGGCGGCGGGCTGGTGTCGGCCCACTACTTCCGGCGCTACCCGCTGGCCTGCGACCTGGGCGGGACGGCGAGCCTGGCACGCGGGCGGGTGGCGCTCCCCGGCGTGCCCGGCGAGGTGGCCGCGGCGTACGGGGCGGCGATCGGGCGGCCGGAGGCGCAGGTGGAGCGGATCGTGCAGGCGCGGGGCCGGGCGGAGCTGGACCGGGTGCTCCAGGACGCCAGGGACGAGGCGCTCACCCGCGTGGTCAGCGCGGGCGCCCTGCCCGGGTCGGCCAGGATCGCGGAGACGACCGTGAACCCGCTGTCGTACCTGCCGGACGGGCTCTACCGGGTGCGCGTGACGGCCGAGGGGGCGATGCCGTGAACCGGCGCGCAGGCGAGGCCGTGGTGATCGACGAGGGCGGGCTCGCGCGGCTGTCGGCCGGGGCCAGGATGTTCGCGACCGGAGCGGCGGAGTCGGCGCACACCCTCACCCTCGACTGGGCGGGCTCGCTGATCGGGCCGGGCGTCGAACTGGTGACGGCCGAGGAGCCGGCGCCGGACACGTTGTGCGTCGCGGTCAGCCTGGTCGGGTCCACGACCGCGCTGGGGGAGCAGCTGCCGAGGGGCGACGAGCCCGCCCGCGCCGTGCGGGCGCTCGAACGCAGGCTGGGGGAGCGGGCCGGGGCCGTGGTCGCGCTCAACCTGGCCGCCGAGAACGCCCTCGTCCCGCTCATCGCGGCGGCCCAGCTGGGGGTGCCGCTGGTGGACGGGGACGGCACGGGCCGGGTGTTCCCGCTGCTGGAGCAGACGACGTACGCGCTGGGCGGGATGAGCCCGGCACCCGTGGCGCTGGCGGGCGGATCGGGCGAGCTGGTGCTGCTGGAGACGGCCGGCGACCGGGTCGAGGAGCTGATGCGCCCCGTCGTGCTGTCGGTCGGCGGGTGGGCGGTGGCGGCCTGCTACCCGATGGCGGCCGGCGACCTGGCACGGGTGCTCGTGCCCGGGACGGTGAGCCTGCTGCTGCGGGCGGGCGAGCCCGGCGCGCCCCGCTCGACCGCGGCGCCCTTCGGCGTGCGGAACCTGTGCAGGGGGCGGATCCTGGCGGTGGAGGGCAGCACGGGGCACGGCGCCGACCTGTCGCTGCCGTCGCTGCCGTCGAGCATCGTGGTGCAGGAGACGGAGGGGCTGCGCCGGCTGGTACGGCTGGAGGCCCACAACGAGATCGTGCTCGCCCTGGCCGACGGGGCGGCGGTGGCGATGACGCCGGACCAGATCTGCATGATCTCCACGGCCGACGGGATGGTCGTGGACGTCGACCAGGCGGTGCCCGGCCTGGAGGTGGACGTCATGGTCGTCAAGGCGGCCCCGGTGTGGCACACGGATCGGGGGCAGCGGTTGGGCGGGCTGCACGCGTTCGGGATCCCGCTGTGACGGGGCCGCGGGCGGGGTGGGAGGCGCCGGTCACGGTGGCCGAGCTGGTCAACGCCGGGCCGCTGGCCGGGGCCAGGATGTACGGCTCGGGCGAGAACCCCGTGCACCAGGTGCGGATCGTGGACGAGCTGTCGGTGTTCGGGACCGTGGCGCCGCACACGGCGGTGGTCCTGATCGGGACGGCGGCCAGCGGCGGGTGGGCCGTCGAGATGGCCACCCGCCGGGCGTGGGAGCAGGCGGCGGCGTGCGTGATCGCGCCGGCGGGCGGGCTGAGCGAGGGATCCGGCGAGGTGCTGGCGGAACGGCTCGGCGTCACCCTCATCTTCGTGGACGAGGATCCGCTGATCGTCGCGGTCCGGGTCGCCTCGGCCGCCGCCCGCCCGGAGGCGGCCCGCACCCAGCTCGTGGCCCGCTGCGCCACGCGCCTGGCCGAGGCCGGGCCCTCGGCCCGTCGCGTGCTGGGCGTCCTGAACGCCGAGCTTCCCGGCACCTCGGTGACCCTCCTCGACCGGTACGGCCGCCACCTGGCCGGAGCCCGGGCCGTTGACCGGCCGGGTGCCGCTCGGCTGAGCACGGAGGCCGAGGGGACGGGCGGCCGCGGGCGGGCGGAGCCCTCTGGGGACGACGGCACGCCGCCTGACGTGGGGGCCCGGTCCGGCGTAAGTGCGCGGTCCGACGCGGGCCTGCGGTGGGACGTGAGCGCCCGGCCCGAGGGGAGTGCCCGGTCCGAAGGGGGTGCCCGGGGCGGTGGTGGGGTGGGGGCGCGGTGGTCGGCCGAGGTGGAGGTGCCCGATCTGGACGGCGGCCTGCTGGGCACGCTCGTGGCCGGCGGGTCGTCCCGATCGCCCGGATGGCCGGCGGCCGTCCGTACCGTGCTGAGGCTGGCGGTGGCCCCGCTGACCGCCTGGGCCGCGCAGGAGCGGCTGCGCTCCTCCCGCGACTTCGCTCTGAGGCGCGCCCTCGCCGAACGCCTGCTCGCCGACGCCCAGCAGGAGCCGGGAGAGCCAGGGGAGCCGGGGGAGTCCGGGGAGCCGGAGGAGCGCGGGGCGCGGGCGGAGGCGATCGCGCTGGGCTGGCCCGTCGAGGGCGCGCTGACCGCCTACCAGGTCCGGCCGACGGCGGAGGCGGGCGACGCCGCGCTGGCCGGGACGCTCATCGCCGCGGCCGTGGGCCAGGTGCCCGTGCTGCCGCGCGGCGAGGGCTGGGCGGGATGGTCGGCGCTGGACCCCGGCGAGCTGGCCGAACGCCTCCACCGTTGCCTCCGCACGATGCCCTGGCCGTGCGCCGCCGGGGTGGGCGCGCGGGTGGAGGGCCTGCGGTCAGTGGGGGAGTCGCTGCTGGGAGCCGAAGCGGCGGCGTTCGTGGCGGGATCGGGGACGGTGGCGCGAGCGGATCGCATGGGCCCGGCCGAGCTGCTGGGCGCGCTGCCCACCGGCGTCCTGCGCACCCCGGCCACCGTCGTGCTGCGACCGCTGCTGGCGGTCGACAAGGACGGCACGCTGCTGGAGACGCTGGCCGCGGTGCTGGACGAGGGTGGTGCGCTGAAGGCGGCCGAACGGCTGGGCGTACACCGCAACACGATCACGACCCGCCTGGAGCGCATCAAGTCCGCGGGCTTCGACCTGGACGACGCCGCCACCCGCCTGGCCCTGCAACTCGCCTGCCACGTCCTCCTCCGCTGAGCCCACCCGCGACCCTTCCCACGGCCCGCCCGCCGTGCTCCGCCGCCGCAGGAGTGCCGTAGCCGACCCGGCCGAAGTACGGTGGCGCGGGGGCGGCCGGGCGGAATGCACCGAAAGGGGCCCTGCCCTGTGCGGCTCGCACATGCGGGCGGTGCCCCCGCCAGCGTACGGTGCAGCGCATGAGCTATCGCGTCGCCATGGACATCGGCGGCACCTTCACCGACGTCGTCTGCTACGACGAACGCAGCGGGACGGTCACCGCCTCGAAGGCGCCCACCACTCCGGGAGACCTGGCCGAGGGGGTGTTCGCCGCGCTGGGCCGGGTCGTCGACGATCCGGCCGGGATCTCGTTCTTCGTGCACGGCACCACCCAGGGGCTCAACGCGCTGCTGGAGCGCAAGGGCGCCCGGGTGCTGCTGCTGGCTGGCCAGGGCGGCAGGGACGTCTACCAGATCGCCAGGGGCAACCGCGACCGCATGTTCGACCTGCGCTACCGCAAGCCCGCGCCGCTGGTCCCGCGCCAGGACGTCATGGAGGTCGGCGGCCGGCTGGACTACCTGGGGCGCGAGCTCGTGCCGCTCGACGAGGAGTCTGTGCGGGCGGCGGGGCGGCGGGCGCGGGAGGAGGGGTTCGACGCGGTGGCGGTGTGCCTGCTGTTCTCCTACGCGAACCCGGCGCACGAGCTGCGGGCCGGCGAGCTCCTGCGCGAGGAGCTGGGCGACGACGTGCTGGTCGTGCTCTCCCACGAGGTGGCGCGGGAGTGGCGCGAGTACGAGCGGACCTCGTCGGCGGTGCTGGAGGCGTACACCGGGCCCGTGGTGCGCCGCTACCTGGCCAGGATCGAGCGGCGCTTCGCCGAGCGGGGGCTGGCGGTGCCGGTGCACGTGATGCAGTCGTCGGGTGGGCTGGTGAACGCCTCGTACGCGATGCGCAGGCCGTTGCAGACGCTGCTGTCCGGACCGGTGGGCGGCACGATGGGCGGCGTCGCGGCGGCCCGGCTCATGGGCAGGGAGAACGCGATCTGCATCGACATGGGCGGGACGTCGTTCGACGTGTCGCTCGTGGTCAACGGGCGGCCGGACGTCAGCGCCGAGGCCCGCATCGAGGGCTACCCGGTGCTCATGCCCATCGTGAACCTGCACACGATCGGCGCGGGCGGCGGCTCGATCGCGTACGCCGAGGCGGGCGCGCTGCGGGTCGGGCCCGAGTCGGCCGGGGCCGTGCCCGGGCCGGCCTGCTACGGCAGGGGCGGCGCCCGGGCCACGGTCACCGACGCGAACGTGGTGCTCGGCCGGGTGGACCCGGCCTGGTTCGCGGGCGGGCTGATGACGCTGGACGTGGAGGCGGCGGGCACGGCGGTGGTCACGCTGGCCGACGAGCTGGACATGGATCCGCTGCTGCTGGCCGAGGGGATCTGCGACGTGGCCAACGCCAAGATGGCGCAGGCGATCCGGACGCTGACCGTGGAGCACGGGATCGAGCCGCGCGAGTTCGCGCTGGTGGCGTTCGGGGGCGCGGGGCCGATGCACGCCGTGTTCATCGCGCGTGAGCTGGGGATCTCCGAGGTGGTGGTGCCGCGCTTCCCCGGCGCGTTCTCGGCGTGGGGGATGCTGGAGGCCGACGTACGCCGGGATCTGACGCATCCGTACTTCCGGTCGCAGGACACGCTCGACGGCCCCGACATGTCCCGAAATTTCGGGACATTGGAGGAAGAAGTCCTGGCGGCGCTCTCCGCCCAGGGCGTGCCCGAGGAGCGGCGCCGCGTCGAGCACGCCGTGGACATGCGCTACGAGGGCCAGGACTACACGCTGACCATCCCGCTGCGCGACGCGGCCGAGCCCGCCGAGCCCGGCTTCCTCGAGACGATCGCGGCCCGCTACGCCGGCGCGCACACCGGCCGCTACGGGCACGCCACCCCGGAGGCGCCCGTGGAGTTCGTCATGCTGCGCAGCACCGGGCTCGGCTCGTTCCCGCGCACCGCCGCCGCCACGCAGGAGGCACCCGAGGAGCGGGCGGCGTACGTACGGGATGTGATCTTCGACGGGGCCGTGCACAGCACCCCGGTGCTGCGGCGCTCCAGCCTCGACGGCGAGCTGGCCGGGCCCGCGATCGTGGTCGAGGAGACCGCGACGACGGTCATCCCGCCCGGCTGCGTGGCCACCGTGGACCCCAACGGCTTTCTCATCGTGAAGGTGAACCTTTGATCGACCCTGTCACCACGGAGATCATCCGCTGCGCGCTGCTGCAGGCGGCCGAGGACATGAACACCACCCTCATCCGCAGCTCCTACACCCCCGTCATCTACGAGGCCAAGGACTGCGCGGTCGCGCTGCTCGACCGCGACCACAACGTCCTGGGCCAGTCGTCCGGGCTGCCGATCTTCCTGGGAAACCTGGAGGTGTGCACCCGCGAGACCGAGCGCCTGTACGGGCGGGAGGTCTGGCAGGAGGGCGACGTGTGGGTGCTCAACGACTCCTACATCGGCGGCACCCACCTCAACGACGTCACGGTCTACGGGCCGATCTTCGTGGAGGGGGAGCTGGCCGGGTTCGCGGCGTCGCGGGCGCACTGGCTGGACGTCGGCTCCAAGGACCCGGGCGGCTCCATGGACTCCACGTCGATCTTCCAGGAGGGCCTGCGGATGGGCCCGGTCAAGGTGTACGCGGGCGGCGCCCCCTGCCGCGACCTGCACGAGGTGATCGCCCGCAACGTACGCTTCCCGCACGCCACGCTCGGCGACCTGCGCGCCCAGGTGAGCTGCGCCATGACGGGCCAGCGGCGGCTGAAGGAGATCGTGTCCCGGTGGGGCCTGGAGACGGTGCTGGCCGCCCGCGACGAGATCTTCGCCCAGACCGAGCGCATGGAACGCGCGGCCATCGCGGCCATCCCCGACGGCGTCTACGAGGCCGCCGGCTTCCTCGACAACGACGGCATCGACCTCGGCACCCCGCTGCCGGTCAACGTCACGGTCGCGGTGTCGGGCGAGTCGATGCACGTCGACCTGACCGACTGCGCCGAGCAGGCGCTCGGCCCGGTCAACTGCGGCGCGGCCCAGGCCGTGGCCGCCGTCCGCGTCGGCTACAAGCTGCTGGTCTCGGGCGACGTGCCGCTGAACGGCGGCTCGTTCCGCCCGCTGTCGGTCGAGACCCGGCCCGGCTCCATGCTGGCCGCCGAGTCGCCCGCCGCCTGCCAGTACTACTACTCGCACCTGGGGCTGCTCATCGACCTGGTGGTCAAGGCGCTGGCGCCGGTGCTGCCGGACAAGGCGGCCGCGGCCTCGTACGGGGACTCGATGATCGTGCAGTTCACCGGCACGGACCCGCGTACCGGCAAGCTGTACGTCTCCCAGGAGGCCACGGTCGGCGGCTGGGGCGCCTGGGACGGCGGCGACGGCGAGACCTGCCTGATCAACAACGTCAACGGCGCGCTGCGGGACATGCCCATCGAGGTGCTGGAGACGCTGTTCCCGGTCCGGGTGCGCCGCTACGAGATCCGCCCCGACACCGGCGGGGCCGGTCAGTGGCGGGGCGGGAACGGGGTGGTGCGCGAGTACGAGTTCTGCGGGGACACCTCGCTGTCGCTCTGGTTCGAGCGCTCGGTCACCCCAGCCTGGGGCCTGGCGGGCGGCGAACCGGGCGCGCCGCCCCGCGTCACCCTCAACCCGGGCACCCCGGACGCCCGCGAGATGCTCAAGGTGAACGCGCTGCCGGTCACGGCGGGGGACGTGCTGCGCTGCGAGTCGGGCGGTGGCGGCGGTTACGGCCCCGCCGCCCGCCGCTCCCACGTGGCCACCGCCGCCGACCTGGCGCAGGGCCTGATCACCCGCTGATCACTCTAACGTCCCGGCGTACCGGCGCTGCCCTCTGGCGCCGGTACGCCGGGAGGGCCGTGGCCGCGCAGCCGGTCCATCTCGCGCCACTCGGGACGCAGCCCCGTCAGGCTCGTGACGAGCGCGTAGGCGATCCCGCACGACACCAGCACCGGCGCCAGCCCGGCCGCCGTCACCGCCGCCCCGCCCAGCAGCCCGCCCAGCGGGATGCCGGCCCACATCACCGCGCCCTGCAGGGCGCCCACCCGGCCGAGCAGGTGCCGGGGGACGCGCTCGTACGAGATCGCGCTCAGGATCGGGTTGAGGAACCCGCCGCTGAACCCCATCACCACCCACGCGGCCACCAGCCCCCACACCGGCATGTCCACGGCGAGCATGAGGAACTTCGGCGGCCCGCCGAGCAGGAACGCCACGAAGAGCACCGGCCTGCGCCGCATCCGGTGCGCCACCGCCGAGGCCACCAGGCTGCCCCCGACCGCGGCCAGCCCCATCACGCTGACGCTCAGCCCGAGGACGGCGGGCCCGTGGCCGGACTCCTTGGCCCACACCGGCGCGAGCACCTGGCTCCAGGCCGCGTCCAGCAGGTTCGTGGCGGCGACCATGGCCATCATCGCGAGCAGCAGCGGCTCGCCGCGCAGGAACGCGAAGCCCTGGCCGAACCGCCGCCAGTAGCCCTCCTCCTCTTCGTGCTCTGGGGCGCCGGGGGCGCGGTGTCCGAGGCCGCGCGGCAGCGCCACGGCCACGACCGCCGATCCGAGCGCGAACAGGGCGGCGCTGACGCCCAGGCTGGGCAGCGAGCCGAGCAGCGCCACCATCGCGCCGCCCGCCCCCGGTCCCACGGTCACGGCCAGCCGCTCCGTCACGCCCATCAGCCCGGTGGCCCGCTCCAGCGGCAGCCGCCCGCGTTCGGCCGCCTCCGGGATCATGATCTCCTTGGCCAGGTCGCCCGGCCCGCGGGCCGCGCCGATCACCGCGACCAGCGTGACGATCACGCCCAGCGGCAGCAGACCGAGCGCGTGCAGCACGACCATCGCGGCGGCGGCCGAGGCACTCACGACGTCGGCGACCCACGAGATCCGGCGCGGCCCCGCCCGGTCCACGAGCGGTCCCGTCAGCGCCTTGACCAGCACGTACGGGGCCATCTCCGCGAACGCCACCAGCCCCGTCCACACCGCGCTGCCGGTGGTCGTCAGCACGAACCAGGGCAGTGCGATGGCCGAGACCCGCGTCCCGGTCATCGACACGGCGATGGCCGCCAGCACCCCGGCCATCGGCCGTAAGGACCCGCGCGGCTCCATCACGGCTCCTCGGGGTCGTCCAGTTCGGGGATGACCTGCGTCATCAGGTAGACCCGGACCGCGTCCGGCGGCGCCTCGTCGCCGTCGCGCCGGTAGCGCGCGAAGAGCTCCGCCACGTCCGCGCGCAGCCGCTGCGCCTCCTCCGGGGTGAGGCGGAACGGGATGGCGCTGAGGTCGAGCACGCCGCGCCACGGCTGCGGCATGGTCTGCAGCTCGTTGAGCGCCTGCTGGGTGCGCAGGTTGTAGAGGGCGGCGATGGACTGCATGTACGCCAGCACCGCCTCAGGCTCCCGCTCGGACAGCCCGTCGTCGTCGACGAGCCGGGTCGTCCGGTGGACCGAGCGCCACCAGCGCTCCCGCGCGTTGCCGCGCTCGGCGTCCTCCTCCACGAACCCGGCGGCGCCGAGCCTGCGCAGGTGGTAGCTGGCCGTGCCCGAGTTCACCCCCAAGCGTTCGGCCAGGCGGGTGGCGGTGGACGGGCCGTGCTTGCGCAGCAGGTCGACGAGCTGCACCCGCAAGGGGTGGGCGAGGGCGCGCAGGCCCTTGGCGTCGAGGACGACCACGCTGTCGGGGGATCGCGTCATGACACGAAGCCTAAACTGCAAACACTTCTTCGCAAACACTTCTTCGCGAAGAAGTGTTTGCGGTTTCCGGTCTAGGGGACGATCACGTCGCGCAGGAGCCTGCGGCCGGCCGGCCGGCGCCGCCACTCCCGGGGGTAGCCGAGCGACACCTCCTCGAAGCGCACCCCGTCGTACCAGGTGACGCGGGGGATATGGAGGTGGCCGTAGATCATGGCGGCGGTCGGGTGACGCGTGTGCCAGTCCCTGGTGGCGGTCGTGCCGCACCACTGGGCGAACTCCGGGTAGCGCAGGATGTCGGTCGGCTCGCGTACCAGGGGATAGTGGTTGACGAAGACCAGCGGCACGCCGTCCAGCCCGGCCAGGCGCCGCGTGGTCAGCTCCACCCGGGCCCGGCACCACGCCTCGCGGCTCGGGTACGGGTCGGGGTGCAGGAGATACTCGTCGGTGCAGACCACGCCGGTGCTGTGCGCGTACGCGAGCGCGCTCGCCTTGGTGCGGTGGCCCGGCGGCAGGAACGTGTAGTCGTAGAGCAGGAACAGGGGCACGATCCGGACCGGCCCGCCGGCTCCCTCCCACACCGGATAGTCGTCCTCCGGCGTCACGACGCCCAGCTCGCGGCACATGGCGACAAGATGGTCGTAGCGGGCCACGCCCCGCAGCTCCGGCGGGTCTCCCGGTGGGGTCCACAGCTCGTGGTTGCCCGGCACCCAGACCACCCGCTCGAACCGCGCGGCCAGCAGGCCCAGCGTCCGGGCGATGTCCTCCAGCCGTTCGCCGACGTCGCCCGCGACCAGCAGCCAGTCGCCGGGGTCGGCCGGTTTCAGCTCCTCGACGATGGCCCGGTTCTCCTCGTAGCCGACGTGCAGATCGCTGACGGCCAGCAGCCTGCTCCCGCCTTCGCTGGGCAAGGGACGTCCCTCCTTCGCGTCAGAGGACGGGGGCGTTGTCCCCTGTGACGATCATGTCATCCGTCATCCTGGGCAACATGGCCGCGACCTCGCCCGCGAGGTGCGGGTCGGCACGGAACGCCTCCATGATCGCCAGTTTCAACGCCGCGCGGCTCGGCTCGTCGTCCGGCTTGGCGCTCGCCACCGTCTCGATCACCTGTCTGGACGCGGCGTCACCGCGGCCGAAGACCCGCTGCAGGATGCGGGTGCCGCGGGCCACGGCCGTGTCGGCGGCCAGCTCGCGGGTCTTGGCCAGCACGCTCACGCCGTAGGCGTCGATCGCCGAGGAGACGAAGGGCATGAGGCGGTTCACAATGTCCATGAGACCCTCCCGTAGGTCCTTATGGAATGGACGAGATGGTAGCTTCCGGAGTCGGCCCGGCAAGGGCATAACCTGTCGAATGTGCCTGCGCCGTACCTGACTCTCACCTCCGTCGTCGAGCACGAGACGGAGGCGAAGCGCTCGCGGTTCATCTGCGCGCTGGCGCCCGCGCGCAGCGTCGAGGAGGCGGTCGCGTTCATCGGCGAGCGGCGGCAGAAGCATCCCGGCGCGACCCACAACTGCACCGCGTACGTCATCGGGCAGCGCGTCCAGAAGGGCGACGACGACGGCGAGCCGGGCGGCACGGCGGGCACGCCGATGGTGCAGGCCCTGGTGGGCAGGGGGTTCAGCGACGTGGTGGCGGTGGTGACCCGCTACTTCGGCGGCACCCTGCTGGGGGCGGGCGGGCTGGTGCGGGCCTACGGCTCCGCCGTGACCGAGACCCTCGACCGGGCCGAGCCGGTGCGGATGGTGCCGGCCCGCGTCGTGCGCGTCGCGGTGGCCCACGACCAGGCCGGGAGGGTGGAGAACGACCTGCGGGCCTCGCGCCACCCGGTGCGCGAGGTGACGTACGCGGGCGAGGTCACCTTCGCCGTCTCCGTGGGCGAGGACGAGGTGGCGCCGTTCGCGGACTGGGTGGCGACGCTGACGGCCGGGCGGGCGCGCGTGGACGTGGGCGAGGAGATCCACGTCCCTGCCTGATCACACTGTCTGATCACACTGCCTGATCAGCCCTCCAGCGCGTACTGCATGACCCTGAACTTGGCCTGGGCCTCGGCCAGCTCGGCCGCCGGGTCGGAGTCGCCCATGATGCCGCCGCCCGCGAACAGGCGGGCCCGGCGGCCCTGCACGAGCCCCGAGCGCAGCGCGATGCCCCACTCGCCGTCGCCGTGGGCGTCGATCCACCCGACGGGCCCGGCGTAGCCGGCCCGGTCCATGCCCTCCAGCTCGCGGATGACCTCGATCGCGGTGGGGGTGGGGGTGCCGCCGACGGCGGCCGTCGGGTGCATGGCGGCGACCACGTCGAGAACGGAGGCCCCGTCGGCCAGGCGCCCGGTGACGTGGCTGGCCAGGTGCTGGACGTTGGGCAGCACCAGCAGCTCGGGCTCGTCCGGTGTCTCCAGCGAGGCGCAGAGGGGGGCGAGCGTCTGGCGGACCGAGGCGATGGCGCACTCGTGCTCGTGCCGGTCCTTGGGCGAGGCGAACAGCGCGGCCCCGCGGGCGAGGTCGTCGGCCGGGCCGGTGCCGCGCGGGGTGGTGCCGGCCAGCACGAGCGACTCGATCTCCTGGCCCGTACGCCTGATCAGCAGTTCGGGCGTGGCCCCCACCAGCCCCGCGACCGAGAACGTGTAGCACTCGGGATAGCGCCGGGCCAGCCGGGTGAGCAGCAGGCGCACGTCGATGGGCCGCTCGGCGGTGGCGACCAGGTCGCGCGCCAGCACGACCTTCTCCAGCTCGCCCTCGCGGATGCGCTTGGCGGCCCTGGCCACGACGTGCTCCCACTCGGGTGCACTCAGGCTGCCGTCGCCGTAGCTGATGCGGCCGGGGTCGCGGATGGGGGAGAACGTCTCCAGCGGCGCGTCACCGATCGTGGTGAGCCAGGCGTGGCCGTCGCGGCGGGCCAGCACGGCGCGCGGGACGACGAGGACGGAGCCGTGGGCGTCCTCGTCGAAGGTGAAGCTGCCGAAGGCGACCGGGCCGGAGCCGGGGGTGCGCACGGCGTCGTCGACGTGGGCGTCGCCGAACACGGTGGCCAGCCACTGGCGGGCCCAGGCGAACCGCCCCGGGCCCGGGGGCACGGCCACCCGTGCGGCCTGCCCCCAGCCGACGAGGCCCTCGCCGTTCCTGACCCAGGCGTAAGGGGCGGTCCTGGGCAGGGATGCCAGCAGGTCGCCCGGGTCGCCGACAAGGGTGGTGCGAACCGGTAGCGGGCGGGTTGTTCCGAGCGCGACACTCACCCAAGACACTCTATGCGGGAACTGAACACGTTCGACTCAGACCCCCGTGAATGCGAGGTTACGGTCAACGAACCCGGATAAAACCAGACGTTGAGCTGCATTTACCCCATCCTGATCGGGTCCGGGCTGTCAAGCGACGATATGAAGTCGGTCCTGAAATCACAGACCTGACCCGGACGTCATGGCCCGCCGCTGATCCGCTTCCTACCTTGGGTCCATGATCGCTCGCCTGGGCTCAGTCCTCGCCGCAATGCTCCTCGTCTCCGCCACGGGTCCGGCACAGGCCGCCGCGGCCCAGCCCGTCCCCGAGATCATGGCCGCGCTCGGTGACTCCATCTCCACCGGCTTCAACGCCTGCGGCTTCTACGTCTCCTGCACCCCGCGCTCATGGTCCTCCGGCGACAACCCCCAGGTGAACAGCCACTACCTGCGCCTGTCGGCCATGGCTGGAACGCTCCAGAAGCACAACCTCACCTTCGCCGTCCCCGGGGCCACCAGCGCCGACCTGCTCGGCCAGGTGCGCAAGGCCGTCGAGGCCAAGGCCGACTACGTCACGATCCTCATCGGCGCCCAGGACGCGTGCGTGCGCACCGAGCAGGCCATGACGCCCGTCGAGACGTACCGGCAGCGGATGGACGCGGCGCTGGCCGAGCTGCGGGCCGGCATGCCCGCGGCCCGGGTGTTCATCGCCAGCATCCCCGACCTGCGGCGGCTGTGGGAGGTGGGCAGGACCACCCCGCTCGCCCGCACGTTCTGGACGGCCGGCCGCATCTGCCAGTCGATGCTCGCCCAGCCCACCTCGACCAAACGCGCCGACGTCCAGCGGCGCCAGCGGGTGCGGGCGCGGGTCATGGCCTACAACCGCGCGGCGGCCCAGGCGTGCGCCAGGTTCGGGCCCGGCTGCCACACCGACGGGGGCGCGGTGTTCTCGTACCCGTTCACGCTCGACCACGTCAGCAAATGGGACTACTTCCACCCGAACACGGACGGGCAGCGGATCCTGGCCGAGCAGACGTTCGAGCACGGCTTCACCTGGGAGGACCCCCGGTAGCCCGGCTCATCAGCGGCACTGGGCCAGCATCATCCTCTTGTCCGCCGGGGTGACGGGCACGTTGTACTTGAGCGCGACCTGCGCGAAGCGGGTGACGTACGCGCAGCGGACGCGCCGCTGCGGCGGTAACCAGCTCGCCGGGCCGGAGGCGTCCTTCTGCTCGTTGGCGTAGCCGGCCACGGGCAGCAGGTTCAGCGGGTCGTTGGCGAAGTCCAGCCGCTTGGACATCCGCCAGCGCGGCGCGCCCATGCGCCACGCGTAGTTCAGCGGCACCACGTGGTCGACCTGCACCTCGTCCGGGTTGTTCTTGTGCCAGTGGATGGTCCGGCCGGTGTAGGGGTCGACCAGCTCCATCGAGACGACCTCGCAACTGGAGCCCGACCGGTACTTCACGTTCTGGCCGTCGCGGGCCAGCAGGTCGTCGCGGGTGCGGCAGCCGTTGCGCGCGTACGGCACCCCGCTCGCGGTGTCGGCCCAGTTGTCGCCGTACCGGGTGCGCTCGTAGCCGGTGTTGGGGCCGAGCCCTTTGACCCGCACGCGTTTGATGAGCTCGCGTGCCCTGCCCTTGTCGGCGTCCGACGTGATGGGCGCCAGACCGGGCCGCGTCCCGCTGGAGTTGCCCAGCGGGCTGGCCGCCGTGGCCGGGGAGGTCTTGGCGCTGCCGACGAAGGAAACGGCGATGATGGCTCCCGCTAGAAGGGCGATGGCGTCCTTCGTGCTCAAGCAGGCCTCCGAACATCCAAGGTTGTCTAGAGAAATTCCCGGCATCAGGTCTTTCGACACGGGGAGGGTTATGTGACTGATCGTCACACCCCTCCCGGCTCGGCTGACCTGGAGAACACCCCCAACGACCTCCCGACCCGCGCCCTAGCCATCGACGACCCGCACGACGTGCGACCTCGGCTCCGACTCGATGAGCCGCTGGTGTACGTCAGCCTGTCGCTAGGTTCGGCGCGACGGGGAGGACGAGGCGGGTGCCGCCGGCCCCGACGAAGACGCTCTGGTCGGCGACGGCGAAGTCGTCCGGGGTCGCGTCGGCCGGTTCCGCCATCGTCTGCGGGTTGCGGTCGAAGCGGGGAAAGTTGGACGAGGCGATCTGCAGGCGGAGGCGGTGTCCGGCCGGTACGACGTGGGCGAGCGAGCCCAGCGGCAGCCGGTAAGACTCCCGCCGCCCGGGCCGCAGCGGGACGGCCTCACCCCCGTGCCGGTACCGGGCCCGCACGATGCCGTCGACGAGTCCGACCGACCGGCCGGCCCCGTCGACCTCGGTGAGGCGCGCCGTCCAGTCGCAGTCCTCGGCCGACGAGGCCGCCTCCAGGTGCAGGACCACCTCGCCGGCGATGGTGAGGCCGGCGGCCAGCGGTGCGGAGGTCAGCACGAGCACGTCGTCCCGCGCCTCGATCCCGGCCTGGTCCTTGGGGCCCGAGTTGCGGCCGACGAGCAGCCCGGGCAGGAACGTCGCCCCGCCGGTGGTCGGCACCGGGTTCGCCGGATCGGACCGGTAGGTGAGCGTCGCCGGCTCGCCCGCGCCCTCCCGCACCAGGCTCCCGTCCGCGCCGAGCGTCCACGAGCTCGGTGTGGTGCCTGGCGGCGGCCAGGACGGCAGGTCGTGCCACGTGTTCGAGCCGGTGAAGAAGATCCGCGCCTTCGGCAGGTCCGGCTCGCGGCGCTCGGCGATCGCCGAGAAGAACTCCAGGTGCATCGCGGTCAGGTCGAGGGCGCCGGCGTCGGCGTCGTATCCGTGCCAGCCGTCGCCCTGCCACCCGCTGAGGTTGCCGTGCGACCAGGGGCCGACGACGAGGTACTGGAGCCGGCGCGCCTCCTCGGTCGCCGCCTGCTCGCTGAGCCCGCGGTAGTTGCGCAGGGTGCCTTCGAGGAAGATGTCGTTCCAGCCGCCGATGTGCAGTCCGGCGACGTCCATCCGCCCGTACGCCAGGGACGGGTCGATGGCGTCCCAGAAGCCGTCGCGGGACGGGTGGGCGAGCCAGTCGCGCAGGTAGGGCGCGAGCGCTTCGAGGTCCGTCCGCCGTATGGGGAGCCGGTCCATGGCCCGCCAGGGATCCCGGGCGAGCTCCGCCAGCAGCGTCCGTACCTCATCGGTGGACCGGCGGCGGTCCAGGTCCGGCGGAGCCAGCGACTCGATGATCCACAGCAGGACGAACCCGAGTTGCAGCGCCCCGCCGCGGTAGGTCCAGCCCTCGTAGTAGCCGGAGCCGGTCAGCTGGGGCGCGACGGCGCGCAGGCCCTCGGGCGCGGCCGAGGCGGCCAGCAGTTGGGTGGCGCCGATGTAGGAGGCGCCGTACATGAACACGTCGCCGTTGCAGAAGTCCTGCTCCAGCAGCCAGGCGACGGTGTCACGGCCGTCGGCCGCCTCGTGCGCGAACGGATCGAAAGTCCCTTCCGAGGCGTAGCGCCCGCGCGTGTCCTGCACGACGACGGCGAACCCGGCGTCGAGCGCACGCACGATCTCCAGCCCGACGATGTGCTGTGCCATGAACGAGGACGACTTGTCGTACGGCATCCGCTCCAGCAGCACCGGCACCGGACCGTCGCGGTCGGGCAGCCAGATGTCGGCACGGAGCCGGACGCCGTCGCTCATCGGCACGTCGGCGTTCCGCCGGACGGTGTAGGTCGCCGCCCTCATCGGCGCCCGCTCAGCAGCTTGGCACGCGCTCATCGGCGCCCGCTGAGCAGCTTGGCACGGAGCCGGTCGAAGGCGACCGCGAGGATGAGCAGCGAGCCGGTGGCGACCTGCTGCCAGGACGAATCGACGTTCATCAGGGTGAGACCGTTGCTGAGCACGCCCACGATCAGCAGGCCGATGATCGTGCCGAACACGCTGCCCGTGCCGCCCTGGAGGCTGGTGCCGCCGAGGATCACCGCGGTGACCGCGGCCAGTTCGAGTCCGGTGCCCGTGGTGCCCGACGACGACCCGATCAGCGAGGTGTTGAGCAGCCCGGCCAGCGCCATGCAGAGCCCGGAGATGACGAACGCCAGGAACAGTTTGCGCTTGACCCGGATGCCGACCAGGCGCGCGGCGTTGGCGTTGGCGCCGATGGCGTACATCTCCCGCCCGTAGACGGTGAAGCTCATGAGCAGCGCGAAGACGACGGCCACGCCGACGAACACCAGCGCCGGCACCGGGATGTCGAGGAACGGCCGGGCGATGGCCCAGTCGAATCCCTCCACCGCGATGTTCTGTCCCTTACCCACCGCGAGCGTGAGCCCGCGGAAGATGGCGAGCGTGCCGAGCGTCGTGATCAGCGCGTTGATGCCGAGCACGTTGACCAGGAAGCCGTTGAGCAGTCCGATGGCGATGCCGCCCGCCACCGCCACCAGGACCGCCTGGGCCGTGCCCAGATGGGGCTGCAGCTCGACCAGGAGCAGGCCGACGAACCCGACGCCGCTGCCCACGGACAGGTCGAACTGCCCTGAGACGAGCAGCAGCGTGGCGCCCGCGGCGAGCACGCCCGTGATCGAGATGGCCGTCAGGATGTTCGCCGCGTTGTCCCAGTTGAGGAAGTACTTGGAGTTGGCGCTGAAGAAGACGATCTCCAGGATCAGGAAGACCACGAGCGCGGCGCTGTTGGGGATCCGGGCGAGCGCGGATGCCCGGCCGGCCGGCGATCCCGGCGCCGGATCCTGGCCCGCGGCCACCGCCGCGGATCCCGGCGTGACGGCACTATCGGACACTGAGAGCTCCTCCTGCGGATTCGGTGAGTCGGTCGGTGGTGACGTCGGCGCCGTCGAGGACGGCCACGATCCGGCCGCGCACCATGACCGCGGCCTGGTCGGCGACCGCGACAATGTCCTCGTAGTCGGAGGACGCGACGACGACGGCGGTCCCGTCCGCGGCGAGCCCGCGGATCGCCTGGTAGATCTCCTGCCGGGCGCCGACGTCGACGCCCCGGGTCGGTTCGGACAGCACGAGGACGCGGGAGCCGCACTCCAGCCAGCGGGCGAGCAGGACCTTCTGCTGGTTGCCGCCGGACAGGGTGCCGATGCTCTGGCGGGGGTCGTCACGCGAGCGGATCGACAGGGCATCGTGCCAACGCCGGTACGCCCGCGCCTCCCGGCCGCGGCTCATCAGACCGCCCCGCCCGGCCAGCCGCCGCCAGCTCGGCGCGGCGAGGTTCTCCGCCACGGGCCGGCCCGGCAGCACGGCCTGGCCCTGCCGGTCCGGGGGCAGGAAGCCGATGCCGGCACGGATCGCGTCAGCCGGTGCGCGCAGCTGGAGTGCCTTGCCGTCGAGACGGAGCTCGCCCGCCGCCGGCCGGCGCATGCCGAACAGGGTCTCGGCCACCTCGGAGACGCCCGAGCCGACCTTGCCGTAAAGGCCGACCACGGCGCCCGGCGCGGCCGACAGCGACACGTTCGCGAAGTTGTCCCCGGACGCCGCGTGCAGGCTGAGCCCCGCGCCGGCGGGCGGGGCCGGAGCGGCCGCGCCCGCTACGAAGCGGCGGGCGGCGACCGCCCGGCCCACCATGGCCTCCACCAGGCCGGCCGTCGTCACCTCGGCCACCGGCCGGTCGAGCGAGATGCGGCCGTCGCGCAGCACGCACGCGCGATCGGCGACGCGGAAGACCTCGTCGAGCCGGTGGGTGATGTAGACGATCGCCACGCCGGCCGCGCGCAGGTCGGCGATCAGCTCGAACAGCCGCCCGGCCTCGATGTCGGACAGTGCCGCGGTGGGCTCGTCGAACAGCAGGCACCGGCTCTCTCCCGCCAGGGCCCGGGCGATCTCGACGATCTGCCGCTCGCCCAGCCGCAGGTCGCTGACCAGCCGGTTCAGCGGGATGTCGGCGCGCAGCCGGGCCAGCAGCCCGGCGGCTCGGCGGCGCGTCTCCTTCCGGCTCACCACACCGTACCGGCGGGGCCACGCGCCCAGCACGACGTTCTCGGCCACGGTCAGGGTCCCGGCGTCGGCGATCTCCTGCGAGATCAGCCGGATGCCGGCGGCCCGCGCGTCGGCCACGGAGCCGAACCGGCGGCGCTGTCCGTCGATGACGATCTCGCCGCTGTCCGCGCCGTGGTCACCGGCCAGGATCTTGACGAAGGTGCTCTTGCCGGCGCCGTTCTCGCCCAGCAGGGCCACCACCGAGCCGGCCTCGGCGGTGAAGTCGATGCCGTGCAGGACCTTGACCGGGCCGAAGGACTTGGTGATGCCGCGGGCGTTCAGGAAGGACATCGCGGCCCTCCTAGCAGGCGTACGACGGGTAGTACCGCTTGACCGTCTCCTTGGTGACGAACTCGTGCGGCACCAGGAGGTCGGCCGGCAGCTTCTCGCCCTTCATCGCCTTGATCAGGTTCGGCACGAGGAGCTGGCCGTACTTCTCCGGGAAGTACGCGACGCTGCCCAGCCAGTGCGGGGCGGTGTAGATGACGCAGTTCTTCGGGTTGAGGTTCTGCACGCCGAGGTACAGGTCGTCCATCCGGTTCTGGACGCGGGCGGCGGCCAGGGCGCCGATGATGACGTCCTCGTTGATCCCCACGACGATCACGTGCTTCGCCCCCGGCAGCGCGGTCAGCGTGTCGGTCATCAGCCGCTGCGCCGGCTCGCTGAGCCCGCCGGGCCCGGTGTCGAGCGTGCGCAGGTCGTGGATCGCGCCGCAGACGCTCTCGAAGCCCTTGCGTATGCCACCCATCCGCAGCTCGTTGACCTGGCCCACGGCCTTGGACTCGAGCGAGACGAACGCGTCGTACTCGCAGTTGTTCTGCTTGGCGAAGAAGAGGCCGACGTTGTAGCCGACGAGCTGCCCGGCGTACTCGTTGGCGGCGCCCACGAAGGTCGTCTGGCACGGCTTCTGCTCGATGTCCACGGCCATCACCGGCACCGGCGGGCCGGCCGCGCAGATCCGCGGGGCGGCGTTGGCGTCCGCCTGGAACGTGATCAGGCCGTTGACGTTCTGGGTCTTGAACTGCTTGGCGCAGTCGAGCGCCACGGCGGCGTCGGCCTTGGAGTCGCAGGTGATGAGCTTGGCGCCGGCCTTCTTGGCCTGCTCCTCGACGCCGCGCTGGACGTCCTGCGGAAAGCCGACCGCGAGGTTCAGCTGGGTGAAGCCGATGGTCAGGCCCGCCCCGCTGCCGGGAGCGGCGTCCTCGAACGTGGCGACGCCCGACGGCGCGGTCGGCGGGGGCGCGCTGGCGCCCGCTCCTCCGCTGCGCACCGCGGACGTACCCGAGTCGCCGCCACCGCACGCGGCCAGCGAGGCCGCCAACGCGAGGGACGCCGCGGCGGCGGCGACCGCCCGCGCCCGACTCCGAACGAACATGGATCCTCCAGTGGGGGTGAGGTCTCGGGATTGCCGCACTGTGCCGCGGAGCGGGGTATCGTGACCAATCTGAGGCTGATCACAGCGGGGTGATTCCGACACGTTGCGGAAACCTTCACGCAACGCGGAAGCCCGCCACCACCCGACACCTGTCGGCTATTACCCGACATGCGTCTGGTGGCCGACCGGCGGGCCCGACCTCGACGATGGGAACCATGAGAGACGCAGGCAGGGTTCGGGCGCGCATGACCGGTCCACCCCCGCCCTTCGACGCCGAGCTGGCCGCCGGGCTCGCCATCGTGCAGGGCGGCGCGCCGGTGACGCTGACCCCGGACCTGATCGGCGCCCTGCGCACCGGCCACGTCGCCGCCCACGAGGTCGGGGACGACGGTCTGCGGCGGGGCGGCGCCTACACCTTCGCCGACCACGTCGTGCCCGGCTCACCCGGCGCCCCGGACGTCACCGTGCTGGTCTGCACACCGGCGGCCGTGGACGCGCCGGCCCCGGTGATCTACCACATCCACGACGGCGGCATGGTCGCGGGCACGCGCCGGTCCGGCATGACGCCGATGCTGGATCTCGCGGAACCGCACGGCGCGATCGTCGTGTCGGTGGAGTACCGGCTCGCGCCGGAGCATCCCTACCCCGCCCAGGTGGATGACTGCTACACCGGGCTGAGCTGGATCGCCGAGCAGGCCGACGACCTGGGCGCCGACCGGGACCGCATCGTGATCGTGGGGGTCAGCGCCGGCGGCGGCCTCGCGGCGGCGGTCACGCTGCTGGCCCGCGACCGGAAGGGGCCCGCCGTGTACGGCCAGCTGCTCGGCTACCCGATGCTGGACGACCGCAACGACAGCTACTCCACGGTCCAGATGCGCGGGTTCGGCGTCTGGGACCAGACCTCGAACGAGACCGGCTGGCGGGCCCTGCTGGGCGCGGCCTACGGCAGCGCGGACGTGCCGCCCTACGCGGCGCCGGCGCGGGCCGTGGACCTTTCCGGGCTGCCGCCCGCGTACATCGACGTGGGCTCGGCGGAGATCTTCCGCGACGAGGCCATCGCGTACGCGGACCGGATCTGGCAGTGCGGCGGCGACGCCGAACTGCACGTCTGGCCCGGCGGCTTCCACGCCTTCGACGCCTGGATGCCGCAGGCCGCGCTCTCCCAGGCCATGACCCGCGCCCGGCAGGACTGGTTGCGCCGGCTGCTGGCGACCTGAGCCGGCGAGCCCGCACAATGAACAGATGAGAGAGCTGGTCGGCCGCCTGGAGGCCCTGGACCCGGACGCCGGGGCCGCGCTGCGGGTGATCACGTTCTTCGACCAGCTGATCGAGCGCCGCGCAGGGCTGGAGAACGTGGTCCGCGGCGCGGCCGTGCTCTCCGGCCGTCCGGCCGTCCTCATCGACACCGACCGCAACCTCAGGATCCGGGTGACGCCTGACGGGACCCGCACCGAGCAGCGTCCGTCCGGGCCCGAGGCGGGCTGGTGCCGGCTGACCGTCGATTCCCACCTCACCGTCTATCTCGAACATCCGGGACCGGCCGGTCCGGTCGAGGCGATGGTGCTCGAACGGGCCGCGATGTCGGCGCGCACCATCCTCGACCGCACGCGCAGCCGGGCCCGGCCACGCTCGCACCACGACGCCGAGCTGGTGGAGGTGCTGCTGGACGACTCCGCCCCGGCCGAGGACCGCTACCACGCCGCGAAGCTGCTGGGGCTGGACCGGTCGGCACGCGCGCGCGTGATCGCCGGGTTCGACGGTTCGCTGCGGGTCGGCGCCGCTCATGAGGCGCTGCCGGACGGGGCGCGGGCCGGCGCCGGTCCCGCCGTGCCCCTGCTGGAGCTGCCTGCGACGGTGGCCGCGGCGCGGGCGGCGGCGCGGTTCACCGCTGAGGGCACGCCGGCCGATCCCGGCCCGCGGGTCGTGCTCGCCGAGGAACTGGGCGGCCTGATTCTGCTGGCCGCCGCGGTGGACGTCCAGCCTGTGGCCGTTCCCGACGTCGCCGCGGTTGAGCGTGCGGCGGCCACCGCCCCGTGGATGCCGCTGACCTTGGACGCCCTGGCCGGCGGCGCGAGCCTGCGCACGGCCGCCGCGGCGTTGCAGGTGCACCACTCGACCCTGCACGAGCGGATGGCCCAGGCCGAACGGCTGCTCGGCTGGTCGCTGCGCGAACCGTCCGGGCGGTTGCGGCTCAGCATCGCCCTCATGCTGCGCAGGCTCTACCGCAACAAGGCCCCGCATCCCTGACCGCGCTCGCGCGTCCGGCATCGCGACGGCCGGATCGTCAGTCCATGATCACGGCGGAGCGCAGGGCGGCGCGGATGCTGGTGACCGGGTCGCCGTGGTGGTAGATCCGCTCCGACGGTTCGATGCCGTCCAGGAACTCCTGGTAACGGACGGCGTAGGCCAGGTGGGACAGCGGTTCGGCGATCGCGAGCGCCCGGGCCGCCTCGCAGCCGGGGACGTGGGCCGTCCACGCCTCGATCCACGCCTGGGCGGCGGCGGGTCGTCTGGCGGGGGGAAGCCAGTCACGGGCCCGTATTCCGTCCAGCACCGGGTTGCCGAGGTGCGCGTCGGCGAAGTCCACCACGGCCGGCGGGCCGCCGTCGCTGCGCCAGTTTCCCGGGTGGAAGTCGCCGTGCACGACCGTGTCGGGCAGGCCGCACTCGGCCAGCAGGGGCCACCGTTCGACCAGCTCGTAGGCTCCCGCCAGCTCCTCGGCGGTCAGCTCGCGGCCCACGTCACCGGCGAGCAGGTCACGGACCCGGTCGGCGACGACGCCTGCGCGCCGGTCCGGCAGGGCGGGCGGGATCGCGCCCGCCAGCTGGGCCTGCGCGGCGACCAGCCGCGTCACGGCGCTGTCGACGATCTCGACGGGGGCGTCCCAGCAGTCCTCGCCGGGCAGATGCTCCAGCAGGAGCCGCCCCGGTCCGGACGCCACGACCGTGGGGACCAGGCCGGGGTCCGGCGCCGCGAGCAGGCCGATGGCGGCGGCCTCGTCGGTGGCGAAGTGTGGCGTGGCCTTCAGCCACACCGGTCCTTGGGCGGTGGGCAGGAGGAACAGTCCGGCCAGATTCCAGGTTTTGCGTTGCCGGATCGGCCCGGTCAGCGGCCGTCCGGCCGTCTTCAGCGCGTCCGCCGCCCAGTCGAGCAGCTCCCGCAGGCCGTCGATCCGCGCCCACGGCGCCCGCAGCCGCTCGGGGTTGTCCAGCACTCCGAGATCGGTGGGCAGCGCGGCCGTCAGCCGCCCGGGCTCGGGCCGCTCCAGCGCTTCGACGTGATAGGTCACATGACCATCGCGGGCGCCTTCGCCGCCGTCCACGCTCAACAGGCGCAGCACCAGCACCTCTACGCCGAGCACCTGGCGCAGGTGCGCGATGACCGGCTCCACCTCGGCCCACCACGGCACCTCCACCGCGAACGGGCCGACGACACCGAGCCGCTCCTCACCCGATGTGACCCACGCGCTGACCGTCCTGCCCATCGGCCCAGTCTGATCGCTCCCCGCAACGTTCGCCACGCAATATCCGGCCGGCGCGGCACCTGGAAGAGCGACGCCCAGGACGGCCCGGTCAGGGCCGGCCTGGGCGACGATCGGACGCGCCGCTACTGTGAGGCGCTGGGGATGGCGAGGGGATCGCGGGGAGCGTCGCTCTTGGCCTCGGCCATCTGCTCGCCCAGCTCCTGCAGCCGCTTGCGGCCCATGGCCTGGCGGACTTCGGGGAACCAGTCCTGCTCTTCTTCCTTGATGTGGTGGCGCACGTTCTCCATCAGGACGGTCATCTTGGCGTCGTAGCGCTCGTCGGCGGGGTCGAGGTTCTTGAGCTCCGACAGCATCCAGACGACGACGTGATGCTCCTCGACGCTCTCCAGGACGTGATCGGTGGTGTCGGGGGCGCCTGAGCGGACGGCCGGGTAGAAGATCGTCTCTTCGATGTAGGTGTGGACGGTCAGTTCCTCGATGACCTCGGCCACGATCTTCTGCTTGTCCTGATGGGCTTCGGAGTCGGTCTTCTCGAACTGCTTGAACAGCTTCTCCACGGTTTTGTGGTCGTCTTTGAGCAGGACGATGGCGTCCATGGACGATCTCCTCGGGCTGGACGGTTGAGAAGGGACGGTTCGGGCGGGTGAGCGGTCAGACGTTGAAGATGCTCACCCCGCCGGGGCCGACCAGTAGTCCGACGACGATCAGGACGATGCCCCACAGGATGTCGCGGCGGGCCACGAGTACGTAGACGCCGGCGACGACGAGGATGACGGCGAGAATCCAAAGGAGGGTAGCCATGGACGGGCCACTGCCCTGAACCTCGGGACGGAAACGAGCGGATATCCAACACGCCCCTACGGCCGGAGTCGCGGCGATGATCTCTCTCGACGTCCTGGTGCTCGCCACGTACGCTCGCCGATATCGCGGCAGTCATCCGGCAGCTAGGAGTCTCATTCATGCATCAGCTCAGCAGGCGAGGGTTGTTCACGGTCGCGGGCGTCGCCGCTCTGGGCTCCACGGGCGCGCTGCTCGGGGCGTCCCCCGCCAACGCGGCGGTGCCGGACTCGCCGCGGTTCGACCTGAGCGGAGCGGGAGACAACCCGGTTGCGAAGAAGTCGTTGCACGCCAACTGGGTGATGCAGTCCTTCGCGTACGACAACGTGCACCAGCACCTCTACTTCGCGCAGGTCAACACGGAGAACTCCGACCGTGCCAACGCCGGCGACCTGTGGATCACCAAGACCGACACGGAGGGGAACGAGCTGGGTTCGATGGCGTTGCACAACTTCGGGCACGGGGTGTCGATCGCGGTCGAGCCGTACGACGGGTCGGTGTACCTGTGGACGGAGTGGATGTCGAGCTCGAGCGGGTTCGGCACCAGGATCGGACGGTTCGCCTTCGCCGACGGCACCGTCCTGGAGAAGACCAGCAGCGCGGTCCAGGACCGCACGCCCTCCATCGGCGACACCATGATCAACCCGCAGCCCGCGATCGACCCCTCCACCGGCAGACTGCTCGTACGCTACAAGACCGGCGAGGACCAGCCGCGCATCGTCGCCTTCGACCTCGCCGACGCCCGCGCGGGCCGCCTGGCCACCCAGCACCGCCTCGCCGAACGAGCCCTGCCGTCCCGCGGCGCCTGGGGCGCGGCCAACCCGTTCCAGGGCTTCACCGCCTACGGTCGCTACGCCTACCTCCTGGAAGGCCGGGCGGGCGGCCCGTCGTACATCTCCGTCGTCGACCTCAACGGCACCGGGCAGTCCACGGTGGTGGACCGGTGGGAGACCACGGCCGGGCAGTCGCTGCCGGGCCGCGAGCCGCAGGGCATGGCCGTCTGGATGCACCCCACCGGACCACGGCTGGCCTTCGGGTTCCACTCCAACACCGGCGGTGTACGGCAGGCCAGCGTCTTCGTCAAGACCCAGTTCGTCTGAGCGGAAGATCGAAGTTCGCCTGCCCCCCGGACCGCATGCTGCTGGAAGCCCCTGGCACGGACGGTCCTGTATGCCGAGGTAACGTGCCTGGTGTGACCGAACGCCCGATCGACCCGGACGTCGATCTCCACATCCCGGCGCAGCGCGCCGAGCTGCACTGGCCGGTGCTCGCCGCGATCTCGGCCGGGGGCGCGCTGGGCGCGCTGGCGCGCTTCGGCCTGCAGTCGGCGCTGCCGTCCGGGCCGGCGGACTTCCCGTGGGCGACGTTCCTCGTCAACGTGTCGGGGTGCCTGCTGATCGGCGTGCTCATGGTGGTGATCACGGAGGTGCGGCCGGCGCACCGCCTCGTGCGGCCGTTCCTGGGGGTGGGGGTGCTGGGCGGGTACACGACGTTCTCCACGTACGCGGTGGACATCCAGCGGGCGGTCGCGGCGGGGGCGCCGCTGACGGGGCTGGTCTACCTGGCGGCCACGCTGGTGGCGGCGCTGGCGGCAGTCGTGGCGGGCATGTGGCTGACCAGGCGGATCGCCGGGATGCTGGCGGGCGTGCGATGACGGTGCTGCTCATCGTCCTCGGGGCGGCGCTCGGCGCGCCGCTGCGCTATCTCGCGGACCGGGCCGTGCAGGCGCGGCACGACACGGTGTTCCCGTGGGGGACCCTGACGGTGAACGTGGCCGGCTCGGCGCTGCTGGGCTTCCTGGCCGCGCTGCCCGCCGGCGGCGGGGCGATGGCGCTGGCGGGCACCGGGTTCTGCGGGGCGCTGACCACGTACTCGACGTTCGGCTACGAGACGGTGCGGCTGGTGGAGGAGGGCGCCCGCTTCCACGCGGTGGCCAACGCGGCCGCCGCCGTGGTGGCCGGGCTGGGCGCGGCCTACTGCGGGGCGGCCCTGGCGCAGGCCCTGTAAATGGGCCCCGTAAAGGGGCCCTGTAAATGGGCCCGGTAAATGGGTCGCCGGTGCCCCTGCCGCGATGGCAGGATGGCCCGGCAGCCGTCCGCCGACGATCAGGAGCATGAGATGCGGTGCCTCGGAATCTCCCAGCGCCCCATTGGCACGAGAGTTCCCGAGGACTTCCAGCACCGTGCACATCCTGAACATCGGCATCCTCGCGCACGTAGACGCGGGCAAGACCAGCCTCACTGAGCGGCTGCTGTTCGAGACCGGGGTCATCGACCGGCTCGGCAGCGTGGACGAGGGCAGCACACAGACCGACTCCGGCGAGATCGAGCGCCGTCGCGGCATCACCATCCGCACGGCCGTCGCCTCCTTCGCCCTGGGCGACCTGCGGGTCAACCTGGTCGACACGCCCGGCCACGCCGACTTCGTGGCCGAGGTGGAGCGCGCGCTCGGCGTGCTCGACGGCGCCGTGCTGGTGCTGTCCGCCGTCGAGGGCGTGCAGCCGCACACGCGGGTCCTGATGAAGACCCTGCGCAGGCTGCGGCTGCCCACGCTGATCTTCGTCAACAAGATCGACCGGGGCGGCGCCAGGGAGCGGGAGCTGCTGGCCGACATCCGGCGGCGGCTCTCGCCGTACAGTGTCGCCCTGAACACCGTGCGGCACCTGGGCACCAAGGCGGCCGTCACCGCCGGCGTCGCCTCGCCCGAGGCGGCGGCCGAGGTGCTGGCCGAGCGCGACGACGGGCTGCTGGAGCTGCTCGTCGAGGGCAAGACGCCCGACTTCGGCCAGGTACGCGCGGCGCTGGCGCGGCAGTGCGCCGCCGGGCAGGCGCATCCGGTGCTGTTCGGCTCGGCGCTGACCGGGCAGGGCGTCGGCGAGCTGCTCGACGCGGTCCACCTGCTGCCCGCCGTGACCCAGCCGGCCGGGGACCCGGAGGAGGCGGCGCGGGCGACGGTGTTCGCGATCGAGCGCGCCCCGTCCGGGGAGAAGGTGGCCTACCTGCGGGTACGCGCGGGCGCTCTGCGAGCGCGCGAGCACCTCACCTTCCACCGGGGACGGCACGCCTACGACGGCAGGCTGACCGCGCTGGCCGTCGCGGGCTCCCCAGGGCGGCGGCAGGCGGTGGCCGGGGACATCGTCAAGGTCTGGGGCGTGCCCGAGATCCGCGTCGGCGACCACCTGGGGGAGCCCGGGCCCGCTCATCAGGCCCATTTCACCCCGCCCAGCCTGGAGACCGTGGTCCGGCCCCGCGTCCCCGGCCAGGAGCCGCGCCTGCACGCCGCGCTGCTCGCGCTGGCCGAGCAGGACCCGCTGATCGGCACCCGCACCCTGGCCGGCGGCGAGACCTCGGTCCTGCTGTACGGGGAGGTGCAGAAGGAGGTCATCGGCGAGACCCTGGCCAGGGACTTCGGCGTCGAGGCGGTCTTCGAGCCGAGCCGGCCCGTCTACTTCGAGCGCCCGTCCGGCACCGCGGAGGTCGTCGAGGAGATCCAGCGCCAGGGCCGCAACGAGTTCATGGCCACCGTGGGCCTGCGCGTCGAGCCGGGGCCGAAGGGCTCCGGCGTCGGCTACCGGCTGGAGGTGGATCTCGGCTCGCTGCCGCTGGCCTACCACCGGGCGATCGAGGAGAGCGTGCGCCTGGCCCTGGGTGAGGGCCCGCACGGCTGGCCGGTCACCGACGTGCTCGTCACGGTGACCAGGACCGGCTACGCCCCGCCCGTCACGGTCGCGGCCGACTTCCGCGGCCGGGCCCCGGCCGTGCTCATGCGGGCGCTGCGCCTGGCGGGCACCACCGTGTACGAGCCGTGCCACCGGTTCGAGCTGGAGGTGCCGCTGGAGACGTTCGGCGCGGTCACCGCCAAGCTCGCCATGCTGGGCGGTGAGCTCCGCGACACCGGCCGGCGCGACGACACCTGGGTGCTGGAGGGCGAGATCCCGGCGGCCGCGGTGCACGAGTTCGAGCAGCGGCTGCCGGGGCTGTCGCACGGAGAGGGCGTCTGGTGGTCCGCGCCGGCCGGTGATCGGCCGGCCAGATAGGTGGTATGTCGGGTTTCCGGGCTAGATGGGTATTAAGTGGCACAGTGCACCATTCCGGTGCGCATGTCCGTACAGGGGGGAATCCCATGGCAGACACGAAGAAGAAACCCGCCGCCAAGTCCGGCAAGTCGAAGAAGCAGGCCATCAAGACCAACAGGCAGGCCAAGGAGACGAAGCGGGAGACCCGCAAGTCGACCTCCGGCGAGGAGTGACCCGGACGGGGCAGCGATGGCCCGCTGCCCGGCCGGACCACCAGGCGGTCGCGGGAGGAGTTTCTGGCCGCCGGGCGGGAAGGCCGGGTAGGTGTGGCGAAATGTCTGACCCGGGTGATGTGATCTGACAGCCGGGGGCGCGCGCCCTCGGCTGTCGGCTCGACCAGGAGTGGCTCTCATGTCCGGCTACCTGCGCTTTCCCGCCGTCTTCCAGGACGTGGTCGTCTTCGCCGCCGAGGACGACCTGTGGATGGTGTCCGCCCAGGGCGGGCGGGCCTTCCGGCTGACCGCGGGGCTCGCCGAGGCGGGCTATCCGCGCATCTCGCCGCGCGGCGACCAGCTCGCGTTCGTCGGCCGCGAGGAGGGCCCGGAAGAGGTGTACGTCATGCCGTCCGACGGCGGCGCCGCCCGCCGGGTCACCTTCCACGGCGCGCGCTGCACGGTCACCGGCTGGGACCCCGAAGGGCGCATCCTGTACGCCAGCGACGCGGCCCAGCCGTTCGAGCACCGCAAATGGCTGCATCGCGTCGCGCCCGGCGGGGTCCCGGAGCGGCTCCCGTACGGACCGGCCAACTCGATCGCGTACGGGCCGGAAGGCATGATCGTGCTCGGTCGCAACACCGCCGACCCGGCGCGGTGGAAGCGCTACCGCGGCGGCACCGTCGGCGACCTGTGGATCGACCCGCGCGGCGACGGCGAGTTCCAGCGGCTGATCAGGCTGCCGGGAAACCTGGCCTCACCCTGCTGGAGCGGCGGCCGGGTGTGCTTCATCTCCGACCACGAGGGCGTCGGCAACGTCTACTCGTGCACCCCCGACGGCCAGGACCTGCGCAAGCACACCCACCATGACGACTACTACGCCCGCAACCTGTCGGGCGACGGGCAGCGGCTGGTCTACCACGCCGGCGCCGACCTCTATCTGCTCGACCCCGGCGAGCCGGCGCGCCGGCTGGACGTGGTGCTGGCCAGCTCCAGAACGCAGCGCAACCGCAGGTTCGTCGATCCCGCCGACTACCTCGACGGCGCCACGCTCAGCCCCGACGGCAGCGCGCTGGCCGTCACCGCGCGCGGCAAGGCGTACGCGATGGCCGACTGGGAGGGGCCGGTGACCCAGCACGGCTCGCCCGACGGGGTCCGCTACCGGTTCCTGACCTGGCTCAACGACGGCACCCGGCTGATCGCGGCGGCCAGCGACGACCGCGACGAGGAGCGGCTGGTCGTCCTCGAAGGCCACGAGGGCGGGGGCGGCACGGAGGTGGCCAGGCTGGGGCGGATCACCGCGCTCGTCCCCGACCCGGTCCACGACCGGGTGGCCGTCGTCAACCACCGCCACGAGCTGCACCTGCTCGACCTGGCCACCGGGCGGCCGGCGCTGGTGGAGGCCAACCCGCACGGCTCGCCCGAGGATCCGGCCTGGTCGCACGACGGGCGGTGGCTGGCGTACTCCAGCCCGCTCAACGCGCAGTCCAGCGCGATCAAGCTGCACCACCCCGAGAGCGGGCGGACGGTGCAGGCCACGGAGCCGGTGCTGGAGGACTCGATGCCGGCGTTCGACCCGCAGGGCCGCTACCTCTACTTCATCGGCCAGCGCACCTTCTCGCCGGTCTACGACCAGCTCCAGTTCGACCTGGGCTTCCCGCTGGGGACGCGCCCGTACGCGGTGGCGCTGCAGGCGGACGCGCCCGACCCGTTCATGCCCCTGCAACGGCCCCTGGGGGAGGACGAGGAGGACGGCGACGAGCCGGAGCCGCTGCACGTCGACGTCGAGGGGCTGACCCGGCGCGTCACCCAGTTCCCGCTGCCCGAGGGCCGCTACGAGAAGGTGGCCGGGCTCAAGGGCAAGGCGCTGATCCTGACCAGCCCGCTCGAAGGCGAGAGCTCGCTGCACCTGTTCGACTTCGCCAAGGGCAAGAAGGTGCACTTCGCCGACGGCGTCACCGACTTCGAGCTGGGCCGCGACCACAAGACGCTGCTCTACCGCGCCGACTCCAGGCTGCGGGTGGTCAAGGCGAACGAGCCGCCGGAGGACGAGGAGGCGCCGGGGCGCGAGAGCGGGTGGATCGACCTGTCGCGGATCAAGGTGTCGGTCTGCCCGGAGTCGGAGTGGCGGCAGATGTTCCGGGAGGCGTGGCGGCTGCAGCTGGAGAACTTCTGGAGCGAGGACATGGCGGGCGTCGACTGGCCGGCCGTCTACGACCGCTACCGGCCGCTGGTGGAGCGGGTCACGACCCGTGGCGAGTTCTCCGACCTGCTCTGGGAGCTGCACGGCGAGCTCGCCACCAGCCACGCCTTCGAGAGCGGCGGCGAATACCGTCCGGGGCCCGACTACGCCCAGGGCAAGCTGGGCGTCGACTGGGACTACCGCGACGGCGTCTACCACATCCGCTCCATCGTGACCGGTGACCCGTGGGATCCGGAGGCGACCTCGCCGCTGAACCGGCTCGGTGTCGACGTACGCCCGGGCGACGCGGTCCTGGCCATCAACGGCGCGCCCATCGGCACGACCGCGACGCCCAACGAGCGCCTGGTCAACCAGGCCGGCGAGGAGGTCGAGCTGACGCTGCGGCGGGAGGAGCAGGTGTTCACCGTCACCGTGCGCGCCATCTCCGACGAGCGGCCGGCCCGCTACCGCGACTGGGTCAACCTCAACCGCGCCGAGTGCCACCAGCGTTCCGGCGGCCGGGTGGGCTACCTGCACGTGCCCGACATGGGGCCCGAGGGGTTCGGGGAGTTCCACCGCGGGCTTCTGGCCGAGTACGACCGGCAGTCGCTCATCGTGGACGTGCGCTTCAACGGCGGCGGCAGCGTGTCGGCGCTGCTGCTGGAGAAGCTGGCCAGGCGGCGGCTCGGCTACGACTATCCGCGGTGGGGCGATCCGGAGCCGTACCCGCCGGAGTCGCCGCGCGGGCCGCTGGTGGCGATCACCAACGAGTGGGCGGGCTCCGACGGCGACATCTTCAGCCACACCTTCAAGGTGCTGAAGCTGGGGCCGCTGGTCGGCAGGCGCACCTGGGGCGGCGTCATCGGCATCTGGCCGCGCCACCAGCTCGCCGACGGCACGGTGACGACGCAGCCGGAGTTCTCCTTCGCCTTCGACGACGTCGGCTGGCAGGTCGAGAACTACGGCACCGATCCCGACATCGAGGTCGACATCACCCCGCAGGACTACGCCAAGGGCGTGGACACGCAGCTCGAACGGGCCATCGACGTCGCGCTGGAGCTGCTGGCCGAGCGTCCGCCGCACACTCCCGACCCCCGGCATCGGCCGCGCATGCAACCTTAGTGAGGTTACAGGCGTCTAAGGATCATAGGTGGGGAAAGCGCATAGGGGATGAACACGTGCACTCCGCCGAAGCGAGACAATAGGCCGGTGGCGAGATTCCTCGTCACCGGCCATGTGTGTTGAGACTTCTTCCGGGCGACAAAGGGGGATCTGTCAGGTGCGCGCATTGGCACGCAAGGGCAAGTCGGCGGTGCGCCGACTGTATCGGGGGTACAACCGGCGCAAGATGCTCAACGCGCCGCCGCCTTCGACGCGGCAGGTCCGCATTCTTCTGCTGCACGCGTACGGGATGGGCGGCACGATCCGGACCGTGTTCAACCTGGCCAGCTACCTGGCCAAGGAGCACGACGTCGAGATCGTGAGCATCCTGAAGGAGGCCGAGGAGCCGTTCTTCCCCATCGACCCGCGGGTGAAGTTCCGTTTCCTCGACGACCGGATCAACCCCAGCAACGACCCGCTGCGCGCGATGCTGTCGAAGATGCCGAGCCGGATCATCCCCAAGGAGGAGACGGCCTACCACCGCTTCAACCTGTGGACCGACCTCAAGCTCGCCCGCTACATCCGCTCGCTCGACACCGGCGTGCTGATGGCCACCCGCCCCGGGCTCAACCTGGCGATGGCCCAGTTAGCGCTGCCCAGCGTCATCACGATCGGGCAGGAACACGTGGCGCTCCGCACCCAGGCCGAGCCGATGCAGGAGCTCATCAAGTGGCGCTACCGCCGCCTCGACGCTCTGGTCACGCTCACCAAGGCCGACCTGCGCGACTACCGTGAGACGCTGCCGAAGAAGCCGAAGAAGCTGGCCCGCATCCCCAACGCCGTGCCACCGATGACGGGCGGCACCTCCAAGCTGGACGCCAAGGTCGCCATCGCGGTCGGCCGGCTGACCCGCATCAAGGGCTTCCACCGGCTCATCACCGCCTGGGAGACGGTCGCCGCCGCCCATCCCGACTGGACGCTGCGCATTTTCGGCGCGGGGCCGCAGGAGGAGAACCTCGCCCAGCAGATCGTGGAGGCGGGGCTGCAGGGTAAGGTCGAGCTGCCCGGGCCCACCTCCGACGTGGGGGCCGAGCTGGAGAAGGCATCCATCTTCGTGCTCAGCTCGCGTCACGAGGGCTTCCCGATGACGATCCTGGAGGCGATGGGGAAGGGGCTGGCGATCGTCAGCTTCAACAGCCCGCACGGGCCCAAGGAGATGATCACCAACGAGGTCGACGGGCTGCTGGTGAAGCCGCGGACCAACGCCAACCTGGCCGCCTCGATCATCCGGGTGATCGAGGACGAGCAGCTGAGGCGGGACCTGGCGGCGAGGGCGCTGGAGACGGCGCGCACGTACGACGTGGACGCGGTGGGGGAGAAGTGGGACGCGCTCCTCGCCGAGCTCCTGGCCCGCCGCAACGGCACCTACGTCCGGCCCCAGCCTCCCGCCACCGACGCTCCGGGGCCGGATGGATCGTCGGCGACCTCGGACGGCCCGGCTCCTGCCTGAGGCGCCTCCGCCCGAGGACGGCGGGGTCAGACGCCGGAGCCGGTGAGTTCCACCGGCTCCGCGATGACGTCGACCAGCGCGCCATTCCGATAGACGGTGATCGGTAACGGCTGCCCGATGGCATCGGCGAACATCAGCCGCTGCAGGCTCTGCGCATCCCCCACCGGGTTGCGCCCCGCGCTCAACACGAGGTCGCCGGAGCGCAACCCGGCCCGGTGGGCGGGCGAGCCGGGCACCACCTCCACCACGCGCAGCGCCCCCGTCTGCCCGGTCCGCTGCCGCAGCGGGTCGGGCAGCGGCGCGGGCGAGGTCACCAGCCCCAGGAACGCCCGCCGTACCCGCCCATCCCTGATCAGGGCGGCGATGATGGATCGGGTCGTGGCGTTCATGGGCACGGCGAGCCCCACCCCCACCCCGGCCACCGCCGTGTTGATCCCGACCACCCGCGCCTGTGAGTCGGCCAGCGCGCCGCCGGAGTTTCCCGGATTGAGCGCGGCGTCGGTCTGGATGACGTCCTCGATGAGCCGTACGGCCGAGCCGCTGCGCGCGGGCAACGACCGTCCGAGCCCCGACACCACCCCGGCCGTCACCGATCCGGCCAGCCCGAGCGGATTGCCCACGGCCACGACGAGCTGCCCCACGACCAGTTCGTCGCTGTCGCCGAGCGTGGCCGGCGGGGGCGTGGCCGTCTGCGCCCTGATCACCGCCAGATCCGACAGCGGATCCCGGCCCACCACGGTGAAGTCGCCCGAGCTGCCGTCGGCGAAGGCCACGGCGCCGGCCCGGGAGTCGCCGATCACGTGCGCGTTGGTCAGCAGGAACCCGTCCGCGGTGAACACCACCGCGGACCCGCTGCCCTGGCCGGCCCGCACGCTGGCCACTTTCGGCAGCAACTCGGCCGCCACGGACGAGACGACGCGCGAGTAAGCGTCGAGTGGATCCGCCATCGTGCACTCCTTTGCTTACAGGATTACACGTTAACCCCGTAACCGGGATGCCATCAATTCCCCGGCTTTCCGCTGGATACGGCGTGGTCTGGCCGCGATGACCCCGGGCCGAGAGCGTCCGCGACGGCACCGGCGCTCAGCCGCGACGGCACCGGCGCTCAGCCGCGACGGCACCGGCGGTCAGTCGTGCCGGCGCCGCGGCAGCAGCAGGCTGACCGCCGCGATGGCCAGGCCGAGCCCGGCGGCCATGAGGAAGACCAGGTCGTAGCCGGCGGCGAGGGCGTCGACCGGGGAACTCCCGGCCGCCTCCGACGCTGCGGCCCTGGTGCCGGCGGCCGTCGCGAGCACCGCCAGCCCGATCGATCCCCCTGCCTGGCCGGCGGTGTTGGCCAGGCCGCCGACGATCCCGGCGTCGCCCTCGGGAACGTCGGCGGTCGCCACGGCCATGAGGGTAGGGAAGGTCAGCCCGATGCCGACCGCGATGAGCAGCGTGGGGCCGAGCACGCCCGTGAGATAGGCGCTGCCGGCATGGCCCAGGGAGAGCCAGCCGAAACCGGCCAGGAAGCAGGCGCTGCCGGCCAGAACCAGGGGGCGTACACCCGTACGCGGCAGCAGGGCGGCGGCCCCTCGCGCGACCACCATGAACGTCACCGCCGCGGGTGTCTGCCCGAGCCCGGCTTGCAGCGCGCTGAAGCCGAGGACGTTCTGCAGGAACAGCGACGAGAAGTACCACATCGCGATGGCGATTCCACCGAACAGCAGCAGCATGCCGTTCCCGACCGCCACCCCCCGGACCTTGAACAGCCGCAGCGGCACCATCGGCTGCCGGGCGAACCGCGCCTCCACCACGATGAAGGCGGCGATCAGGAGCAGGCCCGCCACCACCGGCCCGGACGTCCAGCCATGGTCGGCGCTCTGCATGACCCCGTAGATCAGCGCCGCCAGCCCCGCCGTCCCGGTGACCGCGCCGACGAGGTCGAGCGATCCCCGCCGGCTGATTCGCGTTCCGGCCAGCGACATCATGGCGACGACGATCAGCACCGCGCCGATCGGCACGTTGATGAGAAAGACCCACCGCCACGACAGGCCGGTGGTGATGGCGCCGCCCGCGAGCGCGCCCACCATGCCGCCCACACCCCCCGAGGCGGACCACGCGCCGAACGCCCTGGCGCGCGCCTTCGGCTCGGTGAAGAAGGTGTTGATCACGGCCAGCGTCGCCGGGGCCATCATGGCGGCCCCGACACCCTGCGCGACGCGGGCCGCCACCAGGACCTCCGGCGCGCCCGCCAGGCCGGCGGCCAGACTCGCGACCGAGAACGACAGCAGCCCGGCGACCAGCATCCGGCGCGGTCCGAACAGGTCAGCGGCACGGCCCCCCAGCAGCATGAAACCGGCGAAGCTGAGCAGATATCCGTTCACCACCCACGCCAGTCCGGTCGCCGTGAAACCGAGCTCGTCGCGGACCGAGGGCAGGGCGACGTTCACGATGGACGCATCCAGGATGACCATGAACTGGCAGGCGCACGCCAGCGCCAGGACCAGCCAGGAGAGGCCGGCGTACGGCCTGACCCGCTGGGACGCGCTACTGGTACCTGTCATGACCGGCTGCTCGCATGGTTCGGGGAGGCCGTCGCCGCCAGGCTTTCGCGGGCGCCGGGAACGCTCCCGGCGGCGTCGCCGGCGAGCAGCCGGATGGTGATCCGGGCCAACCGCCGCCCCTGGTACCTGGCCGCTTCCAGCACCGCGGCGTCCGGGCCGCCGCCGGTCGGGCCGCTCACCAGCGACGTGCCGTACGGGTTGCCGCCGGCGCCGTACACGACCGGATCGGTGAACCCGGGCGGCACGATCAGCGCCCCCCAGTGGTAGAAGACGTTGCTCAGGGACAAGATCGTGGCCTCGCTGCCGCCGTGCCGGTTGAACGCCGAGGTGAAGGCCGTCACCGGCTTGTCGGCCAGCACGCCTTCGCGCCACAGCCCGCCGGCCTGGTCGATGAACTGCTTGAGCTGCGCGGCCGGCGCCCCGAACCGGGTCGGCGTCCCGAACGCGAACGCATCCGCCCACGCCAGGTCCTCGACCGAAGCCTGGGCGATCGACGTGGCGGCGTCGGCGTGCTGCCGCCACCGCGGGTCCTGGTCGATCGCGCTGTCGGGCGCCAGCTCGGCCACCCGCCGCAGCCGTACCTCGGCCCCGGCCGAGGCGGCCCCTTCGGCGACGGCCTGGGCGAGTGCGTGCACACTGCCTGTCGCGCTGTAGTAGATGACGGCGACCTTCACGGTCATGCCCGGCTCCTCGCTGTCATGTAGGATTAGTTATGCAGATAACTATTATCCGCATAACTAATCTGTCAAGGAGTGCCCATGGACTTCGAGCAAGCCGACGCCCTCAACCAGGCCATCCGCCTGCTGAGCCTGCGCCACCGGGCCAGGGCCGCGGCGCTGCTCGCCCCGCTCGGCCTGCACCCGGGTCAGGAGGCGCTCCTGCTCGAGCTCGACCGGACCGGCCCGCGGATCCAGGCCGAGCTCAGCGAGGCGCTCGGCTGCGAACCGCCCAGCGTCACACTCATGACCCGCAAGCTCGAAGCCTCCGGCCACATCCGCCGCAGGCCCGCCCCCTCCGACAGGCGTGCCAGCATCGTCGAGCTCACCGACAGCGGCCGAGCTCTGGCCGAACAGGTCAAGCAGCTGTGGTGCGCGCTGGCGGAGGAGACCGTGACCGGCCTGCCCGCCGAGACGGTGGCCGCGCTGCCCGGCATCCTCAACACCTTGACCGGCAACGTGGACACCAGAACCCCTCGCCACACACCGTCCCGCCGCCGCTGACGGGCCCGCCGCCCCCGACGGACCGGGCGCCGCTGACGGGCCCGCCGCTGACGGGCCAGGCGCCGCTGACTGGCCGGGCGCCGCTCACCGGTCGAGCGTCGCTGACCGGCCGGGGTTGAGCAGGTCGAGCCGGGTGCGGCTGCCGTCGCCGGACAGCCGCGGGCAGCGAACGCCGCATCAGCCGGCCGACTCACCTAGCCATGCGACACGAGCTGGGCCAGCTCCACGCGGCGGGTGACCCCCAGCTTCGGGTACGCCTTGCACAGGTGGTGGCCGACTGTACGGGGGCTGAGGAACAGCCGGGTGGCGATCTCCCGGTCGCTCATGCCCGCCGCCAGCCGGACCACCTGAAGCTCCTGGGGCGTGAGCCGGGCGAGCGGGTCGAGCGCCCGGGGGTGGGCCGAGGGCCGGTCACCCAGGGCGGACAACTCCGCACGGGCCCGGCTCGCCCACGTCCTGGCGCCGAGCCGCTCGAACCCGGCCAGCGCGTCGGCCAGCTGGTCCTTCGCCTCGGTGTGGTGGTGATGCCGGTGCAGCCATTCCCCGTACGCCAGCCGGGTCCTGGCCTCGTCGTACGGGCGGGGGTCGCGCTCGTGCAGCTCCACCGTGGACGTGAAGTGCCCGGCGGCGGTGTCCTCGTCGGCCAGCAGCGCCGCGCAGCGGCGGGCCAGCGCGATCGCATGCGGCCGGCCGGTCTGCTCGGCCCACTCGGACAGAGCGGGCAGATGGCGGGCGGCCTGCTCGGGGAGGCCGGCACGTACGGCTGCCTCGACGTGATCGGGTACGGCCCTGATGAGGAAGTCGTGCCGGGCCGGGCCGCCGCACACCTCGTCCAGCCGAGCCGTGGCATCCTCGAACCGGCCGCCGGCCAGGTGGAGCAGGCCGAGCGCCCACGAGGCCAGCGCGGCGTCGGTGGGGTGCTTGGTCCGGTGCTCCAGCACGCCGGCGGCCAGCGACCGGCACGCGATCTCGTCCCCGCCCACCGCGGCCAGCCACGCGGCGATCGCGTTCAGCGCGACGACCTGCAGGTCCTGGCCGAGGTCGGTGGCCAGGGAGACGGCCTCGGTCACGCCGGCGTCGGCGTCCATGAACCGGCCGCGCAGCAGCTGGACGATCGCCAGGGGTTCGAGCGCGTACGCCAGCCGGCCCACCGCGCCCTGCTCCCGCACGTCGGCGACCAGCGACTCCAGCACCTCCGTGGCGATCTCGTCCTCGGCCACCAGCATCCCGGCGAACCCGGCGACGATCCGCTCCCGGAATCCGCCCGCCTTGCCCTGCCTCGCGGACCCGGCCAGCTCGCGCATGGGCGGCACGCCCACGTCGGGCCGGCCGTCGTACAGGTCCCGGAACCCGATGAGTCCCGCCACGACCGGCGTGCCGGGTTCGACGGTCTCCAGGAGGGCGGCGCACTGGCGTACCAGGTCGTGGTCGCCGGCGTCGCGGGCGTACCGGACGGCTTCGGTGAGGATCGACACGGCCCGCTCGGGGGCGGTGGCGGCGATGGCGGTGGCACCGTCCAGCGCCAGGGCGGCGGCGACGGCGGGCGAGGCGCGCTCGTACTCGGCCTGGGCACGAATCCACGCCGCCTCAGCCGCGAGCAACGGATCCCGAAACCGGGGCGCAGGCCGGTCGGCGGACTGCGAAGACCGGTCGGCCGACTCAGCGTTGTGGTGGGTCGGTTCCTGGTCCCGGTCGGCTGGCTCTGCGTTGTGGTCGGTCGGTCCCTGGCCTCGGTCGGTCGGCTCCACGCTGCGGTTGGGCAGCCCTGCGGGCTGGTCGGCCAGTTCGGTGGCGCGGTCGGGGAGGGCTGCGTCGTGGGCGATGCGGGCGGCGGCGATCAGCCCTGGGACTTGATCGGCTGGCTCGGCGCTGTGGGCGGGCAGCCCCAGGGCGCGATCGACCGGGGCGGGGCTTCGGTCGGGCAGCTCTGCGGCCTGGTCGGCCAGTTCGGTGGCGCGGTCGGGCAGGCCCGCGTCGTGGGCGGCGCGGGCGGCGGCGATCAGCCGCCATGCCCGGCGCGTCTCGTTGGTGCTGAGCTGGGCCGCGCGTTCGAATGCGCTCATCATCGCGGTCACTCCGCCCCGTCGGCGGGCCCGGTGAGCGGCCCGTTCCAGCTCGGCGGCGACCTCCTCGTCCGGCCCGGGGGCGGCGGCGGCCAGGTGCCAGGCGCGGCGGTCGGCGTCGTACTCGCCGTCGAGCGCCCGGGCGAACGCCTCGTGGACCTGGACCCGCCTGACGTGCGAGGCGCCCTGGTAGGCGGCGGCCCTGATCAGCGGATGCCGGAAAGCCAGCCCACCGCCCGGCGACAGCCCCCCGCCCGGCGACAGCCCGCCGGACAGCACGACCAGCCGGGCCCGTACGGCAGGCTCCAGGTCGGCCGCGGAGACGCCGAGCAACGTGCCGACCCGCAGGATCACCTGCAGGCTGCCCGTGTCGTCGGCCGCGGCGATCAGCAACAGCAGCCGCGTCGCCGCAGGCAGGCCAGCGATCTGCGCCTCGAAGGCGTCCTGGACGCGGCCCGCGGCGGGCAGCGGCGGGGCTGGACGGCCGTGGTCTGCGGTGGGCAATGGCGCGGCGGGGCGGGTGTGGTCGGTGGCGGGGCGGGCGGGGTCTGCGGCGGGCAGCGGCGGGGCGGGGCGGGTGTGGTCGGTGGCGGGTTGCGGCGGGGCGGGACGGGCGTTGTCCTGCAGGGCGTGGAGCGTGGTGGCCAGTTCGATCACGGCGAGTGGATTGCCGCGCGACTCGGCGAGCACGCGCTCACGAAGCGGCCCCGCCAGGCCGCGTGCGTGCGCGTCGAGCAGCGACGTGGCGCTCTCCTCGTCCAGGGCGGCGAGCCGGAGCACGTCCAGGCCCGGCACAGGCGCGGCGAAAGACGCCGCCACCGAGTCGGGAGCGGGGCCGATGCAAGGGCCCGCCTGGGGTGGCGGAGCGTCGCCGTCCCCACTCCTGGCCGCGAAGATCATCGCGATGGGATCGGCGTGCAGCCGCCGGGTGGCGAACAGCAGCGCGTCCAAGGACGCCCGGTCGAACCACTGGGTGTCGTCGATCAGGCACACCAGGGGCCCGTCGCCGCTCAGCTCCGACAGCAGCGACAGGGTCGCCGCGCCGATCAGGAACCGGTCGCCGACCGTCCCCTCGTCCAGCCCGAACGCCGTCCGCAACGCCGCCGCCTCCGGGCCGGGCAGCGCGCCGAGCCGGTCGAGGTACGGGCACAGCAGCAGGCGCAGCCCCGAGAAGGGCAGTTCGGCTTCCCACTCCAGGCCGACGCCACGCAGCACCCGCAGGTCGGCCGCCGCGGCGGCGGCATAGTCGAGCAGCACGGTCTTGCCGATCCCGGCCTCGCCCGTGATCAACAGCGCTCCACGACGACCCGCACGGGCGCTCGCGAGCAGGTCGTCGATCCGGCCCCGCTCGGCGATCCGCCCCAGAACCATGCGGAAACAGTAACCCACGTCACTCTCGGCACGATCTCTCCGCACGGACGTGTCCCAAGAGATCCACTCCACTTACCGGCCTGGACACCGCTCAGCCCGAATGGCCTCGTGATCTCATCCCGCAGATTTTGCAGCAATGAGGCGCTTGGCCAGCCGTTGCGCCGGAGCCTCCACGAAATGCCAGGTCAACGTGCTGAGCCCCAACAAGAGTCCCAAGACACCCGCCAACGCCACCAGCCGCAGACCCAGCGGCACAGCCAGCGGATCGGGCCAGAACCGTTCGACACCCTCCAACAGCAAGGGGTGCAGCAGATAGACCGAATAACTGATCAAACCCAGCCAGGCCAGGACCAGCGGCACTCTTCGGCGCTGAAGCGCCATGCCGGCGATGAAGGTGGTCCAGGCCGCGGCTATCGCCACCTGAGAGCCGAACTCACCGCTTGCCAGCCAAATTCCGGCCAGCGGTACCAGCGCCGCCCAGGCCGCCTGCCTCCAGGAGATCTCACCCTGAATGGCCCGATACAGCGCCGTGCCGGCGAACATGGTGGCCAGAATGAGCAGCCCCTGTCCAGGTCCGGGGTAACTCTGGTTAACGGCCAGCAGCCCCAGTACGGTGACCCCGATAACGACCGCGCCGGCTTGTCGCACCACGCCTGAACCTCTGAGCACCGTTATGAGCCCCACCGCTACGAGCACGGCCACGGCCAGCACCACCACCAGCATCCGTCCCGACCCGCCGGCCGAGAGAAGCGTGACCGGCAAGGTTCCCGCGCCCAGCACGGCAGCCGTGGCGAAACCCAGCGCGCAGGCGGTGCTTCTACGATGCACGTCCAGACTGAACATCGCCGTAAGCAAGAGATAGAAGGCCATCTCGTACGACAACGTCCACAGCACGTTCACCAGGTTCGGCACGCACAGCAGGTTCTGAAGCATCATCGCGTGACCCAGTGCCATGGAGAGCGGCCGCGAACCCCACCAGATGTGCAGGCCGTCCCAGCCGACCGCGATCAGCACCGCCACACCGGCCACGCACACCCCGAACAGGGGATACAGCCGAAGGACGCGAGAAATCCAAAAGGCCCGTACGCTGCCTCGCCGTTCGAGAGACGCAGGCACGATGTAACCGCTGACCAAGAAGAATAACGTCACCCCGTACCAGCCAGGTTCAAGAACCGCCTTGACCGGATAACGTGCCTCGGGCAATACGAACTTGAAGGAGTGTTCAAACACCACTGCCGTGGCGGCGATACCACGGAGAGCATCGAGCCAGGCCATGCGCCGCCTGATCTGCTGGCCTTCTTCCGCGGTAGTCAAGGAAATCAATTTACCGTATTCGACTGGTGAAGGTACTCGACCACTTTCAGCGGTTGGCTCGCGACCACGAACGCGACCCCGCCGTATCCGAGGCGACCATCCGCTGGGCCGCCATCGTCGCCATGGCCGGCGACCCTCCCGCTACATCTGCAGCGGCCGTCTACTCAGACCGCGCTTTTGTTCCGCTGACTGGGGTAGCGCCGGAATATGCGAGTTGCCACGCTGAACGTCTGGGCCAGGAACGGCTGCTGGAGCAAGCGCCGCGAGGTGCTGATCGCTGGGTTGCGTGACCTGCGTCCGGATCTCGTCGCATTCCAGGAATCGGTCGTGACAGACGACTACGACCAGATTGTCGACCTGCTGGGACCTGACTATCACGTCGTTCACCAGGACGAGGGGAAGCCGATGGCACTCGGGCCTCGATCGCCAGTCGCTGGCCCCTGGGTGAGATCCGGCAGATGAGGCTGGACGTGACCGATCGCGTGAACCTGTCGGAATTCGCCGGCTGGATCGGCCTCGCGGAGGTTCTGGCGCCAGAGCCATTGCTGTTCGTCAACCACAAGCCCTCCTTTCGCCTGGGGCACGAACATGAGCGTGAACTCCAAGCCGTCCAGGCAGCGAAACTGATCGAGGAGGTGCTCGGTGATCGGAGCTGGCACGTGGTGGTGGCCGGAGACTTCGATGCGCCGCCAGAGTCGGCCAGCATCCGCTTCTGGAGTGGTTTGCAATCTCTTCAGGGGACCAGCGTCGCTTACCGTGACGTGTGGCAATGGGCGCATTCACACGATCCGGGGCACACCTTCACCCCGGCCAATCCACTCGTGACAAACGGAAACTGGCCGCTGGAAGTAGGCAGGCGCATTGACTACCTCTTCGTCCGTTGTCACGGAAACGGCCCGACCCTACGCCTGGCGGGCTGCTGGCAGATCTTCAACCAGCCGGTCAACGGCGTCTGGGCCAGTGACCATTTCGGCCTCGCGATGGATGTGGAAGAGATCCGGTGAGGCTCCGATCAGCGTCATTCCCTGGCGCTTCCTGCCCATGACTTCCCGCGTTTCCTCGCCGAAAGGGGGGACTTTGGACAGGGTGGGGAAGGCCTCCACCCCAACAGGCAGGTAGGCATGACTGAACATGAGTGATCTTCTCGCCACATTGGAGGCATGAAGAAATTGCTCGCCGCCGCTGTCGCCGGCTGCCTGGTCATCGCCCCCGTAGCTCCCGCCTTCGCTGCCGCCGCAACGCCCTCGCCGCAGTCCCGCCTTGACCGGCTCACCACCGAGGATGGCATGGCCGGCGTGTTGAGCCAGGTGCGGACCCCGGACGGCACGACCGTGACGCTGCGTTCCGGCACCGCGGAGCGGGGCACCGGCCAGCCGATGATCGGCCCCGAGGGCCGGTTCCGGATCGCCAGCGTGAGCAAGCCGATCATCGCCGCCACCGTGCTGCGACTGGCCGACCAGAAGAAGATCGACCTGGCCGCCCCGGTGGAGCGCTATCTGCCCGGCGTGCTGCGCGGCCGGGGCGACGGTGCGGCGATCGACGGGCGGAAGATCACCGTTCGGATGCTGCTGCAGCAGACCAGCGGCCTGCCCGAGTTCCTCAACGCGATCGAGTGGAAGGAGCCGTTCCCCGACTACCTGCGGGTGGCGCTCGCGCTGAAGCCCACACCCCGCGGCTCATTCTCCTATGCCAACACCAACTACCTGGTCCTCGGCATGATCGTGACCGAGGTGACCGGTAAGGACTTCCGGCAGGCGAGCCGGGATCTGATCTTGAAGCCGTACGGGATGCGGGACACGTACTGGCCGGCCAAGGGCGACTACGGCATCCGTGGCCCGCACGCCCACACGTACGGTGTGAACCCGGGCCGCCCGCAGGACGGCGAGGTGGATCTGACCGACCGGCTGCCCACGTACGAGTTCGGGCCCAGCGGCGGTCTGGTCTCCACCCCGGAGGACCTCAACCGGTTCTGGCGTAAGGCCCCGCTGGGCAGGATGATGGCCGGCACGGTGGCGGTCGAGCAGGAAGGCTGGCCTGCGGGCGCCCGCTACGGCTACGGGGTGGCCCGGATGGAGCCGGGCTGCGGTTATGTCTACTTCGGAGCCGGTGACATGCCGGGGGCCGCGGTGTTCAGCGGCCGGGACCGGGCTGGGCGCGCGGCCACCGTCTACGTCACGGGTGTCCCCGAGAAGCGGCAGCACCTGATCGACGCCTTCGTCGCCGCCATGTGCGACCGTTGACGTGAAAGAAGAGATCATTTTGCTCAGACCCAACTCGCCCGCCACGCCGTAGCGTTTCACGGGGGGCTTGAGCGGTCATGCACCAAAAAGCGTCCGACGCCGGACACTGTGAGCCTCACGTCTTCGGGTGGACCGCCAGGGTGAGCAGATCACAGTCCTCCTCGACCGGGCCGGTGCCGGGATGCGCGGCGAGGTCCGCGTCCATGGCTGCGAATCCGTCGGCGATTTCCTGCTCAGTCATGTGATCGAAGACCGAGCTGGCCCGCAGCCGCAGTCGTGCGGCGTAGTCGGCGTGACTGTCTGCCAGCCGGTGCCGCATCGAGGTGAGGGCGACAGGGCGCAGATCGACCGTGGCGAAGGCGTCCACCACCTCGGCGACCGTGGGGAAGAGCTCTTCCTCGATGTTCCGGGCGCGGGGGAACCAGCGGTGCCACAGCGGGTCGGGCATCCGGTCGGCGAAGGCGTTGCGGATGAACAGCCGGCCGCCTGGCGCCAGCACGCGGGCGATCTCCGGGGCCGCCGCCGGCAGGTCCTGGATGTGATGGATCACCAGGTAGAGCAGGGCCAGGTCGCAGTGGTGGTCCGGCAGCGGGATCTTCTCGGCGGAGCCCTGGAGATAGCTGACCGACGGGTGAGCGGCGGTGTTCGCGGCTACCTGACGCATCCGGGCGGAGGGCTCGACGCCGTACACCGGACCGCCGAAGGCGTCGGCCAGGGCGGGGGAGAACCGGCCGGTGCCGCTGCCCAGGTCCAGGACCGTCAGCGGCCGCCGGGACGGCGAGTGCCGGGCGAACTCCGCCATCCAGGCGGCGACGACGTCGGGGGGCAGCGCTCGACCGCGCGCGTACACCAGGTGCTGGCGGTCGTCGTAGTTGATGCGCTTCAGCACACTGCCGAATCTATCCCGGTCGGCTTGTCGACTTCGAGATCGCCGCCAAGTCCTGGTGCCCGTCCTCCACCGCGATCTCCATCTTCGAGGCCGCGTACGCGGTGCGCGGGGAGCTTGGCCGACTGCAGGCGTTACGACGTCTCCAACCTGGGGGAACGCTGGGAGGCGGAGGAACGCGTCCCGCCGCACCCCGCAGGGTGCGGCGGTCAATCGTGGCGGGCGTTCAGAGCCGGGACGTGCGGAACGTGGTGAGTACGGCGGCATGGTCCGAGGACCAGGTGTTGCCGCGGTGGTTGGGGACGGCCGTCGGCGTGCCCTCGACCAGGGCGCTGGAGTCGGTCACGCGGAGCGGACCCGCGTAGTAGACGAAGTCGATCCGGTCCTGCGGCTCGGGTTCGCCCTTGTGCGGGTCGTACCCGTAACCGCCCGTGAACACCGGATAGATCGGCGACCAGGTGATGCCCGGCGCGGTCACCGGGTTCGGGTGCGCCACCCGGTAGGAGTCCCGCAGCCCGGCCTGCGCGGGCAGCACCGAGGTCGGCCACGGGACCGTGGTGTAACCGCACCGGTCCGTGGCCTCGGTCCAGTCCAGATGGGACGGGGCGTTGAAGTCGCCCGTCAGCAGCACCGGCGTGCGCCGCGCCGCGGCCAGGTCCGGTCCCATCTCGCGCAAGACGGCCTGGATCTGGGGCGTGCGGCCGGAGCGCTCCTCGTTGGCCAGCAGCTGTTCCTGCGTCAGCTTGCCGAAGCACGTGTCGTACGGGCCGTACGGGTTGTAGCCGAGGTGGACGTTCCACACCACGACGTCCTGGCGTTCGCCGATCCGTACCCGGACCTTCGTCGCCACCGACAGCGGGCCACTGGCCACCGGCGGCTTGCGTTCGGTGATGGGGTACCGGCTGATCACGCCGGTGTCGGTGCCCGACTGGTGATAGTCCCAGCCCAGCGCTTCGGCCAGCTCGCGAGTGGAGACGGCCGAGGTCTCCTGGAGGCCCACGACGTCCACATCGGACTGGAGCAGAAACCGCAGCTCCTTCTCCCGGCCGTCGTCGACCTGGCTGCCGCTGTGCCACAGGTTGAAGCTCATCGCCCTGAGCTCGGGCACCAGGTCCTGGCCCGGCCGGCGGACGTCGATGCGGACCGTCGCCGTGCTGGTCTCGGCGCGCGCGTTGCGGGCCTCGACCCGCAGGGGCGCCGGACGCAGCGAGTCGCGCACCCGCGGCGTCCCGCTGACCTCGCCGTCGGCCGACACGCCGATCCACCGCGGCCCGCTGACCTTGCGGAAGGTGAGCCCGTCGGTGTCCCCGCGGACCACGCCTCCCACCTTCGCCTGGTACGGGGTGAGGGCGCGGGCGTTGCGCAGCCTGAAGGCGTCGGCGATGAAGTGCAGCGGCGCGTCGCTCGTGATCCGGACCTTCACCGGCGCGGCGAGCCACTGGTAACCGTCCTTCGCCAGGGCGAAGACGATGTAGTTGCCCGGCTCCAGCCCGTCGGTCGGCAGGGTGGCCGCACCGCTCTCCCCGGCGATGTAGGTCCAGCGCACCGAGGGGCCGACGAACTTCTCGTCCACCGGACCGTCGCCCGGGTCGGTGTAGAGGCCGAGCCAGTTGGTCGGATCGGGGCGGGGCGTGGTGAAAGACGCCTTGATCGGCTCGCCGCGGCGCACGCTCGACGAGGCGAGTGTCAGCGTACCGTCCGGGGCGGCGGACACCGACGCCGACGCCGGGACCGCGCCCGTGGACAGGACGAGCGTCGCCACGACGAGCGACTTGAGCCAACGCATGCGCGCCTCCTTGATCTGCACCGAGCAGCGTCGGCGGGGCCGATGACGATCATGTAAACGGGCCGTGGCAGACCGCTGGCGGCCGGAGGAACCCCTGGGCCTGCCTTTTCGCGCTGATCGAGGACAGGTGCGCCGGGGACGCCGGCCGGGGCGACGCAGGGTGAGCCGCCCTTGGCTGGTCAGGATGCCGAGGCTCGAACCCTCGATGAAGGGTGCGAGCACGAGGCCGATGACGGTCGATCTGGCCGGGGGCGATGGTCCTCGGGCCGTAATGGCGTGCGAGGAGCTCAGAGCAGGCGTAGCTGCTCCGGCTCCTCCGCGACCGGCGCGGCCCGGGGCGGAAGACGGCGGGCCATGGCCGGGGTGGCGCGGCCCACGCCGTGGCGTTCGGCCAGCTCCTTGACCAGGCCCGTCACCCGCTCCTGGTACGCCTTGGGCGCGTACGCGCCGCGCCCGTACAGCTCCAGATAACGGGGCACCAGGCGCGGATGCTCGCGCGAGAGCCACCCCAGCCACCACTCCCGCGCCCCGGGCCGCAGATGGAGCACGATGGGCGCGATGTGGGTGGCGCCGGAGGCGGCGATCTCCTTGACGGTGGTCTCCAGCTGGGCGGGGGAGTCGGTGAGGAACGGGAGGATCGGGGCCATCAGGACACCGCACGCGATGCCGTTGTCGTTGAGCGTCGCGCACACCTCCAGGCGCCTGCGCGGGTTGGGGGTGCCCGGCTCCACCGCGCGCCAGGCCTCCGGGTCGACGAAGCCGACCGACACGCTGGTGCTCACGTCCGCGACGTCCGCGGCCTCCGTCAGCAGGTCGAGGTCCCGCAGGATCAGCGTGCCCTTGGTGAGGATCGAGAACGGGTTGCGCGCGTCGCGCAACGCGGCCAGGATGCCGCGCATCAGCTTGTAGCGGCCCTCCGCGCGCTGGTAGCAGTCGACGTTGGTGCCCATGGCCACGTGGTGGCCGCCCCAGCGCGGCGAGGCCAGCTCCTTGCGGGCCAGCTCGGCGGCGTTGACCTTGACGACGATCTTCGAGTCGAAGTCCGCCCCGGCATCAAAATCTAGATATTCATGCGTTTTTCGGGCAAAACAGTAAATACAGCGATGCGTGCACCCGCGATACGGGTTGATCGTGTATTCGAAGGGCACCCGGCTGGCCCCCGGCACCCGGTTGATGATGGATCTGGCCCGGATCTCGTAGAAGGTCATCCCCCTGAATTCGGGCGTGTCGAACGTGCGGGTGACCGCGCCGCGAGCGAACAGCGGCATGGCCGGATCGTCCTGACCGGACCCGGCCAGGCGCAGGTTGTCCCAGCGCATGCCATGATTAGAACAGCAGTTCGAGCATGATCGCAAACCGAAAAGAGGTTGCAATTACCTGGTCAGGCGGGGGCTAATGATCTTCAGGGTTGGGCAGAAAGACGTCGCAGAGCTTGCGTTCGGGAGGTGCGCCTATGGCCTGGTCGCAGGACGAGGAGCGGATGCTGGCCCAGATTGAGCAGCACCTCGTCGCCGACGATCCGCGACTCGTCGCACGACTGGAGTCGTTCAACGAGCGGGTGCGTCGCAGCGAGGCGAAGGCCAAGGGACAACCGGGCCGCAGGCGGCGGCCGCGCCGCTCGACGGTCATCATCCTGATCAGCTGGCTGCTCATAGCCACGCTGGTCGCCACACTTTTGATCATGGTGCTCCGCCACGAGGCCGCCGCCGCGCTCGCCTTGGCCGCCGGCACCTTCTAGCCGTCCCTGCACGGATCGGCGCCTTCCGAGCGCCGCACGAACCCCCTCCCACACGCTCCGTCACGGGCCGTTCTCGGACTGTTCATACTGCCTTCCGGGGCCGTCGTCGATCCGTTCCACGCGCGGCACGCTGCCGCGTCGCCGGCGTCCCTCCCTCTGGGGTCGGTGGGCGAAACACGGAAGGCGAGCGGGGTCGGCATCAGGCCTGGACGGGGAAGTTGCTGCGGAAGACGCCGTACGGGTCGCGGCGGCGCTTGACGTCGCGCAGCCGCGCCAGCACGTCGCCCGGGAACGCCGCCGCGGCCTTCTCCCCGTGGCCGAGCAGCGTGTACGGCTTGCGTCCGCTGGTGTGGGGGATCATGGCCCTGGAGAGCGCGGCCTGCCGCTCCTTGACGGCGGCGGCGACCTGCGGCGTGTCGGCGGCCCCCAGCATGCTCAGCGCGTACGGCTCGGCGAGGTGCCCGCAGGCGCCGCCGTTCAGGACGGGACGGCTCAGCGCCCCGCCGAGGTGCCGCACCTGCACGGCGGTCAGCGGGGCGACGGACCCGTCCGCCGCCGTGCCGAGCAGCGCGGCGGCGCAGGCGTCGTCGAGGTCGGTGACGAGCTCCGCGCGCAGCAGGCCGGCCTTGGGCTCGGTCGGCTCGGCGGCGATGGCGCCCAGCGCGTGCGCCGGCAGCGGGCCGCGGGTGTCGAGGAGCGGAGCACCGGCCCGGCCGAGCGGGGCGAGCAGGGCCCGCCCCGCCGCCTCCTCCCCGAGGTACGCGGCGTGCACCGCCACCGCCGACAGCCCGCGCAACGGTTCGGGCAGCTCGCGCAGCGGCGGGAAGCGCATGAGCGTGAACCACAGGGTGAGCTCCTCGGGAGCCGTCGCCGTGATCTCACGGAAGGCCGCGAGGACCTGCTCCGCGCGGGCGACGGGCCAGATGACGGCTCCGCCGTACAGGTGCGGAGCGGGGAACAGCCCGATCTCCATCGCGGTCACCAGCGCGAAGTCGCCGCCCCCTCCGCGCAGCGCCCAGAACAGCTCCGGGTCGGACGCGGCGGTGACCCGCGCGCGGGCGCCGTCGGCGTCGACCACCTCGAAGGCGCGGACGCCGTTGGCCGCCAGGCCGTACGAGCGGCCGAACCAGCTGATCCCGCCGCCGAGGGTGTAGCCGGTCACGCTCACCACCGGGGAGCTGCCGGCCAGGCCGGTGAGGCCGTGCTCGGCCGCGGCGGCCAGCAGCTCGCCCCACTGGACGCCGGCTTCGACGCGCGCCACCCGCTCGCCCGGCCGGATGTCCACGCCGCGCATCCGGCCGGTCCGTACGAGGATCTGGCCGTCGAGCCCGTCACCGGCGCCGTGACCGCCGGGCTGGACGGCCACGCCCAGCCCGGCCAACTTCGCGTAGCTGACCACGGCGGCCGCGTCGGCCGCGTCCTCGACCCGTACCACCGCGCTCACCTTCTGCTCGACGGCCCGGTTCCAGGCCAGCCGGGCAGCGTCGAAACCGTCGTCTCCCGGCACCAGCACCTGCCCGCGTACCGCCCGCCGAAGACCCGTCTCGTGAGATGTCACTGTTTCTCCTCCTGTTGCCGTCGTCGCTCCACGATGCGGCGCGGCACTTGGGAAGGACCTGTCCGCGACTTGTCGCCGGCCTGCCCCATCCGCACAGGTCGCCTGCCTCATTCCGGACAGAAGGTTCGTTTCCTCTCCGCCGGACGTGCCCTTACGCTGGTTCGCCGGATGAACATGAGCGATGAGGAGCCATGGACTTTCGCTTGCTCGGCCCGCTGGAAGTCCTCGACGCGCACGGGCGGCCTGTCGAGCTCGGCACCCGCAAACAGCGTGCGGTGCTCGCGATGCTGGCGCTCGAACCCGGCCGGATCGTGTCGCTCGACCGGCTGATCGACGAGCTGTGGTCGGGCGAGCCCCCGTCCAGCGCCATGGGGTCGCTCCAGGTCTACATCGCCAAGCTGCGCAAGGCGCTGGAGCCGGACCGGCCGCCCCGCACGCCGGCGGCGGTCCTCGTGACCCGCGAGCCCGGCTACCTGCTGTCCGTCCCGCCGGGACAGGTGGACCTCATCCGGTTCAGCACGTGGGCCGAGGACGGCAGCCGGGCGCTTGGCCTCGGTGAGCACGCCATGGCGCTGCGCCATCTCGACCGGGCCCTGGCCACCTGGCGCGGCGAGCCGCTCGCCGAGTTCGCCGGGTACGGGTTCGCCCAGCCGGTCGCGGCGCGCCTGGAGGAGCTGCGCGCCACGGCGATGGAGGACCGGTTCGAGGCGCGGCTGGCGCTCGGCGAGGGCGCGGCGTGCGTCCCCGACCTGGAGCGCCTGGTGGAGGCGCAGCCGTTCCGGGAACGGCTGTGGAGGCTTCTGGTGCTCGCGCTCTACCGCGCCGGACGCCAGGCGGACGCGCTCGCGGCGCTGCGCAGGGTCCGGGCCCTGCTCGCCGACGAGCTCGGCCTCGAACCCGGTGAGGGGCTGCGCACGCTGGAGCAGGCGGTGTTCGCCCAGTCCCCCGAGCTGGCCGCGGCCGTGCCCGGACCGGCCCGCGTGGAGGTGCGGGAGCCGGCAGTCTCGCCGCCGCAGGCCACGGACGGCCTCATCGCCCGGGAGGAGATGCTACGCCTCATCGCCGAGCGCCTCGCGGGGACCCGGCGCGGCCGGGGCGGTGTCCTGCTGGTCACGGGCGAGGCGGGGATCGGAAAGACCCGCCTCGCCCAGGCCGCCGTCGACGAGGCCGAGGCCCGCGGGCTGGCCACCGCGTGGGGGCGCTGCGCCGAGGACACCGGCGCGCCCGCGTTCTGGCCGTGGCTGCAGGTGCTGGGCTCGTTCGGCCAGGACACGGCCGGCGCGCTGCGCCTGCTGAGCGGCGAGGCGCGGACGGGCGGCGGCGACCCCGACACGGCGCTGTTCGGGCTGCACGAGCGGGTCCTGAAGGAGCTGACGGCCTCCGGCGAGCCCCGGCTGGTCGTGCTGGACGACCTGCACTGGGCCGACGCCTCGTCGCTGCGGCTGCTCTCCTTCCTGGCCGCTCACCTGCACCGCGCCCCCGTCCTGATCCTGGCGACGCTGCGGCCCGAGCCGGGAGGCGATCCCGAGCAACTGCGCGACACCCTCGGCCGGCTGGTGCGGGAGCCCGGCACCGAACGCCTGGCGCCGGCGCCCTTCACCCGGGAGGAGGTCTCGGCCTATCTCTCGCGGCGCGACCTCACCGACCCCGCGCTCGCCGCCGTGCTGCACGACAGGACCGGCGGCAACCCGTTCTTCCTGAACGAGCTGTTTCGCCTGCTGGACAGCGAACACCGGCTGGACGCCGCCTCCCTGGGCGTCCCGGCCGGGGTGCGCGAGGTGATCGGACGCCGGGTCGCGCGCCTGCCCGAGCCGACCCAGGACCTGCTGCGCTGCGCCGCCGTCCTCGGCCGCGAGGTGGGCTTCGACGTGCTGGCGGCGGTGGGCGCCCGGCCGCCCGAGGAGGTCATGTCGCTGCTCGAACCGGCCGTGGCGAGCGGGCTGCTGATGGAGCTGCCCGACGGTTTCGACTACCGATTCTCCCACGCTCTGGTGAGGGACGCCCTGTACGCCGAGCTGGGCCGGCTGGGCAGGGCCCGGCTGCACCTGCGGGCCGGTGAGGCGCTGGAGTCGTTCCCCGGCGTGGAGGCGTCCGTGCTGGCCCACCACTTCGGCGCGGCCTCCCGCGTGGGAGGGGCGGCCAAGGCGGTCGACTACGCGGTCAGGGCCGCGCGCCGCTCGGCGGACCAGCACGCCTACGACGAGGCGGTCGGCTTCTGGCGCAGGGCGCTCGACGTGCTGGACGCGGCCGACGTGCGCCGCCGCCATGAGCTGCTCATCGGGCTCGGACGGGCGTTGCGGGCCGTGGGCGACGTGGAGGGGGCGCGGACGGCGCTGGACGAGGCCATCCGGATCGCCGCCGACCTCGGCGACAGGGCTGCGCTGGTCTCGGCGATCGTCGTCTTCGGCGAGCTCGCGGTGTGGAACTGGCGCGCCTACGGAGAGTCCGACGAGCGCATGGCGGCCCTGCTGGAGAATCTCCTCGCCGAGCCGCTCGACGACCGTGACCGCGCCGCCCTGCTCGGCACGCTCGGCGTCGAGCTCTACTACTCGGGCACGCGGCGAACCGAGGGCGAGCGGCTGGCCGCCGAGGCCGTCGCCGTCGCCCGCACGGTCGGGGATCCCGCCCTGCTGACGCGCGTGCTGAACAACTACGTGATCGCCGCCTGGGTGCCCGAGCGGGAGCGCGAGCGCAGGAGCGCCACCGAGGAGATGCTGGCCGTGCCCGGCCTGCCGGCGGGGGCGGAAGTCGTGGCGCGCGTGTTCCGCATGGCGCATCTGCTGAGGGACGGTGAGCTGGCGGAGTGGGAGCGGGACCTCGCGCGCTGCGAGCGCCTGCTGGGTGAGGTACGCCGCCCCGAGCCGGAGGCGATGGTGCGCATCGCCGAGGCCGCCGGCCGTACCCTCCAGGGCCGGTGGGAGGAGGCCGAACGGCTCGCCGGGGAGTTCACCGCGCTGCTGGACGGCTCCAGCATGTGGGCGCCCGACTTCCCGGGCCTGATCACCCTGTTCACCTGCCGCTGGGCGCGGGGCAGGACGGGCGAGCTGCTCGGCGAGCTGGTGGCGAGGGCCGAGCATCCCGGCATGGTGCCGCTGCGGCCCGTGGCGATGCTGGCCGCGCTCGACGCGGACGACCGCGCTCTGGCGCGCGAACTGGTCGCCCGCTGGGGCACCGAGATCCGCGACGACTGGTCCACGGAGTTCCTGACCGTCGTGTGGGGGTACGTGGCCGCCCGGCTGGGCGTCCCCGAGCCGGCGGACCTGTACGCCAGACTCGCGCCGTACTCGGGGCGGCTGGTCGTCAGCGGCATGGGCGCGGCGGGTTGGGGCTCCATGCACCTGGTCCTGGCGGAGCTGGCCAGAGCCATGGGTGAGGTGGAGCAGGCGCGCGCCCACGCCCGGCAGGCGCACGAGACGCACCTGCGTCACGGGCTGGACCACTGGGCCGGTCAGAGCGCACGGCTCCTCGCCGACCTGGCCTGACGGTCGCCCCCCGCGGAACATCCCGCGAGCCCGTCATGGTGGCGCAGCCCGCGACGAGCCGGACCGACGAAAGGCTTGTCCCTCAATCGGTGGGGGAAGAGGGCGCGCGACAGCCTCATCTCCCGGCCCTCCCTTGCCCGTCGTGCGTGTAGACGGCCGTCGCCTGGTCAGGACGGCAGATGCTGCGCTCGGGCCGGTGGTACGTACCCGGCCGCCGGCACGTTGGCGGCGGTCAGCGCATTCGGGGCCAGAGAATCGAGCCTGGGATCCTCTCGTCGATCGAGCGCGCGACCGCGTCGTTGATCGCCCGGTGCATTCCGAAGTCGTCGCTGTTCACGATCAGCAGGGGCGCGTCGGGCTGGTACCCAGAGGGATTGCTCCAAGCCTGCCGGGCGCGAAGGGCGACATCCAACCGGTTTCCGGCCCGCCACGTACCAAGCATCGGCCGTACGGAGCGGGCAACGCGCCCACTGGCCCCTGCCTACCGGGGACGGGCGAACCTACGGCTCCACGAAGCGGGCAACGCGCCTCTGGCCCCTGCCTGCCGGGACGGGCGACCTTACGGCTCCACGACGCGGATGGTCGGCTCGACGCGTACCGGGAAGTTCACAGAGCTGGCGATGAAACACGCCTTGTGCGCTTCTTCGTGCAGCTCGGTGGCGGCATCGACCATGTCGGGCGACGTCACGGTGATCGAGGGGCGCAGCACCGCCTCGGTGAAGTGGCCGCCGACCGTGGTCTGGGCCATGGTCCCGACGGCGTTGTCGACGTACTCGGTGACGACGACGCCCGCCACGGCGCACTTGTGCAGATACGACAGCATGTGGCACTGGGACAGCGCGCCGACCAGGAGCTGCTCCGGGTTCCAGCGTGTCGGGTCGCCGCGGAAGGCCGGGTCCGAACTGCCCGCGATGGCCGGCGGACCCTCGGCGGTCAGCTCGTGCTCGCGGCCGTAGTCACGGTAGCCACTGGTGCCGGTGCCCTTGTTGCCGGTCCAGGTCACCACGACCGGATATGTGTGTTCGCGGGTCATGCTTGGTCCTCCTCGCTGTGGGTGATGTTACGGGTGTCGAGTACGTGCGCGCGGGCGACCCTGGCGGCCTCCTCCGGACGGCCCAGGACGATCGCGGCGACGAGCTCTTCGTGCTGGCCCGACACGTACGCGTGCCGAGACGGCGGCGCCAGCGAACGCAACGTGGACACCTGGATCTGATCCCAGATGCGCTCCAGCGCGTGCAGCGCCATCGAGTTGCCCGCCAGCTCGGCGATCACTCGATGGAAGCGGCGGTTGAGCCGTACGGCCTCGGCCAACCGCCCCTCGGTGGTCGCCGTGGCGGTGTCGATCGCGATCTCACGGAGCGCGGCGAGGTCGGCGGGGGCGATGCGGCCCTCGCGCTGGCGGGTGGCGGCCAGCTCGGCGGTGAGCGCCTCGAGTGCCGCCCGCACCTGGTACGCCTCGTCCAGGTCGCCCTGCGCCAACGCCACGACCACCACGCCGCGCCCGGAGGGCTGCACGAGCCCGTCGGCGGTCAGCGCGCGGAGCGCCTCGCGTACGGGGGTGCGGCTCATGTCCAGGGCGGCCGCGACCTCCATCTCGGTCAACCGCGCCCCGGGCGGGTACGTGCCGTCGAGGATCAACTCCCGCAGCCGCCTCCGCGCCACATCGGTCTGCATGCGGATCAGGTTAGCGGACGGCATGCATTGCATGCAATGGACGCAATGTATGCAAGCGCGCTTGCATGGCGGACAACACGAGCGCTCCCGGGCGCGGGCAGATGGGTCGCATTCGAGGCGAGGGGCGCTGCGACTTCGGGGACCGGGATCGCCGGTCTGGGATGGCTGGTCTGGCGTGGCTGGTCTGGCGTGGCTGGTCTGGGATGGCTGGTCTGGGATGGCTGGTCTGGGGTGGCGGGTCTGGGGTGGCGGGTCTGGGGTGGCGGGTCTGGGGTGGCGGGTCTGGGGTGGCGGGTCTGGGGTGGCGGGTCTGGGGTGGCGGGTCTGGGGTGGCGGGTCTGGGGTGGCGGGTCTGGGGTGGCTGGTTTGGGGTGGCTGGTTTGGGGTGGCTGGTTTGGGGTGGCTGGTTTGGGGTGGCTGGTTTGGGGTGGCTGGTTTGGGGTGGCTGGTTTGGGGTGGCTGGTTTGGGGTGGCTGGTTTGGGGTGGCTGGTTTGGGGTGGCTGGTTTGGGGTGGCTGGTTTGGGGTGGCTGGTTTGGGGTGGCTGGTTTGGGGTGGCTGGTTTGGGGTGGCTGGTTTGGGGTGGCTGGTTTGGGACGGCTGGTTTGGGACGGCTGGTTTGGGACGGCTGGTCTGGGGTGGCGGGTTCGGGGTCGCGCGTGAGGGATCTGGAAGCTCATGGTTTGTGGTGCCGGCGGCGAGTGCTCTCGTGATCGGCCCGCGACAAGGGGATGGCGGCGTGTGACACTCGTCGAGTACGGCCTTCCGATACATCGCTGAACCGTTCCTGCGCAGAAAGGGCTGAGATGCCGCGCTGGCTCAAGGTCGTGATCGCGGCGACGGTCCCGTCCACGGCCGGGGTTCTGGCCTGGTGGATCTGTGTGGCGAACGGGCTCGGGCTGGACAGCACGAGCATCGTCGTCGGTCTGGTCGTCCTGCTCCCCGGAACGCCGCTCGCCATCTGGGCCGGGCAGCCGGAGCCGGGCACCGGACCGCCACCCGGTTCGAAGCGGGACCCGCGTACGGTCGGTGACGTGCCGCGCGAGCCGAAGGCCTTCCAGCCGCGTTCGGATCTGAGCGAGCGCATCGACAAGCTGTTCTCCGCACGCCGCACGGCCGCGGTGTGCGCGCTGGTCGGGGGGCGCGGCGTGGGCAAGACCCACCTGGCGGCCGCCTACGCCCGGCGCTGCATCGAACGCGGCATTCCGGTGGCGTGGCTGCACGCCGAGACCGTCGAGCAGCTTCACGGTTCCGTGGACCAGCTGGCCACCGAGGCCGGGTTACGTAACGACGCGGACGACCCGGCGTCCGTGGCCCGCAAGGTCAGAGCCTGGCTTCAGGAGCGGCGGGAGCCGTATCTGGTCGTGTTCGACAACGCGACGGACCCCGATCTGCTGGCGCCGCTGCTCCCGTCCCACGGCCGAGCGCGCGTACTGATCACCACCAATGATCATTCGTTCGAACGGCTCGCCACGATGGTGACGGTGGAGCAGTTCACGGAGGCCGAGGCGGTGAAGTATCTCCGTACGCGGGTGGGCGCGGACGACGGCGGCTTCCGGTCGCTTGCCGAGGAACTGGACCGACTGCCGCTCGCCCTGGGCATCGCCGCGGCCGCCCTGGTGGGCCCGCCGCGCCTGTCGTGCGAGTCCTACCTGGGGCGGCTGCACGCCACCCCCATCGAGGTGCTCCTCGCGCGGCCTCGCGGCGAGCCGTACCCCACCGGAGTCGCGCAGGCGATCATGTTGTCGGTCGGGCAGACCAGTCCGGAGGCCGCACGGCTGCTCGGCGAGTTGTCCGTGCTGTCGACCTCCGGCGTCGGGTTCGAGCTGCTCGGCCCGCAGGCGGAACCCGCGCTGGCCGAGCTGGGCGCCCGATCGCTGGTCACCTTCGGCGGGAGCGACACGACCGCGTTCGTCCACCGTCTCGTCCGGCGTGCGGTACGCGATCAGGCCGGGCGCGACCGAACCCTGGCCGAGCTGGTCGAGACAGCCGGGCAACGGCTGCGCGTGGCGGTCGAGGACATCTCCGACCAGGACACCTGGCGGAAGTTCCCCATGATCATGGCGGTGGCCGAGCACGGGGCGGCCTTGTGGGAGGCCGTGGAGCAGGTCCCCGAGGGGGAGTTCGCGCACATGCGCGCGGCGGCCGAGCTCGTCCTGCGGGTACGCCACGTCGTGGCCTCCCATCTGGTCTATCTCAACGACGGGCTCCGGGCCGCCCCGGTCGCCGAAGCCGTCGCCAGGGGACGCGAGAAGCTCCTGGGGGCCGAGCATCCGGACACCCTCGCGGCCACGCACACGCTGGCGCACGCCTTCGAGTACGCCGGCCAGGTCATGAAGGCCGCCGCCCTCTACCAGCGCGTCGCGGCCGATCGCGCCCACGTCCTCGGTGACGATCATCCGGATACGTTGTGGTCACGCGCGTCGGTGGCCTTCTCGTACACGATGGGAGGCAGGGCGCCGGAGGCGGTGCCGATGATCGAGCAGGTGGTGGCCGACCAGCAGCGGGCGCTCGAACCCGGCCATCCCACCCTGCTCGCGGCGCGCTATTTCCAGGCCTACACCAACGTCGAGGGCGGCCGGCCCGAGCGCGGCATCGAGCTGTTCCAGCGGCTGATAGCCGATCACGAGCGGCTCTTCGATCAGGACTATCCCGATACCTGGGTCGTCAAGGGACAGCTCGCGCGCGCCTACAAGGCGGCGGGCAGGGCCGATGAGGCCGTTCAGCTGTACGAGCACGTCGCCGGGGAACAGGCGCGGCTGCTGGGCGCCGACCATCCCGACACGCTGATCACCCGGCACGGCCTGGCCACGGCGTACGAGGCAGTGGGACGGACCGCGGACGCGCTCGCCGAGTACGAGTGGGTCGTGAACCGGTTCGAGGCGGTCATGGGGCCCGAGCAGACACTGACCAAGACCGCCAGGGAAGACCTGGAGCGCGCCCGCCGGAGTCTCCGGCTGAAGTGATCAGCGAGAGTCGGCCTCATGGAAGGGGATCCGGTGAAGTGATCAGTGGAGGTGCGCGTTATGGAGGGGGTCGGTGAGGTGGCGGGTGGTGGAGGTAATCAGTGGGACTGGGCGTCCTGGAGGGCGGATCGGGCGAGGTGATCAGTGGGAGTGGACGTTATCGAGGGGGTCTGTGTGGTGGAGGTGATCACTGGGAGTGGGCCTCGTTTAGGGGGGAGCCGGCGAGGCGGGCGGCGATGACGCGGGCGAAGGTGGGGCAGTGGAAGATGCCCTCCGGGTGCCCGCAGGCCAGGCCGTGGGCGATGGCGGTGCGCGCGGCCTGCGCCTGGGCGATCCGTTCGTCGAGTTCGGTGAGCTTGCGCTCATGGAGCTCGCGCCAGGCGTCGACGTCCTCGTAACGAGAGGTGATGAGCACTTTCAGCTCGCGCAGCGAGAAACCGATGTCCCGCAACGACAGGATCAGGCCGACGATCGCCATCGCGGAGGCGGGGTAGCGCCGTTGGCCCGCGACCCGGGTCGGGGCGGGGAGCAGTCCGAGCTCCTCCCAGTAACGCAACGCCGAGGTGGCCACGCCGGTGGTCCTGGCCAGCTCGCCGATCGTCAACAGCTCGTCGGGCTTGATTTCAAGGGCACTTGAAGCCGTTGACTGGCGCCCCTGAGATCGAAGACGCTCAAGCAGCCCGTGATAACCCAGGTCGTACGTGAGTTCGGCCACGCCATCCGAGGATGAATCTACGTTCTCGACCATTCCGAAATCATGGCCCGACGAGCCGGTAAGCACAACGCGGGCGCCGTTCACTCGACGAGCCGTCGGACGCCGTCGTTGCGGTGAACTCGGTCGGCTCCGGCCCGGTTGGGCCGAACCGTGCGGCGCGGTTGTCGTTGAGCAGAAGCAGGTGCGGAACCCCCAGGAGCGGCCGCCACGCGCTTCACCGGGCCAAGTACGTCAAGACTCGCATCACCGTGCCCGCAGCCGGTCCAGGTGATAGTCGACCGCCGCCACGACGGCCTCCGGCGAGTAATGGCCGACCAGGGTCGGATGCACCATGCCCTGGGCGAAAGCGAACAGAATGCTCGCCTCCTTCTCCGCGTCCAGGTCGGCGGCCACTTGCCCGGCGGCCTGCGCGGCCCTGATCTGGTCGATGTAGAACGCCATCACGTACGGCAGCCCAGCCCGCAGCGGCTCCGCCACCTCGTCGGCCACCACCGACCTGGCCAGGAACGCCAGCCCGATGCGGGACTCGGAGCGGCGGTTCTCGTCCAGCGGCAGCAGTTCCAGGATCGCCACCCGCAGCAGCGCCAGGGGATCGCTCTGGTCCGCGGAGGCCACCCGGAGCCGGATCCGCGTGTTCAGGTGTTCCAGGGCCAGCAGGAGCATCTCGTCCTTGGTGCTGAAGTAGTACTGCACCGCCCCCATGGAGATCCCGGCCTCCGCCGCGACCTCCCGGAGGCTGACGCTGTCCAGCCCCTTGGCGTCGATGAGGCGGTGGACGGCGTCGGCGATGTGCCGCCGCCGGGCTTCGTGGTCGACGATCTTAGGCATCCGGTTTTCCCATGCAGCTGTATTGAAAACGCGGGCAGGCCGTGTTTACCATGCGACTGCATTGTAAACGGGGGTGGTCATGAGAGTTCTGATCATCGGAGTGGGCACGCGGGGCGACGTGGCGCCGTACACCGGACTGGGCGCGCGGTTACGCGAAGCCGGTCACCAGGTCGCCATCGCCGCGCACGAGCCCTACGCGGAGCTCGTGACCGGCGCAGGGCTGGAGCACCGGGCCATCCCCGGCGACCCGCTCCCGCTGCTGGCCTCGGCCAAGGGTGGCGTCCGGGTCTCCCTCGCCGCCAAGGCCCGGATGTTCGCCCAGTACGCCACGCAGGTGACCGACGGCATCGTCGAGGCGGCCGAACGGGGTGCCGACATCCTCCTTCTCGGCGTGGCCGCCTCGGCCGGGTATCACGTGGCCGAGGCGATGGGCGTACCGAGCATGGGGGTGCACCTGCAGCCGGTGGAGCCCACCGGCGACTTCCCGCCGGTCATGAGCGCTCTCGGCCGCTCGTTCGGACGGTGGGGCAACCGCGCCGCGGCCCGGCTGGCGTTCGCCGTGCCGTCGCCCGTACACGTCGGGTCGGCGAGAAGGCTGCGGGCCCGGCTCGGGCTGCCGCCGATGAGCTCGCGCGCCGTCTACCGGCGTCGCGAGTCCACCCGGTGGCGGGTCGTCCACGGCTACAGCCCGCTGGTGCTGCCGCGCCCGGCGGACTGGCGGGAGGGGCTGGAGGTACGGGGCTACTGGTGGCCGCCACGCCCGCCGGGCTGGGTGCCGGACGGCGTCCTGGCGGACTTCGTCGGGTCGGGGCCGCCGCCCGTCTTCATCGGGTTCGGCAGTCAGGCGGCGGCGCGCGCCGAGGAGTTCACCGACCTCGCCGTACGCGCCCTGCGGCGGGCCGGCTTGCGCGGCGTGCTGCAGACGGGCGTGTCCGGGCCTCTGGGTGACGACGTGTTGGGGGTGGGAGATGTGCCGCACGACTGGTTGTTCCCGCGGATGGCGGCCGTGGCGCACCACTGCGGCAGCGGCACCACCGGGGCGGGGCTGCGGGCCGGCGTCCCGGCGGTGGGCCTGCCCGCGGTGAACGACCAGCCGCTGTGGGCGTCCCGGCTGACCGCGCTCGGTGTGGCGCTCGACGCCATCCCGTTCCGGCGCCTGTCCGCCGAACGGCTGGGCGCCGCGCTCCACGTCGCCGTGACGGAGGACTCCTACCGGCGCAGGGCCGCGGCGCTCGCGACCCGGATCCAGGCGGAGGACGGCGCAGCGGCCGTGATCGCGGCCGTGCGCGACCACACCGCCGCTCCCCGCTGATCGGCGAGGTCCGGCGCACTGCTCCCCGGTGATCGGCGAAGCCCGGCGCGAGTACCATCGGCGCTCCTGGGCGATCGTGAGGTCGAGTACGAGTGCGCCAGGGCCACCGGCGATCGGTGAGGTCGAGCGCGATTGCGCCCGCGCCTGCGCCCGCGCGATCGGCGAGATCCGGCGCGAGTGCGCCCCGCGCTCCCCGTCGCCCCCCGAGGTCAGGCGCGGGTCGCGCGGTCGAAGATCTCGACCAGCTCGTCCGCGCACCGCTCCGGATCGAGGCCCTTGACGAGCCGGTCGGCCACCCCGTCGATGGACGCGCGCAGAGCCGTGCCCATCAACACGCCATCGAACTCCCGGAACGCCCCCGCCCGCTGCCCCTCCGCGAACAGCGCCGCCAGCCTGGCGACCGCGGCGTCCTGCTCGTCCCCACCCACGGGCACCTGGTTGAAAGCGATCTGCTGAACGGCCCGCACGTGCTCGGGATGGGCGGCGATGAAGGCGATGTTCGCCCTGATGAACGCCTCGAGCTGGGCGCGCGCCCCGGAGGCGGCGTCGAGCGCGGGGCGCATGAAGGCGGCCGCGTCCTCGACGACCTGGCGGACGACGGCCTCGAACAGCTGGTCCTTGCTGGAGAAGTGGTAGGAGATCAGCCGCTTGCTGCTGAGCCCCGCCTGCTCGCAGATGGCCTCGAACGTGGTCTCCGCGTAGCCGCGCCGCGCCAGCACGGCGATCGTGGCGGAGGCGATCTGTGCTTTGCGGGCCTCGGTGGCCGCCCGGCGGGTCGCGGGGCTCTCCATCAGAGTCTCCCGAGGGAACCGTCGTCTTCAGACGACGGGGGAATCGGGAGCGGGAGGGCCGCCAAGGCCCGAGCGTGCCTTGACCTGTCAGGTCCGCGGGTCACAGATGTCCTTCCGGGTTTGTCGGTGCCGGTCGATACCGTGGTGGTCTCGTTACTGAGCGTGGGGGGTGGGGTGTGCGCAGGTCGTTCAAGTTCCTGCTGCGCCCCACCGGCAAGCAGGCCGACGCGCTCGCGCAGTGCCTGGAGGATCACCGGGTGCTGTACAACGCGGCTCTTGAGCACCGCCGTACGGCCTACCGCAAAGCCGGGGTGACGGTGCGCTACGGCCAGCAGTCGGCCGATCTGAAGCACATCCGCGCCGACGACCCCGGCGGTCAGGGCCGATGGTCGTTCTCCTCCCAGCAGGCCACCCTGCGCAGGCTGGACAAGGCGTACCGGGCGTTCTTCGACCGCGTCAAAGCAGGCCGCACGCCAGGCTTCCCGCGTTTCAAGGGCCGGGGCCGGTTCGACACGGTCCAGTGGCCCAAGGACGGCGACGGCTGCCGGTGGGACTCCCAGCCGCACCATCCGACGGCGACCTACGTGCGGTTGCAGGGCGTCGGGCATGTGCGGGTCCACCAGCACCGCCGGGTGCTCGGCATCGTCAAGACGATCAGCGTCAAGAGGGAAGGCGCCCGCTGGTTCGTCGTGCTGTCGTGCGATGAGGTGCCCGCACCCACCCTTCCCGCCACGGGCGCGGTCGCGGGTGTTGACATGGGTGTCGCCTGGCTGGCCACGACCAGCGACGGCGACCACCTCGACAACCAGCGCCACCTCGCCACCTCCGCGAGCCGTCTGGCAGCGGCCCAGCGGAACCTCGCCCGTAGGAAACGAGGATCGAAGCGGCGCGGTAAGGCCGTCGCGCGGGTGGCGGCCCTGCACGCCAAGGTGCGGCGGCAACGCCTCGACTCGGCGCACAAGGCCGCGCTGGCGCTGGTCCGCGGCTACGACGTGATCGTGCACGAAGCGCTGAACGTGGCGGGCATGATCCGGCGTGTCGCGCCGCAACCGGACGGCGAAGGCGGCTACCTGCCTAACAGGCAAGCGGCTAAATCGGGGCTGAACAAGAGCATTCTCGATGCGGGTTGGTCGGCGTTCTTGACGATCCTGTCGCACAAGGCTGAAAGCGCCGGTCGGCAGCTGATCGCGGTGAATCCGGCCAACACCTCCCGTACGTGCTCGCGTTGCGGGCACTGCGCGAAGGACAACCGTGTCACCCAGGCCGTTTTCCGATGTACGGGGTGCGGGTTTTGCGCGCACGCCGACGTGAACGCGGCGATCAACATCTTGAGGGCAGGGCTTGCCCTTCGTGAGGCTGCGCAAGCGGCTTAGCGAGAAGCCGCTTCCTTCAGGGAGCGGAGGAGTCACTCAGCCCAGCTTGCCACGCTTCGGGAACGCCTGCCGTACGGCACGTCGGTTGACGAGCAGGGCCACGGCGGCGACCAGCACGCCGACCACGGCCTGCTCCGCCTTCATCCAGCCGGGATAGCCGCTGTCCGGGGCGACGAGGATGAGCACGATCCCGATGGGGGCGGCGATGGTGACGAAGCGGATGCGTACGTAGGCCGATCTCTTTCCCCGGGCGGCCTGACCCGCGAGGGCGACGAGCCAGGCGGCGGCCACGGCCACGGCGGCGCCGCGCAGCCACACCACCCAGTTGCCGCCGATCAGGGCGGCCACGCCGAGGGTCGCGACGGAGATGACGAGCACGGCCACGAAGAGGGCCCGGACGGCAGCCCATACTTTATTATCCATGCGAGTAAATTTACACACCCGGATAACAAGTGTCCAGGGTGATGACTTCGGGCCCGGAGTCGGTGACGATGACGTCCTCCTCGTGGCTGGCGCCCCCCACGGAGTGCATCGCGATCCTGCGCTCCAGCGCCAGGCACATCCCGGCCTCGATCAGGCCGTCCGCGTCCGGCCCGCCCTCGGTGATCCACGGCGGCTCCAGCGACAGGCCGAGCCCGTGGCCCCAGAGGCCGTCCGTCTCCGACCAGGGCAGTCCGTGGTGGACGGCGAACGCCGACCGTTCGAACACCTGCTGGCACCGCCGCGCCACCTCGCCGAAGCGCCGGCCGGGCCGCAGCAGCTCGATCCCGGCCAGGACGCTCTCCCGCACCGCCTCCAGCAGCCGCCGCTGCTCCGTGGTCGGCTCGCCGCCGACGACCCACGTCCGGGCCAGGTCGAACAGGTAGCCGCGTACGGAGCCGTACAGGTCGATCCTGATCAGGTCGCCCTCGGCCAGCCGCCGGTCGGCGGAGTAGGGCGTCGGGCCCGAGGCGGCGAAGGTGTAGGACTCGGCGCCGGAGGAGATGCCCATGCCCGAGTAGGCGCCGCCCGCCCGGACGATCTCGGCGATCGCGGCCGTCGCCACGTCGGCCTCGGTGGCGCCCGGTACGGCGGCGTCCCGGGCGGCGGACACCGCGCGCACCCCGAGCGCCCCCGCGGCGCGCAGCAGGTCAAGCTCGGCGGGGCTCTTGATCCGGCGCGCCTCCCAGGCCAGGTCGTCGGCGCACACCAGCTCGTGCCCCGGCAGCACCGAACGCAGCCGGCACCACCACGGCGCCGCCATCGCCTCGTAGCCGATCAACGCGACGCGCCCCGGCCGGATCGACTCCCTGATCTGCTCGGCCAGGGCGTCCACGAGATCGGGCGTCACCTGAACCCGCGCCGCCGGCCGGGGCTCCTGGAGGTCCCTGGAGTTGGTCAGCAGGACGGCGGTGTGCCCGCCGGGAGGAGGGTCGGCCACGGGCAGGACCACGGCCGCGTGGCCCCGTGCCCGCCAGTGGCCGGGAAAGTCGGGGATGGACGGCTGGTGCTGGTAGAAGCCCGTCAGGTAGTAGACGTCGGCGTAATGGTCCTGCGCCGAACCGCCTCTCGACCAGGCCACCACCCCGCGGAACCCCGCCCGCGCGGCCAGGCGCCCCATGGCCGCCTGCCGCGCCGCGTACTCCTCGCCACCGATCCCCAGCACAACCGAGTTCTGCCCAGGTCAGAGGCCGGTTCACCTGGTCGCGGCGGTCAGAGCCCCTTGAGGAACGACGCCGCCACCGGCGCGGCGACCTTGCCGCCCGCGCCGCCGCCCTCCACGACCACCGCGAACGCCACGTCATCCTTGAAGCCCATGAACCAGGCGTGGGTGTCCAGGTCGTCGCCGGTGCCGAACTCGGCGGTGCCGGTCTTGCCGTGCGTGCCGGCGGGCAGCCCGGCCGCCTTGGCCGTGCCCTTGGACACCACGGCCGCCATCATCGAGTGCAGCGGCTCCTTGACCCCGTCGGGCAGCGGGCGCTCGGTGGCCTTCTGCTTCAGCGAGGGCACCAGCGTCGGCGGCCGCCACGTGCCGTCCGCGATGGCGGCGGCCACCGAGGCCATCGTCAGCGGGCTGGCGGTGATCCTGGCCTGCCCGAACGACTCGGCGGCCAGCTCGGCGTCGGACTGGGCCCGGGGGAAGCTGGCCTTGGTGGCCGGGACCCCGATGTTCAGGGGCTGGTTGAAGCCGACGTCCTCGGCCGTCTTCAGCAGCTTGTCGGCGCCCAGCTTCTGCTCGGCCAGCGGCGCGAACGTCGTGTTGCACGAGTGGGCGAACGAGTCGAGGAACGACAGCGACCCGAACGCCTCCTTGTCGGAGTTGCGGACCTTCAGCCCGCCGATGGTCGCGTACATCGGGCACGTCACCGTGTCCGACGGCGACATCCCGGCCGCCAGCAGGCCGATCGCCGTGACCGCCTTGAACGTCGAGCCGGGCGGGTAGCGGCCGTCCAGCGCCCGGTTGAAGCCGCCCTGGTTGTTGACCACGGCCAGGATCTCCCCCGTGGACGGCTTGATCGCCACCATCGACGTGGGCTTCTTCATGTCCTTGACCGCGCCCACCGCCGCGGCCTGCGCGCGCGGGTCGAGCGTGGTCTGGACGGGCTCGCCGTCGCTGCCCTCGATGGTCTCCAGCGTCTTGCCGCCGAGCTGGATCTCGGTGGCGGGCGTGCCCGCCAGCCGCTTCTGGAACGTCTCCTGCAGCCCGCCGCGCCCGACCGCCTGGCCGACCTTGTAGGCGGAGCCCAGCTTGGCCACGTCCTTCTTCTCGGCCTTGGCGAGGTAGCCGACGAGCTGCTGCACCGACCCGCCGACCGTGCCCGTGTCGATCCGGTCTCCCCGGGCGTCGGTGATCTCGGCCCGCTCGGGCCAGCGCGTTTTGAGCTTGAACTCGGCCCCGGAGGTCATCGACGGGTGGAGCGCGGCGGGCTTCCAGTCGACCTTCCAGGTGCGGTCGGCCACCATGAGGTCGATCTGGCCCTGGTAGGACCACTTGCCGATGTTCTTGAGGGTCAGGGTGGCGGTGTAGGGGGCGCTGGCCCGGTCGCCGGTCTCGGTGATCTTGCCGAGCTTGATGTCCGTCGACTCGACGGCGAGTGCGCTGCGTTGCTGGTCGTACGCGGTGAGCTGCTGCGGTTTGGCGAGCTCCGCCCCCATGGCGGTCCAGTTGCCGGCCTGCCACGCGGCGGTGAAGCGCTGCGCCGTCTCGGCGGGCGTCCCCCTCGTGTGCAGCAGGTAGTACGCGCCCCCGGCCGCGGCCCCCACCGCGAGCACGGTGGCGCTGGACACGATCGCGATGGTACGACCACGCGCCACGCTACATCCCCCTGATCCTCGACGACATTGTCATGACACGCCGTTGGCCGCCTTGAAGCTGGCGGCGTAGGTCGGCACGTATTCCTGCCCGGACAGCTTCTGGATGGCCGCCATGATCTCGTCGGTCACCCGCCGCCGGTCGCGCGCCTTGGTGTGGTCGCCCTCGAACCGCATGGGCTCGCCGATGGCGATGCCGATCCGCGCGGGCCTGGGCACCTTCGAGCCGACCGGCAGCACCTTCTCGGTGCCGCTGAGCGCCACGGGCAGCACCGGGGCGCCCGTCTTGAGCGCCAGCCAGGCCACGCCGACCTTGCCGCGGTAGAGGCGGCCGTCGGGGGAGCGGGTGCCCTCCGGGTGGATGCCGAACAGCTCGCCGCGCTCCAGCAGCTCCGCGGCGGAGTCGAGCATGGTCTGGGCGGCGTGCGCGCTCTCCCTGTCGATCGGCAGGCTGCCGCCGAGCCGCATGAAGAAGCCGGAGACCGGGTTGCCGTCGAAGTACTCGTTCTTGGCGGTGAAGGTCACGTGCCGCGGCAGCAGCGCGGGCAGCAGGAACGAGTCGAGGATCGACAGGTGGTTGGCGGCCAGGATCGCGGGCCCGCTCCTGGGCACGTGCACCGCGCCCGAGATGTGCGGCCGGCACATCGCGTGCGCGAGCGGCGCGGCGGCGAACTTGACCACTTCGTACAGCAACGAGCTCTCCTGATCATCGGGCCGGTCGGCCACCCCACCATAAAGCAGGCGCCCCGCCGTTGGGCGGGACGCCTGGAAAAGTCGTTGATGCCGATGTGGCGGTCGCCTCCTCGGCGAGATGCACAACACGGCTCCAGCCGAACGGTATTCCGTGAAGGCGGTAATTTGCGGCCCGGGGGACACAGACCACATCGGCAACTTGAGTTAAGCACACGGTCCGGCCATGGGGGTAATCGCGCCCCCCTCATGGGCGACACGTGACCTGCGCTTGGCGATCTTCGGCGGCCCCGGGACGGCTCCTGGTCCCGTCTGGTCACTCCCGGTGACCGCGGCCCCGTCGCGGAAATCGGGAAAATGATTTGAGCTCCCCTTGGCATTCCTTGTTGAATTCACCATGTCAGTGAGACTCGATGAGGGCACGGGTCGAAGTTCGTCGGTTACCACTTTTATGGGGAGTCGCAGGTTCGAGTCCTGCCCGGGGCCAACGCTCCGGTAGCTCAGTCGGCAGAGCGCCAACGCCGGTGGACACCCCATATCCGTGCCCTCCCGAGCTTCGGGGGCGGGTCGAAGCAGGCCGGTTATCGCTTCGGGTGCCGGAAGCGCGGGGTTCGATTCCCCGCCGCGCGGGTGCGCCCGCGCGTCGCGTAGTGGCAGCGCGCCGTAAAAAACCGGTCGGCATTTCCACATCCGCCCCCATTTTTTCTGCATATCCGCCGTTCGGGCGGGTCGAGACGTACGAGGTGAAAACAATGGCACGGAACCGCGACCCCCTCGCCGGCGTTTCCGCGTTGGCCACGCCGCAGACCCAGCCGCTGCCCGGCCGCACCGACCAGGTGCGCAACGCGGCCGGCGGCTTCGTCTTCGAGAAGGACCTGTGGCAGCGCGTCGAGGACTTCCTGATCCTCGGCACCACGGGCGGCACCTACTACGTGTCGCAGGAGCAGCTGACCGCCGGCAACGCCGCCGCGCTGTTCGAGGCGATCGCCGAGGACGGCCCGCGCGTCGTCGAGCTGCTCACCGGCATCTCGACCGCGCGCCCGCCACGCGCTCCCAAGCAGCGCCCGGCGCTGTTCGCGCTGGCCGCCGCCTACGCCCGCGGCGACGCGGCCACCCGGCAGGCGGCCAAGCTCGCGCTGCCCAAGGTGGCCCGCACGACCGACCACCTCGCCTCCTTCTTCGGCTACTACAAGAACCTCGCCGGCAAGCCGACCGCCCGCGGCACCGCGCCGGTCACCGGCCGGTCGCTGCGCACGGCGCTCGCCTCCTGGTTCTCCACCGGCAGCCCCGACGACGTCGCGTTCAAGGTGTGCAAGGCCCGCCGGCGCAGGACGCCGCAGGGCGAGACGTTCGACCTGCGCGACGTGCTGCGGATCGCCCACCCCAAGGCGGACGGCCCGCAGCGGGCGCGGCTGTTCGGCTGGATCGCCGGCAACGTCTCCGACGAGCAGGCGCGCGAGACGCTGGAGTCGGTGGACCGGTTCCTGACCGCCAAGGCCGTCACCACGGCCCGCGAGGCGATCCAGGTGGTGACCGAGCGCAAGGTGCCGTGGGAGTTCCTGCCGGACGCCATGCTGAGGGAGCCGAAGGTGTGGGACGCGCTGGTCGACACGATCGGCATGACCGCGCTGCTGCGCAACCTGGCCCGCATGACGCGGATCGGCACGCTCACCCCGGCGAGTGAGGCCACCCGGCGCGCGGTCGCCCGGCTCACCGACCGCGACGCGCTGCTGCGGGCGCGCATCCACCCGATGGACGCGTTCCTGGCGCTGCGCGTGTACGGCTCGGGCCGCGCCCAGCCCAACCCGCGCGCCGACGCGCACACGTGGGCGCCGGTCCCGGCGATCCGGGACGCGCTGGAGGAGACGTACGAGCTGGCGTTCGGTGCCGTCGAGCCCACGGGCCGCAGGCTGCTGGTCGCGGTCGACTCCTCCGCCTCGATGAGCTGGGGCGGCGTCATGGTCGGCGGCTCGCCGATCGGCGCGCCGTACAAGGTGGGCTGCGCCATGGCGGTCATGCTGGCCCGCATCGAGAAGGGGAACGTGCACGTCATCGACGTCGACACCAGCGTCCACGCCTCGAAGGTGACCCCGCGCACCAACCTGCGCGAGATCGGCTCCTGGCAGCCGTCCGGCGGCGGCACCGACCTGTCGCTGCCGTTCCGCTGGGCGCGCGAGCAGCGGATGGCGGTGGACGGCATCGTGGTGTTCACCGACAACGAGACGTGGGCGGGGCGCGCCCACCCTTCGCAGGAGCTCGGCGCCTACCGCCGCACGGTGGCGGCGGACGCCCGCGTGGTCGTCGCGGCGATGACCGCCGTCGGCCACTCGATCGGCGACCCCGGCGACGAAGGCGTGCTGAACGTGGCGGGCCTGGACGCGTCGCTGCCGATGGTCGTCAACGGGTTCGTCCGCGCGTAGGACGCGTGGGACCTGGCCGGGAGTGCCCGGTCAGGTCCTCGTCCAGCGCGGCTGCTTCACGTCGAAGACCCGCTGCTCGCGGCCGCGCAGCGCCACCTCGGCGAACTGCCACAGGATCGCCCCCGTCGGCGCGTGGACCACGATGGACGGCCCCAGCGGCATCTGCAGCAGCTTGCCGCGCCAGCGCGGCACCCCCGGCGCCAGGAACCACTCCAGCGGCACGTCGTGCACCGAGGCCACCTCGCGCGGGTCGGCCACCGGCTGCTGGACGCCGCCGAACGCCACCACCGGCGTGATCACGAAGCCGGAGTCGGTGACGAAGTCGTCGAGCATCCCGGCCACCTCGACCCCGGTGACGCCCGTCTCCTCGGCGAGCTCGCGCAGCGCCGCGTCCACGGCGCGTTCCCCGTCGTCCATCCGCCCGCCGGGCAGCGCCCACTGACCCGGGTTGCGCCCGTGGGCGGCCCGCTTGATGAGGATCGTGTACGGGACCCGCTCGGCGTCCTCCAGGACGCACACGGTGACGGCGGCCCTGCGCACCCCTCCGGTGGGCGGGACCTGCCGGCGGTCGAAGGCGGCCAAATGGGACCTGATCTGCTCCTGCAGCACGTCGATTGGCGACAGCACACTTCAAGGATGTCACGGGGCTCCGGACCGGGACGCCGGGGCCGGGTCTCATGACAGGCCGTGCGGCAGCCGTACGGTGACGCTGAGCCCGCCTTCCGGCCGGGCGACCGCGGTGACCTGGCCGCCGTGCGCGCGCACGATGGCCCGTACGATCGACAGCCCCAGCCCCGCGCCCTTGAACGAGCGCACCCGGTCGCCGTCGAGCCGGCTGAACGGCTCGAACAGGTCGTCCACCTCGTACGGCGGCACCGCGGGCCCTGTGTTGCGCACCGTGACCACCGCGTCGCCGCCCTGCCGCCGCAGCGCGAGCCAGATCTCGCCGTCGCGCACGTTGTGCTTGATCGCGTTCTCCAGCAGGTTGAACACGCACCGCTCCAGGAACAGCGGATCGCCCTCGACCAGCACCGGCCGCAGGTCCTGGTGGAGCGTGACGGGCCGCTTGCGCGACTGTAGGTCGATCTGCTCCAGCGCGGTGCGTACCACCTGCTCCAGGTCCACCGGTCTGCGCACGGTGAGCTCCTGCTCCGACTGCGCGAGCAGCAGCAGGCCCTCGATGAGCCGCTCGTAGCGGGCGTTCGTGCCGAGCAGCGCCCTGGCCAGCGCCTTGAGGTCCTCCGACGCGGCCGGCTCCTCCAGCGACACCTCCAGCACCGTACGGTTGATCGCCAGCGGCGTGCGCAGCTCGTGCGAGGCGTTGGCGATGAAGCGCCGCTGCGCGTCGAACACCCGGTGCAGCCGCTCCAGCATCGCGTCGAACGTGTCCGCCAGCCGCCTGACCTCGTCGGGCGGGCCCCGCAGCCCGATGCGCTCGTGCAGGGTGCTCTCCGACAGCCGCTGCGCCGCCTCGGTCACCCGGTCGAGCGGGCGCAGCGCCCGGTCGGCCACCACGTAGCCGAGCACGAGCGCGACCACGCCGACCAGGATCATCACGAGCATGGACGAGCGGACCATCTCGCTGAGCACGTTGCCGGCCCGGTTCTCGATGTCGCCCTGGAAGATGACGTCTTCGACCATCGGGCGCGCCGCCAGATCCACGGGCGCGTTCTGGATCTTCCGGAACCCGGTGACGAACTGCTGGTTCAGCGCCTGCCCGGTGATGAGGTAGGTGAGCCAGAGCAGGATCGACCCGGCCACGAAGAACAGGCCGCCGTACAGCAGCGTGAGCCGCAGACGCAGCCGCCTGCTGCTCCACCACGACCGGCCCCGGTCGACGATCAAAGCCGGTACCCCTTGCCGGGCACGTTCAGGATCGCCGACGGCACGCCGAGCTTCTTGCGCAACGACGTGATCGTGACCCGCAGCGCGCCCGTGCCCGGGTCGGCGTGCTCGTCCCAGACGCTCCTGCGCAGCTCGCCGGAGGTGACCAGCTCGCCGTCCGCGCCGAGCAGCACGCGCAGCACGTCGAACTCCTTGCGGTTCAGCGACACCGGCCGCCCGTCCCGGGTGACCGTGCGGCGGGACGGGTCGAGCGCGATGCCGCCGCGTTCGAGCGGGGACGGCGCGGAGCGGGGCGAGCGGCGGGCCAGCGCCCGCACCCGGGCCACCAGCTCGGCGAACGCGAACGGCTTGACCAGGTAGTCGTCCGCGCCGATCGACAGCCCGTCGATCTTGTCGCGGATCTGTCCCGCCGCGGTCAGCATGAGCACCCGGCCGCCCCCGCCGCCCTCGCGCAGCCGCCGGCACACGTCGTCGCCGTGCACCTCGGGCAGGTCCCGGTCGAGCACCACCACGTCGTAGTCCACGTACGCGGCCCGCTCCAGGGCGTCCTGCCCGTCGTAGGCCACGTCCACGGCGATCGCGTGCAGCCGGAGCCCGTGCGCGACCGCGTCCGCCAGCCGTTCCTCGTCCTCGACGACAAGCACCCGCATCGCCGGCCCCTTTCCTCTGGCACCTGAGCGTGACGGATCACGTGTTAGGGCCGGATAAACGTGCAGGGCGGGCTTATCCGGTTCTAGCACCCCATGGGCTGGAGTGAGGCCGCGCGCCGGGCGAAGGACCCGGGCGCGAAGGAGCGAACGTCATGAACGTACGGCTGTTGCTGGCCGCCGTCCCCCTCACGCTGGCGCTGGCCGCGTGCGGCGGCGCGGCGCCCAAGGACGACGGCGTGGTCAGCGCCGGCGGCGGCACCTCGTCCGCCGGGCCCACGGCCTCCCCGTCGGCGTCGCTGGACCCGCAGGAGGCCCAGCTGAAATTCGCGCAGTGCATGCGCGAGCACGGCATCGACGTGCCCGACCCGCAGAACGGCCAGATCAAAGTAGAGGCCCCCCGGGGCATGAGCCGCGAAAAGCTGGACAAGGCGCAGAAGGCCTGCCAGCCCATCATGGACGCCGTCGTCCGCGACCACACGCCCAGCCAGCAGGACTACGACCAGATGGTCAAGTTCGCGCAGTGCATGCGCCAGCACGGCGTCGACATGCCCGACCCCAAGCCCGGCGAGGGCATGCGCTTCGAGATCAGGAACGGCTCGCGGCAGAAGATCGAGGCCGCGCACAAGGCCTGCGAGCAGTACGCGCCCGGCGGCGGCAAGAAGCCAGGGGAACCGTCATGAGGAAGGGGATCCTGCTGAGCGGCGGCACCGTTCTGGCCGTCGCCGCGACGTGGACCGCGGTGGCCGTCATGAACGACGGCGTCCCCGGCGCCGCCACGCCCGCCAGGCCGCCGGTCCCCGCCACCGCGGACATCACCCGGCAGGACCTGGTGGAGACCAAGACCGTGGACGGCGCCCTCACCTACGCCGGCGAGCGCCGGATCGCCTCGGGCGCCTCCGGCACCGTGACGTGGGTGGCCGCCCAGGGCGCGGTGGTCCGCCGCGGCCGCCCGCTGCTCAAGGTGGACCGCAGGCCGCTCGTTCTCATGTACGGCAGCCTGCCGCTGTACCGGACCCTGCAGCGCGGCGTGTCCGACGGGCCGGACGTCGAGCAGCTGGAGCGCAACCTCAAGGCGCTCGGGTACGGCGACTATCTCACCGTGGACGACCACTTCAGCTACGCCACCGAGCAGGCGGTCAAGGACTGGCAGGACGACAGGGGGCTGGCGGAGAGCGGGCGGGTGGACGCGGCCCAGGTCGTGTTCCAGCCCGCCGCCGTACGCGTGACCGACGCCAAGGCCGAGGTCGGCGCCAGGACCGCCCCGGGACAGCAGGCGCTCACGGTGAGCGGCATCCGCCGCCTCGTACACGTGGACCTGGACACCGGCGACCAGTCGCTGGCCCGCAAGGGCGCCAAGGTCACGGTCACGCTCCCCGGCGGCGAGCGGGCCGCCGGGCGGATCACGTCGGTCGGGACGGTCGCGGAGTCCTCGGGCTCGGAAAGGGACGCGACCACCACCATCGACGTGGACATCACCCTCGCCAAGCCGCCGCGGACGAAGCTGGACCAGGCGCCGGTCGAGGTGGAGATGGCCAGCGCGCGGCACGCGAACGTGCTGGCGGTGCCCGTCGAGGCACTGCTGGCGCTGCGCGAGGGCGGCTTCGGGGTCGAGGTGGTGGAGGGCGCGGCCAGCCGGATCGTGGCGGTCGAGACCGGGGCGTTCGGCGGCGGCCTGGTCGAGGTCAAGGGCTCGGGGCTGGCCGAGGGCATGAAGGTCGGGGTGCCAGTCCAGTGAACAGCCCAGTGAACTGCATCGTCGAGCTGCGCGGGGTGACCAAGACGTACGCCGGAGACGTGCACGCCCTGCGCGGCGTGGACCTGACCATCGACCGGGGCGATCTGCTGGCCATCGTCGGCCCGTCCGGATCGGGAAAGTCCACCATGCTCCACATGATCGGCACCCTCGACCGCCCCACCTCCGGCACCGTGCGCGTCGCCGGCCACGACGTCGCGACCCTGTCGGACCGGGAGCTGTCCGGGCTGCGCTCGCGCACCCTGGGGTTCGTCTTCCAGCAGTTCCACCTCTCGCCCGGCGTCAGCGCGCTCGACAACGTGGCCGACGGCCTGCTCTACACCGGCACGGGCCGCCGCGCCCGCCGCGAACGCGCCGCCGCCGCGCTGGAACGCGTCGGGCTCGGCCACCGGCTCCGGCACCGGCCGTCGCAGCTGTCCGGCGGCGAGCAGCAGCGGGTGGCCGTCGCCCGGGCCGTGGCGGGCGACCCGCCGCTGGTCCTGGCCGACGAGCCGACGGGCAACCTCGACTCCCGCGCGGGCGCCGACGTGCTGGCCGTCCTGGCGGACCTGCACGAGGCCGGCACGACCGTCGCCATCATCACCCACGACGCCGAGATCGCCGGCTGGTGCTCCCGCCAGGTACGCCTGCGCGACGGCCTCGTCGTCGACGGCCACGAGCACGACCACCTGAGCCCCGTGGAGCTGCTGAGAGGAGCCGGGCGTTGACCGACCACCACCACCGGGCCGGGGCGCGGCTCGCGCCCGGCCGGCTCAGCCCGGGGGACGTGCTGCGCGTCGGGGCCGCCGGGCTGCGTGCCCGCCCGACGAGGGTGATCCTGTCGGCCCTCGGCATCGCCATCGGCATCGCGACGATGATCGCCGTGATCGGGATCTCGTCCTCCTCCCGCGAGCAGCTCCTGCGCCAGCTCGACAGGCTCGGCACCAACCTCCTCACGGTGGCTCCGGGGCAGACCATGTTCGGGGAGGAGGCCAGGCTGCCGACCGGGGCGCTGGCCATGGTCCAGCGCATCCGCCCGGTCCGGACGGCCGCGGCGACGGGCGGCGTGGAGGCCACCGTACGCCGCAACAACCACATCCCCGAATCCGTCACCGGCGGCATCGCCGTCCAGGCGGCCAGCACCACCCTCCTGGCCACTCTGGAGGGCTCGGTGGCCAAGGGCGCCTGGCTCAACGACGCCACCGCCCGCCAGCCGGCCGTCGTGCTCGGCGCGCAGGCCGCCGAACGGCTCGGCCTGGCCAGGACCGGCGTACAGGTGTGGATGGGCGGCCGCTGGTTCACGGTCATCGGGATCCTCGGGCCGATGCCGCTGGCTCCGGAGATCGAACGCTCGGCCCTGGTCGGCTTCCCCGCGGCGGGGGAGCTGCTGGGCTTCGACGGTTACCCCACCACCATCTACGAGCGCTCCTCGGACGAGGCGGTGGAGTCGGTGCGCCAGGTGCTGCCCCGCACCGTCAACCCCGAGAACCCGGAGGAGGTCACCGTCAGCAGGCCGTCGGACGCCCTGGCCGCCAAGGCCGCCGCCGCGGGCGCCTTCACCAACCTGCTGCTCGGGCTCGGCGCGGTGGCCCTGCTCGTGGGCGGGGTCGGGGTGGCCAACACCATGGTCATCTCCGTGCTGGAGCGGCGCAAGGAGATCGGCCTGCGCCGCTCGCTCGGCGCCACCCGCGGTCAGGTGCGCGTCCAGTTCCTGGCCGAGTCGCTGCTGCTGTCCACCCTGGGCGGCGTGGCGGGCGCGGTCCTGGGCGCCCTGGCGACCACGGGCTACGCCCTGTCGCGGGACTGGCCGCCGGTGGTCCCGCCGTGGGCGCTGGGCGGGGCGGTCGGGGCCACCCTCCTGATCGGGACGCTGGCCGGGCTCTACCCCGCCATGCGGGCCGCCCGTCTGTCGCCCACGGTCGCCCTGGCCACCACCTGAGGACCCGCTAGGAGAGGAAGCCGCGGATCGCGGCCGCGACCTGCTCGGGGCGGCCGCGCTGGTCGGCGTTGCAGGTGGCGCTGTGGTCGAGGCCCTTCAGGTCCACGCGGCGGGCATGGGGCAGGACGTGCTCCAGCCCGGTGAGCACGGACTTCAGGTGGGCGGGGCTCCGGGTGCCGCCGAGCAGGAGCACCTCGGCCCCGATCGACCGGTAGACGTCCAGGCTGCCGGCCGTCTCCGCCACCACCTGCCCGTCGTAGTGCAGCGTCGGGGCCAGCTCCCGGAACGTCGGCTCCCCGTCGACCGCCGCCTTGTCCTGACTTTTCAGCATCATGCCCGTGAGCAGCTCCAGCACCGCCCGCGGCATGACGTTGAAGAACTGCGGCCCCAGCCGCGCCGCCCTCATCCCGGTGACCAGCGCCGCCGGGACCCGGCCGGCCGCGAGCTCCCGGTCGAAGCGCTCCAGCCAGCCGGCCGGGTAGAAGCCCTCGGTGTCCAGCGGCGGCTCGAAGATGACGGCCTTGCGCAGGTCGGGCCGTACGAGCGCGGTGCGCAGCGTGACGATGGCACCCGAGCTCACGCCGACGACGCGGTCCGCCCCGGTCGCGGTGAGCAGCGCGTCGAGATCCTCGACCTCGCGAGCCAGGCAGTAGTCCGCACCGTACGGGCCGCTGCGGCCCCGGCCGCGGCGGTCGGGCACGTAGCAGGTGAACTCGTCGGCGAGGGCCTGGGCCAGCTCGATGTTGCTGTGGCCGCTCTGCATGACTCCGTGCAGGAGCACCAGCGCGGGGCCGCGGCCGAGCCGGCGGTAGCTGATCGTGGTGCCGTCCTTCGACGTCACGGCGTCGAGAGTGGTCGTGGTCATGATGGCTCCCCATGGTTCGGTCCGTGAAGGGGAGCCCGGCTATTGTGACGAGTGCCATCTCGTGTCCGGGGTCCCGCTTCGCGGGCATTTCGGTACGAAGATCTCCCGGCGGCGGTGTTCCCGCACCGCCGCCGGATCTTGCGATCGGCCACCCGGCTCCTCGCCGGTCGCCGGGGTCAATCCGCTGTGCTGCCCCTCTCCGCGATGTCCGCCACCTCGGGGGGCAGGTCGCCGGTCCGGTGGAAGGCCCGCCATCCGTCCAGGTCGGGGAACGTGCCGGAGGCCAGCTCGGCCAGCAGCGCGCGCACCCAGCCCGTCTCGGCCTCCCGCATCGCCAGCGCGTACTCGGACTCGAGGAGAAACAGCCTGGGCACCTCCTCCCGGTCCCGCTCCAGCGCCTGGCGCGCGTCCTGGAGCTGCTGCTCCAGCAGCTCCAGGCGCTGCCGCAGCAGCGGCACCACCTCGTCCGGGCCGAGCCCGGCCAGCACCGACAGCCCCGCCTCGAACGACGACGGCTCCCGCACGGGCGTGGACAGCAGCTCGCGCGTCCAGTCGTCGGCCTCCTCCCGGCCGGCCTCGGTGACGCGGTAGACGGTCCGCTCGGGGCGGGCGCCCTGCCTGCCGCTCTCCACGGCCTCGATCAGGCCGTGCTTCTCCAGGTTGCGGACGACGGTGTAGAGGGATCCCCACTTGATCGGCATGTCCTGGTCCTTGCCGCGCGCCCGTAGCACCGAGGCCATCTCGTACGGGTGCATCGGCCGCTGCCCGGCCACCGTCAGCACGGCCAGAGCCAGCAGGTTCCCGACCCTGCGCCGCTTGGGCATCCCCATCATCTCCTCGTCGACGGTTACTCGTAAGCGAGCATACGTCGGCGAGTATTCGTTGCGCAATGGGGAGTTGCTGCGCATTTCACGATCGGAGAAGTCCCGCATGGGCGCCGGGAGGGACGCGTCGGGGCGCTGGGCCCGGTGCCTGGCCGGCGTGGCGCGTCGGGGGCGCTAGGGCCGGTGTCTGGGCGGCGTGGAGCGTCGGGTCGCTGAGTCCGATGCCTGGGCGGCGTGGCGCGTCGAGAGGGCGGCCCGCTGTGCGGCGCACGTCCTGCGTGCGGAGGCGGTGCCGGGCGCTTCGGGAGGGCGGTTCGCCGGTGGACGGCGGGTGCGCGCGAAAACGGGTGGGGAGACGGCGCCGCCCCGGGAGGGGGTCACGTCAGACGGAGTCGGTGACGCCCGGGGCGGCTCGGGTCAGGACATGCTGCTCACGAGGATGACGCCGAGGGCCATGCCGATGATCATCCCGACGCCGGCGGCGATGGCGGCCCACTTGCCCAGCGGCTCGCCCCGCGTGTGGCCGACGACGCCCAGCACGATGCCGGCCAGGCCGAACAGGATCGGGATGAACAGCACGGCCACCACCGCGCAGACGAACCCGATGATCGACAGGACCTGGTTGCTCGGCGGCTGCTTGTAAGGAGGCTGCGGATACGGCGGCGGCTGCGACCACTGGGTGTTGGGATCGTCGCCCTGGGGCGGGTCCTGCGAAGAGGTCACTTGCGGGCTCCTCTCGAGACGTGAACCACATCACACACCGGCGGGGCCAGTCCTGTCGAGCCGAACGAACCAGGACATCTACCGATTTCAGGCGGCTTCTGCGGGATGAGAAAGCTGGGGCGGAAGGGGCCTGGCGTGTACGACGTCCAGCCGGGAGACGGCCCGGGTGAGGGCGACGTACAGGCGGTTCAGGCCGCGCCGCTCGGCTTCGGCGATGGCGGCGGGCTCGGCCAGGATCACGTGGTCGTACTCCAGGCCCTTGGCCAGCGAGGCGGGCAGCACGGTGAGGCGTTCGTCGGCGTCCATGCCCTCGTCCCGGAGCGCGGACGTGAGCGCCTCGACGTCGGCGTCCGCCGCGATCACCCCGATCGACCCCTCGAACGCCATCGCCTCGCGCGCCGCCGCCACCACGCCCTTCTCCAGCCCGGTCACGCGGGTGACGCGCAGGCGGCCGTCGGAGCGGTACGAGCGCGTCGCGGGCACCTGCGTGCCGAGCGCCGCCAGCAGCGTGTTGGCCAGCTCCACCACGGCCGCCGGGACCCTGAAGCCGGTGGTCAGGGCGATGACCTGGCCGTCCGGCTTGCCCAGCAGCGCCATGCGCTCCGGCCAGGAGGAGGCCGCCCACGGCGTGGTGCCCTGGGCCAGGTCGCCGAGCACGGTGAGCGAGCCGTGCTCGCTGCGCCTGGCCACGGCCCTGCACTCCATGGGGGACAGGTCCTGGGCCTCGTCCACGATGACGTGGCCGTAGCCGCGCGGGCGCTCGATGAGGGCGGCGATCTCGTCGAGCAGGACGAGGTCGGCCGCCGTCCACTTGGCGCTCTTGACGCTGCGGGGCGGCTTGGCCCAGCTGATCGCCTCCCACTCCGCCTCGGTCAACGCGCCGTCCCGCTTTCCATCCACCGTCGCGCCGTCCCGGGAGCCTCCCGCCGCCGCGCCTTCCCCGGGGGCCTTTGCCGGGCCGCGCAGGACCTCGTACAGGACCTCCTCGGGTTTGACGGCGGGCCAGACGGCGTCCAGGAACGGGGTGACGGCGCGGGAGATCTTGCGGGTCCAGGCCGCGCCGGCCGTCTGCCCGCGCGCCTCGGCCTGGCGCTGGATCGCGGCGACCATCCGGGCCCGCACCCGCTCGCGGCCCACTCCGTACGGCAGGGATTCGCGGCGCGTGTCGTCCACGATGCGGCGCAGCTCCTCCTCGGGCACCCGCCACCGGTACGAGCCGTCCGCCACCGCCACCGGCTCGACCGGCTTCGCGATCCGCCGGTACAGCGCCCTGCGCAGCACCTCCGCCATCCGCACGTCGTGCTTGACCATCGCGGCGGCCTCGCTGTCGACGGCGGTCACGGGGGCGGAGGCCAGCAGACGCTCCAGGGTGGTCTGCTCGACGTCCACCTCGCCGAGCGCGGGCAGCACGGCCGAGATGTAGCCGAGGAAGGCCCGGTTCGGGCCGAGGACGAGGACGCCGGAGCGTTCGAGCCGCTGCCGGTGCGCGTACAGCAGGTAGGCGGCCCGGTGCAGGCCGACCGCCGTCTTGCCGGTGCCCGGCGCGCCCTGGACGCAGATCGAGGTGTCCAGCTCGGCGCGTACGAGGTCGTCCTGCTCGGGCTGGATGGTGGCCACGATGTCGCGCATGGGGCCGACGCGGGGGCGCTCGATCTCGGCGGCCAGGATGCGCGACTCGCCTTCCTCGCCCCGTTCGAGCCGTTCGTCCTCGAAGCTCGTCAGCGTCGTGCCCGACCAGCCGAAGCGGCGGCGTAGCGCGACGCCCTGGGGGTCGCGGGCGCTGGCCCGGTAGAAGGCCCGCGAGACCGGCGCGCGCCAGTCGATCACCACGGGCGGCCCCCCGTGCTCGCCGGTGATGTGCCGCCGGCCGATGTGGTACGCGCGTCCGCGATGCTCCGCCGAGCCCGTACCGAAGTCCAGCCGGCCGAAGAACGGCGGGCCCTCGGGCTCCTCGCTCAGCTCCTTGGCCAGGCTCTTGAGGTGGCGGCCCAGCCGCTCGGCGCTGTAGCGGTCGCCGGCCACGGTCTCTCCGATGATCACGTTGTCGCGCGCGCCTTCGAGCATCCTGCGCAGCCCGGCCTTGCAGCGTTCGACGTACTGCCTCTCCTCGTCGAGCGTGCCCATCGCGTCCCCCAAAAACGTTAACTCGGTTAAGAACTTGACCAGGTTAACACTTTGGTAGGCTGGGCGTCATGACGGGACTACGGGAGCTCCAGCGGCAGCGGGTCCACGAGGCCATCTCGACGGCGGCCATCTCGCTCTTCCTCGAGCGCGGCTTCGACGAGGTGCCCGTGACGGAGATCGCGGCGGCGGCGGGGGTGTCCAAGCCGACGCTGTTCAAGTACTTCCCGACCAAGGAAGACCTCGTGCTGCACCGGATCGCCGACCATCAGGGCGAGGCCGCCCGCGTCGTACGGGGGCGGGAGCCGGGGGAGCGGCCGCTGGAGGCGCTGCGCCGCCACTTCCTCGACGGGCTCGCCCGGCGCGACCCGGTCACCGGGCTCAACGACCATCCGGAGGTGGTGGCGTACCACCGGATGGTGTTCTCGACGCCGAGCCTGGTGGCGCGGCTGTTCCAGCACATGGCGCACGACGAGGAGGCCCTGGCCGAGGCGCTCGGGGAGATCACCGACGAGCTGACCGCCGGACTGGTCGCCGGGCAGGTGCTGGCCGCGCAGCGGGTGCTCGCCCGGCGCAACTGGGCGATGCTGGCCGAAGGCCGGCCGATGGCCGAGGTGGAGCGGGAGGCGATCCGGGCGGCTGAGCGAGCTTTCTCGCTTCTGCCCGTGTTCACGCCTCGCGAACAGACCGTTTAGGCAGGTGGCAAGGGGTGTACTTGTTACGTTGAGCCTCTTGACCAATTGCAAAAATGTGCAATTTGGTGCATTGCGGGGCGCTCTTTACTCGTAAGGAGTGATGGTGAGAGGACCTTTCGCGCACCAAGACGGTTACATTTCCGGACCGGAAGGTAACAGCTCGTGACCGGCGGGCTGACCCTGGCCTGGGGGCGGCTGCGCGCCGTGCTGCCGGAACGCGAGTCGCTGGCGGCCATGTGCCGCCGCCCCCGCCAGGACCTGCTCGCCGGGCTCACGGTGGCGGTCGTCGCGCTGCCGCTGGCACTCGGGTTCGGCGTCTCCTCAGGGCTCGGCGCCGCGTCCGGGCTGGCCACGGCCGTCGTCGCCGGGGCGCTGGCGGCCCTGCTCGGCGGCTCCGACCTGCAGGTCTCGGGCACGAGCGGCGCCATGACGGTGATGCTCATGCCGATCGTCGACGCCCACGGCCCCACCGGCGTGCTCACGGTCGGCGTGCTGGCCGGGCTGCTGCTGGTCGCCCTGGGGCTGACCGGCGCCGGGCGCTACATGGCCGTGGTCCCCGCTCCGGTCGTGGCAGGGTTCACCGTCGGCATCGCCTGCGTGATCGGCCTGCAACAGGTGCCCCAGGCACTCGGCGTCCCGCCGGAAAACAGCCACAAGGTCATGATCGTGGCCTGGCACGCCGTCATCGACTTCCTCGCCCACCCGCACTGGTGGGCCACCTCCGTGGCGGTGGCCGTGGCCGCGGTGGTGCTGGTGGCCGCACGCGTACGGCCGAGCCTGCCGTTCGCGCTGCCCGCCGTGGCCATCGCCACCGTCGCCGCCGAGGTGGCCGCGCTGCCGCTGGCCAGGATCGGCGACCTGCCCGCCGGGCTGCCCGCGCCGTCGCTGGGGTTCCTGGATCCGGGCGCGCTGCCGTCCCTGGTCGCCCCGGCCGTCGCGGTGGCCGCCCTGGCCGCGCTGGAGTCGCTGCTGTCGGCCAACGTCGCCGACAGCATGACCACCGGACGCCGCCACGACCCCGACAGGGAGCTGTTCGGGCAGGGCGTGGCCAACCTCGTCACCCCGCTGTTCGGCGGCATGCCCGGCACGGGCGCCATCGTCCGCACCGCGGTCAACGTCCGCTCCGGCGCCCAGTCCCGGCTCGCGGCGCTGGCCCACGCGGGCGTCCTGGCCGCGATCGTCTACTCCGCCGCCGGGCTCGTCGCCCGGATCCCGCTGGCCGCGCTGGCCGGGGTTCTGCTGGCCACGTCGGTGCGCATGGTCGACACCGACGCCGTCAAGGCCATGTTCAGGTCCACCCGGGCCGACGCCGTGGTCCTGGTGCTGACGGCCGTCGCCACCCTGACGCTCAACACGGTGGTCGCGGTCATCCTCGGCCTGGTGGTGGCGGGGGCGCTCGCCCTGCGCGCCATGGCGCGCAACGCCCGCCTCGACGCCGAGCCGCTCCGCCACGACCTGCAGCCCCATCACACCGAGGACGAGCACGCGCTGCTCGCCGAGCACATCGTCACCTACCGCCTGGCCGGGCCGCTGTTCTTCGCCGCGGCCCACCGCTTCCTGATGGAGCTGTCGGAGGTGACGGACGTGTCCGTGGTGGTGCTGCGCATGTCCCGCGTCACCACCATCGACGCCAGCGGCGCGCTGGTCCTGGGCGACGCGATCGAACGGCTCGAAGGGCGGGGCATCATGGTATACGTCTCGGGCATCCCGGACGGCCACCACCAGCCGCTGGAGGCGCTCGGGGTGCTCGCCCGGCTGGACGAGGCGGGCCAGGTGTTCGCCACCACCGACGAGGCCATCGCGGCGGCCCGCGACCATCTCCACCACACGGGCGTCCTCCCCCACCTGGCCGGCTGACCCCTCCCACCTGCCTCCCCCAACCCACCGGGGGAGGCACCTCACCCTCCAGACGGTCGGGAGATTCGGGCCACCGCCGACCGTGGTGCCGTCCGTTGACTTACGCGACGCCGGTCAGCGGTGCCGCGCCGCTGATCGCGCGCAGCCCACTGGTTGCGCCGGTTGGCGGTGCCGCGCCGTCCGCTGGTTGCGCCGCCCGCCGGTGCCGCGCCGCGCCCGTTCGTTGCGCCGCCCGCTCGGTGCGGGGCCCGCCGGGTCGCGTCGCGTGGCCGTCGCTGGAGGGGTGCCCTGCCTCGCGTCTCCTCCGAGGGACCTCGGCCGAAGTGCGGTGGGGAGGGGCCGGTGCCATGGATGGGGACCGGCGCACCAAGATTTCGGACCTGCGGCGCGCGAGCCCTGTACCCCCACCGCCCCACCGATGACACTCGCCTCATGACACGGACTTCCGAACCTCCCCGCGCGCTCCCGGCAGTCGCGCATCGCTGGCCCACCCTGCTCGGGCTGGGCTTCGCCGTCCTCACCCTCCTGGACTTCGAGGACGGCCGCAGCCTGGGGTTCGTCGTCTTCCTGGCAGCGCTCATCTACCTCGGCGCGGCGGTCCTCGGCAAGCCCGGCACCGTCTGGGCCCTGTTCGTCATCAGCACCGTGGCGTGGGTGGTGCTGGACGAGCTCGGGATCGATGCCTGGCCCGCCCTGATCGGCGGCGCGGCCTCCCTCATCGTGCTCGGCCTGGTCGGCGGGCTGTTGCGCCGGCCGCCGCTGACGGCGGCGCAGGTCCCGGCCATGCTGGTCTGCGGCGGGGCGGCACTGCTGGCACTGACCCTGTCACCCCAGGCCGGCGGCTTTCTGGTCGCGGGGGCGCTGATCGCCCACGGCGTGCAGGACCTGCTCGTGTGGCGGGCCAAGCAGGTCGTGGCGCGGTCGATGGCGGAGTTCTGCATGGTCCTCGACCTCCTGCTCGGCGTCGGCATCGTCGTGCTGAGCCTGTGAACCCCGCTCAGGAGGAGCCGGTGAAGCCCGTTCAGAAGGGGCCGGTGAGGTCGCCGAGCTTGTCGGTCAGCTCCAGGTTCGCCGAGTAGTCGACCGGCACCGCGATCACCGACACCACGTCGTCCGCCAGCGCCTTGCGCAGCGTCGGCAGCAGTTCGTCCGCGTGGGTGATCCGGTAGCCGCGCGCCCCGAAGCTCTCCGCGTACTTGACGAAGTCGGGGTTGCCGAACCTGACGTTGGAGTCGCGCCCCAGCTCCAGGTCCATCTTCCACTCGATCAGCCCGTACGCGCCGTCCTCCCACACCAGCACCACGAACGGGATCCGCTCCCGCACGGCGGTCTCCAGCTCCTGCGAGTTCATCAGGAACGCCCCGTCACCCGTCGCCGCCAGCACCCGGCGGCGGGGGAAGGCCAGCTTGCCCGCCAGCGCCCCCGGCACCGAGAAGCCCATGGACGACAGCCCGTTGGAGACCAGCATCGTGTTCGGCTCGTACGTCGGATACATGCGGGCCATCCACATCTTCACCGCGCCCGTGTCCGCCAGCACGATGTCCTCGCGCCCCATCGCCGCGCGGACGTCGGCCACGATCCGGCGCGGCGACAGCGGGAACCCGTCCTCCGTACGCCCCTGCTCCAGCTCCTCCCGCACCATGCGGCGGATCTTCTCGCCGGTGCCGTTGATCTCGAAGCGCCGGTGTACGGCGTCCGCGAGCGCGTGCAGCGACCGCGAGACGTCCCCCTGGATGCCGACCGCAACCGGATAGTGGTCGTCCACCTCGGCGGGGAACTGGTGAATGTGGATGATCTTCTTGTCGCGATGCGGGTTGATCTTGACGGGGTCGAACTCCTGCAGCTCGTACCCCACGCTGATCAGCACGTCCGCCTCGTCGAACCCGAAGTTCACGTAGTCGTGCCGCATGAACCCCACCGCTCCCAGCGCGTGCCGGTGGTCGTCGGGGAAGACGCCCTTGCCGTTGAAGGTGGTCGCCACCGGCAGCCCGAGCCGCTCCGAGAAGCGGATCAGCGCCTGAGAGGCCCTGGCGCGCGAGGCTCCGTGCCCGGCCAGCACGATCGGCCGGCGCGCGGTGGCCAGCACGTCGGCCGCGCGGGCGATCTGCGCGGGGGAGGGGTCCTGGGGGCGTACCACGTTGACGGGGAGCGGCCGCAGGTCGGCGGGCACCGGCGCCGACTCGACGTCCTCGGGGATGGCGAGGTAGACGGCGCCGGGGCGCCGCCCTGCTCGTGCCGTACGAGGACGTAGCGGATGGAGGAGTCCTGGAGCGCGTCGACGAAGTGGATGTTCTCCTCGCAGGGGATGCCGAAGACGTATTCGACGCCTTCCGCCTCCAGGGCCTGCACGATGAGCCGGGCCGCGTCGGCCTGCGGGGACATGGGACACGCCTTCTTTCCTGAGCGACTTCGTCCGTGAAAGCACCCAAAGGTCGCCGTTCATCGGTTACCTCCGAGGAGACCCCCGCCTTCAGGCGGGGAGGAATCGGACTTCTGCGGAGTAGGGCAGGAGCAGGCGATTCGCCGCCAGGCGGACCGCTGTCTACGACAATCGAGCAGTACTTGGCTGGTCTTCCTGCAAAAATGTGAGGTGTGGCGCAGCTGGTGAAGCGGGCCTACAAGTACCGCTTCTATCCGACCCCCGAGCAGGCCGATGAGCTTGGCCGGACGTTCGGCTGCGTGCGCCTGGTCTACAACAAGGCATTGGAGGAGCGGACCCGCGCCTACACGCTGGAAGGCAGGCGGGTCTCCTATGTGGAGTCCTCCGCCGCGTTGACGGCGTGGAAGAAGACACCCGAGCTGGCGTTCCTGGGCGAGGTGTCGTCGGTGCCGTTGCAGCAGGCGCTGCGCCACCTGCAGGCGGCGTTCGCGAACTTCTTCGCGCGCAGGGCCAAGTATCCGACGTTCAAGAGCAGGAAGAAGGCACGGGCGTCGGCGGAGTACACCCGTTCGGCGTTTCGCTGGCGTCAGGGCCGGCTCTTTCTGGCGAAGATGGACGCGCCGTTGGACATCGTGTGGTCGCGTCCGCTGCCCGAGGGGGGCGAGCCGTCCACGGTCACCGTTTCCCGGGATGCGGCCGGGCGGTGGTTCGTGTCCATCCTCCTCGAGGAGAAGATTGCGCCGTTGCCGCCCATCGAGGCGTCGGTGGGCGTGGACGCGGGCGTCACGGCGCTGGCCACGCTCTCGACCGGTGAGAAGATCGTCAACCCGGGTCACGAGCGTGCCGACCGGCGCAAGCTGGCCCGGGCTCAGCGGTCGCTCGCCCGTAAGGAGAAGGGATCGAGCAACCGGGCCAGGGCCCGGCTGCGCGTGGGCAAGGTGTATGCCCGGATCGCCGATCGGCGACGGGACCATCTGCACAAGGTGACCACACGGCTTGTTCGCGAGAACCAAGTGATCGCCGTGGAGGACCTGACGGTCCGCAACCTGGTCAAGAACCGCTCGCTGGCCCGCGCCATCTCGGATGCGGCCTGGCGCGAGTTGCGGATGATGCTGGAGTACAAGGCCGCCTGGTACGGGCGCACGCTGGTGGCGGTGGACCGCTGGTTCCCCTCCTCCAAGCTGTGCTCGGCCTGCGGGACCCTGCAGGAAGCGATGCCGCTGACTATCCGGGAATGGACCTGTGGCTGCGGCGCGGTCCACGACCGGGACGTCAACGCTGCGAAGAATGTGCTCGCCGCCGGGCTGGCGGAGAGCTGAAACGCCTGTGGAGCTGGTGTAAGACCTCAACGAGAGTCCTCTCGGGCGGGCGACCGGCGGTGAAGCAGGAAGGCCGACCGGCGACGGTTGGGATCCCCTCGTTTACGAGGGGGAGGAGGTCAATCCGGTGTCCAGGACCCGCCAGCGGGTATCTAACCAGCGGCTCCCCGGACTGATCTCGCACCAGGAGAGGACCGGGGGCATGGTGGAGCGACCTTTCCGTCTCGCGCTGCTGGGCGGCTTCCGGCTGCTGGCCGGCGACGAGCAGGTCGCCGTCTCCAACGGCTCCGAGCGGCTGCTCGCGTACATCGCCATCAGCCGCAGGACGGTGCACAGGAACGTGATGGCGACCACCCTCTGGCCCGACGCGCCGGAGCGGCGCGCGCACGCCAACCTGCGCTCCGCGCTGAAACGCCTCGACGGGGTCGGACGGGCGCTGCTGCACGTCGGGACGACCGAGATCGGGCTGGCCCCGGACACCGGGGTGGACTTCGACGACGCCCGGGCGCTGGCGCAGCGCCTCATCGACCCCACCGTCCAGCCCGAGGAGGCCACGGTCTGCGCGGGGTCCGTCGAGGTGCTGGCCAACGGCCTGCTGCCCGGCTGGTACGAGGAATGGGTGCTGGCCGCCGCGGACGAATGGCACCAGCTGCGGCTGCACGCCCTGGAGGCCCTGTCGGCGATCTTCGTCAGGCAGCGGCGGTTCGCCGAGGCGGTGGCGGCCGCGAGCGTGGCCGCGCACGCCGACCCGCTGCGGGAGAGCGCGTGCGCCGCGCTCATCGAGGCCCATCTCGCGGAGGGCAACCAGGCCGAGGCGATCCGCCATTTCCGGCTCTACGCGGAGAGCCTGCGGGCCGAGCTCGGCATCGAGCCGACCGCCAGGTTGCGGGAGCTGGTCGCCAGCCTGCGCGGCCGCTGAGCGATCCCGGTCACGCTTGGGTCACGCCGACATCACGGCGCCGTGACACGGCCCCCTCCACGCTGGGTGGTGACAGAAGGGAGACCGGAAATGCGCATCAAGAAAAGCCTGATTCTGGCTGGTCCAGCGCTTCTCACCGCTGTCACGCTCGGACCCCTGACGACCCCGACGGCTCAGGCTCTCGCGGAGACCTCCGCGACGAGCGCGCAGACGAGCACCCACGTCACGAGCAAGCCACCCGAGAAGAGGAAGGCCAAGAAGCAGCAGTACAACATGGGCCGCTCGGCCGGCTACGCCGACGGCCGGGACGACTGCAAGAAGAAGCAGCCGTACACGATGAAGTACTCCGGCGGCGGCGCCTACCAGAGGGGATTCGCCGACGGTTACAACTCGGGTTACCACAGCTGCTAGCGCCTTCGGCCACTGAGCTGGACCCCACCCGCGCCCGCGGGGTGGGGTCCACCCCTTTTTCAGCCCAGGCGGGCCACCCCCTCCAGCAGGCGGTCCACGTCGGAGCGGTCGTTGTAGTGGACCAGGCCCGCCCGCACCGCCCCGCCGGAGTCGCGGATGCCGAGCGCGCCGGTCAGCTCCCAGGCGTAGTTGTGGCCGTTCCAGACGTTCACGCCGAGCCCGGCCAGGTGCTCGGCCACCTGGCGCGGGGTGTGCCCGGCCACGTTGAAGTAGGCGGTGGCGGTGCGCCTGGCCGGTTTGCCGTACACCGTGACGTGCGCCATCGTCTCCAGCCCCTCGATCAGCACCGCGAACAGCGCCAGCTCGTGCTCCTCCGCCGCGCTCATCGAGGCCAGCAGGCGCTCGCGGCGGGTGCCCGTGCCCGGGACCATGGCGGCCAGGTGGTCCACGGCCGCCGCCACCCCGGCCAGGTCGGCGAAGGCCGCCGTCCCCGTCTCGAACCGCTCCGGCACCGTGTCGGGGGAGGAGGCCAGCTTGTCCGGCCGCAGCGTCTCCAGCAGCGCCGGGTCCGCCACGACCGCGCCGATGTGCGGGCCCGACCACTTGTACGCGCTCGTGGCGTAGAAGTCGGCGCCCAGGGCGCGCATGTCCACCGGGCCGTGCGGGGTGGCGTGCACGCCGTCCACGTACACGAGCGCCCCCGCCCGGTGCGCCAGCTCGGCGATGGCGGCCACGTTGGGACGGGTGCCGAGGATGTTGCTGGCCGCCGTCACCGCGACCAGCCTGGTGCGTTCGCCGATCAGGTCCGCGTACTGCTCCACCGGCAGCTCGCCGGTGACGGGGTCCACCTCGGCCCAGCGTACGGTGGCGCCGGTCTGGGTCCAGGGCCGGACGTTCGCGTCGTGGTCCAGCCTGGAGACCACGACCTCGTCGCCCGGCCCCGCGATGGCCCTGGCCAGGCGGTAGGTCAGCGTGGTCATGTTCGGGCCGAGCACCACGCCGTCCGGATGGCCGCCGACCAGGTCGGCCACGGCGGCGCGGCAGGCCGCCACGATGGCGCCGGAGCGGTCGCTGGCGGGGAAGGCGCCGCCGACGTTGCCGATCCCGGCCCGGTAGGCGGCGGAGATGGCGTCTATCACCGGCTGCGGGGTCTGGGTGCCGGCCGCGCCGTCGAGGTAGGCGAAGCCGTCTGCCAGCGCGGGATAGGAGGAACGTACCGAATCAATAGGAAAAGGCATGATAGGTAAATGCTCCCCCTCAGAGACCTCAACCGGGCCACTCTGGCCCGCCAGCACCTTCTCGGCCGGTACGAGGGTGACGTGGCCGACGTCGTACACCGGCTGGTCGGCCTGCAGGCGCAGGAGCCGCGGCCGCCGTACCTGGGGGTGTGGTCCCGGCTGGCGGGGTTCGCGCGGGACGACCTGCACGCTGCGCTGCACGCCCGCACGCTGGTGCGGGCCACGATGTGGCGGGCCACGCTGCACCTGGTGACCGCCGCCGACTTCGCCGCGTTCCGCCCGGTGGTGCGGCCCGTGCTGGCCGCCGCCGCGCGCCGCTTCGACGGGGTCGACTTCGACGCGGTCGTGGCCGCCGCCGACCGGCTGCTGGCCGCCGGGCCCATGACCTTCAACGAGTTGCGGCCCAGGCTGCAGGAGGAGTTCCCCGGCGCGTACGACCGGGCGCTCGGATACGCCGTACGCATGCTCACCCCGTTGATCATGGTGCCGACGGAGGACCGGTGGAGCTTCCCGCGCGAGTCCGCGTTCGCGCTGCCCGGCTTCGCCCTGGAGCCCGCCGGCGTGGAGGCGCTGATCGAGCGCTACCTCGCCGCGTTCGGCCCGGCGACCCCTGCCGACGTGCAGGCCTGGTCCGGGCTGGGGGGCCTCAAGCGCGTCATGTCCGGCATGGAGCTGGAAAGGCTCACGGATTTCGCGGGAAGGGAGCTGTACGACCTGCCCGGCGCGCCGCGGCCCGGCGGTGACGTGCCCGCCCCCGTACGGTTCCTGCCCGACTTCGACACGCTGGTCCTGGGCCACGCGGACCGCACCCGCGTGCTGGCCGACGAGTTCAAGGGCCGGGTGGCCACCAAGAACCTCCGGGTGAAGGCGGTCTATCTGGTGGACGGCTTCGCGGCCGGGACGTGGCAGATCAAGCGCACCGCGAAGAAGGCCACGCTCCTCATCAGCCCGTTCACCTCGACCTCTCTCGACGTGCTGGAGGAGGAGGGGCTGCGGTTGCTGGCCTTCGCCGAGCCCGACGCGGTCCCGTCCCTTGAAGTGACCGACGGAGTCTGATTGGTTCAGGGCGGAGGTGTCACCTATGGCCCAGCTGACCGCCCTGGACGCGCAGTTCCTCCATTTCGAGACCGCGACGAACATCGCCAACATCGCCGGCCTGGCCATCCTCGACGGCGACCTCAACCGCGCCGACCTCCAGGCCCTGCTCGAGCGGCGGCTGCCGTACGTGCCCGCGCTGCGGCGCAAGCTGGCCCCCGTGCCGTTCGGGCTGGACCACCCGTACTGGATGCAGGAGGACGACCTCGACCTCGACTACCACGTACGCGAGATCGGCCTGCCGCCGCCGGGCGACGACCGGCAGCTCGCCGACCAGGTCTCGCGGCTGCACGCCCGGCGGCTGGACCGCGGCCGGCCGCTGTGGGAGATCTACCTGATCCACGGGCTGTACGGCGGGCGGATGGGCCTCTACACCAAGATCCACCACGCGGCCGTGGACGGGATCGGAGGCGCCGACGTCCTGGCCGCTCTCCTGGACATCAGCCCCACGCCCGCGCCGCCGCCCGCCGAGGAGCCCTCGCGGGACGCCCCGCCTCCCGGGGCCGCGGAGATGGTGGCGCGCGGGCTGGCGAGGCTGGCCGGCAACCCGGCGCTCGCTCTGCGCTTCGCCGCCAGGGCCGTCCCGCACCTGGACGAGATCCCCGTCGTGTCCTGGATTCCGGGCAGCCACGTCGTCTCCTCGCTCGCCCGGCGGCTGGCCGGGGCCGGGCAGGCTCCCGAGCTGCCGGCGCTGCCCGCGCCGCGGACGCCGTTCAGCGGCCCCGTGTCGGCGCACCGGCGCTTCGCGTTCGTGTCGCTGCCGCTGGAGGAGGTCAAGCGGGTGCGCAAGGCGTTCGGGGTCACCGTCAACGACGTGGTCATGGCGGTGTGCGCGGGCGCGCTGCGCGCGTGGCTGGCCGCGCACGGCGGCGTCCCGCACCAGCCGCTGGTGGCGGGGGTGCCGTTCTCGCTGCGCGCGGCCGGGGTGGAGGGCCCCGGCAACCAGGTGGCGATCATGACGGCGCCGCTGGCCGTGCACGTCGAGGATCCCGTCGCCCGGCTTTACCACGTGCGGCACGCCATGCAGCGGATCAAGGACCGCTTCTCCCTGTCGCCCGCGCGCTGGCTGCGCGAGTTCAGCGAGTCGATGCCGGCCGCGCTCATGGGCCTGGCCGCCCGCTCGGCCTTCTCGCTCGTCGGGCAGACCGCGCCGCCGATCAACGTGGCCGTCTCGAACGTGCCCGGACCGCAGTTCCCCCTGTACGTGTGCGGCGCGCGGCTGCTGACCCACTACCCGGTGTCGGTGATCACGGACGTGAGCGGCGGCGTGAACATCACCGCCTTCTCCTACGACGGCTCCCTCGACATCGGGGTCGTCACCGACAGAAAGATGGTGCCGGACGCCTGGGAACTGGCCGCCGACCTGCGCGCCGCCCTCGACGAGCTGCTCCAGGCGGAAGCGACCCTGCCGCACTAGCCCCCGCAGGCCGGAACTGTCGGTGCCGTGTGGGACCTTGGGAGCGGCGAGGAAGGGAGCCTCCAAGGAGCAGCGGGTCCGCACGCCGGACGAGGAGGTCTGGCGCGGCCTGCTGACGGAGGCCGCCACGTACGTGGAGTCCCTGACGCGCTGACACGCCCGCCGGTCGGCGGCCGGCTGGGGCCACTCGCGGGCGCGGTTGGGTAGCTTGGAAGGAGGCGGCCTGCCAGGTCTCCCGATTTCGCCGTTCCCTCAGACCCGAGGTGCCGATGGTTTCAGCCCCGATGTCATAGGTCCCCACGTTTCAGCGTCGTGTGTCCAAAGCGAGCGAGGAGTGTGTTTTGTCCGAAGCAGCAGAGGTTCTCGAACTCGACGACAACGTCGCCGGCGGTGGCGCGGCCGTCGGCGCCGACTCGGTCAAGGCTTATCTGAAGGAGATCGGCCGCGTGCCGCTGCTCACCGCCGAGCAGGAGATCGACCTGGCCAAGCGCATCGAGGCCGGGCTGTTCGCGCAGGAGCGGCTCGAGACCGAGCCGTGCATGTCCGCCGATCTGCGCGCCGATCTGGAGTGGATCGCCGAGGACGGCGAGATCGCCAAGCGGCGCATGCTGGAGGCCAATCTGCGCCTGGTGGTCTCCATCGCCAAGCGCTACACCGGCCGTGGCATGCTCTTCCTCGACCTCATCCAGGAGGGCAACCTGGGCCTGATCCGGACGATCGAGAAGTTCGACTACCGGCTGGGCTACAAGTTCTCCACCTACGCGACGTGGTGGATCAAGCAGGCCATCACCCGGGCCATGGCCGACCAGGCCCGGACGATCCGCATCCCTGTGCACATGGTCGAGCTGATCAACAAGGTCGCGCGCATGGAGCGCCGCCTGCAGACCGACCTCGGCCGCGAGCCCACGCCCGAGGAGCTGGCCAAGGAGTGCGAGCTCGAGGTCGACCGCGTCATCGAGGTCCAGGGCTACGGCCGCGAGCCGATCTCCCTGAGCACGCCGCTGGGCGAGGAGGGCGACAGCGAGTTCGGCGACCTCATCGAGGACACCGAGGCCGTCTCCCCGGCCGACGCGGTCTCGTTCACGCTGCTCCAGCAGCAGCTGCACGCCCTGCTCGACCAGCTCTCCGAGCGCGAAGCGGGCGTGATCAGCATGCGCTACGGCCTCAACGACGGCAAGCCGATGACCCTCGACGAGATCGGCCGCATCTACGGCGTCACCCGCGAGCGCATCCGGCAGATCGAGGCCAAGACGATGTCCAAGCTCCGCCACCCGTCCCGGTCCCTGGCGCTGCGCGACTACCTGAGCTGACCCGCGACTGAAAGGCTGCGCAAACGGAGGCCCAAGACTGTCGCCACGGACCCGTGGGGGCAGGCGGGCTGTCCTAGATTCCCAGCGTGAAACGCGCCCGATCGAGCCTCGTCCACCAACTCGCCTACGCCGCCAAGAACCCGGACCGGATCGCGCCGCACCTGCGGCGGCTGGCCCGCGACACCTGGTTCCGGCTGCGCACGCGTGATCACGTCGCCTACTACCGGGCCGTCATGAAGTCCGACACCGCTCGCGACCCCGAGGGCGCGGTCGGCTCGCACACGCACAGACGGTGGCTGGCGCTGGGGCGCATGCAGTTCGACTATCTGGTGGAGCACGGGCTCAAGCCGGACCACCGGATGCTGGAGATCGGGTGCGGCAACCTGCGCGCCGGGCGGCTGTTCATCGACTACCTGCACACCGGGAACTACTACGGCATCGACATCTCGCCCGACATCCTCATGGCGGCCCAGAACACGATCGTCGGGCACGGGCTCAACCACAAGGTGCCCTACCTCACGCCCGTCCGCGACCTGCGCTTGGCCTTCCTGCCCGGCGAGCACTTCGACGTCGTCCACGCGCACAGCGTGTTCTCGCACTCGCCGCTGCACGTCATCGAGGAGTGCTTCGCCCACGTGGGGCGGGTCATGAAGCCGGCCGCCTGGTTCGACTTCACCTTCGACCGCACCGAGGGCAAGGAGCACCACGTGCTGCGGGAGGACTTCTACTACCGCACCGAGACGCTGGTGGCGCTGGCCGCCGGGTACGGGCTGCGGGCCACGTTCATGGACGACTGGGAGCGCGGCCCGCACAAGCAGTCGAAGATCCGCATCACCAAGGGTTAGCGGGCCGAGTCCCAGAACTCCTCCAGCGTGGCCGCGCCGGCCGCCGGATCCTGGAGCAGCCACCAGTGGCCGAGCCCCGGCAGCTCGGCCACGGTGGCGCCCGCCCTGGCCGCGCTCTCCTCCGCCACGCTCCGCACCAGGAACGCGTCGCCCTCGGGAACGATCACCAGGCCGGGCGCGGGGATGTCCGCGAACGCGGGCGACCACTCCTCTCCCACCCGCACGGCCGACCGGTAGAGGGCCAGGATGCCGGCGGCCATGACCTGGTCGACGCCGGCCGCGATCTCCAGGGCGTGCTCGAACGGCACGCCGAAGCCCTCGAACCCCTTGGCCCGCTCCTCCAGGGGCGTGGCCAGCAACTGCTCGAAGAACTCCTCGCCGGCCCCGGGCGTCTGCCAGAGCCTGGCCAGGTCGTGCCACTCGAAGGCGGGGTGGCCGAGGCCGGCGGCGTCCGTGGCCCACGTGCGTACGAGGTCGGGGCGGGTGCTGACCAGGCGCACCACCAGGCCGCCGCCCCAGTCGTGGCCGACCAGGTCGATCTCGTCGCCCGCCATCGCCTCCAGCTCGCCGGCCAGCCACGCCACGTACTCCTCCTTCGTGGCGGAGAACCCGTCCGGCCGGGGGCAGCCGAAGCCGGGCATCCGGAGCGCCCGCACGTCCTGGCGGCTCAGGGCCGCGCGGAGGGGGTCCCAGACGGCGGCGGTCTCAGGGACGCCGTGAACCAGCACAAGGGTCATTCCCCGACCGTACGCCGCGAATACCGGGCTGCATACGTTCTCGGCCCTCCTTTAGGGTGTGGGGAGTGAGAGACGTACGGACGTTGCCCAAGGCCCACCTGCACGTTCACCTGGAGAGCACCGTACGGCCCGCGACCGTGCGCGACCTGGGCGGGACGCCCGAGCGCAGCGAGCTGTTCGCGAGCTTCAGGGAGTTCGGCGACGAGCGGGCGCGGGTTCGGGAGCTTTTGCGCACCCCTGAGCACTTCCGGCGGATCGCGGTGGAGTTCTGCGAGGACGAGGCCGCCCAGGGCACCCGCTACGTCGAGGTGACCTTCACCGCCGCCTCCCACGGGGAGCGGGTGGGGGATCCGGAGATGCCGCTGGAGGCGGTGCTCGAGGGGCTGGAGGAGGGCTCGTCCCGCTACGGGATCGAGTACAACGTGCTGCTCGACCACTCCAGGCGGCGGCCGGTGGAGCGGCTGTGGCGCACGTTCAAGCTGGCCGGCCGGTACGACCGGGTGATCGGCATGGGGCTGGCCGGCGACGAGAGCTACCCGCTGGCGCCGTTCGCGGAGGTGCTCGACACGGCCAGGGACGCGGGGCTGCGCCTGGTCCACCACGCGGGCGAGGCCGCCGGGGCCGCCAGCATCCGCGAGGCGCTCTCCCTGGGGCACGCCGAGCGCCTCGGGCACGGCATCCGGGTGCTGGACGACGCCGAGCTGGTGGCCGAGGTGCGCGAGCGCGGGATCCCGCTGGAGGTCTGCCCCACCTCCAACGTGCTGCTCGGGTTCGTCCCCTCCCTGCCCGAGCACCCGCTGCCCCTGCTGAGGGAGGCCGGGCTGGCGGTCACGGTCAACACCGACGGGGAGACGGCCCTGGCCGACGAGTACGCCAGGCTGCGGGACGTGTTCGGGTACGGCGACGCGGACCTGGCCGACCTGGCCCGGGCCTCGATCGACGCGTCGTTCGCGCCGCAGCCCGTCAAGACGCGGCTGCGGGCGGAGGTGGACGCCTGGCTCGCCGCCGGGTGACACATGGGCGGCCGCGCGGTCGCGTGAGAGGCTGTCGGCATGGACTTGTCGAAGCCCGGCACGCCGTCCGTGGCTCAGCGGCTGCCCGAGCGAGTGGTCGTCGCGGGGGTGGTCGGCGCCTTTCTGCCGTTCCTGCATTTCGGATGGGCACTGCTCGGATCGGCGCTGGCGGACCCCTCCCGATGCGGGCACTTCGGATGCCTCGGGCCGTTCGCCGAGGCGTGGGAGATGGGGCGCTGGCTGGTGCCGGTGCTGGCCTGGCCGCTGCTCGGCCTCCTGCGCGTCCGGCCGGCGTGGCACGTCGCGCTCGTGGCCCCGCTGTTCCTCGTGCCGCTCTGGGAGCTCAGCGCCGGCCCCGTGGGCCTGTTCGGCGTGCTGAGCACCGTGCTGGCCTACCCGTTCGCCGCCCTGGTGACCGCGCCGGGCGCCTCCCGGCGGCAGCGCGGGCTGAGCGTGGCGCTGTTCCTCCTGCTCTGCGGCGCCCTCGCCCTGTCCGGTTAGTCCACCCGGCCGTTGCGGGGACGTACGCGGTGGAGCTCCAGGCCGATGTCCACCACCTCGGCCCGTTCGAGGCCGGCCACCTCGCCGAGAGGCACCCACGCGGCCCGGTCGGTGCTGCCGCCGACCTCGTGGCGCAGGGTGCCGCCGGTGATGCGGCCCTCGTAGACGATGCGCAGGCCGTGGAAGTCCGCCTCGCGGCCCTCGCCCCGGGGGTAGCGGCAGTGCAGGGTGCTCATGCCCAGCAGGGCCTCGATCGCCACCGTGTAGCCGGTCTCCTCCGCCACCTCGCGGATCGCGGCGTCCACCGGGTCCTCGGCGTGCTCGATGCCGCCGCCGGGGAGCGTCCAGTGCCGCTCGCCGGAGGGGCCGACCCAGCGCGCGAGCAGGATGCGGCCGTCGTCGACGCAGATCGCGTACGCGGCCACGCGCAGCTCCCGGGTGATGATCACGAGGCGGGACCGGCGGTGCTGCTGCGGACGACGAGGCTGGTGGCCAGCTCTATGCGCGTCCCGACCGGCCCCCTCGGATGGGTCAGCTCCTCCGAGATGAGGCGGACCGCCTCGTTGGCCATGTCGTCGAGCGGCTGGCGGACCGTCGTGAGCGGCGGCGACATCATCTCGCACCACGTGGAGTCGTCGAAGCCGACCACCGACAGCTGGGCCGGCACCCGGATCCCGCGCTCGGTGGCCGCCTGGTAGACGCCGGCCGCCTGGAGGTCGGAGCCGGCGAAGATGGCGGTGGGCCGGTCGGGTCGGTCGAGGAGCTCGGCCCCGAACTCCCTGCCGCCGGAGATCAGGAAGTCGCCGTAGCGGGTCAGCCCGGGATCGGGGTCGATCCCGAACGTACGGTGCGCCGCCAGGTAGCCCTCGTACCGGTCGAGCGTGCACTGCGTCTCGAGCGGCCCGCCGATGAAGCCGATCCTGGTGTGCCCCAGCTCCAGCAGGTGGGTCGTGGCCATGACGCCGCCGGACCAGTTGGTGGCGCCGACGGTGGAGACGCGCGGATCGCGCTTGCCCACCGGGTCGAGCAGCACCAGCGGCACGTGCAGGAGCTCCTCGATGGCCGAGATCTCCTCCTGGTTGGCCCGCGACAGCACCAGCACGATGCCGTCGGTGCTGCGCTTGCGCACGATCCCGATCCAGCGCCGCAGGTCGAAGTCGGCCCGCGCGGACGAGGTCACCACGAGCGAGAAACCCCACCGCGCGGCCGCCTGCTCGGCGCCCCTGATGAGCACCTGGGCCCACGGGGAGCCGAGCCCGTCTATGAGCAGGTCGACGAGACCGGCCCGGGGAGTGCTCGGCGGGCGCGGGGCCTCGTAGCCGAAGGCCCGGACCGCTTCGAGCACCTTGTCCCTGGTGGCGGCGGAGACGTGTTTCTTGCCGCTCAGGACCTTGGAGACCGTCGGCACGGACACTCCGGCGGCGGCGGCGACGTCCGCCAGCGTTGCTCGAGCCACAGGACCTCCGCGTTGCAACTTTCGGAAAACCTCAAAGCCGCAGGTTGCCTGCTGACCTGGAGCAGACTGCTACCCGATCGGCGCTGTTGACATCGCTGCGCGCCCGAGCCTACCGTAACCCTTCGGCAATGTCACGGTAATCTTTCGGAAAGTGTGCCAGAAACTTTCCGACGACAAGGGGCGTATGAACCGGGTCGGGCGGGTGGTCGGACGCCGGGATGCTCCACCGCCCCTGGGGCCAGGTCCGGCACGAGCGCGGCGACCGCCAGGATCAGGTCGAGGATCCTTCCATCCCTACAGGAGTAGTGAAATGTCTCGCTTGGACGCTTTCAGGAACCGCATCGGGGGCTTCGCCTACGGCGGCGACTACAACCCGGAGCAATGGGAGCCCGCCGTGTGGCGGGAGGACGTCCGGCTCATGCGTGAGGCCGGCGTCAACATCGTCTCCCTCGGCGTCTTCGCGTGGGCGTCCCTGGAGCCGGAGCCGGGCAAGTACGAGTTCGGCTGGCTGGACGAGATCATGGACCTCCTCCACGAGAACGGCATCAGCGTCAACCTGGCCACCCCGACGGCGGCCCCGCCCGTCTGGCTCACCCACCTGCACCCCGAGGTGTTCCCGGTGATGGCCGACGGGGAGCGGTTCGGGTTCGGCAACCGGCTGCACTACGATCCGTCGTCACCCATCTACCGCGAGTACGCGGCGAACATCACCACCAAGCTCGCCGAGCGCTACTCCTTCCACCCGGCGCTGGCGATGTGGCACATCTCCAACGAGTACGGGCCCACGGCGTACAACGAGGCCGCCTCGGTCAACTTCCGGCGCTGGCTGCAGCGCCGCTACGGCGACCTGGAGACCCTGAACGAGGCGTGGTACACCCGCTTCTGGAGCCAGAGCTACACCGACTGGGACCAGGTCGAGGTGCCGCACATCCCGCGCACCTGGATGAACCCCGCCCGCCGGCTCGACTTCAAGCGCTTCACCTCCGACGCCCTCCTCGAGTGCTATCTCGCCGAACGCGACATCGTCCGCTCCTTCCGCGACGACATCCCGGTCCTGACGAACTTCATGCGCTTCTTCAAGCACGCCGACTACTGGAAGTGGGCGCCCGAGGAGGACGCGGTCGCGCTCGACATCTACCCCAACCCCGCCGACGCCGACTCGCACGTGTCGGCCGCCTTCCAGTACGACCTGTTCCGCTCGCTCAAGGGCGGGCAGCCGTGGCTGCTCATGGAGCAGGCGGCCAGCGCGGTCAGCCAGTGGCAGCTCAACATCGTCAAGGAGCCCGGCCGGATGCGGCTCGGCTCGCTGCAGGCGGTGTCGCGGGCGGCGGACTCGGTGATGTTCTTCCAGTGGCGGGCCAGCCGCGGCGGGCAGGAGCGCTTCCACTCGGCGATGCTGCCGCACTCCGGGCCGGACTCGCGCACGTTCAGGGAGATCGTGGACCTGGGACGGGAGATGAAGCTGCTCGCTCCCGTGGCGGGGACGACCTCCCGGGCCGAGATCGCGATCCTGTTCGACTGGGACGGCTGGTGGGGGCTGGAGGAGACGGCGGGGCTGCCGCGCCAGGACCTCAGCTACCCGGACACGGTCATGCGGCACTACACGCCGCTGTGGTCGAACAATCACCCGGTGGACGTCGTGTCCGCGTCGTCGTCGCTGGACGGGTACAAGGTGCTGGTGGTGCCGAACGCGTACCTGATCGGCGACGAGGGCGTGCGGCGCATCACCGAGTTCGCCGAGAACGGCGGCACGGTCGTCATGTCGTTCTTCTCCGGCGTGGTCGACGAGTGCAACCGGGTGCGGCCCGGCGGCTACCCGGGCGCGTTCCGGCAGCTCATCGGGGCCAAGGTGGACGAGTACTGGCCCGCGCGGCCGCACGAGGTGTTCTCGGTGGAGTTCGCCGACGGGCGACGGACGACCTCGACGTGGTGGCGCGACGACCTGCACCTGGAGACCGGCACGGCCCTGGCCACCTACGCCGACGGCCTGCTGGCCGGCCGGGCCGCCGTGGTGGAGAACCGCTTCGGCGCGGGGCGCGTGGTGTACTTCGCGACCCTCCTGGAGCAGGCCGCCTTCGACGCCGAACTGCTCGCGGCCGTGTCGGCGGCGGGCGTCCGGTCGCCGTTCCCGCAGGCGCCCGCCCACGTGGAGTGCGCCGTGCGGGGGGACGAGGAGCACGAGTACGTGTTCCTGCTCAACCACAGCGGCGAACTGGACGCGTCCGTGCCGTTCGAGGGGGAGGGGACCGACCTGCTCACCGGCCAGGCGGTGTCGGGTGCGGTCGAGCTGGCCCCGCTGGGGGCGGCGGTGATCCGGCGCGCCCGCTCGTAGTCCCGGCATATGCCCCGGCGGGCCCGCCGCCCGCCGGGGCTTTTGACTCTGGCCTTTACCCCGAACGTAGATCTATATCCGTTTCATGGGGTTATGTTTGCCTTTGTCCGTTTTGATGGGTAGCTTGGTAGTCGTTACCGGCGAGTGACCTGGGCCTTACCAACGTGGAAGGCACCACTCGTCCGGACTCCCTCTGGTTGGATTCACGCTCCACGTGCCGCCCTTATGGCGTCATGCCCGGCTACGTGAGTGAAGAGCGTATTGCCCTGTCGCCTAACAAAGGACTGCGCCTACCCATGTCTGCTCGCCTGCACTCTATCGCCATGCTCACCGCGTCCGTGCTGACCGCCATGGCCGTCGGCTCGCCCGCGGCGCACGCTGACGCCGAGGCCGGCAGCACGATCACCCAGACGGCCGTGCTCCAGGGCTCGACCACCGCGTCCTACTTCTGGGACGACTCCTCCGGCCGCGCGGGTGACACCGGTCTGCCCGCCGCCGGCAAGCCCATGCAGAAGGGTCTGGCCGCCAGCCCGAGCTGGCCGCTCATGACCGAGGGCTACGTGATCTACAAGGGCAAGAAGCTCCCGTTCTTCGTCGGTGACCGCGGTCCGGGCAACCCCTCCAACAGCGGTGTGATGCTCGACCTCGACGCCAAGACGTTCGCCGAGCTGACCGGCGGCAGGTTCAACCCCGACACCCTCGCCGTGGACGGCGTCGGCGGCGCGGGCCACATCAAGATCGACTACGTCGTGACCAAGTGGGGCGGCGGCGTCGGCAAGAAGAACTACCCGGTCGCCTACTCCACGGGCGCCTGGGCCGAGAAGGACGCCAACCCGGTCCTCCAGACGGTGTCGGTGAAGCTCCCCGCGAACTGAGCTCGCCATCCCCCAAAGGGCACCCCTGACCAGGGGTGTCCTTTTCGCGTGCCGGTATCGTTTGCGGACGATCTACCGCACGTGGAAGGGACCAGATGAGCTCCCGGCCGCTTTACCGCGACCCCATGCACGACGGCGCCACCGACCCCACCCTCATCTGGAACCGGGCCGAGCGCGCCTGGTGGCTCGTCTACACCAGCCGCCGCGCGAGCGCCCCGGACCTGGGGGACGTGAGCTGGGTGCACGGCACCGACCTCGGCGTCGCGTCATCCGTGGACGGCGGCGCGACCTGGCTTTACCGGGGGACGATCGAGGGTCTCGACACCGAATGGGGGCGGCACACGTACTGGGCGCCGGAGATCGTCGACGACGGGGAGACGTACCACATGTACGTCAGCGTCATCCGCGGCGTCCCCGGGGCGTGGCCGGGCCACGAACGCCACATCCGCCACTACACCAGCCCCGACCTCGTGCGGTGGACGTACCGGTCCACCCTCGGCCTGTCCTCCCCGTACGTGATCGACGCCTGCGTGGCCGCGCTGCCCGGCGGCGGCCACCGGCTCTGGTACAAGGACGAGGGCGACGGCTCGCACACCTGGGCCGCCGACAGCTCCGACCTGCACCATTGGCAGGTCCGCGGGCCCGCCGTGACGATCTCCGCCCACGAGGGGCCGAACGTGTTCACGCTCGGGGGCCGGCACTGGATGATCGTCGACGAGTGGCGCGGCCAGCGCGTGCTGGTCTCTGACGACCTCGACGTCTGGGAGCCGCGGGGCCTCATCCTCGACGAGCCGGGCACGCGCCCGGACGACGACGGGTTCGGCCACCACGCGGACGTCGTGGTGACGGGGGAGGAGGCGGTGATCTTCTACTTCACCCACCCGGGCGGTGGCCGCCGCTCGTCGGTCCAGGCCGCCCGGCTGCGGGTGCGGGACGGCGAGCTGACCTGCGACCGCGACGAGCCCCTCACCGGCCCCCTGCTGCCCGTCGAGGGCCCCTGACCCCACCCGCGCCGCTCCCACTGGTACGACCAGCGCACCGCGGGCCGATCCACCTGCCGGAGGTCCGCCGCCGACGTGGCCGAGGTGCCCGAGAGGTGCTGACCGGTCGGTCAGCGGAGCGTGACGAGGATCCCGTCGTCGTCGCTGAACAGCTCGGCGCCGGGGCGGAAGGTGGCGCCGCCGAAGGTGACGGGGACGTCGCGCTCGCCGCCGCCCGCCTTGGCGCTCTTGCGGGGGTTGGAGCCGAGGGCCTTGACGCCCAGGTCGAGCCCGCGCAGGGCGGCGACGTCGCGGACCGCGCCGTTGATGACCACGCCGGCCCAGCCGTTGGCGACCGCCATGCCGGCGATGACGTCGCCCATGAGGGCGGCGCGCAGGGAGCCGCCGCCGTCCACCACCAGGACCCGGCCCTCGCCGGGCTCGGACAGGACGGACTTGAGCAGGACGTTGTCCTCGTGGCACCGGACGGTGACGACGGGGCCGCTGAAGGCGTGCCGGCCGCCGTACTGGCGGAGCTGCAGGTCGCAGGAGTCGAGCTGGTCGCCGCGCTCGTCGTACAGGTCTGCGGTGACAACGGTCATGGAGGAACCTTCCTATGGATCGACGGGAAGCCGCCGGGCGGCCACGCCGGCCCAGCCGAGGCTGAGCGCGGTGACGAGGAGCACGCCGCCGGCCCCGAGCCCGGCGGCCACGAGCCCGGCCGCGCCGGGGATGACCAGCTGGCCGGTACGGTTGCCGACCAGGCGCAGGGACATGGCCCGGCCGCGCATCCCGGCGGGGGCGGACTCGGCCAGCCACGACATGGTCAGCGGCTGCCCCACCCCCAGCCCGAACCCCGCGACCAGCAGCAACGCGGCCAGCGCCCACAGCGGCATGGGCACGGGCGTGACCAGCATGGCGACCGCCGCCGCGAGGGTGCTGCCGACCAGCAGCCTGCGCCGGCCGACCAGGCGGGCGAGGTGGCCGAGGAAGAAGCGCGAGGCCATGGACGCGACGCCGCGGACGGTCAGCAGCAGGCCCACGGCGCTCGCGGTCAGTCCTTGCTCGGTGCCGAGCGCGGGCAGGTACGCCAGCGTGATGTCGACCGCGGACAGCACCACGCAGCTCGTCACCAGGGCGTGCGCGAGGCCGGGCAGGCGCAGCAGCGAGCGCAGGCCCCCGCTCTCGGCCCGGGTCCGCGCGGCCGCGCCGCTGCGCGGCAGCAGCGCGGACAGCCCGAGGAGGAGCACGCCGAGGCCGCAGGACCAGGCGAAGATGCGGCCGGTGTCGGGGATGGAGCCGTCGCCGCCGAGCAGGCTGATCATGAGCGGGCCGGCGGCCTGGCCGAGGGACGCGGCGAAGGTGTAGTGGCCGAAGGCGGTGTCGTGGCGGCCGTGCTCGGTGGTGTTGGCGACCAGGGCCTGCTGGGCGATGACGCTGCCCAGGTGGCCGGTGCCGAGCAGGATCCCGGCCGCGACCAGGCCGGGCACGGTGTGGCCGAACGCGGTGAACGCGACCGCGGAGGCGGTGAGCAGGAGCGCGCCCGCCACGGCCATGCGGCGCTCGCCGTACCGGTCGGCGGCGTGGCCGGCGGGCAGGGCCAGCAGCAGCGGCGCGATGGCGAAGCTGGCGCCGAGCACGCCGAGCCAGGCCGCGGGCACGTCGAGCTCGATCGCGCGGTACGACATGGTGGGCCGCAGCACGAAGGTGATCACCTGGGTGCCGGTGGAGTGGGCGAGCAGGACCGCGTGCCGATGCCAGGCGTCAGGCATCTACCTCGTCCTGCTGGTGCTTGCGCAGGCGCCAGGCGGCCTGGGCGCCGAGACTGGTGTCGATGTGCTCGCGCATCACCTCCGCGGCCGACTCCGCGTCGCCCGCGATGACGTACTCCAGCAGGGCCTCGTGCTCGGCGGCCTTGCGGTCGCGGGCGGCCTGGCCGCGCTCGACCTCCAGGGCGAGGCGGCGGTAGCGGTCGGCCTTGTCCCACAGGCTGTCGAGGGTCTGGATGAGCAGGTCGTTGTGGGAGGCGGAGTAGAGGGCGGCGTGGAACCTGCGGTGCGCGACGAGCTGCTCGTAGGCGGGGTTGCCGGGCAGGGGTTCGAGGCCCTCGTGGGCGGCGCGCATGGCGGCGATGTCGGCCTTGGTACGGCGTTCGGCGGCCAGCGCGACCGCCAGGGGGTCGAGGGAGCGGCGCAGCTCCAGCAGGTCGCGGGCCTCCTCGGCGGCCAGGGGGGCCACGCGGGCGTCGCGGTGGGCGTCCAGCTCCACCAGCCCCTCGCTCTTGAGCCGGCGCAGCGCCTCGCGCAGGGGAGTGGTGCTGATGCCGATGTCGCGGGCCAGCCGGGCCTGGGGGATGACGGAGCCGGGGGCCAGCCGGCCGGCCAGGATCAGCTCCTTGACCTGCAGGTAGGCGTAGTCCGCCTTCGTCGTGTAGAGCTCGGCCGCTGATTCGCCCATCGCTGTCCTGTCTCGTGGCTGACGGTTATAACCTACACCGTCAGCCACTCTTGCGGATGAATGCCCCTTTGATCCTCCGGTGGTGACCGTTATAGCGATCAGTAATTGCAGCCGAAGAAGACGGTGGGGTTGCAGCCGGGCAGGGTGCAGATGATGAACGTGGTCCCCAGCGTCGGCATCTCCTGGGTGCCGCCGTGCACGGGGATCACGATCTCGCCCGCGGGATGGGGGACGCCGGCGTCGCGGTGGTAGGGGTCTTTCCAGGATCGGGTGAGGTCGTCGTCGGACATGAGAGCACGATGCGCCCGCGGGGACGCCCGCGGCATCCGTCATGTTCCGGAAGCCGAAACATCCGGGAAACCACGTAATCCTTGACGGGACGGCTCAGTGGGATAGAGATGGGGGTGAGATCGACGATCTTCCTGGCGGGGAGGTTATGACGTGCTGGTGACCCGGCGCCCGTTGACAGGCCGTTCCGCCGAGCTCGATCACCTGGTGCGGCTGCTGGACAGGCCGCACGGGACGACGTTCGTGCTGATGACCGGCGATCCGGGGATCGGCAAGAGCCGGCTGCTGACGGCGGTCGCCGAGCTGGCGCGGGAGCGGGGGCTGCCGGCGATGGCGGGGCGGGCCACCGAGTTCGAGCGCAGCGCGCCGTTCGGGATCCTGTTCGACGCCCTGGCCGACGGCGATCGCCACCTCCAACTGGCCGCCGACCTGGACCGGATCCGCGCGCTGCTGTCCGCCGAGGCCGGCGCGGACGCCGGGGGAGCGGCCCGCGGGCTGGCGGCGCTGAACCGGCACCGGTTGTTCCGGGAGTCGCACCGCCTCGTGGAGCGCATCTCGGAGCGGGACGGCCTGGTCGTGCTGCTGGACGACATGCAGTGGGCCGACGACGCCTCCGTCGAGGCCCTCGACTACTTCATCCGGCACCCGCCGGACCGGCGCGTGGTCGTCCTGCTCGCGGCGCGCACCGGCGGGCTGCCGGCCGGGCTGACGCGCTCGCTGGCCGCGGCCTCCGTGGTGGCGCTGCCCCTCGGCCCGCTGTCGGCGGGCGACGCGGACGCGCTGCTGGGCGAGGAGATGTCCGCGCCCCGCCGGCGCCGCCTGTACGAGCGCAGCGGCGGCAATCCGCTGTTCCTGGAGATCCTGGCCGCGCTGCCGGACGGCGACGACCCCGCCGAGGCCGCGAGCCCCGTCGCGGTGAACGCTCTGGACCGGCTGATCGCCGCCGAGCTGTCGGGCCTGGACCAGGTGCAGGGGCTGGTGGCGCGGGCCGCGGCGGTGGCGGGCGACGAGCTGGACGCGACGCTGGTGGCGGCGGTGTCGGAGCTGGAGCCGGCCACGGTGGTGGCCGCCCTGGACGAGCTCGTACGCCGGAACGTCCTGTCCTCCGGCCCGCGCACCCTGGGCTTCCGGCATCCGCTGGTGCGGGCGGCGGCGTACCGGATGGCGGGGCCCGCGTGGCGGATGGCGGCGCACCGGCGCGCGGCCGAGTACCTGCGCGCGCATGGCGCGCCGGCGGTGCGATGCGCGGTGCACATGGAGCACGCGATCGTGATCGGCGACGTGGACGGGGCCGCACTGCTGGCCGAAGGGGCGGACGCGGTGGCCGCGACCGCCCCGGCGACGGCGGCGCGCTGGTTCCGCGCCGCCCTGGGGGCCCTGCCGGACGACGCGCCCGGCGGGCGGCGGGCCGGCCTGCTGATGTCGCTGGCGGCTGCCCTGGGCGTGTCCGGGCAGCTGGCGGAGAGCCGTACGCTGCTGCGCGAGGTCATCCAGGCGGGCGGCGACCACCGCGACCAGGCCGTGGAGCTGATGTCCATGATGGAGCGCTCGCTGGGCCGCTTCGAGGAGGCCCGGGCGATCCTGACCGCCGAGCTGCGCCACCTGGACCCCGCCTCGGGCGGCGACTCCGGCGGGCGGTGCGCGCTGCTGGTGGAGCTGGCGGCCAACGATCTGCTGGACGGGCGCTGGGACCAGGGCCGGGAGAACGCCTCGCTCGCGTTCGGGCTGGCAGGACCGCGTACCCGGCGAGGGTTGCCGGCCACGGCCGTGACGTTGCTGGCGGTCGCGGCGCTCTACCGGTGCGACTTCGGGGAGGCGTACCGGCATCTCGACCGGGCGGACGCGCTGGTGAACGGGCTGACCGACCGCGAGCTGTGCGACGACCTCGGGCTCGTGGCCGCGCTGGCGTGGGGCGAGTTCCTGGCCGACCGCAACGCCGACGCGCTGCGGCACCTGGCCCGCGGCCTGCGGGTGGCCCGCGACCACGGGCGCAGCCACGTCGTGCCGCTGCTGTACGCCGCCCGCGCCACCGTCCACGCCCGGCTGGGGGACGTCGACCGGGCGCTGGGCGACGCCGAGGAGGCCGAGGAGATCGCCCGGCATCTGGGCAGCGCGGAGATGCTGGCGTTCGTCCACGTCACGAAGTCGCGCCCGCTGCTGTGGCGGAGCGGCCCGGACGCGGCGATGCCGCTGATCGAGCCGGCGCGGCGGGGGCAGGTGCTGCGCTCGGCCTGGTGGCGGACCATCTCGGACCAGGTGGTGTCGGAGGTGCTGTTCTCGGTCGGCGAGACGGAGGAGTGCGGGCGGCTGCTGGCGGCGCGGGTGCCCGCCGACCCGGCCGGCCTCGGCCCCGGCGTGGTCGGCAGTTACGCGCTGCGCTCGGAGGTGGAGGTCACCCGGGGCGATCTGACGGCGGGCACGGAGTGGTACGAGCGCGCCGCCCGCGTCGTGGAGCTCGGCGCCCCGCCCGTGCAGTCGGGTTTCCTGGCGCGGGCCCGTGCCGTCCTCGCGCTCGCGCAGGGCCGGCGGGACGAGGCGGAGGAGGCGGCGCGCGAGGCCGTGGACCGGTTCGCTGACGCCGGGCTGCCCATCGGGGAGGCATTCGGCCGGATGCTGCTGGCCGGTGTGCTGCGGCGCGACGCCGACTCGCGGACCGCCAAGCAGCAGCTCGGGCAGGCCAAGGAGCTGTTCCTGTCGTGCGGCGCGCCGTGGCTGGCGGCCCAGGTGGGCGTCGAGCAGCGCCGGATGGCCGCCGGCCTGGCCCACCGGCCGGGGGCCGGGAGTTCGTTGTCGGAGCGGGAGCGGGAGATCGCCGAGCTGGTCGCGTACGGCATGACGAACCGGGAGATCGGCGAGCGCCTGTTCCTCAGCCCCAGGACGGTGGAGACGCACCTGGCCAGCGTGTTCAGGAAGCTCGGGGTGAAGACCCGGGCCGCCCTGGGGCACCGGCTCGCCGAGTGACCGGCCGCAGGCACGGATCCGGTGCCGCGCGGCCGGTCACCGGTCTGTCAGAGCAGGGTCCAAGCCAGGCACATGGGGATGGGGTACAGTGCGCTGATCGCGCAGCGCACCTCGGAGGTGTAGCCGCCGCAGCAGCCGATGGTGGACAGGTGCTGGGTGCCGTTCGGCGGCTCCTGCTCCACGCCGCCCGCCAGCCGCGCCGTCTCCAGATCGAGGTCGCCGGCGGGGTGCGGCAGGCCGGCCCCGTAGGCCGCTCGGTTGATGGGATCCTTCCAGGAACGGATCAGGTCGTCGTTCGTCATGGTGTGTGCTCCTTTGCTCGTGGTCAGCAGCAGCCGATGCTGGAGAAGCGGCAGGTCCCGACCCACATGGAGCGTTCGCAGGTCTGCCAGCAGCTGAAGAAGTTGGTGTAGTCGTCGAAGCCGGGTATTTCCTTCTCGCCGCCGCTCAGGGCGCCCAGGTTGATCTCACCCGCGGGGTGGGCCTCGCCGGGCCCGCGGAGCTCGGGGGTTTTCCAGGATCTGATCTGGTCGTCGGCCGACATTTCTGTCTCCTTCCATGAAGATGGGTGATCTCAGGCGCTCAGTGCATCGGGCACCGGCGGAGCGCCGAACAGGTCGCGGTAGGGGCCTGGGCTGCTCACCAGCCTTTCGTGGGTTCCGCGGCCGACGATGCGGCCTTGGTCGATGACGAGGACTTCGTGGGCGTCGCGGATCGCGCTCAGCCGGTGCGAGATGACGATCCGGGTGACCCGCAGCTCCGACAGGGCGGCGTCGACCCGGCGTTCGGTTTCGGGGTCGAGGTGGCTGGTGGCCTCGTCGAGGATGAGCAGGCGCGGCCGGTGCACGATGGCCCTGGCGAGCGCGACCCGCTGCCGCTGCCCGGCCGACAGCGCGGCGCCGCCCTCGCCGACGTTGGTGTCGTAGCCCATGGGCAGGCGTTCGACGTCGTGGTGCAGTCCCGCGACGAGCGCGGCGGTCACCACGTCGTCGTCCGTGGCGTCGGGGCTGCCGAGCGTGATGTTGTCGCGGATCGAGCCGCTGAACAGCGACAGCTCCTGCAGCACCGCGCCGCACCCGCGCCGCAGCGCCGCCACGTCCAGCTCCTGGACGGGTACGCCGTCGTGCCGGATCTCGCCCGTCGTCGGCCGCAGCAGCCCGAGCACCAGCAGGGCGAGCGTGCTCTTGCCCGACCCGGTACGCCCGACGACGCCGAGCTTCGCCCCCGCGGGCACCTCGAACGACACCTCCCGCAGCACGGGCGGCGAGTCGGGCGCGTACCGGAAGGCGACGCCCTCGGCCCGGATCGCGACCGGCCGTCCATCGGGCAGCAGCCGGGCGCCGCTCGGCTCGGGGGCGGCGTCGAGCACGTCGTAGATGCGCTCGAACTGGCCGCGCAGCATGGAGAACAGCTGCACCGCCCCCACGAACGCCTGCAACGGCGCCAGCACCGACATCGCCAGCGCGTTCACCGCCAGCATGGTGCCCAGCGACATGCGCCCGCCGAGCACCAGCCACGCGCCGCACCACAGCAGCGCCAGCGGCGCGAACACGGCCACCGCTCCCTGCACCGCCTCGAACCAGGAGCTGGCGCGTCCCCGCCGCAGCATGGCCGTCTGGTACGTGCCGAACAGCTCCCGCCAGCGCACCTGCGCCCGCGGCTCCACGCCGTTGGCCTTGAGCGGCAGCATCGCCTGCAACGTCTCGACGAGATACCCCTGCTCGCCCGCGCGGGCACTCAGCTCGGCCTGGGTCAGGGTCCGCAGCCGCCGGTAGGAGGCCACCATCAGCCCCGCCTGCCCGGCCGCCAGCACGCCGACCATGAGCGCGTACCAGGGGACGAGGAGGACGAGCGCGATCCCGTACGCGGACAGCAGGAGCACGTCGAGCGCGAGCGTGACGGACTGCTGCGTGACCGCCTCCCTGGTGGTGGCGATGCTGCCGACGCGCAGGAGCAGATCGCCCCGGCTGCGCTGGAGGAAGAACCCGATCGGCAGCCGCAGCAGGTGGCCGACGAAACGGCCGGTCAGCCGCTCGTCGGCGCGGGCCCGCAGGGCGAGCAGGAGGCGGGCGCGCAGGAAGGTGAGCGAGCCGTGCAGCGCCGCCGTGCCGAACACGGCCCAGCCGAGCACCGGCAGCAGGTCGCCGCGCCCGTCCGGGACCAGCTCGTCCACCACGGACTTGGTGGCCAGCGGCAGCGCCAGCGCCAGCAACTGGATGGCCGCCGCCAGCGCCAGCACCCCGGCCAGGCGGCGCCGGCCGCCCGGCACCGCCGCGAAGTCGCGCAGGTAGCGGACGGGCGTCCACTGCCACGGCGACGCGCGCCTCCTGACGAACCCGGCGCCTGGCGCGCACCGGATCACCACGCCGCCGTAACGCCGCGCGAACTCCTCCCGCGGCATGGTCCGGCGGCCGTTGCCCGGGTCGACGATCCGCACGCCGCCCCTGCCCAGTCCTTCGACGACCACGAAGTGGTGGGCGGAGAAGTAGGCGATGTACGGCGACCGCGGCGGCTCGGCGAGCGGATCCGCGACCCGTTCCGCCGCGGCCGTCAGCCCGTGCTCGCGGGCCGCCGCGACCAGCCGGGTGACGGACGCGCCGTCCCTGCCCGGGCCCAGCAGGTCGCGGCACTCGGCCACCGAGGTGTGCCTGCCGTGGTGGCTCAGCAGCATGGCCAGGACGGCGGCTCCGCACTCGCTGGTGGTCAGTTGCAGGCGGATGGGGACGCGGCGCCGCATCACGGCAGCCCCTTTCTTTCGCGGGTACGTGGCGCTTCAGGCGGCCGGCGGGGCCAGGAGCAGGACGGACGGCACCTCGGCGGGGGCGGCCAGCCGCAGGAGACCGTGTCCGATCCCCGCCAGGCCGGACATCAGACCCGGCGTTGTCACGCCGCCCGGGGTGCCGCAGCGCGGGCCGTCGGCGAGCTGGGCGAGCAGGACGCCGGTCCGCAGGCGCAGGGTGTCCGTCAGGTCGTGCCTGCCCGCGGCGACGGCGTGGGTGAGGAGTTCCAGGTTCCCGGCCTCGCCGTGGCACAGGCTGTGACCGACCATGCCGGGCGGGCTGCTCAGGTACGAGCCCAGCGCCACGTCCAGGTCGGCGGCGAGGTCGGCGGCGAGGTCGCCGGCCGCTTCGGTGCTCAGGCCGGGACGGCGGAGGAGATCGGCCCTGGCCAGGCCGATGCCGGGTGCGCCGTGGCACCACCCCTGCATGGACGGGGGCAGGCCGGAGGGGTTCGCCGGGGCGTCGGGCAGGTCCCGGAAGTCGGGCCAGTTGCCGATGCGGGCGTCGAAGCGGGAACGCTCATAGGCGAAGGCGGCCAGCCCGGTCCGCGCGTACCGTGCCTCGCCGGTCAGGGCGGCGAAGCGGAGCAGCGCCCAGCCGATCCCCGCGGTCCCATGGGAGAACCCGGTCAAGGGTGCCGACGCGGGGATGTGGCCGTGCCACGCCACCCCGCCGTCCTGCGGCCGCGCCGTCTGGACGAGCCGGTCGGCGCAGGCACGGGCCACGTCCAGCGCGTCCGGCAGCCCGGTCGCCTCGTGGACGGCGAGCATCGCGGCCAGGCATCCGGCCGCGCCGCTCACGACGTCCAGCTCCTCGTCCGCGGCGGCGGCGCCGGTCGTCGCGGTGATCAGCGGTTCGACGTGGCCGAGCAGGTCGGGCGCGCCGAGGTCGCGGGCCAGGTGCGTCAGCGCGTACGCCAGCCCGACGGCGCTGTTGAACGGCCCGCAGGGGAACGCCGCGGCCTTCCCGGCGATGCCGTCGACGAAGCCGGGAACCCAGGACAGGGCCCGCATGGCGAGGTCGGCGTGGCGGTGCTCGCCGGTGATCCGGGCGAGCTGGCCGAGGAAGAGGGCGACGCCGGGGATGCCGCCGTACAGGTCGCTCTTCAGCGTGCCGACCGTCCAGCGGGTCTCGCCCACGAGCTCCATGCCGAGCCAGCCGGCGGCGGAGTCGTCGCGGTGGGCGCGTTCGGCGAGTTCGTCCCCGATCGCCGTGGCCATGGCCACGAGCCGGTCCGCGAGCACGCCCGCCGGCGCGGCGGGGGCGGCGGGAGCCGCGGGGGTGGTGGAGGTCCAGACGCGGGCGCGGTCGTGGCGGCTGGCCAGGCAGGCGCGGATGATCCACTGCTGCTCGGCCAGGTCCCGGGGGCCCATGGCCCGGATCTTGGCGGCGGCGTCCGAGGAGGGCACGCCGACGAGTGCGCCGGCCAGCGGCTCGTCCCGGCTGGTCCACAGGTCGGGGGTGCCGGGGCGGCCGGCGAAGAGGGGGATGTCGCCGTTCCAGAGGTCGGCGATCTCGGCGGGGACCAGCCGGCGGCGGACCGGGTCGTCGGCGCAGGTGGCCCACAGGGCGTCGAGCACGTGGTCGCGGTCCAGGGCGTCGCGCATGACATCCGGGTGGGTCGACTCCTGCAGCAACGTGCCGTACAGCTTCGTGGGCCGCATCACCACGCGGATCTCGTCCCCCTGGAAGGCCGCCAGGACGCCGCCGGGGGAGAGCAACTCGTCGCGATGGGCGGCGATGACCTCGTACGCGCCGGTGAAGCCCGCCAGGAAGTCCTCGACGTGGTCGGCCGGATCGGCGACGGCGTCACCGACGCCCGGGCGGTTGCTGCTGCCGGGGAAGGCCGCCCTCTCCCGGATCAGCCGCATCTCGTCGGTGCCCGCGCCGGCCCAGCCCGCCGACTCGAACGGCAGCGTGCTGCCCGCGTCCCCGCCCATGCCCCCCATGTCGAGGGCGCCGCCGTCCTTGCTCCACACGACGGCCGGCAGCAGCCCCACCCGGGCGACCGAGCTGTCCAGCGCCCGTTCGGCCGGGTCGTCGTCCGTCCGCCCGCGGGCGCCGCCCCTGTGGATCGCCGGGTGGAACAGCGCCTCCAGGTCGACCAGCACTGGCTGGTCCCCGGCGGCGATGAGGTTCTCGAAGTGGAAGTCCACGCCGTCGAGCGCGTACAGCAGGGCCAGCAGCGCGCCCTGCCGCCGGTAGAAGGCACGTACGCCGGCCTCGTCCGCGCACGGCCCGTGCTCGGCGTACTCCACCCAGCCGTGGCCCGGCCGTTCCAGCACCTTCAGCACGCGCAGGCCGAGGCCGGGCAGCCGGTCGCCGAGCCAGCCGAGCGCCCGGTTGAAGTGCGTGTGCACGGCCAGCGACCGCGGCTTGTACACCACGCGCGCCCCGCTCTCGAACCGCAGCAGCCCGACCGACCGCCCGCCCCGGTGCCCGTCGCCCACGCCCATGACCACCTCGGCCAGCCGGCCGGGCTCGGTCCCGCCGAACAGCTCCGCCACGATCGCGGACCGGTCGGCGGCCAGCCGCCGCAGCAGCTCCAGGTAGGCCTCCACGGCGTGGTCGGCGCATTGGGCCAGCAGCCGGGCCAGCACGACGTACTCGGACAGCAGCCCCGCCAGCCCCTCCCGGGTGGCCAGCCGCGCCGCGAAGGACCGGAAACGCTCCTCGGCGCTGTCGCCGTGCAGCTGGCCGCGCACCCGGGCCACGTTCAGCTCCAGGACGAGGACGCGCGCGGCGAGCGAGACGAGCTGCCCGCCGAGCTGCTCCGCGAACCCGCGCCGCAGAGCCGCCACCTCCCCGAGCCCGTCCAGCGCGCCGGACGCCATCCGGGTGACGGCGTTCCGGACGAACGGGGCGACGATCCGCCCGAACCCCGCGTCCCACGTGAACGCCGCCTCGCCGACCTCCTGCGGCGCGGGCTGGGCGCCGCCGTCCAGGGAGGCCGTCGCGAGCGCGGCCTCGACGGTGTCCGCCCAGGCGGGCCGGGACGCGCGCGCCGCCAGCTCCTCGGGCGGCTCGGCCAGCAGCGCGAGCAGCGTGTCGGCGTCGATGCCGAGGTCGGCGAGCCTGGCCTCGAACCGGCCCTCCTCGTCCATGCGGTGGGCGGCCCGCCAGCGCGCGAGCCGCCGCTCGGCCAGGCCGTCCTCGCGGGGGGCGGGCCGGGTGGCGAGCGCCAGCCGCTCGGCGAGCGTGAGCGCCCCGGCCCACCAGTACGGTGCCGGTTCCGCGTCCGTGTCTGTACGTTGTGCCGGCGTCGCGGCGATGTGTGACAAAGGTGGCATCCTCGCTGCTCGCGGGGACCACGCGCGTCGGCGGGCCCCTGGCCGTTGGCTGTCAGCAGGATGAGACGGCACCCGCCGCACGCGGCATCCGGTGAACGCCGCGAGCCGCCTGCCCCCGTTGCCCGCGGGATACGTGAAACCACTGAGGCGCCGGATTTACGGGTTCCCCGGCCATTTCCGTGGCGGCCGATCCTGCCCACAATGGGCGCCGGAACCGACCCGACCGAGGAGGACCGATGAAGGACAACGACAGGACCGGCACCCGGGGACTGCGGCGCATCGTCGTGGGCGCGGTGGCGCTGGCCGCCTGCGCCGTGCTCGCGATCGCGGGACCCGCCGCGGCCGACAGCGATGGCGGCTTCGGCGGTTTCGGCGGCGGCAGCGGCGGCGGAGGCGGCGCCACCGGCAGCTGGTGACCCGCCCCCGGCACCGGATCAGCCCGGCAGAATGACCGGCCGGCCTGTGGCGACCGGTCTGACCGGTCGCCACAGCTGCCTGCCGGTGCGTTGATCGCCGGGGGTGGATCCTCACGACGACCACACCGAGCTGTCGGCGTGTATGGGACGGGATTCTGGGAAAAGGATGCACGTTCTCACACCGCCGGACCGAAATTAACGACACTGAAACGCTGTGATTCGAGTGGTTGACGGGGTTTCGGCGGTATGGGTACGTTCTCAGATGTGTGAACGTTGCCACATTGGTGGCCGTCATCAGGCTTGCCGGAGGCGATTCCCCCCATGCGAACCCCACTCGTCCGCTGGTCCCTTCTGTCGGTGTCACTGGCACTGGCCCTCACCTCATGCGCCAAGGGCACCGGCGGCGGGACGTCCGCGACCCCGTCGGCGGGTCAGTTCAACCCCAGCGCCACGTACCAGGGCACCATCTCCGTCATGGGCTTCGGTGCGACGGACGAGATCGGGTCGACCCGCGTCGACCTGGCCAAGAAGGCGCTCGGGGGCGCGGACATCAAGCTGATCGAGGGCGACCTCGACATCCAGCAGTTCCTCTCCTCGGTGGCCGCCGGTGACCCGCCGGACATCGTCTACGCCAACCGCGACCAGATCGGCACGTTCGCCTCCCGGGGCGCCATCATCCCGCTGACCTCGTGCATCAAGGGCGAGCAGATCGACACCTCGATGTACGACAAGGGCGCGCTCGGCCAGGTGACGTTCGGCCAGGAGGTCTGGGCCATCCCCGAGTTCAACCAGGTCCAGATCACCATGGCCAACGGCGACCTGCTCAAGCAGGCCGGGCTGACGATCGACGACGTCAACGGCTCCAGCTGGGACAAGATCACCGCCGCGGCCGGGAAGCTGTACAAGGCGCCGGGCGGCAAGCTTCAGGTGATCGGCTACGACAGCAAACTGCCGGAGTTCCTGCCGCTGTGGGCCAAGGCCAACGGCGCCGACCTGCTGTCGGCCGACGGCAAGAAGGCGCAGCTCAACAGCCCGCAGGTGGTCAAGGCGCTGGAGTTCGCGGTCGGCATCTACGACGCGCAGGGCGGCTTCGCCAAGGTCAAGGCCCTGCGCGACTCCGCCGACTTCTTCGGCAAGGGCAACCAGTTCGCCAAGGACGAGCTGGGCGCCATGCCCATGGAGCAGTGGTACGTCAACGTGCTCAACGACGTCTCACCCAAGGCGCCCCTGGTCTTCGACACCTTCCGCACCCCGCAGGGCCAGCCGCTGGCCTACTCCTCGGGCTCGGCGTGGGCGATCCCGAAGGGGTCGAAGAACGCCGCGGCCGCCTGCCGGTTCGCCAAGACCATGACGCTCGTCGACACCTGGAAGGCCGCGGCCCAGGTGCGGGTGGACAAGCGCAAGGCCGAGGGCAAGCCGTTCACCGGCATCCTGACCGGCAACGTCCAGGCCGACGCGGAGATCGAGAAGATGCTCACCTCGGGCGGCCCCGTCTGGGACGCCGGCGTGAAGGCGTTCTACGAGGCCAACAAGCACACCTTCAGCCTCCCCGCCAACCCGGCCGACAAGGAGTTCAAGACGGCCTGGCAGGACGCGGTGAACCGGGTGCTCAACGGCCAGGACAAGGCGCAGCCGGCGCTCGACAAGGCGCAGCGGGACGCCCAGGCCGCGCTCGACAAGGCCTGGGCCGGCTGGACGAAGCGTACGAACTGAGATGTCCCGTTCCCACACCAAAGTGTCCTTCTGGCGCACCATGCGGTGGAAGGACACCCGGGCGGCCCTGCTGTTCATCAGCCCCTGGATCATCGGGTTCCTGATCTTCACCGCGTGGCCCGTCATCAACAGCGCCTACCTGTCGCTGACCGACTACGACGTCATCAACGACCCGTCGTTCGTCGGCTTCGACAACTACAAGCAGCTCTTCGAGGACCCGAAGGTCGGGCTCGCGCTGTGGAACACGGCCGTGTTCACCGCGATGTCGGTCCCGGCCCACCTCGTCGTCTCGCTCGCCCTGGCGCTGCTGCTCAACAGCGCCACGAAGGCCACCGGCTTCTTCCGCACGGCCTTCTTCCTGCCCAAGATGACGCCGCCGGTCGCGATCGGCATCCTGCTGCTGATGCTGTTCAACGGCCAGAACGGCCTGATCAACGGCTTCCTCGGCCTCTTCGGCATCGACGGGCCCGCCTGGACCACCGACCCCGACTGGATCAAGCCCGGCCTGGTGCTGATGAGCCTGTGGACCGTCGGCTCCTCGATCGTCATCATCCTGGCCGCGCTGCGCGGCGTCCCCCAGGAGCTGTACGACTCCGCGCTCGTGGACGGGGCCGGCTGGTGGCGGCGCACGTTGCGCATCACCGTGCCGATGATCAGCCCGACGCTGTTCTTCCTGTTCATCGTGAACAGCATCAACGCCCTGCAGTCGTTCACCGAGGCGTACACCGCCTTCTTCGGCGCGGGCAACACCACCTACAGCAACGACGCGGCCCTGTTCTACGCGATCTACCTGTTCCAGCAGGCGTTCGAGTTCCTGCACATGGGCTACGCCTCGGCCCTCGCCTGGCTGCTGTTCATCGTGATCATGGCGATCACCGGCGTCCAGATGCTCGTGACCCGGCGCTACGTCCACTACGAAGGAGGCAAGCCGTGAGGCGGGCCAGGCGGATCCTGACGTGGGCCGCGCTCGGCGGGTTCACCGTCGCCTTCATCTACCCCTTCGTCTGGCTGCTCAGCGCCTCCTTCAAGCCGCGCGGCGAGGTGTTCGACCACCGGCTGATCCCCGAGACGTTCATCCTCGACAACTACATCAAGGTGTGGCAGGAGGCGCCGCTCGCGCTCTGGATGGCCAACACGCTGCTGGTCACGGTGCTGGCGGCGGTGACGGTCACGATCACCAGCGCGATGGTGGCGTGGGGGTTCGCCTACTTCCGCTTCCCCGGCAGGGGAGTGCTGTTCGGGATCCTCCTGGCCACGATGATGCTGCCGGGCGCGGTCACCATGGTCCCGGTGTTCCTCATCTGGAACTCGCTCGGCATGGTCGGCACCCTCACCCCGCTGTGGGCCCAGAACCTGTTCGGCAGCGCCTTCTACATCTTCCTGCTGCGGCAGTTCTTCATGGGGCTGCCGCGAGAGCCGTTCGAGGCGGCCAAGATCGACGGGGCGAACAACTGGAAGATCTTCACCCGGATCGCGCTGCCGCTGTGCCGGCCCGCGGTCGCGGTGACGCTGCTCTTCGAGTTCCAGGCGGCCTGGACGGACCTGATGCGGCCACTGATCTACCTGCGCGACTCCACCACGTTCACCGTCCCGCGCGGGCTGAAGGCGCTGCTCGACCAGTTCGGGTTCGGCGGCGAGTGGCACTGGGAGATCGTCATGACCGCCAGCGTGATCACCACGATCCCCATGATCGTCCTGTTCTTCCTCGGCCAGAAGCACTTCATCAGGGGCATCGCGACCACAGGGAGCAAGGGATGAGCCACCTCCACCGGAACTCCGGCTGAACCATGCGGATCACCACCACCGACCAGGCGTATTACCTGGACGCCGGCTCGTACCGGTTGACGGTCTCGCGTACCGACCCCAGCGCCGAGCTGGAAGGCTGGATGACACTCAGCCTGATCGCCTCGGTCGACACCGCGGGCGGGCGCGACGAGACGTACGAGACGCTGCCGCCCGTGCTCGCCGAGCGCGAAGGCGAGGCGATCTTCGACTTCCCCCAGCGCTCGACCGGGTGGGAGGCGAAGACCGTCCGGCTGACCTGCACTCCCGAGACGATCGCGGTGGAGGTGCGTGTCGAGGGCCGCGGCCTGATCGGCGACGTGACGCTGCTCGGCGGGCGGGCCGTGCTCAACACCCGGGCGGCGGGCACGTTCCGCACGGGACTGCACGCGCGCGGCGTCTTCAACCCCACGCCCACCCACCCCGTGCAGGTGGTGCGGCCGGTCTCCGTGCCGCTCGCGCTCACCGTGATCGGCGACGCCTCGCCGGGCCGCCTCCACGCGGTCTTCTCGCCGCCGCCGCTCGTGCTGGCCTTCTGCAAGGAGGAGCCGGACGGGGCCACCGCCGTGCCCGGCGGTCCCTGGCTGGGCGCCTCGGTACGCGCGGGCATCGCGGACCTGACCTTCACCGAGCTCGCGTACGAGCCGCTGGACGGCGGGGCGCTGCTGCGCCTCGACTACGAGTGCCACACCTCGGTGAACGGGACCTGGCGCTCCCCGGCCGTCGTGTTCCGCGCTGCGGCGTCGCCGTGGGAGGCGATCTCGCACCACCGGGAGGACCTGCTCGCGCACGGCCTGGCCGCCTCCGCCGGCGCGCGGCACGAGTGGTGGAGCAGGCCGATCTTCTGCGGCTGGGGCGCGCAGTGCGCCAGGGCCGACGGCGTATCCCCGACCGAGCTGGCCCGGCAGGAGCTCTACGACGGCTGGCTGTCCAGGCTGGAAGAGCACGGCATCGTGCCCGGGACCATCGTGATCGACGACCGGTGGCAGCTCGCGTACGGCGACCCGGCGCCCGATCCGGCGAAGTGGCCGGGATTAGGGGAGTGGATCGCCGCCAGGCACGCGCGCGGGCAGCGCGTGCTGCTGTGGTGGCGGGCGTGGGCGCCCGACGGGCTGCCCGCCGAGGAGTGCGTGACGGACGCGGGCGGCCGTCCCGTGGCCGCCGACCCCTCCAACCCGGCCTACCGGCGCAGGATCCGTACGATCATGGAGAGGCTGCTCGGCGACCTCGGGGCCGACGGATTGAAGATCGACTTCACGCAGTGGTTCCCCAGCGGGTCGCACCTGAAGTCGTACGGGACCACCTGGGGGCTCTCCCTCCTGCACGAGCTGCTCAGGACCATGTACGAGGCCGCCAAGAGCGTCAAACCCGACGCGCTCATGGTCACGCACACCCCCCACCCGGCGTTCGGCGACGTCAGCGACATGATCCGGCTCAACGACGTGCTCGAGTTCGACCCCCACGGCGACCCCGTCCCCGCCGTCGACCAGCTCCGCTTCCGCCACGCCGTGGCCACCCGCGCCATGCCGGGGCACCTGATCGACACCGACCAGTGGCCGATGCCCAGCAGGGCGGACTGGCTCGCGTACGCCGAGGCGCAGCCCGCGCTCGGCGTGCCCGCCCTGTACTACGTCGAGTCCATCGACAACTCCGGCGAGCCGATCACCAGCGAGGACCTGCGGCTCGTGGCGAACTGGTGGCGGTCGTAATACAGGGGGACGTGTGTCAGGCCGTGCGCTCCAGCACGGCCCGTACGAACGGCGGGATCACGCCGCGCAGCACGTTCGCCTCGTGCGCCTCCGCACGGGCGAGCGCCTGCTCGACGGCGGCTGACGTGCCCTCGGCCGCGAGGAGGGAGCCACCGGGGTCCGCCCCGACGATCACCACGCCGGTCTCGCCGGCCGTCAGCGTGTAGCCTTCGGGGGGCAGCTCGGCCCCGGCGTCGATGCGGACCTCGACGACCACGCTCCCGGCGGGGGCCGGGGTGAGGGCGGTGCGCAAGGCGGTCAGGGCGGTGGCGGCGGCGGGGGCGCCCTGGATCCGGCACCTGGTCAGATCGACGTGCGAGCGGCCGAGGACGGCCTTTTTGGGCAGGGGAACGAGCCAGTCCAGGGCATCCATTGTGGGAACGATACCGGATAGAATCGCGCCTTGTGAGCCCCCATGTGACCGAAGTTCTCCCCGGTGTGTTCCGCATCGCGGACACCTGCAACGTCTACGTCATCGTGGCTCCCGCCGGAGGAGACGAACGCACGGGGATCGCCGTCGACTTCGGTTCGGGCCGCGTGCTGGACCTGCTCGACGAGCTCGGCCTCGACCGTCTCACCGACGTCCTGATGACGCACCACCACCGTGACCAGGCCCAAGGACTGCACAGGGCCGTCGAGGCGGGCGTCCGGGTCCACGTGCCGCCCGTCGAGCGCGACCTGTTCGAGCGGGTCGACGAGATGTGGGCGGGCCGGCAGCTCAGCAACGACTACGACCTGCGCGACGACCGGTTCTCGGTGCTCGACCCCGTGCCGGTCGACGGCGTCGTGCCCGAATACCGGACGGCGAGCTACGGCGGGATCGACGTACGGGTGCTGCCCACCCCAGGGCACACCCCCGGGTCCGTGACGTACATCGTCGGGCAGGTCGCCTTCACCGGCGATCTGATCTACGCCCCCGGAAAGGTGTGGTCGCTGGCGGCCACCCAGTGGTCGTACACCGAGAACGAGGGCCCCGCCATGGTCATCCTCAGCTCCGAGCTGCTGCGGCGGGAGGAGGTCGAGGTGTTACTGCCGTCGCACGGCGAGCCGATGACCGACCCTCAGGACGCCCTCGGGCGGCTCTCCACCGCCATGCAGCGCTACGTCGACTTCCGCCGCCCCCACCCCTGGGACGTCAAAGGGCTCCTGGCCAACCCCTTCATCCAGGTGACCTCCCACCTGCTCATGAACCGGAGCAGCCAGTCCTACAGCTACGTGCTGCTGTCGGAGTCCGGCGCGGCCATGGTGTTCGACTTCGGGTACGACATGTCCACCGGCCTCGTGCACAACACCTCCCGCGCGGCCCGCCGCCCCTGGCTGGCCTCCCTGCCCGCGCTGCGCGAGCACTACGGCGTCACGAGCGTCGAGGTCGCCCTGCCCACCCACTACCACGACGACCACGTGGCGGGCATGCCGCTGCTGCGCGACGTCGAGGGCACCGAGATCTGGGCGCCGTCCCACATCGCCCCCATCCTGGCCACGCCGCTCCACCACGACCTGCCGTGCCAGTGGTTCGAGCCCATCCCCGCCGACCGGGTGCTCGGCCTGGGGGAGACGGTGCGCTGGCGCGAGTACGAGATCACCGTGCACGACCTGCCGGGGCACACGTTGTTCGCGGCGGCGTACGAGTTCCAGGTGGACGGGCACCGGGTGCTCGTCACCGGCGACCAGCAGGACGGGATGGGCATCCCGGATGAACGCCAGGAGATCCTGAATTTTCAGTACAAGAACCGGTTCCAGATCGAGGACTACCGGAAGAGCGCCGCTCTCTACCGGCGCCTGCGCCCGGACCTGATGGTCAGCGGCCACTGGCGGCCCCGCTGGGTGGACGACGACTACCTGCACATGATGACCGAGCGCGGCGAGGAGCTGGTCGCCCTCCACCACGACCTGCTCCCGCTCGACCGTCTCGACCTGGGGGCCGACGGCGTCCTGTGCCGCCTGACCCCGTACTACGCGAGCGTCCCGGCGGGCGGCGAGCTCACGCTGACGGTCACCGTGCGCAACCCGTGGCCGGACAAGGCCCTGGCCACCGTCGAGCCGGTCGTCCCGCCGGGCTGGCGCCGCGAACCGGGACCTGTGACGCTAAGGCTTCCAGGAGGGGGTATGGAGCAGGTACATCTCCGTCTTGGCGCGGACGTCGTGCCGCGACGCCGCGTTCGCCTCGCAGTCGACTTGACCATCGGCGATCTGCGCCTCGGGCAGCACGCGGAGGCGCTGGTCGACGTGGTCGGGGAAGGGATTCGATGACCACAGAGCGGCGCAGCCCCCTCGGCCGTTCCAGGCGGCCCACGATCAAGGACGTGGCGGAGGCCGCCGGAGTCTCGCGCTCCACCGTCTCGCGGGCCCTGACCGGGCGCGGATACGCCGCCAGCGACGTACGCGAGCGGGTCCTGCGGGCGGCGGCCGAGCTCGGCTACGTGCCCGACGTGATGGCCCGCACGCTCAAGCAGCAGGTGAGCAGGTCGGTCGGCGTCCTGGTCAGCGACCTGCGCAACTCCTTCTACGCGGAGCTGGCCGCGGGGGCCAGCAGGGAGGCCCGCGAGCGCGGCTACACGATGGTGCTGGCGGACACGAGCCTGTCGGCCGAGACGGAGAGCGAGGCCGCCGAGGCGCTCGTCGCGCTCAGGGTGGCCGGGGCGATCGTGACGCCCAACTCCCCGGCCGTGTCCACCTATCTGAGCTCCCACGGCATCCCGGTCGTCGAGGTGGACCGGCAGTTCGCGGCGGGCTCCACCGACGGCGTCGTGGTCGGCAACCGCGTCGGCGCCCGCACCGCCACGAACCACCTGGTCGAGCTGGGCCATCGCAGGATCGCGCTGTTCATCGACGAGACCGACTGGACCACCGGCTACGAGCGCTACCACGGCTACCTGGAGGCGCTCGGCGCGGCCGACGTCAAGGTCGATCCCGACCTGGTCGTCGCGTCGGGCTGGGACGTGGCCGACTCGCGGCGCCGGGCGCTCGACATGCTGTCCGGGCCCGACCGGCCCACGGCCGTCTTCGCCGCCAACAACGTGCTCGCCGAGGGCGTCTGGCGGGCGATCGGCGAGCTGGGGCTGCGGGCGCCCGAGGAGATCAGCCTCGTGGCCTTCGATGACGCGCCGTGGATGAGCATGGTCTCGCCCCAGGTCAGCGCCGTCGCGCAGGACACGTTCAACCTGGGCGCGACCGCCGTGCGCAGGCTGGACGAGCGGATCGAGCTGCCCGACGCCGACTCGGTCACCACCGTGCTGGGGGTGCGGCTCGTCGTCCGCGAATCCACCGCACCGCCCCCCATGATCTGACATTTCTCTCATCCGGCGCGTTGACCCGTACGGAAAGCGCGCCCTAGGATCCCGTGTGGGAACGATGTCACAAGCCTTGCGTGGCGCTCGTTCCCTCCGGAGGTCCCATGGAGCACGATCTTCCCCCCGTTCTGTCACTGGACATCGGCGGCACCAAGCTCGCCGCAGGTGTGGTCACGGGCGACGGGCGGATCCACGGCTGGCAGGTCACCCCCACCCGCAGGGAGGAGGGGCCGCTGCCGGTCCTGGCCAGGCTGTTCGACCTGGGCAGGAAGTCCGTCGCGGAGGCCGGGCCGCCCCACGTGGCGGCCGTCGGCATCTCCTGCGGCGGGCCGCTGGACACCACGACCGGCGTGCTCGAATGCCCGCCGCACCTGCCGGGCTGGATCGACGTCCCGGTGGGCGAGATGGCGGCGCAGGAGTTCGGCCTGCCCTGCGCGCTTGAGAACGATGCCACGGCCGCCACCCTCGGCGAGTTCCGGTACGGCGCCGGCCGCGGCACCGCCACGATGCTCTACCTCACGATCTCGACGGGCGTCGGTGGCGGGTCCGTCATCGGCGGCCGCCTGCACCGGGGCGCCGCCGGCAACGGCGGCGAGCTGGGACACGTCATGGTCCGGCCGGGCGGGCGCAGGTGCTCGTGCGGCCGCCTGGGCTGCCTGGAGGCGTACGCGTCCGGCACCGCCATCGCCCAGCGGGCCCGCGAGGCCATCGCCGCCGGCCGGGCCTCGTCCCTTTCCGCGATCGAGCTCCCGACGGCCGAGGACGTCTTCCACGCCACCGAGGCGGGTGACGCGCTCGCGACCGAGGTGTGGAACGAGACCACATGGGCGCTCGGCAGCGCGATCACGGACCTCGTGAACGCGTTCGAGCCGGAGCTCGTCGTCCTCGGCGGGGGCGTGACCCGTTCCGGCGCCCGGCTCCTCGACCCCGTCCGCGCGGCCGTCGCCCGGGACGCCATGCCTCCCGCCGCCCGCACCGCCCGCATCGAGCTGTCCCGGCTCGGCGCCGGCGTCGGCGTCGTGGGCGCCGGCGCCGTGGCCCACGACCTTGTCGCCTCAGGGAAGTCCCATGCCTGACCCGATCTACCTGCCCGCGTCCCCATCGGAGGCGATCCCCATCTCCCGGCATCCGTCCCTCCGCGACGCCGTCCCGAACGGGCGCGCCTCCACCCCGGACACGGGGCTGGCCTCCGTGCTGGCCGAGCAGGTCGAGGCCCACATCAGCGCCGCCCGGAACCTGACGGCGCTGCTGCCGGCCGTGGAGGCCGCCGCGGACCTGCTCATCGAGGCGTTCACCCGGGGCGGCACCCTCTACACCCTCGGCAACGGCGGCAGCGCGGCCGACGCGCAGCACCTCACCGGCGAGCTGGTCGGCCACTACAAGCGCGACCGCCGCCCGCTCCCCGCCGTGACGCTCACGACCGACGCCACCGTCATGACCTGCATCGCCAACGACTACTCCTACGAGGACGTCTTCGCCAGGCAGATCAGAGCCCTGGTCCACGCGGGCGACGTCGTGGCCGCGTTCACCACCAGCGGCAACTCCCCGAACGTGGTCAGCGCGCTGGAAGCCGCTCAGACCAGTGGCGCGGTCACGGTACTGTTCGGCGGCGGCGACGGCGGCGCCGCGGCAAAGTTCGCCGACCGCCTTCTACTGTCGCCCTCCTCCGAGACCCCGCGCATCCAGGAGATCCACACACTGATGCTGCACATGATCAGCGAGAAGGTCGACGCATGGGCGGCCGCATGAACAGCCGGCTGGCCCCCATGTCGAACGCCCCCTCCGGCAGCCGGTCGCGCGGTCTCCCGAGGGCGCCGAGGCCGGCGGCCACCCCCGACCGCACCCTGCACATGATCGGGAACGCCCACCTCGACCCGGTCTGGCTGTGGCCGTGGCAGGAGGGCTACCAGGAGGCGCGGGCGACGTTCTGGTCGGCGATCCACCGCATGGACGAGTACCCCGACTTCGTCTTCACCTGCGACCAGGTCGTCCTGCTGTCGTGGGTGGAGGAGTCGGATCCCGAGCTGTTCGCCCGCATTCGCGACAGGGTCGCCGAGGGCCGTTGGGTCAACGTCGGCGGCTGGTGGGTGGAGCCCGACTGCAACCTGCCGTCGGGGGAGTCGTTCGCCCGCCAGGGCCTGTACGGGCAGCGCTACCTGAAGGAGAAGTTCGGGGTCACCGCCACGGTCGGCATGAACGTCGACCCGTTCGGCCACAACGCCATGCTGCCCGCGATCCTGCGCGGCCAGGGCATGGACTCCTACTGTTTCCTGCGCCCGGGACCGCACGAGAGCGAGCTGCCCGGCACGCTGTTCTGGTGGGAGAGCCGCGACGGCAGCCGCGTGCTGGCGTACCGGATCCCGTTCGAGTACTGCAGCCCGCCCGGCGAGGTCGCGGGCCAGACCGAGAAGGCGCTCGGCCAGCTCGACCGCTCGCTCGGCGACCTGATGATCTTCTACGGCGTGGGCAACCACGGCGGCGGCCCCACCAAGGCGAACATCGATTCCATCCACCGCTACGACGCGATGGGCACGTTCGGCGAGCTCACCATGTCCTCGCCGCGCCGCTACTTCGACGAGATCGCCAAGCGCCTGGGCGAACAGGGCCTGGCCGAGCTGCCCGTCTGGCGCGACGACCTGCAGCACCACGCGGCCGGCTGCTACTCCTCGCACTCGGGCATCAAGCAGTGGCAGCGCCGGGCGCAGGCGGCCCTGCTGTCGGCCGAGCGCTGGGCCGCCGTGGCGGGCCACGACGCCCGCGAGGAGCTCGGGCGGGCCTGGAAGCAGGTGCTGTTCAACCAGTTCCACGACGTGCTGCCCGGCTCGGCCATCGAGCCCGCCTACGACGACGCCCGCGACCAGCTCGGCGAGGCCGTCGCGATCTCCAAGCGGATCATCACCAGGGCGCACAACGTGATCGCCCGCGACATCGCCATCCCCCAGGAGGACGGCACCCAGCCGGTGGTCGTCTTCAACCCGCACCCGTGGCCGGTCACCACCCGGGTCGAGATGCAGTACGGCCTCGCGCCCACCGGTGTGCGCGTCGTGGACGCCGACGGCCGGGACGTCCCCTGCCAGCGCACCCAGTCGGTCGCCACCACGGACGACAAGGGGCGCGGCGCCACCGTCTTCCAGGCGGAGCTGCCCGCCCTGGGCTACCGCCTCTACCGGCTCCGCCAGGGCGAGGCGCCGTACACGAGCGGCCTGACCGCCTCCGCGCACCACATCGAGAACGACGTGCTCCGCCTGGAGATCGACCCGGAGACCGGCTGGCTGGCCGCGCTGCTCGACAAGCGCACCGGCGTGGACCTGGTGGCCGGGGCGCAGGGCGAGCACACCCAGATCTGCGCGGACCCGACCGACACGTGGGGACACCGCGTCGTGTCCTACGACTGGCCGGGCGAGGCGATGCGGACGACCCGCGTGGTGCTGCGCGAGAGCGGCCCGCTGCGGGCCCGCATCCGCGTCGAGCGCGAGTGGGGCCGCTCCACGATGGCCGAGGAGTTCATCCTGGGCGTCGGGGACGACGCGGTGGAGGTACGGGTCACGCTCGACTGGCGCGAGAAGGCCCACCTGATGAAGCTGCGCTTCCCGGTCGCGCTGGAGAGCCCGGTGGCCACGTACGAGATCCCCTTCGGCCACCTGACCAGGCCGATCGACGGCGCGGAAGAGCCCGCGCAGTCGTGGGTCGACCTGTCCGGAGCCGGTGCGGGGCTGGCCGTCGTGAACAACGCCAAGCACGGCTACGACGTCTCCCCGCCCTCCCCCGGCCCCGCCCCCGGACGTGGCCACAGCATCGGCATCACCGCCGTGCGCAGCCCGGTCTACGCCTGGCACGACCCGCGGCTGCTCGACCCGGACGGCTTCTACGCGTACCAGGACCAGGGGGTGCAGCGGTTCACGTACCTGCTGGTGCCGCACGCGGGCGACTGGCGCGCCGCCGGGCTCACCCGCCGCGCCGCGCTGCTCGGCTCCCCGGTGCGCGCGATGCTGGAGAGCTTCCACGACGGGCCGCTCCCCGCGGCGCGCGGCTACCTGGACGACGGCGGCGGCCAGGTCATGGTGACCGCGGTCAAGCTGCACGAGGACACGCCGCGCGACCTGGTCGTCAGGGCCGTCGAGACCACGAGCAGGCCCGCCGTGGCGGTCCTCGACATCCCGGCGGCCCGGATCAGGCTCACGGCGGACTTCGGGCCGGGCCAGCTCCGCACGTTCCGGATCCCGCTCGACGACCCGCTCTCCGCCGTGGAGACGGACCTGGTCGAGCTGAGCGTCCGCAAGGGCGCGTTCACGGTGGAAGCGTGGTGACCCCGGGGCTCGCCGCTCAGTTGAAGCAGTCCTGCTTCTTCAGGGCCATGCCGTACTCCTTGACCTTGCCGTGCTGGACGGTGAAGGAGTAGTAGGCCTTCTTGTTGCCCGGCACGGCGGTCACCCAGAAGCCGTGCGTGTCCTGCTTGAGCCGCGGATAGACCTTCTTCAGCTGCGACGTGGACGTCCCGATCGCCACCCCTTCGGAGGTCTTGGCGGACTTGGGCGCGAAGAAGGCGGCCACGCCCAGCTTCGGCGAGATGTACAGGCCGACGGCGTCCTTGCCGGTCGGGTACTTCTTCAGGTCCCAGCCCGAGCAGCCGTCGGCGCCGCCGTCGATCTTCTTGGTGATCGTGCCGGTCGCCCTGGCCTGCTTGAGCGACATGCCGAGCTTCAACCCGCCGAAACCGTTCGGACCGAGAACGGGCTTGGTCTGGGCGAGGGCGGGGGTGGCGGCGAGCGTCAGGGTGGCGGCCACGGCGATCATGAGCTTCATCATGATGGGTATGACGAGCGTGAGGCGCTCCTGGTTCTGAGTAGACCTTACTCATGTGCGCCCACGCGAGGTCGCTTCATCGTGGCAGCATGCGCTTACTCACAGTGTTATCCCTGATCGCGCTCAGCCTGGTGGTGGTCGGCGCGCCCGCCGCCCAGGCCAGTACGGGCGTCACGCTCCGGCTCACGATCAACAAGATCCACCAGATCGAGAGCCCCGACAACGGCACGGGCAACTACTTCCCCGAGATCCGCATCGGCAACGGCGACCTGCAGCGCAGGGACGCGGTGGAGGACGACGACTTCGATCCCAGCGTGTTCGACCCTCCGTGGATCTTCACCCAGGACGTGCAGGTCCCGGACGACACCACCAAGGTGCCGATCCTCATCCGCCTCTGGGACGAGGACGGCGGCCTCAACGGCGGCGACGACAAGCTGGACATCAGCCCGCAGAACCAGGACGACGACCTCGAGCTCCAGTACGACATCGGCACCGGCACCTGGACCGACCCCGGCGACTTGCTCACGCCGGGCCAGACCTACGTGGAGGGCGACGGCGACCCCAACTTCCCCAACGCGCACGACGGCAAGCGGGCGGGGATCGGCTTCAAGATCGAGCGGACCAGCGGCCCGCTGCCCGACATCGACGGCGACGGCATCCCCGACGTCATCGAGCGCTTCGGCATCCGCAACCCCGACGACTCGATGAGATTCGACCTGAAGCAGCTGGGCGCCAACCCCTGCCGCAAGACGGTCATCGTGTGGATCGACTGGATGACCGGCGACGCCCAGCACACCCACCGGCCCAAGGACGCCGCGCTCCAGGAGCTCAGGCGCGCCTTCGAGGACGGCCCGGTCAGGGCCACCCAGCCCTGCCCCTACGGCGTCCCGCTGGACGACGGGGTGGACTTCATCCCGATCGTCGGCACGGGCATTCCGGAACAGGCCGTGATGACCGAGAAGGACACCGCCTTCGCCAACGCCAGGGCGGCCGACCTGCCCAGGGAGCTGGCGCCGTACGCGCACTACACGATCTTCGCCCACGACCTCACCGCCGGCAGCGCGACCTCCGGCCAGTGCTGCGACCCCAGCCGCGGCAACCGCGACTTCATCGTCACGCTCGGCGAGTGGCGCACGTGGTGCGTCGACGGGGGCCCGGACGGCAAGCTGGACTCCGCCGTGGTGGGAGACGACTTCCGCAAGGACAGCCGGATCGGCGTCGGCGCCGACCACGTCTGCAACAGCAAGGTCAAGAAGGGTTCCGACGACATCCAGCTGATGAAGGTGGGCAGCGGTCCGGACGTCGTCCTCTCCGGTACGGCCCGCGACCAGGCCGGCACGCTGATGCACGAGCTGGGACACGCGCTCGGGCTCGCCCACGGCGGCGACACCCGGACCAACTACAAGCCCAACTACCTCAGCATCATGAACTACGCCTACGAGCCGGCCGGCATCCCGACGGGCCTGGACCCGGCGCCCCGCCGCCTGGACTACAGCCGGGGCGGCATGCCCCGGCTCGACCGCGACCACCTCGACGAGAGCAAGGCCATCGGCCCCGGCGACGACTACGCCCGCTGGAAGATCCCCAGCCGGCCGGAGCAGTACGGCCCGGTCGACCCGGCCGTCGACTGGCTGGACTGGAACGTGAACGGGACGGAGGACCCGCCCACGATCGCGGCCGACATCAACTCCGAGGACGACGTGTGCGTCCTGGCGGGCGCCAACAAGACGGTCGACTCCGCCAGGATGGGCGACGACCTCCGGTTCAACGACGCGATCATCCAGGGGCCCGACAACACCTGCCAGTCGACGCCGCTGGCGGGCAGCGACGACACGGGCCGCGACCCGATCCTCACCGACTACGACGACTGGGGACACCTGAAGCTCGACATCTCCAAGCCCGGCGCGGGCGCGGAGTCCGGCCGTGAGATCGACTTCGTGACCGCGGCCAAGATCGAGGCCGGCTTCCAGGACTTCTACACGCCGGACCTGGCCACCACCAAGACCGTCGACAAGGAGTCGGCCGAGCCCGGCGACACCCTCACCTACACGGTCAAGGTGGACAACGTCGGCAAGGGCGGGGCGAAGTCCGTCAAGCTCACCGACACGCTGCCCGACGGCACCGCCGTCACCCGCGACCTGCCCGACCTGGCCGCCGGGGCGAGCCGCAGCGAGACCTTCACCTACGCGATCCCGTGCGCGACCGACGACGCCGCCACGGTCACCAACTCCGCCACCGTCGAGGGCAAGAACGTGGCAGGCGGCGCGGAGGACGACACTTCCGACAACACCGGCAAGGCCTCGACCGCGGTCAAGGCGCCCAAGCTCACCCTGGCGGCGAGCGCGACGCCCACCGCCGGCGCGGCCGAGGCGGTGACGACCACGCTGACGGTGAAGAACACCGGAGGCGCGAGCGCCACCGGAGCCGAACTCACCTACAAGCTGCCGCCCGAGGTGTACTACAGCACGGCCCTCGACAAGGGCGCGGGCCCCAAGCCGGGCGCGGTCAACGGTGGCACGCTGACCTGGAGCCTGGGCACGCTGGCGGCCGGTTCGACCACGACCGTGGCCTTCAGCAGCCGTTCGAGCCTGCTCGTGGTGGGCGGGACCGTGCTGACGGGGCAGTCCCAGGTCTCCTACGGCAACGCCAAGGGCTGCTCCTACACCCCGGCCACGGCGACCTCCACCAGCACCGTGACCGAGACCGCGCCGAGCCGGGACCCGCGCCCGCAGGGCATCTGGCTGGCCTTCCCCTCGATGCGGACCTCGGAACTGCTGGCCAGGGTCCAGGCCACCGACACCCGCTTCGACGGGATCGACGGCTCGGCGCCCGACGGCCAGCTGTCCCAGCACGAGGTGGCGGCCGCGTTCACGCTGCCGCTGCTGCCGCCGCGCAACCTCCGCGCCGAGCTGCTGACCACGTACTTCAACCTGGGCAGCAGGCGGATCAACGCGGCGACGGCCGTCCGCACGATCACGATCGAGCGGCTGCACCTGCACACGGTCGGCGAGGCCGCCAAGCACGCGCAGCGGACCCTCGCCGACCCGAACCTCATCGGCGTCACGGACGCGATGGTGGCCCTCGTCGAGATCAACACGGGGGTCGCCGAGCGATACTGACCCTTATGGAGTTTCAAGAGGTGGTACGGCGGCGCCGCATGGTCCGGAACTACGACCCGGACCGTGCGGTGCCCGCCGCCGTGGTCGACCGGATCCTCGGCAACGCGCTGCACGCGCCCTCCGCCGGGTTCAGCCAGGGCTGGGCGTTCCTGGTGCTGGAGGATCCGGCCGACCGGGAGCGGTTCTGGGAGGCGTCCACCGACGACTCCGAGTGGGGAGTGGGGCTGCGGCGGGCGCCGCTGCTGATCGTCGCCCTGTCGCACAAGCAGGCCTACCTCGACCGGTACGCCGAGCGCGACAAGGGCTGGGAGGACAGGGACGAGGCCCGCTGGCCGGTGCCGTACTGGGACATCGACACCGGGTTCGCCTCGCTGCTGATGCTGCTGACCGCCGTCGACGAGGGGCTGGGCGCCTGCTTCTTCGGGATCCCGCCGGGGGAGCGGACGAAGGCGTTCAAGGAGGCGTTCGGGGTGCCGGAGGCGTACACGCCGATCGGGGTGATCAGCATGGGATACCGGGCGCAGGACAAGCGCTCGCCCTCGCTGAAGCGCGGCAGGAGGCCGCTGGAGGAGGTCGTGCACCGCGGCTCGTGGGGCGGTCCGACGTCGGGAACGTCTCCTCACCCGTCCTGAGGACGCCGCCGTGACCTGCGGGCGGCGGGGAGTCGCCCGCCTCATCCGTTCACCCGGCATCGCACAGGTTGCCGGTCCGCGGTGGCGCGTCGCAGTGCCCCTGTCGCGGTTCTGTCGTCGTTCTTTCCAGCAGCGGGCGGGCCGAGCGGCGCCGTCCTTTCAGACCGTCGGCCAGCTCGTTTGCAGGGCTGCCGCCAGCGGTTCCAGCACTGATGGGTGGTAGGGCGGTCGTAGGTAGACGATCGCGAGGTCTGCTCCGGCCTCGGCGAACGCGTGCGCGGCAGCGGCCGTCGCGGCCGGGTCGCCGTCATGGCGCACCTGGCAGGAAATCCGAATGCCGGACGGGTCCCGGCCCACGTCGGCGCAGTGTGAGTGAAGCACCTCGCGTGCGCGGCGGAACTGCTCGATCGGGCCGATGTCGAAGTTCCAGTGCTGGGCATAGCGTGCTGCGGTACGAAGCGTCCGCTTTTCGCCGCTGCCGCCGATGCCGAGCGGCGGATGGGGCCGCTGGACCGGCATGCTTCCGGTGCGGGCGGCGGTGAGCTGGAAATGTTCGCCGTGAAGTGTGGTGGTCTCCTGCGACAGCAGTCCGATCAGCACCTGGCAGGCCTCCTCCAGGCGATCGCTGCGCTGCCGGGGTGTGCCGAGCTCGATGCCGTAGGCGGCGGACTCCTCCTCGCTCCAGCCTGCGCCGACGGCCAGCTCCAGCCGGCCACCGGAGACGATGTCGAGGGTGGCGGCCATGTTGGCCAGCACGGCCGGATGCCGGTAGTGGACGCTGGTGACCAGGGTGCCCAGGCGGATGCGCCGCGTCGCCTGGGCCAGGGCGGCCAGAGTGATCCAGCCTTCGAGGCGGGGCGTGGCGGGCCCGGCGCCGTGGACGGGGTAGAAGTGGTCTGAGGTCCAGGCCGACTCGAAGACGTCCATCTCGTCGACGGCCTGCCACATGGCGAGCATGGCCGGCCACGTGGTGTTCTGTGGCGAAGTCTTGATCGCGAAGCGCATATCGCGAAAGTAACTCAGCCCCGCTGCTCCTGGGCTGAACGGAGGTTGGCAAGGGCTCCCCAGGGGAAGTCCAGCATGCCCGCCGGGGCCGTCGACGAAGCCGGCGCGGAGCTGCGGTGAGCGTCTTCGGCGCGGGTGCGATGGACGGGCTGCCGCCGCTCGGCGCCGGCCAGGCGAAGCATCCGGGCGGCCCATGATCTGGTGGTGGGATCGCCGCCGCCGCGTTGACGCTCGCGGCCGCCCACTGGCCGTCCGCTCCGGTCACACCGCGCCGGGCGTCAGGTGGTGTCCGGGCCGCGGTGGTCGGCGGGAGCCTGCAGCAGGGCGTTCGCCGATCGGTGGATCTTCCTGAGCGCGCTGAGGAGATGTACGCGTTCCGCCTCGGTGAGGTCGGCGGTGATCTGCTCTTCGAGCAGACGCCGTTCCTTCTCGATGGGCGCCTGCAGGGCGCGTCCGGCGTCGGTGAGCCACAGCCGGACCAGACGGTTGTCCCGGTCGTCGCGACGCCGGGTGAGCAGGCCCGCCGCCGCCATCCGGGTGGCCGCCTTGACCACGTTGGGGGTGGTGACGTTCAGCGCGGCGGCGACCTCGCCCGGGGTGCGGCCGTCCTGTTGCCACAGCACCGCGAGAAGGTGATCTTGCCCCAGGTGCAGCCCGTGGCGCCGCACGGCCGCCTCTGCCGCCGCCCGCAGCGCCTTCGACGTCTTGCTGTGCACGTCCAGGAATTCGGGCACCTCGAGGACCTCCGGTGATTGACAGCAGATCGTGTACCGGTTAACGTTCCCCTCGATCATTAACCGGTACACGATTTAGGGGTTCTCATGATACTGGTCACCGGCGCCACCGGAAACGTCGGCCGCGAGCTCGTCCGCGAGCTGGACGAGGCCGGCGTGCCGTTCCGCGTCCTGGTCCGCGACCCGGCCCGCGCCGCCGCATTGCCCGAGAGCGCCGAACGGGTCGTAGGGGACCTGAACGACCCGGCGACGCTGACGCCCGCCTTCGCCGGAGCCGACCGGCTGTTCCTGCTCACCCCCGGCATCGGCCTCGACCACACCCGGCACGCCGTCGCCGCCGCCCGGTCCGCCGGGATGCGCCACATCGTGCACCTGTCCTCGTTCAACGTGCTCGGCGACCCCATGCCCGCCATGGGCCGCTGGCACCACGAACGCGAGCAGACCATCCGCGCCTCCGGCATCCCGGCCACCTTCCTGCGGCCCGGCGGCTTCATGACGAACGCCTTCGACTGGCTGCCCACCATCCGCGAGGCGGGCTACGTCCTCGATCCGGCCGGTCCCGGACGATATGCCCCGATCGACCCCGCCGACATCGCCGCCGTCGCGGCCCTGGCCCTCACCGGTGACGGCCACCAAGGTCAGGAGTACGTCCTCACCGGCGAGGAGCTGTTCACCGTCAGCGAGCAGGTCAAGATCCTCGCCGCTGCGGCCGGCCGGGAGATCGCGGTCCGCGAGGTGACCACGGCGGAGGAGGCCGTCGCCTTCCGATTCCCGAACGGGGCACCGCCGGCGCTGGCCGAGGCTGTGATCGAGGGATTCCATCTCATGCGCGCCGACACCGCCGGCTTCCGTACCGACACCGTGGAGCGCCTGCTCCAGCGCAAGCCCCGCACCTTCGCCGCCTGGTGCGCACGTAACGCCGGCGCCTTCCTGGCCGCCTGATCCGCGTCTGCCTCCGTCACCGCTCGCGGAGGTCGGAGGTGGCATCGATGTCCGACGCGGCTGGAGCGCTGCCATACGGACGGCGGCGACACTCGTGCGCCCGCCCCCTGCCCGCGTTCATTCTCGGCCGCTGCCCGTCGTGCCGGCAGCCTGTCACCTCGCCCGATCCTGACTGAGCACCTCTAGGCCGGGGTCACGATCTGGATCAGGTTCCCGCAGGTGTCGTCGAAGACCGCCGTGGTCACCGGCCCTGCCGCCAGCGGCTCCTGCGTGAACGTCACTCCCAGCCCGCGCAGCCGCTCGTACTCGGCCTGGACGTCCGGGACCTGGAACGAGGCGGCCGGAATGCCATCGGCGACCAGCGCCTTCTTGTAGGGCCCGACTGCGGGGTGCCCGTCCGGCTCCAGCAGCAGCTCCGTGCCCTCGGGGTCCTCCGGCGAGACGACCGTCAGCCACTGGGCTTCGCCCAGCGGGATGGCGTGCTTCTTGGTGAAGCCGAGCACGTCGGTGTAGAAGGCGAGGGCCTTGTCCTGGTCGTCCACGAACACGCTGGTGATGTAGATCTTCACGGGGTCTGTCCTTTTCTGGTGATCGGCCACCGCTCGAAGATGGCGGCCAGGGGAGTGGTGTCGAGGTGGTGGAACTTGTACCGCCCCTGCTTGCGGGTGGTGATCAACCCGGCCTCCTCCAGCACGGCCAGATGCTGGGACACGGCCTGCCGGGTCAGGCTGAGCTGATGCCGGCCCGTCAGGCGGACACAGATCTCGAACAGGGTCTGGCCGTCGTGTTCGGTTAACTCGTCGAGGATGGTGCGCCGGGTGGGGTCGGCCAGGGCCTTGAAGATGTCGCCCATGCGGCGATGATAGGCAAGTCGTCACTTGCCTGTCAATGTGGCGGTGTCACGCTGCGTACGGCCGGCCCTTGCGCAGGTCACCCTCGTGATCGAACTGGGCGGTGGGCGTAGCGGTTCGGCGTGGAACGGCCAGGTGACGATGAGGACCGGCGAGCACATGCTCACCGCGGTGTGGAAAGCGGTGAGCGTGGCGATCAGCAGGTTCGTGTTCCCGATCTGGAGCTGACCCCTTCGCCGCGCGCCGCCCTGGTGCGCCGACGAGCGATCGGCCGGTAGCCACAACGAGGGCCGGGCTCCGGAGATCGATTCCGTGGCGGGGCCGGGTCTCGGGACCCGGCCCCGCCGTTCGGCTCGGGTGGGTCAGCTTCCGCCGCCCCCGCAACCGCCGCCTCCGCAGCCGGAACCGCCGCCGCAGCCCGAGGAGCCGCTGCCGCAGCCCGACCCGCTGCTGGCCGATCCGCCGCAGCCACTGTAAGAGGTGCCGCTGCTGCTGCTGGCGGACGTCGACCGTGGCCTGCGCCGAGGCGCGGTCCGCGGGACGTAGGTGTCCAGCGCCCTGCTCAGGTCCGTGTCGCGCAGTGCCCAGTGACCGTACAGCGCGATGTGAACCGGCCCGTTTCCCGAGCCGGCGGGGTGCGCCTTGCGTACCCGGTCCAGCTCCGCCGCGCCGTCGGCCGTGAGCCTGCCCCGCCTGAACCTCCTGTCGCCGGCGAGCACGGCCACCGCGCTGATCCCGGTGGCCGCCAGGACGAGCAGGGTGAGCAGCGGGAACAGCGTCGGGGTTGTGGCGAGTGCGACCACCCCTGCGACGACTCCCGCGACCGCCAGGACGGCGATCACCCGCAGCCCGCGGGCCAGCCGCGTAAGCCGCGTGAGACGGGCCTCGGTCACGATCAGGCCCAGCTCGGCGACACGGCGCTCCAGCTCCTTCATGGCCGGGCCGACGCCCACGGCCCGGCTCACCAGGAACCTTGACGGGCCGTCGTTCGCCGCGACGGCGGTCAGAGTCTCCCGCTCGACAGGATCGTTCGTGGCGGATTGCTTGGAGACGGTGTAGAAGCGCGGCCCCCGTGACACGCGCAGCTCTCCGTTTTCGGCCAGGAGCGTGATGGCCGTGTCGACCACTTTCTCGGATCCGCCCGCCAGATAGGCGAGCTCGTAATGGTCGAGCTCGCGAGCGTGGGATCCGGCCGCGGCCGCCCGGGTGGCGGCGTGCTCGCGTTTGATCGCGAAGGCGATGGTGACGGCGATCGCCGCCAGGGCCACCGAGAGAATCAGCAGGACCAGGTCCATTACGGCCTCCCCTCCGTGCAGCCGATGAGGCTGGTTATCTGAGAGACGCGTACGGAGACCATAAAGGTTTCGTTCTGCTCATTTAGATTTCCGGGCTTCTTCGCGATCGGCGGGATCCTCGGTCACCTCGGCCCGGATCTCCAAGGCGGTGCCGAGATTGGACATGTACTTGTCCCGGTCCGGATGGCCGACCGGAGCGGCCTGCACCGCTTGCCGGAAGATGGCGATGGCCTCGTCGAGGTCCGCCAGCGTTTCGGTTTCGTCGTCCGTGAACCGCATCAGCAACGCGACACCGAGCCGGCCGAGCACCGTCAACCGGTCGGGAGAATCCTCGGGCAGGACTCGCAGCGCCTCCCGCCACACGTCGATGATCTCCGAGACGTCCGGGGGCGCCTCCCTCTGCTTGATCCGCATCAGCAGGGTCTCACCGAGGTAGACGAGATAGCGGGGCCGGTCGGGATCGTCGTCGGCGGCCGCCTCCACGGCCTGCCGGATGGCGCTGATCGCCTCGTCGAGATCCGCCGTGTCCAGGGTCGTCCCGTACCGCAGCAGGAGCGCGATACGCAGATTGGCCAGCACCAGGGCCCGTTCCGGATATTCGTGGGAGGTGACGCTCTCGAGGCGCCGCCACGCGTCGACGACTTTGTCCGCGGGAGGGGGTTTGCGAGCCTCGGCGGATTGCCGCAGCAAATCGATGGCCAGGTCGATCGATATGGGGACGATGTCGCGCATGATTCCCCGCGGCAATGGTTTGTCGCCGTGGATCAGGCAGCGGGCGTACAACTGGAACGCGATATCTCGTTCGCCACGGCCTTTCGGGCCGAGGGCGCGGAAGCGGTGCCACATGAACTGCGCCAAGGTGAAAAGGGACTCGACGTCCGGCCGATCGTCCCGTAAGGAGGCGGCCAGGCGGCGGGCGTGCTCCGCCATCTCCGGGTCCAGGACGAGCGAATAGTCCCGCTCGGTGATGACGCTTTCCACGGCGCCCGCCAGCAGGACGCGCGAATTCGTTCCCACTGACGCCCCATCCTCCAGCCGGTGATGTCATGACGCCTTTTCGGCGCGCGTACCGGCAACCCTAATCGCCGTCCGAGGACAGCAGCGGATTCCGCGCTCCAGTCAACGAGCCGTGCCCGAGGGTGCCGGATCGCGGGCCCCTTCGCTTCGCGCGCCGCGTGCGCCCGGGGGCCCGCGTGTCCGGCTCGGCTCAGGGGCTCAGCAGCGGGGCGCCACCGCGTCGATCTTGCCGCCGAAGTCGTTCTTGTAGACCCTGCGGTAGTCGCCGTCCCGCACGACGCGGGTCTCCTTGCGGTCAGGGACGTGGATCCAGTTGATGAAACATCCGTCGGCATGCGCCATGAAGGAGCCCACGTTGTCGTGCAGGGCCGGTGGGACGTCCACGTAGCCGTTCCCCGGGTTCCAGCACCACGACGAGCCGGTGTAGTCCCGCCCGCTCCACAGGCAGATGTCGCCCGCCCGGGCCGACCCGGAGACGGGTGGGGCTGCCGCCGTGGCGGGGGCGGCACAAGCCAGGATGGCGAGGGCGACGCTGCCGGTGACCGATGCGATGCGCATGCCGCGTGTGGTCGACTTCATTACGGTTTCTCCTCGTGTCGGTGCAGCCTGGAGGGCTTCCAGGACAGCTCGATCACAGCCTGTAACAGATCCGACACGAAGCGCGTCTACCTGGCGGATACAAGATCCGGACCCGCGGTCGGGAAGAAGTGGCGGCCGCGTCATAGCGGGACGTGTGGGTGGGTGTCATCGCACCGAAATTGTTAACAATAGGGCCTAGTGTTTGGGCAGAGCGCCGTGATCAAGGCGTTCCGGGGCGTACCCTTGACGGTTGTCGTCGATATTGTAAACAATCTGGTTCCCGAGATGACCAACGACATTTGGGGGACCACGCATGGCGGACCATCCCAAGCCCTCCGCCCGAGCCCGTGAGCTCGTCGCGGGCGCCTACGACATCCACATCCACGTGGCACCCGATGTGATGCGCAGGCGGACGGACGACCTCACCCTGGCGGGGCGCTTCGCGGAGGTGGGGCTGGCCGGGTTCGTGCTCAAGTCGCACTACGTCCCCACGACGGAGCGGGCCGCGGTGGTGCGGGCGGCGGTGCCCGGGTTCGGCGCGGTCGGCGCGATCACCCTGAACGCGTCCGTGGGCGGCATGAACCCCGTCGCCGTCGAGATCGCCGCCCGGGGCGGCGCGCAGGTCGTGTGGCTGCCCACCGTCGACAGCGCCAACCAGCGGGCCTGCACGGCCGCCGACCCCGAGGGGGCCACGCCGCCCATGTGGGCCCGCCTGCAGGCCGAGCTCCGGGAGGCGGGGATGGCGGCCGATCCGGTCGACGTCGTGGGGCCCGACGGCGCCGTGCTGGAGCGGACCCGGCAGGTGCTGCGGCTGATCGCCGGGCACGACATGACGCTCGCCACCGGCCACCTCAGCGCGGACGAGATCGACGTCGTGGTGGACGCGGCCGTGGCGGAGGGCGTCCGGCGCATCGTGATCACCCATCCGGAGTTCACCTCCCAGCGGGTCGCGATCGACCGCCAGCGGGCGCTCGCGGCCAAGGGCGCCCTGCTCGAACGCTGCTTCACCACGCCCCACTCCGGCAAGGTCTCCTGGGAGACGTGGTTCGAGCACATCGCCGCCGTGGGCCCCGAGCACTCGGTGCTCTCCAGCGACCTCGGCCAGCCGTTCAACCCGCCCGTGGAGGACGGTCTCGCCCTGCTGGCCGACCGGCTGCTCGCCGAGGGCTTCACCGAGGAGGACGTCCGCACCATGGCCGTCGTCAACTCCCGCCGGCTGGCGGGCGCGGAACGAGCGGACAGGCCGGCGGGTGCCGAATGAGCGGTCCGGTGATCAAGGTGAGCGGGCTGGCCAAGCAGTTCGTCAAGGGCGAGGTCGGCATCGTGGCGCTGCGTGACTTCGACCTGGAGATCGCGGAGGGCAGCTTCGTCAGGGTGCTCGGCCGCAGCGGCTGCGGCAAGTCGACGCTGCTCAACCTGATGGCCGGTCTCACCGCGCCGACCGCGGGCGAGGTCGCCTACCGCGGCGAGCCGGTCTCCGGCCCCCGTACGCAGCTGGGATACCTCACCCAGTCCGACACGCTCATGCCGTGGCGGGACGTCCACCGCAACGTCGAGCTCCCCCTGGAGATCGGCGGCGTGCCCGCGCGGCCGCGCAGGGAACGCGCGGCCGAGCTCATCAAGAAGGTCGGCCTGGAGGGGTTCGAGCGGCACTACCCGCGCGAGCTGTCCGGCGGGATGCGCCGCCGGGTCAGCCTGGCCAGGATGCTGGCCGGCGACCCCGAGACGCTGCTCATGGACGAGCCGTTCGGCGCGCTCGCTGGTGGCCAACCTGGTCGACCGCTACTACGTGGACGTGGTGGTCGGCTCCTCCTTCACCGGCGCCGCCGCCGGCGACCCGCTCGACCGGCGCATCCGCGCCCTGCGCGGCAAGAAGATCGGCATCACCGGGCCGGGCAGCGGGACGGAGGCGCTGGTCACCTACCTGTTCGCCAAGGTCGGCATGGACTCCGCCACCGACTGCGAGCTGGTCAACCTCGGCAGCACCGCCGCCTCGGCGCTCGGCGCGCTCAAGGCCGGACGGGTGGACGCGCTCGCCTTCTTCCAGCCGATCGCCCAGCAGGCGGCCGCCGCCGGCATCGGCACCCGCTTCATCTCGCCCGCCGCCGGCGACGTGCCCGGCCTGGAACGGACCGCGCACGGCGTCGTGTTCACCACCCAGCGGATCATCGACAAGAAGCCCAAGGAGGTGGCCGCCTTCCAGGCCGCGCTCGAACGCGCCCAGCGCTTCATCCACGACGCCGACCCCGCCGAGATCACGCGGCTGCTGACCGTCTATCTCAAGGGCATCGACCCGAAGGCGCTGACCGAGCTGCCGGGTCTCATGCGTACGGAGATCCCGCGGGGCATCGGCTTCACGCGGGCCTCCTTCGACACGGCCATCGCCTTCCACCGCGCGACCGGCCTGGTCAAGCACCTCCCCACGTACGAGAAGATCGTGCCACCCGCGCTGCGGACGCCCTAGGCGGGTGTCCGATCGAACCTTTGATTTCCCATGTGCACCTGATTATCCAAGTTCGGGCACGACTCGATAGGCGCGTCCGAATTGTCGCCGCGCCCGAGATGTGGGAGTGGAGATCAGATGATCATTCAGGAAGTGCGGGAGAAGAGCGTCCCCGAGAGCCGCGCGGTCACCGGGACGGCCGTGGCCGACACGACGAAGCTGCTGCTGCAGCCGCCGTTCACGATCGAACCGGCGCCCGTCCAGCGCGCGGCCCCCGGCCCGGTCCCCATCCCGGTCCCGCCGATCGTCGGGCCCCGGATCCTCATCTACAAGCAGGACCCCACCGTCGCCGAACTGGGCGTCCGGCCGATCTTCATCCCGACCCCGGTCCTCAACGGGCCCACCGACGCCCGGATCATCACCCAGCTGCCCGGCACCACGCCCGTCGCGCGCAGCGTCAACGGCGACTTCATCTTCGTCCCCAACTCGCCGGAGTTCGACTGCTCGCACACGTACGCGGTCGTCCGGGAAACCCTGACGATGTACGAGCGCCACAACGGCGGCACGCCCATCCCGTTCGCGTGGAACACCGGCGGCAACATCGACCGGCTCACCGTCTTCCCGCACGCCGCGGTCGGGGCCAACGCCTTCTACACCAGGACGGCCAAGGCGCTGAAGTTCCTCTTCTTCACCCCGACCGGCACCACGCAGCAGGTCTTCACCTGCCGCTCGCTGGACATCGTCGCGCACGAGACCGGCCACGCGGTCCTCGACGGGCTCAAGCCGGGCTGGCTCGCCGCCGACAACCCGCCGCAGACCGGCGGCCTGCACGAGTCGTTCGGCGACCTGACCGCCGTCTTCCTGACGCTGGCCCAGCCGGACCAGGCCGAGGCGCTCGTCGCGCTCACCAAGGCCAACCTGCACGCCAAGTCGTTCCTGTCGGCCCTGGCCGAGCAGTTCGGACAGGCGCTCGGCCGGCCGTTCGGCCTGCGCAACGCCGACAACGACCTCAAGCTGAGCGAGGTCAGCAACGAGGTGCACGCGATCTCGCAGGTGTTCACCGGCGGCATCTACGACGTGCTCGCCGACATCTACGCGTTCGAACGCACCCGCCAGGGCGCGCTCAAGAGCCCCACCGTGATCCTCATGGAGGTCGCGAACCGGCTTTGCGAGCTGCTGTTCAAGGCGATCGTGAAGGCGCCCGCGACCAAGGCCACCTACACGGACGTCGTCAACCAGATGCTGCAGATCTCCGCCGCGCAGGGCGATCCCAACATCTACCGCACCTTCATCCGCAACCGGTTCGCCTTCCGCGAGGTGGTGACGTCGCCCACGCCGTTCTCCGAGATGCTCTCCGGCGAGATGGACTTCAGGAACGCCGACTACACCGGCGACGGCAAGACCGCGAAGGACATCACCAACGTCAAGCCCGCCGACGCGTCGTCGGCCAGCCTGCGCGCCGTGCAGGACCGTTCGGGCTGCTGCGGCACCATGCAGCTGCCGGAGTTCCAGGTGATCGGCACCGACAGGCTGACGACCAAGGGCGAGCTGCACGACGACGACATCCTCGCCTCCGAACTGAACGCGCTGAAGAAGGCGTTCAAGTAACCACGAGCCCGGAGCACCTCGCCGTATCGTGCGGTACGGCAGGGGGAGTCAGACATGCGCGTGAGGATCGAGAGAAGCGGCGGCTTCGCCGGCATCGAGGAGGCCGTCGGTGAGTACGACACCGACGACCTCCCCGAGCAGGAGGCCGCCAAGGTGTACGAGGCGCTGTCGGCCATCGACGCCGCCACGGCCGAGGGCGCGTCCGGGGAGGTGGGCGCCGACCTGATGACCTACCGGATCATCGTCGGAAACGGCGCGGGACGCGTCTACACGGTGTCCGACGACCCTTCGTCGAAGGCGGCCGACCCGCTGGCCGTGCTGCTGCGCCCGTCCGCCTGACCGGACGCCACCGTCCAGGCCGCGATCTGCGACCGCGAGTTGACGCCGAGCTTGTTCAGGATGTTGCGGACGTGGCTGTCGACGGTGTGCTCGGAGATGAACAGGCGGGCCGCGATCCGCTTGTTGCTCAGCCCGTCGGCGACCAGCCGGGCGACCTCCGCCTCCCGCTTCCCGAGCGGCCCCGCGTCGGCGGCGGGGGGTGTCCGGGCGGCGGGAGCCGGCTCGCCGAGCGCCAGCCTGATCGCGGCGTCGCGGCTCAGGCGTGCGCCGGCCTCGTACTCGGCCTTGAACCCGGGCTCGCCGAGCACGGCCGTCACCGACTCCTCGGCCCGGGCGACCAGCCGGGTCAGGTACGGCTGGAGGCTCGCGCCGGCGCCCGTGCGCACCGTCTCCGCCGCTCCGAGCAGCCGCGCCGCGACCTGCGCCTGTCCGGAGGCCGCGGCGTGGCAGCCCAGGGCGTCGAGCAGGCAGTACTGCGCCACCCGGTCGTCGATCCGGTAGGCGATCGGCAGCGCCTCCACGAGCAGCGGCTTCGACTCGTCGAGCGCGCCGGCCATCAGCATGGCCGAGCCCAGGTTCAGCAGCATCATGCCGAGGCTGTAGAGGTCGCCGATCTCCCGGCTGATCCGCACGCCCTGCGACGCCGCGGCCCTGACGTCGTCGAGGTCGCCGTCGGCAAGGCCGTTCAGCGCTCGCGACTGCAGCGCCATGAGCGTGGCCGGGAGGTCGTCGAGGGCCGCCGCGACAGAGTGGGCCTCCTCGGACAGGCGCCTGGTGGACAGGTGGTCGCCGGCCATGTTCGCGGCGATCGCGGCGAGGGAGAGCGACTGCGACAGCAGGCTGTACTGGTCCGCCTCCCGCGCCGCCGTCACCGCCCGTTCGAGCGCAGGGCGGGCGGCGGCCGGATCGGACTGCAGCACGGCCAGGAACCCGCGCATGTAGTACCCCTGAGCCCGCACCCGGGGGTCGTCGAGGCCGGACGCGAGCAGCTCGTCGAGCCATCGGACGCCCTCGCTCGTGGCCCGCGTCATCCAGTACCAGCCGAGGCAGTAGACGAGGGCGACACCTTCCCGGGGCGGGCAGCGACTGAGGACCGACCGGATGTTGTCGATCTCCAGGTCCATCCACGCCAGCCACTCGACGAGCCGGAACCGGGCCTCGGCAGCGGACCGCCCGCACCTCGACCGGTAGTAGCCGGTGCAGCGCCGCTCGACGGCCTCCTCCTCGCCGGCCGCGCGCAGCTTGAGGCCGGCGTACTCGCGCATCGTCTCGTGCAGCCGGTAGCAGGCCAGGGCGCCGGCGTCCTCCTTCGCCACCAGGGACTTGTCGACGAGCGAGGACAGCAGGTCCAGCGCCCGCTCCGCCGGCACGTCGTCCCACGCGCAGACCGACTCGACGTCCTCGAGGGTGAACCTGCCGGAGAACACGGACAGCCGCCTCAGCAGCGCCTGCTCGCCCGCCGCCAGCAGGTCGTGGCTCCAGTCGATGGTGAGGCGCAGGGTCTGATGGCGGGGCAGCGCGGCCCGTACCCCGCCGGTGAGCAGGCCGAACCGGTCGGACAGCCGGTCGAGGATCTGCTCGGCGGACAGGACCCGCGTCCTGACGGCCGCCAGCTCGATCGCCAGCGGCAGGCCGTCGAGCCGGCGGCACAGCTCGGCCACGGCGGCCTGGTTGGCGGCGGTCAGCTCGAAGGCGCCCGAACCGGCCGCGGCCCGTTCCGCGAAGAGCGCGACCGCCTCGTTCTGCCGGACGAGCTCGAGGGGCCCGGCCGCGGGCAGCCGGAGAGGCGGTACGAGGACCACGTGCTCGCCCGGCGCAGACAGCGGCTCCCTGCTGGTGGCCAGCACGCGTACGCCAGGTGCGGCCTTCATGATCTCGGTCACGAGCCGGGCGGCGGCTTCGAGCAGGTGCTCGCAGTTGTCCAGCACGATCAGCAGCCGCTTGTCGCGCAGGTGGGCCGGCAGCCGGGCCAGGGGATCGGCCGCCGCCTGGTCCCGCAGGTCCAGGGTCGCCAGCACGGTGTCGCCGACCCGCGCCGGATCCCGGACCTCGGCCAGCTCGACCAGCCACGCGCCGCCCGGGAACCCGCGTCCGAGGTCGGACGCCATCCGCACCGCGAGGCGGGTCTTGCCCACGCCGCCTGGCCCGACGAGGGTGACCAGCCGGGCCTCGGTGAGCTTCTTCCTGACTTCTGCCAGCTCGTGGCGGCGGCCGACGAAGCTGGTCGCTTCGGCCGGCAGGTTGCCCGAGCGGCGCGGCGGTCTGGCCATCGTTGCCCTGGACACTACTCCCGGCGGCGGATCGATCGGCCCTCAATCACGAATTTCCGTGATAGCGGCGCTCGGAGGCGGCTGCCTACGCTGACCAGCGATGCGGCCGCGCGGCGCGTCCTGCCGGCAACTCGTCCAAGGGGGCACCATGAAGGCAATCCGCTACGACCGCTACGGCTCGCCCGACGTCCTCGAGCTCCGCGACGTCGACCCACCCGCCGTGGGCGACGACGACGTCCTGGTCAGCGTGAAGGCGGCCGCCGTCAACCCGCTCGACTTCCACTTCATGAGGGGTACGCCGTACGTGGTCCGCTCGATGAGCGGCCTGTCACGGCCCAAGCCCATCGGCCTGGGCGCCGACCTGGCGGGGCGCGTCGAAGCGGTGGGCAGGAATGTCACCAGGCTCCGGCCGGGGGACGAGGTGTTCGGCGGCCGGGCGATGCCGGAGGTGCGCAGCGCGGCGTTCGCCGAGTACGCCTGCTTCCACCAGGACGCGATGCTCCTGAAGAAGCCGATCAACCTGACCTTCGAGGAGGCCGCCGCCATACCGGTGGCCGCGCTCAGCGCCCTGCAGGCGCTGCGGGACAAGGCGCGCGTCCGGGCCGGGCAGCGGGTCCTCGTCAACGGCGCCGGGGGAGGCGTGGGCACGTTCGCGGTCCAGCTCGCCAAGGCGTACGGGGCCGAGGTCACCGGCGTATGCGGCACTGGGAACGTGGAGATGGTCCGCTCGATCGGCGCCGACCACGTCGTGGACTACACCCGGGACGACGTCACCCGGGCCGGGCGGCGCTACGACGCGATGATCGACATGGTCGGAAACCACTCGCTGTCCGCGATCAGGCGCGTGCTGGCCCCGAAGGGGGTACTGGTGGCCGTCGGAGGGCCGGTCAAAGGGCTGTGGCTGGGGCCCTTCACCGGTCCGCTCAAGCTGATGGCGCTCTCCGCGGTCGTGAGCCAGCGGCTGGCGCCCATGCTGGCGCGGACGAGCAGCGAGGATCTCGAACTCCTGCGGGACTTCGCCGAAGCCGGGAAGATCACGCCGGTCATCGACCGGACGTATCCGCTCAAGGAGCTGCCCGAAGCCGTCCGCTACCTCGAGAAGGGCCACGCCCGGGGGAAGGTCGTCATCACCATATAGTTGGAAAAATAGGTAGACCGGTCTATTCTGGCCCGCATGATTGGCACCAAGGGCGCCCAGACCAGCGCACGGCTGGTCGAGTCGATGCTCGAACTGATCCAGGCCCGCGGCTACAGCGGCACGGGCCTCAACACCGTGGTGGAGCACGCCCGCGCCCCCAAGGGGTCGCTGTACTTCCACTTCCCCGAGGGCAAGGAGGCGCTGGGGGAGAAGGCCGTCGAGCTCGCGGCCGAGCGGTTCCGCGCCCTCGTGGTCGAGTCGGCGCTGGAGCCGGGGAGCCCGGGCGACGTGGTCCGGCGCGTGATCGGCGTGCTGGACGGGATGCTCGCCGACAGCGACTTCGAGCTGGGATGCCCGGTCTCGGTGGTCACGCTGGAGATGGGCGCGCAGAGCGAGCGGCTCCGGGACGCCTGCGCCAATGCCTTCGGCTCCTGGATCGACCCCTTGGCCGAATACCTCGCCGCCCAGGGCCATCCGGCCGCCGCCGCCCGTACGCTGGCGACGGCCGTGGTCAGCACGGTCGAGGGGGCGATGATCCTGTCGCGCGCGCAGCGGTCGACGGAGCCGCTGCGCTGCGCCGCCGACGTCATCGCCGCGCTCCTGGACCGCCCTCTGACGGGGGAGAGGCTCGCATGAGCCGGCACGCTCTGGTGTTCGGGGCGACGGGCCTCATCGGACGCCACCTGATCCTCGCGCTGGGCCAGGCGGGCGTACGCGTGAGCGCGGCCAACCGGAGCCCCGAGTCGTACCGGCGGCTGGTCCGCTGGCTGGAGGAGCACGGGCACGGCGAGGCTCCGGCCGATCTCCGCGTCGACTTCGAGACGCCGTCGCTGGTCCACGGCGACGCGGCGGACGTCACCGAGATCTACAACTGCGCCGGCGCCTACCGGTTCGGGATGCCGGCGGAGGAGGCCCGCCGCGCCAACGTCGACAGCGTCCGCGCCATCGTCGCCTTCGCGGCGGGGCTGCCCCGGCTGCGGCGCCTCGTGCACGTCTCCGGGTACCGGGTGGGCGGGCAGGACCCCGAGCCCTGGAGCGACGAGCGGCGGCGGGAGACGTACGAGGCGCTGGGGGCGTACGAGGCGTCCAAGGTCGAGTCGGACGCCGTGCTCCAGGCCACCGCGGACCGGCTCGGCGTCCCCTGGTCGATCGTCAACCCGTCCAGCGTGATCGGTGACAGCGTCACCGGCGAGTCGGACCAGCAGCTGGGCCTCGCGGCGAGCGTGAAGGAGATCTGGCAGGGCACCATGGCGGCGCTGCCGGGAGGCGCCACGACGTTCGTGCCGGTGGTCACGGTCGACCATCTCGCCCGGTTCATGACCCTGCTCCCGCTGGACGAGGGCGCCGAGCGGAGCGCGTACTGGGTGCTCGACGACGACACGCCCCCGCTGCCCGATCTGCTCGCCCGCGTCGCGGAGCACTACCAGGTCAGGGCGCCGCGTACGCGGATTCCGGTGCCGCTCCTGAAACGCCTGCCGCGATGGCTCACCAAGGCCGACCCGGAGACGCTGACGTTCCTCTCGGACGACCGCTACCCCACGGGTCCGGCGGACGCCTTCGCCGCCCGGCACGGCCTGGCCAGGCCGGACGTGGTGACGTCCGTCCTGCGCTGGGCCGACCACCTGGCGGCCCACCGGTTCGGAGCCCTCCCCGCCGGCCGGCGGCGGTTCACCGTGGTCGGCGGGGTCCGCACCTTCGAGCTCGGCGAACCGGACGCGCCCACCGTGGTGCTGCCGGGCCTGCCGGTGAACGCCGACACCTGGGCCCCGGCCGCCGCGGCGCTGGGCCACGCCCGCGTCGTGGACCTGCCGGGGCTGGGGCTGAGCGCGGGCGGGCGCGGGGACTGGCCGCGCTGGCTGGCCGCGCTCGTGGACGAGACCGGCGCCCGTCACCTGGTGGGCCACTCCGTGGGGGCGGCGGCCGCCCTGGAGGCCGCGCTCGCCCGGCCCGATCTGGTGGAACGGCTCACGTTCGTGTCGCCGTTCTTCCTCCAGGCGCGTGCCCGTCTCGCCGCGCGGTCGGCCCTGCTCAGCCGCTGGTATCTGGGGCGGGTACGCCCTGAGTCGCTGGCGGAGCGGCTCACCGGCGACGTGGCGTACGCGGGGGCGCTGGAGTCCAGCGTCGCGGACCTGCGCCGTGGGCGCGTCGCCGCCGAGGTCGCCCGGCTCCTGGCCGACGTCGGGCGGGAGGACCGGCGTGCGGACCTCCGGGCCGGGCTGCGGCGGTACCCGGGGAGCGTGCACGTCATCGTGGGAGCCGACGATCCGCTCACCGCCGAGGGACGCATGCTGCTGGACACGCTGCCCCGGGCCACGGTGACGGTTGTCCCCGGGGCCGGCCACCATCCCCAGCTGACCCACCCGGACGAGCTCGCCCACGCCCTCCGGGTCCCCTCGGAGGACAGCCCTCCCGTGGTGCCGTCGTAGGGGGCTGCGGGGCGCGCCGGGGACGGCCGCCCCGCCCCGCCCCGCCCCGCCACGACGCTCCCCGCGAGGGCGGCCTCCGGGGGCAGCCCTGCGGCGTTCGCCTCCGGGGCGGCCGCCCCCGGCACGGTCAGAAGGGGGCGTCGGGCTGCCAGGAGGCGTGGATCATGGCCCGTTCCGTGGCGGCGAGGTGGGTGGCGGCGGCCACCCACGCCCACGCGTACCGGTCCGGCCCCGTGTCCGTCAACCGCCCGAACGCGTCACGGCTCCGGCGGTCCGCCTCGGCCGTCAGGCCCGTGACCAGGTCGGCGGCGGCCTGGAACCCGGCGGCGCGCAGCTGGGCGAACGACTCGCCGGTGCGGGCCGACTCGGCCACCGCCCGCCTTCCGCCGGATACGGCCAGCTCGACCAGCCTGCGTACCCGCCAGAGCGGCGCGCCGGCCACCGGGTCCACCTCGTCGCCGTCCGGGGGCTGCGGGCAGGCGTCCTGGGGCGGGAGGTGGACTCCCTGGAGCCGGTCGTACCCGAGGTCGGCGTGCCCCTGCCATTCGGCGGGCAGGCGCAGCGTCGCCTCGGTGCCGGGGACCGGACCGACCGCCAGCGGGAGCAGCGTCGCCACCCGGTCCGGCTCCACCCGGCCCACCACCCGTACGAGCAGGCCCGGACGGGAGGCGAGGCGCCGCAGGTTGTCGACGTGGGCCAGCTCGGGATGGTGGCTCGCGGGGACGAGCCGGATCAACGGACCGAAGCCCCCCACGGAATCAGATTCCCCGGGAAGCAGCGCGCGGGCCAGGACGTGGTCACCTGCCGCGCCGACGATGACCAGGTCGCAGCCGACGGGTTCGCGGGCCTGTTCCGCCGTGTCCGACTCGCTCCAGGCGTGACCGGAGAGCCGGGCGCCCGCCGCCTCCGCCAGCGGCCGGGCGAACAGGGCCGCCATCGGCCCCTCCGTCCACGGCATGCCGGCGACGGGGGTGGCGCGTACGCCCTTGCCCGCCCCGAGGCGCCCGTCCGGCGAGACCGTGGCGCCGGCGATCAGCAGTCCGGCACGGGAGAGCTGGGAGTGGTTCAGCATGGCCGGGCCGATGGCGACGGGCGCGGTGGCGGCCCCACGGGCACGGGCCGATCCGCCCGGTTTGACGTCGGCCACCGAAAACCAGCGGCCGTCCTCCGCGACCACGTGCGTCACCACGCCGCCGTACCCGGTGGCGCTGATCACCGGCTCCCTGAACACCCCGTACACCTTCAGGCTCCCGCCCGGCTGGTAGTTGCGCCGTACGGTGCCGACCAGCGCCGGGTCGGGGTCCGCCCCGGCCAGCCGGCCCGCGATGAGCAGCAGCTCGCGCAGGGCGGAGACCAGGTCGGCGAGGCGGTGGCCGTCGTGGCGGGCGCGGGCGGCGCGCAGCCCCCGCACCACCCGCAGCGCGGCGGCCTCCGCTGCCGCCAGCCCCGCGAGGCGGGAGGTGTGCGCGGCCCTCAGCAACTCGGCCTGGGGCACCGCGCCGGCGGCGGGCACCCCGGCGGACAGCACGGCCGCGGCAGCAGCCCACAGCCCGGCCGCGGCCGCGACCTGCGCCGCCGTGGGCCCCGCCACCTCGGACGCTCCGACCGGCCCAGCCCCGACCGACCCAGCCCCGACCGACCCAGCCTCGACCGACCCAGCCCCGACCGACCCAGCTCCGACGGACGCCTCAGCCCCATCGTCAGGTGCCGGTGCCGCCCCGGTGGCGCTGCTTTTCAGCCCCGGGGCTCCGTCGGGTGCGGGTTCGGCGTCGGAGGAGTCGCGGGAGTCGACTTCTCCGCCGGGAACCGCGTCCCCGATCGGGCAGGCGCTCAGTACGGCCGCACGATGCAGGCAGCGCGGCGCCAGCAGGCAACTGCACGACGCCTGCTCACCGTCGGCGATCACACCGGACGGCCCCGGCGACAGCGTGACGACCGCGTCCTCGCCGCAGGCGATCCGGACGCCCCCGCCGCCGGCCGTGACGGGCAGGGCGGCGTACTGTTCGATCGCCGCGTCCAGCTTCTTGCGCAGCCGCGAGGTCAGGCTCTCGACGGCGGCGGCGACCACGTCGGGGGTTACCGGCGGCAGCCCGGGAGAGCCGGCCGGGACCGTCTCCGGAGCGCCTTCGGGAGTGGTTGATGTGGAGGGGGTGTCAGCTGTTGGTGAAATCATCGGTGTTTCTCAGCTCTCATCTGAGATCATCTATACGTGAAGCTTTCCGAGTGGGCGCGGCGGAACGGCGTGCACTACCAGACCGCCTGGCAATGGGCGCGGGACGGCAAAATGCCGGTCCCTGTGATCAAGACCGCCACCGGCCGGTACTTGGTGCTCGAGCAGCAGGCTGTACCGCCGGGTCGGGCTGTGGCGTACTGCCGGGTGTCCTCCGCTGACCAGAGCAACGACCTCGAGCGGCAAGCGGGGCGCGTAGTCACTGCGGCGACCGGTATGGGCCTGGTGGTGGCGGAGGTGGTGACCGAGGTCGGTTCGGGCCTGAACGATAAGCGGCCGAAGCTGGCCCGGCTGCTGCGCGATGCGACTGTGACGACGATTGTGGTCGAGCACCGCGACCGGCTGACCAGGTTCGGGCTGGAACATCTGACGGCCGCGCTCGAGGCGGCCGGCCGCCGCATCGTCATCATCGACGAAGAGGGGGTGGACGACGACCTCGTCAGGGACATGACCGAGGTACTCACCTCGTTCTGCGCCCGGCTGTACGGCCGCCGCTCAGCTGCACGGCGGGCCAAGGCCGCGCTGCGCGCGGCTGGTGAGGCTGCGTGACCACCCGCCAGGGTTTCCGCGTGGAGCTCGCTCCGACGCTCGAGCAGCGTGCCCGGCTCGGCCGGCACGCCGGACTGTCGCGGGTGGTGGAGAACTTCTGCCTCGAGAAGGTCAAGGCCGCGCTCGCCCAGCGGGAGGCAGAGAAGACCTACGGCGTGCTCGACAAGGAGTTGACTCCTGTCCCGTGGTCGGCTCCGGCGCTCGAGCGGCTGTGGCGGCGCGAGCATGGCGAACGCTTCCCGTGGTTCGACGCAGAGGGTATGTCCTCGAGGGTGCCGAAGGAGGCGTGCCGGGTCCGCGCCGCCGCCTTCAAGAACTTCTTCGACTCCAGGTCGGGCAAGCGGAAGGGCCGGAAGGTCGGCTTCCCCGGCTGGCGCAAACGTAAGCATGGGTCGAGGTTCCGCTACGACGCCGACCGCGCCCGCCCCGAGTCGGCTCGAGTGATGCGCCTGCCTGGCGTTGGGAAGGTACGCACCCTCGAGGACATGACGTGGCTCACCGACCGCATCTCGGACGGCCGCGCCCGCGTCATCGGCGCCACGGTCCGCGAGCAGGCGGGGCGTTGGTGGGCGTCGTTCCAGCTGGAGATCGACCGCGCCGACATCAACACCCGCCGCGCCGTCTCCAGCGACGCGCCCGCGTGCGGTGTTGATGTCGGGGTGAAGACGTTCGCCACGGTCGTGGACGACGACGGCACCGTCTCCGAGATCCACGCACCCAAGCCGCTCAAGGCCGCGCTGCGAAAGCTCCGTAAGGCGGGCAGGGCGGTGGCGCGGAAGAAGCCCGGTTCGTCCAACCGGGTCAAGGCGATCCGCCACCTGGGCAAGGTCCATCTCGAGGTGGGCAACCGGCGTGCCGACTTCCTGCACAAGACCACGACGGAGCTCGCGAGATCCAAGCGGGCCATCGCCGTGGAAACGTTGAACGTCGCCGGGATGGTGGCCAACCGGCGGCTTGCCAGGGCAATCTCCGATCTGGGCTTCGGCGAGTTCTTCCGCCAGCTCGAGTACAAAACCGCGTGGTACGGGTCGGCCGTGTGGGCGGCTGACCGCTGGTTCCCGTCCTCGAGACTGTGCGGCGGCTGCGGAACCATCAACCGAGAGTTGACACTTGCCGACCGGGAGTGGACGTGCGGGTGCGGTCTGGTCCACGACAGAGACGTCAACGCGGCCCGCAACCTGCTCGAGGCGATGAACCTCGAACGACAAGCCGCGTAGCTTCACGTCGCCGGGCAGTTCCCCGGAGACGGTAAACGCCTGTGGAGGCAATGTAAGACCTCGAGCAGTCGAGGCAGACGCCGATGAATCAGGAACGATGATCACTGAGATTCTCCGAACGGTTCACCGGTGTTCTCCGCGGAGGCGGTCGCCCACCCATCGGGCGAGGGTGAGCGGGCTGAGCGCGGCCACGGGCATCCCGGCCGCGACGAGTTGCTGGGCGACGGGGATCGAGTAGCGGGGTACGCCGGCGTCGTCCAGGGCGGCGCATCCCAGCAGGTGCACGCCGGAGCCGGCCAGCGCGCGCACCTCGGCGAGCAGCCCGCCGATCGGGTAGCCCTCCTCGAAGTCGCTGACCACCACGACGAGCGTGCGGCTCGGGACCGTGACCAGGGTACGGGCCTGGGCGAGCCCGGCGGCGATGTGCGTACCGCCGCCGACCCGTACCTCCAGCAGGAGGGACAGCGGGTCGCTGACCCGGTCGGTCAGGTCGATGACCTGCGTGGAGAACGACAGGAAGTGCGTGGACAGCGTCGGCACCCCCGCCAGCACGGCGGCCGTCAGCGCCGACCAGACCACCGACGCCTCCATGGAGCCGGACACGTCCACCACCAGGATCAGCCGCCAGTCGGCCTCCCGGCGCGAACGCGTGCTGAACACCGGCCGCTCCGGCACCACCACGAGCCTGCCGTCGTCCAGGCGGCGCGTGTGCGCCAGATTGGCGCGCAGGGTGCGCGGCAGGTCCAGCCGGCCGCCGGGGCGGCGGGTGGGGCGCGGCGTGGCGACCCCGGTCATGGCGGGCCGCAGCCGGGTGGCCAGCTCGCGGGTCAGCTCGTCCACCAGGCGGCGTACGAGCGGGCGCAGCTTGGCCACCTGCTGTTCCGGCAGACCTCCCGCCAGCGACAGCACGGAGGTCAGCAGCTCCACGGACGGCCGGACGGAGGCGGGGTCGAGTTCGGTCAGCACGTCGTGGCGTCCGGCGTCGGCGGCGCGGGCCAGGACCTCCTCGCGTACCTCGGTGCCGAACAGCGCCTCCAGCTCCTCCGACCACTCGCGGGCCGTGGGGAACGGCGCCTCCCGGCCGCCCGCGTCCCCCGGGGCGGGCCCGAAGTCGTTGGCGCCTTCGCCGCGGCCCGACCCGTACAGCTCGTCCAGGGCGCGGGCGTACGAGCGGGCGCCCGGGGGCAGCTGTTCGGACTCCCGGCCGAGCAGCAACCGCCACCGGTCCGCGGGACGCAGCCTGCGCCGGAGGTCGGTCACGGGGACGGTGGCCACCTCCGGCTCCTCCGAGGCCCCGGCCCGCGGTTCATCCGCGGGCGCCGGGCCGCTCTCGATGGGGATGGGGAGCCGGAGCGCGCGCAGGGCCTCCAGGCCGGCCGCGTCGGCGGCGGTCCAGAGGGCCAGCAGCGCCGGCGGGGCGTGCAGGGCCACGTCGAGCCGGTCGCCGAGCCGTTCGGACACGACCCCCAGCAGCCGGGCGCGCCCGGCCGGGCTGAGCGTGTCGAACCCGCCTCGCAACGCCGGCAGCCGGTCCAGGAACTCCTTGTCCGTGAGACCGTCCACCCGGTTCATGAGCGGGTCGAGCGCCGCGGGGGCCGATTGCAGCAGCGGTCCGGCGGCCGTGAGCACGCCGGTCAGCAGCCGGCTGAGCCGCAGGCGGCCGTCGGGGCCGGTGGCGGTGTCGATCCAGCCGGCCGCCCGGTCCCCGAGCGAGGCCGCGCCGTCCAGGTCCAGCAGCACGCGGGCGGCCAGCGCCGCGCCCTGCATGAGGGGCGAGGCGGTACGCGCGAGCACCGCCAGGGCGTCGTCCATCCGCAGGCCCAGGCGCTCCTCGCCGGCCCGGGAGGCGAGGGCGACCAGGGCGACCGCGTCCTCCGGTTGATCGCTGCCCGCCAGCCCCGGCAGGGCGCGTACCGCCGCCTCCAGGAGGGTGCCGGACAGCTCGGCGGCGTGCTCGCGGCCCTCCGGCGTGGTGCCGGGCAGGTGCCGGCGGCGCAGGGCCTCCAGCAGGTCGAGGGCCTGGAGCAGCTCGGCGAGGGTCGCGGTGGCGGGCAGCGTGACGGCGGCGTCGGCGAGGCGGTCGGCCACCAGGTCGGGCAGGTCGCAGCCGGCCGCGGCGCGCAGCCCGTCGAGGATGAGGGCGCAGGTCGGGCCGCCGTCCGCCGACTGGCGGCGGTACGCCTCCCGCAGCGTCCCGGCCGCGGCCTGGGCGAGGGTCACACCGCGTACGCCCGCCAGGTCCAGCAGGGCCGGGACCGCGGGGGTCCAGGCCAGCCGCCACCTGGTGGTGAGCGCGGCTCCGTCGCCCGTGCCCATCACCTCGATCGGCTCGCCGTAGTTGACGCCGCAGACGAGGAGGCGCTGGAGTGCGACCTCGCGGCGGGCGTCGAGGTCGGAGCGGAGCGGGTCGAGACGTACCTCCCGGGGTTCGGGGTTGTCGGGACACGGCAGGCGCAGGGCGGCGAGATCGGCCTCCACGGCGGGCCCGAGCCCGGAACGCGGCGTGCCGGGCGCGGTCCTGCCCCGCTGGGTGCCGACGAACACGGTGTCCAGCGCCCGCGCCAGGGCCCGTCCCCGGCCGAGCGGCTCGCCCTGGCCGAGCACGGTCGTCACCGCCTCCAGCAGCTCGCCGCGCCCGGGTGCGGGCAGCCCGCGCAGGCCGGCCAGGTCGCAGGCCAGCCGCAGCGTCTCGACGGCCTCGCCGGTGCCCGCGGTGTGCCCGGCGGCGCGCAGCTCCCTGCACAGGTCCGTGATGGCGCGCGCGGCGCCGTCCCGGACCTTCCCGGGGTCACCCCCGGCCGCGAACACGGCCTGCTGCCAGCGCGGGTCCCGGATCCCGGCCGGGTAGCCGGACCGGGAGTCGAGCAGGTCGAACGCGTACGGCACGAGCGAGGTCACGGGCACCGGCCCGCCCCCGTCAGCCGGCCCCGCGGCGGGCTCGTCAAGGTCATCGGAGGGCAGGCAGAGCGCGGGGGCGTGGAAGGCGCCGATCACCGCCGCGACCCGACGGCCACCGGCCGCCGCGGTCGCCACGACGCGGCGCATGTGGGCCTCGCGGGCCAGGTCCATCGCGGGCACGCCGCCCGCGGCCTCCGCGTCGCGGCGCAGGGCCCAGCCGACGCCGAGGGCGGCGCGGCGGACGGCCTCGGGTTCGCAGCCGGGGGCGAGGACCTCGACGGCGCGGTCCCACATGTCGTCGCCGTCGCGGCCGCTGCCGGCCCTGGCCAGCCCTTCGGCGAAGGAGACACCACGCGGGCCCGCCTCCTCGGCGAGCGCGAGGGGAGCCTGCTCGGTGGCCTGCCAGCCCCGGTCGGACAGCGGGAGGTCGCAGCAGACCACCTCCGCCCCGCGCTTCCAGGCCCACCGGATGGCCACCAGCTCGGGCGAGAAGTCGGCGAACGGGTAGAACCCGAGCCCGCCGTCGACCCGGGCCCCCGCGAGCGCCACCGGGGCGTGCGTCCCCGGGTCGGCCAGGTGCGCGAGCCAGGGCTGGAAGTCCGCCGGCAGCTCGACGCAGACCACCTCGGGATCGGCGGCGTCCAGCAGCGCGGGCAGCACCACGGCCAGGGCGGGGCTGTGGTGCCGCACCCCCAGCAGGTACGGCCGCGACGAGGCCGCCAGCGCGGCGACCGCCTCCCGGGGATCCACGTCCGGGGCGGGCGGATTGGGGCTCTGAGCGGTCAACGGAGGTTCTCCCGCAGGTCCCACAGGCGGCGCCACATCGCCGAGCCGTCCTCCGCGCGCCTGCGCACCGGCCCGTCCCAGTAACCCAGCAGCCGCCCGTGATCGGCGGGGTCGTCCTTGCGCACGACGCCCAGCAGGTGACCGGGCACCAGGTCCAGCACGTCGCCGGTGGGCAGGTACGCCGCCGCCACCCCCAAAGAGGCCGCCACCTGCACGGCCTCGGCCGTGGACATGACGGTGCCGGGGCGTTCGACGTCCCAGCCCTCGGCGGAGCGGCCGGAGCGCAGGTCGCGGAAGACGGTGACCAGCGCGTCGAGCACGGCGTCGTCCACCCCGAAGGTCGCGCCCGCGCGCTCGACGACGGCCGTGGCCTGGCGGCGCACCAGGGAGACCTCGGCGTCGGCGTCGGAGATGGGGCCGACGGTCTCGAAGTTGAAGCGCCGCTTGAGGGCCGCCGACATCTCCGAGACGCCGCGGTCGCGCAGGTTGGCCGTGGCGATGACGGTGAACCCGGACGCCGCCGCGACCTGCGCGTCCTCGGTCCCGGCCAGCTCGGGCACGCTGACGCGCCGGTCGGACAGGATCGACACGAGCGCGTCCTGGACCTCGGGCAGGCAGCGGGTGATCTCCTCCACCCGGGCGACGCGGCCGGAGCGCATGGCGGTCAGCACGGGGGAGTCGACGAGCGCCGTCCGGCTGGGGCCCTGGGCGAGGAGCAGCGCGTAGTTCCAGCCGTAGCGGAAGGCGTCCTCGGTCGTGCCGGCGGTGCCCTGGACGGTGAGCGCGCTGGTGCCGCACACGGCGGCGGCCAGTAGCTCCGACAGCATCGACTTGGCGGTGCCGGGCTCGCCGACCAGGAGCAGGCCGCGCTCGCCGGCGAGGGTGACGACGCAGCGTTCGACGAGGGCGCGTTCGCCGACGAACTTGGGCGCGATCTTCATCCGGCCGTCCAGCGTCTCGTCGCCGCTGCCGCAGATGAAGGTGACGACCGCGCGCGGGGTCAGTGCCCAGCCGGGCGGGCGAGGGCCGGAGTCGTGGGCGGCGAGGAAGGCGAGTTCGGCGGCGTAGCGCTCCTCGGCGGGCAGCACCTGCCGGGCCGAGGGGGCGCGATCTTCGGTCAAGGTCATGAGAAGAGAAGTCCTCTGAGTCATGGGTGGATGGATGGGCGCGCCCCCGCGAAGGGGCGCGCCCCGAGCAGGGTCAGCGGCGGCGTCCGCGCTTCACCTTCAGCTCCTCGAAGCGCGGCGCGTCCCCGCCCCGCACCCGTCCCCAGGCCCTGGCGTACAGGTCGGCGGCGGGCTCGGCGGGCACGAGCGGCATCCCGGGCGACTCCGCCACGTCGAACAGCGCCAGCTTCCACTGCTCCAGCGGCAGCCGCGGCGCGCTCTGCGCCGTCCACCCGCCGGGCAGGAACAGCGACCGCCCCGCCCGCTCGCGGGTGGCCCGCACGACCAGGTCGGTGTCGGCCAGCTCGGCGTGGGCGGACTTGAGCCGGGCGGGCTTCCAGCCGGTCCACCGGGCCGCGTTGCGGTCGGTCGGGTCGGGCATGGCCAGCAGCATGAGGTACGCGGTCGCGGCGTCCTCGCCCAGCCCGTACTCCTTGGCCACCTCGACGACCAGATGGGGGACGGAACGGCTGGGGTCCTGCGGCCACCACGTGCCGTCGGCCCCGCGTTCCCCGGCGAGCGGGTCGCCGGGGTCGGCCAGCAGGGCGTCGAAGCGCGGGCCGCGGACGGTCCGCAGCGCCTCCATGGCCGGGAACTGCCCCTCCGACCCGATGAGGGCCCGCAGGTAGGGGTCGTCGCCGGCCTCGTCCAGGAGCGACACGCGGACGGCGGGCGCGGGCCGGTCGTCGTGGGTGGCCATGACGACGGCGCCGTACCTTTCGTACCCCTCGCCGGTCTCGGTGGGCGTGCCGGCCGCCTTGCGGAAGGCGGGCAGGTCGACGTACCGGCCGAGGTCGAGCAGCAGGCCGGGGGCGGCCAGCCGGTCGCGTACGGCGGTCAGCGCGCCCGGCAGCGCGGCCCTGATCGGGTCGCCCGCGGGCAGCCGGTGCGCGAGCCAGCGCGACATGGCGATGACCGTGGACAGGGTGGCGGCCGTGAAGCCGGTGGCGTTGTCGTCGGCGGGCTGGGCGCGGTCGCCCCGGATGGCCCAGGCCAGGTCGCGGCCGAGCTCCGGCTCGCCGGCCGGGTCGATGAGGGCGCGCAGCGCGCGGCCGGTGTCCCAGCCGGTCCTGACCGCGCGGGACGCCTCGCCGAGCAGCCATTCGGGCACGGCCGCCTGGGGGCCGATCCTGTCGTTCCAGACGGCCGCCGCGGCGGCCACGTCGGGGCCGTCGCTCCAGAGCCGGGCGGGCTCCCGGGGCAGCAGCGCGGCGACGACCGCCCGCCGGATCTCCGCGCCGATCTTGCGGAGCTCGTCGCGGGCGATGGCGGCGTCGGCCACCTTCACGCCGATCGTGGTGCGGGTCTCCTTGGCGAGGAAGGAGTGCTCGCGCGAGTCGACGGACGGCAGGCCCGCCACGACCAGCCGGGCCAGCGTCAGGGAGACGCCGGTGAGCCGGGAGAACTCCTCGGCCGCCTCCGGCCGCCAGGGCGCGGGCCCGCGTTCGGCCAGCTCGGCGCGGAACGCCTCCAGCCACCCCTGCGGCCGGTCCACGCCGACCGGGTCGGAGGAGCTCAGCGTGTACGGCTGGGACACGCCGAACCGCCCGGACGGGTCGTGGAACAGCGCCCGCCACCGGGTCACGGAGTCGTCGGGCGAGTCGTGGCCGAAGAGCACCAGGAACGCGCCGTCCGCCAGCGGCAGGACGCCGAACCAGTTGCCCTCGCGCCACTCGCCGTCGGGCTTCTTCAGGTACCGGTTGGGCAGCTCGACGCGGGCGCGGCGCCACCGGGACGGGTCGGCCGCCGTGGGCAGCCCGGCCTCGGCCAGGGTCTGGAGCAGCCGCTCCTGCGTGACGCGGTGCTCCTCGGCGATGGTCGCCGACCCGGCGCGGTAGGCCACCGCGGCCAGGTGGTCGAGCATCGGCTCCCAGTCCAGGCTGGAGTACGGCAGCTCCGGCCGGTCGAGGTGGATGTGGCCCACCCCGGCTGGAGCCTCGTCCGCCAGCGCCTGGATCCGCCGGATCTGCTGGAAGGCCCCGTCGGCTTCGTGGCGCCAGTAGTAGGAGGAGGAGACCCCCAGCCCGCTGAGCGCCTCCTGGAGCTCGTGGTCCGCGGGGCCCGCGGGGGCCTGCTCGCGGTGCCCGCCGGCCAGGGCCTCGGTGAGCCTGGCGGCCGCGGCGTCCAGGGCGGCCTGCTGGGCGCCGGCGAACCGTACGATCCCGGCGATGCCCGCCACCAGCCCGTCGTGGGTGACCTGGGGCAGCAGCTCCCGGATCCGTGCCGGCAGGTCCTCCTCGCGGGCCGCGGCCAGCAGCCGCGCGGCGGTCTCCGGGTCGAGCTCGCGCAGGGCGGCCGACCCCTCGGGGTCCCTCGGCCGCAGGTGGTGCCAGTAGCGCAGGGGCGGCACGATGATCGTGCCCTCGCCGAACGCCCCGGGGGAGGCGTCGGTCTTGGCGGTGGCGACGCACACGCCGTCGGCATCGACCAGTTCGACCCGGTAACTCCCCTTGACGACGGCCACGGGCCGGTCCGTGCCGGGGAAGGTGAGGATGCGCACCGGCTTGCCGCCGCCGGGCGGGAGGGTGATCGCGCGGCCGGACAGGTCCTCGCCGCGCAGCGAACCGTCGGGCAGCCGGGTCACCCGCCAGCCGAGCAGCCCGCCCACGGGCACGCCCCCGGGGGTGGCCTCCTCGGACGGGGCGGGCAGCAGCCAGCCGCTCTCGAACGTCGTGCCCGCGGGGATGTCGGTGAGGAAGGCGGGCCTGCTCTTCCTGCCGTGCTGCCCGCTGACCGGGTCGTACTCGTGCCAGCCGAGGGTGTCACGGTCGGACCCGTCCCAGGTCCACACCCAGTAGGAGGTGCCGTCGGTGATCACGGACCGTTCGAGGGGGACGGTGGTGTCGCCGGGGTGCAGCACGCCGAGCCCGGTGGTGCGCCCGCCGCCGGGCAGCGCCAGGGTCACCGGGTCGTCGCCGCGGTACCAGTCCATGCGCGTGCCCCGGGTGCTGCCGCTCTGGCTCTCGACGGGGTGGACGCGGTCGGCCGAGGTGTGCCAGTAGCCGCGGTAGGCGTAGCCGGCGGTGCGGGACTGCCAGTAGACGAGCAGCTCGCCGTCCACGTAGTGGTAGCCGATGTCGTTCCACGAGTCGTCGGGCGGGACGCGCAGGTCGTGGGTGAGCACGGCGCCCTCCCGCTCCAGCACGCGGACCTGCCGGGAGCCCGCCGCGATCAGGTACGGCCAGGCGTCGGCGACCACGATGTCATCGACGTCCTTCCTCGGCACGAGGGTCGCGGCGGCCTCCTCCCAGGCCGGCCAGCCCAGCTCGTCGAAGATCCCGGCCCGGAGCGTACGGGCGAGCACGGGGGAGACGTCGGCCGCGGCGGCCTGGCGTACCTCGTCCTCGGCCAGGGCCAGGGCCTCGCCCGGCAGCCAGGACAGCCGCCGCAGCGCGCCGGGCAGCTCGGGCAGCCCGGCGGATGTCGACCGCGCGGCGACCTTGCGCACCCACTCGGCCAGCATCGGCCGGCCGCCGTCGGAGGCGGCCAGCAGGCGGACGGCGCGCAGCCCGTCGGAGTCGCCGGTGAACGTGTCGGCCTCGCGCTGGAAGGCCTGCGTGAACCGGCCGTCGGCGGCCAGCGCGACCAGGTCGCGCTGGCCCTCGCCCTTCGCCCAGTGCTCCAGCCGCAGGTAGTCGCCCTCTTCGGGGTCGGCCACGGGCAGGCCGAGCGCGAGGAACAGGTCGAGCAGATCGACGTCGTACGGGTCCGTCACCCGGGTCGCGGTGCCGGCGAGCTCGGCCCGCAGCCGGTCGGCGGCCCGCTCGACCAGCGAGTAGAGGACCGGCAGCCGCGGCGGCAGGCCCCAGGTGCCGTTGCGGGTGGTGAGGAAGCGCCGGAGCCATCCGGACACGCCGTCCTCGGGCGCCTGGCCCGAGACGAGCTCGTCGAGGGCGCCCGCCGCCTCGAGGACGTCCAGCCACATACCGGGCATGTCGTTGTCGTGGCTCTGCGGCATGAGGGCGAGCAGCGTCGCGCGCACCTCGGGCTCGCGCGCGCCCAGCGCCCCGATCGCCGCGCGGTGGGCCTTCCACCAGCCGGTGGCGGCCCGCAGGGTGGCGGGCAGGGCGAGCAGCTCGCGCAGGTACGACTGCTCGGTCGCGTCGGCGTCCACGCCGGCCGCCCTGGCCAGGCGGCGCAGGTCGCCGGCCATCTGGGCGGAGGGAGGCATGCCGCCCGCCGTGCGCCGCACGCACAGCTGGGAGAAGCGGCGCAGCGCCTCGTCGGCGGACACCCGGCCGGCCAGCTCCTTGGCGTAACCGGACAGCACCTTGACCGGCAGCGCCCCCGCCAGCGCGAACTCCAGGAACACCGCGTCGAGCCGGTCCTCGTCGACCTCCAGCCCGTGCTCGGCCTCCGCCCTGCGGGCGCTGGAGAACATCTGGGCGGCGTAGGTGGCGTTCTCCACGCCGATGAACACCCGCCCGGCCTGCTCGTAGAACGTGGGCAGGAAGTGCGGCACGGACGCGCCGAGCCGGCGGGCCAGCTCGTGGTAGCCGTCGAGCGCGTTCTTGGGCTTGGACTTGGCCTGGCGGGCGATCCGCTCCAGCTCCGGGACGACGGCGAGCGCGTGCTGCCCGTCGCCGGGGTGGTGCACCAGCACCCACTCGGGAAACCCGAGCGAACGCCTCGACCCGAGCCCGACCACCGCGGGCTCACCGTCGGGCTCCAGGCCCAGGAACCCGGCGGCCAGGTCCTCGGCCGCGCCCAGCTCGCCCGCGACCAGGCGCACGACCACGCGGTCGTCGAGCGCGGGGTGACGGTAGCGGCGGGCGGTCATGGGCACGGCGCCCTCGACGGCGCTCTCGGTGTCCGGCGGCAGGATCGCACCGGCCTTCAGCAACTGTTCGCTCATGCGTCCTCCTTCGTCGGTCGCATGAGCGAGCCTCGGCTGTGTTCGATTGGTCGCTCGCTTCGCTCGCTCATGCGTCCTTGCCCTCCTCGACCTTGCGCCCCGCGTACAGCGCCGCGGCCATCCGCATCCCCTCCGACCAGGCCACCGGGCCGACCTCGCGCAGCGGCAGGGTCCTGCCGTCGAGGTCCTGCCAGGTCAGGCCGCCCGTGCCCACCTCGTCCTCCCAGTACGGCTCGCCGATCCAGACGCTCGCCTCGGTGATGGTCCCGGCGTCGCGGACGCGGCAGGTGGCGTAGCCGCCGGTGACCCGGTAGCCGAGCGTGGTGGCCCGCGCGGCCAGGCCGAAGCGGGAGTCGTACGTGCCGCCGGAGAACTCCGTCACGGTCGTCGCCTTGCCGTCCAGGTCGGCGGGCTTGCGCCAGGTGGCGCGGTGGATCTGCTCGACCTTCTGGACCACGCCCAGCTCGGCGGCGAACTCCCGCAGGTCGTCGAGGTCGGGCAGCAGCACCGGGTGGGGCAGCGTCACCGTGCGCGGCGACAGCCGTACGGTCTCGCCGTCGAGGTTGACCACCCGCAGCTCGCCCGTCTCGGTGGCGTCGCGCAGGAAGCCGACCTCGTCGGGGTCGTCGCCGACCACGGCCAGGTCGCGCAGCGCCGACTGCCATGCCTCGTCCGGCCACACCCGGGCCAGCAGCCCGGTCGGCACGGGCAGTGACGACACCATCCACAGGTCCGCCTGCGCCACGCACGCGGCGGCGTGGCGGTCGAGCCACTCGGCGAAGCGGCGCAGCCGGTCCACCTCGGGGTGATCACGCAACGCCTTCGGCAGCGATTTCAGCTGCCGTCCCGCCGATCGGCCGGAGGTGGCTCGCGCCGCCACCCGGCCCTCTATCAGGGCGACCTCGTACCCGTCGCCCGCTGCCAGCCAACCCAACGGTCCCCGCCTTCCAGAAACCCGAAATCCGGGCATGAAACCACGAATGAGCAGGGGTTTCCGTGCCCCTGCCGCTGTTGTTGCGCCGAACCTAGCGGCCCTGACCGACAAATGAGTGGATCTCGCGAAATATCGGGTTCGCGCGCCTTGTCGGGGTGCGGGCGCTGCCCGACGACCGTCGCGACGGGCCGTACGAGCCGCCGTACGGAGCAGCGGCTCGGCTGCGATGGGACTCCCGATAGTCTGGCGCCATGATCTTAGTGACCGGCGCCACCGGCAACGTCGGCTCCGAACTCGTCGCCGCGCTGGCCTCGGCCGGCCGGCCGGTCCGGGCGCTCGTCCGCGACCCGCGCCGCGCCGCCCTCCTGGCCGGCGCCGAGCCCGTGACGGGCGACCTCAACCAGCCCGAGAGCCTGGCCGAAGCGCTCGACGGCGTGCAGGGGCTGTACCTCATGCCGGGCTACGCGGACATGCCCGGGCTGCTGGCCCGGGCCCGCGACGCGGGCGTGCGGCACGTCGTGCTCCTGTCCGGTGGCTCGGCCGCGCTGGAGGACCTCGGGAACGCCGTCTCCCGCTACATGACGCTCTCCGAACGGGCCGTGCGCGAGTCGGGCCTGGCCTGGACCTTCCTGCGGCCCAGGTCGTTCATGTCCAACGCGCTGCGCTGGCTCCCGCAGCTCGAGGCCGGAGACGTGGTGCGGGTGCCGTTCGCCGACGTGCCGGTCGCGGCCGTCGACCCGTACGACATCGCCGCCGTCGCGGCCCGCGCGCTGCTGAGCGGCGAGCACGAGGGCCGGATCCACGAGCTGACCGGCCCCCGCGCGCTGCTGCCCGCCGACCAGGTCGCCGTCCTCGGCCGCGTGCTGGGCCGGGACCTGCGGTGCGAAGGGCTGACGAACAGCCAGGCGCGCGCCGAGATGGAAGCGGGCATGCCGGTCGAGTACGTCGACGCGTTCTTCCAGTTCTTCGTGGACGGCACGCTCGACGAGACGACCGTCCACCCGACTGTGGCGGACGTGCTCGGACGGCCGCCGCGCACGTTCGAGCAGTGGGCGCGGGACCACGCGGACGCCTTCCGCAAGGGCTAGCCCGCCAGGTGGGTGGGGGCGAACATGCGCAGCGTCGCGGGCAGCACGACGACGCTCGGCCCCGGGGTCCGCAGCGCCCGCGCGAGGTCGCTCTCCAGGTCCTCCGGTGTGGTGCGCCAGGCCGGCACGCCGAAGGCCGCCGCGAGGGCGGCGAAGTCCGGCCTGGCCAGTTCGGTCCCCGTGGCGGTGCCGAACGCGTCCGTCATGTACTCGCGCAGGATGCCGTAGCCGCCGTCGTCCACGATCAGCCAGGTCACGTCCAGGCGGTGCTGGTGGAGCGTGGCCAGCTCGGCCAGGCCGTACATCGCCCCTCCGTCGCCGCTGACCGCGAGCACCGGGCCGCCGGTGGCGGCGGCCGCGCCGAGCGCGGCCGGTAGCGCGTAGCCGAGCCCGCCCGCGCCCTGCGCCGACTCCATCGGGCGCGGCCAGGCGGACCAGGCCCAGTACGCCAGGATCGTCATGTCCCAGAAGCTCGGCGCCCGTTCCGGCAGCGCGCGGTCGACGGCCGCGAGCAGCGACCGTTCGAGCGCGAGGTCCTGCGCGTCCAGCCGCGCGGCGACCCGCGTGAGCACATCACGCACCGCCGACCGGGCCGCCGGTTGGGCCCCCGGCCGGCCCGATGCCATGTCCCGGCCGGTACGCGCGCCCTTCACCGCCCGCGCCAGCTCCTCCAGCGCCAGCCGGGCGTCCGCGTGGACGGCCAGCCCCGGATGGTTGGACTCCAGCTTGCCGAGCTCGGCCTCGATCTGCACGACGCGGCCCCGCGGCCGCATCGTGTGGTAGTTGCTGGACAGTTCCCCCAGCCCCGAGCCGACGACCAGCAGCACGTCGGCCTCCTCCAGGAACGCCGTCAGGTGCCGGTCCTCCAGCCACGACTGCAGCGACAGCGGGTGCTCCCAGGGAAAGGCGCCCTTCGCGCCGAACGTGGTGGCGACCGGCGCGTCCAGCTCCTGGGCCAGCTCCAGCAGGGCCGCCTGGGCGCCGGCGCGCACTACCCCGCCGCCGGCCAGGATCACCGGATTGCCCGCCCGTACCAGCAGGTCGGCCGCCGCGGCGACGAGCTCGGCCCGCGGGGCGAGCGGTCTGGGCGCCACCCGGAGCTCGCGCACCGCCGGGATCCCGGTCTCGGCGAGCAGCACGTCCTGCGGGATCTCCACCAGCACCGGGCCCGCGGGCGCGGTCAGCGCGAGCTCCCACGCCTCGGCCAGCGCCGGCGCGATCTGCCCGGCCGTCCGCACCACGTGGACCGACTTCACGACGTCCCTGAAGGACGCGGCCTGGTCCGGCAGCTCGTGCAGGTAGCCCCTGCGCCGCCCGCCCAGCCCGTCCGCGGGGATCTGGCTGCTGACGGCCAGCACGGGGACGGCGGCCGCGCGGGACTCCATGAGCGCGGGGAGGGTGCCCAGCGCGCCCGGACCGGTGGAGACGATGAAGGGCGTGACCGAGCCGGTCGCGCGGGCGTGGCCGTCGGCCGCGAACGCGACGCTCAGCTCGGTACGGCACCCCACGTAGCGCAGGTCCGAACGGCGCAGCGCGTCGAACAGGCCGAGCGCGTGCTGCCCCGGCTCGCCGAAGACCGTGGTCGCGCCGAGCGCGGCCAGCGACTCGACGACCAGGTCGCCGCCCGTCCGCGCGGTTTGTCCCCGTGACATGGTCGGATCCCTTCGTCTGTTCAGAGGACCTTGGCCAGGAAGGCCCTGGTCCGCTCGTGCCGGGGCCGGGCGATCAGCTCGGCGGCCGGCCCCGCCTCGACGACCAGCCCGTCGTCCATGAAGACGACGTGGTCGGCCACCTCGCGGGCGAACCCGATCTCGTGCGTCACCACCACCATCGTCATCCCCGCTGCGGCCAGGTCCTTCATCACGTCGAGGACCTCGCCGACGAGCTCGGGGTCGAGCGCGCTGGTCGGCTCGTCGAACAGCATCAGCTTGGGCTTCATGGCCAGGGCCCGCGCGATCGCCACGCGCTGCTGCTGGCCGCCGGACAACTGGCCGGGGCGGTGGCCGGCCCGCTCCTCCAGGCCGACCCGCCGCAGCAGGTCGAGCGCCTCCTGCCGGACGGCCTCGCGGGGCCGGCCCAGCACGTACGTGGGCGCCTCCATGACGTTCTCCAGCGCGGTGCGGTGCGGGAAGAGGTTGAAGCGCTGGAACACCATGCCGATGTCCCGCCGCTGGTCGGCCACCTCGCGCGGGCGCATCTCGTACTTCCTGCCGCCCGAGCGGCGGTAGCCGACCAGGTGGCCGTCGACCCAGATCTCCCCGGCGTCGAGCCGTTCGAGGTGGTTCACGCAGCGCAGGAAGGTCGACTTGCCCGAGCCCGACGGGCCGAGCAGGCACACCACCTGGCCGGCGTGGACCGTCAGGTCGATGCCCTTGAGCACCTCGACCTTCCCGAAGCTCTTGCGCACGCCCCTCGCGACGAGCAGTTCGTTCACGACCGGCCTCCGAACCGTCGTTCGAGCCGTGACTGGGCCACGGTCAGCAGCGTGGTCAGGACGAGATACCAGAGGCTGGCGACGATCAGCAGCGGGATCTGCTGGAAGTTGCGCCCGTAGATCAGCTGGGCGCTGGTGAGCAGGTCCGGTAGGCCGATGACCAGCACCAGGGAGGTGAGCTTGAGCATCGAGATCGTCTCGTTGGCGGTCGGCGGCACGATCACCCGGGCCGCCTGGGGCAGGATGACGCGCCGGTAGACCAGTGCGGGCCGCATGCCCAGCGCTTCGGCGGCCTCCCGCTGCCCGTGGTCGACCGAGCCGATGCCCGCTCTGACGATCTCGGCCATGTACGCCGCCTCGTTCAGCCCGAGGCCGAGGATGGCCGCGGTGAACGGGGTGATCAGCACGTTGACCGGCGTGGAGAAGAACTCGGGGCCGAAGGGGACGCCCAGGCTGATCCGCGGCATCACCGCGCCCAGGAAGAACCAGAACAGCAGCTGGACCAGGATGGGCGTGCCGCGGAAGAGCCAGACGTAGGCGGCGGCGACCCAGCGCAGCAGCGGATTGTCCGACAGCCGCATGATCGCCAGACCGGTGCCAAGTACGGCGCCCGCCAGCATGGCCAGCGCCGTCAGCTCGACCGTGAGCAGCAGCCCGCGCATGATCGACCGCTCGAAGAGGTAGCCGGCCACCAGGTCGAGCCGGAGCGCCGGGGTGGTCACCACGAAGCTGACCGCCATCGCGGCCAGCACCGCGAGCACCGCGGCGGCCACCCACCGGCCGGGCCGCCGCAGCGGCACGATCGGCTCGGTCATGAGCCCTCCTTCGTCGGTCTCATGACCAAGCTGCTGTGCTTATCGATGACCTCAACGAGTTCGGTCATGTGCTCCCGGGCGCTGGTCATGCGCCCGCGTTGATCGCGGCGTCCTTGAACGCCTGCGCCTGCAGGTTCCACTTGGCCAGGAGCCGGTCGTAGGTCCCGGTCGCGATGAGCTTCTTCAGCGCGGCCTGAACGGCGTCACGCAGCTGCGGCTTGTTCTTCGGGACCGGGATGCCGACGGGGAGCGGGTCGATCGCGCTCACCGCGACCTCGAACTGCTGCGGAGCCTGCTTCACGCTGTAGGCCAGGGTCAGGTCGAGCGCGGCGACCATGTCGGCCCGCCCGGACTGCAGGGCCTGTACGGCGCTCGCCTGGTCGGGGAAGGGGACCTTCTCCACGGCCGGCTTCCCGGCCCCGGCGCACTTCTTCGTGACGTCGTCCACGAGCAGGTCGCCGGTCGCGGCCTTCTCGACCGCGACCTTCCTGCCGCACATGTCGAGGGTCTCCTTGACGCCCTGCGGGTTGCCCTTGGCCACCATGAGCGCCGACCCCGACTTGAGGTAGTCGACGAAGTCCACCTGCTGCTGGCGTTCCTTCTTGTCGAGCATACTGGTCAGGCCGAGGTCGTAGCGGCCCGCGTTGAGGCCGCCGATGATGCCGTCGAAGCTGACGTTCTCGAAGGCGAACTCCACGCCCAGCACCTCGCCGAGCGCCTTGCCCAGGTCGGCGTCGAACCCGAGCACGGTCTTGTTGTCGGTGTCGAAGAACTCCATGGGCGGGAAGGAGACGCCGGAGGCCACCCGTACCTTGCCGGCCTGCCGGATGTCGGCCGGGAGCAGCCGGGCGACGGCCTCGTCCTTCGCGCCCGCCGCGATCTCGGTCCTGGAGGCCGCCGCCGTGGTGGTCTCCTCGGGCGCGGCGCAGCCGGTGAGGGACAATCCGGTGAAGAGGGTGATGGCAAGTGCTCTTCTCATGTCGTGCCGTGCCTTCCCGAACAGGGGCGAATGACTACCGAGTGTGAAGGCCGCACCCCCAACCTTCAATCGGGGCAGCACTCAAGACGCGCCCTATCCTTTGTGGGTGACCACAAAGGTGTCCGTGGAGGACCTGCTGCGCTCTCCCGCCCTCCAGCTACGGCTCCTGGCCGGTGAGGCGGGGCTGGGGCGGTCGGTGTCGTGGGCGCACGTCAGCGAGCTCGACGACCCCACGCCCTGGCTGCTCGGCGCGGAGGTCATCATGACGACGGGGATCGCGATCCCGCGCCAGGCCGCCAAGCAGCGCGCCTACCTCGAACGGCTCGACGACGCGGGCGTGTCCGCGCTCGCCCTGTCGGCGCAGCTCCACGTGCCGCCCCTGCACGACGCGTTCATCCGGGCCGCCGAGGAGCGGGGGATGCCCGTGCTGGAGGTGCCGCTGGCGGTGCCGTTCATCGCGATCGCCCAGGAGGTGGCCGCGGCCGTGCAGGAGGACGCCAGGCAGCGCCTCGGCGCCCAGTTGCAGGTGTTCGGGGCGCTGCGCTGGCTGGCGGCCGAGGATCTCGACAGCGCGACGCTGTTCAAGCGGCTGGAGCGGCTGTCCGGCTACGAGGTCTATCTGTGCACGCCGCAGGGGCGGCCGCTGCTGCCGGGCGTGCCGGTGCCCGACGTCGCGGTGCTGCCGTCCGAGCCGGAGGCGCCGCCCACCATCCCGGGCGGTTTCGTCCTGCCGGTGCCCGCGCCGGGTGGTCCGGCGGGCTTCCTCGTCGCCTTCGAGCGCCAGGGGGCCAGGCCCGCCGGCCTGGCCGTGGTGCAGCACATCGCCACGGTGGCCGCCCTGCAGGTGGCCATGGCCCGCAACGAGCGCGAGACGCTGCGCCGCCAGGGCGCCGAGACCCTGTCCGAGCTGCTCCAGGACGTCCTCGACCCGGCCGCGGCGCGGCGGCGCCTGGTCAGGATGGGCATCCCCGTGGAGGCGGAGCTGGCCCTCCTCGTGATCAGGAACGTGCCCGACGAGGCCGTCCACCGGGTGCTCGACGACGAGCCGCACCTGATGCTGCGCCGGGGCGACGACCGCTACGTGCTCGGCTCGCCCGCCCTCGGCCCGGCGATCGCCGCGCTGCCGGGCGTCGCGGCGGGCATGAGCAGGCCGTTCCCGCCGGGGGAGTCCATGCAGATCCCCAAGCGGGAGGCGGTGTGGGCGGCCTCCACGGCGTCCGAGTCGGGGCGCGCGCTGGTCCACTACGGCGACGACACCACCGGCCGGTGGCTGCCCGACGACCCGTGGGCGCTCACCGCGCTGGTGGAGAACGTGCTCGGCAAGGCGCTCGCCTACGACTCCGCGCACGGGTCCCAGCTCCTGACGTCCGTGCGTACCTGGATGGAGCGCGACCGGCGCACCGAGGACGCCGCGACCGCGCTGCACATCCATCCCAACACCCTGGCCTACCGCCTGCGCAGGTTCGCCGAGCTGACGGGCCGCGACCTGACGTCCACGGCAGCGTTCGCGGAGGTCTGGCTGGCCCTGCGGGCCGGCCGGCAGCTCGGTCTCATGGACTGACGCAGCTCCGGTGACCGCGCCCGCCCGCGCGGGCGGGCGCGGTCACGGGCTCAGGCGTCTTCGTCCACCTGGATGGCGGCCGCCGGGCAGACGGCGGCGGCCTCACGTACGGCGGCGTGCAGGTGCGCGGCGGGCTCGGCCTCGAGCAGGATGACGATGCCGTCGTCCTCGTTCTGGTCGAACACGTCGGGCGCGATCAGCACGCACTGGCCCGCGCCGCAGCACTTGGCCTCGTCCACGACGATCTTCATCTGCGACTCCTCCTCACCAGCGGACCGGGACCTGGCGCAGGCCGCCGACCACGAGGCCCTCCACCCGGTGCAGCTCCTCCACCGGCACGGCCAGCTCCAGGGTGGGCAGCTTGCGCAGCAGCACCTCCAGGACGACCTGCAGCTCGGTGCGGGCCAGGGACTGGCCGAGGCAGGAGTGGGAGCCGGAGCCGAAGGCCAGGTGCGGGTTCGGGCTGCGGGTCAGGTCCATCTCGGCGGCCGCGTCGAAGACGCTCTCGTCGCGGTTGGCGGCGGCCATGCTGCAGATCACGGTGGTGCCGCGGGGCAGCACCGTGCCGCTGACCTCGGTCTCCTCCTTCAGGTAGCGGGGCAGGCCGAAGCCGGAGTTGGCGTCGAAGCGCAGCGCCTCCTCCACCGCCGTACGCACCAGCGAGGGGTCGGCCAGCAGCCGCTCCCAGCGAGTGCGGTCGGACAGCAGCATCCCCACCATCTTGCCGATCATGTTGGCGGTGGTCTCGTGGCCGGCCACGAGCAGCCCCATCCCGGTGGCCAGCAGCTCCACGTCCGTCAGGCCCTCGCCCTCGGCGGCGCTCGCCTCGATCAGCTCGCTGAGCAGGTCGTCGCCCGGCGTCGCCCGCTTGGCGGCCACGTGCTCGGACATGTACTGGATGAACTCGGCCAGCGAGGCGTCGGTCTCCTCCTGGGTGAACTTGGACAGGTTGAGCAGGCTGTCGGACCAGTGGGCGAAGCGGTCCCGGTCGGAGGCGGGCACGCCGAGCAGGTCGCAGATCACGTACACGGGCAGGGGGAAGCCCAGGGCCGCCTTGAGGTCGCCGGGGGCGCCGCGCTCGACCATGTCGTCGATGAGCTGCTCGGCCATCTGCGCCATGGCGGGCCGCAGGGCGGCCATGCGCTTGGCGGTGAAGTACTTGCCGACCAGGCGCCGCCACCGCTGGTGCGGCTCCCCGCTGTCCGGGATGACCGCCGCCATCTCGCTGCTGAACAGCCCGCCGTCGTCGTTGGCCGACAGCCGGGCCGCGTCGGGCGCGTTCAGCAGGCGGGTGAAGCGCGGGTCGGCCAGCACCTGCTTGACGTCCTCGTACCTGGTGAGCAGCGTGGCCTCGTCGCCGCTGGGCAGCGTGACCCGGGCGACCGGGCACTTCCCACGCAGCTCCGCCCATTCGGCGGGCGGCTCCAGCGCCGCCTCGCTCGGGATCGGATAGCTCAGGACCTGCTCGCTCTGCGTCATGCGGTATCTCCTCGAAAGCGTACGGAAACGGCGACGTCGCGATCTGGCGATGCGGGCCCAGGCCGTGGGGGTGACATGCGGCGGCAACCGGACTGCATCGTCCGGTTGCTACCGTACTCCTATGGCCAACATGCGTCGACCCAACAGAGGCCCCAGCGCCGCCGCCGAGAACCGCGCGGCGCTGATCGCGGCGGCCCGTGAGCTGTTCGCCACTGACGGCTTCGACGCGCCGCTCACCTCGATCGCGCGGGCGGCCGGGGTCGGCCAGGGCAGCCTGTACCGGCACTTCCCCGACCGCGTCAGCCTCGCGCTGGCCGTGTTCGACGAGGGCATCAAGGCGCTGGAGGCGCTGGCCACCGACCCCGAGGCCACGCTCGACGACGTGCTGGCGCTGACCACCGAGCAGGCCATCGCCTCGACGGCGTTCATCGCGATGGTCAGCGCCACGGACCCGCGCATCATGCGCCTGCGTTACCAGGTGGAGGAGCTGCTGGAGAGGCCCCTGGCGAGGGCGCGGGCGGCCGGCCGCGTACGCGAGCACGTCACGGCCGAGGATCTCGTGACGGCTCTGGGCATGATCGCGGGACTGCTCGCCAAGATACCCGCGGACCTGCGGCGCGAGACCGCCGACAGGGCGTGGCTGCTGCTCCGCAAGGGCCTGGAGCCCTGATCCCCGGCCCGCTTCATCGAGCCGATCAGCTCGTCGCCGAACAGCCCCTCGGTCTGCGGGTGGAGCGGCGGGTTGACGGTCACCACGTCGCAGTGCGGGACCATGGCGGCCGCGTCCGCGTGGAAGGTGAGCCCGGCGGCGACGGTGCCGATGTGCATGCCCTTGACGTCGTAGGAGCGGGCGACGCAGTCGGCGATGTTCCAGCCGCCGTCCAGCACCGTCCGGTGGGCAGGCAGGATGCCCCGCGCGCCCCCGCCGCGTCCATCTTTCCGCGGGGTCAGGCGCGGGGGAGCAGGGCGTCCAGCAGGAGCGCGGTCAGCCGGCCGGCGGGGCGGGCGCTGTCGCGGGCGTGCCGTTCCATGGCGAGCGCCCCCGCCAGCAGGGCCCGCAGGTCGGAGACGTCCACGTCGGCGCGGACGGCGCCGGCGCGCTGGGCGGCGCCCAGCAGGGCGCCGAAGGCCTCCCACACGTCGCGCTGGACGCCGTCGGCAGGCGTGACCGGCGATCCGGCGGCCTCCAGGGCGTCGCACAGCGCCTTGTTGAGCATCGCCTGATCGATCACCCGGCCCAGGAACGCCAGGAACTCCTCGCCGGGCCGCTCCGCCGCCGAGAGCGCGCGGGCCTCGTCGGCGAACTGCCTGATCCGGTCGTGGATCACGGCCTCGAACAGCGCCTCCTTGGAGGGGAAGTGCCGGTAGACCGTGCCGGCGCCGACGCCCGCCCGCCGGGCGATCTCGTCCAGCGGCACCGCCATGCCCTCGGCCGAGAACGCGGCCTCGGCGGCTTGCAGCACGCGGGCGCGGTTGCGGCGGGCGTCGGCGCGCAGCGGCTTGTCCGGCGGCATCGATGGCTCCCTTCTAGACAAACGGGGCGCGCGTTCCGTATCGTCCAGTCCTGAAACGGGGCGTGCGTTCCGATTCTATTCCGTTCTCTCCGAGGGGATTCACCATGTCCACGAACCTTCAGGCGGTCGTCGAGCACCTGCGCCAGGCCCTGGCGAGCAGGGACGCCGACGCCTTCACCGCCGTGTTCGCCGGCGACGCCGTCTATGAGCTGCGGTTCGGGATGCCCGGGCAGCCGCGCCGGTTCGAAGGCGTACAAGCCATCCGCCAGCACATGAAACAGGGCGCCTCCGAGGGGATCGCGCGGCTGCTGAGCTTCGACGACGTCCACACCACCGTCTACGAGACCACCGACCCGGAGGTGGCCGTCGTCGAGTTCGAGCCGGAGGGCAGCGCCGGCGGCACGCCGTTCCGGTTCGCCTCCTCCCTCGGGGTGATCCGCGTCCGCGACGGCGCGGTGGTCTCCTACCTCGACTATCCCAACGCCGTGGGCGCCGCCGAAGCCGTCGGCATGCTGCCCGAGCTGGCGGCCGCGCTCGCGCCCGTACGGCCCGGGAGCGCCAAGGAGGTCGCCGCGCGGCTGATCGAGGTCTCGGCGGCCGGCGACCACGAGGCGATGCTGGCTCTGTACGCGCCGGACGTGGTCATCGAGATCCCGTTCGCCCCGCCGGGCGTGCCCACGCGCTCGGTCGGCAGCGACCTCCTGCGTGCCAGGGTCGAGGCGGTGAAGGGGCTGTGGCGGTTCGAGCGCGCGGACGCGGTCAACCTGCTGGAGACGGCGGACCCGGACGTGGTGGTGGCCGAGTTCACCCTGCACGGGTCCGTCACGGCCACCGGCAGGCCGTTCGCCGTCACGTACGTCATGATCGTGACGGTGCGGGACGGGCTCATCGTGCACTCGCGCGACTACGGCAACCCCATGGCCTCGGCCGAGCTGATGCGCGAGGCGGCCGGCGCCTGAGAGTCCCGGTCAGGGGGCGGTGAGCGCCTCGACCAGCTGCTTGGCGAACTCCTCCGGGGCGTCGGTGAAGCTGTGCCCGCCCGGGAACTCGACCAGCCCCAGCCCGAGCCGCTCCGCCAGCAGCGCGGCGGGCCGGTACGGCAGGTGCCCCCTGGTCTCGCGCCCGGCGGCCAGGACCAGCCGGTCGGCGACGCGGCCGAGCGCGGCCAGGTCGGGGACGTAGGACGTGAACTGCCGCAACTCATGCTCCATCATGATCGGAGCGTTGTTCATCAGCCGGGTCATCATCTCGGCGGCCCGGGGCGGCAGTGAGGCCGGGTCCGGCAGCGGCCGGAGGGTGCCGCCGATGCCCTCCATGAACCGGGCGGACGCCGCCGCGAGCCCCTGCTCGCGGAAGAGGCGGTGCACCTCCTCGACGAAGGCCAGCTGCGCGGGGGCGTCGGGGAGGACGGCGAAGCACGGCGGCTCGTGGGCGACCAGGCGGCGCACCCGCCCGGGGTGCCGGGCGAGCAGGTCGAGGCCGACGATGGCGCCGCTGCTGCCGCCGAAGACGTAGGCGGGGCGGTCGGGGGTGACGGCGTCGAGCAGCCGGCGGGCGTCCTCGCTCTGCACCTCGACCCGCTGGTCCACGGCCGGCCCGTCGAGGCGGCTGCGCGAGTAGCCGCGCGGGTCGAGGGTGACGAGCGTGAAGTGCTCGGCGAGCGGGCCGGCCAGCGCGTCGAAGATCGCCGCGTCACCGCCGCCGCCCGGCAGCAGCAGGAGCGCGGGTCCATCGCCGCTCACCTCGTAGTAGAGCCTGGCGCCTGGTACGTCCAGCGTGGCCATGATGATCCCCTTTCGATCGCTCCTAGGGATACTAGCCTATTTCCTAGGACTCCTAGGTAAGCGGGCGTGCGGAACGCAACCAGGGGCGTGCCGAGGGGGCTACTGAGGGGTGAAGGGCAGGTAGACGGTGCGGGCGTCCGCACGTGCCCGCCGGGCCGCCGGGAGGCGGGCGGTGCCGGTGGCGGGGAGCAGCCGGGCCGCCTCGTCCCAGGAGAAGAAGCCGAAGTCGTCGAGCTCAGAGACCTGCAGGACGATCTGGCCCGGGTCCGTGACCGTGCCGCCGTCGAACAGGAAGTTGACCATGCTCTGCGGCCGGTCGCCCATCGGCAGCACCCAGTCCACCACCAGGAGCCCGCCCACCGCCACGCGCAGCCCGAGCTCCTCCTCGATCTCGCGGGCGGCGCACTCGTGGGGGAGCTCGTCGGCCTCCATGATGCCGCCGGGGATCGACCAGTGCGGCCGGTAGTTGGGCTTGACCATGAGGACCCGGTCCTCGGTGTCCGTGAGCAGCACGCACGCCGAGGCGTAGAACGCCGGAAGCGTCGCGTACCACTCCGCCGGCTCCAGGAACGACTTGCTCATCCGTCCACGCTACCCGTTCGACCCCCGGGAGCCCGGTAGCGCCGGGCCGTCTCTCAACGCGCCAGCCCGGCCGCCACACCGGCCGCGCGCTCGGGGGCCACCCCCGCCCCGATCAGGATCGCGGTGGCCGCGCCCGGCCCGGAGTCCTCCCACAGGCCGGCGTTGACGCTCTCCAGCAGCGACAGCATCAGGGCGCCGAGGGCGGACGCGAGCACCTCGGCGGGCAGGTGGTCGTGGAAGACGCCGTCGGCCTGCCCGCGCCGGACGATCGCGACGGCGTCGCGCCGCGCCGGGTCCGTCAGGTCCGCGAACCAGGCGTCGCCGAAGCACTGGCGGCCCAGGGCGAGCAGCGTCCGGTACCGGTCGCCGACCCGCCAGAGCTCCAGGGTGTGGCGGGCCAGCGCCTGCTCGGGGGAGTCGGCGGGCACCGCCGCCGCGGCCAGGGCTCCGCGCAGGGCTTCGGCGCCCTCGTCCGCGATGGCCTCCAGCAGTGCCGTACGGCCGGGGAAGTGCGCGTACAGCGTGCGACGGACGACCCCGGCGGCCCGCGCGATCTCCTCGATCGTGGCCTCGGGGTTGGCGCTCAGCTCCTGCCGGGCGACGGCCAGGATGCGGGCCCGGTTGGCGCGGGCGTGGCTTCGCCGCGGTTGTGCCGTCGCGTCTCGCGTCATCGCTGCACCCTATCGCCTCTCATCACCACCAAACTTGCACATTGATGTGCAAGTAACTACTGTGCCCACCCGTGTCGTCCTTTCTGTACAGACTCGGCCGAAGTGCCGCACGTGCCCGGATCGTCGTCCTAGGGGCCTGGCTGCTGGCGCTGGCGCTGGCCGGTGGCTTGATGGGCCTGCTGCAGCAGGGAACCGACGACGCCTTCACGATCCCCGGCTCGCAGTCGCAGGACGCCCTCGACCATCTCTCCCACGTCTTCCCCGAGGTCAGCGGCACGTCGGCGCGGATGGTGGTCGTGCTGCCGCAGGGCGCCCGCACCGACGTGCCCGCCGTCAGGAGCGCGGTGGAGTCGGCCGTACGGGACATCGAACGGCTCGACCAGGTCGCGCTGGTGACCAGCCCGTACGCCGAGAACGTCAAGAACGCCGTCTCCGCCGACGGCAGGGCCGCCATCATCGCGATCCCTCTCGACGTCCCACAGGCGGAGACCACCCCCGCCACCAAGCAGCGGCTCCAGGACATCGGCGCGGGGCTGGAGCGGCGCATCGGCGCGGGCGCGACCGTCCACGTCGGCGGGGACGCCTTCTCCAACGCGGTGCCGAAGCTCAGCCCCACCGAGGGCATCGGCCTGGTCATCGCCTTCCTCGTGCTCTTCCTCGTCTTCCGCTCCCTGGTCGCGGCCGCGATGCCGATGGTGACCGCGGTGTTCGGGGTCGCCGTCGCGGTCGCCCTGATCTTCGCGGCCACGGTGGTCACGCCCATCTCCTCGACCGCGCCCATGCTGGCGGTCATGCTCGGGCTGGCGGTGGGCATCGACTACGCGCTGTTCATCCTCTCCCGCCACCGGGACCAGCTCGGCGAAGGGCTGGAGGTCGAGGAGTCGATCGCCCGCGCCACCGCGACCGCCGGGTCGGCCGTCGTCTTCGCCGGGATCACCGTGGTGATCGCGCTGCTGGGGCTGGCGGTGGCCGGCATCCCGTTCCTGACCACGATGGGGGTCGCGGCGGCGTTCTCGGTGTGCGTCGCGGTGGCCGTCGCCGTCACGGCCACGCCCGCCCTGCTGGCCGTCGCGGGCGAACGCCTGCGCCCCCGGCCCCGGCGCCGCCGCCCCGGCAGGGAACGGGTGCCGCTGAGCCGCCGCTGGGTGCGCCTGGCCACCAGATCGCCGATCGTGACGATCGTCGTGGTCGTCGCCGCGCTCGGGCTGTGCGCGCTGCCCGCCGCGGACCTGCGCCTCGCACTGCCCAACAGCGGTACCGAGGCGCCCGGCACGCCCGCCCGCGACACCTTCGACGCCATCGCCCGGCATTTCGGGCCCGGCTACAACGCGCCGCTGGTCGTCTCCGTCGACGTCCTGGACACCACGGACCCCGTCGGCGTCACCGACAAGATCGCCGCGGAGATCGAGCGCCTGGACGGCGTCGCGGCGGTCCCGGTCGCCACGCCCAACCGCAAGGGCGACACCGCCATCATCCAGGTCGTCCCGGACTCGCCCGGCGACTCGCCGCAGACCGAGGCCCTCGTCCAGCGCCTGCGCGATCGCGCGGAGCACTTCCGGCGGACCTACGGGGTCGCCACCGCCGTCACCGGGTTCACCGCCGTGGGCATCGACGTCTCGGCGCGGCTGGCCGGGGCGCTGCTGCCGTTCGGGGCCGTCGTCGTGGGGCTGTCGCTGGTGCTGCTGGCCATGGTGTTCCGCTCGATCGCGGTGCCGGTCAAGGCCGCGCTGGGATACCTGCTGTCGGTGGGCGCGGCGTTCGGGGCCACGTCGTTCGTCTTCCAGCAGGGCCACCTGGCGCAGGCGCTCGGCGTGCAGCACACCGGCAGCGTGATCAGCTTCCTGCCGATCATCCTGATGGGCGTGCTGTTCGGGCTGGCCATGGACTACGAGGTGTTCCTGCTGTCGCGGATGCGGGAGGAGTACGTCCACCACCGCGACCCGCACCGGGCCATCGAGTCCGGCTTCGTGTCGGCCTCGACGGTGGTGGTGGCCGCGGCGGTCATCATGTTCGCGGTCTTCGCCGCGTTCGTGCCCGAGGGCAGCGCCACGATCAAGCCGATCGCCTTCAGCCTGGCCGTGGGCGTGTTCGTGGACGCCTTCATCGTCCGCATGACGCTGGTGCCGGCGGTGCTCGCGCTGCTCGGCCACCGCGCGTGGTGGCTGCCCGGCGGGCTGGATCGCCGGCTGCCGGTCTTCGACGCCGAGGGGGAGGGGCTGGCCCGCGAGCTGCGCCTGGCCGGCTGGCCCGCGCCCGGCTCGCCGGAGCTGGTCAGCGCCGAGGGCCTGCGCGTACGCGACCTGCGCGGCGCCGACGTCTTCTCCGGCGTGTCGATCCACCTGCTGCCCGGGCAGGTCCTGCGCGTCCACGGCCCCGGCGCGTCCGCGCTGCTGCACGCCCTCGCCGGCCGGGTGCCCGCCCTGGAGGGCGACCTCAAGGTGTGCGGCCACATCCTCCCCCAGCACGCCCGCGCGGCCCGGCGGGCGGTGGCCCTCATCCCCTGCCGCGAGGCGAGGGACCCGGCCGGTGACGCGCGTGCCGCCCTCGCGAACGGCGCGCGCCTGGTCGTGCTGGAGAACCTCGACGCCGTCGTACGCACCGATCAGCGCGCCGAACTGGCCCGGCTGCTCGCCCGGCTGCCGGACTCCGGCCCGGCCGCCGCCGTGGTGTCCTGCCAGGACCCGGCGCTCGTACGCGACCTGCTGCCCCCGGACGCCGTCACCGACCTGTCCCTCGACCGCGCTACTGCCGGAGTTCGCTGATGCTCGCCTCGCTGTCCCGCGTCCTCGACGACGCGTTCCCGGGAACGTCCAGGCGGTGGACCTGGCTCGCCCTCCTCCTCGTCCCCGCCCTCGTCGCGGGCCTGCTGACCTGGGCGTTCTGGTCGCCGTCGAGCAGCCACGGCGCGGCCAAGGCCGCGGTGGTCAACCTCGACGAGCCGGTGACCGTCGACGGGCGGCTCGTCCCGCTCGGCCGCCAGCTCGCCGCCGAGCTCGTCCACGGCGAGGACAAACGGTACGAGTGGGTGCTGACCGACACCGAGGACGCCGGCAAGGGACTGCGGGACGGCACGTACGCCGCGTCCGTCACCGTGCCCCGTACGTTCTCGGAGCGGGCCACGTCCTCGGCCACCGGCCGGCCGCTGGAGGCGACGCAGGCCACCCTGGAGGTCGAGACCTCTCCGGAGGCGGCCCTGGCCGACGCGTCCGTCAGCCAGGACGTGGCCGACGCCGCCGTACGCACCCTCAACACCCAGGTCGTCGAGACCTACCTCGACAACGTGTACGTCGGCTTCACCACCCTCCACGAGCAGATGGGCAAGGCCGCCGACGGCGCGGACCGGCTCGCCGACGGCACCGGCGACCTGGCGACGGGCACCCGCCGCCTCGCCGGCGGCGCCCGCGGGCTCGTCGCCGGGCTGAACGACCTGCGCTCCGGCGCCACCCAGGTGGCCCAGGGCACCGGCGCGATCGCCCAGGGCTCGACCCGGCTGGCCACGGCCGCCGGTCAGCTGGCCACCGGCGCCACCAAGCTCGCCGACGGGACCGGGCGCCTGGCCGACGGGTCGCACCGCCTGGCCGGGGGCCTGTCCAAGGCCGCCCGCGACACCAAGCAGCTCCCCGCCCTCACCCGCCGCCTCGCCGACGGCGCCCGCCAGGTCGCGGACGGCAACCGGCGACTCGCCGACACCGTCACCCCGGTCGCCGACCGGATCGTCACCGCCATCGACGGCGTCCCCTCGGCCACCGACGCCACGAACGACCTCGCCCGCCTGTCCGCCCGATGCCGCGCCGATGCCGGTTCTGGCGGCACTGACCAGCAGTTCTGCGAGAGCCTGGCCCGGGCCTCCGACCGGCTCTCCGCCGTCGCCGGCGACATCGACGGCATGAAGTCCCGCGCCAGGAGCGCGGCGGGCGAGATCAAGCAGTCGCTGAACACCCTCGCCTCGGGCGCCGAGCAGGTCGCCGACGGCACCGCCCAGCTCGCCACCCGGTCCAAGACCCTCGCCAGTGGCATCGCCTCGGCCGCCACGGGGGCGCGGCAGCTCGACACCGGCATCAAGGCCGCGGACAAGGGCGCCCGGCAGCTGTCCGCCGGAGCCGGGCAGCTCTCCCGGGGCGGCACCTCGCTGGCCGCCGGCGCCACCCGCCTGAACACCGGCGCCCAGCAGGTGGCCGCCGGAACCGCGCAGGCCCACAAGGGCGCCGGCGACCTCGCCTCCGGCGCCGACCGGCTCAGCGGCGGCGCCGCGAAGGCCGACGACGGCGCCACCACCCTGGCCAAGGGGCTCACCGACGGCCTCGGCGAGGTGCCCGCCTACACCAGCACCGAACGCGAGCACCTGTCCAAGGTCGCCGCCACCCCCGTGCTGGCGCCCGCCTCCGCGACCGGCGACCTCGGCCCGATCGCGGGCACGTTCTTCCTGGTGCTCGCGCTCTGGGCCGGTGCGCTGGCGACCTACCTCGTCATTGGCGCGGTCCCGGCGTCGGCGCTGACCAGCCGCCTGCCCACCTGGCGGCTGGCCGGGCGGGCGCTGATCCCCGGGACGGTCGTCGCGGTCGTCACCGGCGCGCTCCTCGGCCTCGGACTGGCCCCCTTCCTCGGGCTCGACCTGACCGGTCGCCTGGCGTTCCTCGCCGTGACCCTGCTGGCCGCGCTCGCCTTCACCGCGCTCTGCCAGGCCGCGGCCGCCGTACTGCGGCGTTCGGGCCGCCTGCTGTCCGTCGCGGTCCTCGTGCTGACCGTCGCCACCGGCGCGCTGTCGTCGATCCCCGCCCCGCTCGCGGCGGCCGAACCGCTGCTGCCCACGCACGGCGCGATCATCGCCCTGCGCGCCATCGCCACCGGCGCGGGCGGCGACCTGGCCGGCGGGCTGGCGCACCTCGTCGTATGGCTCCTCATCGGGCTCGCCGGAACCTTCTACGCCACCGAACGCCACCGCGCCCTCAGCCCGCACGACCTCCGGCTGGACAGCCCGGTGATCTGAACGCACCTTAAAGGGTTCCCGGGTCGCCGGGCCCCGGCGGGCCGGGCCCGGCGCGTTCCAAACCTGCGCCGAGATGTGGCGGTCAAAGTTATGGTGTACGGCTTTTGTGGCTTTTTGGGTGAAATGTAACTCCCGTGTTCTCGATGGCTGCCCACACTGGAGAGGCAGCCGGGGTGCGAGCCCGGGGCTGCGTTCGAGCCGTGGCAGGTTCGCCCGCCGCGGCATTCCGAACTCGGGGGGATCACAGTGAAACGAGTGCTTCTCGCGGCGGCGCTGGCGCTGGCCGCCGGTGCCACTGGTACCGCCGGCGCAGCTGTCCACACACGTACGCCGGTGCCGTCGCCGGAGGAAACGACCTCCACGCCGGAGATGTCGCCCACTTCTCCGGAGATGTCACCGACTTCGCCAGAGATGTCGCCCACTTCTCCGGAAATGTCGCCCTCGCCGACCGCCACCGCCGCCGCCAGCCCGTCCGGACCCGGCTGCTCCGCGATCGAGGGCAACCTGGCCGAGGTCGCGGACCAGCCGGTCGGCACCGCCATCTCCTCGCTCTCCCAGCTGTCCAAGTTGTCGGAGGCCGTGAAGAAGGCCGGGCTCGAGGAGAAACTGGACTCCGCCACCGACATCACGGTCTTCGCGCCGGACGACAAGGCGTTCGACGCGATCCCGAAGGAAGCCCAGGACAAGCTCATGGCCAACAAGGAAGCGCTGACCAAGCTGCTGTCCTACCACGTGGTGACGGGCAAGAAGGCGCCGTCCGACCTGGTCGAGGGCGCCACGCTCAAGACCATGCAGGGCGGGTCCCTGACCGTGAAGGGCTCCGGTGACAACCTCACCATCAACGACGCCAAGATCGTCTGTGGTGGCGTGACGACGAAGAACGCCACGCTCTACATCGTCGACAAGATCCTGCTGCCCCACTGACGGGATCTGACCTCTCGGGGAGCGCGGTCACCATCGACCGCGCTCCCCGCCGCGCTGTCGGGGCGCTGCCTGGGGCAGTTGAGCGATCGCTTAAATCGGTCTATGGTCTGATTAAGCAGTCGCTCAAAAGTGGATGTCGGGGGTGCGGGTCGTGCCTGCTGCGGTCGTGGTCGGTGGGGGGATCGGGGGGCTGGCGGCGGCGATCGCGCTGCACCGGATCGGGTGGCGGGTGACCGTGCTGGAACGGGCCGCCGAGTTCGGCGAGATCGGGGCGGGGCTGGCGCTCTGGCCGAACGCCACCCGTGCCCTCGCCGCGCTGGGCCTGGCCGAGCAGGTACGGGCGATCGCCGGGGTGGAGACCGTGGGCGGGGTGCGGGACCTGGCCGGGCGATGGCTGTCCAGGACCGACAACGCCGACGTCGCCCGGCGGCACGGGTGGCCGCTGCTCATGGTGCACCGGGCCGAGCTGGTGCGGGTGCTCGTGTCGGCACTGCCGGCGGACCTGCTGCGGCCCGGCAGCGAGGTGCGAGCCGTACGGGCGGACGGTGACGGGGTGGTGATCGAGTATCGGGACGCGCGGGCGAGGGAGGACAGCGAGGGGGCACTGGCCGAGCACGGGGCCGGGCGGATGCGGGCGGACGGTGACGGGGCGGCGGTCGAGCACCGGGACGGGTGGGTGCGGGCGGACCTGGTGGTGGGGGCTGATGGGATCCGCAGCCAGGTGCGGGGGCAGGGGTGGCCGGAGGCTCGGGCGCCCCGGTATGCCGGGTGCACGGCGTGGCGGGCGGTGACCGAGCCGCTGGGCGGGCGAGGCACCGAAGGGGCGCTGTTCTGGGGGCGAGGGGAGCGCTTCGGGTTCGCCGCGCTGCCGGGCGGGCGGTTCTACTGCTTCGCGGCGGCCCGTGTGCCCGAAGGCGGCGAGGAGGACGCGTACGCGGGGCTCGTGCGCAGGTTCGGCGGCTGGCCCGATCCGGTGCCCGAGATGCTGGCGGTCGTGCCCGAGGACGCCGTGCTACGGCACGACGTGTACGCGATGCCGCCGCTGGCCACGTACGTACGGGGGAGGGTGGCGCTGCTGGGGGACGCGGCGCACGCGATGGACCCGGCGCTGGGGCAGGGGGCGGGCACGGCGCTGGAGGACGCGGTCACGCTGGCCGCCTGCCTGCGTTCGGACCGCGACGTGGACGTGGCGCTCGCCCGCTATGACCGGGTGCGGCGGCCCCGTACCCAGGCGATCGTGCGCCGGTCGGCCCGGCTTGGGGCGGCGTCCCTGATGTCGTGGGAGCCGGGAGCATGGTCACGGAACCTCGCCGCCCGCCTGGTACCGCCCGGGCTGCTGCTGCGCTCGATGGACCCCGTCCTCGGCTGGACGCCGCCCGAGCCCGCGGAACGGGGCGCCGACCCGGCGCCCGAGCTCAATGGAATGCCGCACGGAAGGCGGGACGGAGGGCCGGGGAGCGATGCCTGATTGGACGTACCAGCCGCTGCGGGGGATCGCGGGGGCGCTGCTGGGCGTGCGACGGTCGCGGCGGGTGGCACTGCGGACGCTGGCCTGGGCGGGGTCGCTGCCCGGCGGCGGGCGGGCGATCGCGCGGTTGCTCGGGCACCGGCACCCGCCCGCGCACCTGTCGGGCACCTTAGGCGGGGTGGCGGTGCGCACGCGACTGGGCGCGGCGGTGCCGCCGGAGGTGGCCCGGGACGCCGTACGCGCCCTGCCGCCGCTCGGGGCTGGGCTCATCCTGGTGGAGCCGGTCGGGCTCGCGGACGTGCCGCTGGTACGGCAGGCGGCGGCGGGCAGGCAGGTGCCGCTGCTGGTCCGCACGGGGGACCCGGCCGTGACCGCCGCCCTGGCAGCACACGTGGACGCCATCCTGCCGACGGACGACGAGGGGCAGCACCGCTTGGAGCCCGATGTGGCGCAGCCCCTTCCAGGGTGCGCCGTGGCGCAGCACCGCCCGGAGCCCGACGTGACGCAGACCCTCCCCGAGCACGACACGAAGCGGTCGGCGGCCTGCGGGGGCGTCGTGTTGCCCGCTGTTCCGGCCGTGGGAGCGGTGGCCCGGGTTCTGGCTGATCCCGGCAAGGTCGTGCTCGCCACGCCGGCGCTGCTGATCGAGGCGGGCCCCGGGTGGTTCGGGCGGGTGATGGAGGCGGCGACCCCCACAGCCCCGGCCCCCTCGCTGTGGGCCGCCGGGCGTGACCCCCGCCGGTGGCCCGCCTGGTGGTGGGGGCTGGTGAGTGGCGTGGTCATGGCGGTCGCCGGGCTCGTCGCCGCGGCGGTCGCGTTCGGGCCGGTGCTGCTCTGGTACGACCGCGCCTTCCTCGACATGGACCAGGAGGCGTTGCACGCGATCAACCACCACCTCGTCCACTTCCTGCGCCACGACCGGATCACGCTGGCGGGCACCATGGTGGCGATCGGCGTGCTCTACATCGGACTCGCCGCCGGGGGCATGCGCCGCGGATGGCCGTGGGCGCGCGAGGCGTACCTGGTCTCGGGGGCGGTCGGGTTCGCCGCCGTGCCCTACCTCTTCACCCACGGGTACGTGGAGCCGCTGCACACGGCGCTGGCCGTCGTGCTCCTCCCCATGTTCCTGGCCGCGGCCCGGCGACCCGGGGAGCGCCCGCGATGGACCTCCCGCCCGGACGGACCCGAACCCGAACGCCGACGGGCGCTCACCGGCCAGCTCCTCATGGTGATCACCGGGATCGGGCTGTTCGTCGGCGGCGTGGCCGTGTCGGCCGTCGGCCTCGGCGGCGTCTTCGTCCCGAGCGACCTGGCGTACCTGGGAACCGGGCCGGACACGTTGCGGGCGGCCGGGACGCGGCTGCTGCCGTTCATCGCGCACGACAGGGCCGGGTTCGGCGGGGCGCTGCTGGCCGCCGCGGCGGCGATCACCCTGCTGAGCGCCTGGGGATGGCGGCGCGGTGAGGCGTGGGTGTGGTGGACGCTGGCGCTCGCGGCCGTCGCCGGGTTCGTGCCCGCCGTCCTCACCCACCTGGCCATCGGGTACGTCGACCTCTGGCACCTCGCGCCGGTCCTGTTCGGGATGGCCCTCACGGCGACCGCCCTGACGCTCTCCCGCCCGTACCTGTGCTCCGCATAGGTACGGGCGCCCCTGGCTCAGCTCAGCGCGGCGGCGGTGCGTTCCCGGAGCAGGGGCTCATGGGCGGGTTCGGTGGTCAGGGTGACGGTCAGGCCGGCTTCGGCGGCGTCGGAGAGGACCGCCAGCAGGGTGGCGAACTGCTCGGGAGGCTCGTCGCCGAGCAGTTCCTCGGCGTGCGCCACGAACAGGGCGACGGCCCCGGTGTCGCGTAGCGAGTCGGTGAGCGCGTCCCAGTTGCGGCCGAAGTAGGCGGGCAGGCGCAGCACCCGCGCCACCTCCTCGAAGAAGGCGGCGCGGGTCCGGCAGGCCCGCCCGTCGACCACCGCCGGCGCCGGGCCGGTGGACACCGTGAGCCAGGACGGCAGCGGACGTTCGGCGGAGGTCATGGGCGTGCGTCCCTACAGGCGGTAGAAGTCGGTGTAGTGGTTGGGCGAGAACCACACCACGCCGGTGCTGCGGTTCACGACGATCCGGTACGCGTCACGCGCGGCCCCGCGCGCCCGGGAGTAGACGTCGTACTCATAGTAGGTGGCGCCGCTGGGCAGCTGGCCCTCGCGGTTGTAGAAGCGCCCGCCGGTGTAGTTGTAGCGGCCGTCCGGCTGCTTCCGCTATCCACACAGAGGAAGCGGGGCACCATGGAAGACATGCTCACGACCGACTATGACGGGTGCGGGCGCTGCTTGGTGGGGGTGCGGCGGCTGAGCAGGAAGACAGACACCACCAACAGTCCAGAGCGCCAGGCAGACCAGATCCTACGGGCCACAGAGGACGTCGGAGGGCACATCGTGGCATGGGCGGATGACTGGGAGGTCTCCGGTGCCACGGACCCGCTGACGCGGCGGGGGTTCGGGCCGTGGCTGCGGGGAGAGATGGGGCCGTACGACGGCATCGCGGCGGCCACCGTCGATCGCGTCGGGCGCAGCGTGCGGGACACGTTGAACACGCAGGCTCTATTGACCGGTCAGGATCGCGTCATCGTGACTGCCGATCACGTGGGAGTGTGGGATTTCAGCGACCCGAACCAGGAAAACGAATGGCTGATAAAGGCGTGGGGATCGCAATGGAACTGCGTGCGATCCAGAAACGCAACCGCGACGAGGCGGTACGCGCACGCGCGGCAGGAGAGCCCAAACAGCGCCCGTCGTATGGATACATGTATGTCCGTCTCGCCCCCAAGGCAAAGATCGATCACGTAGCGATCGATCCAGTAGCCGCACAGGTTATCCGGGAAGTGGCGCAGCGGATTCTGTCGGATGAGACGGGGAAAATTACATGTGCGACAGAGGCGGCACGCCTGACACGCGAAGGGGTTCCCTGCCCGTCCGATCGGCTCCGCCAACTGTATAGCCGTCCGCTGAAGGGCGGACCGTGGACCGCGAAAGCCGTCAAGCACATCTTGTGCAGCGAAGCTGCGCTCGGGTATCTGATGCACAACGGAAGGCCGGTGATTGGTTCTGGCGGGCGGCCAATCCACATTGCCGATCCGTTGTGGGATCGCGCGACGCATGACGCCCTCGTCAAGAAAACTGCGCCGAAACGCAACGGAAGCCGCGCGCCGAAGAGCACGCAGTTGCTGTCGGGTATAGCTCTTTGCGGCAACTGTGGGGCGCGCCTCCGCGTCACCGGTCGGTACGGATGTATCGCGCGGGTACGTGGGATACCCGCGTCGGCGCATTGCAAGCCCGCCCCCATCATGGGACTCACGGCATTGGATGCCCTCGTAAGCGAATGGTTCCTCTCTCGCTACGGCGCCGGAGAGGTCATGCGAAAAGTGTACGACCCTGGTAGTGGCCACGCTGCGCAGATCGCGGAGTTGACGGCTACACGCACGCGGTTGCGTGAGGACCGCCAGGCCGGGCTATACGACGATCCGGAGGAAGCGGAATGGTTCCGTACCGAATATCGGCGTATCGGAGAGGAGATCGCGACGCTGAAGGCGCTACCGGAACGCAAGCCGGGAATGCGAATGGTGCCCACCGGCCGGACGATCGCACAGGAGTGGGGTGCAGGAGATTCCGTTAAGCGGCGAGAAATGCTCGCAGAGTTTGAGGTCCGTGTGGTGTTACACCCCACCGGCCACGACCCGCGCGTAGCGATTACCGGCATGGAGATCAGCACGGATGGGATCGAACTGACCGGCTAAGGTGGCACACACGCAAAGAAACCGCCCGGTACCTACGTGGAGTAGGTTCGCGCGGTTTCGTCTTCTCACGTTCCTGGCTCTTCGAAGTTAAGCGGGGTTGAGGTGTCCGCGCGGGCGGGACGCCTGGTCACAGCACCACCGACGCTTGCGCCAGCGCAACGCACACTGCCGTCCCGCCACCGGCAGGTCACGCGGACGGGTGGTCACCCACTCCTTCCGCGCTGACCCCGCACTGCGGGCACGCTCTGGCTCGTTCATCGGTGGTGGCGAGATGCGCCACCGGCCCGTCATGTGGCCCGTCACCTGCGGCGGCGACCCTTGTGACGGCCAAGCCGTCCAGGCCGAGCAGCGGCGTCGTATCGTTGACCATGCTCGTGACTTCTCTGCTGTGATCTTCTTGCTTCGACAACAAGAAGGATCATCGAGAGCCACGAGCTCTCTCAAGCCTCCTGGGCTCGACGACACCTCAAACCGCGATCAAGCTCGAAGAGCCGGGAAACCAAGGGCCACACTGGCACTGCCGGGCTACAGGGATGCCCGCACCCGCATCAACCACCCAAACCCAAGATCAAGCACAGGATCAGACCCGCCACTCAAGATCGTGAAAGATTGAGGCTGATGCACAGTCACGTGGCAAGAGTTGGGGACAATTTTTCGCGCTGAGGCAGTTAGCTTGAACTTGAATTGGCCATAAAAGAATATGAGCGCGGCGCCACCATGCCTCTGAAGTATACCTGAATGTGAGTAAGCAGACATGGCAGAAGAATCAGAGGGTCAATTGGGGTGGATTCGGCCTCCTCGAATTCCCGTAAAAGCATTCGACATTGACCATCTCGTCGGCGCAGCAACATCACCGTCGGTTCTTCGGGCGCTGGCAAGTGCCATGGAAGAAATGCAACAAATGGAAAAGAAATGCGAACCTTGTCCGGCACTTACGAAATGTGGAAAGAACTGCGGGGACTGTCCGAAGCTCGATACCTGCGGCGAACGAGGGCAGGTGCCTTCCTGTTCCATGTTGGTCTAGTTACCAGACCGAAAGCCGATGGATAAAGGTTTATAGAATGCAAGAGTCTCGCTACAATATTTGGGTCGCCAAAAAAGACGCAGCTTATGTCTATAACGGTGTTAGCGGTGCGCTACTACGCATGTCCAAGGGCGAGAAAATTGCTCTTCGCAAGTATCTAGCTGGAGATCCTGAGAATTCCTGTTCTCCCCGGTTGCTCGCACATCTCATGCGCGGATTCATGTTGGTTCCGGACGACGCCGACGAACTCAGTATCCTCGAAACCCGTTATCGGGCTAGCCGTTGGGATTCTACGTCATTCGCTCTTACCGTGGTTACCAGTCTGGGCTGCAATTTTAGTTGCCCTTACTGCTTCGAGGCGAAGCATCCATCAAAGATGTCAGAGGAAGTTCGAGGCCACATTCTTAAGGTGCTGGATTATCAGCTTACAAAGATTAGCAGTTTCAATGTAACGTGGTTCGGAGGAGAGCCGCTGCTGGGAATGGATACAATTACCAGTCTATCTGATGAATTCATCGATCGATGTGATCGGCATAGTATTCAGTATGGGGCTACCGTTATCACGAATGGCTACCTTCTGGACAATGCGACGTGCGCTACGCTCAAGGATCGGCGCGTAGAGTCAGTTCAAGTTGGTCTAGATGGTCCGCCTGATGTCCATAATTGCATGCGGCCATTGGCTGGCGGTGTCGGCACATTTTGGAAGATCATCCGAAATCTCCGACATGCTGTGGACTATTTTCCCGTGTCCGTTCGCGTTAACGTAGATGCGGACAACTTGAGCAGTGCGGAAGAGCTATTTCAAATCTTGGCAAATGAGGGTTTGTCTGAAAAGTTGACGGTCTATCCCGGACAAATTGTCTCTGGAGGTGGAAATCCGCTTGCTCCATCTTCGACGTACAAGCCCCCGTGTCTCAGCAAGAAGGAGTTCTCTGTAGCTGAACTCCGATTCACGGAGTTGGCAACTCGCTATGGTCTTGCTGCCCCCTATCTGCCTACACCAACTGCTGCGCCTTGCACTGCCGTGCGCGCTAATGAATTGGTTGTCGGCAGTCGAGGGGAATTGTATAAATGTTGGGACAATGTCGGCGACAGCAATGAGGTTATAGGTCATATTCAGGATTGGCGCGATACGAATGCCCGCTTGGCAAAATGGCTAAAATACGATCCCTTCGGAAATGTAGAGTGTCGAGGCTGTGTCGCTTTGCCTGTTTGTATGGGAGGTTGCGCTAGCCACGCCTTCGATGCTCTTCAGTACGAGAATCGCTGTGGGACCTTTCGTCATAATCACCGCGACAAGGTCCTAAAGTACATTGCCTACGCTGAGAAACAGGGCTTTGAGGGACTAACCCCGGCGTCTGAACTGGCGCGACATGCAGAGGGCTCCGTCAGCTGAGCCGGTTTGCGTCAGCCAGGGATTCTGCTGGTTAACTCGCGACACGCGGCTGTGGGGGCTGTCGTGTTGGGTCGGACCGGGGCGCCCTGTCGTGATTACCCACGATAGGTTTCTCCGGCCCGCCCGCCGCACCCGGCGTGCGTGTTTCCACGCACCGGGCGCTCCACATGTTTCTCTGATGCGCCGAAGGCGGACCCTCCTTTCTTAGGACGGGCGTCAGGCGGGGGTGAACACGGGAACCAGGTAGCGCACTGTGCGCCCCATGCGCGTGGTCACCCGTACGTCGTGCATTGATAGCCGCCCCCTCCTCGGTAATGCGGCCCTGGGGCATCTCAGTACGGTGGCGACTGACCACGGCGCATATGCCAGGGCGAGGAGACACGAACCGGAATGCTCGGTGTCGAGACGGCACCAGAGCGTTTCGGTATCCGCCTCCACGACCACGACTGTCAGGGCCGCTTGGGGAATACAGATCTGCCATTCGTCTTTTGCGTGGGAGTGGGCGATTCCGTCGGAAATGGTGGCTACGACATGGGACAGTCGGCCAGATGGGCTAGTGATCTGCCATCCTGCCGCGCCAGTCGCCGCGTGGACCCAAGGGAGTAGATGTCCATCGCATAGATTGCGCGCGGGCGTCTCGGAGTGACTGGCCGGGGGTACTCTCACCTTCTTTCCATTTTCTTGATTCGCTGCTTTTGATCTGCTCGTCGGGTATCACCTCCTTCCGGTCGAGCGTTCCGGACCGCTTCCCGATCTTCTGGTGTCGTTGCGGCACTACTTACGGTCTTGGCTACGCTCCGTGTTCGTCTCACCGTCTCGTCTCAGTGCGCGTGTGCCGCCTATGTATGCGCAGACGTGCGGGAGACTGAGACATTGAGACGATGAGACGACTACCGAGAGTCGGTGACTACGCGGGGTCGGGGTTGGGGTCGAGGCGCGCACGCCACCGTCCCCGGCTGACCTGACGCACTCTCCCGTCGTTTTCGAGTTGAGCCAACCGCCGGTAAATGGTCGGACGGCTCATTCCCGTTGCGGTTATCAGCTCGTCTACGGTTATTCCGTTCTCGGGGGCGTCGCGCAGGACGGTCCACAACACGCTGTCGCCGCGTTTGGGCGCGATTTGGCGGGCGTGCCGTGGCGATGTCAGCTCCTCGTCTATCGAGGCGTCTGCGTGCCTCTCAGCCCTCGATGCGGCGTCGTCCAGAGCGGCCAGAGACACCGCGTCGAGGGACGGGCGGTGTTCGGCGTGCCGTTCGGCGGTGGCCTGTACTCCCTCGTCGTCGAGAAGGCAGGTGCGGGCGCGGCGGGGGATGTCGTGTTCCGGGGAGCTGATCAGGAACTTGCCGGGGGCGTCGAGCTTGTGGGGGTGCCATCCGGCCTTGACCATGCCCTGTCCCAGGATGAGGTCACCGTCGCGGGGTTCCCGGACACGGAAGCACAGCCGTACATCCATCTGGGAGCGGACTGCGCTCTTGCCCATCGCGTCCTTGGAGGGGCGTTGCGTGGCGGCGATCAGGTTGACCGCTGGTGCTCGGCCACGTCGGGCGATCGAGTCGGCGTAGTCGATCGCCCGTGGTGCCTCGCTGGCCAGCTCGGCGTACTCATCGACGATGATGATCAGCGCCGGTCTGTCCGGCGATGGTTCCCACACGCGTTCGCCGCGCCTAGTGAGGTCGTCGGCCCGTCCGTCGAGGATGACCACGGCATCGGCGAGTAGGCTCTCCGCCTCCTGCGGGGTGGTGGCCAGCCGGTCGATGCACGATGCCCAGGGCATCAGCTCCATGCCGCGCTTGAGGTCGACCGCCCACAGGATCACATCCTCGCAGGCGGTCAGGTCCCCGAGCAGGACGTTCACGCCGCCCGACTTGCCCGCCCCCGACATGCCCGCGAACAGCCCATGCCGCCGCAGCAGGGGGACACGGACGGGTGTGCCGTCCTCGAACAGCCCCAGCTTGGCCGGTTGCGTGATCGAGGTGATGGACGGGCCTGGCCAGGTGATGGCGTCGGCGTGCGGGTCGGTTTCGATCACCCGCACATCGGCGCGGTTGGCCTTTTTGCTGGCCACCGGCTGGACACGTACGCCGCCGCGTGTGGTGCCGAGCGCCGATTCCAGGCGGGGGACGGCGCTGAGAGCATCTTCGACGGTCTGGCCGAGCCCCAGCCCGAGCCGGAAGCGGTAGCCCCACAGATCCACGATCGCGGACTGAACGCGGGATCCGGCCAGGCCGACAGCTTGGGCGATGTCCGGCCAGGCGGCCAGCGTGCGCTCAACACGCACGCGGGCACGCCTGCGACGGTGCGCCCACCAGGGCACGGCCAGCACGAGTGTGCCGATGCCGAGCACGGCGGGCAGGGGCGCTGTGAACGGCCCCAGGTAGGCGGCCAGGGTGAGCCACGCTCCGGCGAACGCCGTGGTGACGGTGGCGTAGCCGCGTTCGACCGGGCGTGGCAGGTTGACCCATCGGCCCCAGATGGCCACCGCGCCGGCCACGATGACAGTGGCGATGATCACGGTGGGCCACCATTCGGGGAACCAGCGTCGCAGGATCACGCCCGCTACTAGATCGGACGTGGCGATGGTGAGCGGGGCGAGTTCGGACCGGTACCGCCAGACGGCGCGGGCGATGCTGGCGATGACCAAGGGCGCGAATTCAAGATCCTCGGTGATCAGGGCCATGGGTTCGACGCCGTAGCGGCGCATGCGGCGGGCGTTGCGCCGCATCTGGGCGTGTGAGGCGCGGTGGCGCGGGTTCATCGGCCGCCACCCGACGCGCGTCGGGCGTCGGCGTGGTGCTGGGCGTGCAGCTCGTCACGCACGTAGAAGAGGGGGTCGTGCTCTCCCTCGTCGTCGGCCGCCAGGGTGGCGCGGATGGCGGCGATCAGGTTCGCGCGCTGGTAGCGGAGGGCGGACAGTTCAGCGCGGAGACGGTCGATTTCGATGATCAGGGCGGGGGCGTCGGCCAGGGCGTCGAAGATGTGGCGCCACAGGTGGTCGAGGGCGGGGGCGGACTTCGCGAACGCCGTCAGCAGTTCGGCGGCGGTGGTGTTGCGGGTGGCGGCTCCTTGCAGATCAGCGTGTGGGTAGGGGTGGCGTTGGGTCATTAAGCATCACCTTCTTCGGTTGGCGGACGGTTCAGCGGCCAGTGATCCAGGTCAGGGCGGCACCGATCACGGCGCGGATGTCGGGGGCGAGCGTGGTTGCGGCCAGCAGGAAGCCGAACAGCAGCGTGATGATCGCGTGCCAGAGCTTCAGGCCCAGGTAGCGCCAGGCGATGAACACCAGCGCACCGACCACGAGCACCAGCGGGACAGTGACAGTCACGAGGATTCACCTCCTCTCACGGGGTTTCGCGGGGGTCTGGGGACGGGGCTAGATGCCGTCGTGCCGGGACTTGCGGCGACACCAGCGCCAGCGAGCGCGGCACTTGCGGCACCGCAGGGTTCCGGGCGTGGCCTCAGATCAGCTCTGACCTGCGCCGCGAACTGATGTGAGGCTTCCAAGCAAACCGGTTCTGAAGAATCTCACCGTGATATCTCACGGTGTGATGGACTAGAAGGGCTCCACTACTCCCGCAAGGCTGCGCTACCAGGGGAACGGAACGCCGCCATGACGATGGATCAAGAGCACCTACGATCGGTGCTTGACTCCGTTTTCGCACGTCAAGACATGGAAGATGCGTGCAAGCGCCGTGACATCGGCGGAGTGATCCGCATCCTCAACAAGTACGGCGTCACTCAAGGCCAGATCGCGAACCTCACCGGTAGATCGCAGGGACGATCAGCGAGTACAAGAGCGGCAAGCGCGTCCCGACTGCTAAGCATACATTTGAGGAGTTTGCTGACGGTTTAGGCATGCCTAGCCACTTGCGTCGCCATTTGGGCTTGTCGTCCTCCGGTGGCAAGGGCGGTGCGCAGGTCGTCAGTGACGGTGTCCAGATCCCCACGGACACCTTTGACTTGCAGCTCTTCGCTGAAGCGATCGGGAAAAGGGGCGAGCCGTTGAAGCGCCGCGAACTACTGGCCATGATTGGCCAACTTGGTGCCCAGTCCGCTCTAGCTCAGAGTGAGGCATGGGAGAAAGTCGCCTTTGCTCTCTCAAAGCCGAGCGCCATTGATGAAGCAGTGGTGCGAGAGATGGAGGCTAGAGTCGCCGGCTTCCATCGTCTCGAAGAAATGCTGCCCGCACATACGATCTTCAAGGGCCTGGCGGCCCATCTGAACGAGGTCGGAACCATCCTGAACGGCACAGCCACCGACCCCAAAGACGAGCTTCGCAGACGCCTGATCGTGGTTGCGGGAGAAAGCAGCGTCCTTGCCGGTTGGATCGCAACGGCCCTGGGCAACATATCCGCCGCGCGAAACTTCTATGACACCGCCGAGAAGGCTTCAACGGAAGCCAATGATCCAGCCATCATCGCGTGCGCGTTCGGGTATAGAAGTTACATACCAAGCGGCAAGGGAAACCATAGACGGGCGCGCGCCCTGCTGCCGACCGCGCTACAACACTTGCCTAGGGACACATCGCCCGGAACCACATCATGGCTGGCTGCGAGACATGCTGAAGAGAGCGCGGCACTAGGAGAAACCGAAGCTGCCCTTCATTCGTGGGATGAGGCGCGCGAAGCCTTCAATGTCGCTGATCCGGAAGAGGATCGCGTATGGACGAGATTTCTAGACCAGGATCGTTTTGATTCCTTCCAGATCTCTACCTATGCCCAAATCGGTCGCCTGGATGAAGCCGAAGCGGTAGCGCATGCCGTGATAGCGCGTCTGCCGGAAGTGGAGAGAAAGCGGGCAGGCATCATCCTCGGAGACATTGCCACAGCTCATATCGTACATGGCTCTGTAACGGAAGCAGCCAGAGCGGCCAGGGAAGGTCTCGCCGTCATTCGTGAGACGGAATCGGGCATCTGGCTGCCACGGTTTATCGTTCTCGGAGAAGCGCTCAGGCGTTGGCAGACTCAACCGCAGGTCCGCGCATTCCTAGAAGAGTTGGCCGTTACGAAGCGTCAATTCTCTGCGTCTCCGCGCTAATCCAGTCTAGGTAATCGGCGCTTCCCGCAGCGATTTCAGTTGCGATGATTTCCGGCGTCTCGTAACTGTGGTTGGTTTTGATGTGGCGCTCAAGCGCGACGAGTAGGGCGTGCGTGGTCTTGATGACCAGTTGCCATTCCTGCTCGTCGCGCAACGCGCCTTGCCGCCAGTGAAGGTTTTCCAACCTGAAACTGCAGGTCGGGGACTTGCTGGAGGCGACAGGTTGATCGACAAGTAAAGAAGCCCCTGGTAGAAGGGTTGTCGACCAAGATCAACCTGTCCACCAGAGGCTCCGAGTTGCTGTTCTACCGTGCTGCGCTGTCATTGTCATCTCGGACGCTGTCCTATCTGTCCGACCTGATCCGCCGACACCGCAAGAAGATCCGCTCGCCATGGCGGCGCCTCAACGCAGGCCAGCAGGCCCTCCTCGTGCTCGTGCACCTGCGCAAGGACGAAACGCTCACCGAAGTTGCGGCTGGCTTCGGCGTCGGAGTGGCCACCGCCTGGCGCTACATCCGCGAGGCCATCGCCCTGCTCGCCGCTCGCGCGCCCCGCTTGGACACGGTCTTACGCGCGGCCCGCCGTGCCGGCTATCCCTACCTGGTGCTGGACGGCACGCTCATCCCCATCGACCGGGTGGCAGCCGACCGCCCCTACTACTCGGGCAAGCACAAGAAACACGGCATGAACATCCAGGTCCTGGCTGCTCCTGATGGCACACCGCTGTGGGCCTCCGGCTCGCTGCCCGGCTCGGTACACGACCTCAAAGCCGCCCGGATCTGGGGCATCCTGCGCCGCCTGAACGCCAGCGACCTGATTGTCCTGGCCGACAAGGGCTACGTCGGCGCGGGCGAGCACGTGCGCGTGCCGTACAAGGGCCGCAACAAGCCCGTCTCTCAAAAGGCCGCCAATGCCGCCCACGCCAAGCTCCGCGCACCGGGCGAACGCGCCCACGCTCAGCTGAAGACCTGGCGCATCCTGCGCAAACTCCGCTGCTGCCCTCTTCTGGCAGGTCAACTTGTGAAAGCCATCCTCGTGCTACAGCTGCGCGAAGCCGGATGAAAAGCACTCAGTACAGAGACCGGATCGGCCCGATGATCTGTACCCCAGCGGCTAGCCGTTGCGACGTGATGCTGCGCGCCAGAGCCGCGCCCTCTTCTGCGCTTGGCACAGTGGTCATGACCTGCATGTAACCCTTCACAACCCAGTTCCCCTTGAGTCGAAAGGCGGTGATCAGTTCAGCCTCTACGGTAGAGGAGCGATGATGCTTCGTGCCAGCGCCTCCCCATCACCGGGAGTTTCTACCCGTGGTGAGGACCTGCATATATTCCATTACGCCTTCTCCTCCAGCGGAATATTCGGGCCGGATTCCTCGTGGCTCGGATTGAAAGCTGCCTGCTCTGCGGCGTGCGCGTTCGCTGTAAGGCGAGCTGCTGCCTCACCTAGAGTTGTTGTAGCTGCTTTGACTTGCTTAGCGAGGTCGGGGAGGTCATCGCTCGGGTCGAGGATCTCCTGTCTAATATATGTGGTCAAGAGATTTGTGGAGCTTTCAATAAGCGTGTGGAAATCTTGAAATAATTGTGAAGCTTGGACTAGGTTTGGTCGTTGGGAAGTTGCTTTGGCGACGGCACTATTGGCCAATTGGAGTCTGTGGAACTCGTGTGTGAAGGTGCGATTCATTGCCAAGAGCTCTGTTGCCAAGTTATAAGATTGAGGTGATCCGAACAAAATCAATTTGGCCAAGAGGCGCTGTTCGGCTGCGGGCTCTAGCGTTAATGATGGCACCTCGGCTTCTACGCCTGCTTGCACCCATGCGGACCGCCGTTTGGTGAGGTCAGCGACCATGACGAGTACGTCTTCGTAAACCTCGGCTCGATGCTGCCACAGTCGCTCCGAGTGTGCCGCCTGTGCTTCTTGCCGTTTTTGTCTGTGTTGGATCCACTGGGTGGCGCCTGTAACGAGAACCGCGCTCACTAGCGCGATGAGGGCACCAACGATTGTCGCGGCGCTTGGAGAAAGTGTCATAGTGCCCCATTGTCAAGCAAAAGCGGGCGGCTTGCTCGTGGATCAACGAGAACCTTCTCCGTGCGTGCCAACACAGGGGACTGTCTCTATGTCGTGTGGCGCGTGGTGCCCTGCGCTGCGCTTCCGACCCATTGATGCTACGTTCTCGCAGTTCAGAGGGTGCATGGTAGACGCAACGGTGGCGACTATGTCGAGGTAGCAGTCACACCGCTTATCTGTGATGACTCTTTGTAGTTGGCCATGTCAGGTGCACTGCCCGCCCGAGCGGGCGGTGGCCGCCGACGAGTCGGCGTCGTGGGTGGTGGTCTTCTCCGTCAAGTCTGCGTGTTGAGGTTTCAGCCGCCTGTCGCTCGACGTCCTGGCGCCCCAACCGCGCAAGGTGTCCTGGAGCAGGGCCGACATTCCAAGGCTGCCGTGCACTGCTCGGCGCATGCGGGCGCCCCCCGGAGTGGTTGTCCGGGGGGCGCGATGGCAGACGACGTCGGGGGCTATGGCCTGAGTTCGCACACGAGCTTGGAAGACCAGTCGCACCAGACAAGACCGGGCAGGAACGCCCCGCCGGCGACGGGCGCGGCCGAACGGGTTGGGCAATTCTCGGAAGCCTGAATATGCCGGAATTGGCTCAGGTCGCAGGATCGGTCCTCTTACTCAAATCCCAACTGCCGCCGCAGGTAGGAGTCCTCTGGGCGGTTGGCTCGGTGGCTCTGTCGTTCTCGATCCTCCCCATAAATGCAAAGCAGGCCGTCCGCAGGCCGACTGTCCGCAAATACTTCGCAAATGGGCTACTACCTTTGTAGCTGGGTATCGCACGCATGCTCATTGGCGAGCTTCTCTGCCCACCACGAGATCCGACCCTCCCTTACCAAGAAGATCCGCTTCACGGGACGAAACACTGGGAGGGTTCTAGAAGAGGAGAGGCGACCTTACACGTGAGACGAAACGATTGGCCGATGATCTGGGCAGGTGCGCTCATTGCTCTGGCTGTCATCGCGCTGGCCGGGTACGTCGTGACCCGGCTGGACACCGCAGAACCCTCAGTGATCGCCGGGATGTTCGCCGGGCTGGCGGCGCTGCTGGCTGGCGTTCCCCCCATCATTAGAGCCATTCGGGGGCGACGATGACTCTCGCCGAGAGACACGCCGAGGCGCTTCAGCACGCATTGGTGGGAGCCTGGGGCGCCCGGCAGGGCAGTTTCTGGGCCGAGTTGGACTCCGATGGGCGACGCAAGCTTCTTGGGTATGTGGCGGGGGGACGAGGCAGCCTCCGCTGGTACTCGGGCGAGCACGACATGATGTACCAGGAGGGACACACCGACACTCACGCAGTGATCCTGCTCGCTGGCCACGTCAAGGTCACAGTTGACAAGCCCGCGGGCGAGGACAGCCTGCTGGTTATTCGCTACCCGGGTCAGATCCTGGGCGAGGACAAGGCACTGCGTCGCGATCTGTTCCGCGCGGGGAAGAGCGACCCGGATGGCTATGTGCGGCGTAACGAGACCACCGTGCGCACGGTCACAGTGCAGCCGTTGGAGTGGGCCTTGGGCCTCGCGATTCCCTCAAGTGGCTTGGAAATGTTTCTGATGATGCATCCAGGAGCCTGGGCTGCCCTGGCCACTGATCTTCGTAGTCGTCTCGACGAAGCGGAAACCCGTATCGGGGAGAAGATCGCCGATCGAAGACTCGCCAAAGCGCTTGCTTCAATGATCGACTACGAGATGGCGCTCCATGAGGGTAAGCGCAAGATCAAGCTATCCTTGACACAGCGGGAGCTGGCGTCATGGATCGGGGTCTCGAAAGAAACCGTGGAACGCATCCTACACATCTGGCGTCGGCGTGAGATCGTCGAAACGGGTTACCGCACGATCACGGTCCTACGGCCCGACGAACTTCTGCGTATCGCCAACGTTAGATCATCTTATGACCCCTCTCAGTGGAGCTTGGGGACGGCGTAGGCCCGGCTAGCCTGCGCGGATCCAGCTGATGCCTGCGGTTCGATTTCCGATTCCGTGAGCTTTTCCAATGCAGCTCATAGACGACAGCTAGCCCGCGCAACAGTGTGCTTAGAGGAAGTAGCCGTCCGGCCAGGAGTACCAGCCGCTGGAGGTGGGGTAGCCCTTGGAGGCCCAGATCGAGCTGGCCGAGCGCGCGTCGGAGCACCGCGAGATGGTGCAGGAGTTGTAGACCGAGGCGCTGGCGGGGGTGATGCCGACCAGGCCGATGAGGGACACGAAGGCGGTGAGGACGACGGTGAGCCTGACCGGCCAGGAACGTCCGGAGCGTTGCGGGGTGTGCACGAAGCCTCCTCGTGGGGGGTGCGACGGACACCGCAATGATCCCCGCAGAATGGGGCAAATAACGACAAAGATCGCTAAAGGAAAGATGAACACTTCGCGGAAGGAACCGGGATTGGTCCAATCAGTCAGCCCGTGAATGGCCCATCTCATAGGGCCGAAAGCGCCATAACGTGCTGGGCATGCAGAGTCCGCAGCAATCGAACACCGTCCTGACGCTCCTTCAGGAACAGCACCCCACGGTCCCCGAGGGAGCCTGCTCGATGACCGCCCTGATCGAGCTGCCGCCGGGGGACCCGGGCACCCCGCCGCACCGCCACGCCGGCCCGGTCTTCGGCTACATGGTCGAAGGAGAAATGATCTTCGAGCTCGAGGGCGAACCCGAACGGGTCATCCGCGCGGGCGAGGCCTTCTGGGAGCCGGGCGGCGACGTCATCCACTACCAGGCGGCCAACAACCTCCACGACAGGTGGAGCCGTTTCGTCGTCGTGATGCTGTGCGCGCCGGGCGAGCCGATGCTCACCCTGGTCGACGAGGAAGAGCTCGAACGCCGCCGCGACCGCCGCGCCCCCCGCTCATGAGGGGGCGTCGGTTCGGCCTCCGGGGTGGCGTCTGCGCCAGATCAGGAAGATGACGCAGGACACCAGCGACCACGCCCCCAGCACCAGGAACGGCATCACGCTCTGGTGGCCGCGGAAGTAGACGGCGGTGTGCTGGGCGTTGACCGACGCCCCCGGCGGCAGCCAGCGGCCGATGGCGCCGAGCGGTGACGGCAGCAGCGGCCACGACACCGCCCCGCCGGAGGACGGGTTGCCCAGCAGCACCATCAGGCCCCAGGTGGGAAGCATCGCCCAGCGTCCGAGGAAGGTGTTGAACATGGTGAACACCATCCCCGTCGTGAACGTGGTCAGCGCCAGGATCGACCATGACTCCAGGACCGGCAGCTTCAGCGCGCCCAGCAGCCAGTCCACGGCCGCCACGATGGCGAACGCCCCGAGCCCGGCGTAGGCGGCGGTGAAGGCGATCCGCTCGCCGGGATTGAGCTGGGCGGCGTTGGCGCTGAGCTGGGCCGCCCCGGTGAACCCGATGATCACGGCGGCGAGCGTGACGTAGAAGATCGCCAGGCCGCGCGGGTCGGCTCGCTGGAGCGGCTTGATGTCCCTCATCGTCAGGCGCACCCCCACCCGGGCGGCGACGCGCGGAGCCTGCTCGACGAGCAGCAGCGCCACCGACGCGCCCGAGGCGCTCGAGACGTTCATCTCGACGTCGTCCCCGCGCACCACGAAGATGGCGAAGACGCGCTGCTCCTCGATGGCCCGCACCGCGTCGGCGTACGTCCGCTGGAAGCGCAGGACGAGCGAGGACTCCAGCGACTTCTCCAGGCCGGTGACGAAGGCCCTCCCGCGCACGGTCTGGGCGCTGACGCCGACGACCGCCACGGGCATGTGGTGCGGGGTCGGCGAGGCCATGGCGTACGTGTACGACCCGGCGAACAGCCCCGCCCCCGCCGAGAGGATCAGCGCCAGGACGGACGCGGGAAAGTACGGCGATCGCCTGAAGCGCGCCCACCAGTCACCCATGCGCCCACGCTAGGCAGGAACCCGCCGGTCAGGGCCGCTGACATTCCCTCCCTGACGGCTAGCGAAGCCTTTCGTGACGGCCCCGTTCCCCGAGCCCGGCGGCCGGGGAAGAGCGGGAGGCTAACCGGCCGCCGCCGTGCGGAGCGCGCGGTAGAGCAGGCGGCTGTCGCCCAGATGGTGGCGCAGGAGCTTCTCCAGGCCGCCGATCGGCACCAGGTTCTGCGGCGCGCGCGGGTCCTTGTAGTCCACCCCGGCCAGCGGCGGCAGGGCGACGGTGACCGCGTCGGCCAGCCGTACGACCTGGGCCGGGTCCAGGTCGGCGCTGGCCTCGCAGCGCGCCACGCCCGCCCACGGCGCGGACGACTGGACGGGGAGCCGCAGGTACCAGGCGTGCCGCCGCCAGCTCGTGCCCATCAGGAACACGGGCGTACGCTGGCCGGGCGCGAGCGCGGCGACCACCGCGGACTGCGGCGGCGGCAGGTAGGCGGTGTGGTGGGTCTTGATGTAGCCGATCGTGCGCGGCAGGTGCGAACGCCCCCGCAGCGGCCCGTCCACCAGCAGCAGGTCGTCGCCGCGGCTGCGGTGCCGCACCGCCAGGTCCACCTCCAGCTGGGTGACCAGCCGCTGCAACGCCAGGGACAGCTCCTCGAAGCTCGCGTCGGCGGCCTTGCTGGGCTGGTACGTGGCGTGCGTGGTCTTGACCTCGGGCGCGTGCGGCGAGGCGGAGATCAGCGACCGGTTGACCTGGATCTCCGCCAGGTCGGCGCCGTCCGTGCCGCAGCGCACGATGCCGGCCGCGTACGACGCCGCGATCCCCGGCACGGGCATGGGCGCGTCGGGGTCGTGGACCCACACGCGGGCGTCGATCCTGCGGACCCCGTCGGCCACCAGCAGCGTCGCGGGCGGGGAGACGTCGGGCCCGGGCGTGACGGGCTTCCAGTCGGCGGCCGGCCGCTCGATGTCGATGACCAGTTCGGCGCTGGTGGCGCCCATCTCGGAGAGGTTCTCGACGGCGAGGGCGGCGGCGTAGCCGGGGTCCCACGGGTCGACGGTGAATCCCGTCATGGCGCGATGGCCGCCTTCCGCACGTGCGAGCCCTTGCCGTCGCGCCTGACCTCGAAGCGCACCGGCACGCGCTCGGCCAGCGCGGGCACGTGCGTGACGACGCCGATCAGGCGGTCCTGGCCGGCGGCGAGGCGTTCGAGGGTGGTGGCCACGGTGTCGAGCGTGGCCGGGTCGAGCGTGCCGAACCCCTCGTCCAGGAAGATCGAGTCCAGGCCCCGGGCGACGGCGCCGGACAGCGCCAGGGCCAGGGCGAGGGCGGCCTGGAAGGTCTCGCCGCCGGACAGGGTGCGGGCGCTGCGCCGCAGGCCGGCCTCGCCGTAGTCGATGACCTCGATGTCGCCGGTCTTGTCGCCGAGGGCCAGCTCGTACTGGCCGTCGGACAGCTCGCGCAGCGTGTCGGAGGCCGAGGCGACCAGCACGGCCAGGGCCTCGGCGCACAGCCAGCGCTCGAAGGCGTTGGCGCGCAGGCGCAGCGCGAGCTCGTGGGCGACCTTGGCCTCGTGCTCCTTCTCGGAGATCTGGAGCTCGAGGTCGGCGGCGCGCTTGCGCTCCTCCTTGAGGCGTTCGAGGGCGCTGTCGGCGCGGGCGACGGTCCCGGCGACGGCGGCGCCGAGCTGGTCGGGCGAGGCGTCGCCAGGGGCGACCACGCCGTGCTGGGCCAGCCGCTCGGTCAGCCGGCGGCGGTCGGCGGTGAGCCGGGCGCCGGCCTGGGCGAGCTGCTCCTCGCGCGCGGCCAGCTCGGCGCGGGCGGCCTGCGCGGCCCGGTCCCGCCAGCCGAGCAGCTCGGTCCACGCCTGGTGCAGGTCGCGCCGGTCGAGGAGCGGCGGCGGGTCGTCCTGCTGCCCGGAGACGAGCAGCCGGTCGCGGGCCGCCTCCAGCTCCCGCCAGGCGCTCTCGGCCTGCCGCTCGGTCCGCTCGGCGCCGGCCCGGGCCTCGTCCAGCTTCCCGCGGGCGGCGCGCAGCGCCCTGCGCGCCTGGGTGGCCAGCTCCTCGGCCTTGGCGATCGCGGCCAGCCGGCCTTCGAGCTCGGCCCGGTCCCCGGGGGCGGGCAGCGCGGCCAGCTCGGCCTCCGCCCGCGCGGCCTGCGCGGTGAGCATCGACGCCGAGGTCTCGGCCCGGGCGTGGGCGGCCCTGGCGCGCTCGGCCCGCTCGCGGGTGCCCGCGAGGACGCGGTCGGCGGCGCGGATGTCGGCGGGCGGCTCGTGCCGGGGCAGCTCGGAGACGGGGTGCCGGCAGACCGGGCACGGCTCGCCCACGGCCAGCCGCGGGACCAGGTGGGCGGCGGCGTGGGCGTCGCGCAGCCGTTCCCGCTGGGCCTCGGCGGCGGCCATCGCCTCGTCGGCCGCCTCCCGCGCGCCGGCCAGGTCCCGCAGCGACGCGGCGGCCGTCGTGGCCTCGGCGCGGGCGCGGGCGGCGTCGGCGGCCAGGCGCTCGCGGGCGTCCAGCGCGGCCAGCGCCGCCCGAGGCGCGCCCCGGTCGCCCAGCGCGGCCAGCGCCTCGTACGCCTCGTGGTCGTCGGCCTCCAGCGTGGCCACCTCGCCGGTCAGCGCCTCGACCGCCTCGGCGGCGGCCCGGCGGGCCGAGGCCAGCGTGGGTACGGCGGCGGGCATGCGCAGCGACGACAGCAGCGACCGGCGCTCGGCCATGGCGGCCAGCTCCTGCTCGGCCCGGCGGATGTCGCCCTCGCGGGCCCGCAGCAGGTCGAGGTCGGCGCCGATGGTCTCGGCCAGCCGCCGCAGCGCCTCCAGCCGCTCCGCCAGCTCCCGCTCGGCCTCCGCGGTCGCGCCGGACAGCTTGGTGAGCTGGTCGCGGGCGAAGGAGGCGGCCTGCTTGGCGGCCTCCTCCTCGCGGGCGGCGCTCTGCCTGATCCGCTCGTAGACGTCGGCGTCGAGCAGCTGCACCAGCAGGTCCTGCCGCTCGCGCGGCGCCGCGTGCAGGAACTCCGCGAAGCGCCCCTGCGGCAGCACCACGCACTGGGTGAAGAACCGGTACTCCAGCCCGGTCACCCGCTGCGCCTCCGGGGTGACGTTCTCGCCCTCGGCGAGCGGCTTGACCACCGCGTCGAACGCCTGCTCGAGCGGCGCGGCCGGGTCGAGCTCGTCGAGCCTGGCCTCCTTGGTGCGCACCGCGCCCTTGGCGTCGCGCACCATCGACCGGGCCACGCCGAAGCGCCGCCCGTTGCTGTCGAACACCATCGCCACCTTGCCGGCCGCGACGGACGGGGCCAGGGCGTGGGCGATGGAGTTCTCCCTGCCCCAGCGCGGCACCGTGCCGTACAGGGCGAAGCAGATCGCGTCGATGATCGTGCTCTTGCCGGCGCCGGTCGGGCCCACGAGCGCGAAGTACTCGGTGTCGGAGAAGTCGACGGTCACCGGCTCGCGGAAGCTGCCGAAGTGATCGAGGTGCAGCAGGAGAGGGCGCATCAGCCGGTCACCTCGTCGTAGAGCCGGTCGAACAGCGTGGCCACCTGCTCGTCGTGGCGGCCGGTGGCGGTCAGGTATTCGCGGAACAGCTCGCGCGGGCTGCGCTCGGCCGAGCCGGTGCGGCGCGTGGCGGGCACCGGCCGGAACCGCTCGTCCAGGACCACGTCCACGGCGCCGTTCAGCAGGCCGCGCACGTCGTCGGCCAGGCCCACCCGGGGTTTCTCCTCCACGATCACCTTGAGCCAGTCGTCGCCCGGCTCGATGGCCTCCAGCTGCTCCAGCGTGCCGCGCACGGTCCGCAGCCGCCGCGCCGAGGCGAAGGCCAGCTCCCGCACCACGGCCGGCTTGCCCGGCGTGACCTCGACCAGCAGCGCGCCCGGGGTGTTGCCCTCCTCGCCGAAGTCGACGGCCAGCGGCGAGCCGCTGTACCAGATCGGGCACGGGCCGGGGATCTGCTGGCGGCGGTGCAGGTGGCCGAGGGCGGCGTACTGGGTGGCGGCCGGGAACGCGGTCGGCTCGAAGTAGTAGGAGAAGATCGACTGTGCCTCCCGCTCGCCGCCGCCGAACGCCCCGCCGGGCAGGGTGCCGTGGGTGGTGACCAGGTTGACGGTGTCGGCGTGGAATCCGGCGGTGAGCGCGCCGATCAGCTCGCCGATGCGGGCGGCGTAGTCGCGGTTGTGGTCGGCGGCGGTGCCGGTGAGGACCTCGGCGGCGCGTACGACGTAGCGGTGCGACAGGAACGGCAGCACCGCCAGCCGCACCGGCTCGCCCGAACGCGCCGTGAAGGCCAGCGTGCCGCCCGCGTCCGGGCGCCGGAACGAGCCGATGACGTGCAGGCCCAGCTTGCCCAGCACCGGCCGGTAGACCTCCAGCAGCTGCGGGTTGTCGTGGTTGCCGGCCAGCACCACCACGTCCCTGCCGTCGCCGCGCAGCGCCAGGAGCGCGTTGAGCACCAGCGACTGGGCCTCGGGCGTGGGCGCCGAGGTGTCGAACAGGTCGCCGGCCACGATGACGGCGTCGACGTCGTGGGTGCGGGCGGCGGCGACCAGCTCGCGCAGCACCTCCCGGTGCTCGTCGAAGCGGGGGCGGCCCTTGAGCACCTTGCCCACGTGCCAGTCCGCGGTGTGCAGGATCTTCACGAAACCACCTGTGGTCAGAAGGGCGGGATGTCTTCTTCGACGCCGGGCAGGCCCTGGAACGGATCGGCCGAGACCCTCTCCGGCTGGGTCGCCGCCTCCGCCGGCCGGGTGGCCCAGGCCGGGAAGGGGAAGGCGACGGCCAGCGGGACCGGGATCTCCGGCTGGGCGACGAACATGGTGCCGGGCTTGGCGATCGTGGCGCGCTCCCTGACGGCCGGGGGCAGCCAGCCGTACTCGGACCGGGCGGCCTCGGCCGGGTCGAGGCGGCCGGCGACGCGTACGGCGCTGTTGGAGACGATGCGCCGCTCCACCTCCGAGGCGGTCTGCTGGGCGCCGATGAGGATGACGCCCAGCGAGCGGCCCCGCTCGGCCACGTCCAGCAGGATCTCCTTGATCGGGGAGTCGCCCTCGCGCGGGGCGTACTTGTTGAGCTCGTCCAGCACCACGAACAGCAGCGGCCGGGCCGTGCCCGAGGACTCCTTGCGGTGGAACTCGCCGCGCAGCACCACGCCCACCACGAACCGCTGCGCCCGCTCCGGCAGGTTGTGCAGGTCCACGATCGACACCTGGGCGTCGGAGGTGCGGACCGAGTGGTTGCGGTAGAACGGCAGGTCGCCCCGGACGATCGGGGACAGCGGCCGCACGGCGCTGCGGAGCCGGCGCAGGAAGGCGTTGACGGTGCCGAGCGGCGTCTGCGCGCCGGTCCACTCGCCGCGCGAGCCCTCGTCCTGGAGCTGGTCGGACAGCAGCTCGACGAGGTCGGTGAACGTGCGGCAGGACGTGCCCCGCACCATGACCGCGCCGCCGTCGCCCACCGGCTCGGCCCACGCCTTCAGCCGGGCGGCGACCTGGCCGACCAGCAGGGAGTAGCCGGCCCGCTCGTCGTCGGAGTCGGCGAACACGAAGCGCAGCAGCTCCTCCTGGCAGAACTCGACCAGCGTCCAGTAGAAGGAGCTCACCCCCTGCGTGCGCGTGGAGACGTGCGGCACGCCGTTGGGGTCGTTCGGCCGGGGCGGGGCGAAGACGTGGACGCTGCCGAACGCCCTGGCGGGCAGCCCCAGCCGGGCGTAGACGCCTCTGGCGCGCTCGTCGAGCCGCAGGTTGTCGTGGTCGAGGAAGAGCAGGTCCTCGCCCTTGACGGAGAAGATCAGCGCCTTGGTGTTGGCGGCCTCCCCCTCCAGCACGCCCGAGTTGAAGATCGAGTAGAGCAGGAAGGTCGCGAAGGAGGTCTTGGTGGCCACGCCGGAGACGCCGGAGATCGACACGTGGGCGCCGCGGGTGCCATCGAGGAAGTCGAAGTTGACGTAGAGCGGCTGGCCGTCGCGGCCCATGCCCATGGGGATCCGGCGGTCCATCACGTCGAAGTAGAGGGCCTGGTCGCGGTCGCCCGAGCCGGCCAGGAAGACCTTGGAGCCGGGCAGCGGCGGCACGAACACCTCCGGCTCGACCCGCGTCACCCGCACCTCCGCCACCTCGACCACGGCGGCCGGCAGCGCGCCGTCGGCGATCAGGAAGACGTCGGAGTCGTACGCGGCGCCCTCGTGCCTGGCCTCCACGGTCGTCACCACGCCCGCCATGAGCACGGGACCGTGGCCGGGCACCTCACGCCTGGTCACCACCACGTCGTCGAGCTGGACGACCTTGCCCGGCTCCAGGCCGACCCAGAACGACAGCGGCGAGGCCGCCTGGGTGCCGAGCACCCGCCCGACCGCCTCACCCGCCGTGGGCGCCGCCGTGTCAGCCGCTGTGGCCGCCTGATGGTTTACCGCCCCGTTGACCGTCACTCATCCCTCCGCCCCCACGAAACGCCCTTCCAAAGGAGCGTAGTGGCCCCGAGGTGTGCGTCCGGCGCATTTCATGCGCGCCCACGCCCTGCGGGATCACCTGGTTGACACTCGGCCGGTGAGCAGAAAAGATACGGTCGTCCGTACAACTGAGGCGGGGACGTCATGACCGACTGGGAACGCAGGCTGGCGCTCGACCCGTCAGCCGCGGTGCCGCTCTACTACCAGCTGCGCGAGCGCCTGCGGGCGGTGATCCGCGACTGCGAGCCCGACACGATGATCCCCGCGGAGAAGGACCTGATGGTCTACGCGGGCGTGAGCAGGGCGACGGCCCGGCGGGCGATCGGCGACCTGGTGCAGGAGGGGCTGCTGGTGGCCAGGCAGGGGAGCGGCACCTACACCGCCCCGCAGGCCGTGGCGCCCGAGCTGGGCTCGCGGCCGGTCGGGTTCACCGAGACGATGGCGCGGCTGGGCCGCAAGCCGACGACGCGGCTGCTCAAGGCACACCTGCAGCAGGCCGGGCCCGACGTCGCCGCCGCGCTCGGCGTGCGGGAGGACCAGGAGATCGTCTTCGTCGAGCGGCTGCGCCTGCTCGACGGCGTGCCCTGCATGCTGGAGAGCGCCCACCTGCCCGTCGAGCTGGTCCCCGGCATCCTCGACGAGGACCTCACCGGCTCCCTCTACGACCTGCTGCGCACCAAGTACGGCCTCACCCCCGCCGGCGGCCGGGAGACGATCGGCGCGGTCAACGCCGACTACCGGCTCGCCGAGCTGCTGCGCGTGCCCATGGCCGCGGCCCTGCTGGCCACCGCACGCAGCACGTGCACCGAGAGCGGGATCGCCCTCGAATACACCATCCGCCACGCCCGCGGCGATCTCACCGTGTTCTCCGTGGAGCTCAACGACCCCAACAACGCACTCATGGGCCAGTAAAACCCCCATACCGGGAGGTCGAGCATGACCAGGTTGACCCGCCGTGCCCTGCTCAGAACCGCCACCCTCGCGACGGCGTCCGGCCTGCTCGCCGCCTGCGGCTCCGAACCGGCCGCCACGGTCCCCGCCGACGGGGTGCCGCGCGGAAAACTCTCCGTCTGGCTGCACCAGACCAAGGCGTACGACAAGGTCTTCAACCCGCTGCTGCGCAGCTACATGCAGGAGTTCGGCGGCGTCGACATCACCCCCCTGTACGTGCCGGTCGACAAGCTCGACGCCAAGCTGCTGACCGCGTTCGCCGGTGACGTCCCGCCCGACCTGGTCAAGATCGGCGGCTGGACGATCCCGGGCCACGCGCGCAAGGGCCGCCTGGCCCCGATCATCCCCAAGGCCATGGGCGTGGCCGACGAGAAGGCGCTGGTCCAGGCGTACGACGAGCACGCGATCGGCTCGCTGTCGTACGAGGGCAAGCTGTACGGCGTCCCCATCGACTACACGATCTGCTACCTCTACTACCGCAAGGACAGGTTCGCCGAAGCCGGGCTCGACCCGGACAAGCCGCCCACCACCTGGGAGGAGGTCGCCGAGTACAGCAAGCGGCTGACCTCGGCCGACGGCAAGAAGGTGGGCCTGCAGTGGATCCTGGGCAACCCGCAGTGGACGCTGATGCAGCTGCTCGCCCTGGTCAAGGGCAAGGGCGGCACGATACTCAGCCCCGACGCCACCAAGGCCACGCTCGCCTCGGACGCCGGGATCGAGGCCCTGCGCTACTACGGCGGCCTGGGCAACCCCAAGCTGTCGAACCCGCTGTCCGGGTTCGGGCTGTTCGCCACCGGTGAGGCGGCCATGCTGGTGTCCGGGCTGTTCGCGATGGACCTGTTCCCGACGCTGAACCCCAAGCTGACCTTCGGCAAGGGCTTCGACATCGCGCCGATGCCCCGCTGGGAGTCGGGGCAGCCGGTCGCCCCCGCCTACACCTGGGGCTGGGCGGTCGCCCAGAAGTCCAAGCTCCAGTACACCGCCTGGCACTTCATCGACTACCTCCAGCGCGAGGACGTCGCCGCCAGGCAGCTCAAGGACGCCAGCCTGCTCACCCCGGTCAAGGGCTGGGAGAAGCTGCCCGGGGCCGACCAGAAGGCCATCGACATCATGGCCGCCTCCGCCCCGCACGCCGACTTCGGGCCGCAGACGCCCGTCTGGAACGAGATGGCCAAGGCGCTCACCGACGCCGGTGACGCGGTGGCGTTCGGCAAGAAGACGCCCGAGCAGGCCGCGGCCGACTTCGACCAGGCGATGCGGATCGCCCTATGACGTTGTCGCCAGGGCTGGCGCCCCGCGTCGCGCGGGTCTCGGGCCAGGGGCAGCGCTGGGCGGAGGCACGCACCGGCGCCCTGCTGTCCCTGCCCGCCGCCCTGTACTTCCTGGTCTTCTGGGTGGTGCCGTTCGCCTCGGCGGTCTACCTGAGCTTCACCAGCTACGACCTCGCCGGCGCCCCCGAGTGGACGGGCCTGGACAACTACCGCAGGATGCTCGACGACCCCGGCTTCTGGAACTCGGCCAGGGTCACCGCCGTCTACACCGCCGGCTCCGTGGTGCCCTCGATCGTGCTCGCCCTGGCGATCGCCGTGCCGCTGAGCAAGCCGGGCCGCTACAACGCCGTCCTCCGCGCGCTGGTCATGATCCCGGCCGCGATGCCGCTGGTGGCCACCTCGCTGACCTGGTCGGTGATCTTCGCCGCGGACGGCCTGGCCGACGCGCTGATCGGGCTGGCCGGCGCGGAGCCGAAGCCGTGGCTGACCGACGAGGGCCTGGCGCTCTGGGCCCTGGTGATCATGACGACGTGGAAGCACCTGGGCCTGTTCGTGATCATCCTGACCGCGGGCCTGCAGGGGCTGCCGCTGAGCGTCTTCGAGGCCGCCGGGCTCGACGGGGCCGGGCCGGTGCGGATCTTCTTCCGCATCACGCTGCCGCTGCTGCGCCGCACGCTGCTGTTCGTGCTGGTCATCGCGGTGGTCGGGGCGATGCAGTCGTTCGTGCCGGCTTTCCTGCTGACCAAGGGCGGCCCGGCGGGCGCGACCGAGGTGCTGCCGCTCTACATGTGGGCGACCGGCTTCACGTTCGAGCGCATGGGGTACGCGTCGGCCATCGCGATGGTGCTGCTCGTGGCCATGCTGGCGCTGTCGGTCGCGCAGTTCCGCGTGCTGCGGGGAGGCGAGGACGGGTGAAGGTCTTACGCGGGACCGTCCTGACGCTGGTCGTGGTCGTGATGTTGCTGCCGGTCTACGCGATGTTCGCGGTCTCGTCGGCCTCGGACGCGAGCGACCTGGGCGGGCTGTCGTTCGACGTCTCCCAGCTGGGCGCGCACGTGGCGCAGCTGTTCGGCCAGGGCGGCTTCCCGCTCTACCTGCGCAACAGCCTGATCCTCGCGCTCGGCATCGCGGTGCTCGAGGTGATCCTGTCCGCCGCCGCCGGGTACGCGCTCGCGCAGCTCTGCTTCCCCGGCAGCCGCGCGCTGTTCGCGGTGATCGTGGGGACGCTGTCGCTGTCGCCGATCGTGGTGCTCGTGCCGATGTACCTCATCGTCAAGGCGCTGGGCTGGATCGACACCTTCCAGGGCATGATCGTGCCGTTCATGATGAGCGCCTTCGGGGTGTTCCTGGTCCGCCAGTTCGCCCTGGCGCTGCCGCGCGAGCTGCTGCTGTCCGCCCGGGTGGACGGGGCGGGCGAGCTGCGCATCTTCGCCCGCATCGGCGTGCCCCTGCTGCGGCCCGCGCTGCTGACGCTCTTCCTGCTGCAGTTCCTCGCGCAGTGGGACAACCTGCTCTGGCCGCTCATCGTGGCCAACAACCCCGGGCTGTGGCCGCTGCCGGTGGGGCTGTCGCAGCTCCAGACCGAGTACGACTTCAGCATCGGCCTGGTGAGCACCGCCGCGCTGATCACGGCGGTGCCGCCGCTGGCGCTGATGTTCCTGCTGCAGCGCTACTACGTCGCCGGGCTGACCCTGGGAGGGGTGCGCAAATGAGCTCGTACGGGGAGTGGACGACGGCGTACGGGCTGCCCGCGTTCGCGTACACGCTGGACCAGGAGCGGGACCCGCGCGCCGAGTGGGACCCCGTGCTGGACCCGCCCACGCGGCGGCACTTTTCGCACGTGGGCAACCGGCGGATCACGCTGGTGTCGGACAACTACGGGCTGAGCGACCTGTTCGACGAGCACACCGGCCTGCTCTGGCTCACCCGGGGGACCGGCGTGACCCACCTCGGCGACCTTTCCACCGATATTTCGGAATCTGAGCGGATCTTCGGGCCGACCTTCGCCGTCGTCCGGGTGGCCGACGAGCGGGTGGCGCTGGAGCGCACGGTGCTCTGCCCGGAGGGCGAGCAGCCGTGGGTGCTGGTCCGGCTGCGGGTGCGCAACCTGCTCGACGCGCCGGTACGGCTGGAGCTGACCGAGGAGTGGGCGGCCAGGCCGGCCCGGATGGAGCTCATCACCGGCGCCGCCGACGCCGCCGCCGACGACCCCGGGCCCGGGCTCGAACTGGAGCTGATCGGCGGAGCCAGGACGCGGTCCGGGCGGCTCGCGCTCACGCTGGAGCTGGCGGCGGGCGAGGAACGGGTGCTGGACCTCCGCTACGGCCTGCTCGGCCTCCCGTCCGGGACGGCGACGTTCGAGGAGAGCCTGGCGGCCCTGCGCGACCGGCTGCCACGCGCGTCCGCCGCGCGGGCGCCCGAGGCCGAGCGGGAGATCCCCTGGCACGCCGCCCTGCTCGCCGGCGCGGCCTGCGCCGACGGCGTGCTCGGCGGCCACACCCTCGACCAGGGATCCTGCTACTCCTTCCGGCACGGCTTCAACGGCGCCGCCCGCGACCCGCTCCAGCACGCGCTGCCGCTCGTCTACATCGAGCCCGACCTGGCCCTGTCCGTGCTGCGCAACACGTGCGCCTGGGGCGGGCCCGACGGAGACCTGCCGTATGCGCTCGGACCGGACAAGCGGCCCTGGACCGACCTGTTCCGCCCGTCGGACCAGAACCTGTGGGCCCTGTGGCTGGCCGCCGAATACCTGAGCGCGACGGGCGACGAGGCCGCCTTCCGCGCGGACGTGCCGTACCACCCGGTCCACGAGGCCCCGGGGGTGCCGCTGCTGGAGAACCTGCGCAGGCAGTTCAGGTTCTTCGCCGAGGTGGTCGGGCGGGGCGAGCACGGGCACGTCCGCATCCTCAACGCCGACTGGAACGACATGGCCATCACCGAGAGCGGCGTGCCGCGCGAGGTGATGATCGACCGGGGCGAGTCCGTCCTCAACTCCGCCATGGCCGCCTGGGTCCTGCCGCGCTACGCGACGCTGGCCGAGCGGCTCGGCGATTCCGCGACCGCCGCCGAGGCCCGCAAGCTCGGCGAGGAGCTGCGCGACCTGGTCGCGGGGGAGTGGAACGGGCGCTGGTACCGCCGCGCGTACGGCCCCGGGGCGGTCGTCGGCGACGACGATCTGTGGCTGGAGGTGCAGCCCTGGGCCGTTCTGTGCGGCGCCGCCCCGCCTGAGCGGGCCGTGGAGCTGCTGCGCACGATCGAGCGCACTTCGGCCGCCGATTCCCCTTTGGGCGCCCGGCTGCGCTGGCCCGCCCGCGACGCGTACGGCCCCGGCGGGGTCGGCACGATCTGGTACGCGATCAACATGACGCTCGTCTGGGCCGCCGCCGAACACCTCCCCGACCTGGCCTGGGACTGGTGGCGGCGGATGACGCTGGCCGCGCACACGGCCGCCTACCCGGACGTCTGGGAGGGCACGCTGTCGGGCCCCGACGCCTACCTGGCCCCCGAGACCGGCCGCCCCGGGCGCACCTGGGACCTGGCCGAGGTCGGCGTCGCCATGCAGGCGTACCCGGTCGCCAACCTGCACAGCCACTCCCAGCCGCTGCTGGCCTACCTGCGCCTGCTCGGCGTCGAGCCCTTCCGGCGGCCGCGCGGCGGGGCCCGCTTCACCTCCCGGGCGCTGGAGGTCGGGCCGTGACCGCGCTCGGGATCGACGTCGGCGGCACGTACACCAAATGGGTGACGCTGGAGGGGGAGGCGGTCTCCGGCTCGGGCGCCGTCCCCACGCCGCCCGGCCCCGACGAGACGGTGGAGCTCGCGGCCTCGCTGGCCGCGCACGCCGGGTCCATCGGGATCGGGCTCCCCGGCCACGTGGACCGCGACACCGGGACCGCCCTGTTCGTCCCGAACCCGCCGGGTGACTGGGACGGCTACCCCGTGGGGGAGCGGCTGGGCGCGCTCACCGGCGTCCCCGTCTCCGTCGTCAACGACGCCCGCGCGTTCGCGCGCGCCGAGCTGGCGCTGGGCGCCGCCCGCGGGCTGGCCGACGTGCTGTTCGCCGTGCTCGGCACCGGCGTGGGCGGGGCCGTGGCGCTGCGCGGGGCCGTCCTCGTCGGGCCGCGCGACAACCTCGGCGAGATCGGCCACGTCACCGTCTCCCCGTGGGGGCCGGTCTGCTGCTGCGGCAACCGGGGCTGCGTGGAGACGTTCGCCGCCGGGCCGGGCATCGTGCGGGCCTTCGGCCCGGGGACGGCGAAGGCCACCGCGGCGGAGGTCGCCGAAGCCGCCAGGGCCGGGGACGAGCGCGCGGCCCAGGCGTTCGAGCAGGCCGGCTGGGCGCTCGGCGTGGCGCTGGGCGACGCGGCCGCCTTCTTCGGCGTCGGCTCGGTGGTCGTCGGCGGCGGCGTCTCCGGCGCGCTCGACCTCATGCGATCCACCCTGAACAACGAACTCGCGCGCAGACGACCGCTGATCGGAGACGTCACGGTGCTGCCCGCCGTACTCGGCCCGATGGCGGGGGCCATCGGCGCCGCACTCTACGGGAGGAGATCTGGATGAAGTGGATAAGCCGCGCCATGGAGCTGCTCGGCGAGATCGAACGGACACAGGAGGACGCCCTTGCCGAAGCCGCTCGCATCGCCTCTGAGGCGATCCTCGGCGGAGGAGTGGTGCACACGTTCGGAACCGGACATTCGCGGATGGGCGTGGAGGAGATGTTCCCCCGCTACGGCTCCTACCCCGGCTTCCACCCCATCGTCGACCTGTCCACGACCTTCTACACCCAGGTGGCCGGCTCGAACGGGATGCGCCAGGCCATGTTCATCGAACGCGTCGAAGGGCTGGCCGAGGCCATCCTGGCCAACTTCGAGCTGCGGCCGAGCGACGCGGCCATCGTCTTCAGCGTCAGCGGGCTGAACGCCGTGCCCATCGAGATGGCCATGGGCCTGCGCAAGGCGGGCCTGCCGGTCGTGGCCGTGACTTCGATGAACGAGACCATGGCCGTGGAGCCCGGCCACCCCAGCGGCACCCGGCTGGCCGACCACGCCGACGTGGTGATCGACCTGCGCACCCCGGTCGGCGACGCCCTGTGCCACGTCGAGGGGCTGGCCGAGCCGGTCGGCCCCGGCAGCACGCTGGCGGCCGTCTCCGTGGTCAACGAGATCAAGGTCCGCACGGCCGAGCTGCTGGTCGCGGGCGGCTGGACGCCGCCGGTCATCTCCAGCGCCAAGCTCGTCGGCGGCCCCCGGTCCGACGAGCTGTTCGAGGCCGCCTACCTCGAACACGCCCGCCGCGCCGCCGCCGTGCTCAGGAAGCCATGAGCGCCGTCCTGGTGGCGGGCTCGGACGGCGGCATCGGCCGCGCCTGCGTGGAGGCGGTCGAGGCGTCCGGCGCGAGCGCGTACGGCGTGGACCTCGCCGACGGCATCGACATCACCGAGCCGGGCGGGGTCGAGAAGGCGCTGGCCCAGGCCACAGCCCGGCACGGGCGGCTGGCCGGCGTCGTGCACGCGGTCGGCATGTCCGGCCGCCGGCTCGGCGACGGCGGCGTGGCCGAGTGCACCGACGAGGCCTGGCACGAGGTGCACCGGGTCAACCACGAGTCGGTGTTCCGGCTGCTGCGCGCGGCGATCCCCGCCCTGCCCGAGGGCGGGTCGATCGTGGTGATCGGCTCGGCGCTCGGCACGTCGATCGACGACGACTTCCGCACCGTGGCCTACGCCTCGGCCAAGGGCGCGCTGATCCCGCTGATCAGGACCGCCGCCCGCGAGGCCGCGCCGCGCGGGGTGCGGGTCAACCTGGTCTCGGCCGGCCTGGTGGCCACGCCGATGAGCGTCCGCGCTCGCACGTCCGCCGCCGTCCAGGCCAGGATGCCCGCGCTGATGCCCCTCGGCGCGAGCCCCTGCCGGCCGGAGGAGGTCGCGCAGGCCGTGCTGTGGCTGCTCTCGCCCTCGTCCGGGCGGACCACGGGCGCGGTCATTCCCGTCGACGGAGGGTGGCATCTGCGGTGAACGTCCTGTGGGAAGGCGACGTGGTCGTCGCCGGTGGCGGCAGCGCCGGGTGCGCGGCGGCCGTGGCGGCGGCCCGCGCCGGCGCGTCGTGCCTGCTGGTGGAGCCGGCGGGCTTCCTCGGCGGCACCGGCGTCGCCGTGCTCGACACCTTCTACGGCTTCTACGCCCCCGGCCCGGTCTCCCGGCGGGTCGTCGGCGGGATCGGCTGGGAGGTGTGCGAACGGCTCTTCTCCGCCGGGGCCGCCTTCGAGCGGCCCAACACGTACGGGGCCGGCACCGGCGTCACGTACGAGCCGGAGGAGCTCAAGCTCGTCTGGGACGAGCTCACCTCCGGCGCGGGCGTGCTGCTGCACGCGCGGGTGTGCGCGTACATGCCGGGGACCGGGGTCGAGGTGGAGACCGTGGCCGGCCGGTTCCTGGTCAAGGCCCCGGTGGTCGTGGACGCGACGGGCGACGGCGAGGTGGCCTGGCGGGCCGGGGCCGCGCTGGAGCGGCCGAGCATGAGCTCGCAGCCGATGACGGCCACGTTCCGGCTGGGCGGGGTGGACCTGTCGGCCACCAGCACGGCCGAGCTGCACGCGCTGATGGCCGACGCCGACCTGCCCAGGCGCGAGGGCTCCGTGCACAGGACCGTCAACGACGGGATCGTGCACACCAACCTGACCAGAGTGAGCGGGCTCGACCCGACCGACCCCTTCGAGCTGTCGCGCGCCGAACGCGAGGGACGTGCGCAGGTGCGGGAGTACGTCCGCTTCCTGCGGGCCAAGGTGCCCGGGTACGAGTCGGCGGTGCTGCTGAGCACGTCCGTACGGATCGGGGTGCGGGAGTCGCGGCGCCTCGTCGGGCGATATGTCCTGACTTCTGATGATGTGTTGGCCGGGAGGGATTTTCCCGACACGATCGCCCGGTGCGGCGCCCCCATCGAGGACCACGCCGCCGGGGCGGCCACCCGGTGGGAGTACGTGCACGACTACGGGACCTACGGGATCCCGTACCGGTGCCTGCTGCCGGTCGAGGTCGACGGGCTGATCGTCGCGGGGCGGTGCCTGTCGGCCACGCACGACGCGCACGCCTCGGCCCGGTCGATGGGGCAGTGCATGGCGATGGGGCAGGCGGCCGGGACGGCGGCGGCGCTGGCCGTACAGGCCGGGGTGGAGCCCGCGGCGGTGGACGTGGACCTGCTGCGCGCCCGGCTGCGCGAGGAAGGAGCGCTCCTGTGACGGTTCGTACGGTGCTGGGGGATGTCGAGGAGATCGGCGTCACCTATGCGCATGAGCACTTTTTCATGACCGGTGACTGGCCCGTCCGCAACGAGCCCGACTACCGGCTCGACTCCCTGGACGCGGCCGTCGCCGAGGTGACGGCGGCCCGGCGGTTCGGGCTGTCCGCGGTGGTCGAGATGACGCCGCTCGGGTTCGGCCGCAGCCCGTCCCTGATGACGGCGCTGGCCGAGCGGACCGGGCTGCACGTGATCGCCGTCACCGGCTTCCACAAGAGCACCTACTACAGCGACGCCCACTGGCTGCACCACTACGCGCCCGACGAGATCGCCGAGCTGCTGGTGGCCGAGATCGAGCTGGGCATGGACGAGTACGGGCTGGTCGGGCCGCTGGTGCGGCGGTCGCCGGCGCGGGCGGGGGCCATCAAGATCGCGACCGCGTACCACGCGTTCGGGCGCGGGGTGGAGCGGCTGGTCGGCGCGGTGGCCGCGGCCGCCCTGCGCACCGGCGTGCCGGTCGTCACCCACTGCGACAAGGGCACGATGGGGCACGAGCTGCTGGACGCGCTGTCCTCCCACGGGGTGGAGGCCGATCGGGTGGTGCTCGGGCACATCGACCACAATCCCGACGCCGGATATCTCACGTCATTGGCGGAGAGGGGGGCGTACCTGGCCTTCGACCGGCCCGGGCGGATCAAGTACGGGCCGGACAGCGAGATCGTCGCGCTCGTCGCCGAGCTGGCCGGGCGCGGGCTAGGGGATCGGCTGCTGTTCGGGATGGACCTGGCGCGGCGGTCGTACTGGCCGGGGCTGGGCGGCGGGCCGGGGCTGACGTACCTGCTGGAGCGGTTCGTGCCGCGGCTGGAGGCGGAAGGGCTCGGCGAGACGGCCAAGGCCGCGCTGATCACCAACCCGCGCGCCGCCTTCGCGCTACGGCCGCGTTGATCGCGGATCCGCCTCCCGCCGTCGCGCTACGGCCGCGCTGACCGCCGGCCCGCGCGCCGCCTTCGCGCTGCGACCAGGCCGTTAGGCGGCGACGCGGCGATCGCGACGGCGGGCCAGCCCGGCGATCGCCTCCTCGCGGGCCTCGGCGTCCTGATCGCCGACCCGGGCCCACAGCGCCTCGATCACCGCGTCGTCGTCCGCGCGATCCAGCGGCAGCGACCACGCCACGTAGAAGCGCACGTCCTCGTCGGGGTGCCCGGCCAGGCGCAGCAGCTCGGGCACGGCCCGATCGTCGTCCGTGCAGCCCAGCGCCCGCGCGATCGAGGTGTGGACCGCGCGATCGGTCTCGGCCGCGGCCGGCTCCAGGACCGCGAGCAGGACCGGCTCCCGCAGGGACTCCTCGGCCTGCGCCACCTTGCCCAGCAGGTCGCAGCCGATCTTGCGCTCGGCCGGATCGGGCGAGCGCACCAGCGCGAAACCCGCCCGGCCGCGCGCCGCGCGGCCATCCGTTTTCCTCAGGGCAGGTTCTTCTCGACCTGGTTCTGCCAGCCGGCGTTGGCGTTGATCTCGGGCGAGGTGCCCGCGAAGGCGCCGCGCGCGTACGTGTCGCCCTGGAGCTGGTACATCAGCCACGCCGTCACGTATCCGAGGAAGCCGCCGCCCGTGCCCTGGATCGTGTTGTGGCCGGCGCCCTTGAGCAGCGCCTTGGCCGCCGCGCCCGGGACCTGGTCGTAGTACGCCTGCAGCGCCGAGTTGGGGGAGATGAGCGTGTCGCTGGACCCGCTGACGAACAGCACGGGGCAGGCCAGCTGGTCCACGTGGAACGCGTCACCCGCGCTCACCCAGATCGGGGCGGGCAGCGCGATGGGGACGACGGTGTCGATGAGCCCGCCGGACTTGGTGGCGGTGTTCACCGAGCCGCCCGCGCCCTGGGAGTGGCCGACCGCGCCGACCCTGGTCACGTCGAGCTTGCCGTAGAAGACGCTGGAGCTGTCGGTGTTCCGGCCGATGAGGTACTGGGCCGCGGCGATCATCTCGGACCCGGTGCCCGTCGTGGTGTCGGTGGAGGCGACCACGGCGAACCCCCAGGAGGCCAGCTGGTTGAGCAGCCCCGGATACTGCGTGGGCACCGCGTTCGTCCCGTTGCCCCAGGTGATGATCGGGTGCTTGAAGCCGCCCGCCCCGAGGTCGGCCGGGTAGTAGAGCTTGTAGCCGGGCGCGTCGGCGGTCGCGACCGTCCACGGGCCCGCGACCTTGTAGTGCGCCTCGATGGTGTCGGCGGCCTGGGCGGGCCTGGACAGGAGCCCGAGTAAGAGCGCGACGGCGGCCACGACGACCTTCATACAGCCTCCACAATTTGTACGGATGACCGAAACTCTCGCTTCACAACCGGGCCGTGTCAATGGTTGGATCGGGGCCATGGAGCACGTGCCTTCCGCGGCGGAGATGCTGGGCTGGATCGAAACCGTCGTCGGCCAGGGCGTCCGCCGCCCCGGCTACCCGGCCGACGCGTGGACCGAGCGGTGGCTGGCCGAGCGCCTGCAGGAGTTCGGCCTGGAGGTCACGCTCGAACCGGTCGAGGTGCGGCGCTGGCAGCCGGGCGCCGGGCTGTTGCGCCTCGACGACGGCACCTCGTGGACCGGCATGCCGCTGCCGCACACCGCGCCGACCGGCGGCCTGCGGGGCCGGATCGCGCGGCTGGCCGACGCCCGGCCGGGCGACATCGTCGTGGACGAGGTGACCTTCAGCGAGCTGCCGCAGTCGTACGTCCAGACGCTCGCCACCTCGGCCTACGACCCCGAGGGCGTCTTCGACACCCTCGTCCAGACGATCCCGTTCGGCCCGCGGATGATGGAGGTCGTCGAGCCCGCCCTGGCCGCCGGGGCCGTGGGCTTCGTCGGCGCGCTGACCGGCCTGCCGTGGGAGACCCGCGACTACTACGTGCCGTACGACGCCGTCGAGCGCCCCATCCCCGCGCTGTGGCTGTCGGGGACGGACGCCCGCCGGCTCCTGGCCCGCCTGCCGTGCGAGGGAGAGCTGATCGCCGAGTCCGCCACCGACACCGTGATCACCCACAACGTGGTCGCCACCCTACCGGGGAACTCGGCCCACACGGTCATCGTCGCCTCGCACCACGACGCCCCGTGGGCCTCGGCCGTGGAGGACGCCTCCGGCCTGGCCCTCGTCCTGGCCACCGCCCGCCACTGGGCCCGCGTCCCGATCGAGGAGCGCCCGCACAACCTGACGTTCCTGCTCACCTCCGGGCACATGGCCCACGCGGCGGGCACCCGCGCCTTCATCGACCGGCACCGGCCGGAACTGGCCGGCGTGGTGCTCGAACTGCACCTGGAGCACGCCGCGCTGCGCTGCGAGGCGGTGGACGGCACGCTCGTGCCGACCGCCGAGCCCGAGGTCAGATGGTGGTTCACGACGCGAGCCCCGCAGCTGGAGAAGCTGGTCGCCGCGACGCTGGAGGCGGAGGACCTGCGGCGGTCGTTCGTCCTGTCCCCGGACGTGTTCTCGCCGATGCCGCCGACGGACGGCGCGTTCTTCCACCCCGAGGGGGTGCCGCTGGTGCACTTCCTGTCGGCGCCGATGTACCTGTTCGACTCGGCCGACACGATCGACAAGATCGACGTGGCGGGCCTGGAGCCGCTGGCCCGCGCGGCCGTCCGCATCGTGGCGGGCACCGCCGGGTGGACTCCCGCGGACCTGCGCGCCGCCGCGTCCGGGTAGCGGCGTCCGGCCGGCCATGGTCATGCTGGGGGACAACGCCCCAACGCCGCCAGGACGTGATCACGATGTCGCAGAATCCCGTTCGGTTCTCCGAAGAGCGTTCCGAGGACGTCGTCGCGGCGTCGTTCGCCGGCGCCCATGACGCCCGGCTGCGCCAGGTCCTCACCAGCCTCGTCCGCCACCTGCACGCCTTCGCCAAGGACGTCGAGCTCACCCAGGCCGAGCTGGACGCGGCGGTCGGCTTCCTCACCAGGACCGGGCAGACCTGCGACGACACCCGCCAGGAGTTCGTCCTGCTGTCCGACGTGCTGGGCCTGTCGATGCTCGTCGACACCATGGCCAACCGGGCGCCCGCCGGCGCCACCGACTTCACCGTCCTGGGGCCGTTCCACATGGTGGACTCCCCGCCGCGGCGGCTCGGCGACCCGATCTCCCTGGTGCCCGGCGGCGAGCCGACGCTCGTCACCGGGCAGGTGCTCGCGGCCGGCGGCCGCCCCCTCCCCGGCGCGGTCGTGGACGTCTGGCAGGCCGACGAGAAGGGCTTGTACGACGTCCAGCGGGACGACGTCCCCACCGGGCACCTGCGTGGCCTGTTCACCTGCGACGACGAGGGACGTTTCGCGTTCCGTACGATCCTTCCGGCCCCGTACCCGATCCCCGACGACGGGCCGGTCGGGGAGCTGCTGGCGGCGGCGGGCCGCCACCCCTACCGGCCCGCGCACATCCACTTCATCGCCGGCGCCGACGGCCACGCCCCGCTCACCACGCATGTCTTCGTCTCCGAGTCCCCTTACCTCGACTCGGATGCGGTGTTCGGCGTCAAGGACAGCCTGGTGCTGGACTTCGTCCGCGCCGAGGACGCCGAGCTGGCGGCGGCGTACGGCATGCCCGTCCCGTTCCGCCACGCCCACGTGGAGCTCCGGCTGCGCGAGAGCCGGTGACCTACCGGCGGCCGCGGAACGTGCGCCGCAGGTCGTCGACCCACTCCCCGGGGATCTCCCAGGGGATGAAGTGGCCGCCCCGGTCGTGGACGGTCAGGTTGACGTGGTTGTACCAGGCTCCTCGGTCGCTGCCGGCGAAGTGCCGCACACGCTGGTCGGTGGTGACGCCGGGCGGGTTCTCGTAGCCGACGAAGGTGATGCCGGTGGGGGCCTCGACGGGCGGCTGCCGGTCGTGGGAGGGGGTCCAGGGGTAGCGGTTGTTGTTGGCGTACGTACGGATCGAGGTGCCGATCGAGTTGGTCACCCAGAAGATCATGGCGTGGGTGAGCAGGTCGTCCTTGGTGAAGACCGACTCGATGTCGCCGCCGTGGTCGCTCCAGCTGACCCAGCGCTCCAGGATCCAGGCGAGCATTCCGGCGGGCGAGTCGGTCAGGCCGTACGCGAGCGTGCTCGGGGCCAGGACGTGGGCGGCGAGGTGGACGGCGAAGCGCCTGTCCAGCTCGACGATCCGGGCGTGGACGTCGGCGGGCAGGCCGTCGGGGATGGGCTGCCCGCCGCTCAGGTCCCAGGCCCGGTCGCCGTTGAACAGCGTGAGCTTCTGCCCGGAGCCGATGTGGATGCCGTGCAGCTCGGCGGCGTACTTGTGCCCGAGCTGCCCCGTGACCAGCGCTCCGACGTCGCAGCCCGCCGCGGCGTACCTCTCGTGGCCGAGGACCCGGGTCATGAGGGTGTGCCAGAGGTCGGCGACCTTCCAGAAGTTCATGTCCGGGTGGTCCGGCAGCGGCGTGGAGAAGCCGAAGCCGGGGAACGACGGGACGATGACGTCGAAGGCCTCGGCCGGGTCACCGCCGTGCGCGCCCGGGTCGGCCAGCGGGTCGATGACCTTGGACCAGTGCCAGAACGTCCACGGCCAGCCGTGGGTGAGGATCAGCGGCGTCGGGCTCGGGCCCACGCCCGGCTTGCGCATGAAGTGCACGGGGACGCCGTCGACCTCGACGCGGTAGTGCTCGTAGGCGTTGATCGCGGCCTCGGCCTTGCGCCAGTCGTAGCCGGTGTGCCAGTAGTCGACGAGCTCCCGCAGGTAGGCCCGGTTGACGCCGTAGCGCCAGTCGTCGTTGCCCACGTCGTCCGGCCAGCGGGTCAGCTCCAGGCGCCGCCGCAGGTCGTCCAGTACGTCGTCGGGCACGTGGATCGGCGTCGGCTCCAGCGGGATCCTGGGTTCGTCGCTCATCGTCGTCTCCTGCGTAGGCGCCATCGACGGGAAAATATATCAGGAATTTATTTAATTTTGTGATGTATCAGAGCGCGCCGTCGAGGTCGGACGATGAGGCGGAGCTAGCCGACGTCCTCTTTCCCTGACCGTGGCGGGTGGTAGGTCGGGCCGGATCCGGCGGGCGGGCTCACGTAGTGGTACACCAGCGCCGGCTCACCGGCCGCGTTGAGCCAGCGGGCGCGGCTGCTGCCGACCCGGCGCCAGCCGGACCGTTCGTAGAACGCGATGGCGGCCGTGCCCTCGGAGGAGACCTCCAGTTTGAGGGGGGCTTCGGCGGCGGCGCGCACGGTGTCGAGGAGCCGGGCGGCCAGGCCGCGCCCGCGGGCGGCGGGGGTGACGAACAGCCGGGTGACCTCCATGTCCCGGGTGAGCGCCACGTGGCCGAGCACCGCTCCCGCTTCGACGGCTATCCAGGCCCCGATCAGGCCGTCCGGCGTCAGCCAGCGGGCCGGGTCGCGTGGCCAGTCCACGGGGTAGCGGTCGCCGGCCTGGACCTCGGCGAGGGCCTTCGTGCAGGCGTCCAGGTCGTCGGGGGTTCTGTCGCGGATCTCCACGCGGGCCAGCCTACGAGGCCGAAGGGAGGACGCCGTCCCCAGCGGCCGGTCACGGGACGCAGATGACGCAGGCACGGCGATCGCCCCCGCCGCCGCCGCCGCCCCCGCCGCCGCCGCTTCCGCCGCCGCCGCTTCCGCTCCGGCCGCTCCGCTCCTCTCCCGCTTCCGCCACTTCCGCTTCTGCGGCTCCCGCTTCCGCGGCCGAGCGGGACGCAGCGAGGACGGGGCCCACGCCCCCGGGCACGCGCGCCGGAGTCGGGCGGCAAGTCGGGATCGACGACGCCGGAAGGCGGACGTCTTCGAGCGCACCGCGAGCGCACCGCGAGCGCACCGCGAGCGCACCGCGAGCGCACCGCGAGCGCACCGCGAGCGCACCGCGAGCGCACCGCGAGCGCACCGCGAGGTCGCCGAAGAGGTGGGGGTGGACTTCCGCCGCGCCCCAGGAGGTCGCCGAGGTGGTGTGGCTCGCCGTGGCGGAGGCCGAGCGGCATCCCGAACGCCCGCCGGTGGGAGCCGCCGCCTGGCGCAGCGGGCCGGTCAGGCGGGGATGACCGGCGGCGGTTCGGGCTTCCGGCACGCGCGTCTGACCGCGCAGTCATGCGATATCGTTAAACCGCTTTAACAGCGGGGATAGGGGGATGGATGCCGCGCCGGGCCGCTCCTGAGGATGGTCGGCCTCGTCCCTCGACGATCCGGGACGTGGCCAAGCACGCCGGGGTGTCGGTGGCGACCGTGTCGCGGATCCTGTCGGGCTCGTACCCGAGCGCTCCCGCCACGCGCAGCAAGGTGATGCGCGCGGTCCGGGAGCTCGACTACGTGGCCAACGCGCACGCGCGGGGGCTGGCGGGGGCGCGGCCGAAGAGCGTGGCGATCGTGGTGAACTCGGTGGTGTCCCCGCATTACGCGCACGTGGCGCAGGGCGTGCAGGACCAGGCGGCGCGCGAGGGCCGGCTGTGCATCGTGGGCACCACGGGCGGGGACGCCGAGCGGGAGCTGGCCATGGTGCGGCTGCTGCGGGAGGAGCACGCCGAGGCGGTGATCCTGGTCGGCAACATGCCGATCGACGACGCCTACCGGGAGCGGATGGCGGATTACGCGCGGGCGCTGGCGGTGGCGGGGTCGCGGCTGGTGCTGTGCGGGCGCCCGGCGCTGGGCGAGGAGGTGCCGGCCATCGTGGTGGAGTACGACAACACCGGCGGCGCCCATGCGATCACCAGCCATCTGCTCTCGGCCGGTCACCGGCGGATCCTGTTCCTGGGGCGGCGGGCCGGTTACACGACGCCGGAGAGCCGGATCGCGGGCTACCGGGCGGCGCTGGCCGCGCACCGGGTGCCGCATGACCCCGGGCTGGAGGTCGACAGCGTGGTGATGGACCGGCGCGACGGCTACCGCATGATGCGGGAGCGGTTGGAGGCGGGGCCGCGTGACTTCACCGCGGTGTTCGCCGGGAACGACCTGATGGCGGCCGGGGCCAGGGCGGCGTTGCGGGAGCGCGGCCTGCGGGTGCCGGACGACGTGTCGCTGGTCGGCTTCGACGATCTGCCGCCGTCCGACGACATCGACCTGACCACCGTGCACGTGCCGCACGAGGAGCTCGGCCGTACCGCTGTGCGGCTGGCGCTGGACAGCGACACGGCTGGGACGAGCCGGCACGTGATGCTGGGCACGCACATCATCGTCCGCGACTCCGTCCGCCCTCTCCCGCCCGTCTGAGGCGGGAGTTAAACCGTTTACACCCACCTCGCCGAACCACCGAGGGTCGGCGCAGGTGGATGCCGTAGTATCCGGTTCATGTCCTCCCCCCTGCGCCTCCCGCCTGCCGACCCGCGCCTGTCCGGTTTCACCGGCTGGACCCGTGCCCACTGGGAGAGCGTGGCGGACCACCTGCTCGACTCCGTGGTGCCGTACGCCACGGACGGCTTCGCCCAATACCGCCTGCCGGGGCGGCCGAGCAGGTCGGGCACCGTCAGCGACGGGCTGGAAGGGTTCGCCCGCACGTTCCTGCTCGCGGCCTTCCGCATCGCCGGCGCGGGCGGCGACGTGCCGCCCGCCCTGCTGGAGCGCTACGCCGCGGGGCTGGTGGCCGGCACCGACCCCGCGCACCCGTACGCCTGGCCGCCCCTGGCGGACATGTCGCAGCCGCTCGTGGAGGCCGCCTCCATCGCGCTCGCGCTGCACGAGACCCGGCCCTGGCTGTTCGACCGGCTCTCGCCGGCGCAGCGGGACCGGGTGGTGGCCTGGCTGGCCGGGTTCGTCGGGCGGCGCACGCCGGACAACAACTGGGTGCTGTTCCAGGTCGTCGTGGAGCAGTTCCTCGCCGAGGTGGGCGGGCCGCACGACCCCGGCGAGATCGCCGGCGGGCTGGAGCGGATCGAGGAGTGGTACGTCGGCGACGGCTGGTACTCCGACGGCAAGGGCAAGAACTTCGACTACTACTCCGGCTGGGCGATGCACCTGTATCCGTCGCTGTGGGCGCGGATGGCCGGCGACGCCGTCCGCGGCCGGCTCTACGCGGAGCGCCTGCGCCGGTTCCTGGAGCACTACCAGCACCTGTTCGCCGCCGACGGCGGGCCGGTGCACCAGGGGCGGTCCCTGATCTACCGGTTCGCGACGGTCGCGCCGCTCTGGCTGGGCGCGCTGACCGGCGCCTCGCCCCTGCCTCCCGGGCGGACCAGGCGGATCGCGAGCGGCGTGCTGCGCCACTTCGTCGAGCGCGGCGCGCCCGACGAGCGCGGGCTGCTCACCTGCGGCTGGTACGACGCCTTCCCGCCCGGCACCCAGGACTACTCCGGCCCCGCCTCGCCGTACTGGGCCAGCAAGGCCTTCCTCGGCCTGCTCCTGCCGCCCGGGCACCCGGCCTGGACGGACGCCGAGGCGGCCGCGCCGATCGACGGCGCCGACCAGGTCGTGGCGATGCGCCCGCCGGGCTGGCTGCTGCACGCCACCCGCGAGGACGGCATCGTCCGGCTCGTCAACCACGGCAGCGACCGCGACCGGGTCCAGGACCCCGAGGGGCCGCCGGACCCGCACTACCTGAGGCTCGCCTACACCAGCCACACCGGCCCCGACCTCGGCGAGCAGGCGGTCGACGGGCAGTTCGCCGTCGTCTCGCCCCAGGGGGAGACCTCCCGGCGACGCCGCATCGAACCCCTCGCCGTGGGGGAGCGCTTCGCCGCCTCGGCGTACCAGGACGGGCCCGTCCGCGTGGTGACCGCCTCCGTGGTCGACGGCGCGGCCGAGATCCGGATCCACCAGGTCACGGCACCCGCGGGACATCAGGTACGCGACGGCGGCCACGCGGTGGCCGGTCGGCGGCCGCCCGAGGCTCGCTCCGGGGACACCTGGGCGCTGGCCCGGCGCGCGGACGGCCTGACCAGCGTGGTGCGCGGGCTGCACGGCTACACGGGAGCCGGCCTGGCGAGCGGGCACGGCGTGAACGCCTTCGGACCGCACTCCGCCACGCCGTACCTGATCCGTGACGCCCACCCGGGCGGGACCGCCGTGTACGTCAGCCTGGTCCTGCTCACGGCGGCCGAGCGGGAGCCGACGACGCCGGCGATGCCGGAGGCGCCGGAGGTGCGGGTGAACGGGGACGAGGTCACCCTGCGGCCGCCCGCCGGAGATCCGATCACGGTCCGCCTCGGCGCCGTCCCCGAGCTGGTCGAAGGGCATACCGCGACGTCACCCGCCGCCGGGGACGCCGATAGGATCGCCCGCCGCAGCTCAGAGGACTAGGGGCAGAGATGAACAGCATCGTCGTACCGGACGCGACCACCGCCGATCTGGGGCCGTTCGCCGCCAAGCCGACCTCGGTCGGCGGCGGGCAGCGGGAGGCGGCACTGGAGGCGTGGACGTCGGCTGACGGCAGGACCACCGCGGGGGTCTGGGAGTGCACGCCCGGCACGTTCACCGCCGTACGCGACGGCTACCACGAGGTGTGCCAGATCCTGTCCGGGCGGGCCACCATCGTCGGCCAGGACGGCACGACCCAGGAGGTCGGCCCCGGGAGCACCCTGGTCATGCCCGCGGGCTGGCAGGGGGAGTGGCACGTGCACGAGACCGTGCGCAAGACCTACGTGACCACCCGCCTCTGACCGGAAAAGGTAGTTCGCCCTGCGAATTATAAGGCATTTGAATGTTACCCTGAACGCGTGGAGAAGCATGATGATGAGGGCCGGATCGGAGTGGTCGCCGCGCTGGTGCGGTCCACGTTCCTGGTGAACGCCGTGTACGCCGAGTCCGCCAGGGAATACGGGCTCACCTCGCAGCAGGGCCAGTTGTTGTGCGTGCTGATGGCGCAGCCGTACGGCATGAGCGAGCTGGGCGCGACGCTGGGGCTGGCCAAGTCCAGCCTCACCGGCCTGGTGGACCGCACCGAGCGCAACGGCCTGGTCCGGCGCAGCCCGGACCCGCACGACTCGCGCGCGCTGCGGATCACGCTGACCAGGAAGGGTTCCGAGCTTGCAGCGGTGTTCTACACCGAGACCTGCAGGCGGATCGAGAGCCTGACGGCGGGCCTGGCCGGCGCCGACCGTGACACGCTCGCCGACCTGCTCGGCCGGGTCGTGCAGGACAACAAGGTCCCCATGGTCTTCCTGGAGCCCGGCGAGGGGGCCCACGCTTAGAGCCGCCCTCGGGTTGCAGTTCGTGTAGCGAACTAATATGGTTCGTAGCACGAACTCAACCTATTTTGTTGATCGGGGCGTGCAATCATGAGTCGTAAAGTGGTGGTCGTCGGCGGCGGTTACGGGGGTTCGGCGCTCGCCAAGGCGCTGGACGCCGAGGCCGATCTCGAGGTCGTCCTCGTCGATCCCCGGGACGCGTTCTTCAACACGGCCGGGTCGCTGCGGTCGGTGACCCGGCCGGAGTGGGGGAGCAACATGTTCTTCCCCTACAGCGGATTTCTGACCCGGGGCACGGTGATCCGCGACCGTGCGGTCTCCGTGGATCCCGGCGGCGTCACCCTGGCCTCTGGGCAGCGGGTCGAGGCCGACTACCTGGTCCTGGCCACGGGTTCCAGCTACACCTACCCGGCCAAACCCGTGGCCGACTCCACCGAGCAGGTCCTGGACGACCTCCGCGTGACCCACAAGGAGCTGGCCGGCGCCGAACGCGTGCTGATCCTGGGCGCCGGCCCGGTCGGCCTGGAGCTGGCCGGGGAGATCAAGGAGGTCTGGGCGCACAAGCACGTGACCGTTCTCGACCCGGCCGGGCAGCTGCTGCCCGCGTTCGAGCCGGAGCTGCGCCAGGACCTGCACCGCCAGCTCGACGAGCTCGGCGTCCACCTGCGGCTGGGCGCCCGGCTGGCCGCGCCGCCGGCGACCGAGCCGGGCCAGGCCGGGACCTTCACCGTCACCACCGCCGGCGGGGAGGAGATCACCGCCGACATCTGGTTCCGCGCCTACGGCGTGCGCGTCAACAGCGACTACCTCGCCGACGGCCGGCTCACCACCCGCACCCCGCAAGGGCAGGTGCGGGTCACCGAGACGCTCAACGTCCGCGGGTACGACCACGTCTACGCGATCGGCGACCTCACCGACGTGCCCGAGGCCAAGATGGCCGGGTACGCGATGCAGCACGCCGAGGTGGCCGCCGCCAACATCCTCGCCCAGCTGCGCGGCGAGCGGCCCACCGCCGCCTACCAGCCTCTGCCCCACCCCATGATCCTGCTCCCGCTCGGACCGCGCGGGGGCGTCGGCCAGCTGCCCAGCCCCGACGGCCCGGCCGTCGTCCCGGCCGAGACGGTGTCGGCGTACAAGGGCGCCGACCTGTTCACCGGCCGCTTCACCGAGCAGTTCGGCGCCTAAAACCTGATCATGAAATTCGAACCGAAAGGCAGAACCTTGTCCGGACACGACGTCATCTTCGGCTTCGGCGCGCACAGCGGCGTCGACGAGGCGCCGGACCTGCTGCGCATGGCCCAGCAGGCCGACCGCGACGGTCTCGACCTCCTGTCGCTGTCGGACCACCCCTACATCGGCAGGCGCCTGGACGCGTACGCCGCCCTCGGGTTCATCCTGGGACGCACGCAGCACATCGCCGGCCTCGTCAACGTCACCAACCTGCCGACCCGCCCCGCTCCCATGCTGGCCAGGACCGTCACGTCGCTGTCGGCGCTGTCGCAGGGCCGTGTCGTGCTGGGCATGGGCGCGGGCGGGCTGTGGGACCGGATCGCCGACATGGGCGTGCCCCGGCTGTCACCGGGCGCCGCAGTGGACGCGTTCGAAGAGGCCATCGTCCTGGTGAAGAAGCTGTCGGGCGGCGGCCCACCGGTCACCTACGAGGGCCGCCACTACCAGGTCCACCAGATCGAGCCGGCTCCCGTGGCCGGGCCGGCGGTGTGGACGGGATCGAACGGCGCGAAATCCCTGGCCGCGACCGGCCGGGTGGCCGACGGCTGGCTCCCCGGCCACGCGGCGGACTGGCTCAGCGAGCGCTACCGTACCTCGCGGCCGATCATCGACGAGGCCGCGGCGGCCGTGGGCCGGGACCCGCGCGAGATCCGTACGATCTACAACTTCCCGGGCCGCATCACCGACCGGCCGCTGCCCGCCACCCGCGACGGCGACGGCCGCTGGATCGGCGGCTCCGTCAGCCAGTGGATCGAGGAGCTGACGGGGGCCGTGCTGGAGCACGACGCGTCGGGCTTCATCCTCTTCTCGGCCGAGCAGGGCGCCGCCGACCTCGTCACCCTCGGCCGCTGGGCCGCGGAGATCGTCCCGGCCGTGCGCGAGGCGATCAAGGGCTCTCGAGGCGCGTGACCCTCGCAGAGGCTGCGAACTCCGCTCCCCGCACCCGGACTCCGGCGATCAACAACAGAACCGCGCTGCTGAAACCGGCCATCAGGAGCAGATACCACAGCATCCAGGCGAGCCTTCCCTCCTCCCATCCCGCGCAGCCGGCCAACAGGAAATAGGAGAACGCCATCAACGCCCAGTGAAGCGCGACCACCGCGACCAGCAGTGCCGCCGCAAGCCCCACCACCGTCCCGAGCCGCCGCTTCGACCAGGCGGCGACCGCTTCTGCTCGTTCGTGTACGCCACGCGCACACGAAGGTCGAGCCAGGTCTCATACACGTGGGACCACAGCGCGGCCAGGCCCGAAGCAGATCGTGGACGACATCTGGTCCGCCTCCTCCCGCGTCCCGTCTCCTCCTCGGGGGCTGTTCCACGCCTGGTGGGCGGCCTGGCTGATCGGCACCTGGGTGACCAACGCGGCCGGCCGTCTGCTGTTCAACGCCGACGAACTGGAGCCGCTGGCCGCCGCCGCGCGGTTCGACGTGGTGAGCATCGCGCTGATGCTCATCGCGGCCGTGCTGGCGATCGGCGTCATCCGCAAGATCACCGAGGCTCAGGAGGAACACCGCTCGGCGGCCACCGCCGGCATGCCTTTCGGCGGCCCCGGCATGCCACCCGTCGGTACGGGGCCCGGCGCCCCTGGCGGTCACCACCCGGGATACTGACGATCCCGCCGCGGGGCACCGACCGAGGGACCGGGTCAGGCCCTTCGCCAAGGCTCTGGTCGGGCCGGCGCTCCTTCAAGACTCGTCACAGCGTCGGGGCTTCTCCGGCGAGAAGAAGTCCGCGAGCGCCGTGGCCAGTGCCTCCGGAGCCTCCTCCGCCATGTGGTGCCCCGAATCGATGCCGTGTCCCCGCATATCCGTCGCCCATTCCCGCCAGATCACGAGGGGGTCGCCGTGGAGCTCCTCCAGGTCGTCCCGGAGCGACCACGAGACCAGCAAGGGACACGTCACCCGCCTCCCGGCAGCGCGGTCGGCCTCCTCGTCGCGCCGGTCCACGGTGAGACCGGCTCGATAGTCCTCGAGCATGGCCCGCACCACCTCGGGACGGCGGGTGGCCGCGCGCCACTCGTCGTAGTTCTCCCGCCCCATCCTGGCCGGGTCGCCGTGATACCAGCCGTCCGGATCGGCGTTGATGACCCGCTCCGGGATCTCCGGCTGAGCGAAGAAGAACCAATGCCACCAGCCGGCCGCGAACTTGGCGTTCGCTCGCCTGAGGTGCTCACTGATCGGGATGCAGTCGAGCAGGGCAAGGCGTACGACGGCGGCCGGGTGGTCGAGCGCGAGCCGCAAGGCCACGTAACTCCCGCGGTCGTGCCCCGCCACGGCGAACCGGTCGTGGCCCAGCGCCCGCATGAGACGTACCATGTCGCCCGCCATCGCGCGTTTGGAGTGGGCGGAGTGATCCGGACTCGGCGCCGGGCCGCGCGACCTGCCGTAGCCGCGCAGGTCCGGGCACACCACCGTGAACCCTTGCCGCACGAGGCGGGGCGCGACCTCGTGCCACGTGGCCGACGTGCGGGGATGCCCGTGCAGTAACAGGACGGGAAACCCTGCTCCGGAATGGCGGACGAACAACGACGCGTCGCCCACATCGATGTTCTCGCTCACGAACCCTTCGAACATGCGGCTGCTGCTTCCCCGAAGCGCGGCCGATGAACGCTAGGCAGTCGCTTGATGATCTGCCGTTCGCGCCGTCACGCTGCGCCAGCCGAAGGCGACCGCGCCGGTCAGGAGCGCCATCCCGGAAAGCACGCCGCTGACGAGCGGCACCCAGGCGACGGCGCCCGTCGAGGCCAGGAGGAGGCCGGCGACGCCGAGCAGGGTGAGGACCGCACCGGGTACGGCGATGCCCCGATCCTTCCAGATCGGCGCCAGGGCGATGAAGTGCACGCCGACCACGAACGCGACCCAGGCCACGTTGGCCTGCGCGGGAAGCCCCCAGGCGGCCAGCACCCGGAGCCCGCCGAAGAGCAGCAGCGCCTCGGCGGCGACGACGATCAGGTAACCGCGGCCGAACATGTTCGGCCGCGGTTCCCCGCCGCCGGTGTGCTGTCTTCGGGCCGCGACGAACCACATGGCGACCACGCTCGCGGCCGCCAGGCAGGCGGCCACCCGCAGGAGGTTCACGGTCAGGGCGTTCAGCGGGCTCTGCGCGTTGACGACGACGAAGACCGCGCCGAAGACCGCGCCGACCAGCAATCCGGTCATACGTTGCATGACGTTCATTGAAGTGGGGGCCGGATCCCGTCCGCAGGGGGGCTGGGGCGAGGACGGGGTAGTCCTGGCCCTACCCCGCCGCGCCGCGCAGGTAGGCGAGCACGGCCAGCACCCGCCGGTTGTCGTCGGCGGTCGCGGGCAGTTCGAGCTTGGTGAACACGCTGGCCACGTGCTTGCCGACGGCCGCCTCGGTGATCGACAGGGCCCGGGCGACGGCGCTGTTGGAACGCCCTTCGGCGATCAGCGCGAGCACCTCGCGCTCCCGCTGGGTCAGCCGGTGCGCAGGCTCGGTGATCTCTCTGGCCCTCGCCCAGGTCCGCTCGAACAGGTCGATGAGGGTCGTGATCAGGCTCTGCTGCCTGATCACCAGAGCCCCCGGCGCGTTGGGGACGGGGGTGATCCGGACGAACGCCACCGTACGGTCGAAGACGAGCAGTTGCTGGATCGGCTCGTCGATGACCCGGTGCAGGTCGCCGGCGGCGTGCAGTTCCCTGATCCGGGCCGCCTTGCGGGGGTCGTCCAGGACGCTCGCGTGGACGATCGTGCGCATCGTCATGCCGCGCCGCAGGGTGTCGAGCACGTGGAGCCGGCTCTTCTGCTCCTCGCGGCCGCGCTCCGTCGAGCCCACCGGGTGCATGGCGCGCAGCTCGCCGGCCGTGCGGACGGCCTGCGCGATCTGGTCCCGGACGAGCTCGTTGTCCTCCACCCGCTCGACGTCCACGGGGATGCCGCGCAGCTCGCCCACCACCTCCTCCAGCTGATGGGCAAGCCGGGCCAACGTCACGCTCTCGTCCACACGCCCCCTCATCCGACCGAACCGCCGTGCTGGGACATTCTCCCCGATTCCTTGGCGCCGCTTGTGGTCGGAGTTACAAGAGAGGTCCAAGTGATCCACAAGGCGGGCCGGAGAGCATGGTCCCTCTTCTGTGAAAAGAAAGGGACCCCCGATGAGAAGGACAGCGTTGCTGCTGGGTGCGGCGCTGCTCAGCAGCCTGCTGGCCGCCCCTCCGGCGCTCGCCGCCCCCGCGGTAAAGACGGCCGCGCCCGCGGGCAAGGCTGCCGCCCCCGCGGCCAGGACGGGCACGCCCGCGGTCAGGACGGCCGTGGCCAAGGTCAAGGCGAGCCCCGCCAAGCAGTCCGGCGCCTGCCCCACCACGGTCGGCTTCTCCGCCGTGGTCGCGGCCAAGGGCCGGGGAACCGTGCGTTACCGCTGGGTACGCGGTGACGGCAGCAAGGGCGCCATCAAGAGCTTCCGCGTCAACGGCACGCGCAAGGTGGTCGTGACCGACCGCCAGACGTTCGACCGGACCACCTCCGGCTGGCAGGCCGTGGAGATCCTCGGCAGGAAGGGGCTGTCGGCCAAGGGCCGCTTCAGCGTCGCGTGCGCGGGTCCCGTCGTGGTGTGGGACTCCGCCCACCCGCTGCCCGCCGGGCCCGGCAGGCCGCTGGTCGCCGTGGCCGACGTCACGGCCGGACCGGCGACCTATCGCGGCGCCTGCCCCACGACGGTGACGTTCACGGGCACGGTCCAGGTGTCGCGTACGCCCGCCAAGGTCGACTACCGGTGGATCGACAGCAGCACGGGGGAGGGCCGGCCCGAGTCGCTGTACTTCGCGGCGGGCGGGCCCCGTACCCGGCAGGTGACGCTGCCGCTGTCGGTGGGCAGCTCCACCGGCGGCTGGAAGGCCATCCGCATCCTCAACGCCGGCGGCCGCGACTCCGGCCGCGCCACCTACCAGGTGACCTGCTCCAGCACCCCCACCACGCCGCCTCCCACGACGCCCCCGCCCACCACGCCGCCTCCTACCACGCCGCCTCCCACCACGCCTCCGCCCACCACGCCTCCGCCCACGACGCCGCCTCCTACGACGCCCCCGCCCGCGCAGAAGCCGGTGCCGCAGATCATCGACGTCACCCCCGGCGACTACGAGGGCAGCTGCCTGGAGCCCGTCTCGTACCAGGCCACCGGCCGCATCGCGCTCCCCGCCGGTCCGGCGCGGAAGGTCACGTACTGGTGGATCCTCGACGGCGTCAAGTGGGCGCCGCAGACCGTCGACTTCCCCGCCGGCGACCAGCCCCGCACCCGTGACGTGTCCGCCACCTGGAGCCTCGACTCCGGCCGGAACGGCACCCACACGCTCGGCCTCGCGGCCGAGGGCGGCCCCGCCGAGCCGGTCGAGCGCAAGTTCGCCTTCACCTGCGTCGACGAGGGCGGTGACGCCAAGCTGACCGTCGAGTACATGCTGACCTCCCACTTCACCGGCCAGTGCGACGGCTCGTTCAGCCTGCGGGCGGACGCCATGGTGGTGACGGACCGGGAGGCCGACGTCAAGTACCGCCTGGTCGTCGACGGCAAGCCGGGCACGCTCAGGACCGACACGCTCAAGCCCGGCGTACGGAGCAGGATCGGCGACTTCTGGTACAGCAACACGAGGTCCAGCGGCTCCGGCGTGGTCCGCCTGGAGATCCTGAACCACAACAAGCCCGCCAAGCAGGAGCCCTACACCTGGACGTGCACGCAGCCCGACCCGTCGCCGGGCACGGTGCAGATCACCGAGATCGAGTCGGTCGGTTACTACGGGGACTGCGTCGCCGACCCGTACCTGACGGCCTTCGGCGAGTTCAAGGCTGCGGCCGGTACGGAGGTCAGCTACCGCTGGGTCATCGACGGCCAGGCCGGGCAGACCTTCACCCTCAAGATTCCCGAGAGTGGGGTCCTCGGCATCCAGGCGTTCAGCTGGAGCCGGCCGGCCAGGACCGACGGCACGGTCAAGATCGAGGTCCTGAACCACAACAAGCCGACGGCGCAGACCACCTATCCCATCCGCTGCGAGAAATGACACCCCGTGCGTGCCGTCGTCCACCCGGCGGCACGCACCCCGACCGCGCCGCCCGGCGCCCGTCCCGACCGCGCCGCCTGGTGTCCGTCCCGATCGCGCCGCTCGGTGCTCGTGCCGACCGTGTCGCGGGGTGCTCGTGCCGGTCGAGCGTGATCACGTCGAGCCGCCCCCGCACAGCCGCGCCCTGTCTGGACGCGCCCGCAGGGCCTCGCCGGCCGTAAGACGGTCGCACGTCCCCGGCCCGTGTGACGGTGGCACGCCCCGGACCGCGCCGCTCGCCCGGCCGTTGTCGTCCGTCGTGAGCCAGTCTGGAAGACGACAGCCCGCTAACAGAGGTGACCGTCGTGACTGACCTGTCCGGATTTCAGCACCCCCGCCTGGCCCGCGTGTACGTCGAGACCTCCGCCGCCGCAGACCAGCGCGGCGGCCGGGAGCACCGAAAACGGCTTCTCGACGGGCTGGAGGGCCGGGTGATCGAGATCGGCGCCGGCAACGGCCGCAACTTCGCCCACTATCCCAAGACGGTCAGCGAAGTGGTCGCGGTCGAACCGGAGGACACCCTGCGCCGCTTCGCCGAGGCCGAGGCCGCCTCGGCGCCCGTGCCCGTGCGGGTCGTGGCCGGGCACGCCGAGGCCCTGCCGGGCGAGGACCACGGGTTCGACGCCGCCGTGGTCTCGCTCGTGCTGTGCAGCGTGCCCTCGCCCCCGGCGGCGCTGGCCGAGATCGTCCGGGTGCTCAGGCCGGGCGGGGAGCTGCGCTTCTACGAGCACGTACGATCGTCCAACCCGGCGCTCGGCCTTTTCCAGGACGCGATCACCCCGCTGTGGCGGCGCATGGCCGGAGGGTGCAGCCCCAACCGCGACACGCTCGCCGCGATCCGGCGGGCGGGCTTCGCCGTGGACGAGGTCGAGCGGTTCGCCTTCGCGCCGCAGCCGCCCGTCCCCGCCCTCGCGCACCTCCTCGGGCGGGCTCACCGGACCACGTAGAGCACCCCGGTCAGGGGCGGACCGCGCCGAGCAGGCGGGTGCGCCAGTAGTCGTCCAGATTGACGACCTTGATGACGTCCCCGGTCTGCGGCGCGTGCACCATCTTGCCGTTGCCGGCGTACATGCCCATGTGCCCCAGCCCCTTGCTGAAGAGCAGGTCCCCGGGCTGCAACGCGTTCAGGGGGACGCGGCGGGCGGAGCCCCAGCTCCACTGGGTCCAGGTCGTACGGGGCAGCTCGACCCCCGCCTGCCGCCAGGCGGCCTGGGTCAGGCCGGAGCAGTCGTAGGAGCCCGGTCCGGTGCCGCCGAACCGGTACGGCTTGCCCACCTGGGCGAAGGCGAACTGCAGCGCCACGCGGGCGTTGCCGGAGGCCGGGCCCGTGTATTTGATGCCGGCGCTGTTGGGGTCGCCGGTCTTGAAGGCGCCCAGCCTGCGCAGCAGCTTGGTCTGCTCGGCGATCAGCTTCTCGATCTTGGACTTTTCGTCGCTGACCTTGTCACGCGCGGCGTCGGCCTCGGCCAGGGTGGTCTTGGCGTCGTTGCGCCGGTCGCGCAGTTCCTTGGTGGCCGCCTCGTAGGCGCGGATCTTGGCCGCCCGGGACTCGGTCATCTCCTGGAAGGAGGCCATGCTGTTGAGGATCGCCTGGGGATCGGCCTGGCCGGCGAACCGCTCCCACCCCCTGAGCCGGCCGAACTGGTAGTCGTTGACGGCCAGCCGGACGAGGTCGTCGCGCAGGGCGACGGCTCGGGCGTCCTTCAGGCGGAGCTCGGTGTTGAGGGTGCCGTACTTCTTCTTGGCCTTCTTGTACGCCTCCGTGGCCTGGTTGTACCGCTCGACCACCTGGTCGGCCTGCTCGTTCAGCTTCACGAGCTTGGCCCGGGCCTTGGCCGGCGACGGCTCGGCCACGGCGGCGCCGGGAGTGGCGGCCAGTGCGACCATGGACAGGGCCGCGGCCGCCGCTGTTCGTCCAAGCCTTGTCGGCAGGGCCACTACGACGCCTCCTCGTAAATCTCCAGAACCTGGGGCGAAATAGTACAGAAGTGAAAGGGCTGTCTGGCCTGTTTGCGGCATCGAAGATCCGGAACGGCGGGTACTACCTGGTGTTGGGCAATGATCACGCCGGTCCAAGGGGAGATACGCGCACCGCGCCTCCGGCGTTCAACGGCAGACCCATTCTGCTGGGGACATCTATTACTATGACTCATAGTTGTTCTGGGCGGTGATGTCGGTGGCTATCCTGGCGCGAATACCAAAGGTCGGCAGGTGTGAGGGGGGGAGCGCGTGGCACGGCGGTTGCTCCTGCCCGGCCTCCCCTGGCTGCTGCCCCTGCTGATCGCGTTCGGCGTGGCCGGCATGCACACGCTCGGGCATCTCGGCTCTCACCATGGTGGCGCCGTCACTCAAGGCTCGCACGTTCACGCCGCTTCCGTGGAGTCTTTCGGGATGGACCGGAGCGAGCCCGCGATCTGTTCGCGGGACGCGGTCGGGTTCGATCCGAGCGACGTGTGCCTGGCCGTGCTCACCTCGGCCGTCGCGCTTCTGATCGCGGTCGTCTGGGCCGCCATGCTCTGCTGGCGTGCGGGGATGGGCGGCTGGGGGTCCCCGGCGCGTACGGCGGCCAGGGCGCCGCCGCGCCGCCCGGCACCGGGTCTCGCAGTGCTCTCGGTGATGCGCATATAGGCCGAAATATCGGCGGACGGGCTGACAAGCCGGTCCGCGATGACGGCCTGCGTACCTCCATCACCGAAGGAAGACACCATGTTCACGAAGATGAGGATCCCGGCTGCCACGGCGGCGGCCGGAGCCGTGCTCGCGCTGGTCGCCGGGTGCGGTGGAGCCGGCAGCGGCTCGATGGGGTCGGACATGCCCGGCATGTCCAGCAGCGCGCCCGCCGCGACGACGGCGAGCACCTCGCCCGCGGCGGCGTTCAACGACGCGGACGTGATGTTCGCGCAGATGATGATCCCGCACCACCAGCAGGCGGTCGAGATGGCCGACCTGGCCGCGACCCGGGCCGCCGACAAGGAGGTCAAGGAGCTGGCCGCGAAGATCAAGGCCGCTCAGGACCCGGAGATCCAGACCATGAAGGGCTGGCTCACGGCCTGGGGCAAGCCGATGCCGTCCGAGGGCATGGACCACGGGATGGACCATGACATGCCCGGCATGATGTCCGAGGACGACATGAAGAAGCTGGAAGCGGCCAAGGGCGGCGCGTTCGACCGGCAGTTCGCCGACCTGATGATCGCCCATCACAACGGCGCGATCCAGATGGCGCGTACCGAGCAGGCCGAGGGCTCCAACGCCGAGGCCAAGGAGCTGGCGAAGACCATCGAGACCGCCCAGCAGGCCGAGGTCGCCCAGCTGCGCGAGATCCTCGACCGCCTCTGAGAGCCTCCCGGAGACGGCGGCCCGCCAGCCGCCCGGCACGGCTCCCCGTGCCGGGCGGCGGCGCGCCCCCAGGACCCACCGGCTACCGTTTCTGAGCGACGGCGGCGGCCAGCTTGGCCACCTCCGCGTCGTAGCCGCGGCGCAGGTCGATCGGCCGCCGGATCTCCGCGAACGGCGGCAGCTCCGCGTCGTCCAGCCGCACCGGGACGAAGCGGCCCGCCGACCCGTTGTAGACCTTGGTCAGCAGCGCCGCGTAGGCGTCCATCAGCTCGGCGTCGCCGACCGAGTTCCGGCTGAACAGCAGCGCTCCGTGCGCCGCCCCTTCGATGGCCTCCCCCTTGGCGACCAGCTCGACGATCCCCGGCCCGACGGACCACTCGGCGAAGAAGACGCTCAGGCCGTGCGCGGTCAGCAGCCGCCGGGCCAGCCGCCTGGCCGCGGCCGCGTCCGCCTCGACGTAGGAGAGAAACAGGTCGTACCGCTCCCCGCCAGGCCCGGCGGGGAGCTCTGCGGGGGGACTGCGGCGGAGCCTGGCCAGCCCCGCCGCGAGCAACGGCACGATCGCGACGACCCCGGCGACCGCCCCGATCCACTCCGGGATCACTCGCCCTGCTCCAGCTCCTTGTCCGGCTTCATGTCGCGCAGCCGCCCGAGCAGGTCGCGCAGCACCATCAGCGGCAGGTGGTCCCCGTCGCCCCCGGTCACGATCTCCGGCCCGTCCATGCGGGAGATGGCGTCCGCCAGCCGCAGCAGGGTGGCCCAGTCCGGCCCCAGCAGCTCTACATCGACCCTCTTGTCCGAGTTGTCGTGCAACCGCGCCGTGCGGGCCCTGGCCTCGTCGATCTGCTCCTCGATCGCGAGGAGGCTGTGGGTGATGTGCATCCGCCTGCCGCGCAGCTCCTCGTCGGCCGCCTCCTGCAGCAGGGCGTTGAGCTTGGGGTCCTCGGCCTCGACCGCGCCGAGGTTGGTCTGCAGCGCCTCGACGCCCCACTCCTCCAGCGCGCTGCGGACCTTGGCGGCGAAGGCGGTGCGGGTCTCGGCGTAACGCCTGAGGAACTCGTCGATCGTCCCCGCCATGGCCATGCCGCTGAAGTATCCCGCCACGGTCGAGCCGAGCACCCGCTCCACGAAGCGCTGCACGGGACGGGGATCGTCGTACACCCCGCCGAGCGGCGAGTTGCCCGTGCCGCCGAACTCGCTGACCAGCTTGGGCGCGGCCGTCTCCGGGATGCGCAGCGTCTGGTTCATGTCCACCTGCAGCCGGTAGCCCTGCACGTTCAGGACGATGCGGTCGAGCTCGGCGTCGTAGTTGCCGCGCTCCGAGTCGCCCTTGTCGCGCCATTCGAGGATCATCACCCGCGTCGGCATGAGCACGACCCGGACGAACCACGGGTTCAGGGCGAGGACGGCGCCCTCCTTGAGGGTCTCCTTCTGCACGCCCCTGGTGCCGCCGCGGGCCAGGAACTCCCACGGCCGGCGGAAGCTGCTGTGCCCCTCGACGGGCTCGCCCATGCCCGCGCTCTCGGCGCCGTCCAGCGTGACGACCACGCCCGTGTGGCCGATCGGGATCGTGACCTCCTTCAGGTGCGCGGCGGTCAGCCCGTCCTCGGTCTCGTCCACGTTGTCGACGGTGATGACCTTGAACAGCTTCGGGTTGATGTCGTACGAGGCGCCGCCGGGCAGCACCGCGAGCTGCCTGCCCTGCTCCCCGCCCGAGTCGAGGAAGGCGGCGCCGTCCTGGAAGTTGTCGCACTCGACGTGGCAGCCGAACGGCCGGTCGGCCGGCGCGATCCGGCCCGCCAGCGCGTGCACCAGCCCGACGGTGCCGCGCGGCACGTACGTGCGCGGCACCATCTCGACCGTGAAGAGCCTGGTGTTGATCAGGTAGGTGGTGTCGCCGTCGAGCGTGGCGACCTGGTGGCCCTGCTCGCCGCCGTTCAGCAGGAACGCCTGGCCGTCCTGGAAGTTGTTGCACTCCTTCACGTACCGTCCGAGCTTCCTGCCGCGCGGCCTGGGCTGTCCCTCGTGCGCCTCGACCAGCCCGATCATGCCCGCGGGCACGTGGACGCTCTTGACGTACTCCACCGAGTACAGGCCCGGCGGCAGCCACGTCACCCGCCCCGGCGCCAGCGTCCTGGCCTGCACGCCCTTCGTGTTGCCCGGAGCCACCCGCGGATAGGCCGTGTCCTTGCGCCCGAGCCGGCGGGTGACGACGCCGACGTGGTGCTCGGGCACGGACACGCGCCCCGCGAGGCCGACGTATCCGGCGGCTGCCACCAGCGCCAGGAGGGCGACGGCGAATGTGATCATATGTTTTCCTTCCACGCGCGTAACCTGAGATGGACGGCGAGGACAGTGGTGGCCCACTGCTCGTACCAGTCGAAGAACTTCTCGTTCTGCGGGTTGCGGAGGGTGGGGAAGAAGCCGGTGTAGGCGGGCTGGGCGGCGAAGTCGCGGTAGTGGCGCGGCATTTTGGCACGTTCCGATTCGCGCCAGCCGTAAGCGAGCTGCTGCCGCATGAACTCGACGTCCAGCCCCCTGCGCACCTCGGCCAGTTCGGCCTGGGCTCGCAAGCCGTGCCTGCCGTGGGTGTGCCCGGCCCAGAGCGCGTCGATCCCGCCCAGCAGCTCGTACGGCAGGGCCGCGCCGTCGCGCTCGGCCAGCCAGCCCTCCTCCAGCCGGTCGGCCGCCTCCAGCAGGATCAACGTCGTCAGCAGGTCGGCGTGCCGGTGGTCGCCGGCCTTGAGCAGGCCGTCCAGCCTGGCCAGCGAGGAGGCGGCCGGCAGCCGCAGCGCGCGTACGGGCGGGCTGGCCAGCGGGGCGGGCAGCAGGCCGCCCGCCTCCAGCGGCTGCCCGGCCGCGTGCGCCCGGTGCAGGCGCCGCAGGATCGCCAGCTCGTCCGCCCCGAGCGGCCGGCCGTCCCTGGCGTCGATGTACCAGGTGTGGGCCAGGTGGTAGTTGCGCCGGCCGTGCAGGAGGATCGGGATGAACGGGCGGGCGTGCAGCTCGCCCTCGATGATCATCCGGGTGATGTCGTCGGAGTCCTGCGACGGCGGCGACATCAGCACGATCACGCCGACCGCGTGCCGCAGCCGCCGCCTGATCTCCCAGAACTGCAGGTCGCCCGGCTCCAGGCTGCCCAGCCACCACACCGGCAGGCCCGCGCCGCGAAGCTGCAGCACCAGCCTCAGCGCGTAGTCGTGGTCCGCGCCCACGTGGCACAGCACGAAGCTGTCCTGCTCGGGAGGGATCAGCGGGCGCGGCGGCGACGGCAGCGCCGCCTCGAGGTTCTCCCTGGCGGCGCCCTCGTACTCCCGGCCGGTTGCCCGCCGGGCGAGGATGTCGACCAGTTCGTCCACTTTGGCGTCGTAGTCGTCCCCCTCGACGCCTCTGAAGTCACGCCAGACCCGCCCCCTGGTGAACGCGGGCGGCCCCGCGTCGCCGATGAGCACCGGGATGAACCGGATGCCCCTCTCCATCAGCGCCGCGTGCTCCTCCATCGCCCTCGGCGAGCGGAACAGCGCCGGGCTGACGACGGCGACGCAGGCCATGGAGTCCCTGATCGCCTTGTCCAGCCGGTGCAGCACCACGTCGCCGGGCAGGACGTCCCACTCGTCGAAGAAGACCGTCAGCCCGCCTGCTATGAATTTCCCGGCCAGAGCCCGCGCCCAGGCGGCGTCCTCGCCGGCGTAGGAAACGAATACGTCGATCAACGTCAGCTCCTTCTCGGACAGATTCAACGCCTGCGACCAGCGCCGGGGGAGTGGCCGGCGATTATCCGTACAACTCCGTACGCGGCCGGTTACCATGACGGCGAGCCGGGCCTGAGGAGGCGCTCGTGCAGGAGCAGTCACTCATCACGACCCGCGAGGAGTTCGGCCAGGCGCTGACCCGGCTGCGCGAATCGGCGGGGGTGTCGGTGCGCCAGGTGGCGGCCAAGGTGGGGGCCGACATCGCCCCCAGCACGCTGGGCGACTGGTTCGCCGGGCGCGGCCTGCCCTCCCTCTCCTCCCGCGACCTGCTGGTCGAGGTCCTGCGGGTGTGCGGGGTGAGCGACGACGCGGCCGTCGAGCAGTGGCTCAACGCCTGGCACCGGGTACGCCGCGCGCCCGGCCGGCGCCCGGCGGGGCCGGAGCCGTACCGGGGGCTGGCGGCCTTCGAGACCGAGCACGCCGAGTGGTTCTTCGGCCGGGAGGCGCTGACCGCGCAGCTCGTCGCCGGCCTGACCGAGCCGGGCCTGCGGCTCGTGGTGGGCGCCTCGGGCTCGGGCAAGTCCTCGCTGCTGCGGGCAGGGGTGGTCCCCGCGCTGGGCCGGAGCGCCGCCGTGTTCACGCCGGGGCCGCACCCGATGGCCGCGCTGGCGCGGCAGCGGGGCGAGGTGCTGATCGTGGACCAGTTCGAGGAGGTCTTCACGGTCTGCGAGGACCAGGACGAGCGTACGAGGTTCGTCGCGGCGCTGAGCGAGGCGGCCGAGCGGGCGGTGGTCGTGGCCGGCCTGCGCGCCGACTTCTACGGCCAGGCGATGCGCCACCCCGAGCTGCTCGCGGCGATGCGCTCCGGCCAGCTCGTGGTCGGCCCGATGCGCGAGGAAGAGCTGCGCGCCGCCGTCGTGGAGCCCGCCCGCAAGGCCGGCATAGAGATCGAGAACGGCCTGGTCGAGCTGCTGCTGCGCGAGGTCGCCCCGGCCCGCGCCGACGGGGAGGCGCACGAGGCCGGCACGCTGCCGCTGGTCTCCCACGCCCTGTACGCGATGTGGCGCGAGAGCCAGGGCAGGCGGCTGACCATCGCCGACTACCGCAAGGTCGGCGGCATCGGCACGGCCGTGGCCGACAGCGCGGAGAAGGTCTACCTGGGCCTGAGCGAGCACCGCCAGGAGCTGGCCAGGAGGCTGTTCCTGACCCTCGTCCACGTGGCGTCCGACACCGCAGCCACGCGCAGGAGCATGACGCTCGCCGAGGTCCTCGCCGACCACGACCCCGCCGTGGCGGCCGAGGCGGAGGACGTTCTCGACCGCTTCGTGGCCGAGCGCCTGATCACCGTCGACCTCGACAAGGTGCAGATCAGCCATGAGGCCCTGCTCACCGCCTGGCCCCGGCTGGCCGGCTGGCTGGAGAGCGACCGGGCGGGCCTGGTCGTCGGCCGCGACCTGGCCGAGGCCGCGGCGCGGTGGGCGCAGGAAGGCCACGACCCTGGCGCGCTCTACCGCGGCTCGCGGCTGGCCGTGGCCCGCCTCTGGGCCGAGGGCGCCGGACCGCACGCCGCGCCCGGCCCGCAGGCCAGGAAGTTCCTGGCGGCGTCCGTCGAACGCCAGGAGGCGGAGGCCGCGGCGCAGCGCCGCGGCACCCGGCGGCTGCGCCGGCTCGTGGCCGTGCTGGCGGCGCTGCTGCTGCTGACCACGGCGGCGGTGGTGGTCGCGGTACGCGGGCAGCGCGCCATCATCGATCAGCGCAACACGGCGCTATCGGCGCTGTCCGGCAAGGTCGCCAACGAGTCGGTCGCGCTGCGGGCCGGCAACCCGGCGCTGGCCGCGCAGCTCGCCCTGGCCGCCCAGCGGCTCCGGCCGAGCACCGAGTCGCGCGGCGCGGTGCTCAGCACGCCGGCCAACCCGTACGCCAACGTGCTGAACGCCCACGCCGGCGCGGTCTACGCGGTGAACTACAGTCCCGACGGCAGCCGGCTGGCCACGGTGGCGCTCGACGGCACGCTGCGGATGTGGGACGTGAGCGATCCGCTGCGCCCGGCCGCCCTGTCGTCGGTGGCGGGCGACGCCAAGGGCCTCGCCGCGGCCGCCTTCGCGCCGCGCGGGGAGCTGGTGGCCACGGCCGGCAACGACAACACGGCCGACCTGTGGGACGTTCGCGATCCCCGCCACCCCGTGGTGCTGGCCACGATGGGCGGGCACAGCATGGGGATCATCGGGGTGGCCTTCAGCCCCGATGGGACGATGCTGGCGACCGCCTCCTACGACGCCACCACCCTGTTATGGAACGTTACGAATCCCCGCAAACCGTACCTGCTGAGCACGCTCAAAGGCGCCCCGAAGGGGCTGTCGGACGTCGCCTTCAGCCCGGACGGCCGGACGCTCGCCGTCACCGCCTTCTCCAACGACGTCATGCTCTGGGACATCGCGGACTCGCGCCACCCCGAACGCCTGCCCGACCTGCGCGGGCACACCAAGGCGGTGCTGGCGGCCGCATTCCACGGCGACACCCTGGCCACGGGCGGCTTCGACAACACCGTACGGCTGTGGGACCTGCGCGATCCCCGGCACGGCAGACACCTGGCCACGTTCTCCGGGCACGAGAACGGCGTGGTCGCCATCGACTTCAGCCCCGACGGCCGCTCCCTGGCCACCGGCAGCTACGACCGCACGATCCGGCTGTGGGACCTGACCGACCTGCACGCCGACCCGATCGTGATGACCGGGCACTCGAACACCGTCTACACCGTGCGCTACAGCCCCAGTGGCCGCGTCCTCGCCTCCGGCGGGCGCGACGACACCGTACGCGTCTGGGACCTGGGCCGGCCCGTGCTCGGCGGCCACCGCGGCACGGTCTACACGCTCGCCTACAGCCCCGACGGCCGCCTGCTCGCCACGGGCAGCCATCCGGTGATCAAGATCTGGGACGTGTCGGGCGATCCCCGCCCGCTGGCCACGCTGACCGGGCACGCCAACGGCGTCACCGCCGTCGCCTTCGCCCGCGGCGGCACGCTCCTGGCCAGCGCCGACCTGGACAGCTCCATACGCCTGTGGGACCTCACCGATCCGGTCCGCCCCCGGCTCCTGTCCGAGACGGCGGCCGGCATCGGCAACATCTTCGCCGCGGCCATCAGCCCCGACGGCAGGAGCCTGGTGGTGGCGGGCGAGCAGTTCGACGTGTACGTCTGGGACATCTCCGACCCCGGGCACCCGGTACGCCGGGCCGTCGCCAAGGGCCACGAGGACGCCGTCAACGCCGTGGCCTTCAGCCCCGACGGCCGGCTGCTGGCCACCGGCGGCGGCGACCGGACCATCCGGCTCTGGCGCACCGCCGACCTGGCCCCGCTCGGTGTCGCCGGCGGCCACGGCGGCACGGTCTACTTCCTCGCCTTCGACCGTACGGGCACGCTGCTGGCCAGCGGCAGCGGCGACCGCACCGCCCGGCTCTGGAACGTGCGCTCCCTCGACCGGCCGATCGCCGTCCTGCGCGGCCACGCCGACAGCGTGCAGTCGGTGGCCTTCAGCCGCGACGGCCGCACGCTGGCCACCGCCAGCGACGACCGGACCGCGATGCTCTGGGACCTCGCCGACCCGGCCCGAGCGACGCCGCTGGCCACGCTGACCGGCCACCTCGGGCAGGTCAACAAGGCGGCCTTCAGCCCGGACGGCACCACCCTGGCCACGGTGTCCGGCGACTCGACCGCCCGCCTGTGGCCGGTCGACCCCGGCGCCGCCGCCCGGCGCATCTGCGCGCTGGCCTTCCCGCCGATCACCCCGGCCGAGTGGCACCAGTATCTGCCCGACGTCCCCTACGACCCGCCCTGCCCCGCGGACGCCGCCACCGGCCGCGCCCCCGCCGGCTGACCCGTCACTCCCGTGGCCGGCAGCTCGCCCATCGGGCAGCGCGGTCAGGCGGGGCCGACGCTGGTCGCGATCGCGCGGCCCAGCTCCTCCGGCCGGGTGAACTGCGGCCAGTGGCCCGTGGGCAGGTCGACGTAATCGACGTGGCGGATCTTGGCGAGCTCCTGGGTGAACGCGAGCGACTGCTCCATCCACTTCCGGAGCGTCGCGGTCGAGAACTCGCAGGCGATGACGGTGGCGGGCACGTCGTAGCGGCGCTCGTCGGACAGCCGCACCCGGTCGCTCGCGACCCGCGCCGGCGAGGGGATCGCCCGGGCACGGAACGCCGCGCGCAGCTCGTCGTCGAGGTCGATGAGGTCCTCCGCCTCGAAGAGCCCCCAGTCGGGCAGCGGGATCTCGCCGTTGTCGACCGGGAGCTCGTCGTTGATCAGGCCGCCCTCGCCCGGCGGCACGCTGTCGACGTAGACGACCCGCGCCACCCGGTCGGGACGCGCGTCGGCGGCGACGTGCGCGATCGCGCCCCCGCCGGAGTGGCCGACCAGCACCACCTTGCCGCCGGCGGGGTCGAAGGAGTCGATCACCTTGACGACCGCGTCGACGTGGTCGCGCAGGGTGATCTCGGAGCGGTCGGCGTCTTTCGACTCCATGCCGGGCAGCGTGAGCGCGTGCGGGCGGTGCCCGGCCTGCTCCAGCGCGGGGACGACCTCGTCCCACGACGAGCCGTCGAGCCAGAGCCCGGGAATCAGGATGATGTCCATCGTCCCGAGGTTAGAGCAGGTCACCGACAGAAAGCTCCTGCCACAAACCAGTCGTCACAGAGAGGGGTTTCGGTACATGATCGGGATCATGGGCCTTCCCGTACATCCTCTCGGCGGCCGGCGTGCCGGCTAGCGCACCGGCATGAGCGCCGCCCACGACCCCACGGTGGGCGTGCTGCTGACGTCGCAGGCGTTCCGCGGTCTCGGGTACGGCGTGGCCGCCGTCCAGCTCGGCGCGCTCATGGGCGGCGACGGGCTGTCGGCCACCGAGGTCGGTCTGGTGCTGGCGGCGATTCTGGTCGGCAGCTTCCTGACCAGTCTGGTCCTGGCCCGGTGGGGCGACCGTCTCGGCCGCCGCCGTGCCTACGCGGGCCTGTACGCCGCCCTGCTCCTGTGCGGCCTGGTCATCGCCACCGGCCTGCCCTGGTGGCTGCTGGCCGTGGCCGCCCTCAGCGGGGCGATGTCGGTCGAGGTCATCGAGTCCGGGCCGTTCACCACGCTGGAACAGGTCATGCTGGCCGGCACCGGCCGCCCCCGGAAGCAGGTCGTGCGGGGATTCGGCCTCTACAACGCGATCGCCGCCGTCGCCGGGACGCTCGGCGCGCTCCTGGGGAGCCTGCCCGCCGACCGGGCACTGCTCGGCGGCATGCTGGCCGGCACGGCCGTCGCCGGGCTGCTCCTCACCCTCCGGCTACCCGCCACCGTCGAAGCTCCGGCACCGGGCCTGCCGCAGTCGCGCGTGCTGGCCCGCTCCCGCGGCCCGGTGGCCCGCCTGGCGAGCCTGTTCGCCACCGACAGCCTCGCCGGCGGGTTCGTCATCCAGGCCTACATCGGCTACTGGCTCACGGTCCGCTTCGGGGCCACCACGCACACGATCGGGATCACCTTCGCCGTGGCCGGGATCCTCCAGACCGCCTCGCTGCTGGCCGCGCCGCGGGTGGCCAACCGGTTCGGGCTGCTGCCCACGATGGTCTTCACCCACCTGCCCGCCAACGTCATGCTGGCCGCGGTGCCGTTCGCCCCCTCCCTCGCCCTGGCGATCGCCCTCCTGCTCGGGCGTGCCTGCCTGTCGTCGATGGACGTGCCCGCCCGGCAGGCGTACGTGATGGCGATGGTCCCGCCCGAGGAACGCACGGCCGCCGCCGCGATCACCAACACCGCCCGCTACCTCACCAGGCCCCTGGGACCGGCGCTGGCAGGCGTGCTGCAGTCGGTCAGTCTGGCCGCGCCGTTCCTTTTCGCCGGGGTCGCGAAGATCGGCTACGACCTCGCCCTGTGGCGGTTCTTCCGCCACGTCCCGCTGCCCGCCGACCCCCCGCCCCGCCGGGCGCGCTGAACCTCCTCGATCGCCCCAGGACCCCTATTCGCCGGTCAGGCCGTCCACCGACTCCCGGATGAGGTCGGCGTGGCCGTTGTGCCGGGCGTACTCCTCGATCATGTGGCACAGGATCCACCGCAGGCTGGGCGTCTGGCCGTCGGGCCAGCCGCGCTTGGCCGGCCGGCCGAGGCCGCCGTCGGCCAGCGCCTCCGCCACCGCTGACCGCGAGCGGGACACCGCCTCCTGCCAGAGCGCGAAGAGCTGCTCGGGGGAGTCGTCGGCGGCCGAGCTCCAGTCCCAGTCGCGGTCGGCCTTCCAGTCCACCGTGTCCCACGGAGGCGGCCACTCCGCGCCGTGCAGCGACCGGATGAACCAGTGGCTCTCGACGTAGGCCAGGTGCTTGAGCATCCCGCCCAGCGTCATCGACGACACGCCGACGGTCGCCTTCAGCCCGGCCGCGTCCAGGTCCGAGCACTTCCACGCCAGGGTCGCGCGCTGATAGTCGAGGAAGCCCAGGAGGGTCTCGGTCTCGTCGGCCGCGAGAGGGGGCTCGGGGCGGCCCTGTTCGTCCAGTTGAGTCACAAGCGCCGAGTCTAAGGCCGGGCACGCCCCCTCGGGCGGGTGAATCTTGCCGGGACCTTGCCGAATCGGTGGCGGGGAAAGCCGCGCCGTTCGTGGCGGGTCACGGTGGAATGGGCGATGTCGTGCAGCGTAGGAAGACGGGATGCCGAAGTGCTCGATCGGGTCCGTGAGGCCGCCGGAGCGGCGCTGGTGGAAGACGTCGGCGCGGTCGTGGCGGCGGCGGCCGCCATGTCCGGGCGGTTCCGGCGCGGAGGCAGGCTGCTGGCCTTCGGCCGGGGCGAGGCCGCCTCGGACGCGGCGCACGTGGCCGTGGAGTTCACCCACCCGGTGATCGTGGGCAAGCGCGCCCTTCCGGCGCTCAGCCTGGGCACCGAGCCCTCCTCGCTGCCGGTGCTGGGACGCCCCGAGGACATCGCCGTGGGGATCCGGCCGCTCGACGGAGACCTGGCCGCCGCCCGCGGGCTCGGCATGCTGACCGTCGCCCTGACGGCGGACGAGGGCTGCGCGCAGGCCGAGCACGTGCTGACCGCGCGGAGCGCGGACCCGCTGGTCGCGAGGGAGATCCACATCACGATGTACCACCTGCTGTGGGAGCTGGTCCACATGTTCCAGGAGTGCCCCGCGTGAGCGGCGAGCCGGCGGACGAGGAGGTCTGCGACTCCTGCGTGACCTGTGGCGACGTGGCGGTGGCCGTCCGGGTCGTGGGGCTGCTGCCCGACGGGCTGGCGCGTGCCGACACCGGCGCGGGCACCGAGGAGATCAGCGTGGCGCTGGTGACGGCCAGGGTCGGGGACACCGTGCTGGTGCACGCGGGCGAGGCGATCGCCGTACTCGGAAGGGACGACCGATGACCGGGACGCTCTACCCGTTCCTGCGGCGCGACCCGCTCGACGCGATGGCGTCCACCGCCGGGAAGGCCCGCGAGAGCCTGGAGCTGCGGCGGCGGGTGCTCCACGAGATGGAGGGCCGGCTGGCGGCGTGCGCGGCGGCGCTGGCCGCCGCCTTCCGCGGCGGCGGGCGGCTGTTCACGTTCGGCAACGGCGGCAGCAGCACCGACGCGCAGTCGGTGGCGGACCTGTTCACCGGGCGCGGCCTGCCGGCGGTGTCGCTGGCGGCCGACACGGCGCTCGTGACGGCGCTCGGCAACGACGTCGGCTTCGAGGTGGTGTTCGCCCGCCAGCTCGCCGCGCTCGGCGGCGCGGGCGACATCGCCTGCGCCCTGTCCACCAGCGGCGGCTCGGCCAACGTGCTGCGCGGCCTGCAGCGGGCCGCGGGCCTGCGGATGGTGACCGTCGGGTTCGCCGGTTCAGGAGGCGGCCGCATGGCGGAGGAGCGGCTGGCCGAGCACCTGTTCGTGGTGCCGTCGTCGTCGGTGCACCGCATCCAGGAGGCACAGGCGACCCTCTACCACGTGCTGGCCGAGCTGGTGTCGGCCGCCGCCGGGTAGCGGGCCGCCCCCGCACCCCGGATCAGCAGATGCGCGGCAGCGGGTCGCCCACCAGGACGTCGACCACCCGCGTGCCGCCGAAGGAGGTGCGGAGCAGGACCAGCCCGGCAGGTGCCGCGGCGACGGTCCCGATGATCGCGGCCTCGGCCCCCAGCGGGTGGGAGCGCAGCACCTCGAGGGCGCGCCCGGCTTGCTCGCCGTCGACCACCGTGACGAACCGGCCCTCGCAGGCGACGTAGAGAGGGTCGAGGCCGAGCAGCTCGCACACGCCGGTGACCTCCGGCCGCACCGGGATGTCGTCCTCTCGCAGGACGACGGCCACCTCCGACGCGTTGGCCACCTCGTTGACGACGGTGGCCACCCCTCCCCGGGTGGCGTCCCTCAGCGTGCGGACGTGCTGCGGCATCACGGCCAGCAGCTCGGCGACGACGGCGTGCAGCGGCGCCGTGTCGGAGGCGATCGGCGCCTCGATGCCGAAGTCGTCCCTGGCCAGCATGATGGCGGCGCCGTGCTCCCCGATCGGGCCCGAGACGATGACCGCGTCCCCCGGCCGCGCGTGCGAGGCCGACAGCGTGACCGGCTGCTCGACGAGCCCGACCCCGGCGGTGGTGATGAAGCAGCCGTCGGCCTTGCCGCGCTGGACGACCTTGGTGTCGCCGGTCACGATCGTGACGTCGGCCGCCGCCGCGGCGGCGGCCATCGAGTCGGTGATGCGCCGCAGGTCGGCGACGGGGAAACCCTCCTCCAGGACGAACCCGGCCGACAGATGGGCCGGCCGGGCCCCGCACATGGCCAGGTCGTTCACGGTGCCGTTGACGGCCAGGTCGCCGATGTCCCCGCCGGGGAAGAACAGCGGCGAGACCACGAAGGAGTCGGTGGTGAAGGCCAGGCGCTCGCCGCCCACCCGCAGGAGCGCGCCGTCGTCCAGCGGCGCGAGCAGCGGGTTGCGGAACGCCTCCAGGAAGACGGCCTCGATCAGGGTGTGGGTGGCCTTGCCCCCGGCGCCGTGGGCGAGCGTGATGCGCTCCTCCCTGACGACGGGCTTGCGCCGCCGGATCCGCTCGATGCGGGCGAGCACCTGCTGTTCGCGGTTCATGCCCGGCTCGCCTCCTCCGTCAGCGGCCCGGGAGCGGCGGTCGTGCGCATCTCCTCCCGGCTGAAGCGCCCGAAGTTGTAGTACGCGGCACACGCGCCCTCGGAGGAGACCATGCAGGTGCCGATCGGCGTCTCCGGGGTGCACGCGGTGCCGAACACCTTGCACTCCCACGGCTTGAGCACGCCCTTGAGCACCTCGCCGCACTGGCACGAGCGCGGGTCGGCGACGCGGACCCCGGGCAGGTCGAAGACGCGTTCGGCGTCGAAGCGGGCGTACTCGTCCGAGATGGCCAGGGCGGAGTGCGCGATGAACCCCAGCCCGCGCCACTCGAAGTGCGGCCGCAGCCGCATCACCCGGCCCATGGCCGACAGCGCGATGCGGTTGCCCTGCCACGGCACGACGCGGGCGTACTGGTTCTCCACCTCGCAGCGGCCCTCGGCGAGCTGCGTGAGCAGGCGGTGCACCGCGTCGAGGATGTCCAGCGGCTCGAACCCGGCGACCACCAGCGGCTTGCCGTAGTCGCGGGCGATGAACTCGTACGGCTGGCAACCGATCACCGCCGAGACGTGGCCCGGCCCGATGAACCCGTCGAGCCGCAGGTCCGGCGAGTCGAGGATGGCCTTGATCGCCGGAATGATCATGACGTGGTTGCAGAAGACGGAGAAGTTGTCCAGCCCCTCGGCCTCCGCGCGCAGCACGGTCATGGCCGTGGACGGAGCCGTGGTCTCGAAGCCGATGGCCATGAAGACGACCCTGCGGTCCGGGTTGGCCCGCGCGATCTTGAGCGCGTCCAGCGGCGAGTACACCATCCGGATGTCGGCACCCGCCGCCTTGGCGTCCAGGAACGAGCCCGCCCCACCGGGCACCCGCATCATGTCGCCGAACGACGTCATGATCACATCCGGCCGGCGGGCGATGTGGATGGCGTCGTCCACCCGGCCCATCGGGATCACGCAGACCGGGCAGCCGGGGCCGTGCACGAGGTTCACCTCGGCCGGCAGGTGGTCCTCCAGGCCGTGCTTGTAGATGGTGTGCGTGTGACCGCCGCACACCTCCATGAACGTGTATCGGCGCCCCGGGCGGCAGCGGGCGGCGATCTGCGCGGCGAGCGCCCGTGCCGTGCCCGCGTCGCGGTACTCATCGACGAACCGCATCAGAGGTCCTTCCTAGGCGATGTCCGAGGTGCGCAGCGCGTCGAGCTCGTCCTCGTACGGCTGCCCGAGCCCGTTGAGATAGTCGAGCACCGCCTGCGCCTCCAGCTCGGAGATCTTCGACAGCGCGAACCCGACGTGCACGAGCACCCAGTCGCCGGGCCCGAGCTCCTCGTCGGCGAGCAGGCCGACGTTGATGCGCCGGCGCACGCCGCTGACGTCCACCACGGCGAGGTCTTCGTGTTCGGGGAGGCGCTCGACGAGCTCACCTGGAATGCCAAGGCACACCGGACACCTCCCCGCCGGCAGCGCCTGAGGTGGCGAAGGTGAGCGACTCCAGGACCAGCTCGTCGCCGCCGCTGATGTCCACGCCGTCGTCGCCGCAGCCCGGGCAGACCGCCAGCGTGTCCACCGACTCGGAGCGCTCGCCGCAGTTGCGGCAGCCGACCGTCATCGGCGTGATGACGAGCTCCACCACCGCGTCCTGCACGGTCGTGCCGGCCGCGGCCAGCGTGAACGCCTGCCCGAAGGCCTCGTCGACGACGGCGTGCCGGGCGCCGACGCGTACCCGGGCGGCCGCGACCGCCCTGCCTCCCGCCTGCTGCTCGATCAGCTCGACGAGCCCCTCGCACATCCCGATCTCATGCATGCTGCCCCTACATTCGCTCCATCTTGATGTATCGCCGGATGTCCGGCCATTGGCGGATGACGACCAGCGCCAATCCGCAGAGCACGACCAGCTTCACCGTGCGCGACTTCCACATCTCACATCACCTCACCGTGGGTGCCGGATCGCGGGCGTCCGGAGTGGCACTTTCCGCAATCATTTCCATAACCAGGGACTTCACTAGGCCGGCCGCCTCGCCGACCATCGCGCGTACCGGCGCGCTCAGCTCGAACGGCTCCTCCTCGACCGACGCCGGCTCGCAGCAGACGATCCGCACCCGCGCGGGGAGCCGGCCGAGCTGCCGGGCCAGCCGCAGGACCCGGACCGGGTCCATGCCGTGCGTCTCCACCGACGCCTGCGCCTCCGCCCCGTCCGGCAGCTCGGGATCGAGGACGGTGAGCGTGCCGGGAGCCAGGCCGCGCGGGGCCGCGTCCACGAAGACCACGCCCGCGTAGTCCCGTTGCAGGGCGTAGGCCAGGTCCATGCCGCGGATGCCGAAGTCGACGACCTCCATGCCGGGTACGCCGGCCTGCCCGGCCAGGTGGCGGGCCACCTCGACGCCGAACCCGTCGTCCCCCAGGAACACGTTGCCGATCCCGGCCACCAGGACGCGGGCGGGCGCCGGGCGGCCGTCCTGCTCCCCGAGAGGTTCGATCTCCTCGCAGGAGTAGAAGAACCGGTGCCCGGGCAGCCGCGCCTCGCCCAGGTCGCGCCCGGGATCGTCGTCGAGCGTGACCGCGAGGTGGAAGGCGCCCTCGTCGTCCTGCTCCACGCTCTCCACGACGGCCACGCGGCCGTCCAGCACGAGGTCGAAGACGTCGGCCTGCGCGCGGGGCCGCAGCCGTACCCGGCTGCCCGGCCCGACCGGCACGCCGGCGATGACGACCTCGGCCGGGCCGCGGCCCGCCATCCGGGTCCAGAATCCAGTCATTCGTGTGGCTCCGTCCTGCGCATGATGCCGTGCAACCGCATCAGCTCGTCGGGTGTGAGGGAGTCGCAGCGGTCGAGGATCGCGCGGGCGCGCGGGTCCCCGTGGCGGATCTCCTCCCGTTCCCCGTCGCTGAGGGCGAGCACGCTCAGCGTGAGGAGCTGGTCGATCTCGGTCGCGTCGAAGAGGTCGCCGGGGCTCTCCAGCGAGATCCGCGGGTGGTCGTAGAGGATGATCGGCGCGGCCAGCACGGTGTGCCGGTCGCCCTCCGGCCCGGCGAGCACCGGCCAGACGCCGGCGTTGTCGCAGGCCGCCGCCTCCGCCCGCAGGTCCTCCGGCGGGTCCATGAGGGAGACGAACCGGGCCCGCGGCGCGCGCAGCACGGTGTGCGCGGAGACCAGCGTGCGCCGCACGGCCTCCTCCCGGCCGCCCCCGGGCCAGGGCGTGGTGTTGACCACCTCGACCGTGATCCGGAACAGGTCCGGGCGCAGCCGCCGCGCGCTCGCCTCGATCCGCCCGCACAGCTCCCGCCAGCCGCCTTCGGGGGACTGAGGCCGGGCCGGGATGTCGATCTTCTCGATGACCGGGCCGTGCAGCAGGTCCTCCAGGACCAGGCCCGGCATGCTCACCTCACGCTCCTGCGCCTCCTCGCCGAGGCCGGACGCCTCCGGCGCTCCGGCGCGGAGCCGGGTGACGACGTGCAGGAAGCGCACGGACACGTCGACGAGGTCGCGGGGCCCGGCTTCGAGCAGGCACTCGGTACGCGTCAGCCACGGGTCGCCGCCAGCCCGCCCATATGCCTCGGGGTGGATGCCGCCGATCGTCCAGCGGTGCCGGTTCTTCAGCGACGACTCCCGGTACGGCCACAGCAGGTAGCCCTCGTACAGCACGGCCTGCGCGATCTGCCTGACAGGGTCCATGGGGGATCAGCCTCCGCTCGTCTCCAGCAGCGACCGCACCGCGTCGTCCCAGCCCAGCAGGGTGTGCCGGACCCGGTGCGCGTACAGGCGGTCGAACGTGCCGCGCTCCAGCCGGATCCACGCGGTGTCCGGGAAGTGGCGGTCCATGAGGTCCTTCCACACGGACACCGGCATGCGGAAGTCCGCCTCGGTGTCCCACGGCAGGCAGGCCGCCTGCAGGCGGCCGTCGTCGAGGTAGAAGACGGTCCCGGTGAACAGGAACCGCAGCGGCACCTCGCCGTCCGGCAGGCCGTGCAGGTATTTGGCGGCGGCCACGTCGAAGTCGTAGGTGCACGCGACCGTGACCGGCGCGGTCGTGCTGCCCTCGAAGGCCGGGACGTGGGTGACGGTCTGCGTCCACAGCAGGCTGGACAGGTTGCGGCCCCACTCCTCGGGCGGGCCGAACAGCTCCTTGAGCCGCTGCCGCGCCTGCTCGTCGTAGCCGCGTGCGGTGGCGTCGATGCGCAGCTGCGTGGCCAGCGTGAGCGCGCGGACCGGAGCGTCCGCGCGCAGGTCGAGCCGGAAACGCAGAGCGGGCGCGACGGCGGGCGTGGCGGCCTCGACGTCGCGCACCTCGATCCGCAGGGCCGGTGTGGTCGCGGGCATCACGCGGGCGACAGGTTGGGCATGTCGGGGTCGATCGGGTCGTGCATGTGCGGGTTGACGCCGGTCGAGCGCCGCGCCGTGGAGCGGCCGTCGGGCAGGTGCCCCTTCTGCTTGTCGTAACCACCCGTCGCGTTGCCCTGGGCCACGCCCTTGACGTGGGAGGGGGCGTCGGGGCGCACGTCGCGCCGCCCGGTCCTGATCGTCGACTTCTTGCTCACGCTGGACTCCTGTCGCTGCTGCCGGCCGGCACGGTGACGGACCGGCCACCGAGGTCGGTGAAGAATCGGGTGATGTGCTCGCGTACGTCCTTGCCGCCCGTCAGGCCCCGCCAGTGCGCGCGGATGGCTCCGACGAGCGCGTAGCAGTCGTCCACCGGCACGATCCAGGCCTCGCTGTCGACGAGCAGGGCCTCGACGTCCGGCTCCAGCTGCCGCAGCACCGGGTTGTCGCGCCGCAGCAGCTCCCAGGCGGTCCGGTCGGCGGGCGCCCGCACCGCCCCGGCCGGGCTCGGGTAGTACAGGACCGGGTCGCCGGTGTCCGAGTCGTGGATCAGGAACACCGTGCGCACCGGGGCCCGCAGGCGGGCCCAGGCGCCCTCGTCCAGGCGGAAGCCGCTCAGCCGCCAGCGGCGCTCGGGCACCAGCCGGTAGTGCCCGCCGCCGGCCGCCGCGTGGTCGAACAGCACCTGGCAGGCGCGGCACGCGCAGCGCAGCTCGCGCCCGGCCAGCTCCAGCAGGTGGCGGTGGACGGCCGGCAGCGGCTCGGCGCACAGCTCGCAGCGCTGCGTGCGCCGTTCGCGCCGGGCGGGCTCGACCGCCTGCGCGGCGAGCCGGCGCAGCAGGCCGGTCATGGCACCGGCGCCCGCGAGGCGGGGCGGACGGTCAGGCTCTCGACCGGGATCAGGGCCGCGTCCGCGACCTCGATTTCGACCCGCTCGATCTCCGGGGCCGCCTCGCGCACCGCCTCCCGCAGGGCCGAGGCCGCCCCGGCCGCCGACGAGCGGCAGCCGGTCGGGCGTACGCGCAGCCGTACCAGGTCGCCCTCCACGGAGAGCAGGTCGGCGGAGCCGGCCAGCGCCTGCTCCACGCGGGTCCGCGTGTCCAGCGGGTGCAGGTCGTGCAGCAGGAGCAGCGGCGAGACCAGCTCGTCGGCGCCCAGGCGGGCCGCCGCCTCGTCGCCCACCAGCGTCATGACCCGCGCCAGGCCCTCGCCGTACAGGCCGAGCACCTCCGCGACGAGCTCCGTGGCGGCCGCGTCGGCCTTGTCGAGCAGGGATTCGATCCTGCGGACGCGCTCGTTCATCAGCCGGAGACGCCCGCGCCGAACGTGGGCGAGTGCACCTGCTTGAGCACCTTGCCGTCGCCGAGGTACATGTGCACCCCGCAGGGCAGGCACGGGTCGAAGCTGCGCACCGTACGCATGATGTCGATGCCCTTGAACGAGTCGGCGCCGTTCTCCTCGAAGATCGGCAACCCCTGCACCGCGTCCTCGTACGGGCCCGGCGTGCCGTGCATGTCGCGCGGGCTGGCGTTCCACGGCGTCGGCGGGTACGGGTGGTAGTTGGCGATCTTCCCGTCGCGGATCACCACGTGGTGCGACAGCACGCCGCGCACCGCCTCGTGGAAGCCGCAGCCGATCGCCTCGTCCGGCACCTCGAAGTCGGTGAACACCTTCGTGCGCCCGGCCCTGACCTCGCCCATCGCCTGCTCGAAGAAGTGGACGGCCATCGCCGCCGCGTACGCCACGAAGTAGACGCGGGCGCGGTTGCGCTCGATGGTGTTCGCCCAGCGCGGGATCTTCCACTCCAGCCGCGTCTCCGGGAGGGAGGCGCTCTTGGGCAGGTTGATCTCGATGCTCTGGCCGGTGGCCCGCACCGTGCCGGTGTCGACGAGGCGGGCCAGCGCCGTGGTCCACAGCCGGGCCAGGGGGCCGCCGCCGGTGTCGAGCGCCAGGTGGTCGCCGGTGCGCTTGTCGTACCAGCGGGGGCTCATCACCCAGCTGTAGTTGCCGTTGTCCAGGTCGCGCTTCTGCGGCTTGGGCAGGGTCGTCTGGTTCCACGGGTGGCGCTGGTCCACCGGGTTGCCCAGCGGGTCGTGGGTGACGAACGTCTCCTCGGCCTGCCAGTCGTCGTAGTACGAGCTGCCCAGCAGGATCCTGATGCCGAGGTTGATGTCCACCAGGTTCGTCGTGATCAGTTCGCCGTCCACCACGATCCCCGGCGTGACGAACATCCGCCGGCCCCACTGGTTCATGTTCCGGTAGTCGTAGTCGACCACCTCCGGGTCCTGGAAGGCGCCCCAGCAGCCGAGCATCACGCGCCGGCGGCCGACCTCCTCGTAGCCGGGCATCGCCTCGTAGAAGAAGTCGAAGAGGTCGTCGTTCATCGGGACGGACCGCTTGACGAAGTCGAGCACCTTCAGCAGCCGCACCATGTAGTCGGTGAACACCTGCGGGGTGGCCACGGTGCCCACGCCGCCGGGGTACAGCGTGGACGGGTGCACGTGCCGGCCCTCCATCAGGCAGCACATCTCCCTGGTGATCCGGCTGACCTGCAGCGCCTCGCGGTAGAGGTCGCCGCTGAACGGGTTGCACGCGCGCATGATGTCGGCGATCGTCCGGTAGCCGTGGATCGCCGAATTGGTGGCCAGGGTCGTCTCGGCCCGGCGCAGCAGGCTCGGGTTCGTCTCCTTGACCATCTGCTCGCAGTAGTCGACGAAGACGAGGTTGTCCTGGAAGAGCGTGTGGTCGAACATGTACTCGGCGGCTTCGCCCAGGTTGACGATCCACTCACCCAGTGGCGGGGTCTTGATGCCGTACGCCATGTTCTGCGCGTAGATCGAGCAGACCGCGTGGTTGTCGCCGCAGATGCCGCAGATGCGGCTGGTGATGAAGTGGGCGTCGCGCGGGTCCTTGCCCCTCATGAACACGCTGTAGCCGCGGAACAGCGACGAGGTGCTCTTGCACTCGACGACCTCGCGGTTCTTGAAATCGATCTTGGTGTAGATGCCCAGGTTCCCGATGATTCGGGTGATCGGGTCCCAGGACATCTCCACCAGCTCGCGGGCCTCGCCCTTGAGCTGCTTCTCACCTGCCGTACGGATTGCCACCTCGCCGCTCTCCCTCTCAACCGTTTCCCCAGCGCGGGTCGAACCCGCTCGTCAGCCTGCGGCGGTTGTGGCGCCACTTCGGCTCCTTGTTCGCTGCCTTGTTGGTGATCGCGCGAAGCCTGCGGATCATCGCGCCGTACGCGCCGCTCATCGCGACCGAGACGGACGCTCCCGGAGGCTCGTCCATGAAGGGCATGAACTTGTCGGGGAAGCCGGGCATGGTGCAGGCGATGCAGATGCCGCCCACGTTCGGGCAGCCGCCGACGCCGTCCATCCAGCCGCGCTTGGTGACGTTGCAGTTGACCACCGGCCCCCAGCAGCCGACGCGCACGAGGCACTTGGGGGAGTTGTAGTCGAGGGCGAAGTCGCCCTGCTCGTAGTAGCCGGCCCGGTCGCAGCCCTCGTGCACGGTCTTGCCGAACAGCCAGGTCGGGCGGAGCATCTCGTCGAGCGGGATCATCGGCGCCATGCCCGCCGCCTGGTACAGCAGCCAGGTCAGCGTCTCGGTGAAGTTGTCCGGCTGGACGGGACAGCCTGGCACGTTGACGATGGGCAGCCCGCCCGCGGAGCGGAAGTCGCGGCCCAGGTAGTCGGCCAGCCCCATGCATCCGGTCGGGTTGCCGGCCATGGCGTGGATGCCGCCGTACGTCGCGCAGGTGCCGATGGCGACCACGGCCCAGGCCTTGGGCGCGAGCCGGTCGATCCACTGGTTGACCGTGATGGGCTGCCCCGTGGCCGGGTCGTTGCCCATGGACGTCCAGTAGCCCTCGCCGTTGATCTTCTCGTTCGGGATGGATCCCTCGACCACGAAGATGAACGGGCCGAGCTCGCCCTGGTGGGCCCGGTGGAACGGGGCCATGAAGGCGTCGCCCGTCTCCGCGGCCAGCACCTTGTTGTGCAGGTGCACCTTGGGCAGTCCCGGTACGAGCCCGAGCAGGACGTCCTCCAGGCTCGGCAGTGTGGCGGCGGTGACCGAGACCGTGTCGCCGTCGCAGCTCATGCCCTCCGAGGTCCACAGGATGTGAACCTCGTCCAATGCTTTCGGTGTTTGTGTGGTTGTCATGGCCCAAGCCCCCTTGTCGGCCCGTGTAGAGGTTTAGGCCCCCATATCGTTGGTATCCGACCTGCGACTCTACGTAGCGGACATACCGTGATGACGGAGGTTGTAAACCATGACGCAGACCCTGCCGCCCCGCACCGGCACCCGCGATGAGCTGCGCGAACGCGTCTCACCCCGGCCCGCGCAGACCCTCATCCGCGCCGCCGCCCGGGGAGCCATCGGCTCCATGGCGATGTCCGGGCTACGGCAGTTCACGACGGCGGTCGGCCTCGTGGCGAAGGTTCCGCCCGAGGCCGTGCTGGAGCGGACCGTCCCGCGGCTGTTCCGCCGGGTGCACCACCGGCGGCGTCCCGCGATGGTGGAGCTGGCGCACTGGGGGTACGGCACGGCCGGAGGGGCGCTGTACGGGCTGCTGCCTCACGGGCTGCGCCGCCGCCCCTGGGCGGGACCGGCCTACGGCGTGGCGATCTGGCTCGCCTTCGAGACGGCCATCGCGCCCGCCCTCGGCCTGCCGCGCCGCCCCCGCACCACGCCGGAGCGCCTGGCGCTGCTGGCCGACCACCTGCTGTACGGGGTCGTGGTCGGCGCCTCCCCGTGGCCGCACCGGGACGTGCCGGAAAGCCCCGTGGAGCGCCCTAGGGACTGACCGGACCGAGCCGGTCCCTGGCGGCGGCGACGGCCACCTGGCCGAGGCTGATGCCGCCGTCGTTGGCCGGCACGCCGGAGTGGGTGAGCACCCGGAAGCCGGCCCCGCTCAACCGGTCCACCGTGCGCTCCAGCAGCAGCAGGTTCTGGAAGACGCCGCCGGACAGCGCGACCGTCGTCAACCCCGTCCCGTCGCGCAGCATCCGGCAGCAGCGCACGATGAGATCGCTCACGCCGTTGTGGAAGCGGGCGGAGATGACCGGCACGCCGGCGCCCGCGGCCAGATCCGCCGCGGCGGCCCGTACCAGGTCCGAGCCCGCCACCACCAGCACCCCGCCGTCGCGGGAGACCGCCGCCGGGTAGCCGCCGCGCTCGGCGGGGTTGGCGAGCTGCTCCAGCTCGATCGCGGCCTGCCCCTCGTACGTGATGGCGTCGCGCACGCCGAGCAGCGCCGCCACCGCGTCGAACAGGCGGCCCGCGCTCGACGTCAGCGGCGCCGCCTGCCCGCCGCGCCGGGCCAGCGCGCTGACCTGCCCCCACCGCCGCTCGTTGCGCCGGGCCACGGCCAGCGCCTCGCCCTCGCCGCCCAGGTACGCGGCCGCCATTCGCCACGGCTGCCTGATCGCCGCGCCGCCGCCCGGCATCGGCACGGGCGCCAGATGCCCGGCCCGCTCGAACGTGACCAGGTCGGCCAGCAGGAACTCCCCGCCCCACAGCGTCCCGTCGAGGCCGTAGCCGAGCCCGTCGAACGCGACACCGATCACCCGGCCGTGCTCGCCGTTGTCGGCCAGGCAGGCGGCGATGTGCGCGTGGTGGTGCTGGACGGCGACCAGCTCGACGCCCGGCAGGCCCAGGGCGTGCTTGGTGGACAGGTACTCCGGGTGCAGGTCGTGGGCCACCACCTCGGGGCGCACGTCGAACAGCGCGGCGAAATGCTCGATCCCCTCGACGTACGACCGGAAGGTCTCGTAGTCCTCCAGGTCGCCGATGTGCGGGGAGACGAACGCGTGCCGCCCCTTCGCCAGGCAGAAGGTGTTCTTCAGCTCGGCGCCGCAGCCGAGGATCGGCCGGGACGCCTCCCGGGCCAGCGTGAACGGGCGCGGGGCGTGGCCGCGCGAGCGCCGCACGGCCATCCCCTTGCCCCGGAAGGGCCGCACCACCGAGTCGTCGGCGCGCAGGTGGATCGGGCGGTCATGCGTGAGGAACGCGTCCGCGATGCCGCCGAGCCGCTCCAGGGCGTCGCGGTCGTCGTACGCGATCGGCTCGTCGGAGCGGTTGCCGCTGGTCAGCACGATCGGGGCGGCCGCGTCGGCGAGCAGCAGGTGGTGCAGCGGCGTGTACGGCAGCATCAGCCCCAGATGGCGGCTCCCCGGCGCGACCGCCCCGGCCACCGGCGCGTCCGGGTGGCGCGGCAGCAGGACGATCGGCCGCGCGCGGTCGGTCAGAAGCGCGGCGCCGGCCTCGTCCACCTCGCACAGCCGCCGGGCCGCGGCCAGGTCGGCGACCATGACGGCGAACGGCTTGTCCTCGCGCCGCTTGCGCCGCCGCAGCTCGGCGGCGGCGCCCTCGTCGGAGGCCAGCACCGACAGGTGGTAGCCGCCGAGCCCCTTCACCGCCAGCACCCCGCCCCGGCGCAGCACCCGCACGGCCTCCGCCAGCGGCTCGCCCGCCGCACCGGGGAGCTCTGTCGACGGCGCGCCCGCCGTGCCCGCCGCGCCTGCCGCGGCGACGAGCCTGAGCGTGGGGCCGCAGGCCGGGCAGCAGATGGGCTGGGCGTGGAAGCGCCGGTCGGCCGGATCGTGGTACTCCGCCAGGCACCCGTCACACATGGCGAACCCCGCCATCGTCGTCAGCGGCCGGTCGTACGGCATCGCCCGCACGATCGTCAGCCTTGGCCCGCAGTTGACGCAGTTGACGAACGGGTAGCGGTAGCGCCGGTCGGCGGGGTCGGCCAGCTCCGCCAGGCAGTCGGCGCAGGTCGCGATGTCGGGCGACACCAGCGTGCGCGACGCCCCCGACGGGTCGCTCGCGACGATCCGGAACCGGCCGTCGGCGCGCACCGTACGGGAGGTGACGGTCACCCGTTCGATCGCGGCCAGCGGGGGCGCGTCGCGCTCCAGCCGTACCAGGAACTCCGCGATCTGGCCGCGCCCGCCCTCCAGCTCCACGAAGACGCCGTGCGCGTCGTTGCCCACCCGGCCCGCCAGCCCGAGCCCCGTGGCCAGCCCGTGCACGAACGGCCGGAACCCCACCCCCTGAACGACGCCCTCGACCCGGACCCACACCCCCATCGGGCCAGTCTGCAACGAGAACGGCCCGGACTGAATCACCCCGTCGGCGAGGCGCGGATCGCTCATGCGGGCAGGACGCCGTCGAACTCCACGTGGAGGTGCCGGGGCCCGCGCAGGCCGGGGTTCGGCCGGTACGGCGGCGGGTCGGCGACCAGGCGCGGGTTGACCAGCCGCCGCGCGAGCTCGCCCAGCGCGAGCTGCGTCTCCAGCCGGGCCAGCGGGGCGCCGAAGCAGTAGTGGATGCCGCTGCCGAACCCGAGGTGCTGGTTGTCCTGCCGGTCGGGGTCGAACCGGTCGGGATCGGGGAAGCGCGCGGGGTCACGGCTGCCGGCGGCGAGCGCGAGGCTGATGATGGCGCCCTTCGGGATCGTCGTGCCCGCGAGGTCGATGTCGGCCAGCGCGGAGCGCCGGAGGCTGAGCAGCTGCACCGGCGGCTCGAAGCGGAGCAGCTCCTCGACCGTGCCGACGACCAGGTCGGGCTCGTGGCGCAGCCGGTCCAGCACGCGGGGGTTGCGCAGCAGGGTGAGCATGCCGTTGGCGATGAGGTTGACGGTGGTCTCGTGGCCGGCGACGAGCAGCGTCGCGGCGGCGCTCAGCAGCTCCTCCAGCCGCAGGTCGATGGCCGGGTCGGTGACGATGGCCGAGAGCAGGTCGTCGCCCGGCTGCCGGCGGTGGGCGTCCACCAGCTCTTTCATGTACGTGCCGAGCTCCGTCCTGACCTCCATGTTCCGCCGCTCCCGCTCGGCGACGGTCCCGGTCGTCGGGTCGATGGTCTCGATGATGGCCTGCGACCAGCGGTGGAAGCGGGGCTCGTCCTGGCGGGGCACGCCCAGCAGCTCGCAGATCACCGTGACCGGCAACGGATAGGCGAAGTCCTCGACGATGTCGACCCGGCTCTTCCCGGCGAACGCGTCGATCAGGTCCGTGACGATCCGCAACATCCGGGGTTCCAGGCCGTCGACCCGGCCGGGGGAGTGGGGCGGCCCGAAGTGCCGCATCATCATGGAGCGGATCCGGTCGTGGTCCGGCGGGTCGAGCCTGATGAACGACGACGGCAGCGCCGTCCCCGCCTCCTGCTCGGCGGCGATCTCGGGGATGTTGCGGACGTCGGAGCTGACGCGGGGGTCGTGCAGCAGCGCGACGATCTCCCGGTAGCCGCTGACGACGTAGCTGCCGTCCGCCTGCCGCGCCACCGGGGTCTTGCGCAGCTCGGCATAGAGCGGGTACGGATCGGCGCGGTTGGCGTGGTCGAGGATCCGCTCGTAGACGCCCGCCCCTGTTGTCACTTCCCCTGTCACTTCCTTCGCCACGATGAAGGCTCCCTGATGTGCTCGCTCGGTGTGGTCCGGTGCCGCGCCGTTCAGTGCCGCCGCTGCAGCGTCACGCGGCGCTCGTCCGGGTTGTGGCCGGTCAGCACCACGGTCGCGCCGTAGGCGGGCGAGACCCGCTGCGGTACGTCGGCCGGCATGACCTGGAGGCCGTCGGGCCGTCCGACCATGCCGGGGCCGGGCGGGAACGGCGCGGCCCGCTCGATCTGCGCCTGGTAGAAGTCGAGCCACATCGCCTGGTCGAAGGCGACCGCGGCCGTGATGCGGCCCCGGTTGCCGTACACGGCGACGAACCGGCGCTCGGCGACCGAGCCCTGCGCGATCACGACCTCGTCGGCGAAGGTCGGCACCCCGACGGACTTGATGTTGACGCCGAACTGGGCGGACCAGAAGACCGGCAGGGACACGTGCGGCCAGCGGTCGCTCTCGGCGCTGATCATGTTGTGCGCCGCGACCTGGGCCTGGGTCACCGCGTTGCCCCAGTGTTCGAGGGACAGGAACTGGTACTCGTACACCGGGTGCGGGAAGCGCGCCACGTCGCCGGCGACGAAGACGTTGTCGGTGACCAGGGCGTTGACGTCGAACGCGCGGCAGCCCGCGTCGCAGGCGACGCCCCACACCCCGGCGGCCAGCCCGGAGCCCTCCAGCCATTCGACGTTGCGCTCCGCGCCCAGCGCGGCCACCGCCACGTCCACGTCGAGCGTGGTGCCGTCGGACAGGCGCGCACGGCGCAGGCGCCCCTCCCCGTCCCCTTCGAGCGCCTCGACGGTGACCCCGCAGCGCAGGTCCACGCCGTGATCGCGCTGCAGGTCCGCCGCGATCGCCCCGATCGTCCCGCCCAGCGCGCCCGCCAGCGGCGCCTTCCCGCGTTCGGTGACGGTGACGTCCAGGCCCAGCTCGCGGCAGACGGAGGCGATCTCCGATCCGGTGAAACCGGCCCCGATGATCAGCACGCGCCGGGGGCCCGCGGTCAGCCGCTTCCGCAGCCGGGCCGCGTCCTCGTTGGTACGCAGCACGAACACCCCGTCGAGGGCGGCCTCCTGCGCGTTCGGCCAGGGCCGGGCGCGCGCTCCCGTGGCGATCAGCAGGCGGTCGAAGTCCACCTTCCGGCCGTCCGCGAGGCGAACCTGCCTGGCTGCCAGGTCCAGGCCGGTCGCCGCCTGCCCGAGCAGCCATTCGGCCTCGAACTCGGCCCGCCGGGGGAGCGCGGTGTCGTCGGCGGCCACCTGCCCGGTCAGGACCTGCTTGGACAGCGGCGGCCGGTCGTACGGCTCGTACGGCTCCGCGCTGATCAGGGTCAGCGACCCGGCGTAGCCCTCTCTGCGCAGCGTCGCCGCCGCCCGCAGCCCGGCCAGCGAGGCGCCCACGATGACGACGCGGCCGACCTCCACGGGCCTCCTCCCGTTCACCGGCTTGGGCGGGGCGGCCTTGGCGGGCCTCCCGAGCGTGTGGACCTGGTCGACCACCAGGGCCTGGACCGGGCAGGCCGCGGCGGCGCGCAGGACGCGGGTGCGCTCGGAGTCGTGCGGGTGGAGCTCGTACATGAGGGCTTCGGAACGGCGCATCGCGAAGACATCCGGCGCGAGGAAGGCGCACTGCCCGTAGCCCTCGCAGCGGGTGAGATCAACGACGACTCTCATCTGGTACGCCCACTTCGTAGCCTGACGATTACTCTGAGTAATCATCGGTGGCATACCCATTGCGGTCATAGCCACACCAACCGCCCGCCGGGTCAGCGGGCGGCGGTCAGCGCCAGCACGTCCGCGAGCTGGCGCGGCGTCGGCAGGATGCGCAGGGCCTCGTCGATCTCGCGTTCCGCCCAGTCGCGGTGCCGCCGCTCGGCCCCCGGGTCCAGCACGACGCGGGTCTGGCGCAGCAGGAAGTTCAGCCGGCCCGCCAGCAGCATCGAGAAGTCCGCCGGCTCGGTGATGCGCCCCGGCCCGCCGGCGCGCACGTAGGCCTCGTACATGGCCCGCATGGCGTCGAGATCCGCGTCCGGGCCGTCGCAGAACCAGTCGAACAGCGCCCTGGCCAGCTCCCGTCCCGGCGCGGCCGGTCCGAGGTTGTCCCAGTCGACGATCACCAGCGCGCCCGCGGGGTCGGCCAGGACGTTCTCCGGGTGCAGGTCGCGGTGGCAGACGATGAGGTCGGCGGGATCGGCCGGCGCGACCGCCGCGCACAGCTCGGGCAGCGTGGCCAGCCGCTCGGCCAGCCGCCCACCCCAGGCCGCACCCGCCCGCGGCCACTCCTGTCCGGCCGGGTCCTGGTGCCGCTCCACCTGCGGCCATTCGTGCTCGGCCGGGACCTGGTGGTACCAGGCGGCGGGCGGCCCGCCGTCGGCCTCCGCCGCCGCGGCGGGAGCGCACCGGTGCAGGCGCGCCAGCAGCGTCCCGAGCTCGCGCGGCGTGCCCGGCGCCGCCAGATCGACCGGCCGCAGGTCCACCCAGTCGTACAGGCGCAGCCACGTCCCGCCGCCGGGCGCCCTCAGCAGGTGGCGGCCCGCGCGGTCGGGGTGGCCGGCCGGCAGCCGCACTCCCGCCTCGGCCGCCCGCCGCGCGAACGCCAGCTCCGCCTCGAGCAACGCCTCCGACGGCGGCTCGCCGAAGATCTCCTTCAGCGCGTAGCGGGCCGGGCCCACCTCCAGCCGCCAGATCTGCCCCAGCGCGCCGCGCGGCCCGGCCGACACCACGACGTCGGCGTCCCACCCGAACGCCTCGCGCAGGTACGCGGCAACACTCAGCTCTCCGGCGAGGTCCACACGACCCAGTATGAACCGACGGAACGCCCGGACGCCGACGTTCACGCGGCTGTCATCCGTATATGTCATGATCCACGGGTTCTCACGGATCTTGTGACAGGAGAAGGATGACTGCATTGGCGCGCCGCGCGTTCCGCGCCGCTCTCGCGGGCGGCCTGGCCGCGGCCGTGGCGATCTGGCCGGTGGCGGCACCCGCGGAGGCGGCCGTCTCCGCCGCCGTCTCGGTGGACTTCACCAAGCCGGTCCGTACGCTGTCCGCCGGCGACTACGGCGTGGGCATCACCGGGTACGGCGAGGGCTCGTACATCACGAACGACCCCCGGCACCGCGAGAACCTGCGCAACCTCAAAGCGGGCCGGATGCGCATAGAGCTGCACTACCAGGAGCCGGGCCACCATTCCAGCCCGATCGTGTGCGGCGGGTACAAGTGCGACACGACCATCACGGGCGACGCCTGGATCGCGGCCATTCGCGACCTGGGTGCCGAGCCGGTCGTCATCCTCCAGGTGGACGGCCGCCAGACCGCCGAGGTGAACCGGGACGACGCGGTCGCCCTCTACCGGCACTTCGCGGCCTCGGGCACGCCGGTGCGGCGCTTCATCCTGGGCAACGAGCTCAACTGCACCTGCACCCCAGAAAAGCCGGAAATGTCGGCATCTGAGTACAGCCGGCGCTTCAACCTGATCACCGACGCGCTCGACGCCGCCGACTCCGCGGTCCGCGTCGGCGGCCCCGCCACGGCCTGGAACGACCTGTCGTACATCAGGACGTTCCTGGAGGGCTCGCGCGACCGGGTCGACTTCCTGGACTACCACGACTACGGCAACGGCACGGACCCGATCAGGGACGAGGACCTCCTGGGCGCCGCCGTCCGCAGCTACGAGACGGACCTCAAGGAGGTCGGCGCGCTGGCCGAGTCCGTGCTCGGCCGCAGGATCGACCTCCAGATCGGCGAGTTCAACTCCGACTTCGACGACCCCGACGGCCACCGTACGCTGACCCACTTCAACACGCTGTGGGGCGCGGCGGCGCTGGGCCAGATCCTGCACGCCGGTGCCGCCGCCTACCAGTACGGCGACAAGAACGGCCAGCTCGGCCTGACCAGCACGAAGGGCGAGGGCGGCATCCAGCGCAGCGAGCCGCTGCCCATCTACCACGGCATCGGCATGTTCACCGGCGAGGGCCTGTTCCGCCCGTTCGGCACGACCATGGTGCAGGCGGCGGCCGACACCGACCGGCTGTACGCGTTCGCCTCGGACGCGGCCAAGAACGTCGTCCTGGTCAACGTCGGCGCCCAGCCGCTGGAGACCAGGCTCGCGTTCACCGGCCTGACGGCGGGCACGGCCGCGATCTGGCAGAGCACCTCCGACGCGTGGACCCCGCACCGCACCGGCACGGCCGCCATCGCGGGCGGCGCCGCGACGCTCACGCTCCCCGCGGGCTCGGTCACGACCCTGGTCATCGACCAGCAGGGCCTGTCGGCGACCTACTTCGACAACGCCGACCTGACCGCGCCCAAGCTGACCCGGATCGACCCGGCAGTGGACTTCGACTGGGGCGCGAACGCCCCCGACCCGGCCGTGTCCGCCGACACGTTCAGCGTGCGGTGGACGGGCAAGGTGGTCGCCGAGCGCGCCGAGACGTACACGTTCATCACCACGAGCGACGACGGCGTGCGGCTCTGGGTGGACGGCACGCTCCTCGTGGACAACTGGACGGACCACTCCAAGCGCGACGACAGCGGCCAGATCGCGCTGAGCGCCGGGGCGCACGACATCAAGATGGAGTTCTACGACAGCGGCTACGACGCCATCGCCCAGCTCCACTGGTCCAGCCCCACCGTACAGCGGCAGATCATCCCCACGGCGAACCTGCTCGCCGGCTGAGCCGTGAGCCCCCCGGCCGGGGGGCTCACGCGGCCAGCACCCTGGCGAGCGCCTCCTGGACGGCGGCCCGCACCGTGGCGGGGTCGTCGAGGTCGAAGCCGACCACGAGCCCGTCCCTGAGCAGCAGGACGATGTCGGCGGTCCGCTCCGGGTCGGGGTGGCCGTCGGCGGCCAGGAGGTCGCGGTAGAGGCCGCGGACCCAGTGGCGGTATTCGTTGATGGCCTGCCGTACGGGGTGCGCCGGGTCGGGATACTCGGCCGCCGTGTTGACGAACGGGCAGCCCCGATAGCTCGTGCCCGCGCCGAACTCGCACATGTAGGCGAAGATCTCCATCAGCTTCTCGCGCGGCGAGGCGGCCCGCAGGGTCGTGACCAGGGCGCGCTGCAGCGAGGTCTGCTGGACCACGTAGGCGCGGACGAGGTCGTCCTTGCCGGGGAAGTGGTGGTAGAAGGTCGCCTTGGCGACGCCCGCCTCGGCGATGATCCGGTCGATCCCGACCGAGTGCACGCCCTCCGTGTAGAACAGGCGCGTCGCGGTCTCGAGGACGCGCTCGCGCGCCGGGCTGGGGCGACGGCCCTCCAACGTCTCTGCGCTCACCAGTTGACGATACCAGACAGACCTGTCTACTCTCAGGTCCAGAAGGGCAGACAGACAGGTCTGTCTAAACGAAGGGCATCGACATGAGCATCTACACCGCCATCGCCACCTCCGCCGGACGCGACGCCCGCGCGGTCTCCTCGGACGGAAAGCTGGACGTCAAGCTGGCCATGCAGAAGGAGCTGGGCGGCGACGGCGAGGGCACCAACCCCGAGCAGCTCTTCGCCGCCGGCTACGCCGCCTGCTTCGCCTCGGCGATGCGGCTGGTGGGCGCGCAGCAGAAGCTCGACGTCTCCGACGCGTCGGTCACGGCCGAGATCGGCCTGTCGCCCAACGGCAAGGGCGGCTTCCAGCTCGAGGCCACCCTCCGCGTCGAGCTGCCCGACTCCATCGCGCCGGAGGCGGCCAGGGAGCTCGTCGAGGCCACCCACCAGGTGTGCCCCTACTCCAACGCCACCCGCGGCAACATCCCCGTCAACCTGGTCATCGAGTAGCGGGATCGTCGGGGCGGCGGGCGACGGCCTCGATCTCCTCGGCGATCTTCCACAGCGGCGTGCGGCGGGTGGTGAGGACGACCATGACCTCGTCCGCGGCGGCCCCTGGGTGGACGGCCTCCAGGCCGTCCACCCAGGGGCCGAGGGCCTTGGTCACCTCCGAGATCGCCGCCGCGAGCCGCGCGCGTACGTCCCCCCGGCCGCCGGAGCGCAGCCAGTCGCGCAGCACGTGGTTGTGCGCGGCCACCACGGCGGCGGAGGCGACCTCGTGGCGCAGCCGGAACTCCGGCCCGCCGTCCTCGGCGCGGCGGCCGTCCAGGTAGCCGACGAAGGCCCGCTGGTAGCGGCTGATGGCGGCGACCTCCCACTCGCGCAGCGCCGGCACCCGCCGCGTCAGCTCGTACCGCTTGACGGCCGTCTCGGGGTCCTCGGCGTACATGTCCAGGACGATCCCGGCGGCGTCCGCGATCACGAGAAGCGGTGAGCGCAGGGGAGAGGCCGACTCCAGGAACTCCGTCACCCGCTCCAGGCACGCGTCGTGGTCGGGGAGGATCGCGTCCTCCTTCGTACGGAAGTGCCGGAAGAACGTCCGCCTGGCCACTCCGGCGGCCTTGGCGATCTCGTCCACCGTGGTCGCGTCGAACCCGGCCTCGAGCGACAGGCCGATGGCCGCGGACATCAGTTCCCGGCGCGCGTCTCGCCTCGCGGACATCTGCTCCCTTCCGCCCGCCTGTGAGGGCTTCACCGTACACCGGCTCTGGCGTCATGTCACTCAGTGCCTTATGTTAAGTCACTGAGTGCCTGTTCTTGAGTTGGGAGAAGCGTATGAGCCTGGCCGGCCACCTGCACGACTCGGCGGAGGAGTACCCCATGCTCCGCGAGGCGATCAGGGCCCTCGCCGAGGAGAAGATCGCCCCGCAGGCGGCCGCCGCGGACGAGAACGAGGAGTTCCCCTGGGAGGTCTACAAGGCGCTCGTGGCGGCCGACTTCCACGCCGTGCACATCCCCGAGCAGTTCGGGGGTGCCGGGGCGGACGCGCTGGCCACGGTGATCGTCATCGAGGAGGTGGCGCGGGCGTGCGCCTCGTCCTCGCTGATCCCGGCCGTCAACAAGCTCGGTACGGTGCCGCTGCTGCTGTCGGCGTCGCAGGAGCTGAACGCGCGCTACCTGCCGGCGGTGGCCAGGGGCGAGGCCATGTTCTCGTACGCGCTGAGCGAGCCGGAGGCGGGCTCGGACGCGGCGTCGATGAAGACGCGGGCGGTCCGGGACGGCGACGACTACGTCCTCAACGGCACCAAGATGTGGATCACCAACGCCGGCGTGTCGGAGTACTACACCGTGATGGCGGTCACGGACCCGTCGGCCGGCGCGCGTGGCATCTCGGCCTTCGTGGTCGAGAAGTCCGATGAGGGCGTCTCCTTCGGTCCCAAGGAGAAGAAGCTCGGCATCAAGGGCTCGCCCACCCGCCAGGTGATCCTGCAGGACGTCCGCGTCCCGGCCTGGCGCATGATCGGCGCGCCGGGCACCGGCTTCAAGACCGCCCTGGCCACCCTCGACCACACCCGCGTCACCATCGCCGCCCAGGCCCTCGGCATCGCCCAGGGCGCGCTGGACTACGCGATCGGCTACGTCAAGGAGCGCCGCCAGTTCGGCCGCCCGATCGCCGACTTCCAGGGCCTGCAGTTCATGATCGCCGACATGGCCATGAAGCTGGAGGCGGCCCGGCAGCTCACGTACACGGCCGCGAGCATGTCCGAGACGGCCATGCGCGGGACCCCGGTCAAGGAGCTGACCTTCTTCTCCAGCGCGGCCAAGTGCGCGGCCTCGGACGCGGCCATGGAGATCACCACGGATGCCGTGCAACTGCTCGGGGGGTACGGCTACACGCGGGACTATCCGGTGGAGCGGATGATGCGCGACGCCAAGATCACCCAGATCTACGAGGGCACCAACCAGATCCAGCGCCTGGTGATGGCCCGGCAGCTCCTCAAGTAGCCCGTGACATGCAGAAACCCCGTTCCCCTGAAGGGGTAGCGGGGATCGTCATGTCCGATTCTTAGCCTCTAAGGATCTTGTCCGTGGCTGTTCCGTGAGGCTCACCCGGCCGTGGCCCGTGGCTCGTGAGCTCTCCACGGCTGCCACGTCGAGCTCGGCCGCTCCTGCATGGCCGGGTCATCCTGCCCGAGAGATATGCCCCCGGTAGGCGGGCGTCGATGTACAGGAGGCAGACGATGGGCTGGACTAAGATCACCGAGGGAAGCGCGGCGGAGGTGGGGTTGTGCCATCTCGTATGGCCGGTACGGGAGCGGATGCGGCGCCTGGGGCTGTCGCAGGCGCGCGTGGCGTAGATGACAGGACTCCACCGCTCGACGATCTCCCGGGCGCTGTCGGGCCGCCCGAAGTATCCTGCCCCCGCGGGGCGAGGGGTGGCCGCAGATCGTTGGAAACAGCGCAGGGTCGGAACAGGCGGTCGTTGATGGCCTTTCGAGCGCTGTCGTGGAAGCCGGGCATCATGTGAGCCACAGGGCATCCGCCATTTCCTACGGATCAGATGATAGGGCTCATGGATCAAGGAGCGAGAGTTCGTCTGCTGGGGCAGGCTGACGTCTCTGCCGTCAAGGCAAGTCAGGCTGCCGCGAGAGCGGACGTCGGCTGACGCGCTGCTGTGTCCAGCGCATGTACCAGTCCAGGAACGGCACCGGCTCGCTCCAGCCTCCATGCAGACGGCCCGACGGCTCGACATCCCTCCAGGGAGCCGATGGCCACCAGTACATGTCCTTCGCCTCGCCCCACTCGGTGAGCCAGACGGTGCCGGCGTACTCACCGTTCATGGCGAGCATGCTGATCCACGAGCACCCGTGGCTGCACAGGAACATGGTTCCAGGCGAGGGCTTGTCCATCCACAGGGTGGGATCCGCCCCCTCGGCGGCGAGGCGCCGCAGTTGCCGCACATCATCCCGAGTCACCGGGAAGGGCTCCCAGGGGTAGGCGGCCACCTCGGGTTCCTCCTGAAAATGCTCACGCTCGCCCTGGGTCTCTTCCACGATCCAACGCAGGTCGAGCAAGGGGCCGGGCGAAACTCCCCGGCCGAAACGCAGCAGGAACGACCGGAACTCGTCAGGAAGCGGCGCGCCGATCACTTCCTCAAGGGCCACAACCTCCGATTCCGGCAAAGGAACAGCCGTCGAGAGATCAGCAAGCCGGGAGAGTCCAGTAGCCATTTCATCCAGGCTGATGTCTGATCGCACTGGCTTCTCCCGATTGAAGGGTCAACACGCACAGGCTAACGGGGTCGAAGAGTAGGCGGGCTGAGTTCCGCCTGGGGCAGCGCCCGGGTGCCGGCGCGACGCACTACAGCAGTCTGGTACAGCAACGCGACGCACAGTGCTGGTAGATGATCGCGGCTCGCGTGCTGGCGTGTCCCATCCTCGTCATGAGGTCCCGGATGGACGCGCCAGCGTTGGCCGCCAAGGTGTTGCCTGTGTGCCGTAGGTCGTGGAAATGGATTTTCGGCACACCAGCGTCCTGGAGCGCCTTACGCCATACGCGACGGTTGAAGTTGGTGTTACGGATCGGCCCGTCATCGGGACCGGCGAAGACCAGGCCCTTGCCCGTGATCTGGATCAACTGACGCTCGACCCGGACGGTTCCGGCGTCCAAGTCGAGGTCTCGCCTCTGGAGTCCGGTGTAGGGGCGATGTGCCTGCGGAGTAGGGAGCCGTACAGCTCCACCGTCCGAGGACGCAGCCCGGGGCGCTCGTTGATCCAGGCGCCTGCATATTTGCCGAACGCGATCTTTCCGGCGTCCGGGTCGATCCAGTCGTCTTCTAGGATCTGTGCCTCGATCTTGGTCAGCCAGACCTCAGCATCCGTCTTGGTCGCGAAGGTCTGCGTTGTGGGCTCTAGCGGCAATGAAAGATCCTGTATCTGCTGAAACCGTGTCTCTGTTGGAGATGGTGAATGTCCTCCCGCTACGGCCTTCGGTCCCGGATAGCCATGTCATATGTGCTCATTTCTGCCATGTCGGCGCTGGTAGCGGGAGGAATCGCCGGTTTTGTCGTCCCCAGCGTGATGAAAACGCAAGTCACGGTGCAGACCAGCAGCGGCTGCACCCGGCAGGACCGCGCCGGACTCTTCGGGGCGGGACAGGCCGCGGGCCTCAGCCTGCTCGCGGACGACCTGACCCGGCAGCAGGACGGCCGGTCCCGCCCGGAGATCCTGGCGGCGGTGGCCCGGCGCTGGCTGGCCGCGACCGCGTCGGCCGACAGCAAGATGGTGCGCGCGGTGGCCGGGCTGGACGGCCGGCTGGTGCAGCCGTCGGAGCCGTCGGCCTACGGCGCGGGGTCGACGCCCCCCGGGTTGTCGTCCAGCACGCAGGCACGCACCGGCGCGATCACGCTGTCGGGGAATGAGGTCGGCTGGGCGATCAACCCGGTGGAGGCCGCCGGGCAGGTGATCGGGGTCGTCTACGTACAGGACCGCAGCGTCACCGACGGCTCGCCGGTCGTCGACGTCGCCTCCGACGGCGACGACCGGGCGGGGCCGTTGTCGGCTGGGCTCGCACTGGTGGTGCTCGTCCCGGTGTGCTTGGTGTTCGGCCTGCTCAGCACCCGCAAGTTGATCAAACGGATCCAGCGGCTGGCGGCCGGTGCGGCCACCATGGCCGCCGGCGACCTGACCACTCGGGTGCCGGTTTCCGCCGGTGACGAGATCGGCCGCCTGGAAGAGGGCTTCAACGTGATGGCCGAGCGGGTGGTCGCGGCCGGCCGGGCGGAGCGGGAGCTCGCCGGGGCGCAGGCGCGGCGGCTTGAGCGGACCCGGATCGCCAGGGAGCTGCACGATTCGGTCTCGCAGGATCTGTTCTCGCTGAGCCTGGTGGCCCGCAGCCTGCGGCGTACGCTGCCGGAGAGCTCGCGTTTCCAGGAGCAGGCCGAGTCCATGGAGAAGACCGTGGAGCACACGATGCGCGAGATGCGGGCGATGCTCCTGCAGTTGCGTCCGATCGCGCTGGAGGAGGCTGGCCTGGTGGCGACGTTGCGCGATCTGTGCGAGGCCTTCCAGGTACGGCTCGGCGTCACGGTCGAGACCGACCTGCACGAGGTGCGCCTGGGACCCGGCGCGGAGCATGCTGTGCTCAGGATCGTGCAGGAGGCGCTCAGCAACGCGACGCGGCACGGCGGCGCCCAGCGGATCGAGCTGCGCCTGAGGCAGAAGGGCGAGGAGATCGAGATCGTGGTCCGCGACTACGGCCGTGGCTTCGACATGGCGCGGAAGCACGACAGTCACGGGATGGGCCTGGAGATGATGCGTGAGCGGGTCATCGAGGTCGGTGGCGTGATCGAGGTGGTGAGTGCGCCCGGCAGTGGTACGACGGTGCGGGTGCGGGTTCCGGCGGAGGAAGCATGATCCGGGTGCTGATCGTGGACGATCACCAGGTGGTCCGCCAGGGACTGCGGTACGTCCTAGAAGACGAGGTGGACATCGAGGTGGCCGGGGAGTGCGCCGACGGGCCCGCAGCCTTGGCGGCGATCCAGAGCCTGCGGCCCGACGTCGTCCTGCTCGACATGGTGATGCCTGGTATGGGCGGGCTGGAGGTGCTGGAGCGACTCAAGGAGTGGCCGGCGCCGCCCGCCGTGATCGTGCTGACCTCATTCGTGGAGAACGAGGTGGCGTTGCAGGCCATGCGCGGAGGCGCGCTGTCGTACCTGTCGAAGACCAGTGCGGTGGACCGGGTGGTGGAGGCGGTGCGCATGGCCGTGACGGGAGGGAGCGTGCTAGATCCGCCGGTCGCGGCGATGCTGGTCCAGCGGGTCCGCGATGACGACGGCCCCGCGAAGGAGGATCCGTTGCGGATGCTGGCGCCGCGGGAGCGCGATGTGCTGGCGGCGCTGGCGCGTGGCCAGTCGAACAGGGAGATCGCCAGGACGCTGTCGCTGAGCGAGACCACGGTCAAGTCCTATGTCTCCAGCATCCTCACCAAGCTGAGACTCCAAGACCGCACGCAAGCGGCCATCTTCGGCTTGCAGTGCGGTCTGGTCCCGCTGGGTGAGGCGCTCTCCGCCGACCAGCCCTCCGTTGAGGACTAGCGTCAAGCTCAGCCGGTCGTACGCAGCGCGTCGGTCGGCGACAGTGCCGCGGCGCGCAGCGCGGGGTAGAGCCCGGCGAGCACGCCGGACACGATCGCCACCCCGAACCCGCCGCCTATCGCGCTGGGCGGGATCGCGATGCCCCAGTCCTGCGCCATGGCCAGGGCCACGGTCACACCGGAACCGATCAGCACCCCGCCGAGCCCGCCCAGCGCGGACAGCACCAGCGACTCGGTGAGGAACTGCGCGGCGATGTGCATGCGGGTGGCGCCCAGGGTGCGGCGCAGCCCGATCTCCACCCGGCGTTCGAGCACCGAGATGACCATGACGTTCGCAATGCCGATGGCGCCGACCAGCAGGGCGATCGCGCCCAGCCCGAGGAACAGCGCGCCGGCCGACTGCTTGACGGCGATCTGCGCGGTGAGCGCGTCGGAGGGCCGGCTCGCCTTGACCTGGAAGGGGTTGGCCGGGTTGGCCGTGTTCGCCAGGAGGCCGGCGACCTGCGTCACCTGGTCCGGGTCGGTCCGTACGTAGATCCGGCTGGGCGCGCCGTCGTAGTCGAGCAGTTCCTTGGCCGCGGCGAAGGAGACGAGTGCGGACCGGTCGATCTCGGGCGCCAGGGTGAAGGAGTCGAGGACGCCCGCGACCGTGAACCAGTGCCCGCCCAGCCACACCCGGGTGCCCAGGTCCAGCCGTACGATGCCGAGTTGCTTGGCCACGTCGCTGCCGAGCACGGCCACCGGCGCGTCGGCCGAGGTGAGGAATCGCCCGGATTTCAGCGACCCTTGCAGGGTGTCGAGGAGTGAGGCGTCCGCGGCGCGTACGGCCAGGCCACCGGTCTGCCCGGTGGGGATCTGGTCGTTGCGGTAGACGCGAGCGGTGCTGATCTGCGCGGTGGGGGCGACCCCGAGCACGCCGGAGATCCGGCGGAGCATCGGCGCGGCCGCGGCGGGCAGCGCGACCTCGGTGCCGCCCAGGTCGTCGCCGTTCACCACGGTCAGGAGGTTGGTGCCGAGCCGGTCGATCTGCGCCAGCAGGTGGGACTCGCTGGAGCGGGTGACGCCGAGCACCGCGACCATCGAGGCGATGCCGATCGCGATGCCCAGCGCCGACAGCACCGCCCGCGTCCTGCGGGCGCGCAGGCCCAGCGTGCCGGTGGGAATCAGGTCGTACAGCCGCAGCTTGCTGCGCTTGACCGGCGACCGTGTTGCGACGGCGTCCTTCTCGTCCCGCACGAGGCCGGATACAGAGCCGCTCATGACACCACCACCCCGTCACGTAGTTCGATGCAGCGTTCGCAGGCGGCGGCGACGCGTTCCTCGTGGGTGACCACGACCAGGGTCGTGCCCTCCTCGTTCAGCTCGCGCATGATGGCGAGGATCTCGCCGCCCTTGACCGAGTCGAGGTTGCCGGTCGGCTCGTCGGCGAACACGATGGCGGGCCGGCCCACCACGGCCCGCGCGATCGCGACCCGCTGCCGTTCGCCGCCCGACAGCTTGGTGGCCCTGTGGTGCATCCGGTGGGCCAGGCCGACCCTTTCCAGCGCCTCGACGGCCGCCGCGCGGCGCTGCTTGGCCGGGATACCCCGATACAGCAGGCCGGAGGCCACGTTCTCGATCGCCGTCAGCGCTTCGAGTAGGAAGAACTGCTGGAACACCACGCCGACCCGCCAGGCGCGCAGTCCGGCGAGCTGCAGGTCGGTCAGCAGCTCGACGTGCTGGCCGTCGAGGCGTACGGACCCGCTGGTGGGCCGGTCCAGCCCGGCCATCAGGTGCAGCAGGGTCGACTTGCCGGATCCCGAGGCGCCGCGGACCGCGATCATCTCGCCCGCCTCGACGGCGAGGCTCACCCCGCGCACCGACTCCACGGGCGGCTCGCCCGGGTAGGTCTTGCGGACGTTCCGCAGCTCAAGAACCGTCACCAGGCACCTCCACCAGCATGCCGGGCTTGAGGTCCCCGGTCACTTCAGCCATGCCCGTGCTCTCGTCGAACAGCCCGGTCTTCACTGGCACCCGTCGCCGGCTGCCACCCTCCACCACGACCACCTCGTACATGCCGAGCGGCCGGGCGAGCAGCGCCGTCATCGGCACCGCGATCACCTTCTTGTGCTGCTGGGTGACGATCGAGACCTGGACCTGTGCCTGGTCCAGGAACCCGCGTACCTTGCTGGTCAGTGAGATCGTCACCGGAGCCACCGATTTCGCCGCCGCGCCGCTGTCGGTCGCCGCGTCGCTGTCGACGGCCGCCGCGCCGATGATCCTGATGCGGCCCTTGCGGGTCTTGCCGTCCGGCAGCGTGACCACGACCTGGTCGCCGACGCGGATCTGCGGCAGCTGGGCCGGGGCGAGCTGGACCAGCACCGCGGGAGCCCGGCTGGTGCCGTGGACGATGAGTTGGCCGGGCGCCACGACGCTGCCGACCTTGGTGTCCCAGCCGCCGACCCTGATCGCGGCCGGGACGAAGACGACATGGCCCAGCGGCACCTGGCCGGTGACCTTGAGCTTGGCGGCCTTCTGCCAGCGGCGGAGCGCGTAGTAGGTCGCGTAGGAGAAGTGCCGGTCGACCGTCACGTTCGTGCCGTAGCCGAGTGCCTTGAGATTGCGCTCCAGTTGGAGGACGTCGAGCCCGTTCGAGACGCCCAGGCGCAGGTCGCGCCAGGCGGGGCGGTCACCGTACAGGAGCGGGACGCGAGCGCCGTCGATCTCGTAGGCAGCCTTGCCGCGCGTGATGGTGCTGCCGACGGCCGGCAGCCGGGTGACCACCCCCGAGCGGCTGACGATGACGTTGTACGCACCGGCGTACCCGAGCGTGCCGTTCACCAGCCGCCGCTCGGCCACGTCGGCCTGCTCGACCTTCGCCGTGGACAACGCCAGCCCGGGTGTCGCCGTGGGCGCCGGCCGGGCGGTGCCGTTCGTGGTCACCCGCATGACGCCCCATCCGGCGGCGCCCGTCACGGCCAGGGCCAGCACAGTCACCAGCACGGTACGGCCGCGCCTGCCGCCTGACCGCCGCCGCTCCGTCGTCGGGGGCGCCGCCGGGGGTGTCGTCGAGCTCACCGACGTGGGCACCTCGTCCACCTGCCGCTCCTGCCGTAGCTCTTCCGGGTGGTTCCCGGAGTCCTGCCGCTCCTGCTCGATGCGCCCGTGCACGCGATCCTCATCCCTTGCTGGTGACCGTCAGGCCGCCCGGGGGCAGCTGCGGCTGGCAGGCGTCGAACTGGGTCTGGTACAGGTCCTTGCCAGAGGGGCCGCCCAGCCGGGACGGCAGGGTGAAGCTGCCGTCGGCGTTCGGGTCGGGCCAGTCGGAGATGCCCTTCTGACGCATGCACTGCGCCCAGGTTCGCCACTTCGCCATGTCGGCCGCCGTCACCGGCTTGCCCTCCGGTCCCTGGTAGGCCGGGATCCTGTCGAGGATCGTCTTGCACGCGGACTGGGCCGCGGCCGGCGGGGCCGTCGTGCCGGGTGCGAGCCGCCACTGCCCGTTGCTGTCTTGCACAGGGTCGGGGAAGTTCGGCTCGCCGTTCTTGCGGATGCACTGCGCCAGCTCGCGGTACTGCGCCGCGATGTCGTCGGAGCCGCCGGTCGCCGCCGGCGCCTCCTTGCTGCACGCGGTGAGCCCGAACGCCAGCGCGCCCGTCGCTGCCAGCACGACCATTCTTCTGATGACGTTCTTGGAAGGGATCATGCCTTTACCTTCCCCCCGTACCACCCCTCCGGGCCTCCGCCAAAGGTTGCCAACCCGACCCCACACTTTGGGGGGTACGCCGCCCAGCACCGGTCAGGCCTCGGCGAAGACGATGCGGCGGCCCAGGGAACCCTCGTCGGTGGCGGGGAGCACGTGAGCGCGGTAACCCCGCCCGCCGAGCGCCCGGAGGACGAGCTCCAGCCGGCCCTCGGTGGCCGATGCCGGGCTCGTCGTGGATCTCCACCGCGACGCGGCGGATCAGCGGCCAGTGCCGGTCGTCGATGCCGCCTGATCATCCCGCTCGCCATCGCCCCGGGATAAGCCGAGCAGACCATGCCCGTCTGGGTGGTTGGCCGTCGCAGCCCGCCCCTAGCGGTCCTCGCTATCGCTCGGGCTGTTCTTCCTTGGCCCACAATCGTCTTCGCAGGGGCGCTTCACGCTGGGTGCTCAGGCGCTTCTTCCAGTCGGGCCGGAGCCCCGACCCCTGGAGGACTTCGCTTCTGGAAGGTGCCTACTGGCTCTGCGGCTCCCAGGTCAGACGCCTGAGCTTTGTTCTGCCGCTGGCCAATGGAGATCTGGTCTTCTCCTACCGTTAGCGGGGGTGACTGAGCGAGAGCATGATGGCGCGCTTTCACGCTTGGGAAGATAGGTCGGTCGGTATGACCGCTCAGCCTGTGGAGCCCGTTGCGGCCCATGATCCAGGTGAGGATCCGGCCGCGATCTTCGAGGCGCTTCCCCCGGCGCACCGTGCCCGGTTCCGGGCGGAGTATGACGAGGCTTTGGGTGCCGCGCACGACTTGGCCCGCTTCAAGCAGGTGCAGACGCTGTTGCGTCAGTGGCGCCTGCGTGCGATCGCTTACGCCCGCCCGGGCTACGAGGAGGCCGTCCAGGACGCTCTCCAGAAACGTACGGAGATGTTCACTCCCTACACCCCGCCGGAGTGGGAGAGCCGGGTGTGAGCCACAAGTTCGATGGTTCCCACGGGCGCCCTCTACGAGCTGAACGGTCGCGGAGCGTCCCGGCCAGTCCGCTGTGAGACACGCCTTCTTCGGAGACAACGGCCAAGGGATGATGACGTTCATCCTCGACGAGGAGACCCGGGCCTTGCGCATCATCGACCTCCTCTGGGCCGGCTGACCTCTGTTTCGCAGGTGGACGAGCATGGGCGACGCCGTGCCATTAGCGTGCCATTAAGGGCGGTCAACAGCGGTCAGTCACGGTCACTCGCGGACCGTCGGCGGCCCAGGTCGAGGCCCTTCCGCCTGGAGATCAGACCGATTTGCAGGCAGCAAGTCAGGAGATCGAATCTCCAAGGCTCCACCATCCAGAGGATCGGTTGAGGCTTGCTCACCCGTTGCCCGTATACGTGCTTGCCTGACGGCATCCTGCCCCAATATGAGCCATTACTCCGCCGCCCCCTGGGATCCGTTCGACGCCCTCCGGCCAACGTTTCGGGAGAGGTGAGTGAATCCCGATTCTAGTGCATTTGGAGCTCGAAGGACTTGAGTAAAGGCCTTGAAGAGGGTCGCCCTGTCACGGGACGGGCTGCGCCTGAGCGTTATCGCCAATCCGATAAGTGCCACGATGTAGCGTCCAATGATCGCTGCACTTCCAGCGACTAGTACGGAGATAAGGTCGCTGAAAGTCATGACGCAGACTCCCGCGGCCCGCCAGGGTGTCCCAGGTCTATACGCCGAACGATGATCCTTGGACGCTTATCCTCCCATCCGATCTGGTGGCTGAGTGGTCGAAACGTTACGCTACCTAGATCGTCTGGTGCTGTGCCATTTATGCCATTGGAGGACTCACGTCTCGCCAAGAGACGTGACTTTTGTAGCTTGGCGGCGAGCTGGGACAGGGATGAGCCGCAGCACCACTCGATGACGATGTCTGAATGGGCGTGATCGTAGAGATTAGCCCCGCCGTGGGTAACGCCAACCGCGTTGAGCAGTATCGCCCGCCGCATCAAGCTGCTGAGCATGCGGTCTCTTTCTTTGCGCCGGCGATCCAGGCCGGAGCCCCAGAAGCGCAGTGTGTCCTCCTCGACATCGGTCAGCCGACCCGGACTCGTTTTCCACAGGAGGCGGGACTTTGGTTTCAGCTGATAAACCGATGCGGGATCTTCGTGGCCAGAGACCACCACGTGGACCGAGGCGTTCGTGACGATATCGGATAGCTGCCAGAGCTGCCGCCCCACCCGATGAAGGCGTACGCCCGGACATCCCCATACACCGCCATAATCCGCATCATAGATTGGAAGAATGGAGGCGACGACACGAGCGGTGAAGGTAGGGACAGGGACAAGCACAAGGTTTTCTTCGTCTGGTCTTACCGCGCTGAGCCCGAGCACGTTGCTTTTCAGCCCGTCGTCGTCGCGGAAGGCATCGCAGAGCGCGTACAGCACCTGTGTCTCCAGCCATTGCTGAGCACGAGTTCGCGCCTCTGGGATTGGATGCTCACGCGTGATGACGCCTCTTCGGGCGAGTGGAAGGCACACAGCCTGGTACGGAAGCCCGGTTGCCAGGTGGAAAATCTTGGCTGTGCGCTTGAGCTGAGGACTATGAGACACGCAGGCTCCCTCATGCTGCCCGGCTCAGCACTACAGGTCTGCGAATGAATCAGCTGCGAGGCTGGAATACCGCGGGTGACTACGATGAGCCCCTCATCCCATCTGGGCCCGCCGGGCACCCAAAGAGATCGACGTCCGCGTACGTCTGATTGCCAGATACTAAGCTATCGACGTCCGGTGTGCCATGGTTTTCTGTCGTCTCTTTGATGGCGGTGTGGTTCCGACCAGCGGAATGCACACCGCTTTCAGACGGATGCCAGATCGCTGTCGCGCGGCTTTCGCTCCTTGGGGCCTGGCAGCCCTGCTGTTCGGGTCCACTTGCTGTTGGGCATGTGGGCGGCGACCATACTGAGGCATCCGCCGTTCCATACGGATCAGGTGGTCAGGTGTCGTACAGGCCGTCCCATGGTTCGTAGAAGCCGATGTTGTTCGGGTAGAACTCGGCGTGTTCTTCGCCTTCGAAGGTCTCTATGACGAGGCCGAACAGCACCCCGTCGGACGTGTGCTGGAAAGGTCGGATCGCGATGTCGTCGAAGCGAAGGCCCGGAAGTGCGTCGAGCCGGTGCTTCAGTCGCCTGTGGGCGAGGTCGACGGCTGCCCGATGGTCGTCTTCGGCGCCGGTGTGCTCGATGCGAGAGTCGAGGTGGTGGTTGGCGGCGTCGAAGGTGTGTAGAACGACGTACCGTCACGTTGCATCTACGCCACCGCCCGTATGCCCTTGACCACGCGCCCGATCAGGCGAGTAGGGTGATTGCTCCGACTGAAAAGCGGACGGGCGTGCTGGCCGCCCGAGGAAGCTATCTCCGCATGAAAGGGAGGTCGTAAACAGGCGGTTGGCCGTTCATGATTGAGCGCCGTGCGTATGGTCGCCGTCACGAGCGCCGGCCGTATGGCCATCGTCCGTTCTCCCCACCAGGCGTCCGGGCGCGAGCAGGGGAGCGACACCAGAAGGACGCGACCCGACGCGCCGGCCAGTTCCACTGCGAACGTCATCGGACCCCAGCTGTTCCCCTGGCAATACGTGGGCTTACGACGGACGCGCCAGCGGAACACGGTGCCATCGACGGTGATGAGTCGCGAACCCTTCTTCGGGATCGCCATGAGAGACCTCCTGCTCTGTTCCGTCGCTGTTCCGTCGGGAGGGTCGAGAACAGTAATCCCTGGTCAGGCTTCTGATTGACAGATTTTTCGCCGGTAGCCGCGTAGGACATCGGAGATCACTCAGATCTACGAGGGCGCCAACCAGATCCAGCGCCTGGTGATGGCCCGGCAGCTCCTCAAGTAGGAGTCCGGCGTCGCCCGGAGCCTTGAGACCCTGTCCCGCCCCCCTCCTGAGCACGTCCAGGAGGCTCCTACGAGCGGTGCCGGGCTTCCCGCATCCCACCGGCGCGTCGCTCTCCGGCACGAGCAGCGCCGCCTTCCGCCGGCCCCAGGGGTCAGGTCGGCGCGGGTGCCGGTTGGGACGCCGCCCGCGCGATGCGCGCCTTGACGTCGCGGAAGTGCAGCCGCATCGCCTCCCGGGCGGCCTCGGCGTCCCGAGCGCGAAGTGCCGCCACGATCCGGCGGTGGTTGACGGCGATCTCGGCGGTCCGCTCCTCCGGGGGGCCGAGCGTCGGCTCGACCTCGTGGTAGACGTCCCAGAACAGGCCGATCAGCTGCAGCACCAGCTCGTTGCCGCACGAGTCGTACAGCAGCGCGTGGAACGCCCGATCGGCTTCCCGGTCCCGGTCCATGCCATTGGCCAGGGCCTCCAACGCGGCGAGCCGGGGGGCGCTGGTGCTCTGAGCCACCTGGCCGATCAGCCCGGTCTCGAGCAGTTCGCGGACCTCGACCAGATCGTGCAGCGCGCGGATCCCGCCCGGCCCCGAACGCACCCGGAAGGCGAACGACGGGGTCAGCGCGTCGAGCGGCGCGTGCCCGACGAACGTCCCATGTCCGTGCCGGATCTCGACGATCCCCAACGCCTGCAGGGCCCGCACGGCCTCGCGCACGCTGTTGCGGCTCGTCCCGAGCAGCTCCATCAATTGCACTTCGGTCGGCATCGGCGACCCGGGGGCCAGCCCGCGCTCGTGGATCAGGGCGACGATGCGCTCCTGAAGTGACGCGTCGTCACGTGTACGCATGTCACCCCCAGGCTCGTCGAAGACCCTGCGTCAAAGGTCCCACCTCTCGGTCCCGGAAGGCCAGCCCGGTCCAGGAAAGTTTACGCCGACGACACAGATGGCTCCCCGGCCGGACATGGCCTGTTCGCGCGCACATCCGGGACATAGGATGTTCTACGTGTACCGAACGGATGGCGGGGCGCCGTGGAGCCCTTGACGCCGGGGTCGCTCGGCGGCACCTGGGGCACGGTCCTGCTGCCCATCCGGGACGACGAGTCGATCGACTGGCCCCGCCTTGGGGCGGCGCTGGACGTGCTCGTCACCGCGGGGCTCGACGGCCTGTACGCGCACGGCACCGCGGGCGAGTTCCACGCGCTCGATGAGGACGAGTACGACCGCGTCAACGCGCTGATGGCGGAGCGGTGCGAACGGCACGGGCTCCCGTACCAGATCGGCGCCGGCCACATGAGCGCGCAGACCTGCCTGGCCCGGGTGACCCGCGCGCGGGCGCTCCGGCCCGGTGCGATCCAGGTGACGCTGCCGGACTGGTTGCCGCTGTCGCGCGGCGAGGTGGTGCGCTTCCTGGCCCGCGTCGCGGCCGCCGCCGACCCGGTGCCGCTCGTGCTGTACAACCCGCCGCACGCCAAGACGCAGGTGCCGGCCGACCTGTATCCGGTGATCCGCAGCGAGGTTCCCGCGGTCATCGGGATCAAGGTGGCCGGCGGCGACGCGCGGTGGTACGCGGAGATGCGGCGCCACGCGGCCGGCCTCGCCGTCTTCGTCGCCGGCCACGACCTGGCTTCCGGGCGGCGGCACGGCGCCGCCGGCTCCTACTCGAACATCGCCGCCCTCAGCCCGGCCGGCGCCATGGCATGGCAGCGGATGATGGCCGCGCAGCCCGATGCCGCGCTCGACGTGGAGCGACGGATCCACGAGTTCTTCGCCGCCCACGTCCAGCCGCTCCAGCGCGGCGGGTACGCCAACCCGGCGCTGGACAAGTTCCTGGCCCACCTCGGCGACTGGGCCGACATCGGCACTCGGGTGCGGTGGCCGTACGAGTCGGTCGACGCCGCGCTCGCCGTACGGCTCAGGCCGCTGGCCCGGGCCCAACTGCCCGAGCTCTTCCCAGGCGAAGGGACGTAGGACGTCCTCCGCCGCAGTGATGGCGCCCGCGGAGCCCGCGAGCGCCATCACCGAAGCCTCAGCTGACCTGATCGAACGGCAGCCGCAGCCCGAGCCGGCCGCCGACCGGGAGGTTCCACTGCCGGATCAGGTCCAGCTCGGCGTCGGCGAGGGCGCGCCGGTAGACGCGTACCTCGTCCAGCGTCCCGCGGAAGCGGTCCGCACCGTCCAGCCGCTGCCCGACGTGGATTCCCTCGATCCCGAACTCCTTGCCGAGGGTCACCGAACCGGCCGGCGCCGCCGCCGACGAGACCTCTGCGCCGTCCACCAGGAGCCGGAGCTCGCCACGTACGCGCTGGAGCACGACGAAGTGCCACTGCCCGTCGTTGTACGCGCCCGGCGACTGCACGGTCACGTTGAACCGGTCGACGGACAGGACCGCCCGGATGCGGTTGCTCGCCGGTTCGGCCCGCAGCCACAGCGCCGGCGGGTTGGTGCCCCTGTTCACCCGGTGGAACCAGAGGATCGTGTGCGCGCCGGTCTGCTCCGAATACCGGATCCAGGAGGTCAGCGTGAAGTCCTTCGCGCCGAGGTCGATGGAGTCGTCGAACGGCACCTCGACCCGGTCGTCCACCCGGTCCAGCGCCAGCCCGCCGCCGAACCGCCCGTCAGTGGTCTGCGCACCACCGCGGACATACGCCTGGTTGCGGGACGGCGACGCGTCCGGCGTCGTCGGGCCGGGCGCCGGGGGGCCGGGGATGCCGGGCGGGGTGCCGTTCGGCGTGTCCAGGTACGCCTCGTTGAATCGGGCGAAGCGGATCTGCTCGTACGGCGTAATGCTGCCGGCCTCGTACATCAGGGCCGCTTCGTCGCCGTCCAGACGCACCATGTCCGAGTACGCCGACGGGCCCCAGGAGAAGACCTTGCCCTCGTCCCACGTCTCGAAGTGGCGCCCCTCGTCGTAGGACGACCGGATCCCCATCGCTTCCCGGGCGCCCGGGTGCATCGGCGAGGAGAACAGGATGCGCCCGTCGCTGAACCGCAGCAGCGATGCCTGGACGTCGGTCGTCGCCAGTGCCGGCTTGGTGCGGAACGGGGCGTCCCACGTCTGGCCGCCGTCGCTGCTGGTCGCGTACGCCCGGCTGCCCTCGTCGGTGCCGCGCTCGCGGGCCGAGGCGTAGATCCGCCCGTCGTTCAGCTCGACGACGGTGACCTCCTGGGCGATGACCGTGCCGTCGTCGCGGGAGGTCTCGGCGCCGATGTTCCACGTCGCCCCGCTGTCGTCGCTGTAGAGCAGGTGGGTGCCGTAGACGTGCTTGCCGACCCGGTCCCAGCTCTCGAAACTCGCCCCGACGACCAGCCGCCCGGCGTGCGCGCCCCGCTTGAGCTGGATGCCGTGCATCGGGCCGGTGGCGTACCAGAAGTTCCACTCCGGGCGCTTGCCCTCGGTCATCTCCCTGGCGGCCGACCAGGTCGCCCCGTGGTCGTCACTGAACTGCACCCAGGGGTCGCGGTCACAGCCGTTCGGGCACGGCTCCGGACCGTTGTGGGTGCTCACCAGCACGATCCGCCCGGTGCGCTCGTCGACGATCGGCACCGGGTTGCCGTGGGTGGTGCCGTTGCCCTCCGAGACCACCTGCAGCGGGCCCCACGTCCGCCCGCTGTCGGCGGAACGGCGCAGCACGAGGTCGATGTCCTCGTCGTCGCCGCAGTCCTTCACCCGTCCCTCGGCGAACGCCAGGAGCATGCCGTTCGTGGCCCGCACCACGGCGGGGATCCGGAAGCAGCCGTATCCGAAGTCGCCCTGCTTGTAGAGCACCTGCTCGTCCACGAACGGTGCGGTGCCGGCGGTCGCGCCGGCCTCGACGGTTTCCGGCGGCGCCGCGGTCGCCGGCGCGCCGAACGCGCTGACGAGTAAGCCGGCAAGCACCAGTACGGCGCCCGCCCGGCGGCGCCAGGAGCGACGCCCGGCACGGCCCTGGGGGGAATGGCCATCGTGCATGTCCTCGCCCTTCCTGACAGGAGAAGGTTACGAGCGGACATCCTACGTCCAACGTCCTATCTTAAATAGACGGTGAACGTAGAATGTTCTCCAGAGGCGGCGACCTGCGAGAGCGAGTCGAACGAGGACTCGCCCGAGCCGGCGTACCGGCTCGGGCGAGTGGGCGGGTTCCGTCAGTTGTCGGCGTAGGCCTGGAGCGCCGGCAGCGCCTTGCCCTCGAAGTCGAACAGGGTCGTGTTGCTGACGACGTTGTCGCCGCCGACCTGCCAGCCGACTCCGTCGGCCGGGATCATGACCGGATCCCAGTAGAGGTCACCGATCACGGCTCCGTCCTTGACGGCCTTCAGCCCGGCGAACAGCTCGTACAGGAAGTCCCGCTGGCCCTCGGGTGTCTCGCCGTAAGGCACGGGACCGTTGTCACGGAGCTGGCTCTCATCGAGCGCTCCATCGCCGACGTCGGCCTGGCCAAGGAGGTGCACGGCGACCAGAGCGGAGGTTAGACGGCGGTCACGGGCCAAAGCCTCGCAAACCGGGCCGCCACCCCCCTCAGGGTGGCCGAGCGCAGCTCCGGGGACGCGGTCCGACGTCCCCGCAGCAGAGACATCCCTGCTACGGCGTCAGCCCACGAGCTGACCGAGCGCGGCAAAGCAGCGTGAGGAGGCTCAGGCTGCACTGCTCGCCGGCGGCCTGCCTGAGGATGGGAAAGCACAACCAGCCTCGGTCATCCAGCCGGTGCACCCCACAGGCGGTCACCTATGAAACAGGCCCCCATCCGTCCCCGGACCGCGTGACTGAGCAGGCGGTCCGGGATGTGGCTCATCGCATCATGCGGAGGCCGCGTCGGAGTCGACTCCCTGGTCAAGCAGGGCGTTGATCATCTCCTGGAGTTGGTCGCGTCCGACGGTGCCGAGTGCGCCGGTCAGGGCCTGGGCAAGCTTGTCGAACGGGTCGTCCATCGGCAGCTCCTTCACCTTCTCGGCCAGTTCCGCCACGCTCCACAGCCCGTCTTTGTGGATGTGGCCGCCGAGGGACCAGCCGTGGTTGACCGCGACCGTTCCACCCCGCACCGACAGCACCTGGCCGGTGAGCGGGCAGCTTGCGCTGGCCAGGTAGGCGGCAACAGGCGCGCTGGCGGCTGGGTGCAGTGGGTCGAACCGGCCCGTCGGCGGTTCCTGGCTCATGCCTGGAACGGTGAGAGTGAGGCGGGTGCGGGCCATCGAGGGCGAGATGCAGTTGACCCGCACGCCGTAGCGGCCGAGCTCAAGGGCGGCCACGGTGGTCAGCGCCGCGACCCCGGCGTTGCCTGCCGCGTAGGAGACCTGCGTGGGCAGCGGGTTGAGCAGCCCGGAGCCGGAGGAGGTGTTGACCACGGCGCGGTCGGCGTGGACACCTGCCTGATACCGGTCGCGCCAGTGGCGGGCCGCCCAGTGCGTCACCGCGAAGGTGCCCTTCAGCTTGACGGCCACGACGTCGTCGAAGTCCTCCTCCGAGAGGTCGGTCAGGCCCATGTTCCGTTCGATGGTCGCGTTGTTGACCACGATGTGGAGGTCGCCGAAGGACTCCAGGGCCGTCTCCACCATGCGGCGGGCGCCGTCCCAGTCGGTGACGCTGTCAGTGTTGGCCACGGCCTGGCCGCCGCGGGCAGTGATCTCTTCGACGACCTTCGCGGCCACCCCGGCGTCGCCGCCCGTGCCGTCGACGGCGACGCCGGGATCGTTGACAACGACCTTGGCTCCTTCGGCGGCGAAGAACAGCGCCTCTTCCCGCCCGATCCCGCGCCCTGCTCCGGTGATGAGGACGACGCGTCGGTCCAGACTTCCCATGAATGATCGCCCTTCAGTTGACTGCAGTCTATGTATCGATTCACAGTATGCATAAATTTGCAAGATGAACTAAGCTGCTCTCGTGGCGGAGAAACGCGGACTGCGGGAGCGCAAGAAGCAGCGCACCCGGCAGGCACTGATCGAGGCGGCGGTGCGCCTGTTCGAGGACAAGGGCTACGACCATGTGACCGTGGCCGAGATCGCCGACGCCGCGGAGGTTTCCCCCCGCACCTTCTTCCTCCACTTCCAGGCCAAGGAGGATGTGCTCCTGGCCAATGCCGACGTGCGCGTCGATCTGGCACTGCAGGCGATCGCCGAGCGCCGCGCCGGAGAACGGCTACCCGAAGTGCTGGTGCAAGCGATGGACGAGATGATCGCCAACGCCTGGGACAGCGACCTCCCCAGCGGGCTCGCGGCACTTCGCGCACGGCTGGCGGCCTCGGTGCCGGCGCTGCAGGCCCGGCTGCTGCAGCGTCACCTCACCGCGCAGACCGAACTGGCCCAGGCGCTGCAGCGGGCATTCCCCGACAGACTCGACACGATCACCGCCTCCGCCCTGGTCGGCGCGATGGTGGGCGCGATCAGCGCATCCGCACTGACCGCGCTGCAGCGCGGCGACGGACCCGACGAGGTACGGAACGCCATGCGGCAGGCCATGGCCTTGGTGGCGCAATCCGTCACCTGACCCGGTCCACCCCAGCCATGATTCGTTCAGAACTGCGCGATGAGCCGCCAAATCGTCTGTGAGCTGGGGTTTCGATGCGCCCCCTGCCGGGCCTCCCGGGCCCCACGCCGAGGCCGGTGTAGCTGGTGATCAGGTGCGTGACCCTGACGGTGACGACACAGACGATGAGGATTGACCGGGCCTCACCCGCCTTGGCCCGTTCGAGCAACGCCTCAGCCGCCTTGATCTTCGCGCGGGACGGCCGGGCCGACACGGCCTGGTCGAACGGCGTCACCACCTCATCGACCTGGTCGATCACTGGCCCGGTCAGCCGAGCGGCCGCGGAAAGATCCCTAGAACAGCTGGCCTGCACCGCCACCACCGGCCCCCATACTTACGGGTCAACCCGGACGGGGATCGTCGGTCTGCGGCACGCAGTCCGCCTTGAGCACCCAGTCCGGGAAACCGCCGTTGCGTGATTCCCCGTGCCCCACGGCCCGATCCGCATCACCACGCCGACCCCAGCCGGACTCACATGGTCACGAAACGCCGCAGATCGCGGTCACCTCGCCGGCCCGAACCTTCGCGGTTCCTCTTGCCATTCGGCCGCCGGACAGCGGCCGTAGTGGAACTCGCCCAGGATCGGAAACCGGCCGCAAGCCAGTCTTCCTACGCCGCAGTAGACGTGGCTCTACGTCGCATAGACGGGCGCCAGGTCGACGAAGATGCGGTAGTCCGAGATCAGACCGTCGTCGCGGGTATGCCAGATGGACACGGCCACGACCCTGACGTCCTTGCCGTCGAGCCGCCGGTATGTCACCTCGGTCTCGGCGATGGTGTCGCCGTCGACCTGCCACGTTCTGACGATCCTGTGTGCGAGGCCCGCGATGGTGGCGAAGAACGTCCGCAGCCCCTCGGCGATGGCGTCGCGTCCCACCATGGGATCGGCATTGCCGAACACCATCCTGGCGTCCTCCGCCAGCAACTGCACGAACTTGCCGGGCTCGAACGAGTCGACCACCTGGAAAACGCGCCGCGCCTCATCGTCGGACATGCCGATCTCTCCTCCCGTGGCGAGGGCCGCTGCTCGGGACGTTACGTGGCCACGGGCAAGATGCAACCCTTTCTGGAGACGTACCGGGCGGTCGCGGGCGAAGGTGTCGCTCCGCAGCTGGGCCGCGGTCGTGCTCGCCGTCCGATCAGCCATCCGCGTCCAAGCCCGAGCCATCGGTGGAGACCGAGACGTGGTACCTGTGGTTGCGGGTGAACTTCCGGCGCACTTCCGTGCCGGTCGACGCCGCCGTGCTTCCCGAGATCGACCTGCCACCAGTGACCGGTCCTGCCGTCGGCGGTGCACCAGCGGGTGGCGGTGTCGCCGTCGTCGGCCTGAAGGCACCTGTGCCGGGGCGCGGTTGTTCAGGCGGCCGTGGCGCCGACGTCGAGGTAGTCGACGTTGGGAAGTCCGGCCGCCGTGGTCGGCTCCAGTCGGATGGTGTTGCCGCCGGCGTTCAGCGGAACGGTCACTGTCTTGGTGACCCACGTCGTCCAGGCGCCGGTGGACTCGAACGGAACCGTCCCCACCGTGGATCCGTTGACCACCAGGCTCGCCGGCCGTGCCGCGCCGCTGCTGGCGCCGTTGGCGAACCGGATCCCGACCGTGGCCGTGCCGGCCGCCGACGCGTTCACCGTGAACTGGGCGTAGGCGCCCACAGCTGCGGTGCCGTTGCAGAAACCGCTGCCGGAGAAGCCGGCTCGATCGGAATCGATCGTGCCCTGGCAGACCGCCGGCGTGGTCTCCGCCTCGTAACGCTGCCCCGTCGGTGGCGTGTCGCCGGACGTCCTGACGAGTGCGAGGTCGTCGACGAGGAGGTGTCCGTTGCCGGACGCCGCTCGGATGGTGACGGTGGCGGTACCGGCGGACAGCGGGATGCCCGCGAGCTCACGCCGGGTCCAGCCGCTCGATGCCGGGACGTTGAGCGTGCGCGAGGTGCCGCCGGGGTCGGTGACCGTCACTTGGGCGGCGCTGAGCGAACCCGCGGTCTTGGCGAACAGGGACAGCCCGTACGTGCCGGCCGGCACAGTGATCTGTTGCCGCACGCCACCCGCGTAGGCCTCCGCGGCGCCGATCTGCAGCGCGAAGCGGGATCCGTTCGCACCGCCGTTGACGTTGGTCACCATGGAGCTCGGCCCCGACTCGCGGAAGTTGGTCCACCCCTGCACCTGCGGGACGATGACCCGGTCAGCCTGGAAATTGGGGTTGAGTACGTAGTTGTTCGCCGGCCCGACGCGCCACTCTCCGGTCGTGGCGTTGAACTGCCACTGGCTCACCGAGTGGAACTGGGGCCGCGCGCCGGTCTTGGTCACCGGCATCCACTGGTTGTACCCGATACCGTTCCAGGCGAAGTCGGCCCAGCGGTCACCGGCGAAGATCACCGTGGTCTGCTTGGTTCCCTTGACCGTCACGAAGAACCCGGTCTGGGTCACGTGGCTGTAGTCCATCTCGGTACCGGGGAGCGTGTACTCCCCGGTGTAGGCACCCTGAATATTGCTGGTGGTCGACTCGATGACGTGCGTCACCGAGCTGTTCCAGCCGTGCAGGTCCGATGAGGCGTGGTAGTACTTGCCGTCAAGCTTGAACATGGCGTTGCCCTCGCGACCGGCGGAGTTGTAACCGATCCGCACCGCGGGCTCCACCCGCAGCGAGTCGGACTCGCTGAGCTTGGCGACGAAGGCGTTGGCGCGTCCCGAGGCGTTGGAGAAGATCAGGTAGTCCTTCCCGTCGTCGTCGGTGAAGACCGTCTGATCTCCGGTGCCCGGTGTCGGCGAGTTGACGATCTGGGCCTGGGTGTAGGCGTGGTCGAAGGTGTCGGTCGGCGAGTCACCCCGCAGGAACACGACCCCGCCCGGCCCCTGCACGACCAGCACGTACTTGCCGGTGTTCTCGTTGTACGAAACGCCGAGGCGCCCCACCCAGCCGCCGTTGGCGAAGGGGGCCGTGGAGCTCGTGGCGACATTGTTCTCGAATTTCCAGTTCACCAGGTCCTTCGACGAGTACACCGGGATCGAGACGAACGTGACGTCGCTGTCGTACTTCCTCGTCGGATTGGCCCGGTAGAGTTCGGCGCCCGCGTAGTGCACGCCGTACCAGTAGTAGGTGTCGCCGAACTTGAAGACGCCTCCGCCCTGCGAGTAGATGGGGTTGCCGTTGGTGTCGTTCCAGAAGGTGTTGTTCGTGATGGTCTGGAACGTCCCCTCATCGGCTGCCACCAGCTTCGCGGCGGCGCTCGTCAGCTCCGTCTTGGCGGCGGCGACCTCCGGCTTGGTCGCCGATGCGTCGGCGGCGACGACGGCCGCTGTGGTCAACGCCTTGGCGAAGGGGGCCCAGGAGTCAGCGGTGTACGCGGCCGGTACGCGTGTCCTGTAGTCGGCGACCAGTCTCTTGAGGCCGCGGACCATCACCAGTCCGTCGGCGGCGCCCTGGAGTTCCGCCTGCGCGGCGGCACGCTCCGTGTCCCCTCGTTGGATCGCTGTTGCCGCCGCGTTCCTGGTCGACGAGAACGACGCCCAGGAGTCGGCCGTATAGTCGGCGGCGGAGTATCGGGAGACCTGGTCGTAGAGCCCCGCGAGTGGATCGGCCGCGCCACTGGAGGACTCCGCCGCGGCGAGGTGAGCGGTCGGGACCACCGACACGACCACCGATGCGGCGACGAGTAACCACCCTCGCTTCAGAGCCGTACGTAACGTACATGTCATGATGCCTCCCTTGTGTCCAGAAGTGATCGGTGGCCCGGCGATAGGGCGGGGGCGGGCCTGGCTGTCCGCCCGATCGGGTGGCCGCAGCGGGAGCCGTGGTCGGCATCGATGGTGCCTGGGCACACCGCGGGTGCGCTCTCCGCTTCGTGGCGCACCGCCGGTGGCGTGCCGGCGGACTGCTCGAAGGCGCCGAGGTCCGGCGCCGATCCCTTGTAGGGCAGGCCGACAGACGTGCCCTTGTCGATCAGGGTGCTGTTCGCGGCGAGGCGGAGGTGGGGCAGGGCGGGCAGGCTGCCGTCGGCCTGGCGGGGAGCGTCCCAGCCGGACGTCGACACGCTCTGGAACTGGGAGTCGGTCAGCGTGACGCCGAGGTGCCAGGAGTTGTACGCGGCATTCGTGCCGTTCATGTTGGACGTCAGGGTGCCGGTGTAGGCGAGGTTGTTGCGCAGATTGCCCCGCCCGACGGCGGCGCCGCCGGAATCGACCCCGAGCATGTTGAAGTCGGGGTGGTTGCCGTAGCTGGTGTTGTTGAAGTAGTCGTTGGCGATCGGGTGGTGGTTGGCGTAGAAGCCTGCGGCCTTGTTGAGGAAGGCCACCGAGGTCCGGACGGTGTGCTTGACGGCGCCGGGGTCGTAGTCGCCGCCGTAGCCGCCGGCCTTGAAACCGTTGCCGTTGCCCGCGCCCGTGGTGGTCCCCGGCACGTACCCGTTGCGCCAGGCCCAGGAGTTCTCGATGATCACGGACGAGTAGGCGCTGATGAGGTCGAACCCGTCGTCGGCGTTCCACCACGCGCGGCAGCCGCGGAACACGTTCCCGGCGTTGCCCGCTGGGATGTGTGCGCCGAAGCCGTCGGCGCTTTCCCCGGCACCGTTGGAGGAGCGCAGGTCGTAGTTGTCGTGCGAGTCCGTGTTGAGGACGAGGTTGCCGCCGCCGTTCTGGATGAACAGACCGGGCCCCATGTGGTGATGGGTGTCGATCAGCTCGAAGGTGTTGTTGCTGCCGGAGATCCAGATGCCCCACGACTCGTGGTTGAGGTTGTTGTTCTGCGGCACACCGGTGACTTCCAGCCCTTTGAGATGGATCCAGTTGCCGGTGACGTCGAAGCCCTTGATCCGGCAGTCGTCCCTCATGCGCGAGAAGTCGAAGACCGGCTTCTCGCCCGGGTAGGCCCAGTAGCGGATCGGGTTGCCGGGGGCGCCGCTCCTGTTCAGGGTGATCGCGTCGACCCGGGCCGTCTGGCTGGCGCAGGCCGAGTTCGCACGGGTGTAGGCGTAGGTTCCGCCGCGGAGGTAAACCGTGTCACCTGCCGTGACGACGGCCTGCGCGTGGGCGATGGACGCCCAGGGGGCGGCCTGGGTTCCCGCGGCGTTGTCGTTGCCGTTGGGGGCGACGTAGTAGGTGTTCCCGGCTGCCGCGCTGCTCGCCGCGGCCGTACCGGGCGCGATCGCGGCGCTCAGGCCCAGGGCGGCTGAGGCGGCGGCGATCAGGCGAAGGGCTCGCCACCGCGGTGGGAGGTGCATCGGGATCTCCTTGGGGTGCCTAAGGAGTGAGGCCGGTGGGCCGCGCTCTGGTACGGCGGAGGTGCAAATCAAGCAAGGTTCATGTTTAACCGTTTACTCACGGCGGGATGGGACCATGAGCTGGGAAGCCTGTCAACGTTCGAACTTCACCCAGCAGCGATCAGGAAAGCGTTTGTGCTCGTCAACCGGTGCTCAGCCCCATGAAACTTTCGTCCCGACCGAGAACGCCCGGTTGACACCGCAGAAGCACACGCACATCATCCGGTTAAACCGGTTACAGAACCGATGATGAGGTCGGATGCCCCGCCCCTCGACGGGCGGGACGTGGGAGTCGCGCGCCAAAATTTCCTCCACGAGGTTCGCGACCACGCGCTCCGGCTCATGAGTGCAGTCCACGCGGAACCCCGGATGATCTCCCGATACTTCCGTTTGAGTGCCGAGCACGCGACGCCCGCCCCTTCGGCCCGTAAGCCGGCCAGAGCGGCTCCGACCGTGACGTGCCACCGGAAGCGGTCGTCGTCCGTGAGCGGCACGCCCGAAGCCATCTTGGTCACGTTGGCCCGCGGATGAAGGTCGTCCCCGTCGAGGAAAGGCACCCCCAGCCGCTCGGCGAGCAAGCGGCCGACGGTGGTCTTTCCGGCCCCGGACACGCCCATCACTACAACAAGTGGTCGCAGCGGAAATCCCTTTCCGAGGTCTGATCGGCCCCGCACCGTCCCCGTCGCCATCGCGTTTGGCACGATCCGAAGCCGGACGGCGGCCCGCCCAACAACTGGGCCTCCGCCTTCGGCGGCCCGGCCTGGACCTTCCACGAGCCGACCGGGCAGTACTACTACCGCGCGCACCTGCCCGAGCAGCCGAGCCTGAACTGGCGTGACCCGGCCGTCCGGCAGGCGATGTTCGAGGTCATGAGGTTCTGGCTGGACCGCGGGGTCGACGGGTTCCGCGTGGACGCGGTGTGGCGGCTCATCAAGGACGCCCGCCTGCGCGATGGGTGAGCTCCACCTCAAGCTCGAACGCGTCGCCGCCCTCGGCACGCGGGGGCTGGACCTCGCGAAAACACCGACGCTCTACTACGGCGACGAACTCGGCCTCCCCGACGCCCCGGTCGACGCCTGGCGCGCCCGTGACTGCGCCGAACTCCGCGCGCCCGGCCTCAGGCTCGGCCGGGACCCCCAGCGGATGCCCATGCCCTGGGAGGCGACGCCGCCGCACGCCGGGTCACGCCCGACGGCGTCGAGCCGTGGCTGCCCATACCCGCTTGGGCGGGACGGTTCAGCGTCGAGAGCCAGGAGCTCGACCCCCGCTCGCTCCTCTGCCTCGTCCGGGAGCTCCTGAAGCTCCCGGCGAGAGCTGGCCGCGCTGCGTCAGGGCGGCATCACCGTGCTCTCCGCCCACGCGGACCATCTCGCGTACCTCCGCGGCGACGGCGAGGACTCGGTCGTCGTGGCGGTGAACCTCTCCGGCCGCGACCAGACGGTCGCCTTTCCCGGTTCCAGGAGCACGCTCTGGTCCTCGGACCCGACCGCCGGCGAGCGAGACCCGCTGCCCGGTGCGGTCACCCTCGCCCCTTTCGAAGCGCGGCTCCTGCGGTGAGTGGTTGATCGCCGGCAAGATGTGGCCCTCATGCCGCCTCGTACACTGGCTGGGTGCCCAAACTGTGGAACGAGACGATCGAGGCGCACCGCCGTACCGTGCATGACGCGATCCTGGACGCCACAGTGGAGCTGGTGGGTGAGCGGGGGCTGCTGGCGGTGACCATGTCGCAGATCGCCGAGAAGACCGGCATCGGCCGGGCCACGCTCTACAAATACTTCCCCGACGTCGAGACGATTCTGCTGGCCTGGCACAACCGCCAGGTCGCCGGGCATCTGGAGCGCCTCGCGCGGGCGGGGGAGCGCGAGAGCGATGCCGGGCGGCGGCTCGAGGCCATGCTGGAGACGTACGCGCTCATCCATCGGCAGATGGCAGGGCACGGTTTCAGCCCCGACCTCGTCACGCTCCTGCACCGATCGCACGACGCCGGCCACGCCCGGCAGCAGCTGCACGCCATGCTCCGCGATGCGCTGGCCGATGCCGCGCGGGCCGGTGTCATACGTGACGACCTGGCGGCGGACGAGCTTGCCACGTTCTGCCTCCACGCGCTTCAGGCGGCTGCCGCCCTTCCGTCGGAAGCCGCTGTCCAGAGGCTCGTCGGACTCACTCTGGCCGGGTTGCGGGCCCGCTGAGCCGGACGCCGGCTCGGTCTCAGCGGGCTCTGGCGGATGGGCGGCGGCGCCAGACGTGGGTCGCCACGAGACCCACCTTCACCAGGAGGGCCACCAGGACGACGTCCGCGCCCAGTCCAGCCCAATGCGGGATCGCCAGAATGCCTGCGGCCAGGCCCACGTGCACGCCGACCGCCAGGACGGCGACCAACGCAAGACCGAGCACCGTGTGCCGGCCTCTGGCCTTCGCGACGCGCGCCGTCCCGGTGGCGGGCGCCGTCTCGGCGTTCGCGTCCGTACGGTTCCAGGCCACGGCCAGGCTGTCCCTTCTGCCCATCCGGGTGATGTTCCTGGTGAGGAGGGTCTGGAGGCGCTGCATCCCGTCCTCGTCCTCGGCCTCGATCCGTAATGTCAGGGCCTCGGGAGTGGCCTCCAGGACGCAGGATCCCCCGTCGACGGTGATCGTCCCGCTGGTGTCCGACCACTCGGCCTGGATGTTCTCTGGCCTCTCGCTGCCCATGTGCCGGTTGCGGCCGGGGTGAGCGGGGAAGCCGTGGCCGATCTGGGTGGCGTGGCGGCATAGCTGTTATGTATCGCAAAACTCGGCGACTTTACTCCAGGCGCTCCCCGGGCACCCGTTCGTCGTGGATCAACCGGATGATCGCCTGGCTCATCCGGGCGTAGTCGTGGTCGTTGACCAGCTCGCCGCGCAGGCCGAAGCCGTTCATCACCGCGATCCGGTCGGCGAGAGTGACGATCTCCGGCAGGTCCGAGGAGATCAGCAGCAGCGCCAGCCCGGCTCCGGCCAGCTCGGCGATCAGCTCGTGGAAGGCCGCCTTGGTACGTACGTCGATACCGACCGTCGGCTCGTCCACGATGAGGATCTCGCATTCGGCGGCGAGCCACTTCGCCAGGCTCACCTTCTGCTGGTTGCCGCCGGAGAGCTGGCCCGCGAGCTGGGACGGCGAAGCGATCCGGATGCCCAGCCGGTCGACGTACCGGGTCACCAGGCGACGTTCCGCGCGATCGGTCACCAGCCCGGCCCTGGCCAGGCGCCGCCACACGGTGACGCCGACGTTGCGGGTGATCGGCTGGTCAAGGAAGAGGCCCTCTTCCTTGCGGTTCTCGGTCACGTAGCCGATGCGGTGGGCGCGGAGCGCCTCGCCGACATCGCGGATGCGTACCGGACGGCCCCGCACCTCCACGGTTCCCGACGTGATCCGGTCGAGCCCGAGCAGCGCCTTGGCCAGCTCGCTGCGGCCGGCCCCGACCAGGCCGTACAGCCCGAGGATCTCTCCCGGGCGCACCGACAGGGAGATGCCGCGGTGGCCCCGCGCGGTGCACACCTTGTCCAGCCGCAGGGCCGGTGGCGCCGCCGGGTCGACGTGCCGCTCGGCGAGGCGGACCGAGGAGTACGCCCGCCCGACCATGAGGTCGACGATCTGGTCCCGCGTGTAGGCGGCGAGCGGCTCGGCCTCGGCCACGCTGCGCCCGTCGCGCAGCACGGTGACCGTGTCCGCGACCGCGAACACCTCCTCCAGCTTGTGGCTCACCAGCACGACGGCGTGTCCGCTGTCGCGCAGCTTGCGCACGATCCCGTAGAGCCGGTCGGCCTCGTCCCCGGTGAGCGACGCGGTCGGCTCGTCGAGCAGGAGCACCTTGCTGTCGACGCTCAGCGCCTTGGCGATCTCGACCAGTTGCGCCTGCGCCACGGAGAGCCGGGAGACCGGGGTGTCCGGGTCGAGGTCCAGGTCGAGCAGGCCGAGGCAGCGGCGGGCCTCGGCACGCATCCGCGCCCGGTCGACGAGACCGAGGCGCCGCGGCAGGTGGTGCAGCAGGATGTTCTCGGCGACGGAGAACCCGGGGATCAGGTTGCGCTCCTGGTGCACCACGCCGATGCCGGCCCGCTGGGCGTCGAGCGGCCCGTTCAGGTGCAGCTCGGCGGCGCCGAGCGCGACCCGCCCGCCGTCCGGCCGGTGCACGCCGGTGAGGATCTTGATGAGCGTGCTCTTGCCCGCGCCGTTCTCGCCCAGCAGGGCGTGCACGCTGCCCGCGGCGAGCCGCAGGGTGGCCCGGTCCAGGGCGCGAACCCCCGGGAACGTCTTCACCAGGTTCTCGGCGGTGAGCATCATGACGACCCCTTGGACAGCTTCTGGCGTACGGTGCCGAGCAGCACCGCACCGAGGACGACCGCGCCGACGATCAGGTCGATCCAGCGCGGGTTGATGTCGAACTGTGCCTGCATGACGTCCACCAGCCGGACCAGGAACGCCGCGAGGCAGGTGCCGGCGACGCTGACCACCCCGCCGGCGAGCGCCACCCCGCCGATGATCGGCGCGGCGAAGCTCTGCAGCAGCAGGTCGTCGCCGATGCTGGAGTTGACGGAGCCGGAGGCGGCGACCGTGATGACGGCGGCGACGCCGGCGAGCAGGCCGCTGAGCCCGTGCGCGATGACGATCGAGCGATCGTTGGAGATGCCGGAGAGCCGCGCGGCGAACGGGCTGCCGCCGGTCGCCAGCAACTGCCGGCCCACGACCGCGCGGCCGAAGAACAGGGCCACCAGGGCGGCCACCACCAGAGCCAGGACGAGGACGACCGGCAGCCCGAGCACCGAGGCGGTGCCGAGGCCGCGCAGCCATGGCGAGTACCCCTGGAAGGTGTCGGGGCCGTTGACCCCGTACCGCAGCCCCTCGATGATCGTCATGGTGGCGAGGGTCACGATGAACCCGTTGATCCGCGTGAACACGACGAGCAGCCCGTTGACCAGGCCGGCGGCGAGACCGACCCCGAGCGCGCCCAGCACGGCCAGCGGGGCGGGCAGGCCGCCTTCGAGCATGAGCCATGCCGCGACCATGGCGCACAGGCCCGTGAGCGTGCCGACCGACAGGTTCATCTGGCCGATGGCCAGCACGACCATCTGGGAGAGCCCGATGACGATCGGGACGGCGAGGAAGCGGAAGAACGCCTCCAGCGTGCCGCGCGAGAGCAGGTTGCCGTCCGTGGCGACGGCGAGCGCGACGAAACCGGCGGCCGCGAGCACCGCGAGGGTGAACTCCGGCCGGGCGGTGACCTCCTTGAGGCTTCCGCCGAGTCCGGCGCGGCCGGCCGTCGTGGTGCCGGTGCTCATGCCCGGGCCCTCCTTCGTTCCGCGACGACGTGGCGCACCCGATCGAGCGACAGCGCGCCGAGCAGCACCAGGCCGATGTAGAGATTGAGCTGGTCGAGCTGGAACTGCAGCAGGTTCAGCCCCTTGTAGATGACCTGGGTGAGCGTCGCGCCCAGCACCGTGCCGAGCACGCTGACGGCGCCGCCGGCCAGCAGCGTGCCGCCGAGCACCGGGCCGAGGAAGGAAGGCAGCAGGAACGCGTCGCCGATGCGCGCCGAGAACGCGCCGTTGTTCGCGGCGAGCAGGAAGCCGGCCAGCCCGGCCAGCAGCCCGCTGAGCGCGTGGGCCTGCACCACCCGGCTCCGGACGGGGATGCCGGACAGCTCGGCCGCCTTCTCGCTGGCGCCGGTCATCAGGATCTCCCGGCCCAGCCTGCCGAAGCGGAACAGCAGTCCCACCGCCAGCACCGCGACGAGGGCGATCGGCGCGACGAGCGGGATGTGCGGGCCGCACAGGTCGCCCATGCAGTAGTCGGCGAACGTGTCGTTGCGCAGCGCGTCCATGCCATCGGGCCGGCTGGCGAAGGCGACGCCGTCGGTGAACCTGGTGTAGAGGATGGTGATGAGCCCCACCAGGGCGAAGTCCATCGCCAGCGTGACCACGAACGAGTTGACGCCGGTACGCGAGATGATCAGCCCGGCCAGCGCGCCGAGCAACGTGCCCACGATCAGCCCGATCACCAGGCCGACGACCAGCGACACGCCGAGCCGGTCATAGGCCAGGCCCATGGCGAACGCGCTCATCGCCGCCATCCGGCCGACGGCCATGTTCATGTGGCCCAGCGACAGGACCGCCAGCTGGGAGAGGCCGACCACCGCGTACACGCTGATGTCCGACTGCAGCGGCACGAGCGTGAGCGTGGTGTCCAGGAACGCCGGCCGCAGCACGGTGAAGATCGCGACCAGCGCGATCAGCAGGATGAGCAGCCCGAGGCGCGGGTTCGCCCAGAGCGGCATCCTCGACGGCCCGCGCGGTCCGGGCGGACCCGCCGCGGGGATCTCCGGCGGTGTCGCCGTCCGCGTGCTCACGCGACTCTCCGGTCGTCGATCGCGTCGCGGTCCCACTCGATGCCGAGCCCGGGGGAGGCCGGCGCCAGGGCGTGCCCGTCGGCGATCCCGATCTCCTGCCGGGTGATCGCCCTGAGCTGGGGGATGTGCTCCAGGTAGCGGCTGTTGGGGACCGCGCAGCAGAGGCTCACGTGCAGCTCCATGAGGAAATGCGGACAGACCGGCACGTTGTACGCCTCGGCCAGGTGCGCGACCTTGAGCCAGGGCGTGATGCCGCCGATGCGCGCCACGTCCACCTGCACGATGCCGGCCGCCTGCCGGTGCAGGTACTCGCGGAACTGCGCCACGGAGTAGAGCGACTCGCCCACCGCGACGGGGATCGAGGCGGCCGCGGCCAGCGCCTGGTGCCCGGCGACGTCGTCGGCCGGCAGCGGCTCCTCGAACCAGTAGGGGTCGGACGGTTCGAGGAGCCGGGCCCGCCTGACGGCCTCCGCCGGGGTGAGCGACTGGTTGGCGTCCAGCATCAGGTCGAAGCCGGGCCCGACCGCCGTGCGGACGGCGGCCAGCCGCTCCGCGTCCTCGACCGGAGAGCGGCCGATCTTGAGCTTCACGCCGGGCCAGCCCGCGGACTGGCTGGCCCGGGCGCCGGCGATGAGCTCCTCGGTGGTGAGGTGCAGCCAGCCGCCCTCGGTGTCGTACAGCGGGATGCGGTCCTTCGCGCCACCCGCGAGGATCCACAGCGGCTGGCCGGCGTCGCGGCACCGCCAGTCCCACAGGGCCGTGTCGACGGCCGCGAGGGCCAGAGAGGTGATCGCGCCGACCGTGGTCGCCCGGGTCGCGGCGAACAGGTCGTGCCACACGGCCTCCACCCGGCGGGCGTCCGCGCCCGCCAGCCTGGGCAACAGGTAGTCGCGCAGCAGGGCGAGCACGGCGGTGCCGCCGGTGCCGATCGTGTACGTATAACCGGTGCCGGCGCCGCCGTCATCGGTCCGGATCTCGACGAAGACGGTCTCCTGCTTGATGAACGACTGGACGGCGTCCGTGCGGACGGTCTCGACCTCGAGGTCGACGAGATACGCCTCCGCGTGGATGATCGCGGGCAAAGTGGCTCCTCCTGGGCTCGCGGGACTGACTACTTGCAGGACAGGTACCGGCTGTCGAACGCCTTCTTCAGCTCGTCCGTCTTCGCCTGGCGGTCCGCGTCGTAGGTGTCGATGTCGTCCTTGGTCACGACGAAGGAACCGGAGTCGATGATCACTCCCGGTTGCGCCATCGTGCAGCCGCCCGCGAGCTTCATCAGCGCGTACGATCCGACGGACGCCTGGCCGGCCGGGTTCTGCAGCACGGTCGCGGCGACCGAGCCGTTCCTGAGGCCGGCGAGAATGGTCTTGTCGTCGTCGATGGCGACGACCTTGATCGGCAGCTTGGCCCGCTCGACGCCCTCCGCGGCGGCCACCGCGGGGTTGTAGGCGGTGTTGACGATGCCCTGGATCTGGTCGCCCTTGGCGGCGAGGAGGTCGGCGACGGCCTTCTGCGCCGTCTGCAGGTCCTTGTCCACGTCGGTCACGGTCTGCAGGAGCTTGACCTTCCCGCCGGTCTCGTCGACCGCCTTCTGCACCCCCGCGATGCGGCGCTGGGTGTTGGAGTCCACCTTGTTGCCGGTCAGGTGCACGAGGTCGCCCTGACCGCCCATGGCCTCGATCGCGGCCTGCGCCGCCTTGTAGGCGGCCAGCTGCACGTCGGTGGACAGGCAGAAGTCCGCCTTGTCGGACTCGCCGGCCGGGCAGGACGCCAGCGAGGCGACCGGGAAGCCCTGCCGCTTGAGGTCCTCGAAGGTGGCGTTGATGTTCTCCGGGGAGACGCCGAAGACGCCGAAGGCGTTGTAGCCCTGCGCGGCGAGGGACTTCAGCACGTCGTTCTGCTTGGTCTGGTCCCAGTCGGAGGTCTCGTTGAAGGTGACGTCGCCGACGCCGAGCTCGCTCTTCGCCTTGGCGGCGGCGTCCTTCCACGGCTGGAAGTAGGGATGTGCCCCGCCGGGGACCAGAGCGATCTTGACCTGGTCGGGCGTCCGCGTGGGCGCGCCGGCCGCCGTCGTGTCGTCGCTCTTCCTCGTGCAACCGGCGGTGGCGGTGGCGGCGAGCACGAGGGCGGCAGCCAGCCCGCCGAGCCGGATCAGTGATCGTGGATTCATGACCGCGCCTCTCAGAATCATAGATCCTATAGGATGTTTCATGGAGGTATAGTGGCTGCTCGTCAGGGCGTCAAGGCCTGACCTTCTCCGTGGGAGGATTGGCCCGATGGCATCCACCGAACCGATCCGGCTCAGGCGGTCGACGCTCGGCGACGACGTCTACGACGTGCTCAGGGTGCGCATCCTCGAGCACAGCATGCAGCCCGACGACCGCGTCAACATCGACGCGCTGGCCCGGGAGCTCGAGGTGTCCCAGACGCCGATCCGTGAGGCCCTGGCTCGCCTGGAGTCCGACGGGCTGGTCCGCAAGCGCGCCCTCGTGGGCTACACGGTCACCCCGCTGCTCACCCGTACCGAGTTCAACCACCTGTTCGAGATGCGGCTGCTGCTGGAGTCCGCCACCGTGCGATGGGCCGCCGAGCGGGCCACCTCAGCGCAACGCGAGTCGATCATCGCGGAGGCCTCCACCTCGATCGCCCAGGAGCCGGACGACCCCGGAGGCTGGCGCTGGCACGCGGCCTTCACCACCCACGACGCCCGCTTCCACGACCTCATCGCCGAGGCGTCGGGCAACCCCCTCCTCCGGGACGGGCTCGAGCGCCTGCATGTCCACCTTCACCTGCACCGGAGATACTTCCCCTACGCCCACGCCGGTACGACGATCGAGGAGCATCAACGCGTCGCCGCGGCCATCGGGGCCGGGGACCCGGACGCGGCCGAGGCGGCGATGCGGGGGCATCTGAGTGCGGCGCGTGAGCGACAACTGACGGCATTCGACTGACACCTGCCCGCCCGCCGACGGAAGGAGGGGTCGATGGCGCATGAAGGAGCTGGTGCACCCCGCCTTCCTCATCGACCGGCAGGGCGTATCAGCGGCGCGTGCCGCACCTCCGGGCAGCAACATCGCGCCGAAGGCCACCGCTGTCAGACGCGTCTGACGGCACTCCAATCTAGGTGGCAACTGTCATATGGGCGCGCCTTTCGCCAAGCGCACCGGTGCGGGCGACATCACGCCGCCGCCAGCACCTCCTCCAGTGCCTCCAGCGCGGCGGCCGCGTCGGTGACGCCCAGTTCGGCGGTGAATCGTACGGCGTCGCGGACGTCGCCGGGGCCGGCGACCCGCAGAGCCAGCGTGACGTGCCGGTGGAAGGACTCCCCGAAGGAACTCCTGGCGATGTGCGAGGTCAGCGCGACGAACGCGCGCTCGCGGGCGCTCAGCCGCTCCTCCGACCAGGCCCGTCCGGTACGCGAGGCCAGGAACTCGGCCATCCACGGATCACTCACCGGCCAGGCGACGCCGGGTGAACCTTCGGCCACCCCGCTCGGCTCAGGGGTGGTGTCCAGACCCAGTTCGGCGGCGACCTGAGCCACCCGGCCCAGCGCGTCGGCCGCCGCCGGATACCCGGCGTAGGGGGCGACGAACCTGATCAGGGCGAGCATGTCGGCGTAGGGGACGCCGTGCATGTTCAGGGCCGTGATGTGCATCGTGAAGGCCAGCCCGAGATGGCCGCGGCAGATGTCGTGCGCGGTGGCCTGCAGCAGCTTCTCCCGCACCGTGGTCCCCGCCAGGTCGAACGTGAGCCCGCCCGTCTCCAGCGCCATCTTCTGGAATTCGAGGTCCACCTCGGCCAGCGGACCACTCGGAAGATCGACCATGGAACTTCCCTCCTAGCTCGCGAATCTGGCGATCCGCTGTTCCACTTATATCCTCACATGGGGACATTTAAGTCCGCAAGAGAGGACTTCTGTCGACCGCAGGACGTTTGTCCGGAAATAGGTGACTTAATGCCTCTATTGGGGTTATTTTCTGCCCCGGCTCGGGCACGCACCTCTGGGCGAATGAGAGAAGGAAAGTTGCCACTGCTCTTTGCACGATCACGGAGTTTCGCCTACTGAGGAGTCACCGTGCTTACGCTGACCGCCGACGCGGTCGCCGCAATCCGCGACCTGACGTCGCATCCGGAAACGCCGCCGGACACCGGGCTGCGCATCGCATCGTCGTCGGACGACGGTCCTGCCACATCTCTGGAACTGTCGATCTCGGGTGGACCGCACCCCGACGATCAGGTGCTCGAATCGGAGGGCGTTCGGGTGTACCTCGAACCGACCGCCGCCTCATTCCTGGACGACAAGACCCTGGACGCAGAGATCGTTGAGGAAGACGGGCCCATCTTCCGGATATTTCGTCAAACGGCATGATCTCCCGTTCAACATCGCCGCTGAGCCGCGCGTGCCGGCCGATCTGCTGAACCCGCGCCCGTACCGACCTGGGGTGGACCCCCGCCCACACCGCGGTCGAAGCCGTCGAAGAGCTCCTCGAAGGCACCCGCGCCGCCGCAGACATCCAGCGCCGGCGGGCCGGTGAGGCACGCCTGCGCCGGACCGATGCGCCGTCAGCGGGCCGATCAAGCGCAGTCCGCCGGGGGAGCCACGGTATGACCGGGGCAGGTAAAGGAGACGTGCCGTCATGATGACGAAAGGGAGATCATGGACAAGGGATACGACCGGATCGCGGTCGTCACCGGAGCGAACTCCGGGATCGGCAAGGCCACCGCTGTGGCCCTGGCCGAGCAGGGCTTCGACGTCGGCATCACCTTCCACACCGACCGGAACAGCGCCGATGAGGTCGCGGAGCTGGTGAGGGAATCGGGCAGGGAGGCGGCGGTACGGCAGCACGATCTGACGGACCCGGAACGGGCGGCACGCGTCGTGGATGAGCTCGCTGAAGAGCTGGGCGGTCTGGGCGTGCTGATCAACAATGCGGGCACCGGCAGCGCCGAGCCGCTGCTGGACATGGACTACCAGCGCTGGCGCTCTGTCCTCGCGGTCGATCTCGATGGGGCGTTCCTGTGTGCGCAGCGCGCCGCCAGACGCATGATCGACTCCGGCCGGGGCGGCCGGATCATCAACGTCACCAGCGTGCACGAGGAACTCCCGAGGGTGGGAGCGGGGCCGTACTGCGCGGCCAAGGGCGGGTTGCGGATGCTCAGCCGGGTTCTGGCACTGGAGCTGGCCGAGTACGGCATCACCGTGAACACCGTGGCACCCGGTGAGATCGCCACGGCGATGACGGGACAGGAAGATCGGCTGCCACAGATCGGCAGCAGGCCGGGATACCCGATCGCCAGGGCGGGCGACGCCCGAGAGGTCGCTGCCGCGCTGGCGTTCCTGGCCGGTCCCGCCGCCTCCTACATCACCGGAACGACACTGTTCGTGGACGGCGGTCTCGGGTTGATGGGGCCGCAGGCCGGCGGGGCGCTCGGCACAGGCGACTGGCGTCACGGGTAGCCTGCCGGCAGATCCAAGAGGTAGTCACCGCGCCTCACGGTGGTGCGTACGACCTGATGGGCATGGGCCGGAAGCCCCGCCACAGCGCTGAGGACCGCACCAAGGGGATCGGCCTGACCGCCATGACACGATGGCGGCCACGACCGGGGTGCCAGCGAGCGGTGGTCACGCGGCGACGGCTCAGACCCGGCGGCAGGGCGCCGGCCGATCCCGTGCCGGGCTCGCGCGTGCGACCTGCTGCCCGGGTGACATGCCGTACGCGCGGCGGGGCAGGGGGACCTTCCGGGACGAACGAGGACCAGCGGGGGGCCGATGCGGGATGTGGGCGCGCAGTGTGAACGGATGGCCAGGAAGGCGCTGGGACTGACCGATCTGCGGCCAGGTCAGCTGGCCGCGATGACGGCGCTGGCCGAGGGCCGGGACACGCTGGTGGTGATGCCGACCGGGAGCGGCAAGTCGGCGATCTACCAGGTGCCCGCGCTGCTCCTGCGGGGGCCGACCCTGGTGGTGTCGCCCCTGATCGCCCTGCAGCGCGACCAGGTCGAGGCCCTGCGCAGCCACGACGAGGACGCGGTCAGCCTGGATGCCGGAACTCGGGCGGGCAAGCGGACGGCGGCGTTCGAGTCGCTGCGCGAGGGAGAGACGGAGTTCTTCTTCTGCGCGCCGGAGCAACTCGCCCGCCCCGACGTCATCCAGGAGCTCGCGGCGGCGGCCCCTTCGCTCATGGTGGTCGATGAGGCCCATTGCGTCTCGGCGTGGGGACACGACTTCCGCCCCGACTACCTGCGGCTCGGATCGGTGGCCCAGGCGCTGGGCCGCCCGGTGATCGCCGCCCTGACGGCCACCGCGGCGCCGCCGGTGCGGGCGGAGATCGCCGAGCGGCTGAGCATGCGCGAGCACGTGGAGATCGTCCAGGGCTTCGACCGGCCCAACATCTCGCTCGAGGTACGCCGGATGCTCGACGACCCCGCCCCCGAGATCGTCACCGCCGTCACCGCGGAACCGATGCCCGGCATCGTCTACACGGCCTCCCGCAAACAGACCGTCCGCCTGAGCGGGCTGCTGAGCGAGGCGGGTGTGAGCGCGGCGGCCTACCACGCCGGCCTTCGGCGGGCCGAGCGGGACGAGGTGCACGGCCGGTTCATGGCCGGCGAACTGGATGTCGTGGTCGCCACCAACGCCTTCGGCATGGGGATCGACAAGCCGGACGTGCGTTTCGTCTTCCACGCCGAGATCCCCGGGTCACCGGACTCGTACTACCAGGAGATCGGGCGGGCGGGCAGGGACGGCCAGGCGGCCAAGGCGCTGCTGTTCTACCGGCCTGAGGACCTGGCCCTGCAGCGTTACTTCACCGGAGGCGTGCCCGACCCCGAGACGCTGGCACGGGTCGCCGAGGCGGTCGCGGAGTCCGGCTCCGGCAGCGACCGCAGGGGACTGCGGGAACGTACCGGATTGTCGCCGCGCCGCCTGACGGCGCTGCTCGACCTGCTGGAAAGGGCCGGTGCGGTACGGCTCGGCGCGCGCCGCGTCGCCCCCGTGCCCGGCGCGCCCGGCCCGCGCGAGGCGGCGGACCTCGCCCGCGGGCTGGCCGAGCGCCGCCGGGACGTCGAACGGACCCGGCTGGAGATGATGCGCCGCTACGCCGAGACCGACGACTGCCGACGGCGTTTCCTGCTCGGCTACTTCGGCGAGGAACTCGCCGCCGCCTGCGGCAACTGCGACACCTGTCGCGCGGGAACCGCCGACCGGCCGCAGGAGAGCGGCCCGTTCCCCATGCACGCCCAGGTGGAACACCAGGCCTGGGGCCCCGGCCAGGTCATCCAGCGAGGCGAGGACCGGGTCACGGTGCTCTTCGAGGAGGCCGGCTACCGCGAGCTGCACCTCGACGCGGTGCTCGAACAGCACCTTCTGCGGGAAACGCCCCCGTAGTGGCACCGGTCTTGGTCACCAGCTCCACATGCCGACTCGTACCGGCACCCCTGGTGAGGCGTGGAGAACCGGGTTTCCCTCGGGGCCGGGCAGCCCGGCGGCCTGGACGAGGTCCTGGTCCAGGCCGGTCAGGTGGGCGTGGTGCAACGGCCATGGCGGATGTTCCACCTGCGCGGCGGCCGGCCGGCCCGCCACGACGGTGAACAGCCGGTACCGGGCGGTGAGGAAATAGGCGAGTTCGTCCCGTTCGCTCGCCGTCAGAGGCACGCCGGTCTCCATCTCCACGTCGCAGCGCGCGCCGCTTGGCCCCGGGTAGCGGCGGCGGCACCTGTATCGGATGTGGCCGTTCTCCGCGTCCACTGACATGTCGGACCAGTAGTAGGGCAACCCGTATCCGCCGCGGCCGAGCAGGGCGGCGGGCACGCGTCCGACGTCCAGTGACAGGAACCAGATTCCGGTACGTCCGCGCGCGTCCCGGACGTATGTCCGCAGGTTCGTCTCCGGGAAGGTCGACAGCCACGGCAGAGCGGGAACGCCGGGGACTCGTACGCCTCGCATGAGAAAGGGGGTCAGGCCCACCCACGCCGTTCCGTCGAAGGTCTCGACCGTGAGGTGGTCCGGCAGCAGCGCCTGCACGCGCGAGGGCGGGTAGCGCCAGTGGATGAAGGTCATCTGCGACCACTGGTGGTACATCGCGGGCCAGGTGACACGAGGTGACGGCGGAGCTCGCATCGGGCCCTGCTGCCCTTGAGCCGTACCCGTAATCCAGCCTTGCCCTGTCCGGGGACATCAGCGACCGCTGCTTGAGAAAGCCCTGGCCAAGGCCGGTTTGCCTGGCCTGGCCGAGGGCACTGGCGAAGGGCGAGAAAGGAGGGCACGCGTGACAGCGGTTGGTGCCATCGGTGGGGGACGTGCCGACGTACAGGAGCCTGTGATGAGACTTCCCTCTCCGCGCGGACCCGTCACCGAGCTGCTCTTCGGGCGCCTGGTCCGCCCGCCGGACGGGCACGCGCTGCCGCTGGACGTCGCCGGCGCCGAGCTGGCGGATCCGGACCTGCAGCTCGCCCTCTTCGTCTGCTACGAGCTGCACTATCGGGGCTTCCAGGACGTGGACGACCGCTGGGAATGGGAGCCGGCGCTGCTGGCCGCGCGGGCAGCCCTGGAGCGGCGTTTCGAGGAGGCGCTGGCGTCGGCCGTGCCCAGGCCGGCGGTCGAGGAGCCCGGGGGAGTGCGCCGGGCGCTCAACGAACTGGTCGCCGCGGCTGCGGACCCTTCCCTGTCCAAGTTCCTGGCGCAGCAGGCCGATCGCGAGCAGTTCCGTGAGTTCGTCGTCCACCGGTCGATCTACCATTTGAAGGAAGCCGACCCGCACACCTGGGCGATCCCGAGGCTGGCGGGCGGGGCGAAGGCCGCGCTGGTGGAGATCCAGAGCGACGAGTACGGCGGGGGACGCCGGGAGCGGATGCACTCCGAGCTGTTCCGCGCCACCATGCGAGGTCTCGACCTCGACGACTCCTACGGCGCCTACCTGGGGCAGGTGCCCGGGGTCACGCTGATGATCTCCAATGCGATGTCCCTGTTCGGGTTGCACCGGCGGCTGCGCGGCGCCTTGGTCGGGCACCTTGCCGCGCTGGAGATGACGTCGTCTTTGCCCAACCGCCGCTATGCCAACGGGCTGCGCCGGCTGGGCGGTGACGCCGACGCCGTCCGTTTCTACGAGGAGCACGTGCAGGCCGACGCCGTACACGAGCAGATCGCCGCGCACGACCTGTGCGGCGGGTTCGCCGCGGCGAACCCGTCGTTGGCGGGGGATGTCCTGTACGGCGCGGCCTGCGCCCTGGAGCTGGAGCGGCTGTGGGCCGGGCACGTCCTCGCCTGTTGGGAAAGCGGGATCACGTCTCTCGCCGAGGGCGCAATCGGCGGTGTTTCCGCTGTTCGTACGGGGAAAGAGGGACCGGATGTCGCATTCGGAGCATGACGTGGTGACGGTCACGCCCTGCGAGGACGGCCCCCTGCTGATCCGGGGGCCGTTCGAGCTGGTGACTCAGGACGGCGAGCCCATCGACCCCGGGAGGGCGACGGTCGCGTTGTGCCGATGCGGGAGGTCGTCGGCGAAGCCGTTCTGCGACGGGTCCCACAAGGCGGCCGGCTTCCAGGCGACGAGCGAGCCCGACCCCGCGGCCTGACGCTCCGCGAGCTGGGACAGGATTACGCCTTGGAACGTTCTGCAGTGGCCGACGCAGAGATCGGCGTCGCGGGGACGGGCGTGCCAGGGTGGCGTGTGGTGCCCAGGTGCCACAGGAGAGCCAGGACGGTGATGCCTGCGGCCGGCAGCCCCAGTTGGGCCGGGCTGAACCCGAGCCATTCCTGGGCAAGCCCCCCGAAGCCACCGCCCAGGGCGACCCCGATGTAGAGGGCCGAGGAGTTGAGGCCGAGCAGGATGGGTGTGGCGGCGGGGCTGAGGGCGATGAGCCGGTGTTGCTGCGGGACGACGATGATGCCGACGGTCACGCCCCAGATCGCCGCCCAGACCAGGGTGGGCGTGAGGGCGCGGGTGGCCAACGGGGTCAGCGCCAGGGCGAGTGCCGAGAGGGCGAGGGTGCCGGTGAGGACGCGGGCGGGGGCCTGGCGGTCGACCAGGCGTCCGGCGACGATGTTCCCGGCCAGGGTGCCGACGCCCCAGACCAGCAGGATCAGGCTCAGCATGGTCTCGTTGCCGCCGGTGGCCGGCTGCAGGGCGGGGCCGATGTAGGTGTAGAGGGTGTAGGCGCCGAGGAAGGCCAGCGCGGTGACCGCCAGCAGCGCCAGTACGCGCCCCTGCTTGAGCGGACGCAGCCGGTCGGGCAGGGCGGCGGCGGGGAGCGTCACCCGGGGCAGGCCGACGGCGATGCCAAGGGCTGCCAGCAGGCCGATCCCGGCGACGGCCCACAAGGTGAGGTGCCAGTCGGCGCGGCCGATCAGCGTGCCGAGCGGCAGTCCCAGCGCGGTCGCCAGCGTCAGGCCGCCCAGGACGAAGGCCAGCGCCCGGCCGCGGCGTTCCGGTGGCGCGATGGCCGCCGCGGTGCTGGAGGCGGCGGAGGTGATGATGCCCGCTCCGATGGCGGTGACGATGCGGGCGGCCATCACCACCCCATAGCTGGTTCCCATCGCGGTGGCGGCGTTACCGGCAATGAATATTCCCAGCGCGATCAGCAGCGCTGATCGCCGGTCCAGGCTGCTGGTGAGGGCACCCATGACCGGTGCCGACAACGCCAGCACCAGGGCGAAGACCGTCACCAGCTGCCCGGCGGCCGGAGTGGATACCGCCAGGTCGGTGGCGATCGAGGAGAGCAGGCCCGCGATGACGTAGCCGTCGGTGCCGACGGCGAATGTCGCCACGGCCAAGGGGAGAAGCCATTTCACCATGAGTGTGCCGCCTTTCCGGAGCACTGCGGATGTGGATGACCGGCACTGTAAGCAATACATGGATGCTTGTCCATCTATCAATATGTCGGTAGGCTCCGGGAGTAGCACCGGCGAGGGAGGAAGCGATGCGTGAGGTGTCCCAACCGGCGACCGAGGCGATCCGGATGGTCGAAGTGCTGCGTGCGCTGGCCGATCCGGTGCGGCTGGAGATCGTCCAACGCCTCGCAGTGACCGGCGAGGAGCCCTGCAACGCGATCGGCGGCGATCTGGACGTCCATCAGACGACGCTGTCGCATCACTACCGGGTGTTGCGCGAGGCGGGAGTCACCTGGACCACCGTGCAGGGCCGGACCCGGCTGGTGCGGTTGCGCCGCGACGACCTGGACGCGCTGTTTCCAGGTCTGCTCGACTCCGTACTGAACGGGGCCCGCCACTTGGGCGCAGCCGCAAGGGGCTGACACCAGAAGTGGGTGCCCCTTCTGCCGTGCTCTCGATTGCTCTGCGATCGGCCCCCGGGGAGGATCGGACCGGATTCTGGCGCTAAACAGGCGATCTTGACGACGATTCGGTGACGAGGGCTGTTTGCCCTGGTTGAGCGCCCTAGCGGCCTGGGCGAGGCGTTCGCCCACTACGGCCGTATTTTCGAGGCCAGTTGCGCCAGCGCTACCGGGAGGGCCTTGAGGATCAGCTGGGTGGTCTAGGTCTGGCGTTGAACGCGGTCGTGTGGTGGAACAGCCTGTATCTGGATGCGGCCGTCAAGCACCTGCGCGAGCAGGGTTTCCCGGTCACCGATGAGATGTGCGCGCGGCTGTCACCGATCCAGTACGACCGCATCAACTTCCCGGTGATCCCTTCCACGTGGTGGAGGCCCAAGCCGGTCTGTGCCGTTGAGACGTAGGCGGAGCAGACCGGCGGTGGCCGGGGCCAGGGCGAGGCTGAGCCCTTGCTCGCCCCGGCGTGGTCACCTTCCAGGCTGTGCCTGGACAGACCCAGGGTGTCGGCGCAGTTGGGTCACTCGTCCCCGACGGGCGTCTGCGTCAGACCTGAAGGGCCTTGGCGATCGTGTCGGCCATGGCTTGAGCTCCGGCGTCGTTGGGGTGGATGTGATCGCCGCTGTCGTAGTCGGGGTACAAGGTGGCCGGGGCCGCGGGGTGGCGCAGGGCCCGGTCGAGGTCGGCTACTGCGTCGAACTCTCTGCTGGTGCGGATCCACCGGTTGATGCGCTGGCGAAGTTCCTCGTTCTCGGGGTTGTCGAATCCGGAGCTGATCGCCTCGGCGCCGCTGAACGGCGTGAGGGTCGTGATGATCGTTGTCAGACCATGACGCCGGGCGCGTTCGGCGATGGTGGTGTATCCGTCGATGAGCTCATCTGCGGACACCTGGGGGGTTCCCAGCATTCCCGGGAGGCAGATGTCATTCAGCCCGAGCTCCAGGATGAGGTGGGTGACTCCGGGTGCGGCGAGCACGTCGCGGTCGAACCGGGCGGTTCCGCTCTCCCCGAAGACGTCGGTGAGCAGCCGGTTGCCGGCGATGCCCAGGTTGATGACGGACATATCCGCTGCGGCGGTGCGATGGGCCAACTGGTCGGTGTAGCGCAGGTTGGCTCCGGGCGTGCTGCCCACGCCGTCGGACAGCGAGTCGCCGAAGGCGGCCACGACGCGGCGGCCGGGGGATGTCAGCACATCGACCCCGGTGAGGTGGAAGCGGGGTTCGACTTCTTCCGGGTGGAGGAGTCCTGGCTGGGAGGTGGCGTCGCCAGCGGCGACGTAGCCGGTCCGCAGGGCGAACGGGTGGTAGGTGGCGGGTCCACAGGGCGTCGCGTAGTAGGTGCTGATCACCAGGTCGGTCTCGGTGGTCGTGGCGAGGCCGACCGGGTCGCTCACGGCCTCGTGCCCGGCATCGATGGTCACGTCGGAGGTGTGGCCGAAGGTGACCTCGATGTCGGTGCCCGGGGCGATCGCGGATCCGGTGGCGTGGAGCGCGACGCGGGTGCGGGCGATGGTGAGCGGTTCCTTGCCGTACAGGTTGCTGAACCGTACACGTAGGTGGTCGCCACCGCCGCGGACGCGGACGATTTGGCGGAGGGTCTGGTTGTTGAAGCTGCGGGAGGGGTAAACGAGTGTCGGCTCATACGGGCTGACGGGAGCGGATCTGAACGCCGCGATCCATGTCTGGGTCATGGGTTCACTTCTCCTGAGAGCGCAGCAGGTGGCGGGTGAGGTTGTCGAGGCGGGCGATGATCGGTTTGATGCCTTCCCCGACGGGGGCGCCGTGCCTCTGGAGCGCCGCGACGTGGGCGGCAGTGGCTGGATCGTAGTCGCCGGCAAAGCTGGTCGAGACGGGGCCGGGGTTGATCAGCACGTAGCAGGTGGGGCCGGTGGGATGGCGGGCGACGCCCTCGGCGGTGACGAACCGGTTCGACCGGAAGTAGCGGGCGCACGGCACCAGCGCGTCCACGGCGGGGTAGCGGGCGTTGATTTCCTCGAGAACTCTTCTGTTCTCGCTGGCCAGGCTCAGGTCCGCGAGGATGAAGTGGGCTCCGGGCAGCGTGGCCGCTTTGGCCGCATCGCGGCCGATGATCACCACGGTGTCGCCTCGGTCCAGGTAGGTGGAGGCCAGGGCCCGACCCATGCCGTCGGTGCCGCCACTGATCACGATGGTCTTCGCGGTGCTGGTCATCAGAACGCCCTTGCTGTGGTGGTGAGTTCGGAGTGGGTGCGGCTGGGCAGCAGCGAGGTCGCGACGAGCACGGCCGCGATGAGCACGGTGACGAGCCAGAAGACACTGTGGAGGCCGGTGATCGCGTCCGCGGAGGTCTGCAGCATGAGGGGGACCAGGGCGATGCCGAGTGCGGCGCCGAGCTGGTTGAGGACCGAACTTCCCTGCGCGACCAGCGGGCCGGGCAGGCTCCGGTAGAGCGAGCCCATCGTCGGCGCGCTGAAGCAGCCCATGCCCAGGCCGATGGTCAGCGCCGCCAGCACCGGCCACGCCTGGCTGGTGTCGGCGTCGATCTGGGTGAAGGCCAGGGCGCTGAGCCCGGCCACGAGCGCGCCGCCTGCGGCCAGGCCACGAGCTCCGATCCGGTCCGACAGGCGTCCGGCAAGCGGCATGGCGATCGCGCCGCCCAGGCCCATGATGGTGACGCTGGCGGTGAACCCCCGGCTGGTGAACAGCCGCACATCGATCAGCGGCGGCGTGCGGCGGGAGCCGAGCGCGTGCAGGACGTAGCCGCTGATCAGGACGATGCCCGCGGCCAGCGGCAGCAGCACCTGCCACGCGGTGAATCCTCCGTGCTCGGCCGTCTGCGACAGGGCCAGGACCATCGCGGAGAACCCCGGCGCGAGCAGGGCCAGCCCCAGGACGTCGAGCCGGACCGCCGGGTGTCGCCCGGCCGGGGAGTCTGCGGGCAGCACGCGTACGGCCAGCAGGTACGCGATCAGGCCGACGGGCACGCTGAGCAGGAACATCCACCGCCACGACAGGCCGCCCAGGACGGCGCCGCCCGCGATCGGCCCCAGGACCGGGCCGAGGGACAGCGCCACGCCCATCAGGCCCATGACGCGGCCTGCGCGTGCCGGTCCGGCCGCGCGGGCCAGCAGGATCAGCACGAGCGGGTCGAGCAGCCCCGCGCCGAAGCCCTGCAGGGTGCGGAAGGCGATCAGGCTGCCGGCGTTCCAGGCCAGTCCGGCGGCCAGCGATCCGGCGATGAACACCGCCAGGCCGGCCAGCCACAGCCGCCGTCCGCCGTACTTGTCGACGGCCCAGGTGGTGAAGGGGATGGTGGCGGTGACGGCGAGCAGGAAGCCGGTGGAGGCCCAGCCGACCGTGCTGAGCGAGGCGTCCAGGGCGCTCGCCGGCGTCGTGGCGGCGACTGCGGCCATCGTGCTGTTGAGAATGCCCAGCAAGCCGCCGAGCAGGACGACCCCGATCAAGGCGAGGAGTGGCCGGTCCAGACGGTCATCTGGAGATATTGAACTCATGGGTTCAAAGTAGTGATCTCACTAATTCAATGCAACTCAGTCGTTCAGGTGATTGAACCAGTTAGTACAATCGAGATATGGCCACCTCACGCGGACGCATCGACAAACGGCAGGCGATCCTGGACGGCGCCTTCACCGTGTTCGCCCGGCAGGGCTACGCCCAGGCCTGCGTGCAGGAGATCGCCGATGAGGCCGGTGTGGCCAAACCCACGGTGTACAACCACCTCACCGACAAGGCGACCCTCTTCCGCCACGCGATCCAGGCCGCGGCCCAGAGCGTGCTGGACCAGCGACTCGCCGCACTGAAGCCACTCAGCGAGCCCGGCCCCGACCTTCGCGGCACCCTGGAGGAGGTTGGCCACCATCTGGCGCGCCTGCATGCCGACGGGCGCTCCTGCGCGCTGCGGCGCCTGCTTTACGGGGAGCTCACGCACTTCCCCGACATCCTCGACATCGTTGTGGAGAGCGGTCCGCATCGTCTCAGCCAGGCGCTGGCCGACCGGCTGGCGCGGCTCATCCTCACCGGCCGCCTACACGCCGCCAACCCCGGCCAAGCCGCCGAACACTTCTTGGCCCTGCTCATCGGCCCGCTGGAGGCGCGCTCCCAGATGGGCACCCGCCAGATCGGCGACACCGAACTGCAGGAGATCGCCCGCGCTGCCGCCCACACCTTCCTCCAAGCCTTTGACGCTGAGGACGCGAGCGCCCGGCAGCCTGCCGAGTGATCGCCGCTGGCTCGGTCCAGGTCGCGGCACGAGATGGACCGTTGGTCGCACCGCGGGGACGGAAACAATGTTTCATAGCGAACACCTATGAAACACCGGCTCCGGCCGGACGCGGCCTGGGTACGCGCTGCCCCGCCCGGCAGCGGCCGACGCCGAGCCGGCCGGGCACGCGCGGATCGGCTACGCCCGTACCTCCACTGTTCGCCGGTCCCTGGACACCCAGCTCGACGCACTCAAGGCCGCCGGCGTCACCCGCGTCTTCGCCGAGAAGATCTCCCCCCGGGCCACCGTCCGGCCCGAGCTCGACAAGGCCGTCACGCTGGCCCGGGAACTGCGCGCGGCCGGGGTGGCGGTCACCTTCGTGGTGCACGAGCACAAGCGGCTCGGCCGCGGCCTCGACCTGGCCGCCCTGGCTGAGCAACTGAAGGCGGCCGGCATCGGGCTGGACGAGAAGGGGCCATTAGCCTTGAGCCCGCACCAAAACCTCGCCGGCTTCTGTTAGGTAATACAGCACGGATCGCCCGGCCCGGCGCCGCTGTATCAAGTGGGCTCCGAGGAGCACCTGCAGGTGGCGGCCAACCGACCCTAGGCCCTGCCCGGTCAACGCCACGAGCTGGGTGGTGCTCTTCGGCGTTCCGAGCAGGACGAGGACTTCAGCCCGTGCGGTGCCGAGCAGCTTGCCCAGCGACTCGGGCACTGGCGCGCGATCCGGTTCGGCCAGCACGCCTGAGCACGGGTAGATCACGGCATACCGATGGGGTTCGTCCCAGGTGACCCAAGCGTGACCGGGCGTGACCGGGACGAACAGCAATTGGGCGCCGGAGATCTCTCGCGGTGGGTAGTCGTGGGCGTTGATCTGCAGGCGGCCGTCACCCAGCCAGCGCATCTCGGGGCGCAGGCCCCGCAGCGCCGCCGCCCAGCCGCCCTGGCTGAGCTGGGTCGTGCGGGAGACGATGTCGGCCTCGATGACGCGGCGGCGGCGCGGCCAGTCGGGCAGCACGGTGTTGGTCCACACCCATTCCAGCAGGTCGGCGATGCGTTCGGGGAGATCGTCGCGGTCGAGCTCGGTGGGAAGCCGGCCGCGCAGGGACACTGCCAGGTCCTCGCGGGCGGTTTCCGGTGGTGTGTGGCGGATGCCGTCCAGCTCCTCGGCGAATGTGCGCTCGTCCTGCGTGGGTGCGGGCACGCAGAAGTCGGCGATCCACGTGTGCCCCAGCGCGGCTCGTACGAGTAGGGCGGTGACGGGGTCGAGCCGCTTGTGGAATGCGGGCAGGTAGGCGGCGAGCCAGGACTCCCCGGCGGGATGCGCGGCCGTCCTTGACGCCAGTGTGAACAGGCTCGCGGTCGCCTCGGCCAACGGTGACACGCCGAACCTGCTGCTCGCCAGCGTGTCGGCGTTGAGCTGCCACAATCCCATTGTTTCGCCCTCCTGCGAAACTGTAGCGTCCGGCAGGACGGCGGCGTGAAGATCTCGGCGTGCGAACCTATGGACAGTTGTTGCGCGCGCCCGAGTACACGCCGCTCTTTCTGGCGACCTCCACGCAGGTGGCGGCCTCGACGGTGAGCGGTCTGGCCCTGGGTGTGCTCGTCTACGGCGCGACGCGGTCGCCGCTGCTGGCCGCGCTGAGCATGTTCGGCCCCTCACTGGCGCAGGTGGCCGGCGCCACGGCGTTACTGTCGGCCGCCGACCGGCTGCGGCCCCGAAGCGCGCTGACGGGCATCGCCCTGGTCTTCGGTTTGGGCACCGCGGTGCTGGCCGTGCCGGGGCTGCCGGTGTGGGCGGTCTTCGCGGTCGTGATGGGGCTCGGACTGGTGGGCTCGCTGAGCGGCGGGGTCCGGTGGGGGCTGCTGAACGAGATCCTGCCGCAAAGCGGCTACCTGCTGGGTCGCTCGGTAATGAACATGATGGTGGGCTTGCTGCAGATCTGCGGATTCGCGGCCGGCGGTCTGCTGGTGGCCGCGCTGTCCCCGCGCGGCACCCTGCTCGTCAGCGCCGGGCTCTACCTCGCTGAGGCCGCCATCACCCGGTACGGGCTGAGCGACCGGCCGCCGCGAACCGAGGGGCAGCCGTCGGTAGCGGCGACCTGGCGCGTGAACGCGCGGTTGTGGTCGTCGGTCCCCCGCCGGTACGTGTACTTGGCGCTGTGGGTGCCCAACGGGCTGATCGTCGGCTGCGAGTCGCTGTTCGTCCCCTTCGCTCCGCAGCAGGCGGGCGTGCTGTTCGCCGTGGCGGCGGCGGGAATGCTGGCGGGGGACGTGCTGGTGGGGCGCTTCGTGCCGGCCGGGTGGCGGGCACGGCTCGGCGCACCGTTGCGCCTGCTACTGGCGGCACCGTACCTGGTGTTCGCGCTGGAGCCCGGGATGCCCGTGGCGGCGGTGGCCGTGGCGCTGGCGTCGGTCGGGTACGCGGCGAGCCTGCTGCTGCAGGAGCGGCTGATGGCGCTGACACCGCAGGAGATGAGCGGTCACGCGCTGGGGCTGCACTCCTCCGGCATGCTCACCATGCAGGGCGTGGGCGCCGCACTGGCGGGGGCAATCGCGCAGTTCACGTCGACGACAACAGCTATGGCGGTGATGGCCGCACTGTCCGTGGCGGTCACACTGGCCCTGGCGGAGGGGCTGCGACCTTAGCTGCTGCCTTGGCAACCCATGAGCAGGCACGGGGCGCGAGGGCGTTCGTGGCGGGAACTTCTCACCTTGATGGAGAGGTGACTGTTCCTAGCCTGCAGCCGATCGACAGCGGGTTCCGAGACACCTTCTGGCGTAGCCATCGGACGGAGTGGGCCGCCCGGCGGAGCCTGCGCCCGGCGTACGGCACTCCGCCGCGGAGGGCGGCGCCGAGGGCGAGCCAGCTGCACACGGCCCGCTCCAGAACCCAGACGGGGGCGAACAGCGCCGCCGTGCCAGGAAAGACGCGCCGGCCACCGGCCCGCCGCCGCCCCACCTCCGCCAGCCCCACGGCCAAGCCGGCCGCGGCCATCACCAGGCCGTACCGGCGCCGCCGCACGCAGGCGGCCAGCGCGGGCAGGACGGACAGGAACAGCGCCATGCGAGCGGGCTGCGCCAGATCGTCGTACGCCTGCCGGACGCGCTGGTCCCAGAAGCGGGAGGCGTTCGGGGGCAGGCGCCGTACGTAGAGATCCAATGGGCGCAGTTCCCTGCCCCCGTGCGCGCGGACGCTGCGGATGAGCTCAAGATTCTCGAACAACACATCACCGTCATAGCCACCCATCTTCATGAAGAACGATCGGCGCACGCCGAACGTACCCGGGTAGTCGGCGCCGAGGCTGCGGTTGAGGAGGGTCCTGGCGGTGTCCCAGCGGGCGTGCCAGGGGAAGCGCGCGAAGTAGTTCTGGGGGCGGACCAGCTCCGCGTCGGCGAGGAGGGCATCCATCCTGGCGAGAGCGGGCCGGTCGTAGCGCACGTCGTCATCGGCGATGATCACGTGCTCCGCACGTGTCAGGCGCATGCCGGTGATCACGCCGTTGACCTTGCCGTTGGCGAAACAGAGGTCATCGGCGGGGTGCGCGTGCACCACGAGACCGCGCCAGGCGGCGGCGTGCCGCCCGAACAGCGAAGGGGTGGAACCGTCGACGACGATGACCCGCACATGGCGGGACACGGCCCGCAGGTAGGCGGTCAGCTCCTCCAGGCCGGAGTCGTCCTCCCAGCGCAGAGGGAGGACATAGTCCATCATCCCGTACGGCGGATCACTCGACACCGTTGCCCCCTGGCGGTGAGCGCCCGTGGGTTCGCACGCTACCCGGCCCGGCCGGCCCGAAACGCCGGCGGCACGGTGCCGCACCCGTGGACGGCACAGGTTCGTGCAGGTCAGCTGGGGGAAGCAGGTCGGGACCGACCAACCGACCGGTGGAGGGGGATCCAATGCCTAGCAGGATCATTCTCATCATGCTGGCCGTCACGGTCTCGGTGACGTCTCCGGCGGCTGCCGGGGCGCTCACGCGAGTCGAGCCGAACGAGCAGGACCGGACCTTCCTGCATCAGGCCCATCAGGGCAATCTGGCCGAGATCCAGGCAGGCGAGGCCGCCCAGGACAAGGCCGCCAGCGAAACCGTCCGCAAGTTGGGCGCCAAACTGATCAAGGATCACACCAAGCTGGACCGCGACCTTCGCCGAGTGGCCGAGCAGGCACAGGTGGATCTCCCCTCCGAGCCGAGCGCCGCCCAGCGCCGCCAGCTCCAGCAGGTGGCTGCCCGGAGCGGCGCGGAGTTCGACCGGGCGTGGCTGGCCTCGCAGATCGCCGGTCACCGCCAGGCTCTCGCCGACGGCGCCACGGAGGTGCGGGACGGCTCCTCGCCCGAGGTGAAGAAGCTCGCCACTGACGCCAAGCCCATCGTCCAGCACCACCTCGACCTGCTGGTGGACGCCGACGACGGCGCATCGCACCCTCAATGAGCAGCGGGCCCCGGGTCGGATGCGCTTGTCCACCACCGACCCCGGGCACTCTCCGCCGTTCCGTTACTTGATCGCGCCCGCGCCGATGCCCTTCACGATGTGACGCTGCGCCATCAGGTAGAAGATCACAACCGGCACGATGGAGATGGTCGTGGCGGCCAGGAGGATCTGCTGCTGCGGTGTCTCGGCGGAGGTGAAGGCGGTCAGGCCACGCTGTACGGGCATGAGGGAGTTGTCGTCGAACAGGACCAGCGCCATGAGGTACTCGTTCCACGCCCCCAGCCCCTGGATGACCGCCACGGCGGCCAGGCCGGGCCGGGCCAGCGGCAGGATCACGTTCCAGAAGATGCGCAGCGGACCGGCGCCGTCGAGGGCGGCCGCCTCCTCCAGAGCGCGGGGCTGGCTGACGAAGAAGCTGCGCATGATGAGCGTCGACATCGGGATGCCCGACGTGATCAGGATCAGCACGTAACCCACGGGGTTGTTCGTCAGGTTGAGTGAGATGAGCAGCTTGTACTGCGCGAGGAACATGGCGGGCGCAGGAATGATCATCACGGCGAGGATGACGAACGTGAACACGCTCTTGCCCGCGAAGTCGAGTCGCGCGAGCGCGTACCCGGCGAGGCTGGACACCAGCAGGATGCCGACGACGGCCGACCCCGTGTAGAGCACGCTGTTGCGCAGGTAGACGCCGAGCTCTCCCTGGACCCATGCGGTCACGTAGTTGTGCCACTGCGGGTCGGCGGGCAGGAAGCTCTCGTTCGAGAGCAGCTCCGTGAGGCTCTGCAGGGATCCGGACAGCATCCACAGCAGGGGGAAGAGCGCGATCAGCGCGGCGACGCCGAGCAGCCCGTACAGGCCGACCTTGTCGAGCCGGATCGCCCGCCGGGGGCCTTCGGCCCTTTCTGTCATCTGGCCGCTCATACGCGGGACCTCCGCCTGGTGATCGCGAGCTGGATCACGGACAGCAGCACGAGCGCGCCGCCGAAGATGACCGACATGGCCGCGGCGCTGCCGTAACGCCAGTTGACGAACGCCTCGTTGTAGATCGCGAGGGTCGGCACCATCGTGTGGTGGCCCGGTCCGCCGTTGGTCAGCACCTGCACGGTCCCGAAGATCTGGAGCGCGGCGAGCAGCGTGAGAAGGCTGACGATCGACGTGACCGGGGCCAGTTGCGGCCAGGTGATGTAGCGGAATTTCGACCAGCGGTTCGCGCCGTCGAGCTCGGCGGCCTCGTACAGCTCCTTCGGCACGTCCTGCAGCCCCGCGAGGAAGAGCAGGAAGCCGAACCCCCAGTGGAACCACACGAACACCGCCGCCACGACGGGCAGCGCGACGGCCGGGTCGTCCAGCCAGTTCTGCTGGAGCGTGCCCAGTCCCACCAGGCCGAGCAGCCGGTTGAGTATGCCTGATCCGGGGGCCAGGATGGAGGAGAACAGCAGGCCGACGACGACCACCGACAGCACGCCCGGCAGGTAGAAGACGGTGCGGAAGAACGTCTTGCCGCGCGTGACGTTGTTGACGGCCAGCGCCATGCCCAGGGCGACGCCGTTGCCGACGACGAAACCGACGACACCGAAGAACAGGACGTTGCGCATGGACGCCCAGAAGATCGGGTCGGACGCGACGAAGTCGTAGTTGGCCAGCCCCACCCAGGGGGTGTCGGGGCTGACGCCGTCCCAGGACTGGAAGCTCAGCAGGATGGCCTGCGCGAACGGCGTGATCGTGAAGATCCCGACGAGCGCGATGGCCGGAACCAGGAACAACCAGCCGATCAGGTTGCGCCGGAGAGCGCGCCTCCCGCGCGGCGCCCGGGATGGACGCCGCACGGGAACCGCGAGTTGCCGCGTCGTCATGACGTGCGGTCCTGCGCCGCCTGGATGGTGGTGAGCGCGTCGTCCACCGTCGTCTCGCCCAGCACCAGGCGCTGGGACTCCGCCCTGATCGCGGTGATCACGTCAGGCGTGAAGGTCGTCGACATGACCTGCATGTCCTTCACGCCGGCGGCGAAGCCCTCGAGCTGGTCGGGGATGTCCGCGCCGGCGAGGAGCTCCGGATTGCTGGGCAGGATGCGAGCGGTCTTGGCGAACACGGCCTGCTGCTCGGGCTCGGTCAGCCACTTCACGAACGCGAGCGCCTCCTTGGCGTGGCCGCTCCTCGGGTTGATCACCGCGCCCTTGCCGGGGACGCCCGGCGAGCGTGGGTCGTGGACGCTTCCGGGAGCCTTGGGCAGCCCCATGGAGAAGTAGTCCTCGAATTCCGGGTTCGTCCGCAGGCCGACCGAGATGCCGGGGGCGGCGTCCCAGATGGCGCCCATCGACTTGGTGAAGAAGGACGACTCCACATTCGGGTGGTCGCCCTGGCCGCCGGGGATGGAGTCGTTGGCGAGGACGCCGGCCTTTTTCAGGTCGACCAGGAATTGGAAGGCGTTGCGCCAGCCGTCCTGTTTCCAGCTCGATTTCCCGTTGAGGGTCGCTTCGATGTCGGCGTCCGTCAGCCAGTTCGAGGCGAGGGCCTGGATGATGTTCGGCGTCTGCGAGGCCGCGATGGAGAATTTCGCTTTCTTCGCGGCGAGCGCGTCGATGAACGCGGCCGTCGTCGCGGGCGGGTTCTTCGACGACATTCCGGTCAGCGCCGGGTTGATGAGGAAGCCGTACGTCTGCGTCTCCCAGTGCACCGAGTAGACGCCGGGCTTGACCCCGAGGTTGTTGCCCTCCTTGAACGTCGACATCGTGAGTACGGCGGGGCTGAAGTTCTTGCTCCAGCCGGCATTCAACTCGGCAGAAAGGTCCATCGCCCAGCCGGCCTTGTAGAACGGCGCCATCTGGGACGCGTCGAACGACGAATAGATGTCGGGCATGGATCTGGACTGCGCCTTCGCCTGAAGCTTGGGCAGGTAGTCGGCCGGCCCCGGCGTCTCGACGGTGATCTTGACGCCGGTCTTCTTGGTGTACTGCTGCGCGAGTTGGGTGAGCGCGGCCTCCTGCCCGCGCGACTGGTTCATGAAAGTCAGTCCGGCGTCCCCGGTGGCGGATTCGCCGGACGACGAACAGCCTGCCAGAGCAAGCGTCCCGGCGATCGCCAATGATCCTGCCGCGATGATGGTGCGGCGCCGGGCGCCGCGTGCTGAGGGGTTTTTACCCATGGTCCTCACCTTTGGAAGCCTTGAATGGGGGAGCGGCCACTCTTCGATGCCCCCGGCATTTTTCGGTGGACGCGGTGCGATGTCATCGATGCGGTTCTGAGTGCTGCCGGCCGGCCATTCTCCTTCCGGGTTCATGAAAGCTGTTCAGGCGGGGAAACGGCCCCTCTGACGTGATCACCCAGCCGTCAGGAAGCTCGGCCCCCTGGTTCACCGCCCTGACGATGTGCGCCATTGCGGCCAGCAGTCCTCCGTTCGCCGGCAGATAAATGCTGAGAAATCCCGGCATTTGCGGATTGTGTCCGTTGGGGAGGAACTCGTTCTTGGGCGACGGGAGCAGGAGAGCGTCGAGCGCCCGTCCGACGTCGCCGAGGCGGGCCGCGGTCATCGCCATGACGGGGTAGTCCCAACCCCAGCTGGACTGCAGGTCCCAGCGCTCCCATACGGAATCGAGCGTCGCCGACATCGTGGCCGCATCCACGAGGTGCGTGTCCGGAAGCCACCCCAACGCCATGAGCATGGACGGGTGATCCTTGCGGATGAGCAGCGGAGGCGTCGCGATCGCGGCGTACGTTCCGTCGGGCAGCAAGGCGGGCCGGCGCATGTTCCGCGCCACCCGGTCCCACTCCTGGCGCGGTTCGAGGCCGAGCCCGGCTCTCCACTCGTTCGCCACGCCGAGCGCCCATGACCAGTACGCCAGCTCGAACGTCGGATTGGCGTTCGTCGCCCGGTCGACGAGGTAGCTCTCCTGCGCGGGGATGAGCGGAGGCGGCAGCTCGAACGCCCCGTCGCGCTCCTCGGCGAAGTCGGCCATGAAGTCGGCGGTCGCCTCGACGAGCGGGTAGTGCTCACGCAGGAACGACTCGTCGCGCCCCTCGCCGCGCAGCAACTCCAGCAGGTGGATGACGTGCGGCTGCTGCCACAGGAGGAAGACGCCGATGTGGCTCGGCGACTCGCGGGCGGACGGATCGGTCTGCTTCGGCCAGCGGGCTCCGCGGTACCCCTGCCGGCGGGCCGTCGCCTCCGCCGCCTCCAGGGCTCCGTGATACCACCGCAGGCTGCGCTCGAGCAGGTGCCCTCGCCCCCACATCGGGAAATGCGCCGCGTGCCACCAGTGCATCTCGAGGTGGAACTTGCCCGACCAGGTGTTGTACGTCAGCCCGGACTCCGCGGGAGGCGTGCCGCCGGCGCTGTTGACGGCCGTGAGGTACTGCGAGAGAACGACGCGGCGTTCGAGCTCCGGAGCGCGCGCGTCCGTGCTGCCGGCGAGGCTGACCGCGGCACCGGTGCTCCAGTGCTCCGCCCACCAGGTCCGCGCGGCCGCGCTGACGGCGGAGAAGCCGTCCTGGTCCGGCCGCCGGCCCTGATCCGGCGTCAGCGTCACCACGACCTCGAGAACGGTGGCGTCCGTGCGCGCGACGACCGAGTCGGCCCCCTCACCCAGGCTGCCGGTGGTGCGGACGCCGACGCCGTAGGCCAGCGTTTCGACCGTGCGCCGTGCGTACCAGTGGTGCTCCGTCCGCTGATCCCAGACCGTCTCCTGCGCGAGGGGGAGTTCGAAGGCGGCCAGGTCGTCCGGCTGTTCGTCGAACACCCAGGCGACGCCCCACCCTCGGGGCAGCAGGCCGGACTCGACCCGTACGGCGAAGCGGTGATCCCGTGGATCGGCGACGGTGGTGACGCGGACGCGCTCGCCGTCGAGGACGTACTCGGCCTGGATCGTTCCCGTCCACAGGTCGAGCTCGGTGCGCACGCCGGCCAGCGCGGCCGGATCGTCGAGCGCCGTCCCGCCGGGGCGGACCAGGGCGAGGCGGCCGAGGTGGGCGCGGCGGGGGTTGAAGTGGTACCACGCGCCCGTGACGAACTCCTCGTCGATCGGGTCGCCGGCCCGGCGCAGGCCCATGCGGTCGAGATAGGGCACCGGGCCGCGGGACGTCTCGTACAGGGTGGTCGCGTCCTCGAGCCGGAGCTCCCGGTCGGCGCGCGTCTCGTACCAGCCCCAGGACGACTGCGTGCGCAGGGGGATCTGGAAGTCGTCGGCGTCGAAGACGCGCGGGCGCTGCTCAGGCAGACCGGACAGCCCGTCGTGAGCGACGCGGTGCGGGTCGGGCACCAGCTCGTGGAAGGACGGGAACGTCTGCAGTCCGGAGACGTCGACCGTGAGCGCGATGTCCCCGTTGCCGACCGTGAGGACGTCAGCCGGGTGCGCGGACGTCAGTACGGGGTTGTGCCGCCGCACGAGCCGGCGCCGGTCGATTGCTTCGGGCATCCTCGCCTTTCCTGTGAATCTTTCGCCTCGGCCGCGGTGGACGCGGGGGTCGGGTGGCATGTCCGGGCGCCGCCAGTCGCTGTCGACGTTGTCGCCCTCGACCTGGTGCGGCCGGGACAGGCCCGAGTGCGAGTTAACGTAGCCGTTACGCCGCGCGAAGGTCAAGGAAAAATGTAGACCGGTCTACGCCATCACAAGTAGCCGAAGAGGTCAGATTTTTGACAGTCCGTTATCTTGCATAGACCGGTCTACGTGCGCGACGATCTCGGCACCGTAGATTCGGGCAGGACTCGGTTCGAGAAGGGATGCCCATGGTCGCGCCTGAGCGGCGACGAAGAGTGACGATTTCCGACGTGGCGAAACACGCGGGGGTCTCCAAGGCGGCGGTCTCCAAGGTCATCCGGAACGACTACGGGGTCAGCGACGCCATGCGGGAGCGCGTCAGGCGGGCCATCGACGAGCTGGGCTACCGTCCCCAGGCCGCCGCGCGGGCGCTGCGCGGGCGCGCGTTCACCATCGGGGTGCTCATGCGGCACATCGGGATCCCGTTCTACGCCGAGATCATGACCGGCCTGGTGGATCAGCTCGCCGAGTCCGACTATCAGGCGATCATGATCCAGGGGGGCACTCGCGACAAGACCGAGAAACGTGCCCTGGACGCCCTGATAGACCGGCAGGTGGACGGCATCCTCCTGATCGCTCCACTGGTCGGCCGCACCCAGGTTGAGCAGGTGGCGCGCGAGATCCCCACCGTGGTGCTGGGCCGGCACGTCAGGTCGCCGGCGTACGACTCGATCGTCGACGACGACAGGGTCGGCTCCGAGCTCGTCATGGACCACCTGATCGCGCTCGGCCACCGTCGCATCGGGCACATCACCTTCAACCAGGAGCAGGGACGGGCGGCCGAGCACGTGCCGCGCATCAGAGCCGAGACCTACGAGCGGGTGATGCGGGATCACGGGTTCGCCGACGAGATCGCCGTCGTCGCGACCTCGTACTCGGAGGAAGGCGGGTACGACGGTGCCCGCGAGTTGCTGAGCCGCTCCCCGCGCCCCACCGCGATCTTCGCCGGTTCCGACGAGGCGGCCCTCGGCGTGCTGGCCGCGCTGCACGAGGCCGGACTGTCCGTGCCGGATGACATCTCCGTGGTCGGCTACGACAACACCCGGCTGGCCGCCCATCCCAACATCGCGTTGACCACCGTCAACCAGGACGGCGTCGTCATGGGCCGGATGGCCGGGCGGCTGCTGCTCGAACGCATCGAAGGCCGCACGTCGGCGGTGCACTTCTCGGTCGTTCCGAGCCTGGTCGTCCGGCGCTCCACCGCGGCTCCCGGGTCGGGGTGACCTTCAGAAACCATCGTCCCGAGGAGTTACGTGATCCGCACATCGTTCAACGACGACTGGCAGTTCCGCCCGAAGGTCAATCCTTTCGCCGAGCTGGCCGGAACCGCGGTCCCGTTCGAGCCGGTGATCGTGCCGCACGACGCGATGATCAACCGCGCCCGCGACGCCACCCTGGGCGGCGCCGCGACCGCCTATTTCCCCGGTGGGGCGTACGAGTACCGCAAGACGTTCCTGGTCCCCGAGGAGCACCGCGGTAAGCGGATCATGCTCGAGTTGGAGGGTGTCTACCGGGACGCCACCGTGTTCGTCAACGGGAACTACGCCGGGCAGCGCCCGTACGGATACTCGCGGTTCCGCATCGACGCCGACCGGTTCCTGCGGTTCGGCGAGAACAACGAGATCAGGGTGGAGTGCCGCACCCACCAGGACTCGCGCTGGTACTCCGGCGCGGGCATCTACCGCGACACCTGGCTGCTCGTCGGCGAGGTCGTCCGCATCAGCCCGGACGGCGTCCACGTCACCACCCCGGACATCGACGCCGGACGCGCGGTCGTGGAGGTCGCCACCACGATCGAGAACGACTCCAACGACCTGCGCACCGTCGAACTGGTCACCGAGATCCGCGACGTCGCGGGAACCGTCGTCGCATCCGACACCGCGCCGATCACCGTACAACCCCACGAACCGGCCGTCGCCCGCCGGCGTCTCTACGTCCGCGACCCCTCGCTGTGGAGCCCGGACTCGCCCGCGCTGTACACGTGCGCGGTGTCCCTGACGGGCATCGACGCCGTGGAGGTCGCCTTCGGCATCCGCTCCTTGCGCCTGGACCCCGAGCACGGGTTGCGGATCAACGGCGAGACGGTCAAGCTGCGCGGCACGTGCGTGCACCACGACAACGGACCGCTGGGCGCCGCGACTTTCGCCCAGGCCGAGGAGCGCCGCGTGCGGCTGCTCAAGAACGCGGGCTTCAACGCCATCCGCATGTCGCACCACCCCATGAGCACCGCGATGCTCGACGCCTGCGACCGGCTCGGCATGCTGGTGGTCGATGAGGCGTTCGACATGTGGACCTGGAGCAAGAGCCCGTTCGACTACAGCCTCAATTTCCCGGAATGGTGGGAACGCGATGTCGAGGCGATGGTCGCCAAGGACTACAACCACCCCAGCGTCATCTTCTACTCCCTCGGCAACGAAATCCCCGAAACCGGCGCAGCCACCGGGGCGATCTGGGGCCGCAGGCTCGCCGAGAAGGTCCGCGCGCTGGACGACACCCGCTTCCTCACCAACGCGATCAACAACCTCCTGGCCCTGCTGCCTGACCTGCGAGCCCAGGAAGGCGACGACACGGGTATCAACACCCTGATGGCCGACAGCGGATTCGACGTGAACGCCGTCGCCGCCTCCGACCTGGTCACCACCCGCACCGCCGAATCCTACAGCGTGCTCGACGTGGCCGGGATGAACTACTCGGAGATCCGCTACGCGACCGACCGCACGCTGTTCCCGAACCGGATCATCCTGGGCACCGAGACCTTCCCGCCCCGCATCGACCGCAACTGGCGACTGGTCGAACAGCACAGCCATGTCATCGGCGATTTCACCTGGACCGGCTGGGACTACCTGGGGGAGGTCGGCATCGGCCGGCCGCAGTACGCCACACCGGACAACCCGCGCCCCACGTTCATGGCGCCGTACCCGTACCTGCTGGCCGACTGCGGGGACATCGACATCACCGGTCACCGGCTTCCCGTCTCCTACTACCGGGAGATCGTCTTCGGCCTGCGCGCCCAGCCTTACCTCGCTGTCCAGCGGCCGCAGCACCATGGCAAGACCGTCATGAGCAGCCGGTGGGCCTGGAGCGACACCATCGCCGGCTGGACCTGGCCCGGCCACGAAAGCGCCCCGATCATCGTCGAGGTGTACAGCGACGCGGACGAGGTCGAACTCCTCGTCAACGGCCGCTCCCTTGGACGCAGGCCGGTCGGCGAAGAGCACCGCTTGCGCACCGAGTTCGAGACCACCTACGAACCAGGCGAACTGCTCGCGATCGCCTACCGCGACGGCGTCGAATCCGGCCGCGACCTCCTGCGCACCGCGACCGGTCCCGTGGTGCTGCACGCCGCACCCGAGCGGCCGGTCATCACGGCCGACGTCGGCGACCTCGCCTACATCACCTTGACGCTGACCGACTCGGCCGGGACGCCGCACACCGCGGCCGACCGGCCCGTGCGGGTGGACGTCTCCGGCGACGGAACGCTGATCGGCTTCGGCAGCGCCGACCCGGCGAGCAAGGAACGGTTCGACGCGACCGAGCACCACACCTACCGGGGCCGCGCGCTCGCCGTGGTGAAGCCGACCGGACCCGGCACCATCCGCCTGACCGCCGCCGCCCCGGACTGCGACCCGGTCGAAGTGCTGGTCACGGTGGAAAGCCGGCCTCGGTAACGACGATCGAGGAGCGGAGCACACCGGGCCGGGCCCGGTGTGCTCCGCTCCCGTGCCCGCTCGCCTTGACAGGCAGCCATCCGGCTGCCTAAATTTAAAGGCAGCCAAAAGGCTGCATATCGATGAGCGGCAACCTGGGTACGGGGGCGGGCATGGACGAGGTGTTCAAGGCGCTGGCCGATCCGAGCCGGCGCGCGCTGCTCGACTCGCTCAACGCCCGCAACGGGCAGACGCTGCGCGAGCTGTGCGCCGGACTCGACATGGCCAGGCAGTCCGTCAGCAAGCACCTCGCGGTGTTGGAGGAGGCCGGGCTCGTCGCCACCGTGCGGCGGGGCCGGGAGAAGCTCCACTATCTCAACGCCGCGCCCGTGCACGAGATCGCCCACCGGTGGATCAGCCGCTACGACCAGGCCAGGGTCCAAGCCCTGGCGGACCTGAAACTCGCCCTGGAGGAGACCCCGATGGACGCGCCGACCTTCGTCTACACCACCTACATCCGCACCACTCCGCAGAAGCTCTGGCAGGCGCTGACCGACCCCGCCTTCACCCGCCGCTACTGGGCCACGGAGTTCATCACGGACTGGTCCGTCGGCTCGCCGATGACCTGGGACAACCACGGCGTGCTGATCAGCGACCCGGAGCAGGTCGTGCTGGAGGCCGACCCGTACAGCCGGCTCTCCTACACCTGGCACGCCATCACCCCGGAGCTCGCCAAGCGCTTCGGCTGGGACGAGGAGATGCTCGCCCGGCTGTCCGGCGAGGCCCGCTCGAAGGTCACCTTCACGATCGAGGAGGCCGCGCAGCAGGTCGTGAAGCTCACCGTCGTGCACGACGGCTTCGAGTCCGGATCGAGCCTGGCCGAGATGGTCAGCCACGGCTGGCCGAACGTGGTGGCGAGCCTGAAGTCGCTGCTGGAGACCGGCGAACCGCTGCCGGACGACGCGTAACCTCCCCGATCAGGGCTCGACGACGTCGCGCGGTGCCGCCGGGCCGGCTCGCCTGGGCGACCGCCCAGAGGAGGTGGGCCGCCCGAAGAGCACCGCGGTCGCCCCGAACGGCGGTTGCCCCCGTGGAGGACCCGGCGCGTTGTACGGCGAGACCACCGGCTATCGTTTCTGGTAGAAGCCGTGGATCCAGAGCGCGTCCCGCACCGTTCGCTCCACGTCCGTGAAAGGGCGTTCATGACAGCCGACCAGCCGGATACCTGTCCCACCTGCCAAGGCGTGGTCCCCGCCACGCACCCCTCCGCCTACACCGCCGCCCGTGGACGGCTGATCGTCGCCAACGGCTACTGCCAAGGCCACGCCCCTGCCGCGCCGCGCGATTCCGGACACCCCGAACCGAGCGAGAACGCAACATCCTCACGCCGGTCGATGCGCGCAGTTTCCGCTTCAGCACCTCTGAGGTGATCTGCTCGCCTACCTACCAGCGCAACTCCCCGGTTTCGTCCTGGAACGTCCCTGTTGGACCGTCCGCGTCGAGGGTTGCCAGACGCACGACCGTTCTGGCGCTCTCTTCCGGTGACCTTCCGATTCCCATGGCCGCGGTCATGTCGGTGGCCGTGGTGCCGGGCTCGAGCGCATTGAACTTGATGCCGGGATGGGCCTTGGCGTACTGAACCGTGAGCATGGTGGCGGCTGACTTGGACGCGGCGTAAAGCGCGAGGGGTATGTGGAACTCCGGCCGGTCGGGGTTGTTGACTGCCCAGAACGAGCCCATGCTGCTCGAAACGGTGACCACGTTAGGGTTCGATGATCTGCGCAGCAGGGGAAGTGCCGCCTCCGTGACGCGCACGATTCCCACGGCGTTGGTGTCGAACACGCGGAGAGCCTTGGGGCCGTCGATGGCTCCGTCTCCCAGGATCCCCGCGTTGTGCACCAGAACGTCGAGCCGGCCCTCGGCCGCGTCGATCGTCGCCAGCGCGCTGCTCACCGATGCGTCGTCGGTCACGTCGAGCTGCACGAATCGGGCGCCGAGTGCTGCCGCGGCCTTCTCGCCTCGCTCGACGTCACGCGCGCCGATGTAGACGACGTGGCCCAGCTCCAGCAGCTGTTTGGCCGTCTCGAAGCCGATGCCCTTGTTGGCCCCGGTGATCAGTGTGATGGTCATGCTTTTTCCTTTCCGATTGCGGAGGTCAGCCGGTCAGTTGCCGGCGCAGTTCGCCGGCGTCAGTTCCCTGAGCTCCCAGTGCAGGTCCGGAACCGCGTCCACGTCGGCTTTCTGGACCGCGATGAGGTCGTCCCGGGTGGCCGGCTCACCGTTCAAGGTGGTCCGATCGTCGATGAACTCGTCCATGCCGTCGAACCTGTGGGCGTTGAGCTCCTCGAGGTAGCGCAGGTAGAACGCGCGTAGATCGCTGTCGGACATGAGATGTTCGCCTCTCAGATCTGGTTCAGGCCACGGCGGCGGCGATTTTTGCAGCGATCGCTACAGAAGTCGACGGTAGCACTTCTGTAGCGATCGCTGCAAAAGGAGGTAGGCTGGGGGAGTGGAGAGGAAACAGAGCGGCCCCATCGGCCGGCCGCGGAAATTCGACGCCGACGAAGCTCTCGAGCGCGCCGTCCTGACCTTCTGGGAGCACGGCTACGAGGGGGCCAGCACGGCCCACCTGGCGGAAGCGATGGGCATCTCCACCACCAGCATGTACGCGGCCTTCGGCAACAAGGAGGAGCTGTTCCGCAAGGCCCTGGCGCGCTACACCGAAGGCCCGAGCGCGTACCTGGTCCAGGCCCTGGAGGAGCCGACCGCCCTCGGCGTCGCCACCGCGATCCTGGCCGGCACCGTTCGAACCACCACCCGCCCGGCCCATCCCCACGGGTGCCTGGGCGTCCAGGGCGCCCTGGCCGCCAGCGACTCCGGGCGTGAGGTCCGCGACCTTCTCGTCGACTGGCGCAACAATTCCTACTCCTGCGTCCGGGAGCGGTTCCAGCGAGCCGTGGACGAGGGCGACCTTCCGCCGGAAACCGATCCGGGGCTTCTGGCCCGCTACGTCACCACGCTGGCGTTCGGCATCGCCGTGCAGGCCGCGAGCGGTGTCTGCCGCGACGAGCTCCAGGAACTGGCCGACGTCGCCCTGCGCAACTGGCCGCTGTCCTGAGGTTCACCGCCGACGGTGCATGGAGAGGGCCTGCCGCCAATGCTGTGCCGCCTGCCCCATACCGTGGCAAGCGACCAGTTCGAGGTCAACGTCTTCGCCCCGGCCCGCCAAGAACGACCGCCGCACAGTAGGCCGCCTCGACCGCGCGGGCCGGAGCTGGAGACGCTCCGTCAGTTCCCTCGCACGGTGATGGTCGACGCCTCCGGGTCCCGGCACGGCACCCATCCTGAACGCCCGACCCGTAGCCTGGAACGGCCCTGATCGTCGTCGACCGAGATCGTGGTGATGAGCATGCGCAGCAGGTTGCCGGACGCGGACCCGATCATCGGACGACCGGTGCCTCGGCTCGCCGGCGCGTTCGTCACGGTCGCCACCGTCTTCTCTGCTCTGGTCATCATCAACCTGTGCTGGGCGGGCGCGGAGTGGACCTCACACCCGCACCCCAGGGGCGTGGTCTCCGATCCGCATTTCCCTGACGGCGCCTCGGCGCTTTTGTGGTCCGCCTACATCGCAGGACCGGCGTCCATGGTCCTCTACCGGATATACCGCACGCCCGTGGGGCTGCGGGTGATGCCGCTCTGCATCGGCCTGTTCGCCATCTCCCAAGCCGCGTGGTTCGCCGAGCCTGTTGTCGGCGGCGGGTCCTTGGCCCTCGCCCTCAGCGGCGCCCTGTTCGGCTTCGGCATCCCGGCCCTCATCGGCCTGGCCTTCATCGCGTACTTCGTCCGCCTGCCGTACGGGATAGACGCGAAGAGGCGCTCGTCGAGCTCGCTGGTCGTCCACCTCGCGGCGGCGGTCGCCGGGATCGCGCTCGGATTCACCCTGTACGCCGTCGTCGTCGGCTAACCAGTCAGCAGGTGCGGCAGCGCGGTGGAGACTCATGGTGCGGTCTCCTCGGGATGCAGGAGCAGAACGCCGCCGTCACCGTTCGCGGCGATCACCAGGGAGCCGTCCGCCGTGGCCGCGATCCCGGCGAACGGACGCGGCATCCCGGGCAGGCCGGGCACGACGAACAGGCCGGGTTCCCGGCCCGCCGGGGACATGACCGGAAGGGCGTCGGCCTCGATCTCGACGTCGCCGGTGGCGAGGTCGATGGCGAGCAGCCGGCGGTGGGTGGTCTCGACGACGTACATGATGCCGTCGTGGACGGTGATGCCCTGCGGGGTGCCAAGCCCGTCGGCGAGCAGCGCGGGCACGCCGTCCTCGACGCGGTACACCGCGGCGAGCTGCTCGTCACTGACGTAGCAGCGCTGGCCGGCGTCCACGGCCACGTCGATCGGGCGGCCCAGGCCCTCGGCCAGCACGCTGACCTGGTCGTCGTGGTCGATGGCGACGACGCGGCCGGCGCCGGACTCGGCGACCAGCAGCGTGCCGTCGGCGCGCACGGCGATGCCCAGCGGACGGTCCAGGCCGCGGGCCCGGGTGCGCGCCGTGCCGGAGCGCCGGTCGTAGGTGCGTACGTCCCCGTATTGGGAGGTGGTGTGGAGCAGGTCGCCGTCGGCGGCGACGCCGTGCACGAAGTTCAGCAGCTCGGTGGTGGCGACGTCGTCGCCCGGCCGGCCGGAGAGCTGGTCGGCGGGCTGGGCGAGGCGGTAGTGGTCGGCCACGTGGACGCCGCCGCCGAGATCGATGGTCACCCCGAAGGGGCCGCCGAGGCCGCGGGGCACGATCTGGCGGGTACGCCCGTCGGCCGCGAGCTCGGCGACCCCGCCATGCGCGTAGCTGGAGACGAACATCCGGTTCTCGGCGTCGAAGGCGGCGTTGTCCAGGGCGTTGAGCTCGCTGACGATGGCGGAGCGGTCACCGGTGCCGGTCAGGTCGACGCGCGTGACGGTCCCGGTCTCGCCGCGGGAGAGGACCAGCAGGGCGCCGCCGCGGTCGAAGCGTACGGCGACCGGATCCGGGACGTCCGCGGCCACCAGCTCCGGCTCGCCGCCGTCGAGCGGGATGCGGAACACCTCGCCGGTGAGCATGTGGGGGTAGTAGAGCTGCCCGTCCGGGCCGAGTTGCATGGCGTTGCCCATGGCGAGGCCCGCCGTGAGCACCGCGGGCTCGCCGCCTGCCACCGGCAGCTCCAGCAGGCGTCCGCCCGGGATCATCTCGTTGGCGAACACCCGCGTGCCGACGCAGGCGATGCCGTTGGGCGCGGTGATCGCGTCCGTGACGAGCGTGAAGTTCCCGGCCGGGTCGCGTCGCCACACCCGGCCCGGGACCAGGTCGGTCACGTACATCGCGCCGTCGGTGTCGAAGGCGAGGTCGTCGGGGGAGTGCAGCGGCCCGTCCGGCGGCACGACCACCTCGACGTCGCCGGTGGCCGGGTCGACGGCGCTGATCTGCCCGGCGAGGAACTGGGCCACGTACAGGCGTCCGTCGGGTCCGAAGGCCATGCCGTTCGATCCCCACAGCGGGCGCGCCCGGATGAGACGCTCGACTGTCCGGTGGTTCATCGGGTGCCCGCCAGCACCTCGTCCATGCCGCCCTCGGCGCGCCAGCGGCGCAGCAGGTCGTGGAAGGCGACCGGGCCGGGGCCGTACGTCATGCTGATCGGGCGGGGCTTGCCCTCGTTGTTGTAGTAGCCGGGCGTGCATTCGGCCTGGAACCGGCTGTTGTCCGGTGCCAGCTTGCGGATGGTGGCGACCCATGCCTCCTCGGCGTCTGCGGTCGGCTCGACCGACGCGACGCCACGCCGGCGGGCCTCGGCGACGACCGCGCCGATGTGGATGGCCTGCTCCTGCAGGATGTGTACGAAGTTCACCGCAGAGGCGTTCTGCAGCGGGCCCAGGTGGAACAGGTTCGGGAAGCCGTGGCTGTAGAAGCCGTGCAGCGTGCGGGGGCCCTGCCGCCAGGTGCCGAGCAGCGGCGCGCCGCCCCGGCCGTACACCGGCAGGGCGCCGGAGACGATGCCGGAGACGCCGACCTCGAAGCCGGTGGCGAAGATGACGCAGTCGACCTCGTACTCCTGCTCGCCGACCACGACCGCCGACTCCGTCATCGCGGTGATGCCGCCGTGGTCGGCGGTGTCGACCAGCGTGACGTTGGGCCGGTTGAACGTCTGCAGGTAGTAGTCGCTGAAGGTGGGCCGCTTGCACATGTAGCGGTACCAGGGCTTGAGCAGCTCCGCGGTGGCGGGGTCGTCGACGATCTCGTCCACGCGGGCGCGGATCTCGTTCATCTTCTGGAAGTCGGCGATCTCGTCGAGGTACGCGCGCTGCTCGGGGGACAGGGTGGCGTCGACGGTGCCGGTCAGCAGGTTGCGTTGCAGCCGTGCGGTGCTGGTCCAACCGTCGTCGATCAGGTCCTGTTCGGCGCGGCCGCCGGTGACGACGGTGAGGAAGTTCTCCATGCGTTCGCGCTGCCAGCCGGGCTTGAGCGAGGCCGCCCAGGCCGGGTCGGTGGGCCGGTTGTCGCGTACGTCGACCGACGAGGGGGTGCGCTGGAAGACGTACAGGTGCTGCGCGTCGCGCCCCAGGTGCGGGATGACCTGGATCCCGGTGGCGCCGGTGCCCACGACCGCCACCCGCTTGTCGGCGAGCCCGTGCAGGCCGCCGCTCTGGTCGCCGCCGGTGTAGCCGTAATCCCAGCGGCTGGTGTGGAAGGTGTGCCCGCGGAACGTCTCGATGCCCGGGATGCCGGGCAGCTTCGGCTGGGCCAGGGTGCCGGCGGACATGACGACGTAGCGGGCCCGGAAGTCGTCGCCGCGGTCGGTGCGCACCTGCCATTCGGCCGCGGCGTCGTCCCAGCGCAGCTCCGTGACGCGGGTGTGGAACATCGTGTCGCGGTACAGGTCGTAGAGCTTGGCGATCGCGACGGCGTGCTGGCGGATCTCCTCGCCGGGGGCGTACCGCATGGTGGGCAGGTAGCCGACCTCTTCGAGGAGCGGCAGGTAGATCGATGATTCGATGTCGCAGTGGATGCCCGGGTAGCGGTTCCAGTACCAGGTGCCGCCGAAGTCGCCGGCCTCGTCGAGCATCCGGATGTCCTCCACGCCGGCCTCGCGGAGCTTGGCCCCGGTGAGCAGGCCGCCGAAGCCGCCACCCACCACCAGCGCCTCGACCCGGTCGCGGACCGGTTCCCGCTCGACGCGTTCGGTGTACGGGTCGGCGGCGTAGTAGCCGAACTCGCCTCGGGCGCCCTGGTACTGGGCGTTGCCGTCGGGCCGCAGCCGGCGGTCGCGTTCGTGGCGGTATCTGGCGCGTAGCTCGTCGGGGTCGAAGCCCAGTTCCGCGACGGTGAAGCGTGCGGGCGGCGTCGAAGAGTGGTCCATGGATGCCCTTCCGAATCCGGAATTGAGGGAGCTGGTGCGGTGTGCTTCAAAGGTGTTCTCGTTGCGGGCGGCGGCAGGCAGGCTCGGCCTGCGTGCCGGACCCCGTACGTGAACGTGTCAGCGGCAGCGCTCGTGCGGTTCGTGCTTCTTGCCCAGTATCGAGTCAGGCCGCTGACCAGCCGCCGTCCACCGGCACGATCGCCCCGTTGATGAACGAGGCCGCGTCGGAGGCGAGAAAGAGGGCGGCGTCGGCCATCTGCTCCGGCTGGGCCAGGCGCTCGCCCAGGGCGAGCACGGGGCCGAGCCGGGCCGCGCCGGCCGGGTCGAAGCCGGCGCCATCGGCGATGCCGGTCATGGTGGGGCCGGGCAGGATGGCGTTGCAGCGAATGCCGTCCTTGGCGTGGGCCCAGGCCACGCTCTTGGTCAGGCCGACCACGCCGTGCTTGGAGGCGGTGTACGCGGCGCCCGCCGCGCCGCCCCTGATCCCGGCCTCGGAGGCGGTGTTCACGATCGCCCCGCCGCCCTGCCGCAGCAGGTGCGGCAGCACGGCATGCGTCACCAGGAACGTGCCGGTCAGGTTGACGCGCAGGACGCGTTCCCACTCGGCAAGGGTGATGTCGGCGGGCAAGGCCATCGTGTCCATGATCCCGGCGTTGTTGCACAGGACATCGATCCGGCCGTAGGCGTCGATCGCCGTTCCCACCAGGGCCGTGACCGCCGCCTCGTCGCCGATGTCCGCGGTCACCGCGAGGGCGGCGGCGCCGATGTCGGCAGCGGTCCGACGGGCGCGCTCCTCGTTGACATCACAGACCACGACGCGAGCGCCGGCCTTGGCGAAGCCGACCGCCATCGCCCGGCCGATGCCGGAACCCGCGCCCGTGATCAGGCAGATCTTGTTGTCGAACGCGCTCAAACGTCCTCTCCTGTCTGGAGCGGGTGTCCCCAACCGGACAGTGTTGTCCGGTGCCAATGTAGCCCTTCTGACTGATCATTGTCGAACGGGCATACTGGACGGTGAGAATGTGGACACTGTTGTCCGGTTGGTGGCGTGAGAGCCATGTCCGGTGACCAAGACGCCCGCGCCGACCTGCGCACTTGCCGAAAACGGAGGACAGGCCAAGGAGGCCGTCACCCTCATCAACGGACGGCATCCCCTGTGGCATCTGGCTTACTGACTCGCTCACGTGGCCGCGGCCCTCGCCATCCCGCGCGGCCGCGTCGACCGCGTCGGGGAGCAGCGCGATCGGATGCCACAGCACGAGGGTGTACGCCACCGCCAGATACAGCAGCCGGTGGAGCGCCTTCGACCCGCAGAGCGGCCACGAGCAGCGCCATAGTCGTTGGGGTGTCGCGTGGGTAGGACTCCACGTCGAACGGCGGCGATCATTCGACGGCCACCCAGAGCCAGGCGTCGCCGAGCACCAGGCCTACTAATCCAATCCTGATAATCCGCCAGAAACTATCAAAAAGCAGGGGACGCGATCTTAGCGCGGCACCGCCGTACGAGCGGACACAGCGGAACGAGCGGCCCCGCCCGGCCGATCAGACTCCACGATTCTCAAGCCTCACCGCCCCACCTGGGAGGCGTTTGTCGTTATGTCGTTGACCTGTGGAAACGTCTCAGATTAGCGCTAACGATATCGATATTCGGGTCTATCGGGCGATCCCGACAAACCATCAGCGCTGCTTTGAGACCCACAAATCCCGCGCGATCAGCGTTCCAAATATCCCAGTAGGCGGAATGCACAGTTGCGCCCCGCACCACCAGACACGCACGAGCCGGAATTACTCAACGTCGTCGGCGCGCCCCATCGAGTACCGGCAGCCCCCGCACACCGCACGGCCGGTCCACGTGCCCAGGTCGGTCTCGCCGCAGTGATGAACCGACACCGACTTGTCCAGCGCGCTCGACGTCGACCTGGACACGTAGCCGGCCGTCAGGAGTCACCCGACATCCGTCACGCCGCAGATGTCGCACCGGTAGAGCGTGCCCTGATCATCCTCGCCGAACTCGCTCCACAGATGAGCGTTGCCCGCCAGATCGTACGGGTCGCCCGAGCAGAACTTCCGTGAACCGGCGCCCCGGCTCAACGCGCCGGCCCGGCGGCCCGCGGACGTGACATGAGGCTTGGCGGGGTTAGGGACAGCAGGCGAAAGCATGGCATCTCCCAGGTCAAAGGCTTCCCAAGCGGGTGGTGGGCATGTCCCTTTCCCGAAAGCGAATCGCGAAACCGCGAATAGGGGACAGCGCTGGTCAAACCCCCTCCCGGTACCGGTGTACACGCCATCAACTGACAGTGATGATGGAGGGGTGAGCGCTTCCCGCCAGGGTCTGACCCATCAACTGACTGACCTTGAGGTCCTCAACGGGATCTGTCGGCCCTGGACGGGAAGCGCTCATCTGCACTCACCGGACGCGGCACCTGTGACTTCATAGGAGCCTGGCCAGAGGCCCCATCACTGTCTTGTCCGCGCTGCCCCGGCTGGTGCGTGCCGTCCCGCCCCCTCGGTCAGACGACAGGACGACGATGACCTCCATTACACCCGACAGCACGCCGCTCACTGAAGTCGCCGGCGGCGTGGACACCCACCAGGACACCCACACCGCGGCCGTGATCGATGGAGTCGGCCGGGTGCTGGGCACCGAGCAGTTCCCCGCCACCCCCGCCGGCTACACCGCCCTGCTCGCCTGGATGCGCGCCTTCGGGCAGCTGAGCCGGGTCGGGGTGGAAGGCACCGGCGCCTACGGAGCCGGGCTCACCCGGCTGCTGCAGGCCGAGCACATCAACGTGATCGAGATCGACCGGCCCGACCGCAAGAGCCGCCGCTTCCACGGCAAGTCCGACCCGATCGACGCCATCGCCGCCGCCAAGGCCGCCCTCGCCGGTGACCGCACCGGCACCCCGAAACGGCGCGACGGCCGCATCGAAGCGCTGCGCGCCCTGCGCATCGCCCGCCGCAGCGCCATCGACCAGCGCGCCGACACCCAACGCCGGATCAAGGCCCTGATCGTCACCGCCCCGGACGCCCTGCGCCAAAGCCTGCGGGGCCTGTCCAGCACGAAACTCATCGCCACCTGCGCCGCCCTGACCTCCGATCGCGAGGCCGCCGCCGACCCGACCACCGCCACCCAGCTCGCGCTGCGCTCCCTGGCCCGCCGCCACCAGCAGCTGTCCGCCGAGATCGCCGACCTCGACGAACTCCTGGACGTCCTGGTGATGGCGATCAACCCACGGCTGATCGCCGCCCATGGCGTGGGCACCGAGATCGCGGGACAGCTCCTGGTCACCGCCGGCGAGAACCACGACCGGATCGGCAGCGAAGCCGCCTTCGCCATGCTCTGCGGCGTCGCGCCGATCCCGGCCTCCTCCGGCAAGACCACCCGGCACCGCCTCAACCGCGGCGGCGACCGGCAGGCCAACGCCGCCCTCTACCGCGTCGTCCTGTGCCGCCTGCGCTGGGATGCCCGCACCCGCGCCTACATGGACCGACGCACCCAAGACGGCCTGTCCAAGAAAGAGATCATCCGCTGCCTGAAGCGCTACGTCGCCCGCGAACTTTACGGACTCATCACCACAACGAACGACCAGGAACGCTCCGATTGACATCCATAGGAGCATCCCGCCCAGAGCCCTGGCCGACGGCCGACGCCACCAACTCCCACGCCTTTTCACGCGGGAACGGCCGGCCCGAGACGGTAGCGAACAGCGGCCCCAAGTGCGGCCTCCACGCTCAACAAAGAGCAAGCCGAGCGCGGCGGGGCCAGCCTGATTCGATCACGCGCTGCCAATCACAACCTCGGGCGCGCTCCAATTGAGCCGGGGTATCGCCGGTTCCTGGTCGCACCCGGCCTGGCGGCGGCCTGACCCGGGCGTCGGGGGCGGTCACCACCCCGTTCGGGAGTGCGGCAGCCAACTGGCAGATCACCGGCGACACCGTCAGACTGTCCGTGACGGTGCCACCCGGCGCAAGCGCCGAGATCCGCTGCGGGGACGGATCCCGCGCGAGCGTAGGGACCGGAGTCCGTGACTTCGCCTGGACCATCAAACAGAGCTGAACTTCGACCTGATGAAGGCTGCCCACCGGCGCCAGATGCATACTGGGCTGCCCTGGCTGCTCGCCCGGCACGCCGGCGATCTCGGCCTCGACGCCGGCCGGATCATCGGCCGGCCCACCCGCCCAGGCCGGCGTCAACCAGCAGCTGATCTGGTACTACTTCGACGGCAAGGAGAGCCTGTACCAGGCCATCTCGGAACGCTGGCGGGAGCGCGAGAACGACCTGGTCACCCGGGACATGCCGATCCCGGAGCAGATCCGCTGGTACGCGCTGGAGGCGCTGAACAACCCGGACGGCGTCCGGCTGCTGGCCTGGGGCGGCCTGGAGTACAGCGGCCCTAAGGACGATCCCGACCACGCACCTCGTGCGGATCGGCTGAACGGCTTCTTCGAGCGACTGCATGCGCGGCAGGAACGGGGCGAGCTACCCGCCGAGGTGGACCCGGCCTGCCTGACCGTCATGCTCATGGCTGCCACCATGGCCACCACCAGCCTCCCGCACGTCATCGCGGGCGCCTGCGGGGTCGATCCCCGCGACCCCGAGTTCGTACGCCACTACGCCGATCAGGTCGCCATCGTTGCCGGACTACTGGGACTCGGCTCTCCGTAGCGCGAGAGGCCTGGCCGTCGTGCGAGGGGGCTGGCCATCGCACCGAACGGGCGGGCCTGGACCTCGGCCAGTTGCAGCCCCGAGCCCGGGCGACCCCGCCAGGCCAAAGGAGCCCGCTTGACCGGCGTACGCGTCAAGGGCCGCCCGAAGGCGGGGTTGCACGGGTGAAGGCCCGCCTCGCCGCCGAGCCGAACGCACGCGCTCCGCTTCTCCGCCGAGCCGAACGCACGAGCTCCGCGAGGTCACCGGCGCGGGCGGTAGACGACCTTGTCCGTCGAGCGGCCGGGATAGACGACGAGCAGGTGCTCCTCCAGCGGCGCGTCGGGGTCGTTCTCGTCCCATGGCAGCGTGCGGGCATGAACGCGCAGGCGGTAGTGGCCTGGACCGGCGATGGCCAGGTCGGGCAGCGGCCCGGCCGCCCCGCTGTCACCGCCCTTGGGGTAGGCCGGCACGACCAGGCGGCCGCTGCGGCTGACGATGCCCACCTCGACCACCTGGTCCCAGCCGGCGAGCCGGAGCGGCGGGGCGCTGTCGAACACCTTGACCGTCAGGCACATCGGCGAGTTCTCCTCGTAAGTCACGATGGCGGCGCTACTGCCCGCGGCGTCGATGAACCCGTCCTCGATGGCGTCGAAGATGTTGGCGGCCTTGCCGTCGTCCCCGTAAAGGTCCCCAGGATCGCCTGCGCTGTCGTCGCGGTCGTCGAAGACGGCGTAACCGCCCCCTTCAAACAGCATGTACGCGGCAGTTCCCTGCCGCCTGGCGCGCACCCTGGGCCACGGGTCGGCGCACCGGGCGTTGGCCTCGGCCTTCCACGCGGCTTCCTGCCGGTCACGCTCGGCCTCCCGGCGGGCGGCCTCGGAGTTCTGCCGGGCGACGATGCCGGGGCACAGGTACTCCAGAGCCGCGGCCAGCTCGATGGTGTCCGCCGTGCCGCCCGCCCGCTTGTGCAGCGCGTGCCGTTCCAGGTCGCCGGGCAGCGCGCACAGCTGCGCGCCGTAGGCGAGGATGCGCTGGTCGGCCAGGTCCTCGGGGAACATCGTGTCCGCCGCGAAGGTCTCACCCCTGGCCAGGCAGAGGAACGACCGCCGCCGCTCCTCGGACCCGAGGCCGCTCGCGGGCCGGAGCCGGTCGCGGCAGCTCGCGTCCGCGGCCGTGTAGGTGAGCCGAGCATCCCTCTCGGCGCCGACCACGGCCATCGGCAGCACGAGTACGACGACGGCGGCGGCGATCAGCCGCGGCGTCCGCATGTTTCCGGGCGCCGCGCCGCACGGGCCGGGCGCGGCGAGCTCGTGCGCGGTGCGCGCCGCCCACACGACGATCAGCCCGTCGAGCGCGTCCACCACGAGCGACAGGCCGTCGAACGTCACCCGTCCGGCCTTGAGCAGCAAGTAGACCTGCGGGACGAGGAGGGCGGTCCAGCCGATGGCGACCGTGACGGCGCTGAACCGCCCGTCGCGTCCCTGCCCGGCGATGATCATCGCCTTGCAGCCGAGGGTGGCCACCGCCGCCAGGAGCGACACCGTCAGCAGCGGGATCTCGGCGAACGGCCGCAGCGCCGCGGCCAAAACCCCGGTCAGACCGAGCCCAAGGGCGATGATCCGGAACCGGGCCGATACCCCGGCCAGGGCCCGCACCAGAAGGAACATGGTGGCGGTCCACACGGCCCAGCTCGCGGCGTACTCCGCGACGTCGGACACGTCGTCGAGGAGCTCCCAGAGCAGCAGGTCCCCGACCACGTCCGCGTAGAGCAGACGCCGCAGCCACACCACCTCACGCGGCAGCGCCCCGGCACGCGGCAAGGCCGGACCGCGCAGGATCTGCCACAGCGCCCACACGTTGAGCACGCCGATCGCCGCAGGCAGGAGCCGGGCCCCGTCGTCCCACGCCCAGAAACCCGCCGTCGTGACGACGGCGAACCACCGCCCGCCGTCGTACCAGGCGGCGACGGCGGCGGCAGTCAGATAGAGCGCGACGGCAACGGCGGCCGGACGCCCGAAGCGGTAGCGGGCGACGGCGGCCCGGAATAAGGCTACGATGCGGATGATCTTATTGGATCGCCCGGGCCACCCGAGCCGATCAGCCGAGACCCAGGGAGCACAGCACAGCGGCCACCCGCCGGTGCGACAACGCCCCATCCCCAATCCCCGTCATGGGCAGCGAAGACCACCGACGCGGGGTGACCGCGCCGGACCTGGACTGGCCACCGTCCACACTCGCGGCCCCAGATCATAAGCAGGCGCTGGTCTACGGTCTACCGGCGGCGCTTGGCAAGGCCGGCGACCCACGCCGGCCGGCATTCCCAACCCGCCATGGCCTGAACCCGGCCGCGCCGGCCCAGTGGGAAGTGGAAGCGCTCGCCCCGCTGGACTCCGCCGCCTCATCGAGGCCGCGATCGCCCGCTGGCTCGACCCTCAGGCGTGGCAGCGATCCGTCGATGATGAACGGCGCGACATCGCCTGTCTGCGCCGTCCTGCTCTCGGTCCGTGAACGCTTCCTGGGGCCAGCCACCGTCACACCCTGGACACTCGACAGGCGCTTGCCCATCGGACGGAACAGGCGGAAAACAGTGGATCAAGGGGATAGCGATTGCTTCCTTCAACGATCGTTTCCGGGCTACGTGGCGCTGATGGCATCTGTGGTCATGTCGGGTGCTTCGGGGAGAGCAGTAAGAGGGGCGAATGTGGCGTTGATGTGGCTGTCGGTTGTGACTGCGTAGACGTAGCGCGGAGGATCGATGCTCCCGGGGCCGGCAATCCACAGGTAGGAGGGCGAGAGATCAAGGACATACTCGATCTCTTTCGCTGCCGTGTGCGGCAGGTTCATCAGGGTAACGTGCTTTTCGATCTGTCCAGCCAGGCGTGCGGTCTGTTCAGCGCTCGCCTTGGCCTCGATCTGGAGGTGGACTGCGCCTGAACTGGTGTAGAACTCAGCGTCGGTTTCGTAGCTTCCGCCCTGCTTCTTTGAGATCAGGTCTCGGGAGTAGGTCCGGTACAGAGAGAAGGAACTGCGGGCCTTGGTGTAGCCGTGGCGTTCGATGGCCAGCGTGTAGGCCGCGAGGTGCGGGATGTACTCGCGGTTGAGCCAGGCGGTCTCCCCTGTGGGCTTGGAGAACAGATGGCGTGGCGCTCCCGTCGGCGTATCAAAGTGATCAGGTCCTGCCTCGCCCCACTTCCTGAGGCGAAAGCAGTCTGGCGGGCACTCGCGGAAACTGATGATTCCTAGGGCGATGGCCTGGAGAAACCATGTGCATTCATCACGGACAAGCGGGGTCCGAATAGGTACGGGTCGATGACCCGGCGCGAGGGATGTGATGATCTGCGTGGCCTCTGACACTGGGTTGTCCATACGTTCAAGACCTTCCTCTTCGGCGATCCGCCCCTGGCCAAAATGTCTTGGGGTTATGCGGTGCCGATGACCAGGGCGCTGCGGGCTGCTTGGACGATGTCGTCTGATGGCGGTCAGTTCGTTGATGGCTATGATCCGCCGGATCTGGGCGAACAGCCATTGCAGGAGGCGGAAGTTACCGCTGGTGATGCGGCGATAGCCTGTGCGTCGGTGAAGTCGACGCTGTCTAGGTCGAGGCGGAGTTTGCGCAAGCGGCGGATCAGGACGAAAGGTGAGTCCCTCGCCGGTAAGTGGCTGGTGTGGTGAGCCAAGCCGATGCGGCCACAGCTGGGGGTAGCGGGCCAAGCGTTTGTCGCTGCCGGGCATGCCAAGGAGGATCAGCCGAGGTGACGGCGGTCGTGCAGGGCTTCCAGGGCGGCGGGCTTGAGCAGTTCGGCTTCGTCGATGATCAACAGTTCGACGTGGGAGGCGCCGTTGCACGCCGGCACCAGCCGGTGGGGTGCAGGAGCAATCGATCCAGCTGTCCACGCGTGCGGTCAGCAAGTCGAGATCGGCATCGAGCTGGCGCAGGAGCAGGGTGACCGGTGAGGTGTAGAAGCCGGTGTGCGAGCGGTTGAGCGGGGCATGAGCCGGGCTGTCGAGGTCGGGACGAGGCCCTTGATCCCCCTAGGGAGGGCTCGGCGCGACCCCAGTGCGCGTCGCGGCGGCTGACAGGATTTGCCGACGTCGGCGGGGCCGCAGCACAGGCCGATGGGGCCTCGCTGTGGATCGCGCTGGCGAACTCGATGAAGCGGCGATGCTGTTTGGTGGCGATGAATGCCTGGCCGCGGCGGGCTGATCGCCCGACGGCAGCGGCGGCCGGGGAGGTGCGGCGCGTCATGATTTGTCCTCGCGATAGGTCATCAGGCGGGAGCCGCGGGGACGGCGTGGCGGGTCGGCCGGGACGCTGGGACGGGGCAGGAACTGGGTGAGCGTGGCAGCGCGGTCGTCCAACTCACCGCGTTGGCGCGGCGGTGGGCCGTGCGGCGGCCTGCGTAGGCAGCCAGGATCGGGTCGGTTCGGCGGCGAGCGGCTGATCGTCACTGCGCCATTGTGTGAGAAACGGCCCCTTCCCAACGGAGGTAGACCATGGTGGTGCCATGGCGCACGCCCACAGCTCCATGAGCAACCGAGTCGCGGTAGGTGCCCTGTGACCGACGCGACGGAGCGGGGCGCTGCACGGCGAAGGTCCTGATCTTGCCCGCCCACGGGTCACTGGCGAAGGGTTCGAGTCGGGGATCGATCGGCCGCTCGTCGATGATCCGGACTCCGACATCTGGATCATTACGAAGCGGCTGTGCTCACATACGATCAGTTTCACGATCGCGATCACCCCGTGCCCGCGTCACCACCCCACGGATCTTCGAGGGTTGGAATCGCTGGCGACAACCACACGTCTGCGTGCTCGGTCACCTCACCCCGGACCAGCCGGAAGACCCGGAACTCGTTCGATTGAGGACCGCTTTCGTCGTCCCAGACGTACAAGAGCCCGTAGGACCCGGGAGCGATCTGGCCGACCCGGGAGAACAAGGCGATGATCGCCGAACCCCAGGTGCCGCGACGATTGGGGTTGCCGCCCACGTGCAAAAATGGCACGCCATTCATCCACCGCAAATCGACCAGCCCATAGTCGCCGAGCTCGGCCAAGCATTCCCGGACTTTCTCGACCTGCCGCTGCAGCAACGCCGGATCATCGTCGAGACCCGCGGCCTCGCGGATGGTCAACCATCCGTGATACTCAAACACCCCCGCCATGCTACCGATCTCCTCAACCAATCCCGAACGGTTCGATCGCAGACCGTCACCGCTCTCCGCCAAGTGCACCGGACCCATCTACCGCTGAAGGTCACCCCTTCAGAGCCTTGAAATGCCTTCAAAACTCGTTCAACGACCTCGGTGGTTCAACGACTCCGGAACACCGTTTGTTGTGGGATTGGCGGGCGCGACCGACGCCCCGCATCTGCCCGCCGACCCGCTGGCCGCCCTTCCCCGCCCACCGCAGCGAGATCCGCAACGGCTACGCGCGCGTCTCCACCGCGGGCCAGAACCTCGAACGCCAACTCGACGCGCTGAAAGCGGCGGGGCGCCGACGTGCCTTCGCTGACAAGAAGTGAGGCAAGAACGCCGAGCGGCCCGAGTCGGCGGCCTGCCACGCGTTCCTGAATGAGGGAGACACTTCGGTCGCTCGGCTGGGTCGGCCGACGACTCCTGCGACACCCCGAGCGGTGCACCGCCACGCGACCAGGTCACCGACGGGCCGGGTTGCGAGCCCGACTCGCTCACCATCGTCATGGCCACCGTGAAGCCTGGCACCGCCAGCGCCGCAACGGCGAAGGCCAGCATCGTCCAGCGGCGCAAGCCAGGGGCGGCACCGTCACGGCGGCCATCGCCGATGCGCCGCCGTGCGGACTCCTCGCCCGCCTCTCCGGGGGCCTGTGCGGCGACGGCCCGGCGGAGCGGGAGCACTCGCCCAGCACGCGGCGGACGGGGTTTGCGGGGGTTCGGCACGGTGTTCTCCTTCGCATCGCAGCTGATGACGGTCGCCTCGCACGGCCGGCGCCCCCCGGTCAGTCCTCGTCTTCTTCTTCGGTGCCTTCCTTCTTGGTGTCGACGACCTTGTAGCTGGTGTCCAGGTAAACCTCGACCGCGCTGCCGTCGGCCTGCTGAACCTCCACCGCGTACATGCCGGGCTTCTCTGCATCGTGCTCGGACTTCAGCACCGTGCCCGGGTAGGCGGCCAGCGCCGCCTGCTCGGCCTTCTGCTTGACCTCACCGGTCAGCGGCGGCTCTTCCTTCTTCTCACCCGCCTGCTCGGCGGGCTGGCCGCCGTCCTGCTGGGCCTGCGCGCCGGCCGCCGGCGCTGCGGCCGGCTGCTGCGAGCCGCTGCAGCCGACGAGCCCGAACAGCACCACGGCAAGCGGAACACCGGCAAGGACACGGGTTGCGGCCTTCATCGACGAAGCCTCCATCAAGGTGGGGAACGGCACCGCGCCCGGACACCTCGTCCGGCCGCCGGGGCCAGGGGGACGTCCACGACCTTAGAAACCGCCGCTGTAGAGCCAGCCCAGCAAACCGATAGAAGCAGTCCAGCAGCTCCCCAAAACTTCCGGCCGGCGGCACTCGCCGTTCAGGCGCATCAGTTCCACGACGGTGGTTTCGTCGTCCTAGGATGGGGGCGGCGTCGGCCGAGAGCGTGTCAGCAGGGCTGGAGGGCGGGCAGGCGGCCTTCGAAGAAGGCGGCCGGGGTGACGCCCATCAGCGTACGGAACTCGGCCGTCATGTGGGACTGGTCGTAGTAGCCGGTGGCCACGGCCAGGTCGGCCCAAGGGGGGCCATTGGTACGAGCGAGGGTCAGGGCTTTACGGACGCGTTCGATGCGTTCGAAGCGTTTGGGTGACAGGCCGATGGCGTCGGCGAAAAGGGCGCGCAGGTGGCGTTCGCTGACGGCGAGGTGGCGGGCGACGGCGGGCAGGGGTTCGCGTCGCTCGTGCGTACGACCGCGCAGCGCTCGGATGGCGGCCCGGACCAGTTCGCCCCTCGCCCTGTCCGCTGAAGTCCTGGCCGACAGCGCCGACTCCAGGTGCTTGAGCACCAGTCCCTCGTCATCGCCCGCGTGCCCCAGAGCGGCGTTCAGCGGGTCGGAGGAGGTGCCCCACAGTGCCCCGAGGTGGACCACCCGGTCCACGACCTCGTTCACCGGGACGCCGAGCAACGGCCGGGTGGCTCCGGGACGCAGCCGCAACCGCAGGCAGAACGGGATGTCCTTGCCGACGTGGTACGAGGCGCGCGTGCGCGGGCCGATCACGAGCAGGTCGCTGTGCCCGGCGGAGGTCGTACGGAAGATCAAGGATGTGTCGGGGTCGGGGAGGTGCACGAGCGGCGGTCGCTCACCCGCTGCGGGGTCGTCCGCCCTCAGCACGCTCACCGCCTTGACCAGCGACCGCAAACCCTCCGGCACGGTCATCGAGACCTCGATGCTCATGACCACACGGTAGCCGGGCCACGAGATGCGCACGCGTGCCGAAACTTCCTATAAGGGCCGGTGGGTAGGGTGACAGCGTGGGGTGCATGATTGTTGTCACAGGTGCCACGGGCACGGTCGGCCGTGAGGTGGTCCGGCTGCTGGCGGGCCGGGGTGAGCGTGTTCGGGCGATGACGCGGGAACCGTCGAAGGTCGCGGCGTTGCCGGGGGCGGAAGTCGTACAAGGGGATTTCGACGATCCCGGGTCGTTGGCCGGAGTGGCGCGCGGTGCCGACGCTGTGTTCCTGCTCAGTGCCCCGGGCCCGTGGCTCGCCCGGCATGACGAGGCGATGGTCATGGCAGCGCAGGTCGCGGGAGTGCGGAAAGTGGTGAAGGTCTCGGCCATCGGCGCGGGAGAAGAGCACGGGGGCGCCAGAGTCGGGGGCTGGCATCTGGCCGGAGAGCAGGCGTTGCGCTCGGGTGAGCTGGAATGGACGGTGTTGCGGCCGTCCAGCTTCGCTTCCAACGCCTTGAGGTGGGTTCCCCAGATCCGGCAGGGGCTGCCGGTGCCGAACACGACGGGCAACGGGAAGCAGGGGGTCATCGATCCGCGGGACGTGGCCGAGGTGGCGGTGGCGGCGCTGACGTCCGACGAGCACGTACGGACCGTCCTCACGCTGACCGGGCCCGAGCTGCTCAGCGTCCCGGACATGGCCAAGGCACTGGGTGAGACGCTTGGGCGGGCCGTCGAGACAGTGGACGTGCCACTGGAGGTCTACCGCAAGCAGATGATCGCCGCCGGGGTGGATCCCGAGTTCGTCGACGTCGCGGTTGACGGCTCCCGGATCGTGGCACAGGACGGCAACGCCCGGCTCACCCATGACGTCGAGCGGGTGCTGGGACGTATGCCCCGTACGTTCCTCACCTGGGCGGCCGATCACAGCGCCGCCTTCGTCTCCGGCTGACACCGGCGGTCAGAGAGATTTGGAACGGAAATCCGGAGTTAACGGGGTTCCCGCAGGCGCCGGCCACGGCTCGCCGCCCCCGTGCTGCTCGAACGCCTCGGCCAGCCGCGCCCGCACTGTGGCGCCGCGGCGGACCAGGTCTCCCCAGGAGTCGCGGTGATGGTCGGCGAAGGCCTCCCGGTAGAGGTCGCCTGTCGCGTCCTGGCCGTGCCGGTGTCCGGGCAGGACCGGCCCGCCGTTCGGCGGCGGCCAGGGGGATCTGGTCAGGCGGGCAGTGGCACGCGATAAACCCGTTGTGACGTCGGTGATCATCTCCCGATAATGGCCCGCATGGAGGGGATCGAGGTCGTCGTCGCCCACAGCGAGCGAGCGACCCTGCGCGTCGGTGACGTGTTCCTGAAGGTCGACGTCGATCAGGCGCGCACCGAGGTCGAGGTCAAGGCGATGGCCATGGTGCCGATCCCGACTCCGGAGGTGCTGTGGCGCAAGCCGCCCGTGCTCGCGCTCGCCGCCCTGCCCGGCAGGGCACTCGGCCAACTCGGTGAGCCGTCGACCGCGTCGTCGGCGGCGTGGGCCGCGGCGGGGGCCGCCGTACGGCTGCTGCACGACGCGCCGCTGCCGCCCTGGCCCGGCCGGAGCCTCGACGAGATCGCATCGCGCCTCGACGGCGAATGCGCGTGGCTCGTCACGAACGGCGTCCTTCCCACCGACCTGGTCACGCGCAACCGCCGGATTGCCGAGGCCGCGCTTCGGCCATGGACACCGGTGTTCACGCACGGCGACCTGCAGGTCAGCCACGTGTTCGTCGACGGTGACGAGATCACCGGCGTGATCGACTGGTCCGAGGCGGCCCAGGGCGACGCCCTGTTCGACCTCGCCATCTTGACGCTCGGACACGAGGAGCACCTTGGCGACGTCGTCGCCGGCTACGGCACCGACGTCGACCTGGACGTGATCCGTGCGTGGTGGTCGTTGCGAAGCCTGCTGGCGATCCGCTGGCTGATCGAGAACGGCTTCGACCCGTCCTTGCCAGGCTGCGAGGTCGACGTGCTGCGAGCCCGGATGTGAGGCCCGCACGGGCCCGACGACCACGAGATCGTGCGACCAGAAGCGCGGGCTCTGATTCACCTAACGATCAACGCTCAGCCCCCTGGCCCCTTCGGGCGTGTTCCGGTCGCCTCCCGAATGCCGATCGTCGGTGAATGACGCTACCCCGGCGAGTTCGGTCCGGTTGGCGACGCCCAGCTTGGCGTAGATATGGGCGAGGTGGGTCTTGACGGTGCTGCGGCTCATGAAGAGTCGTGCTCCGATCTGCGGGTTGTTGAGGCCGGCGGCGGCCAGCCGTGCCACGCTCAGCTCGGTCGGGGTGAGGCTGCCCCAGCCGGCGGCCGGCCGGTCCCGGGCACCACGGCTACGGCGGACGTAGGCGACCGCGTCGTCGAGGGACAGCTCGGCGCCCGCCGCCCACGCCGCCGCGAACTGTTCGCCAAGCCCCTGCCTGAGCCGGGCGAGCAGCTCGTCGTACTCGCGCCGTTCGGCCACGTGCCGGGGATATCCCAGGGCCGCGCGTGCCGTGGTGCTCGCGGCCAGCGTCCGCACCGCGTTCGGCGGGGCCAGCCACGCGGCGATCGCGTCCAGGCTGTCCATCCAGAACGCGCGCAGTCCGTGGGCGACCCGAATGGCCAGCGCCTCGTGGTGCAGGCCGGGGTCGCCGGTGAGATGGGCTTGTTGCTGGAGCACGTCCGCGAGGACGCGCGGCATGCCGAGTTCGCGTGCGATGGCCGCCGCCCGGTCGAGCTCGCCCCGGGCGTCCTCGTACCGTCCGGCGCGCCGCAGGGCCTCCCCGTAGCCGGCGTGCGCCTGCGCCGCGAGGTAGGTCGGCGCGACGTGCTCGGCCTGGCGCACATCGTGCTCGAACCAGCGCAGCGCCCCGTCGAGATCGCCGCCGGCCACCAGCACCCGTGCCAGTGCCAGCCCCACGCCGGGCACGAACACGGCCGCTTCGGCGTTGTCCATGAGCAGCAGCAGGGGCCGCATCACCGCCAGCGCCGCGCTCACGTCTCCGGACGCGGTGTGCGCCGCGGCCAGGGCACCGCGTGCCATGCCGACGCGCAGGTAGTCGCCGAGTGGTTCGGCGAGTTCGAGCGACTGCTCGGCCAGGCGGCGGGCCTCGGCCGGCCGGCCGCTCGCGAGCGCTCCGCTCGACAGGTACGCCAGCGTGGTCGACGCTATCCCGCGGTGACGGTGACGCAGGCCGTCGAGTGCCGTCTCCAGCAGCGGGCGGGCCTCCTCGTGCCGGTCCTGCAACTGTCTGATCATGCCCTGCAGCGCCAGCTGGGCATGCCTGAACAACTGGTCGCCCGCGAGGTCGGCGGAGCGGATCCCCTCGACGGTCAGGGCCCAGGCGGCGGCGAAGTCGGTGTAGAACCGGCCGACCGCGGCCAGCGAAAGGCACTGGCCGCGCAGGCTCTCGTCCCCGTGCGCGGTGGCCAGCTCCAGCGCCTGCCGTGCCACGTCGTACTCCATGTCCAGCGGGCTCGTGGTGTCCGCGACCAGCGCCAACCCGGTGAGCAGCCGCGCCTGCAGCAGCGATCGGTCCGCCGGCACGCGGTCGATGGCGCGCCGCAGGAAGGCGATGCCCTCGTGCCCGTGCCGGTGCAGATGCCACAACCACGACAGCTCGGCGGCGAGGCGGCGTCCCCTGTCGGGATCGGTGGCGGCCAGCCCCCACTCCAGGGCGGCGCGCAGGTTGTCGTACTCGCCCTCGAGCCGGGCGCGCCAGGCGTCGAGGTCGGCGGCCCGCTCGGGCCCGCCGGCGGCGAAGTCGAGGAAGTGGCCGAGGTGTCGGTCGCGGACGAGGTGCTCCTGCCCCGCTTCACGCAACCGGTCGGCGGCGTAGTCGCGAATGGTCTCCAGCAGCAGGAAGCGGGACACGCCGCCGCGGGTCTCCGCGACGACGAGCGACTTGTCCACCAGCCGGCCGATGCTGCCGAGCACGTCGTCGCGAGCCACCACTCCGCCCGAACAGACCGTACGTGCGGCGTCCAGGTCGAACCCGGAAGGGAACACCGCCAGGCGGCGGAACACCGTCCGGTCCAGCTCGTCGAGCAGGTCGTGGCTCCAGGCGATGGACGCCGCCAGGGTCTGCTGGCGCGCGGCGACACCGCGGGGACTGCGGACGAGCAGGCCGAACCGGTCGTCCAAGCCGTGCTCGATCTGTTGCGGGGTGAGCGAGCCCAGCCACGCGGCCGCGAGCTCGATGGCCAGCGGGATGCCGTCGAGCCTGGAGCACATCACCCGTGCGGCGGCCTCGCCCGCCCGGTCCAGGCCGAACTGCTGCCGGACCTGGCGGCCCCGTTCGACGAACAGCTCCAACGCCTCGTCCGGGGCCAGCGACGGCACCCGCCAGACCACCTCGCCCGGCACGGCCAGCGGCTCGCGGCTGGTGATGAGCACCGACAGCTCCGGGCACGCTGACAGCAGCGCGCCGGTCAGCTCGGCGGCGCCGTCGATGACGTGCTCGCAGTTGTCCAGGCAGAGCAGCGCGCGGCGGCCGCGCAACTGCGCCGTCATCGATCGTACGGGGCCCTGGACGGGTTCGACGAGCACGCCGAGCCTCGCCGCGACCAGCTCGGCGAGCCGCGCCTGGTCGCTGACGGCCGCCAGTTCGACCCACCAGACACCGTCCGGCCGGCGTGCGACCTCGGTGGCGGCGATCTCCGCCGCGAGCCGGGTCTTGCCGACACCGCCGGTGCCGGTCAGCGTCACCAGCCGCCCGGTGTCCAGCAGCGCGCGCACCGCCGCCAGCTCGGACCGCCTGCCTACGAAGGTGGCGAGCTGGACGGGCAGGTCAGGAGGGGTCGCGGGGGTCATGGCAGGGCTCAGTCTGCCATCGAAGCGTTGGCATCGGCCACCGGAGTGTCCTGGCCTCGGCCACCTGGCCGATGTTCTGCTCGGCCGCCGGAGGCAGGCTTGGCGCGAACGGCCGAACTCGACGACCAGGGAGCGACACGATGGGATCCGTCATCGCCAGCATGTCGATGTCCCTCGACGGCTTCGTCGCGGGCCCGAACGACGAGGTGGACCACCTGTTCGCCTGGTACGACACGGGCCGGCCCGGAGCCGAGGTGTTCCCGCCCGGCGCGCTGGGGTCGCTGGTCTGCGGCCGCAGGCTGTTCGAGCTGACCAACGCGTGGGGCGGCAGACACCCGATGGGCGCGCACGTCTTCGTCGTCACCCACAGCGTGCCGGACGCCTGGCCGCGTGAGGACACACCGTTCACCTTCGTCACCGACGGTGTGGCCAGCGCGGTACGGCAGGCCAAGGCTCTCGCCGGGAGCCGCGACATCGCCATCGCCACCCCCACCATCACCCGACAGTGTCTCGACCTCGGACTGGTCGACCTGCTCGCGGTGGACCTCGTGCCCGTCCTGCTGGGAAAGGGCATCCCGTTCTTCGCCGGGCTCGCCGAGGCGCCGGTCGAGCTGGGCACCCCGACGGTCATCGAGGGCAAGGGCGTCACGCACCTGCGCTACCCGCTCCACCACTGATACAGCCACAACCCGAAAGGAGACAGCATGTCGGATATATCTGCATACCGCGATCGGATGCTCGGCCCGCTGGTGGTATCCGCGGACAACCCGCGCTACTTCACCGTACGTTCGGACAACCGGGCGGTGTACCTCACCGGCTCGCACATCTGGAACAACTTCCACGACGGCATGGGGCCCGGCGCGACCGCACCGGCCGAGCCCGAGAAGCTGGACTACAGCGCCTACCTGGATTTCCTCGCCGCTCGCGGGCACAACCTCATCCGGCTGTGGCGCTGGGAACAGTTCCAGTCGCAGGCCGCCGGCGGCGCGTACCACCTGAACATGAGCCCGCAGCCATGGCCGCGCACGGGACAGGGCGCGGCCAAGGACGGCGATGCGAGGTTCGACCTGTCCCAGTTCGACCCGGCCTATTTCCAGCGGCTGCGCGAGCGGGTCACCGCGGCCGGCGAGCGCGGCATGTACGTGGCCGTGATGCTGTTCGACGGCTGGGCGCTGCACCTCAGCCCGGCGCCGGACAACGTCGAGGGCCATCCCTTCCACGCCGGCAACAACGTCAACGGCATCGCCATCACCTCGATCCTCGACCACCAGGTCCTGCCGCTCGACCCCGCCGTGCGGGCGTTGCAGGAGGCCTACCTTCGGCAGGTCGTCGACACTCTGCACGACCTGCCCAACGTCCTGTACGAGGTCTCCAACGAGTCATGCGGAGGTGGCGCCGTCACCCCGGAGCTGGCCGACGCGCTCGGCGTACCGCTGGAGACCGAGTGGGGTGACTCGACGAGCTGGCAGTACTGGGTGATCGAGTTCGTCCGGCAGTACCAGCGGCAGCAGGGATACGACCCGCGCCCGATCGGCATGACCATGCAGTTCCCGGTGGCCGACCAGACGCTGGTCAACACGCCCCTGTTCGACGGACCCGCCGACTGGATCTCGCCCGGCTACGACGACGAGATCTACCGCGAGGGCGGTCACCCGTCCGCCCCGGGCGGCTCACCGTCGCGATGGCTGGACGACCCGCCACCCGCCGACGGCCGGAAGGTCCTGCTCAGCGACACCGACCACTTCGCCCCCGGCCAGGGCGACGCCCTCTGGGTATGGAAGGCGTTCCTGCGCGGCCACAACCCGATCTTGATGGACTACGGCCTCATCGACGGTGTCCCGTCGTCACCCGACGCCTTCGAACCGGCCCGCCAGGCCATGGGCGACACCCGGCGCTACGCCGAGAGGATCGACCTCATCCGCATGACCCCGCGCGGCGACCTCAGCTCCACCGGCTACGCGCTCGCACACCCCGGCAAGGAGTACCTCATCCTGCAGCCGGCCGGAACCGTCGAGGTTTTCACTGCCGAGCTGCCGGCCGGCAGCTACACAGCCGGCTGGTACGCCATCGACGAGCGGACCTCCCTGGCCGGCGACGAGGTCACGGTGCCGGGCAACGGCCTGGTGAAGTTCACCGTACCGTCCACGATCCACGGCCCGGCCGTGCTGCATCTGGCGGCCACCACCGGCCGGGCGCGGTGAGCGGCCTGTAGGAGCTGGTTCTCCGGCTGCTCGCCGACAGCCGCTACAGCGGCGACGACCTCGCGCCGTCCGGCCCTCTGCTGGTCTACCGCGCCGACGTACGACGGCATTTCATCCTGATCCGGGGCGGGGATTCGCGCTTCGACAACGTCACCGACGCACGACTGCGCGTCACGCGCCCTCAGGGAGCAGCCCACCGTGCAGGTTCCAAGGAGCACACATGACCCGCGTCATCGCTGACATCTCGCTCTCCCTCGACGGCTTCGTCACCGGCCCCGATCCCGATCCGGACAACGGCCTGGGCGTCGGCGGTGAAGCCCTGCACACCTGGGCGTTCTCCGACGACCCCGACGACCGCCGGATCCTGCGCGAGGCGACCGCCCGCTCCGGCGCCGTCATCCTCGGCCGGCGTCTCTTCGACGTGATCGACGGGCCGAAAGGCTGGAACGACGACTCCGGCTACGGCGCTCGCGAGGTCGGCAAGCCCGCGTTCGTCGTCGTGACGAACTCGCCACCGCCGTCGGTACGGCTCACCGACCTCGACTGGACGTTCATCACCACCGGCCTGCCCGACGCCGTCGCCGCCGCCCGCGAACGCGCCGATGCGGCATCGGCACAGAGTGGCCAGGACCTCGACGTCGTCCTGATGGGCGGCGGCGCCACCATCGGCTCGGCCATCGACGCCGGGCTGGTCGACGCGCTGACCCTGCACCTCGCGCCCGTCGTACTGGGCGCCGGGACTCCGCTGTTCACCGCCGCGGCGCCGCGCACGCTGGTGCAGCGGAGCGTGACCTCCACATCGACCGCGACGCACCTGACCTACGACATCCCCTGACGACGTCGTTGCGCGCTGTAACGCCGCCTCGCCTGCTCGGACACGCGTGCGCGCACACGTCGGAACGGCCGCTCTATGGGTGGCGCAAGCCGTCCTGGCCGTCCAGCTCGGCTCGGCCGGAATCCTCAAGGTCACGAGCGATCCGGCGATGGTGGAGATGTTCACCACGATCGGGGCCGGGCAGTGGCTCCGCTACACCGTGGGCGTCCTGGAGATCGCCGCCGCGATCGGCCTCCTGGTACCCAGGCTGTGCGGGCCTGCCGCCCTCGGCGTGACCGCCCTGATGACCGGCGCGGCCCTCACCAACATCTTCGTCATCGCTGCCCCACCATGGCTGCCCATCGGCTTGCTCATCGTGAGCGCGATGATCGCCTGGGCACGCCGTACCGCCGGGCTCCAGGTGGACGGCGTGGCGCAGTGCCGTCCCGCCGTCGCGCACGCGCTCGCCGTCGGCCGGCCGGGCCTGCCAGAACCTCTCCGTACGGTCGACCCAGCCGACCACGGCGGCCCTGGACCTGGCTGTGGAGCAGGGGCCGGCGGTGGCGCTGGTGGCCGGGGAGGCCGGGATCGCGTCGAAGGGGGCCCTACCGCCAGATCGCCCGGTGGTTCCCCGAACCCGGCGAGGCAGGGGATGCGCAAGGCGGCAAGCACCGGCTGTACGAGGAGGTCCTGACGCTGGCCGAGCGAGTGGCCGCGGATCAGCCGGGCCGGCGTGGTAGGGCGGGTAGGACTTGAAGGTGACGTGCCTCTGCTTGCCAGCAGAAGCGCATCTCACCACGACCTGCGGGCGGTCCCCGCTGACGGCCAGGACATCGTCAGAAGCGGGCGAGATCCTCGACGTATCTGAGCATTTCCAGCGCGACGACCCATACGATCACGACCACCGAGAACGCCAGAACCTGGACCTGGAACTTCCTGCCGACCATTCCCCTCCGGGAGAACAAGCAGGAGCAGGCGAAGAGCAGAGCGGCGAAGGGTGGCAGAACGAGCGTCGCCTTCAAAAGATCGACGTACCACCCATCAGCACAAGTGCCACCGCCGCATAACCCGGACAGCACGACCTCGCTCCAGCCGAAGAGGATGAGCAGGAGCATCATGCAAGAACCCGCCCCGGCCACGGCGATCCGCACACGGTGCTGCCGCCACCTGATCGAGAGCCGGTGACTGGAAGTGCTCTTTGCTGTCATTCGTCGCCTCCGACGTACTGCGTTGATCAGACCGCGCTCGCTGCGGCGGCTGGTGCGCGGCGCGTGGCGCCAAGAAAGGGACCCAACATGAGGCTCATGAATAGCTGAACTCGAATTCCCAGGTGGTCACCCCGGAACCGCCGGACACGGGGGCGCCGTCCGACATCACCTCAACGACCGCATCGACGGTGCCGTGCGAGAACTCCTTCGTCAGCTCCGGAATCTGGCCGAACGGATCAATTTCCTCGAAAGGCTCACCAAATCGCCAGCCTTCCCGGTGCATCATCGCCAGCGCATCCCGCACGTGCTGGACACCCGCCACTGTTACGACCACGCTGGCGCTCGGTGAGGGAGTCAGGTCAGGGTCCGGTTCGAACTCGCAGTTGTCCGCACGGTCGATGGCTGTGACCGAGTCCGCGGGGAACAACCGGGCCAGCAACGGGGTCACGTCCTGCGCCAGCAAAGGATGCTGCTGCGCTACGCGTATCTTGCACATTGTCAGATCCACCGCCGCGTACCCGTAGGCCGGGGTGAAGAACAGCGCCGCGACCGCTAAGACCGCGACCGCTATTTTGATCATCCTCACCGGCCTCAGCATGCCACCCCCGTCCCCGGCCTCGCCATCCAGTCGGGTCGCAACTATGTCCCGCGTCGATCCGTTACCGCTTCTGCAGACTCGACCGCGACCGCGGGTCCCTGAGCGGCGCCGGTGCGGACCTGCCACCACACGTGCCGTTGGCCGTCACCGCTGCCCGACTGGACGGCTACCGCGCCGCCATCGAAGCGACCGGCCTGAGCTGGGCGGACGTCCCGGACGCCGCCTACCTCGGCTGGGACGTCTCCCCACCCCCGTGAAGCCGACGGTTGACGACAACCTCCACACACCGGGGACCTGCGAACTATCACTTTCCCGATGGAGTCGGTGAGAGGGGCACGTGCTGACCGGTGGTCCGCCATGTGAGGGGACGGCCTTGTACCCGTTCTGTACGCCCGGTGGGAACCGTGAGGGGCCCAACGGATAAAGACGGTCGTGACAACCACCTCAGAACGGGAGCTCGTCTTGACGGATCCCCCACCTCCCGACGACCACCGGCCATCGGGACGCGGCCAGGCGGGGTTGGCGGATTGCCAGGACGATTCCGCCATCATCGCGGAATCCCTGGACGCACCGGAGTGCTTCGCGGCGCTCTTCGACCGGCACGCCGCCGTGCTGCACCGCTACGCCGTGCGGCGCCTTGGGCCCGAACATGCCGAGGACGTGGTGGCCGAGGCGTTCACCAGGGCTTTCGAGACGCGCCACCGGTACGAGTTCGGCCGTACGGAGGCGTTGCCGTGGCTGTACGGCATCGCCACGAACGTCATCGGCCTGCACCGGCGTGCCGAAGTGCGCGGTTACCGGGCCATGGCCCGTACGGGCGAGGATCCCGTGGTCGCGGCGTTCGACGAGCGGGTGGCCGCCCGGGTCTCCGCGTCGGCCACCCGGCAGCGCCTGGCCGCCGCGCTGGCGAAGCTCGGCCGCGGTGAGCGCGACGTGCTGCTGCTGATCGCCTGGGGCGATCTGACGTACGAGGAGACGGCCCAAGCGCTGCGGGTGCCCATCGGCACGGTCCGATCACGCCTGTCACGCGCCCGCCGCAAGGTCGCGCACGCTCTGGGCGGCGCCAATCCGGCTGAGACGAGAGAAGAAGACCATGAACGACCTTGAGCTGATCAAGCAGCTGCGCTCGGAGGTGGCGCAAACCGACCCGGACGCCCTGGCCGGCGCGCGGGGGCGGCTGCTGGCCGCCATGTCCGGTACGGCGGCTCCTCGGCGGCGGCGGCGTCCGCTGACCGTAGGTGTCGGTGGGGTTGCCGCTGCCGTGCTCGCGGCGGCCGCCGCCGTCGTGATCGTCACGGGTCAGGCCGCCGCGCCCGTCAAGCCACCGCCCTCCGCCGGTGACGTCCTGCCCCTGACCTCTGCCAAGAACATCCTGCTCGTGGCCGCCACCAGCGCGGAGCACGCGCCACAAGGATCCGGAACCTACTGGCACATCAGACAGGAGAGCGAGAACGGCCGGCTGCGGGGTGAGAGCTGGACCACGCGCGACGGGCGGCGGTGGAGCAGGGGCATGGCGGGCCGCGGCGAGGGCGTGGTGAAGGAGCCCTCCGCGTCGTTCTGGCTCGGCCCCGGGAACGGCGAAGTCAGCTTCCAGGACCTGCAGAGGCTGCCGACCGACCCCGAGACGTTGAAGCAGCGGGTCGCCGAGACGCAGAAGGAGACGGTCGGCGAGCTGGACATCGCCTTCCTTCCGCTGGTCTCGCTGATCGCGGAGTTGCCCGCGCCCGCGCAGGTGCGTGCCGCGGCGTTCCGGGCGCTGGCCTCGCTGCCGGATGTTCGGCGCCTGGGGGCGACCGACGGCGGGCAGGAGCTGCTGATCCCGGACGGCACGTGGGAGATCAAGCTGGTCGTCGATCCCGAGACGTCCCGGGTGATCCGCACCAATCTGCTTCCCACCAGTGACGGGGGGCTGGCCGGCGCGAACAGCGGGTTCATCAAGCTGACCACCGGTTGGACGGACGAGCTTCCCCGGTAAGGGCCCTTTTCCTTTCGTACGTGAGGTAGATCATGATTTTAGGCAAGTCGCTTCTGGCCGCCTGGCTGGCGGGGACGATCGGTGTCGCACCCGCCCAGGTTCCGTCTCAGCAGGTGAACGGGGTGACCCTGATCACCGGTGACCGGGTGGTGGTCGCCGGTCAGGGGCATCGGATCGAGCCGGGGCCCGGCAGGCAGGTCGGCTTCTCCAGTCAGGTGCGCGGGGGCCACCTGTACGTGATCCCGTCGGACGCCGCGCCGTTGCTCGCCCAGGGCGTGCTGGACCGGCGGTTGTTCGACGTCACCCAGCTTTTGGCCTGGGGGTACGGCGACGCCGACACCCCCGACATCCCCGTCATCGAACAGGGCATCACCACGTCACTGGGTTCGGCGCAGGTGCGGCGGCTGTCCAGTCTGGGCATGAACGCGGCACGGGTGTCCAAGGCGAACACCGCGCGGACCTGGCGGACTCTCACCGGAGCCCGCACCCTGGTCGCGGGCCGTAGCAAGTTGTGGCTGGACGGCCGCAGGAGCTTCTCGCTGGATGAGAGCGTCAAGCAGATCGGCGCGCCGCAGGCGTGGCAGCAGGGTTTCACGGGCAAGGGCGTCACGGTCGCGGTCCTCGACTCCGGCTACGACCCCGACCATCCAGACCTGAAGGGCGCGGTCACGCATGAGGGGAAATTCAGCAATGAACCGGATATGCGCGACAACGTCGGCCACGGCACCCACGTCGCCTCGATCGTGGCCGGTAGAGGCGAGAAGTACCGGGGCGTGGCCCCGGAGGCGAGCCTGGCCATCGGAAAGGTGGGCGAAGGCAATGGCCTGACCGAGTCCGAAGGCATTGCCGGCATGGAGTGGGCCGCCATCGAGGTGAAGGCCAAGATCGTCAGCATGAGCTGGGGCGGTCCTGACGGCCCGGAGCTGGATCCGCTGGAGCAGGCGGTCAACACCCTGTCAGAACAGACCGGCACACTGTTCGTCGCGGCCGCGGGAAACGACGGCATCGAGGCCAGTGTGCTCAGTCCCGGTAGCGCCGAGGCGGCACTCACTGTGGGCGCGGTGGACAAGCAGGGCCGGATGGCCCACTTCTCCAGCCAGGGGCCGCGCGTGAGCGACCACGCGATCAAACCCGACGTGACCGCGCCCGGGGTCGACATCATGGCCGCCGCAGTCGGGGGCGGCTACCGATCGATGAGCGGTACTTCGATGGCCACCCCGCACGTGGCAGGAGCGGCGGCGATCCTGGCTCAGCGCCACCCGGACTGGACGGGCGCGCAGCTCAAGTCCGCGCTGATCGGCGGCGCCGCCCCGGTCCAGGACGCGACGCTCTATCAGCAGGGCGCCGGGACGATCGACCTGGTACGCGCGCTGCGGCAGCAGGTCGTCCCCAAGCAGGCCAACGTGTGGGCGGCCTTCCCCTGGAACGGCACCGGCGGCCGGACCGCGACCAGAACGATCACCTACGCCAACGCCGCCGACACCCCGGTCACCCTCGGCCTGTCGGCGGACAGCGAGGTGCTGAAACTGCCGTCCGACCACGTCACGGTCCCGGCCAAGGGGGAGGCATCGGTCACGCTCACCATCGACGCGGACGGTAAGGCCCCAGGCGACTACCCGGGAACGGTCACCGCCAGGTCAGGCGAGACGGTGATCCGCACGCTGGCCGGCGCGTACGTGGAGCCGGAGTCCTATGACGTCACCGTCACCGTCGTCGGCAGGCAGGGCCTGCCGGTCGACCCCCGGGAGGGCGAGATCTACGACGCCGAGACCGGCGCCGTCCACGCGCTGTCCTTCCAGAACGGGACGGCCACAGTACGACTGCCCGAAGGCGACTGGAACCTGTACACCAGCATCAGAGAGAAGATCGACGGGCAGCCTGTGCTGACGATCGCCGACTCCCCGCTGAAGGTTGACGGCAGCGACCAGCGGCTCACCGTGGACACTCGTCAGGGCAAGCCGACGAAAACCACCATCGACGATCCGAGCGCCCAACTCCAGCGCGTCTCCTCCCTCGGGCTGGACCACGGCGCGTGGGGCGTCTGGAGCCGGATGTTCGGCCTTGACGCCAACTCCCAGGTCTTCGTCATCCCCGCCGCGTCACCAGGTCTGACCTACACTCTGGCGACCACGTGGCTCAGCAAGGACCTCTCACCCAGCCCGTACGTCTACACCCTGGTCGACCGGCGCAGCGGCGGCCTCCCGGACGACCCCACCTACCACGCCAGACGGAAGGAACTGGCCAAGGTCACCGCGACCTACCGAGCCTCCGGAGCGGCTGCCACGGGCTCACCCCAGGTCAGCCTGCGCGTCGGCGATTCAATGGTTGAGTTCCCGGTCTCGTCGGTAGGCGACATCGCGCTGCCCGGCACGCTCATCCACTATCGGACTCCGGGTCTGGTCTTCTCCAGCGAGCTCCAGGTCGGCACCGCGCTGACCTCTGACGGCGGCAAGCTCATGAAACGCGGTCACACCAGCGAAGTCTGGAACGCCGCCGTCACCGGGCCCTCGTTCCTGCTGCCGGCCGGCCACCGCACCGGCGACAGCCTGGCCTTCGCCGCGACGGCGATGTTCGCCGACGGGCAGCCGGGCAGGACCGGCTCGGACACCGCCGCCACCGGCACCGCCACCCTCGCCGAGGACGGCAGGGTGCTGGCCACCGCCGGCCTCGCCGACTGCGACGTCCACGAACCGCAGAGCTGCGAGCTGCGCGCCGACCTGCCCGCCGGATCCGGCGCCTACACGCTGACCACGTCGATGCGCCGGCAGGCCACGCTCTCCACGGAGGTGAAATCGGTCTGGACGTTCCCGTCCACGACCACCGCCGAGCGACAGCCGCTGCCCCTGATGGCCGTCCGCTACAGCCCCGAGGGCCTGGACGACTCCAACCGCGCCGAGCTGGGCAGTACGACCCGCGTGCCCGTGTGGGTCGAGCGCAACCCCGGCGCCACGAAGGCGGAGACGAAATCGATCCGGCTGGAGATGTCCGCCGACGACGGCGCCACCTGGCGTCCCGTCCCGGTCACCCGCACCGGCTCCGGCTGGACCGCCCTGCTGACGAACCCCCGTACGGCCGGATTCATCTCCCTCCGCGCGGCAGTCACCGACACCGCCGGCAACCAGGTGACCCAGACGATCACCCGCGCCTACGCCGTCGGCTGATCCGCAACGGTGAGGGCGTCCCAAGGCGCCCTCACCGTTGCGGCACGGCCTATTTCGCCGTGCTCGAACGGCAACTCGGCGCCGATGCCAGGGTGAGGTTCGCGCAAAATCCGGGGGAGATCCTCAAGCAGGAAGGGCTTGATCCAGCGCACGAGAGGGCGTCCACGGCCACCTCACCCAGCTCGGTCACCGCTTCGCGGGGGAGTACGAGCCGGCCGTAGAAGCCGCGGTACTCCGGCTCGAGGCGGGCGGACATCATCGCCTTGACCTGGTTGACCGTCCTCGGTGCCGTTTGACAGGAACCTCGAGCGCGTGCCACCGAAGTCCGGGCGATCCCGGGACGGCCCATCACGCACCGGCGGCTCGATTACAGACGAAGCAGAACTCGTTGCCTTCCGGGTCGGCCATGACCTGGAAGGAGCCTTGATCGTCAGTGACGGTCTCGCCGATCCGCGTGGCGCCCAGCCGCAGCGCGTGGCTGGTGGCCGACTCGATCGTGTCGACCTCGATGTCCAGGTGCAGCCGGTTCTTCGCGGCTTTGTCCTCGGCAACCGGCTGGAACGCCAGCCGTACGCCTCCCGGTGGTTCGACATGGGACCAGCCACGGGCGCGATCCACCGGCTCACCGCCGAGGAGGGTGGCCCAGAAGCGCACCAGGCTCTGCGGATCCCGGCAATCCACCACGATCTGGTTCAGGCGCGCGTGCATGATGGCCAGAGTAGCGATCACTCACACTTCGGTGGTACGCGCTCAAGTCCCGTGACATGGGAGACCGGGTGTCCCTGGCCTGCGGCCCGTCGTGTTGATCCGCACGGTTTCGGCTGAAGGTTATTCAGGTCCTGTTGTCGGTGAACCGGGTGCGCGCGGCCGGCGGGTCCGCTCAGGTCAGGTCCCGGTCCTCCGAACAGCTCGGTGCCGGGCTCGAAGCGGACGCCTTCGGCGAGCGGGCCTGCGATGACGGGGTCGAAGCCGAGCGCGTCGACGAACTGGGCGACGGCGGTGATGTCGGCGGCGTCATCGCCCGCGATGGCGAGCGCCTTGCGTCCGGGTGTTGCGGCTGGGCAGGCTTCGTCCTCGAGGTCGTGGAAGCCCATGTGGTTGAACGCCTTGACCACGCGGGCTTCGCGCAGGAAGGACTGCACGAGCTCGCTGGAGGAGGTGCGCGGGTCGGTGAGGTCGTCGCGGATGCCGTCGGTCTCCCACCAGTAGTTCATGGCGTCGATGACGAGCTTGCCGCGCAGCGCGTCGGCGGGGATGGTGCGGTGCTTGCCGAGTGGGAGGGCGAGGACGACGATGTCGGCCTGCTCGGCCGCCTCGGTGTCGGTCGTGGCGGTCGCGCCGGGCATGACGACCTCGATGATGAGCGCGATCTTCGCCGGGTCGCCGGAGCCGGCCACGAGCACCCGGTAGCCCGCGGCGACGGCGAGCCGGGCGAGCACGGTGCCGACCTTGCCGGCGCCCAGGATCGCGATGGTGGTGTCCATGTCGTCTCGGCGAGGATGTCGCGGACCATGGGGATGACTTTGGCGCCGTGGAGATTCGACGGCCCGCAGGCGGGCGCTCATCGGCTGTGAGCCGCTGGTGTAGACGAGATCGAACCGGCCGGCGTCGAGCGTGCGGACGGTGCGGGCGATCTTGCGGGCGACGGTTTCCGGGGAGCCGACGTACAGCGAGCCGTGCTCGAGATCGGCGTCGTACTCCTCCCGGCGCAGCGGTGGCGAGCCGCTCGGTGGCGCGGCGGTGCCCCGCGAGCCCCGCATCCTCGGCTGCGGGGCTCGGTCATCCCGGTAGCTGGTCCACCTGGCCGACTCACCTGTAGCCGGCGGCGACGATGTTGGCCTGGACCGCGTTCTCGGTGGCGTCCGTCGGATAGCCGGAGGTCATCACGCCCTCGTAGAAGGTGCCGGCGGCACCGTGGCTGTTGTCTCCGCCGATGCCGAGGATGATGGCGCCTTCCTTCTTCATCGGGTTGTAGCCGGGAACGTTGGGTCGTGGCCCGTTGTAGAAGGTGGACAGGTTGCCCGACTGGGCGTTGCCGCCGCGGATGGACCAATGGTTGGGCTCGCCCTTGACGATGGCGGTCAGGTAGCGGTGACTGATGGTCGGGTCGTTGGCGTTGTACTTCTGGTTCACTCCGGAGAACAGGCCGTTCTCGAGGTCGGCCATGATCCAGGGCCCGTTGCCGGCGCCGTAGCCCCAGACCTTGATGTTGCCGAAGTAGATGGCCTCCATGGTGCCGTTGCCGTTGTCGCGGCTGTTGGTCTCGGCGTTGCCGTAGTCGAAGCAGCAGCCGCCGTTGTAGTGGGTGCCGTCGAAGATGGCGTACATGCCCTCGGGCTGGTCGCCCTTGGCGATGCCGTTGGTGGTGTTGTTGCGGTAGCCGACGCCGGGATCGACGTAGACGCCGTACGCTTTGCGGCCGTAGACGGTGGTCGGTGCCTTGGTGGCGTTGGCGAGGTTGTCGTAGCCGCCCGGGGCCGGGCCGGGGAACCCGCCAGGGGGCGCCTGGGTGAGGCGGTTGTTGCGGCCTGACTGGTCGTAGATGACGGTGATGAGGCAGGTCGTGCCGGTACAGAACGAATCCTGCGCCGCGGCGTCGGCGCCCCCGCCCGCGCTCAGCACCCCGATGTCGCGGGTGGTGTTGTCGGAGGCGCGGCGCACCTGGTAGAGCGGGCCGTTGTAGGAGGCGTACAGGGCGCGGGTCGTGCTGTGCGCCGCCACGCACGGCGTGCCGCCCGCGGCGTAGATGTCGCACGGCTGCCTCGATGAGGGCGGCGGCGTGACCGGGGGAGTGGGGGTGGAGACGTCGCCGGTGCAGGTGACGCCGTTGAGGGCGAAGCTCGACGGCACCGGGTTGGAGCCGTTCCAGCTCCCGTTGAACCCGAAACTGGTGCTGCCGCCGCTGGGGATGCTGCCGTTGTAGTCGACGTTGGACACCGTCACCTGGGAGCCGGACTGGGTGTAGGTGCCGTTCCACAGCTGGGTGATGGTCTGTCCGGCGGGGAACGACCAGGTCAGCTTCCAGCCGTTGACCGGGTCGCCGAGGTTGTGAACGCTAACATTTGCGCCGAAGCCTCCGGACCACTGGTTGGTCACCGTGTAGGTGACCTCGCATCCGGCTGCGGCTGCCGATGCGACGTGCGTCGCGGCGACACCGACACCGGCCGTCGACAGCGCGGCGACGGCCGCGGCCGAGAGTGCCACCCGCCGACGCAAAGAGCTGATTGGTCGCATGCCTGCTTACCTTCCTTCGGATGTGGCGTCCTCCGCGGGCGGGGTTTTCGCCCGCAGAGGACGCCGGCCGCTCCCCGCTCGACCGGCGTTCGGTCACGGGGTCGTGCAGGTGATGCCGGTGGGGGTGGTTGAGCCGCTGCCGTTGGCGGTGAATCCGAACGTCGCCGATCCATTGCCGGCGATGGTGCCGTTGTAAGGGGTGTTCTTGACGGTGATCGCGCCGCTGGTGCCGGTGTTCACGCCGTTCCACAGGCTGGTGATGGTCTGGCCGCCGGCCAGCGTCAGCTTGGCGGTCCAGCCGTCGATCGCGGATGGCCCGTTGTTGCTGACGGTCACCTCGCTCTGGAAGCCGGTGCCCCAGTCGTTGACCAGCCGGTACGTCGCCGTGCAGCCGCTCGGCGTGGGCGTCGGTGATGAGGAGGTGCCGCCGCTGACCCGGTACACGACGGTGCCGTGCGACGGCACGGCGGCCGAGATGGTGCCCGTGCTACTGCTGACGGCGTTCGTCCACGCGTCGCGCAGGGTGAACGAATCGCCCGCCAGGCCGATCGCCGTCGCGGTGGTGCTGATCGTGGTCGTACTGCCGCCCTGGTTGAACAGGGCGACCGCGACGTCGCCGTTGCCGAGCTTCTTGGCCAGCACGCGCCGGGTTCCGTCGTTGCTGACCTGGCGCGCCTGCAGGCCGAGCGGGTCCTGGTTGATGGCGATCAGGTTCTGGTTCTTCAGGATGGTCGTCGTCGCCGCATCCATGGTGCGCAGGTCGTTCCCGGCGATGAGTGGCGAGGCCATGATCGCCCAGAGGGCGAAGTGGCTGCGCATCTCGGTGTCGGTCATGCCGCCCCGGCCGATCTCCATCATGTCGGGGTCGTTGAACGCGCCCGGCTTGGCGTACGACGCGAGCGGGACGGTGACGTTGACGATGTTCTGGATGCCCATCGGGTAACCGTTCGTCTGGCCGGTGTCCCACTTGTTGGTGATGTCCTCGGTCGTCCGCCACAGGTTGGCGACGTCTCCCCAGTTGCGCTGCGGCCCGGTCTTGGCGTGGATGCTGTTCGGGTTGATGCTGTAGACGATCGGCCGCCCGGTCGCCGCCAGCGCGTCACGCATCTTCGCGAACGTACGGACCTGGTCGTCGATGGTGCCGTTGGGGGAGCACCAGTCGTACTTCAGGTAGTCCACGCCCCAGGCGGCGAACTGCTTGGCGTCCTGGACTTCGTGCCCTTGGCTTCCGGTCGCGCCGGGGTAGCTGCCGAAGTACTGGGCGCAGGTCTTGTCCACCGGCACCTGGTAGATGCCGAACTTCAGCCCCTTGGCGTGCAGGTAGTCGCCGAGGGCCTTCATCCCGCTGGGGAAGCGCGACGGATTGCCCTGCAGGTTCCCCGCGGAGTCGCGGGTGGGGTTGAACCAGCAGTCGTCGACCACGACGTACTCGTAGCCGAGGTCGCGCAGGCCGGAGCTGACGATGGCGTCGGCCATCTGCTTGATCAGCGTCTCGTTGATGTTGCAGCCGAAGGTGTTCCAGCTGTTCCAGCCCATGGGGGGCGTGCGGGCCACCCCGTTGTCCAGGGCACCTGCCTGGTCCTCCAGGGCGATCAAACCGCCTACGAGAATGCCGGCGGCGAGAAGAATTCCCACCTTGCGCAAGGACCCTCCTAAAGGTGTGTGAATTGCCGCATCGGGACGGCCGACCTGAACGCGAGGTCAGGGGCTGGTGCAGGTGGCGGTGGGGGTGGCCGCGGTGCCGTTGGCGGTGAAGCCGAAGGTGATGGACGCGCCCGCGGCGATGGAGCCGTTGTAGGAGGCGTTGCGGACCGTCACGGCGGAGCCGGAGCTGCTCTGCGTGCCGTTCCACAGGCTGCTGATGCTCTGCCCGCCGGGCCAGGTCCACTTCACGCTCCAGCCGTCGATCGGCGCGCTGCCCGCCCGGACCGTCACCGTCGACTGGAACCCGCCGTCCCAGCTGTTGACCGTCTCGATCGTGGCCGAACACGCCCCCGGAACGGGTGTCGGCGTCGGTGTCGGTGTCGGCGTGGGTGTCGGTGTCGGGCCGCTCTGGAACTGGGTGAAGAACTTCCACACCTCTGCCGGGACCCAGGTCCTGGAGCCGCTGTCGCCGCCGGCCCCGTCCTGGGGTGCGGCGATGTGACCTTCGTCGAACGCGGCCCAGACGACCGGATGCCCGGCCGAGCACCCGGAGTAGGTGGTGACTCTGTGCGTCAGGCTGCCCTGTGCAGGCTCGGGCGGGTTCTGGGCGTTGCAGCCGTTGTTCCTGACGAACCGGTCACGAAGGGAGCGTCCGCCGGAGATGTTGAGCACGTTGTCCCTGATGCCGTGGATCCCCATGTAGGCGATGGGCTGGGTGCCGCCGCTGCACCCGCTGAGCTGGCCGCCGGACTGGACCGCGACCGCGCGGAAGACGTTCGCCCGGGCGCACGCGATCGCGTACGACATGGCGCCGCCGTAGCTGAAACCCGTGGCGAACAGCTGCGTGGTGTCGACGCAGAGAGCTCCCTCGATCTGCCTGACCAGGTCGTCGACGAGGGTCAGGTCTTCACCGTTGGAATTGCCCCAGCCGTTGTTGAGCCCCTGTGGCGCGACGAAGATCGTGCTGTTGTTCGCCAGCCGCTGCAGGCCGTAGTAGGCCCAGACGTCCCGTTGCACGGTCTGGCCCGTGGCCACATCGGTAGCGGTTCCACCCAGCCAGTGGAGACCGAAGATCAACCGATAGGGGTGGTTGCTGTCGTAGTTGTCGGGGACCTTCAGAATGTAGCTGCGATTCTTACCGCTGCTCTGAATCGAGTGCGTACCGCTCGCCAGCCCGGGTGCCTTGCCACATCCCGCAGTCGCCGCCAAGGCACTGACCGCGGGTGTGGTGGTCGTGCCGAGGCTGGCGCTCAGTGCCGGGCCGCCGGTGGTCACCAGGACGGCAAGCGCCACGACCGCTAAGGCGGTCAACAAGGGTCTACGTCTTGACATCGTGCAACTCTCTCTGCCGATCCGAGGTCGGCGTACGTCGATGGGAGGAACAGCCGCCGGGGGGTTGCAGGCGCCCTCAGGCCGGCATGCGCTCGCGGCGGGCGCCCTGCCGTGTCGGGCGGCATCCGGCGGAATTACTCGGAGCCGATCCGGAGACGCGTTATCGGTAACACCACGATGTAGGGTCGCGCCTGTCGCATTGTCAAGGCGCGCTGAAAGTTTCATCGTGGCTCGTCGGCGGCCATCAGAACCGCATCCCTGGTCAAAAACGTGCGGAACGGGTGCTGCCGGGAGAGCGGTCCGCAGAGGGAGAGAGCTCGATCTTGACAGGCCTCACCGGCGTCATATTTGCTCCGCTACACCGGCCCCAAGTGTTATCGATCACATACCGCCCTGGAAGGAGCAATAGATGGTTTCCCTGTCACGGCATAGATCCTTCTTCACCGCCATCGCGATCGCCTTGCTGCTCGTCCTGGGCGCGGGGCGACCGGCTATGAGTGCGGACTCCAGCACAACCACGCTGTCCAGCACCGTTGCGGCGACGGCCGGGTGCGGGAAGGCCCCGACGCTGAGCAACGGCACGAACCAGATTCAGAGCAGCGGCAAGAGCCGCACTTACATCCTGCGGATCCCCGACAACTACGACAGCAGCCACCCTTATCGGTTGATCTTCGGTCTCCACTGGTGGGGCGGCACCGCCACGGATGTGGCCACGGGCCAGACCGTGCAACGGGACGTCTGGGCCTACTACGGCCTGCAGCGGCTGGCGAACAACAGCACCATTTTCGTCGCACCTCAGGGCCTCGACAATGGCTGGGCCAACGCCGGAGGCGAAGACGTGACCTTCGTGGACGACATGATCAGGCAGATCGAAGCGGGTCTCTGCGTCGACACGACGCAGCGCTTCGCCGTGGGTTTCAGTTACGGCGGAGCCATGAGCTTCGCACTGGCATGCGCCCGGCCGAACGTCTTCCGCGCGGTCGCGGTCCAATCCGCCCCAGGACAGATCAGCGGGTGCAGCGGTGGCACTCAGCCCGTCGCATACCTCGGGGTACATGGCATCAGGGACAACATCTCCGCTGGACGGTCCCTTCGTGACCGGTTCGTCAGGAACAACGGCTGCACCGCCCAGAACCCGCCCGAGCCGGCACAGGGCAGCCTGACGCACAGGGTCACCACGTACTCAGGGTGCTCGGCCGGGCATCCGGTCGTCTGGGCGGCCTTCGACGAAGGTCACATCGCCGCACCCCAGGACGGGGCCGGCGGCGACAGCGGCTCGCGGACCTGGGTCCCGGCAGAGGTGTGGAAGTTCTTCACCCAGTTCCAGAGCGGCCAGGACCCTGATCCGGACCCGGGGACCGGAGCCTGCCGGGTCGCCACCACCGTCAACTCCTGGAGCAGCGGTCTGACCGCGGACATCACCGTCACCAATACCGGCACCGCCGCGATCAACGGCTGGTCCCTGGCCTTCACCCTGCCCGGCGGGCAGGCCATCACCTCCGGCTGGAACGCCACGTACTCGCCCGCCTCCGGTCAGGTGACGGCCAGGAACGTCTCGTACAACGCCGGCATCGCTCCAGGCGCATCGATCAGCATCGGCTTCCAGGCCACCCACACCGGAAACACCGTCAAGCCGACCTCATTCACTCTCAACGGCGCGACCTGCACCGCCGCCTGATAGGGCAGGGCGCACGTCTCGGGGCGGTGGATCAGCTCGTCCAGGCCCGAGCAGGTCGAAGTGCTCGGGGGCCGGTCAGACCGCGGTGATGGTCCATTGCAGGTTGGTGCTGGAGTCGGGGCTCCACAGCTTCACGTTGGAGCCGACGGTGGTGTTGCCGCCGCTGTCCAGCGCGGTGCCGGTGCCGCGGTTGATGATCTGGTAGCGGCCGTTGCCGAGGTTGTTGAGTCTCCATTGCTGATTGTTGCCGCCGTTCCAGGCTGCTTGCATGCAGGAGGCGCCGTTCGCGGTGTTGCCCCAGCTGTCGGCCACCATGCTGTTGGTACGGTTGGTGATGCGGTACCAGCCGTTGCCCAGGTCCGCCAGCTGCCACTGCAGGTTGGTGCTGCCGTCGTAGTTCCACTGCTTCAGCGCCGAGCCGGCGGCGACGTTGCCGCCGCTGTCCAGGGCGAGGTTGGTGGTGACGTTGGTGATCCTCACCCAGGTGGTCGGGAGGGGACCCGAGCCCAGGGTCGGGATCTGGCCGTTGAAGGACAGCTTGACCACGTACGCCGGGGCGCTGAACGGCGCCGTGGACGAGGGCATGGAGATGTGCAGGGCGGACCCGTCCTGGGTGCGGCTGGGCAGGTTGATGTACGAGCCGGCCGTGGAGCCCAGGAGCTGCGTCGAGGCCAGGTTGCCGAGGTTGATCCGGTTCGAGTTCAGCGTCGTGATGTCCAGGGTGCTGCCGGGCCAGCCCAGCACGGTGGCGTACAGCACGGTGTTGTCCTTGCTGCGGGTGAAGCGGATGTCCCGGTTGGTTCCCGGTCGTGGCTCGACGAAGGAACCGCCGCCCATCTTGGTCGGGCCCTCGCCGTAGCTCGTCCAGGCTCGGGTGGCGTAGATGGATTCGCCGAAACGCCGCAGATAGTCCCCGATGCCCAGCAGGATCGATCGCTGGCCGGACGGGATGGTGCCGTCGGCCATGGGGGCGATGTTCAGCAGCATGTTGCCGTTCTTGCTGACCCGGTCGATCAGCGCGTGCAGCATGGCGTCGAGGGAGTAGTAACCGATGCCCACGGTGTAGCACCAGCTGGAGCTGGAGATGCTGTCGTCGGTCAGCCAGTAGGGATTCTGGATGTCCGCCGGCCCGCCGCGCTCGTAGTCGAAGACCTCGCCCCTGGTGTTGAACCCGTCCTTGTAGGTGGCGACCACGTCCTTGTTCCAGGCGATGGCCTGGTTGTAGTAGTAGGCGAGGAAGTTCAGGCGCTGGGACTCGGGGAGCTGGTTCAGGTTGAAGTCCTGCCAGATGATGTCGGGTTGGTAGCCGTCGATGACCTCCTTGAGCTTGTCGTACCAGAGCTGGTTCTCCGTGGCCCTGTCGAGCTGGCCGTACAGCTTCCGGAGGGTGGTGGTGGACTGCGACGGCACCCACTGGTAGAAGCCGGTGAAGTTGTACGCGTGGTGCAGGGAGACCAGCAATTTCAGGCCCTTGGCCCGGATGGCGTCGGCGTGTAACCGCAGCAGGTCGAGCCTGGGCCCGGTGGCCACCGAGTTCCACTCGTTCACCCTGCTGTTCCACATCGAATAACCGTCATGGTGCTCGGCCACCGGTCCCGCGAATCTGGCACCGGCGTCGGCGAACAGCTGGGCCCACTCGTTGGGGTCGAAGTTGCCGCCGGCGGACTTCAGCTTCGGCGCGAACTGCACCCAGTTGCCTGCCTTGTCGCGGGCGCCATTGATGAAGTTGTGGTACGGCCACGCCGAGGGATCACCGAAGACGCTCTTATGGTGATTGTTCTCATTTGAACCGTTGTTGTACATGTTGCGCGGATACCACTCGTTGGCGAACGCGGGGACGCTGAAGACGCCCCAGTGGAAGTAGATGCCGAACTTGGCGTCCTGGAACCACTCCGGCGCCGGCGGGTGCTGGTCGACCGATGACCAGGTCGGGGTGTAGCTGCTCGGAGCACTGATGGCTCGCGCGGTGCCGACGCCCAGCAGGCCGCCGGCCGTGGCGATTCCCGCAGTGGTGAGCAGCCTGCGGCGACTGAACGGGAATGATGACGATGCCATGGGCGGTACCTCTCCAGAGGTGGTGTTAGCGATAACATAAATTCGCGTCAACTCCCCCGCAAGCTTCGGATCTTCCGCTGACAGACGGCTGAGATCTTGGATGATGGCGACAGTTCCGATGGTCTGTCCCGCCATTCTTGCCGAACTTGCCGAAAGTCCAGTTGAAGCGGCACATCGTCGTGCGGGGGAGGTGTGGTCGGCCCCCGCATCGGCCAGGTAGTAGAGGGGGAAAGAGCATGTCCGGAAGACGGCCGGGAGCACTTGGCCGAATGGTCGGTCGTGAATCTTTCATCCAGCAGAGTGCGTTACCGCTCACATAGCCCCTGTGCTCCCGCGGTGCAGCGACCGCGCGGCGACCGCGGATCAGCCCGGGCTCGCGGGTCCTGGGCAGGTCAGGCCCGTGCTGGGCCGCTGCTCTCCCGCACGATGAGCTCCGGCTCGCTCCACTCGGGGACGGCCGGCGCGGACTCCGGCGCCAGCCTGCGATACAGCAGACCGAAGCAGGCTCGGCCGAGTCCTTCGAAGTCGAGCCGGACGGTGGTGAGTGAGGGGTTGAGGTAGGCCGCGGGCGGGGAGTCGTCGAAGCCCACCACACTGAGGTCGCCGGGGATGTCTCGCCCGGCTTCGCGCGCAGCTCGCATGACGCCCAGCGCGAGATCGTCGTTGCCGCACAGGATGGCGGTCACGGAGCGGTCGGCCACTAAGGACCGTACTGAGAGATAGCCGGAGCGGGGGGTCCAGCCGCCCTGCAACGGCTCGGGAACGGGGAGTCCGGCATCACGCAGCGCATCCTGCCATCCTCTGGTCCGCTGGGCGAGCGGACTGGTGGAGGAGGGGATGGCCAGGTAGTGGACGGTTCGGTGCCCCAGGCTCAGCAGGTAGCGGGTCGCGTGCGCGGCGGCGGCCCGATCGTCCAGCCACACCTGCCACGGGTCGGCGTCCGGGTCGTCGTCGGAGCGGTATTCGACGGCGGCCGCCACCGGGACGTCCGGCGGCAGCGCGCGGAGCGCGCTCATTCCCGCCTCATCGAAGGCGATCACCATGACCGGCTCCCCTGGCCGATTGAGCCTCAGGGCGATGTCCGTCTGCTGGGAGGCCGCGTCGAGCACGCTGATTCCCACCGAGAAACCGGCCGCCCTGGCCGCCTCCTCCATGCCGCGCAAGGTGGCGGCCGCGCCGTACAGGGCGGTGTCGGAGGTCAGCACGGTCACCGCGCGGGCTGGGCCGCCGGCCAACGTCTGAGCGAGCCGGTTGGGGCGGTAGCCGAGATCGTCGATGACTTTCAGGACCTTGGCCCGGGTCGGCTCGCTGACCCGGGCCTTGCCGTTGATGACCCGGGAGACGGTCTGTTGAGAGACGCCGGCCACCCGCGCGATGTCCCAGATGCTCACGGATCGCCCGCGAGGAGGACCCATGATTCAGAGCCTACTCGATGGCCGCGTTGACCTCATCGGCGATTGTCTTCCCTGCGCCGGCTCCATCGCCGCCGGTGGCCGGCGCGTGGGGAAGGGGCGCCCTCGGTGGACTATTCCTGGACCTTGCCTCCGGTGAGCCGGGACAGGACGAGGGCGATGATGATGATGGCGCCGTTGAGAGCCTGGATCCATTGGGCGGGCACGCCGGCCAGGGTGAGGACGTTCTGGATCATGTAGAGGAGGAGGATGCCGGTGAACGCGCCGAACATCGTGCCCTTGCCGCCGTTGAGCCCGACGCCGCCGATCACGGCCGCGGCGAACACGGTGAAGATGGCGCCGTCGCCCTGCGCGGCCGCCACAGAGGCGAGGTGCCCCGACATCAGCAGGCCGCCGAGCGCGGCGAGCAGGCTGGCACCCACCAGGGCGGTCCACAGCACCCGGTCGGTGCGGATACCGGCCGCCCTGGCCGCGTCCACGTTGCCGCCGATGGCGTACAGGGCACGGCCGTACCTGGTGAAGCCGAGCAGCACGATGCCGGCGGCGAACAGCAGCAGGCACAGCCAGATGGAGGCGGGTACGCCCAGCCACATGGCCGAGCCGAGGTAGAGCATCGACGGCGGCAGATTGAAGAAGGTCTGGCCGCCGGAGATGCCGGTGAGCAGGCCGCGCAGCACGATCAGCATGCCGAGCGTGACGATGAAGCCGTTGAGCCCGAACCGCACGATCAACAGCGCGTTGATCACGCCGATCAGCGCCCCGACGGCCAGCGTGACCGGGATCGACCAGGCGCCCGGCAACAGGCCCAGCCCGGCGCCGGAGCCGGCGGCGACGGTCAGCCAGGCGGCCACGCCCGGCGCGAGGCCGAACGTCGACTCCAGCGACAGGTCCATCTTGCCGGCGACCAGCACGATGGTCTGGGCCAGAACCAGGAGCGAGATCTCCGACATGGTCTGCAGGATGTTGATCAGGTTGTCGCCCTGGAGGAAGATCGGGTTGACGATCTGGCCGACGACGGCGATCACGATGATCGCGGGGATCAGCGCGAAATCGCGCAGCCGGGCGAGCCGCACCGGTGGCCGTCTCCGCTCGGGGACGGCGCTCTCGGTGGCGGGCTCGAGGGTCTTCTCAGGCATCGAGCCGGACTCCTTCCATGGCCGCCACCACGTCGTGGTCGTGCCAGCCGGCGGCCATCTCCGCGACGACACGGCCCTGGAACATCACCAGCAGGCGGTCACACAGCCGCAGGTCGTCGAGTTCGTCAGAGGCGATCAACACGCCGGTCCCCTTGGCGGCCGTCTCCTCGACCTTGCCGAGCAGGAACTCCTTGGACTTCACATCCACCCCGGCGGTGGGAGTGATCAGCACCAGCAGCCGGGGATCGGAGGCCAGCGCCCGGGCCATGACGACCTTCTGCTGATTGCCGCCGGACAGGCCCATCACGGGCAGGCCGGGACCGGGGGTCTTGATCGCCAGGTTGGCGATCAAGGTCCGGGCCAGCCGGTCGCGCCGCCGGCCGCTGATCAGGCCGGCCTCTCCGAGCCGCTCGGGGACGGTCATGGTGGCGTTGTCGGCGATCGACATCATCGGGACGAACCCCTGGTGGTGCCGGTCGCGGGGGACGAAACCGATGCCCGCGGCGAGCGCGTCGGGCACGCTGCCGGGACGGGGAGCACGCCCGGCGACCTGGATCGTGCCTGAATCGGCTGCCCGCAACCCGACGACGGTCTCGGCCAGCTCGGTACGGCCGCTGCCGGCCGCGCCTGCCAGGCCGACGATCTCCCCGGCCCGGACCTGGAAGTCGATCTCCCGGTAGGCGTCGCCGTACGACAGGCCGCGCACGCCGAGCGCCACACCGGCGCCGGCGGGTACGGCCGCCCGGGAGGACGACGTTGCCAGGCCGGCGGCCTCTCCCGCCATCGCCGCCACCAGATCGGCGTGCGGCAGGTCGGCCACCGCGGTGGTCAGGATGTGCCGGGCGTCGCGGAAGACCGTGACCGTGTCGCAGATCTCGTAGATCTCCTGAAGGTGATGGCTGATGAACAGGAAGGTCACTCCCTGTTCCTGCAGGGCGCGGATACGGGTGAACAGCCGGGCGATGGCGGCGGCGTCGAGCTGAGCGGTCGGCTCGTCGAGGATGATGAAGCGGGCGCCGAAGGACAGCGCACGGGCGATCTCCACGAACTGCCGCTGCTCGACGTCCAGCTCGCCGGCCGGCAGGCGGACGTCGACGTCCACCGACCAGGTGGCGAGCAGCTCGGCCGCCTTGCGCCGCAATGCGCTCCAGCGGACCAGCCCGAACCGGTTCAGGTCGTGCCGGTGCAGGTAGAGGTTCTCCGCCACGGTCAGCTCGGGGATGATCGTGGACTTCTGGTAGACGCACGCCACCCGCTCCCGCCAGGCATCGCGGTCGGCGAGGCGTGGGGCGGGTTCGCCGCCGAACCGCACCTCGCCGTCGTCGGGGGCCTGGAGCCCGGTGAGAATCGAGACCAGAGTGGACTTCCCGGCTCCGTTGCGGCCGACCAGCGCGTGGGTCTGGCCGGGCATGATCCGGATTCCGGCGCGGTCCAGCGCGACGGTCTCCCCGTATCTCTTGGTGACGCCCACCGCCTCGACGACAGGCGCGGCCGCCTGGTCACCTGCCAAGGTTGTTGCCCCAGAGCGAGGAGTCGTCATGCTTGACGCTCGGGACGCCGCCGTAGGTGCCGCCGTCGGCGGTGACCAGCGGCGCGGAGAGCTGATCCTCCAGCAGGCCCGGGCGCACCTGGATGATGGTGCTGTCGTGGTCGGTCGTGCCGGGCTTGAAGGTCTTGCCGTCGATGGCGGCCTTGGCGTACTGCAGCGCGTACTTGGCGTACTGGTCGGCCGGCTGGGAGACGGTGGCGTCGATGTTGCCCGCGGCGATCTCCTTCAGCTCCTGGGGGATGCCGTCGTTGGAGATGACGAAGACGTGTTTGGGGTTGTTCGGGGGGACGAGCAGGCCACGTTGCTGGAGCACTTGGAGGGTGCCCGACAGGGCGAAGCTCGACTGCATGTAGACGCCCCTGATGTCGGGGTTGGCGGTGAGCTGCGTCTGGAGCTTCTGCGAGGCGAGCGCGCCGTCCCAGTTGGTGGCCTCGCCGAACACCGTGATGCCGGGGTAGCTCGCCTTCATGCAGGCATTGAACGCCTCGGTGCGGTCGCGGCCGTTGATGGAGGCCAGGTCGCCCTGGAGCATCACGACTTTGCCCTTGCCGGACAGCTTCTCGCCGAGGAACTTGCACGCCTTCTCGCCGTACGCCCGGTTGTCGGCGCGTACGACCATGTACGCGTCGCCCTGCTCGGGGCGGGTGTCGACCGTGACGACGGGAATCTTCTTGGCATTGAGCTGCTGGAGGGTGGGCGCCACGGCGGCGGTGTCCTGCGGCGCCATGACCACGCCCTTGACGCCTTGGCTGATGAAGCTCTGCACGTTGGCGGTGAGCTTGGAGACGTCGTTCTGGGAGTTCGAGGTCTTCAGTTCGAGGCCGTTCTCGGTGCCGAACTGGGGGACGTACTTGATGAAGGAGTTCCAGAAGTCGGTGTCGGAGCGGGGGTAGTCCACCCCGACGACCGGCTTGCCGCCTCCTGAGGCGGCGGTGCCGCTGCCCCCGCTCGTCCCGCTGCTCCCGCAGGCGGTGGCCAGGCCGGCTAACAGGGCGACGGCCGCCCCCGCGGCGAGTCCTCGTCTCATGGCTGTTCCTTTCCTGTCCTGGATCGCGGCCGGAGCCCGCGCATGCTGCCCCCGGCCAGGCCGGCGGCGCCGCCGGTGATGACGGCCGCGAGCCCGCCGAGGGCGTCCGTCACAGCCCATCCACCCCATCGGCGACTGTGTCGGCGGCCCATTGCGGGCCGTGCGGATAGGCGTACTCGGCGCGGGATGCCGGACGCATCTCAGCGCCCCCGCCCGGCCGTTCGGGGGCGACGTACCGGCCGTCTCGGATCACGACCGGGTCGGTGAAGTGCTCATGCAGATGGTCGATGTACTCGATGACGCGATCCTCGGCGGTGCCGCTGACGGCCACGTAGTCGAACATCGACAGGTGCTGGACCATCTCGCACAGGCCGACACCGCCCGCGTGCGGGCACACCGGCACCCCGAACTTGGCGGCCAGCAGCAGGATGGCGATGTTCTCGTTGACCCCGGCGACTCTGGCCGCGTCGAGCTGCAGGATGTCGATCGCGCCCGCCTGCAGGAACTGTTTGAACATCACCCGGTTGTGGGTGTGCTCGCCGGTGGCGACCTTGATGGGCGCCACCTGCTTCCGGATGGCGGCGTGACCGAGCACGTCGTCGGGCGAGGTGGGTTCCTCGATCCAGTACAGGTCGAACTCGGCGAGCGGGGCCAGCCACTCGACCGCCTGGCCGACATTCCAGGCCTGGTTGGCGTCCACGGCGATGCGTACATCGGGGCCGACGGTCTCGCGGGCGAGCCGTACGCGCCGGACGTCCTCGGCCTGGTCGGCGCCGACTTTCAGCTTGATCTGGCGAAACCCGTCGGCGACCGCCTCCTCGGCCAGCCGGACCAGCTTGTCGTCGGTGTAGCCGAGCCAGCCAGGAGTGGTGGTGTAGGCCGGGTATCCCTCGGCCAGCAGGCGCGCTCGGCGCTCGGCGCGGCCCGGCTCGGCGGTGCGCAGGATGGCCAGCGCCTCCTCTCGGGTGAGCGCGTCCTCCAGGTAGCGGAAGTCCACGACGTCGACGATCTCCTCCGGCGGCAGCTCCGACAGGAGCCGCCACAGCGGCTTGCCCGCCCTGCGCGCGCGAAGGTCCCACAGAGCGTTGAGCACGGCTCCCGCCGCCATGTGGATGACGCCCTTCTCCGGGCCGAGCCAGCGCAGCTGGCTGTCGCCGGTGAGCCGGCGGGACATCCCGCCGAGGTCGCCGAGCACCTCGGCCACGGGCAGCCCGGTGACCAGCTGCGCCAGCGATTCCACAGCGGCGACGGCGATCTCGTTGCCACGCCCGACCGTGAAGGCGAGCCCGTGCCCTTCCTGCCCGCCGCCGGTCCGCACGATCACGTAGGCGGCTGAGTAGTCGGGCTCGGGGTTCATGGCGTCGGAGCCATCGAGGTGCCGTGAGGTGGGGAACCGGATGTCGTAGGCCTCGACCGCGGTGATCAGCTCGGTCATGGTGTCCAGCTCTGGTGATGCTTGCGCACGAAGGCGTACCTCCATGGGACGTTTCCGGGAGATGAAGAGACCTTCACCGCATTGACATGGGATGTCTTTGTATCTCCGTCGAGGTGATGTGTCCAGACCTATCCGGAAAAATCAGGAAAATGGCGTGGCGGCCCTCCGCTGCTCCGGAGACCTGAGGGACAGACAACCCATGTCTGCTGACCGACAAGCTGGGCTCTCTCCCGAACATGGGATGTCTGTTATGTTTCCCAATATGACTCGCGTGCCGATCGAGCGACTCCACGCCCGGAGGTCGCGCACATGTCCTTGACCGACGAGGCGATCTCCCGCATCCGGGCGCTCATCCAGTCGGGCGAACTGCCCCCGGGGACGCGGCTGCCACCAGAGCATCAGCTCGCCGCCCAGCTCGGCGTCTCCCGTAACCCGTTGCGCGAAGCGGTAAAGGCGCTGGTCGTGGCCAGGGTGCTCGACATACGGCGGGGCGACGGCACCTTCGTGACCAGTCTGGAACCGCGGCTGCTGCTGGAAGGGCTGGGGCTGGCCGTCGAGCTGCTGCGCGACGACACCTTGTTGGAGATCGTCCAGGTACGGCGGATGCTTGAGCCCGCGGCGACCGCCCTGGCCGCGTCCCAGATCTCCGCCGAGCAACTCGACGAGATCGGCGAGCACCTGAACGCGATGCGCGCCGCCTGCGATGACGTGGAGAAGCTGAACCACCACGACGCCGCCTTCCACCGCGCCGTGGTGCGGGCGACCGGCAACGAGACGCTGTCCACCATGCTCGACGGAATCTCCGGCCGCACGCTGCGGATGCGGGTGTGGCGCGGCACGGTCGAGGCCGGCAGCTCACGCAAGACCATCGCCGAGCACGAGGCGATCTACAACGCCCTGGCCGCCGGCGACGCGCCGCTCGCCCAGGCCGCGGCTCTCATGCACATCGGCACGACCGAGAGCTGGCTTCGGTCGGTGCTGGGAGACGTCGAGGGCTCCAATGGCCAGGACAAGGACGAGGACGGTTGATGAAGGGCGGCGAGGACGTTCTCCTGCCATCCTTCACGGGCCCCGCCCTGGCCTTCCTGCTGGGAAACGGCGGCCTTGGGGCGACGATGCATGAACGGGACGGGACCGAGCGCCCGCGCCATGCAGGGGCCTGACTACACCCAGGCGTACCAGCCGTTCGGCTGCTGGAGTGGCACCACGCCGCCGACTCCAGTCACCGTCAGGGGCATGGCGGGCGTGGGGCACATGCTGCCGCTCGCGCAACGGTCACCGCGTACGCAGGCCAGTCAGTCGTTGGGTCAAACTCATCACTGTCAGTCGTGTTGCGGGTGGCTGCTGACCAGCGTGGTGAGCGACCTCGGCGCGAGCGTGACAGAGGTGTGGGGCCCGCGCTTGGAGACGAGCGCCTGGTCCCGCTCCAGGTTGTGAGTGGAGTCGGTCAGGTAGGCAGCGGGGCGCTTCAGGTCGACGGTGGTGGTCACGGACTCGTGCGAGGTGTTGAGGATCTCGACCACTTCGGTGCCGTCGGTGTTGCGGTACGCGGAGACCTTGAGCCCGTCGCCGGCGCTGTTCACCCCGAGACGTACGGCGTCCGGACGGATGAAGCGGCTGTAGGCGGCGAAGGCGTAGAGCCGGGATGAGACGCGGTAACCGCCGTTGGCGTCGTCGATCTGGATCAGCGCGGCGGTCTTGCCACGGGAGCCGCCGAGCCAGTAGACGAATCCGGTGCTGCCGGAGAGGGCGAGGGTGTTGTGGATGCGTTCGGCGATGTTGATGCCGTCGGTGACCTTGCCGCTGTCCCACGCTTCGTTCCAGCCGTCCGCGACGCTTGACGGCGCCCACTCCGACATCCAGGTGGGCTTCGACGTGGACAGCGGGAAGTCGGCTCCACTGGCGTAGCCGTGGCCGGACATGATGTCCAGGTGTTTACGCGCCTCGGGGTCGTTCTCGATGGCCTGGGCGTACGCCTCGGAGCTCTTCCAGCCGATCGACTCGCAGCAGACCACCTTGAGGCCCGCCTGGTCGGCGTAAGGGCCGAAGACCTTGACGAACTCGGCCGCCTGAGCCGGCGTGAAGCGCATCGAGGCGTACTCGGTGGTCCAGTCCGGCTCGTTCAGGAAGGCGATGTCGGAGATCTTGATGCCTTCCTGCTGGTAGAACTTCGCGTACTGCACGAGGTAGCGGGCGTAGGCCGCGCGCCAGTCGCCACTGGCACAGGTTGTGCCCTGCAGGCCGCACAGGTTGCCGCCGTTGACGTCGGTCCCGTTGGTCTTCATGTAGCCGGGGGCGCTCCAGGCATCGGCGTAGAACCGCTTGACCCCGCGCCGCTGGGCCTCCTTGGAGAACCACACCTGTCCGCTGTCCCAGCCGTCCCAGGTGTACTTCGGCGGGGCGTCCGGGCCGCCCGGGTCCGCGGGCTGGATGGACAGCATGGAGTCGTAGACGTTCGTGGCCGAGGAGCCGATGCCGAGGCGCAGGATGCTGGGCGCGGCGCCCTTGCGGCGATCCAGAAGGAGGTCGAGCACCTCTTTCTGCTTGTCCGCCGGCAGGTTGTGCACGAGAGTCGCGCGCTGGAACGCGGTGGAGTAGCCGAATCCGTCGATGGTCTGATGCGTCTGGCTCCGCTGGATGTCGATATCCGGTTGGGGGGCCGCGCCGGCGCCGGCGGCGGGCCCGGCCAGGGTGATGGCCGGCGCGAGCACCGCCACGAATGTAAGGGATCGAAGCACCCTCGTCTCCTTTGATCTGTCCGGGGGTGGTGGTCGAAGTCGAGAAGAGTGACAAGTGACGTGCTGGTCTTCTGGCGCCTTATAACGGGTGGCGCCGCAGTGTTCGGCCAAGGAGAGCGATCACGGCGCCGCGCAGAAGTGATCGATCACTTTGCTTGCTGACGTAGGTTAGTGATCGATCACTTCTGCGTCAATGGCCTGTCGGCGTGGACCTCCGCCGCGCACGACGAGGGCATGACACCTCTGGAGATCGACGCCGCTGCCTATCGTCGTCACGGGTGATTACGATGACAAGCTGCGCGGGGACGCCTCCCCGATCCAGGAGATCGTCGAATATCTCGCCTCGCTCGGCCATCGGGTCTTCTTCCACATCGCGGGCGCGCAGAGCCGGCCGTCGGCCCGTAATCGCAAGCTGGTCCATGAACAGACGATCGAGCGCCTACGGCTCACTCGTACGGCGTCGCCCTCGGTGACTGGAGCCCTCAATCCGGCTACGACGCCGTACGGAGGCTGCCGGACGGGTGCGGCGTGACCGCCGTTGTCGCCGTGAACGACCATGTGGCCATGGGTGCCGTACGAGGAGCGCTCTCGCGCGGCTGGCGGGTTCCCGGCGAGGTCAGCGTGTTCGGCTGGGACGACGAGGAACTGGGACGCTTCGCCACTCCCGCCCTGTCCACGGTGGCCGTGGACAGGGAGGTGCAGGGGCGGGAGGCCATGGCCAGGGTCATCGCGCAGGTACGCGGCGAGCCCGCGCCGGAGCCCCCCGCACGATTGATCAACCGGGTCATCGTTCGGGAGACGGTCGGTCCGCCACCGCCCGCCTGAGAACGGGCGCACGTATTGGAGGGCAGTGGCGTCCAGGTACGCAGCCGCCCGCACATGCCGAAGGCGCGCGGCTCCGGTCCGGGCGTGGTCCTTACCACGGTGGCCTGCCCGAGGTGGGCGGGATCGCCGCTCGCGACGGCCGCGAGCTGCTCGCGGGTGCGTTCGGTCTCGGCCGCGACGGTCTTGTCCCACAGCTCCTTCCAGGACGCGGCCCGAGGCCGGACGATCGCCGCCGCGAGCCGATGGAAGTCCGCCCGCGCCTGCCCGCAACGCTCCTCCAGGACCTGCCGGAACCCGATGATCGCCGGGCCCTTGCGGCCGCCGCCCGTTCGACAGTCGCCGGCCTCGGGCAGCCCCGCGTTCTGCATGATCACGACCGGGGGGAGGCGGCCCGCCCCTTTCCCCGCCCCAGGGATCCCAGCCGGACGGCGGGTCAGTACTGGCGGGACGACAGGACCTGCTTGGCCTGGTCCTGCGTGAACGTGGTCTCCTCGGTCACCACGCGGGCCGGCACCTGCTCACCCTTGACGACCTTCTTGGCCAGGTCCATGAGCTGCCCGCCTCGATCGCCCCCAGCCCCATGTCGTCGTTGTGGGCATACAGGACGTCGATGTCCGGGTTCGACTTCAGGAACGCCTTCATGACCTCCTTGCCCTTGGCCCTGGTGAAGTCACTGGTCTGCGAAGCGATGATCTTGAACTTGGGATCGGCCCCGATGACCTAGGGAAGCCGGACTTGCGATCGTTGGCCGGCGCCGAACCCGTCGTGCCCTGCAACTCGACGATGTTCACCGGGTCCTTGGCGTCCTTGTACTCGTTCACCAGCCACTGGCCGGCCTTCTTGCCCTCCTCGACGAAGTCCGAGCCGAGGAAGGTCTTGTAGAGGGAGGTGTCCTTGGAGTCCACGGCGCGGTCGGTCAGGATGACCGGGATCTTCGCGTCCTTGGCCTCCTTGAGCACCGTGTCCCAGCCGGACTCCACCACCGGCGAGAAGGCGATGACGTCCACCTTCTGCTGGATGTAGGAGCGGATGGCCTTGATCTGGTTCTCCTGCTTCTGCTGGGCGTCGGAGAACTTGAGCGTGATGCCCGCGCTCTTGGCCGAGTCCTGCACGGACTTGGTGTTCGCGGTGCGCCACCCGCTCTCCGCGCCCACCTGGGAGAAGCCCATGGTGATCGAGCCGCCGCCACCACCGCTGCTGCCGCTTCCGCAGCCGGCCGTTATCAGCGCCCCGATCGTGATCAGGATGAGCGCTGACATTCTTTGTCGACATGACAGCCTTCCTTGTCGCCGACGGTGGTGTGGCGCGCCCGTTCTGTGATGGTGGAGTCAATGAACCAGAGGTCAGGCGGGCCTCGGCCTCGCTGTGCTGTTCCGGCCGATGAGACGAGGAGCAACGACCAGGCGGGCATGACCCAACGGCTCGGCCGATTCGACCTGCTGGAGCAGCACCTTGACGCTTAGCCTGCCGACCTCGTCGAAGTCCTGCCGGACCGTGGTCAAAGAAGGGGTGAAGTACGCCGATTCGGGAATGTCGTCGAAGCCCACCACGCTCACCTGTTCGGGCACCTTGACGCCGGCCTCCGAGAACGCCCGTAGCAGGCCGAGTGCCATCCGGTCATTGGCCACGAAGACCGCGGTGACGTCGGAGACGCGTCCGGCCAGGATCTTGCCGGCCAGGTAACCGGATCTGGGGGTCCAGTCGCCTTCCAGCGCTTCGGGGATCGCTCGCCCGGCGGCCGACAGAACGGCTCGCCAGCCTTCGCCCCGTTCTTCGGCTTCCAGCCAGTCGTCTGGCCCCCTGACGTGCCAGACGGTTTCGTGGCCGAGATCGAGCAGGTGAGCCGTAGCCTGCCTGGCACCTTCCACCTGGTCCACACTCACCACGGACACGTCGCCTTCGTGCCGGCCCTCGACGGCCACCGCGGGGAGGTCCGCGGGCAGGTCGGCGAGGGCCTGCGCCGCCGAGCGCTGCGGCGCGACCAGGATGACACCGTCCACTCCCTGCTCAGCCAGGTAGCCGAGGGCGTCGTTGACGCCGGCCCGGTCAATGGTGCGCAGGCTCACGATGCGGACGAAATGGCCCGCTTCCCTGGCAGCTCGCTCGATGCCATAGACGGTGCTGGCAGGGCGGTACAGGGCCGGGTCGAAGCTGACGATGCCGAGCCTGCGTGAGCGCCGGGTTACCAACGTCCGGATGGTCATGTTGCGGCGATGGTCGAGGGTGTTGCTGGTTTGCAGGACCCGGCCCGTGTCTCCTCTCGTACGCGGAGATGGCCGTAGACCACGCGCGAGACGGCCTGATGCGACACGCCCGCGAGCCTGGCCACGTCGGCCATGACCGGCAGATTGCGCTCGGCATGGGAGGGCATTGGCGCTCCTTTCCGGTGACGTCGCGTCTGCTGGAGGTATGCGGACGGCTTGAACAGCCTCTGCGCACGCCGAAAGGCACGGCACATCGCTATGTCGGTGGAGGCTTTGCGCCGCTCAACGGAACGGGCATCAAAAGCCGCAGTGGCGGCGAAGTCAGCGCGATTTGGCCCAAGTGAGCAGGCCCGGCCGACAGGGGAGCCAGGGCTCAGCGTGAGTCCGGCGCCGCCCGCAAGGCAGAGCAGACCCCGCCCTTCCCCCTCCAGAAGTCGTGCGACAGCATGGACAGTCCTTTCGCTTCCTGTGTCGGAATCAGGCGGACCTCTGCGAACCACGATCGTTGGCGTCAACATACCCGAGCCGTGCTCATGGCCGTGATGGGCGTCACGCTAGGGGGCCTCAACGCGGCCTGTCAAGGAGCTTGAGGCTCACTAATTTCGGCAGATTCACAGTAAGTTTCTCTATCGGTTGCCCTGGGCGAGAGATACCCATGGCCTGTCCGTAGGTGCCCGCGAAGATCGCCGCCGGAGGGCAGCCGCAGCAGGCATTCGGCCTGTGCTTACGGCCGGCCATGGCAGGCGGCCTCACCAGAAGGTTTCGGCTCATGTCCGATTTGTTTCGGCAGATTTGCGGGCCGCTTCTTGACGAGTTTCAAGACTCGCACGTATGGTCCGGCATTAACGATCGAGACTTGCTTAGCAACTTTCGCCCCTCTCCCGCACCATGATCGCCGCCTCTCGCTCCGAATCCCCGGAAGAGACCATCTGTGAAGTTCCGTAACGCCACACCGGTCAAGTTCACCGAGGCTCTTTCCGTACCGCCGCCTGTGGAGGCGGCGATACCTCAGCCCAGCCGTCAGGGGACGGCAAATCGTTCGAGTTCTGGAACCAGAGGGAGTCCGTCAAGGGTGACCGGATGGCCAATCCGGGCGTGCGGGTGAAGCTCGCCGAAGTGGCGTCCGCGGTCGAGAGGGCGCAGGCGCTGGCTACGGTGCCGGCCGCCGGCAAGGTGCCAGACTTGATGCTCATCGAGGGCGGCGACCGGGCAGACCTACACCGACTCCTCATCGGTCAGGGTGGCTGGGCCACCGGCCAGGAGTTTCTGAACGCGATCACCAGAGTCGAGCAAGGCATGGGACGCTGCCCTGGCCGCGCATCAAGACGGCAATCGTCAAGTGGTGTGATCGCGATGCTCCCTTCGTGTCGCGCTGTTCGACTGGAACCCGGCTGGCGAGCACCTCCGCATCGACGTTCTGGCGGAGGTCGATGCTGGTGCCGTACATCACCCCGGGGGCGGCGACCGTGATCGTCTTCGGCGCCTGGTCGCTTGTATCATGGAAGGCTTTTCAAGGGCTGATCCCTTGTGGTCGAAAGAAGGAATGACATCGTGAACTGTGCCGTCGCGCACGTACCGGGCCCCGCCACGGCTCAGGTTGTTAACGCTAACACCCTTGGGTTTGTTTATCTGGCCTGCGCCGTTTGGCGTCGGGTGGAGCGGTAGCCGTGTTCCTCGGCGCCGCTCTCGTTTCCTCGGAAGGTGTGGCGAAGGCCGGCGTCGAGTGGTCGCCACAACCCTCGTACACCTCGACCGACAAGGGCGATGGCACGTACTCCGTGCCGCTGCTGGGCTCCGACGTGCCGGACGTCAGCGTGGAGCGCGTTCCGGCCGCCGAGAACGGCGAGGGCCGGGATGTCTACTACATGATCAGTACGACGATGCACCTGAGTCCCGGCGCGCCCATCATGAAGTCCTACGACCTGGTGAACTGGGAGATCGTCACCTACGTCTTCGACCGGGCGAGCATCGGGGACTCTTTCTCGCTGCGCAACGGACAAACGTCGTACGGTCAGGGCCAGTGGGCGTCGTCCCTGCGTTACCACGACGGCATGTTCTACGTCGTCTTCAACACCAACAACCTCGGTGGCGCGTACGTCTACCGGACCGACGACATCGAGAACGGCGCTTGGGAGCGCACGGCCCTCGGCCGTGGCCTGCACGACCCCTCGCTCTTCTTCGACCTCGACGGCACCCCGTACATCTTCTACGGCTCCGGTGGCACGAGCGCTGTGCGCCTCAACGCCGACCTGGCGGCCATCGAACAGGACTACGCGAACATCTTCCGCGCGAGCGACTACGCCGGGAAGCCGTTCATCGGGGGTCTGTTCGAGGGCGCCCAGTTCTACCACATCGACGGCTACTACTACGCGGTCGTCATCACCTGGCCGCCCGGGCAGGGGCGCCAGGTCGTCATGCTTCGCTCCAAGGAGCTGCTCGGCCGCTACACCTCGGCGGGCGGTGTCAACACCTATGAGGCCCGCGGGGTCCTCAACTCGAGCGGCTTCGCCCAGGGCAGCCTCGTACCCATCTCGCGCGAGGGCGGGGGGACCGGCTGGTACGGCATGTTCTTCCGGGACACGTTCCCGATCGGCCGCATCCCCGCACTCATCCCCGCCACCTGGCAGGACGGATGGCCGACCTTCGGCGACAACGGAGTCGTGAAGGTGGACGACGTGTTCGACAAGCCGATCAAGCTCGGCCCGGAGCGGGAGGCGTTCGAACGCGAGAAGAGCATCGTCGCCTCGGACGACTTCGTCAACGACGCACCGCACAAGGCGTACATGGACGAGAAGTGGACGATCCCGCGGCCGCCCGATGACGACGAGACGCTCATTGGTGTCGAACTGCTGGACAACCCGGGGTTCGAAGCCACGGCGATCGCGCCATGGGGCGCGCGGTACGGCGCGACGCTCAGCCGGGACACGGTTGATCCCGCTTCCGGGGCGGCGGCTCTCAAGGTGAGCGATCGCACCCTCAACGGCTCCGGCCCGAACCAGGCACTCACCGGCAAGATGCAGCACGGTGTGACCTACACCGTGTCAGCGAAGATCAAATACGTGTCGGGCCCGGACATCATCCGGTTCAACCTTGCCGCGGACTGGGGTGCGGGCGTTCAGGTGATGGCGTCCGGAAACGTGCCCGTCGGGCAGTGGACGACGGTGTCCGGACAGTACACCGTGCCGGCGACGGCGAACCTGGACGCCTTCACCTTCACGGTGGAGACGCCACGGGCCAATCCACAGCCACCTTCATCCAGCGTGGAGTATCTGATCGACGACGTCTCGATCGTCGGGCAGCCGGTGACGGCCGAGTACCCGGCCGAGGAAGAGATCGGGTCCAACGGGTCGCGACTGGACGTGGTGTGGCAGTGGAACCACGCTCCCGACAACCGGTACTGGTCGCTCACCGACCGCGACGGATGGCTGCGGCTGACGAACGGCAAAGTCGTCACCGGCAAGTACGTTTACACGAAGCTCTCCAACCGGGCCGAACTGGCCTGGTTCGAGGAGGCGCGGAACATGCTGTCGCAGCGTACGTTCGGACCGCGGCAGTCAGTCGAAACCAAGATGGACATCTCCGGCATGAAGAACGGCGACGTCGCCAGCCTGGCCGCCTACAACCGCGGCTTCTCGTACGTGGCGGTCAAGCGCGCAGGCGGCGTCAACACGCTGGGCGTCGTCAACCGCGTGCAGCCGTTCGCGGTCGACCTCGACCAGGCCACGCTCGAAAGCTTCCTGCCCGGCACCACGGTGCCGCTCGGCAGGGCAACCAAGGTGCACGTGAAGGCGGATCTCGACTTCGCCTCGCCGGCCGGGCAGTTGTGGACGACCTTCTACTACAGCCTCGACGGGCGGACGTGGACCCAGCTCGGGGACCGGGTCGGCCCGCAGACCCTGGACGGCAGCCTCGCCCACTTCATGGGACACCGCGTCGGCCTGTTCAACTACGCCACTCACGAAAAGGGCGGACACGTCGACTTCGACCACTACCTGCTCAGCGACACCCTGACCGCGCAGAACCTGCCGCTCGACACGAGCGACCTCGACGCGGCCATCGCGTACGCCAGGACGCTCGACAAACGCGACTACCCGAAGGAAGCCTGGTCCGCGATGCGAGCCGCGCTCACCAAGGCGAAGAAGGCGCGAACCGGGAAGTTCGGCACACAGAACCAGATCGACGCGCCGGAGCGGGCACTGAGCTACCAGTTGGCCCGGCTCGGCACGTTCAAGGTACCCACCCCACCGCCCGCTGTGCCGGCGGCACGGTGATGATGACGGTACGTGTCACGAGCAACGAGAAGGTATACGTGTCGGCGTCGGCGGAGTCGGCGTACGGGACGAAGCCACTAGGGACGATTCCGGCTCGGCGTCGCTGGCCGCGCCGTACCCCGCCCGCGGCTGCCGTTGACGATGAGGATCGTCGCCCAGCGTAGGGCAGAAAGATCTCTCCTGCACCGGTGAGACGGTGGGGGACGAGAAGTGTCACCGCCGCGATGTGGCGTGACACAGCTGCTTTTTGGCAGGTCATTTCGCGTGGCAGTGATCGCCGTGGTGACGGCAATCCTGTCGGTCACGTCGAGCGGCAGGTGCAAGGCGGCGGCAGCGTCGGTCCACCAGGTCGCCGAAGCAGTACGGATCGCCCGCGGTGGCGGGCGATCCTGTTCGACAGATGAATTGTGGCCGCCGCGCCTGACATGGTGATGTCCGGTTGGTCGCCGGGCGGGTGGCGGTCCGGTCGGTGCCAGAGGGAGTGCGAGGTCGGGCGGCGGGTCAGGCCGCCTTGGTGGGCAGTCCGACTGCACGGCTGATGAGCGCGTCGAAGGCGCGGTCGGGCAGGATGGCTCGGGCGGCGATGAGGGGGCGGGCGCCGAACCCGACGGCGTATCGGGTCTTGGGCCGGCGGGCGGTCACGGCCTTGGCGACCGCGTCGGCGATGACCGACGGTGGCGAGTTGCGGCGCGCGTTGGCCTCGGAGCGGAGTGACGTGGCGAGGGCGTTCGCCTGCGCGGCGTAAGGACCGTTGCCGGAGGTTTGCTCGACGTGGTCGGCGGCGATCTCGCCCCATTCGGTGGCGATCCCGCCCGGTTCGATGACGACGACGTCGATGCCGAAGGGTTTGGCCTCCAGGCGCAGGCAGTCGCTCAGGGCCTCGAGCGCGAACTTGGTCCCGTGGTACCAGCCCCCGAGCGGCGTGTGGAGCTTGCCGCCCATCGAGGTGATGTTCACGATGGTTCCGCTGCGCTGGGTGCGCATGGACGGCAGGACCAGCTGCGCCAGGCGGATCGCGCCGAAGACGTTGACCTCGAACTGCCGGCGGCCCTCGTCGATCGGCACGTCCTCAAGGGCGCCGTAGGAGCCGTAGCCGGCGTTGTTGACCAGGACGTCGATGCGGCCCGTCTCGGCGATGATGTGCTTGATTCCGGCGTGCATGGACTCCTCGTCGGTGACGTCCATGGCCAGCGGCCGGATCCCGGCCGGGGCCAGCTTCTGCAGCCGGTCGGTACGGCGGGCGGCGCCGTAGACGGTGTAGCCGAGCGCTTGCAGTTTCAGCGCCGTGGCCTCACCGATGCCGGAAGAGGCGCCGGTGACGAGAGCGATCTTGGTGGTCATGTCGTTTCCCTGAAAGATAAGATGAACGATGGTTCACTATTTATCATGAACCATGGTTCACGTTAACGCAAGCGCAGATCCCCGGCCGTTGGAGAGACACATGACCCAAGCCCGAGCGCCACGCGCCGACGCCGTCCGCAACCGCAAGAAGATCCTGGCCGCCGCCCGCGCACAGATCACCGAGCGGGGACCGGACGTCGGAATGGACGAGATCGCGGCCGCCGCGGGAGTGGCTGTGGGCACTCTGTACCGGCACTTCCCGACCAAGACCGACTTGCTCGCCGCCGTCATCGCCGAGTACACGGCCCAGGTCGCCGCCGACGCCGAGGCCGCCCGCGACCGCGTCACCGCCGGCGCCCGTGCCCTCGACGAGATCAAGGCCTTCCTTGCCCGCGTCGTCGAAGCCTCCGCGACCAACCACGCCGTCAAAGCCGCCGCCCGCACTCTCGGTGCCGACACCGGTGCCGGCACTGACGAATACCGCGCCGAAGCAGCCCTGGCCGCTCTCATCCAAACAGCGCAGGCAGACGGAGACGTCCACCCCGACGTCACGGTCGACGACATCTACCTGCTCTTCTCCACCGCGCCCACCGACCAGCCCCAAGTAATCCGCACCCGCTGGCTCACCCTCGTCCTGCCCGGCCTCACCACCAGCGCTCGCACCACCGACGGATGACACCGGTCCGGGCGGCCATCGACGCCGTCGCGGCGCGGAGGTACGCCGGCACACTCTGTTCGCCGCCAAGGATGCTTTTCGGAGGTGGGCTACAGGCGAGCATCGATGGACATCATCTCGGCGCGCGCCGGGACCTCGACGAAGCCCCTGTAGCGTCCTTCACCGCGATGTTCGCCGGCATGTACGAGCGGCTGAGCGTCTACTTCGCGGAGCAGTTCGAGAGGGGCGGCACGGTTGGCGAAGAACATCGATCTCGACGCCAGCTGACACATGCATGGGTCTGGGACAAGGAACCGACTGGAGTTCGCCTTGGCGGCGATCTCGTATGCGGCTGCCGCGAAGGACCACGTCGAAGCGGAGAAGATTGTCGGCGAGCACATGGCATCAGACACCGATCCTCTCCTGTGGGCTCCACGGATATCCCTCACGACCGTCCACGCGAGGTTGTCACTGGCGCCGCGGAAGATCTCCGCCTGCAGCGGGCCGATGAAGGAGGTGTGCCCGAACACCTCCAGGACCACGAGGCCGTGCAGGTGGCCCCAAACGCTGATGAAGAGGGCGGCGCGGCCTGTGGCGGCAGTCCGCCGACCGCTTCGGGCGGCAGTTGCAGGAAGTGCGGGGCAGCGGTGGAACCTCGATGCGGCTCAGTTGCTTGTCAGTGAACGCACCGAACAACTCCTGGTGGAAGACGGCTGCGAGCCTGCGGGCGCAGGCGGTCGCGCGGCCATCGGCGGGCGCCTTGTGGTGGAGGACTGTGCAGCGTGATCGACTCCTGTGCCGCGTCGAGGATCTCGCGGGTCGCGGTGGCCCACCGGCGCTGGCGGAGCGGTACCGGGTCGGCATCAGGCGTCGTTGGGTCGTCCGTCATGCCGACGCCGTACTGTCTGCCTGACAGTGTCAGGCGTGAAGGCCACGGCCGGCGTCGCTGCCGACACCACGCGCACCGCACTGGACGAACTGCGCCGGGCCGGTGTCGCGCTGAGCGGCGAACCTGTCGTCGCCTGAACAGGCCGGTCCCGCCTGTTCGCCAGCGGCAGGGCCTCGCCTTTGCCTCTGCATGCCGGTGACGGTGACGGCCCGGAACTTTCTGCCGCCCGGCGTAGGTCCTCGACAGTGAAGCTGATGATGGCGGAAGTCATTCCGGTCGGGTGGAGCAGGAGCGGGCAATCCGACAGGTGACGGCATACACCCTAGGGTTTCTTGTCGGGCAGGGCCGCATACCAGGTGCCGTCATGTTCCGGTCCGGGCAGCCATGCCGGAGGATCGGCCAAGCCGAGCGCCTCCTCAGCCCACGTCAGCATGTACGCGTCCGTGGCCGCACGCGGCCGGGGTGCGCGGACGACCCCGCCCAACAGGATCCAGTCACGGTCGGGGAAGAGAGCGTACTGCTGGACGAGCAGGCCACTGGTGGTGTGCCAGCCGTCCTCTTCGATTTCTTCCAGGGCAGCAGCCGCGTTTGCAGCAGGCTGGTGGCCCAGGCTCTCGCATGCTGAGAGCTCAGCGTGCGTGGAGCACGGCCGAGGAGGATGCCCGCGATCATGGTCTCTCGGCCAAACCGCACGGCCTGGCGCCCCGTGCCCAGCGGAGCGGTCTGCCTGCCAACAGGCGGGAAACCGGAGATTTGCGTGTCGGCATGCCGGATGTCAGCCACGGCAGTCAAGCCCTGCGTGCCGGCTGCCGGGATGATGGAGACTTGGGTGTCGGCCGTGCGGGGATCATCACCTAAGATCACGCCCCCAGGATAACGACGTGCTGTTCTCGGGGTTGAGGAACCGGCAGACAGTCGCTGTCGAGCGATAGCGTCGTCGTTGCGCAGGTGGATGACCTGGTCGGAGTGGCCGATACCGTCGGTGTTGTAGTAGAAGCCGAGGTTGCCCCACGGCACGAGGTAGATGAGGTCGCCGTCTTCCGGGTCCGATCCCGGCGAGCCGGTGGTGTCGAGCTTGCGCGGCAGGTAGCCGATCTTCTCGCGGCCGCTGAACTCCTCCAACGTCAGGGTCAGCGGGAGCATCGACAGGAAGTCGCGGGTGGTGGCGTTGTCGGCGCCGATGACCACGTCCACGGAGACGCCGCGCGCGGTGAAGCGCACGACGCTGCCCTCGACCTGGCGGGCCGGGGTGGCGTTCGGCGTGCCCGCCGCACCAGCGGAGGCAGGGGAGGATGGCGGAGCAACCGGCCCGGAAGCCGCAGGTGCCGGGCCGGTGGCGGCACAGCCCGTGAGGGAGAGCAGCGACCCGGCGATCAGGGTCTTGGTGAGCACGGGCAGGGTCCTTTCCGTTCAGGTGGTCAACGGCAGCGGATCGCTGGACCGCTCATCGCAGGCACGCCAGAGTCAGCCCCATGGACGTTCGGTCCGCTGAGGGAGGCCGCGGGCGACGGGCTGCCCCGTCAGTCCTGCGCCAGAGGCCCCTCCTACGGCAGGCGGGAGGAGGCGGTGTCGGCGTCGCCGGCGGCGTCAAGGGTGGCGGCCCAGCTCGCGAGCAGGCGCAGGGCGTCGTGGGCGGCGGTGTCCGGGGCGGCGGTGTAGACGGTGAGGTTGAGGCCCGGGTCGGCGTGCAGGTCCATCGACTCGTAGTCGAGAGTGAGGTCGCCGACGGTCGGGTGGTGGAAGGTCTTGCTGCCCGCGTGGTGCAGGCGTACGTCGTGCCGGGCCCAGCGGGCGCGGAAGTCGTCGCTGCGGGTGGACAGTTCCCCGATCAGCTGGGTGAGGTCGGCGTTGAACGGGTCGCGCCCGGCCTCGGTACGCAGCAGGGCGACCGTGGTATCGGCGGCGAGTTCCCAGTTCGGGTAGAAGGCGCGCCCGGCAGGGGCGAGGAACTGGAAGCGCGCGATGTTGGCCGGGCCGCCCATGCCGGGGCGCCGCTGCTGGTAGACGGGCCAGTACATGGCGCGGCCCAGCCGGTTGACGCCCAGCAGGTCCATGCGGCCGTTGCGGATGAGCGCCGGGGCATCCGTCATCGCATCCAGCATCCGCTGCAGCCCGGGTCGCACCTTCGCAGCCTGGCGGCGGGGGCGGGGCCGGGCGCTCGCGGCGCGGGCCAGGTCGAACAGGTGCGCCCGTTCGGCGTCGTCGAGCTGGAGCGCGCGGGCGACGGCGTTCAGGACGTCCTCGGACACGCCGCTGATGTGGCCCTTCTCCAGCCGGGTGTACCAGTCGGTGCTCACCCCGGCCAGCACCGCGACCTCCTCGCGGCGCAGCCCGGGGACCCGGCGGCGCACGCCAGGCGCAAGCCCGGCCTGCTGCGGGGTGATCTTGGCGCGCCGGCCGGCGAGGAAGTCACGGATCTCGTTGCGGTTGTCACCTTCTTCACTGTAGGGACGGTCCGCAGCCGGAAGGGGGTCGAGGTTCTCCCCCCGATAAGCGTGACCTCCCGCCCGCGTGAACACGCCGGTTGGCTGGAAAGACCAACCGCACAAAGAAGGGTCCAGGTCGAACAGCGGCCGGCTTCGGTGATCGCCGAGCCCACCGACGCGATCATCCGTGTACGGCGGTCTGCGTGTGCGGCTCGGACCTGTGGCCCTACCGAGAGATCGAGAAGATCGACGGGCCGGTCCCGATGGGGCACGAGTAAGTCGGCGTCGTGGAGGCGGTCGGCTCCGCTGGACCAGGCCCTTCGCTCTGCCCGAACGCCTCATCACCGAAAACTCCCCGGGCAGCGCGACCCGCGCCGGCGCTCTCATCCACTACGCCCCGCGGGGCAACATCGGCTTCATCTACCGCGCCGACGGCAAGCACGACGACAACGTCATCACCCACGGTGCCGTCGAGTCCGGCATGGGCCGGCTGGAGCTCCTCGAACGAAACCCTGTCTACGTCGAACTCCTCAACCCGTAACCGCTCCCTGCGTCGGGCACACCGTCCGACCAGCTTCCCGTCATGAGAGAGAATACGACTTCACCGGCCAGGTCGCCTTCGTCACCGGAGCCCGCTTCGGGATGGGCCTGGCCGCCGCCCGCGCCTTCGCCGAGTCCGGCGGCCGTCGCCCTCACCGACATCAACGAGGCCGCCCTGAACCTCGCCGCGAGGGAACTCGCCGACGCCGGCCACCAGGTGCTCGCCATCGTGTGCGACGTCAGCGACGAGGACCAGGCCGCCGCCGCCGCCGTCGACCGCACCGTCGAGACCTTCGGCCGCCTCGACATGGCCTACAACAACGCCGGCATCCAGATCCCGCCCAGCGACGCAGCCCATCAACCGGCTCGGCACCGCCGAGGAGATCGCCCAGACGGTCCTGTGGCTGTGCAGCCCGGGAGCCGGCTTCGTCATCGGCGTCGCGCTGCCCGTCGACGGCGGCTACGTCGCCCGCTGACCCACCCTGCGGCTCAGCGTGTCACCGCATCGGGGGCCTGCGCGCTGTCATCCGACTCCGCAAGCCGTTCACCGATATTGAACATCGACATGAGTTATCTGCAGCGCTCCCCTGGGGGTTCCGTGGTCGATCCGGCAAGTGTCGGCAGCTGACGGTTTGCCGACACTGACGAGGTTGTCACTTCAGGTGTGTAAAGATCGTTTCTGATGGCCTGAGGTCGGTCTTTACCTGATGCGGCCTGGATAGGCGATGTCGAGTTCGATCAGCGCTTCGCGCCAGCCGATGGTGCGTTGTCCTTCGATCAGGCGGGCGGTGCTGGGCGAGTTCTTGATCTTTCCGGTCTCCTCCTTGGTGATGGCGCGTTCGCGGGCGCGTTTGTCCTCGATATTGATGATGGCCAGCCACAGCAGTTTGACCACGGCGTCGTCGCCGGGGAAGTGGCCGCGGGCCTTGGTGACCTTGCGCAGCTGGTAGTTCAGCGACTCGATGCTATTGGTGGTGTAGAGCAGCTTGCGGACCGCCGGGGAGAAGGCGAAGAACGGGGTGAAGCGGTCCCAGGCGGTCTCGAACACACGGGCCGCCTGCGGATACCTCTGGCCCCAGGTGGAGGCGGTGAAGTCGGCCAGGGCGTCGAAGGCGGCTTCCGCACTGGGCGCCGTATAGATCTTCTTGAGCTCGGCGGCCAGCGTGGCGCGGTCACGACGGGCGACCGGCCGCAGCGCGTTGCGGATCAGGTGCACGACGCAGGCCTGCACGATGGTGTGCGGGAAGGCGTGGTGGATGGCGTCTTCGAAGCCGTTCAGTCCGTCGGTGCAGGCGATGAGGATGTCGCGCACTCCCCGGTTGCGCAGGTCGGTCATCACAGAGGTCCAAAAACGGGCCGACTCGCCGGCGGTGGCGGCATCGAGCGGGGTCTTGGCCAGCCAGATCCCCAGCACGTGCTTGTCGCCGTCGGCGTCGATACCGATCGCGAGGTAGGCGGGTTTGGCCTGGACGCTGTGGTTGTCGCGGACCTTGACCACGATGGCGTCCAGGAACACCACCGGGTAGACGGCATCCAACGGCCGTGCCTGCCAGGCGCGGACCTCTTCGAGTACGGCGTCGGTGATGTTGGAGATGGCCTCGTGCGACAGTTCGGTGTCGTAGATCTGGCGCAGGTGGTGCTGGATGTCGCGCACGCTCATGCCGTGCGCGTACAGGCTGATGATCATGTCGTCCAGGCCGCCGGAGACGCGGCCGGCCCGTTTGGGCACCAGCATCGGCTCGAAGGTGCCGGCCCGGTCGCGGGGCACGGACAGCCGCACCGGCCCCACCCCCGTCTGCACGGTCTTGCCGATCCTGCCGTTGCGGGAGTTGCCGCTGCCATGGCCGGCCACCTCGTGCTTGCCGTAGCCCAGATGCGCCGACAGCTCGCCCTCCAGCGCGCGTTCCAGCACCGCCTTGACCAACTCGCCGAGCATCGAGCCCTGCCCGGTCAGCCGCAGCCCGCCCGCGCTGTCGCGTGAGCGTTCCAGCAGCAGGTCCAGCACGTGATCGCCGAGCAGGTCCCGCAACGGCGTCTCGCCGTCACGCTGGGGGGATTTTTCCCCGCCATGATGAGCAGCCGCCCCCAGCAGCGCCGATGTGTCATCGTGCTGGTCTTGCCCCACCGCGGCCAGCGCGGTTCTTCCCCGTGTCGTGGACATGATCGTGTTCTCCCCCGAGATGGTCAATGATCTTTGCAGATTTCCGTCTACGTTTGGTGATCATTTCCACACCTGGAGTGATACCCCCACACTGACACGCGATTACACAGTCACTTTGGGTTTCTGCGGCACCCAAGCGCCGGGCCTACTCCGGCAGCAGGCCGGTCACGCCGGCGATTCCGCTACCGCCGCTCTTCGGTTTCCGGCCTCCGGCAGGAGGTGTGGCTTCCTGCTGGACGGCGTCGAACCTGGCCAGGTAGGCGTTGATGAAGTGGTCGCGGATGCCGTCGGCGCCGGGGGCCAGCGGGTCGGCGGTGGCGCCGCCGAGCCTGTCGATCAGGCCCGTCACCGGGGGCATCTTGTCGTGCAGCCTGCCGTGGGTGTCGAAGTAGCGTTCTTCGGCCACGTGGCCGAACAGTGGGGCGGGGGGGAGCTGGGCGACGATGTCGTTGTTGTTGACGAAGCGGAAGGTTCGGCCGCGGAAGGCCTGGTCGTAGGCGGCGGCGAGCTTGGGGCAGCAGGTGCGGGGCTGGCCGTAGGTGTAGACGCCGTCAGCCAGCAGCGTGGGGTCCTCGAAGTGGGTACGGGCGGCGGCGAGCATGGCCAGCGCTCCGCCCAGGCTGTGCCCGGTGAACCACAGCGACTGGCTCGAGGTGTGCCAGTCCTCCAAGGTCCGCAGCAGGGCGGGATGCACGACGTCCAGGGCGCGGTAGAAGCCGGCGTGGATGTTGCCGTCTGCGGCGGTGTATGGGGTGAGCAGGGTGTTGGCGTCGGAGAGCCAGTCGCGTAGCTCCTCGGGCTGGGTGCCGCGGAAGGCAACGATGATCATTCGGTCGCTGGCGGCGATGTAGGCCTGGGTGTCCTCCAGCGGGAACGGCGCGGCGTGCGGTACGCGGAAGCTTTTGACGCGGTCGAAGCCCCAGCTGTTGGCGGTGGCTTTGACCTGGCTGTCGTCTTTGTAGGCCAGGGCGGCGGCGTGGGCCAGGCGGCGGGCCTGGGCCAGGGTGTAGCCGGTGGCGGCGTGGTCGAAGGTGATCGCGGTCATGAATATCCCCTGTGAAACTCCCCGAACTGTCGTCACTGTCCGTACCCGCCACTTGACCAAGAGTCCGCACCTTGCGGGTAAGCCCCCTCCTATCGAGCAGACCCAGCCTGGTCTGGGAGGCGGTGCGATCGAGCCACGTCATCCCAGGCTGCTCCTCGCCTCGAACAAGAAAGACCGGCCGACGCTGTTCGAGCGTGAGCTGGTGCCGGCACCAGGACGGCGGCAAGGCGTGGCTCACCGCCCTCGGCCACGACGTCAACTGACAGTGATGATGGAGGGGTGAGCGCTTCCCGCCAGGGTCTGACCCATCAACTGACTGACCTTGAGGTCCTCAACGGGATCTGTCGGCCCTGGACGGGAAGCGCTCATCTGCACTCACCGGACGCGGCACCTGTGACTTCATAGGAGCCTGGCCAGAGGCCCCATCACTGTCTTGTCCGCGCTGCCCCGGCTGGTGCGTGCCGTCCCGCCCCCTCGGTCAGACGACAGGACGACGATGACCTCCATTACACCCGACAGCACGCCGCTCACTGAAGTCGCCGGCGGCGTGGACACCCACCAGGACACCCACACCGCGGCCGTGATCGATGGAGTCGGCCGGGTGCTGGGCACCGAGCAGTTCCCCGCCACCCCCGCCGGCTACACCGCCCTGCTCGCCTGGATGCGCGCCTTCGGGCAGCTGAGCCGGGTCGGGGTGGAAGGCACCGGCGCCTACGGAGCCGGGCTCACCCGGCTGCTGCAGGCCGAGCACATCAACGTGATCGAGATCGACCGGCCCGACCGCAAGAGCCGCCGCTTCCACGGCAAGTCCGACCCGATCGACGCCATCGCCGCCGCCAAGGCCGCCCTCGCCGGTGACCGCACCGGCACCCCGAAACGGCGCGACGGCCGCATCGAAGCGCTGCGCGCCCTGCGCATCGCCCGCCGCAGCGCCATCGACCAGCGCGCCGACACCCAACGCCAGATCAAGGCCCTGATCGTCACCGCCCCGGACGCCCTGCGCCAAAGCCTGCGGGGCCTGTCCAGCACGAAACTCATCGCCACCTGCGCCGCCCTGACCTCCGACCGCGAGGCCGCCGCCGACCCGACCACCGCCACCCAGCTCGCGCTGCGCTCCCTGGCCCGCCGCCACCAGCAGCTGTCCGCCGAGATCGCCGACCTCGACGAACTCCTGGACGTCCTGGTGATGGCGATCAACCCACGGCTGATCGCCGCCCATGGCGTGGGCACCGAGATCGCGGGACAGCTCCTGGTCACCGCCGGCGAGAACCACGACCGGATCGGCAGCGAAGCCGCCTTCGCCATGCTCTGCGGCGTCGCGCCGATCCCGGCCTCCTCCGGCAAGACCACCCGGCACCGCCTCAACCGCGGCGGCGACCGGCAGGCCAACGCCGCCCTCTACCGCGTCGTCCTGTGCCGCCTGCGCTGGGATGCCCGCACCCGCGCCTACATGGACCGACGCACCCAAGACGGCCTGTCCAAGAAAGAGATCATCCGCTGCCTGAAGCGCTACGTCGCCCGCGAACTTTACGGACTCATCACCACAACGAACGACCAGGAACGCTCCGATTGACATCCATAGGAGCATCCTGGACGTCACGGCCGCTCACCTCAATAATCGGGCCAGTCATCAAAGGACCGACCGGGGGCCCGCCATGAGACTGCTCTTCCGAACGGCCCTACTTCTGTCCCTCGTGACGGCGTCGCCGCTCGCGTTGGTGCATTCGGCTGACGCGCTCACCACGAAAAAGGTCTTCGCACGCTATATCGTCGACCCTGCCCTATGGAAGAGGGCGAGCCCTGCACCGTCTGGCGGCTGGGGCTGAGCGACGGGCGGATGATCCGACTGGCCGACGCGGTGGTCCCCGTCGCCACGCCGCACGGCAGCCAGGTGGCCTACTACCGCAAGAGCGACGGCGCCCTGGTCGTCCATGACCTGACCACGGGGAAGATCCGCGCCGTCCCGGGCACGTGGTCGCCCGACGCCGACCCGCTGAAATACCTCTCCCCGGCGGGCCGCTTCGCGGTCCTCGGGCCCTCGTACCAGGTGGTGGATACCTATACCGGGCAGGTCCACAGGCTGCCCTTCACGCCGGACCGGGCGATCTCCTTCAGCCCGGACAACGCTTACTTCGTCGCCCGCCGCCCGCGGGTCGTCCGCCGGCCGGAGGTGGACGAGGTCTTCTCCACCAAGACGTGGACCGTGGTGCGTCGCGGTTCGAAGTTCGGCGCCCTGGGGATGGGCGGCGCGGTCGTCGCCTACATCGATTCGGAGACCATCGGCAAACCCGTCTCGATCCGGTTCTGGGACCTGGCCGCCGACAAGCCCGTCGGCAGTCCCATAACGATCCCCATCAACGAATTCCCCCAGGGGCTTTTCTGGGACCGGGCCGACCATCTCGATGTCGTGAGCTACCTCCCCAAGAAATACCACCATGGAATGATCGTCCGCGGCAGCGGCTACCGCTGGCGCCGCGCGAACGACAAGCTCCGCATCCTGGACACCGTCCTCCCCAAGGAACGCAGGATCAGCGTCGTCAAGGGCAGCGTCACCTACTGACAGAGAGGGTCCTCGTCCGGCCCGGCCGCACCGTGGGCGCGGACGAGCAGGGCCAGCGTGGTGCGGACGTTGCGGCGCCGGGGGCGTCCGCCCGGCAACTGGGCGCCGCGGACACCGACATGATGGCCTGGTACGACGGCGACAAGACCGCCCCAGAGGCAGCCCTCGACGGCATCGAGGCGCACCGGCCGGGACGGGACCGATCGGCTCAGGCCGCCTCGACCTCCTCGTCTTCGCCATCCATGCGAGACGAACGACGACGAAGACAGAACCAGAGATCCCAGCAATCAAGCCCCGACCCCGCCGCGAGGTCCACGTTCAACCGCCGAACCAGAGCGCTATGGGGGAGCGAAGCGGGCTACGGCGGCGCGGGCCTGTTCGGCCAGCGAGAGCGGCGCCAGCGAGTGCTGCAGGTGGTAGAGGTAGCTGACAGGCGACGCGGCCAGCGCCTTCTGGCGTTCCGCTCCGCTCTGCCGCGCCGAGCGCCACAGGCCCAGCGCCAGGCCGCCCGCGCCGATGATCGCGGCGTCCCGGGCGGACGGCTGCACGGCGAGCAGCGCGAGGCCGGTCGCGGCCGCCGCAGGGGCCGCCGCCTGGATGTTGACCGCGCCGAGGACGGTGTCGACGCGCAGCCCGCCAAGGGCACGTCGCAGGTCGGTCAGCGCAGGGGCGAGGTGGTTGTCGTACGTCGCGCGCAGGTGCGCCGCCAGCACCTCCGCGTCGGTGATGCCGTCTGAGTGGGTGGCCTCTTCGATCAGCCGGGTGACGGCCTGCCTGAACCGCGCCCGCTCCCCCGAGTAGCGGGTCCGGAACTTGAGGATCTTGTGGACGGGGCAGGCGCGCAGGTCACGCGGAACGACCGTGGTGATCGCCAGGTTGACCAGCAGGCACCGCTGCTCCTCCTGCCCGCCGAGCGGGAGCGGGGCGCCGGACATCCCCGAGACGAGCCGGCGTGCGGTCAGCCCGGAGGTGGCCTGGTCGAAGGGGTCGTCGGCCAGCGGGAACGCTCCCAGCTCCGGGGCGAACTCGTCACCGAGGGTGAGCAGGTAGGCATGGGCGAGGCCGGGGTCGATCGCGAGACGCCCCCGCCCGATCCGCTGTGCCGTACCGGCCTCGAGGAGGAGGTCGGCCAGGGTGGGGGAGACCTTCCACAGGGCCAGCGCGCGGTCCACGTCGTACGCGCTGACGGGGTTGTCCGAGGTCACCCGGTAGCCGGTCAGATCGATCTCAGCCAGCGCGGCGGCGAAACGCTCCGCAGTGCGCTCGATGCTCCCTATGTCTGGAACGACCGGCCGAAGGAACCCCACGTCCGCCAGCGCAAGCTCGGTCCTGCTGATCCTGGGCAGCGAGTCCAGCGCGGAGACATTGGTGAAGTGGAACAGCCCGTCCAGGTAGAGCGCCACCACTTTGAGCAGGCGCTCGTCGCGGAAATGGACATGCGGATAATAGAGTCCGAACCAGTTGTCCACGGTTCCTCCAGAGGGATCTGATGGTTGTTCCCGTCCGGGCACGCTGAGACACTCGGCGGAGCAGCCGACTTCGGAACGGGACTATATGGATCCCTGGATACGGAAGTCCGCGAGGGAGGAGGTCGCCAAGCTCCGCCCGCTCGCAGGCGAGTCGGACGTGAGCGCGCACCGCCTCGCCCAGGCGCTGACCGACATCGGCAAGGGCCACTCCCAGGACGACGAGTCCACCCTGGCGGAGGGCCTTGCGGCGTTCCGCGGTGCTGCCGACGCCTGGCGGGCGTGGAGCGCCGTTGCGGACCAGCCGGCCGGCTTCCAGGAACGGGCGATCACGCTCCTCTATCTGAGCCAGGAGTTGCGGGTCAACGGAGGCGGCCGCCAAAAGGACGAGATCGCCGACGTGGACCAGGAAATCGTCGAGGTGTATCGCATCCTCGCCGAGGAGGAGCCGTACGGCTTCGAAGGCTCGCTTGCGATCGCGCTCACCAACTCCTCGATCAGCCTGGCAAGGGCGGGCCGGGGAGAGGAGGCCGTGGACGCGCTGCGTGACGCGTCCGCTTCCTGTCCGGCTGGGACAGCGTCGACTAGGCTGGCCGGCCCCGCTTTTGAAGCCCCCAGCCGCGGGCGTACGTGACCCGGACCTCACCCGCTCGATCGCCCCGATGAACTGCCGGGAGCTGTCAAGCTGCCCCTGTTTCTCAGTCTCGCCGGCGCAGCAGTGCCATGGCGATGGTGACCTGGGTAGGTTCGAGCGTGGCCTTGCCGCCTTCGACATCCCACAGTGCGTTCTGCAGCACGCGGCCGAGACTCCAGCCGACTGCCCGCCTCCGGTCGAGATCGAGGACCTCGGTAAGCAGGTCAAAGCGGCGCAGCACCGCGCGAGCCGCATCGCCGGTGGCCTCCACCTCCTCCCACCGGTTGTCCAGTGCCGGCAGCAACTCGAACCCCGGATCGCCGGCCAGCGGTTCAGGGTCGATGGCCAGCCAGGGTTCCCGTTCCCCGGCCAGGACGTTGTCGTAGTGCAGATCCCAATGCAACAGGCGATCGCCAGGCTCGCCGACCAACTCGGCCACAGCGGACGCGCAGGTGCGCACCAGCCGCTGCTCGCCAGGGTCCCGCAGCGCCGACACGGCCTGCGGGACCTGCTCGAGCATGGCCGCGGCGATGTCAGACAACCGTCGCAGCTCCCTTGGGGCGGGAACCGAGGTCAAGCGGGCCATCAGCTCGGCCAGGATCTGCATGGCCGCATCATCGTCGGCCACCGAGGACAGCGGCCGGGCCGCATCCAGGCGTTCCAGCAACTGCGTGCCGCTCTGCTCGTCATAGTCGAGCAGGCGCACAATGCCCTCGCCTCGCCACGCCCGCAGCCCGGAGGCGGTGCCGGCGGTCTCCTCCCGGAGTTGCTGAAGCTTGAGGACGGCGGGTGTCCGGTCGGACTGAAGTACGGGCAGGACCAGCGAGGCCATGCCGTACGCGGCCGGGCCGTCCGGCCGCAGCCGCCAGCGGTCCAGGAACTCGCCGCCCAGGCGAGGCAAATCGGCGAGCCAAGCGCGCGCCTCGGCACCGTTCACGCCATAAGACGCGGCGAACAGGTCGGGAACGTCGATGGAGGTCGACGGGTTCATGAAAGGCATCTCCTTCGTGGGTCCAGGGTCGATCTGCGACGAACGAAGGAGGTGACGGAGGTGCCCGATTACCGGGCAGGCGTCAAAGCATGCACCTACCTTACCCGGACGTGATCACATCTGATCGTTGATGACCCTTGCGCGGCCTGGCAAGCGTGCTCACCACCGTTCCCAGTGCAGGACCTCCTCGCGCGGGATGCGGGGAGCGGGCTTGAAGTCGGTGCCGAGGGTGAAGGCCAGCGGGATGAACGCCGCCAGCATGACCTCCTCGTACGGCACGCCGAGCACCTTGGCGAGCTCGCGTTCGAGCGGTCCCTGCGCGGTGGTCCACACGGTGCCCAGGCCGCGCGCCCGCGCGGCCAGCATGAAACTCCACACGGCCGGCAGGATCGATCCCCACGCCCCCGCCTGCACGGCCACCGGGGCGCGGTCGGTGCGTCCCTCCACGCCCGGGATGACGAACGCGGGCACCCGGTGGATGTTGTCGGCCAGGTGGCGCAGGCCGTCGAAGACCCGCTCGGTGGAGCCGCGATGGTAGTTCATCCGCCGCACGTCGCGTTCGGTCAGCGGTTGCCCGGTGGCCAGCGGCAGGGCGCGCAGGAAGATGTCGGCCACGGCCCGCCGCTGCTCGGGCTCGGTCACGACCATGAAGTGCCAGCGCTGCCGGTTGCGCCCGGTCGGTGCCTGCACGGCCAGGTCCACGCACTCCTCGATCAGCTCGCGCGGCACCGGGCGGGTGAGGTCCAGGCGCTTGCGCACGGCGCGGGTGGTGCTCAGCAGTTCGTCGGGGGTGAGATCCAGCGTCATGATGCGTGTCTCCTTCAGGCGGTGGGGGCAGGTACGGGTACGGGGCGGCGGGGACGCAGACCGAAGGCGGCGACGAAGGCGCCGAGCAGGGAGAAGCCGCCCGCCGTCAGGAAGGCGATCCGATATCCGGCCGGCGTGGAGCCGCCGAGCGTCATCATCGCCGCCAGCACCGCCACGCCGATTCCTGCGCCGATCTGGACGGCGGAGGTGACCAGCCCCGAGGCCAGCCCCTGCCGCTCGTCGGGCAGGCCGGCGACGGCGGCGATGTTGAGGCTGGGGAAGGAGAGCCCGTTGCCGATGCCGTGCACGACCAGTGCGGGCAGCAGCACCGTGAGGTAGTCGCCGGTGGCCCCGGCCCGCAGGAACAGCAGGATGCCCGCGCCCTGGACCAGCATCCCGGCGGCGGCCACCCGCCCCAGGCCCCACCGGCTGATCAGCCTGCCGGCCAGGTTGGCGGTGATGACGATGGCCAGGCCCATCGGGACGATCCCGAGCCCGGTGGCCAGCGCGGTGTAGCCGAGCACCTGCTGCAGATACAGGACGGCGACGAACTGCCAGCCGATCGTCGCGCACGCCCAGGCCAGCGCCGCGAGATTGGCGGCGCCCACCGTGCCGGACCTGAACACCTCCAGCGGGACGAGCGGTGCGGACCGCCGGCGCTCGATGACGACGAAGGCGCCCAGCAGCAGCACGGCCACGACACCGGCCGTCCAGTTCCGCTCCGTCAGCGCGAACACCGCCACCAGTACGCCGCCGGTGACCGCGACCGCGCCGGCGGCGTCGAACCCCTCGCGCGCCCCGGACGGCCGAACGCCGCGTGGCAGCACCAGCGGCGCTGCGGCCAGCACGAGCAGGGCGACCGGGACCGGCAGGAAGAACACCAGCCGCCAGGTCATCTCGGTCAGCAGGCCGGAGGCGATCAGCCCGGCGGTGTAGCCGGTCGCCCCGGCCAGCGAGTAGACCCCCAGCGCGCGGTTGCGCTGCGGCGCCTCGGCGAAGGTGGTGGTGATGAGCGACAGCGCCGCCGGGGCGGTGAGCGCGGCCGCCACTCCCTTGATCACCCGGGTCGCCACCAGTGGCCATCCGTCCGACAGGAGCCCGCCGGCCAGGCTCGCCGCCGCGAACACCGCCAGCGACAGCAGGAACACCCGGCGGCGGCCGAACAGGTCGGCGATGCGGCCGCCGAGCAGCAGGAAGCCGCCGTAGGCGACCGCGTAGCCGGACATCAGCCACTGCAGGGTGCTCTCCGGCAGCGACAGATCACGCCCGATGGCGGGCAGCGCCACGCCCATCAACGACAGATCCATCGAGTCCAGGAACACCGCGGCGCACAGCAACACCAGGGCCACCTGCCGGCGGCCGTCGGGTCGGGTCACGATCACTCTCCATCTGCATGCAAACAATTGGCGGACAGACGATTGGGACCGTATGCCTGCAAATCATCTGCTGTCAAACAGTCTGTGTGGAGATGTAGACTGACGGCTGAACGCACGAGGAGAGCGATGGCGACAACGACCAGAACGACGGACCGCGGGACGGCGTACTTTCCGCAACTCGCCGCCGAGCGGCTGGACATCGCGCTGTGCCGGGCCTCGGCCGCCGTGGCCCGCGCCGCCGACGTGCACGCCGCCGAGGAAGGGCTCGGCGTCGGACAACACCTCGTCCTCCAGATGCTCGACGCCGTCGGCCCCTGCTCCCAGCAGACGCTCAGCGAGGAGCTCCGTATCGACCGCAGCGTCATGGTCGGCATCTGCGACGACCTGGAGCAGGCGGGCCACGTCCGCAGGGAACGCAACCCCCGCGACCGGCGCTCCTACGCCGTCACCATCACCGACTCGGGCCGGCGGCGGCTCGCCGAGGCCCAGGCCTCGATCCCGGCCTTCCTCGAGGACACCTTCCACGCCCTCACCCCCGACGAGCGCGGCCAGTTGAGCGCGATCCTCACCAAACTCCTGCAGGCCGGCACCGGCGGCCCTCGCTGACCCCATGCCCGTGGCCAAGGTGAAAGCGCTTCGGGCCGGAACGGGGGTCGGCTCCGGTCAGGCTGGCATCCCTTCCCACGTGTACTCGTCCACGGTGACCTCGTCCGGGGTGAAGGCGATCCGCTCGGGGCGGCGGTCGCGTACGACGTCGAGGATGATCTCCGGTCCCAGGACGAGGGACTGCGTGCTGTGCAGGGCCGACGGCTCGGCGCCCCGATAGGCGGTCACCGTGTCCCCGTCACGCAGACCGGCGCGGGCGGCCGAGCCGGCGGGGTCGAGTTCGTCGACGAGGATGGGCGGGCTGGTGAGCGCCCGGTCGTTGAAGCCGAGCCGGCGCACTCTGGTGCTGCGGCGGACCCTGGACAGACTGGGGCCGAACGCCTCCGGGGGCGGGACGATGACCTCTCCGGCGAGCATGCGATCCAGGTGCGCGATACCGGTCTCGCCGAGTTCGGCGTGCAGCCTGGCGCGCCAGGCCGACTCGTCACAAGGCCGCCCGGCGCGGCGATCCGATGTCCTGCACGTGGGAGTCGGTCCAGTAACGTCCGGGAACTTCCGCGTACGGCAGGGTGAGGTGTGGGTTGGTGTAGGAGGCGCGGGTCATCGTCCGCACCTCGGTCTCGTGTGCGGCCTGGTCGAGGAGTTTCGCCCCCGCCAGCCGTCGTTCGTGGCGGCGCCGCCGTCGCGGTGGTTGGGGTGGGGGCGGAGCATGAAGTGGTCCGGGGTGGGGGACGGCTCGCGGAAGAAGCCGACCAGCACGTTGTGCGCGTGTGCGCACCACCGCATGGCGTCCTGGACGGCGAACGGAGGTTCGCCGATCCAGTACGCGTTGAACGGCGCCGTCCCCGCCTGCTCCGGGAGGGTTCGCACGCGTCCGGCGATCAGGAACGTCATCAGCAACTCGACCACAGCCGGCTCCGCGGTGAGGTCGCCGGGCCCGCGCGTGGTGAAGCCCCTGGCTTCCTGGTCCTGGAACCGCCAGTTGACGGTGAAGCGCAGCCGGGTGCACAGGTCGGCGGGCAGGAGGAGGAACGTGGCGAACGCGCCGGCGAACCCGCCGTCGATGCCGCGCAGGTCGAAGGAGGGGCCGGGCCGCCGCGGTCCGGTCGCCGGGGCGATGGTGGCGCGGTGGGTGAGGGTGATGTCGCCGATGGTGTCGCGGGTGGGTGCGAAGGTCCGGGCGGTGAAGAACGCCTCGCCGTCTCCAGGCTGACCGGCGCCGTCCGTCAGGTGCAGCTCGCCGAGGTCGTCGTGGCGATCACGTCTTGAGCGCGGTAGTCCTGGCCGGGCACGCTGGCGATGACCCGCGGCACCTGGAGGAAGGGCAGTCCCGCGCGACCGGTGAGACCGCCGAAGCGGGCCGTCACGGTGATCGTGTCGGCGGCGGGGGCCAGCGTGAGGTGCAGCGCGAGCTCTGGTTCTGCCATGAGTCCTTCTCCGCCCCTCACCGGTGTCCCGGCACGGACTCGATCAGGCTGACGGTGTACGGGTGCTGTGGGGCGTCCAGGACGTCGCCGGTGTCGCCGCTTTCCTCGAGCTGATCAACGAGCGCGCGCACGGCTACTACACCAACCCGTTGCAGACGCTCGCCAACGCCGAGGCGTTCGAGTTGTTCTGGAAGGACCAGCGGGCGCAGCGGGTCCCGTACGGCCGGGGCCTGTTCTACCTCGCCGACACCGACACGAAGATCCGCGCGGCCGGCGACGGCCGGCGTAGCCTCGACGACCTCGTTCTCGCGATCCTGGACCGGCAGCGGAACGGTGAGAAGGTCGGCGTCGCCGACTGGCTGGATCTGGTAACGGCGGAACTCGGCGACGGCGCGCGCGACGACTTCGCGGCGATGCAGGCCGGGGAGTGGGTGGTACCGCCCGCTGACGCCTTCGGCTCCCGGTTCGCCCGCGAGGAGATCCGCCCTCGGGTGGCCGAGCCCGGCTTCGCCCTTACCCGCCTGGAGACCTGCGTCGTCACTGATCTGGTCGCCGGGTCGGCGGCCGAACGGGCGGGCGTGCGCGAGGGAGACCGCATCCTGGCCGGACCGGCCGGCTCCGAGCTGGCCAACGGCAGGCTGGAGGAGGTCTCACTCACGCTGCGGCGCGGCGGGCGAACGTTCGAGGTGACGTACGAGCCCGTGGGAGCCGAGGTTCGCTCCTACCGCTGGACGGTCGCCGCGGCCCCGTAAGGGCTTCTCTCGAAACAGCCGCAGCACCGCCTCCCGGATCGGTGGTCGTGTCCGAGGAGACAGCGCAGTACCACGCTCTCGAGGCCCTTGCTGCGGTCGTCACCAGCACGGCGATGGTGAGCACGTACGCGGTGACCGCGACGTCGACGCCGATCGGCTCGACGGCAGCGGCATCCTCAGCGCAGGCCGATGGCGCTCTCCCAGAACCAGTTCCAGCGGATCTCGTCGCGGAAGCGGACCGCGCCCGCCTCGTACAGGACGCCGATCGCGCCGTTGCCGATGAGCACCATGTCCGAGTAGCCGCCGTGGTCCTTGTCGATGCTCAGGCCCGCGTTGTTGACGTTGCCGTCCCAGTTTCGCCAGGTCACGCCCTCGTCGAAGGACGAACGGACGTTCATCCCCACCGGGTTGTTGTCGGCGGTCTTGGCGGTGGCGGGTGCGGACAGCAGGATGCGGCTGTAGGGGCCGCCGTCCCAGCGCTGGCGCAGCAGCGCGGGGTGGGTCGGCGGGGCGGTGATGCTGGAGTCGGCGCGGAAGTCGCCGGCGAAGGTCAGGCCCCCGTCCGTGCTCACCGCCTGGGCCATGCCGTGGACGGAGGTCACGTCGTCGACCTGGCCGTTGCGGGCGATCACGAGGACGCTGCCGTCGGCCCGCTCCACCAGGGTCTGCTCGCCGAGTTCCAGCACGGACTGGTCGTAGGTGGCGGTCGCGCCGGTCGTCCAGCTCGTGCCGTGGTCGTCGCTGTAGATGAGCCGTACGCTCTGCCGGGTGCCGACGGTGAAGTACACGGGCACCAGCAGCCGTCCCGCATGGGCGCCCCGGGTCAGCTCGATCCCGTGCCCGGGACCGGTGGCGAACCAGTCGCCGGCTCCCGCCGGGGCCTTGATGACGTTCGACAGGTCCTTCGGATCCGACCAGTGCGCCCCGTCATCGGTGCTGACCTGTACCTTCGGGGTGCGCGGGCGGTGCTGGTCCCTGGTGGGCTCCGACGTGGTGAACAGGAACACGGGCCCGGTGGAGTCCGCGACGACCGTCGCGTTCCCCTGGAGGACCGCTCCCGTGGTGCTGCGCAGGACCGTGGTGCTGTCGTCCCATTCGCGGCCGTGGTCGGTGGAGCGCCGCATGACGATGTCGAACTGGCCGTGGTCGTTGCAGTTTCCCATGATGCGCTTCTCGGCGAAGGCGAGCAGCACGTTGTTCTTGGTCTTCACCACGGCGGGGAGCCGGTAACAGGTCCTCGTCTGCCCGCTCCCGTACGACTTCCACAAGACCTGCTTGTGGAAGTCGTACGTTGGGGCCTGCGCGGCGGCGGCGGGGGAGGCGGGGATTGCCATCGTCATCAGTACCGCGGCTGCGGCGCTTAATGTTCGGAACGGACGCATGAATTCCTCTTGGAACGGTAGAGGGGCACGGCACGGGTACGTTGACGCGTGCTGCGCTTGTGAAGGGTCTGAGGTGCGAGATCGCGGCCAGTGTCCTTCATCGCCGCGGGGGAGGCGTTGCCCGGGAGTCCACACTTCCTTGACACAGAGTCCACAGTGCCGGGGCGTCCGGCCGGTTGCACACCGCGCCGGAGGTACGCGCCCGGCTCGCTTCGGTGGAGTATGACGAACCGCCGGACGGCAGCACCGATTCGAGTGGGTGCCCTTCGGGGGAGGCCGAGCATCTGCCCCTGTTCCCGCTTATCGGAACAGCAGTGAGCGCGCTGGCCGGGGGCGGTGGGTGGTCCGTCGCGCCGGGCCACGGTCGCGCCGCCTGGGCTTCGCACCTGGCTCAACGCGCCCACCTTGCCGTCCTTGGTGCTGAACAGGTCAAGGCGGGACTGCGGTGAGGACGTTGCCGCGGCGCCACCCGCGCCATGCTTGCGAGCCGGACCATCGTTTGCCCGCGGGAGACCATTACGTCGATCGAGGGAGGGGAGATGGACAGCGCCACCGTCCTCAGCTCTGCGCCCAGCGGCGAAGTTCGGCGGCGGCCTGGTCGCGGGTGAGGGAGCCACGTTCCAGGTGAACCTCCTGGAGGTGCCGGATCGCGGCCCCCACCATTGGAGAGGGCGGAATGTCGAGCATCTGCATCACCGTTCTGCCGTCGAGTACGACGGGGACATCGTCACGCCTGATGTACCTGTCACGTTCAGCGGCGGCGCGGGCATCGGCCTCTTGCTTGGCACGGCACGCGGCCTCCCACGTGTCGTAGTCGGCGGCGTCCAGGGCATGCAGGCCCACCCGGCGCCACCCCTCCGTGTCGCGTTCCTGTCCGAAGCCGACCGTGTCGAAGAGGTCCAACGCGCCCGTTCTGACAACTCCGAGGCGCGCGAGCACGGCGTTGATCGGCCAGTCCTCGTGTGGCGGTCCCACCGGGATCGATGCGTACTCGGGACCCCAGCTCTGACGTCCGTTCTCCCACAGGGCAGCGGCCTGGCTGCCGTCACCACCCCAGAAGTCCGCTTCCACGTAAGCGAGATGGCCGCCGCGTGACCAGTCTTTCAGTCTCTCGGCGAACGCCGGGGACATGAGCGTGAACGGCCCGCTCTCCCGCCGGGCGTCGGTCAGCTCGTCGAAAATCTCGTCAGTCACCGGCAGCAGCCCCAGGCGTTGCCGGAGGGGCGCCACCACAGCCCGTGGCACATCGTCCGACAGGGATCGGAGATGGTCAAAGTCACCGACAACAGCGTGGAGCACGTAAGACATGCCCGCACCCTAGATCGGCCAGCGGCACACCATCATCACATTTCATGGGCCGGACATCGCGGCTCCAACGGGTGGGCAACTCGCAGTGACCGCAAGGAGGCGTCGGCCACCTTTCGGATCTGTCCTGGCCAGGAGTTCAAGCCGACGGACCTGCCACCCTGGATGTCCCAGCCGAGCTTGATGGCGATCTGCACCTGGTCGCGGATCGGGGCGATGGCCTCGCCCACGAGTTCCTCGTTGTGGTACGGGCCGTAGACCTCGGCCACCTCCTGCAGCGGGAGGGCCAGGTCGAACACCTCGCCTGGTTCGATCCGGCCGGCCCAGGCGATACGACGGCGACTACGTATCGACGTGGAAGGCAGTCGCGGGACTGGTGCTGCCCGTACTCAGGTAGCGCGGTCGCGTACGTGCCTCCCCCACACCTGGCGGCCGCGCCGGCGTGCTGAACACTCCGACGGCGCTACCTGTCCAAGCCGCCGTCAGCCGTTCCGGGGGCGATCGGAATCGACAACTTCGCGATCAAGCGGGACAGCGGCAGGCCACTGCCTGCCCCGGCCCTGCCCCGACCGCAGTGCATGCGCACGTCGCCGGCGGTGACCATCAGGCGATCCGGTAGGCGGCGGCGCCGTTGTGCAGGAAGCGGGCGCGGCCGTGCTCGTCGGAGCTGACCAGGGACAGGACCTGGTGGCCGGAGGACTTCGGTTCGGTGGTGATGATCGAGCTGTCGTTGAGGCGGACGACCTCGACGCGGTTCTCGGATCCGCCGAGGAAGGACTCGGCGATTTCGTTGCGTGGGCGGTAGGTGAGGAACGCGCGGTCGTGCTCGCTGGTGAGGGTGATGTCGTACAGGGTGGAGCGGTAGGTGCCGCACATGCGGTCCGCGTCGATCCCGGTCGGGTTCAGGGGTGGGACGGGTCGTGGTGCCGTCTCGACGCCGGCAAGGTCCCTGAGCGCCGCACCGAAGATCTCGTAGGCCAGGGGTTCGCCGCCCGTGCTGTTGGTCAGTACGGCCACCGCCACACCCGCCGACGGGACGACGCGAAGCCATGCCTTCTGCCCCTTGGCGACGCCGGTGTGACCGACGACGCCGTCCTGGTAGAGCATCCAGCCAAGTCCCCAGCCGATGACGCCGCCGCCGAAGTCCGGGACGGATTCGACCTGGGGCTCGCGCAGTGCCGCCAGCGCGGGGTCGGTGAGATGCAGGCGGACGAACTCCAGCAGGTCGCGTGCGCTGATCGCGAAGTGCGAGCCGCTGGGCGCGGAGTAGTAGGACACCGCCCACTCTTTGGCCGGAACGACCTCTCCGCCGGTCCGGACGTGGCCGACCGCGGCGCGGTGCAGGATCGCCTCGTAGGGGTCGGTAGCAGCGGTGTGCAGGCCCAGTGGTGTCACCAGGCGTTCGCGGAGCACGTCGTGGAAGGGCTTGTCGCGCAACACCTCCACCAGCCTGCCGAGCACCACGTACCCGCTGTTGGAGTAGGAGAAGACGGTGTCGGGCGGGAGGAGTTGGTCCGCCTCGGCGAGGGTGGCGACGAACTTCTCGATGGCGTCGTTGTTGCGGCCGGTGTCGGTGAAGTGGTTGCTGTCGATACCGCCGGTGTGGGTGAGCAGGTGGCGTGCGGTCAGGGATTCGGTGGCGGCCGGGTCGCTCAGCCTGAAGCCGGGCAGGTAGTCGCGTACGGGACGGTCGAGATCCAGCACACCGTCGTCGACCAGTTGCTGGATCAGCGTGGCCGTCCAGATCTTGGTGATCGAGCCGATCTTGAACACCGAGTCGGTCGTGGCCTCGACCTGGGTGCGCAGACTCAGCACGCCCGCAGCCTCGTCCTGGATCTCCCCGTTGGCCAGCACGGCGACCTGTGCGCCCGGTACGTCGTACTTCGCGACAAGCTCGCCCAGATCCCATTCCATCCCACCAGGCTAGCTCCATGATCGAAAGCCTTCGCCGGGTTGGGGGACGCACTGTGCGGCTTCACCAGTTGAGGGGCCACGGTGATTCCGGACAACCGTCTTACGGGCGTAGCCTATGCGGCTGTTTGGCCTGAGAGGGACTCGTTTGAGTACCTCCAGGGGGCCGAGCGCCGAGTGCAGGCGCCGACGGTTGTAGAACCCTTCTACGCTGTTCGGCAGGGAGGTGTCGTCGATGTCGGCAGTCGTAGTAAGTCTGTCAGTGCGTGATCTGACCCAGGAGGATCTGCAGTGGTGTTCGTGGTCCGGTTCGGCTCTGCACCTGACTCAGGTCGCGCGGGAGCTCAAGCGCTCGCGGAGCGGCGTCGTGGACTACTTGGCCGTTTGTCCCCCATCTGACCGGCCGGTGGCGATCGGCGGTGTTGACTATGAGGTAAGCCCAGGAGCGGGAACTCTATGGCAACTGGCTGTGCTCCCCGCTCTGCAGTCCTGCGGCATCGGGACTGTTCTGATTCATGCGGCCGAGCAGCGCATTATCGCCAGGGGGCTGCAGCGCGCGGAGCTAAGCGTTGAGGAGAGCAATCCTCGTGCGAGAGCGCTGTACGAACGACTCGGATACGTTGCTCACGGCCGCAAGCCTGCCGCATGGGATGCCGAAGGCCCAGACGGCGTGATCCGACGCTATGAGACGGTCTGCACGCTGATGGGCAAAACGTTGACGTGACGTCGCTTCCAGCGTGACGGCGATACCTCTGCTCAAGACGGTTGCCGCTTCCGACCTTTCTTCTGCCTCATGTGCCTCAATCGCTCACCCGCCAAGACCGCAGTACACCTACGGCCTCGATGTGCTTCCCCAGTGGGGATCGTGCGCAGCCGTCGGCATCGACCCAGTGCTTGTAGCCTTCCCGGTTCTCGGTGGCGACGGTCAGGTCGGCCACAGCCGCTCGCAGCGGGGGCAGTGGCGCGGCGTGGCGGGTTGCTTGCGCGTGGGGGCCTCCGGCAGTAGCCGCAATTGATGCGGCCTGACCGGGCCGGCTACCTTCCTGGCCGTTGGCGCGCGTGCGCCGCTTGGGGTGGGCGCGCGGAGTGGGCTGCCCGGTCGCACCCATGCGTACCTATCCCACCAAAATTGCCGAAAGTAGCGGATCGGATACACATTGTTACATAGGCTGCGGGTAGCGAGACTCATATCAGTAGGTTCCGATGAAAGGATCAGGTCATGAACGAGCTGCCCGGTGTAGGAGTCATCGTCCTCATTGCCGATGAGATGGCCTCGCTGGAGGACTGGCGCGCTGAAGCCACGTCAGGCGAGCTGAACTGACCCCACCACGAACACCTGTGGGGCCCGCCCACGCGTCGGCGGACCCCACGAGGTGGATCAGGAGAAGAGGGACACGATGCCGCCACCGACCAAGGCCTATCCGCCTGCCCGGCGTGTCCCGGTGGTGCAGCGTATGCACGGACACCTGATCAAGGACCCTTACCGGTGGCTGGAGGACCCAGGCAGCGCCGACTGCGCCGCCTGGCTCGAAGGCCAAGCCGCCCTGCTTGCGACCCACGCCTCCACCTGGCGTCACCGGCCCTTGCTGCGCGAGTTGCTGGAGGCGTTCGCGGCGGGCGGCGGCGCGGCGGTCCCGGTCGTCAGCCCGCCGGTGATCCGCGGGCCGCGGCGCTTCTACCTGCGCCGCGCCGCCGGGCAGGAGATGCCGGTGCTCATGACAGCCGGCGCCGGCCAGGCACCCTCCCCGCTGCTCGACCCGCTGGCGCTGGACCCCTCGGCGCTGACCACCCTGGACGCCTGGCGGCCGTCGTGGAGCGGCGACCTGCTGGCCTACCAGATCTCGCGCGGCGGTGACGAGCAGCCGGCCCTGCACATCCTGGACGTCTCCCGCCGGCGGGTCATCGACGGGCCGCTGCGGCCCGGCCGAATCACGCCGATCGCCTGGCTGCCCGACGACGGCGGGTTCTACTACCTGACCCTCGCCGCCGGGCCCTTCCCGCCGCGCCGACAGGTACGGCTGCACCGCCTGGGCGCCGACCCGGATCACGATCCCGTGGTCTTCGCGACCGACTGGCCCCATCTGTCGATCGCCATCAGTCCACACGGTCATGGCCTGACGATCAGCTCCGCCCCTGGCGCCCAGTGCGGCAACCGCCTGTGGCTGTCCCCCCTCGTCCCAGGGCGAGAGCACATCCTCGACGCGCGCCTCATCCACGACGGCACTCAAGCTCACACGACCGCGATGATCAAGTTCGGTCCTGGCGGCTGCCTGTACGCCGTCACCGACGCCGACGCCCCTTACGGCCGCGTGTGCGCGGTCGAGCCCGCCGACCCGCACTCCTCCCGCTGGCGGACGCTGATCACCGCCGATGAGCCTGCGGTCCTGTCCGGATGTGTCCCGCTGACCGGCCCTGACGCGCAGCCGTACCTGCTGCTCAGCCTGGCCCGCCCCAACGGCGCCGAGCTGCGCCTGTACGACGGCGAAGGCGGCTTCCTCGGCGCCATCCCCGCACCCGGCCACGGGCCGGGCACCATCACGGGTCTGACCTGCCCGCCCGGCGGCGACGAAGCGTACTTCACCTACAGCGACTTCGTCACCGCCCCGGCCGTGTACCGCTTCGGCCTGCACGAGCGGCGCTGCCGCCCATGGATCCCGCCGACCCGTGACAGGCAGACAGCGGCGACGGGACGCCCCCGGGGCCAAGGGCGCGCGCCCGAGGTCACCGAGCTCTCCTTCCCCTGCGGCCAGAGCCTGGGGCACCTGTACGTGATCGCGCAGCCCGGCAGGCCAGGCCCGCGCCCGGCCATCCTGACCGCCTACGGCGGCTTCGGCGCCTCCTTCCGGCCCGCCTACTCGCCCACCACGCTGGCCTGGGTGGCAGCCGGAGGCATCTACGCCGTCGCCGCAGTGCGTGGCGGAGGCGAGTACGGCACCACCTGGCACGCCGCCGGCCGGGGCATCAACAAGCCCAATGCCATGACCGACTTCATCGCCGCCGCCCGTCACCTGATCGAGCTCGGCTGGACCACCCCCGGCCAGCTCGCGATCAAAGGCGCCTCGCACAGCGGCCTGCTCGTGGCCGCCGCGCTCACCCGCGCCCCGGAGCTGTTCGCCGCCGCTGTCTGCTCCGATGCCCCGACCGACCTGATCCGCTACCCGCGCTTTGGCCTGGGCCCGTGGTGGAAGACCGAACTGGGCGACCCGGATCTCCCCGATCACCTGCCGGTCCTGCTCAGCTATTCTCCCTATCACCAGGTACGGCCCGGCACTCCCTACCCGGCGGTGCTGCTGACCACCCCGCGCACCGACCCCCGGGTGGACGCCATGCACATCCGCAAGTTCACCGCCGCACTGCAGCACGCCACCGGCTCCGATCGGCCGGTCCTGATGCGGTGCGAGGACGGCGTGGGACACGGCCTGCGAGCCGCCTCCCGCTGGTATGACCTGCAAGCCGACGCCCTGGCCTTCTGCGCCGACCACACTGGACTGGAATTCCGGAGTCAGTAGTCACACGTAAGCCAGGCTTTGGGGCGCGGCCTCATCTGCCCATCAGATCGAAGGAGACAACGCCAACAGCGACTGGTGGTGGATCGAGAACCACGAGCACAGCGCCATGGAGCGCAGCGGCGACGCTGTCGACAGCTACCACCGCTACCCCGAGGACATGCGCCTGCTCGCCGACGCCGGCCTCAACTCCTACCGCTTCGGCCTGGAATGGGCCCGGATCGAACCGGAACCCGGCGAGTACTCCCGCGCCGCCCTGGCCCACTACCGTCGCATGATCGACACTGCGCCGCCCAGGACATCCTCCACACCCGTACCGACGCCAGGACCGGCTGGACCGTCGCCTGCCAGGCACTCACCCCCGCCCCCGGCAGCGAAGCGACGTTCGCCGAAGTGAAGCACACCTGGGAGGACTTCTGTCTCGAGCACTCCCGAGGCGACGACTTCGTCGGCGTGCAGGCCTACACCAGCCAGATCACCGACGTGAACGGTGTCGTCCCGCACCCGGCGCACCCGAGCAACACCCTCACCGGCTGGGCCTACCGCCCCGATGCCCTCGGCATCGCCGTACGGAACGCCGCCCAGGTGACGCACGGGACCACGATCATCGTCACCGAGAACGGCATCGCCACCCACGACGACGAGCGCCGCATCACGTACACCTCCGAGGCCCTCCACGCCCTCTTCGCCGCTGCCGACGACGGCATCGACATACGCGGCTACCTGCACTGGTCCGCGCTCGACAACTACGAGTGGGGGCACTGGGGACCCACGTTCGGCCTGATCGCCGTAGACCGCGAAACCTTCGTGCGGACCCCGAAGCCGAGCCTGCACTGGCTCGGCAGGATCGCCCGCGGCGGCTACCGTCGAAACAGCGTGATCGTTGCCGGAGGCGTCTAAAATCTCGCCGTAGTAAGATTTCTGCCCGGCGAGTGGCCCACACAGATGGAGGCTGGTTCAGCGGTGGCGAGCGCGAGGGGACCCTACGCGAAGAGCGCCCGGGTGAGGGCTGCGGCGATCGAAGCCGCCACCGAACTCTTCGGCACCGCCGGCTACCGCGGAGCGACCTTCAAGGACGTGGCGGCGAAGCTCGGCATGACCGCCGCCGGGCTGACCTACTACTTCCCTGACAAGGACGCACTCCTCGCTGCCGTCCTCCAGGAACGGGACCGCCCGGCCCTGGTGGCGGAGACCGCGATCCCTCCCTCCCCATCGCGCGCCGACATCACCGACCATGTGATGCGGATCCTCGCCGAGAACATCGAGCACCCGGGACTGGCCGAACTGCACTGCGTGCTCTCGGCGGAGGCGACCTCCGCCGAGCATCCGGCACACGAGCACTTCCGCGACCGCTACCGCAAGGCCCGGGAACTGCTGACCGACGCCTTCGAGGTGGCCATCGCACGCGGCGAGATCCGGCCTTCCATACCGCCCCGGACCCTGGCCACGCTGCTGCTGGGCGTGCTCGACGGCGTCCAACTGCAGTGGCTCCTGGATCCCCAGGAGGTTGACATGCAGGCGACCGTGCATACCTTTGTCTCCGACCTCCTCGCGCCCCCGGAGTCGCCCTGAGCGCTGATCGCGGGCGAGGCCTGGGCGGACAGCGGGTTCGTCTTCACCGACGAGATGGGCGGGCCGCTGCATCCGCAGGAGGTCAGCGACCCCTTCTACCAGCTGGCCTTCCAAGTGGGGCTGCCACCGGTACGGCGGGCTGGAGAGATCGGTAGCTCAGGGAGCGCACATGTACCGGGGCGGTGGTGGCAGCGAGGCCGAGCATCCGTGCGGTGAATCCGGAAGCGACCTCGGTGGACAGGTAGCGGCCGTCGATACGGGCCAGTTCTTGTGAGCCGAGCTGCCGCGGATGCGTGGCTTCGTCCGTGAATCAACGAGGCCAGGCACCTCGCGGAATCCGATAGAGGACGCGCGACGTCGCAAACCAGTCCCGATCGAGGAACCGGCCCGTGATGCGCCCCGCGAGGATGAGGTAACTTTGCACCTCCTCCTGGAAATCGGCGCACGAGTTCAGATCGCGCGCGTATTCCTGGAACCCTTCCACCCCGACTGTGCCCAGCTTTCCATCGCGGCGATAGGTCATTCCCTCATCGCCGATCTTACCCAGGTCGGCCATATGCCAATAGCTGATGATGAGCCTTCCTCCCGCGCTTGCTTCCTCTCGCAATGTGAAGCTGCCGCCCATGGTGATCGCGATGGACCAGCCCGGGGAATGCGTCCCGATCCAGACGAGACTGTCCTGCTCCTTCGTGGCGGCCAGGTGGAATGCCGTGCTCAGATCGCAAGGAATTCCAGAGCCTGATTCCGCGCGGAAACGCTCGGCGATCTCTCCGATGTCCTCCGTGTCGATCCAGGCCGCATCGAAGCTGGCGTTCAGGTTGTACTCGTCCAGGAGGTCCCACTGACTCTCCATGGGGCGGGCTCGCGTCATGTCCATCTTCTTGCTCCTTTGAGTTTTCTCAACGTTATGGATGGAAGCAATGGTGGACGATCGTCAGGCCGTTCCGGACTCCGGACTGGCTTACGATTTTGTGCGATCATCTCATCGGCTACACAGGTCGCGCGCCTCGTCGGACCCGATCGACGACGGTCCGGCCGCCTCGCCGAGCCGGGCTCGCTGCGCAGCATCACTTCCAGGACGACGGGTTGGTCGGGTGTGGTCAGCGGCCTGGAGTTCACCCTTTCCGAAGAACTCTCGCCGCGGCGGCCCCTGAATTCCCATCGGATCCGGTGACAGCTTCTATAAAACGTATTTCGTACCGATGTCGATTTCGCCGATGGTCGTTCGTGTAGGGGGTGACAGGGCCGCAGTAGGGCGGCCCGGCATGAAAGGAGCAGGTCGATGCGTTCGATCACCGCCACGATGTTCGTCACCCTCGATGGAGTGGTTCAGGGGCTCGGCCGCCCGGACGAGGACACCAGCGGCGGGTTCACCCACGGGGGCTGGGGCCCGCGATACAACGACGAGGTGATGGGCCGTGAGCTGGCCAAGGGGATGGCCAAGCCGGGAGACATGCTGTTCGGTCGCCGAACCTGGGAGGACTTCATCACCGCATGGGGCCGTGCAACCGACGGCAACCCGTTTACCAGGCACATGAACGCGGCGACCAAGTACGTCGTCTCCAGGACGTTGGAGAACGCGGACGCCTGGCAGAATTCGATCCTGCTGCGCGGCGATGCTGTCGTGGAGGTGGCCAAGCTGAAGGCCCAACCGGGTGATGACCTTTCGATCAACGGCAGCGCGTCGCTGGTCAACAGCCTGCACGCGGCAGGGCTGATCGACCACTACACGCTGCTCATCCACCCGCTGACCCTGGGCGGCGGCAAGCGGCTGTTCGACGGACCCGCCCCGCTGACCGAGTTCGAACTCACCGGAAGCGTCACGACCCCCAAGGGCGTGATCCTCGCCCACTACACCCGCAGGTGAGGGAGAAATCCCGCCTGAAGCGCAACGCCCTGACCTGCGACGACGCTTGAGCGCCGGGTGGTCGCAGGTCAGATGAGGGTTGGCCGGCTTTACGGCGACCCCTTGGGTGGCTGGGGAGCGCGAGGTTTGAGTACGGGCTACTCATGCTGTACCGGCACTGAAGCGCTGATAGTGGCGGAATGCCAAGTAGGTTATTGCACGCGTCCCTTGCCGTGCTTTTGAGCGTGTTGGGCCTGTTCATCGCCTCGACACCCGCGACAGCGGCGAGCACCCAGCCGCTCACCGTGCGCATCTTCCGCGTGAGCTGCGTCGATCCCTGCCGCAACACCGGGCTGGAGAGCTCCACGGAAAGCGCCCCCGACTTCTACGCGATCATCGGTTTCGCCGGTTTCGACTCGTACACCACCCCCCGGGCACCGGACGACCAGGAGGCGGTGACTCCGGACTGGAAGCTCACCCGGCGCATCCCCACCGACGTGGTCGAGCAGGACATCTCCGTCCTGATCATGGACTACGACAGCACCTCGCCCGATGATGTCGGGGACGCCTCGCCCCGGCCGGGCAATGCGGCCGCCAAGCTGACGGTCAACATGGTCCACGGGACCGTCAAAGGCGACATGACGTCCTCCGCCGGGTGCGTGGCCGGCAACGGGGAACCGGGCGGTGGAATCTTCGGGGCCGATCCGCAGCCGGCCGTACAGGTATGTCTGGAGATCACCCCGAACGAGGCGAGCGACACCGACGGGGACGGCTTCAAGGACTACGAGGAGTACCGCGGTGTCGACTTCAACGGTGACAACGTGGTGGACCTGACGCTGCCCGACGCGGATGCCGAGCAGCGCGACCTCTATGTCGAGATCGACTGGATGCGCGGGGAGAAGCCGCAGGATGGCGTGCTGGCCGCAGTGAGCAAGGTGTTCAACGCAGCCCCGGTGATCGACAGGGGAGTCACGGGGATAGGGCTGCACCTGATCGAGGACGAGGAGCTTCCGTACGCCGAGTCGATCGACCTCAGCGACGATCGACAAGCCGGCGCTTACGATGACTTCGACGACCTGAAGCTGGGCGTCCCGGCCAGGGCCTGCGGGCCGGGTGCGACCGCCCACTTCGGCACCGCCGCCGACCGGGCCAACCCGATGTGCGACAAGATCATGCTGTTCAAGCGCCTGCACTACCGGTACGGCATCTTCATCCATGGCCTCACCGGCGCCGGGGTGACCTCGGGCCGGGCAGAGGTGAACGACCGCGGCGGTAACGACTTCGTGGTGTCCCTCGGCCGCTGGGACGACGCGCGGTTCAGCGGCGCCGGGGGCCGTGCGGCCGCGGAACAGGCGACGCTGCTGCACGAACTCGGCCACACCCTCGGTCTCGGCCACGGCGGCAGGTACATCAACGGGGTCGTTGACCGCATCAACTGCAAGCCCAACTACCGCAGCGTGATGAACTACATCTGGCAGTTCACCGTCAACGATCCCGACCGTCCGCTCGACTACCAGAGGCAAGGCACCGAGACTCTGCTCGAGAACGATCTCGATGAGACCAAGAAGCCGGGACTCAAGCCCTTCTCCGGACAGGTCATCTACGGTGTGGGCGGCCATATCCGCAGAGCGGACCCCACGGAGGCGATCGACTGGACGGGGGACGGCAAGCCCTACTCCGCCGACGCCACCGCCAACATCAACGACATCCCCGACGTGGACCCGGACTGCACAAGCAGCAAGAGCGACGAGCGGCTGGTCAGCAACCCCGACTGGGACAACCTGGTTTACGACTTCACCGGCAGCCCGTACTTCTCCGACGGGGCCCACGGCCCGATCGTACCCGAGCTCACCGGGGACGACGTGTTGCGGATGAGCTCGGCCGACCTGACCGCGGCCATAACCGTGGACAGAGTGGACGCCGGCGGCGGCGACACGGTGACCGCCACGGTGACCGCCGGCAACAAGGGCGGCCGCGCGTCCACTGCGACCGTGCTCACGTTCACACCTCCTGTCGGCGGCCCTGTCACCCGGCAGCTGGCCGACCTGCAGCCTGGCCAGACGACCACCGAGACCTTCACGTTCACGGTCCCCTGCACGGCTGGTGACGGAACGACCCTCACGAGCACCGCCAAGATCACCGGCACCCCCGAGCCGGACGAGACGCTCACCGACAACTCGGCCACGGCCGCCACGAAGATCCACGCTCCGAACCTGGCGGTGACCGTCGCGGCGACCCCATCGGTGAACGCCGGCGAGGCGATCACGTACACCGTCGCCTACCGCAACACCGGTAGCGCGCCCGCAACCGGCGCCGCGCTGACCACCACGCTGCCGGCCGGGCTGTACTACAGCCAGGCCCTCGACCAGGGAGCCGGTCCCCGCCCATCCGCCGTGATCAGGAACGACGACGACACCACGAGCCTCACCTGGAAGCCGGGCACGATCGCGGCAGGAGCGGGAGCCACAGTGACGTTCACCGCGCGGCCGACTCTGCTCATGGAGGCGGGCGCCACGGTGACCGGCACGGCGAACCTGGCCTACGGCGGCACCAACGGCTGCGCGTTCGCCCCCACGACAGCATCGGCGCAGACGACGGCCACTGAGGTCACGCCCGGCAGACAGCCGCTGCTGTCGACCGTGTGGGCGCTGCGGCACGACCTGCGCACGGCCGAAACGCTCGCTCGCGTCCAGGCCACCGACACGCGGTTCGACGGCGCCGACGGCACCACGGCTGACGGTGTGCTCTCCCAGCAGGAGGTTTCGGCCGTCTTGTTCCTACCGGTGACCCAGCCCCGCACCCTGCGCGCGGAACTACTGGCCACCACCCTCAACATGGCCACCCGCCAGATCAACGCGGCCACCCAGGTGCACACGATCACCGCTGGCCGCCTGGGGCTTGACACGGTCGGTGACGCCGTCCGCTACGCCCAGGCCACCCTTGCCCAGCCGCCAGGCCTGTCCAACCTCATCCGCTACACCGACACCACCCTCGCCCTCACCGAGATCAACTCAGGCATCGCGGAACACTATTAAATGCAGGGGTCACCGCCGCCGAATTGGTGATGCGCGATTCTTCAAGCGCTACTGCCCTTCCTCCGGCGGATCCGAATCGAGCGGCGGGGACCCTATTCCGGTCGGCGGGCTGCGTCAGAAGGGACGTTGCGCTCTCGCGGGCAATCCGGCGCTCAGCTCGTCGCCGCCGAATCAGGCCCTCCGCCCGGGCCGTGCCGCCCGCGCCGACCATCCCCAGCTGATCGGCGCGCGCGGGTGGCTACGTGAGCTCTTGGCCGAAACCGCCGCCATGCCGGAGGACTTGGAGGTCACCGGCGCCCCGACCGAGCCGCCCGCCGACGTCACCGACTACCTCGCCCGCAAGATCAACCGCCCCCTCGAACACCCGCCCCCAACGGCACAGGCCGGCCTTCATTTCCCGACGCCACGCCTGTTACCAGGCCAAACTCGTACACCACTCCCACGGACGCAACCCACGATGGGTGCCGGATGTACTCGGTTTGTCGGCGGCTGCCACCGTTTGTTGCGGCCGTGACACGACCATGACACGGCGCGGACGAGTCGGGGACACGGCTGGCCGAAAGTGGACGGGGTCGGCCGGCGGGCGAGTCACCGAGCGTGCTGCGAAGCGAACCGGTCGCCCGCATCGGGACGACGCCGTACGACCCGGACGGCTCCGGCATCTGCGGCATCGCCTCCTCCAGCAGGGGAGACGAACCGGCCGGAGGTGTTGTGACGTCCGCCGGGACGGAAAGTCACGGCGAAGGTGATCACGAAAAGGAGCAGACATGGCTGATGACGGAGGACGGGACCGGCGTTCGGTGCTGCGGGGCGCCGCCGTGCTGGCCGGTGCCGCCGCGGCCGCACCGCTACTGGGGAAGGCCGCCACCGCGTCAGCCGACACCAGTGACGCGGACGCGCTGTTCAAGGCCGGGAAGTTCGAGCGGGCGGGCCGCGCGTACGAGGAGATCCTGAGGACAGACCCCACGAACCTGCGAGCGGCCCGCCAGCGCGGCTATGTGGGGCTGCTGTCCAACCGGTTCCCCGAGGCTGAGAAGTACCTCAAGATGGCCCTCGCCCTGGCGCCCGGCGACAAGGACACCAACTTCTTCCTGGCCGACTGCTACATGCGGCAGGACAAATTCGCCCTGTCCGCACCATGCTGGCAGGCGGCCGGCCGCGCCAGCTACGCCAAGTGGTTCGCGGCGATCAGCGGCGAGGCGTATCAGATCCACGGCGACACCGCGCGGGTGGAATTCACGCAGATGGACCCGTTTCCACTGGTGGAGGCCTCGCTCAACGGCGGACCGGCCAGGCGCTTCCTGCCCTACACCGGCGCCCCGAATCTGAACCTGCGCGGGTCGGTGGCCAAGGAGTCCGGGCTGAGCCCCCTCTTCAGCGAGGAGGCGGATTTCGGGCAGGGCATCGTACGGGCGCACTACGGGATACTGGACTCCTTCAAGCTGGGCGACCTCGAACTGCGCAACCTCCCTGTCAGCTGGTCGGAGACGGAGTCGGGCGAAGACGTCGACACTGACAGCGACGGCCTGATCGGCACGTGGGTGTTCTACCACCTGCTGACCACCTTCGACTACGCGGGCCGGTCGCTGATTCTGCGCCGCCCGACCCCCGAGGCCGCCGGCAAAGCACGCGCCGCCGCCAAACGGGCGGGCGCCGAGCGCCTGCCACTGTGGCTCGCCCGTGAGCACCAGCTGCACAGCCTGGGCAGCATCGCCGGCACCGCCAACTCCGGCCCACGGGTCGTGGGCGTGAACTTCGGCGGAATCGGCGAGATCGTCGCAGGCATACACGGGGACACGGCCAAGCAGTTGCAGATCCGCACCGACTACGACCGCCCGGTCGAGACTGCTGCCCACAACCACCCAATCGTCGCCTACCCCTGCTACCCGAAGGAGCTCCGCCTCGGCGACGCCGTAGCCAAGGACGTGTACTGCTTCACGAACCCACAGGCCGCGCTCGCCCCCTTCGGATTCGACCTGCTGGCCCACTTCGCCCACTGCTTCTGGAAGCCCTACAACATCACCCTCGACTTCACCGACATGAACCTCTACATCGCCCGCGGCAAGGCCGCCTGATCACCCCGACCGCACGGCCGGTGCCGCACCCGGGAGCGTCCCGGCCGTCTCGGGGCAAGTGGCGATGAGGCCGCACCTGCGGTGAAGGAGGGTGAACGCTGCCTCGCGGATGACCACGCGGGCCGCCGTCGAGGATTTTCTCCAGGCACTCGAACGTGTGGTCCACGCACAGCGAGGCGAAGTGAGCGCAGGCGCCAATGCGCCAGTCGGTGAATCTGGCGTCGATGGGTGATACCGGAATACGAGCGAAACGTGCCACGTGGCCCACGGCCGGGGCGGATTGCCGTCCGATCTTGCACTCGCTGCCCGGCAGGTTACGCGAGCGCGGAACAGGATGCGGGCGCCTCAGGTGGGCTGCCCCGCGCACAGGTCGACCCGGCCGCCCGGATCGGGATGTCCACGGTCCGGCGAGCTTCTTCTCACCGCCGACCCCGCGTTCACGCAGCTCGTTGGCCTCCTGCGGGGTGAGGGCAGGCTTGCGGCCGGTGTAGACGCCGGAGGCCTTGGCCGCGGCGATGCCCTCGCGCTGGCGCTCCAGGATCAGGGCCCGCTCGAACTCGGAGAACGCGCCCATCACCGACAGCAGCAAGGCGGCCATCGGGGAGTCTTCGCTGGTGAACGCGAGGTTCCCCTTCGCGAACTCCACCCGAACGCCTTTGCCGGTCAGTAGCCGCACCAGGCATCGCAGGTCATCCAGGTTTCTGGAGGGCAGGTCCATGGAGTGCACTGACCAGGGCCCGGGCAGACGCTGGCGAGCGAGGGGTTGCGGCCGTGGCGTTTGCCGGTGGGGATGATCAGGTCCTTGCGGATGTCTTCGACGCGTTCTCCGGCTGCGCGGTGGCGCAGGAGCGTGTGGAGCATGTCGTCGGTGATGGCGGCGGGGCGTCCGCCGTGGTTGCCCTTGCGCGCGGCGGCGTCCAGGCCCTCAAGGGTCGCCTCGCGGATGTTCTCAGTCTCGGCCATGGCGGCGAAGAAGGCGAACAGCATCCGGCCGGGTTGTAGATGCCCTCCAGGACCAAGCCGTGGGTGGTGAGGTGGCCCCAGTGCGGTGAGTTCGGCAGCGTCGCGGCCGAGCCGTTTCATCTCGTAGACGGTGCGGATGACGCGGCAGTGCGGGGCGTCGGCCTTGATCTGCTGGGCGGTAGCCAGGGTCTTTTCGAACCGGGGGGAGGTGCGAGGGTGTGACACGATCATGACACGGCGCGGACGAGGCGGGGACACGCACCATCGACAGTGGATGAGGTTGACCGGCGAGCAGGTCACGGAACGCGTGGTGACGGTCGGCGGCGTGTCGCGAGTGTCGATGGTGGTGGTCCTCGCCATCTACGACACCTTCGTGGGACCCATCGGCGAGACGGCACGACAGATCATCACGTGATCCGCCCGTGCTTTGCCGGCCCTTCTCATCGCCTCGAAGGAGTTGTTGTCTTGAAGCACTTGTCCGTAGCCGCCGTAACGGTGGCAGCCCTGCTACTGGCCACCGCCTCGCCCGCGACGGCCGCCGGTGCCACCGCGGTCGGCGACGTTCGGCAGGCCATGAAGACCCTGGCCGAGACGCCCGGCGTCGTGGGCGCGATCGGCGGCGTGTACGTGGACGGCAAGCTCGCCGGCCAGGGCACCGCCGGATCGCGGCTGCTCAACGGCCAAGGCGGCACGATCCCGGTGGGCTCGCGCTTCTACATCGGCTCGCAGACCAAGCAGATGGTGGGCACCGTGCTTCTCCGGCTCGTCGAGGAGGGCAGGCTCGCCCTGGACGACAAACTCGCCGACCTGCTGCCCGAAGTGGCCGACGGCGACCTGGTGGAACGGGCCGACGAGATCACCGTCCAGCAGCTGATCCAGCACACCTCCGGCATCCCCGACTGGTGGTCCCGCGGCGGATCCGAACCGGCGTTCGACGTCTTCGACTTCACCACCTACTACCGGCCCATCGACATCGTGAAGACCACGCGGGGCCTGCCGCGTACCGGCGAGCCGGGCAAGGAGTTCGCCTACTCCAACACCAACTACACCCTCATCGGCATGATCATCGAGAGAGTGACCGGCGGTACCCTGGCGGGCGAGCTGGACCGGCGCCTTTTCCGCCCGCTCGGCATGACCCGCACCTACGCGCTCACCAAGCCGCCGGAGGGCATCAAGGGCCCGCACGGGCACGGCTACTACCCCGACTCCACCGGCACCCTGCGCGACATGCATCGCGCCAACGCCAGCTGGGGCTTCGGCGCCGGCAATATCGTCTCGACCACGCATGACGTCAGCGCCTTCCAGCGCGCCTTCAACCAGGGCAAGCTGCTGCCGCCATCCCTGCAGAAGGTCCTCGCCGGCCCACCGCGCAGCGCGAAGCAGAGCACGGGCCAGTGCGCAGACGACCTGCAGATGCAGGGCGGCTCGGGGCTCGGCTACACCACACTGATCCTCTACTCGACCGATGGCCGGCAGCAGTTCGAGATGTCCGTCACGCGCAGCACCACCGACGACAGCGCCATCATCCCCGCGATGGTCAAAGCCGGCCAAGCCGTCCTCTGCCCGACGGGCGTCGCGTAGCACCGGCGCCTGCTCGTCGGTAAGGTTCTGGGGGCTGGACAGGCCAAAGGAGGAGCGCAGGCGATCCCCCTGACCCGATTCCGTACAGGCCCTGGACCAGGGCCTGGAGGACGGCAAAGGGCCATGCCCTTGCAGGGGCCCTGACGGCTGCGCAGGCGAGGATCCGTGCCGCGCTGGGCACGGCCCCGGTGGCACCGTCGGTTCAGGCGTAGGAATCCGCATGTACTACTTCGTCTTCACCGGCATCCACCTGCTGCACCTGCTGCTCGGAATGGCCGCCTTGGTGATCATGTACCTGATCGCTCGCAAGCCTTCACCGGGAAGAAGGGATCTGCGAAACCTCGAGGCGGGAGCATGCTATTGGCACCTCATCGACCTGCTCTGGATCGTCCTGTTCGCCCTGCTCTACCTGATGAGGTGATGAGGTGCCCATGCCCTCCGAGACTTCGAGCAGCGCGAACCGGGCGGTTGTCGCCTGGCTCGTCCTCGTGGGTGCGACCGCGGTCTCCTGGTATCTCGGGGACGGCCACGGGGCCCGGCAGTTCGCCACCGTGGTCGTGCTCGCTGTCGCGTTCGTCAAGGTCTACCTCGTCGGACGGTACTTCATGGAACTGGGACAAGCCCTTCGAGCGCTCCATCTGCTGTTCGGCGGGTGGACCGTGGTGGTGTGTGCGGCTCTCATGACGACCCTCATCGTCGCCGGCCATTGAAGCGTCACTGAGCCCCTGGTCAGAGCCGCGGCCGAGGCCCGTCCGGGGACCTGGAAGGCGTTGCGCAGCCGCTGAAGTCCGAGGCCGCTTCATCCCGTAGAGCGCCTTATGGTCCTCAACGAACTTGAAGCGGTTCACCAGTTCGTATCGCCCGCGAAAAGCTGGGCCGCCTTGCGCAGGCGCTCTTACCGGCCATGGTCGCGCCGGCCGCGCCTTGCCTGTCTTCGCGGCGCGCACCCGTACCCGCAGCGTCTCGCGGCTGGTCCCCAGATCCCTCGCGATCGACGTGATCGTCCGGTCCGCCCTCGACAACACCAACGCCACCGCGTCGGCCTTGAATTCGGGCGGGTAGTTTCATCACCATCAGTGTCATCTGTCCTGCCTGCGCTGTCGCGGGAACGCCGCATGACGTCCTCGCCGCGTCGCATCGTCGCCGAACTGGATTGGGAACTCGCTCAGGCTCGTGAGGAAATGGGCGGTGCCGGCAACGTTGCCCAGCTCCCACGTCCGCGGCGACGGAGAAGTATCTGATCCCCGCGGAGTGTTCAGGAGTGGATCGATCAGGCATCAACCTGGGTGGCGCACAAGGCGGCGGTCACGCCTTGGCGTGCACCCGACGGGCGGCGACCAAGGATGCCACAACGAGGGCGGTGAGCACGCTCCAGTAGAGGAAGCCCCGGGCGCCGGTCGTACGCAGGTTCTCGGCCAGGTAAACCAGGCCGGGAAGCAGGTAGACGGCGGCCGCCAGCGCCCAGCGGCCGTCCCTGACGGCCAGCGTGGCGGCCAGCACCAGCAGCAGGGCCACCACCTCGATACCCGCCCGCCCGACGACCCAGACGGGTTCCCACATCGGCACCTGCATGAGCTGCAGCGCCCAGCCTGCCAGCGGGACGAGCAGCCACCGCGGCGACCGGGTGGGCATCGTCGCACCCCACCACCGGGCCTTTCCGGATGCGCGGCCCACCCACACGCGCCGAACGGCCAGCACCGCGGACGCGGCCGCGACCACCCAGTAGGGCGCGACCGGCGCGAGGTCGCCGTACATCGGACCCATGGTGAACACTGGGCTGCCGAGCCCCGGGATCATGGGCCAGCTCGCCATCACCGCGGCGACCGCCGCAAGGGGAGCCGCGACCCGCATCCATCCCCGCACGAGCGCCACCATCAGGACGATCCCGAGCGCCGTCCACGCCGGGTAGTTGACGTGCGGCAGGACGGGAAACAGCGCGAAGGTGACAACCGCCACGATCAGCACGCCGAGATGCAGACCGTCGGCCCACGGCGGCACGCCGTACGGACGGGTACCCCGGACGCGGACGGTGAACCCGCCGGCGAAGAGATGCAGCGTCTCGCGGAGCGACGGCCGACGAGCCCCCGGCCGGGCCGCCTCCATCAGTGTGCCGATCAGCTCCTCGCCGTGCTCGGCGCGATACTCCTTGGGATAAGCACGCAGGAGACGGCGGTACCGCAGTTCGAGAATGTCATTCATCCGTTCGTCACCCCGCTTGGCCGCAGGACGAGTGTGGCAGCGCGCTGCAGCCGGGCAGCCTGAGCACGGACGGCGCGCACGCCGTCATCGGTGATCCGGTAATAGCGCCGTGGACGCCCGTTGACGGTCTCCTCGCGGTCCAGCCGTACCCAGCCGGTCTCCGAGAGCCGGTCGAGCGCGCTGTACAGGGTGCCGACGGCGAGGTCCACCTCGCCGAGCGACTGGGTTCGGGCCCGTTTGATGATCCCGTATCCGTGGAGCGGTTCTTCCATCAGGGCGACGAGGATGAAGTACGTCGCCTCCGTCATGCCGATCACCGCCCTGACTATATATCGACCGTCGAAGTATGGGGAAGGGGTGCCTGCATGGGCCACCGGCGGCGTTTGCCCCCCATGCAGTCAAGGCCCCCGCCGATCTGCCAACCGCGTGGCCGCCCTCCTCAAGTTCGTCGCACTCGTGAGTGGCGAGAGCGCGGCGAACATCTGCGCTGACGTGGGCGATAGATCAGGTGGAGCTTGCGCGGAGAAGGCGTGTTTCCCGGCCGCGTTACGCTCACATCCATCAGCCACAGCAGTTCCGCCTCCGTTCCCAAGCCCGGAGCGAGGGAGAGCTCTTCGTCCTGGTTTCAGGGGTGAGAAGTGGCCCCACCTATCGATCCCGGGATCATCTGTCTCCCGGGTGCTCTTGCGGGGTCTTCGTTCGCGACGGTGGTGGTTGCCGTCTCTCTTGCTGCTCACGCCGGAGGTGCTGAGCGAGGTGCGGGTGTTGCGGTCGCCGTCGAGGGGGACCAAGGTCCCCGCCGCGCGGCGCCTCACCGTCGGTGGCCTGTAGTGTGCGGAAATGACAAGAAGTGAGCGGCTCGCGGAGCAGTTGGACCGGCACTGGCGCAAGAACCTGCGGCCGCGGCTGGACGGTCTTGCCGATGAGGAGTACCTCTGGGAGCCGGTGCGCGGCTGCTGGAGCATCCGCCCACGTGGCACGTCGGCCGCACCGATGTCGGCAGGTTCGGGGGAGTGGACGATGGACTTCGCGTCCCCTGACCCTGTGCCGGCGCCTGTGACCACGATTGCCTGGCGGCTGGCGCACATCATCGTCTCGTGCCTGGGCTATCGGGTCGGATGGCACTTCGGCGGCCAGGACATCGACTCCGAGACATTCGCCTACGCGGGGACCGCTGACGAGGCGCTGAAACAGCTCGATGAGATGTACGGGAGATGGAACGCGGGGGTCCGTGCACTCTCGGACGCCGACCTGGAGAATCCGCCCACGGTGGGTCCCGAGCGGTTTCCCATGGAGGGCATCGTCCTGCACGTCAACCGGGAGCTGATCCATCACGGCGCCGAGATTTCCCTGCTGCGCGACCTCTACCGCTGGCAGGACGGAGCCGTACCGCGCCGCATATGACTTTTCGGTAGTAGGCGATCGAGCTTCGGACATGCAGGTAGAAGGCCCGGGAGCACGTCAAGCGTCCCAGGTGGACGGTGGCCCTGTCCAAGGGGTTGTGGATGTTGTTGGGGCGGTCCCTGCGCAGCAGTGTCACCTCGTTGCCGCAGAACACCAGGGCGCTGACACGGATCTTCACGCGAGCCGAATGGCGACAGCGCGGCCGAGCGCGGAAGGAAGGGCCGGTCTCACTCTGACCAACACGTTCCTTCCGCGCGACACGACGGGCGCTTCGCACGGGAGGCGGTGCGCCGCCTGACCGGTGCGACGGTGATGCAGCGCGGCTGGGTGGACGAGGCCGAGATCGAGGTGTTCCTGGCCGCCGGACACACCCGCGCCGCCACGTGCAGGACGTCGTGCAGGACATCGTGCTCGGGGTCGGGATGAAGCCGCTGTCGCACTACACCGACCACATCGCCCGCACCCCGCAGGTGGCCGCTCGGTGCCGTTACCTGGAGCGGCGCTCACGGCCGGTGTTCGACGCCTTGGCCGCCGACGGCCGCGGCCCGCCCGCCGTCGCCGGCTTCTTCGAGCAACCGGTGGCTGCGCGCTGCACCGGTGAGCACGCCCGCTGGGAGTGCCTGGTCACCAACACGCACGCCGGAGCAGCCGGCGAGGTGGCCGAGGTCCGCGACGTTCTGGACGCGCGCTCGAGGCCGCCGAGCCCGGGCTGCTGCCCTGCGCACGCGCCTACCGGAGCTTCGCATTGGCGAGGCCGCCGTGGACCCCTGCCGTTCACCACTGACTCCGGCAAGGGGCAGCCGCCTTGCGGACTCAGTGTGGAGACGGCTAGTGAATCGGTTCGATTGGATGGTCGGTGTCCAGGAGGCCGGTGCGCCGGCGCGTCCTGGACACGCCACGCCGCCACCGATGAACGTTTCATCGGCTCGCCCGCCGTGACAGTGCGACCGCGCCCGGTCAGCTCCGATCGGGCCGCTTCGGTACGCGCCGGAAGAGAGCGGGCCCTTGACGGATCTTCTCGCGTCATGTTTGCTCCGCCACATCACCACCTCAGCAGGCCGGTGTGAAGGAGCCCCGGATTGGCCAAGGCGATGTTAACGCTAACAACGATATCGGGATCGCCGCCGGCATGCCGAAGGGACAGCACCCGACCGTGCCCGCCGTGGGCCGGTTACGGCGACCACTCAGCACGATGCCAAGTCGCCGATCCTTACCGAAGGAGGTCCTCGTGTCCACAACAGGCAGGCCGGAGCGCAAGGGCATGAGCGCGAACATTGCTACTCGATTCGACCCGCTTCCAGGCCGTACGTGGGGACGATGGTGCGCCGCCGCGCTGATGGCCGTGGCCCTGGTGATAGCGGGTACGGCGATGGGGACGGGCGTAGCCGCCGCGGAGTCCAACGGCGGGGTACGGGTCATGCCCCTGGGCGACTCGATCACCGAGGGCACGCAGGTGCCGGGCGGGTACCGGATCGGGTTATGGCAGCGCCTGGCCGCCGGCCGCTACACGGTCGACTTCGTCGGGTCGCAGTTCAACGGGCCGGGCAACCTGGGCGATCACGATCATGAGGGCCATCCCGGGTGGCGGATCGACCAGATCGACGCGAACATCACCGGCTGGCTGCGTACGTACACGCCGCGCACGGTGCTGCTGCACATCGGCACCAACGACGTCCTGCAGAACTACAACGTGGCCGGTGCCCCGCAGCGGCTGTCCACGCTGATCGACCACATCACCACGGCCGTGCCCGACGCGGACGTCTTCGTCGCCACCATCATCCCGCTGTCCAACTCCGGCCAGGAGTCGGCCGCCCGCACCTTCAACGCCGCGATCCCCGGCATCGTCCAGAGCAAGGTGAACAGCGGCAAACGTGTCCACCTGGTCGACATGCACAGCAAGCTGACGACCTCCGATCTGATCGACGGCATCCACCCCACCGCCGGTGGTTACGACAAGATGGCCGCCGCCTGGTACGGCGCGCTTCAATCGGTATCGGGCAGCATCGGCCAGCCGGGGAGCGGCACCCCTGGTGCGGGCGCGATCAGGGGTGTGGGGTCGGGCAGGTGTCTTGATGTCGCCGGCGCCTCGCAGGCGAACGGCGCGCAGGCGCAGATCTGGGACTGCAACGGCCAGGCCAACCAGCAGTGGACGCCGACCGCGAGCGGTGAGCTGCGGGTCTACGGCGGCAAGTGTCTGGACGTTTACGGCGCCGGCACCGCCGACGGCGCCAGCGTCATCATCTGGGACTGCAACGGTCAGACCAACCAGCAGTGGCGCTTCAACTCCGATGGCACCATCACCGCCGTGGGGGCGAACAAGTGCCTGGACGTCCCGAACTACTCCACCGCCAACGGCGTGAAACTCCAGATCTGGACCTGCGGCGGCGGCGCCAACCAGCGCTGGACCCGCTCTTGACGCACGACATCCCGGAGATCTCCCCGACACCCCCGGTAGGTAGAGGAATCAGATGCGCAGAATTCTTGGCTTAGCAGTGGCGGCGGTACTCGCGGCCGGTTCCCTCGTCGCGATCGGCGGCGCGACGTCGCCGGCCGCCGCGCTGGACAACGGCCTGGCCCGCACGCCCCAGATGGGCTGGAACGACTGGAACAGCTTCGGCTGCAACGTCAACGACTCCCTGATCCGTCAGACGGCTGACGCCATGGTCTCCAGCGGCATGGCGGCGGCAGGCTACACCTACGTCAACATCGACGACTGCTGGTCCACCAAGAGCCGCAACTCCAACGGTGACCTGGTGCCGGATCCGCAGAAGTTCCCCAACGGCATCAAGGCCGTGGCCGACTACGTCCACTCCAAGGGGCTAAAGCTCGGCATCTACTCCTCGGCCGGAACCACGACGTGCGCGGGCTATCCGGCCAGCCTGGGCAACGAGCGACGCGACGCGGCGTTGTGGGCGTCCTGGGGGATCGACTACCTGAAGTACGACAACTGCGGTGACCACCGGGGCCAGAACGGGCAGCAGCGGTACACGGCCATGCGGGACGCGCTGGCCGCCACCGGGCGTCCGATCGTGTACAGCCTGTGCAACTGGGGCCAGGAGAGCGTGTGGACCTGGGGGATGCCGGTAGGCAACTCCTGGCGCAACACCGGCGACATCGCGGCCAACTGGAACTCGATCATGGGCATCCTGGACCAGCAGGTCGGGCTCGACGGGTACTCGGGCCCCGGCGGGTGGAACGACCCGGACATGCTGGAGGTGGGCGTCGGCGGGGTGACCGGGACCGAGGGCCGCGCGCACTTCAGCCTGTGGTCGCTGCTGAACGCGCCGCTCATCGCCGGAAACGACCTCCGTACGATGAGCGCCGACACGCGTACGATCCTCACCAACACCGAGGTCATCGCGGTCAACCAGGACTGGGGCGGCAGGCAGGGCCACAAGATCAGCGACAACGGCAACCTGGAGGTCTGGCGCAAGCCGATGTCGAACGGCTCGGTCGCGGTCGTCCTGCTCAACCGGGGCACCTCCACCTCGACGGTCTCCACCACCGCCTCCGCTCTGGGGCTGGGGTCCGCGTCCTCCTACTCGGTGCGCGACCTGTGGGCGCACACGACGTCCTCCTCGTCCGGGACGATCAGCGCGTCGGTCCCCGGACACGGGGCGGCCATGTACGTCGTGACCGGCGGGGGCATCGTCACACCCCCGCCCGCAGGTGCGATCAAGGGCGTGGGGTCGGGCCGGTGCCTTGATGTCCCGCAGGGGAACGGCACGCAGGCGCAGATCTGGGACTGCAACGGCCAGGCCGGCCAGCAGTGGACGGCGACCGAGGGCGGCGAGCTGCGGGTTTACGGCGGCAAGTGCCTGGATGTGTACAACCGGGGCACCGCCGACGGTACCAACGTCATCATCTGGGACTGCAACGGACAGGACAACCAGAAGTGGCGCTTCAACTCCGACGGCACCATCACCGCCGTCGGGGCGAACAAGTGCCTGGACGTGCCGAACAACGCCACCGCCAACGGCACCAAGCTGACCATCTGGTCGTGCAACGGCGGCGCCAACCAACGCTGGACCCGCACCTGAGCCGCCTTCGACACCGTCCTTCACCTGCACCGGCTTGTGAGGGACGGCGCCCTGGTGGCCGCCGCACAGCGTGATACGGCGAGACCGAACGCGCTGTGGCCTGTGCGCGACGACGCCATGAACGGCCGCGTTCGGGTGCACCGCTGTGGTGGTGCGCCCAACGCGCCTTGTCCGCCCGGAAGCCCAGCGCCACCATGACCGGCGCGTGGCAACGGGGCGGAGAGGGCTGCGGTTGATCGTGCGTGATCAGGACTCGCTCTCTTGGCCGCCGTAAGCACGCAGCAGCCGGTCGTACTCCGCCTGGGTGAGGGGGAGCACCGAGCCGTGCTTGGCTCCAGGGGGCAGTTGGTAGCTCGTCGAGGGCGTCCACTTTCCGGAGTCGAGATCGGTGGTCTCGAACGGGACGTAGTTGCGCCCCCCGAATTCGTCGATGAACAGGTACCACCTCTCTTCGGTGTTCGACTTGAACACGGCCGGGCCTTCGCCACGGTCGATCTCCCCGTCGCCGATGCGGTCGGCCACGAAGTCATAGGTGGTGGAGGTCAGTTCTCGGGACTTCTCGGCGGTGATGAGCTTGGCACTGGGCACGGAAGGCGTCTGGTCCCGCTCGTCCTTGGTGTAACGGTAGTAGACGCCGTTGTGCTTGATCACGGCCGAGTCGATGACCGCATGCCCTGGGTCGTGCCAGATCTTGGGTTCGCTGAACTCGCGGAAGTCGGTGGTGGTGGCGTACAGCATCCGGTTGTAGGTCGTTCCGGTGTGATCCGGGTCGTCCTGGGCGTAGAGCTTCGAGGCCCAGAAGACGACGTACTTGCCGAGTTCTTCGGCGTAGCACGCCTTCGGCGCCCAGGTGTTGCCCGCGGTGTCGCCGGACACCTTGACGAGGCGCTGACCGGTCCAGTTGACCAGGTCCGTGGAATCCCAGACCACGATCGACTTGCTGCCGGTGCGCTCCGCTCGGTCCCAGATGAGCTCCGCCGGGCCGCCGGACGTCCGCAGATCCGTGGCGATCAGGTGGAACCAGTCGCCCCCGGGGGCACGGATCAGGAAAGGGTCGCGCACTCCCTTGGTGCCGAGGTCGGAGGTCAGGATCGGCTTTCCGGCGTTCAGTTCCCGGTAGTGCAACGGATCGTTGCCGAGGCTGAGCGCCATCCGGATCCGTTCGTCGTCGGCGGCGGGGCTGCCGACGAAGTAGACGAGCAGGTAGCCGGCGTAGACCGGTTTCGGTTGATGCACAAATGCTCCTGAGCGGGGGAAAGGACGGGAGGGAGATGTCCCGGGCCTGCGGTGTCCAGCGTCGGGGCCGAGTCGTTGACTGCAGACTGTACTGCGACCGCGACGAGCCCGAAGGCCGTGATCAGAGGTGGTTCCGCTCGGTCCACCTCCTCGGCGGCCTGGCCGTCGAAGACCTCCAGCCGGTACGGCACGGCGTCCGGCCCGCCGAGAAGCACCGTGACGGTGTCCACCCGCCACAGGCCTTCGAGGTCGACGCGGACCCAGGCGCCCGGTCGGTTCGTGGCGCTGATCCAGCCCTCGCCGGTGGAGTAGTCGGTGACCAGGTGCGCGGGCCGGTCGGCCAGTGAGCCGCTGCTGAAGACGGGCCTCTTGGCCGACAGCAGGCGCGGGGCGCCGGAGGACGGCATGAACGAGCGCGAGGGCGGCCCGGGGGACAGGCGGCGAGGCCGGCCACGCCACGCTTCCCCGCCGACGGCCTCAATGGTCAGCTCCACCGGCGCCAGCCCGTCCGCGCCGGTCCGCAGCGTGTTGGGGCCGGCGAAGGAGGAGCGGAACTCGATCCCGCCGACCCCGTCGAGCAGGCCGCGATTGTCCGGGGACAGCGTGATCGAGGTTCCGGTGGGGAAGATGCCGCCGCCCTCGACGACCTCGATCCGGACCGGGCGCTCGTCGGCGACGACGCGGCCTGACGCGTCGACCAGCTCCACCATGACCAGCGTGTCGTCGGTGCCGTCGGTGGCGATCGTCATGCGGTCCGCGCTCAACCGCAGGGTGGTCGCGGTGCCGGGGAGCGGCCACGGGGGCGGTTCGACGCCCCGAAGCTCGCGGCGGTACCAGTACCAGGACCGCAGCGGGAGCCGGAAGTAGTCGATGAAGCCCATCCGGCCCATGTCGGGCACGATGCTGCCGTGGTGGATGCCGCACCACAGGGCGATGCCCGACCGCCAGGCGTGCGGGGTCTCGACGCCGTGGGCGTAGCGCGGCCCGTAGGTGCCGGGACGGTCCTCGATGACGCTGCCGTACTCGGAGACCAGGCTGGGCCACGGCGGCTTGTGGCAGAGCGAGGCCCCGTCGCCGTTGTAGCCGGCCACGTCCCCGAGTTCGTCGAAGCCGCGGCGCTGGGCGCCGCCCACCGCGGCCGGCCGGGTGGGGTCGAGCTCGTGCACCAGGTCGACCAGGCGCCGGGTCAGGTCCTTGGCCTGCGGGATCAGGAGCGAAAGCGCATGTCCGCTGCATGTCAAGCAACTTGTTATCAAGCTGCTTGACATGCTGGCCGGGAAACTTTCATCGTCGCGGTCGCGCGATATCGTCTCCCGGTGACCGACCGCGTGATCTCCCCGGCCGACCCGCCCGACCCGCCCGACCCGCCGGACCCGGCCGGCCCGACTGACCCCCTGACGCCGCGGGTGAGCTATCTGGTGTTCCGGCTGGAGCGCTACATCCGGAGCCGACTGGACGAAGCGCTCACCCGGCACGGCGTCACGACCACCGAGTACATGGCGCTCAGCGAACTGCGGCTGCGTGACGGGCCGTCCTCGGCGGACCTGGCACGCATCGCCTTCGTCACGCCGCAGGCGATGAGCCTCGTCATCCGCGACCTCGAACGGCGCGGCCTGATCCGCCGGGACCCGCAGCCCGGCGCGGGCCGGATGCTGCGTGCCCGCCTCACCCGCAAGGGCCTGTCCACCCTGCGGCGCTGCGACCGCTCCGTCGACGAGATCGAAGCGGTCATGTTCGCCGAGGTCGACGACACCGCGCGCAAGACGCTGGCGGAAAGCCTCACGGCGTGCGCCCGCGCCCTGCGTCCCTGACCTGCGCCGCCGCGTCAGCCTGGGCGGCCGGCGAGCTGCCGATCGGCACCGGGGCGTGCTTCAGTGCGACGCGGTCATGCCGACTGCCGCAACGACATCACGGCCCATGGCGCGAGTTCGACATCGAGGTCCAGCACGCCGTTGTCGGGCACGGTCAGCGTGAACCTGAGGAGCGAGTCGGCGACTCCGCGCAGGTACTCGCTCTCGGCTCGGGACGGGTTGAGGGGGGACCCGAGCCGGTACCAGGCCTCGGCGGCGTTCCCGTGCTCCCAGTCCACGATCTCGACGAGAAACGTGGCGCCCGGCTCCAGTCCGCCGATCGAGTGGTGGATCCTGCGGCTCGGCCCCAGCTCGGCCAGCGCGCGGGCGGCCGGGTAGGAGTTCTCCGAGGCGACACCCCTCATGGCCATGTCCTCGGGATAGTTGAAGAACACCGCCGAGACGGCCGACGTCCGGCTGTCACGGGTCACGACCCCGTCGGGCGTCGCGAGGAGCAGCCGGTCGCCGAGCCGTTCCAGCATCGTGAACGCGTGGAACGTGGGCTTGTGGATGCCGCCCTCGTTCACCAGGCCGAACCCGCCGTGGAACGGCCCCATCCCGGCGCCTCCCTCCTCGAACACGTCCGTGAAGGTCCAGTACGAGATCGAGTCGGCGAGGGTGGCGCACTTGAGATACGACCGCGTGATGGAGGTCGCCGCGAACGGCGTGTCGTGGATGAAGTCGCGGGCCGACGGCGACGTCGACCACTCCGTGATGTGGATCTCCGCCTCGGGATACGCGCTGTTCTTCACGAGCTTGCGCAGGAGGGTCAGGTCGTCGAACGTCGCGTCGGCGTACCGGGTGATCTGCACGGCCTCGCCGTCGGTGCCGTACGCGAAGTCGGTGGGGTACAGGTGGGTGGAGATGAAGTCGATCGGGAGCTCGCGCTCGGCGCACCAGGCGATGAAGTCCTCGATCCATACCGGGCGCCAGTCGAGCGCGTCCACGTCGGCCGCGGCGGCCGTCTCGTGCATCGCGGAGCGGTCCTCAACCTCGCCCTTGTAGCGGTCGTCGGGCACGAAGACGCTCGTCGAGGGCCCGCCCACCTTCAACGCGGGATCGATCTTCTTGATCGCCCTCACGGTCTGCTCGTAAAGCTCGAAGTACTCGGTCTTCGTGCCGGTCCAGAAGTGGGGAACCAGGTTCGGCTCGTTCCACACCTCGAACCGCCACTCCCGCACCTCGGCGAGGCCGTACCGGTCGATCCAGTGCTCGACCGACCTCGTGACCAGCTCGACCCAGCGCGCCATGTCCTTGGGCGGGCTGCAGTGAGCGCCCCACCAGAACACCGTCTCCGTCTGCGTCGCCAGCTCGCGCGGCATGAAGCCCAGCTCGACGAAGGGGCGGACCCCGCAGTCCACAATGAAGTCGAACACCTTGTCCACATAGCTGAAGGTGTGCACGGGCGCGGCAAGGGGCGTGTTCGGGCCGAAACCGCTGCCGTAGCTCTCCCGGTACACGAACATGTCGTCGTGAAAGACGCCGTGAAAGCGGATGTACTGGATTCCGCATGCGGCGACGACGTCGGCGAACTGCTCTCGCCAGTCCGCGCGCAGTGCCTCGTTCGCCCGTCCGGCGCCGATACACCTGCTCCAGACGTGCGGAAGCGCACTCTCGTCGCACAGCCTGCCGTCGATCCGGAATCGGGTCATGGTCTCACTTCTCTTCGGGAAACGTTGGGTGAACGGAGCGCTGCTAGCCCTTGACGGCGCCCAGCGACAGGCCCGACTGCCAGTACCGCTGCAGGCTCAGGAACGCGATGATCAACGGGATGATGGTCAGCAGCGCGGAGGTGATCACGAGATTCTGGACGAGGGCGCCGTTCCCCGCCGTCGAGCCCAGCTTGTTCCACTGGTTGATGCCGACGGTCAGCGGATACCAGGCGGGGTCCTTGAGCATGATCAACGGCAGGAAATAGTTGTTCCAGATCGACACGAACGAGAAGAGCAGGACCGTCACGCTCGCCGGGGCGAGCAGCGGGAGCGCGATCTGGAGAAAGGTCCTGAACTCCCCGGCGCCGTCGATCTTCGCGGCCTCCAGCAGGCCATTCGGCACGGCTTCGGCCGTGAACACCCACATCAGGTACAACCCGAAGGGGTTGATGAAGGACGGGATGAGAATCGCCCACGGGGTGTTGGTCATGCCGACGTGCGCGAACAGCAGGAACTGCGGGATCGCCAGGGCGATGCCGGGGACCGAGATCGATCCCAGCACGACGAAGAGGAACACCCGCTTGCCCCGGAAATCGAGTTTCGCCAGGGCGTACCCGCCGAGGGCGGCCAGGAAGGTCGACACGGTCGCGCCCACGACGACGTAGACAACGGTGTTGAGCAGCCACCGGGAGAAGATCCCGTCCTGGTAGCTGAAAACCTGCACGATGTTGTCCCAGAGGGCGAACTCGCGGCCGGGCGCGAGCCCGAACGACGACACGAAGTCGGCCTGCGACTTGGTCGCGTTGATGACCAGCCATACGAGCGGCAGCAGGCAGTACACCATGAACAGAGCTGTCATCACGGTGAGGGTCGTGCTCTTCTTGGGATTCTCCACCGTGTAGAGCCGGCGGCTACTGATCGGGTGCATTCCTCAACCCTCTGATCTGGACGACGTAGGCGACGGTGATCGTGATCGCCGCCATGACGAGCGCGAGTGCGGCCGCATAGCCCTGCTGGGACCCGGTGAACGCCAGGTTGTACGCGTACAGGTTGGGCGTGTAGAAGGTGGTGACGCCGCTGTTGGCCACCATCGAGGGCAGGATCTGCGGTTCGTTGAACATCTGGAAGGTGCCGATGATCGAGAAGATGATCGTGACGACCAGGGATCCGCGAAGTGCCGGCAGCTTGATCGCGCGGACGATCTGGAGCTCGTTCGCCCCGTCGATCGCGGCCGCCTCGTACAGTTCGCGCGGGACGGCCTTGAGCGCGGCGTAGAAGATGAGCATGTTGAAGCCGGTGAACGCCCACGTCACCATCAGCCCGATGGAGATGAGCGTGGTACCGGGGGCGAAGGGATCGAGGTCCGTGCCCAGAGCGTCGTTGAGGCTGCCGAACAGGCCGTACTTGACGCCCAGCAGGAAGCCCCACATGAGCGTCGCCACGATCGCCGGCACCGCGTAGGGGAGGAAGATCGTCACCCGCATGAACCTGGTGCCGTGCACCCGCATGGAGTCCAGCGCCAGCGCCAGCGCCATGGCGAAGAGCAGCATGATCGGCACCTGGACGAGCGTGAACCGGAAGACGCGCCCCACCCCGTCCCAGAACTGGGGATCCTGGAACAGCTTGCCGTAGTTGGCGAATCCGACGAACGTGTTGCCCCCGACGAGCTTGTCCTGGAAGAGGCTGAGGTAGGCGGCGTACAGGATGGGCACGATGAACACCAGGGCGAACAGCGCCCCGAAAGGCGCTATGAACGCCAGCCCGATCTGTGACTTGCGGCGCTTGCGAGCCGGCGCCGGATGCTGTGCGGCATCCGGCGACGCCATGGCCGAAGCGGTGACGTCGACCCGACGTGCCAGGCCCATGTCCGTGTTCCTTCCGATTCGTTGAGGTGGCCCAGGGCTCGCTAGTCCACCTGGAAGCCCTGCTCGTTGCCGTACTGGATGCAGCGCTGCTTCCACTGCTCGAGGATCTCGGCGAGCGAGCCCTTCCCCGTGGTGTAGAACGGCGAGGCGAGGTCGCCGTAGACCGAGCGCGCCCACTCGAAGAACGGCGGGTACTGCCAGCCGCTCCCGACGATCTCCGAGGCCTCGGCCAGCACCGCGCCGACCTTCTGGTCGCCGAAGTACTGGTTGGCCTTGCTCTGGAACGCCTCGCTGTCCAGGACCGACGTGTTCGGCACGAAGGCACCCGCGTCGACGCGGGACGAGAGACCACCGCCGTGCGTGAAGTACTCGAGGAACTTGAAAGCCGCGTCCTGGTGCTCGGCCGCGGCCGGGATACCGAAGGAGCTTCCGCCGTTCGCCGCTCCGACCTTGTCCCCCTGCTTCCACTGGGGCATCAGGGCGACTCTGAAGTCACCGGCGGCCTTCGGCGCGCGCTCCGGCAGCGTGGAGGTCAGCCAGCCGCCCATGGTCTGCGTGGCGAGGCTTCCGTCGTTGAGTGTCCGGTTCCAGTCGTCGGACCACCCTGTGATCTTGGTGTTGATCAGGCCCTCGTCGAGCATCTTCTGCCAGAAGGCCACGGCCCTGGTCGTGCCCTCGTCGGTGAAGTCGATGTGCACTTTGTTGCCGTTCACCTTGAACGGGCGACCACCGGCCTGCCAGATGAGCGAGAGCAGGAAGAAGATGTCTCCCGTGTCCTGGGCGATGTAGTGGTCGCCGCCGAGCGCCCGGACCTTCTTGGCCGCCTCGTGGTACTCGTCCCACGTGGCCGGGGCCTTGTCGACGCCGGCCTTCTTGAGGGTGGCCGTGTTGTAGAACAGCGCCGAAGGACCGTAGTCGGACGGCAGCGCGTAGACCTTGCCGTTGACCGTCACGTCGCTCCACGCGCCCGGGACGTAGTCCTTCTTGAAGTTCTCGACGCCGTACTTGCCGAGATCGGCGAGCTTCCCGGGAATGGCGAAGTAGGGCACCGCGAAGTACTCGAACATCACGAGGTCGGGCACCCCGGAACCGGCCTGGATGGCGTTGTCGAGCGCCTTGTACTCGTCCTGGGACGAGCCCGCGTTGACGACCTCGACCTTGATGTTCGGGTTCGCGGCCTGGAAGCCCGGGACAGCCCCCGCGACGGTGCCGTCCCAGCTCCAGACCGTGAGCTTCACCGGCTGGTCACCGCCACCGCCGGTCGCGCTGCCGCCGCCGGAGCCGCCCGAGCAGGCGGTCAGGGCGAACATCGGCACGAGTACCGCGGAAAGGAGCCTTGCCTTCTGGGAGAGCCGCATCGAGCCTCTCCTCTCGTCCTGGGGGATGGTTCGAAACTTTTTCGCAACTTGTTCGGTGCTGCCAGGACACTAGGTGGCGTGTCTGTCCCGTGTCAACGGGAGGAACAGCGAGAACGTCGGACGGCAAGGAGTAGAAGGGTCGTGGTAGATTCGAAATAGTTTCGAAGCCCGAAAGGAGCCCTGATGTCACGGCGAGGTCGTTCGGAGCGAGCCACCTTGGCGGACGTCGCCCGCTTGGCCGGCGTCTCGCCGGCGACCGCCTCGAAGGTCCTCAACGGGCGGAGCGACGTGGGCGCGAGCACGCGTGAGCATGTCCTGGGGGTCATGGCCGAGATCGGCTACATGCCGACGGCGGCGCGACATGAGCGAACCCGCGACCGGACCCTCGTCACGGTGCTCGACATCGTGGAGTCCCGTTATGCCGGTACGGTGCTCCAAGGGATACTCCTGGCAGCGACCTCCGCGCAGGCCGAGCTCCTCCTCCGCCTGCCGCCCGACGGGCCGATCAGCACGAGCCGTACGGCGGCCCGGGCCTGGATGGAGGAGCAGAAGGCGTCCGGTGTCGTCGGTGTCATCGCGCTCGCCGTCGCCGTGCCCGACCCGGTGCTCCTCGCCGCGGAGGCGCTCGAGGTGCCCATCGTGACGATCGACCCGATCGATACGACCGAATCGCGTCTCGTCAGCATCGGCTCCACCAACTGGGCGGGCGGTCGCTCGGCAACCGAGCACGTCATCAAGCTCGGCCATCGCCGGATCGGCTGGATCGGCGGCCCGCTGGGCTCCGCCCCCTCGCTGGAACGCTTCCACGGATACCAGGCCGCGCTCGACTCGGCCGGCGTCACGCCGGATCGGGCACTGGTCCGCCACGAGGCGTTCTCCGTCGAGGCGGGACTGCGGCACGGCCATGACCTGCTCGTGCTGGACGAGCGGCCGACCGCGATCGTCGCGGGCAACGATGAGATCGCCGTCGGGGTCCTCGCCGCGGCCAAGGAGCTCGGCATCACCGTGCCGGGCGAGTTGTCGGTCACAGGGTTCGACGACACGCCGCAGACTCAGTGGACCACGCCGCGGCTCACGTCCGTCCGGCAGCCTCTCGTCGGCATGGGCCGGATGGCGGTCGAGGCCGTCCTCGGCATGGCGGACGGCGTCCAGCCCGCCTCCCGGCACCTCCAGCTCGCGACGACCCTCAGCGTCCGCGACTCGACGGGCCCCGCTCCTTCGTCCTGACAGAAAAATATGAAACTTTCATGGCTGCCGTCCCTCGCGGGAGGAGCGGGCGAAAGTTTCGGAGCGCATCCTACGTGGCTGATCCCCTGTAGCGCCCAAGCAGGCCGCCAAATGTGTCTGAAACTTTTCAGACCCGCCTTGACATGTTTCGGAAGCATTTCCACACTGAGTCACCAAGCGACGCCTTGATGGCGTGTCCCCACGTGATCCCGTTTCCGTATCTCAGACATGGAGGCTCAGGCATGGGCGCAAACGCCATACCCTCGTCTGAAACCAGGCGACCCTTGAACGGCTTACGCTGGTCCCTGATCGTCGGTGCTCTCGGCGTGCTCGCCGTGATCATGGCGCTGATGGCGCCGCTCCGCGCCGATGCCGCGGCGAGCACGCTCGGCGCGGCCGCCGCGCAGAGCGGGCGGTACTTCGGCACCGCCATCAGCGCGGGCAGGCTCGGCGACTCGCAGTACACCACGATCGCGAGCCGCGAGTTCAACATGGTGACGGCCGAGAACGAGATGAAGATCGACGCCACCGAGCCGAACCGGGGCCAGTTCAACTTCACCAACGGCGACCGCGTCTACAACTGGGCCGTCCAGAACGGCAAGCGGGTCCGCGGCCACACCCTGGCCTGGCACGGCCAGCAGCCCGGCTGGATGCAGTCCCTGTCGGGCAGCTCGCTGCGCCAGGCGATGATCGACCACATCAACGGCGTCATGTCCCACTACAAGGGCAAGATCTACGCCTGGGACGTGGTCAACGAGGCCTTCGCCGACGGCAACTCCGGCGGCCGGCGCGACTCCAACCTGCAGCGCACCGGCAACGACTGGATCGAGGTCGCCTTCCGCACCGCGCGCGCCGCCGACCCGGCCGCCAAGCTCTGCTACAACGACTACAACATCGACAACTGGACCTGGGCCAAGACCCAGGGCGTCTACAACATGGTCCGCGACTTCAAGCAGCGCGGCGTGCCGATCGACTGCGTGGGCCTGCAGTCGCACTTCAACGGCAACAGCCCGTACAACAGCAACTACCGCACCACCATCTCCAGCTTCGCCGCCCTCGGCGTGGACGTGCAGATCACCGAGCTGGACATCCAGGGCGGCTCTCCGCAGACCTACGCCGCCGTGACCAACGACTGCCTGGCCGTGCCGCGCTGCGCCGGCATCACCGTGTGGGGGGTGCGCGACCAGGACTCCTGGCTCGGCGCCGGCGCCAGCCCGCTGCTGTTCAACGGCGGCAACAAGAAGCCCGCCTACGACGCGGTCCTCAACGCCCTCAACGCCGCCAACCCCGGCCCCACGCCCACGGTGACCCCGACGCCGCCCGGCGACAACGGCCAGATCAAGGGGGTGGCCTCCGGTCGCTGCCTGGACGTGCCCAACGCCAGCACCACCGACGGCACCCAGGTGCAGTTGTGGGACTGCAACGGCCAGTCCAACCAGCAATGGAGCTCGACGTCCGCAGGTGAGATCAAGGTGTACGGCAACAAGTGCCTGGACGCCGCCGGCACCGGGAACGGCACGAAGGTGCAGATCTACGGCTGCTGGGGCGGCGACAACCAGAAGTGGCGCGTCAACTCCGACGGGAGCATCGTCGGCGTGCAGTCGGGACGCTGCTTGGACGCCGTCGGCACAGGCACCGCCAACGGCACCCAGATCCAGCTGTACGACTGCTCAGGCGGCGGCAACCAGAAGTGGACCTGGACCGGGCGTTCCTGAAGCCGCATAGGTAGGCCCATGACTTCGCCGCAACCGGTGGCCGGTTGCGGCGAAGCGCGTCGTCGGGTTCAGACGTTCGTGATGGTCCATTGGTTGTTGGCGCTGTTGTTCGGCGTCCACATGGCGACGGTGGAGCCTGCCGTGCTGTTGCCCATGCCGTCGAGGGCCGTGCCGGTGCCGCGGTTGATGATCTGGTAGCGGCCGTTGCCCGTGCTGTTGAGGCGCCACTGCTGGTTGTTGCCGCCGCCCCACGCCGCCTGCCTGGCGTTGGCGCCGTTGGCGGTGTTGCCCCAGCTGTCGACGACCATGCCGTTGGTACGGTTGACGATGCGGTACCACCCGCCGCCCAGGTCCACGAGCTGCCACTGCAGGTTGGTGCTGCCGTCCCAGTTCCACTGCTTGAGGTTCGCCCCGGAGGCGACGTTGCCGCCGCTGTCCAGCGCCAGGCCGGTGGTCGCGTTCGTGATCCGCACGTAGGTCGCCGGCGGGGGGCCGCCGGACCCGGTCATGCGGTACGTACGACCGGCCAGGCCGGTCAGTGCGATGACGTCGTTCTCGGGTTTGGCGACGCTGACGGTGTCGCCGGTCGTGGTGTCGACCACCTGGTAGGTCCCGGCGAAGATCCGGCTGCGCACGTTGACCGTCCCGTCACGGTCGAACCTGATGAGGATCTCGGTGGCCCCGCCGGAGCTCCACGTGGCGTCCACGGTGTAGCCGCCGCGCCCTCGAAGACCCTGCACTTTTCCGCTCGGCCAGGCCGCCGGGAGCGCCGGCAGCACGTGAAGCTCGCCGTTGTGGCTCTGCAGCAGCATCTCGGCGACGCCGGACGTCGCGCCGAAGTTGCCGTCGATCTGGAACGGCGGGTGCAGGTCGAACATGTTGGGCGCGAGCCGGGCCGTCGTCACGAGGGCGCGGATCAGGTCGTGCGCCCGCGTGCCCTCCTCCATCCGCGCCCAGTAGTTGATCTTCCACGCCAGCGACCAGCCCGTACCGTCGTCACCGCGCAGTTCGAGGGTTCGCCGCGCGGCGGTGTACAGCGCGGGGGTGCCGCGCTTGGTGATCTGGTTGCTGGGATGCAGGCCGTAGAGGTGGGAGATGTGCCGGTGGTTCTGCTCGGTCTCGACCCAGTCGTAGAGCCATTCCTGGATGTTGCCGCGTGAGCCGGTCTTCATCGGCGGGAGCCGGTCCCGGGCGGCCAGGACCTGGGTACGGAAGCTCGCGTCCGTGCCCAGGAGCTCGCTCGCCTTGGCGCAGCCGTTGAACAGGTCCCGCAGGATCTGGTTGTCCATCGTGGGTCCGGCGCAGATGCTGACGCCCGAATGGTGGGTCAGTTCCGGGGAGTTCGACGGGTTCGTGACCAGATACTTGAGGTTCGGTTCTTCCACGAGGGTCTCCAGGAAGAACTGCGCGGCCCCCTTCATGGCCGGGTAGTACTGCCGGAGGAAGTCGAGGTCGCCGGTGAAGAGGTAGTGGTCCCAGATCATGGTGGCCAGCCATGCGCCGCCGGTCTGCCACATGCCCCAGGTCGCGCCGTCGACGACCGAGCTGCCCCGCCAGCCGTCGGTGTTGTGGTGGGTCACCCAGCCGCCGGCGTTGTACTGCACCCGGGCCGTGCGGGCGCCGCTGACCGTGAGGTCGTTGATCATCTTGAACACCGGCTCGTAGCACTCCGACAGGTTGGTCGTGTCGGTCGGCCAGTAGTTCATGGGCAGGTTGGCGTTGATGGTGTACTTCGAGTCCCAGGACGGGGTCAGCGAGTCGTTCCAGATGCCCTGCAGGTTGGCGGGCTGGGTGCCCGGCCGCGAGGAGGAGATCAGCAGGTAACGGCCGTACTGGAACAGCAGTGCCGAGAACTGCGGGTCGTTGGTGTTCGCGTGCTGCGCGATCCGTACGTCGGTCGGCTGGTCGGCCGCCGAGGTGCGGCCGAGGTCGAGCGTCGTGCGCCCGAACAGCCGCTGGTAGTCGGCGGTGTGCCGGCCACGCAGGTCGTCGTAGGTCCGGCCGGCGGCGGCGTCGAGATGGCGCCGGGCGATGCCCTGGTAGTCGCCGCTGACGTCCTTGTAGTTCACGTAGCTGGAGCCGATGGAGATCAGCACCGTCACGCTGTTGGCGGACCTTACCTGCAGGGTGCCGCCGGAGCTGCTGACACTGCCGCCTTCGGCGACGGCTCGGGCCAGTGCCAGGAACCTGACCTTGCCGGCCAGGCCCCTCTGGTCGCCGGAGACGCCGTCGAGCGCCACCGTCGTGCCGTCCGGGCTGGACCGCGTCGTCCGCTGCGGGCTGGCGAACGTCGCGGAGAACGTGATCGAGCCGGGCTTGTCGGCGGTCAGGCGGACGGCGATCACCTGATCCGGCGCGCTCGCGAGCACCTCGCGCCGGTACCGTACGCCGTTCTGCAGGTAGGTCACCGTCGTGGTGGCCGTGGTCAGATCCAGGAAGCGGTTGTACTCCGAGACCGCGGTGGCGCTGCCGAAGGTCAGCCGCAGATCGCCCACGGGCTGGTAGGCCAGCTGCGCCGAAGGGTTGCCCAGCATGTTCTGGTCGACCAGGGTCTGGGCCTGGCTCCACTGGTTCTGGAAGACCAGCTGCCGGATCTGCCCCAGCGCCGCCGCGCCCTTCGGGTTGCTCTGGTCGTACGGGCCGCCGGCCCAGATGGTGTCCTCGTTGAGCTGCAGCCGCTCGGTGTCGACGTTGCCGAACACCATGGCGCCCAGGCGGCCGTTTCCGATCGGAAGCGCACGCAGCCACTCCGTGCCGGCGCTTTCGTCGTACCACAGGGCCAGATCGTTCGCGGCGCGCACCTCCGCGGGCGCCGCCGACGCGGCCCGGGCCGCGGCCGTCCATGGCAAGGGCAACAGCGCGGCTCCTGCTCCGGCCGCGCCGTATCTCAGCACTTGTCTGCGCGATAAATCAGCCATTTCGGTTCTCCAAGCCCATCGGGGTGTGCTCGTGGCGATCGCCGGGGGCGATGGCTCGTCCCCGGCGATGGCGCGTGGTCAGCTGTCACGGGCTGTGTCAGGCGCGGGCCCACTTCTGGTTGGTGGCGCCGGTGCAGGTCCAGATCTGCACCTTGGTGCCGTTGGCGGTGCCGTACCCGGACACGTCCAGGCACTTGTTGGCGCCGACCGCGGTGACGCTGCCGTCGGCGTTGAGTCGCCACTTCTGGTTGTTCTGGCCGTTGCAGTCCCAGATGATCACGGCGGTGCCGTCCGCCGTCCCGGCGCCGTTCACGTCCAGGCACTTGCCGCCGTAGACCCGCAGCTCGCCGGAACTGGTGGCGGCCCACTGCTGGTTGGCCTGGCCGTTGCAGTCCCAGATCTGCGTCTGCGCGCCGTTGGCCTGCGAGGCGCCGCTGACGTCCAGGCACCGGCCCGATCCCGCGCCCTTGAGCGCGCCCGCCGCCGGCGGGTCAACCGTGGGGGTGGGCGTCGGGTTCGGGTCGCTGCCTCCGAACTGCGTGAAGAATTCCCACACCACCGGCCTGGTCCAGGACTTCTCGCCTGGCTCCAGGTCGCCGGGCTTCCCGTCCACGGGACCGGGGGTGTGGCCGGCGTCGAACGCCGCCCAAGCGACCGGATACCCGGCCCGGCACCCCGAGTAGTACGTGACGATGTGCGTCAGGCTGCCCTGCGCCGGCTCCGGCGGGTTCTGGGGGGTGCAGCCGTTGTTCCTGACGAACCTGTCACGCAGCGACCGGCCCGCGGAGATGTTGAGCACCCCGTCCCTGAGGCCGTGCAGCCCGATGTACGCGATGGGCTCGTTGCCGCCGCTGCACCCGCTGAGCTGCCCGCCGGAGTAGACCGCCACGGCGCGGAAGACCGTCGCCCTGTTACACGCGAGCGAGTAGCTCATGCCGCCGCCGTAGCTGAAGCCCATGGCGAAGCGCTGGGAGGTGTCCACGCAGAGGTCCGCCTCGATCCGGCGGATCATGTCGTCGACGAAGGTGGTGTCCTCGCCGCCCGAGTTGGCCCAGCCGTTGTTGAAGCCCTGGGGCGCGACGAAGATGGCGGTGTTGTTCGACAGAGCCCTGAGCCCGTAGTAGGACCAGGGGTACCCGCTGGTTCCGCCCCCGTCGACATCGTTGGCGGTGCCGCCATTCCAGTGGAATCCGAAGATCAACCGGTAGGGGGTGTTGTTGTTGTAGTTGTCCGGAATTCTCAGAATGTAGCTGCGATTTTTCCCGCTGGTCGTAATCGACTGCGGACCGCTTCTCAGCGTCGGGGTCTTTCCGCATCCCGCGGTGCCCGCGAGGGCGCTCCGCTGTGCGAGAGACGGGGGCGCGCTGTCGCCCAGCGCCGTATGCACCGTGGCCAGGACGACGAGCAGTACAGCGGACGCGATAGCGGTGAAGAGGTACCTGAGCCTCGACATCACGCGAATTCCTTTGCCGTTCTTGGGGGTGAAAAACGTAAAAGGGAAGCCACTTCCACCACCTTTTCCGGGGCGCGGGCATTGGCGGCCGGCCGGTCGAGTTCGTGAAGTGTTAGCGCTCACTCAACGCCGCCGTCAATGGGATCTCCTTTCTTCCTGGCGGCTGGAGGCGATGGTGCAGCGGAGCAAATCTGACCGTGACAAGACCTGTCAAGGATCGGCCTTCTCGACGTTGGGGACCTGCGCCTGAGACGGGCCCGGCGCTCCGGCGTCTGACCAGGAGAAGCGGCCGCGGCCACCACTGACGTGCCGCGATGAAACTTTCACAGCCCTCGATCGAATCGGTTCCGAGGACGCGAACGGGTGCTAACGCCGCAGCCGCACGGGATCGGCCGTTCCGCTGCGGCGGACGATCCAGGCCTCGGTGATGTGGTTGAACATCGCCTCGGCGGCGCCCCCGGGATCGTGGGCGGCGATGCGTTCGTAGATGCGGCGGTGGCCGAGGTTCGACGCCACGCAGAGCGCCCGCTCGGTCCGGCCCAGGTATCGGGCGGTGTTGACGACCTGGCTTTCCAGCGCCCGTACGACGCCGCGGGCGATGCGGTTTCCCGACGCCTGCATGATCGTGTCGTGGAAGGCACGGTCGCTGTCGGCGTACGTGACCGGGTCGTCCACGAGCTCGTCCATCCGATCCACCAAGGCCCGCAGCTGCTCCACGGTGTCCGGCCCCGCCACGCGGGCGGCGACGTTGGCCATGTCGGACTCCAGCACGCGCCGGGTGACGACGAGGTCGTCGAGGATCGCCAGGCTCTCCTCCGCGGCGATGGTCGCGGCGAGGACGAGCTCGTCGAGCATGTCCCACATCGTCGGCGGGGTCACCATGGTGCCGGAGCCCTGCCGGACGCGTACCAGCCCCTTCTCCTGCAGGAGTTTCACCGCTTCCCGCACGACCGTGCGGCTCACGGAGAAGGCCTCGCACAGCGCGGGCTCGGGGGGCAGCGAGGTCCCAGGCGGGTGCACGCCGCGAACGATGCGCTCCACCAGCTCGGCTGTCACCGCTCTGGCGAGACTGGCAGGACGTCGCACCCAGGCCGGTGGCGCCGGGACGCTGCCAGGCGTTTCCTGCGATGTCGTCATAGACCCCTCCTGGCGCGCCACCGCGTCAGTATACGTGAGCCCTATTGACGTTATACGTCATACGAATTATGTTTGCGCCTGGTCCAGCGGTCCTCGGAAAGCGGGCAGCAATGAAGCAGCGAGCACTGTGGCCGGCCTTCATGGTCGCCGCACTGGTCCTGGCCGGTTGCGGGAGCGCGGCCCGGACCGAGTCCCCCTCGGGGGGCTCGACGCAGAAGCAGCAGAAGATCGTGGTCTGGGACTGGAAGTCCGGTGAACCGGCCGCCGCGGCCTACATCGAGAAGGCCAAGGCCGACTTCGCCAAGCGGCATCCGGGAGTCACCGTCGAGTTCGTCGCCCAGCCGTTCGACCAGTACTACACCCTGCTCGGCACGGCCATCCAGTCCAGCAAGGGGCCCGACGTCATGCTCTTCAACGGGGGAGGGCAGATCCGCGACCGGGTCACCGCGCTCCTTCCGCTGGACCAGTACGTGGCCGAGGACAAGAGCCGGCTGGCGGGCTGGGACGCGTTCAGCAAGGACGGCAAGACCTACGCCGCACCGGTGACCCTGCAGGGGCACCCGATCTACTACAACAAGACGCTCTACGAGAAGGCCGGCCTCGACCCGGCGAACCCGCCCAAGACCTGGAACGAGTTCGTCAGCGGCTGCGCCGCCATCAAGAAGGCGACCGGGGCCACCTGCTTCGCGCTCGGCAACAAGGAGGGCTTCGGCATCCAGTTCTTCCTGTCGGGTCTCGGATCCGGCATCCTGACGCCTCAGGAGTACGACGCCTGGATCGCCGGGAAGCGCGACTGGACCTCTCCTCACGTCAGGCGGATCTTCGAGCTGTGGAAGGAAGCCGGCGACAAGGGGCTGAACAACGACGGCGCCAACTCCACCGCGATGTTCACCGACATCTTCAGAGTCTTCAAGACCGGTAAGGCCGCGCACATCATCGGGCTGATGTCGGACATCGGGCACTGGAAGGACTTCGGCGAGTTCCTGCCGCCCGACAAGATCGGCGTCATGCAGGCCCCCGTCGTCACCGGCGGAGCCACCCCGAGCCTTCCGTACGACGGCGGCATCGGTTACGCGGTCGCCAAATGGACGAAGGACCCCGCACTGGCCGCCGATCTCGTGCGCTCCCTGACCTCGACCGACGCCTTGACGGCGTTCTACGCCAAGGCCGGCGCGATCGCGGCCGACACGACGATCGACGTCTCGCAGGCCGGCCCGGCCGTCGCCACGATCGTGTCCGAGATCAAGACGGGCAAGCCCGCCCTGCACGTGGCGCTGTCCTCCAAGACCCTGGACCTGATGGGAAGACTGTCCCAGCAGCTCCTGAGCGGGTCGACCACCGTGGACAAGGCTGTGGAGCAGCTGGCCGCCTCCGACCGGGCAGGCTGACCGCGTGCCGATCGGAAGTCCGTCCTCGTTGGTCCGCCCGGCCGGCTCCGGGCGGACCGGCGCATCGACCGTCACGCACCGGGGACGCCGCCGCGACACCCGTAGGGGGCGCGCGGAGCGCCTCGCGCCCTACGTCCTGGTGGCCCCGGCCGTACTGATCATCGTGGTGCTGCGCCTGTGGCCGCTGGTCCTGGGGGTCAACTTCTCCTTCACGGGTGACGGCGAGCTCAACGGAACGCCCGTCGGCCTGGGCAACTACCTGGAGCTGGCCGGCGACCCGTTGTTCCGCACCTCGCTGCGCAACGTCGGGCTGCTGGTGCTGCTGCTTCCCGTGGCGGTGGCGATTCCGGGGCTGCTGGCGACCTTCATCTATCTGCGCGTGCCGGGTCACCGGGTCTACCGCAGCGTCTATTTCTTCCCGGCCGTGCTCTCGCCGGTGATCGTCGGTGCGATCTTCAACCTCATGCTCGGGTTCGACGGCCCGTTGAACGCCGTCCTCGGGGCGGTCGGCGTCGGCCCGGTCGACTGGCTCGGCGATCCGGGCATCGCCATGTTCACGGTGGTCGGCGTGCACGTATGGGCGACGTTCGGGATGGCTCTGGTGGTGTTCCTCGCCGGATTCAGCACCCTGGACGCCTCGCTGCTGGACGCCGCCCGCGTGGACGGCGCGTCGCTCCGCCAGATCATCTGGCACGTGATCATCCCGAGCCTGACGCGCACCATTCAGTTCGTCTTCGTGACCACGATGATCGGGATGCTGACATCCATGTTCGGCCTGCTCTTCATCATGACCAGCGGAGGCCCGGAGGGATCGACCTACCTGCCGGAGTACTACATCTGGCACGAGCAGGGACAGATGAACCGGCCCGCGCTCGCCTCGGCCGCCTCGACGGTCCTGTTCGTCGTCATGCTCGTGGTGGGGCTCCTGCAGATCACCCTGCTCCGCCGCGCGGGGAGGCAGGACTGATGCCCGGCAGGCGTCTGGCCAGGTGGGCGGCCGCTGTTCCGATGGCCGTGCTCGCGCTGGCGACGATCTATCCTCTCCTGTTCACCGCCAACGTCGCGATGAAGACCCGGCGCGACTACGTCCTCGACCGGTTCTCCCCGGCGGGTTCCCTGCGCTGGGAGAACCTCGCCGAGGCCTGGGCCGGCGCCGGAATGGCGCGGTACTTCGTCAACTCGTTCGTCGTCGTGGCATTCGCCGTGGCCCTGCTGCTGCTGTTGGGGTCGATGGCGGGCTTCGCGCTGAGCCAGCTGCGCTTTCGCGGTTCTTCGGTGATCTTCCTGGGCTGTCTCGCGGGGCTGTTCGTCCCGTTCCAGGTGATCATGGTGCCGCTCACCAGGGTCATGGCCGACAGCGGGCTCATCGACACCTATCCGGGACTGATCCTGGCCTACGTCGCGCAGTTCCTCCCGTTCACCGTCTTCCTGATGACGAGCCACTACAGGACCATTCCGGCGGAGATCGTCGACGCGGCCAGGATCGACGGGAACACGGTGTACGGCGTGTACCGGCGGATCATGCTCCCGCTGGGCGTTCCGGCGCTGCTGTCGGTCGGCATTCTCGACGCCCTGTTCTGCTGGAACGACGTGCTCATCTCCCTGCTCATGATGCCGTCGCCCGAGCATCGCACCCTCATGATCGGGGTCAACGCGCTGCGCGGACAGTATTCCGACGACATCCCCACCTTCGCCTCGGGGGTCCTGATCGCGGCGGTTCCCGTGCTGATGATCTATCTGTTCCTCCAGCGGCAGATCGCCGACGGCGTCACCGCCGGTTCCACGAAGGGCTGACATGCGGATCACGGGGTATCGGACCACGACGACGGTCCAGGAATGGGGCCGTCCCGTCGGTGACGCCAACGGCGTCTTCGCCGACGGAGTGGTCTCGGTGCCGCTCGTCATGGTGGACACCGACGAGGGGATCACCGGTATCGGCCTCGGGCCGCACGTGGAGATCGAGGCCGTCTTCGCCGCGATCGAGGGCGAGGATCCGCGCGGCGTGACGGCGCTCTACGACCGCATGCTGCGGCAGACCTTCAAGGCGGGCCACGCCGGTGCCGTGTTCGGCACGATCGGCGCGCTCGACACCGCCCTGTGGGACATCAAGGCACAGCTGGCCGGTGAACCGCTCTGGCGGTTGCTGGGCGGACGCGACCGGCGGGTGCCCGCCTACGCCTCAGGCCTCGACATCGGCCTGACCGACGACGAACTCGTCTCGGTCCAGCAGGTCTACGCCGAGCACGGTCTGCGCGCGGCCAAGATCAAGGGCGGTCTCGACATCGAACGCGACCGGCACCGCCTGACGCTGGTACGGGACGTCCTGACCGAGGCCGGGCACGGATCGCGGCCGGGCCTGATGCTCGACGTGAACGAGGCCTGGACCCGCAAGCAGGCGGTCCGGCACGTCTGCGAGCTCGAACGCACCCTGGACCTCACGTGGATCGAAGAGCCGGTCCGGCGGTGGGACGCCGAGGGCCTAGCCGTGGTCGGCCGCGGGATCCGCGCCTCCGTCGCCACGGGGGAGAACCTCACCGGGCTCGAGCAGTTCCGTCCGCTGCTGGCCGCGGGGGCCGTCGACATCGTCCAGACGGCCGCGGTCTGGGGGGTGTCCCACTTCCTCCGGGTGTCCGCTCTGGCGCACGCTCATGAGCTGCCGGTCAGCCCGATCGGAACCACGCCGGTCGGGCTGCTGCACGCCGCGACGTCGGTGCCGAACCATCTGGCCAGCGAGTTGCAGGACCTGCACCCGCCACTCGGACTGTCGCTCGACCTGTACGTCGAGGACGGCGCGTTCATCCTCGGAGACTCGCCCGGTCTCGGCATCACGATCGACGAGCACGCGATCGACTCGTGCACCCGCAAGCCGAACGCCAGGGCCGCCGAGGGCCCCAACATCCGCCCGGAACCCGCCGGACGGCGGCTGCTGGCGGTCAACGGCGGCTTCCATCAGGCCTAGCACCCCGGCCGACGTCGGCACGGGCTCCGGATGGCTGAACTCGCGCGGCACCTACCCCGAAGGCGCGGGCCTGGGCTCGTCCGCAGGCCGGCCACCGCCTCCCCTCATCGGGCGAAGCAGGTGGCCGGCGTTCGGTTTGCCGGGGGACCGGGTCAGCGGTAGCCGGCGGCGATGATGTTGGCCTGGACGGCGTTCTCCGTGGCGTCGGTGGGGTAGCCGGCGACCATGGCTCCTTCGTAGAAGGTTCCGGCGCTGAGGTTGGCGCCGCCGTCGGGCTTGCAGCAGTCGCCGCCGCTGCCCAGGATGATGGCCCCCTGCTTCTTCATCGGGCTGTAGCCGTTGGGGAGCGGCCCGTCGTACAGGGTGTACAGGCTGCCGGACTGCGCGTTGCTGCCCTTGATGGCGAACCGGCTGGTGCCGTTGTTCTTCAGCGTGGCGGTGACGAACTTGTGGGGGAAGGCCCGCTGGTTGGGGTTCCAGGACTGGCTGCCGCCGGGGTAGAGCCCCCATTCGAGGTCGGCCTGGACCCAGGGCCCGGTTCCCTGGCAGCCGCCGAACCAGCACTGGGTGCTGAAGTTGATGGCGTCCATGGCGCCGGCGGCGTCGGCCTTCCTGGTCGTCTCGCTGTTGCCGTAGTCGAAGCAGCAGCCGCCGTTGACGTGGGTGCCGCTGGTGACCATGTACATGCCCTCGGGTGCGCTGCCGGTGGGCACGCCGGTCAGGTGGCCGTCCCGCCAGTAGCTGTTGCCGGGGTTGATGTAGAGCGAGTACGCCTTGCCGCCGCCGACGGTGAGCGACTCGGTGGTCGCGATCGCGGGCCTGCTCTGCGGGGAGCCGGGGACCACGCTGGATCCCTGGTACCACAGGTCGTTGCCCCGCCCGGACTGGTCGTACACGACGGTCATGACGCACGTGGTGCCGGTGCAGAACGAGTCCTGGGCCGCGGCGTCGGCGACACCGCCCGCGCTCAGCACGCCGATGTTCCTGGTCGTGTTGTCGGAGGAGCGCCTGACCTGGTACAGGTTGCCGTTGTACGAGCCGTAGAGCGCCCGGGTCGTGCTGTGCGCGGCCACGCACGGCGTGCCGCCGGAGGCGTAGATGTCGCACGGGCGTGCGCCGGGTGGCGGCGGGGTCGGCGTCGGGGTGGGCTCGGTTCCGGTGGTCCATTTCTGGTTGGTGCCGCCATGGCAGGTCCAGATGTGCACCTTGGTGCCGTTGGCGGTGCCGTTCCCGGAGACGTCCAGGCACTTGTTCGCGCCGACCGCGGTGACGCTGCCGTCGGCGTTGAGGCGCCATTTCTGGTTGTTCTGGCCGTTGCAGTCCCAGATGATCACGCTGGTGCCGTCGGCGGTGCCGGCGCCGTAGACGTCCAGGCACTTGGTGCCGTACACCCGCAGCTCACCCGCGGCGGTCGACGTCCACTGCTGGCCGGGCTGGCCGTTGCAGTCCCAGATCCGCGTCTGCGCGCCGTTGGCCTGCGAGGCGCCGCTGACGTCCAGGCACCGCCCCGACCCCACGCCCACCAGCGGCGTGGTCGCCGCCGAGGCCGGTGCCGACCAGGTCAGGGCGGTGGCCATGAGAATCGCCAGCGCCGCCACCACAGCCGCGACGACGGCCGCCCGGGAGCCCGATAAGGGAACGGATGAAGGCTGCATGTCGTACTCCTTGGAGGTAGGGCGAGACGGAGACAGCCACGCTTGGAGACTGGAGCGAATCGAATCGATTCGCCAACAGCGAAGCACATACGACGCCTTGACCGCCTGTCAAGGCTCCGCCCTGCCCGGCGGCCTGCTCGGCGGCACTCATCGGCGACGCTCGCGGTCGGGCTCGATGAAACTTTCATCCGCCGCAGACCCGGCTGATCAGGCCCGTCGGTTCCCGGCTGGGCGAACCAGCGCGGACGGCCGGATCACTGGGAGGAGAAGAGGCGCTGCTGGATCTCTCTGCGGTAGTCGTCGAGGGTGTTGTCGATGTGCGTGGCCGCGGCCTGGGCGGCCGCTTCCGGGTCGCCGGCGCGGATGGCCCGGTAGATGGCCTCGTGCTCCTCGACGGCCTTGGCGGCGTGCCCGCCCACCGAGCCGCTCAGCCCGATGAGGTTGGACTGAGCCTGCAGCCTGCGGGCCTCCCGCACCGCCACCTGGAGGAACATGTTGTGCGAGGCCGTGGCGATGGCGGTGTGAAAGGTGTCGTCGCCCTTGTTGAACAGGTCTTCCTGGCCGGTCTCGAAGCCGTGGCGGCACACGCCGGCCGCCTCCTCGATGGCCCGCAGCTCCGCGGGGGTGGCGCGGCGGGCGGCCAGCCTGCTGGTCTCCATCTCCTGCACCCGGCGGAACTCGAACAGCATGTAGACGTGGTCGAGGTCGGTCGGGAGGAAGAAGGAGGCCCAGCGCCCGGTGCCGAACATCCCCTCGTCGTCGGCCACGTACAGGCCGCGGCCCTTCTGGGCGCGTACCCGGCCGAGCGCGGAGAGCAGCTTCACCGCCTCGCGAACCACCGTGCGGCTGGTGCCCAGCTGCCGGGCCAGCTCGATCTCGGTCGGCATGCGGTCACCCGGACGCAGGCCGAGCCGGACGATCAACTCCAGCACCTGCTCGGCCGCCACCTCGTAGCCCGGCCGGTATCCGCTCTCGTGCGGGGTGTCGGTCACCGTGCTTCCTCCTCGCCGTTCCCTGCAAAGTATGACGGATGTGGATGGCCTCCCCGAGCTCAGCCGCCGGGGTTCATGAGTACGACACATCTGAACGGTTCATCCGAAATCCATCGGCGCGGGGTGTGCGCGGCGCAGGAATTCATGCTGGTGAATGGCGCAAATCGGCTAACTTTGGCCGGATCCTCGGTGTGCAAATGGTGAAATAAGCGGGCTTAAGGTCTTGACGGACATCAATACTCACAACGTAATTAGAGGCGAAGTCACCTGCCTGAGCAGCAGGGCGTGACCTGGCCACACCCGTACCCCCCAAAGGAACCACCGTGCAGTCATCTTCGCCCGTCACGGCGCTGAGACCGTTCCTGATCGGCATCGTCGCGGCGCTGGCCGCGGCGTTCGCCCTCGTCGCCCCCGCCACCCCGGCCCTCGCGGCCACCACGACCCTCTACGCCTCACCCACCGGCACCGGCACCGCCTGCACCGCCACCCAGCCGTGCTCGCTGTCCGCGGCGCAGACGGCGGTACGTTCGCTGAACGGCGCCATGTCCGGGGACATCGTCGTCGAACTGGCCGACGGGGTGTACCGGCTGTCCGCGCCGCTCCGGCTGACCGCCGCCGATTCCGGGAACAACGGCTACACCGTCAAATGGCAGGCCGCGGCGGGTGCCCGGCCCACCATCAGCGGGGCCAAGGCGGTCACCGGATGGACCGTGGCCGATTCGGGGAAGAACATCTGGCGCGCCGACGTCGGCACGGGGATCGACACCCGGCAGCTGTACGTCAACGGCGCCCTCGCCACACGGGCGCGCACGACCGTGAACAGGTCCGACTTCACCGCCACCACCACCGGTCTGAGGTTCAGCAACAGCGCCCTGAGCTATCTGAACAACCTCGCCAACCAGAACCGGGTCGAGATGGAGAGCGTGGGCTCGTTCACGGACCGCTACGTGACGGTGCAGGGCATCAGCGGGAACTTCATCACGATGCAGCAGCCCGGCTGGAACAACAACACCTTCGGGTACGACACCTTCACGCAGCCGCACCGGGCGGGTCCGCTGTACCTGGAGAACGCCTACGAGTTCCTGGACGCGCCGGGGGAGTGGTACATCAACCCCGGCACCGGCTTCCTGTACTACATCCCGGCTGCCGGGCAGAACATGAGCAACCTCAGTGTCGAGCTCCCGATTCTCCAGTCCCTGGTGAACGTCGGGGGCACCTACGACGCGCCCGCGCACCACATCACGTTCAGCGGGATCACCTTCTCCGGCACGACCTGGCTCGGGCCCAGCAGCAACCAGGGCTACGCGGACCAGCAGACCGGCGCCTACATCGCGGGCAACTGGAACTGGCCCGCCGACAGGCTGACCTCCTGCCAGGAGGGGTGCCAGCAGTTCGAGGCCGCGCGGCCGAACTGGTCCCAGATGCCGGCGGCCGTGCAGGTGTCCGCGGCCGGCAACATCACCTTCACCGACTCCCGGTTCGTCAACCTCGGCCAGACGGCCGTGGGCATCGGCAACGACGCCAACGCGCACGCCAGCGGTGTCGGCCTGGGCGCCGCCGACATCACGGTCACCCGGTCCGAGATCGCCCAGAGCTCGGCCGGCGGCATCGTGGTGGGCGGCGTGCGCGCCGACGCGCACCACCCCAGCGACCAGCGGATGGTCAACCGGAACATCACCGTCAGCAACAACCGCATCCACGACCTCGGCCTGGACTACCGCGGCATCGTCTCGGTCCTGACCACCTACGTCACCAACACCGACGTGTCACACAACGAGGTCTACAACCTGCCGTACACCGGCATGTCGATCGGGTACGGCTGGGGCGCCAACGAGCCGGGCGGCAGCAACAACTACGCCAACCGCGGCCTGTACAACTACCAGCCGCGCTACACCACTCCCACGACCGCGTCCGGGAACAAGCTCATCGGCAACTACGTGCATGACGTCATGCAGCAGATGACCGACGGGGGCTGTATCTACACGCTGTCGTGGAACCCGAACGCGGTGATCAGCGGCAACCACTGCCTGCGGACCAACGGCTGGTTCGGGATCTACTTCGACGAGGGCTCCAAGTACTACTCCGTCACCGGCAACGTGCTCAACAACACCGGCACCTGGGCCACCGCCAACTACTGGGGCGGCGAGAACATGGGGAACTTCACCGTCACCGGCAACTGGTCGACCAACGGCAGCACCAACGTGACCAACGGCGACCGCGGCAATGTGGTGAACAACAATGTCACCGTCACCAACGGCGCCTGGCCCGCGGGCGCCCAGGCCGTGATGGCGTCCGCCGGCCCCCAGGGTCAGCCTTCGGGAAGCACGAGTGCGCTCAAGGGTGTGGGGTCCGGTCGGTGCCTGGACATCAACGGAGCCTCGCAGGCCAACGGCGCGCAGGCGCAGATCTGGGACTGCAACGGCCAGCCGAACCAGCAGTGGACGTCGACCGCCGCGGGTGAGCTGCGGGTTTATGGCGGCAAGTGCCTGGATGTGAGCGGTGCCGGGACGGCGGACGGCGCCGCCGTGATCATCTGGGACTGCAACGGCCAGAACAACCAGAAGTGGCGCCTCAACGCCGACGGCAGCGTCACCGCGGTCGGCGCCAACAAGTGCCTGGACGTGTCCGGGTACGGCACCGCCAACGGCACCAAGGTGCAGATCTGGACCTGCACCGGCGCCACCAACCAGAAGTGGACCCGCGCCTGACGACGCCCCCACCCTCGAGGGCGGGAAGCGTGCCCTCCTTGCTCGAATCGCTTCGATAGCGGAGGAACACTCATGTCCCGACGTCCGTGGCTCACCTTACTGACCACGATGGCGCTGATCATTCCCGGAGCACTCGCGCTCGAGGCCTCCCCGGCGAACGCCGTCGCCATCCCGGCGGCCGACTACCAGCAGGTGTCGCTCGCGTCGGGAGGCGCCGAGCTGGGTGAGGCGATGTCGCTGGCCGTGCTGCCGAACCGGTCGGTGGTGCACACGGCGCGCGACGGCACGGTGCGCGTCACCGATGTCAGCGGCAACACGAAGGTGGCCGGCAGACTCAACGTCTACAGCCACGACGAGGAGGGCCTGCAGGGCGTGGCGGTGGACCCCGACTTCGCGTCCAACCGGTACCTCTGGCTCTACTACTCGCCGCGGCTGAGCACGCCGAACGGTGACGCGCCGGCCAACGGCACGCAGGCGCAGTTCGACCAGTGGAAGGGCGAGCTGTACCTGTCGCGGTTCACCCTCAAGGCGGACGACACGCTCGACCTGGCCAGCGAGAAGGTGGTCCTGCGGGTCCAGAACGACCGCGGCCAGTGCTGTCACGTGGGCGGGGACCTCGACTTCGACGCCGCCGGAAACCTCTATCTGACCACCGGCGACGACAGCAACCCCTTCGAGTCGAGCGGCTACTCCCCGCTGGACGAGCGGACCGACCGCAACCCGCAGTTCGACGCCCAGCGCTCGGCCGGCAACACCAACGACCTGCGCGGCAAGCTCCTGCGCATCAAGCCGCAGCCCGACGGCACCTACACGATCCCCAGCGGCAACCTGTTCCCGCCGGGGACGGCGAAGACCCGGCCGGAGATCTACGCGATGGGCTTCCGCAACCCGTTCCGGATGAGCGTGGACAAGGCGACCGGCATCGTCTACCTCGGCGACTACGGACCGGACGCGGGGGTGACCAACTCCAACAGAGGGCCGAGCGGGCAGGTGGAGTTCGACCGCATCACCGGTCCGGGCAACTACGGATGGCCGTACTGCACGGGCACGAACACCACCAGCGAGACCTACAACGAATGGAACTTCGCCACCAACAGCACCGGCCCCAAGTACAACTGCGCCGGCGGCCCGACCAACAACTCCTTCCGCAACACCGGCCTGACCACGCTGCCTCCGGCGAAGCCGGCGTGGATCAAGTACGCGGGCGACGCCGGAAGCCCGCCGGAGTTCGGCTCCGGGTCGGAGTCGCCGATGGGCGGTCCGGTCTACCGTTACGACCCCAACCTGAACTCGGCCGTCAAGTTCCCCCAGTCGCTCGACGGACGGTATTTCGCCGGCGAGTACGGCCGGCGCTGGATCAAGGCGATCGAGGTCAAGGCGGACGGCGCCTACGGGGAGATCTCGGCGTTCCCCTGGTCGGGGACGCAGGTGATGGACATGGCCTTCGGTCCTGACGGCGCCCTGTACGTCCTCGACTACGGCGACGGCAACAACAACCAGGCGCTGTATCGCATCGAGTACATCGGCAGCGCCAACCGCAATCCGATCGCCAAGGCGTCCGCCGACAAGACGTCGGGACCGGCCCCGCTGACGGTGAACTTCTCCTCGGCGGGCAGCTCCGACCCGGAGGGCGGCGCGCTGACGTACTCGTGGAACTTCGGCGACGGCACCACCTCCACGGCGGCGAATCCGAGCAAGACCTACACCACGAACGGCGCCTACACGGCGACGCTCACGGTCCGGGACCCGCAGGGTCTCACCGGCACGGCGAACGTGATCGTGACCGTCGGCAACACCGCGCCGACGGTCACCCTCACCACCCCTGCCGACGGGCAGCTGTTCTCCTTCGGCGACACCGTGCCCTTCCAGGTCACCGTCAGCGACCCGGAGGACGGCACGATCGACTGCGCCGGGGTCACCGTCGCCTACTTCCTCGGCCACGACAGCCACCGCCACCAGATCACCTCCAAGACCGGCTGCTCGGGCTCCATCTCGGTGCCGGTGGACGGTGAGCATGACGCCGCGGCCAACATCTACGGCGTCTTCGTGGCCTCGTACACCGACAAGGGCGGTCTGACCTCCACCAGCGACCGCACGCTCCAGCCGCGGCACCGGCAGGCCGAGCACTTCGGCGCCCAGCAGGGCATCCAGACGGCCGACCACGCCACCGCGGAAGGCGGCAGGACGGTCGGCTTCACCGACGACGGCGACTGGATCTCCTTCCAGCCGTACAACGTGGGCAACGCGACGAGGATCACCGCCCGGGTCTCCTCGGCCGGCGCGGGCGGCCGGATCGAGGTGCGCGCGGGCTCGGCGACGGGCACGCTGATGGGAACGGTGAACGTGGCGAGCACCGGCGGCTGGGACACCTTCACCGACGTCTCGGCGAACCTCAGCGGCGCCCCGGCCGGCACCACGACGCTCTATCTGGTCTTCCGCGGCCCGACCGGGCAGGGCTACCTGTTCGACGTGGACGCCTTCACCCTCGACACCGGCACCCCGCCCTCGGGGAGCACGGGCGCGCTCAAGGGTGTGGGGTCTGGGCGGTGCCTGGATGTCAGCGGAGCCTCGCAGGCCAACGGCGCGCAGGCGCAGATCTGGGACTGCAACGGTCAGCCGAACCAGCAGTGGACGTCGACCGCCGCGGGTGAGCTGCGGGTGTATGGCGGCAAGTGTCTGGATGTGAGCGGGGCCGGGACGGCGGACGGTGCCTCGGTGATCATCTGGGACTGCAACGGGCAGAACAACCAGAAGTGGCGTCTCAACGCCGACGGCACGATCACGGCGGTCGGGGCGAACAAGTGCCTGGACGTCAACGGCACCGCCAACGGCACCAAGATGCGCATCTGGACCTGCACCGGAGGAACCAACCAGCGCTGGACCCGCGTCTGAAAGGACACCCATGCCGAGCGACAGAAAGACATCCGTGCTGCGACGCCTCTCAGTGACGGTGGCGGCGATCACCGCCGCCGCGACGGTGATCCCGGCCATCCCCGCCCAGGCCGCCGCCTTCAAGGTGCTGGTGTTCTCCAAGACGGCCGGGTTCCGGCACGACTCGATCCCCAACGGGATCCAGGCCATCCGCGACCTGGGAGCCGCCAACGACTTCGCCGTCGACGCCACCGAGGACGCGAACGCCTTCAGCACGGCGAACCTGGCCCAGTACAAGGCGGTGGTGTTCCTCAGCACCACCGGTGACGTGCTGAACGACAACCAGCAGGCCGCCTTCCAGACGTACGTGGACGGCGGGGGCGGTTACGTAGGGGTGCATTCGGCGGCGGACACCGAGTACAACTGGGCCTACTACGGGCAGCTGATGGGGGCCTGGTTCAACAACCACCCGGCCATCCAGCAGGCCACCGTGCGGAACGAGGACCGGGCGCACGCCGCGACCGCCCACCTGGGGGCGACCTGGTCACGTACCGACGAGTGGTACAACTACCGCACCAACCCCCGCCCGAACGTCCGGGTGCTGCAGAGCCTGGACGAGGGCAGCTACAGCGGCGGGGGCATGGGCGATCATCCGATCACCTGGTGCCACCCCCAGTCCTCCGGCCGCGCGTTCTACACCGGCCTGGGCCACACCAAGGAGTCGTACGCCGATCCGAACTTCCGCACGCTCCTGCTCGGCGGAATCCGGTACGCGGCCAAGGCCACCAACGCCGACTGCCGCCCGGAGACCGGGTACACGACGTTGTACAACGGCTCGACGACGGGCTGGTCGCAGGCCGGGCCGGGGTCGTTCGCCAACAGCGACGCCACGCTGACCTCCCAGGGCGGCATGGGCATGTTGTGGTACAACGCCAAGGAGTTCCGCTCCTACTCCGTCAAGCTCGACTGGAAGATGACCGGCGACTCCAACTCCGGCGTAATCGTCGGTTTCCCGGCCACCAGCGACCCCGACGCGGCGCTCAACACCGGATATGAGGTGCAGATCGACGCGACCGACACCCCGGACAAGACCACTGGGGCGGTCTACGGGTTCAAGTCCGCCGACATCGCCGCTCGCGACGCGGCGCTGAACCCGCCGGGTCAATGGAACACCTACGAGCTGCTGGTGGAGGGTGAGCGGCTGCAGGTGTTCCTGAACGGCACCAAGATCAATGATTTCACCAACACCGATCCGGTCCGCTCGCTCCAGCAGGGCTACATCGGCATCCAGAACCACGGGTCCGGCGACGTGGTGTCGTTCCGCAACATCCGCGTCAAGGAACTGACCAGCACACCGGGCGGCACGGGCGCGCTCAAGGGTACGGGGTCGGGGCGGTGCCTGGATGTCAGCGGAGCCTCGCAGGCCAACGGCGCGCAGGCGCAGGTCTGGGACTGCAACGGGCAGTCGAACCAGCAGTGGACGTCGACTGCCGCGGGTGAGCTGCGGGTTTACGGCGGCAAGTGCCTGGATGTGAGCGGGGCCGGGACGGCGGACGGCGCCTCTGTGATCATCTGGGACTGCAACGGGCAGAACAACCAGAAGTGGCGCCTCAACGCCGACGGCACGATCACGGCGGTGGGGGCGAACAAGTGCCTGGACGTCAACGGCACCGCCAACGGCAGCAAGGCACGCATCTGGACCTGCACCGGAGGAACCAACCAGCGCTGGACCCGCGTCTGAAGCCAACCGTCCACACCCTCGCGCGGCCCCCGATCGGGCCGCGCGAGGGACAGGGGCGCAGCTGGCCGCGCAGGACGGCGAGCAGCGCGCCTCTGTGCTGAGCGGTCAGAGGCTTCGCCGGGCCAGGCCGGCCAGGAGTTCCTTGACCTCGGTCGCCTCGTAGGACTCACGGTCGAAGGGGCCGATGATCAGCGGGCCGTCGTCGGGGCTGTCGGGCAGCCGGCCGTGACTGCCCCGGACCGGCGCCGGGTCGAGCGGTACCACTCGCATCGTGTAGCGGAGGCCCAGTTTCTTCCTGGCCAGCGCCGCCGCCGCACGGAGCTTGACGAACGGGTCACCCGGGTCCATGAACAGCTCGGCGGGGTCGTAGCCGGGTTTGCGGTGGATGTCCACGAGCTTGGCGAAATCCGGGGCGCGGTCGTCGGAGAGCCAGTAGTAGTAGGTGAACCAGGCGTCGGGCTCCGCGACCGCGACGAGCTCGCCGGCGCGCTCGTGGTCGAGCCCGTACTTCGCCTTGCCCGCCTGGTCGAGCACCTCGTCCACGCCGGCGAGCTCGGCGATGACGGCTCGGGTGCGGTCGAGGTCGGCGGGGTCGCGTACGTACACGTGGGCCACCTGGTGGTCGGCCACGGCGAAGGCCCGGGACGCCCACGGGTCGAGGTACTCCATCCCGGCCTGGGTGTGGACCTCCAGGAGACCGGCGGCACGCAATGCCCGGTTGACGTCGATCGGCCGGGACGCCGGGGTGATGCCGTACTCCGACAGCACGACCACCTCGGCCTCCTCGGCGAGCAGCGGGGCGAGCGCGGCGTCGACGGCGCGGGCCGCGGCGATCGCCTCGGGGCCGTCGGGGCCGTACCGTTGCAGGTCGTAGTCGAGGTGCGGTACGTAGACCAGCAGCAGGTCGGGCCGTTCGCGGGCCAGGATGCGGCGGGCCGCGGCGATGATCCATTCGGAGGAGGCGATCCCCGCGTTGGGGCCCCAGTAGGTGAACAGGGGGAACGGCCCCAGCGCGGCCTCGAGGTCGTCGTGGAGCGAGGGCGGGCGGGTGTAGCAGTCGGGCGACTTGCGGCCGTCGGCGTGGTAAATGGGGCGCGGGGTGACGAGCAGATCGGTGGCCGCGCCCATCGCGTACCACCAGCAGACGTTGGCGGTGCGCAGCCCGGGTACGGCGGTCCACAGCTGGTCGCCCTGGATGAGCGCGTTGTGCTGGCGCCACAGGAGGACCTCGCCGAGGTCCCGGAAGTACCACCCGTTGCCGACGATGCCGTGGTCGCGGGGCATCGAACCGGTCAGCAGGGTGGCCTGCATCGAGCAGGTGACGGCAGGGAGCACGGGCCGCAGCGCGGCCGCCGTGCCCGCCTTCGCCACGTTCGGCATGTGCGCGAGCAGGCGCGGGGTGAGCCCGACGACATTGATCACGATCAGCGGTGCCATCACGTCTCCTTCAGCCCGAGGGCGGCCAGCTGCCCCCGCATCCAGTCGAGCTCGGCGGCGATGCCTTCGGCGACGTCGGCCGGCGCGCCGGGAAGCACGTTCCACGTGTAGGTCTCCACCTCGACGTGCCTGGTCAGCGGCCGTTCTCCGCCGAGGAGCACGTTCAGCAGGTCACGCAGGTAGGGGGCGCTGGTGGAGAGCGGAGGGGGCGGCGCGTCGTGCAGCGGGACGTGGAAGTGCACGCGCCAGCTCTCGTCCGCGGGCAGGCCGCCGGCCAGGGCCTCGCCCAGGTCGTCGGCGTATCCGGTGGCGGAGCGCGCCTGGTGGAGGAAACGGGCCTCGTCGAACGCGGCCAGCGCCCGCTGCGCCCCGGGCGGGGCCACCAGGGCGCACGACGCCTGGAGCTTCACGATGGGCAGCCCGGTGCGGGCGCCCGCGCCGGGTTCCTCGAAGCCCACGGCCATGTGGCACGCGTCCAGGCAGAGGCCGAGGTGGTCGTGATCCACGTCGCTCAGCAGGGCGGTCGCCTGGGGCGTCGTCTCGACAATGCAACCGGGCTCCGGCTCGAAGCCCAGCCGGATCACCTTGCCGGTACGGCCGGCCAGCGCGCGCAGGCCCTGGGCGGCCGCGTCGAGATGGGACATGACCACCGCCGCCTTCTCCTTCGTCCACCCGGACCGCCAGGCGAGGGGGAGGGTCGAGATCGTGCCCTCGGTGACGTCGTCCGGCAGCAGCGCGGCGAGGATCTCGGCGAGCCCGAGCGTGTAGCGCAGCCGCTCCGCGTCGGCCCAGTCAGGGGTGTAGACGCGGTACTTCACGATCTCGTCGTGGAAGCCGCGGTAGGGGAACCCGTTGAGGGTCACGACCTCCAGCCCGAGCGCGGTCAGCCGCTCGCGCAGCCCGGCGAGCTCCCCGGGCCGGGCGAGGAGGTCCGCGGCGGCGTGCTGGGACAGCCACAGCCCGAGCCCGAGCCGTTCCACGCCGAGCAGGCGCCTGACCCGCGCGGCGACGCCGGACAGCTGACCGTGGATGCCGGGGAGATCCTCGGCGGCGTGGACGTTGGTGCAGTAGGCCAGGTGCACCGTCGAGCCGTCCGGATGGCGCAGCCGCACGGTCACCCCCGCTTGATCGTGTTGCCGGCGTGGTCGGGGCCGACTTGCGCGCCGGTCTCCAGGTCGAGGCGGCCGCTCTGCCCGTAGAAGGCGACCGGATTGCGCCACAGCACCCGATCCACGTCGTCCTCGCCGAAGCCGGCCGCGAGCATGCCGTCGGCCACCTCGCGCGTCTTGAGCGGGTCGCTCCGTCCCCAGTCGGCGGCCGAGTTCACCAGCATCCTGTCCGTGCCGTACTCCTTGAGCAGGGCCACCATCCGGTCCGGGTCCATCTTGGTGTCGGGGTAGATCGAGAACCCCATCCAGCAGCCCGAGTCCGCGACCATGCCGACGGTCATCTCGTTGAGGTGGTCGATGAGCACCCGTTCGGGGGGTATCCCGGCGTCCCGGACCACGTGGAGGGTCCGGCGGGTGCCGGCGACCTTGTCCCGGTGCGGCGTGTGCACGAGGACGGGGAGATCGTTCTCCCGCGCCAGGGCGAGCTGGGCCTCGAAGGCCCGTTCCTCCTCCGCCGTCATCGAGTCGTAGCCGACCTCGCCGACCGCGACGACCGAGTCCTTCAGCAGGTATCGCGGCAACTCGGCCAGCACCCCCGCGCACCGCGGATCGTTGGCCTCCTTCGGGTTGAGCGCGAGCGCGCAGTAATGGTGGATGCCGTACTGCGCGGCGCGGTACGGCTCCCAGCCGAGCAGCGCGTCGAAGTAGTCAAGGAAGCTGCCCACGTTGGTACGGGGCTGCCCCAGCCAGAAGGCGGGTTCGACGACGGCCCGGACCCCCGCGGCGTGCATGCGCTGGTAGTCGTCGGTGGTCCGGGAGGTCATGTGGATATGGGGGTCGAAGATGCGCATTCAGATCCTCTCCATGACGTCGCGCGGGACAGGCCGGCCGGCCGCCCGCAGCTCCGTCGCGTAGTCCGACAGCATCCGGGCCAGTTCGGCGTCGAAGCGGCGGTCCAGCTCGGCCACCGCCGCCAGCGGGATCGACATGAAGACGCACTTGAGCACCCCGTGGCGGAAGGCGTGGTCGTCCAGCCACGCCGAGCCGTACGGGCCGAGGGCCGCGGCGACCAGCCGCGCGTCATTGGTGCGCAGCGCGTCCTCAACCAGTCCGACCGCCGCCCCTTCCGAATCGAGCTCGTGCAGGACGGTCAGGATCGCCAGCCGCTCGCCGCTGTCGCCGGCCTCGTACAGGTCGCGGATCACCGCGTGGTGACCGTCCAGCGCGCCGAGCAGCGCGCGCCGCGCACCTGGGCCGCCCCGCCGTTCGGCCTGCGGGAAGAGCCGGTGGATCGCGTAAGGGTCAGCCTCGACCTGCCGGACGGCCCGCGCCAGCCACTCCTGTGCCGGCTCCTTCATGTGCCCTCCTCAGGAAGTCGATCGATCGGCGGGCGACCTGCGGGGCCGCGTGGCTGTGCCGGGCCAGCTCCACGGCCACCAGACCCGAGTAGCCGCGCAGGGCGGCGAGCACCGGCACGAAGTCGATCTCACCCTCGCCGAATTCCAGGTGCTCGTGGACCTCGCGGCGCATGTCCTCGATCTGCACGTGCACGGTGTACGGCAGCGCCCGCCGGACGCAGGCGGGCAGATCGTCCCGCTCCACGCAGTGGCAGTGCCCGATGTCGAGGGTGAGGCCGAACCGGGGATGCTCGCCGAGCATCCGGCGCAGCCGTTCGTAACCGTCCAGGTCCCGGACGAGCATCCCGGGCTCCGGCTCGAACCCCAGGGTGACGCCGGTCCTGTCCGCCTCGTCGAGGAGCCGCTCGCACTGGTCGGCCAGCCGCGCGTACGCCTCCGCCTCCGGCATGCCGTCAGGCCGGACCCCGCTCCACAGGTGCACCACGGGAGCGCCCAGATCGGCGGCCACCCGCATCGCGGTGGTCAGGAACTCCACTCTGCGCTCGGCGTCGTCGCTGATGAGGGTCGGATGGTGTTTGCGCAGGGGATCGAGGGTGTACCGCCCGCCCGTCTCGACCACGGCATCGAGGCGGAGGCGTTCGAGGAGTGCGGCGATGCGCGACACCTCCGCGGCCAGGCCGGGGGAGCGGGGGTCGAGATGACCGTGGTCGAGCGTGATCGCCGCACCCGTGTACCCCAGATCGGCCAGGACCGCGAGCGCCTCGGGAAGCCGGTGGTCGGCGAAGCCGTTGGTGCAGTAGGCCCACTTCACGATGTCGCCAGCCGGGATGAGAGCCACCTGCCCAGGGGCAGCGAGCACAGCAGCGCGCCCGCCGTCGCGACCCGCCCGCCACCGGCGACCGCCGCCGCCTGGAGCGGTATCAGGCCGAGGATGCTGAGTCGGACGGCCTGCCGTACGTTCTCGGGGTCGGGACGGGTCCGTAACCTCGCCTGGATCGGGAGAGTGAAGGCGAGATAGCCGGCGATGAGGACGCCCGCTCCGGCCCGGGCGGCGGCTCGGTTGCGCACGCAGGAGGCGGCCGCGAGCCCGGCCGCCGCGGTGCTGGCCACGAGCGCGCGCTCGGCGGTCCCGGGTGCCGCCCCCGTCACCTCGGCCCGGCCCAGGACGCTGATCCCGTAGGTGTGCGCGCCTATCGCCAGCGCCGCCGGCACGGCGGCCCTGGCCTGCTCGCCGGCGCCCAGGAGCACGTCGAGCGCGCGGCAGGCGGCCATCGACGCCGGTCCCGCCGCCGTCCGTTTGAGGCCCAGGTCGTAGGCCCACACCGCGCCGGCCAGCAGGCCGGCGACGGTGAGACCGCGCCGGCCCCCGGCGAGGGCGGCGGTGGCCAGGCCCGCGCCGGTCAGGGCGGCCGCGAGCCCGAGCGCGGCACCCGGGCGGACCCGGCCGGACGGGATCGGGCGTTCAGGACGCTCCACGGCGTCCGCCTCACGGTCTGCCCAGTCGTTGAGCGCCATTCCCGACCAGTACATGAGCACCGACGCCAGGGCCAGGCCGGGTGCCGGACGCCGCCCCGCGGCGGCGGCCCCCGCCATGGTGTCCCCCGGCACCGACAGTGCGGCCGGTGCGCGGACCAGCTCCAGCAGCGCCCTCATGACAGCTCCTCGGCGAAGGCACGCAGCCGGGCGTACTGGGCGGCCAGGCCGTGCTCGTCCGTCCCCAGCGGGCTCTTGAAGAAGTAGCCGAGCTCGGGGAGGATGCCACACCGCCCTTTCTCGTGCGCACGGGCTACCAGCCGGGCCAGGTCCAGGACGAGCGGGGCGGCCAGCGCCGAATCGCAGCCCTGCCAGGTGAACTGCAGCGTCATCCGCACGCCGAGAAAGCCCTCGAAGGTCACGTGGTCCCAGGCGGTCTTCCACTCTCCGAGATCCGGCACGTAGTCGATGTGCGTCTCGCCCTCGACGGGTCCTCCCAGGACCTTCGCGACGACCTGGTCCTTGGAGAGCTGCTTGCTGGACCTGGCGGCCGGATCGGCGAGGGTCGCCCCGTCGCCGCCGCCGAGCAGGTTGAGCCCGGACCAGGAGCGGACCCGCAGTGCCCGGTCGGCGAACATGGGCGCCAGGGCGCTCTTGACCAGGGTCTCGCCGGTCTTGCCGTCGCGTCCCGCGTACGGCACGCCCCGCCGGGCGGCGAGTTCCGCCAGGGCGGGCAGGGTCGGCCCGGTGGAGGGGGTGAACTCCACATAGCCGCACCCGGCCTGGAACGCCGCGTAGGCGTACAGCGAACTCGGCGGCAGGACGTCGTCCCCCGCGGCGAGCCGCTCCTCCAGATCGGCCAGCCTCCCGAACTCCGGGCGCCAACCCACCGGGGGTTCGGTCGACGACACGTTGACGACGACCACCCGGGCCAGCCCGTGCCGGGCCCGGAAGCCGGCGATGTCGTCGATCAGCCGGGCCGCGGCCCGGCCGCCGTCGCCGGGGACGTGGCCCGGCCGGATCTCGGCGTCGGCGGCGTCCAGATCGGACGCGAGCAGCTCCGGGAGGTCCGGTGATATGACCCCTGCTCTGCCCAGCTGCTCGGCGCGCTTGCGTAAGGAGATCTCGGTGATGTCATGGCCGCCGAAGGCCAGGTCGGTCAGCGGAACCAGGTGCCCGGGAAAGTCGGGGGACTCGCTCACGCATCCTTGCGGGGGCGCGGCTCCCGCCCTGATGGCCGCGGCGCCCACGATGGCGGTGGTCGCCACGGATCCCCGTGCTCCGATAAGCCACACACCGAGCTTGTCCATGAAAGCTCCATCGTGTCGGGACTACCCCCGCATGCGGAAGGCATCCGGTATGTAAGTCTCCGAGATGGTAAGAGCTATTTTTGTCAACGGTCAAGCATAAGTAGGCTAATCGCCGTCCTATCGCCCGCCGCTTACGGCCATCGCCGCCTGGTCCGCCGCCTCGGGCGCCGGCTCGTGCTCGAGCCCACCCCCGCCGCACCGGCGGTCGCCGAGCCGTTCGCCAGGGCCTCCAGGTTATGTCGTGCAGGTGCGAGCTTTTGCTTGACCGTCGATATAAGCCCGCCTAGCATCCCGCAGCATGAGGGACATGAGCCCGAAATTTGCCGACTGGCCGCAGGCTCACCCTCGTGGTGGGGGAAGCGGGGAGGTGGGCGGGGTGCTGAGCATGCGTGGCATCGGCAAGAGCTTCCTGGGCGTGCGGGTGCTGTCCGGAGTGGACCTGGACGTGGCGGCCGGCGAGGTCCACGCTGTCGTCGGCGAGAACGGCGCCGGAAAGTCCACCCTGATGAAGATCATTTGCGGGGTGCACGCGCCGGACGAGGGCACGGTCGAGATCGACGGTCACCCCGTCTCCTTCGGCCATCCGCTCGAGGCGCAGCGCTCCGGCATCGCGATCATCTACCAGGAGTTCAACCTGCTGCCCGAGCGCACCGTCGCCGAGAACGTCTTCCTCGGGCGCGAGCCCGTCAGGCGCGGCCTGGTCGATCGGGCCGCCATGGAGCAGGCGACCGCGCGGCTCCTCGATGAGCTCGGCGAGCACTCCTTCGGCCCGCGTGACGCCGTCAAGCGCTTGTCGGTGGCCCAGCAGCAGGTCGTGGAGATCGTCAAGGCGTTGTCGGTGAACGCCCGGCTCGTCGTCATGGACGAGCCCAGCGCGGCGCTCGCCGAGCACGAGGTCGAGCTGCTCTACCGGCTGATCGGGCGGCTGCGGGAGCGTGGCGTCGCCGTCGTGTACATCTCCCACCGTCTGCGCGAGGTGTTCGACCTGGCCGACCGGGTCACCGTGCTCAAGGACGGCAAGCTCGTCACCACGCTCCCGATCGGCGAGGTGTCGTCCGACGAGCTGATCCGCCTGATGGTGGGCCGTGATCTCGGCACCTACTTTCCGGCACGGTCGACCGGCGCCGGCGAGGTACGGCTCAGCCTGCGCGGAGCGGGCAACCGCAAGCTCCGCGACATCGATCTGGAGCTGCGGGCCGGGCAGATCGTCGGCATCGCGGGCCTGCAGGGGTCCGGCCGGTCGGAACTCGCCAAGGCGATCTTCGGCGCGGAGCCGTTCACCACGGGTGAGATGACCCCGTCGCGCCCCCGCTCGGTCCGGGAAGGCGTGGCCATGGGCATCGGGCTGGTGACCGAGGACCGCAAGGCCGAAGGGCTCGCGCTGCGCCAGTCGGTGCGTGACAACGCCCTGCTGGTGGCCCGCGCGGTGGGCGCCAAGGGCCGCGACGGCGTCGGCGGCCTGCTCGAACGGGTACGCCTCTCGCCTCCGCGCCAGGAACAGGAGGTCCGCTACCTGTCGGGAGGCAACCAGCAGAAGGTCGTGCTCGCCAAATGGATGACGATGGCGCCGCGCGTGCTGCTGTTCGACGAGCCGACCAGGGGTGTCGACGTCGGGGCCAAGGCCGCGATCCACGACCTGATGCGCGAACTGGCGAATGACGGCATGGCCATCATGATGATCTCGTCCGAGCTGCCCGAGCTGATCGGCATGAGCGACCGCGTCGTCGTCCTGCGCGACGGCCGCATCGCGGGCACGCTGCCGGCCGGGCCTTCGGAGGAGGCCGTCATGCGCCTGGCCGCGGGAGAGGTGGCTGAATGAACCTGCTCGTGCCCGCCCGCCGCGGCGAGGCGCAAGGCGGCCGGGCGGCCCGGTTGCCTGAGCCCACGCAGATGGTGTTTCTGGTGCTGCTCGGCCTGATCGCAATCGGCTGGGTCCTCGTCGCGCTCGACGGCGGCCAGTTCCTGACCATGGAAAGCGTCGTCGGGATCCAGCAGCGCTCGGCGGCCCTCGGCATCGTGGCGATCGGTCAGACACTGGCCATCCTGGCCGGCTCGCTCGATCTGTCCGTGGCCTACCTGATCAGTCTGACCTCGCTGGTCGCGGCGGAGATCATGGCGGGCCGGGACGGCAACATCCTGCCGGCGGTCGCCGCGGTGCTGGCCGTCAGCGCGCTGGTGGGGCTGGTCAACGGGCTGGTCATCACCCGGCTCCAGGTTCACGCCTTCATCGCCACGCTCGGCGTCGCCCTCATCATCAGGGGCGTCGTCGACCACCTGTACGACGGGCCGGCGGGCAAGGTGCCCGAGTCGTTCCAGTTGCTCGGCTACTCCCGGATCGGGCCGATCCCCGTCTCCGCCCTGCTCTGGGCGGGCGTGGCCGTCGTGGCCTGGTTCCTGCTGAGCAGGACCCGGCTGGGCTACCGGATCTACGCGGTCGGCGGGAACGAGGAGGTCGCCCGGCTGTCCGGGATCCGTACCAGCCGGACCATCGTGATCACGCACGTGCTCTGCTCGGTCTGCGCCGGCATCGCGGGCCTGCTGCTGGCCAGCCGGCTCGGTGCCGGCGCGCCCACGGTGGGCACCGACGGCGGCTACGACCTGGAGTCCATCGCCGCGGTCGTCCTCGGCGGGACCGCGCTGGCCGGCGGCAAAGGAGGCGTGTCCGGGACGGTCGGCGGGGTCCTGCTGCTGGCCGTCCTGGACACCATCTTCAACCAGCTCGAAATCAACTCCTTCGTCAAGGACGTGGTCCGCGGCGTGGTCATCGTCATCGCGGTGGCCGCCTACGCCCGGCGCATCAAGGGGCGGTCGACGTGAAAAGGGCGCTTCCCATCCTCGCGGTCCTCGTGGTGCTGCTGGCCGCGATCGCGGTCGCCAACCCCCATTTCCTGGAGCCCGCCGGGTTCCTGGCGTTCCTCAAACGGGCCGCGCCGCTGGTGATCCTGGCCGCGGGGCAGTATTTCGTCATCGTCTCCGGCGAGTTCGACCTGTCGGTCGGCTCGCTGGTGACGGCCGAAGTGGTGATCGCCGCGCGGCTCATCGACGGCGAGGAGTCCGCCACCTGGCCGGTCATCGCCCTGCTGATCGTCGTCGGCCTGCTCGTGGGGCTGGTCAACGGCCTGGCCACCACCAAGCTGCGGGTGCCGTCGTTCATCGTGACGCTCGGCATGCTGCTCATCCTGTCCGGGGCGGTGTTCCTGTGGACCGGTGGCGCACCGCGCGGCGCCCTCTCTGAGGGCTTCAGGACCTTCGGCCGCGGCAGTCTCGGGCCGGTGCCGTGGTCGGTGCTGATCCTGCTGGCCATGGGGGCGGCGGCGATCTGGCTCATGCGCGCGGACTTCGGCAAGACGCTGATGGCCACCGGCGACAACGAGCGCGCCGCGTCGCTGTCCGGGGTCCGGGTCGACCGGGCCAAGATCTTCGCCTTCATGCTGTCCGGTCTGGCCGCGGCCGTCGCGGCGATCCTGCTCGGCGGGTTCGCCGGAGTCTCGGCACAGGTCGGCCAGGGACTGGAGTTCTCCGCCATCACCGCGGTCGTCCTCGGCGGCGTGGCGCTCGGCGGCGGCCGCGGCTCTGTGCTGGCCGCCATGGCCGGGGCCTTCACGCTGGAGGCGCTGTTCACGCTGCTCAACCTGTATGGGATCTCGGGGGCGCTGGAGTTCACCGTGCAGGGCGTCATCATCATCGCCGCGGTCGCGGCGGGAGCCATCCGACTTCCCTGGAAGTTCACCCCCCGAAGAGGAGACGCACATGCCGCGTCGTAAGGCCGCAGTCGCCGTGTTCGCCGTTCTCGTCCTCGCCGGCTGCACCACCGACAAGCCGGCGTCCACCACCCAGTCCGCGGCTCCCGCCACGAGCGCCAGTCAGAGTGCCCAGGGTTCGGGCACGGGCGCGCAGTCGAAGTTCTTCGTGCAGGCGGACTTCGACGCCCAGCTGGCCATGCGCTCCCAGACCCCGCAGGGTCCCACGGACAAGCCGTGGGAGCAGGCCATCGCCCCGCAGATGGTCGACACGGCGAAGTACAAGAAGGACGGCCCGTACCAGCTGTGCTTCTCCAACGCCGCGGTCAACAACCCCTGGCGCCAGGTCGGCTGGAAGACGATGCAGGCCGAGGTCGGCCTGCACAAGGAGATCACCAAGTTCACCGCGCTGGATGCCGAGGGCAAGGACGACAAGCAGATCTCCGACATCGCCGAGCTGCAGGCCAAGGGGTGCGACGCGCTGATCGTCTCGCCGAACACCACGGCCACGCTCACCCCCGCCGTGACGGCCGCCTGCGGGAAGGTGCCCGTCATCGTGTTCGACCGGGGAGTGCAGACCGACTGCCCGGTGACCTTCATCAAGCCCATCGGCGGCTACGCCTTCGGCGCCGACGCCGCCGAGTTCCTGGTCGAGAAGGTGCCGGCGGGCGGGAAGGTGCTGGCGCTGCGCATCCTGCCCGGCGTGGACGTGCTGGAGACCCGCTGGTCGGCGGCGAAGGTGGTCTTCGACAAGAGCAAGGTCCAGGTCGTGGGAGTGGAGTTCACCGACGGCGACGCCGCCAAGACCAAGAGCATCGTCAGCGACTACATCCAGCGGTACGGCAAGATCGACGGCGTCTGGATGGACGCGGGCGCCACGGCGGTGGCGGCCATCGAGGCGTTCGAGGACGCGGGCCTGCCGGTGCCGCCGATCAACGGCGAGGACCAGCAGGACTTCCTGCAGAAATGGAAGGACGCGGGCCTCACCGCCGTCGCGCCCACGTACCCGACCTACCAGTGGCGCACCCCGATCATCGCCGCGCTGAAGATCCTCAAGGGCGAGGAGGTGCCCAAGATGTGGAACCTGCCGCAGCCGAAGGTCACCTCGGAGAACCTGTCGACGTACCTCAAGCCCAACATGCCGCCGCTGCACTACGCGCTGTGCGGCTGCGAATCCCTGCCCGGGTTCCCCGAGACCTGGGGCGGGAAGAAGAACTGATCGGCACCGACCGCGAAGAGAGGCGCATGTACTCCATCGGAGTGAACACCTGGGTCTGGGTCTCCCCGCTGACCGACGACGACCTGGCGCGGCTCGCCCCCCGCATCGCCGGGTGGGGCTTCGACGTCATCGAGCTGCCCGTCGAGCAGCCCGGCGACTGGAACCCGGACAAGGCCGCGACGGTGCTGGCCGAGCACGGGCTGGCCGCGTCCGTGGTTCTGGTCATGCCGCCGGGGCGCGAGCTCGTGGCCGCCTCCCCCGAAACCGTCCGCGACACCCAGGACTATCTGCGGCACTGCGTCGACGTGGCAGCGACCGTCGGCTCCCCGATGATCGGGGGGCCGGCATACGCCTCGGTCGGCCGCACCTGGCGGCTGTCACCCGACGAGCGCCGCGCCGCCTACACCGAACTGCGCCAGAACCTGCGGCCCGTCCTGCACTATGCGGCCGAGCGCGGGATCAAGCTCGCGGTCGAACCGCTCAACCGGTACGAGACCAGCCTCATCAACACCGTCGAACAGGCCCTCGACGCGCTGCCCGAGGACTGCCACCTGGCCCTCGACATCTACCACATGAACATCGAGGAGAAAGACCCCGCCCAGGCGGCCCGGGCCGCGGCCGGCCGGATCGCGCACGTGCAGGTGTGCGGCACGGACCGCGGCACGCCGGGGGCCGACCGCTTCGACTGGCCCGGCTTCACCCAAGCGCTGCACGACACCGGCTATGACGGGCCGCTCGTCATCGAGTCCTTCACCGCGCACAACCAGACCATCGCCACCGCGGCCTCCATCTGGCGGCCCCTCGCCGAAAGCCAGGACGCGCTCGCCGTGGACGGCCTCGCCTACCTGCGCACCCTCTGATCAAGGTGAAAGTTTCATACTTATTGATGGACCTTTTTCTCGTATCGGTGAGACAGAGCGGCAGCGGCGATGCCGCTACACCTGCAGATCTGCAGTAAAAGCAGCACGACCCCGGCCCAGCGGAAGCTAAAAAGGTGGGCTCGGATCCTGCCGAATAAGCATGCTTGACACGTAAGTTTGACCCGACCTATTTTCGTTGCGAATCGATTCGATATCGCATGGTCAGGCGCCGCCGGTAACCCCCCAGGAGATCCTTCATGCGAACATCACGCCTGCTTCCCGCCCTCGTCGCAGCCTTATTAGGGCTGTGGCTGTCCGCGGTGCCGTTGGTGGCGCACGCGGCCGCTCCCCAGTTCAAGGTGCTGCTGTTCACCAAGACCGCCAGCGGCGCCTATCGGCACGACTCCATCCCCGCCGGTGTCGCGATGTTCCAGCAGCTGGCGACCGACAACAACTTCCAGCTCGACCAGAGCGAGGACTCCGCCGTCTTCACGAGCGCGACCCTGAACACCTACGACGCGGTGATCATGCTCCAGACCAGCGGCATGGTCTGGGACAACGACGCCCAGCGTCAGGCCTTCCAGGCGTACGTACGCAGCGGCCACGGCGTCGTCGCGATCCACAACGCCACCGACATGAACATCGAGTCGCAGTTCCCCTGGTGGGACCAGGTCGCCCTGGCCGGCGCGCACATGACCGCGCATTCGTCGATCCTGCAGGGCACCGCCAAGGTGGCCGACAAGGTTCACCCCTCCACGAAGGGGCTGCCGGACCGGTGGGTGCGCACGGAGGAGTGGTACAACTTCGACAAGAACATGCGCGGCTCGGTGCACGTGCTGGTGAGCGCGGACGAGACCACCTATGACGCGGGGCCGAACAAGATGGGCGCCGACCACCCGATCTCCTGGTGTCACAACCCGGAGGGCGGCCGGGTGTGGGCCACCGCGATGGGCCACCAGGCGTCCTCCTACTCGGAGGCGTCGTTCAAGCAGCACCTGCTGGGCGGGGTGAAGTGGGCGGCGGGCGCGGCGCCGGGCGACTGCGGCGGCACCGTCGCGGCCCGGTTCCAGAAGGTGACCCTCGACAGCGCACCGGACCAGCCGATGGAACTGGACGTGGCCGGCGACGGCAGGGTCTTCTACATTTCGCGCTCGGGCAAGGTGAACCTGATCCCCGCCAATGGCGGGGGCACGCGCGTCATCGCCACCCTGTCGGTGTACGACGGCGGCGAGGACGGCGGCATCGGGCTGGCGCTGGATCCGAACTTCGCCACCAACGGCTGGATCTACGTCAACTACTCGCCGTCCAACGGCGGTGAGGTGAACCGGGTGTCGAGGTTCACCTTCAACGGCACCAGCCTCGACCTGGCGAGCGAGAAGAAGATCATCGAGGTTCCGGCGTACCGCAACGTCGACGAGCCCGGCCACACCGGCGGCTACCTCGCGTTCGGGCCGGGCGGGAACCTGTACATCGGCCCGGGTGACGACACCAACCCCAACGGGTCCAGCGGCTACGCCCCGATCGACGAGCGACCGGGCCGGGAGCATTACGACGCCCAGCGGTCCGCGGCCAACACCAACGACCTGCGCGGCAAGATCCTGCGCATCCACCCCGAGGCCGACGGCACCTACACGATTCCGTCCGGCAACCTGTTCGCGCCCGGCACCGCCAAGACGCGGCCGGAGATCTACGCGATGGGCTTCCGCAACGCGTTCCGCTTCTCGGTCGACAAGGTGACGGGCTGGATCTCGGTGGGTGACTACGGCCCCGACGCCGGCGCCGCGAACCCCAACCGCGGTCCCGAGGGCACCGTCGAGTGGAACCTGATCAAGCAGCCGGGCTTCTACGGCTGGCCGTACTGCGTCGGCAACAACATCCCGTTCAACGACTTCAACTTCGCCACCAACACCTCCGGCGCGAAGTTCAACTGCTCGGCACCCGTCAACGACTCGCCCAACAACACCGGCCTGACCAATCTGCCCGCGGCCAAGCCTGCGACCGTCTGGTACAACTACCACGCCTCGGCGGAGTTCCCCGAGATCGACTGCTGCGGCGGTGCCGCCCCGATGGGCGGCCCCTTCTACCGCTACGACGCCGCCAGCGGCTCTGACCGCAAGTTCCCCGAGTACTTCGACGGCACGCCGTTCCTCTATGAATGGAGCCGCAACTTCGTCAAGGAGCTCCGCCTGGACTCCTCGGGCAACCTCCTGAAGATCAACCCCTTCGTGGCACAGCTCGCCCCGCATGCGCCGATCGACATGAAGTTCGGTCCGGACGGCGCCCTGTACATGGCCGACTGGGGCAACGGCTTCGGCCACTCGAACACCGATGACAGCATCTACCGGGTCGACTACGTAGCCGGAAACCGCGCGCCCCTGGCCAAGGCGAGCGCCAACCCCGACTCGGGCGCGGCGCCGCTGACGGTGGCGTTCTCCTCGGCCGGCTCGTCCGACCCCGACGGCGACGCGATCACCTACGCGTGGGACTTCGGCGACGGCGGGACCTCCACCAGCGCCAACCCGTCCCACACCTACAACGCCAACGGCACGTACACGGCCAAGCTGACCGTACGGGACTCCGGCGGGAAGACGGGCAGCGTCACGTTGCCCATCGCCGTCGGCAACACCCGTCCCAAGGTCGTCTTCTCGGCTCCGCCCGACGGCGGGTTCATCAATTTCGGCGACAAGGTGTCCTACACGGTGAACGTCACCGACCCCGAGGACGGCGCCGTCGACTGCACCAAGGTCAACGTGATCACGGCGCTCGGCCATGACCAGCACGCCCACGACACCGGCCAGTACACCGGTTGCTCCGGGACGGTCACGACCACCGCGTCCGGCCATGACGAGGCCGCCAACGTCTACTACGCCCTCTCCGCCGACTACACCGACAAGGGCGGCCTGAAGGGCAGCGCCGGCGTCACCCTGCAGCCCAAGCACAAGCAGGCCGAGCACTTCACCGGCTCGTCCGGAATCCGGATCGTCGACGAGCCCGGAGCCGAAGGAGGCAGGCGCATCGGCGACGTCTCCAACAACGACTGGATCTCCTTCAGCCCGATCAGCCTGTCCGGGATCGACACGGTGTCCTTCCGCGTCTCGGCACCGTCCAACACCGGGGCGTCCATCGAGTTGCACGCCGACTCGCCGACGGGGGCCCTCATCGCCTCCAGCCCCGTCCCGGCCACCGGGGGATGGAACACCTACGTGTCCCTGCCCGCGGTGCAGGTCACCGATCCCGGCGGCACCCACAATGTCTACGTCGTGTTCAAGGCGCCGTCCGCGAACTCGTTCGACGTGGACTCGTTCACCGTCAACGGCAAGGGCGTCGGGCAGGGCGACGGCTCGCCTCCGGGCGACACCAGCGCGCTGCGGGGCGTGGGATCGAACCGATGCCTCAACGGCGCCTCGCAGACGAACGGCACACAGGTGCAGATCTGGGACTGCAACGGGCAGCCCGGCCAGCAGTGGACGTTGACCGCCGCGGGTGAGCTGCGGGCGTACGGCAACAAGTGCCTGGACGTGAACGGAGGCGGGACGGCGGACGGCACCGCCTTGATCATCTGGGACTGCAACGGGCGGGACAACCAGAAATGGCGGTTCAACGCCGATGGCAGCATCACCGCCGTCGGGGCGAACAAGTGCGTGGACGTCAGCGGCGCCGGCACCGCCAACGGCACCAAGGTGCAGATCTGGACGTGCAACGGCCAGAACAACCAGAAGTGGACCCGCGTCTGAACGCAATGTGACGTCCGGACCCTGGAGCCGGCCCGCTCTCCCGTGGCGGCTCCACGGTCTGGACGGCTGGGGCGAGGGCTGCCTGTGCAGACCCGCCGCCGCGAACGTGGCGCCTCGCCTCTGCGCTGCGTGCCGGGATGTGACTTGCCCCGCTCCCGCCGGATGTGGAACCGGGGCAAGTCGCTCCTGTCGCCCGGAGACAGCGCGACCTTGCGGAAGCCACCAAGGCGTCCTCAGGCGGGCGGGAGTGGGGCAGGCCCGGTGCTCTCGCGTACGACGAGTTCGGTGGCCAGCTCGACGCGGGTCTGCGGAAGTTGCTCGCCATGGGCCAGTGTCAGCAGCATCGAGGTTGCCGCGGCGGCCATCTCGGTGAGGGGCTGGCGGATGGTGGTCAGCGGTGGAACGGCCCACCGCACCGACGGCATGTCATCGAAGCCGATCACGCTGAGATCATCCGGGATGCGCAGGCCGAGCCGATGGGCCGCGTGGTAGACGCCGATGGCCTGGCCGTCGTTCGTGGCGAAGATCGCGGTTGGCCGGTCGGGCAGGCGCAGCATGCGGTGCGCCTGGGCCAGACCGCCCTCGATGAAGAAGTCCCCCCGGCCGATCAGCTCCGGGTCGACGGGCACGCCGGCCATGTCGAGGGCGGTGCGGTAGCCGTCGAGCCGGGCCCGGCTGGACAGCGCGGAGTCGGGCCCCGTGATGATGGCGATACGGCGATGCCCAAGCTCCAGGAGGTGGTGGGTGGCCGTGAGCCCGCCGTTCCAGTTGCCGGCGCCGACCGATGGGATGTTCCGCGCGGGAGTGTCGGCCGGATCCAGCAGGACCAGCGGGATCTCGCGGCGGGCGAGTTGTTCGTGCTGGGTCTCGGTCAGGCCGGAGAACACCGCGATCACACCACTCGGGCGGCGCCGCAGCACACCCTCCAGCCAGGCGTCTCCGGCGGCGTGGTCCCGGTGCAGGTCCGAGATCCCCACCGTGAGGTCGTGCTGACGGGCGACCTGCGCCACGCCTTTGGTGATCTCGACGGGATAGTCGCCCTCCAGAGCGTGGAAGACGAGCTCCACCAGGGACGTCGGCATGGAGCGGCGGCGCTGGCGGCGATAGCCGTGCCGGCGGATGAGCTCCTCCACGGCGGCGCGGGTTTCGGACGACACCTCGGAACGGCCGTTCACGACCTTGGAGACCGTCGCGGTGGAAACGCCGGCCAGCTCGGCGAGCTGAGCGAGGGTGAGAGGAGACGGCTCCGTGGGCATGGCGGCAGTTTAGTCACGGAGCGCGGGGAGGAGGGGCGGCCCGGATCGCCGGGCCGCCCCAGAGGGTCGTCTTGCGAAGGGCGCGAGCAGGGCGGTCCTGCCACGCCGGCTCCGAGCCGGACCCGTGTCACGCCATCAGCGCTGCAGTGTCAGCAGACCCGGCCGGTAGGGCAGCAGGCCGTAGTCGCCGCCGGAGTTGGGGCTGCGTCCCTGGTAGAGCAGCTGCAGGTTGCAGGGGTCGACGGTCATGGTCTGGTCGGCGCCGGCGCGGACCAGCTCGCCGTGGCTGATGTCGTTGGTCCAGGTGGCGCCGCTGTTGGCCTTGCCGGCGAAGGGGTTGCCCTCGGTGGCGGCCTGGGGGGTCCAGGAGCCGTTCAGGCTGGTGGCGGTGAACGAGCGGAAGTAGCGGCCCTGCGCGCCGATCGCCTCGACGAGCATGAGGTACTTGTTCTGGCCCTGGAGCTTGTAGACCTGGACGGCTTCGAACAGGTTGTTCGTCGAGTCGCTCATGATCACCGTCGAGGTGCTGCCGAAACTGCCCGGGAAGTTCCCGATGGGCATGCTGGCCCGGTAGATCTTGCCGTTGTCCCCGGCGAAGAACAGGTACATGTTCGTGCCGTCACCGATGAGCGTCTGGTCGATGGGGCCTGTTCCGGAGCCGGAGATGCTTCCGGAGAAGAGCACCTGCTGCGATGACCAGCCGTTCGGGTTGGTGGGGTCGCTGGAGGTCCGGTAGGAGAAGGCGGTCCCGCCCCACTGGTAGGCGAGCACCCAGATGTTCTTGGGAGCGAAGTAGAAGAGCGTGGGTGCGACGGTGGAGGAGGACATCGTGTTCTGGCTGGCCGAGGCCATGTCGGACCAGTTGGTGAAGGGGCTGAAGTTCATCGAGCCCCACTTCGTCCCCGTGTCGTGCGTCGTGGCGTAGACGAGGTGCTTGCCGTTGTAGGGGGCGACGGTGAAGTCCTTGAGCGAGACCCAACCCGCCTTCGGGGTCGCCAGCGGGCCGGTCGAGGTCCAGCGGTAGGTCGAGGGGAGATCGCACTGGCCGGGGTTGCCGCCGCCGCCGTCCACCCGGACGAGCTGCCACTGCTGGTTGTTGCCGCCCCAGTCGTCGTACTGGACGATGTTCGCGCCGTCGGCGGTGGAGGCGCCCTGGACCTCCAGGGCCTTGCTGCTGTGGCGCGAGATGAACCTCACGTAGCCGTCCGAGCTGTCGGCCAGCCGCCACTGCTGGTTGGTGCCGTTGCCGTCGGCCCATTGCACGATCGCGGCGCCGTTGGCGGTGGAGAGGTTGTAGACGTCGAGCACCTTGCCGGAGTGGCGGGACTTGATGCGGTAGTAGCCGCCGCCGGAGTCGACGAACTGCCATTGCTGCTGGTTCTGGTTGTTCCTGGTCCACTGGGTGATGCGGCCGCCGTCGGCGGTCGAGAGGTTGTAGACGTCCAGGGCCTTGCCGCTGTTGCGGTTGACCAGGACGTACCAGGCGTTGGTGTCGACGGTGGCCGCGTTGGCGGCCTGAGTCTGAAGGGCGACGAAGAGGCTCGCCAGTAAGGTGGCCACCGTCGCGAGAACGGATAGGGGTCTCAATTTCATGATGTGCTCCGATTTATCCGACTTGTGCGAGTTGCCATTCCTGGTTGGTGCCTTTCCGTGTCGACGTGTGCGTCAGGGGGTGGTGAGGTCGAAGCGGGGTACGGTGACCGCTCCGCCGAGGGACTGGGTGGCGTAGTTGAAGATCCCGAAGCGGTAACCCATGAAGAACTGCCAGGCGTTGTTCAGGGTGAAGGCCGGGCCGAGGCTCACGAAGGTGCTGCCGTCGGTGCTGTAGGAGAAGCGGGCCTGCCTGCCGGAGCCGGGCCTGATGTCGGCGTTGACCCGCAACCAGATCCGGCCGCCCGAGATGTTCGCGCTCGCCGCCTCGGTGCCGGTGCCGGTGGTCTGCCAGGAGCTGTTCATGGTCAGGCCGTTGGTCATCACGACCCGGTTGGCGCCGTTGTCGCGTTTGACGCCGATCCAGGCGGACTGGTCGCGCAGCATGGCCAGGCCGGCGCGGTCGCCGTTGGCCATCTGCGAGTAGTCGAGCTCGATCGTCGCCGTCGACGACGGGCCCTGGATGCGGTGGGTCAGGGTGTTGCGGGCGTTGTAGAGGTCGTTGGTGACCGTCGCGGTCTGCAGGCGCAGGCCGTTGCCGGTGGAGAAGCGGCTGGTGTCGGGGTTGTGGTTCCACTCCCAGCGGTGGCCGAGGCTGCCCGAGGTGAAGGTGTCGGGGCCGATCATGGGCGCCACGGTCCGGCTGGTCTGGATGTCTGGCTTCGGGTAGTTGACGCCCCAGCCGCCGTTGACGGTCTGGATGGTCGGCCAGTCGTTGGTCCAGGTGATCGGCGCGAGCGCCGGGACCCGGCCGCCGGGGTAGGCGTCGACGAACGACATGTAGTACCAGGCGCCGTTCTGGGTCTGGACGAGCCCGCCCTGGTGGGGGACGCCGCCGCCGGAGATGGGGCCGGGCATGTTGAGCAGGACCTGCCGCATCTCGTACGGGCCCCACGGCGAGGTGGAGCGGAGCACGTACTGGCCGTTGGCGGGGCGGGTCAGCCAGATGTAGTAGTAGCCGTTGCGCTTGTAGAAGCGGGAGCCCTCCAGGGTGCCGACGTTGCTCGGGGTCTGGAACACCTGCTGGGAGCGCACCTGGCTGAGCCCGTCGGCCGAGAGCTGGGCCACGCTGATGGTGCTGTTGCCGTAGGCGACGTACATGGTGTCGTTGCTGTCGATCAGCAGGCCGGCGTCGTAGTAGCAGTTGTTGATCTGCGAGCGCTTGGTCCACGTGCCGTCCACGGCGGAGGCGGTGTAGACGTAGGTCCGGTTGAACTCGACGCAGCCGATCCAGTAGTAGGTGCTGTTGCTGGGCCGGTAGTTGAAGGCCGAGGCCCAGATGCCCTTCACGTACGCGCGGCCGCCGTTGAGGTCGTACGCGCTCGAGTCGAAGTCGAGCCTCGGGACCGAATGTCCGGCGTACTCCCAGTCGACCAGGTTGTAGGAGCGCAGGATCGGCGCGCCCGGCGAGTAGTGCATCGTCGAGGCCGAGTAGTAGTAGGCGTCGCCGACCCGGATGATGTCGCCGTCGGCGAAGTCCTGCCAGACGACCGGGTTGGTGTAGTCGCCGCCCGGGGTCGGGTCGCTGCCGATCGGGACGAGTTGCCATTGCTGGTTGTTGCCGCCCCAGTCGTCGTACTGGACGATGTTTGCGCCGTCGGCGGTGGCGGCGCCCTGGACCTCCAGGGCCTTGTTGCTGTTGCGGTTGATCAGCCGTACGTGGCCGTCCGCCGAGTCGGCCAGGCGCCACTGCTGGTTGGTGCCGTTGTGGTCGGCCCACTGGACGACGGCGCCGCCGTTGGCGGTGGAGGAGCCGCTGACGTCCAGGACCTTGCCGCTGTTACGGGACTTGAGGCGGTAGTAGCCGCCGCCGGAGTCGACGAACTGCCATTGTTGCTGGTTCTGGTTGTTACGGGTCCACTGGGTGATGCGGGCGCCGTCGGCGGTGGAGGCGTTGTAGACGTCCAGGGCCTTGCCGCTGTTGCGGTTGATCAGGACGTACCACGCGTTGGTGTCGACCGTGGCGGCCGACGCCTGCTGGGGCGTGAGTAACCCGCCCACGAGAAGCAGAGACGAGAGAACCGCGAGCACGCGCCTCACAGGAACCTCCAGAGGTTGTTGTTCGAGCCGTTGTCGTCGGCGAGCACGACCTGCGAACCCTGGGACGTCCCGCCGAGCCCGAGGACCCGGCCGCCGTTGGCGCACTGGACGCGGAAGGCGGCGCCCGACCCGTAACGCAGCCGCCAGCGGTGGTCGGCGGTGCCGTTGTCGGCCCACTGCGTGACGCGCGAGCCGGCGGCGGTGCCGCCGTTCTCCACGCCCAGCACCTTCTGGCTGTTGGAGTTGCGCAGCCGCAGGTAGCCGCCGGTGTCGACGATCGCCGTCCACAGGTGGTCGGCGGTGCCGGTGTCGCCCCACTGGACGACGAGCGCGCCGTCGGCCGTGGACATGTCGGTGACGCCGAGCACCATTCCGGTGCCCACGTTCTGGATACGCCGCGCACCGTTCGGCACGAACCGCCACTGGTTGTCCGCGCTGCCGTTGTCGGAGTCCTGGACCACCTGGGCCCCGTTGGCGGTCGAGCCGTTCTGGACGCCGAGCAGCTTGGAGCTGTGGACATTACGGATCTTGACGGAGCCGTCGCCGACGTCGCTGATCGTCCAGCGGTGGTCGGCGGTGCCGGTGTCACCCCACTGGAGCACCCGGGCGTTGTCGGCGGTCGCCATGTTCTCGACGCCGAGCACCTTGCCGCTGTGCACGTTGCGGAACCGCAGGGCGTCGCCGTCGACGACCGGGACCCAGTCGTGGTCGGCGGTGCCGTTGTCGGTCCACTGGAGGGCCAGGCCGCCGTCGGCGGTGGACATGTTCTGGATGCCGAGGGCCAGCCCGCTGGCCGCGTTGAGCAGCCGGAAGCTCGCGGCGCCGGTGCCGGCCTGGCCACCGGTGTTCCAGTAGACGACGTAGTTGTGGTCATGGGCGTCGTAGAACGGCCCCAGCCGCACCGACGCTCCGCTGGCCGTGGCCGTGAAGGCCAGGGACGAGGTGCTGGTCCGGGTGATCGATGAGGACGTCAGCGCCGGGGCGGACGAAAGGCTGGTGTTGCCGTAGTTGCCCGACAACACGACCGGTCCGTAGGTGACGGCTTGCATGCCGGGGTTGTCGTTGGCGGCCTTCATGACCACCCGCATCGGCAGCCGCACGGTCACGGTGTCGCCCGACGTCCACGAGCGGGTGAGGTCGGCGTAGGTGCCTGGCGTGGTGGCGATCGTCTGCTCGACTCCGTTGACGGCGATCGTCGCGCCCTGGGTCCAGGCCGGGATGCGGATGCGCATCGTCCACGATCCGCTCACGTTGCCGGTGACCTGCAGCGACGTGGTGTCGTCGACCGGGTAGGAGGTCGTCTGGGTAACCGTGATGCCGCGTTGGCTCCAGTTGAGCGTGGAGGGCGCGAACAGGTTCACGAACAGCGTGGTGCCGTTGTGGAAGTAGATCGAGTCCGTCAGCTTGGTGTTGGTCTCGATGCCGGTGCCCTGGCAGCACCAGAAGGAGTTGTAGTCCGTGCTCCAGGTGCCGCCGCCCCACGCCGGGCCGACGCCCCGGCGTCCGCCGGGGTTGAGCGGGGTGAAGTAGGTGACGTGCCCGCGCGGGTCGGCCGGGTTCTGCTGCCCGATCAGGTGGTTGAGCAGGGCGTTCTCGTAGTAGTCGAAGTAGTCGGCCCGGGTCGGCGACAGCAGCCACAGCTCCCTGGTGAGCTTGAGCATGTTGTAGGTGTTGCACGCCTCGCCGGTGTCTCTGGTCAGGTGGGCGGCGATCGCGTTGGGGGCGCGGAAGTGCTCGGCCTGGCTGTTGGAGCCGTTCGCGTACGTGTGCGCGCCGACGGTGATGGACCAGGCGTTGGCGGCGATGTCGCGGTAGCGGGTCGTGCCCGTCGCCTTGTACTCGCGGGCCGCCCCGATCCACTTGGGCACCTGCGTGTTGGCGTGCAGCCCGTTGAGCTGGTCCTGGCCGGCGGCCAGCGGGTTGAACACGGCCGCGTGGTCGAACCGCTGGGCCGTGGTCAGCCAGCGGGAGTCGCCGGTCATCTGGTAAAGGTCCGTCAGCACGGCGTTCATGCCGCCGAACTCGGTGCCGAGCATGGCCTGCATCTGGCTCGAGCTGAGCCGCGACGTGCGGGTGTCCACCCACGCGGCCAGGGCCAGCAACACGGTCCGGGCCTGGGTGTTGCCGATCAGCCGCCACGCGTCCAGCAGCCCGGCCAGGGTCTTGTGGAGGCAGTAGTACGGCACGTTGCCGTTGGTCAGGGTACGGTTCTCCACGGCCGTGATGTCCGACTCGGGAAAACCGGACAGGTAGCCGCTGGTGAACCCGACGGCGCCGTTGTTGGCCTGGCATTTGGCCAACTCCGCCACCATGTAGTTGGCCTTGTCCCGGCAGGTGGTGTCGCCGAGCACGGCATAAGCCTGCGCCCACGCCGTCAGGAAATGGCCCTGCATATGGGACCGGAACGGGAAGCTGGGCGCGTCCCAGCCGCCGTTGGCCGCCGCGCCGTTGGTGGACAGGCGATGGTTGGCCCGGAAGACGTACAGCAGCCGGTCGACATCGACGAAGCGCAGGTAGTTCAGGGTGCGGTTCTGGTTGTCCAGCCACCGGCCGGCGGTCAGCCGGACCTGGCCGAGGTCGAACTCGTAGGCCGAGACGCCGATGTCGGATCTGGCCCAGGGGAGTGCGGCCAGAGCGGGGGACGTGCCGACTACCTGGCCGGCGGCCGAGAACGCGACGGTCGCGCCCGCGGCCTGTAAGAGCCGGCGACGGCTCAAGGACATGGGGGCTCCTTGAAGGTGGGGGGCGGTGACCGGCGTCCGCCGGTCACGTGTTCACCAGGTCAGGCCCTCGAAGGCCGTTCTTTGAGCGAGGTGTGAGCGCTAACGCATCGCTGGTGGGCTCATGGCTCCTATGTCGTCGTGGGGGACGAGAGGGGACATCCAGGCCTCCGTTACTGAATCGCAGAGGGCAACTTGTTAGCGCTAACAGTCCGTTGAGCGTGTTGTCGCGGAGTACATCCGACAGTCAGGCCCGGCGTCAACGAGGGGCGCCCTCGCCGACCTGGGCGTTGCCGTCGGAACGCCTTCCCGCCTGGAGTTTTTCCTCCAGGGAGATCGCGTTGAACTGCTCGTGCATGTGAAAGTTTCACAGAAGTTACGCGTTGGCAATAGAGTAATTTGCGGCAGATCACGATTAAGTTGCTGACCTGGCGGTTGAGGTGTGGGCGATCGCCTTGCGCCTGGCGCTGTGGTCAGGTCGCCGCTCATCGGCAACATGCTGCTGGCCCAAGCCTGATTGATCTTAGTTAGGTTTCGTCCCTGAGCGGTTCGCGACCACCGAGAACCCGCACTTCACGGTGCTGCCCGCCGCAATGGCGGTGGCGAAGTAACGGCCGCTCTGCGCGGCTGCCGCGTCGGGCGTGGCTCCGCGGCTTCCGCCGGTAGCGGCGCCCCCTGTCGCCCACCACTCAGTGGGGAATCTCCCCGAAACCTGTCAAGGAAATGGTGAAATTTACGGCGCCGAAAGTTTCGGCCTGAGCGGCCGGGCGGGACCTCAGGTGAAAGTTTCATGGCGACGCCTTCGTCGATCGACTGCGGCCTTGCCCGGGAAACGCCAGGTGAGCGCGCTCGACCTCCGTCTCTTTGATCCGCCGCCGGCCCAGGTGCTCTTGACATTACCTTTCTGTCTCGTATTTGCTCCGTGAGGCCACCACCTCTCACCGGCCCTCCGAGGAGGAGTTCGATGAGCAAGCTGCTTGTTAGCGCTAACAAATGGCATTGGCCGAGCAGGCGCTGACGACCGCAGCCGAGCGAGACCCGCGCAGGCACCACCCCCTGTGGTCCTCGCCTCATCGGGCGCGCCGGACGCTCCGTGGCCGCTCCCCGTCCCGTATCGGCGCAGTCGGCTCACGAGCGTCGGCGACTCGGAGGCAGGAGCCGTCCGACGCGTCTTCGCCAGGACGGCAGCCCCGTAGAGAGGCCGAACACGTGAAGAGAAGGGCAGCGAATGAAACCGCGTCCTAAGGCGTACGCCACCATCGGAGCCGGCGTGGCGGCTCTGATCGCTGTCGTGGCCGCCGCACTGTCCATGTTCCTCACCGCTGCCCCGCGAGCGTCGGCGGCGGCCCTGACCGAAGTGACGAACTTCGGAGCCAACCCCGGCGGCCTGCGGATGTACCTCTACGTCCCCGACAGAGTGGCCGCCCGGCCCGGCGTGCTGGTGGCGATGCACGGCTGCAACGGCTGGGCCCCGGGCTTCCACCAGGGCACCGAGTTCGCCTCGCTCGCCGACCGGTACGGTTTCATCGTCATCTACCCGCAGGCGAACAAGAGCGCCAACGGCATGTCGAACTGCTTCGACGTGTGGTCGAACGAGGCCCTGCGCCACGGTGGCGGCAGTGATCCGGTGTCGATCGTCTCCATGACGGCCTACGTGCTGCAGCGCTACAACGGTGACCCGCAGCGGGTGTTCGCGACCGGCTTCTCCTCCGGCGCGATGGAGACCAACAACCTGCTCGCCACGTACCCGGACGTGTTCAAGGCCGGCGCGCCGTTCTCCAGCGTTCCTTACGGCTGCCTCGGGCCCGCCGGATGCGGGGACAAGACGCCGCAGCAGTGGGGCGACCTGGTCAGGAACGCCTACCCCGGCTACACCGGGCCCCGTCCGCGCGTGATGGCCTGGCACGGCACCGCCGACTCCGTGCTGCCGTACACGATGCTGCAGGAAGAGGTCGACCAGTGGACCAACGTGCACGGACTGACCCAGACTCCGGCTTCCACTGACAGCCCGCAATCCGGATGGACTCGGCGAGTCTTCGGCTCCGGGCAGGTCGAGGCGTACACCATCACCGGCGCCGGCCACGATCTGCCGCACGCCGGGATGGCCGTCCACGCCATCCGCTTCTTCGGGCTGGACGGCGGCTCGTCCACTCCGACGTCGACTCCCACCGTGCCCGGTGACGGCACCGGGCCGATCAGGGGAGTGGGTTCCGGACGTTGCCTGGACGTTCCGAACGCTGCCACCGCGGATGGCACCGCGGTGCAGTTGTGGGACTGCAACGGGCGGGACAACCAGAAATGGACCGCCACTTCGGCCGGCGAGCTCAGGGTCTATGGCAACAAGTGCCTCGACGCGGCCGGGACCGGCAACGGTGCCAGGATCCAGATCTACTCCTGCTGGGGCGGAGACAACCAGAAGTGGCGCGTGAACTCCGACGGCTCCATCACCGGCGTGCAGTCCGGGCTGTGCCTGGACGCCGTGGGTCAGGGCACCGCGAACGGCACCCGGCTCCAGCTCTACACCTGCCACGGCGGCGCCAACCAGCGCTGGACCCGTACCTGACGCACAGCGGTTCGCAATCCGGAAGGTGATCATGAAACTTCGGCACGGCGTCTTGCCCGGGCGCGGCGCGCTTGTGATCATGGCGCTGCTCTGCCTCGTGACGATGATTCCTGGCACGGCCAGGGCGGACAACCCGATCGTCCAGACCATCTACACCGCCGACCCCGCGCCGCTGGTGCACAACGGCCGGGTGTATCTCTACACGGGACACGACGAGGACGGCTCGACGTACTTCACCATGAAGGAATGGCGGGTCTGGTCGTCCGCGGACATGGTGAACTGGACCGACCACGGCTCGCCGATGAGCGTCGCCACCTTCAGCTGGGCGAGCGCGGACGCGTGGGCCGGCCAGGCCGTCTACAGAAACGGCAAGTTCTACTGGTACGTACCGGTGAAAGACCGGGCGAGCGGTCAGATGGCCATCGGCGTCGGGGTCTCGAACAGCCCCACCGGGCCTTTCACCGACGCCATCGGGCGCCCGCTGGTCAGGAACGGTGAGATCGACCCCACCGTCTTCATCGATGACAGCGGGCAGGCCTATCTGTATTGGGGCAACCCAAACCTGTGGTATGTCAGGCTCAACCCGGACATGATCTCGTACTCGGGCAGTCCCACGCAGATCCCCCTCACCACCGCGGGCTTCGGCACCCGCACCGGCAACGCGAGCCGGCCGACCCTGTACGAAGAGGGACCCTGGGTCTACAAGCGCAACGGCCTGTACTACAACGTCTTTGCGGCGAAATGCTGCTCAGAGTTCATCGGTTACTCGACGGCCCCCGGCCCCACCGGGCCCTGGACCTACCGCGGGACGGTCATGCCCACGCAGGGCAGCAGCTTCACCAACCACCCCGGAATCATCGACTTCAACGGCGGGTCGTACTTCTTCTACCACAACGGCGCCCTGCCGGGCGGCGGCGGCTACACCCGCTCGGTCGCCGTGGAGAAATTCAGCTACAACGCCGACGGCACCATCCCCACGATCAACATGACCACGACCGGAGCACCCCAGGTGGGCACGCTGAACCCCTACGTGCGCCAGGAGGCCGAGACGATCGCCGGGGAGTCAGGCGTGGAGACCGAGCCCTCCAGCGAGGGTGGCATGAACGTCGGCTGGATCGAGAACGGCGACTACATCAAGGTCAAGGGCGTCGCCTTCGGCTCCGGCGCGACGTCCTTCAGCGCGCGGGTGGCCTCCGCGACCAGCGGCGGCCGGATCGAGCTCCACCTCGACGGTGTCAACGGCACGCTGGTGGGGACCTGTACCGTGCCGGGAACCGGCGGCTGGCAGACGTGGACGACCGTCACCTGCCCGGTGAGCGGCGCGACAGGCACCCATGACCTGTACTTCAAGTACACCGGCGGGAGCGGCAATCTCTTCAACGTCAACTGGTGGCAGTTCACCGGCGGCACCGCTGCCGGCGGGAACCTGCTGACCAACGGCGACATGGAGAGCGGCACGACGGGCTGGGGCGCGTCCGGCGGAGCCCTGTCGGCTGTCACCGACCCGGTGCACGCCGGCGCGCGGGCGCTGTCCATCACCGGGCGCACGGCGTCCTGGAACGGCGCCACCCAGGACGTGACCGCCAAGCTCACCAACGGCAAGAGCTATACGACGAGCGTTTGGGTGCGGTCACAGAGCGGCACGCCCGGCGCGAAGGCGACCCTGGCGCTCACCGCCAACGGCACGACGAGCTACCTCCAGCTCACACCCGTGACGACGGTGAACTCAGGCGGCTGGACCGAGCTCACCGGCACGGCGACCGTGTCATGGAGCGGAGCGCTGACCGCTGCCACCTTCTACGTCGAGACGGCGGCGGGAACCGACGGCTTGTCCGTCGACGACGCCTCATTCCAGTGATCGAGTTCTGAGGAGCCGATCAGCACGAGCCGCATGGCGACCCGGGCCTGGACGGAGGAGCAGAAGGCGTCCGGTGTCGCCGTGCCCGGCTCGGTGCTTCTCGCCGCGGAGGAGCGCCGACCGCGGTGCGCGACGTGCTCGCCGTGACCATTCAGGCAGGTCCGGCCGGCCACGACAGGAGACCATCGCGCCGTCCACCACGTCGGGGGCGTCCACGAAGCTCGCACCCGCCATCTCCATGTCGGTCCTCAACGGCGGGTACGCCGCCGTGGTGCGGCCGCGCAGCAGGCCAAGCGCGGCCGGCACCTGCGGGCCGCGGCAAATCGTGCCCCATGGCAGACCTCGCCGACGAGGCGACGAGGCCGAATTCAGCGCCGGACGCCCATGCGGTGCCGCCAGGCGAGGGCGATCCAGGCCGCGAGGGCGACGAGCGCCACGAGGACGATGATGCCGATCTTGAGGGCAGTCCCCATCGCACCTTGGCCGTCCATCACGGTCGCCGGCGCGGCGGCCTTGTTCCGCGCGGGCCCCGTCGCCTGGCCCGTCGCCTGCCCCGTCGCCTGGCCCGTCGCCTGGCCCGTTGCGGGGGCGGTCGCGGGGGCGGTCGCCGCCACGGGGGAGGCGGCGACAACGCCCGCCTTCACCTTCACCGTCGCTTTCGCCTTGGAGGGCTCGGTCGCGGTCACGGTGACCCGCCACTCGCCGCTCGGCAGCGGCTCGGCGGAGTGGTAGAGGTTCTGGCCCTCGGGCGCCGACCTGAGCGGCACCGGCCCGAAGGAACGGCCGTCTGCCGAGGTCGCCTTCAGCGTGGCCGCGACGATCTCCGTTACGGGATGGCCGTCCTTTTCGTAGGTGACCAGCACGTTGACGTTGTCGGCGCCGTCTCCCGTCACCTCCAGCTTGATCGGCCCGCCGTGGGCGGAGGCCGCCGGTGCGCCGAGCACCAGCATGAGCCCGGCCAGCAGGACGGTGAGGACGTATGCCGGTGCCTTGTTCACGAGTCGTGACTCCCCTCGGGTTCGGTGTCGGGGATGAGCGCCCCTTCACCGGGTGATGTCGGTTGGAATACGTGCTGGTGGCCGTAGCCCGCGACGGGCCCCGCTGCGCCGTCGGACGGCCGGCGACGATCGCGCCGAGCGCGAACGCGACCGCGAGGGCGAGCAAGCGGGCCCACGTCGCACCCCGTGCGGGACCCGGTTGCCTGGGTCGGACTGATGGCCGCCACCTCCTGAGGACGGATGTCGATGGCGCTCACGCCTCCTGAGGCGTGCCTTTGCCGTGGAGCATGATCAGCTTCTCGATACGCTTGCGGCGCCAGGCGGCGACCAGCCGGATGGCGAAGGGGGCGAGGATGAGGAGGACGAGGAGGGCGAGCTGCGGCCACGGCAGGGCCCACACCGTGGTGTCGATCGCCATCCGCTGGGCGGTGACGCCCGGGATCGGCCTGCCCGCGGGCGAGGGGATCACCGTGACCGTCGTGCCGATGGGACCCAGCGGCCAGGCGCCGGGCACCCGTGCGACGAACGTTCGGCTGCCGCCCGGCATGAGCTCCCGGGCCTTGGCCGCGGACGGGTCACTCCAGTTGTTCTCGCCCAGGAACGTGGACGTCAGGACCCGGTTGTCCGCGACCAGCCGGACGTTGCCGACGTTGGCCACGGTGTAGGTCACCTCGACGGATCCGGCGGCGAAGGGATTCCACGATCCCGTGTACTCGGCCCGCACGTCGGTTACCGCCACCTTGGCCACATAGTCGCCGGTGACGCGGATGTTCAGGCGGACGCCCACCCGGTTCTGGACCCGTACCTGACCGGAGACGGTCTCCAGGGACGCGGTCACACCCGCGGGGTGATCGCCCGGCGTCGCGTTCTGGGGGATCGACACCGTCACCGGCACGACGGAGGTGGCCCCGGCGGCGATGGTCACCTTCTCGGGAACCGCTATCCAGGAGCCGCCGTCGGTCGGTTTCGCGTCCGAGGGCCGCATGTCGAAGTAGCCCTTGGAGGTCAGGTAGCCGTCGTTGGCGTCGATTGCGAAGTCGACCGGCTGAGTGGAGCGGTTGATGACCGCCACATGCTCGACCACCTGCTGCCCGCCGGCGAGTTCGAGGTCGATGACGCTGCGGCCGTCAGGACCGTCGGCGTTGGCCGGAACGACCGACCAGGTGGTGTCGGCGTCGGACGGGGTCGCGAACGCGACCGTGGTGACCAGGACGGCGACCAGCAGGGCAACGCCGACGGCGGGTAAGACGGCGAGGCGGGCGAGGGCGCCCCGCGAACGGCTTGTGGTCAACAGAGGTGTCTCCAGTCTCATCGTGGCCGTCCGGGACCTGCGCCAGGCCGGCACAGGTCCCGGACGCCCACAGCGGGCGATGGCGTCCTGCCTCCGGTTCAGGACTGGTTGAAGAGGGAGAGCGTCAGAGTCGAGTGGTACTCGCCGGCGGCGACGTCGGCGGGAGTGCGCAGCGCGAGGCCGGCGTTGACCTGCCAGGTGCCGATCTCGTCGGCGGAGTTCGCCGTCGACACCAGCAGTTCCTGCCCCTGCAGACCGACGGTGGGCGCTCCGGAGCCGTCTGAGATGACGCTGGAGACGGGCTCACCGGCCGCCACCGCACCGGAGGAGGAGTCGCTCAGCAGGCGCGGCCGCCAGCCCAGGTACTGCGGGCCGATGGGCGGCGCCGAACCGCTCGTCGCGGTGAACTCGCTGGCCTGGCCGACGACCGCCCAGAAGTCACCGGCGGGGATCTCCTCGGGCCGGCGGCTGTCGGTCACCGTGACCGTGGGCAGGGTGCCGACGAACTGGCGGGCGGCGGCGTTGGAGCCGTCCTCCTGCAGGGCCACTCCGCCGTTGTCGGCGACGGTCATGGACACCTCACCGGGAGTGGTGTTCGGCTCGATCGTCACCGACACGTCGATGCCGTTGTCGGGGTCGTCGTCCGCCACCGCCGGACTGGCCGCGCCGGCGCCGGCGGCGAGCGCGACACCGAGCATCGCCGCGGCGAGCATCTGTGTGGTCCTGTTCATTTTCATGTGTTCGCTCCATTGAGGGGGTGGGGCCGGTCGGCTGCTCGGCCGGCCGGCCCCGGTTCTGCTGTCGGCGCTCAGCGGCAGCTGAGCGCCGGGTAGGCGGCGTCGTACGACGAGGTGACCTGCCCGCCGCCGACCGTCGCGGTCCCCTTCACGGTCACCGTGCCCGCGTCGATCTGCCCGGCCCGGCTGTTGAAGGACTGGTACGCCTGCTTGCCCGGGGCCACGTCGGCCACGGTCTTCGAACCGAACGGGGTGGTCAGCGTCACCGTCGCCGGCACGTCCGAGCCGTTGACGGCCGTGACCGCCACGTACGCCGAGGTGCCGATGCAGCGGGACGAGGCGGAGACCGTCAGCTTGACCTGCGGCGCGGACGCCGAGATCGTCAGCGTCAGCGTCTTGGCCTCTTCGACGTTGCCCGCCTTGTCGGCCGAGCGGTACTTCAGCTGGTGCTGCCCGTCGCCGGTCACGGTGACCGGCCCGGTGTAGGCGGTCCAGTCGCCGCCGTCCAACTGGTACTCGGTCTTGCCGACCCCGCTGCCGCCGTCCTCGTCGGCGGCCTTCAGCGTGACCGACACCGGACCGGTGAACGTGCCGCCCGCCGGCTGCTCCGGATCGGTCGTCGCCGTCGTCACGGGCGCGGTCCTGTCCCCGCCCGAGCCCGCCTTGGTCAGGTGGAAGTAGTCGAACGTGACCGTCTTCGACGCCGACTGGCTGGTGCCGATGGTGTACACGCCGACCTTCGCGCCGGTGGCCACCGCGGTGTTCTCCACCGGCGCGGAGAGATCCGTCCAGGTCTGACCGTCGGAGGAGTAGGAGCCGGTGTAGGTGGTGCCCGCCTTCTTCAGCCGCAGCCACCACACGCCGCTGGTGAGGTTGTTCACCTGCGGCTGCGGGTTCTGCACGGTGCCGCCGGCCTCGCTGCGCAGTTCGATGCTCCGCGCCACCGTCGAGCCTGCCGAGTTGGTGGTGAGGAAGTCGAGCTTCACGTAGTCGTCGTCGCCGGTGTACACCATGAGGCCGCCCTGCTGGTACTGCTCGTTGAGCGCCGAGGCGTCCACCTTGGTCTCCAGCGTCCAGTCGCCGCTCGGCGCCGTCTGCAGGATGAAGTTCTTCGGGCCGCTGTTGGTGGTCCCGTAGATGTCACCGGTCGTGGTGTCGAGCTCCAGCTTGCCGTTGCCGACGCGCGCCGCCGTGGCGTCGGGGCGCACGACCGCGTTCCAGCGGCAGGCGTCGAGCGCGGTGCCGTCGAACTCGTCGTCCGGGTCCGGCGCCGTCGCCTTGTCGTCCGGTGTGATGTGGAACCAGTCGAAGGACGCATCCACCACCGGGTGGTTGGCCCCGGCCAGCGAGATCAGGCCGATCTTGGGGTTGGCGATCCCGGCGAGCGGCTTGGTCTGCGGCATCGCGGTGAACGTGGTGCCGTCCGAGGAGTAGTGGGCGGTGATGTTGGTGCCGTCGCTGACGAACCGCACGTACACCGTGTCGGGGTAGGAGTCCCCGAGGTTGGCCGTGTTGCTCTGCGACACTTCGTTCGGGCTGCCGTTCTCCTCCCGGATGAACTGGAAGATACGGCTGGCGTGGTTGGAACCCGAGGTCGACCGCGCCTGCAGCACCATCTTGGCGTAGTTGTCGTCGTCGCCGTAGATGATCAGGCCCGCCTGCTGGTACGCGTCACGCGCGTCCAGCGTGAGCTTGGCGGTGGCGGTCCACGCACCCGATGGCGCCGGCTGCACGACGATGTTCGGCGTGTTGCCGCCCGTGCTGTAGATGTCGGTGGTCGAGGTCGGGATCACGAGCTTGCCGTCCGCGACCCTGAGGTCCTGGTTCTCCCGGATGACCGACCAGCGGCCACGGTCGAGCCCGATGCCCAGGAAGTCGTCGGAACGGCCGGTGAAGCAGACCGTGGCCGCCGCGTCCACCTTGACCGGGACCTGGGCGGTGGCCGACGCGCCCTTGTCGTCGGTCGCGGTCACCGTGGCCGTGTAGCTGCCCGGCGCGGTGTAGGTGTAGCTCGCCTCGGCCGTGGTGGGCTCCGGCGCGCCGGTCACCCCGAAGTTCCACTTGTAGGTGATCGGGTCGCCTTCGGGGTCGGTGGCCGTCGCCTTGAAGCCGACCTTCAGCGGGGCGACGCCCGTCGCCGGGGTCGCCGTCGCGGTCACAGCCGGATGCTGGTTGTCCGTGGCGCCCTTGCCGACGAAGTCGACCCAGTTGACGTTGGCCAGGTAGGCGTTGTCGGCCGCGCCGGCCGGCTTGCGCACGACGAAGTACAGCGGTCCGCTCTCGGCCGGTGGGCCGGTCAGGTCGAGCGTGACGTCGGTGAACGTCTGCCAGCCGCCAGTGGGCGGCACGTTGACCGAGCCGACCAGAGTACCGGTCTCGGGGTTGCCCGCCCGGACCTGCACGGTTCCGCCGGTTCCGCCCGAGGAGGCCCGGAGCCGGATCGCGGTGACGTTCGACAGGTTCACCGGGTCGAACGACCACCAGTCGCCGTCCTGGACGAACGCGATGTGCTGGTTGCCGCCCTGGGTGTCGGTCGTGGTCTCCGCCTGGACGCCTGCGGCGTCGGTGCCCTTGCCGTCGGCCACCCGGCCGGTCTGCGCGAAGTGCTCGGCCTGCTTGCGCTTGGGCTCCAGGATGATCTGGCCCCGCCCGGTCAGCGGTCCGGCGCCATTGGCGCCCCCGTCGGTGTAGCTGGCCTCGATGGCGTAGAAGAGGTTGTCGTACTCGCCGTGGCCCGCCTGCTGGGTCTGCAGGGTGCCCTGACAGCCCTTGAGCTGGTCGAGCGGGTGGCCGTGGCTGTCGTGGCCGAGGATCGCCTGGATCTTGACCTTGTCGCAGTCGATCGTGCCGTCCTCGGCGTCGGTGACGGTGACCTTGAACTTCACCTGGTCGCCGAACTCGAAGAAGGCGCCGTTCGGCGGAACGTCCACCTTGACGGTGGGACGGGTGTTGCCCGCGCTGATCGACACGCTGGCGGTGGCGGTCTTGCCTTCGGGGGTCTTGACGGTCAGGACCACGCTGTAATCGCCCCCCTTCTCATAGGTGAAGGTGGGGTTGGGGTCGGTGGAGTCGGTGTCCCCGTCACCGTCGAGGTCCCAGGCGTAGGTGAGCGTCTTGCCCTCCGGGTCCCGGCTGCCCTCGCTGGAGAACTTGACCGCCAGCGGCAGGGGCCCGTCAGTCTTGTCCGCCGTGGCTCGGGCGATCGGCGGCCGGGTGCCCTTGGTGTACTCGATGCGGTAGATGCCGGAGTCGGCGTTGTCGCCGCCGAAGCCGGAGCCCCACTCGATCATGTACAGCGCGCCGTCGGGACCGAACTTCATGTCCATCGGCTTCTTGAACGACAGGGAGCCGAGGATCGGGTTCATCTCGACGACCTTGCTGCCGTTCTCGTTGAGCTGGAACGACCACACCTTGTCGTTGTTCCACTCACCGAAGACGGCCTTGCCGTCCCAGTACGCCGGCCACTTCACGTCCGACTGCAGGTTCGGGTCGGAGCGGTAGACCGGGCCGCCCATCGGCGCGCCACCGCTCAGCTCCGGGAAGTTCTGCGGGTCTGCCGCGTAGTGGTACCAGATCGTCGCCGGGATCACCGGCGGCAGGCTGGTCAGGCCGTCGTTGTTCGGCGATTCGTTGACCGGCGCGGCACAGTTGAACGGCGACCCCGACTGCTTGGTGGCGAAGTTGTAGTCGACGTACGGGGTGTTGTTGCCGATGCAGTACGGCCAGCCGAAGTTGCCGGGCCTCGAGACGAGGTTCCACTCGACCGTGTTCTGCGGACCCCGGGTGGAGCTCGCCGCGTTCGCGTCGGGACCGTACTCACCGAGCATGATGTTGCCCGTCTTGGGGTCGAGACCCATGCGGAACGGGTTGCGCAGGCCCATGCCGTAGATCTCCGGCCTGGTCTTCGCCGTGCCCGGCGCGAACAGGTTGCCGGACGGGATGGTGTAGGTGCCGTCGGCCTCGGGGTGGATCCGCAGCAGCTTGCCGCTCAGGCTGTTGGTGTTGCCCGCGGTACGCTGGGCGTCCCAGTTGGCGCGGCCGGACTGCTCGTCGATCGGCGTGTAGCCGTCGGAGGCGAACGGGTTGGTGTTGTCGCCCGTGCCCAGCCACAGATTGCCGGTCTTGGGGTCCATCACCATGCCGCCGCCGTGGTGGCAGCACTCGGCCCGCTGCACCGGGACGTCGAGGATCTTCTTCTCGCTCGACAGGTCCAGGGTGTCACCGGTGACGGTGAACCTGCTCAGCCGGTCGACGTTCGTCCCGGTGGGCGAGTAGTAGAGATACACCCAGTGGTTCGAGTCGAAGCCGGGGTCGAGCGCCATGCCGAGCAGGCCGCTCTCGTTGGCGGTGAAGACGCTCAGCTTCGCCGCCGTCACCGTGCCGCCGGCCGGCTTGATGATCTTGACCTCGCCGAGCCGGTCGATGTAGAAGACCCGGCCGTCCTTGGCGACGTCCACCATCATCGGGTTCGACGTGTTGTCGTCGAGGGTGACCTTCTCGAAGCTGGAGCTCTGCGAGGCCGAGCAGTCGGCCTTGATCGCGCCGGCGGCGGTCTGGATGCCGCCGAGCAGCAGCTTCAGGAAGTTGGGCTCGCTGTAGTTCTCCTTGAGGTGGCCGAGCCCGGTGTACCACGAACGGCCGCCGTCGAAGTCCTGGCACCACGTGTTCGGGTGGTCGGCGCCCATCGTGGCGCCGGTGTAGGACTTCTCGTCCATCGACGTCAGCACGTGGACCGTGCTGCGCGGGTTCACCTGGTAGTCGTACCATTCGTCGGTACGGGTCCAGGTCGTCGGGAGATCCTTGGTCGCCGGGTGCGCCGGGTCCTCGACCTTGACCGTGGCCTGCTGGATCGCCGGGTGCTGCTTGAAGTACGCCCCGACCAGCTTGCCGTACCAGGCCCAGTTGTAGCCGCTGTCGGCGGCGGCGTGGACGCCCACGAAGCCGCCGCCGCCCTGGATGTAGCGCTGGAAGGCGTCCTTCTGCTCCTGCGTGCCCAGCGGGTCACCGGTCGTGGACATGAAGACCACGGCCTGGTACTGCGCCAGGTTCTGGTCCGTGAACAGGGCGCTGTCCTCGGTCGTGTCGACCGCGAAGTTGTTGTCCTGGCCGAGCTTCTGCACGGCCGCGATGCCCTCGGGGATCGAGTCGTGCCGGAATCCGGTCGTCTTCGAGAAGACGAGCACCTTGAAGGCGGGCTCCGCCGCCGTGGCGGCCTCGGCGCTCACCGCCGACGTGGCGGCCTCGGCGCTCACCGGCGCCGCAAGGAGCGTGAGGAAAGGGGCGACGAGGGCTAAGGCCATCGTGGTGGCGGTTCGACGTCTCGGACGTCGTCCGCCTTCTGGCAGGACCGCGTCGAGCAGCCTTCCTGCCCATATTCGAGGACGTGGTGACATGGAAACCCTTCCTGACCGGGGGGACGTCAGGCAAGGCGCGCGCCGCCGCGCTGTTGCCACTTGGTGGTAGCGGATGGTGCGGGTTGCTGGAGGGTGCCGTCTCCAGGTCTGTGGGGCCGTCAGTAAGGTGCCGGCCTGCGGAGTGAATCCAAGATCGTCGTCGGATCGTCGATGATGTGGTTGACCACCATGCTCGCGGCGCCCCTGGAGGCGGCGCCGAAGCCGAGCGTGGAGGCGACGAATCGGCACTGGGCGGCGGGAGCGGCCACCACGAGCCGTTGCAGCTGATCTTGTGCGTGCGGCAGCAGCCACTGGGCCAGTGAGGCGAAGTAGCCGCCGATGACGATCACCCGCGGGTTGAACAGGTTGGCCAGGATCGAGCCGCCGAGCCCGAGCCACTCGCCGACCTGCGCCACCGCCGCCATCATCCGCCGGTCGCCCGAGGCCAGGCCCCTGGCGATGTCGGCCACCCGTTCGCCGGGATCGGGCACCGGCATGCCGGGCAACCCGTAGGCCTGTTCGGGCATGGCCGCGCGTACGAGCGCGGCCAGACCGACCTTGGTCTCCCAGCAGCCGATGCGGCCACAGCCGCATCGGTCGCCGTTGGGGTCGACCCGCAGATGCCCGACCTCGCCGGAGAATCCGTCCGCTCCGCGCAGAAGCTCGCCGCCTGAGATGATGCCGCCGCCCACGCCCACCTCCCCGGTGAGATAGACCAGGTGGGGCGTGCCGGCGGCGACGCCGGAGGTGTATTCGGCCAGGGCGGCGAGGTTCGCGTCGTTGTCCACCCGCACCGGCACGCTCCGCGGGCCGAGTATGGAGCCCAGCTGCTCGGCCAGGGGCAGGTCGCGCCAGTGGAGGTTCGGCGCGAGTGTCACGACGCCGCGTGTCACGTCCACGAGTCCGGGGACGGCCACCGCGATGCCGGTCGGGACCGATCCGGCCCGCCGCATCGCCTCCACGGCCTCCTTGGCCACGAGCCCGAGCCGGCGCACGGCGCTGTCCGGGCCGCTGCCCATCGCGTCGTGGACCACCCGGCGCTCGACCAGGCTGCGGCCGCTCAGGTCGGTGCCGTGGACCGCGATGTAGTCGACGTTGATCTCCATGCCCAGGGCGCCGACGTGCGCGCCGTGCAGCGCCACCGCCCGTCTGGGACGCCCGATCGCGCCTACGTGCTCGACACCGACCTCCCGCACCAGCCGCCGTTCCAGGAGCTCGGCCATGAGGTTGGAGACGGTGGCCCGGTGCAGCCCGGTCGCCTGCGCGATCTCGGCACGGGACAGGGAGGTGTGCTCGCGCAGCTCGCGCAGCACCAGCGACAGGTTCGCCCGGCGCAGCGTGGCGGGACTCGTCGGCGCGGCGCCGCCAGGGGAGCGGGAGCGGGACGGTCTGTACGGCACCCGCACCACCTGCCCCTTTGTTTGTCTCCGAGATCAATTAATCAGGGTTGTAACACGGCGATGTCCAACCACGCACCCCTCAAGTCCGTAACGAGTTGGCATCGCTCACTTCGGTGCACTTCGGCCACACTTCTCGCTCCAGTTATCGGAAAGTTATGCAAGTTACGAACGATTTAATACTTGTGCACGCCGGAAGTCGTGCCTTTAATTCGGCTAGCCATCTGAACTAATCGAGGAGGAGCGTGGACCACAGCCGGGCCGACGGCCACGCGACCGACTCGATGAGTCGCGGCGGGTCCGCGGGAGTTCCCGCGGATCAGGCCACCGTGCGCCGTTCCAACCTCGCCCTCGTGCTGCGTCACGTCAGCGCGTGCGGCCCGTGCACCCGATCGGCCGTCGCCGCCGCGACCGGGCTGAACAAGGCGACCGTCACCAGCCTGGTGAGCGAGCTGCAGGCGCGCGGACTGGTCAAGGAGATGGGGCCGCAGCACGCCGGCTCCGTCGGCCGCCCGGGTGTCGCGCTCGCCCTGGACGGCTCCCGGGTCGGCGCCCTCGGCATGGAAGTCAACGTCGACTACATCGCCGCGATCGCCACCGACCTGGCCGGCAGGGTGATCATCGACCGGCGCATCGGTTTCGACGCCATGGGGTCCGGCCCGGAACGCTCGCTGGACGAGCTGGCCCGCATGGCCGAGAGGATCGTCGCCGACCTCGACCGGCTCGGGATCACGCCGGCCGGGATCACCGTGGCCGTCCCCGGCCTGATCGACGCCACCACCGGCACCGTCGTCGTCGCCCCGAACCTGGGCTGGCGCGGGGTGGCGGTGACGGAGCGGCTGTCCCACGCGAACATCGCCGCGGACATCCCCGTCGCGGTGGACAACGACGCCAACCTCGCCGCCCTGGCCGAGTACACCTCGGGCGTCGCGGCGGGCACCTCCGACCTGGTCTACCTCACAGGCGAGGTGGGCATCGGCGGCGGCGTCATCGCCGGCGGCCGGCTGCTGGGCGGAGCGGACGGATTCGCGGGGGAGGTCGGCCACGTCGTGATCGATCCCTCCGGCGAGTCGTGCCGCTGCGGCCGGGTCGGCTGCTGGGAGACCAAGGTCGGGCTGGCCGCGCTGGTCCGCATGGCCACACCGGACCGCGCGTACGGCACTGGCCCGCAACTCGTCCGTGACCCGGAGGAGCGGCTGGCCGAGATCGAGCACCGACGGGCCGAGGGAGATCCCCGCGTCGACGCCGCCGCCGCGGAGGTGGGCCGGTGGCTCGGCATCGGGGCGGCCATGCTGGTCAACCTGTTCAACCCACGGGTGATCGTGCTGGGCGGGTACTTCGCGCGACTCGCCGACCTGATCATCCCCGCAGCGCAACAGACGCTGGCACGCCTGGGCATGAGCGACGCCGTCGAGCGCTGCCGGTTCGCCGCCTCCGACCTCGGCTTCGGCGCCGCCTCACGCGGAGCGGCCGGAGTCGTCGTGGAACGTGCACTGTCCGACCCCACAAGCATCTCGATCCGAACGCCTCCGACCATCCTCCCGTCCGCCTGACCGTCCTGTTCCGCACCGCCTCGGCACATCCCGCCCATTTCGCGTGCCGCGGCCATGGGGCCTGCGGTCAGGCGGGCGGGAACCCCTGTGCGATTTTCCACCCAGAACGTCCCGCCCGCCTGATCGGTCACCGGAAGCCGCACCGGCACCGTTGACGCCGACCTCGGTGCCGTAGCGGCGGTGCCAACCGGCGCCGTCAGGCGGGCGGGGCCGTCAGGTGGGCCCATCAGGTGGGCCCACCTGATGGGCCCACCTGATGGGCATGGCCACACCGTAACCGAGGGAGGCCCCTGTGCCGCGGTCACCATCCGACTCGTCATCGCTGCTCGTGATGCGAGGAATCGTCAAGCAGTTCCCGGGCGTGCGCGCCTTGGACGGCGTGAACCTTGAGGTCAGAGCCGGAGAGGTGCACTGTCTGCTCGGCCAGAACGGCGCCGGGAAGTCCACGCTCATCAAGATCCTGTCCGGTGCCCACGAACCCGACGAGGGCGAGGTGCTGCTCGACGGCTCGCCCGTACGGCTGGCGCCGCCGACCGCGGCGATGAGCCACGGAATCGCCACCATCTACCAGGAACTCGATCTGGTGGACGGGTTGAGCGTGACGGAGAACATCTTCCTCGGCCACGAGTTGGCGACCTTCGGGTTCTCCCGCCGGGCCGAGGCCGACCGGGCGACGGCCGAGCTGCTCGAGCGGCTGGGGCACGGCGAGATCCGCCCCCGCACCGAGGTGGGCTCGCTGTCGCCGGCCCACAAGCAGATCGTCAGCATGGCCAGGGCGCTGTCGCACTCGGCCCGGCTGATCATCATGGACGAGCCGTCGGCCGCGCTGGACCACGACGAGGTCGGCAACCTGTTCCGGGTGATCCGTGACCTCACCTCCCAGGGCGTGGCGGTGATCTACATCTCCCACCGGTTGGAGGAGATCCGCGAGATCGGTGACCGAGTCACCGTGCTCAAGGACGGGCGCACGGTCGCGGTGGGGCTGGCGGCCAAGGACACCCCGACCTCGAAGATCGTGGCGCTGATGACCGGCCGCAACGTCGAGTACGTCTTCCCGCCCCGGCCGGGCAGGGGAGCCCACGAGGGGCGGCCCGAGGTGCTGCGGGTGGAGAACCTGACGCTGACCGGCCGGTTCGCGGACGTGTCGTTCAGCATCAGGGCCGGGGAGATCGTCGGCCTGGCGGGTCTGGTCGGCTCCGGCCGCAGCGAGATCATCGAGGCGATCTACGGCGCGCGGCGGGCCGGTGGCCGGGTCGTGCTCGACGGGCGGACGGTGCCGCCGGGCAGCACGACCCGCGCGGTGCGGATGGGCATGGGCCTGGCCCCCGAGGAGCGCAAGGCGCAGGCGTTGCTGCTGGACCACCCCGTCGCGCAGAACATCACGCTGGCGAGCCTGAGCCGCTACACCAGGCCGCGGTGGCTGGGCTGGCTCGACCGCCGGAGCGAGTTCGCCGAGGCCGAACGGTTGTCGCAGGCGCTGGACATTCGCCCGCCCGATCCGCGCCGCCCGATCAGGACCTTGTCGGGCGGCAACCAGCAGAAGGCGGTGCTGGGACGCTGGCTGGCCGAGGACCGCAAGCTGCTGCTGCTGGACGAGCCCACGCGTGGGGTGGACGTCGGTGCCCGGGCCGAGCTGTACGCGCTGGTGCGCAAGCTGGCCGACGACGGCATCGGTGTGCTGCTGGTGTCCAGCGAGGTGCCTGAAGTGCTGGGCCTGGCCGACCGCGTGCTGGTCATCCGCGAGGGCCGGATCGTCCATGAGGCGCCGGCCGAGGATCTGGACGAGCACCGGGTGCTCGACCTGGTGATGGTCTCCGCAGGACAGAGGCCCGGATCCGATGTGGCAAATCTCCCCACCGAAGGAGCATCGCATGACTGAGGTTGATCGGGCCGCGCCGACAGGTCCGCGTTTGAAGGCGGCGGGACCGGGCGGGCGGTTCGGCCGGCTGGGTGAGGTCCGGCATCTGGGGCTGGTCGCGGCGTTGACACTGCTGGCGATCGTGGGACTGGTGACGAGGCCGGAGAACTTCGCCACCTCCTCCAACTTGGTGAGCATCCTGGCGCTGGCCTCGACCATCGGGGTGATCACTGTCGGCATGACGTTCGTGATCATCGGTGGTGGCATCGATCTGTCGGTGGGCGCGCTGATGGCGTTGGCGTCGGTATGGGCGACCACGCTGGCGACCCAGTCCTACGGGCCGGTCGTGATGATCGTGTGCGCGGTGCTGGTGGGCACCGGCGCGGGCCTGCTGAACGGGATCTTGATCGCCTATGGCCGGATGGTGCCGTTCATCGCGACGCTGGCGATGATGGTGGCCGCGCGCGGCCTGGCGCAGCGGATGTCCAACCAGCGCACACAGCTCGTGCAGCAGGACAACTCGATGATCGTGAGCCTGTCGACCACGCGGGTGCTCGGGCTGCCGCTGCTGGTGTACGTGTTCGCGCTGGTGGTGCTGCTCGGCTGGCTGGTGCTCAACCGCACGACGTTCGGCCGGCGCACCTACGCGGTCGGCGGCAACCCCGAGGCCGCCCGCCTGGCCGGCATCGACGTGCGCAAGCACACGCTGCTGTTGTACGCCCTGTCGGGGCTGTGCTGCGGGATCGCCGCGGTGCTGATCATGGCCAGGACCACGACCGGATCGTCCACCCACGGCGACCTGTACGAGCTGGACGCGATCGCCGCGGTGATCATCGGCGGGACGCTGCTGAGCGGCGGCCGGGGCACGATCATCGGATCGATCCTCGGTCTGCTGATCTTCACTGTGATCACCAACCTGTTCATCCTGAACGGCCTGAACACCGCCGACCAGCTCATCGCCAAGGGCGCGATCATCGTCGCCGCCGTGCTGCTGCAGCGGCGAAGCCTCAGAACACACACCTGACACCAGGGCCGGATCGCAAGCCTTCCGGCTTCAGCAAGGAGAGCAGACATGGACAAGAACGTCGCCCGGCGCGGCTTCCTCTTCAGCGGCGCCGCCCTCGGCGCGGGCGCCCTCATCAGCGCCTGCACCAGCAACGAGCCGGTCGCCACCCAGCAGGCGAGCGCGCCCGCCGCCGCTTCCGCGGCCAAGGACGGCAACGACGCCCCTGGCGAGAAGGTCGTCATCGGCTTCTCGGCCCCGGCCGCCGACCACGGCTGGATCGCCGCCATCAGCAAGAACGCGGCGGACGCGGCCAAGCAGTACACCGACGTCGAATTCAAGCCGGTCGAGCCGACCAACGACATCAACCAGCAGATCTCGGCGGTGGAGTCGCTGATCCAGGCGAAGGTCAACGTGCTGGTGATCTTGCCGAACGACGGCCAGCAGCTCAACCAGGTCGCCCGGCAGGCCATGGACGCGGGCATCCCGGTGGTCAACGTGGACCGCGTCTTCCCGGACAAGCTGTCGTACCGGGCCTGGATCGGAGGGGACAACTACGGCATGGGTGTGGCCGCCGGACACCACATCGGCAAGACGCTGAAGGACAAGGGCGTCTCCAACCCGGTCATCCTGGAGATCCAGGGCATCGCCACGCTGCCGCTGACCCAGGACCGCAGCAAGGGCTTCGCCGACGCGCTGAAGACGTACGGCTTCAAGGTGACCGCGCAACAGGACGCCAAGTTCACGGTGGAGTCCGGGACGCAGGTGGCCGCCAACCTGCTCCAGGCGCACAAGAAGATCGACGCGATCTGGAACCACGACGACGACCAGGGCATCGGCGTGCTGGCGGCGATCAAGGAGGCCGGTCGCAACGAGTTCTTCATGGTCGGTGGCGCGGGCTCGGCCAACGCGATGCGTGACATCCAGGCCGACAGCGGCGTGCTGAAGGCCACCGTCACCTATCCTCCCACCATGGCCGCCTCGGCGATCAAGATCGCCCGGCTGATCGCCCAGGGCAAGGGCATGAGTGACCTGCTGGAGCAGCAGGTGCCGCAGTCGATCACCCTGGCTTCGGAGACCATCACCAAGGACAACGCCGCCCAGTACCTGCCTCTCGGGTTCGAGTCATGAGGCCTGTCATCGGGATCGGCATGGTCGGCTACGCGTTCATGGCCGTACCCACTCCCAGGCGTGGCGCACCGTGGACGCGTTCTTCGACCTGCCGCTCAGGCCCTCGATGGTGGCCGTGGCCGGCAGATCCGCCGAGGCGACCGCGCAGGCCGCCGAGAAGCTGGGGTGGGCCGGCGCGGAGACCGACTGGAAGCGCCTGCTCGACCGCGACGACGTGCAGATCGTCGACATCTGCACGCCAGGCGACTCGCACGCCGAGATCGCCGTCGCGGCGCTGGCGGCAGGCAAGCACGTGATCTGCGAGAAGCCGCTCGCCAACACCGTCGCCGAGGCCGAGGCCATGGCCGCGGCGGCGAAGGAGGCGGCGGCGCGCGGCGTGCGCAGCATGGTCGCCTTCAACTACCGCCGCGTGCCCGCCATCGCGCTGGCCCGGCGGTTCGTCGAAGAGGGCATGCTCGGCCAGATCCGGCACGTACGGGCGCAGTATCTGCAGGACTGGATCGTCGACCCCGAGTTTCCCCTGGTCTGGCGGCTCCAGAAGGACAAGGCCGGCTCCGGGGCCCTCGGCGACATCGGCGCCCACATCATCGACACCGCCGAGTTCATCACCGGTGAGCGGCTGACCGGGGTGACGGCGTTGACCGAGACCTTCGTCAAGGAACGTCCCCTGGCGGCCAGTTCGGCCGGGCTCTCGGCCGGCGGCGGAACCGGGAGGGGCGCGGTCACCGTGGACGACGCGGCGCTGTTCATCGGACGGCTCAGCGGCGGCGGGCTGGCCTCCTTCGAGGCCACCCGTTTCGCGACCGGGCGCAAGAACGCGCTGCGCATCGAGATCAACGGCGCCCTGGGCAGCCTGGCCTTCGACTTCGAGTCGATGAACGACCTGTGGTTCCATGACCACACCATCGACAGCGCCGAGCACGGCTTCCGGCGGGTGCTGGTCACCGAGCCGGACCACCCGTACGCCGGGGCGTGGTGGCCGCCGGGCCACGGCCTCGGGTACGAGCACACCTTCGTCCACGAGATGAAGGACTTCCTGGAGGCGATCGCCGCGGGCACCGACCCCGCACCGTCCTTCGAGGACGGCCTGCGGGTGCAGCGGGTGCTGGCGGCCGTCGAGCAGAGCGCGGCTGAGGACAGCCGCTTCATCACTGTGGAGGGATCATGACGAGGCCGGTCACGTTGTTCACCGGGCAGTGGGCGGACCTGCCGTTCGAGGAGGTCTGCCGGCTGGCGTCGGAGTGGGGCTACGACGGCCTGGAGATCGCCTGCTGGGGCGACCACTTCGAGGTCGACAGGGCCCTCGCGGACGACTCCTACATCGAACGCAAGAAGGAGACCCTGGCCAAGTACAACCTCGGTGTGTGGACGATCTCCAACCACCTGGTCGGCCAGGCGGTCTGCGACCACCCCATCGACGAGCGCCACAAGGGCATCCTGCCCGCTCGCATCTGGGGCGACGGCGAACCCGAAGGCGTTCGGCGGCGCGCCGCCGAAGAGATCAAGAACACCGCCCGCGCGGCGGCCGCGCTCGGCGTGACGACCGTCGTCGGCTTCACCGGCTCGTCAATCTGGCACACGCTGGCGATGTTCCCGCCGGTGCCCCCGTCGATGATCGAGGCGGGCTACGCCGACTTCGCCGACCGGTGGAACCCGATCGTCGACGTCTTCGACGAGGTCGGGGTGCGCTTCGCCCATGAGGTGCACCCGAGCGAGATCGCCTACGACTACCACACCACGGTGCGGACGCTGGAGGCCATCGGGCACCGGCCGGCCTTCGGCCTGAACTGGGACCCCTCGCACATGGTGTGGCAGGACCTGGACCCGGCGAACTTCATCCTCGACTTCGCCGACCGGATCTACCACGTGGACTGCAAGGACGCCCGGGTGGCCACCCGCGACGGCCGGCGCGGCCGTCTGGCCTCCCACCTGGCGTGGGCCGACCCCCGGCGTGGCTGGGACTTCGTATCCACAGGCCGGGGCGACGTGCCGTGGGAGGCGTGCTTCCGCGCGCTCAACCACATCGGTTACGACGGCCCGATCTCCATCGAGTGGGAGGACGCGGGCATGGACCGGCTGCACGGCGCGCCGGAATCCCTCGCCTACATCCGCTCGCTCAACGCCATCACCCCACCGGCCGCCGCTTTCGACGCCGCCTTCTCCTCCGAATGACCCACCAGGCCGGGCGGCGGCCACACAGTGGCCGCCGCCCACCGTCCCCCTGGACAAGAAGGCCGCGGCGCAGCAGCCGAAACTGCGATCCTGGCCGCGATGTTCTGCTGGTCGAGGGCGACCGCCTGGCCGAGCACGCTGAGCAGACCATCGAGACGTACGGTTTCAGCCCTGCGGCTCTTCCGCCGGGCAGCGGGCGCCCCGCGCGGGCACGGTCAGCGAGATCAGGTAGTTGTCCATCGCTTCCGTGGTGCACTGGGTCATGCCGTAGATGCCGTGGCCCCAGCCCTCGTACGTCAGCAGCGTGGCCTTGGCGCCGAGCTGGCGGGCCACGTTGGCCGACCACTCGTACGGCGTGTCCGGGTCGTGCATGGAGGTGCCCACCAGCAGCGGTGTGCTCCCGGTGTACCGCAGCCGGTGCTGCGGGTTGTTGACCGGGACCTGGTGGCCCTGGCAGAGCGGCATGTCGCCCATCGGCATCGGGTTGTAGCGCAGGTCAGGCGCCACCGCGTTGGAGGCGCGCATCACGTCGGCGTACTCGTCGTAGTTGCGCAGCGACAGGTTCCAGTCCTGGCAGAGGATCGCGGTCGGAAGTTCGGCGAACTCGCCGTTCACGGGTCCGTTCCCGGGCGGGTTGCCCATGTCGTCCGGTATCGGTCCGCCGTCCAGGGCGAGCAGCACCTTGGCCTCCTGCCGCCAGACCGGCGCCTCGTTGAGCACCACGCCCAGCCACAGCAGGTTGTGCGCACTCACCGGGCGGTCGGTGAAGCCCGGCCAGTACAGCTCGCCGCGGTCCGCCTTCTCCAGCAGCCCCTTCCACAGCGCCTTGACGTCGCGGCCGTGCAGGACGCAGTCGGTGTCCCGCTCGCACCAGGCGACGAACTCGTCGAAGCTGTCCTGGACGGTGGCCGCCTCGGTCACCTGGAAGCCCTTGACGTTCAGGCTGTGGTCCATGTTGCTGTCCAGCACCATGGCCCGGATCCGGTTCGGGTACATCTCGGCGTACATCTGCTGGGCCAGCGTGCCGTACGACACGCCGTAGGAGGTCAGCTTGTCCTCGCCCAGCGCGGCCCGGATGGCGTCCATGTCCCGCGCCACGTTGGCCGAGTCGAGGTGGTCGTACAGCGGGCCGGTCTGCTTGCGGCAGTCGGCGTGCAGCTTCGCATTGAAGGCCACCCACTTGTCGTAGTCGGCCTGGCTGGTCATCACCGGGTACGGCATCTCGTTGTACACCGACGCCGTACAGGTCGTCGAGCCGCTGCGAGCCACGCCCCGGGGGTCGTAACTGACGATGTCGAACCGCCGCTGAACGTCCTCACTGAACCCAGACGGCCGCAGGATGTCATTCACCCCGGAGTTGCCGGGCCCACCCGGGTTGGTCAACAAGGAACCGATCCGCGCGGACGGATCGGTGGCCTTACGCCGCGCCAGCGCCAGTTTCACGGTGGCCCCGTACGGCTTGGACCAGTCGATCGGCACGGCCAGCGTGCCGCACTCGACGGTGGGCTCCTCCTCACACGGTCCCCAGGTGATGCCGCGCCGGCCTTCGTCGTCCGTGGCGCCGGCCGCCTGGGTCGCCGATAACGGTAAAACCGTCGCCAACATCATGAAGGCGGTGGCGAGCATGGGTATTTTTCGTCGCATAATGCTCCAAATCGTAGATCATCTGGCCTGGCCGCGGGCGCGAGTGAGTGTAGGACGGCCCTCTTCCGGTCCACTTCCGCCGGTCTTCGGCTTTGGGCGAGGTTCAAGCCGGCCGGCAGCGCCGCGACCGGCTTGGGGGTCATCGAGGTGCCCCGGTCGGCGTCAAGAGTTGAACGGGAACAATCTGATATGCCACGCGGCACACAGCGCCATGATCGAAGCGAAGGTGAATAGTCCAGCCGGCACGTACCGTCTGGCAAACATGCAGAGCCCCGCCAGGAGCGTGCCGATTCCCACCATGTACAGGGCGGCTCCGAGGATGCATGGGTGACGGCGATTCGGATCGCCGTCACCCCGTCGGGAGGTTACGCGGGGGGCTGGGAGACGACGACCACGTGGGTGGTCTTCGCCGGCTCGAGTGTCGAGTTTCCCACCAGCTGGATGACGTACGTGTGCTTGCCGGCCGTCGTCGGCGTGTCAGCGAAGCTGAACGACCCGTCGGCAGCGGCAGTCATCTTGGCCAGGGCTTTCGAGGTAGTGCCCTCGGGGTTGGAGACATTACGTACGACGGTGACAATGGTAAGCGGGAAGGTGATGCCGTCGGCGGCGAACGTCCCGTTGAATTCGAGTCGCTCGCCGACGACGCCGGTGGTCGGGCCGGTCACCGTGAGCACCGGCTGGTACAGGCCCACCTTGACGATGGCCGAGGCGCCGCTGCCCCTGAACCATGAGTTGCCCGGCCAGTACAACCGATATTCGTACGACCCCCATTTCGGCGCGGTATCGGTGAACTGGTACGTGCCGTCCGCCTCCGTGGTGACTTCCTGGAAGGGCCGGGAGGTACCGTCGGGGAGCCAGCGGTACAGCTCGAGCGTCTGCACGCCGGGCAGCGCGCCGGTGCTCAGCGTGAGCCGCCCGCTGAAGGTCAGCTGCTTGAGCGCGGTCGCCTCGGAGGGAGCCGTCATGGTCAGGGTGGAGGCGTGGTAAGGCGAACGCGGCAGCCGCCAGAGGTGCATCCGCCCGGTGTCAGGCTCCTTCAGCACCGCGTAGGTGAGTACGCCGTAGAAGGCGATGCTGCCCGGCACCAGCGCCTTCCCCTGGTGGCCGGCCGAGTAGATCACCTCCGCGGTGGCCGGGTCGTACACCACGATCTCCGCCGCGTCGCCCGCGGAGGAGTTCCAGCCGCCCACGACATAGGCTCCGTCCGGGCTGGCCGCGACGGCGGTGGGCAGGCCGTGCTCGCTCAGCTCGCCGCTGTCGTAGGCGCGTGTCTTGGCGTTGGTCGTCGTGTCCCAGGCGTCGAACTGGTGGGTGTCGGCCAGCGCCGACAGCGCCGCTGACCCGTAGTCGCCGAGGGCGAGGTCCCGCAGGGACGTGTCAGCGCGGATCTCCCCGCGCGGGGTGGCCGGGGTGCTGCTGACGTCGTACACCCTGATCGAGGCGGGGTCGGCTCCCGGCTCTCCCGCCACCAGAGTGCTCCCGGCGACGGCGACCAGCGGAGGCTGCGTCGTGCCTGGCCCGACCGGGACGAGGGTGGGGGTCGGCCTCCACAGCTCGAGAGCGACGACGCCTCCTTCCCCCGCTTGGCCGCACCCGTATCCGACCCACAGCCGCTCGTACGACTGGGCCAGCGTGGACGGGCACGGGTAGGCGGTGAGGTCGATCCGCTTGGTGATGGCAAGCGTTGCGATGTCGATCTCGATCACTTCATGCGAATCGCGCAGCGCCGCGTACACCTTCCTGCCGTTGTCCGCCACGGACAGCGCCACGGCACCGGACAGGCCGCTGATCGTGTCGATGAGCGCGCCGTCGCTCTTGGTGACCACGATCCGATCGTCGGCGGCGACGAAGATTTTGCCGCTCTGTGCCACCACGTCGCCGCCTCTGTCGGCGGCGACGCCGAGGTCGGTGACGATGTCGGCGGCCGAGGCGGCGGGTGCCTGAACGACGAGCAGGACCGCTGCCAGGAGCAGGGACCCGGCCAGGGCGGCTAATCGGTGGGAAAGAGGAGGACGGCCAGAGCTTGTGAGGCGCACATGCACTCCATTCTGGAGGACGATTGTCGAACGTATGTTCGCACATTGGATCATCGTCGTCCAGAACGGCCTCAGACAAGGTGGTCCCATCGCCCGCCGCCCCGGACGGACCTCGTTATCGTCGGCGCGGTGTCGCCTTCGGAGCACATGCCTGCAAGGCCGGCCAACATGCCTGACGTGCCTACTTTGGCCTGCTGGGCGGCCCGGCGCAGGCGCCCGAGGTCCTGGCGGCGCCGTGCTGCCGCCGAGTCGGCGCCGATCCTGGAGGCCCTGGAACGCGACCCGGCAGGTTCCGGCTACATCGCCCGCCTGTGCTGCTGAATGCTCCCGCAGCCGCCGAGGTGCCGCGCCCGCACCGCAGGTGCTTCACGCGGGCGGGCCCGCCTTCACACGCTGCACCAGCCGTTGCACCGGCCCCCGGTAGCCGTGGAGGTGCTCCAGCCACCACGTGGCGCCCGCCTCGGCGTAGGCCCGCACCGGCGAGCCCGGCTCGCTCACTCCGATGACCGCCACCTCGAGATCGCCTGCGCCGGTCCGGTGCCGGCGCAGCTCGCTGACCTGAGCGGCGAGGGAGTCGGGCGAGAGCGTCATGCGGCCCTCCTGGTCGTCGCCGGCGACGATCCAGCCATCCCAGCGGGCGGCCCGCCGAAGGGCGCCTGCGGCCGTGCCGCCGACCCACACCGGGACCCGAGGGCGCTGGAACGGCAACGGCGCGAGCCGCACCCCGTTCACGGTGTAATGAGCGCCCCGGTGATGGACCTCGTCACCGGACCAGAGCGAGGTCATCACGTCGAGTGCCTCATCAAGCACCGCCCCGCCGGGACGCGCCGAGCCGAAGGCGGTGAACTCCTCCCGCACGCCGCCCAGCCCGGCTCCCAAGATCACGCGGCCGCCACTCAGCCTGTCGAGCGTCGCCACGGTCTGGGCCAGGATCTCCGGGCGATGCCGGGCCACGGCCGTCACCGCCGTGCCCAGCCTGATACGCGAGGTCGCCTGGGCCGCAGCGGCCAGCGCCACCCACGGGTCCGCCGACGGTGTGCCCCAGGCGAAGGCCAGATGATCCCACACCAGCACGGCGTCCCATCCGGCCGCCTCGGCCGCCCTGGCGAGAGTGACCAGGCGCGCCGGCTCCGCGAGCTCACCGAGGATCGCGACGTCGATGCCGTAATGCATGCCCACACCCAAGCACCCGGCACCGACACTTCCGCCATCAGATACGACAGCCTGGAGGACTTCGTCGCCCGCGGCTCGGCGCTGATCGGCAGCCCCGCTCAGATCACCGACAAGCTGCTCGCCCTGCACGCCGACTTCGGCAACGACCTGTTCGGCGTCGGCTTCGAGGGCTTCTTCTGCACCGACGCCGCCACCACACGGGGCGCACGGTGGCCGAGCCCACTCCCGCCACGCGGGCGATCTGCTCCAGGGAGGCTCCGGCGCCGTGCGTGGCGACCTCCTCCTCGGCCACGGCGAGGACGCGGGCATGGTTGCGCCGGGCGTCCGCGCGCTGGCGGTCGGGCATGGTGTCATCTCCAGTGTTGCTAAGTGGCGGGGCCCGCCGTATCGTATCGCACAGAAAACGGCGGCCCCCGCCGTTTATAGTCCTAGGGAGCATCATGCCCGCATCATCCGCGCCCGTCCTGGTCATCGGCGCCACCGGCAGACAGGGCGGCGCCACCGCCCGCGCCCTGCGCGCAGCCGGCATCCCCGTCCGCGCCCTGGTCCGCGACCCGGCCACCGACCGGGCCAGAGCCGTCGAAGCGCTCGGCGCCGAACTCGTCACCGGCGACCTCCACGACCGCGACTCGGTGATCCGGGCCGCCAAGGACGCCCGCGCCGTCTTCTCCGTGCAGATGGCCCCCCTGACCACCGCAGGGTTCGACTTCGACGATGAGGTGGCCCAGGCCGTCAACCTCATCGAAGGCGCGAAGGCCGCGGGAGTGCCGCAGTTCGTGCACACGTCCACCAGCGGCGCCGGCCGCCACATCGAGGGCCCCGGCCGAGAGGCGGTGGCCGCCCCGCTGAACGCCAAGGCCGCGATCGAGGAGCGCGTCCGCACGGCCGGCTTTCCCCACTGGACGATCCTCAAGCCGGCCTTCTTCATGGACAACTTCCTGCCGTCCATGGCGTTCCTGTTCCCGCGCGGCGTCGCGGGCGGCCTGGTGAGCGTGATAAAGCCGCAGACCCGCCTGTCCCTCGTCGCTATCGACGACATCGGCAGGGCGGCCGCCGCGGCCATCGCCACGCCGGAGCGCTTCGACGGGGTCGAACTGGAGCTGGCGAGCGACTATCTGCCGATGACGGAGATCGCCACAATCCTCTCCCGCGCGCTGGGCACGCCCCTGGTCGCGCCGGACATGACCGAGGAGCAGGCACTCGCCGCCGGCATGCCGGCGATGGGCAGCTCGCACGAGTGGTTGAACGTGGCCGGCCAGCCGGCCCGGCCCCAGTACGCCAGGGACCTCGGCCTCCCGCTGACCAGCTTCGAGGAATGGGCGCAGCAGCACCTGCGACCTGCGGCCTGACCCACTGAGCGACAGTCAAGTGCCCGCCGTGCGCACGATTCCGCGGACGCACATTCACTGCGTCGCCGGCGTACCGGAAAGCATCGAGCGGCGGCCCGTCCCAGCGATACAGCCCAACGGCGGCCCGGCACAGGTACGGTGGCCGGCGAGGGAACGCTGTGCCGGTAGCGGGCAGTGATCGCCGGTCGTCGGCGACGGACCCGGATCGTGGCCATGAGTCAGGTGTCGACGGGTTGTCCTGCGGCGCGGCCGTCGCGCGCGATGTCGCGGAACTTCTTGGAGCGGGCGAGATTGCGCCCGCCGATCTCGATGAGCGTGCCGGTCTCGTCGAGGGACCAGCCGACGGGTACGACGTGCGGCATGCCGTCGGCGCCGACGGTGGCCAGGCGCCCCAGCAGCCGCTCGCCTCGCAGGTAGGCCAGCTCGCGTTCGCTGAAGAGGCTCATGCCGGCACCGTCCGCAGGACGCGCACGGCGTACGGCGAGACCGCGACCCCGAGGACCGCCACGCCTCCCGCCAGCCAGAACAGGATGGTGAAGGCCGAGTCGGGCACGGCCACGGCCCGCCCGCCGCTGCCGGAGGCGATCACAGCGGCGGCGAGCTGGCTGCCGACGACACCGCCGACGGTGCGGGCGATGTTGTTGAGCCCGTTCGCGGTGCCGGTCCTGGCCGGTGGCACGATGTCGGCGATCAGCTTGGGCAGCGCCCCCATGACGAGCCCGGACCCCGTGCCGACCATCCCGTAGAACACCAGGTGATGCCAGTACGCGCCGTGCGCCATGGCGATCAGCGCCGAGCCCGCGGCCATCGCCAGGAACCCGATCGCCAGCGGCCAGCGGGAGCTGAACGCCTCCGAGATCCGGCCGACCGCCATGCCCGCCGGGATGATGGCCAGCATGCCGGGCAGCATCAGCAGGCCGGCGACCGTGACCGAGGCGCCGAAGCCGGCCCCGTCCGGGCCGGGCTGTTGCTGGGCGAACAGCGGGATCGCCACGTAGAAGAAGTACGACCCCGCGCCGAACAGCAGCGCGGCCAGGTGCGTGGCCAGCATCGGCCGGTCGGTCAGCTCTGCGACGTCGATGAGCGCGTCACTCCTGCGCCGCTCCAGAACCAGCAGGGCGGCCGCAAGCAGCGCCCCGAGCGCGAACAGGCCGAGCACCGGCGCCGAGGACCACCCCCACGAAGGGCCCTGGGTGAGGGCGAGCAGCACCGCGACCAGGCTGAGGCCGAGCAGCAGCGAGCCCGGCACGTCGAGCCCGCCGGAGGCGGCGCGCTCACCGCGAGGTACCCATCGCGCGACCATGCCCAGGCTGATCAGCGCCAGCAGCGCGCCGAGGACGAACAGGTAGCGCCACGACAGCCGGTCGGCGAGCAGTCCGCCGACCACCAGCCCGGCTCCGGCCCCCGCCCCGACGATGCCGGACACCAGGCCCATCGCGGACGCCAGCCGTTGTCTGGGCAGCGCCTCGCGCAGGATCGCCATCGACAGCGGCACCACCGCCAGCGCCGCACCCTGCACGACGCGGGCGGCGATGAGCTGGGCGATGTCCTGGGCGAGCGCGGCGCCGGCCATGCCGACGGCGTACGCTGCGAGCACGCCGACCATCACGCGGCGCTTGCCGTACAGGTCGCCGAGCCGTCCGAGCAGCGGGGTGAGCACCGCGCTGGACAGCAGGAACGCACTGAGGATCCAGGCCGACCAGGCCGGGGTGGTGCGCAGTTCGCGGGTGAGCAGGCCGAGTGCGGGAACCACGACCGTCTGCATCAGGGAGTAGCCGAAGACCGTCGTGACGAGCGCCGTCACGATCTGCCGGGGGGATGTCGGCATGGTCTCACCTCCAGAGTTAATTAGCACTACGAACAGTTCGTAGTCCTAACAACATAGTTAGGACTACGAACTGTTCGCAACTACACTCGGCGGCAGGAGGTGCGGATGGAGAGCGCGACGGACGCCGGGGCGCCGCCCGGGCTGGGCTTCGCCGCGGCGCTGGTGCGGATGTCGCACCTGGTGCAGCACGTCTTCGCCGACGTGAGCCGCGAGCGGGACGTCACCCCACAGCAGGCGCAACTGCTGTGCGTGCTGACGAGCGGCGACGGGGTCGGGATGACGGACCTCAGCAGGCTCCTGCACCTGGAGAAGCCGAGCCTCACCGGGCTGGTGGACCGGGCGGAGCGGCGCGGCCTGGTCCGCCGCGTGCGCGACGACGCCGACCGGCGCGCGTGCCGGGTCGAGTTGACGCCCGAGGGCGAGGAGCTGGCCGTACGGGTGCACGGGGAGATCGTCAGCAGGCTGGAGGCGCTGGCCGCGGACCTGCCGGGGGAGGACAGGCTGCGGGTCGCCGACACCTTGACCATCCTGCTCGCGCAGACCCGCTAGCGAGCGCTTCTCCGGGCAGTCACAAGATGGCCTGGCAAGGGCCCACCTGACGGCGCGTTGGGAGCCGGCGCACTGCGCCTGCCGATAATGTCATCTCGCCGTTGTGCGCCGGCACCGCGATCTGTGACCGTGCTCGGCATCACGGTCCGCACCCTCCACCGTGTGGGAGATCCTCAAGCAGGAAGGCGCTGGTCAGGCACCTGAGCGGGCGTCCAGCACCTGGCCTGACCTTCCTGCGCTCGCAAGCTGAGGTGCTGCTGGCCCGCGACCTCATCGAGACCGTCACCCTCTGGAGGTCGGCCACGACTTGACCGCTGGTGATCTCGATCAGCGGACGCCGAGCGCCTCGCGCAGCCCCGGGCTCGGCGGTGAGGCCTCGTCGGGGGAGCCGGGCGTGCGGCGCAGGAACCCGTCCACCACCTCGTAGTGGCCGATCCCGCGCAGCGGCGGCGAGTAGACGTGGATCGTGATCGCGCCCGCCTCGTGATCCATCCGGTGGATGCCGGTCCCGGGAAAGGAGAACGACTCGCCCGCTCCGTAAATCCCCACCCGGCGCGTGCCTCCGATCGGTAGCCCCTCGTTGGACACCCTGCCCGCCAGGACGTGCACGCCGACCGCCGATCCGTCGTGGTCGTGGAAGCCGGTGTCGCGAGCCTCCCACCACGTGTTGAGCCAGGCAATGGAGTGCTCGTCCGACCAGAGCAGCACGTACCCCCCAGGTCCGCTTCGCGGCAGCTCGCCGATGTCGACGAGCTCCGCGGCCCGACGAGCAAGCTCGGCGCATTCCTCCGGCTCGTACGGGCGGTGGGTAGCGGCGAGGGCGGCGAGATCAGTGCTCATAATTCCCACTTTCTCTACTAGAAAGACATGGAAAAGCTAGCACGAGATCTCCGCCGGCCCGGCGTGCCGGAGGGAGTGTCAGATGCCGCCGTGGTTCGGCGGGAACCGCCCGTGCAACGCGTGGACGCCGAGGTGGTGGTACTTCCAGCGTTTCGGGTCGTGGAGAGTGTGCGTGCGGGCGTTGCGCCAGTGGCGGTCCAGAGCGTACTTCTCATCGGTCGAGCTCGTTCCCGCCAGCTCGAACAGCTCGTTGGACAGCTTGACCGAGACCTCGGCGGCGAAGACCTTGGCGGCGGCGACGGCCAGTGACGCCTCGCCGGCGACTCGCTCGCGCTCCGCGAGCGGCACGCCGGGGTCGCCGAGCACGGAGTTCGCCGCGTCCAGCGTCTCCGCGGCCTGGCGGACCAGGGCGTGCGCGGCGCGGCGTCGTACGTCCAGCCGTCCGACGTGGCCGATGAGGTACGGCTCGTCGGCGGCGTTCTCCACGCCCGACTCCCACCACGGCCGGGTCCGCTCGGTGACGTACCCGGTGGCGTCGGCCAGGGCCGCGTCGGCGATGCCGAGGTCGACCGCGGCGTGCAGGATCTGGCCGTAGGCGCCGTGCACCTGCGGACGTTCGAAGATGCGCCACCGGGGCAGTACCCGCTCCCGGGGCACCCGCACGTCCGACAGCGTGGTCGTCCCGCTGATCGTGCTGCGCTGGCCGAACGCGGTCCAGTCGTGGACGACCTCCACACCGGGCGCGTGCCGCTCCACCATGGCCACCACGAGGCGGTCGTCGGGGTTCAGGGCCATCACGGGGATCCACTGCGAGGTGTAGGCCCCCGTGGAGTAGTACTTGGTGCCGGTGACGAGATGGTCGCCCGATCCGTCCCCGGCCGGGGTGAGCCGGGTGCCGATGTTCGTGAGGCCGAGCTTGCGGCCCCGTTCCGAGGTGGCGTTGCCCAGCCACCTGCCGCGCAGCACCTCGGCGGCGAAGAAGGCGCGCTGTGCCTCGTCCCCGACGAGGCGCACGATGTCCAGGGCGACGTAGTGGTTCTGCGGGATCTGCCCGATGCTCGGGTCCGCCTGGGCCAGCAGGCGCGTCACCTCCGCCAGGGTGCGCGTGCTCACGCCGGCGCCGCCGTGTACGCGGGGGATGGTGATCCCGAGCAGGCCGCCGGCTCTGATCAGCTCGACTTCGTCGGTGGGGATGGAGCGGTCGCGGTCCCGCTGGGCCGCGGTCGCGCCGATCTTGTCCGCGACGTCGGCGGCGACGCGGAGGGCTTCTTCGTCGGAGGCGATCACGTGCGCGTCGGTGAGGTGCGTTGTCAACGTGCTTCCTTGCTGTGGTGCTGGGGTGGGGTGCTGGGGTGGGGTGCTGGGGTGGGGTGCTGGGTGGGGTGAATCAGGAGGTCAGTCCAGGCCGCGGGCGCTGATCGCCTCGCCGACGGCCTCCGCGGACCTGATCAGGCTGACGATCACGGGCACCACCATGTGGTGCTGCCGCCGGGACAGCCCGCGGGCCACGTACGCCTCGCGTGCCTGCCGCCAGGCGGTCAGAGCCATCGGCACGCTCCGGATGGTGAGCGCCAGGACCAGCGCCACGCGCTCGGGCCGTACGCCGAAGGCCCGCAGCGGGCGGGCCAGCCGCTCGAAGAGCTCCAGCATGTCGGCGACCCTGGTGGTGAGCGTGACCAGCCCGGCGAGCACGACCGCGGTGAACAGCTGGGCGGACAGGACGACCGCGGTGCGCCAGCCCGCCGTGAACGTCTGGAAGGCCAGGATGACGACGAGGAACGGCAGCAGGCCGACCACCGTGGTGCCCAGGTGCCCGATGCCGACCCGGCTGACCGGGTATGCCAGGCACACCAGGGCCGCGCAGGTCAGCGCCGCGACCGGATCTCGGACGAAGAGCGTCGCCGAGATCACGACGAGCAGGGCGAGCAACTTCGCGCCTGCGGGCAGCCTGTGCAACAGGCTGTCCCCGGGGACGTAGACGCCGAACGTGTTCATCGGGCCGGCACGACCTCGGAGTCGATCAGCTCGATGTACCGGTCGACGGCCTCGGCCGGCGGACCGTCGAAGGCCACGCGCCCCTCACTGACGACCAGGACCCGGTCGAAGTCCGCCAGGGTCTCCAGCTGGTGGGTCAGCAGGATGACCTGCTGGGGGAGCGAGCGCAGCGTGTCGACGACGATCCGGACGTTGCGCCGGTCGAGCAGGGTCGTCGGCTCGTCGCAGACGAGGATCTCCGGCTGGGTGACCAGCACCGCCGCCAGCGCCAGCATCTGTTTCTGGCCGCCGGACAGCAGGTGCGCCTGGTGGTCGTGGTGGTCGCCCAGCCCGTACCTGGCCAGGATCTCGGCGACCAGCGTCGCCGCCTCCTCCTTCGGCAGGCCGCGGTCGCGCAGGCCGATCGCCACGTCCTCGGCGACGGTCGGCATGATGATCTGCGAGTCGGCGTTGGAGAAGACGAAGCCGACCTTCCTGCGGACGGCGCGGGCCTGCTTCCTGGTGTCCAGGTCGTCCACCAGGACCTGCCCCGAGTCGGGCACGATCAGCCCGTTGAGCAGCCGGGCCAGGGTCGACTTCCCGGAGCCGTTGGCGCCGATCAGCCCGATCCGCCGCTCCTCCAGCCGCAGGGAGATGCCGCGCAGGACCGGGCGGTCGCCGTACGCGTGCGTGACGTCCTTGAGCTCGATCATGCCTGCCCCCGCGGGCGCCCGGCGCGCGGGACGGGGTACGCGCGGTGCACGCCGGCCGCGATGGCCGCGGCGAGCACGGCCTTCAGCAGATCGCCCGGGAGGTACTGGGCGGCGCTCAGGACCGTCGCCAGCTCCCAGCTCCCGGTACGCCACGCCGTGACGGGCACCCCGAAGGCGTAGATGACCACGATGCCGCCGATGACGTTGAAGAGCAGGCCGGGCCAGAAGCGGTACTTCGGCAGGATCCGGTCCACGAGCAGGCCGATGACGTACGAGCCGAAGATCCAGCCGACGAGGTACCCGGCGGAGGCGCCGGCGAAGACCCCCAGCCCGCCGCGCCCGCCGGACAGGAGGGGAAGGCCGGCCGCGACGAGGACGAGGAAGGCCACGATCGCCAGGGCGCCGCGCCGCGCGCCCAGGATGCTCGGGGCGAGCATGACGCCGAGCGTCTGGGCGGTGATCGGCACGGGGGAGCCGAAGATCGGTATCGCGCCGGGCAGGCCGAGCACGGCGATGAAGGCCGCGAAGAGCGCGATGAGCGCGAGGTCGCGCGGCGCGAGCGCGCTCTTCGCGCCAGGGGAGGCGTCGCCCGCCTGCTCGGTGGCGGAGATGCCGGTGGCGGCGCTCTCCTGCGCGGGCCCGGGGGAAGTGTTGTCGGTCATGACACGGCCTTCTCTTCGTGATTGCGGTGGGGGTACAGGCGGCGGCGGCCGGCGGGGTGGTTGGCGGTGAGCCGGGCGGGTCGCCCGGGGAACAGGCGTTCGCGCAGCGTGAGGCCCTCTTCGGTGGGCTCGGTACGGGCCAGGCCGCGCCGGCGCAGCTCGGGCAGGACACCGTCGATGAAGTCCCGGTACGTTCCCGGCGTGGTCGCGGCGATGACGTTGACCCCGTCCACACCCGCCGCGCGCCACTCCGCGAGCTGGTCGGCGATCCGTTCCGGCGTGCCGACGACCCGGCGGCCCATCCGGGCGGTCAGCGCCGTGCCGAGCGTCCACTCCTGGTCGGGGGCCGATTCCCGCAGGCTGGTGAGCCAGCCCTGCTGGGTGTTCGTCCTGATCAGCCGGATCGGCGTGTCGAGACCCAGTTCGGTCACGTCGCTGCCCACGGCGCTGGAGAACTGGGCGGCGAAGGCGGTCTCGCTCAGATGGGCGCGGATCTCCGCGTCCTTGCCGGCGGCCTCGGCCTCGGTCCCGCCGACGACGAAGGACAGTCCCGCGAAGAACAGCAGGTCGTCGGGGTTGCGGCCGTGCCGCCCGGCGCGGGCGCGAATGTCGGCGATCTGCTCGTGGGCTCCGAGCGGGGTCACCGCGTCGATGAAGACGCCTTCTGCGTGCCGGGCGGCGAACTCCCTGCCCGCCTTGGATGACCCGGCCTGGAACAGCACGGGGGAGCGCTGCGGCGACGGCTCGCACAGATGGGGGCCCTCGACCCGGTAGTACGTGCCGGCATGGTTGATCTTCCTGACCTTGGCCGGGTCGGCGTACCTGCCGGTCGAGGGGTCCGCGAGCACGGCGTCGTCGGCCCAGCTCTCCTCCCACAGCCGGTAGACCACCTCGGTGTACTCCTCCGCACGCGCGTAGCGCTCGTCGTGGTCGGGCAGGTCGTCGAGCCCGAGGTTGCGCGCGGCGTTGGACAGGTGGGAGGTGACGATGTTCCAGCCCACCCGCCCCCGGCTCAGATGGTCCAGCGTGGACACCCGCCGTGCGAAGTTGAACGGCGGCTCCTGCAGGATCGACTGGGTGAACACCAGCCCCAGGCGGCGGGTGGAGGCGGCCAGCGCGGACAGCAGCATGGAGGGATCGTTCGCCGGGACCTGAACGCCTTCGAGGACCGCCTGCGCGGGGCTCCCGCCGTAGGTCTCGTGCACTCCGGCCACGTCGGCGAGGAACAGCGCGTCGAAGTCGGCGTCGTCGAGCAGCGCGGCCAGCTCCAGCCAGGCGCCCAGGTCGGCATAGTCGCGGTGGCGGCTGTCGGGATGCGTCCACAGGCCGTGCAACAGGTGCGAAACGGTGCTCATGGTGAACGCGTTGAAGAGCAGATGGTCAGGCATGGGCGAGGTCCCGCCCCCACAGCCCGGCGCGGCGCAGCTCGGGCAGCACACCCTCGCCGAACCAGTACAGCTCCTCCAGCTGCGGATAGCCGCTGAGGATGAACTCGCTCACCCCGATCTCGGCGTACTCGGCGACGAGCCTGGCCACCTCGGCGTACGAGCCCACGAACGAGGTGCCCGCTCCGGCTCGTACCAGGCCGGGACCCGCCCATAGGCCAGGGTGGACCTCCAGGTCCCTGGCACGGCCGAGGACGCCCTCGTTGAGCGAGAGCATGCGCCGCTGGCCCTCCGAGGCCCTGGCCCGCAGCTTCTCCTGGGCGGCCCGCACCGTGTCCTCGTCCAGGGCGTCCAGCAGGCTCTGCGCCTGGGCCCAGGCCGCCTCGGACGTGGAGCGCGCGATGGTGTGCAGGCGGATGCCGAAACGGATCTCGCGCCCGGCGGCCCGCGCGTGGGCGCGTACCTCGTCGAACGTGGCGGCCAGCTGGTCGGGCGGCTCCGCCCACGCCAGGTACACGTCGGCCTGGCGGCCCGCCACCCCCAGCGCCTCCTGGGACGAACCGCCGAAGTAGAGAGCCGGCTGGGAATCGGGTGGTTCGGGCAGCACGGCGTCGCGCACCTCGTAGTGATCGCCCTCGAAGTCGTAGGGTGCGCCCTTCCAGATACCGCGCAGGATGGTGAGGAACTCCTCGGTACGCCGGTAGCGGTCGGCCTTGGCCAGCCCGTCCCCGTACCGCCGCTGCTCGGCGTCGGAGCCGCCGCTCACCACATTGAGCAGCAGGCGTCCGCCGGTGAGGTGCTGGAAGGTCGCGGCCTGCTGGGCGGCCAGAGTCGGGCTGATCAGCCCGGGCCGGAACGCCACGAGGAACTTCAGTCGCCTGGCGTACTGGGCGATGGCGACGGTGCTCAGCCAGGCGTCCTCGCAGTGCGACCCGGTAGGCGTCAGAACCGCCTCGAAGCCGAGGTCCTCCGCGGCCAGGGCGATCTGATTCATGTACCCCAGGCCGAACGGGCGATATCCGACTGCTTCGCCGTCCTCCTTACCCTCCGCCCTGGTCCGGTTCTGGTGCCACAGGGCGCGGGTGTCGCCGTGGGTCGGCAGGTACCAGTGGAACTTCACCGTCATGCTCTGCAGGCCATCCTCTTCACAAATGGGACGTTCTTCCCATACATTAACATGTATTCCTACCTGAATACTATGAAAAGGTGCAATATGGCCACGTGGTTCCTCACCGGTGCTTCGCGAGGGTTCGGGCTCGAGCTGGCCCGCCAGATCCTGGCGGGCGGAGACACGCTCATCGCCACCGCCCGCCGCCCCGAGGGGCTTCGCGAACGGCTCGGGGCGTCCGAGCGGCTGATCACGGAGCAACTGGACGTCACCGACCCGGCCGGCGTCCAGGCGGCCGTCACCCGCGCGCTGGCCCAGGTCGAGCGCGTCGACGTGCTCGTCAACAACGCGGGCTACGGCGTGTTGGGGGCGGTCGAGGAGATCTCCGAGACCCAGACCAAGGAGATCTACGACGTCAACGTGTTCGGGCTGCTCCGGGTGACGAAGGCGCTCCTGCCGACCTTCCGCAGGCAGCGGGCCGGGCACATCATCAACGTGTCCTCCATCGGCGGGGTCGCCACGGGCGCGGCCTGGGGGCTGTACGGCTCCACCAAGTTCGCCGTCGAGGGCATCACCGATGCGCTGCGGGCAGAGGTGGGTCCGCTCGGCATCCACGTCACGGCTGTCCGGCCCGGGGTGTTCCGCACGGATTTCCTGTCGAAGGAGTCGCTGGTGATCGCGGACGGCGCCATCGACGACTACGCCGATACGTCGGGCCAGGCGCGGGCCTCCGTCGCGGACTGGGGTGGATCGCAGCCGGGCGACCCGGTGAAGGCGGCCGAGGCCATCATCCGGATCGCGCGGACGGCCAACCCGCCGCGCGGCCTGCTCCTCGGCGGCGACGCCGTCCGCAGGCGCGACCAGGTGCGGGCCGAGGAGCAGCGTGAGGTCAACGCCTGGAGGGAGCTGTCCCTATCCACGGACTACGCGGCGACGTCGTAGCCGTCTTCGCCCGAGAGGGGTACACCCAGACCTCGGTGGACATGATCGCCACCGAGGCCGGGGTCGCCAAGCACACCATTGACCACCACTTCGGTGACAAGCGGACGGTGCTCCGCGAGACCATCGCCACCGAGGCCGAGCGCGCGATGAGGAAGAACCCTCGCCGCCGGCTCCCCGCCGCTGCCACCGGCGGCGCGGACAGCCGCGGACTGAGCGGCAGTTCGGTCATTCTGCGAGGAGCTTGCGGGTGATCTCGTGGAGGCGGGTGGCCTCCGCGGGGTCGAAGGCGCCTGTGTCGGTGGGAACGCGTTCGCCTTCCAGGACCGCGGTCAGCCGGGCGGGCGGATCGTCGAGGTAGGGCAGGATCTGTGCGACGGCCTGTGCGGTGGTCTTGCCGATGGTTTTCAGGCGTTCCACCTGGGTCGCGGTTGCCTGGTCGTATTCGCCGGCGAAGCTGGTGGCGACGACGCCGGGATGGTTGAGCACGTACCGGACGGGTGTGTCGTGGTGGATCCGGATGAAGCTGACGCCCAGCAGGTCGCACAGTTTCGCGCTGTGGCCCAGTGCGCCGGTCCCCGGGTAGTCGCGCCGCAGTTGCAGGTCGTCCCAGCGTACGGGGCCGGTCTGGCCGGCTCCGCCGAAGTTGAGGATGACCGGGTGTGGTGCCCGGCTCAGCGGCCCGACCAGGCCGTGGCTGAGCAGGAACCGGCTGAGGTAGTAGAGCGCGAAGTTGCTCTCGAATCCCTCCGCGGTCTCCACGCGGTTCGAGCGGTGGTACCGCGCGCCGAGCACGAGGACGTCGATGCTCGGGTAGGTCCGGGTGATCCAGGCGAGGGCACGTTTGTTCTCGGTGACGAGACTCAGGTCCGCCTGCAGGAAACGGGCGCGGTCGCCCGCGCCGTGCCCGGTGGCGGCGTCGAGGAAGGCCTGGCCCTTCCCACGGTCGCGGCCGATGACCAGGACCTGGTGTCCGCGTTCCAGATAGGTGTCGGCCAGCGCCCTGCCGATGCCGTCGTTCCCGCCGGTGATCACTGCTGTGGCCATCGAGCCCCACCTTCATTTATTTACTTTGAGAAATCAAAGCATCTGTGGTGGCGGGGCCGCAAGCGGGCCCGGGTTAGTGAGGATTGGTGAGACCGAGCGTGGCGCGCATGCCGTCGAGCATGTGCTCCTGCACCCGCAGCAGGACGTCGGCGGCTCGGTCGAGCTCGGCCGGGTCGGTGCCGGAGAGGATGTCCTGGAGCAGGTCGCGCCGCGTGGCGCGGACCTGGGCCACGGCGGCGCGGCCTGCGTCGGTGATGGCGATGAGGCTGACCCTGCGGTCGTCCGGGTCTGGTATCCGGGTGACGAGGCCGTCGGCGCGGAGCCTGCGTAGCTGTAGCGAGACCGTCGACATGTCGATGTTCAGGCACTCGGCGATGTCGGAGACGCGCATGGGTTCGGCGACGTCGAAGTGCTCCAGCAGGCGCAATTCGCTGCTGGAAAGATCGCACCCCGAGCGACGTGCCACCTCGGCCTTGACGTGCCTGCTCTCACTCCACCGCACCACAGCCGACACCGCTACCTCGAGCCGAGCCAGTGCCGCCCGGTCGGAATGACTCACCACGCCATCGTAGAACGCCGCCTATGGGGGCAGCCTCCGGTGAGAATCCCCATTGACCATGTCGGAATTGCGGGTAATGGTGAGAGGACCGGTACAGGGAGGTCCGATGAGCATCACCGACGAGCTGGTCGCCAACGCCGAGCGCTATGCAGAGTCCTTCCGGCATGGGGAGCTGGCCCTGCCGCCTGCCAAACGGGTGGCCGTGGTGGCCTGCATGGACGCGCGGCTCAACGTCTACGGCCTGCTCGGGCTGGGAGAGGGGGACGCCCACGTCATCCGCAACGCGGGCGGCGTCATCACGGCGGGTGAGCGCCGCAGCCTGGCCATCAGCCAGCGGCTGCTGGGCACGCGCGAGATCGTCCTGATCCATCACACCGACTGCGGCATGCTCACCTTCACCGACGACGGCTTCAAACGGGACGTCTACGACGACGTCGGCATCAAGCCCGACTGGGCCGCCGAGGCGTTCACCGACCTGGAGGAGGACGTGATCCAGTCCATCCGGCGCATCCGGGCGGACCCGTTCATCCCGCACAAGGACGCGATCCGAGGGTTCGTCTACGACGTCAGGACCGGGCGGCTCGGCGAGGTCAAGCCGTAGCCGCACCCGCCATGAACTCCGGTCCCGGTCGGTGAACGTATTCGAGCGCACGGCACGGCCTCGCCGTGGCCGCCACTCTGCACGGTGAGATCGCCGTGCTCGATCGGGGCCGCCTGTCTACCGCACCCATTCATCGGCGACCTGCGACGCGATGCCCACGAAAGCGCGCTCGCGCGACGCGGCCCGGCGGTTCTTCGTGCGCTCCCTGGCCTCCTCTGGAGGGTCGCCGAGGCGTCGGGAAGGATGCGCAAGTCCGGCGACCGGCCGTGACGGGCCGTCCCCGCGGGCTGGACGGAGTGGTGGCGTCTCCATGGGTTGACATCCGAGTATCCCTACCTGAATAGTGGGTTAGAGTTCGTCATGAAGGAGCACCCATGAGGGAATTCCCCCGTCCCTTCAACCGGCCCGCCCTTCCGGGGGCCACCGATTTGACCAGGCGGGTTCTGCTCGCCGGGACAGGAGGGGGAGCCCTCTCGCTTCTGCTGGCCGCCTGCGGCGCAGGCGGCGGAGCCCCGTTGACCGGCGCGGACAGCGGGGCCCCGCAGGCCGGCACGGGCGCCAGCGCCGCGGCGTCCGTGCCACCCCGCCGCGGCGGGACCCTGCGCGCGGGCTCTCCGCCGCCGCCGACCGCCGTGGACCCCGTCACCATGTACGACGGCTCGGCCATCGCCATCGTCCAGCTCGTTGCCGACTACCTGATCTGGCTCGACCGGGACTTCACGCTGAAGCCGCGGCTGGCCGAGAAGTGGGAGTCCGAGGACGGTGGCAAGCGGTGGGCGTTCACGCTGCGCAAGGGCGTCACCTTCTCCGACGGCACGCCGCTCGACGCGGAGATCGTCAAGGCGAGCTTCGACCGGCTGCTCGATCCGAAGTCCAAGTCCGCCGCCCTGTCGGCCTTCGACACGGTGCTGGCGAAGGGCGGGGTGAGCGTGCGCGACGCCGCCACGGTCGTCTTCACGCTCGAACGGACCTTCTCCGACTTCCCGTACCTGGTCTCGGCGGGCAACTACAACGCGGTGATCCTGAAGAAGGACTACGCGGGCGACTTCACGAAGAAGCCGATCGGCACCGGCCCGTTCCTGCTGGAGTCGTACGACGCGTCGTCGGGGGCCACGTTCACCCGCAACCCGAAGTACTGGGAGCCGGGTAAGCCGTACCTCGACGGAGTGAAGATCACGTTCTATGCCGACGACCAGGCTGACCTGCTGGCGCTGCAGAGCGGTGAGATCGACGCGCAGATCCTCAGCCGCCCGCAGCTCGTCGGCCCGCTCAAGGGGCTCGGTGACATCACCGTGGACCAGGTCCAGGGCACCGGTCTGACCGCGTTCACGCTGCGCACGGACCGGCCGCCGTTCGACCGCAAGGAGGCGCGGCAGGCGGTCGCGTACGCGCTGGACCGGCCCGGCGTGAACGCCACCGTCTACGACGGCATCGGGGCTCTGGGCAACGACCACCTGTTCGCCCCGCTGTTCCCGGCCGCGCCGGACGGCATCGCCCAGCGCGCCAAGGACCCGGCCAAGGTCGCCGAGCTGCTCGGCGGGCAGCCGCTGAAGTTCACCCTGACGTACGACCCGCCCAGCAAGGACTACGCGCTCACCGTCCAGAACCAGCTCAAGCAGGCCGGCATCCAGGTCGAGCTGGACCAGCGCACCTCGGCCGACTTCTACGGGGGCGACCAGGAGAAGGACACCCCGTGGTTGTTCTCCACCGCGAACCTCGTCGGCTGGGCCGGCCGCGCCACCCCCAGCCAGTTCATCATCCCCATGGTCAAGGGCGGCGGCGTGTGGAACGGCTCGAAGTACGCCAACCCCGACGTCGACGCGGCCGCCGACGCCTACGACGCCGCCCAGACTCCGGAGGAACGCGCGACCCAGGCCGAGATCATCGCCAAGGCCCTGCACGAGGACGTCCCGTTGATCGTTTCCGTCTGGAGCGGGACCGTCCGTGCCTACAACGGCCGGAAGTTCACCGGCATCCAGGCTCACCCCTCCAGCTACGTCGACTTCAGCTCGGTCTCGCAGGTCGTGTGATGCGCTTCCTGCTGCGCCGGCTGGTGGCCGTGCCGCTGACCCTGCTGGGGGTGTCGGTTCTGGTGTTCGTCACGACCGAGCTGGTGCCGGGCGACGTCGCCCGTACGATCCTGGGCCGCGAGGCGAGCGCGGAGTCCGTCGCCCGCCTGCGCTCCCAGCTCGGCCTGGACGCACCCCTGCCCGAGCGGTACGCGGACTGGCTGGGCGGCTTCCTCACCGGCCGCTGGGGCGAGTCCTACACGCTCGGCGTGCCGGTCCGCGACCTCGTGCTCGACCGCCTCGCGGCCTCGATGCTGCTGGCGGCGCTGGCGTTCGCCCTGCTCGTGCCGGTCGCCGTCGGCCTCGGGCTGGTCGCGGGCGTCAACCACGACCGGCCCGTGGACCGCCTGGTCAGCGTGAGCGGGCTGGCGCTGGGGGCGACGCCCGAGTTCGTGACCGGGGTGGTGCTGCTGGTGGTGTTCGCGGTGCGGCTGCGCTGGTTCCCCTCCTCGGCGCAGGCGCCGGACGGCTCCTCCCTGCTCGTCCGGCTGGGCCATCTGGCGCTGCCGGCGCTCTCACTGGTGCTGCTGTGCACCGGATACGTCGCCCGGCACGTCCGCGCCGGCGCCGTGGTCGCGATCGAGAGCGCGTACGCGGGCGCCGCCGAACTGCGCGGCCTCACCCGGTGGCAGGTGGTGCGGCGGCACGTGCTGCGCAACTCCACCATCCCGGCCACCAGCGCGCTGGGCGTGCAGCTGCAGTTCCTGCTCGGTGGGCTGGTCACGGTGGAGCTGCTGTTCAACCATCCGGGGATCGGGGCGCTGCTGCTGTCGTCCGCGGTGGACAAGGACCTGCCGACGCTGCAGGCCACGGCCATGGTGCTGGGGCTGCTCTACATGGTGATCGTGCTGGCCGCCGACGTGGCGTACCGGCTGCTCGATCCGCGCATCCGGCTGGGGGCGGCGTCGTGACGGCCATCGCACTGCCGTTCACGCGGCGGCACAGGCACCGGACCGCTCTGGGCATCGGCGCGGGGATCGTCCTCGCATGGGCGGTCGTGGCGGTGCTCTGGCCACAGCTCGTGCCGTACGAGCCGGACCTGCAGGACCCGGCCGCCCGCTTCCTGCCGCCGGGCGGCGCGCACTGGCTGGGCACCGACCAGTTCGGCAGGGACACCTTCTCGCGGCTGCTCGCGGGCGCCCGGCCGGTGCTCCTGGTCGCGCCGGCGGCCACCGTGCTGGCGGTCGTGGCCGGAACCCTGGTGGGGCTGGCGGCCGGCACCTACGGCGGGCTGCTGGACGAGATCGTCATGCGGGTCCTCGACGCCGTCGTCGTGTTCCCCTCGATCATCGCGACCGTGCTGGTCGTGGCGCTGGCCGGGCGGTCGGTCACGGTCATGGTGCTGGTCATCGCCGCGTCGTTCGTGCCGATCGTGGCGCGCAGCGTGCGCGCCGCCACGCTGGTGGAGCGGGAGAAGTCCTACGTGGAGGCGGCCCGGCTGCGCGGCGAGCGATCCTGGGGCCTGACGGTGCGCGAGATCCTGCCGAACGTCGCCCCGACGGTGCTCGTGGAGGCCACGTCCCGCTTCGGCGACGCGATCTTCGCCGCGGCCACGCTGTCGTTCCTCGGTCTCGGACAGCCGCCGGGCTCGCCCGACTGGGGGGCGTCGGTGTCGGACAACCGGCTGTGGCTGCAGCTCGCGCCGTGGACGGTGCTCGGCCCCGCGCTGGCCATCGCCTCGCTCGTGGTCGGGATCGCGCTGGTCGCGGACGCGCTACGCGGGCGCTGGGAGGCGTCATGACCGGGCTCAGGATCGAGAATCTGTCCGTCGCCTACGCGGGGAAGGCGGCGGTGCGCGGGGTGTCGTTCACGGTGGCGCCCGGTCAGACGTACGGGCTCGTGGGGGAGTCGGGGTGCGGCAAGACGACCGTGGGCCGGGCGCTCGGAGGCCAGGTCGCGCGTGGCGGAGCGATCACCTCGGGCCGGATCGTCGTGGACGGCGTGGACGTGCTCGGGCTGCCGCCCGCGGGCCTGCGGCGCTGGCGGGCGGCGGCGCTGGCCGTCGTGCACCAGGAGGCGAGCGCCTCGCTCGACCCGACCATGCGGGTGGGCACGCAGCTCGCCCAGGCGCTGCGGGCGCGCGGTCGCGACCGCCGGGAGGTCCCCGAATTGCTGGAACGGGTGCGCCTGCCTGATCCCCGCGCGATCGCCCGCCGGTATCCGCACCAGTTGTCGGGCGGGCAGCAGCAGCGGGTGGTCATCGCCGCGGCCCTCGCCGCCCGCCCCCGGCTGCTCGTCCTCGACGAGCCGACGACCGGGCTGGACGCGACGGTCGAGCGGGAGATCCTGGAGCTGATCGGCGAGCTGCGGGTCGAGCTCGCCGCGGCGGTGGTGCTGATCAGCCACGACCTGGATCTCGTCGGACGACTGTGCGACCGCGTCGGGGTCCTGTACGCGGGCCGCCTGGTTGAGGAGGGACCGGCCGGGGCGGTCCTCCGGGAGCCCGCGCACCCGTACCCGGCGGCGCTGCTGGCCGGTACGCCCCGGCTGGGCCGTACCCGGCGCACCCACCCGCTGACCCCCATCCCCGGCCATCCGCCCGTCCCGGGAGAGGAGCTCGCGGGCTGCTCGTTCGCCCCCCGCTGCCCCCGGGCGGACGCGTTGTGCCACGCCACCGCCCCGGCACCGTCCGCGGTGGCGGTGGCGGTGGCGGTGGCCGGTGTGCCTGTGCCGCCCGTCGCCTCGGGCGTGGCGGCTCTCCACCAGGCGAGCTGCCACCACCCGGACCAGGCCCGGCGACCGGAACCGCGACCGCAGCCCCCGCAAAGGCAGCCCGCGGAGACGGAACCTGCGGAGACGGAACCTACGGAGACGGGGCCCGCCGTGCCGGAGAGCGGGCCGCTGCTGGAGATCCGGGGACTGACGCGCCGGTACGGCAGGACCGTGGCCGTGGACGGTGCCGATCTGGTGATCCGGCGGGGTGAGGTGGTCGGGCTGGTCGGCGAGTCGGGCAGCGGCAAGACCACGCTCGCCAGGGCGGTCGCCGGGCTGGCAGGACGCGGACCGGGGACGATCACGTTGCACGGACGTCCCCTCCACCCCTCGGTGACCCGCCGGGACCCCGGGCAGCGGCGCGCCGTACAGATGGTCTTCCAGAACCCCTACGCCTCCCTCAACCCGAGCCACACCGTCCGCGTCATCCTGGCCAAGGCGGCCCGCAGCCTCGGCGGCACGCGAGAACCGGCGGACCTGGCGAGGGAAGCGGGCCTCGACGCGTACATCCTTGACGCCCGCCCCGACCGCCTGTCCGGCGGCCAGCGCCAGCGGGCCGCCATCGCCCGCGCCTTCGCCGGCGAACCCGACCTGGTGGTGTGCGACGAACCCGTGTCCGCCCTGGACGTCAGCGTGCAGGCCGGCGTGCTGCGGCTGCTCGACGACCGGCAGCGGGCCGGCGGCACGTCGTACCTGTTCATCTCGCACGACCTGGCCGTCGTCGGCTACCTCGCCGACCGGATCGCGGTGATGTACCAGGGCCGGATCGTCGAGCAGGGACCGGCCGGGCAGGTCCTGCACGGCCCGCACCACCCCTACACGGCGTTGCTCGTCGGGAGCCGCCGGCCCGGACCTCCGGGCCGGGTGAGCGCCACCGGATGCCCGTTCGCCGGCACCTGCCCCAGCCGCGTCGGCGGACTGTGCGACACGAGCGCGCCACCGGCGCGCGACCTCGGACAGGGGCACGTCGTCCGCTGTCACCTCGATCCCGACCGGCTCCCACGCCGAGCCGGGAACAGCACGTCACCATAACCGCTCTCCGGGAGGAAGCATGTCCGACCACGAGTTCGCCGGTCTGCCCGGCCCCGTGCAGCGCCGATGGGTCACCGTCTCCACCGGCGACCACGTGAGCGGCGTCGCCTGGGGGTCGGGACCGCCGGAAGTCGTCCTGCTGCACGCCGCCGGCGGCAGCGCCCGCGACTGGGACGGCCCGCTGGCCGGGCTCGGCCGTCCCGCGCTGGCCCTCGACCTGCCGGGCCACGGTCGCTCCAGCCGACACAGCTCCGCCTACGCGCCCCGCAAACTGGTGCTGCCCATCGCCGAGGCGATCAGATCGTTCGCCCCGAAGGCCAAGGCGGTGGCCGGGACCGGGCTCGGCGCGCTCGCCGCCGCCGCGCTGGCCGCCCGGCACCCGCACCTCGTCCCCGCCCTCATTCTCATCGGAACCCTCCCCGGGCATCCCGCTCCCTCGGACGACGCCGAGTACCTCTGGCAAGGGCTCGCCCGGCTCGCCGCCGGGGGAGCACCCGTCACCGTCGTCCGCGGCAGCCTGAGCGACGCCGCCGTGGCCGAGCTGAGCGAGCGCGTGCCGTCCGCCCGGCTCGTCGCCTCGGAGGGACACAGCCCCGCTCCCGACGGACCACCACCCACCGCGGCCGGGCTCACGCCCGCCCGGCTCGCCGACCTCCTGCTGACCGGCCCGACCACGAGGAGCAGCTCATGACCGCCCAGATCCCCCTCATCGACCTCGAACTCGCCCTCAGCGACGACGCCCCGCCCGAACTGCTCGACGCCGCCCGCGAGGCGGCCGAGCAGATCGGGATCATCCAGGTGACCAACCACGGAGTGCCCGACGAGCTCATCGACGGCTTCCACGACTCCATCGGCCGCGTTCTGGCCTTGCCCCGCGCGGACAAGGCCGAGCTGGCCAGCCCCACCGGCCACCCTTACCGCGGCTGGCGGCAGTGGCCGGACGACTTCGGCCGCCTGGAGCTGGAACGCTTCATCATCGGCCAGTTCGGCAGCGTCGAGGAGGCGAAAGCGGCCGGGCTCAGCGACGAGCACGCGCAGCTCTACGCCCACCCCAACGTCTGGCCCCCGCAGGAGCCGGGCCTGAAGGACCTGGCCGCGCGCTACCACGACGCCTCGGTCGGCGTGGCCGAGAAGGTGCTCACCCTGTACGCGCGCCTGCTCGGCGTCCCCGTCGGCACCTTTCCCACCTCCGGACGCCCCTACTACACCAGCTTCGTCGTCAACGACTACCCGACCTGGACCTATGACGACGGCGGCGACACCGACCAGGACAAGCTGCTCCTGCTGGAGCACGCCGACGGCTCCGCGCTCACGGTGCTGCACCAGCGCGGCGACTACGCCGGGCTGCAGGGCCGCGGCCCCGACGGCGAGTGGATCCCGGTCCCCATCGTGCCCGGCGCCCTGCAGGTGTTCTCCGGTCACATCCTCACCAAGTGGACGAACGGCCGCCTGTCCGCGGGTACGCACCGGGTGGTCGCGGGTGGTTCGGTCACCAGGCGTTCGACCGGCGTGTTCTGGCATCCCAGCCTGGACACCGTGATCGAGCCGCTGGCCCCGTTCGTCGGCCCCGAGGGCTCCGACTACGAGCCCGTGCTGCTGTGGGACCAGGCCAAGCGGCAGGTCGAGGAGTATCTGGAGGTGTTCGGCCGGCCGGACCAGGTCGCGGCGTGGCGCGAGGGCCGCCCGTACGTGGCCGAGCTGGCGGAGACCTGACATGCCCGGGGACTTCCGCTGGGAGCCGAGCGAGCGCTGGGTGCGCGGTCTGCGCGACGGCGTCGTCGTCGTGGACAGCCGCGCCCCCGTGCTCGTGTGGGAGCCGGGCCGGCCGGTGCCCGGGTACGCCTTCCCCGCCCGGGACGTGCGTACCGACCTGCTGCGCGACGCCGGGGAACCGCCGGGCGTCCGCTACGACCTCGCGGTCGGGGACGCGCTCGTACGCGACGCCGCCTGGCGGTATCCGGAGCTTCCCGACCACATCGCGTTCGCGTGGTTCCGGCGTCCGGACGTGGTGCTCGACCACTGGTACGAGGAGGAAGAAGAGATCTTCGTGCACCCGCGCGACCCGTACAAGCGGGTGGACCCGATCCCCAGCTCCCGGCATGTCGTCGTCGAGATCGGCGGGCAGGTGGTCGCGGACACCCGTCACGCGGTGCTGCTGTTCGAGACAGGTCTGCCGACCCGCTACTACATCCCGCCGGATGACGTGCGGTTCGACCTGCTGGAGCCGACCGATACGCACACCCGCTGCCCGTACAAGGGGGTGGCCTCCTACTGGGCGTTCAAGGGCGGAGGCGCGCCGCCCGACGTCGCCTGGGCCTACCCCGACCCCATCCCGGCCGCCGCGCCGATCAAGGGGCACGTGGCCTTCTACAACGAGGCAGTGGACATCGTCGTCGACGGCGTCGGGCAGGAACGTCCCGTCACCTTCTTCAGCGCAGGACTGACGAGCCGCCCTGCGGATCTCCCATGAGGAGGGAGTCATGACCGATCTGGATCTCATCGCAGACGTCCTGGTGGCCGGCGGCGGGCCGGCCGGCGCCTGGGCCGCCGTCAAGGCAGCCGAGTCGGGCGCCGACGTCGTCCTGGTCGACAAGGGCTACCTGGGCACGAGCGGTGCTACTGCTGCCGCCGGCACCGGCGTCTGGTACGTCGATCCCGACCCGGCCTCCCGCGAGGCGGCGATGGCCTCCCGGGAGGCCCTGGGCGGGTACCTCGCCGATCGCGCCTGGATGGCCCGGGTCCTGGACCAGACGTACGCGAACATGAACGAGCTGGCCGAGGTGAGCCGCTACCCCTTCCCGGTGGGTGAGGACGGCGGGCAGATCCGGCGCGGCCTGCAGGGCCCGGAGTACATGCGCCGCATGCGCATCCGCGCGCGCCGCTCGGGGGTGCGCGTGCTCGACCACAGCCCTGTCACCGAACTGCTGGTGGACGCGGACGGCGCGGTCGCGGGCGCGGCCGGCCACCGCAGGCAGCACGACCGCTCCTACCGGGTGCGCGCGGGCGCGGTGGTGCTGGCCACCGGCGGCTGCGCCTTCCTCAGCAAGGCGCTCGGCTGCGACGTCAACACCGGCGACGGCGCCCTGTTCGCGGCGGAGACCGGGGCCGAGCTGTCCGGCATGGAGTTCTCCAACGCCTACGCGATCGCTCCGGAGTTCACCTCCGTGACCAAGACCGCCTTCTACTCCTATGCCACCTTCTACCATGCCGACGGCAGCGTCCTGGAGGGTGCGGGGAGCACGCGCGGCCGGTCGGTGATCGCGCGGGCGCTGCTGTCCGAGCGCGTCTTCTGCCGCCTCGACCAGGCGGGGGAGGGGATCAGGCAGGCGATGCGGCTGGCTCAGCCCAACTTCTTCCTGCCCTTCGACCGGCAGGGGATCGACCCGTTCACCGAGCTTTTCCCCGTCACGCTCCTGGCGGAGGGGACCGTACGCGGGACCGGCGGGATCCGCCTGACCGGCTACGACTGCGCCACCTCCGTCGCGGGCCTGTACGCCGCCGGCGACGCCGCCACCAGGGAGCCGATCTGCGGGGGCTTCACCGGCGGCGGCAGCCACAACGCGGCCTGGGCGATGTCGTCCGGCACCTGGGCAGGGCAGGCCGCGGCCCGTCACGCCCGCGCTCTGGGTGCCCGGGCGGCCACGCGGGCCGTGCGCGGAGCGGGCGGCGCCGGATTGCGGCCGACCGGCGGCGACCCGGCCGGGCACCGCGAGATCATCGAGGCGGTCCAGGCCGAGGTGCTGCCGTACGAGAAGAACTACCTGCGCCACGGCGACCGGCTCGCGCCCGCGCTGGCCTCGCTCGACGAGACCTGGAAACGGGCCAGGCACGGCCTGCGCGCCGACGGCCCCGACGTCGTGCGCGCCCGCTCGGCCGCCGCGATGGCGGCCCACGCCCGGTGGATGTACGCCAGCGCGCTGGCCAGGACCGAGAGCCGCGGCATGCACAAGCGTGCCGACCACCCCGGCTCCGACCCCGCCCAGCACCACCGGCTGATCTCCGGCGGGCTCGACGAGGTCTGGGTGCTGCCGGAGACCGGGTGGCCCCTGGCGGTGGCGTCGTGATCGAGATCGTGCTGCGCGACCGGTGTATCGCCTGCGACAAGTGCGTCGAGGCCTGTCCGACGGACGTGTTCGTACGCGGGGACGACGGGGTGCCGCTGATCGCGCGGCAGGGCGATTGCCAGACGTGCTTCATGTGCGAGGCGTACTGCCCGGTGGACGCCCTCTACGTGGCCCCGGACGCGCACCCGCTCCCGGAGCCGCCCGATGTGACCGAACTGGCCGAGCGTGGGCTGCTGGGCGGATACCGCCGGCAGATCGGCTGGGGACACGGGCGCACCCCGGGCGCCCGGCGGGCGATCGGGCCGGTGCTGCCCTCGACGTCGCAGGTGATCATCTCGTGATGGGAAGCGCCGGCTTGCGGGCCAGCTCATAGGCGAAACTGACCGTTTCGGTGAGGTGGCCGTCGGCCGTGTGACGGCTGAGTACAGCCGTAAGGTCGGCGTCGAACTCGGCGGCGTGGCCGGCGAGCACCGAGGGCGGCAGGAACGAGGTCGATCGGAGGTGTCCGGCGAGTTCAGCGATCGTCCAGCGGTGCTCGACGGGGTACTCGTGGCGTCCGGCGGGCTCGAACCCGGCGCGGGACAGCACTTCGTGGTCAGGCAGTCGCCGCCGCGCCTGATCCCAGCCGGGTGGGACGCGCTCGGCTGCGCCGAGGGCGTTCTGCCAGGTGCGCAGCATGCCGGCGAGCGCCCGCTGCCATTCCCGGGGACCGGTCCAGGGGGAGGTCGACCAGCACAGCGCCAGGCAGCCGCCGGGTCTGAGCCACGCGTGGGCACGTTCGGCGACCGGTTCGCGGCGGAGCCGGTGAAAGGCGTTGCCGATGACGACCAGCTCCAAGCTGCCCGGCTCGACGCACAGGTCCTCGGCGCTCGCGGTGATCGCTCGGAGGTGGTCCGCGGCGGTGGCAAGCGCCTTGGCGCGGACCACGTCGGTCATGCCGGGTTCGGCGTCCACGGCCCAGACCTCTGCGAACAGGCCGCACAGCGGGAAGGCGAGCTGGCCGGTGCCGCATGCCAGGTCGAGCAGGCGTCCGCGGCCTGACAGGGCCGCCCGGCGGGTCAGGTCGGCCAGCATCGGGCCGGGATAGGGGAGCCGGAACCGGTCGTAATATCCGGCGGTGCCCTGGTACAGGCCGGGCTCGAACCTGACCTCGCCGGTCATGGGATCACCAGCTTCCGCCTGCGTGGCGAGCACGACTTCGCCGCGCTCCTGGTCACCCACGACGTGAACGAGGCGCTGCTGCTCTCCGACCGTACTCGCCGGCAACGCTCATGCGCCGAGCTCGATCACGATCTTGCCGCGCGCGTGGCCGCCCTCCACCGTGCGCAACGCCTGGGGTGCCTGCGCAAGGGGGAAGGTCAGGGTGACGAACGGCCGCAGCACCCCCTCCACGGCCAGGTTCGCAACCGCGTCGAGCACCGTCCGGTCACGGACCCGCTGGACCGGTGAGCCGCCGAGCCGCGCGACCGTCTCCCGGTCGGCCGCGGTGATCAGCTTCGACCGATCCGCCAGTACGCCGGCCACCTCCTCCAGCGCGCTGCCGCCGACCAGGTCATAGATCGCGTCGACGCCTTCCGGCGCGGCGTCCCGGATCCGGTCTGCGGCACCCGGTCCCGGCTCGACGTGGACCGCGCCGAGCGCCTCGACGAAGTCCTTCTTGCCGGCGCTGGCAGTGCCGATCACCCTCACACCGGTGTGCCGCGCGATCTGTGCCGCCGCCACCCCGACCCCGCCCCCGACGCCGATGATCAGCAGGGTGGCGCCGGGTGGGAGCGCCAGCTGATGTACGCCGTCGTACGCCGTCGCCGCCGCGATGGGGAGTGTCGCCGCGTCCGCGAACGACAGGCCGTCGGGCTTGCGCGCGGTCAGCCCGACCGGAAGCAGCGCGTACTCCGCGTAGCCGCCGCTGACGGGGTTGCCGAAGACCGCGTCACCGACCGCGAACTCCTCGACGCCGTCCCCGACCTGCTCGACCACCCCGGAGACCTCGCCCCCGAACACGGCTGGGAAGTCGGCGGCCGGGGCGCCCGGCGGACGGTAGCCCGTCCGCCTCTTCCAATCGACGGGATTGACCCCGGCCGCCCGCACCGAGACCAGGACCTGTCCGGCACCGGGGACCGGCCGCTCGACCTCGGCGAACGCCTCCACTTCCGGGCCGCCGTACTGGGTGAACACATATGCCTTGGGCATCGGACCTCCTACCGCTTGTGCGCCTAGAATATTCCAATTAAACAGGTAGGATTTAGGCGATGATCGATGCCGATCAACGGCTGGGCCGGCGAAGACGTACCGACAGACTGATTCTCGCCGTAACCCTGAAGCCATGCCTGATCTGGTACGGCCTCGAATCCCCCAGCGACGGCGCAGCCGACGCCGCGGCCCAGTGGCAGCCGCAACGGCCCGGAGCGTTCGGCTCCGTCCTGCGGGCGGTCATCTCGTGACGGAGGCGACCTTGCCGTTGCGGGGGTACTTCCCTCATCGAGGGCGTGGCCGGGTGAGCGCCCCTCCCGGCCTTGCCGCTCAGACGACCTCGAACACCGCCATCATGCCCATGCTGGAGTGGTCGAGCTGGTGGCAGTGGAAGACGTACCGGCCCAGGTGATCGGTGAACGTGGCCTGGACTCGGACGGTCTCGCCCGGCGCCACCGACACCGTGTCCTTCGGCCCCTGCTCGGCCGGCCCGGCCGGCACGCCGTTGCGGTCGAGGACCCGGAACTGGACGAGATGCACATGCAGGTTGTGCGGCACCCCGATGGGACTCGTCGAGTTGTGGATGCGCCAGATCTCGGTGCTGCCCCGATTGATCGTGAAGTCCACCCGGTCGGGGTCGAAGAGCCTGCCGTTGATGGTGAACCAGCCGAGGGCGAAGTCGTAGGCGAACGTCACGTCGCGCACGGTCGTGGCCGGGGGCAGCGGGGCCGCCGGGCGCAGCACGGAGGGGACCCGGCTGTCGTCACGCACACGGCCCTCCACGTCGAAGCGCAGCACGGGCAGACCGGTGAGCGTGTCGCTGAGGACCAGTCGGGTGCCCGCCGGATAGCGGGAGAAGTCGACGACGACGTCCGCCCGCTCGGCCGCGCTCAGCGTGATCGTTCCGGTGGGCGCCGGGGCGGGCAGCAGGCCGCCGTCGCTCGCGACCTGCACCAGTTCCTCGCCTCCGGCGAGCTGGAGCCGGAACACCCGCATGTTGCTGGCGTTGAGCAGGCGCAGCCGGTAGCGGCGGCCCGCCACCGGCAGGTACGGGGCCGGGCGGCCGTTGGTGAGGAGGGTCGTGCGGTTGCCCGAGTCGTCCATGATGAAGACGAGGCTGCCGTCGTCGGCGAAGCGGGCGTCGGTCAGCATGATCGGGATGTCGTACGCGCCCTTGGGCAGCTTGAGCGAGCGCTCGGCCGGGTCTTCCAACAGGTAGAAGCCGTGCAGACCGCGATAGACGTGCTCGGCCTCCATGTGGTGGGCGTGGTCGTGGTACCACAGCGTCGCGGCCGCCTGCCGGTTCGGATATTCGTAGGTGCGGGTGGTGCCCGGGTTGATGAGGTCGGTGGGGAAGCCGTCGTGGGCGGCGGGCACGTGGGCGCCGTGCAGGTGCACGGCGGTGCCCATGTCGAGCGTGTTGGTGTGGTGCACGATCACCCGGCGCCCGGTCGTGGCGCGGATGGTGGGCCCGATGTACGAGCCGCCGTAGGTGAGGACGGGTGTCTGCAGGCCGGGCAGCAGTTCGGCGACCGCCGGCCGGGTGGTCACGCGGTAGACGTCGGCGTCGGGCAGGACGGCGGCCGGCTTGAGCGCCGGGGGCAGGGGCAGGGGCACGGTGAAGGGGTCGGGGGCGTCCGCGGCGCGTCCCGAGAACGTGGTGGTGGCGTGGTGGCGGTGACCGGCGGGCCGTGCGAACGCCTGGACACCGGTGTCTTCGGAGGCGAGGACGGGAATCATGGCGGCGCCGCCCGCGAGGGCGCCCAGCTTGAACAGGTCACGTCGTTTCACCATGGTCTGGGGCTCCCCGTGTGGTGCTGGCTGCTGCTGCTCCAGCCCGCAGCCGATCGGCTGTGAGATCGCTGTGAGATGTCGTCGGAAGGCTGGCGTTCTGCGCTCGCGCCCGCCTCGACCGCGGCTGGAGCGGGCACGGGTCACCCCGCTCACAACGTGATCCATGGCGTCTTGAGGGCCGCTCTACCGGGTCGCGGGAAAGTGGGAAGCGCATCGGCGCCGCCGGCGGACAGGACGCCGGCGGCGCCGGCGAGGGAGAGGAGACGGGATGGGGGAGAAGGACCCTTTCGAGGAGGCGTACCGCGCCAAGGCACGGCGGCAGGCACCGCCTTGGGACGTGGGGCACCCCCAGGAGGTCGTGGTCCGGCTGGAGCGCGCCGGGCTGATCGAGGGGCCCGTGCTGGACGCGGGCTGCGGCACGGGCGAGCACACGCTGCTGCTGGCCGCGCTCGGCTACGACGTGCTGGGGATCGACAGCTCGCCGGCGGCGATCAGCGAGGCGCGGGCCAAGGCGGAGGAGCGCGGGATCGCGGCCACGTTCGAACTCGGCGACGCGTTGCGCCTCGGCGGGCGAGGGGAAGGGTACGCCACCGTGGTCGACACGGGCCTGTTCCACCTGTTCGACGGCGAGGCCCGCGCCCGTTACACCGCCGCCCTGCACCGGGCCTGCCGTCCCGGGGCCCGGGTGCACGTCCTGTCGCTCTCCGACACGCCGACCGAGGGCTTCCCTCCGGGAGCGGGGCAGGCCGACTACCGCACGGCCTTCGGCGACGGCTGGCACGTCGAGGAGATCCAGGCCGCTCCCTTCACCTGCCTCGACCCGCGTGACCCGCTGCGGGAGGTGGACGTGCCGGGCTGGCTGGCCCGGGTGCGCCGTTCCTGACCCGGGACACCTCTAGCCGCGCCGGCGCCGGTGCTGCGCCTTGCGGCGGCGCGACGGCTTGCCGCGGGCGCGCTCGCCGCCCTCCTTCTCGGTGGCGTTCACGCTCACCGGGGTGGGCGTCTTGGCCCGCTCCGGCGTCCCGGCGTGCGCGGGGGGCAGGCGGAAGAAGGAGGGTGTGCGGTGCAGGATGGGGTCGTCGGCGAGGATGGCGCGGTGCAGCCGCTGGAGCTTTACCGACGGCTCCAGCCCTAATTCCTTGATCAGGCTCCAGCGCAGCGTGCGGAAGGCGGCCAGCGCCTCGTCCCGCCGCCCGCAGTGGTGCAGGCAGATCATGTACTGCGCCTGGAGCGACTCGTGCAACTGGTGTTCCATACACAGCGCGCGCAGCTCGCCGAGCATCTCGCTGTGCCGGTTGAGCCGGAGGTTGGCCTCGATCCGCTTCTCGATGGTGCCGAACCGCGCCTCCTCCATGCGGACGATCTCGCGCTGCAACAGCGGCCCCGGCGGCACGTCGACCAGGGCCGTGCCGTGCCACAGCCGCAACGCCTCGTCGAACAGCCGCACGGCCTCGGCGACGTCGTCGGCATCGAGCGCGTCGCGCCCGCGCGCGTCGAGCGTTTCGTACCTGTGCAGGTCGATGGATTCGGGCGGCAGTCGCAGCAGATAACCGCCGGGGGTCGTGATCAGATTCTCCTTGACGACGACGGAGGTGGGGACTTCCATTGCCCCGGCCATGCTTTTGCGCAATTGCATGATGTACGTCTGCAGCGTCGTCACCGCGCTGCGCGGCGGATTGTCGTCCCAGAGCTCTTCCATAAGACCGGCGTTCGGCACGACGCGGTTGGAGTTGAGCGCCAGTAACGACAGGATCTGCCGGGGTTTGTGGGCGCTGGGAGTGATGTCGACCCCGTCTTGTTCGACATGCAGTGCGCCTAGCACCCTGACGTGCATGACGGGCCTCCGTTCTGTGGCGTCCGCCCCGGGTCCTCGGCGGCGGCTTGTTTAGAACTTTCCCTACCAAATTTGCGGGTTATATGGATACTAAGTGGTTCGCAATCGATTGTCACGTTTCTTGGCAGGTGGATTCAGATTTTACCTGTTGCATTCTCCGGTTAATTAGGGCGCGCCCCGGCCAACGCCGAATAGCGCTATCGCCGATTCTCGATAGCGCTCGTGAATCGCCGCGGAAACGATTCCGCGGCGATCTCCCGTTAGGCCGATTCCACGTGTGCCTTGGCCCGCTCCAGAATCAGGCGCGCGTTCCCTCCCAGCGCCCGCTCGATCCACGCCCGGCCGTCGGCGAGGCTCACCTCCGGGCCGAGCACTTCGGCGATGCCCTCCTCGCGGATCACGATGGTCTGGCGCGCGGTCACCTCCACGCCGTCCGGGCGCTCCTCGATGGACCATTCGCCCGTGTGCCCACTCGACAGGGGCGGAATCACGAGCTGCTTGTAGACGATCTTCCGGCCGGGGATCCCGACCCGTACCTGACGGGTGGTGTGCGGGTTGCCGTCCTTGTCCGGGGACTCCAGTTCGAGGAGGTGCGCCTCCTCGCCGGCCGGCCGGACCTCCGAGCGGGCGAGGTGCTCGAAGTGCTCGTGCCACCTGCTCCCGTCGTACAGGAAGTCGTAGACCGCCTGCGCGGAGCCGGCCACGTGAACGCTGTCCTGCAGTTCGAGCAGCAGCTCGGACGCCCGGGGCTCCAGCCCGGCCGCTGCGAGCAGCGCGGTCAGCTCCGCGTCGCTGTTCTTGTCGAGCACCTCGTCGATCCAGGGCACGGAGTCCTCGCTGACAGGCCGGTAGTCGTGCAGCAGCCGTACCAGCGACCGCTCAGGCCCGTCCGGTTCGACGATCCAGCCGCCGCCCATGTCGGCGACGGGATGCTGGGCCACCTCCTGCCGGTAGAAGACGCTCAAGGACTCGGGAACCAGGGTCCGCAGCGCCACCCACTGGCGGACGTCCTGGCCGCCGTGGAGCCAGATCCGGGCCCGTTCGCGCTCCGCCGTCCGCTCCAGATACTCCACGTGGACGATCGGCGGGAAGATCCGCGGCCACACGGTCAGGTCCGCGAGCAGACCGTAGACGGTCTTCGCCGGAGCGTGCGCGGTGCCCCGGTGCTCTACTTCGTGCTTGTCCGGTTGCGCCAATGCTCTTTCCTTCCTGGAGGGTCTTCGTGGCCGCCATCGTGGTACCGGTCCCTGGTGCCGCTGCCGAAGCTCACTCGACTGCCGATCGAGCCCCTCATTTCCACGCCTTGGCCAGCAGCTCGTAGGAGCGCACGCGATCGGCGTGACGTGCGGTGATCGTGGTGACGAGCAGCTCGTCGGCCCCCGTGACGTCCGCCAGGCGGCGCAGCCGCGACACGACCGTGGCGGGCGAGCCGGCGATCTGGGTGCTGATCCGGTCGGCCACGTAGGCCCGCTCCTCGTCGGTCCACTCGTGCGCCTCCGCCTCGGCCGTGCTGGGGAAGGGCCCCGTCGCCAGCCCCCGTCGCATGTTCAGCACCCACAGCGCGGTCGGCGCCGCCAGCCGGGCGGCGCTCTCGTCGTTCTCGGCCACGATCACGTCCGCCGACACCATCACGTACGGCTTCGCCAGCCCCTCCGACGGCCGGAACGCCGCCCGGTAGGCCGCCACCGACTCCAGCACGGTCGCCCCGCCCAGGTGGTAGTTGGCCGCGTAGGGCAGGCCGTGCTCCCCGGCGGCCGCGGCGCTGGCCCCCGCGCTCGACCCGAGGATCCACACCTGCAGGTCGGCGTCCTCCGCGGGCAGCGCCCGCAGGGCGACCCCCTGGTCGGTGCGGTAGTCGCCGCGCAGGAAGCTCAGCACGTCCCGCACCTGACCGGAGTAGTCGTCGTCGGCGCCGTCCACCTGGCCGAGCAGCCGGGCCTTGACCCGGAACAGCTCGGTGTCGAAGGAGACGCTGGTCCTGGCGGGGATCACGACGCCGTTCACCACCGTGCCGGGAGCGGTCGCCAGGACCCCGCCCGGCGGGGCCTTGCCGGACTCGGCCGCGACCTCCGCGAACCGCCTGGAGCCGGAACGCCCCAGCCCCAGGTCCACGCGGCCGGGATGGAGTTGCGCGATCGTGCCGAACTGCTCGGCGAGCAGCAACGGCGTGGAGTTGGCGATCAGCGCCGCGCCCGAGCCGACCCGCAGGCGGTCGGTCGCCGAGACCACCAGCGCGATCAGCACGGCCGGGGCGGCGGCGGCCACGCTGGGGCTCAGGTGGTGCTCGGCGATCCAGTAGCGGGAGTAGCCGAGCCGTTCCGCGTGGCGGGCCAGGTCCAGGGTCTCGCGCAGGGCGCCGGCCGCCGTGCCGCCCGAGGTGATGGGCGACAGGTCCAGGACGGACAGCGGCACCGCGCCCCCGCCGCTCACGAGGCCAGCCAGGCGTCGTGCAGGCGCAGCCGTACGGACGGGTCCAGGGTCAGCCCTCGCACCGCCTTCGACACCCCCACGACCTGGGCCAGCTCGAAGACGGGGATGGCGTAGCCGCGGTCGAGGACGGTCCGCTGGATCTCGCCCACCACCTCGGCCCTCCCGGCCTGGTCGAGCGTCTTGACCTCCTGGTCGAGCCGGTCGTCGAGGTCGGTGGGCGGCAGGTAGGCGGCGGCGGAGAACTTCGTGGAGAAGACCGTGCGCAGGATGTCGGGGTCGGCCCTGGTGCTGTTGCCCCAGCGGAAGTCGATCTGCTTCTTCGCCTGGGCCTCGCCGAACCCGGCCGCGTCCACCGGCCGTAGCTGAAGATCCACGCCGATCTTGCGGAGCTGCTGGCTCAGCAGTTCGAGGATCGTGGTGTTCGGGTTGAAGCCGGTGGTGAAGTACACGTTCAGGCTCAGCTTCCGGCCGTCCTTCTGCCGGATCCCGTCGGGGCCGGGCTTCCAGCCTGCCCCGTCCAGCAGCGCCGCGGCCCCGGCGGGGTCGTGAGCCAGGTCCTTGCCGAGGTCGACGTAGGCCGGGGTGGAGCTGGTCAGGATGCTGGTCGCCGGGCGGTAGGTGGGCGTCAGGACCACGTCCACCACCTGCTTGCGGTCGATGCCCTTGCTGATGGCCTTGCGCACCGCCTCGTCGCCGAGCAGCGGCCGGAACGTGTTGGGGTAGAGGGCGTACGGAAGGCCCGGGTTGTAGCGGCTCAGCACCTGGAATCCGCCCTGCCGGAACTGCCGCTCGGTGACCGGCTGCACGTCGGTGATCGCCTGCACCTGGCCGGAGGTCAGCACCCCGGTACGCACCCCCTGCTCGGGCACGATACGGAACTCCACCGCCTCCAGGTACGCCTCACCCTGGTGGGCGGCCAGCGACGAGGGCCAGGCGTACCCGGCTCGCCGTTTCACCGTGACGCTGTGGTTGGTCTGCAGCTTGTCCAGCACGAAGGCGCCGGAGCCGATCGGCGCCCGGCACCTGTCGGCGGCCGGCTTGGCCAGCGACGCCGGGGAGCTGAGCCCCAGCGAGGTGGTCGCGGTCGCCTGGAGGAACTGGGCGTTGGGGCTTTTGAACTCGACCCGGGCGGTGTGCTCGTCCACCACGGTCGTGCCCTTGTAGCCGAACAGGTAGGTGGAGGCGAACAGCGACTTCGCGCCCAGCTTGACCACCTCGTCGAGGTTCGCCTTGACCGCGGCCGCGTTCACGGGTGCGCCGTCGCTGAACGTCACTCCCTTACGCAGGTGGAACGTGAAGGAGGTGGCCTTGGGGCCGATCTCCCAGGAGGTGGCCAGCCACGGCTTGATCTCGCCGGTGCGGGGATCCTGGTCGGTGAGCGTGTCGAAGAGCTGGCGCATGACGTTGACGGCTGAGGAGAAGTTCGCCTGCGGCGGGTCCAGACAGACCGGGTCCTCGGACACGGCGATCTTGAGGGTTCCGCCGGGGCGGGGGGTGGTGGCGGCGCTGCCCACTCCTTCCGCCGAGCCGCCGCAGCCGGCCGCGGCGAGGGTGAGGGCGAAGGCGAGGACCGCGCAGAGGCCGCGGCCTGCCGGTGACACGACTGTCACTTGTCGGAGCTCCTGTCGAGAACGTGAAACGTGCGAACTCAAGGCGCGCTTGAGCGGCCCGGTGGCGGTCGCCGCCGGGATCGGGTGGCGTGCTGGGGGAGGGGCCGGGGTCAGTGACAGGCTTGGCCGGCGATCCGGCAGTAGTCCACGTGGCGGCGGGAGACCAGACGCAACGGGAAAGGCATGACGACCTCTCTTCCGCGAGCGGCGATACCGGTCACCGTACACGGAGTGGAGGGCTCCGTTCTATGTTAGTCTCGGGATGTGAGAGGGAGCACCGCTGGACGAGGGCCGCGCCGGTCCGACGCCAGCCGCAATGACCAGCGCATTCTCGCCGCCGCCCGGGCCGTCTTCGTCGAGCTGGGGCCCGAGGCTCCGGTGTCGGTCATCGCGGAGCGCGCGGGCGTCGGCATGGGCACTCTGTACCGGCGCTATCCGAGCAAGGAAGACCTGATGCGCGCCCTGTCGCTGGCGCACATGGAGCAGACCTGGCAGGAGGCCGAGCGCGGTCTCGTCGTCGATGACGCCTGGGAGGGGTTCGAGGGTTTCGTCACCGCCTGCGTGGAGGCCGGCGTGGACGGCTCGCCCAGGCTCGCCGGCACCTTCGAGATCACCGAGGACGTGCTGGCCGCCAGCAAGCGGGCCCGTGAGGCCATCCAGACGCTCGTGGACCGCGCGCAGGAGGCCGGGGTCGTGCGTCCCGACGTCAACGCCGATGACATCATCACCCTGCTCCACGCGTTGCGTGAGCGGCGCGCGGAGAAGGGCGAGACGGCGGCCGCGCTCAGCCGCCGTTTCCTCGGCATCGTGCTGGACGGCCTGCGCCCGGAGGGGTCCCACCGGCTGGGCGCGCCGGCCACCGACTGGCAGGAGATCGAGAAGGCGATGAAGAGCCGCTCCAAGGAGCCGGACACCGACCCGGGCTGAGGCGCTCCCTCCGCCCCGCGCACGACCGGGCCGCGCAGCGCCGCGCCGGCCCGTGGTTCCGCATCCCCGCACCGCCCGGCGCACCGGGCGGCCCGCGGCATGTCCTCAAGGAGGTCTCACGTGCCTGTTGCGATCGCGTTCTCCGAGTACGGCGCCCCCACGGTGCTCCACCCCATCGACATCGCCGAGCCCGAGCCCGGCGCCGGCGAGGTCCGGGTCAGAATCCGTGCCGCAGGCGTGGCGCCGTTCGACGCCAAGCTCCGTGCCGGGGAACTGCGCGAGTTCTTCCCCGCGGCGTTCCCGCAGCGGCTCGGCAACGAGTTCGCCGGAGTGGTCGACGCGGTCGGCGAGGGCGTGACCGGGTTCGCGGCGGGTGACGAGGTGCTGGGCTGGGCGCTCCTCGTCGCGTACGCGGAGGTGATCGTCGTACCCGCGACCCAGCTCGCCGTCAAGCCGGCGGATCTGTCGTGGGAGATCGCCGGCGCGCTGTCCGTGGTGGGGCAGGGCGCGTACGGCTTCGTCGAAGAGCTGGGCGTGGCGGCCGGAGAGACGTTCCTCATCCACGCCTGCGCGGGCGGGGTCGGCACGGTCGCCGCCCAGCTCGCCGTCCTGCGCGGCGCGAAGGTGATCGGCACGGCCGGCGAGGCCAACCACGACTATCTGCGCTCGCTGGGCGTCACGCCCGTCACCTACGGCCCCGGCCTGGCCGACCGGATCCGGGAGGCCGCGCCCGACGGGGTGGACGCGGCGCTCGACGCGATCGGCGGCGAGGCCACCGACGTCTCGGTCGAGCTGGTCCAGGATCGCCGGCGGATCGGCACGCTCGTCGACGCCGAGGAGGCCATCGCGAAACATGGGATCAGGCGGCTGTCGGGCGCCCGCTCCGTGGAGACCCTCGCTCACCTGGCCGGCCTGGCCGCGCGCAAGGAGCTGATCCTGCCGACCACCGCGTTCCCGCTGACGGACGCCGTCCAGGCCCACGAGCGGGTCGATCTCGGGCACGGGCGCGGCAAGGTCGTGCTGACGGTGGGCTGAGCGAGGTTATACGGGCCGTCGACGAGCGAGGTCGAGTCGCGCTCGACGCGTCCTCGACCGGCTCCCCGTTCAATCTCCGCTGCAAGGCCGATCTTCGGCTGCTCAGAACAGGGAGAATGAATGAGGAGTCTGTACCGCGCGATGGGGAGCGTCCTCGCCTCGGCGGCTCTGGTCGCGGTCATGGCCGCTCCGGCTTCCGCGACGGTCACGGGACGCGTCGAGCGTCTCTTCCATGACGACTTCCGCGCAGGTTTCGACACGGTGAACACCTGGGTGGTGGCCCGCGACGGGATCCCCACCACTTCGGCCGACGGGCTGAACGTACGTGCGTCCGGCACCAACCCGGCCACCGGCGAGCCCGCCTTCGTCTACACCACCCCGCAGGAGGACGACGGCGGGCTCGGCGCCAGCGACGAGGTCAAGTGGGGGGCCACGGTCAACCACACCTCCTCCAACGGGTTCCGCGGGTTCGACGTGCCGGCCGGCTCGGTCTTCAGGTGCGAGGTCTCGCTGGCGGTGCGCACCTTCGGCACCGCCGGCCACCCCTTCGGCAACCTGGCCGGCGACCCGGACCGCGATTTACGGCTGGCCTCGGCGACCGTGCAGTCGGCCGATCCCGAGACCGGCTCGGTGTTCACGTACTTCGTGACCAACCAGCTCATCTACGCCGCCTACGCCCGGCAGCCCAAGCCCGGCCAGAACCACGCCTCCTTCTTCTACGCCATCCCCGTCACGCCGCGGGTGCCGTCACAGACCAACAGCCTGGCCATCGAGTTCGACAAGGACGCGGGTGTGGTGAGCTGGGTGGTGGACGGGCGGCGGGTGCTGAGGCTCGACCGCATCGGCGAGCCGGCCTTCGACCGCAAATACCTGCTCACCGACCACGGCGGCACGCCGCAGCTCGCCCAGCCGCGCCAGCTCTACTGCGGCTTCAGCACCGTCACCTTCCTCGACGGCGCCGGCCGCGACGGGCGGGGGCTGGTGCGCCTGTCGAGCCTGCCCGACGTCTACTACGCGCCGCGCGTGGGGGCGCCGACGCCCGCGGAGTTCTACGACGACGAGAGCCTGGAGAGCAACCGGCTGTGGGGGCAGGGCATCTCGATCCAGGTCGATCACGTGTCCGTCACGCTCCGGCACGGCCACTGAGGGGGCGGCGATGTCAGACGTTCCGAGCACGACGGTACGAGCCCCCGCCACGACCGTCCTGCGGTTGCTGACCGACGTGGCGGCCTGGCCGCGAGTCTTCCCGTCAGTGGTGCACGCCGAGCCGATCGACGGCGGGAGTGCCCGCGTGTGGTGGCTGCGCGACGACGAGATCGCCGAGGCCGTCGTCGGGTACGACGGCGGCACCGGCTCCGTGAGGTTCCAGAGCGACGGCCTCGGGCCGCCGATCGGCGGGACCTGGACGGCCGAGCCGCTGGGCGAGGGCGAGAGCAGGCTGCGCGGCGAGGCCGATCTCGAACCCGTCCGGATCGCGGCCGAGGAGGAGACCGGGCAGCCGGAGGTGCACCTGGAGTTCGCCGACACCGTACGGATCGCGGGCGCGGCGAGCGACGTCTACGACTTCCTGCACCGGGTGGAGGAGTGGCCGCGGGTCGTCCCGCACGTCGCGGCGGCCTCCGCCCGGCCCGCCGGCCCGCACGGCCGGTTCATCGAGATCGACAACGCGGGTCCCGGCGGCCCGGTCCGCACCACCGAGGCGGTGCGGGTCGGCTTCCCCGGCCGGGCCATCGTGGAGAAGCACCGGTTGCTGCCGCCGCTGGCCACGCTGCACGTGCTGCGCTGGACGATCGAGGAGTCCGGCGGGTCCGTGGCGGTGACCGCGGCGCACACGGTCGTGATCCGGCCCTCCGGTGTCGCGGCCGTGCTCGGCGAGGGCACGACCGTGGCCGGCGCGCGGGAGTGGATCCGCAAGGCACTGGGCGGGAACAGCGTCGTGGTGGCCGAACGCGCCCGCGCCTACGCCGAGGAACGCGCGGGCACGGGGGTTCCTCGGCCTTGAAAGAACAGCGGGCCGGATGATCCGGCCCGTGGCGGCTACGGCTGCCCGGCCGCCAGATACTCGGGCACGACGAGCGTGGTGTCGCGGAAGGCGGGCAGCGCGTACAGGTCCTGGAGGTAACCGAGCAGCCGCGGCCACGACGGGAGCGGCCGCCCGGTGATGACCGACAGCGCGTTCGCGCCCTGGTCGAAGCGGACCAAGGTCGTGTAGAAGCGCAGATCCGCCTCGGTGATCGCGGCGCCGAGCAGGTAGCGGTGCGTCGACAGGCGTGCCTCGAACTGGTCCAGCGCCGCGATCACCTGCGGACGCACATCCTCGTGGCGCTTGTCGGTGGCCGACAGGGCCAGCGAGATCTCCTCGTGGACGAGGGTGTTGATCGCGTCGATGCGCGCGGCCAGCTCCGGCGGGTACAGCTGGACCTCGCTCGTCGCGTGCTCGCCGAACCGGGTGCCGAGGTCGCGCAGGATGTGGAAGTACTCGTTGCTCAGGATGCGGCCCTCGTGCCGGTCCCACAGCACCGGCACCGAGATGTGCCCGGAGTAACCGGGCTGGGTGGCCTCGTACGCCTGGCTGAGCAGGGTGAAGCCGTTGACCTCGTCGGGGCCCCGACGCTCTCTGAAGGCCCAGCCGCGGCCGTCCCGCTCGTCGTCCACGACCGAGACGCCGATCACCTTCTCCAGGCCGAGCAGCAGCCGGGCGATCCTGGCGAGCTGGGCCACCGGGCACGACAGCGCCACGTAGAGGTGGTACCTGCCGGGCTCGGCCGGGTGAGCGTCGTCGCCGATCCGGCCGTCGAAGACGTACGCGGGGGGCGCGCTGCGGTCGGGCAGCCCGCGGAACGGGTCGTACCTGCCGTGGACGTCGAGGTCCACGGGGCTGGCGAACGCTGGGACGGAGGTCATGCGGGCTCCTCGATGGTCGGTTGTGCGGGGACGGGGACGGCGTCGAGCAGCGTCCGGGTGTAGGCGTGCCGGGGCTCGCGCAGGACGTCGGCGGCGGGGCCGCTCTCGACGATCCGCCCGGACCGCATCACGGCCACCCGGTCGGCTATCTGCCGTACCACCGCCAGGTCGTGGGAGATGAACAGGTAGCTGAGGCCGAGCTCGGCCTGCAGATCGGTGAGCAGGTCGAGCACCTGGGCCTGCACGGTCACGTCCAGCGCCGAGACCGGCTCGTCGCAGACGACCAGCTCCGCGCCGAGCGCCAGGGCACGTGCGATGGCCACCCGCTGCCGCTGGCCGCCGGACAGCTCCGCGGGCCGCCGCCGCGCGACCGAGGCGGGCAGCGCGACCCGGTCGAGCAGCTCGGCGACGCGGGCCCGGCGACCGGCACGGTCGTCCACGCCGAACGCGCGCAGCGGCTCGGCCACGCTGTCGCCGACGCTCCGCCGCGGGTCGAGCGAGGAGTACGGGTCCTGGAACACCGGTTGCACCCGGCGGCGGAACCGCCGCAGGCCGCCGCGCCCGCCCGCGGCCACGTCGTCCCCGTCGAACACGATCCGGCCCCGCGTCGGCGGGAGCAGGCACAGCGCCATCAGCGCCAGCGTGGACTTGCCCGAGCCCGACTCGCCGACCAGGGCCAGCGTCTCGCCCCGCCGCACGCTCAGCGTCACGTCGTCCACGGCGACCACCGCCTCGCCGGGCGCGCCGAACACCTTGGTGACGCCCTCCACTGACAGCAGGGGCTCGTCAGGAGCGGGGGCGGCGGGCCGCGGCGGCGGGGGAGCGAGGCTCGGGGCGTTCGCGATCAGGCGGCGCGTGTACGGATGGTCCGGCGCGCGCAGGATCCTGGCCGCCGTCCCGCTCTCCACCGACCGCCCCTCGTGCAGCACGACCACCCTGCCGGCCCGCTCGGCCGCCAGCGCCAGATCGTGGGTGACGAGGAGGACGGCCGTGCCCGACCGGCGGGTGAGCGTGGTGAGGTGGTCGAGGATCTGGCGTTGCACGGTGACGTCGAGCGCGCTCGTCGGCTCGTCGGCGATCAGCAGCCGGGGCCCGGCGGCGAGCGCGACGGCGATCAGCACGCGCTGGCGCATGCCGCCGGACAGCTCGTGAGGGTAGCGGCGGGCGCAGGCCGCGGCATCGGGCAGGCCGACCTCGCCGAGCAGCTCCACGGCCCGCTCCCGCGCCTGCCGCCGCTCGGCCAGGCCGTGGACCAGCAGTGTCTCGGCGACCTGCGTGCCCACCCGCGTGACGGGGTTGAGCGAGACCATCGGGTCCTGCGGCACCAGGCCGATCTCCCTGCCACGGATCTGACGCATCCGCCGATGACCGGCGAGGGTCAGGTCCTCGCCGCGGAACAGCACCCGGCCACCGCTTATCCGCCCTCCGGCGGGCAGCAGCCCGAGCACGGCGTGCGCCGTGGTGCTCTTGCCCGAGCCGGACTCGCCGACGACCGCGACGATCTCGCCCTCGCCGACGACGAGGTCGACGCCCTCGACGGCGGGGCCGCTCCGGTAGGAGACCCGCAGGTCCGTGATGCGCAGCAACTCCTCCCCGCCGCTCACCTGGGCACCGCCGCGGTGCCCTCGGGACGGGTCTGGCTGAGCCCCGTCGCGGCCAGCACGGTGAGCACCACCATGAGCCCGGGGAACGTCGTCAGCCACCAGCACGTGCCCACGAAGTCGCGGCCCGCGGCGGCCAGGGCTCCCCATTCGGCGTTCGGCGGCGGGGCGCCGAAACCGAGGAAGCCGAGCCCGGAGGTGGCCAGCAGCGATCCGCCGACGGCCAGCACCGCGTAGGCGAGGACCGGCGCGGCGGCGTTGGGCACGACGTGGCGGAGCAGGACGACCGGCGTGCGCACCCCCGCGGCGATGGCGGCCTTGACGTAGAGCCGGGTGCGGACGCGCAGCACCTCGGCCCGCATGAGCCGGGCGAAGGTGGGCACCGTGGCCAGCGCCACCGCGATGGCGATGTTGGTGGTGCCGCTGCCGAGCACGGCGATGACGACGAGGATCATCAGCATGGTGGGAACGGCCATCAGCACGTCCACCGCCCGCATGACGAGCCCGTCGAGCAGCCCGCCCACGTAACCGGCCACCAGCCCGAGCAGCGCGCCGGCGACCAGCGCCAGTGCCGTGGCCAGCAGGCTCACCTGCAGCGAGGGCCGGGCGCCCCAGACGATCTCGCTGAACAGGTCGCGGCCGAGCTGGTCGGTCCCGAACGGGTGAGCGCCGCCCGGGGGCAGGAGGGCCCGCACGGGGTCGCCCTCGTGCGGCCCGTAGGGCGCCACGACGGAGGGGAACAGCGCGCAGAACCCGATGGCGACGGCGGCCAGCGCGGACAGAACCGTCGCCGGCCGCCGGATGAACGACGGCATCAGGTGGTCCTCCCGGCCGGGCGGCCCGCGGTCACCCGCGGGTCGAGCCACGAGTAGAGCAGGTCGATGAGCAGGTTGAGCACGATGTAGGCGGCGCCGACGAAGACGACCATCGCCTGGACGACCGTCATGTCCCGGTGGGCGATGGCCGTCACCAGCAACCGGCCCAGCCCGGCCCGCCCGAACACGATCTCCGCCACGGTCGCGCCCCCGATCAGCCCGCCGGTCAGCATGCCGACGACCGTGACCGCGGGCAGGGCCGCGTTACGAAGGGCGTGGCGCAGGTTCACCCGGACCGGGCTCGCGCCCTTGGCGAGGGCCGTGGTGACGTACGGCTCGGCGAGCGCGTGGCGCAGGCTGCCGCGCAGCACCTGGGCGATCATCCCCGCGCTGGGTACCGCCAGGGTGATGGCCGGCAGCACCAGGCTGCGCAGGCCCTCGTTGCCGGTGGCGGGGAAGAGCGGCAGCCGGAACGACAGCCCCTCGATCAGCAGGATGCCCAGCCAATAGCCCGGCATCGACACGCCCAGCACGGCCAGCCCCGCGAGCGCGCCGCTCAGGACGCGCCGGCGCGTCAGCGTGGCGGCCACCGCGACGGCCACGCCGGCCAGCAGCGACAGCGGGAGCGCGAGCGCCAGCAGAGCGAGGCTGGCGGGCGCCGCCTCGGCGATGGCCAGGACCGCAGGCTGGCCGGAGGCGATGCTCCTGCCGAAGTCGCCGGTCAGCGCGTTGCCGAGGAAGGCCAGGTACTGCTCCGCGATCGGCCGGTCCAGCCCGAGCTCGTGACGCAGCGCGGCCTCCTGCTCCGGCGTGGCCTGCAACCCGCCGAGATTCCCGTCGAGCATCAGCTCCACGGGGTCTCCGGGGAGGAGGTGCACGAGTGCGAACGAGAGCGACACCGCGACGAGCAGGACCAGGGCCAGGGAGAGCAGGCGCTGAAGGAGATACCGGCTCACCGGCGCGGCGGAGAGGACAAGACGATCATGATCTCCACGTTAACAACGGCATCTCTCCCGCCACTCGAGCCACGGTGGAGCGCCGCTGGAGTGCTGGTGGAGCGGCCTGGCTCGAACCGTATTCGAGCCCCGGCGGCGAGGATCCCCCCATCCGGCCGCCGGCCCCTGCCACGAGGAGATCACATGCCCGACGGGACGCAGCTCTACCTGGAACTGCTCAAGAAGATCCTGACGAACGTCATCTACCAGGACCCGACCTTCCCCGACCCCGCCGCCGAGCACGGCATCTCGGGCTACCGGGACGACATCCGGGAGATCGGGCTCGACTGGCCCACCGTGGCCCACACCATGGTGGGCCGTAAGCGCCTGGACAACGTGCACTGGGCGGTGGAGAAGGTGCTGGAGGACGGGGTGCCGGGCGACTTCGTCGAGACCGGGGTGTGGCGCGGCGGCGTGTGCATCCTGATCCGCGCGATCCTGCAGGCCCACGGGGTCACCGACCGCACGGTGTGGCTGGCCGACTCCTTCGAGGGCATGCCGGTGACGGGAGAGGAGAGTCACGAGGCCGACCGCAGGCTGGCGGTGCACCGCTACAACCACGTGCTCGCGGTGTCGCTGGAGGCGGTGAAGGAGAACTTCGCGCGGTACGGCCTGCTCGACGACCAGGTCAAGTTCCTGAAGGGCTGGTTCAAGGACACGCTGCCCACGGCGCCTCCCGGGCCGCTGGCCGTCATCCGGCTCGACGGCGACCTGTACGAGTCGACCACCGACGCGTTGGTGAATCTCTACCCGAGGCTGTCGCCCGGCGGCTTCGCCATCATCGACGACTACGCCATCGGAGCCTGCCGGGAGGCGGTGCACGACTACCGGGCGACGTTCGGGATCAAGGACGAGATCGTGCCGATAGACACCTTCGGCGTCTACTGGCGGCGTACGGACTGAGCGGGCCGTCGCCGGCCCGGGCGGGCGGTCAGCAGACGTAGGGGCGGGCCGCCCGCGCCGCCCGCAGCGCCTCGCCCCACCAGCCGAGCTGGTCGAGCAGGAGCTTGGCGGCGGCGTTGACGCTCTCGGCGTCGTGCGGCCTGCCGGTCTCGTCGAACTGGGTGTAGGCCATGTGGAAGCTGACCGTCTCGCGGATCGTGGTGGCGTGCAGCTCGGCGAAGACGAGCCGGAGCTGTTCGACGGCGCGCAGGCCGCCCGCGTAGCCGCCGTAGGAGACGAAGGCCACGGGCTTGGCCCACCACTCGGGGTGGACGGAGTCGATGGCGAGCTTCAGCGAGGCGGGATAACCGTGGTTGTACTCCGGCGTGACCACGACGAAGGCGTCGGCGGCGCCGATGCGGGCGGCGAAGTCGCGTACTTCCCGCTCGGGGTACTCACCGGTGCTGACCGGGTGTTTCTGCTGGACGATCGGCAGGGACACCTCGGCCAGGTCGATGACGTCGAGCTCGAAGCCGCCGTGGTCGCGGACCCGGTCGACGAGCCAGCTTCCCACGATGGAGCCGAAGCGGCCCTCGCGGGTGCTGCCGATGATCACGGCCAGTTTCAGAGGAGCGCCGGACAATGGGGATTCCCTTCTGGGCGGCGGATTGGAGGGCATCGTAACACTAAATGGAGCGGTGCGCTCCGTTCGGAGCGAATCGCTCCACATGGCTCGGTCCAGCGGCCGTGTAGCCGGAATCGAGCGGCCCCGCCCATGGTGACGGCATGACCGACACCACTTCACGGCCGCGCCGCTGGCTCGTCACGGGTGCCTCACGCGGCCTCGGCCGAGCGGTCGCCGAGGCGGCCCTGGCGGCGGGCGACACCGTGATCGCCACCGCGCGCAAGCCGGCCGCGCTCAACGACCTGGTCGCCGCGCACGGCGACCGCGCCGTCGCCCTGCCGCTCGACGTCACCGACCGGCAGGCCGTCTTCGCCGCCGTCGAGCGGGCGGTGGAGCTGGCGGGCGGCATCGACGTCCTGGTCAACAACGCCGGTCACGGTCTGGCGGGGGCCGTGGAGGAGGTCTCCGAAACCCAGGCGCGCGAGGAGCTGGAGGTCAACTTCTTCGGCGCGCTGTGGTGCGTCCAGGCGGTGCTGCCGGTGCTGCGCCGCCGGGGCGGGGGCCACATCTTCCAGATGTCGAGCATCGCCGGCGTCACCACCTACCCCAACCTCGGCCTCTACTGCGCGAGCAAGTGGGCGCTGGAAGGGCTGAGCGAGACGCTGGCCCAGGAGGTGGCCGGCTTCGGCATCCGGGTGACGATCGTGGAGCCGGGCGAGTTCCGCACCGAGTGGAGCGCGGGCAGCATGGTCAGGGCCGTGCCGCTGGCCGCCTATGACGACGTGCTGGCCAAACGGCGGCACGGGCTGTCGGGGGTGTACGCGCACCTGCAGCCAGGCGATCCGGCCAGGCTCGGGCAGGCGCTGCTGGAGGTCCTCGACGCCGACCCGCCGCCGCTGCGCCTGCTGCTCGGCCGCGGTGCGGCCGAGCTCGCCCCGCGCGTTCTGCGCGAGCGCGTCGCAGGCTGGGAACCGTGGCGCGAGCTGGCCGAGAAGGTGGACTTCGATGCATGAGACCGGACGCGGGCGGTCGTGGATTCGTGAGGTGACGTGCGGCGTGCAGGAGGGAGCAGGAGCATGAGGGTCATGGTCGTCGTACTGCCGGCGCTCGGTCACCTCTTCCCGGTCGTGCCGCTCGCCTGGGCGTTGCGCGCGGCGGGGCACGAGGTGCTGGTGGTCACCTCGGACGGCGCGGTGGACGCCGCGGTGCGCGCCGGGCTGCCGGTCGTGGACGCGGCGCCCGGCGTGGACATCGCCGCCACGGTCTTCGGGCAGGGTCAGGGCACCCAGGAGGAACGCGCCCGCACCCTGCGCGAGCGCGGCAGGAAGATCGCCGAGGCCGGCGCCACCACGCCCGACCTGGTCTTCGAGCGCTTCGCGCGGGTCTCCGCGCTGATGGCGGACGAGACCCTGCGGGTGGCCCGCGACTGGGGTCCCGAGCTGGTGGTGTACTCCCGGCTGCAGGGGGCGGGCCTGCTCGTCGCCGCCGCGCTGGGCGTGCCGGCCGTCGAGCACGGCTTCAACTTCGTCGCCGAGCCCGGCTTCGCCCGCCGCTACCTGCCGCACCTCGCCGAGCTGTTCTCCCGCAACGGCGTGCCGCCACGCGAGCCGCGCGTCCAGCCGGTCCACGTCGCGCCGCCGGAGCTGATGATCGGCGGCGGGGAGGGCTGGTCCGCGCGGTATGTCCCGTACAACGCGGGCGGGGAGGTGCCGGGTTGGCTCTGGGAGCCCGCGGCACGGCCCCGGGTGCTGGTCACGCTGGGCACCGTGGTGCCGAAGATGGCCGGGCTCGGCGGGCTGGCTCCGCTGCTGGCCGCCGCGGCGGAGACCGACGCGGAGTTCGTGCTGGCGCTGGGCGGTCAGGCGGAGCCCGGCGCGCTCGGGCCGCTGCCCGCCAATGTACGGCAGGTGCCCTGGGTGCCCCTGCACTCGGTGCTCACCCGCTGCGCGGCCGTCGTCCACCACGGCGGGTCGGGCACGACGCTGACCGCCCTGGCCGCCGGGGTGCCGCAGCTCGTCCTGCCGCACGGCGCGGACCAGTACCTCAATGCGGGCGTCGTCGTCAGCGCGGGTCTGGGGCTGAGCCGCGAACCAGGGGAGGCCGACCAGAAGGTCCTGGCCGAGCTGCTGGAGGACGGCCCCGTACGCGCCGCCGCGCGGGCGGCGGCGCGGCGCGTACGCGAGCTGCCCGCCCCCGCCGCGCTGGTGCCGAGGCTGGAGGCCCTGGCCGCGGCGGAGGGCTGAGCGCGGCTCACCCCTGGGGCTTGCGCGCGGGACCGGGCTCGTCGTTGTAACCCTTCTCGATGAACGCGATGTTGTGGTAAAGGTGCACGCCGGTCACGTGGGCGTCGGTGTAGGACGGCTCGTGGCCGGGCCCGTGGTCGTACTCCTTGTGGTGCAGGCCGTCGATCAGGGACCTGAGCAGGCCCATCGTGGTGCCCGGCGCGGAGGGGCCGCCGCCGTAGGAGGGCCAGTAGGAGGTCTGCAGGTCCTCGATGACGTACCAGCCGCCTGGGCGTACGTGCGGGAAGAGCGCCGCGAACGAGGTCAGCACGTGCCTGTTGACGTGGCTGCCGTCGTCGATGACGATGTCCAGCCCGCCGATCCCGGCCCCCAAGCGGGCCAGGAAGGCGCCGTCGCTCTGGTCGCCCCTGATCGTGCGGACGCGGGGCTCGTCCAGCCGTTTGTCGTGCACGTCGAGCCCGTAGATCAGGCCCCGGCGGAAGTACCGCTGCCACATGCGCAGCGACCCGCCGCCGGCGCGGGGGTCGTCGTAGCCGCCGATGCCGATCTCCAGCAGGCGCACCGGAGCGTCGCGCAGCGGCGCGAAATGGCGTTCGTAGTGCGGCGTGTACCAGTGCACACCTCCCCACTTGTCGGAGCCGAAGGTCACGGCCAGGTCGTCGAGGGCCGGGGGCACGGGCCGGAGCTCGCGCAGCAGCGCGTGGCCGGCTCGCACGCCGCGCCGCCTGCGCGCCAGCAGCGGCGGCACCTCCGCAGGGTCGGGGTCGTCCGGCCAGCGGGCCAGCAGCTCGTGCTGCCTGCGCAGCCCGGTGGCGCGCGTGCCGTACAGCGCCCGCGCCAGGTCGGCGATCGGGTACGTGATCCGCACGTCGGCCCCGCTCCTCTCACCCTCCACCACGGCCGCGCCCTCGGGCCCGAAGCCGATGTCGAAGGCGATACCGGGGACCGGGCCGGTGCCGTCGGCGTCAGGACCGGTCAGCTCCAGCCGGACCACCGACTCCTCGGCGGCGGGCCCGCAGCGGCTGAGCAGCTCGGCGACCAGCACGCCTGCCACCTTCTCCGGCCCGATCTCCGCGATCACGCGCTCGTGGCCGCCGTCCAGGTCGCCCGCTTCGACCAGCGACGCCACCACGCCCCACGGTTCCGCATCCGTCATTCGAAGCACCCCTTTCTCGTCCCGTCTACCGGCCGAGAGTGGCCGGTGGGCGCGGAGGCGGCGTCCACGCGTGCTGGAGAAGGACTGGAGACGGCCCGTCCCCGCCGCCGGCACGGGCGGCCGGATCCGCCCGCGCTTGAGCGCCGGTAGAGGGACGCCGGTGACAGTGAGTTCGGGCGCGCCCCGGCGGGCGTGCCGCGAGAGGGAGGTGACCGGAATGAACGTCAGGACACGCGGGCCGGCCGTGGAGCCTGCGGCGCGAGGTGTGGCGGCGGGCGAGCGGGCCGTGCGCGAGCTGGCCGACGTCGCCGGGCGGCACGCCGAGCGGGCGGACGCGTCGGGGGAGCCGGCCCAGGAGGCGGTGTCCGGCATCGTGGCCGCCGGTTTCGCCCGCCACTTCGTCCCCGAACGGCACGGCGGGGCGGCGGGCGGGTTCGCCGCGCTGCTCGGCGCTGTCGCGGCCGTGGGGGAGCGGTGCGCGTCCGTCGCGTGGTGCGCCTCGCTGGCGGCGGGGTCCGCGCGGCTCGGGGCGTACCTGCCGGAGAGTGGGCAGGCGGACCTGTGGGGCGGCGGGCCCGACGTGCTGGTCGCGGCGGGGCTCATCCCCTCCGGGCGGGCGGTGCGCCAGCGCGACGGCTGGAGGCTGACCGGGGAGTGGGCCTACACCAGCGGCGCCGAGTTCTCCGACTGGGTCCTGCTGTGCGCGCCGACCGGCCCGGGCGACGGCGCCGGCGGCAACGCGGCGAGGTTCTTCGCCGTCCCGCGCGCCGGGTACACGGTGCGGCCCACGTGGCGGGCGCTCGGCATGCGGGCCACCGCCAGCGACACGGTGGCGGTGACGGACGTGTTCGTCCCGGAGCACCGGTCGGTGCCGCGCGAGCGGATCTACCGGGGCGAGGCCGCGCAGCCGGCGGCGCGGTGTCACGCCGTGCCGTTGCGGCTGGTCAGCGGGCTGCTGTTCGCCGGGCCCGCGCTCGGCGCCGCGACGGCCGCCGTTCAGGCGTGGCGGGCCCGCCTGAGCGCGGAGGCGTCCGCGGCCGAGAGCGCCCGGCTGGCGCTCGCGCGGTCCGCGACCGAGGTCGAGACGGCCCGGCTGCTGCTGAACCGGGCCGCCGAGACGGCCGATCGCGCCCCGCTGGGCGGCCCGCCGGACGAGGCACGCAACGCCCGCGACTGCGCGTACGCCGTCGAGCTGCTGCGGGAGGCCACCGACCGGCTGTTCCGCAGCGCGGGCACCCGCGTCCAGGCCGCCGGGGATCCCCTCCAACGGGCCTGGCGGGACGTCTCCTGCGTGGCCGGCCACGTGGCCCTGCGCTTCGAGCCCGCCGCCCTCCAGTACGCCGCCCACCTGCTCACCCCCTCCCCCGAGGACCGGTTCGAGCGCGAGTCGAGCGGGGCGGCAGCCGGGCTCCAGGCCAGGGTGTGACCGTCGGGGTGGGACAGCGCGAAAGCGAGGAGACGGCATGACCGAACAGCACAGCACCGGGGCTGCGGGGGCCACGGTCGCACGGCGCAGGCTGGCGCTGGTGACCGGCGGGACCAGCGGCATCGGCCTGGCCGTGACCAGGTCGCTGGCCGCCGCCGGCCACCAGGTCTTCATCTGCGCCCGCAGGGCGGACCAGCTCGCCCTGGTGGTCAAAGGGCTGCGCGAGGAGGGGCTGGCGGTGGACGGGGTCCCGGCCGACGTGCGCGACCCCGGCGACGTGCGCACGTTCGTCGAGACCGCGGTGCGGCGCCACGGCCCCGTGGACGTCCTGGTCAACAATGCCGGGCGCAACGGCGGCGGCGTGACCGCCGAGATCACCGACGAGCTCTGGTTCGACGTCATCAACACCAACCTGAACAGCGTCTTCCTGGTCACGCGCGAGGTGCTGACCAACGGCGGCATGGCGGCCCGGAGGCAGGGCCGGATCATCAACATCGCCTCCACGGGCGGCAAGCAGGGCGTCGTCCTCGGCGCCCCGTACTCGGCCTCGAAGCACGGCGTGATCGGCCTGACCAAGGCGCTCGGCCTGGAGCTGGCCAAGTCCGGCATCACCGTGAACGCCGTCTGCCCGGGGTACGTCGAGACCCCGATGGCCGAGCGCGTCAGGAACGGCTACGCCGAGGTCTGGGGGACCACGCCCGACGAGGTGCTCACCAGGTTCAACGCCAAGATCCCGCTGGGCCGTTACTCCACCCCCGACGAGGTGGCCGGTCTGGTCGGCTACCTGGTCACCGACACGGCGGCGTCGATCACCGCGCAGGCGCTGAACGTGTGCGGCGGCCTGGGCAACTACTGAGAGGAGAGTGAGATGGCCGACCCGCGCACGCACCGGGCCGAGCACCGCGTCACGGTGCGGGCTCCGGCGGAGAAGGTCTACGAGCTGATCGCCGACGTGACCGCCTGGCCGCGCGTGTTCCCGCCGACCGTGCACGTCCAGCGGCTGGAGACGGACGGGGCCGCCGAGCGGATCACCATCTGGGCGACCGCCAACGACACGGTCAAGTCCTGGACGTCCCGCCGCGAGCTGGACCGGGCCGGGCTGCGGATCTCGTTCCGCCAGGAGGTGTCGCAGCCTCCGGTCGCCGAGATGGGCGGCCGGTGGGAGATCGAACCATTGCCGGGCGGCGAGTCGCTCGTCCGGCTGCATCACGACTACCGGGCGGTCGGCGACGATCCGGACGGCGCCGAGTGGATCGCGCGGGCGGTCGATCGCAACAGCGAGGCGGAGCTGGCCGCGCTCAAGCAGGTCGCCGAGCGTGAAGCGGCCCAGGACCGGTTGCTGCTGGTCTTCGCCGACAGCGTCGAGATCGCCGGCTCCGCCCGGGACGTCTTCGACTTCGTCGACCAGGCGCAGCACTGGGCCGAGCGGCTGCCGCACGTGGCCCGCGTCTCGCTGCGCGAGGTGCAGCCCCACGTCCAGGTGCTCGGCCTGGACACGCGTACGGCCAAGGGTGACCTGCACACCACAGAGTCCGTACGCGTCACCTTCCCCCACCGGTCCATCGTCTACAAGCAGCAGGTGCTCCCCGCGCTGCTGTCGGTGCACAACGGCCGGTGGACCTTCGCCGAGCACGACGGCCGCACCACCGCGACCAGCGAGCACACGGTGGTCATCAAGGAGGAGGCCATCGCCTCCGTCCTGGGCGAGGACGCGGACGTCGAGACGGCCCGCGCATGGGTCCAGCGGGCGCTGAGCGGCAACAGCCTGGCCACGCTGGAGCACGCGAAGAAGTACGCGGAGAGCGCCGTGGGAGCGGCGTCGTGAGCCGTCCCCTCTCCCCGGGCGGCCTGTACGCCGAGATCCAGGCGTTCTACGCCAGGCAGACCCGCCTGCTCGACCGCGGCAGGACCGACGAATGGGCGGCCACCTTCACCGAGGACGGCGTCTTCGAGGAGGTCGTCAAGGGCGAGCGGCTGGAGGGCCGCGAGGCCATCGCCGCCTCCGCCCGCAAGCGCGCCGACGCCACCGCCGCGGAGGGGGTGCAGCGCCGGCACTGGTTCGGCATGCTGGAGGTCGATCACGAGGCCGACGGCAGGCTCGGCGCCACCTACTACGCCCTGGTGATGTCCACGCCGACCGGCGGCGGGCTCGCCGTCTACCTCAGCGCGGAGGCGCACGACGTGCTGGTCCCGCACCACGACGGCTGGCTGGTCAGCCACCGGAGCATCCGTCACGACGCGGCCGGGCCGCTGGAGAGCGAGGCGCCGTGGAGTTCGGCGTAGTCTTCTTCCCCACCGTCGGTCCCGGCGACAAGCCGGCCCCGCAATACTTCGACGAGTGCCTCCACCTCGCGGAGCTGGCGGAAGATCTGGGCTTCCGGCACGTCAAGACGGTCGAGCACTACTTCTTTCCCTACGGCGGCTACAGCCCCGACCCGGTGACCTTCCTCGCCGCCGTGGCCGCCCGCACCAGCAGGATCCGGCTCGGGACCAGCGCGGCCATCCCCGCCTTCACCCATCCGGTCAAACTCGCCGGCAAGCTCGCCATGCTGGACAACCTGTCCCACGGGCGGCTGGACGCCGCGTTCGGGCGGGCGTTCCTGCCGGACGAGTTCGCCGCCTTCGGCATCCCGCTGGACGAGAGCAGGGACAGGTTCACCGAGGGGGTGACGGCCTGCGTACGGCTGTGGAGCGAGGAGGACGTACGGTTCGAGGGGCGCTTCCACCAGTTCGGCCCCGTCACGCTGCTGCCCAGGGTCGTGCAGCGGCCGCACCCGCCGGTGTTCGTCACCAGCGCGCGCAGCGCGGAGTCGGTCGAGCGGGCCGGCACCGACGGCTACAACCTGCAGACGGTGCCGAACGTGATGTCGCGCGAGGTGCTCCAGGAACGCCTGTCGATCTACCGGGGCGCCTGGGCGGCGGCCGGCCATCCTGAGGGCGCGGCGCGTGTCCACTTCAGCTATCCCTGCGTGGTGGCGGAGGACGGCGCTCAGGCCGTCCTCAAGGGGCGCTTCGACGAGGAGCGGAACACCGCGGCCATCGCCGCCGCCGTCCGCGCCTGGAGCGGCACCACCAGCGCGGCCTACCCGGGCTACGAGAAACTGGCCGACCTCACCACGCGGACGACCTTCGACGACCGGCTCAAGGACGACAAGGTGCTGGTGGGCGACCCCGAACAGGTCCGCGGCCAGCTCGAGCGCATCGCCGGCTGGTACGGCGACGACGTGACGATCAGCCTGGGCATCCATTCCGGGCACCTGGACGTCCAGGACGCGGCGCGCACCCTGCGCCTGCTGGCCGACCGGGTGCTGCCCAAGCTGCATGCCTGACGAGGCGGCGCCGCAGGCCGGCCCGCCCCGCGTGGACGGCCGGCTGCTGCGCGTCGGGCTGATCCTCCAGCTCGGCGCGCTGGCACCGCTGCTGGACACCACCATCGTCAGCGTCGCGATCCCCGACCTGGGCCGGGCCTTCGGGGCACCGGTCGCCGCCATCCAGCTCGTCAGCACCGGTTACCTGCTGGCCTTCGCCATGGTGGTGCCGCTCGTCGGCTGGGCGATCGAGCGCTATGGTGGGCGGCCCGTCTGGACGGTGTCGCTGCTGCTGTTCCTGGCCGGGTCGCTGCTGTGCGGGGTGGCCTGGTCGCTGCCCGTCCTGGTGGCGGCCAGGGTGGCGCAGGGGGCGGCGGGCGGGATGATCTTCCCGGTCATGCAGACGGTCCTGGCCCAGGTCGCGGGAGAGCGGCGGCTCGGGCGGGCCATGGCGATCCTGGCGGTGCCCGGCCAGCTCGCCCCCATCGCGGGGCCCACACTCGGCGGGGTGCTCGTCGCCACGCTCGGGTGGCGCTGGATCTTCTTCGTCAACCTGCCGATCTGCCTGGTCGCGCTGGTGGCCGGCCACCGCGGGCTGCCGCGGGGCGTCCGGGACGCCGGGCGACGGCTCGACGTGGCCGGTCTGGCGCTGCTCGCGCCCGCGATGGCGCTGCTGGTCTACGGCCTGACGCGGGTCGGGGAGGCTCCCGACGGCCCGGACGTCGTGGCGTCCGGCTGCGCCGGAGCGGGGATCGTCCTGCTGCTGGCCTTCGTCGTCCGCGCGTCGCGCCGGCCCGTGTCGCTCGTGAACGTGCGCCTGTTACGGGTACGCTCGCTGTCGTCGGCCTCGGCCGTGGTCTTCTGCACCCAGGCCGCGCTGCTCGGGACGATGTTCGTGCTGCCCCTGTTCTACGAGCGGATCCACGGTGCGGACGCGCTGCGGGCCGGGCTGCTGCTGGCTCCCCAGGGGATCGGCGCGATGCTCGCGATGCCGCTGGTCGGGCTGCTGGTGGACCGGATCGGCCCGCGGCCTCTCGTGCTGGCGGGGATCGTCCTGGCCGTCGCCGGCACGCTCCCGTTCGCGCTCGCCGGTCCGTCGGCGGACCAGGCGGTACTCGCGCCGGCTCTGGGGGTGCGCGGGCTCGGGCTGGGGGCGGCGGTGATCCCCGTCGTCTCGGCGGCGTACTACGGGATCCCGGAGCGGGACTATCCGGGCGCGACGACCGTGTTCAACATCGTCCAGCGGCTGGGCGCGTCGTTCGGCACCGCCGTGCTCGCGGTCGTGCTGCAGTGGCGGCTGGGCGATCCTGGCGGGGCCGCCGACGCCTACTCCGGGACCTTCTGGTGGGCCATCGGGTTCACCGTGCTGACGCTGCTGCCGGCGCTCCTCATGGCAGGCCGCCGCCGTTCTGAGTGATCTGTCCTGGTTCGTCCTGGACTTGAGTGCACCGCGAGGAGAGCCCGTGATCCTGACGGGTGTACGGCAACCGAAACGATCGGGGATGGTGACGGCCCATGGCCGCTGAGGCGACAATTATCGGCGCGGGAACCATAGGGCTCGGGTGGACCGCCCTGTTCCTCGCCCGCGGGCTCCGGGTACGCGTGAACAGCCGCCGCGCGGACGCCGAGCGCGTCGTACGTGAGGGCCTGGAACTGTTCGCGCCCACGATCCCGGGCGGCGGCGCCGACCCGGAGGAACTGGTCACGCGGTTACGGATCGAGCCGGATCTGGACCGCGCGCTCGACGGCGCCGACGTCGTGCAGGAGAACGCGCCGGAGAACCTGGAGCTCAAGCGGGAGCTGTTCGGCAAGGTCGCCGCGGCGGCGCCGCCTGACGCGCTGCTGCTCAGCTCCACCTCGACTTTCCTGCCCGAGGACATCGGCGCCGATCTGCCCGACCCGCGCAGGGTCCTGGTCGGCCATCCGTTCAACCCGGCGCACCTCATCCCGCTGGTGGAGGTCGTCGCCGCGGAAGGGGCCGATCCCCGGCTCGCCGAGCGGGCCGTGGCGTTCTACCGGGAGCTGGGCAAGACGCCGATCGTGCTGGACCACGGCATCAACGGGTTCGTGGCCAACCGGCTGCAGTCGGCGCTGCTGCGCGAGAGCATCCACCTGGTCCGCTCGGGTGTGGTCACGGTGGAGCAGCTCGACGCCGTGGTGGTCAACTCGATCGGGCTGCGCTGGTCCACCGTCGGGCCCTTCCAGTCCTTCCACCTCGGCGGCGGTCCCGGCGGACTGCGCCACTGGCTCAGCCATCTGGGCGCGGGGCTGGAGAAGGGCTGGGCCGGGCTCGGCAGCCCGCCGATGGACGAGCAGACCGTGCGCACGCTCATCGACCAGGCCGATCAGGCGTTCGCGGGCCGTACGTACGAGCAGCTCGCCGCCGAGCGGGACGCCAGGCACACGGCGGTGCTGCGCGCGCTGGCCGAGCTCGGCGAGGGGGACGCGACCCGATGAGCCGCACAGCCGTGATCACCGGCATCGGCGTCGTCGCACCCGGCGGCGTCGGCGTCAAACCCTTCTGGGACCTGCTCGTATCCGGCCGCACGGCCACCCGGACGATCACCCACTTCGACGCCTCCCCGTTCCGCTCCACCGTCGCCGCCGAATGCGACTTCGACGGGGTCGCCGAGGGGCTGACACCGCAGGAGCTGCGCAGGATGGACCGCGCGGCCCAGTTCGCCGTCGTGTCGGCCCGCCAGGCGCTGGCCGACAGCGGGCTCGCGCCGCAGGAGCTCGACCCGTTCAGGACCGGCGTCGCCATCGGCAGCGCCGTGGGGTGCACGACCAGCCTGGAACGGGAGTACGTGGTCGTCAGCGACGGCGGCCGCGAATGGCACGTGGACCCCGACTACGCGGTGCCACACCTCTACGACTACTACGTGCCCAGCTCGATCGCCGCGGAGGTCGGCTGGGCGGTGGAGGCGCAGGGCCCGTGCACCGTCGTCTCCACCGGCTGCACCTCGGGCCTCGACGCGGTCGGTCACGCGGTCCGGCTGATCGAGGAGGGCTCGGCCGACACCATGATCGCCGGTGCGTCGGACGCGCCGATCTCCCCCATCACCCTGGCCTGCTTCGACGCCATCAGGGCCACCACCCCGCGCAACGACGAGCCTGCCACGGCCTCCAGGCCCTTCGACAACACCCGCAACGGGTTCGTCCTCGGCGAGGGCTCGGCGGTGTTCGTCCTGGAGGAGCGCGAGCGGGCCCTGGCCAGGGGCGCTCACGTGTACGCCGCCATCGAGGGGTTCGCCTCCCGCTGCAACGCCTTCCACATGACCGGCTTGCGACCCGATGGCAAGGAGATGGCGGCGGCGATCAGCGCCGCGCTCGACGAGGCCCGGGTCGCGCCGGACGAGGTCGGTTACGTCAACGCCCACGGCTCCAGCACCCGCCAGAACGACCGGCACGAGACCGCCGCCTTCAAACGCGCCCTCGGTGACTCCGCCTACCGGACGCCGGTCAGCTCGATCAAGTCCATGATCGGCCACTCCCTCGGCGCGATCGGCTCGCTGGAGATCGCCGCCTGCGCGCTGGCGATCGAGCACGGCGCGATCCCGCCCACCGCCAACCTCCACGAGCCCGATCCCGAGTGCGACCTCGACTACGTCCCGCTGGTCGCCAGGAACGCCGCCGGCCTCGACACCGTGCTCACCGTGGGCAGCGGCTTCGGCGGGTTCCAGAGCGCGATGGTGCTCACCGGGCCGCGGCGGGCGGGCCGCCGATGAGGGGGACGACGGCCGCACCGGCGACCGGCACGACGGAGAGGACGGTGGCGGGGACGGTGATCACCGGCATCGGCGTCGTCGCGCCGATCGGCCTCGGCGTCGCCGACTACTGGGCCGCGACCCTGGCCGGCCGGTCCGGCATCGGGCGCATCACCCGGTTCGACCCCGCCAGATACCCCGTGGTGCTGGCAGGCGAGGTCTCCGGCTTCGTCCCCGCCGACCACCTGCCCGGCCGGCTCATCCCGCAGACCGACCACATGACCAGGCTCTCGCTCGTGGCGGCCGAGGAGGCGCTGGCCGACGCCGGCCTCACCCAGGAGACCCAGCCTGAGTACGGCGTCGGTGTGGTGACCGCGGCCGGAGCGGGCGGCTTCGAATTCGGCCACCGAGAGCTGGAGAAGCTGTGGCGCGACGGCCCCGGGCACGTCAGCGCGTACCAGTCGTTCGCCTGGTTCTACGCCGTCAACACCGGCCAGATCTCGATCAGGCACGGCTTCCGCGGTCCGAGCGGCGTGCTCGTCTCGGACCAGGCGGGCGGCCTGGACGCCATCGCCCAGGCCCGCAGGCACGTGCGCGCCGGCGTGCCCGCGGTCGTGACGGGTGCCGTGGACGGCTCCCTGTGCCCATGGGGCTGGGTCGCCCAGGTGAGCACCGGGCAGCTCAGCCGGGCCGACGACCCGGCCGGCGCCTACCGCCCCTTCGACGCCGCCGCCTCGGGGTTCGTGCCCGGCGAAGGCGGAGCCATCCTGATCGCCGAGGACGACGCCGCGGCCGCGGCCCGCGGCGCCCGCGTCTACGGGCGCGTCCTCGGCCACGCGGCCACCTTCGACAGGCGGCCCCGCCCCGGCGCGCCCGCCGACCCGCTCGGCCTGCGCCGGGCGATCGAATCGGCCCTGGCCGAAGCCGGCCGCGCCCCCGGCGACATCGACGTGATCTTCGCGGACGGGGCCGGCGTCCCGGACCTCGACCGCGCCGAGGCGGAGGCGCTCGTGGCCGTCTTCGGGCCCCGCTCGGTGCCCGTCTCCATCCCCAAGACCATGACCGGCCGGTTGTGCGCCGGCGCGGGACCGCTCGACGTGGCGGCCGCGCTGCTGTCGATCAGGGACGGCCTCGTCCCGCCCGCGGTGCACGTCCGGCCGCATCCGGACTACGGGCTCGACCTCGTCGTGGGCGAGCCGCGTCCGCGGCGCGTCCGCACCGCCCTGGTCGTGGCCAGGGGCCTGCGCGGCTTCAACACCGCGATGGTGGTGGGCGGGCCGGTCTGAGCCGCGCCCGACAACATTCCAGGAGGGATCTTCATGAAACCGCTCACGCTGGCCGGCCTGGCCACGATCCTGCGTGAGGTCGCGGGCGAGGACGACGCCGCGACCCTAGAAGGCGACATCGCCGACGTCCCGTTCGCCGAACTCGGCTACGACTCCATCGCCGTCCTGGAGATGGCCGCGTGTCTGAGCAGGGACTACGGCGTGAATCTGTCCGACGAGGACGTTCTCGGTGACGCCACGCCAAGGAAGGTGCTGGAGCTGGCGGGCACCGAGATCGCGCCGGCGCCGTGACCGCGACCACGCTCCGCCCCGCCGCGACCGCCCCCTGGTGGCGTTGCGACGGCTGCGGTTACCTCGTCTACGCCAAGCGACTGGCCCGCTCGCACGGTGTGTGCCCCGAGTGCGGGCACCACCGGCGCATCCCCGCCGGGGAGCGGGTCGAGCTGCTGCTGGATCCGGGCACGGCCGAGCCGATGGACGTGCCGTACCCGCCCGACGACCCGCTGGGCTTCGCCGACACGCGGCCGTACCGGGAGCGGCTGGCCGAGGCGCGGGCCCGTACCGGGCTGGCCGAGGCGGCGATCGCGGCGCGCGGCCGGATCGGCGGCGTGCCCGCGGTGCTCGTGGTCATGGAGTTCGACTTCCTGGGCGGCAGCCTGGGCGGCGCGGTGGGCGAGCTGATCACGGTCGCCGCCGAGACCGCCCTGGCAGAACGCCGGCCGCTCGTCATCGTGGCCGCGTCCGGCGGCGCCCGCATGCAGGAGGGCGCGCTCGCGCTCATGCAGATGGCCAAGACCAGCCAGGCGCTGCTGGCGCTGGACCAGGCGGGCCTGCCGACCGTATCGGTGATCACCGATCCGACCTACGGCGGCGTGGCGGCCTCCTTCGCCACGTTGTGCGACGTCATCGTGGCCGAGCCGGGGGCGCGGATGGGGTTCGCCGGGCCGCGGGTGATCGAGCGCACGATCGGCGAGCGGCTGCCGTCCGGTTTCCAGACGGCGGAGTTCCTGCTGCGGCACGGACAGATCGACGCCATCAGGTCCCGCGACGAGCTGCGCCCCACGCTACGACGCCTGCTGCGCACCCTCGCCCCCGCGGAGAGCCGGCCGTCCCTCGCGAAGGCGACCGCCCGGTCGTCCTCCGCCGGGCCCTCCATCCTCCTGACCGACCCGGACCGGCTGCCCACCACCGACCCCTACCAGGTCGTACGCCTGGCCAGGAGCCTCGACAGGCCCACCGCCCTCGACTACGTGCACTGGCTCGTGGACGACTTCGAGGAGCTACGCGGCGACCGCCTGGGTGGCGACTGCCCCGCCACGATCGGCGGCGTCGGCACCCTCGACGGGCAGCCCATCGTCGTGATCGGCCAGCAGAAGGGACACGACGCCGCCGAGCTCAGGGAGCGCAACTTCGGCATGCCCGCCCCCGCCGGGTACCGCAAGGCCGGCCGGCTCATGCGGCTGGCCGCCAAGGTCGGCATCCCCGTTCTCACGCTGGTGGACACGGGAGGGGCGTACCCGGGAGTGTCGGCGGAACGCGAAGGACAGGCCGTCGCGATCGCCGAGAACCTGCGCCTCATGGCCGGCCTGCCGGTGCCGATCGTGTCCGTGGTGATCTCCGAGGGCGGCAGCGGCGGGGCGCTGGGACTGGCCGTCGCGGATCGCGTCCTGATGCTGAGCAACGCCGTCTACTCGGTGATCAGCCCCGAGGGTTGCGCCGCGATCCTGTGGCGCGACGGAACGGCGGCGCCGAGCGCGGCCCGCGCGCTGGGTCTGGACGCGCGCGACCTCCTGGCCCGGGGCGTGGTGGACGCGGTGCTGCCCGAGCCCGACGGCGGCGCCCAGGCCGACCCGGCGGGTACGGCGTACCTGCTGGGCGAGGCCGTCGCCGCGACCCTGGCCGAGCTGCGGGCGCTGCCCGCCGCGGAGCTGACGGCCCGCAGGAGAGCCCGGTTCCGGCGGCTCGGGTCCCGGGCGGTGGTGGGGTGAGACGGGAAGGAGACACGTTCGACGGCGTGCTGGTCACCGGGCGCCGGGACGGGCCGTCGGACGAGCGGCGAGATGCCCTCCTGGACGGGCGGCGCAACGGTCTGCCGGAGGACGTGCCGCCGGAGGGGCTGCCTGATCTGCTGGCCGCGGCGCGGGCCGGCGTACTCGACCTCCTGGCCGGCCTGCCCCGGCAGCCGCGTACGCTGCGGCTGGCCGTGGGACCGGTGACCATCGAGCTCGACTGGCCCGAGGAACCGGCATCACCCTCGCCGTCGCCGGCCCCCGCGCCCACGCCCGCCCCGGCCGGCGCACCGCGGGACGAGGGGACCGTCCCCCTCGTCGCGCCGTCCGTGGGCGTCTTCTACCGCGCCCCAGAGCCGGGCGCCCCACCGTTCGTGGCCGAGGGCGACACCGTCGTACCCGGCCAGAAGGTGGGGCTGATCGAGGCCATGAAGCTCATGATCCCCGTCGAGGCCGACCGGCACGGCCGCATCGTCGCCTGCCTCCAGCCGGACGGGACCGCGGTCGAGTACGGACATCCGCTGTTCGCCGTCGCACCGGCACAGGGCGGGTGAGCGGCATGTTCGACACCGTCCTCATCGCCAACCGCGGCGAGATCGCGCTGCGCGTCGCGCGGGCCTGCCGGGAACTGGGCGTCAAGGTGGCCGTCGTGTACTCGACCGAGGACGCCGGCGGCGAGGTGGTCCGCTACGCCGACCGGGCGGTGTGCGTCGGCCCCGGAGCGGCCAAGCACAGCTACCTCAACATCCCGGCGGTACTGGAGGCCGCCCGCATGGTCGGCGCGGACGCCGTGCATCCCGGCTACGGCTTCCTGTCGGAGAACGCCGACTTCGCCGAGCTCTGCGCCGCCGAAGGGCTGACGTTCATCGGTCCGCCGCCCCACGTCATCGAGGCGCTGGGCGACAAGTCGTCCTGCCGCTCCCTCATGGCGCGGGCGGGCCTGCCGATGCTGCCCGGCACGCTGGAACCCGTCGAGACCCTGGCCGAGGCGCAGGAGGCTGCCGCGGCCATCGGCTGGCCCCTGGTGGTCAAGGCCGTCGCGGGCGGCGGCGGGCGCGGCATCGGGGTGAGCCGGACGCCCGAGGACCTGTCGTCCGTCTACCGCGAGACCAGGCGGCACGCGAGCGCCCTGTTCGGCGACGGACGCGTCTATCTGGAGCGCTACCTCAGCCCCGCCAGGCATGTCGAGATCCAGGTGCTGGCCGACCGGCACGGCAACGTCCTGCACCTCGGCGAGCGCGACTGCTCGGTGCAGCGCCGCCACCAGAAGCTCGTGGAGGAGACGCCGGCGCCCGCGCTCGGCCGCGACCTGCTCGACGAGATGGCCGCGCACGCCGTGCGAGGCGCCAGGGCCGCGGGTTACGTCGGTGCCGGCACCTTCGAGTTCCTCGTGGACGCCGCGGGCCGCTTCTCGTTCATGGAGGTCAACTGCAGGATCCAGGTCGAACATCCGGTCACCGAACTCGTCACGGGCATCGACCTGGTGCAGGAGCAGATCCGGATCGCGGCGGGTCATCCCCTGCGGTTGCGTCAGGAGGACGTCGTGCCGCGTGGGGTGGCCATCGAGTGCCGGGTCAACGCCGAGGACGCCGTGCGTGACTTCGCGCCCACGCCGGGCCGCCTCGAACAGTTCGCCGTGCCCGCGGGCCCCTTCGTCAGGGTGGACACGCACGCGGGCGCGGGCGGTACGGTGTCGGCCTTCTACGACTCCCTGCTTGCGAAGGTGTCGGTGTGGGCGCCCGACCGTGACGGGGCGCTGGCCAGGATGCGGCGGGCGCTGGGCGAGGTCCGGATCGCGGGCCCCGGCGTGCGCACCACGACCGCCTTCCTGGAATCGGTCCTCGCCAGCCCGGACTTCCGCGCCGGACGCTATGACACCGGCCTGGTCGAACGCCTGCGGCAGGAGGACCCGCGGTGAAGGCTCTCTTGCTCGCCGGGGGGTCGGGCACCAGGTTGCGGCCCATCACGCACACCTCGGCCAAGCAGCTGGTGCCGGTGGCGAACAAGCCGGTTCTCTTCTATGGCCTGGAGGCCATCGCGGCGGCGGGGATCCGGGAGCTGGGCCTGGTGGTGGGGGACACGCATGCGGAGATCGAGGCGGCGGTGGGCGACGGGTCGGCGTTCGGGCTGCGGGTGACGTATCTGCGGCAGGAGGCGCCGCTGGGGTTGGCGCACGCGGTGCTGATCGCCCGGGAGTTCCTGGGTGACGAGGACTTCGTGATGTATCTGGGTGACAACTTCATCGTGGGTGGGATCAACGAGGTGGTCGAGCGGTTCGTGAGGGAGCGGCCGGCCGCGCAGATCATGCTGACGAAGGTCGCGGAGCCGCAGGCGTTCGGGGTGGCGGAGTTGGACGCGGGCGGCCGGGTGGTGGGGCTGGAGGAGAAGCCGGCGCGGCCGAAGAGTGATCTGGCGCTGGTCGGGGTGTATCTGTTCAGCGCGGCGGTGCATGCGGTGGTGGGGGAGTTGAAGCCGTCGTGGCGGGGTGAGCTGGAGATCACGGATGCGATTCAGGGGTTGATCGACGCGGGGTTGCGGGTGGAGTCGTCGGTGATCTCCGGTTATTGGAAGGACACCGGGAACGTGACGGACATGCTGGAGGTGAACCGGCTGGTTCTGGAGTCGGTGGAGCCTCGTGTGCTGGGGCGGGTGGACGGGGCCAGTGAGCTGATCGGGCGGGTGGCGGTGGAGGCGGGGGCGGTGGTCGAGCGGTCTCGCGTGGTGGGCCCGGCGATCGTGGGCGCGGGGGCGAGGGTGCGCGACAGTTATGTCGGTCCGTACACCTCCATCGGGGCTTCGTGTGTCATCACGGGCAGTGAGATCGAGTATTCGATCGTGCTGCCGAGGGCTTCCATCGCCGGTGTCGGGCGCATCGAGTCGTCGCTCATCGGCCGGGACGTGGAGGTCACCCCTGCGCCGCAGACGCCCAAGGCGCATCGCCTGCTGCTGGGCGATCACAGCAAGGTGCAGATCGGGTCATGAGCCGCATTCTGGTAACCGGGGGAGCCGGGTTCATCGGCTCGCATTTCGTCCGGAGCCTTCACGAAGGGTTGGTCACGGTTCTCGACAAGCTGACCTATGCCGGGAATCGGGCCAATCTGGATGGGGTGCGGCACGAGTTCGTGCATGGAGACATGTGTGATGCCGGTCTGCTGGCAAAGGTCGTACCGGGTCATGACCTCGTGGTGAACTTCGCGGCCGAGTCGCACGTGGACCGGTCGATCGCCGGTGCGGGGGAGTTCGTGCGCACCAACACTCTCGGGACGCAGACGCTGCTGCAGGCGTGCCTGGAGGCGGGGGTGCCGAAGGTGGTGCAGGTGTCGACCGACGAGGTGTACGGGTCGATCGACGTGGGCTCGTGGGACGAGACGGCCCCGCTGCGGCCCCGCTCACCGTACGCGGCGTCCAAGGCGGGCGCTGACCTGATCGCCCGCGCGTACGCGATCACGTACGGGCTGGACGTGTCGATCACGCGTTGTGGCAACAACTACGGGCCGCGGCAGTATCCGGAGAAGCTGATCCCGCTGTTCGTCACGAACCTTCTGCGGGGCAGGAAGGTACCGCTCTATGGCGATGGTGGCAACGTACGGGACTGGATCCACGTCGAGGACCACTGTGCGGGCATTCGCCTGGTCGCGGAGAAGGGCGAGCCGGGCGAGGTCTATCACATCGCGGGCACGGCGGAGCTGACGAACAAGGAGTTGACGGCGCACCTGCTCGAAGCCTGCGGCCGGGATTGGGAACTGGTCGAGCACGTGGCCGATCGCAAGGGCCACGACCGCAGGTATTCCCTGGACGACTCGAAGCTGCGGGCACTGGGCTACCGCCCCCGGGTGCCGTTCGAGTGGGGGCTGAAGGACACGGTCCGCTGGTACGCCGAGCACCGGGACTGGTGGAGGACATGAGCTGGCTGATCACGGGAGCGGGCGGGATGCTGGCCGCCGACGTGCTCGATCGCACGGCGCTGACCGGCGAGCCGGTGCTCGCGCTGGGCCGCGCCGAGCTGGACGTGCGCGACCGGCGCGCGGTGCGCGACCACATGGCCGCCCACCGGCCCAAGGTGGTGGTCAACTGTGCCGGATGGACCGCGGTGGACGACGCGGAGGCGAAGGAGGACCAAGCGCTGGCGGTCAACGGCACCGCGGTGCGCTGGCTCGCCGAGGCGTGCGACGTGGCCGGAGCCCGGCTCGTGCACGTGTCCACCGACTACGTCTTCGACGGGACCAGCGCCGAGCCCTATCCGGAGGACGCGCCGACCGCACCGCTGAACGCCTACGGCCGCACCAAACTGGCCGGAGAACGGGCCGCACTTGAGCACGGCCACTATGTGGTGCGCTCCGCCTGGCTGTACGGGACACATGGCGCCGACAACTTCGTGCGCACGATCATCCGCATGGCGGGTGAACGGCCGTACCTCGACGTCGTGGACGACCAGCGCGGCCAGCCCACCTGGACCGCCGACCTGGCCGACTACCTGGTCCGGTTGGTGCAGTCCGGCCTGCCGCCGGGCGTCTACCACGGCACCAGCGCGGGCGAGACGACCTGGCACGGATTCGCCAGAGAGATCTTCACTCTGCTGGGCGAGGACCCCGCCCGGGTACGCCCCGTGCCGACCTCCGCCCACCCCCGCCCGGCGATGCGCCCCGCCAACAGCGTGCTGGCCCACACGCGCTGGGATCCGATCCGCCACTGGCACACGGCCCTGCGAGCCGCCTGGCCCGCCCTCGCCCGCGCCGCACTTCGTCACGCGTGGCGGCGATGAACGCCTGGCGGACCGGGACCGTTGTCGTTCACACCCTGAGGAGGTACGGCCATGCGACAGACGGTCGCCGAGCCCGAGGTGCACGAGGTCGCCGACGGCGTCTTCGCCTATGTCCAGCCCGACGGCGGCTGGTGCCTGAACAACGCCGGGCTGGTGGTGAGCGAGTCCGGTGCGTTACTGGTCGACACGGCGGCGACCGAGGCACGTGCCCGCCGGCTGAAGGACACGGTGAGCCGCATCGGCGGCGGCCCGCCCCGCCTGGTGGTCAACACCCACCACCACAGCGACCACACCTTCGGCAACTTCGTCTTCGCGCCGGACTCCCTCATCCTGGCCCAGGAACGGTGCCGGGAGGAGATGTCCGCCTCCGGTTTCGGGCTGTGCGGGTTGTTCCCCGGCGTCGAGTGGGGCGACCTCGCGCTGGCCCTGCCCGAGGCCACTTACCAGGACCGGCTGACCGTGCACCTGGGAGAGCTGCGGGTGGAGCTCATCCATCCGCCGGTGCCCGCGCACACCACCAACGACACCGTGGTGTGGGTGCCGGAGCGTGGCGTGCTGTTCACCGGGGACGTGGTGATGTCGGGGGTGACGCCGTTCTGCCTGATGGGCTCGATCGACGGGTCGCTGCGCGCGCTGGAGTGGCTGCGCACGCTCGGAGCCACTGTCGTGGTGGCCGGGCACGGGCGGGTGGCCGGACCCGAGGTGCTGGACGAGGCCGAGGCGTACCTGAGGTGGGTGCGGAAGGTGGCGGCGGAGGGCGTGCGTGCGGGCCTGCCGCCGCTGCTGGCCGCCAAGGAGGCCGACCTCGGCGGCTTCGGCGCGCTGCGCGACTCGGAGCGGCTGACGGCCAACCTGCACCGCGCCTATGCCGAACAGCTCGGCGGTGCCCCTGGCGTCCCGCTGGACGTGCTGGACATCTTCCAGGAGATGGTCGCCTTCCACGGCGGACCGCTGACCTGCCACGCCTGACGATCGCCCTGGGATCAGCCGGGGGTCGCTCAGAACGCGATCGGCTCACGCACGAGCACGACCGTGGCCCGCTCCGGCAGGGCCTCGCGCTCCACGATGAGGATCTTGCCGATGAACGATGACTGTCCGAACTCCTGGAGGCGCCGGTGCTCGCGCGGCAGGCTGTAGGAGCGGACCCGCCGCAGTGCCGTCTCCAGGTCCGGCACCACCTTCTGGGCGCCGGCCACCCAGACGACCTTGCGTGCCCCCGACGCGTACGGCGCGAGCCGGCTGCCGCTGGCCGAGGCGATGACCAGGCGGCCCTCCTCCGTCACCGCGTGCACGCTGCCCACGACGTACTCGGCCGTGGCGCCGAGGCGGATGACAGCCTGCACGTCTCCCTTGGGGTCCTCGGCTGCGGCCCGGACGGAGGCGAACCGGCCCGACTCGTCGAGGTCGGCGGCGATGCCGGACAGCCGGAGAGTCTCGCTGGAGGTGGTGAAGACGCTCTCGTCGCCGGGGATCAGTCCGGTGACGAGCTCGCGGGCCTCGGCGACGCTGTCCACGACGTGCACGATGCGGCGCGAGCTCCGTGCTCAAGGCGCGCGACGAGATGACCTGCCAGGTCCGCGACGTCCTGAACCGTGTGGGGAACAAGTGGACCCTGCCGGTCGTCAACGAGGTCGGAGCCGGCCCGCGCCGCTCCAACGAGCTCAGGCGCGCCGTTCCCGGTATCAGCCAGCGCATGCTGACCGCCACCCTGCGCCTGCTCGAACGCGATGGGCTGGTCACGCGCAGCGTCTACGCCGAGGTGCCGCCTCGCGTCGACTACGAGCTGACGCCGCTCGGCCTGGCCCAGGGCTCGCTGCCCCTCGCCCGAGATCCCGGGTGACGAACGGCGTCAGGCGACCGCGCGCAGCGGGACCGCGTTCACCTCGTCGGCCAGCTCGCGAAGCCGGGGCCGCAGCTCCTCGGCCAGCGGGGTGATCTGCGTGTCCAGCACGAACAGCCCCCGCGTCACGTGCCGCGCCCCCAGCACGCTGAGCACCGGCCGCAGGGCGTAGTCCACCGCCAGCAGATGCGCCTGCGTGCCCCCGGTGGCGATGGGCACCACGGTCTTGCCGGCGAACGCCTTCTGCGGCAGCCCGTCGAGGAAGGCCTTGACCAGGCCGGTGTAGGCGGCCTTGTAGATGGGCGTGGCCAGGACGATCACGTCGGCTTCGGCCACGGAGCGCTCCGCCGCCACGATGTCCGGATGGTCGCGGCCGAGCAGGAGCGGCTCGGCGGGCAGGTCGCGTAGGTGGAGCAGGGAGACCGCGCCGTCCAGGAGCTCGGCCACGTGGTCGAGGAGTCGTCCGGTGCGGGAGGTCGCGGACGGGCTGCCCGAAATCAGAAGCACGGGGGTCATGACGGAGATCCCTTTCAGAACAGGCCGTTCAGCGGCGGCTGCGTGCCGGTGAGGTGGTAGGCGCCGACCACGGCGGCCTTCCAGGCGCGGGGGTTGTGGTTGGCGACGGTCCTGGCGTTGCGCCAGTGCCGGTCGAGGTTGTGGCGGCGCGCGACCGCGGAGCCGCCGCCCACGTCGAACAGCAGCTCGGCGGCCTTCAGCGCCGACTCCGCGGCGACGAACTGCGCCTGGGCCACCTCGACGGCCGCGTCTGTGAGCAGGCCGGGCTCCAGGTCGCCGCCCCAGGCCCGGTCGATCGTGGCGGCGGCCCGCAGGACCGCGGATTCGGCGGCGTAGGCGCGGGCGGCGATCTCGCCGACGGCGTGGCGCACGTACGGGTCGTCCACGGAGCGGGCGGCGCCGCTGTGCTGGATCGGGCGGGCGCGCTCGCGGGTGAAGGCGACGGCGTCGGTCAGGGCGCCCCGCGCGATCCCGGCGAGCACGGCGGCCAGGTAGAGCTGCATGAACGCGCTGACGGGGGAGCGGGCGCCGTTCCCGGGACGTTCGGCGATCTCGTCCTGCAGCACCTTGACCCCGTTCAGCCGGGTCGTGCCGCTGGCCGTGAGCCGCTGCCCGATCCCGTCGAAGTCGTCGAGGAGTTCCAACCCCTCCCGGTCGCGCGGCAGCGTGAAGAACACCCGCTCGCCGGAGTCGTCCACGGCGGACGCGCTGACCCAGTCCGCGTACAGCGCGCCTGTGCTGTAGTACTTGCTGCCGTTCACGACGCCGTCGCGGTCGATGCGGGTGCGCACCTCCCCGCTGGCGCCGCCGATCTCCCAGCCCGCGTTGCCGAACACGTCCCCGGCCAGGAAGCGCGGGAACCAGCGTTCGCGTTCCTGCTCGGAGGTGGTGAGCAGGTGCTCGACCCGGCCGAAGCCGGGGCGGACCGCCTGGGCGATGTTGGAGTCGGCGGCGGCCAGGGAGATGAGGAAGTCGAACACCTCGGCCACGCTGGAGCCGCCTCCGCCGTACGAGGCGGGAATGCGGAAGGTGAGCAGGCCCGCGGCGGCCAGGGCGCGGATCTCACCCTGCGGGAGCTCTCGGGCGAGCTCCCGCTGCCCGGCCCCGGCCGCCAGCTCGGGAAGCAGCTCGGCGGCGCGCTGCCGCAGCTCCGTCAGCGTGCTCACTGGGCTCCCGCCGTGGCGAACGGGATCGAGGCAGGTCCGGCGGACGCCGGCTCCGCGGGATGCCGCCACAGGCCGCGCTCGCGCAGTAGGGGAAGGACGCCTTCGCCGAACCAGTACGCCTCCTCCAGGTGCGGATAACCGGACAGCACGAACTCGGTGAGCCCGAGCCGGTGGTACTCCTCGATGCGGTCGGCGACCTCGGCGTGGCTGCCGACCAGCGCCGTGCCCGCCCCGCCGCGCACCAGGCCGACGCCCGCCCACAGGTTCGGGTAGATCTCCAGGTCGTCGCGCCTGCCGCCGTGCAGGGCGAGCATGCGCTTCTGCCCCTCGGACTCGCTGCGGCCCAGGCCGGCCTGCACCTTCTCCAGAGTCGCCTGGTCGATGCCGTCGAGCAGCCTGCGCGCCTGCGCCCACGCCTGCTCGCTGGTGTCGCGGGTGATGACGTGCAGCCTGATGCCGTGCCTGAGCGTGCGGCCCTCGGCGGCGGCCAGCCCGTTCACCCACGCGATCTTCCGGGCCACGGCGTCCGGCGGCTCGCCCCAGGTGAGGTAGGCGTCCACGTGCCGCGCGGCCACCCGGCCCGCGGCGGGAGAGGAGCCGCCGAAGTACACGTCGGGCACCGGATCGGGCAGCCGGTTGAGCCGGGCGTCCTCGACCTGGAGATGATCACCGGACAGGCTCACCGTCTCGCCCTGCCACAGCGCCCGTACCACCTGCAGGAACTCGTCGGTACGCGCGTAGCGGGCGTCCTTGTCCAGGAAGTCGCCGTACGCGCGCTGCTCGTGGCTCTCCCCGCCCGTCACCACGTTCAGCAGCAGCCGCCCCCGCGAGTGCCACTGGAAGGTGGCCGCCATCTGCGCGGCGAGCGTGGGGGAGACCAGGCCGGGACGGAAGGCCACCAGGAACTTCAGCCGCTCGGTGGTGTCGGCCAGCATCGCGGTGGTCAGCCACGCGTCCTCGCACCACGCGCCGGTGGGCGTCAGCGCGCCGACGAAGCCGACCTGTTCGGCCGCGTGCACGATCTGGCGCAGGTAGGACAGGGTCGCGGGGCGGGCGCCGGACGCCGCGCCCGCCGGGAGCCCGTGGCCACCGCCCACGACGTCGCGGCTGTCGCCGTACGTGGGCAGGAACCAGTGGAACGTCAAAGTCATCGTCTCTCCTAGAGCAGGCCGTGCCGGGGCGGAAGCTGGCCGTTGAGCACGTAGCGGCCGATGTGCTGGATCTTCCAGCGGGCCGGGTCGTGCAGGGTATGGGTGCGGGCGTTGCGCCAGTGGCGGTGCAGGTTGAGCCCGTCGAGGCTGGACCGGGTGCCGCCCAGCTCGAAGATCGCGCCGCCCAGCTCCACCGCCACCGGGTCGGCGAACGCCTTGGCCGCGGCCACGGCGATGGAGGCGGCGGCGGCCGTCTCGTCGGTCAGGTCGTCCCGGGCGGCGTCCACGGCCTGTGCGGCCCGGTCGAGCAGTGCCTCGGCGGCGCGTACCTTGACGACAAGCTCGCCGGCTCGCTGGATGACGAGCGGATCGTCGGCCGCGCGGTCCTGACCGCTCTCGAACCACGGCCTGGCCTTGGTCCGGACGAACTCCAGCGCCTCCTCCAGCGCTCCGCCTGCGATGCCCACGTCGATCGCGGCGTGCAGGAGCTGGGCGTACGCCCCGTGGAGCTGCGGACCGGTGAACGTGAGGTGGTGCGGCACCACCCGGTCCTCGGGCACGTGCACGTCCTCCAGCCGGACCGTGCCGCTGGCGGTGGTGCGCTGGCCCATGCCGTCCCAGTCGTCCACGACGGTCAGGCCGGGGGCGTCTCGCGGCACGTACGCCACGTGCAGCGTTCGGTCCTCCCGCCGTGCCAGCACCGGGATCCAGTGCGCGAACAGCGCGCCCGTGCTGTAGTGCTTGATGCCGTTCAGCAGGAAGCCCCCTGCGGGGGCGGCGGTCAGCGAGGTCCGGTAGTCCTGGACGTGCTTGGTGCCCGCCTCGGACTGCGCGTTGCCGAAGCGTCTGCCGTCCAGCACCTCGCCGAAGAAGAACTTGCGCTGCATGTCCGTGCCCTGCTGCCGCAGGACGTTGACGTAGACGAAGTGGCTGTGCGGGATCTGCGCGAGGTTCGGGTCGGCCGCGGCCAGCAGCCGGAACACCTCGGCGAGGGTGCGCGCGCTCACGTCGGCACCGCCGTACGCGCGCGGCACGGTGATGGCGAGCAGACCGCTGGCCGACAGCCTGTCGAGCTCGGGCTCCGGCAGGCGGCGCTCGGCGTCGCGGGCCGCCGCCTCGGCCGCGAACCCGGCGGCGAGCTCGCGCGCCGCCGCAAGCGCCGCGGCGTCGCCGGCGATCACGTGGGTCATGTGTTTCGTCCGTTCTGCGTGTTACGTTATGGTTCACCGTAATCCCTGCAATGCAGGTAGGCAATATCTGTTTAAGGACTCCCATGCTGACCCGCTTCACAATGCTGCTCGTCACGGCCCTGCTGCTGGCCGGTTGCGGCGCTGACACCACGCCGCAACCGGTCGTCGGCGACGCCGGCCCGCAGTCCGGAGGCACGCTCGTGCTCGGGGAGAACGGCGACGAGCCCGCCTGCCTCGACCCCCACCAGCTGTCCACCACGAACACCACGGTCGTGAGCCGCCCGATCTTCGACTCCCTGCTGTGGCAGGACGCCGAGGGCAACCTGAAGCCCTGGCTGGCCTCCGCCTGGAAGATCTCCGACGACGGCCTGACCTACACCTTCACTCTCCGGAACGGCGTGACGTTCCACGACGGGTCGGCCTGGAACGCCGAGGCGCTGAAGCTCAACCTGGAGCACATGCGCGACCCGGCGACCAAGTCGCCGCTGGCCGCCTCGTACATCGCGCCCTACAAGGACGCGAAGGTCGTGGACGAGCACACGTTGGAAGTGCGCCTGAGCTCGCCGTACTCGGCGTTCCTGAACGTGCTCGCGCAGTCGTACCTGGCCATGATCTCGCCCAAGCAGCTCAAGGAGGACCCGGCGAGCACCTGCGAGCACCCGATCGGCTCCGGCCCGTTCGTCTTCGGCAAGTGGGCCAAGGGGCAGAGCATCACCTACCGCAAGAACCCCCGCTACGCGTGGGGGCCGACCGGCCGCACGGGTCCCGCGTACCTGGACGGTCTGGAGATCCGCTTCCTGGCCGAGGACGCGACCCGCTACAACGCGCTGCTCGCCGGCGAGGTCAATGTGATCGACAACACCCCGCCGGCCAGCGTCGAGGACGTCAAAGCCAACCCGGACCTCGCCTTCGCCACCATCGACCGGCCGGGACACCCGTTCTCGGTCTGGCTCAACACCGGCCGCGCCCCGTTCGGCGACCAGAAGGTACGCCAGGCGCTCACGCTGGCCGTGGACCGCAAGGCCATCATCGACAGCGTCTCCTTCGGACAGTGGAGTGTGGCCACGGGCTTCGTCACCCCCTCCACCCCCGACCACGCCCAGGGCGGGCAGATCGCCTACGACCCGGCCAGGGTGAACGAGCTGCTGGACGAGGCGGGCTGGACGCAGAAGGACAAGGACGGCATCCGCCTCAAGGACGGCAAACGCCTGACCGCCGTCGCCCTCGACACGGGCGTGAACCCGCAGAACACCCAGATCCTGGTCCAGGCTCAGGCCGCCGCTGCCAAGGCGGGCATCGAAATCAAAATCGAGAACGTCACGGCGCAGATCTCGTCCGACCGCACGGCCAAGGGCGACTTCGACGTGTCCGTCGGCATCTGGACCACGAACACCGCCGACGTGCTGTGGATCCAGTACTCCTCCAAGAACATCACCACCGCCGAGCGGCGCGGCCAGAACACCACCAGGCTCTCCGACGACGACCTCGACAAGCTGCTCGAAGAGGCCAGGGCCAGCACCGACCCCGCCCAGCGGGCCGGAATCTACGGCAGGGCGCAGGCCCGGCTGCTCGAACTGGCGCCCGCCATCCCGCTCTACAACAGGCCCAGCCTCGTCTCCTCACAGAAGCGGGTGCACGGCCTGACCTGGGACTACGCCTACGGCGCCGTCACCTTCCACGACGCATGGGTGAGCTGACACATGACCAAGACCCCTCTCGCCGTCCTCACCCTCGCGCTGCTGCTCGCCGGATGCGGCAGCGCGGCCGGGACCTCGGGCGGCACCACGAACACCCCCAAGTCCGGCGGCACCCTGATCCTGGGCGAGAACGGGCAGGAGCCGCCCTGCCTCGACCCGCACGGCAACGCCAGCTCCGACGGCCCGGTGAGCACGGTCCCGGTGGCCGACTCGCTGGTGTGGTTCGACGCGGACGGGACGATCCAGCCGTGGCTGGCGGACAGCTGGGAGATCTCCAACGACGGCAGGACCTATACGTTCAAGCTCCGCCAGGGCGTGAAATTTCATGACGGGGCGGTCTGGAACGCCGAGGCCCTCAAGGTCAACTTCGAGCACATGCGCGACCCGGCGACCAAGTCACCGCTGGCCGCCTCGTACATCGCGCCCTACAAGGACGCGAAGATCGTGGACGACTACACGCTCGAAGTGCACCTGAGCTCGCCGTACCGGCCCTTCCTCGACATCCTCGCCCAGGGCTACCTCGGCATGATCTCCCCCAAGCAGATCAAGGAGTCACCGCAGACCATCTGCGAGCACCCGATCGGCTCCGGCCCGTTCGTCTTCGACAAGTGGACCAAGGGCCAGAGCATCACCTACCACCGCAACCCCGACTACAAGTGGGGTCCGAAGAGCGCCAAGCACACCGGCCCCGCCTATTTGGCGAAGCTGGAGATCCGCTTCCTGGCCGAGGACGCGACCCGCTACAACGCGCTGGCCGCCGGCGAGGTGCACGCCATCGACTTCACCCCGCCGCAGAACGTCGAGGACGTCAAGGCCAACCCCGATCTCGGTTTCCTCACCGCGATCCGGCCCGGCCACCCGATGTCGTTCTGGCTGAACACCTCGCGCCCGCCGTTCGACGACATCCGGGTGCGCCAGGCGCTGCTGGCCGCCGTGGACCGCGAGTCCATCATCCAGGGCATCTCCTTCGGCCAGTACCAGGTGGCCCAGGGCTTCGTCACCTCCTCCACGCCCGGCTACGCCCAGGGCCTGGCCGGCACCATCGCCTACGACCCGGCCAAGGCGAGCAAGCTGCTCGACGAGGCCGGCTGGACGGCCAGGGACAAGGACGGCATCCGGCTCAAGGACGGCAAGCGGCTGACCGCCTACTTCCCGATCGCGGCGAACTTCCCGGCCCAGCGCATGCAGATCGCCGTTCAGACGCAGGCCGCGGCCAGGAAGATCGGCCTGGACATCCAGATCCAGACGCCGCCCGAGCAGGAGCTCACGGACCGCTCGATCAAGGGCGACTACGACCTGACCTCGGGCCTGTGGGCCACGAACACGGCCGACGTGCTGTGGATCCAGTACTCCTCCAAGAACATCACCACCGACAAGCGACGCGGCCAGAACGTCGCCCGCCTGTCCGACTCCAAGCTCGACGACCTCCTGGAGAAGGCGAGAGGCACCGCGGACCCGGCCGAGCTGTACAACCAGGCGCAGTCCAGGCTGCTCGAACTCGTCCCCGCCATCCCCTTCTACGACGACCCGCGCCCGGTCGCCTACCAGAAGAAGGTCCGCGACCTGGCCTTCACGCCCGCCTACCCGTCGCCGTACTTCTACGACACCTGGCTGGACGAATGAAGACCCTGAAGTTCATCGGATGGCGCCTGCTGGCCGGGGTCGGCGTGCTGTGGGGTGCGGCGACCCTGACCTTCCTGGTGGTGCACTTCACCCCCGGCGACCCGGCCGAGGCCGTCGTCGGGGGTGAGGGCGCCGCCCCCACCCCGGAGGTGCTCGCCCAGGTCAGGGCCGAGTACGGGCTCGACCGCCCTTGGTACGAGCAGTACGCCGCCCACCTGTGGCGCATCGCGCACGGCGACTTCGGCACCTCCTACCGCCTGCACACCCCGGTCACCCGGGCCATCGGCGAGCAGGCCGCCGCCACGGTGGAGCTGGCCGTGGCCGCCGCCGTCACCGGGCTGCTCCTGGCGATCGCGGTCGCGCTGGCCACCGCCGGGCGCCGCCGGTGGCGCGGTCTGGCCTCGGCGGCGGAGCTGGTGGCGGCCTCGACGCCGACGTTCTGGCTGGGCATCGTGCTGCTGACCGTCTTCTCCTTCGGTCTGGGACTGTTCCCCTCGACCGGCGGCCAGGGCCTGGCCTCGCTGGTGCTGCCCGCGCTGTGCCTGGCGTTGCCGATCGCGGGCGTGCTCGGCCACGTGCTGCGCGAGGCGCTGGAGGAGGTGCTGGACGAACCCTTCATCGTCAGCGCCCGCGCCCGCGGCCTGGGCGACACCGCCGTACGGCTGCGTCACGCGCTCCGGCACGCCCTGACCCCGCTGGTCACGATGACCGGCTTCTGGTTGGGCGCGCTGCTCGGCGGCGCCGTCGTCACCGAGACGCTCTTCACCCGCCAGGGCATCGGCCGTCTGCTCGTCTCGGCCGTGAACGCCAAGGACCTGCCGCTCGTGCTCGGCGTGGTGCTGCTGTCCGCGCTGGTCTACGTCCTGGTCAACCTCCTGGTCGACCTGCTCTACCTGGTCATCGACCCCCGCCTCAAGGAGACAGCGTGAACCGGGTCGGCGTGTGGCTCGCCGCGGCAGTCCTGACCGTGCTGGTCCTGGCCGCGCTCGCGCCGGGCCTGTTCACCGGCCAGGACCCGCTCGCCGTGGACAGCGGCGCCACCCTCCAGGCCCCCAGCGCCGCGCACCTGCTCGGCACCGACGAGAACGGCCGCGACGTGCTGGCCCGCGTCGTGCACGGCACGCGCGCCTCGCTGCTGCTCGGCTTCGGCGCGATCGCCGTCGCCCTGGTCTTCGGCGGGCTGCTCGGCCTGGCTGCCGGGCTGGGCAACCGGCTCGTCGAGAACGTCATCATGCGCCTGTCCGACTTCGGCATGGCCTTCCCCGAGCTGCTGCTGGCCCTCGTCGTCATCACCGTGGCGGGCGGCGGCACCGCCAACGCCATCCTCGCCATCGGCGTGGCCAACATCCCCTCCTACGCCCGCCTCGTCCGCGCCCAGACGCTGGCCATCCGCCGGGCGAGCTACGTCGAGGCGGCGTACGCGCTGGGACTGCCAGGGCCGCGCGTGATCCTGCGCCACGTGCTGCCGAACGCCGTCAAGCCGGTGCTGATCCTGGCCACCATCGGCGTCGGCACCGCCCTGGTGGCCGGCTCGGCGCTGAGCTTCCTGGGACTCGGCACGCCGCCTCCGGAACCCGAGTGGGGCTCCATGCTGTCCACCGCCCGCAACTTCATCTCGCGGGCCTGGTGGTACGGCGTCTTCCCCGGCCTGGCGATCACGCTGACGGTGATCAGCGTGACCGTGGTCGGCCGGGCACTCAGATTGCGATCGGAAGGGAGGACCGGGTGAGCCTGGTCAAGGTGGACGACCTGCGCGTCACCTTCGGCGCGACACCGGTCGTGCACGGGGTGTCGTTCGAGATCGGGGCGGGGGAGTGCCTGGCCCTGGTCGGGGAGTCCGGCTCCGGCAAGAGCGTCACCGCACGCACCCTGGTCGGCCTCACCGGAGGCGGCGCTCGCGTCGCCGCCGGCGAGCTGACCTTCGACGGACAGGACCTCACCCGCCTGCGCGAGCGCGGCTGGCGGCGCCTGCGCGGCGGCCGGATCGGCTTCGTGCTCCAGGACGCCCTGGTCTCGCTGGACCCGCTGCGCAAGGTCGGCAAGGAGATCGAGGAGGTCCTCACCACCCACACCGGCCTGTCCGGCGCGCGCCGCCGGGCCCGGGTGGTGGAGTTGCTGACCGCCGTCGGCGTGCCGGAGCCCGAACTGCGCGCCGGGCAGCTCCCGTACGAGCTGTCGGGCGGGCTGCGGCAGCGCGCGCTGATCGCCGCCGCGCTGGCCGCAGACCCCGAGCTCGTCATCGCGGACGAGCCCACCACGGCCCTGGACGTCACGATCCAGGCGCAGGTGCTGGACCTGCTGGCCGGGATCAAAGCCGAGGGCAGGTCGCTGCTGGTGATCAGCCACGACCTGGCCGTGGTGGCCCGGCTGGCCGACCGGGTGGCCGTCATGAAGGACGGAGTGATCGTCGAGCAGGGGCCGACCGGCGAGGTGCTCACCCGTCCTGCTCACGAGTACACCCGGCGCCTGTTGCGGGCGATCCCGGCCGAGCACACCAAGGGCACCCGCCTGTCCAGCACCGCCCCCGCGGACCCGCGCCCCGCCCCCGGCGAGGTCGTGGTGCGGGCCGACAGCGTCGGCAAGTCATTCGGCGGCCGGGTCGCGGTGCAGGGGGTGTCGTTCGAACTGCGCGCGGGCGAGACCCTGGGGATCGTCGGCGAGTCAGGCTCGGGCAAGACCACCACCGCCCGCATCGCCCTCGGGCTCACCAGGCCCGACACCGGCACGGTCGAGGTGCACGGCCGCCCCTGGACCGGACACGACCCGGGCCTGCGCCGCGATGTCCAGGTTGTCTACCAGGACACCCTGGCCTCCTTCGACCCCCGCTACACCGTCGCCAAGGTGCTCGCCGAGGCCCTGGCGGTGGCGGGCGTGCCGCGCGAGCGCCGCCGCGCCCGCTCCGTCGAGCTGCTGGAACTGGTGGGGCTCGGCGAGGAGCACCTGGCGCGCCGGCCGCTGAAGCTGTCCGGCGGGCAGCGGCAGCGCGTGGCCATCGCGCGGGCCCTGGCCCCGTCGCCGTCGGTGATCGTGTGCGACGAGCCGGTCTCGGCGCTCGACGTGTCGGTGCAGGCGCAGGTCCTCGACCTGCTGGAGGACGTGCAGCGGGAGACGGGCGTGGCCTACCTGTTCATCTCCCACGACCTGGGCGTGGTCCACCACCTGTGCGACCGGGTGCTGGTCATGAAGGACGGGAGCGTGGTCGAGGAAGGGCCGGTCGGGACGGTCTTCCGCGAGCCCGCGCACCCGTACACGAAGGAACTCGTGGCGGCGATCCCGAGACTGGCGGTGGCGTGACATGGCACATGTGATCAAAACCGACGAGGAGGCGATCGCGGTCGCCCGCGAGCTGGCCGCGAGCTTCGCGGCAGGCGCGGCGCGGCGTGACGCCGAGCGCGTCCTGCCCGTGGCCGAGATCGAGGCGCTGTCGGACAGCGGCCTGCTCGGCATCACCGTCCCCGCCGAGCACGGCGGCGCCGGGGTGCGCACCGCCACGCTCGGCTCCGTCATCAGGGAGCTGTCGGCCGCCGACGCCAGCATCGGGCAGATCCCCCAGAACCACTTCTGGTACCTCGACTCGCTGCGCGAGCACGGCACCCCCGGCCAGCAGGCGTTCTTCCACGCCGAGGTCCTCGCCGGGCGCCGCCTCGGCAACGCCGCGGTGGACGCCCGCGGCCCCGACGGCGAACGCGAGCGCGCCACCCTGCGCCCGCACGACGGCGGCTACCTCATCTCCGGCCGGAAGATCTACTCGACCGGGGCGCTGTTCGCCCACTGGATCCCGGTGACCGCGCTCGACGAGGACTCGCACAGTGTGGCGTTCGTGCCCCGCGACACCCCCGGCCTCACGGTCGTGGACGACTGGGACGGCTTCGGCCAGCGCACCACGGCCAGCGGCACCGTCCTGCTGGAGGACGTGTTCGTGCCCGCCGACCGCGTCATGCCGGTGCGCCGCGACGACGTCAGCACGTTCCGCAGCTTCGGCCTGCTCATCCACGCCGCCATCGACACGGGCATCGCGGAGGGCGCGCTCGCCGACGCCGCCGCCTTCCTGCGCGGGTACGTCAAGGGCGGCTGGCCAGGCGCCCAGGCGGAGAAGGTGGTCGAGGACCCGGTCGTCGTACAGCTCTTCGGCGAGCTGGCCGTGCTGACCAGGGCCGCCCGCGCGCTGCTGGAGAGCGCCGGCGACGCCGTGGACCGGGCCAGATCGGCCCCGCCCGAAGAGCTGCCCGCGCTCGCGGCGGAGGCGGCCGTCGCGATGGCCGCCGCCCGCGCGCAGGCCGACCGCGCCGCCAATCGGGTGAGCGCCGAGTGGTTCGAGCTGGCCGGGGCCAGCGCCGCTCGGCTCCCGCTCGGCCTGGACCGGCACTGGCGCAACGCCCGCACCCACACCGTCCACGACCCGCGGCGCGCCAAGGTGCACGACGTCGGCGACTACCACCTCAACGGCATCGCCCCCAGGAGCTTTCCTAGATGAGCGGCATCATCCACTTCAACCTGTTCGAGATGAACTGCGTCGGCCACATCCAGCACGGCCTGTGGACCCACCCCGCCAACAACCGCCACCGCTACACCGACCTGGAGTACTGGACGGACCTGGCCAGGCTGCTGGAGCGCGGCCTGTTCGACGCCGTCTTCCTGGCCGACGTCGTGGGCGCCTATGACCGCTTCCGCGGTGGCCCCGAGACCGCCATCCGGGAGGCCGTGCAGATCCCCGCCAACGACCCGCTGCTCGTGGTGCCCGCCATGGCCGCCGTTACCGAGCACCTGGGGTTCGCGGTCACGTTCTCGACCACGTACGAGCCGCCGTTCGCGCACGCCCGCCGCATGTCCACCCTCGACCACCTCACCAAGGGCCGCGTCGCCTGGAACGTCGTCACCTCCTACCTGCGCGGCGCCGCCCGTAACTTCGGGCTCGACGACGAGATCGAGCACGACCTGCGCTACGAGATCGCCGAGGAGTACCTGGAGGTGCTCTACAAGCTGTGGGAGGGCAGCTGGGAGGACGACGCCGTGGTCCGCGACCGGGAACGGCACGTCTACACCGATCCCGCCAAGGTGCACGCCATCGACCACGTGGGCAAGCACTTCAGGGTGGCCGGGCCGCACCTGTCGGAGCCGTCGCCGCAGCGCACGCCCGTCCTCTACCAGGCGGGCAACTCCGACCGGGGCAAGGACTTCGCGGCCAGGCACGCCGAGGCGGTCTTCACCGGCGCCGCGTCCCTGGAGGCGCTGCGCGACGACATCGCCGACACCCGCCGCCGCGCTGCGGCGTACGGCCGCGACCCCTCACACATCACGTTCTTCCCCAGCGCATCGGTGATCGTGGCGCACACGCAGCAGGAGGTGGACGCCAAGATCGCCGACCTGCAGCGGCACATCCGCCCCGAAGGCTTCCTCGCCCAGCGGGGCAGCGGCATCGACCTGGCCGCCTACGACCCGGACGAGCTCATCGACGACATCGTGGCCCGGGGCGGCGACTTCACCGAGCGGGCCGTGCGCCCGCTGACCGGCCGTGGCCTGCGGGTGCGCGACGTGCTCGACTCCGTGGGCCGCATCGGGCAGGGCGGCCCGTTCTTCGCCGCCGGCACGCCCGAGCGGGTCGCGGACGAGATCGAACGCTGGGCCGACGAGACCGGCGCGACCGGGTTCAACCTCATGCAGTACCTGTCACCGGGCACCGCCGAGGACTTCATCGAGCTGGTCGTGCCCGAGCTGCAGCGCAGGGGCCGCTACCGGACCTCCTACGAGGACACGACGCTGCGCGAGCGGCTGCTCGGCCCGGGCGTCCACCGGTTGCCCGCCACCCATCCGGGGGCCGCCCACCGCCGGGGTTGACGGCTCACCGGACCACCCGGAAGTGGTGGGTGCCGTCCCGCTCGAGCTGCCCGACCAGGCCGAACTCCCACACAAGGTACGCCTCCATGGCCGTCCGGGCGTTGTCAGCGCCCTCGTACGGGCGCCGGTGCCGGCGGCCGCATCGGCCGCACAGGCCGGGCAGCTCGACACCGCCCGTGCCCTGGCCGAGCGGGCGGTGCCGTACGTCACCCGCCCCGTTGCGCGTGCCAGGCTCGTCCGGGTGCTGGCGGCAGCCAGGGCCGGGAACGGTTCGCTCCGGGGAGCGAACGACCTGCTGCTCGCCGAGGCTGCCAGGAGTGATCGCCACAGTGCCATCGGTATGGTGATGGAAGCGGTAGGGAACGCCTGGTTCGCGGGCGACCTCGACATGGCCGTCCAAGCCGCCGGGCACCTCGACGCCCTGCAGTTGGACGAGGGCGGTTCGCTTGTGCCGGTGCATCAGCTGCTCGACTGGATCGTCTCGTTCGAGCCTGGACACCTGGTCACTCGACCTCGCGAACACCGTCGTCGCCGACAACCGAGCGCGGGGGGCGATCGCAGACCTGTTCGCGGCGCTCTATCACGCGGCCATGACCGAGGCCATGCTCGGGCGGCACCGCGACGCCGTAGCCAGCGCCACCGAGGCGCTCAGCATCGCGCAGGACACCGGCCAGTGGCAGTGGATCAGCCTCGCGAGCGGTGTACTGGCCTACCACGCCGCGATCGAAGGCGACGAGGCACACACCTGCGGCCTGGCGGCCGGCACCCGAACCGGCTCCCGCGACCGGGTCTTCCCGCCCGGCATGCACCGGGCCGAATGGGCGCTCGGCCTGCTCGACCTCGGGTACGGCCGGGCGGAGGCGGCACTGGAGCGGCTCGAGCCCCTCGGCCTGGGGGGACGGGCGCCATCAACTATCCGGTGAACGCAGCGCCCCCGACCTGATCGAGGCAGCAGTACGGATCGGTGTGCCCGAGCGGGCGACCGGCCCGTACACCCGCTTCGAGGACGTCGCCCGCCGCGTCAGGCAGGCGTCCATCGACGCCCTCATCGAACGCTGCCGGGCTCTGCTCTCACCCGACGAGCGGGCGGAGGCACATTATGCCGCCGCGCTGCGCAGCCACGAACACGACAGCAGGCCGTTCGAACACGCCCGCACGATGCTCCTGTACGGGGAGTGGCTGCGCCGGGCGCGCGCAAAGCCGAGGCCCGCGAGCACCTGCGCGCCGCACTGGCGATCTTCGATCACATCAACGCCAGGCCCTGGGCCGAACGTGCCGGCATCGAACTCGACGCCACCGGTCTGGCCGTCACACGCGGACGGACCCAAGGTGTTCTCTCCCAGCTCACGCAGATCACCCGACTGGCCGCCCAGGGCCTGACCAACCGCGACACAGCTCTTCCTGAGCCCACGAACCGTCGGCCACCACCTCTACAAGGCCTACCCCAAACTGGGAGTCACCTCCAGATCAGAACTCGCCACCCTCCAACTGACCGACCAGTAGTGCTTTGTCAGGTCGGCGTGTCGTGGAGTCGCTGTGACCAACGGTGGGTTACGTCCCGTCGGTGGTGGAGATCCGGCCTTGAACGGCGCGTCGTCTTCAACGACCGCGGGCCCAAGCCATGGCGCGAGCAGGGGTGCCGCCGCCCACAGAACCGCCCACGCAGCCTCCATCAGAGCTGGGCCTGCTCTGCCCCCGCTGCCGCCGGCGCGGGCCCGCGCTGACTTCTACGCCTGATCATGACAACGCCAACATGCTGTCCGCATGGTGCAAGCCCTGCTTCCGCGAGATCGCCCACGTGTGTGGGTTGCCTATCCGCCGTGCAACGAACCGCGTCATCATGTCGAAGTGCCGCAGGTAGAAGTCTTCGAAAGCCTGCGTCCGTGTTAACGGGTCCGCCGGTTTCTCCTGGTCGGGCCGCACGAGCTGGGCTCCCTTCGTTCAACAGTGCCTACACCTTGTACTTGACCGAACCTCGCGATGCATTACGAGGTGGGTGCGGATGAGGGCGAGCGCCGGCCCGCGTGGCTGCCCTGGTGTACCTGGACGCCATGGTGCCGGGCGACGGCGAGTCCCCTTCACGCCCGTCTACCAGCGGCTACGCGAGGATCTCGCGTGGGAGACGTACGTGCTGGACGGCGGGCACAACCTCATGCGGGACGCACCGCAGGACCTGCTTAAGATCCTCCTCGCCCGCGAAACCGCCCGACCGACGCCTCCTGCTCACACCATGGACGGCCTGGTCGAAGTGCTGCGGGAAAGCGCTGTCCCTCAGGTCACCCTGCCCTCGGGGCGCCTGTGTCGATCGGCTTGCGGTGCCTCTCGGCTCGCGTCCCGCGTGTGACGTGCTGTCATGGCATCCGTGGCGCGCGGTTGTCGCTCAGGAGACGGAACGAGGCTCTGATCATGGCGCTGAAAACGATCAGCCAGACAGCGGCGGCCGGCCAGACTTCGCCGTCGCCCAGCGCGGCTATCCACGACATTCCGGTGGAGTGTCCGAGTTCGCGGGTCGCGACGCCGTACATGCCGATCGGGAAGACCATGCTCCACAGGCCCCACTCCCAGCGCAGTGGTACGCGGCGCCGCACATGCCGCCATACTCCCAGGGCGACCAGCAAGGGGATCAGCCAGCTGCAGAACGCCCACAGCATGAGCGACACCCCGGCGATGAACTCGCGCGGCACCACGCCGACGCCCGGCGGGAGGTTCAGCAGCTGTGCCCCGGCCAGGACGCTGATCGCAGCGGCGCCCATGAAGATCCAGTAGTGCGGCCGGAGCTCCTCCGCCCTCAGCGGGCGCGCCAGCAGCCGGGCCAGCACGATCGCGGCGATCAGCAGGTACTGCACGAGCCCGATCGCCCAGCACACCGACGCCGGCACAGCCAATGCCGCACTGGGGAAGAGCCTGGTCAGCGTTGCCGTGGCGACCGCGACGGACTGGGTGCCGACCACCCACACGAACCAGCTCCCGTCCGCCTGATGACGTTCGCCGGAGACGATCAGCCGGAGCGGCACGCTGTAGGTCAGCACCGCCCATACCGCCGCACCGAACATCAGCAGCACGACGGCGACACCGATGTGGCCGGCCGCCAGGATCCGGCTCGCCAGCACGTTCGATGCCGCCGCGATCGTCAGGACGGCGAAGCCACCTTCCGCCGACCACGTTCGCCGGCGCAGCAGCCACCACCCGTACGCCAGAGCCAACGTCACGAAACCGGCTCCCGCCACCACCAGCAGCGCCGCGGAAACCATCCGCGTGCCGCCCATGTCCAGCGCCTTGGACACGATCCCGGTGGCCATGACGAACGCGAACGCCTCTACACGGAAGCGCCGCACCAACAACCCCAAGACCGCCCACCGCCCCGGCGGGCGCCGTTCAACGGTCGCTGACTCCACCGTGTCCCCTCGGTCCCCGCTGCCCGGACGGTCGGGACTCGTCGGGCAGATTGCACGATATACAGACTCACACGTGTTCAGCAAGATAACAGCGCTGGTCCCCGCTGTGGCACTGACCCAGATGACCGATCGCGTCAGTGGAAGGCGGCGGCGGGTTCCCCGCGCGGCCGTCACTCGGGGTGTTTCTCCCTCGTGTGGTTGCGGAGCTTGCCGACCACGCCGGAAACCGCCTCGCCGATCCGGCCCGGCCCCGGGCCCGGGGGCGGCCTCGAACGAGGACTCGTCCAGCACGTCCTTGACCATCTGCAGCGCTATCCGGTTGCGGTTGGGCGTTCCCGCGCGCAACGCCGACATCAGCGCGGTGAGCTGGTGTTTCTTCACCTTCGCCGGCTGTGGTGGCTCATGGGGGTCCACGACGCATTCGATGATGACCGGCCCGTCCCAGGACAGGGCCTCCCGCGTCCGATCGGCGCACGTCCCGGGATCCTCGATGCGCATGCCGCGGGCCGCGCACGCCTCGGCGAACTTCACGAAGTCGAAGGGGGCCATGTTCACCAGGAAGACCATCTGTTCCCACTTGATCAGCCCCAGGGTGTCGTTGCGCACCACCACGATCTTGATCGCCAGCCGGTGCTGGACGGCCGTGAGGAAGTCGCCGAGTTGCATGGTCGACCCGTCCCCGGTGAACGCGACCACCTGGCGGCCGGGTAGGCGGCCTGCGCGCCGATGGCGTACGGCAGACCCGCGGCCATGGAACAGTTCGTGCCCGAGAAGTTGAAGAGCTGGCCACGGCGGACCTTGACCTGCCGGGCCACCCAGGTGGTGACGGTGTCCGAGTCACCGCAGACGATCGCATCCGGATGCAGCCTCCACCACTCCTTCATGCCGGCCTGGGCCTTCTCCACGAACGAGCGGTCCTCGTTACGGGTGAGCAGCGTCCGCGACGGCCTCCAGTTCGTCGGTGCCGCCGCGGGCCCCGGCTCCGGCGAGGATCGCGATCCGGGACCTGCCGGCCAGCGCCCAGGCGGCGGCGTCGAGGTCCTGGCGGCAGGGGACGCGGACGGGCGGCCGGTAGATGGTGGAGGTGTGCCCCTTGACGTTGCGCCGGAAGCGCTTGCCCGAGTCGGCGGGCGCGTTCTGGAAGTCGATGGGGAAGGCCAGGTGGCTGGGGCCGCGCTGGGCCAGGGCGATGCGCACCGCGAAGTCGGTGGCGTTGATGACGTGCGCCGGGGCCCGAGGTGGAGAAGCGGACGCCGAGCCGCCCGGTGAACTTGGCGTAGCCCACCGCCGCGACCTCCTCGTGCCGTATGTGGATGTACCGGAGCTCGTCATGCCGTTTGCGGGTCGTGTCCGGCCATTCGAGTGGCCCCCTTCACGTGGAATGAACTGAATCACCGCGAGGCACGCCGGGCGGCCCGTACCACCACGGCGACCACGGCCCCCGCTCCGAGCGCGACGGCGATCCAGTGGACCCTGGCCGACCGGCCGCCACGCCGCCCCTGCCGGTCGGCGGCGCCCTCCGCCGGCGCTTTCGCCGCACCCAGTGCGGCGGTACCGCAGTCTGAGGATGTCGCTCATCCGCTCGTCACCCCGTTCGGCCGCAGAACGAGACCGGCAGCGCGGTCCAGCCGCACCCAGCCGGTCTCCGAAGGACGGTCGAGCGTGCTGTGTGTCTATGGCGGATAACCGACACGGCGGATCGCGATGAGGGCGGCGTCGTCGCCGAGACGCCCCCCAACGTGCGCAAGCAGGTCGTCGCAGATGCCCTTGAGCGTCGCCGCCGGCTCCTCCTCGGTCCAGCGGGCAGCCTTTTTTGCCAGCGGGAAGAAAGTGCCCGTGGTGTCGCGGGCCTCGATGACGCCGTCAGTGTAGAGCAGGAGGAGATCGCCATCCCCGAAGGCGAATTCAGTGGGCAGGTACTGCGGTTCGCTGAGCCCGCCGAGGCCCAGGGGTGGCGCGGGCTGGCTGACGTCAAGGGAAATGACTCGCCCCTTGCTCAGTAGGAGCGGCGGCGGGTGGCCGCAGTTGACGATGGTGAGGACTGGCCGTTCGTCAGGGATGTCGACGATCGCGGCTGTCACAAAGCTCTCCGCGAAGACCTGATCCGCCGCGTTGTCGGGATGGTTATGCGTGAGGTAGCTGTCTTCCAGGTCGGCGACGAGATCGGGTAGTTCCGGGCACCGGCGGGCGGTCTCGCGGAACGCGCCGAGCAGGGTGGCGGCCTCGGAGATCGCAGGCAGGCCCTTGCCGCGGGCGTCGCCGATGATCAGCCGGGTGCAGTGCGGAGTGCGGACGGCGGCGTAGATGTCGCCACCGATCTGGGCCTCGGCCTCGGCAGCCATATACGCGGAGGCCAGGTGGAGCGGCCCGAGGCGCTCGGGAACGGGTCGCAGCAGCGCCGTCTGAACAGCCGTGGCCACGGAGCGAACCTGTGTCAGCTCGCGCTGCTGGCGATCCCTGACCAGGGCGAACAGCACGAGGAACAGGCAGACCAGGGCCAGGCCGAGCAGCCCGGCCTGGAAGTTCAAGGTTCCGAGCAGCTGATCGTGCATGCCGATGAGAACCTCGGCCGCGATGGTCATGGTGCCGATAACGGTGGTAAGCAGGGGGCTGGCGAAGGGGGCGGTGATCGCGGGGGCGGCCACCAGCAACGACCCAATGTGGACGCTCGAAGGGGTCAGGAGGTCGGCGGCCGTAATCACGACGATCATGCTCAGCGGGACAGCGACGACCTTTCGGCTGTCCAACGATGGGACATCCAGCAGTCGGCGAGGGAGTCCCTTTGCGAACTTCACGCTATCTGTCTATATGTGTCATGGTTTCGAGTCGGACCCCTGCCAGTGATTCTTTGGTCAAGTTGGCCGATGCTTTAACGCCTGAGGATGTTTCTATGGTTTCGGGGCTGGACGTCTTCCGGCCCTCTGTCGATAAGGGTCATTCGGGGGCCTTGTCTGAGGTCATGGTCGGCGTTTCGGGCCTGCGGGCGTGTTCCGCTGCGTGAGGGCCAGCCGCTGTGGCGGCATGGGCAGTGTGGGGGGCACGCCGGCCAGTGCGAGGAGCTGGAGTATCCAGGTGGTGATGGGGGCCGTCTCGCCCGAAGGCGGTGGCTCGTGCACGGTGGCCTCCCGCCCGTGAGCTCGGACAATGCGGTTACTCAATGCGAGGACTTACTCGAAGAGTAGCATGACGATTGCTGGGAGTTATCTGAGTTGTCCGACCGCAGACCGTCAAATGAAACGCCGGGCCGCCGTGGGCGTTCGGGGCGCCACCACCGCGTCCACGTTTCTCATGAGCCCGACGCGTGGATCATGTGCGTTCCCCTGCATCGCCGAGCGGGCTTGATGGGGCGTCCGGCTCACGCCAGGCGTCATGACTGCGCGACCGCGTGAGGATATGGAGAGACGTTTTACCTGATCAGGGGTGTTGGCAAGACGGGGCGGGCAGAGGATCAATGATCGTACCTCTGCAAGAGGGGAAAGGTGGTGTGCGACATGGCTGACCAGCCGACGCGTCCCACTTACGATATCGACCAGCACCCCGACATAGCCGCGCTTCGCGCTCGCTACGACTGGGCGGCCCAGCGGCCAACAGGGCAGTCCATCAGCGGGGTCGCCTTTCTGAGCGGGCTCTACCTGGCCATCTCGCCATGGGTGGCGGGCTTCTTCGGCCACACGACCCTGGCCGTCAACAACCTGATCACCGGTATAGCGGTGATCCTGCTGGCGGGCGGCGTCGCATCGGCCAACGGCCGCTTCCATAGTCTCGCCTGGGTTGTACCGATCATTGGCGTCTGGACCATCATCACGCCATGGGTGCTCCCTCCACACGGAGCGGGCGCCTCGACGATCATCAACAACGTCATCACGGGAGCGGTCATCTTCGTAATCGGCCTGGCATGCGCCTCACTCGGGATGGTGTCCAAACGCCACGGTGCGCATCTACGATGACGGCGACGGTCTTCCCGGCCTACGGAGGACCACTTTGAGTTTGGCAGTCCCAAGGCCGGGTCAGCACGGGACGGCGCTCGGAGGGTGGGCCCTATCCAGCCATCTCGTCACAGGTCAAAGCGCAGACAAGCCTCATCTACGATCGCGCGGGGATCCTTAACATCCCCGACCCGCAGCCCGGAGAATGGGTTACGGTCTCCTTTTGGCCTACGAGGAGGCCGGCCCGCTTTAGCCATGAGTCCACGGTGCGGGTTACTTCGAGGTCGCTAGCCCGAAGGTAGGCCCAGCCTGGGGACGGTACTCGATGAGAGCCGTCCCCACATGGCTGGCCTCCCGGAACCGCGCGCAGGCACCAGCGTGGTGGGGCAGAGTCATAACCATGCCTGGCTGGGAAGATGACCGATCGGCCTCGCCTGGGGGTGACAGCTCCTCCCGTTCACACCTCGGGTGGGGTTTATGGGCTCGGACGCCTCTGTGTCGGACGGGCCCGGCCACCGTGAACACCGCGGGCTGGGGTTTGGGCCGTCTCTGCACGTAAAGCGACCGGCATGTACAGATCAAGAGGTGTTCGTCCGGCGTCGCGGTGAATTGGCAGTCCCGGCGCCGTGGGCGTGCAATGAGTGCGTTGGCGCACCTCGTGCTCGGATTCTGCCCATCCCATGCGGCGCCGCGCCGGCATACGTCGACCTCGGCCGGCGCCTGCCGTCGCCACATGGCTGAGTGGGCTTGGTTCGCAGTGCTTAGCGTATGGAATGGTGAGTGCAACTCTTGGATCGATGTCGGGCACGCTCAGTAAAACGCTCTCGTCAGTGCACCGTCCGGTGCGGGGTGCGCGGCGGCTCCAGGCTGACGCGGGCCACCGCCTGGACATCATCAAGGTGCAGGGCGTCGCGCAAGTGCTGAAGCGCAATCGCCGACAGGTGCCGGCTGAGCTCTCCGATGGGCGCCCTCTCGTCGGCGACAATGCGTAGCCGCACTTCAGAGGGGTAATGCGCGCTGGTCAAGCCTGCGTCGGCGTTGAGCACGGCCGGGCTCGACGCCACGTCGGCGGCAACGGCGTGCGCCACCCCGTCTGCGGACACCTCCGAGAGGCCGGTCGGCGACCGCTCCAGCCGAATCGGGCGGTGCGTGATCTCCCTGCGGCCCTGTACCGACAACCAGCGCAGCGCCAGCAGCGCCACCACGATCGACACGATTGCCACGGCCCACCAGATCGCCGGGCTGTTACGGGCGAAGAACCCCTGTACGCTACCGTCCACGATCGAGGTCTGCGCTGATCCGAAGCCGCCCAGTCCGCGGGCCGCCGCGAGCCCGCCCAGGACGACCAGCACCATCCCGACCAGCGCGAGTCCCCATCGGTTGCCCCGGCTGGTCTTCCTGTTCACTTGCGCTCCTTGACGTTCACGGTCACCCGGTACGGCTCCACGAGATCCAGTCCCGCCAGTCTGGTGAGCACGGCGGCGTGCACCTCCTGGGCGAACCTCTCCTTGTCCCACCCCGATGTGGAGGGTGTGACGGCGACGGTCCAGCCTCGAAGCGTGGCGTGGGCCGAATGCACGCCCGGCACCTCCTCGGCCGCGTGCGCCAGGGCCCTGGTGACGCTCTTGGGGCGCAGGCCAATGATCACGTCGGGGTCGCCGCTGCGTACCGGCATCATGCGCGGCCGTCCCGGCACCAGAGCGGTGATCAGCAGCGCCAGCCCCAGCAGCGCCACGACCATCGAGGCCAGCACGAACAGCGGGTTGGACCATGGTGTGGAGACCGCCCAGCCGAGCATCCGGTCGTACGGCACCAGGCGCAGCGGATTGCCGAGCAGCGCCGAGACGGTCTCGGCGGCCACGAGCAGGCCCAGAAGCGTGAGCAGCAGGGCCACCACGATGGCCGGAGCCCTCCTGGACGGGCGGAACGCCCGCACGGCCGCCCGGTCGGCGGCCTTGTTGCGCTTCGCCTGGTGAGCGTCTACGGGGCCGCCCTCAGGAGGGATCGCGCCGTCCTCTTGACTCAGTGTCTGTCCGGTCATGGAAGGTCACCGCCGAAGTCGGTAATGGTCACGTCCAGACGGGTGACGTTCAGGCCGGTCTGGGCGGTGACGCGAGCGATCACGTGCTGCCTGACCCGCGCCGCCACGGTGCGCAACGGTGACGGGTAGGCGACGCTCACGCTCAGGTGAACCGTGGCCTGCTCACCGCGGACCTCAGCGTCCGACGAGCGCGACCGCGACGCGCCTCCGGGACGCACCCTCAGCACCTCGGGAACCTCCCCGGCGGCGCAGCAGGCAATCTTGGTGACCACCCGGCCGGCGATCCGGGTGCGCCCGCGCACCTCGGGCGGCGGGGGCGCAGGACGACGCTGCCCCGGCACGGCCACGGTGCCTGCGCCGACAGCAGCGATCACTTTCGCCTCACGGACAGGTTCACTTCGCCGGTCTCGGCCAGCCGGCCGACAAGGTAGCCGACGGCGCCGAGCACCAGCACGATCAGGAACGGCACCAGCCCGCCGAACGCCCCGACGATCCCGAGAACGATGCCGACGGTCATCCCGATCAGCGGTAGCCACTGGTTGTTCATGGTCCCTCCACGATGTCGTCGATGCGCACGTTCACCCGGCGCTCGCCGGCCAGGTCCGTCACGGCGCGCCGCACCTCGTCGGCGGTCTCCGTGAGCGGGCGCTCCATCGTGGCCACGATGGCGATCTCGACCGCGCGGTCGTTCACGGAGACGCCCGTCAGCCGCCGGCCCGGCAGGTAGGTGGCCACGGTCCCGAACAGGCCACCGGACAGCCCGGCCACGCCGCCACACGCTCGGGCCCGCTCAGCGATCGCCCACGCCTCGTCCTCGGGGCCTGTCCCGAAGCCGTCGTCCGCCCCGGTGCCCGCGTCTTCGGCTGGGCACGTTCCGGTTCCGGGGCTCGTACCGGAACTTGGGGCCGGGCCCGTGTCCGTCATTGGACCCGCGGCTCCGACCCGGTGTCCTGCCCACGGTGCTTGGCGCTGTCTCGGTCGCGGTCTCGATCGCGGTCCTGCTCGGGCAGATGGACGTCGTCGACGCGGATGTTGACCTCGGTCACCTCGAGCCCGCACATCCGCTCGACCGCGTTGATGACGTTCTTCCGCACTGCCCCCGCCAGGTCCGGGATCGCCATGCCGTACTCCACCACGAGGTCGAGGTCGACGGCGGCCTGCCGCTCGCCCACCTCCACGGACACGCCCTGCGTCACGCTCTCGTCAACACCGACAATGCCGCGTACGCTGCTCAACGCGCGCGCCGCGCCCCCGCCCATGGCGTAGACACCGGACATCTCGCGGGCAGCGACCCCGGCGATCTTGGCGACGACGACGTCTTCGATCCTGGTGGTGCCCTTCTCGGTGACCAGCCCGGCTCCCGGGCCGCCCTCGTACGTCCTGGCCCTCGGCACGGTCGCGGCCTGATCGGTCTCCGCAGCTCGGTTGGACATTGTGTCCGACACGTTCCGTCACCTCCCCGGTTGTCCTCCTCAGTAAGCAGTGATAACCACCCCGGGCCGCCTAATGCCTGACAAAACGCACTTTTAGGACATTTATGACAATTCCTGACTTATGGGTAGTTGAGGAGTGGCGGCCACGTCCACGGCCAAAGGCAGCGCCGGCCGCATCCCGTGCGAGGACCGGGCACGCGCCGCACAGCGCGATGGCGATCCGTTCGAAGCGGCGGGACGAACCGGTGGAAGCAGCAGCCATGACGACAAGTCCGGCGAGAATCTTCGGCAGACCCAGATAGACGAATTCCGTGATCAGGGTGAGCGCGTGGCCGGTCTGCCCGTAGGTGGCGAACGCCCCGGCATCGTTGCCTACCATCACGATCAGGGTGGGGCCGGTGATCGCCGGCAGCGTCTTGATCTTGTTGGACAACCCCGGAGCCGCCGCCTCGCCGCGCCGGATCGCGCCGAGAGCGCCGCAGATGTCGCCCGGCGTGGGCGTGCCGGGGTGTGGCACCGAGGCGGTCGAGGGTCACACCCGCAGATTTCACCGAGTCCGGCGTAACCCCTCTCAGCCCGAAATGGGCCTCCAAGGGGCGCGCTCAGCCGTACTCCCCGCGCCGGCCGCACGCAAGGGGGCCAGATCGGGGGAACGCGGGAGTTGCGGATATTGCGTACCGGAGGCGGATGAAGGCACGCGAACCATGAGCCGATATCGGCTCGAACTGCTGTCGGACAGGCCCTCACCTGCGTCCGGCCGGGCGCCGCGCCACCGCGGTGCTGCATTCAAGACGGGGCTCGCGTGACAGGCGGCGCACCCCATATCTCGTGAAAGCTTCGGCACTGCCCGGCGTATGTCCGCGAAGACCGCGCGGAAAGCTGCTTGGCCTCCCCCTCGAGCCGGGGGAGGCGTCCTTACCTGGGCGTCTCTCGACGTCGTGGGGTTCAGCGGTCTGTATTCGGACAGACGCCTCACCTCACGAGGTGCCTGGTCGGCGGCCGAGGACAGTGACCGCCACAGCGTTGCTCACCCTCGGCAGCGCCCTGGCCGAGACGTTGACGCCGATGGCCGCCGACAGCCTCCCGTCGATGATGCGAGGTGTCGCCCACATCGCCTGCAGACGTCGCCGGCATCCTGCGGAGCCACTCCGGCGGTTGGGCGCCAGCGGTCTTGGCCTCGCGCAGGTGCTCTTCTCATAAAATGGGTACGTCGGAAACGCCCGCTCAACGGAGCCACCCTCTAGCTTTGCGCGAGGCGAGCCGATCGATCCGGGAAGGTGCTGTCATGGCCGTGCAGATCACCTGTCGCCGAGTCTATGAGGAGACCTCACCGCAGGACGGCAAGCGGGTGCTCGTCGACCGGGTCTGGCCGCGGGGTATGCGTAAGCAGGACGCTCACCTGGACGAGTGGCTGCGTGACGTCGCCCCGTCCAGCGAACTGCGCCGGTGGTACGGCCACGAGCCGAGCCGATTCGCCGAGTTCCGCCGCCGCTACCTTGCTGAGCTGCGCGATGCCGGACATCGGGAGGCGGCCCGACACTTGCGTGACCTCGCTGCCCATGACGATCTCACGCTGCTGACCGCCACCAAGGACGTGGACCACAGCCAGGCCGCAGTCCTCGCAGAGTGGCTGACCGGCCGCGGGCGATCCAAGGGATGATGGGACTTCCCCCTTGGATGCGGACACCCATTTCAGGCGGCGGGCTTCAGGTTATCTGCTGTCTTCTCGTAGATGATCGGGCTGAGGTGGCCGAGGTGGGAGTGTCGTCGGAGGGTGTTGTAGCGGGTGATCCAGCGGAAGACGGCCCGGCGAGCAGTGTGGGGGTCGGGGTGGGCCGGCCGGATGTCATTTTCGAGAAGGCGCGGATCGGCCGGCGTGCGTTGGCAGATCGCCCAGCTCGGCTGGGATCCGATCCAGGGCACCCTGAAGACCGATGCCAGTGACCGTGAGATCGCGGTGGATGCCGAGACGATGGCCATCCTGAAAGAGCACAAGTTCACCCGCGACGCCTACACCAGCGTCTACCCCGAAGCAGTCGCCGCGGCAGCGGAAGCGACCGCCGCACTGCTCGCCGCGAAAGTGCCGTCGTCGGCCTCGCACCGCCCGGCCCGGTACAGACCTCAAGCCGAGGGGTGAAAGACACGTCTGGAAAGGCTCGCGGCTCGATGATCCACCTGCCACCGGAAAGGCGGCCAGAGTGACGTCCGGGAGAGGCATATTGACCCTCGGGACGTAGACGTGGCCGGGGAGAGAGGTCGGCCGTGGTCCGTTCGGCCGATCTGCTTCTGTGTTCTGCCGCACCTGGTCGCCCCATGAGGAGGGGCTCTGCCACTCGTCGCGAGGATGCGGTAAAGGTGTGAGGGTCATCGGCGCCGCAGGATCGGTGTGCCGAGCTGGAGATGCCGCTGACCCGGCGCAGTTCGGCGGCATCTCCGTTGGAAATTTCCTTATTACTATCGGGGCTCCTTCTGCTCCCCAGTATGAACACTTATAGTGAGAATGCATGCACTCAATGTCACGCTCGGGTGGATGTGGCCCGGATCTGGAGCGGCGAACCGCGTTGCCGTGCGCGTCACGCCGGTCGGTGAACGTCCCGCGAGGGGTGTGTCCCCCCGTCGGCGGAAGAGTGTTCTTCGGAGAGGCGCAGCAGAGGAAAGGGGATTTTCGGTGAGTCGTGCACTGATCATCGTCGATGTGCAGAAGGACTTCTGTGAGGGCGGCAGCGTTCCGGTGAAGGGCGGCGCGGATCGAGCCGCCGCCATCGCCGAGCTGGTCCGGAGCGCCGACGGGCAGTATGCCTTCGTCGTCGCCACTCGTGACCACCACATCGATCCGGGCGACCACTTCTCCGACAACCCCGACTTCCGGGACTCATTCCCCGTGCATTGCGTCGTCGGTAGTGAGGGAGGCGAGTTCCATCCGCATTTCGCGCCCGCCGTCGACTCCGGGTACGTCGACGAGGTTTTCTTCAAGGGCGCCCACTCCGCCTCCAAGAGCGGTTTCGAGGGCTCGACCCAGGACGGTACGACACTGTCCGACTGGCTGAAGGCCCGTGACATCGCCGAACTCGATGTCGTCGGCATCGCGACCGATCATTGCGTGAAGGCCACGGCACTGGACGGAGCGCGCGCGGGCTTCGCGGTGCGGGTCCTGCTCGACTACACCGCCGGCGTCGCTGCCGACACCACGCGCACCGCACTGGACGAACTGCGCCGGGCCGGTGTCGCGCTGAGCGGCGAACCTGTCGTCGCCTGAACAGGCCTTGGCACGCCTGAGCGTTCCGGCGTGGCCCGCATCCGCATGGGGTCTCGGTAGTAATGGCCGCGCCCGGAACAGCTCATCCTCCGGATTCCGCTCCATCGCACAGGGGGTTGGCGGGATGGAGGAACGGCTGCCGCCGCTCGCGGCCGACCGGGATGAGGACGCGAAAGTTCGCTCCATGGTGATGCGCGGGAAACGTCCTGTCTTCAAGACGGTGGCATGAAATACACGCGAGGGCTGTTACCCCTGCTCAGGGGCAACTCTCGCGGGCAGAGGACGCGAGATCGTCAGCGGGAGCGGTCGGCGTGCGGCCGGATCGTGTTCGGCGGTGATGCGGGCGGAGGTTTTCTCGCCTGAGGCGGACGTATCGGCCGATGATGATGAGCTGGGTGATCGGGGAGCGGGGCGGCAGCTCCGGCGCAGTGCCCCGAGCAGGAGACGGGCGGTGGGCATAGCTCAATGCACGTGTGAGATGGCGCCGCCCTCGGTCGTGCGGTGCTCTGCTGCCGGCGCCGTCAGAGCACCGCGCCCGAATCCGCGCTTCAGGAGAAGACGACGGAGCGCACCAGCAGGCGCTCTGAAGCACCTGCGCCGGGGCGCAGGCTGTAGAAGATATCCCCCATACAGTCGGCCTCCAGGAATACCGTGGCCGTTGCGTCGGTCAGGTTCTTCGGCGCGTAGGCGGCCGACGTGCCGTCAGAGTCGGCTCCCTGGATGTTGATGCATCTCCTGCTCTCGGGGTTGTTGATGAAGCCAACGGCGTCGTATCCGTCGGCGGTCTGGTAGGAGTAACGGAACTGGCCTGTGGCGGCCGATGCGGAGCCGGGAACGGCCAGAACCAGCATGAGGGCGCCGCCGGCGGCGGCCACGGCGGAGTGTAGACGCATGGATCTCCTCTTCGGGGAACGACGAGAACACTGTCAGTAATTATTGAGTCACAATCTGTGTTTAATGTCGAGCGCGCCTGTGCTCGCGGGGGAGGAGGTGGCAGCCGCATCCGTCTCCGCGCCTCTAGGCCGGGGTCTCAGTAGTGGTTGGGAGGGTCCGACGGACCTGACTGTGACCTGCGATTACACAGGTCTCAGAACGTCGGTGGCTGGGGCGGTGAACGAAGCTGTCCGGCTCGCTTCCCCGCGTCCAGTACAGACCCGAGCATCGCGGACGGTGGTCCGCAGAAAAGGCTCGTGACGGCGTCGGCGGTTGGCGGGGGCGCGCTCGGCGGTGATGGCCCCCCGACGTGCGTGTCGTTGCCCCGATGCCCGGACGTAGTGGGGGCAGGCCGCAGTAGTAGGTGGTGTCGCTGTTCTCGTCGCCGTAGTGGGAGCGGCCGAGCAGGACCTGGCCGGCCGGGCAGACGACGCTGCCGCCTAGCTCCTTCACCGTCACGGGGTCGCCGTCGATGATGACGATCTCGGCCGCGTGAGCGGGGGCTGACCGGCGAGATGGTGGTCAAGGTCAGGGTGAGGAGGACGCCGGTGAGGACTGCGCGGGTCGGGCGGAACTGTCGCATGGGACCTCCGTGTCTGACTGGTCACATCCGTTCTGGAGGCCGAATTCCGGCGCGCCGCCGCCGATGAGGTTGACCTGCACCTTGATCTCGACGGCCATGCTGGATCGCACCCCTTGTGCCGCGCTGTCCGGAGACTCACAGTCCTTCCATGGACGTTGCTTGGATAGGCCTCATCGTGGGGACAGCGTTCAACGTCGCCACGGTCTACCTGGCCTGGCGGGCCGACCAGCGGGCCGAGCGCGATCGGCGCGGACCCGCCACCCTCGAGGCGAGGAGCCCGACAGCCCAGCCGCCGCGCCCTGCTCCGGCCGACTTTCCTTCGAAGGCGCCTTTTCCCCAGGAGACGCTCGGCCAGAGGGCAGCCGACCGGGGCACGCCCCTGAGCACAGGAGGCGGGTTCGCCTGGTGGGCCGGATGGATAGGGGTGATCTTCACAGGGACGACGGCCGTATACATGATCCCGGGCTACATGGTGCAGTCGTTCGGGTCGGTGCAGGAATACGCGGACGTGTTCCAAGCGGGCGTGATCATCACCGCTCTCACCGCGTTCGGCCTGGCGGCCAGCGCCTGGATCCGGGGCAGCACGGACCGGCGGCTCTATGGGCGGATCACTCGTAGGGTCGTCTACTTCCACGCCCTCGTCGCACTGGCCGGGCTGATCATCTGTGTGGCTGCAGCGATCACCAATCCTCAGTACGTGCTGTGATGCCTTCGGCTGGCGGCCGCCATCGCAGCGTGTCATCCACGCCGCTTGAAATGCCAAGAAATCTCTTCTCCGCGGCTCCGGAATGGCCTATACCCGTGAGTACGGATGATCGGAGGTCCTCATGCGGCTGCTCGGCCGGCTCTTCCTGGTGTTCACCGCGACCGCGGTCTGCATGCCTGCGGCCGGTGCGGGGCCGGCGGCGGCCGCCGTGGCTCCGACGGCCGTGATTCGCGCGGACTTCCCCGATCCGGACGTCATCCAGGTCGGCTCCACCTTCTACGCCTACTCCACCAGTAGCGGGGCGGGGCGCATCCCGGTCGCCAGTGCCTCGTCCTCCACCGGTCCGTGGACCGTACGCGGGGACGCGCTGCCTGCCAAACCGGCCTGGGCGGGGAACGGCGGGTTCTGGGCACCTGACGTCTCCCGGCTCCCCGACGGCCGTTACCTCATGTACTTCACCGGCCCCAGCACCGCTACCGGGCGCATGTGCATCGGCGCCGCGACCTCGGCGAACCCCCTCGGCCCCTTCCAGCCGACCAGCGGTTCACCGCTCGTCTGCAACGCGGCCGAGGGCGGCGACATCGACCCGTCGAGCTTCGTCGACACCGACGGCAAGCGGTACCTGCTCTACAAGAACGACGGCAACGCCGTCGGCCGGCCCACCGTTCTGTGGCTGCAGCAGGTCGGCTCGGACGGCGTGACCTTCGTCGGCGGCCGCACCGAGCTCATCCGCAACGACCGGCTCGAGGAGGCCGGGGTGATCGAGGCTCCCGTGCTCGTCAAGCGGCCCTCCCAGTACGTGCTCTTCTACTCGGCCGGCTCCTACGCGGGCAACAGCTACTTCACCAGCTACGCCGTGTCCCCCTCTCTCACCGGGCCCTACACCAAGGCGTACCGGCCGCTGATGACCACGGCCACCTTCGACGGCGCCGTTCAGGGCCCCGGCGGGACCGACGTGCTCGGGGGCCGCGTCTTCTTCCACGGCTGGGTGGGCAACGCGCGCCACATGTACACCGCGGAGCTGGGCTGGGCCGACGACTACCCGGTCGTGCGCGGCAGCCGGGTCCGGTACGAGGCCGAGCGCGGCACGCTCAACCATGCCGAGGTCCGTACCGGCGCGGCCGGGGCCTCGCAGGGGGCCGTCGTGGCCAAGATCGACTATGCGGACAGCTGGGTCGACGTGCGGGTGTTCGCGCCGGTCGCCGGGGACTACACCGCGTACGTGGCCTACGCCGCCGGGTACGGCGACGCGCAGCACCTGGTGACGGTGAACGGGGGCACGCGGTTCACGCTGAGCTATCCCGACCGCGGCTGGGACAACTGGACGCAGGTGCCGGCCCAGCTCACGCTGAACGCCGGGTGGAACACCCTGCGCTTCCAGTACCAGACGCGTTGGGCGGAGCTGGACCACATCGAGATCGCCTGATCCCACGTAGATCGACGTGAAGCCGCTGCGCCGCGTCGTTGCCGACGTAGCCGAGATCTTCGGTGGCGGTCAGCACGTGGCGGCGCAGCTCGGGCGACACCCGGTCCGGGGGTGAGGGTGGTAGGAGACGGTCGCGCGCGGGCAGGCGGGCAGGGTGCGGGCAGGGTGGCGGCGGGGGCTACAGCAGGGATCCGGCGAGCGGGATGTTCTGCGTTCGCAGGGCGCCGGTGACCAGCCGCGCGATCCGCCGGGCGCCGTACGCCTCGAAGTGGGTGTGGTCGTTGCAGAAGAACTGCCCGAGCAGCCCGGAGGTGTAGTCACCGTTGTTCGGGCACAGGCCCAGGGAGTTGTAGTAGTCGACGCTGAGGGTCTGCAGGTCGATGACGGGGGAGCCGGTGGCGGCGCCGGCGGCGTTGGTCTGGGTGACGTAGCCGCGGTTCCTGACCGCGGTGCTGCCCGAGCAGGTGATGGCGGCGACGGCGGTGAGCAGGACCGGGTGGGCGCCGCGGGCCAGCGCCGCCTGCGCCATCATCGTCATCAGTTGCTGGTAGCGGGCGGTGCCGACGTGGCGGGGGCAGGTGGTCGAGCCGTCGTTGATGCCGAACTGGATGAACAGGTAGTCGCCCGCTTTCATGCCGGTGAGCACCTGCTGCCATCGGGACGAGTAGGTGGTGGAGTTGAGAACGCACTCGCCGTCCGAGCCGATGGTCGAGGTGACGTTCCCCTCGTAGAGCCAGGTCTGGATGCTGCGCCCGGCGACGGCGAGGTTGCTGACGACGATGTTGCTGTGGAACAGCGAGTCGAACTCGGTGGCCCAGCCCACGGGGCAGGTGGCACTGGGGTTCGCCATGGTCGAGTCGCCGGCCATCCAGACGGTGGTCGTTGCCATGGCGGCGGTTGCGGCCGTACCGGCGACCCGGGCGCCGCACGCGGTCTGCCCGATCGCCGCGGCCGAGGCGGCGCCCGGGGCGACCAGCGACAGGGGCAGGGACAGGGACAGCACCAGAGCAGAGGCGATCAATAAGGGGATCTTACGCATGGTCTCTCCTGTCAGTCCGGGAGCGGAGGAAATCGCGGCGGCGGGCTGCCGGTGCGGACGCGTCAGCACCAGGTGAGCGTCGAGTTGGTACGGGTCACGTTGCTGATCGTGTTGTTGCTGCCGGTGCACGGGCTCCATCTGATGTCGGTGTTGGAGACCGTCAGGTTCTGGAACCTGATGCCCGACGACGGGGCGAACTCCGTACGGGCCGCGATGCGGACCTCGCCGCCGCCGCTGATCGTGCCGGACACTCCGGCGATGACGACGTTGTAGCAGTTCTCCACCAGGACCGAGTTGTTGCCGGTATTGGCGATGTCGACCCGGTCGATGGTGGCGCCGCCGCTCTCCGAGACGCAGAAGATGCCCCGGCCGCCGCCGCGTGCCTTGACGGTGCCGACCCGGATGTTGTTCGGGTAGGCGCTGCCGACCCGGCCGTTGCGGTTGGCCATGCGGAAGGCCGCGTACCCGGTGCCGGCGCCGGCGTTGTCGGCGTCGACGGTGCCGACCGTCGCGTTGATGGTCTGGTTGAGCAGCAGGCCGGACTCGCCGACGTTGCGTGCTGTCACGGTGCCGACGGTGAGGCCGTCGACGCCGTACGTCTCCATCGCGTGCGAACTGGCTCCTTGCACGTACACGGTGTCGACCCGTACGTTGCGGGTCCACTGGCTGGTGTCGCCGCGGTTGTCGATGCGCACGCCGAGGCCCGCGCCGAGCCGCATGTCGATCTGGCCGAGCCAGACGTTCGTGACGTTGCGCAGGAAGATGCCGTAGATCGGGGTGCCGGTGACGTTGAGGTAGGGGACCTCGATGTTCGTGGTGCCGCGGGAGTAGATCGGCGCGTAGTCGCCGGAGCCGGAGCCGGTCACGTTGATCGTGCCGCAGACCGACAGGGAGGTGTAGCTCGGCAGCGAGATCCGGCTGCCGGCGCTCATCGTGCCGTTGCCGCGCACGACGACCCGCTGGATCGAGGTACGCCCGGCGGTGAGGCTGCCGATGCCGGCCTGGACCGCCGCCCGGAAGTCGGTGCCGGTGTAGACGCTGCTGCCGGCGCTGTTGCGGGCGGTCCAGGTGCTACCGCTGACCGTCACCTGGGACTGGAAGGTGCCCTCTCCGCAGGCGGCGGCGGACGCCGGGGGCGGGCCGAGCACGACACCGGCCCCGGCGCCGGCCGCCAGGACGGCGAGGGCGGCGACGATGCGGGCGAACCGGCGACGTCGTCCCTTGGGCGGACGTGGCGCCGTGGTGGTGAGTGTTGTCATGGGGTTCTCCGTTTCTCCCGTTGATGGGGGTGGGGAGATGGCGGCCGCGCTTTGCCGCCAGACGCGCGCCTGACATTGATAAAAACGTTTCACGTCGCTTCGGCAACGCGACCTTAAATATGGATGGCGATCGAGTCAAGCAATCAGTCAGATGGTTGCAGTGGCAGTGCAGGATCATCAGCCGGCGGTTCGCAATTTCCGCGGGAGCAAGGGGGACGGACGGCCGTGATGGGCCCCACCAGCGATGGGGCGAGAATGAATGGATACAGGGAATGGGGGTGAACAGCGCAATGGATCCGGCAGCCGACATCCGGGCTCGACTCCAGGAGCATTGGGAGGCGTCCGAACGCGGGGACGTCGAGGCCGAGCATGCGATCTACGCCACGGACGCGATCCTGGACTACCCGCAGTCGGGCGAGCGCTTCACCGGCCGGGCAAGGATCCAGGCGCAACGCGGCGGGCACCCGGCCGAACGCCACTTCACCGTCCGCCGCATCCTGGGCCGCGGCGACCTCTGGGTGAGCGAGTGCGTGATCACCTATGACGGCGTGCCCACCTACTCGCTCAGCGTCATGGAGCTCACCGATGGCCTCGTCACGCACGAGACCCAGTACTTCGCCGACCCGTTCCCCGCGGCTCCCGGGCGCGCCGCGCTGGCTGAGCCGATCGAGCCGCCGCAGACCCCGCACTCACCGTTCTAGGGCGCGGCCGCCCACGTACGCGATGCCCCCGCCGGATCGGGCGGGGGCATCGGGGTGGTGCGGGGTTACTTGCTCTGGCAGCTCTTCTTGCGGACCTCGTACCAGACGATGACTGGCGCCTGGAACCGGATCGCGAAGCACTGGTTCTTCCTGGCCGCCTCCCGGACCTTGTGGATGGCCGAGGCGCCGCCCGTCGTGTAGGCGACCTTGCAGATCAGCTTGGCCTTGCCCTTGAGCTTGTCGCAGGAGCCCTTCAGCGCCTCGATGGCGCCGGCGACGCTGGCGACGAACCAGGCGTTGTAGATCTTCTTGGTGAGCTTCTTCGAGAAGATCAGCCGGCACATGGCCTTCCACCACTCGCACTGCAGCTTGAGCGCGGGGCCGGCGACCACGGGGTAGGCGGCGCCCGCGTGGTCGACGGTCTGGACGAGCGTCATGCCCTCCACCCGGTACGAGGTCTCGACCTCCAGCACGCTGCCCTCGGGGGCGGAGATCGGGAAGCGGTACTCGGTCGGCGCCGAGGCGTCCTTGATGATGGTCAGCGCGCGGGCGATCTGGCCGGTCCGCTGGTGGGCGTAGGCCACGCTGGGCTGCTTGGCGGCGTAGGTGACCAGGCCGGGCAGCGGCTGGCTGCCGGCGCCGTCGGCCTCGGGCATGCCGATGCCGATGTCGGTCTCGCTGACGGTCGCGACCAGCGTACGGTCGGGCTCCGTCGCGATGGCGAAGGGCCGCTGGACGTCGCCGTCCGGGATCTCGGTGGGCGGGGTCGTCCTCGCCTCTTCGACGATCTCGGGCACCACCTGGGTGAGGAACGTTTGCTGTCTTCCGGGGGGTGCGCCGGCTCTCCGATCCGGAAATCCCCCAAACCATCAGTAACTGGCAGAATAAGGTCGCCCTGCCTGCTCAGCCGGTCGATGGGCATCGGTACGACGGGGGACACACCATGGATGAGCCGATGGTCGCCGCCGGTCGGGGTTCTTCCTGGCCGGGGTGCGCATCGACGGCGCGGGCGAGGAACGCGGGATCCGGCCCGGCCCCGCCACGACGCTGACCGGCCGGGAGGCCGAGCTCGCCCGGATCGTGGACGCGATCGACGGGGACCGGAGCGGGCCGCGGACGATGCTGCTGCTCGGCGAGGCCGGCACGGGGAAGACGGCGCTGCTGGCGGCCGCGGCCGAGCACGCCCGAGGGATCGGAGGCCTGGTGCTGGCCTCGCGCGGGTGCGAGGCCGAGGTGGAGCAGTCGTTCGCCGCCCTGCACCATTGCTCCCTCCCCTGCTGCCCGAGACGGACGATCTTCCCGAACACCAGCAGGAGGCGCTGAAAGCGGCGTTCGGGATCGTCGCCGCCACCCGGCAGCACGACCCGATGCCGCTGCGGGTCGGAGTGCTGAACCTCCTGGCCCGCGTCTCCCGGAGCCGGCCCGTCCTGCTGATCGCCGACGACGTGCAGCACTTCGACCGCGACACGCGCGACGTCCTCGGCTTCGTGATGCGCCGCCTGGCGGGCCACGCCGTGACGGTGCTGCTCGCGGCACGGGGCCACACGCCTCCGGACGGCTTCAACCCGGACCTGCCCGTGCTGCCCCTGGCGCCGCTGAGCCGCCGGGCGGCCGCAGCGGTTCGGCGCCAGGCGGGGGCGACTGCCGTCGAGGTCGAGGGCGCCTCGCACGCCGTCGCGGTGTCCCGGCCCAAGGACGTGGCCGACCTGATCCGCGAGGCGGTCCGGGCCACCTCGGTCTGACGTATCCGCGGGTGGTGATCGGCTCCAGCCGTGTGTTCGGCTGGAGCCGATCACCGTCTTCCGTCAGCCCACGTGCAGGCTCGCGAGGAGCTGCTGCACCTGATGCAAGAGCGCGTTGAGGAGCGACGCCAGGGCGTTCATGACAACACCGCCTTTTCACTTAGAGTGATGATCGTTACTCTAAGTTACAGCACGCGGAGCGGATGTCCGCCGCTTGGAGGCGACTCCGCGGGTCTGTGTCGGCCAGGGCGGTAGAAACGTTTCGCAGGCGAAGCTCTGAAAGTTTCAAAGGAACGATGCGCGAAATGGCTGCTGCCAGGGCTGTAATTCCAGGCAGCCGCGTGCTACGTGGCCGGTTTTGTTGACGCTCACGACCTGCGAGAGAAACTATCCCGCCAGATCGCGGAAAATTTTCTCGCTCCCAGGAGGGCTTATGAGGAGACGCGTCACCCGCCTGATCGCGCTGGCCGGAGCCACGATCGCGGTCATCGCCGGTTTATCCCCGCTCCCCGCCCCGCCCGCCTCCGCCGCCACGACCGCCACCGTGTCGGTCGACGCCGGTCAGACGCTGGCCACCATCCCCGCCGCCGGAGTCGGCATGAACGTCGCCGTGTGGGACGGGCGGATGAACGATCCGGCGACCTCCACGCTGCTGAAGGACGCGGGGATCAAGGCCGTCCGGTACCCGGGCGGCAGCTACGCCGACGGCTACCACTGGCAGACCCACACCGTCGAGGGCGGCGGGTACGTGGCGCCCAACACCGGGTTCGACGCGTACGTGGCCACCTCCCGGGCGGCCGGCGCGCAGCCGATCGTCACCGCGAACTACGGCTCGGGCACGGCGCAGGAGGCCGCCGACTGGGTGCGGTACGCCAACGTCACCAAGGGTTACGGCATCAAGTACTGGGAGATCGGCAACGAGGTGTACGGCAACGGCCACTACGGCGCCGAGTGGGAGATGGACAAGCACGCCAGCAAGAGCCCCACCACGTACGCCACCAACCTGCTCGACTACATCACCGCGATGAAGGCGGTCGACCCCACGATCAAGATCGGCGCGGTCCTGACGACGCCGGGCAACTGGCCGGACGGCATCGTGGGCCCCGGCGACACCATGGACTGGAACCGCACCGTCATGTCCATCGCCGGCTCGCGGATCGACTTCGTGATCGTCCACCACTACCCGAACAGCGCCAACGAGGCCGAGCTCGTGACCAAGCCGCAGGCCGAGGTCCCGGGCATGACGAGCGCGCTGCGCGCGCTGATCAACCAGTACGCGGGCGCCAACGCCCCCAACGTCGGCATCGCCGTCACCGAGGAAAGCTCCAACTACGCGTTGAACACCTCGCCGTCCGGCCTGTACGCGCCCGACGTCTACCTGACCTGGATGGAGAACGGCGCGTTCAACATCGACTGGTGGAACCTGCGCAACGGCACCGACTGCAGCAAGGTCACCACCATCCAGGGCGCGACCGACTACAACGACGGCGGCGTGGTGTCCAGCGGGGCGTCCTGTGAACCGCCCGCCAACACGCCGTTCCCGCCGTACTACGGCATCCAGATGATGACCAAGCTCGGCGCCCCCGGCGACGCGCTGGTGCGGGCGACCTCCTCCACCGCGATGCTGTCCGCGCACGCCGTCAAGCGCGCCAACGGCGACCTGAGCGTCATGCTGATCAACAAGGACCCCGGCAACGACACGACGGTCAACCTCTCCTACAGCGGCTTCACCCCGTCCTCGGCGACGCCGACCGTGTACTCGTACCTGAAGAACGCCTCCTCGATCGGCTCGGCCTCCACCGGGAGCGCCGCCACGCAGACCGTGCCCGCCTACTCCATCGTGGTCGTCCAGCTGCGCGCGGGAAGCGGCGGCGGGACCGGCGCCTGCCGGGTCGACTACACCAAGAACGAGTGGCAGGGCGGGCTCACCGCGAGCGTGACGATCAGGAACACCGGCGGCAGCGCCGTCAACGGATGGCGGCTGACCTTCACCTTCCCCGGCGACACCAAGGTGACCGCCGCCTGGAACGCGAGCGTGACGCAGAGCGGCGCGGCGGTGACGGCCACCAACGCCTCCTACAACGGCGCCATACCGGCGGGCGGCTCCCAGTCGTTCGGGTTCCAGGGCACCTGGACCGGCAACAACGCGAACCCCACCGGCTTCGCGCTCAACGGGTCTGCCTGCTCCGCCGGCTGACCCGGCCACCCGGTGGTCTCCGAGCCGCCCTGCGCGGCCGGAGCACCACCGGCACACCAGTTCCAGCTACGCGCCAAGGTGGTTCGTCCAGGACAGCGGAACCCATTCCTGCAATCTCCCGCCGGGGCCTGCTCGCCGGCGTCGCCGGCGCGCTGGTCGCCTCCGGCGGTCTGGCGGGCTGCGGCTCGCCGGCAAAGTCCAAGGGGCCCGGCACGACCGGCGCGGACCAGCTGAAGCGGGTCCTGCCCACGTACCTCCCGAGCAAGTCCGTGACGCCCGACCTGCCCAGCGTGGCCGGAGCGAACGGGGCCGCCTCCGACCCGGCGTTCCTCAGCTACCCCGCCGACCCGGTGCGGACCGTCACCGGCGTGCCCGGCTCGGGCGGGACGTACGTCACGCGGACGCCGCTGTGGGGCGCCATCCCTCCGTCGAGCGGCAACTCCTACTACGACGCGGTGAACAAGGCGCTCGGAGCCACGCTGAAGATGCAGCCCGCCGACGGCAACACCTACGTCGACGCCCTGCCGGCGCTGTTCGCCTCGGGAAAGCTGCCGGACTGGATCCAGATCCCGTCCTGGATCAACCAGCGGCTGAACCTGGGCAGCGCGGTCGACCGGTTCGCCGACCTCACGCCGTACCTGGCGGGGGAGAACATCGCCAGATATCCGAACCTGGCCAACATCCCCACAGCCGCGTGGCAGGCCGGCGTGTGGAACGGCAAGCTGTACGGCATCCCGTCCTACTCCTCGCCCAACAACTTCCCCGGTTACCTCTTCTGCCGCAAGGACCTCCTCGACGCCGCCGGCGTGTCGGCGGAGGTGAGGTCCGCCGACGAGCTGTTCGCCCTGGGCAAGGCGCTCACCGACGCCAAGGCGGGCCGGTGGGCGTTCGACGACCTGTGGCCGTACCTGCTCTTCCCGTTCCGGGTGATCAGCACGTGGAACCAGGGCCCCGGCGGCAAGCTGATCCACCAGTACGAGACGCCGGGCATGATCGAGGCGCTGAACTTCGCGGCCAGGCTCGCCAAGGCGGGCTACGTCCACCCCGACGCCCTCGCCGGCAACACCGCCAACGGCCAGCAGCGCTTCTGGAGCGGCAAGGTCGCCATCAGCGGTGGCGGCACCGGCGCGATGAACGGGGACGACGCGAAGGGCGGGACGGCGGCCAACCCCGACTACAGCCGCCAGGCGTTCAAGGGAGTACCTGCTGGTCAACTTCGGCGCCGCCGGCGTGGACCACACCATGAAGGACGGGAAGCGATCCTCGCCGAGCGCGGGCAGAAGGACGTGGCCACCAGCTTCCAGTTCCTGGCCACCGGCCCGCAGGTGACGCTGGTCCAGAACGGGTTCACCCAGGTGGCCAGGGACTACGCCGCCTGGCAGGCGGACGCGGTGAAGTACGCGGCCAAGCCGCTGTTCTTCGCGATGAACATCTCCGAACCGCCGCAGTACGCCTCGATCGGCCAGCAGGTCGAGGACACCATCAAGGACGTGCGGTACGGCCGCAAGCCGGTAGAAGCCTTCAAGTCCGCGGTCGACACCTGGCGCAAGCAGGGCGGGGACCAACTACGCGGCTTCTACGAAGGCATCCGTGACAAGCACGGCACGGGTGCGTGAGGTGGCGTCGACGACCAGGATCGACCCGGCCACCGCGGCCCGCAGGAAACCCGGCCGCCGGCCGGCCGCCGACGGGATGACCCGGCGGACGCGGCTGCGGCGCGACCGCACGCTGCTGGTGATGACGGTGCCGGCGCTCGTGCTGCTCGTCGCGTTCACCTGCGTGCCGATGCTCGGCTCGGTCATGGCCTTCCAGTTCTACGACGTCTACACCGGGTTCTGGGACAGCGTGTGGGTCGGGACGGCCAACTTCCAGCAGCTCCTGGCCGACCCGCTGTTCTGGCAGGCGTTCCGGAACACCCTGGTGATCAGCGCGGTCCAGCTCGTCCTGTACTTCCCCGTCCCGATCGCGCTGGCGCTGCTGCTCGACTCCATCCTCAGCGCCAGGATCCGGTCGTTCATCCAGTCCGTCGTCTACCTGCCGCACTTCTTCTCCTGGGTGCTCGTCGTCACGATCTTCCAGCAGATGCTCGGCGGCGCGGGCGCGCTGAACTCGTTCCTGCGCCGGCACGGATTCGCGGTGTGGGACGTCATGACCGATCCCGCGGCGTTCAAATACCTGATCACGGCGCAGGCGGTGTGGAAGGAGGCCGGCTGGGGCGTCATCGTGTTCCTCGCCGCCCTCGCCGCGATCGACCAGCAGCGCTACGAGGCGGCCGCGGTCGACGGGGCCGGCCGGTGGCGCCGCATGTGGCACATCACGCTGCCCGGCATGCGCGGCGTCATCGTCCTCATGCTCGTGCTGAGGCTGGGCAACGCGCTGGCCGTCGGATTCGAGCAGATGCTGATCCAGCGCGACGCCGTCGGCCGGGACGCCTCCGAGGTGCTCGACACGTTCGCCTACTTCTACGGCGTCGTCAACAACAACTTCAGCTACGGCGCCGCGGCCGGGCTGTTCAAGGGGGTGCTGTCACTCGTGCTGATCCTGGCGGCGAACAAACTGGCGCACGCCTTCGGCGAGGACGGGCTGTACCGGAGATGACGACCATCGCCACGCGCCCGCCCTGGGAGGAGAGGCCGACCGCGGGCGGGCAGACCGCGAAGGGCGGGGTGCTGCTCGTCGTCCTCGCGGCCGTTCTGGTGCCGCTGTACTCGGTGGTCCTCACGAGCCTGTCGGACCAGGAGTCGATCAACCTGGCCGGCGGCATGGTGCTCGTGCCGCACAACCTGACTCTCGAGTCGTACCGGATGATCTTCACCAACTCGCTGATCGTTCACTCGCTGCTGGTGAGCATGGTGGTCGCGCTCGCCGGCACCGCCGTCTCCATGGTCGTCACGGTGCTGTGCGCGTACGGGCTGTCGCGGCCGCGCTCCTTCGGCCACCGTGCGATCCTCATGGCCCTGGTCGTGACGATGTTCTTCGGCGGCGGGATGATCCCCACCTTCCTCGTCGTCTCGGCGCTGGGCGGCTATGACAACTACTGGTCGCTGATCCTGCCGAGCGCCGTGTCCGTGTTCAACATCATCGTGATGCGCGGATTCTTCATCGACACCGCGCAGGACCTCATCGACGCGGCCCGCATCGACGGGGCGGGGGACTGGCGCATCCTGTGGTCCGTCGTGATGCCCACCTCTCGCGCCGTGGTGGCGGTGATCACGCTGTTCTACACGGTCGGCTACTGGAACTCGTTCTTCGACGCGCTGCTCTACCTGCCCGACAACGGCAAATGGCCCCTTCAGATGATCATCTACACCTACACCCTGCAGGGCAACTTCATCCCCGGCACCGGGGTCACCAACGGGCAGCACCTGGGACATCAGGCGCTCGCTCCGCTGTCGCTGCAGATGGCGGTGGTGACTCTCACCCTCATTCCCATCCTGGTGGCCTACCCGTTCGTCCAGCGGCACTTCGTCAAGGGGATGCTGATCGGCGCCATCAAGGGATGTCCTCGAGAGCCGGGACCTGGTGCACTGGCAGCAGATCGGCAACGCGCTGGACCGGCCGGGCCAGCTGCCGCTGCCGGCCGGGACGCCGTCGTCCGGCGGCGTCTACGCGCCGACGCTGCGCCACCACGACGGCCGCTTCTGGTTGATCACCTCGATTCTCGCGCCCGGCGGCGGCACCGTGCTGTTCACCGCCACCGACCCCGCCGGTCCCTGGTCGGAGCCGGTCAGCGTGCCCGGGGTCACGGGTATCGACCCGGATCTCGCCTGGGACGAGGAGGGCCGGTGCTGGTGCACGTACGCGGGGATCGAGCAGGTGCGCATCGACCCGGAGACGGGTCGCACGTTCGGGCAGCCGCGCCGGCTGTGGTCCGGCACGCCCGGCTCCCTGGCGCCGGAGGCCCCGCATCTGTACCGGATCGGCGCCTCCAGGTACCTGCTGATCGCCGAGGGCGGCACCGAGCGGGGGCACGGCGTCTCGATCGCCCGCGGGCCGGCCCCCGGCGGGCCGTTCGAGCCGTGCCCGGCCAACCCCGTCCTGAGCCACCGCGGCACCGACCGGCCGATCCAGGACACCGGCCACGCGGACCTCGTCGAGGCGCCCGACGGGTCCTGGTGGATGGTGCTGCTCGGCGTACGGCCGGGCGGCGGCACCCCGGGCTGGCACGTGCTGGGGCGGGAGACCTTCCTGGCGCCGGTCACCTGGGACGACGGCTGGCCGGTGGTCGGCGAGGTGGCGCCGGTCATGGAGGCGCCCGCGTGGCCGCCGCACCCGCTGGCCGCGCCGCCGGTGCGGGACGACTTCGACGCGGACCGGCTGCACCCGCGCTGGATCTCGGTACGTTCCCGGCCCGCCTGGTGCTGGTCGCTGACGGATCGCCCCGGCCGGCTCAGCCTGCACGCGCGCGGCAGGTCGCTCGACGATCACGACGTCACCTTCGTCGGCCGCCGCCAGCAACACCCGTCCTGCCGCGTACGAGCGCTGATCGACCCCGCCGGCGGCCACGGCGGGCTCGCGGTACGCCTGGACGAGCGGCACCACTACGAGATCGAGGCGCGGGACGGCGAGGTCGTCGTGCTCGCGCGGATCGGCTCGTTGCGACCGGCCGTGGCCACCCGGCCCGCGCCGGCCGGGCCGATCACGCTGCGGATCGACGTGCTCGCCTCGCTGCCCGCCGACCAGCATCCTCGCAAGGAGCCCGACGTCCTGCGCCTCGGCGTCGAGGCGGCGGACGGAGCGTTCGACGTGCTGGCCGAGCTCGACGGCCGGTACCTGTCGACGGAGGTGGCCGGCGGCTTCACCGGACGGGTGATCGGCATGTACGCCGCGTCCGGCACGGTGCGGTTCGACTGGTTCGACTACGAGCCTCTCGATCACCGCAGCCGGCCGGGTCAGGTTATCCTTGCGCCGTGAACGGGCCCGCTCCGGGCGACCGGACGGGGCCGATGAGGAGGGGAGCCAGGTTGACACACGCCGAGTCGGGCGAACCCGCGGTCGACCGGGAAGCCTCGCGAGGCGATTCGTCGAGACCTGTGACGATCTCCTACATCGCGGAGACCGCCGGAGTGTCGATCCCCACGGTCTCCAAGGTCATCAACGGCCGTTCCGGCGTGTCCGCGGACACGCGTGCCCGCGTCGAGGCCCTGATCAACGAGTACGGATACCGCAGGACCAACCGCAGCAACATGATGGAGCTCGTCTTCGACGAGCTCGAGCACATGTGGGGGACCGAGATCATCCGCGGGGTGGAGCGGGTGGCCCGCGAGCACCGCGTGGCCGTCGTGCTGACGGAGTTCGGCCCGGAGCGCAACGCGGTCCACTATCCGAGCGAGGACACCCTCGCCCGCCGCCCCGCCTGCGTGGTGACGGTGGCCCAGCTGTCGGCGGAGCAGCGTGGCCAGCTGCGCGCCAAGGGCATCCCGTTCGTGGTCTTCGATCCCGCCACCGAGCTGCCGGACGACGTCCCCTTCGTCGGAGCGACGAACTGGGCCGGCGGGCGGTCGGCCACCCGCCACCTCATCGAGCTGGGGCACCGCCGCATCGCGATGATCGGCGGCCCCGACCGGACCCTCTACTGCCAGGCCAGGCTCGACGGCTACCGCTCCGCCCGGGAGAGCGCCGGCCTGCCGGTGCAGGCCGACCTCGTCGTACGCACCTCGCTCACCACCGAGCACGGCCGCGCCGCCGCGCTCGAACTGCTGAACCGCCCGGAACGCCCCACGGCGATCTTCGCCTGCAACGACCTGCAAGCGATCGGCGTCTACCAGGCCGCGCGGACGATGGGGCTGCGGATCCCGGCGGACCTGAGCGTGGTCGGCTTCGACGATCTGCCCATCGCCGCCCTGGTCGACCCTCCGCTGACCACCGTCCGCCAACCGCTCACCGAGATGGCCGCGGCCGCCACCGAATTGGCGCTCGCGCTGGGGCGCGGGGAGGAGACGCCGCAGGCCGGGCTCGAACTGGCCACCACCCTGACGGTCCGCGAGAGCACCGCTCCACCCGCCGACCGTGCGGGCTGAAGCAGCTCTCCGCTGCCTCACCAGTCGTGGATCGTGCCGTCCTGCAGCCGGTTGATCGGCAGGTACGCCGGCTCGTAGGGGTGCGCGGACGCCAGCTCCTCATCGAGCTCGATGCCGAGGCCGGGAGCCTCGCCCGGGTGCAGGTACCCGTCGGTGAAGGTGTAGGCGTGAGGGAACACCTCGTGGGTCAGCGGGGTGTGCCCGGCGTACTCCTGGATGCCGAAGTTGTGGATCGCCAGATCGAGGTGGATCGCGGCGGCCATGCCGACGGGGGAGATGTCCTCGGGCCCGTGGATGGCGCTCTTGATCTGGTGCTGCGCGGCGAAGTCGAAGAGCTTGCGCAGCGGGGACACGCCGCCGAAGTGGGTGACGGCGGAGCGCACGTAGTCGATCAGTTGCTCGCCCACCAGCGTCTGGTAGTCGAAGACGGTGTTGAAGACCTCGCCGATCGCCAGCGGGGTGGTCGTGTGCCGGCGGACCAGGCGGAGCCCGTCCTGGTTCTCGGCGGGCGTGCAGTCCTCCAGCCAGAACAGGTCGTACGGTTCCAGGTCCTTGCCGAGCCGGGCCGCCTGGATCGGCGTGAGGCGGTGGTGGGCGTCGTGGAGCAGCGTCAGCTCCGGCCCGAACTCCTGGCGTACCGCGTCGAAGACCCCGGGCAGGCTGCGCAGGTAGGCGCCGGTGTCCCAGTCCTCGACCACGGGCCGGGCCCCGTCGGGCGTGGCGCCGTGGTGGACGCCGTAGACGCGCTCGAGCCCGGGCACGCCCGTCTGCACGCGGATCGCCGGGTAGCCCTCGGCCAGCCGGGCGCGGATGGAGTCGAACAGTTCGGGGATGTCCCGCCCGCTGGCGTGCCCGTAGGTGCGGACCCGCTCGCGGCTCGCGCCGCCCAGCAGCTGGTACAGCGGCAGTCCCGCGACCTTCGCCTTGATGTCCCAGAGCGCGACGTCGACGGCGGCGATCGCCGCCATGGTCACCGGTCCGCGACGCCAGTACGCGCCCCGGTAGAGGGCCTGCCAGGTGTCCTCGATGCGGTAGGGGTCGGTGCCCAGCAGCAGCGGGACGACGTGATCCCGCAGGTAGCCGACCACGGCGAGCTCGCGGCCGTTGAGGGTCGCGTCACCCAGGCCGGTGACGCCCTCGTCGGTCTCCACCTTCAACGTGACGAAGTTGCGGCCCGGGCTGGTCAGGACCACTCTGGCGTCGACGATCTTCATGAACAACCTTTCAGGGATGGGCTCAGCCCTTGGTGGCGCCGGCGGTCAGCCCGGCCACGAGGTACTTCTGGCCGAGGACCGCGACGATGACGACCGGCACCGTCATGAGCGTGGCGGCGGCCATCAGGCCGCCCCAGTCGGTGCTGGCGTAGGAGATGAAGTTGAACAGCGTCACCGGCGCGGTCTGGGTGGTCTCGTCGGAGAAGATCAGGGCGAACATGAAGTTGTTCCAGCTCGCCACGAACGCCAGCACGGACGCGGTCGTGGTGCCCGGCGCGGCCAGGGGGAGGGCGATGCGCCAGAAGGCGCCGAAGACGGTCAGCCCGTCGGTGCGGGCGGCCTCCTCCAGCTCGATCGGCAGCCCCTCGAAGAACCCGATCATGATCCACAGGATCAGCGGCACGGAGACGAACATGTGGCTGAGGATCAGCACGGTGTAGCTGCCCACCAGCCCGGCCTGGGCGAACAGGTAGTACCAGGGGACCAGCAGGGAGATCGCCGGGACGATGCGGGCCACGAGGACGAGGGATCCCGTGCGGTGCATCCTGAACCGTCCCACCGCCCACGCGGCGGGCACGGCGATGACCGCCGAAAGCGCGGTGGAGACCACCCCGACGATCAGGGAGTTGCGCAGCGAGGCGAGGACCTCGCCGTCGGCCAGGACGTTGCGGAAGTTGTCCAGGGTGGGGGAGAAGATCAGGCCCACGCCGGGGTCGGTGACCTGAACGTTGGTCTTGAACGCGGCGGCGAACATCCAGACGATCGGCAGGACGAAGCCCAGGCACACGACCGTGATGGCGACGCCGCGCAGCCAGGACAGCACGCGGTTGGATCTCATGCGGACCCCCTTCCGGGGCGGCGCCGGAGCAGGGCCACGACGCCGATGATGGCGAGGGTGAACAGGACCAGGACGGCGGAGGCGAGGCCGTATTCCTGGTAGTCGAAGGTCAGGCCGTAGGCGTAGACGTTGAGGGTCTCGACCTCGAAGGAGGATCCACCGCCCGGGCCCTTGGTGGCGTACAGGATGTCGAAGGTCTTGAGCGCGTCGATGGAGCGCAGGACGACGGCGGTCGCCAGCGTCGGCACGAGCATCGGCAGGACGACGTACCGGAAGCGCTGCCACAGGCCGGCCCCGTCCACGTGGGCGGCCTCCTCGGGCTCCTCCGGCAGGGTGGACAGCCCGGCGAGCAGGAGCAGAGTCATCATGGGCGTCCACTGCCACACGTCGATGAGCATGAGGATCGGCAGCGACTGAGTCACCGAGCCGAGGAACTCCTGCGGCGGGATCCCGGCGGAGGCGAGCAGGTGATTGGCGATGCCGTTGGTGGGGTCGAGGATGAGCAGCCAGAGGATCCCGACCGCCACGGGGGTGGTCAGCAACGGGATGATGAGCACGGTGCGGACCCAGCGGATGCCGCGGAACGGCTTGCGCATGAGCATGGCCAGGGCCAGGCCCAGCACGGTCTCGATCAGTACGGCGCCGACCGTGAACAGGGCGGTGCGCTCGACGGCCGGCCAGAAGCGGCGCGAGTCGGTGAGCGCGTCGCCGAAGTTCCGCAGGCCGACGTAGCCCTTGCCGGCGTTCACGGCGCCGAAGGCGTCAGTGAGGCTGAGGTTGAGCGTGAAGGCCAGCGGAAAGACGATCATCAGCCCGACGAACGCGAGCGCCGGGGCCAGCATCGTCCACTTCAGGCGCCTGTTCGCCTGCTCGAACGAGCGGGGCCTGCCGCGATCGGCGGCGCGGCTGATCGCCGGCGCTGTCCGGGTGGCGGACATCATGCCTCCCTGTGACGGTTGTCGCGGATGAGGAAGTCGGCGAACTCGGCGTCGGCCTCGCGCGCGACCGGCCCCACCGGCTGTCCGAGGATGCCGGCCACGAGCGGCCGGCCGATGATGTCCCGGGCGCGGCCCACCTGCAGGACGTCGGGACGGTCGAGCCCCACCCCGCTCCGCGCCTGCGCCTGCATGCTCCTGGCGAGCTCGGGCGGGAACGAGGCGAGGGTGGCCGGGTCCGACCACGCCGACTGCCGGGCTCCCGGTATCCCGTCCGCCTGCAGCCGCCTGACCATCTCCGGGCTCGACGCCCAGCGGATGAACTGCCAGGCCTCGTCACGCAGCCGCGAGAACGCGCTGATGCCCAGGCTCCAGGACGGGATGTTGAAGGGCCGCGCGCCCGCGGGGCCGGCCGGGAACGGCGCGAAGCCGACGGTGTCCTGGACGGTCGAGATCTTCGGGTCGAGGAAGTTGGTGTAGATGGCGTCGGCGTCGACGTAGAAGGCCGCCTTGCCCTGGGCGAAGATCGGCATGGCCTGCTCCAGGCTCATGTTCGTGGCGCCGGGCGGCCCTGCCTGCGCGAGCAGCCTGCCGTAGTACTCGTAGGCGGTGATCGCCTCCGGCCGTCCGATGCCGGATCGCCCCTGGAGGGTGAACGCGCCGCCGAAGGAGTAGAGGAAGCTCGACCACATGGTCACCGCGCCGCTGCGCTGCCCGCGGCCGACGTACCCGAAGAAGTTACGCTGCCGGTCGGCGAGCCGCAGCGCCGCCTCCATGAGCTCGTCGAGCGTGGCAGGCGCCTTGACCAGGTCCTTTCGGTAGTACAGGAGGGGGCGCTCGGTCACCACCGGCACGCTCAGGACCTTGCGGGCGGTGACGGAGCGCTCGCGCGGCGCCTCCAGGAAGTCGGCCCAGTTGTAGGCCGCGTCGCCCTGCACCAGGCCGGTGAGATCGGCGAGCCAGCCGTTGTGCGCGAAGAGCAGCTGCTCCTGCAGCGCCCGGACCATCATGACGTCGATGTCGGTGGCCGAGGCGTTGAGCTTGACGTTGTAGCTGTTGGCGAGCTGGTCGGAGGTGAGCAGCGACATCGACACGCGGCGGCCGATCCGCTCCTCGAACTCCGCCAGATGCTTCCTGACCGCCTGCGACCAGACGTGGTTGATCGCCATGATGCGGAGCGGCGTGTCGGGGGAGGGCTTCCCGCCGCCGGCTGAGCAGCCTCCGAGTGCTGCCCCTCCGAGGGTGACCGCCATCCCGGCCGCGATCTTGCCGAAGGTACGGCGAGTGGGGTTCTTGCTGGTGATGGACATGCTTGCGCTCGGTCTCTCTGGACTTGGTCCAACTGGTAGGACCAGTCGGACCATAGCAGTCCCTTTTTGGCATGGCCAGCCCCGGCGGCCCGCGCGGGAGGTGGTTAGCCGTTGCCCTTGGTCTGGCTCAGCAGGGTCTCGATGTGCTGCCTGGCCATCACGTCGACGCTGACGTCGAGGTCCTGGCCGTAGGTGCGAAGGCCGAGCGTGAGGTGCTCGAGCATGCAGCGGCGGGCCCGCTCGACGTCGCGGGCCGTGATCGCCTCGAAGATCTCGGGATGATGCGGAACGCCCGGCTCGGCGATGGCCGGGTCGGAGTGCGATCGGAGCATCATCTCGAACATCATGCCGCTCAGCGACGACAGCATGATCCGCAGCACCGGGTTGCCGCACGCCCGCGCGATCGCGTCGTGGAAGTCGAGGTCGGCGTGGGCCTGGTCGACGACGTCGGTCGCCTTGAGCAACGCGTCGTTGGCCCGCCCGATGGCCGCGAGCTGCGCCTCGGTGGCCCGCTCGGTGGCCAGGCCGACGATCTCGACCTCCAGCGGGATGCGGGCCTCGATCAGCTGGCGGACCGTGGGCCGCTCCGCCCGGTAGAGCGCGTCGTAGTGGCGGGCCTGCACGGGGGAGCGCTCGCTGACGAACGATCCTCGTCCCGGGGCGACCTCGATCAGCTCCTGGGCCTCGAGCCGGCGCAGCACCTCGCGGACGACGTTACGGCTCGCGCCGAACTGGGCCGCGAGCTCGCGCTCGGAGGGCAGCTTGGTCCCCACCCGGATCTTCCCGGAGCGAATGTCGTGCTCCAGCTGCCGGGCGATGCGTTCGGTCAGCAGCCCGCGGTAGGACTGCGACAGGTCATGGCCCATCGGCGCTGGCGAGTCGGTGGGCATGCACCGAGGATACAGGAGGTCCGCGAGGACGGATCTCGGTCCGGCCTTGGGCCGGGACGGGCCCGGTGGAGCAATGCGCTGAGCTCGTACAATCGGACCACGTCTCGGGAAATGGAGTTCCATGGCCGCGCCTGGTCGACGACGAGTGACCATCGCCGATGTGGCGACTCACGCTCAGGTCTCCGTCACAGCGGTGTCCAAGGTGATCCGCAACGCCTACGGTGTCAGCCCGGCCATGAAAGACCGGGTCAAGACGGCCATCGAGGAGCTCGGCTACCGGCCGCAGGCGGTGGCCCGCGGCATGCGCGGGCGCACCTTCACCATCGGGCTCGTGCTGCCGCACATCAGGAACCCGTTCTTCGCCGACATCCTCGACGGCCTCACCGAGTACCTGGAGAGCACCGACTACCAGGCGTTCATGATCCAGGGCGGCGCCACCCGCAAGGTCGAGCTCCGGGCGGTCGACGCCCTCATGGACCGCCAGGTGGACGGCATCATCATGGTCGCCCCGCTCGCCTCGAAGGCACGCCTGGAGGAAGTGGCCAAGGAGAAGCCGACCGTGGTGCTCGCCCGGCACGAGCGCTCGTCGTACTACGACTCGGTGTTCGACGACGACGAGGCGGGCGCCGAGCTCGTCGTGAAGCACCTCATCGAGCTGGGCCACCGCCGCATCGCGCACATCACGCACCAGGACGACAGCCAGGCGCGGCCGGCCGACCTGCTGCACAACATCCGGTCGGCGACCTACGAGCGCGTCATGCGCGAGCACGGGCTCGGCGACGAGATCGCCATCGCGACCAGCTTCTATCACGAGCAGGGCGGCTACGAGGGGGCTCGCGAGCTGCTGAGCCGTTCGGCCCAGCCGACGGCGATCTTCGCCGGGGCCGACCAGGCGGCGCTCGGCGCGCTCGCCGCGGTCCACGAGGCCGGCCTGTCCGTCCCGGCGGACGTCTCGGTCGCCGGCTACGACAACATCCACCTGGCCGCTCTGCCCAACATCGCGCTGACCAGCGTCGACCAGGACGGCGCCGAGATGGGCCGGGCCGCAGGCAAGCTCCTGCTGGAACGCATCGAAGGCCGCATGACGCCCGTGCGCTTCTCGGTCACCCCGAGCCTGGTCGTCCGCGGCTCCACGGCCGCGCCGGGACAGTCCGGCAGCTGAGCCCGGCTGCTCGAGTACCGCTCTGTACTGCTTGTCGCCGCCCTCCGCGGAGCGCTGCCCGGCGTGAGAACCGTTACCGAATGAAACCCGATTGCAGCGAGCGGAGCTGGGAAAAGGCTGGGTACCGTTACCCAAAAGGTCTCTTGACACTCCTTCCATGTAACGCCTACGTTAACCGCATCGGGGAGTCGCTTAAAACGATTCAATAACCCTGGAGGGGTGTGTGAAGACCTCCCACCGCACGCTCGCGACGGCTGCGGCCGTCCTGGCGCTGGCGGCTCTGACCTCCTGCGGATCCGGCTCGGAGCCCGCCTCCGACGGCACCGTCACCCTCTCCTTCATGACGGGCAGCGACCAGTCGACCGTGGACACGTCCAAGGCGCTGGCCGATGCCTTCATGCAGGCCAACCCCAAGATCAAGGTCAAGATCGAGAACCAGCCGGGCGGCAGCGAGGGCGACAACATCGTCAAGACCCGCCTGTCGACCGGCGAGATGACGGACGTGTTCTGGTACAACTCCGGGTCGCTGCTGCAGGCGCTCAACCCGGCCCAGAGCCTGGTCGATCTCACCGGCGACCCGGTGGTGGCCAACGTCCAGCCGGACTACCTGCGGGTGGTGACCCAAGGGGACCACGTGTACGGCGTGCCGGCCACCGCCGCGTCCGGCGGCGGCATCCTCTACAACCGCAAGGTCTACGAGAAGCTCGGCCTGCAGGTCCCGAAGACGTGGGACGAGTTCATGGCCAACAACGACAAGATCAAGGCGGCCGGGATCACGCCGGTGATCTCGACGTTCAAGGACACCTGGACCTCGCAGCTGTTCGTCCTGGCCGACTTCTACAACGTCCAGGCCGCGGCGCCCGCCTTCGCCCAGGACTACACGGCCAACAAGGCCAAGTTCGCCACCACCCCGGCCGCGCTGGCGAGCTTCCAGCACCTGGCCGAGGTGCACGCCAAGGGCTACCTCAACAAGGGCTTCGGCTCGGCCACCCTGGACCAGGGGCTGAAGCTGCTCGCCGAAGGTCAAGGCGCGCACTATCCGATGCTCACCGCGATCCTGCCCCCGGTGCTGGCCACGAGCCCGCAGGCGGCGACGGACATCGGCTTCTTCGGCATCCCCGGCACCGACGCCGCCAAGAACGGCGCCACCGTGTGGGAGCCGCCGGCCATCTACATCCCCAAGAGCACCAAGAACCTGGAGGCGGCCAAGAAGTTCGCGGCCTTCGTCGCCTCGCCGGCCGCCGCCGAGGCCATCAGCAAGGTGGTGCAGCCGACGGGACCGTACCGGGTGAAGGGCGCCAAGCTGCCCGACAACGCCATCCAGGTGGCCAAGGACGTGCAGGCGTACATCGACAAGGGCGCCACCTCGCCGGCGCTGGAGTTCCTGTCCCCGGTGAAGGGCCCGTCGCTGGAGCAGATCGCCGTCGCCGTCGGCTCCGGGCTGACCGCGCCGGCCGAGGGCGCCGCCCAGTACGACAAGGACGTGGAGAAGCAGGCCCAGCAGTTGGGACTGACCGGGTGGTGACCGGGCAGCACGCCGGGCCTCGTACGGGGCCCGGCGTGTCGGCCGGGCCGGGCCCCGCCCGAGCGTCCAGGGCTCGGCGGCACGCGGCCTACCCGTACGCGCTGTACCTGCCGGCGGCCGTCGTCTACCTGGTGATCTTCCTGGTGCCGACGGTGATGGCCTTCTACTTCGCGCTGACCCGCTGGACCCTGTTCGACAGCACCTTCGTGGGCCTGGACAACTTCCGCGACTTCCTGTCCGAGCAGAACCTGCGCATCGGCTTCGCCAACACGCTGTTCTACGCCGTCGTCACCAGCGGCCTGAAGGTGGTCCTCGGCCTGCTCCTCGGCGTGCTGCTCACCGGCAAGCTGCGGCTGCGCGGATTCCTGCGCTCGGTGGTCTTCTTCCCCGTCCTGGTCTCCACGGTCGCGGTCGGCATCACCTTCAGCGCCCTGCTCAGGCCCGACACCGGCCTGGTCAACAAGGCCCTGGCCGTGATCGGCATCGACGGCCCCGACTGGCTCGGCGACGCCAACACCGCGCTGCTGTCGGTCGCCCTCGTCGACGTGTGGAAGGGCGTCGGCATCGCCACCGTCATCTACATCGCCGGCATCCTGTCCATCCCCCGCGACTACTACCAGGCCGTCGCCGTGGACGGCGGCGGGGCCTGGCACCGCTTCCGGCACGTCACGCTGCCCCTGAGCTGGCCCGCCACCTACTCCGTGATCATCCTGTCGTTCATCGGCGGCCTGCGCTCCTTCGACCTCATCTGGACGATGACCCGTGGCGGACCCGGCTTCACCAGCGACACCATCGCCTCGATCATCTACAAGCAGTACCAGGCCGGCTTCTTCGGCCTGTCCACCGCCGGCAACGTGCTGCTGTTCATCGTCGTCACCGCCATCGTCGTTCCGCTCAACTACTTCCTCGGCAAAAGGCAGGTGGCCGCATGAGAACACTGAAGAGGGCCGGCGCCGAGGTGATCGCGCTGGGGGTGGCCACCGTGGTCTTCCTGGTGCCGTTCTCGTTGATGCTGCTGACGGCGGTCAAGGATCAGAACCAGGCCGCGGACCTGGACTTCTCCTGGCCGACGGAGTGGCAGATCGTGCGGAACTTCCTGGAGGTCATCCAGGCGCGGGACTACGTGCTGCTGCGCGCCTACGTGAACTCCACCGTCCTGACCGTCACCTCCGTCGCGCTGATCGTGGTGTTCGCCGCGATGGCCGCGTTCGTGCTGCAGCGCAGGGCGGGGAAGGTCGGCAAGGTGGCCGGCTTCCTGGTGCTGTCCGGGCTGATCATCCCGCCGGCGATCGTGCCCACCATCTGGCTGTTGCAGGGGTTGGGGCTGTTCAAGACGCTGCCCGGGCTGATCCTGGTGGAGGTGGCGTTCGGGCTGTCGTACGCGGTGCTGCTCTTCCGCGCGTTCATCGCGGCCATCCCGCGCGAACTGGACGAGGCGGCGCAGATCGACGGCTGCACCGGGCTGACGCTCTTCTTCCGGGTGATCTTCCCGCTGCTGCGGCCGGTCACCATCACCGTGATCCTGACCAGCTCGGTGGCCATCTTCAACGACTTCGTCAACCCGCTCTACTTCACCCCCGGCGACGACAACGCCACCGTGCAGGTGACCCTCTACAACTTCCAGAGCCAGTACAACACCCAGTGGAACCTGCTCTTCATGGACATCGTCCTCATCACGATCCCGCCGCTGCTGCTCTTCGTCTTCTTCAATCGCAAGATCGTCGCCGGTATGACCGCCGGCGCCATCAAGGGATGACCTGACCTCGCATGCGTATCCGGAAAGGCGGCCTGATGATCCACCACCACGAGTTCCAGCACCGAGGGCTGACCCTGCGCTCCAGCGTGCACATCCCCGAGGAGCAGGCCACGGCCCGCCGGGCCGTGGTGGTGTTCGTCCACGGGTTCTCCAACAACCGCATGGAGAACCGTTCCTTCGTCCTCATGGCGCGGCTGCTGGAGGGCATCGGTATGGCGTCGGTCCGGTTCGACCTGTCCGGGCACGGGGAAAGCGACGGCGATTTCTTCGACGTCACCATCACCAACGAAATAGCCGAAACCCGGTCGGTCGTGCAGGCCGTCCGTACCTTCGACTTCGCCGACCCCGAGCGCATCGCCCTGGTCGGGATGAGCATGGGCGGCGTCGTCGCGGGCATCGTCGCCGCCGAAGAACCCGGAATCCGGGCCGCGTGCCTGTGGTCGCCGGCCGCCGTGGCCCCCTTCGAAGTGGGCTCGGGCTACCTCAAGGGCCGCGACATCGCCGCCGAGATCAGCGAGAAGGGCTATTTCGACGCCGACAGCCACCGCATGAGCCCCGCTCTCGTTGACGACATCGCCGGCCTCGACGTCTACGGCCGGTCCTGCGGTTATGCCGGGCCGGTGCGCATCATCCATGGTGACCAGGACGACATCGCCCCTGTCGCCTACGCCCGCCGCTATCTCGACCACTACGACGGCAACGCCGAACTGGAAGTCGTCCCCGGGGCCGACCACGGATGGAGCACCGTTCCCCACCGCGCCCGGCTGCACCGGTCGACGCTGCAGTTCCTCGGCGAGCATCTCAAACCCTCCGCATGAGACGCACCTGACGCGGGATCCCGGCCAACTTCTACTTGATGTCGAACTTGAGGCCTCGGGGGCGCGTATCTCGTTCTGACGACGGCCGCGACCCCCTTCGTGGATGCAGCCTCACGAGTCTGAAGGCCCGGCCGCATCTACAGAGGGAGAGAGGGATTTATGAGACATCAACCTGGCTCCCGCGTCCACCGAAGGACGGCGGGTGTGCTCACGGCCCTGGCTGTCATGAGCAGCGGTCTCACGGCTGGCACCGCTGACGCGGCAGCACGCGGGGCATCCGGTACGGCCTTCGCGCCCGCCATCTCCTGCCCCTCTGTTGCGGACAGGGTGGGCCAAGTTCCCGATCGCGCTCAGGCGGAAGTCGAGCGGAACCTGCAGCAGTTGGAGAGCCAGATCGCTGAGGCGAATCGGCGGCTGGCGGGCTCGGCGGGGCAGGGTGGTCCGAATTTCGTCCAGAATGCGATCCTCGGACCGCTGCGGGACAAGCGGACGGCGACCCTTCAGCGGATCCAGATCGCCTTCCAGCGCGCCGGCGCCCAAGCCCCGACCGGCCTCCAGGGCTTGGCCGGCTGCACTGTGCAGGACGATGAGACCGGGAACAACAACGGCGACCAGGGCAATGGCGAGCAGAACAACGGCGACGGCGAGCAGGGCAACGGTAACCAGAACAACGGCGACGGCGACCAGAACAACGGTGACCAGAACAACGGCGACCAGGGCGACGGTAATCAGGGCAACGGTGGTGCCGCTGGTCAAATCTCCTGTCCCGATGTAGCTGACAGGCTGGGCCAGGTCCCCGATCGCGCTCAGGCGGAAGTCGAGCGGAACCTGCAGCAGTTGGAGAGCCAGATCGCTGAGGCGAATCGGCGGCTGGCAGGCTCGGCGGGACAGGGCGGTCCGAATTTCGTCCAGAACGCGATCCTCGGACCGCTGCGGGACAAGCGGACGGCGACCCTTCAGCGGATCCAGATCGCCTTCCAGCGCGCCGGCGCCCAAGCCCCGGCCAGCCTCCGAACCCTGGCGGCATGTGAGCTTCGGAATGGCAATCCGGGCAACGGGAACGGCGAAAACAACGGAGACGGAGGAGACAACGGAAACGAAGGAAATGGCGACAACGGCGGTAACGGCGAGAACAATGGAAACGGCGGCGGCCAGGCCAGGGGGCCGGTCCCGGACGACTTCGTTGACATCCGTTCTGTACAGCCGAATGTGAGAACGCCCCGCCCGCAGCAGGACGGCTCCAGGGGAACGTTCAGCGTGGACTGCGGCCGCAACGAGGGGCGGATCTTCAACTCTGACAACGTCATCGTGGCGCCCGGCGTCTCCAACGGCGCGCAGCACACGCACGACTACGTGGGCAACGAGTCCACCAACAACCAGTCCACCAATGAGAGCCTGCTGGCGGCCAGTACCACCTGCCGCAACGGTGACAAGTCCTCACATTACTGGCCCGTACTGAGGGCCCTGGGGCAGGAGGAATTCGACGCCAATCAGCGAGGCGGCGGGCTCGACCTGAACGTCGGCAAGATCCTCACCCCGGTCTCGGTACAGATCACCTTCAAGGGCAACCCGACCGCCAAGGTGGTGGCGGCTCCGCAGTTCCTCCGCATCATCACCGGTAACGCCCGGGTCGGTGGGGCCGAAGCCAACGCCGGATGGACGTGCACCGGGTTCGAGAACCGCCAGTTGACGGACAAGTACCCGCTCTGCCCGCGAGGCAGCAGGCTGGTGCGGGTCTTCGATTTCCAGAGTTGCTGGGACGGCCAGAACGTCGACAGCGCCAACCACCGCACCCATGTCACCTTCCCGCAGGCCGACGGTAGCTGCCCGCAGGGCTTCCAGCCCATTCCCGCGCTGGAACACCGGCTCGTCTACAACGTGCCGCAGGGCCCCAACTTCGCCGTCGACACTTTTCCCGAGGAACTGCACAAGCCCGTCACCGACCACAGCGACTTCATCAACCTGATGGACGAGCAGCAGATGGGGAGGGTCGTCGACTGCATCAACAGCGGCAGACGCTGCCGCTGACCCTGAATCACCTGGCAGAAGAGAGGTACGGCGTGGCCCGGCGACCGGCCACGTCTTCCTCATCGCCAGGAACATCGCCAGGAACAAGGCCACATCAGGTGCGAGAAAGGGCAACATCATGGCTGGCTTCTCCCGACCGCGATGCGCTCAAGACGCCGCGCCGGCGGCTGCGGCGCGTCTGACCGGCGTCATCGGGAGGCGAGATCGCGGCGGCCTCGTCCTGTCGCTCGCCGTCACCTCGGCGCTCACCCTCACCGGCTGCGGTGTGCAGGCCGAGGCGGGCGGCGGGCCGAAGCCGGCTGTGAGCACTGCCGCCGCCGGAGGGAACGCCTCCCGCACGTACACCGTCGAGCAACTGGCGGCCACCATCGGCTGCACCGCCGAGATCACCCTCAAGGCCCTGGACTACCGAAAAGGGGAGTGCACCAGGGACGGGATTCCGTATGTGTTCCTGGACTTCGTCACGGCTGAAGGCCAGCGGGAGTGGCTTGACTACGCCGAGATGTACGGCGGCCTCTACCTCGTCGGCGATCGATGGGCACTGTCGGCCAAGTCCAAGTCCTTCATGCAGGAACTGAGCGGGAAACTCGGGGGCAAGATCGAAGAACACGGCCCCGGCGCCTCCGAGGGATAACTATGTATATCCAGTAGGAAATGTTGACTTTGGGCGATCCGGCTCGTAGCTTCGTGGTCATGAGCCAGGCCGCGAACCTGACCCGGCGCCCGCACGTGGACCACGGCCACGTCGCCAGCGCGCAGTGTCGCTGATCACGAGATCTCACCCGTCCACCCCCCTCTCCAAGTGGAGCGATCCGTGATCAGAAGTGGAGGCGGCTCGTGACGTTGCCCGAGGTCCAGGAGGTCTCCCGCCAGGACGCGGAGCGGCCGCCGGAAGTGGTCACGGCCCGGCACCCGCTGCGGTGGCTGGCCGGGGCCGGCGTACTCGTCATCCTGGCCATGGTCGCCAGCGCCCTGATCACCAACCCCGCGTGGGAGTGGCCCGTCGTCGGGCAGTACCTGTTCGCGCCGTCGGTGGTGCGCTCGGTGCTGCTCACGCTGGAGCTGACCGCGCTGGGCATCGCGCTCGGGTTCCTGCTGGGCGCGATCCTGGCGCTGATGCGGCTCTCGCCCAACCGGCTGCTGTCGTCGGTGGCCTGGGCATACGTGTGGCTGTTCCGGTCGGTGCCGCTCATCCTGCAACTGCTGTTCTGGTACAACCTCGCGCTGCTCTACCCCAGGCTCTCGGTGGGCGTGCCGTTCGGGCCGGCGTTCTTCGACTTCGGCACGATGGACCTGATCGGGCCGCTGACCGCGGCGGCGCTCGGGCTGGCGCTGCACCAGGCCGCGTACGCCGCCGAGATCGTCCGCGGCGGCCTGCTGTCGGTGGACCACGGGCAGCGGGAGGCGGCGGCCGCCCTGGGGTTGCCGCCGGCACGGCGGCTCTTCCGGATCATCCTGCCGCAGGCCATGCGGACCATCGTGCCCACCGCCGGCAACGAGATCATCGGCCTGGTCAAGGGCACCTCGGTCGTCTACATCATGGCGCTGCCGGAGCTGTTCTACCAGGTGCAGGTGATCTACAACCGCAACGGCAGGGTCATGGCGCTGCTGCTGGTCGCGGCCATCTGGTACCTCATCCTGACCACTGCCCTGTCGATCGTGCAGTACTACGTGGAGCGGCACTACGGCAGGGGGCGCGCGTGAGCGCCATGGTGAAGTTACGCGGCGTGCACAAGAGCTTCGGCGCCCTGCACGTGCTGCGCGGCGTGGACCTGGACGTCCGCCAGGGGCAGGTCCTGGTGATCCTGGGCCCCTCGGGGTCGGGGAAGTCCACGCTCCTGCGGACGATCAACCACCTGGAGAAGGTGGACCGCGGCTCGGTCCACGTCGACGGGCAGCTGCTCGGCTACCGGCAGGCCGGCGACCGCCTGTACGAGCTGCCGGAACGCGAGGTGCTGCGGCAACGCACCCAGATCGGGTTCGTCTTCCAGTCGTTCAACCTGTTCCCGCACCTCACGGTCAGGCAGAACCTCATGGAGGCCCCGCTGTCGGCCCAGCGCCGACCGCGGGCCGAGGTGGCGCCGCTGGCCGAGCGGCTGCTGGCCCGGGTGGGGCTGGCGGACAAGGCCGACGCCTACCCGCGCACGCTGTCGGGCGGGCAGCAGCAGCGGGTCGCCATCGCCAGGGCGCTCGCCCTGGAGCCCAAGCTGCTGCTGTTCGACGAGCCGACCTCGGCGCTGGACCCCGAACTCGTGGGCGAGGTGCTGGACGTCATCAAGGACCTCGCCCGCGGCGGCACCACGATGATCGTGGTCACCCACGAGATCGGGTTCGCCCGGGAGGTGGCCGACACCGTGGCCTTCATGGACGCCGGCCGCATCGTCGAGCTCGGACCGCCCTCCCAGCTCCTGGACGCCCCCGCCCACGAACGCACCCGCACCTTCCTCAGCAAGGTTCTCTGAATCCCTAAGGACACCATGACATGCGCGCTTCGCTCGCGCGGGCCCTCGCCGTGCCCGCGCTCCTCCTCCTGACCGCAGCCTGCGGCGCCGAGCCCGCCGTCACCGCCCCGTCGCCCGCCACCGCCCCCGTGGTGGCGGGCAAGAAGATCAACCTCAGCCCGGATCAGAAGCGGGTACGGGTCGACAAGGTAGCCGCCATCGCCGCCCAGGTGCCCAAGGAGATCGCCGCCGACGGCAAGCTCGCGGTGGGCTTCAGCGGCCAGGGCGCGGCGCCTCTGGTGTTCCGCGCCGACGACGACACCACTCTGATCGGCGTGGAGACCGACCTCGCCCAGCTCGTGGCCGACGTGCTCGGCCTGGAGATCTCCCCGCAGATCAGCTCGTGGGAGAACCTGTTCCTGGCCGCCAAGTCCGGCAAGGACGAGGTGGTCTTCAACAACGTCACGGTCACCGAGGAGCGCAAGGACACCTACGACTTCGCGACGTACCGGGTCGACCAGCTCGGCTGGCAGGTCCCCGACAACAGCCCGATCAAGCAGATCGCCAAGCCCGCCGACATCGCCGGGCTGCGCGTCTCGGTCGGGTCGGGCACGAACCAGGAGAAGATCCTGCTCGACTGGGACAAGCACAACAAGGCCGCCGGGCTGAAGCCGGTCGAGATCCTCTACTACGAGAAGTACAGTGACGTGCTGCTGGGGCTCAAGTCCGGCCGCGTCCAGGCGTACTTCGGGCCGAACCCGACCATCGCCTACAACATCGCCGTCAGCGGCGGTTCCAGGATCGTCGGCACCTTCTCCGGCGCGGGGCCGGACCTGCAGGGGCTCATCGCGGCCATGACCAAGAAGGACAACGGCCTGGTCAAGCCGCTCAACGAGGCGCTCAACACCGTGATCGAGAACGGCAAGTACAAGGAGGTGCTCGACCGGTGGGGTCTGGGCAACGAGGCGATCCCCAAGTCGCAGATCAACCCGCCGGGCCTGCCGCGGCAGGAGTCATGAGCGAGCTCACCGCGCAGGTGCGGCTCGTCCCCATGTCGGACCCGGCCGCCGCGCCGCTGCTGGCGGGGCTGAGGCTGGAGTACACCTCCCGGTACGGGCCCAACGACGAGCTGGCGAGGTATCCGGAGTCCGAGTTCGCGCCGCCGTATGGTGCGTTCCTGATCGTGGTGTCGGGCGGCGAGACCGTGGCAGGCGGCGCGTTCCGCCGCTACGACGCGGCGACGGCCGAGGGTCAAGCGCGTGTGGACGCACCCGCGCCACCGCCGGGAGGGGCTCGGCCGCCTCGTCGTACGGGAGCTGGAACGGGAAGCGCTGCGCCGCGGGTACCGCCGGATCTACCTGACCACCGGGCCGCGCCAGCCCGAGGCCGTCCGCCTCTACCTGGCCAGCGGCTACGACCCGCAGTTCGACGTCGGGGACCGCCCCGCGCAGGGCCCGCTCGCCTTCGTCAAAGAATTCCCGATAAAGCTAGTAGGGAAAGTTGACTATTGTGCCGAGTGATCGTACATTGGCGGCATGAACAAGGACCGCGACGTGGCCGTCCGCACGGACCTCTCGGGGGACACGCACTGGTACGACCTCCCGGACGACGAGGCCGAGCTCGAGCAGGAGGAGCAGCCCTCCGTGCCGCGACGGCCCTGGTGGCGCCGGTCGGCGGCCCCCGGCGCTCACTGACACCGCCGGGGCGTGGCCTCCTCGGCCGCATCCTGGCCCATCCCGACTCTTCGAACCCGGAGAACCCGTGCCCATCACCCAGACGCCGGTCTACGCAAGTCCCGTCGACCACACCGCATACGGTCATTACGGCCCCGGCCGTCTGCACCTCTCGCCGGACTGGAACCGCCCGATCTACCCCTTCCAGGGCCGCGTCACCGCCGACGGCTCCAGCGGGTTCCTTGCCGAGCCCGGCCGCTACCACCTCTACGTCGCCTGGGTCTGCCCGTACGCCCAGCGCGCCGCCATCGTCCGCAAGCTCAAGGGCCTGGAGGACGTGGTCTCGCTGTCGTACGTCGACGACGAGCGCGACGGCCGCGGCTGGGCGTTCAGGGAGCGCCGCGGCCCCGACCCGGTCAACGGCTTCACCCTGCTGGAGCAGGCGTACGAGGCCACCGAGCACGGGTACGGCGGCCACATCTCGGTCCCCGTGCTCTGGGACCGGCGCACGGGCGGGATCGTCAGCAACCACTTCCCCGACATCACCATCGACCTGGCCACCCAGTTCGAGCAGTGGGCCGACACCTCCGTCGACCTCTACCCGGACAGGCTCCGCCCGGAGATCAACAAACTCAACGGCTGGATCTACTACGACATCAACGCCGGCGTCTCCCGCGTGGCCCGCGCCACCACCGAGGAGGACCGCGAGAACGAGCGCCACCGCGTCATCGCGGCCCTGGAACGGCTGGACGAGCGCCTGGCCGGGCAGCGGTTCCTGGCCGGCGACACGATCACCGAGGCCGACGTGCGGCTGTGGGTGACGCTGGCCAGGTTCGACTCCGAGTACAACCGCGGCGACCTCATCAGCGAGCGGACGCTGAGCGACTTCGAGCACCTGTGGCCGTACGCCCGCGACCTCTACCAGCGGCCCGCCTTCAGGGAGACGACCGAGGGGCTGCCCGCCGACTGGGACTCGCCGCACGGGCGAGGCCGATGACCCGCGAGCAGGTCCATCCGGCCACCCGGCCCCCTGCGTCCAGCTCGACCCCGTGACCTGCGCTGATCAGACGAGAAAGACCATGAGCACCCTACGCGAGTATCTGTCACACAAACGCGCCGCCCTGCTGGCCCGCCGGGAGGCACCCGCCGCCGGGCCGGTGCCGCTGCGAGCCCACGTCACCGCCGAAGGCCGCAGCGGGATCCGGCGCATCAGGATCAGGGACTTCCAGATCATCAGCGACAGCGGTCCCGACTTCGCCGGCTACGACCTTGGGCCCACCTCGCCCGAACTGCAGGCCGGCGTTCTGGGCAGCTGCGTCACGCACATCTTCCTGATCAAGGCGGCCGAGCTGGCGGTGCCCATCGACGCGCTGGAAGTGGACGTACAGGCCGAATACGACCCCAGAGCCCAGCAGCCGGGCGACGGCGACATTCCCGTGTACCCGCACAACTTCACCTACGAGGTGCTGATCGACTCGCCCGCCTCGGACGAGGAACTGGCGAACCTGCACGCCGAGGTCGAGCGGGTGTGCCCCATACTCAACCTGATCCGCAACCCGCAGCCGGTCAGCGGAACGGTGGTCCGGACCCGCGCCGGCGTCCCGGCGGCCCTCTAGGGCCGGGGCCGCCAGCCGAGCTCGGGGCCCAGCTTGGTGGCGATGTCGGTGAGGATCTGCACGTAGTCCTCGTGGTCGAAGGTGAACGGCAGCGCGAACGCGACCTCGTCGATCTCCCGGAAGGCGGCATGGTCGTGGAGCCGTTCGGCGATCTCGGCGGAGCCGCCGACGAGGTCGGGCGCGAACATCATCCGTGCCGGTCCCTGGGGCGTGGCGGTCCGGGGCGTGCGCTTGTCGGCGTACTCCTTGTACCTGGCCCGCTGGTCGGAGGAGGCCGAGTCCGTGGGGATGACGACCAGGCCCTGGGAGACCCGGGCGCGGTCGCCGTCGGGGTGGTGCGCGCGGAACTCCCGTACGTGGGAGAGCTGGATCTCGGCGAAATCCTCCGACTCCTCCGCCTTCACGACGCTGCTGGTCAGGAAGTTCATGGCGTGCTCGCCCGCCCACCGGGCCGAGCGCAGGCTCCCGCCGCCGTACCACATGCGGCCGCCGAGCCCGGGGGAGTGCGGCTGGACGCGGTCGGAGAAGACCTCGAAGCCCTCGGTCCCGTGGAAGTCGGTGGCCGGCTCGCCGCGGACGAAGTCCAGCAGCCGCCGCACGCGTTCGTGGCTGAAGTCCTCGGCCTCGGCCGTGCCGGGATAGAGGGCGTCCTTGATCCGGTCGTAGTGGAACGGCGGGCCGACGCTGACGCCCGGATTGAGGCGGCCCCCGGACAGGATGTCCACCGTGGCCAGGTCTTCGGCGAGCCGCAGCGGATTCTCCCAGCCCAAGGGGATGACCGCGGTGCCCAGTTCGATGCGGCTGGTGCGCTGGGAGGCCGCTGCCAGGACGGCGACCGGGGAGGAGATGCCGTACTGCAGGTGGCGGTGGCGCACCCACGCGCTGTCGAACCCCAGCCGCTCGCCCAGCTCGATGATCTCGAGCGTCGACTCGTGGCCCCGCCGCGGGTCGGCCTCGTCGAACAGCCCGATCGTCAAGAAGCCCAGCTTCCGCAGCGGGCGCGAGGACGGCGGCATCCAGATCCCCCCTTAAGCCTTTATTTCAACCCAAGATACCGGGGAATGCGGGTGCCGCCACGTCGGATCGGCAGGGCCGGTCGGGCCCGTCGTGCGCGTGGTGTTGGATGAAGCGGTGAACCGTGGACCACTGGAGCTGCTGCACCACGCCGTCGACCGCACCAGGGCGCTGACCCGCGGCCGCCCCGCCACCGGCCGTACCCACGACGACGCCGATCCCGTCGCCGGCTCCCTCGCCACCGACAGCGCGCAGCGCTTCGACCCCTTCCCGCTGCTGCGGGCCCTGGACGCGGCCGGAGCCCGAGCCGTGGTGATCGGCCAGGTCGCCGGGATCCTGCACGGCTCGACCGAACTGACCGGGGACCTCGACCTGTTGTGGGACGGCGCCCCGGAGCACGCCGGCGCCCTGGCGCGCGCCTTCGCCGCCGCCGGCTGCACGCTGCTGGACGACGACCATCGCCCCGTCCCGCCCGGCCCGCAGGCGCTCCTGCGTCCCAAGGTGCAGTTCGACTCCCCCCAGGTGAGCGGCGACTGCTGCACGCCCGCCCTGCCGTGGGGAGCGCTGCCGGTGCGCCCCTTGCTCGACCGGGCACTGACCGCCGTCGACACGGACGGTCTGCGGGTGCTCTACCTGCGCCGGGACGACCTCATCCGGATGCGCCGAGCCCTGGGCCGCCCCAAGGACCTGCGCCGCGCCGAAGAGCTCGAACGCCTTTGACCGCCCTCTGACCGTGGGCAGATGGCGGGTACCCCTCCGGGTGGATGCGGGCAAAACCGGCGGTTCCTACGATGAGCGGGTGGTGGTGACTCCCCGCTGGCTGTTACGGGCCGGCCTCGGGCTGCTGATGCTGCTGGTCGGGCTGTCGTGGGCGCAGACGGTCATGCGTGGCTGCGGCTGCGTGTGGCCGTTCGCCGGAGGGGGCGCCCTCATCGTCCTCTGCCTCGTCATCGTCCGTACGGCGTCGGACCGGCTCGCCGAGGCGGCCGCTCTCCTCGCCCCCGCGGCCATAGCGGCGCTCACCGGGCTCGCGGTCAACAGCATCGGCTGGTTCGTCCTGGTCATCTACATCGCCTTCGTCGCGTTGAACCTGCGGCTCTGGCCGGGCATCGTCATGTGGCTCGCCGCGCTCTCCGTGGTGGTCGTGGCGGCGTTCACCACGCCGGACCCCGGGTGGCCCAACTGGCTGGCCGCCGTGACGCTCGTCTTCTGGAGCGGCTGGGCCGCGCGTTACCGCATCGAGGTGGGGGAGCGGCTGCACCGCGCGGAGAGTGCCGCCACCGCTGCCGCCGCCCTGGCCGAGCGGCAGCGGCTGGCCGCCGATCTGCACGACATCGTCGCGCACACGCTCGCCGTGACCGTGCTGCATCTGGGAGGTGCCCGGCTGGCGCTCGAACACGATCCCGGGGAAGCGGCGGCGGGGATCGCCGAGGCCGAGCGCCTTGCCCGGCAGAGCATGGCGGAGCTGCGGAAGGTGGTCCGCGTTCTCGCGGAAGAAGGCTCCGACCCGGCCGTGGTCGCCCCCCAGCCCACCGCGCCCCGGCTTCCCGAGCTCTTCGAGGAGTACCGGACGGCGGGTCTGGAGCTCGAGTCCCGCGTCGACGGCGAGCTGGCGGCGGTGAGCCCGACGACCGGGATGGTGCTCTACCGGCTGATGCAGGAGGCGCTGGCCAACGCGAGCCGCCACGCTCCGCACGCTTCCGTCGAGGTACGGCTGCGCGTCTCGGAGGACGGCACGGTCCGGGCCACCGTCACCAATTCCATGCCCGGCAGCCCGCCTCGGCACAATGGCGGCATGGGACTTCGCGCGATGGCCGACAGGGTGCGCATGGTCGGCGGCCACGTCACCGCCGGCGTCGAGAACGACCGGTGGGTCGTGCGGACGGAGCTGCCGGCATGATCTCGGTGGTGCTCGTCGACGACCAGGAGCTCGCCAGGGCAGGACTGCGGACGATCCTGCGCCAGCCGTACGGGTTCGACGTGGTCGGCGAGGCGGCCGACGGCCAGGCCGCGCTGGCGGAGGTCGCGCGGGTCCGGCCCGATGCCGTGGTCATGGACATTCGCATGCCGCGGATGGACGGGGTCGAAGCCACGCGTGCGCTGCTGGCCGCGGATCCGGCCTCCCGCATCCTGGTGCTGACCACGTTCGGCGAGGACAACGTTCTCGCGGCGGCTCTGCGGGCGGGCGCGTCGGGATTCTGCCTCAAGGACGCCCCGGCCGAGGACATCCAGCGTGCCGTACGCGCGGTGGCGGCCGGCGACGGCTGGCTGGATCCCGCCGTCTGCGGGCGGGTCCTGCGGCGTTACCGCGCGGATCCGGTGACCGACCCCGACGCGGTACGGCGGCTCGCCGACCTCACCGCCCGCGAGCTCGACGTGCTCAAGCTCATCGGCCGGGGGCTCACGAACGCCGAGATCGCCCGCCGGCTGGTGATCGGCGAGGGCACGATCAAGACCCACGTCGGCCGGATCTTCACGAAGCTGGCGGTGCGCGACCGGGCGGCGGCGGTCGTCTTCGCGTTCGACCACGGCGTGGTCCGTCCCGGGGAGGCGCCGCCTATGCCTGGGGTCTGACCCCAGGTTCTGCTCCCGGCCAGACGACAGACGGCGGGCCATCGGAAACCGTGGAGGCATGCTTCTTCAAGCCCCCCATCTTCGGAACACCGCTCCCTCGCTCCCGGCGATCGCCTGGCGGACCGTCGGTCCCATCGCGGGCGTCGCCGTGGTCAGCTTGCTGGCGCTGAGCCCGTGGTACGGCTACCACCGCGACGAGCTCTACTTCCGCCTGCTCGGCCAGACCCCCGCCTGGGGGTACTTCGACCAGCCGCCGCTGACCCCGCTCCTCGCGCGGCTGTCCACGACGCTGTTCGGGGACACCATCGTCGGCCTGCGGGTCGTCCCCGCGCTGTGCGCGGGACTGCTCATCCTCCTGGGCGCCGCCATCACGCGGGAGCTCGGCGGGCGCGCGAACGCGCAGACGCTCGCCGCCGCCGGCCTCGGCACCGGGATGTTCCCCCTGGTCGCCGGGCACACCCTGCTCACCCAGTCGGCCGACTTCGTGTTCTGGACAGCGTGCATCCTGTGCGTGCTGCGGGCCCTGCTGCGTGGCGACGGGCGATGGTGGGTGGCGGCCGGCGCCGTCGCGGGAGCCGCCACGTTCAACAAGCACCTCATCGTCCTGCTGATCACGGGACTGGCCACCGGCCTGCTCATCACCGTCGGCATGGCGGTGAAGGGGCCGCGTGCCGTCTTCGCCGACAGGTGGTTCTGGTCCGGGGCGCTCCTGGCGGCCGTCATCGCCGCCCCGAACCTTCTCTACCAGGCCACCCACGGCTGGCCCCAGCTCACCATGGCCGCCACGCTCAGCGAACCCGAGAACCGGATCATGTTCGTGCCCATGCTGGTGGCGCTGCTCAGCATCGGAGCCTTCGCGATCGCCGTCGTCGGGTGGCTCTGGCTGCGCGGGCGGCCGGAGACCCGGCCCCTGGCCATCGCGTCCCTGGTGACGATCCTGCTCGGCCTGGCGTCGGGAGGACGGGCGGACTACGTCGCGGGCAGCCTGATCTTCGCCTTCGTGGCCGGCTGCGTGCCCGCCGCCGCGTGGACGGAGAGCCGGGCCGCCCGCCGTCGACTGGTGTGGTGGGGACTGCTCGGCACCTCGGTCATCGGGATCGTCGTGGCGCTGCCGCTGCTCCCGCTGCCGGCGCTCAGCGCCTCGCCCAACGAGGTGTCCAGGGAGTCGGTGGGCTGGCCGCGCTTCGCCGCCCAGGTGGCCGGGGTGTACCGAACGCTGCCGTCCGGAACGGTCGTGCTCACCGCGAACTACGGCGAGGCCGGCGCGCTGGACCGGTTCGCGCCCGACATTCCCGTCTACAGCGGCCACAACGAGCTGTGGTACCAGGGGCCACCGCCGGAAACGGCGCAGACGGTGGTCGCCGTGGGGCTGCCGCCGGAGCAGCTGCGGCTGCGCTTCGCGCGCTGCGAATCCGCCGGGGCCATCGACCACGGCACCGGCGTCGAGAACGAGGAGCTGGGCCTGCCCGTCACGGTCTGCTCAGGACCGCGGACCCCGTGGCAGACCGCCTGGCCAGACTTCCGGCACGCGAGCTGAGGAGCGATCATGAGCACCGTCCTGGTCATCACGCCGACCTACAACGAACGAGACACCCTTCCCGGCATCGTCGGCAGGATCCGCGCGGCCGTACCCGCCGCCCACGTGCTCGTCGTCGACGACAACAGCCCCGACGGGACGGGCCTGGTCGCGGACAGGCTCGCGGCCGAGCTCGACCGCGTGCACGTCCTGCACCGGGAGCGCAAGGAAGGGCTGGGCGCCGCGTACCTGGCGGGCTTCCGCTGGGGGCTCGCCCGGGGGTTCGACGCGCTGGTGGAGATCGACGCCGACGGCTCGCACCCGCCCGAGCGGCTCCCCGCCCTGCTGGACGCGGCCGAGCGGGCCGACCTCGTCATCGGCTCGCGCTGGGTGCCCGGCGGCCGCGTGGCGAACTGGCCGCGCAGGCGGGAGCTGCTGTCACGGCTGGCGAACCGGTATGTTCGGGCGGCGCTCCGGCTCCCTGTCGCCGACGCCACCGGCGGGTTCCGCGTCTACCGGGCCGCCGCGCTCGAGAAGATCCTCCTGGACGGCGTGGAGTCGCGGGGTTACTGCTTCCAGGTGGATCTCACGCTGCGGGCCGTACGTCACGGATGCGCGGTGGCGGAGGTGCCGATCACCTTCGTCGACCGTACGAGCGGGGCGAGCAAAATGAGCGCCGGCGTCCTCGTCGAGGCGCTCTGGCGGGTGACCCTGTGGGCCCTCAGGATACGGACACGCGATATTCACGCACCCACGCGTTCAGCTCGACGAGCTGGACGAGCAGCTGCGCGGCGCTCGCCCCGCCCGGCAGCTGCGCGCGCAGCTCGTTGGCGCCGATCCGTTTCAGCAGGTCGTTGAGTCGCGGCGCGTCGAACATGGCGCGCAGCGGCGACTCGCTCGCGTTCACGATCCACGTCGCCTCGCGCACGAGCGCCTGATCGTGAGCCGGGTTCTGGACGTGCGGGTACGCGCTCTTCTGCCGGGTCAGCGTCGCCGGCGGGAGGAGGCCGGCCATCGCGTCCTTGAGCAGGCTCTTCAACCCGCCCGCGCACTTCATCGACCAGGGGACGTTCCACACGTACTGGACGAGCCGGTGGTCGCAGAACGGCAGCCGCACCTGCAGCCCCTGCGCCGCGCTCATCCGCTCCTTGCGGTCGAGCACGACGGCGAGCGGCCCCGCCATCCCGAGATACAGCACCTCCCGCATGCGCGCGTCCGGCCCCGCCTCACCCGGCAGGCGCGGCACCTCGCCGAGGAGTTGCGCGTAGCGCGCCTTCTCGTCACCGTCCCGCGCGAGCTCCGGCACGAGGAAGTCGGCGAGTTTCGGCCCGTCCCCGAGCCACGGGAAGGTGTCGCGCCGGATCAGTTCGGGCTTGAAAAGGTACGGATACCCGCCGAAGAACTCGTCGGCCGCCTCGCCGGACAGCGCCACCGTCGTGTCCTGCCGCATCCGCCGGAACAGCAGGTACATCGACGCGTCGAACTGCCCCCACCCGGGCAGGTCACGCGCGCGGCGCGTCGCCGGGATCACGTCGAGCAGGTCCGCCATCGTCGCCGTGAGCGTGGTGTGCCTGCTCCCCATGTGCTCGGCCGCCGCCGCGGCGTACGGCGCGTCCACGTCCGGGCGCAGCTCGGTCGGCGCGAAGTGCGCCTTGTCGCTGTCGAACTCGACGCAGTACGTGTCGAGCGCGTGCGGCAGCAGCCGCGCCGCCAGCGCCGCCACCGACGTCGAGTCCACGCCGCCGGACAGCATCGCGCCGCACGGCCCCGACGCGGGCAGCTGGCCCGCCACGGCGTCATGGAGCAGCTCCCGCACGCGCTCGGCGGTCTCGGCGGGCGTGTGCTCGTGCGGCTCGCTCGCCAGCCGCCAGTACGCCCGCGAAACCGGCCCGTGATCGGGCGTGTACGTGATGACGTGCGCGGGTTTGACCTCATGCAGGCCGACGAGGGGCGTCTCACCGGCGAGCGTGAGGCGCGGCTGCAGCGCGATCGTCATCAGCGACCGGTCGAGACGCGGTGTGAACAGCGGATTCGCCATGATCCCCCGCGGGAGCGAGGCGAACAGGATCCCGCCCGGATAGGGGTGGTAGTAGAGCGGCTTCAGCCCCAGGTGATCCCGCGCCAGCAGCAGCCGCCGGTCCCGCCCGTCCCAGATCGCCATCGCGAACGCGCCGACGAGACGGCCGGCGAAGTCCGCGCCGTGCGTCAGATAGGCGTGGAGCAGCACATCGATGTCGGTGGCCACGGGGGGCAGGCCGAGGGACCGGCGGACAGCGGCCAGGTTGTATATCGCGCCGTCGTACACGAGCACGACGGTCCCCTCGTCCGGCGAGGGGCTGCAGCGCGTGGCGAACAGCGCCGGTTGACGGCCTTCGCCGACGCCCGGGGCCGTGCGGCGGCGATGGCCCAGCGCCGCGTGCCGGGTGATGTGGACCGCGCCTCCGTCAGGCCCGCGATCGCACATCGTGTCCGTCATGGCACGCACGACGTCCGCTCGGTCCGTGAGGTCACGTTCGAGGTCGATCCATCCGACGAGACCGCCGCTCATCTGGTCAGCTCCCTTGCGGTAGTAGTGGGTCCCAGCTCCACGAGCACCCGCCGCAGGCGGGTCAGCGCCTCGCGGGTGCGTTCCGGCGCGTGGACGAGCGCGATGCGCAGGTAACCGGCGCCGGGGTTGCTCCCGCGGCCGGTGGCCGCGCCGAGGTAGCGCCCCGGCATCGCCGTCACCGCCTCCGCGCGCCACAGCCGGCGCGCCGCCTCCTCGTCGTCCGGCACGGGGAACCAGAGGAAGAATCCCGCCTCGGCCCGCCGGTAACCGGCGAGCTCGCCGAGCAGTTCGTCCGCGACGTCCCAGTTCGCGCTCACGGCCGACCGCAGGCGCGCGACGTGCGCGTCATCCGCCCACAACCGCGCCGCCACCGCGCACACCGGCGCCGCGAGCGAGACACCGCAGGTGCGGTTGTGGTTCGCGTACGCCGCCACGCTCCCCGGATCCCCGATCACGAACCCGGACCGCAGGCCCGGCATCCCGGACCGCTTGGACAGGCTGTGGAGCACCAGGAAGCGTCCCGCTTCGCTCACCGTGCCGGCCGTCAGGAAGCTGCCGGTGGACGCGCCGTGGACGAGGTCGATGTAGCACTCGTCGACGATGAGCAGCGCACCGGCCGCCCGCGCCGCCGCGCTGATCGCGCGCAGCGTGCCGGGGGCATGCGTCTCGCCGCGCGGATTGCCCGGTGAGCAGACGACGACCGCCGCGACGTCCCGCTGGGCGGCCACGGCGGCGGCGACCTCCGACGCGTGGCCGTAGAAGATCGCCCGGCCGCCCGTCGCCCGCACCGCCGCGTGGTACGTGGGATAGAACGGATTGGGCAGGACGACCCCCGGAGCCGCCGAGCGGCCGGCGGCGAGGGCGATGGCGGCCGCGACGGCCTGTTTCGTGCCGGGGGACGGCTCGATCGCGAGCGATCCCTCCCGTACGGCGGCGCCGACGCGGGCGCCGAAGCGGCGTTCGAGCCAGCCCGTGTAGGCGGCGCGGAGTTCGGGCGTGCCGCCGAGCGGGGGATATCGCGTCCAGCCGGTCACGTCACCCAGGAGCCGGCCGTCCACCGGCGGCGTGACGAGGCGGGCCTCGCCGAGATGGAGGGGGATCGGGGTGACGCCGGCGGGAGCGGGGATCCCCGCCAGGAGCGCGCGCAGCCGGTCGAAGGCGCTCGGCGTCGAAGTCGTTGATGGGGTCGTTGATGGGGTCGATGATGGGGTCGATGATGGCATCGATGAAGGGGGCTCAGTCGCGGACGAGGTCGTTCAGGGCCGTCTTGCCGCGGGTGCGGTCGTCGGCGTGCTTGACGATGATCGCCGCATACACCGATATATCGGGATTGTTGGCGTCGATGCGGGAGCCCGGGACGACGACCGCGTTCTCGGGCACCTCGCCGTACGTGACCTTCCCCGTGGCGCGGTCGACGATGGGGGTGGATCTCCCGAGGAAGACCCCCATGCCGATCACGGCGCCCCGCCGTACGACCACGCCCTCGGCGATCTCCGAGCGGGCGCCGACGAAGACGTCGTCCTCGACGATGACCGGCTGCTCGCCGAGGGGTTCGAGCACGCCGCCGATGCCGGCTCCGCCGGAGATGTGGCAGCGAGCGCCGATCTGCGCGCAGGAGCCGACGGTCGCCCACGTGTCGATCATCGTGCCCGGGCCGATGTGGGCGCCGACGTTGACGAAGCACGGCATCAGCACGACCCCGGGCGCCACGTACGCGCCGTGGCGGACGACCCCGCCGGGGACCACGCGCAGGCGCGCGTCGCGGAAGGCGGCGTCGTCCCAGGTCTCGAACTTGAGCGCGATCTTGTCGAAGCTCTTCGGCCGCCGCGGGCCGCCGGACCCGACCTCGTTCGTGCCGATCAGGAACGACAGCAGAATGAGCTTCTTCACGAAGGTGTCGACCACCCACTCCGGCCCCTGCGGCCGTGCCGCGCGCAGCTCTCCGCGGTCCAGGGCCGCGAGTCCGGCGGCGACGTGCGGCGCGAGGGCCGCCAGCTCCTCCTCGGACAACGACCCCCGCCGCTCGAAGGCGCTCTCGACCAAGCTCCTGTTCAAGGTCACACTCCCCAGCGGACGGTCGCGATGTAGTCGTCGTAGGTTTCGGCACGCCGGATCTCCACCACGTCGCCGCCGTCGGTGAGCATCAGCTCGGCGGGACGCAGGCGGCCGTTGTAGGTGAAGCCCATGGCGTGGCCGTGGGCGCCGGTGTCGTGGATGAGCGCGATGTCGCCGTCGCGGGGCTCGGGCAGCTCGCGGTCGACGGCGAACTTGTCCAGGTTCTCGCAGAGCGCGCCGACGACGTCGAACCTGCCGATCTCCCTGCCCTCGGCATAGGGGAGGGAGATGTGGTGGTACGCGCCGTACATGGCGGGCCGCATCAGGGACGACATCGAGGCGTCCAGGCCGACGATCTCGTGGCCCTTGCGGCAGCGGTTGATGACGCGGGTGACCAGGACGCCGTGCGGGCCGGTGACGTACCGGCCGATCTCGGTGAGGATGCGCGGCCCGCCGGGGCCGAAGAACTCCTCGCGGGCGGCGAGGATCTCCTGCGCGTACGCGGTGAAGTCGATGGGTTTGTCGTCCTCGTGGTAGGGGATGCCGAGCCCGCCGCCGACGTTCACGTACTCGAGCTCGATCCCGACGGCCTCGGCGACCCGCGCGCCGTGCCGGATGACGTCGGCGGCCGCCCGCGCGGCGCGGCCGGTGTCGAGCTCGTTGGCACAGGTCATGCCGTGGATGCCGAACCGTCGCGCGCCACGGGCGACGGCGTCCGCGTACGCGTCGGCGAGCTCGCGCACGGGCACGCCGAACTTGCTGTGCGCCGCGTCGCCCATGAGCGCGCAGCCGGCGGCCAGACCGGTGGGGGAGATGCGGAAGGCGACGGTCTCGGGAAGTTCGTCGACCTTTTCCGCGAAAGACCTGTCGTCGAACGTTATCAACGCTCCCGCGGCGCGGGCCGCGCGATATTCGGACAGCGCGGTGTTGTTGGCGGTGAAGACGATGTCGCCGGCCTGCGCGCCGGCCGTCTCGGCGAGGCGCACTTCCACCGGGGACGAACAGTCGAAACCACTTCCGGCGGCGCGCAGCAACGCCAGGACATTCAGGTTCGGCAACGCCTTCACGGCGAAATATTGCCGGTACGAGGGGTCACCGAATGCGCGCACCATGGCCTCGTGGGTGGCCACGATGCCGCGCGCGTCGTAGATGTGGAATGGCGTGCCGTAATCCGCGACGAGATCGGGGAGCCGCGGCAGCAGGCGCTCGGCGAATTCAGCCGACATTGGCAAGGCGGGATCCGATCATCAGGGCACGAGCGCGACGCAGATCGTGCGGTTGCGTATTCCGCTCACCGGCCGCAGGTACGGGAAATAGTAGCTTTCCACCGGCTCGAACCCGAAAGAAATCAGGCTCTTGTGCAGATAGTCCTTCGCGATGAACCAGAATCCGTCCACGTGCTCGTGCGGCGCGAAGTCGGCCTTGCCGTCGCGCGGCGCGTCGTTCGACAGGACCAGGTGCGTCCCCGGCCGCAGGTTAAGGTCGCGCAGCTTGCCGAGGGCGGGGGCGAGTTCCCCGGCCGCGTCGAAGAGGTGGCCGAGCAGGCCGTCGGCGTAGACGGCCGAGACGTCGGCGGCGTCGTCCGGACGCAGGTCGAAGAAGTCGACGGTGCGGGCGTCGACCCCCTTCTTCCTGGTCAGCTCGACGGCTTCGGCGTTGCAGTCGATGGCGCGCACGTCACGGTCGTGGTCGGCGAGGTCGCCTTCGACGAAGCCGTTGCCGCAGCCGAGCGAGAGCACCGCCGCCCCGGGCGGGGTCAGCATGAGGATCTTGAGGACGACGTGCGCGCGGTATTCGGGGACGTAGGTCGAGGGGGTGATGGAGTCGTTGAAGGCGCCACCGCTCTCCCAAATGTCGTAGATGCTCTGCGAGGCGGAGCCGACGGAGCGAGGCAGGCAGTAATAGTCGTGAATGCGCGCCAGCTCCGGTCTGGATTGCGGCACCCTTTCCCTCCCTGGGTTGACCGGTGTCAAAGCCGCGCCGGCGGGGCGGAATTCTCGCCGTTGAGTTTCCGGTCGTCGGACGAGCGGCAGGAGCGTAACACGCGGCCGACGGCGGGCAAAGGGCCGTGTCCAATTCCGGCCTGCGCAAAGGCCGGGGCATGCCGATTCGTTGGGTGTGAGAAGTTTGTAACATGTAAACTCGCTGGTCGGTGCCGGTGCGCGGTTTTTGTCGCGGCACTTATCGGGGTCGCCCGCCGGGCCGATTACGGAAAATGAAAGTTTCCCGCGTCCTTGCGTCGCGCGGTGACCGCACCGTATGCTCCCGCCGTGCTTGAGTTGATTCCCATCACGGCGGGTATTGGCACTGAAGTCCGTGGGATCGATGTCACCGGTTATATTTCGGACCATGATTTCGAGCGCATCTATCGCGCCTGGATCGACACCACCATTTTGCTGATCAGGGGTCAGAAAATGACCCCGGCCGAACAGGTGGAGTTCAGTCGCAGGTTCGGTGAGGTGGTCACTTACACCCGGTCCCAGTTCAACGCCGACGACCATCCCGAGATCCTCGTCCTGTCGAATCTGACCCGCGACGGCAAGCCGATCGGCTCGGCGTACAGCGGCCGGGTCTGGCACAGCGACGGCGCGTACCTGCCCGCCCCGCCGGCGGGGTCGATGCTGTACGCCCGCGAGGTGCCGCCGGTCGGCGGGGACACGTGGTACGGCAACATGTACGCCGCCTACGACGCGCTCCCGGACCAGGTCAAGGACCGGATCGCCGATCTCAGGGTCATCATCAGCCGGGTCCAGTCCCGGCCCTACAACTATCCGGACCGGCCGCCGCCCACCGCTAAGGAACGCGAGGAGTGGGCCGACGTCGCGCACCCGATCGTGAAGGTGCACGACGTGAGCGGCCGCAAGGCCCTGTACGTCGGCGGCAACGTGCCGTGGCGGATCGAGGGCATGCCCGAGGACGAGAGCCGGCCGCTCATCACGTTCCTGCAGGAGTTCGCCACGATGCCGCGTTTCACCTACCGCCACCGCTGGCAGGCCGGCGACATCGTCCTGTGGGACAACCGCAGCGCCATGCACCGGGCCACCCCCTATGACCACGTCAACCACCGGCGCCTGATGCACCGGACGACCCTCGCGGCGGCCGGTTAGATGCGGGCGGACTACATCATCGTGGGAGCGGGCGCGGCGGGCTGCGTGCTCGCGTCGCGGTTGTCCGAGGACCCCGGCACGCGGGTGCTCCTGCTGGAGTCGGGGTCGCGGCGGCGCAGCCCGCTGCTGTCGATCCCGGCCGCGGAGACCATACTCATGGGCAACCCCCGCTACGACTGGTGCTTCGAGACCGACGCCGACCCGACGATCGGCGGCCGGACCCTGCGCATCCCCCGCGGGCGCCTGCTCGGCGGGTCCAACCAGATCAACGGCATGATCTTCGTCCGCGGCCAGCGCGAGGACTACGACGAGTGGGAGCGGCTCGGCAACCCGGGCTGGTCGTGGGCCGGTGTGCTGCCGTACTTCAGGAGCCTGGAGAGCACGGGGATCGGCGGGCCGAGCCGGGGCAGCGACGGGCTGATCAGCGTCGGCCTGCCGCGCGAGCGTGACGAGCTGTGTGACGCGTTCCTGGTGGCCGCGCAGAAAGCCGGATACCGGGAGAACCCCGACTACAACTCCGGCGACCAGGAGGGCTTCGGCTACTACCAGGTCAACCACGACCGGGGCCGCCGCTCGTCGGTCGCGGGCACGTATCTCCGCCGCGCGCTGCGGCGGCCCAACCTGATGGTGCTCACCGACGCGCATGTCACCGGGCTGCGGTTCGAGGGCACGCGCTGCGTCGGCGTCAGCTTCCGCCACCAGGGCCGGGCGCGGCGGGCCGGCTGCGGGCGCGAGGTGATCGTCAGCGCGGGGGCCGTCCAGTCGCCGCAGCTGCTCGAACTGTCGGGGATCGGCTCCGCCGACGTGCTCCGCGCGGCCGGGGTGCCGGTCGTGCACCATCTACCCGGCGTCGGCGAGAACTTCCGCGATCACTACGCGACCCGGCTGCGCTGGCGGGTCCGCCGGCCCATCACGTTCAACGAGCGCTCGCGCGGCCTGCGCCTGGCCCGCGAGGTCGTGACGTACGTGACACGCCGCCGGGGGCTGCTCAGCCTGCCCATCGCGCTCGGCCACGGGTTCGTCCGCTCGTCCGGCGCCGAGCCGCGGCCGGACATCCAGTTCCACTTCGCCCCGGCCAGCTACGGCGCGGGAGCGACCCGGCGGCTGGACACCGCTCCCGGCATGACCGTCGGCGTCTATCCGCTGCGGCCCGAGTCGGCCGGGTCCATCCACATCCGCTCCGCCGACCCGACGGCCCCGCCCGCGATCCGGCCGCGCTTCCTCGCCGCCGAGGCCGACCGCGCGCGGCTGGTCGCCGGGATGCGCATCGCGCGCCGCGTCGTCGAGGACCCCGCGCTCGACGCGTACCGCGAGTTCGAGCTGATCCCGGGCAAGGACGTCCGGACCGACGACGAGCTGGTCGCCTACGCGCGCGAGAACGGCGACACGTCCTACCACCCGGTGGGGACGTGCCGGATGGGCGCCGACCCGATGGCGGTCGTCGACCACCGGCTGCGCGTCCACGGTCTGTCCGGGCTACGCGTGATCGACGCCTCGGTGATGCCGACCATGGTCTCAGGCAACACGAACGCCGCGAGCATGATGATCGGCGAAAAAGGCGCAGCGCTCGTTATCGCCGACTCCCTGGAGAACGCATGAGGTTCGACTACGTACGCAATCTGGCCGCCGCCGGGACCTACCGTGACTGGCGCAGCGCCTTCTGGCCGCCGTCCGCCGGATACCAGCTGGCGTGCCTCGACCTCGCGGCCGAGACCCCGGACCTCGGCGGCGGCTTCCTCGCCGGGCTGGCCGCGCTGAGGGCGGCCGTCGAGGCCGACTGGCAGCGGGTCAAGGAGACGGCGGGGCCGCCCGAGGACGCGCGGGAAAGGCGGCGCTTCCACGCCCCGGCGCTGGTCGCCTCCGCCATGCGCGACATCGCCAAGCACCTGCCCGGCGACGCCGACCGGCGCGCGCTCGCGCTGCGCGCCGACGCCGTCGAGCACGGCTACCCGGCCGAGGCCCTGTGCGAGCTCGCGGAGCTGCGCGAGGACGTGACGCTCGTCGCGGGCCATCTCGGCACCTGGTCGGGCAAGGACCCCGGCGGGCTGCCCACGGCGTTCGCCTGCCGCCGCGACGACGTGGGGCAGGAGTACGTGGCCGCCGCGCTCGCCGAGCGGCACCAGGTCGAGCCGTACCTGCGCGCGCTCATGGCGGACCTGCGGCTCGGCGACCTGCCGGCGTTCGGCGCGACCCGGCTGTTCTTCATGGCCGGGGAGGGCAACCTGCACCCCAAGCACATCGCGTACTTCCTGCCGGAGGACGAAGGGGTCGACCAGTCGCCGTACAAGAAGACCTACTACTTCCGCAACACCCACCGGGCCGTCCTCGACACGGTGTCCGGGCCGCTCTCCGCCCGGTACGCGCGGGTGGGGAACGGGTTCGACCCGGCGGCCGAGCGGTTCGCGGGGATCCCGACGCTCGGGGTGCTCAGCCACGAGTTCGGGCACTTCGTGCACCGGCCCGCCACGGACTTCACCCCGCTGTGGACGGCCGACCGGTGGGTCGTGGGGGTGCTGCAGGAAACGGCCGCCGACGTGTTCGGCATCCTCGTCCTGGCCGAGGTGTGGGCCGGGCCGCTCGGGCTGGACCAGGCCGACGTCATCTCCTACTACCTGGCCGAGTGCCTGCGCTACGTGGACCGCGGGCTCGGCACGTTCCCCGACAGCGACGGCATGTTCCTCCAGCTGTCCTACCTCGCGAAACTCGGCGCGCTCGCGCTCGACGGCCCCGTGCTCATCGGTGAGCCGGACGTGGTCCTCGCCGGGCTGCGGTCGCTGGCCCGCGTCCTCGCCGAGACCCTGCTGCTGCCCGACCCCGGGCCCTCGCTCGCCTTCCACGCCGCGTACGGGCCGGCCGACCTCGGGCCCCTCGAGCCGCTGGTCGAGGAGTTACGCCGCAGGCCCATGCAGTCCGTCGAGTACGTCCAGGAACACATCCATGTTCGTTGACTCCCTGGTGGCCAGGCTCGCCGAGCACCCCGGGCAGCGCATGCGCTTCCTGGCGCGCGACGGGAGCACGCTGGTCAAGACGTACGCCGAGATCCACGACGACGCCCGCCTGCTCATGGCCGAGCTGCGTGACAGCGGCCTCGGCGCGGGCGACCTCGTCGGCGTGCTCGGCCCCAACTGCTACGAGTGGATCCTCGCCGACCTCGCGCTGCTCGCTCTCGGCTGCGTCCCCGTCGCCATCCCCGCGGAGAACCGGCACGATGCGGCGGAGATCGGCGCGCTCGTCGACCGGTACCGGCTGGCCGCGCTGCTGGTGACCCGGGCACTCCCCGGCGAGGCCGGCCTGCCCGCCGCCACCGCGAGCCTCTCCGACCGGCCGGTCAAGCTCGATCCCGTACGGCACGCCGACGCTCCGGAGCTGCCGCCCGGCGTGCGCACGATCGCGTTCTCCTCGGGGACCGCGGGCACGCAGAAGGGCCTGCTGCTCACCGACGACGGCATCGCCAACACCGTCGAGCTGTCGGCCCGCGCGTGGCGGGTCACGCCGGACGACGACATCGCGATCGTGATGCCGTACTCGAACTTCCAGCAGCGCTACCTCACCTACCTCGCGATCTGGACGGGCTGCGCGGCCACCGTCGTCCCGCCGGAGATCATGTTCCAGGCTTTCAAGACCGTGGAGCCCACGATCATCCTCGGCCCGCCCTCCTTCTTCGAGCTGCTCCACCACCGGGTCATGGCCGCCGACCCGGCCGAGCGCATGGAGCGGGGCCGCGGGTGGCTGTCGATGTACGGCTCGCGGGTGCGGCTCATGTACACCGGGTCCGCGCCGGTGCCGCCGGCCATGGTCACCCTGTTCCAGGAGCTCGGCGCGCCGCTCTACGAGCTCTACGGCAGCACCGAGATCGGCTGGATCGCCATGAACGTGCCGGGCCTGGCCAGGATCGGCACGGCGGGACGGCCCGTGGACGGCATCACCGTCGAACTCGGCGACGACGGCGAAGTCGTCGTGCGCGCCGAACGGCCGCAGGTCGTCGGGTACGTGTACGAAGGCGTCGAGACACAGGACGCGGTCTTCCTGCCCGACGGCCGGATCGCCACCGGCGACCTGGGGGTCATCGAGGACGGCTTCCTGCGGCTCACCGGCCGCAAGAAGAACGTGATCATCACCCGGAGCGGGGTGAAGATCAACCCGGCCGAGCTGGAAGCCGACCTCGAACGCGCCCTTCCCGGCGTCCGCGCCATGGTGGCCCTGCCGGACGGCGCCGCGCTGCTCGCCTGCGTCGTCTGGATCGAGGACATCGAGGACACGGCCAGGGCGGCCGAAATCGAGGCGTACATCAAGCGGATGAACGCGGGCCGCGAGCCGTCGCATCGCATCGCGACGACTCTCGTCCGCCCGGCGGAGGAGCTCACCGTGGAGAGCGGTCTGCTGACCCGGAACTTCAAGATCGACCGTGGCGCGGTCGCCCGCGCCGTCTGGGGGAGTGGCGACAGGTGACCGAGGAGGCGCTCTGCCAGATCATCGCCAGCGTCCTGCCCGGCAGGGACGTGGCGCCGTCCATGAGCCTCAGGAACGACCTCGGCGTCGACTCGATCGGGCTCATGAGCATCGTGTTCGTCCTGGAGGAGCAGACCGGCATCGACGCCATGAGCCACATGGGGGAGTTCATCGAGGCCGAGTACGTGCACGACATCGTCGGCATCTGCCAGGGAGCGGGCTCATGACGATCATCGACTTCCACTGCCACGTCGCGGCCGAGATGTGCTTCCCGCCGTCGTTCCGCGACGGGGTCATCGACAACATGGCCGCGGCCATGCAGGCGCGCGGCCTGCCCGCGACGAAGGAGCGGCTGCGCCGCATGCACGACGCGACCCTCCAGGACCCGCTGTGCGACCAGCTCGTGAAGGAGATGGAGGACGCGGGGATCGACGAGGCCGTGCTGCTGCTGCCGGATTTCACGTACGCGCTGAAGGACGGCACGCACTCCATCGAGGAGATCATCGACCACCACAAGACGGTGGTGGACCGGCATCCCGGCCGCTTCCGCGTCCTGATCGGCGTCGACCCGCGCTGGGGGGCCGACGGGATCGCGCTGTTCGAGCGGGCCATCGTCGAGTACGGCTTCGACGGCATGAAGCTCTACCCGCCGTGCGGCTACCGCCTCGACGACAAGGCGCTCTACCCGTTCTACGAGATCTGCGCGCAGCACCGGCTGCCGGTGCTGTCGCACATCGGCGCGACCTCCCCGGTGCTCGACTTCGAGATCGCGCTGCCCATCTACGTGGACCGGCCCGCGCGCGACTTCCCCGGCGTGGACTTCGTGCTCGCGCACGGCAGCGTCCACTACCCCGACGAGTGCGCGATGCTCTGCAACAACCGGCCGAACGTCTACATCGACGCCAGCGGCTACGAGGCCCCCGACGGCGTGGCCGGGCTCAACCGGTTCTTCCGCCGCAACATCAACCACAAGGTGCTGTTCGGCACCGACTGGCCGATCTTCCGGCTGCAGGGCAAGCAGACGAACTTCGTGGAACGACTCACGGCCGAAGGAGCCTTCCCGGCTGAGATGACCCAGGCCGATCGCGACCTGTTCATGGGGAAGAACGCGAAACGGCTCCTCGACAAGAAGGGCACAGGCAGATGACATCGTTGACCGACGGCCTCACCGCCGAGCAGGTCCAGTTCTTCAAGGACAACGGCTACGTCGGCCCCTTCGATCTCTACGAGCCCGACGAGGCTCAGAAGATCTGGAGCAAGGCGATGATCGAGATGGCGCTGTCGAAGAACAAGCCGCACAACTCGACGGTCATCAACTACGACCGGCACCTCGACTGCGACACGCTCTCCGAGCACATCTCGCGGCCGGAGATAGTCAACAAGCTCCGCTCGCTCCTGGGCGAGGACATCATCTGCTGGAAGTCCAACATCTTCCAGAAGCAGCCAGGCGACGCGGGCACCGGCTGGCACCAGGTCGAGAAGTACATCGTCGGCGAGACCACGACCGCCGCCACGCCGTCGCTGAGCTTCGCGTACGACCGCGACGACGACGCCGTCCTGCAGGACGTCAGCGTCTGGACCGCCTTCTCCCCGGCCAGACGCGAGAACGGCTGCCTGCGCTTCATCCGCGGCAGCCAGAAGCGCTGGTTCTACGACGAGACCAAGCGGCTCACCAAGAGCCCGGAGCGCAAGACCGACTTCTTCGGCTACGACTACTCCGAGCTCCAGCTCGACCCCGACTGGGACCCGGAGAAGGAGGACGTCGTCGAGATGGAGATGGGGCCGGGGCAGTTCGTCCTGTTCGTCGAGAAGTGCGTCCACGGGTCCCTGCCCAACGTCAGTGACCAGACCCGCCTCGGCTACGCCTCCAGGTACGTGATCCCGCAGACCAAGGTGTACGAGCACGTGGACCGGCTGGTCGAGTTCGGCGACGAGATCGCTCTCGACTACCACGGCTGCGTCCTGGTCTCCGGCGAGGACAGGTACGGCTACAACCGCATCTACACCGAGAACCTCAACGGTTTCCCGTTCAAGCGGGTGGCCGCCGATGCCTGACATCGACGAGCGGCTGAGGAACTTCGTCGACTTCCTCGGCACGCAGCCCATGGCGCCGGAGCTCACCTACGACGAGGTCGCGCGGAGCAGGTCGCGCGCCGAGCTCGGGATCAGCTCGCTCAACATCCTCATCCTCGTCAACAGCTACATCGAGGAGAAGGCGAACGGGAGGATCGCGCTGCGTCCCGAATGGGTGCCGATGCTCGAGGACATCGACGGCATCCTGTCGGTGATCGAGGAAATCGACGCGAGCGCGCCGGCCGAGGTCTGAGTGGGCGGCATCGGATCCTTCGCGTGCGTGGTCGGCGACGTGGAAGGGCGCCCGGAGCACATACCCGGCTTCGAGGACCTGTGGCGCGCGGTGTCGCCGGACACCGCGTTCGCCGCGATGGGCACGGGCACGTACCGGAAGATGACCGGGCCGCTCGTCCCGTACCTCGTGGACTGCGTGGCCAAGGTGCTGAGCGCGCACGGGGTCCGCGCGGCGGAGGTGGACCGGCTCGTGCTCGCGACCTCCGACGCCGTGCTCGGCCTGCTCGGCAGGGACGTCGCCGTCGAGGTCATGCGCGCCGCCGGGCTGACCGCGTGCGTTCCGGCGATCGTGTCGCTCCAGCAGTGCTGCAGCTCGCTCGAAGCCCTCCGGTACGGCTGGGGCCTGCTCGGCGCGGACGCGCGCAACGTCGTGCTGGTGGCGCTGGACTTCACGCCGGACGACCGCGACCGGGTGAAGTCCTTCGCGCTCTTCGGGGACGCCGTGGCCGGCTGCCTGATCAGCCGTGACCACGGCGACCTCACGCTCGCCGGGACCGGGCTCGCCGCGGACTTCTCCGGCATGATCGGGCAGGACACGTTCGCCTCCCGCCAGGCGGTCGCCCGGGCCGCGCTGGACCAGGCGTTCCGCCAGGCGGGCCGGGTGCCGGGGGACGTCACGAAGATCTTCACCTCGAGCCTGTTCGCCCCCATCGTGAGCTTCAACGCGATGGCCGCCGGCCAGGCCCGCGAGCTCCTGCACTTCCAGGGGCCGATGACCCGGTACGGTCACTGCGGTAACGCCGACTGGCTCATCAACCTGATGGACTACACGGACAAGTCCGGCCCGGAGCGAGGAGCGCTCTACCTCGCGCAGGCCTCCGCACCGGGCTTCTTCGCGTGCGCACTACTGGAGGCAAGGTAAATGAAGATCGTGGTCGACGACCTGCGCGGGCCGGAGATCGCCGCGTTCCTGGAGGAACACCTGCGGGAGATGCACTCGATCACCCCCGCCGAGAGCGTGTACGCGCTCGACCTCGACGGGCTGCGCGTCCCCGAGGTCACGTTCTGGTCGGTGTACGACGGCGACCAGCTCGTCGGCTGCGGCGCGATCAAGCGCATCGACGACGGGCACGGCGAGATCAAGTCCATGCGCACCGCCCCCGAGCGGCGGCGCGACGGCGTCGCGAGCCTGCTCCTCGCCCACATGCTGGAGGAGGCCAAGGCGATGGGCCTCCAGCGGCTCAGCTTGGAGACCGGCTCGACCGAGCACTTCGAGCGGGCGCGGAAGCTGTACGAGAAGTTCGGCTTCGAGCCCTGCGGCCCGTTCGCGGGCTACGGCCCCGACCCGCACAGCGCCTTCATGACCCGGACGCTCTGACGGCATGAAGGACGACGTCTACGACTACGACCAGCAGTTATACGACCGGTCGTTCCTCAACTGCTACCAGCGGCAGGCCATGGTCATGCTCGCCGAGCGGGTTCCCGACCTGCCGCTGGCCTTCTACAACTGCCTGGTCGGCGGCGACGACATCGCCGACCAGGTCATCCGCCTCGGCCGCCCCAAGTACGACTTCCAGAGCAGGCTCCTCGACCCCGCGGCCCTCGCCCGGGTCGGGGTCGCCCGCGAGTACGTCCCGTTCGACACCTACGCGCAGGCGCGCGACCTCGTCATCGACACGGCCCGGCGCGCCGGTTACGTGATCCTGTTCGTGGACGTCTACTACCTGCCGCACACCCCCGAGTACCGGACCGACCACGTCGTGCACACGATCACGCTCACCTCGTACGCGGACGGGCACTGGTCGATCCTCGACGACAACCGGGCGAGCGTGCTGTGCCGGTACGCCTATCCCGAGGACGTCATCGCGGCGGCGTACGACAACGGGAAGCTGCGGCACGTGAGCTGGTTCCCGGCCGGGCCGTACGACGCGGCGGCGGCGGTGACCGGGTCGGCGGCGGCGTTCTCCGAGGTGCTCCGGGCGTACGACGACACGTACGCGCTGCTGGAGGGGGTCGAGGACCTGCTGGGGACGCGGTGGATCACGCCGGCGCGCACGATCGCCCTCCTTTATGACGCTTTTTCGGTGTATGAGGGGTCGCGGGCGTGCCTGCGGGCGTTCGTCGCGCGGCAACCGGCGTACGCGGACGTCGAGCCGGCGCTCGCGGACCTCGTCGGCCGGTGCAGGGACATCAGGAACCAGCTCATGATCGGCAAGGCGATCGGCCAGGTGGACGCGTTCCGCGTGGCCGCCGCGTGCGCGGAGCTCCGCGCGGCGGAGGAGGACACGCTGAAGCTGCTGCGGGGACAAGGGGGAGCCTGATGGCGATCGATCCACGCCTGATCGTGACCGGGTTCGGCCCGGACGGCGCGGGGGTGATCGTACGTGACGCGCCCGTCGCGCCGATCACGGCCCGCGCGCTGCCCGGCCAGGAGATGTACCTGCTGTGGGGCAGCCCCGACGGCGGCGCGACCGTCGGACCGAAGGCCGCCGACCCGGTCACGCTGCCGTTCTTCGCCGGAGCCGGCGGGACGCGGCTGCTGCTCGTGCGCTTCCCGCCCGCGTCCGCGATCATCGGACTGCCGTCCGCCTCGTCGCCCGAGGACCAGGCCGAGATCGACGCGGAGGTCGAGGAGCGGCTGCCAGGGTTGATGGACGTCTTCGAACCCGGCGACCCATCGGGGATGCACACCACCGACACCCTCGACTACGGCATCTGCCTCGAAGGCGAGCTGTGGCTCGAACTCGACTCCGGCGACGAGGTGCGGCTCACCCCCGGCGCCTGCGTCGTCCAGCAGGGGACCCGGCACGCCTGGCACAACCGCGCCGGGACACCGGCGCTCATGGCGTTCGTCGGCATCGGCGCGGAACGGCCGTCATGAAGCGGCTCGTCGTCGTGGGGACGGGGCCGCGCCTGTACCGGGAGTTCATGCTGCGCCGGATCGGCGAGCGCTACGACGTCCACCTCGTCATCGGCAGGCCGGTCGAGTGGGAGGCGCCGTACGTGTCCGGCGTCAGCGTCGTGCCCGGCATGACAACAGACGGGATCGTGGCCGCCGTCCGGGACGTCGTCGCCCGAGGCGCCACCTCCCGCGCCGCCGACGCCGCCATCGGTGGGGCCATTGACGGGGTCATGACGTGGGCCGAGGACCACGTCGTCGACACCGCGCTCGCCGCGGCGGCCGTCGGCCTGCCCGGCCCCGGCCCCGACGCCGCCCGGGCCTGCCGCGACAAGCATGCCACCCGCTCGGCCCTCGCCGCATGCGGCGTGCCGCAGCCGCAGTCGGAACTGGTCGCCGACGTGGCCGAGGCGCGCGCCGTGGCCGAGAAGTTCGGCTATCCGGTCGTCGTCAAGCCCAGGGCCGGGGTCGCCAGCCAGGCCGTCGCGCTGGTCCGCGACGGCGAGGAACTCGCCGGCCACTTCGCCTCCGCACGCCGCCTCCCGGCCGCCGGCCTGCGATTCCCGGACCGTTCCGTGCTGATCGAGGAGTACCTGACCGGGCCGGAGATCGCCGTCGACTCCGTCGTACGGGACGGCCGGGTCCTGCCGGTCTTCGTCTCGCACAAGGAGATGGGCTACGCGCCGTACTTCGAGGAGACCGGCCACTGGACGCGCGGCGACGACCCGCTGCTCGGCGACCCCGCGATCACGCGCTTCCTCGCCCAGGTCCACGAGGCCATCGGGTACGCCACCGGCGCCACGCACACCGAGCTCAAGCTCACCGACGAGGGCCCGAAGCTCATCGAGATCAACGGCCGGCTCGGCGGTGACCTCCTGTCCTACCTGTGCGACAGCGCCTCCGGCGTGGACCCGGGCCTGGCCCTCGCGGCGGTGTCGTGCGGCGACGTCCCCGACCTCACGCGGACGCGCGCGCTGTGCGCGGGGATCAGGTTCGCCTACCCGCCGTGGCACGAGACCCGCGTCGAGGAGATCGCCTTCGACGAGTCCGGCCTGCCGCCGGAGGCGGACCTGGCCGTCCCGCTCGTCCGGCCGGGCGAGGTCGTCCTGCTGCCGCACAAGGACCTCATGGACGGCCGCGTCGCCTTCGCCACCGCCGCCGCGGCCACCCGCGAACAGTTGTCCGCCGCGCTGGACCAGGCGCTGGCGGCGTTGCGCTGCACGTGGAGCCCCGCATGACCGAAGCGCCGCGGGCACCCGCCGACGAGGCTCCCGCCGGAGTGATCCGCACGCTGCGCGAGCTGCCGCGGCCGGCGATTGTGCTGCTGTTCGGCATCGCGCTGAACCGGATGGGGAGCTTCGTCGCGCTCTTCCTGGTCCTGTACCTGACCGGCATCGGCTACAGCCCCGCGCAGGCGGGGTTCGTCCTCACCGGGTTCGGGGTGGGGTCGATCGTCGGCACGTTCGTCGGCGGCAGCGTGACAGGGAGGTTCGGCGCGCGGGCGGTGATCGTGTGGTCGATGCTGCTGTGCGGGCTGTCCACCGCGGGACTCGCGGCCGTGACGGCGATCGTCCCGTTGCTGGTCGTCGGCTTCGCGGCCGGCGCGTTCGGGCAGATGTACCGCCCGGCCGCGGCGACGATGCTCGCCGAGCTGACGCCGCCGCAGCGCCTGGTGATGACCTCGGCCGCCGGCAGGTTCGGGCTCAACCTCGGCGCCGCCGTCGGCCCGCTGCTCGGCGTGTGGCTGGCCGCCGCGTACTCCTACCAGGTGGTCTTCGTCGTCAACGCCCTCGTCGACCTGCTCTTCGCCGCCGTCGTATGGCTCGTCATCCCGACCGGGCCCGGCCACGGCACCCGCGAGGCCACCGCCACGCCCGGGGCCGCCGCCGCGCCCGGGGACACCGCCGTGCTCGGGGGCGCCGCCGTGCCCGCGGATACCGCCCGTTACCGGGACCTGCTGCGGGACCGCCGGTTCCTGCTGTTCCTCGCCGGGATGTTCATCACGGCGGTCGCCGAGGTCCAGTACCAGTCGACGCTGCCGCTCGAGGTGCAGCAGCGCGGCTACCCGACCGCGCTCTACGGCGCGGTCGTCGCGCTCAACGGGGCCCTCGTGATCCTCGTCGAACTACCGCTGACCACCCTCATCCAGCGCTTCTCCATGCGCGCCACCGTCGCCGCCGGCTGCCTCCTCCTCGGCGTCGGCCTGGGCCTGTTCGGCCTGCCCTTCGGCCCGTGGGTCTTCATCCTCGGAGCCGTCGTCTGGACGCTGGGAGAGATCATCAGCGCCCCGTCCATCGGCGCGTACCCGGCCCTCGCCGCCCCGACCCCCGCCTTGCGGAGCCGCTACATCGGCGCGCTGTCCACCTGCCAGACAGCGGGCTGGGCCATCGGCCCCAGCGTCGGCACGGCGCTGTTCGAGTACGTCGGCGGCGCGGTCTGGGTGATGTGCGCGGGCCTCGGCGTCCTCGCCTACCTCGGCATGCGCGCGGGCGTCCGCGACCTCGTCCCCCGCTAGCCGCCGGTCCGCAATTTTGGAGCACGCGCTCTGTTATCCTGAACCTCGCCGATCTTCATCTGTCGTTCGAGGTAAGGAGCCGACTCCACGTGCAGCTTCGAGTTGTGGCCATCACCGTGGCCGCCATGACGGCGGTCCTGTCGGCGGGTGCTCCCGCGCACGCGCAGGCCAACACGTACGACCACCAGGACCCGGCCGAGTCGGGCTGCTGGAACTCCGCCCAGGTGGTGCGGACCGGCACGCTCGTCAGGCACCGGGGCCGCTCCGCCGCCGGACGGATCAACCTCTGGTGGTCCCCCCGGTGCAAGACCAACTGGGTCGAGATCACGACCGACTCCAAGGTGAGCGGCACCATCTACCTGTACACGGGGGACCGCAGGAGGGACGCGTACGACTTCAAGCCAGGCAACAACGGCCGTCACTGGGGCAACATGCTCCGAGCCCCCAGGACCTGCGCCTGGGGCAGGGTCACGGTGGAGTGGAACGCCGGCCGCCGCAACGTCCAGACCGGCTCGGGCGGCACCGGGAAGGCGTGCGGCTGAGCGGCACCCCGGGGCAATCGTCCACGCTCCCGGCTGACTCTCTGACTCCTCGGTGACAGGCGCGGTGCGAACCGGGGCGGGCGATGTCGCGTATCCCATGCAGTACGGAGGGCGCGCGGGGCCTGGTGCCGGGGGCGCGCTCTCGAGCGGGACGGAGAGGGGGACATATCGCCACATCGTCGCTGCGCCCGTCCTTGCTTCGAAGAGCTTCAACGAGCGAGATGAGAGTCACGACATGTCTGTAGCCACGATTGCCCCGCGGATTGCGATCAAGAACGTGACCCCCGAAGTCTCCAGCGCGATGAGCGCCCTGCAGGAGGCCGCTCTGGCCGCGGCGCAGGCGGCGGACATCGCGCCGGGGCTGCTCCAGCTGATCAAGATCCGCGCGTCCCAGATCAACGGCTGTTCCCTCTCACTCGACCGGCACACCCAGGACGCGCGGGCCATGGGGGAAGGAGAGGAGCGCATCCGGGAGTTGCGGGCCTGGCGCAACAGCAAGCTCTTCACCAGCGGGGAGCGGGCCGCGCTGTCGCTGACCGAGGCGATCACCCTCGTCTTCGCGGGACAGGTCCCGAACGAGGTGTACGCCGAGGCGGCGAGGGAGTTCGAGGAGACGCAGCTGGCGGCGCTGATCTGGGCCGCGACAGTGATCAACGCGCACAACCGGATCGCGATCACCACCCGCCTGGAGGGCAGCGGCGCCCCGCCTGACGCGGCCGTCCGTGGAGCGGCGTCCGCGGGAGGCCGGAGCATGTGGTGGACGTCCGCTCGGGTGGCCAATCATGACCTTCCCGCTTGAGGACCTCCCGGACGGTGGAGGGTGGCGATCCCCGGGGGGGTGAGGCTCCGGCGGCGGTGGCTCCGGCGGGACCGGCGGTGGTGGAGGAGTGACGAACACCCCCGCCGGCGATCCCCGCCGGCCCGCCGCCGTGGCGATGCTCTGTGGTGTCTGGCGATTCGCGACACCCGATTGCAGCGCTCCGGGGACGAACGTGCTCGGCGGCCTTGGCCGGAGCGAGGCCCGGGCGCAACGCGCCGAGAGCGTGCAGGTGTTCGGCCGGTCCGCGGCTGCCCGTCAGCCGCTCGCGTTCGATGTCGGCCAGGAGGTCCTGGAGCCCCGCGCCGGTCGGGGACGCGGCGGCCGTCGCGCGCAGGACGCGGTGTACGGGCTTGATGCGCCGAAGGATCGCGGTGGCCATGGCGGCGTACAGGGCCAGCTTGCGCGCGGGGTCCGGCTCGTCGATGATCGCCTGGACCTCGGGGCGGTCGCTCTGCGGCAGGGGCCGGGCTTCCCCGCCAGCGTGATGTCGTGGACGAGCTTGGCCAGGGCGGGTTTGCCGCCGGGGCGGACGTGTACAGCGTCTGGACGGCCACGCCCGCCTCGCGTGCCACTTCAGCCATCGTGGTGTCGGCGCAGCCCTTCCTGATCATCAACTCCCGCTTGGCCGGCATCGTGGCGATGGCCCTTGTTTCGGTCCTGTCGTGGCGCCGCGGATGGCTGCTCTTCGGCATCAACTCGGCCGCCCTGATCCTGGTGATCCTCACCCTGACAGCTCTGGAACCTCTCAACCGGATCGCGGACGCCTGGAACCCCGATCAGCTGCCCGCCGACCGGCAGGAGAGCCGCCGGCGGTGGTTCAACCTGCACCTCATCCGTACGGCGCTCGCCCTCGCGGCGTTCGCGTGCCTGATCACCACCCGGGCCCTCGACCGGGGGTCGGATCCGGCGGCGCGCGTCGATCAAGCGGTCTCACCCGGGGTGGGATCGTGATCCGCTGGAGACAGTGGAGCCGATCAAGGCGACGGTCTGCCTCTTCATAGCGCCGCCACCGTCACCATGTGGAACGTTACGACAACCCGCCCAGCGGCCGCGGCGCTGTGTTACCGTCCGGTCGACAGCGGCCTCGACCGGGCGGAGGTCTGCGTGACTCCTCCACTCCCTGAAGGGAGCGGCTTCTCGTTAAGCCGCTCGCGCAGCCTCGCGAAGGGCAAGCCCTGCCCTCAAGATGTTGATCGCCGCGTTCACGTCGGCGTGCGCCTCGTGCCCGCACGCCGTACATCGGAAGACGGCCTGGGTGACACGGTTGTCCTTCGCGCAGTGCCCGCAGCGCGAGCAGGTACGGGAGGTGTTGGCCGGATTCACCGCGATCAGCTGTCGACCGGCGCTTTCAGCCTTGTGCGACAGGATCGTCAGGAACGCCGACCAGCCCGCGTCGAGAATGCTCTTGTTCAGCCCCGATTTAGCCGACTGGCCGTTGGCCAGGTAGCCGCCTTCGCCGTCCGGTTTCGGCGCGGCACGCCGGGTCATGCCCGCCACTTTCAGCGCTTCATGCACGATCACGTCATAGCCGCGAACCAGCGCAAGCGCGGCCTTGTGCGCCGAGTCAAGGCGTTGCCGCCGCACCTTGGCATGCAGGGCCGCCACCCGCGCGACGGCCTTCCTGCGCCGCTTGGATCCTCGTTTCTTACCGGCGAGCTTCCGCTGGGCCGCTGCCAGACGGCTCGCGCAGGCGGCGAGGTGGCGCTGGTCGCCGTCGCTGGTCGTGGCCAGCCAGGCGACACCCACGTCAACACCCGCGACCGCGCCCGTGGCGGGAAGGGGGTGTGCGGGCACCTCATCACACGACAGCACGACGAACCAGCGGGCGCCTTCCCGCTTGACGCTGATCGTCTTGACGATGCCGAGCACTCGGCGGTGCTGGTGGACCCGCACCTGCCCGACGCTCTGCAACCGCACGTAGGTCGCGGTCGGGTGCTCGGGTTGGGAGTGCCGCCGGCAGCCGTCGCCGTCCTTGGGCCACTCGACGGTGTCGAACCGGCCCCGCCCTTTGAAACGCGGGAAGCCTGGCGTGCGGCCTGCTTTGACGCGGTCGAAGAACGCCCGGTAGGCCTTGTCCAGCCTGCGCAGCGTGGCCTGCTGGGAGGAGAACGACCACCGGCCCTGACCGCCGGGGTCGTCGGCGCGGATGTGCTTCAGCTCCGCCGACTGCTCCCCGTAACGCACCGCCACCCCGGCTTTGCGGTAGGCCGTACGGCGGTGTTCGAGGGCCGCGTTGTACAGCTCCCGGTGATCTTCCAGGCACTGCGCGAGTGCGGCGGCCTGCTTGCTGGTGGGGCGCAGCAGGAACGTGAACGACCTGCGCACACCCGACCTCCCACGCTCGGTAACGAGACCACCACGGTATCGCCCGGCACCGACAAACGCGGAAGGACATCTGTGACCCGCGGACCTGACAGGTCCAGGCACGCTCGGGCCTTGGCGGCCCTCCCGTTCCCGATTCCCCTGTCGCCTGAAGACGACGGTTCCCTCTGGAGACTCTGATGGATTTCCCGTGGACGTTGGGCGCGGACGAAGAGGGTCTCCAGCTGCTCGACGACCTGATGACCGCGCCCAAGGGCCTCGCCGGCCGGCACATGGCGCAGATCGAGGAGCGGGCCTCGACGGGCGACCGGGACGCGCGCAATCTCCACGCTGTGGCGCTGGCGGCCACGGGCGAGCTCGGGCAGGCGGTCGATCGCCTGCGTGCCGTCGTCGCCGACCATCCTGAGTTGATCCCGGCCTGGCTGAACCTCTGCCGGTGCCATCTCGAACTCCGCCAGCCGTACATGGCCCTCACCGTGCTGGAAGAGGCGCTGGAGCACGCGCAGGAGCCGCACGAGCACGAGTTCGTGCAGCACCGGCTCTGGGAGCTCAGAGAGTGGGCGGAGACGCGGCGGGAGCAGGCCCGGCTGGTGACGTTGCGGGCGGCGATGTTACGCGAGCGCGTCGAGCGCGGCCTGGCCGGTCCGGGCGATCGGCGCCGGCTGGGCGCCGCGCTCCTGGAGCTGGTCTCGGCCGATCACGGGGGGTCGGCGACCGCACGTGAGGCCGCCGACGTGCTCCGTCAGGCGTGCGACGTGGACGGCGAGGACGCCGCCACGCTGGAGCTGCTGGTGAGAGCGGTCTGGCAGGACCGCGATCATGAGGCGCTGCGCGAGGCGCTGCACAGGCTTGAGCGGGTCGCGCCGCACTCTCCGCTGCTGGAGGCGATGCGGCCGCCGGACGAGGAGAGCGCGGCCGAGCGGTACGAGCTGTGGAAGCAGCAGATCACCAGGCTGACCGAGGACGCCATGGGCCAGGGGCCGCAGGCCGACGCGGCCCGCGACGACCTGCGCACCTTCGCCCGCGCCTTCCCCAGGATCCTCTCGTACCGCAACGCGCTGCTGGGCCGTGGCGATCGCGCGGGAGGACTGGGCGGAGGGCGTGGCGCTGGCCGACGCCCTGGTGGCCGACTCCGACACGCACGACACCCACTTCAACGTGGCTCAGGTCTACTGGCACAACGGCGAGTACGGCAGGGCCAACGACCACCTGGTGCGGGCGATCGAGCTGGCGGAGAACGACGAAGAGGCCCAGGACGCCATGCGCATGATTCTTTTCCTGCACGAGCAGTTCGGTCCGGAGCGGAAGGGGCGGCGCCGGTGGGTGCGAGCGAGGAGCGGGTCCTCGGATGGCTCTTTGAGACGGAGACGGTGGAGGAGGCCGAGCGGCTCCTGATCGCCGCCCAGGACTACGACGTGGACGCGCTGCGCGCCACCCTCGAGTCCGCCGCGGAACGGTACGAGTCCGACGGCCTTCCGGCGCACGCCGCGCTGGCCAGGTTCTTCGCCGAGTTCGCCGAGTCCAGGCGCGAGAAGGTCGGCTACGGCCGGCTTCCAGAACCCGAACCCGAACCGGAGCTCGACCTGGACGAGGCCGCCACGACGGCGCTCTACACCGCAGCGCACGAGCGGCAAGGCGTGCTCGCCGCCTACCTTCACCTGCGCGGCAGCGGGGTCCCTCCCGAGGTGCTGGCCCGGCACCGGCGTGAGTTCTTCCCCGACTGGATCCCGCAGTACGCGCAGGTCCGGATCGCGGTCGCCTTCCTGGCCGAAGACGAGGACGACCGCGCCGACGCGCGCGTGACGTGGATCGCCGACTGCCGCGCGCGCGGCGCGTACGGCCACGCCGAGCGGCACCTGGAGCGGCTGGTGGCGCTCCACAGCAGCCCGGAGGGGTACGGCAGGCTGAGCCGCGCCCTCGAAGACCTGGGCGACCTGCTGCTCGGCCGGAGCGACGTGGAAGGGGCGGTCGACGCCTACCGGCGGGCGATCGCCGTACCGGTGTGGGTGCTGGAGGAGTCGATCAGGCCCGCACGGATCTCGTTGCAGCTGGCCACCGTCCTGCGCGGCCTGGGCAGGTATCAGGAAGCCAAGGAGGCGCTGGCCTCGACCGGCTTCCACCCGTCCAGGGTCGGCATGGCGTCCGATCTGTCCGGAGTGCTGGGTCTGGCGGCACGCATGCATCTCATGTACGGCCTGCTCCAGGAGGACACGGGAGACTACGACGCCGGCCTCGAGAGCTACGCGAACGCGCGGCAGCTCGCCGAGGCGGCCAACGACGACCAGCTGTACCATCGCGCCTGGTCGTTCATGGCCGGCTCGCACCTGAAGGCGGGGCGGGTGCGTCTGGCCGTCCAGGAGAACCGCCGGGTGCTGGACTGGACGCGCGAGCATCCTGGCGTCGAGCCGTCCGCGCTCAACAACCTGGCCATGGCCCTGTACGACGCCGGCAACGGCGCGGAGGCCGAGTGGTGCTACCGCCGCGTCGTGGAACTGCTGGGAGAGGAGGAGCCGAGCTTCAGCCTGGCGCTGGCCTGGTTCGGCCTCGGACACGTCGCCGAGGACTCCGCCACGGCGGCCGATCGCTTCCTGCGCGGGCTGGAGATCGCGCGGGAGGCGGGCAACCGCCGTGACGCCCTGATCCAGATCCTCACGCGCCCTGCCGTCCTGGAGCACCACCGCGACCGCTTCGCCGAACTGGTCGGCGAGGCGCTGGAGCTGGCGGAGGCGGGCAAGGACGCGATGCTGGCACGGTTCGCCGTACGCGCCAGGGCCGACCTGCTCGTGGCGGACGGCGACGTGGCCGGCGCCGTCGCGGCGATCAAGGAACAGCTCGCCCGCCCGGCGGACAGCGCGGCGGAGCGGGTCCACATGACGCTGCTCCTCGCGGGCGTCCTCGTCGACGCCGACGGCTCGCCGCCGGCCCGGCAGGAGGCCTTCGACCTGCTGTGGACGGCCCGCACCCCGCAACCGGCGGCTCCCACGGAGGCGCCGGGGCCGCAGGACGGGCCGGCGTCGTGGGACGACTCCGACGAACTCGACGGCGCGCTGGTGGCGCTGCTCTGCGACGACCTGCCGCCCGCGCGTCTGCCCGACTCGCGCGACGCTCACGAGCTCGCCTTCGACCTGCACGAGGCGATCAAGTCCCGCCGGATTCTGCGCGGGCTGGCCGGAATGCCGCTGCCTGTCCCGGCCGGGGTTCCGGTCGAGCTGGCCGAGCGGGAGGCCGCCCTGCTGGAAGAGCGGCGCGCCCTGGCCGCCCGGCCACGCGGCCAGGGCCGGCCCGTCGATGAATGGACCAAGCGTGGCCGGCAAGGTCGCGTCGACGACCTGCTGTCCGAGGTCTGGGCCCAGATGGAACGGCATGCCCCCGGCTACGCGCTGCTCCGCCGGGCAGAACCGATCACGCTGGCACGCCTGCGCGAGCAACTGGCCGGCGACCTCGACACCGCGCTGGTCTCCTTCCACGCGGGCTCGGCCGTGACCGTCGCCTTCGTGTACACGCCGCGTACGGGACGGCTGTCCGTGACCCGCGTCCCGGTCGGCGCGGGGACGCTCGCCCGTGCCGCCGCCGCGCTCGACCGCGCCTTCAACGGCGCGCCGCACGACTTCCCGCCGCTCGCTCCGCTGCCCGCGCGGCGCCCGTGGAAGCGTGACCTGGGCTTCCTCGCCGAGACGGCGGGCAAGCTGCTGGGTTTCCTGCCCGAGGTCGCCGGCAGCGAGCATCTCTGCCTCTCGCCCGACGGCCCGCTCCACGGCCTGCCGCTGCATGCCCTGCCCCTCTCCGACGGCACCTGCCTGGGGCAGCGGCACGCGGTGACGTACGTGCCGACGGCGAGCGCGCTCGGCTACCTCGTCGCCAGGCGTACGGCGGCGCCCCGGCCGCAGTCGATCTTCTGCGCGGGCGTGGCCGCGCGGGAGGACCCCGACCCGGCGGCGCTGGAGCGCGACGGCGACCTGCTGCGCGCCGCCGGCTGGGCGGTCGAGGAGCTGAGTGGCACGAACGCCGTCCGGCAGGCCGTCCTCGACGCGCTTCGCACCCGCCGTATGGCTCACCTGACCTGCCACGGCCACTTCGACGCCGTCAACCCGCTGGACTCCGGGCTGCTGCTCGCCGACGACGGGGAGCGGCCCAGCCGCGAGCCTGCCGCGCTCTCCATGCCCCAGCGGCTCCGTCACCTGCTGACGGTGGGTGACCTCGCCGGAGCCGGGATCGACATGGGGCTCATCACCCTGCGCGCCTGCTCCACCGGCCGCTACGACCCGACCGAGCAAGCGGCCAACCTCGCGCAGTCACTGCTCTACGCCGGAGCGGGAGCCGTCATCGCGGCCCTGTGGAACGTCGACAGGACCAGCTCTGGACGCTTCCTGGAGTCGTTCTACCGCAGGCTGGCGCAGCGGCCGGACGAGCCGCTGTGGCGTGGCTTCTGGCACACGCAGCGTGAGATGATCGAACGCCCGCTCGACCCCTGGGAAGCCCATCCCTACCACTGGGGGGCGCTCGCCCTGATCGGCGACTGGAGATGATCTCGTGACAGAGCTCGCGGACCGTACGGTCATCCTCATCCTGCAGGAGCTGGCCGAAGACCTGCAGAGGCCCGCTGCCGCTCTGGAGGTGACCAGCGAGGACGAAGCACGGCTGGTGCTCCGGGCCCTCCTCGACGGCTACGCGGACGGTGACCCGCGGACGGCCCAGGACGCGCCGCCCCTGCCCCGTAGCGCCGCGGAGGCGATCGGAGCCGGACGGCGGCTGCTGGCCGCCGCGCAGCGGGACGAGGACGCCGGACCGGTCGCGCGGGCGCTGACCCAGGATCCACCCGCCGACGACCAGCTGTCGGTGGAGGCGGCCGCGGCGGTCGTCGTGGTGCTCGCCGCCATGATCGCGTTCCTGCAGACCAAGGTGTCGATCAAGATCCAGCGAGACGCCGACGGGACCAAGGTGGAGTTCGAGCTGCTCAAGCGGGCCAGCTCGGACTCCCTGCTGCGGACGCTCGCCAGGCTGATGGCCGACATCCTCCGCGGCAGCGGCGGCCAGGGACCGGGGCCGGTCTGACCGCCTCCGGCCGGATGTCACTCCCTTGCGCCGGCCGGTTGTCGTTCGTGGTTCCGGTGACAGTGGTTCGCAAGGGCGTCGGGGTGAAATAGGGGTCATCTCGACAGGCTCAGACGGAGTATCGGTGCGTGGAAGTATGAAATGTCCGGACTGTGGTGCGGCGTTGTCCGGAACCGGGTCCCCGGGGCCGGTGTCCAGGTGTCCGGGGTGTGGGCTGCCGCTGCAGGGGCCCGCCGCGCACGAGCTCTGGCAGGTTGACCAGGCTCTCGCCGGGCTGAGGGATCAGCAGGCCAGGTTGCAGACCCGCCGTACGGAACTGCTCGGCATCCTGCGCGCAGGCGCGGCGGGTCAGGGGGCGGCGAGCGTGGGGGCGGCAGGGGCCGGGCCCGCGGGGATGGCGGGGGCAGGGTCCGGGGGGATGGTGCCTCCCTATGCGGGTGCGGTGCCTCCCTATGCGGGTGCGATGCCGCCGTACCCGGGGGCGGCGGCCGGGCCTGGAGGCGCGGGGCCCGGGGTTCCGGGGCGGGAGGTCTCTCCGGGTGCTGCGAAGAATGTCCTGCTCATCCTCGGTGGGCTGCTGCTGACGGTGGCGGCGGTGGTGTTCACCGTGGTGAGCTGGGGGCAGATGAGCATGGCCGGGCGCGCGGCCGTGCTGGTCGCGTTCACCGCGCTGGTCATGCTGGCGCCGGTCGTGCTGATCCGGCGCAGGCTCACCGCGACGGCCGAGACCGTGGCCGGGCTCGCGGTCGTGCTGCTGCTGCTCGACGGGTACGCGGCCAGACGGGTGGGATTCCTCGGGGTCGACGCACTCGACGCGCCGCAGTACACGGCGGGGGTGTTCGGGCTCACCGCGCTCATCCTGGTGGCCTATGCCCGGGTCACCCGGCTTCGCGGGCCCGCTCCCGTCGCCGTGGTGCTGGCGCAGCCGGTCCTGCCGCTGCTGACCGGCGACCTGCCGGCGACCTGGCTGGTGGCCATGCTGGTGGCCACTGCGGCCCTGGACGTCCCCCTGGTCCGTTACGGCCGGGGAGCGGTGCGGGTGACGGCCGCCGTGGCCGGCGGCGGGGTCGCGGCCCTTGCGCTGCTGGTCGGCGCGCCGGACGCGCTGGGTTCCCCTTCCGTCGGTCAGGCCCTGGTCAGGTCGGTGCCGCTGGTCGCGCTGGCGCTGCTCGGCGGGTTCGTGACGTGGCTGCTGGTCAGGCCGGGCAAGGCTCAACCCCAGGGGGAGACCTGGGCGGCCGCGGTCACCGTCGGAACCGCGCTCACCCTGATCGCCGTGCCGGCCGCGCTGGCCCAGCCGGTGCTCGGCGTCCCCGGGACGGACTGGCGTCCCCTGGCGTACCTCGTTCCCGCGCTCGCGGTGGTGCTCGCCGCCGCCTGGCTGCCCTGGCGGAGGGTACGACTGGCGGGCATGGCCACCGGCGGGCTGGTGGCGTTGCTGACCACGCTGGTGGTGCTCCCTCGGGTCGTCGCGACGCTGGTGGCGCCGCTCGCCTGGCTGGACGTGCTCTGGACCGGCACCTGGAACGGACGGCAGTGGCCGCCGTTCGAGAAGGTCACCCCGGTGGAAGTGGCGGTGCTGGGCACGCTGGCGGCCGGCCTTCTGGCGGTGGCTGTGAAGGCCGCTGGTGGGCGGCCGCTGAAGGCGGTGGCTGGACGCGGCACCGGCGGATGGCCGGCTCCGATGAAGGGCGCGACGTCCGGCGTGCTGGTGTTCCGGGTGCTGGCGGTCGGGGTGCTGGTGGCTGGGGCGCTCATGGTTGCGGTGGTTCCCCAAGCCTTCGCGATGCCGTACCCGGCCGCGGTGGCGGTGCAGGCGGTGCTGGCCGTCGCGCTCGCGGTGGCCGCCACGCTGGGACGGGCGCCCTGGTGGGCGGTGGCGTGCGCGCTCGTCGCCGCTCCGGTCTCGGCACGCGCGGCGGCGTACGCGTTCGGCAGCGAGCCGGCGACGCTGATCGTGCTGCCGATCCTGGCGGTGGCGGCCGCCGCCGTGGCGCTGGCGGCCAGGTTGAAGGAGCTGCGGGTCTGGGGACTGGGCTTCGCCGCGCTGTTCCTCGGGCTGGAGGCGGTGGCGGTGGGGTTCTCGCTGGGCCTGCGCGTCCTGGTCGCGGCCAGCGTGGGATTCGCCGTGGCCGGAGTGCTGGTGCTGCTCATGTCGCTGCGGGCGGGCGGCGCGAGCGGCCTCAGGTACGCCGGCGCCACCCTGCTGCTGCTGGCCTCGTGGCTGCGGCTGGGGGCGGACGAGGTCACCGTCGTCGAGGCGTACACGGTGCCTTGCTCGCTGGTGCTGCTGGGATTCGGCTGGTTGCGGCGGCGCCGCGCGCCGGTCTCGTCCTGGGCGGCCTACGGCGCGGGCCTGTCCTTCACGATGCTGCCCAGCCTGGTGGTCGTCTACTCGGACACGGAATGGCGGCGGTCGTTGGCGCTCGGCGTGCTGGCGCTGGCGGTGCTGTTCGCCGGAGCCCGGTCCCGGCTGCAGGCGCCCACGGTGGTCGGAGGCGTCGTGCTCGCCGGGGTCGTGGTGCGGGAACTGGCCCCGTACGTGTCGGAGATGCTCCTCGTGGTGCCGCGCTGGGTGCCGATCGCGGTGGGCGGGGTGCTGCTCGTGGTGGTCGGGGCGACGTACGAGGCCCGCATGCGGGACCTGCGCCGGGTGCGTGACGTCCTGAAGGCGATGGGGTGACTGGCGGGACTCCGCTCCTTTCCGAAGATCCGCGATCGCCTCGGGCGACGGTGGCCCGCGCGGCATGGGGCCATGGCGGGGTTGGGCAGCGTGAAGTCGTGGAGCGTGCCGTCCCGCCGGACGCCGGCGGCGGGGAGGCGCCCCTCGGCGAGGCGGCGGTGATCTCGGCGCGCTAGAGCGGCCGCCGGTGGTGCGAGCGTTCGCGGGGCGAGCGTCGGTGATGCGGGTGTCGGGGGGTGTCCGGGGGGCAGGCGTCGGTAGGGCGGGCGTCGGTGGGGCGGGTGTCTGCGGGGCGAGTGTCGATGGTGCGGGCATCCGGCCAGATCGCCGGGAACGCGATGTACCCCGACGGTCAGCAGCACGCCGTGCTCTGGAGGCCGGTGACGGGCGACTGATCGCTGCGCATATCCCCGCTTAAGGGGACCTCATGGTGGTTACGGGGTTTTGCGTGGAGTGTCCGGCGTAAGCTGGTGCATCTCGCTCGCGCTGCCGCAGACGGCCGCTACGGTGACGTGGGGCTGAGAGGCGGAGGCGGGAGGGCGATTGCGTGCGGTGGGAAGGCGGCGGGCCGGGGCGTCACGGAGCAGGCCGCCGCGATACCGGCACGACACGGCGGTTCAAAGGGGTCGCGGTGGTCGTGGTCCTCGCCGTGGCCTGGAGCGTCGCGCTGGAGACCGTCCCTATCGCGAGGGTGGCGCGGGACGCGCGAGCCGGTGACACGGGTGCCGTCGCCGCCCCCCACGCCGGATCGGCGGCGGTGACCTCCGTCGTGGGGCTGGGCGACTCGGTGCCGGCGGGGTCCGCGTGCGACTGCGACACCTTCGTCTCGCTGGTCAGGAAGACCCTGGCGGCCAGGCAGGGCACCGGCGTCGCCGCCGACAACCTGGCCACCGGGGGGCTCACCTCGCAGGGGCTGCTCGACCAGATGGACAGCGGGTCGGCCACGGGCGCCATCGGGAAGGCCGACCTGGTGATCATCACCATCGGCGCCAACGACTTCGACAGCGCCTCGCTCGAGGACGACGACTGCGGTCCCCGTGCGGGGCTGGCCTGCTACAAGGACGGCCTCGCGCGGCTGCGCGCCAACGTGGACGGCATCCTCGGCAAGGTTCGCGCGCTGCAGACCCGGCCGCGCAGCCGGATCGTCGTAACCGGCTACTGGAACGTGTTCCTGGACGGCGACAGCGCCCGGGCCAAGGGGACGACGTACGTGTCGAACAGCGACGCCCTCACCCGCGCGGTGAACGGGACCCTCGCTGGGGCGGCCGCCGCGAAGGGTGCGCGTTACGTCGACGTCTACGGGCCGTTCAAGGGGGACGGCTCCCACGACGACACCCCGCTGCTGGCCGCCGACGGCGACCACCCCAACGCCGCCGGGCACAGGGTCATCGCCGACTCCATCCTGTCCGCCCTCGCCGCGAGCTGACGTCCTGCGGTCAGGATGAAAGGTTCAGGGGTGGACTCCCTGGTCAGGTACGCAGGAGGCAGCCCCGGGGTTGACACTCCGGCGTGATCGCGCGAAACATCGTCTCTCAAGAGACGGTTTGGGAGCGCTCCCATACGGACCCCGAAGGCGAGCGATGTCATGTCCGGTCCCCTCACGCTGTCTGCCCGGCTCTGGGCAGTCGTCGCCTGCGTCGCCGTGGCGATCGGCGGCATCGCCGCCGTGACCGTCCCCGCGTCCGCGGACACCGGGTGCAAAGTGGACTACACCGTGAACTCCTGGCAGGCCGGCTTCACCGCGCAGGTGAAGGTGACGAACCTGGGGACGGCGCTCACCGGGTGGCGGCTGCGGTGGACGTACGCGGGGGACCAGCGGGTGACGAGCGCGTGGAACGCGCAGGTCGAGCAGAACGGCCGGGTCGTGACGGCGGCCAACGTGGCGTGGAACGGCGCGCTGGCCACGGGCGGCAGCGCCGAGTTCGGCCTGCAGGCCACCTGGTCGGCGGCCAACCCCGCGCCCACCGACTTCACGCTCAACGACGTGGCCTGCAACGGCACCACGACCCCGAGCCAGACCCCCACCGTGACACCCACCGTGACACCCACCGTGACACCCACCGTGACACCCACCGTGACGCCCACCGTCACCCCGACGGTCACCCCCACGGTCACCCCCACGGTGCCGCCCGGCTGCTCGGGGGCGACGGTCTGCTCCGGGTTCGAGGACCAGACGGGCAGCCCGTCCGGGGACTGGCAGGTCGTCACCCCCAACTGCGCCGGCACCGGCACGGCCGTGATCGACACCGCGATCGCGCACAGCGGCGGCAAGTCCCTGCGGGTCAACGGGGGCGCGGGCTACTGCAACCACCTCTTCGTCGGCACCACCCGCGACGTCTCCCGCGTCGGCCCGGTGCTCTACGCCAGGATGTGGGTCCGGCACACGACCGCCCTGCCCGCGACGCACGTCAGCATGATCACCATGGCCGACGCCAATGACGGCAACCGCGACCTGCGCATCGGCGGCCAGAACGGCGCCCTGCAGTGGAACCGCGAGTCCGACGACGCCACCCTGCCCGAGCAGAGCCCGGCGGGCGTCGCGCTCAGCACCCCGCTTCCCGTCAACCGGTGGGTCTGCCTGCGCTACGAGATCGACACCACCAAGCAGTCGATGCGTACGTACCTGGACAACCAGGAGGTCGCGGGCCTGCGCGTGGACGGCACCCCGACGCAGGACATCGACTCCCAGTGGCTGCGCCGCGCCACCGCGCCGCGCCCGGCCACGCTGCGCCTGGGCTGGGAGAGTTACGGCAGCGACCAGGACACTCTCTGGTACGACGACGTCGCGCTCGGCTCGGCACCGCTGTCCTGCTGACCACTGGTCATCCGAATGCTGGGAAGTCCTGCCGTGACCTACGCTGTACGCATGCGCGTGACGATGCGGGAGGTGGCCGATCGGGCGGGCGTCTCGATCAAGACCGTGTCACGTGTGGTGAACGGCGAGCCGCACATCCGCCCGGAGAAGGTACGCCGGGTGCACGCGGCGATCGACGAGCTCGGCTGGGTCCCCAACCGGGCCGCCAGGGCGCTCAGGACCGGGCAGGTCGGGGTGGTCGGCATCGCCGTCACCGAGCTGCGCCGCCCCTATCTCGCGGGTCTCGTCGAGGCCCTGGTCACCGAGGCGGATCGCTGGGGGATGCTCGCCGCCGTCGAGCCGACGCACGGCGATCCGGCCCGGCTGGCGGCGGTGCTCGCCGCCCGGGGCAAGACGTTCGACGGCGTGGTGCTGATCGGGCCGGCGGCGCCGGTCGGTGACGGGCTGGACGAGCGCCCCGTGGTCGTCGTGCAAGGGGACGCGGCCGGGGTGGACCGGGTCGAGGAGGACGTCGCGGAGGCGGCGGCCCTGATGGCCCGCCACCTCGACGTCATGGGCCGCTCCCGCCCGGCGCTGCTCGGCGCGCATCAGGACGAGCTGCGCGCCTGTCTCGACGGCTCCGGCCCGGCGCCCGTGCCGTGTGTAGATCTCGGCGAGGTGGCCGACCGGCGCGCGGGCGCGCGGGCCGCCGTACAGGTGCTGGAGCGGCACCCGGACGTCGACGTGCTGCTGTGCGCCAACGACGAGGTGGCGCTCGGGGCTCTCGCGGCGCTGGTCAAGCACGGGGTGGATGTCCCGGGACGGGTGGCGGTCGCCGGCTACGGCAACCTGGAGGACGGGCGGTTCTCGACGCCGTCGCTCACCACGATCGACCCGGGCCCGGCCCGGTTGGCGCGCAGCGCGCTGGAGCTGCTCGCCGACCGCCTCGCCGGCACGGCGCCGCGCCAGCCGCGCGCGGTGGTCTCGCCGGTCGCGCTGATCCGGCGCGAGTCCACGCTCGGCCGGGACCCGCGATGAGGCGCCCGACGCTGGCGGATGTCGCCGTGCTGGCCGGGGTCTCGGCGAAGACCGTGTCCAACGTCCTTCTCGGCCGCCCGCATGTCTCGGCCGCCACCCGGGCCAAGGTCCAGGCCGCGGTCGAGGAGGTCGGCTACGAGGCGGGACACGCCACGAGCCAGGCCGGGCGCGGGCTCGCCTCCGGCCGGACCGGCCGGATCGCCGTCGTCGTGCCGAACCTCTACCAGCCGTACTTCGCGGAGAACGCCGAGCGGCTCATCCTCGCCCTGGCCGAGTGCGGGTTCACCAGCACGCTGCGGATCGCCAGCGGCGGCGACCGCGAGCGCGACGCGGTGCTCGGCGTGACGACCGCCGACGTCGACGGCGTCATCATCTGCCCGCACCACCTGTCGGACGAGCTGCTCGCCGGCGCGATCCCGCGGCGCCCGGCGGTGGCGCTCGGCGGCGCGCCGATCAGGACGCTCGACGGTGTGCTGATGGGGGAGCACGCGGGGTTCCTGGCGATCACCCGGCATCTGCTGGACACCGGCCGGCGGCGGCTCGCGTTCGTCTGGAACGGTCCGGCGGGCGCCGTCCCGACCGGGGACCGCTACTCCGGGTTCGTCGCGGCTCTGCGGGAGCGCGGCATCGAGCATGATCCCTCGCTCGTAGCGTACAGCTCCGACTGGGACCGCAGGGCCTCGGGCTACGAGGCGATGGTGGGGCTGCTGCGGCGCTCCGGCCCGAGGTTCGACGCCGCCGTGTGCGTCAACGACACGATCGCCGTGGGCGTGCTGAAAGCGCTGCGCGCGCACGCCATCCGCGTTCCTGAGGACGTCGCGGTCACCGGCTTCGACGACACGGACGAGGGGGAGTTCACGATCCCGTCGTTGTCGTCGGTGAGCCCCGACCAGGGCGAGATGGTGGCCGCCGCCGTCCGCCTGCTCATCGAGCGCCTCGACGGGTACGACGGCGCGGCCCGGCAGGTGCACACCGGCGTGCACCTCGTGGTCCGCGACTCGTCCGCGCAGGCCTGACCCCCTCCGCACCCCTGCCGCGGTCGTTCCTTCCCTCGTTTGTCCTGTCGTTGACAACGCTGAATGACCGCCCCTAACATCGCTGAAACATTCACCGAGATCTCGGTCACACCCTCCGTCCCCCTCAGGAGGACCGCATGGCCACCCCACCGGTACTGTCCCGCCGGGCCTTCGTCGTCGCGGCCGGCCTCACCGCACTCGCGGGCTGCTCCGGCAGGACCTCCGCAGGCGATCCGAACACGCTGCGGATCCTGGTCAACAAACATCCGCTGACCAAGCCGATGAGCACGATGGAGTGGCCCAAACAGCTGGAGAAGATCGCGGGCGTGAAGATCCAGTGGCAGGAGATCTCGGCCGACTGGGACCAGAAGAAGTCCACCATGCTGGCGGCCGGCGACGTGCCCGACCTGATCATCGGCACGAACGCGATCACCAATGCCGACCTGGGCACGTACCGGACGCTCTTCGAGAACCTGGCCGACGACCTGGACGCGCTGCCGAACGTCAAGGCGTTGTTCGCGGCCAAGCCGCAGCTGAAGTCGATGGCCACGCTGACCACCGGCGAGGTCTACGCGGTCCCGGGCTACAAGCGGTTCTGGCCGACGACCGTGACCCACCAGTACATCAACAAGCAGTGGCTCGACCGGCTCGGCCTGAAGGTCCCGACCACCTGGGACGAGCTCTACACCGTGCTCGTCGCGTTCAAGGAGGAGGACGCGAACGGCAACGGCGACAAGAACGACGAGATCCCGATGGACTGGTCACCGGTCGGCACGGACGGCTTCGGCTACTTCCAGCCCAGCGTGCTGCTCGGCAGCCTCGGCCTGCCGATCGCGGGCGGCGGCGGCCAGGGCTACTTCCTCGAGGACGGCAAGGTCGGCAATTTCCTCGTCGACGAGCGCTACAAGCGGGTCATCGAGTTCCTCCACCGCTGCTACGCCGCGGGCCTGATCAGCAAGAACGTCATGACGCAGGACTACTCGGCCTACCAGGCGGTCGGCCGCGGTTCCGGCAAGGTGGCCAAGGTCGGCTTCAGCTGGGGCTGGACGGCCAGCGACCGGTTCGGCGCCGAGCTGGCCGACCAGTACGTCGCGATGGCGCCGCTGCTCGCCGAAGCCGGCCAGACCACCCCGGTGACCTGGACGTACGACTCCAACGGCGAGAACTTCCCGTCGAACCAGATCCTCGTCTCCGCCAGGTCGAGCAACAAGCAGGCAGCGCTCAAGATCGTCAACGCCCTCTACGACAAGGAGATGTCGCTGCAGGTGCTGTGGGGCGACCTCGGCCGGTACGTCAAGAAGATCAGCGACAAGGAGTACGAGGTGCTCCCGCCGGCCGACCCCAAGGTCGACCCGTCGACCTGGAAGTGGACGGTCACCATCGCCGACGCCGGCCCGGTCTGGATCCGGGACGACATCGAGGTGAAGCTGCCGGCCGACCTGGACGAGGCCGTCGAGCAGACCGAGCCGCTGAAGAAGGCGCTGGCGAACATGGACGTGGACAAGGACGTCTACCCGTTCCAGTTCATCCAGATGAAGCCCGACGACACCAACCAGCTCGGGCTGAACAACACCACGATGCTCAACACCGCGATGACGAAGTTCGCCGAGTGGATCACCAAGGGCGGCGTCGAGGACCAGTGGGGCCAGTACGTCCAGCAGGTCCAGAACGCCGGCCTGCAGCAGAACATCGACATCTACCAGCGCTACTACGACGAGTACGCGAAGACGCGCTGATGGCGGACTCTCTCCTCGCGGCTCGCAAGCCGGCGGCCGGCGCCCCAAGGCCCGGCGCCCCAAGGCCCGGCGCCCCAAGGCCCGGCGCCGGCCGGCACGTCAGGCGGTACTGGCAACTGTGGCTCATGGTCCTGCCGGCCGTCGGTTTCGTCGCCGTGTTCATGTACGTCCCGATGTACGGGATCCAGCTCGCCTTCCGGGAGTTCGACTTCGCGGCCGGTCTCACCGGTGGCGAATGGGTCGGGCTGAAGTACTTCCGGCAGTTCTTCGACAGCCCGCTGTTCTGGCCGCTGCTGAAGAACACGTTCGTCATCGCCTTCACCACGCTCGTGGTGGGGTTCGTCGCGCCGATCCTGCTGGCGCTGATGATCAACCAGATCGCCGGCGGCCGGCGCAAGAGGATCATGCAGACGGCGACGTACCTGCCGCACTTCATCTCGATCGTGGTCATCGTCGGCATGCTGCAGGCGTTCCTCAACCCGTCCACCGGACTGCTCACCCGTCTCCTCGCGCCCTTCGGCCTCGACGGGGTGAACTTCCTCGGCGACACGGCCGCCTTCGTGCCGGTGTACGTGATCTCCGACGTGTGGCAGCACTGCGGGTGGAACAGCATCATCTACCTCGCCGCGCTCTCGCGGGTCGACCCGCAGCTGTACGAGGCGGCCAAGGTGGACGGCGCGAACCGGCTGCAGCTCATCCGGCACGTCGACGTCCCGAGCATCGTGCCGACCATGGTGGTCCTGCTCATCCTCACCATGGGCGGCGTGCTGAACACCGGCTTCGAGAAGGTCTGGTTGATGCAGAACAACCTGAACCTGCCGGTGTCGGAGGTCATCGCGACGTACGTCTACAAGATCGGCATCTTCAGCACGCAGTTCAGCTACGCCACCGCGATCGGCCTCTTCAACACCGTCATCAACTTCGCGTTCCTGATCGCCGCCAACGCGATCGCGCGCCGCGTGTCGAACTGGAGCCTGTGGTGAGCGCGACTCCCCTGAAGAAGTCACCGGGCGACGTCGTCTTCACGCTGGCGCTCGGCGCGATCTGCGTGGCGGTCCTGTTCGCGGTGGTCTATCCGGTCTACTTCGTGGCGATCGCGTCCGTGAGCAGCCCGTCGCTGATCTCCACCGGCGAGGTGTGGCTGTGGCCGAAGGGCGTGAACCTCTTCGGGTACCGGGAGATCTTCAACGACGAGCGGATCTGGACGGGCTACGGCAACACGCTGCTCTACAGCGTGGTCGGGACCGCGCTGAACCTCGTCGTGACCATCCCGGCGGCGTACGCGCTGTCGCGGCCGGAGTTCCGCCCGCGGCGGATCCTCATGCTGTTCTTCGTGTTCACGATGTTCTTCAACGGCGGGCTGATCCCGACGTACCTGCTCTATCGCGACCTCGGCCTGCTGGACAACTGGCTCGTGTTCGTCCTGCCGCCGGCCGTGAACGTCTACAACCTCATCATCGCCCGCGCGTTCTTCGAGCACTCGCTGCCGAAGGAGCTGTTCGAGGCGGCGATGATCGACGGCGTGTCCTACCTGCAGTATTTCGCCAGGGTCGCGCTGCCGCTGTCCAAGGCGATCGTCTCGGTCATCGGCCTGTACTACCTGGTGCAGCACTGGAACGACTTCTTCACCGGCATGGTGTTCGTCCGGGACAACGCGCTGCAACCGCTGCAGATCGTGCTGCGTGACATCCTGCTGTCCAACCAGGCGTTCGCCGGTGGCGTCGGAGCCTCCGGCGGCAGCGGCACCTCCTACGACCAGCAGTACGCCGACCAGATCAAGTACGGCGTGATCGTCGTCTCCAGCCTGCCGGTCCTGGTGCTCTACCCGTTCCTGCAGCGCTACTTCGAGAAGGGCGTCCTCATCGGGTCGGTGAAAGGCTGATGAGACGCGTCCTCACCTGGCACACGAGGGCGGGCGAGGTGGGCCTGCTGCTGCTCAAGCTGCACCTGCTCTGGGTCGTGTGGAGCCTGGCCGGCGGCATCGTGCTCGGCGTCTTCCCCGCGACCGCCGCGGTGTACGGCGTCATCCGCGGCGAGCTCCTGCGCCCAGGGTCGCCCCCCGAGTTCCGCCGGCTCTGGCGCCAGGAGTTCCGCACCGCCAACGTGGTGGGCTACGTCTTCGCGGCGGCCTGGGCGGTGCTCCTGCTGGACCGGCGGCTGCTGGAGACCGCCGACCTCGGCGTGGTCGAACCGCTGCTCGGCGCGGTGCTCTGGCTGGTCACGCTGTTCGTGTCAGGCATGACCGCGAACATCTGGATCCTCGCCGCCCACTTCGACGAAGGGCCGGGCGCGCTCGTCCGCCGCAGCGCCATCCTCGTCCTGGCCCGCCCGGTCCAGGCGCTCGTCACGCTGCTCGTGGTCGGCGTGGTCCTGTGCGCGTACTACCTCGTCCCGGGGCTGGTCCCGGTCTTCGGCGTCGCCGTGCCGGCCTTCGCCTCCTTCGCCTACGTCTGGGGCACCGCGGTCCTGCCCAGGGCCGCGGGCTCGTGACGGTCTTCAGCCATTTCACGTTGGGAATCCCATGACCATGACCTCTGCCGCCGCCTTGCGCCGCGAGCCGCTGCCGCTGACCGCGGTCACCATCGACGACGAGTTCTGGGCGCCGCGCCGCGAGCTGATCCGTACGCGTACGCTGCGGCACCAGGAGGGCCAGCTGCGCCGGCCCGGACAGCAGTTCGACGCCCTGAGCCTGACCTGGCGGCCGGGGGACCCGGACGAGCCGCACATCTTCTGGGAGAGCGACGTCGCCAAGTGGATCGAGGCCGCCAGCTACTGCCTGGCCACCACCGACGACCCCGAACTCGATCGGGCCGTCGACGAGGCGATCGAGCTGCTGGCCGGCGCGCAGCAGGACGACGGCTACCTCAACGTGTACTTCACCGTCGTCAAGCCGGGGGAGCGGTTCACCGACCTCCGCGACGCCCACGAGCTGTACTGCGCCGGCCACCTCATCGAAGCCGGCGTCGCCCACTTCGAGGCGACCGGCAAGACCCGGCTGCTCGACATCGTGCGCCGCTACGCCGACCTGATCGACACCGTCTTCAGCCCCGACGGCCCCCGCGCCGGCGGCTACTGCGGGCACCAGGAGATCGAGCTCGCGCTGGTCAGGCTCTACCGCGCGACCGGCGAGCGCCGCTACCTCGACCTCGGCCGGCGCTTCATCGACTGGCGCGGGGAGCAGCCCTACTACTTCGAGACCGAGCTGCGGCACCGCGGCACCCCCGGCTACTTCGGCACCAGACTCCCCCGCAAACCCGGGGACCTGCGACGCTTCCGCGAGTACAACCAGAGCCACCTGCCCGCGGCCGACCAGGCCGAAGCCGTCGGCCACTCGGTCCGCGCCATGTACATGTACAGCGCGATGACCGACCTGGCCGGCGAGTACGACGACGACCGGCTGCTCCAGGCCGTGCGCCGGCTGTGGGCCGACGTCACCGGCAAGAAGCTGTACATCACCGGCGGGCTCGGCTCCGACCCCAGCATCGAAGGCTTCGGACCCGCGTACGACCTGCCCGACGCCCACGGCTACGCCGAGACCTGCGCCGCGATCGGCCTCGTCCAGTGGGCGCGGCGGATGAGCAACCTCACCGGCGACGGCCACTACGTCGACACCCTCGAACGCGCCCTCTACAACGGCGTCCTCAGCGGCGCCTCCGCCGACGGCACCCGCTACTTCTACGGCAACCCCCTCGCCGGCGACGGCACCGTCACCCGGCAGGAGTGGTTCGACTGCGCCTGCTGCCCGCCCAACCTCGCCCGGCTGCTCAGCGAGCTCGGCCGCTACGTCTACGCCCAGGGACCCGGCGAGGCCGTCGTCAACCTGTACGTGGCCGGCACCGCTCGCTTCGCCTTCGCCGGCGGCGAGGTCACCCTCCGCCAGGACACCGCCTACCCCCGGGAAGGCCGCCTGGCCATCACGGTCACTCACGCCGACGACGGGGCCGAGTTCGCGCTGGCCGTCCGCATCCCCGGCTGGAGCCGGCAGCCCGCCGTCACCGTCAACGGCGAACCCGTGCACCGGCCCGACCTCCGCGACGGCTACTGCACGCTCTCCCGTCGCTGGCGGGCCGGGGACGTGGTCGAGATCGACCTCGGCATGGAGGTCCGCCGGACCTGGGCGCACCCCGCCGTCGCCGCCACCGCCGGCAAGGTCGCCCTCGAGCGCGGCCCGATCGTGTTCTGCCTGGAGGGCGTGGACCACGACTGCGCCGTGCACAGCCTCGTCCTCGCCCGCGACGCCCCCGTCCACGTCGTCCCGGACGAGCGGACCGGCGTCGTCACCCTGAGCGCCGAGGCCACCGCGGACGACGGGACCGACGGGTCGCTGTACGGCGACCGCCCTCCCGCCCGGCGCGGCGTCACGATGACCGCCGTGCCGTACTTCTCCTGGGCCAACCGCGGCCTGACCGACATGACCGTCTGGATCCGCGACGGCCGGGAGTGAAGGAGAAGCGTTACGGAAGCCCGGGCTGCGACGCTTCGCGTAACCAAGCGAAGGCAGGTTCTCCATGCGGAACAAGATCATGAGAGTGCTGGTCCCGGCGACCGCTCTGGCGCTGGCCGCGACGGTCGGCGCCGGCCCGTCCGCGAGCGCGCAGGCCGGTTACATCAAGAGCGTCCACCGGACCTTGGCGCAGTGCGAGGCGGCGGGCTGGAAATACTCCGGAGACCACGAATACTGGGACTGCGACTGGGACAGCCCGTTCTGGGCACTCTGGGTCCTGAAGTAACCCCGGGATCCGGTATCCCCCATCTTCACGATCATCTCTCGCTAGCATCGCAGCGGGGGAATCGGGACGTGAAGGGGGCACATGGAATCGGAGGCGCGGTTCGCGCTTCTCGGGCCGGTGTCGGTCGACGGGCCTGACGGGCCGATCACGCTGGGCTCGCCGAAGCAGCGGACCGCGCTGGCCGCCCTGCTGCTCGAGGCGAACCGTACGGTGTCGAACGACCGGCTCGTCGACCTGATCTGGGGCGAGCGGGCCCCGCGCACGGCCGTGGCGCGCCTGCAGGTGTACATCCACGAGCTGCGAGCCCTGGTCGGCAAGGAGCGCATCAGCCGCGTCGGCGCCGGCTACCGCATCCACGCCGGCCCGGACGAGCTCGACCTGCAGCTGTTCGAGGCGTACCGGGCCGCCGCGCGCGCCGACGCCGAGGAGGGACGCCACACCGACGCCGCGGCACGGCTCCGCGCCGCGGCGGGCCTGTGGCGCGGGCCCGCGCTGGCCGGGACCAGCGCCCAGCTGATCCACCAGGAGCGTCCGGGCCTCGAGGACAGGCGGATCTGCGCCCTGGAGGAGCTGTACGACGCCGAACTCGCGGCCGGGCGGCACGCCGAGATCGTCGGCGAGCTGCACACGGCGGTGGCCGAGCACCCGCTGCGCGAGCGGCTGCTGGGACAGCTCATGCTGGCCCTGCACCGGTGCGAGCGCCGCGGCGAGGCGCTGGCCGTGTACCGGGAGGCGAGACGGCGGCTGGTCGACGAGCTGGGCATCGAGCCCGGCCGCCCCCTGCGCGAGCTGCACCAGCGGCTCCTGCGGGACGACGAACCCGACGCACCGGGAGAGGGCACGCAGCCGGCGCCCCTCCCTCCGCGACGGGAGCCCCTCGTCGCCCGGCCGGCCGAGTTACCCAGGGACGTGCCCGAGTTCGCCGCCCGCGACGCGGAGCTGGCGTGGCTGGACGAGTGCCTGGGCGGCGGCGACGGCGTGTGCGTGCTGAGCGGCACGGCCGGCATGGGCAAGACGGCCCTCGCGCTGCACTGGGCGCACCAGGCCAAGGACCGCTTCCCCGACGGGCAGCTCTACATCGACCTGCGCGGCTACGACCCGGACCACGAGCCGCTGACCACGACGGCGGCGCTGACCCGGCTGCTGGTCTCGCTCGGCGTCGACGCCGAACGGGTGCGGGGCGGGTTCGAGACCCAGCTCGGCCTCTATCGTTCGCTGCTGGCGGGGCGTTCGTTCCTGCTGGTCCTGGACAACGCCCGCGCGGCGGCCCAGATCGAGCAGCTCCTGCCGCCGAACGGCGTGGCGCTCGTGACCAGCAGGCACCGCCTGGGCGAGCTGGTGGCGTTCGCGGGCGCCAGGCAGCACTCGCTCAGTCCGTTGTCCGAGGAGGGCGGCCGGGCGCTGCTGGACGGCGTGCTCGGGCCGGCGGGCGGCCCGGCCGAGTCGGACGCGCGCGGCGAGCTGGTGCGCGCGTGCGGCGGCCTGCCGCTCGCGCTGCGCATCGCCGCCGCGAACGCCGCCGCCCGGCCCCAGGACGGCACCGCGACGGTCGCGGCGGAGCTGGCCGCCGGCGACCCGCTGGCGGGGCTGACCGTGGACGGCGCCAAGGACAACGCCGTGACGGTCGCCTTCTCCGCCTCCTACCGCGCGCTCGCCCCCGCCGAGCAGCGGGTCTTCCGCCTGCTCGGGCTCGTACCCGGCCCCGATGTCACCGTGGCGGCCGCCGCGGCGGTCGCCGGCCTCCCGCAGGACGCGGCACGCGCCTCCCTCAAGGCCCTGGCCGCGGCCCACCTGCTCGAACACCACATCACCGATCGCTACCGCTTCCACGACCTGGTCCGCCTGTACGCGGTGGCGGAGGCCGGGCGCGACTCCGAGCGCGAGCCGGCCTGGCGCCGCCTGTTCGGCCACTACCTGGAGCTGGGCGCGGCCATCGCCGCCCGGTGCGCGCCCGGCGAGTCCCTGCTCTCCGGCCCGCAGCCGGCCCCGGAAGGCCGCGAGCTGCCTGCCCCCGAGGCGGCCGACGTCATCAACCTGCTGGCCGCGCTGAGGCGCGCCATCGAGCGGGATCCCGGCCCGGCCGTCTGGCGCCTGGCCGACATGGTCCGCGCCATCTGCGCCCGTACCGGACGCATCGGCGAGTGGATGGAGATCGCGCCGACCCTGCTGGAGACCGCCTCCGCGCAGGACGTGCCGGCCGTGACCGCCATGCTGCACACCGGCATGGGCGACGGCCTCTTCCGCGTCGGCCGCCGCGAGGAGGCCGTCGGGCACCTGCAGCAGGCCGTCCGCATCGCCCGCGACAGCGGCGAGCGGGAGAGCGAGGCGGCGGCCAGGATGGGGCTGAGCTTCGCGCGGGCGTGGACGGGCGACCTCGTCGAGGCGATGGCCGACAACGTACGGGCCGCGCAGCTCTTCGGCGAGCTCGGCTCGGTGCCCGGCCAGATCCGGGCCCTCCACGCGCTCGGCAACCAGTACCACCACCTGGGCCGGCTGGACCTGGCCGAGGAGTACTGCAGGCAGGCACTCGCGCTGAGCCGGCGCCACGATCTGCCCTACGCCGAGGGGGCCGATCTGCGGCAGCTGGGCGCCGTGCTCCTCGACCAGGGCCGCTACGGCGAGGCGGAGACCTGCCTGCGGCAGTCGGTCGCCCTGATCACCTCGATAGGCGGCCACGGCGCGGCCACGACGCAGATCTGGATCAGCCGCCTGCACTGGGAGAACGGCCGGTGGGCGCAGTCGCGGGAGGAGGCGCTGGCGGCGCTCGACGTGTGCCGCGGCCAGGGGGACCGGCTGGTGGAGTCGGCGGCGCTGATCGCCCTGGCCGACGCCGGGATCCGCCTCGGCCTGACGGCAGAGGCCGCGGACAGCCTGGACCTGGCCGACGACCTCATCGGCGCGGGCGGCCTGAACTGGCACCTGGCCTACGCGCTGCTCGCCCGCGCCCGGCTGCTCGACGCCCTGGGCGACCAGGAGGGCGCCGTCCGCCACGCGCTGCGGGGACACGCGGTGGCGTCCGAGAACACGTACCGGCTGCCGGAGCTGGCGGCGCTGACGGAGCTGGTCAAGCTGGAACGGCGGCGCGGCGACCGGGAGGCGGCTTCGCACCGGGCGGGCCAGGTCTTGCGGCTGTGCCGGCAGATCGGGCACGCACCCTGCGAGAAGAAGGTCGCGCTGCTGCTGGAGGACGCGAGGTGAAGTGGCTGTCTGCGGGTGCCGGTCGGACGCGGCGAGCTGCCGACGGGCCAAGCAGGTGCTGGAGCGGTGCGCCAGACTGAGACCTTCTCTCGATGCAGGCCAACGGCGCTACACGCCGGCAGTGCGTCCCGCGCAGCGCATGTCCCGGCCCTTCTTCACGAACGTGGAGTCGACGACGAGATAGAGCTTCTCCTTGGCCGGGACCTTGACCTCGACGACGATGTCGTAGGAGACGTCGTTGGATGCCTGCTTCTCGTGGAGCGTCTCCCCGAAGATCTTCTTGTCCTCGCCACGTCGCTCGACCATCAGACGAAGATGCGCAGTCTTCAGGCGGGTCGGCACCTCGGAGCTCCACCGGAAAAAGACGTCCGAGACGCGGTGGTACCCGCCGGACGTCCTGTACTTCATCTCGAAGCCCACCTTCTGACCGTCACCCATCGTGCAGCTCCCTTTGACGCGATGTGCGGGAGCCGCGGTGGCGTGCGCGGCGGAGGTCAGAAGGACGAGTGACAGGCCGGCCCCGCTGAGCACCGCCCCAGCTTTCCCGATGATGTGTGTCATTTCGCGATCCCCTTCACGTAGCTGGTGCTTCGCCTGGAGGTTAGGGCGTGGTCGTTGAGAACTTGTTGAGGATCTGTTGGGGCAAGCCACGGGCGACCTCGGCATCCGTCGGCCCGCACGCCCACACCTACGGAGTGCACAGGCCGTTCTACTGCTTGCGGGGACGCCGCCCATCAGTTCCCGCCGACCGGCGGCCTGGGCGTCAACATCGGCTCTGCGCGCGGGATCGCCGTCCGCCACCGTCATTCCCGACGGCACCGCTCCACCGCCGGTCGACGATCCCTACGCCGACTACCGCCGGATCCGGTGGGAGGCGCTGCCCACCGTGCGGCAGCACGTCCCGCCGGCCACCTTCGCGGTCGGCTCCGCGGGACGCGGCGAGGAGCAGCTCATCGGCGGTGTCGACCGCGGCCGGTAGAGGGTGACCGTCGGGTTGGGGATGGTGGCGATGTAGCTGATGTGAGTGCGACGCTGAGGATCACGTACGCCTGCCGCTCGGACTCCCCACAGGGGCCCAAGCGTTGCCCGGTACCCGATGAGTTTGGCGGTTCCGGCGGGTCATAACTCGTGACAGGCGCACCAACCCATGAGAACGGAGCGACCGATGCCAACTGACGACAAGCACATTGATACGCCGGTCACCTTTCCGCCGGTGACAGGCGGGGCCGCGGGGTCCGTGGCATGAGCGTCATTCGAGGGGACCGGAGGACGTTCTACCAGCTGCTGGCCAACACCCTGGTGGTGTCGGTCATCAACAACACCGTCTGGTTCGCGATCACCTTTTACGTCTACCTGCAAACACGCTCGGTCTTCGCCACCGGCGTGATCTCCGGGATCTTCCTGGTGATGACGGCGCTCACCGGTATCTGGTTCGGCAGCCTGGTTGACCGGCACGCGAAGAAGACAATGATGCAATTGTCGGCGTTGGTGTCGCTCGTGCTCTACGCCGCGGCGTTGGCGGTTTACCAGGCTGTCCCGGAGGAGTCGTTCACCGATCCGGCGAGCGTTGCCCTGTGGGCGATGATCGTGCTGCTGATGTTCGGCGTCATCGTGGGCAACATACGGACGATCGCGCTGCCGACGCTGGTGACGGCGCTGATCGAAGAAGACAGCAGGGATCGGGCCAACGGGCTCGTCGGCAGCACGTCGGGCGTGAGCTTCCTGGTGACGTCGGTGTTCAGTGGCCTGCTCGTGGCGTTCGGCGGCATGTTCTGGGTGCTGATCCTGGCGCTGGTGGCGCTTGCCGCAGGCGTGCTGCACCTGGCCGCCGTCCGGATGCCGGAGCGGGCGGCGGCGCCCGGCGTGCCCGTGCCGGTGCGGGCGGACCCTTCGGCGCAGGCGCCGGTGCCCGGCGAGCCGGCCGCCGCCCGGGAGACCGCCGTGGACCTGAGAGGGACGATCCGGGTGGTCCGGGAAGTGCCGGGGCTGATGGCCCTGATCGCCTTCTCCGCGTTCAACAACCTCCTCGGCGGCATCTTCATGGCGCTGATGGACGCTTACGGACTGTCCCTGGTGTCGGTGCAGGTGTGGGGGCTGCTCTGGGGGGTGCTGAGCACCGGCTTCATCTTCGGCGGGCTGCTCGTCGCCCGGACCGGCCTGAGCCGCAACCCCGTCCGCGTGCTGCTCCTGGTCAACCTCGTGCTGTGGACGGTGACGCTGCTGTTCCCGGTACGATCCTCGATCGTCCTGCTCGCTGTCGGCATGTACGCGTACATGCTGCTCGTGCCGTACGCGGAGGCCGCCGAGCAGACGATCCTGCAGAAGGTGGTGCCCTACGAGCGGCAGGGCCGGGTCTTCGGCTTCGCGCAGAGCGTCGAGCAGGCCGCCTCCCCGCTGACCGCGTTCCTGATCGCACCGATCGCCCAGTTCGTCTTCATCCCGTTCATGACCGACGGTGCGGGTGCCCGGACGATCGGCGACTGGTTCGGCACCGGCGCCGACCGCGGCCTGGCTCTCGTCTTCATGCTGACCGGCGTCATCGGCCTGATCGCCACGGCCCTGGCACTACGCAGCCGCCCGTATCGGCGGCTGAGCGAGCGGCTCGGCTCGGGCGCGGAGCCCGGCTCCGAGGTGAGCCGGTCCGAGGTGAGCCGGTCCGAGCCCGTTGGAGCCGACGATCCCGGCAGAGCGGCTCCCGCCGGGTGACCTTGAGCAGGCCGAACGCCGGGTCGGAGCCGCTGCCGCCCGACATGGGACGGGGCCGCGCCTCGGCGCGGACGCGGTCCTGTCGAGGCGGAGCGGACGGTCTCACACCCACCGCAGGGTCGCCTCGACCCTGAAGCCGCCGTCGGGCAGCGGCTCTCCCCGCGCCGTTCCGCCGAACGTCTCGGCGCGCTCCCGCATGCCGATCAGGCCGTGCCCGGGCGCGCTCGCCTCGCGCCCGTGCCCGATCACCTCGACGGCCGCCCTCGCCTCGGCGCTGTCGTCGTCCAGCAGGGCGGCGCCCGCCCCCGCCGACTGGATCACCATGGCGTTCAGGCTGTGCGCGACGATGCCGTGCAGCTCACGGGCGACGCGGATGCGCTCCTCGGCCAGCGCCGCCAATGAGGGCGACGGCCGTGACTGGGACTGTCATACGGACGAGGTGCGCGTGAAGGACCTGACCCTGTCGGCGGCGGCGTTCCCGAACGCCACCGAGCTGAAGAAGGACGCGGAGCTCGGCCGCCTGACCGTGGCCGCGGACTCGCCGAAGGACGCCTCGGGCGCCTACCGGGAGCTGTACGCCTTCGGCGCTCGCTCGATCTCCGTACGCTCCGCCACGGGCGCGCTGGTCTGGGACTCGGGTGACGAGCTCGAGCAGTTGATCGCCCGGGAGCTGCCCGAGGAGTTCAACTCCGACAACGAGGAGAACGACTCCTTCGACAGCCGCAGCGACAACAAGGGCCCGGAGCCCGAGGGCGTCGCGGTGGGTCAGGTGCGGGGGAGGACGTACGCGTTCGTCGGGCTTGAGCGGGTCGGCGGGGTGGTCGCCTACGACGTGACCGAACCGCGGCGCCCGGCCCTCGTCGACTATCTCAGCACCCGCGACTTCGCCGGATCCGTCGAGGACGGGACCGCCGGCGACGTCGGCCCCGAGGGTGTCTTCTTCGTGTCCGCGGGGGACAGCCCGACCCGCCGGCCGCTGCTGATCGTGGGCAACGAGGTGAGCGGGACCACCGCCATCTACGAGATCCGGTAGGTGCCTCGACCGGTTCCTGACGCGTCATTCTTGGAGGCTGCCCGGCGCGGGGTGACGTCATCGTCACAGGTGCCGCTCGCCGGCTGACGCGGCCGGGGGGATCAGCGGCCGGGGATCAGCGGCGGACGTCGTAGACTCGGTTGGCGGGGCCCTCCGCGGCCAGCTTCCAGGTGCGCAGGCCGGCCTCGTACGCGATGCGCCGCAGGGCGTCCTCGCCGGCGTGGTTCCCCAGCGCGTACGGCCCCTTCTGGGCCAGCGCCCCGGGCAGGCACAACGTCGCGGACGTCGCGGTGAAGGCCCGGCCGAGCGGATTGATGTTGTCCTGGGGCGCGGCGGCGGCGTTCGGCTCGACGACCAGGCAGGCGCCGTCGGCGGCCAACGTCCGCGCGGCCCGCCGGAACGCGGCGCCGGGGTCACCGAGGTCGTGCAGGCAGTCGAAGAAGGTGATCAGGCCGTAGTCGCCGCCGGGGAAGTCGCCCGCGCCCGCGACCTCGAAGGTCGCCCGATCGGCCAGCCCCTGCTCCTGCGCCGCCCGCCGCGCGCTCTCGACGGACGGGCCGTGGAAGTCGAAGCCGTGGAAGCGGGAGTCGGGGTACGCGCGCGCCATGAGCAGCGTGCTGTGGCCGAAGCCGCAGCCGACGTCGGCGACGGACATGCCCCGCTCCAGCCCCTCCACGACGCCGTCCATGGCCGGCAGCCACTCCTGCACCAGGAACGCGGCGTAGCCGGGGAGGAAGAACCTGGCCACCCCCTCGTACAAGGCGGGCCCGTGCTCCTCCCAGCCCACGCCGCCGCCGGTCCTGTAGGCGTCCACCAGCGCGTCCTCGGTGGCGTAGAGCGGCTGGAGCATGGCGAACGCCCCGGCCGAGTACGCCGGAGAGTCCGGGTCCGCGAGCACGGCGGCGTGCTCGTCGGGGAACACGTAGGTGTCCGTGCCGGGCTCGTAGTGCACGTACTGGCCGGCCACCTGGGAGGCCAGCCACTCCCGTACGTACCGCTCGTCGAGCCCGGTACGGGCGGCGAGCTGCCCGGAGGTCAGCGGCCCGGCCCCGGCCATCGCCTCGTAGAGGCCGAGCCGGGCGCCGATCGACGTGCAGAGGCCCGCGAGGGCGGCACCGCTGTCGACCATCACGCGTTCCAGGAACTCCTTCACCCGATCCTGGTCAAGCGTCTTCTCCATGGTTTCCCCCGTTGTTTTGCGACCGCAATCTATATAGACAGTGACAATCACGGTTATATAAACGGTGAAAACCGGCCCAAGCGCACGTCTTTGTTTTCTTCGCCTTCAGCGCGCGGTCATGAACGGGGCGCGCGGCGGTCGCGCCGGGCCTCCAGCTCCTGCGGGCTGACCGGGATCAGCATCGGCTGCCCAGGCGCGCAGAACATCGTCACCACGAACGCCGACTCCTCGTCGGCCAGGTGGTTGCCGTCCTGGTAGTGGATCACGTCCCCACCGGGCTCCCAGAACGCCTCGCCGGCCCGGACGACCCGCACGGGCTCGCCTTCGAGCTCGAAGTTGACGGCCCCCTTGACCACGTACCCGTACGCGGGGCCGGAGTGGCGGTGCGGCGGCGCGCCCGGGCTGTTCGGCGGCAATGTGACCAGGATCGTCATCGCCTCGGCGCCCTCCGGCGCGGGCGGCGCCCCCGGCACGGTGGCGACTACGTCGATCTTCGGCGGCGGCCCGCTCTTGTCGGGGTTGTCGAGGTGGTGGGCGTGAGCGTGATCGATGCTCATCAGGCTTCCCTTCACGGGACGGTGGCCGGCTCGATCCGGCCGTGTACCAGCTCAGACAAGGCAGCGGCCCGATGTGTGACAACGCTCCGGCCCGTCAGAGGGCCAGCGCGGCCATGAAGGCCATGCTGGCCGCCATTCCGGCCGAGCACACGTCCTGGCCGAACATCTTTCGGTCCCCGCTCCGCTCGGGCAGGACGCGGACGAGCCGGGCGCAGGTCCAGGCCAGCCCGATGACCAGGGCCACCACGGCCGGCGAACCGCCTCCGTGCGGGTGCCCGGACGCGGCGCCGATGACAGGGGGCGAGCCGAACGCCGTCAGCACCAGGAGGAGGGACATGACCACGAAGTCCTGGATGTGATGACCGGTCTCGGCGCGGCGGGAGGGGGAGCCGCAGAGCCAGCCGGCGGTCAGCAGCGCGAGCACCGCGCCGGACAGGAACCAGCCGCCCAGGTGCCCGGCCGCCATGCCGAACGCCATGACGACGTGCGGCCACCTCCTGGCGGGACGCGCGGAGGGCAGCAGGGCCGGGGCCAGGGCCAGGGCGCACCCGGCGGAGATCGCCACCGCGTGGAGGAGGGCCTGCATCAGGCGGTCTCGACTTTCACCGGGCAGGGTACTCCTCGTCTTTTCGAACTGGCCGAGATGGTAGTTGCCGGGGCGACGCCGGCACCAGGGTGGTCACCCCCTCTGACAGGACAGCCCGGCGACCTGTGACAGGCGTATATGTCTCCAGAAAACAGACTGTGCCCGATATTTCAGGACGGATTCCAGTCGCCGGCGTATGGCTTCTGTACTGGGGGTTGGCCCAATAATTGCCCTTTGGGGTATTAAAATGGCTCGATGTCTGATCCCCGACGCCCGCTGGACCGGCTCCGCAGAGCGTTCAACCGCCACGACCTGGGCGGCCTCGCGGACACCTTCAGCCGCGGTGCGGTCCTCGTCGCGCCGGACGGCGTGGGCCAGGACAGGGACGAGATCGCCTCCTACTACGGCGCGTTCATCGAGGCGTTCCCGGACTCGAGGTGCACCGTTCAGTCGCTCACGGTCCTGGGTGACACCCTGGTGGCGGAGTACACGCTGAGCGGCACCCACCAGGGCGCCTACCTGATGCCCGGAGGGGGCCTGGCCCCGGCGACCGGCCGCCCCATCCTCGTACGCGCGTGCAGCGTCTCGACCGTGGAGGACGATCTCATCGTCAGCCACCGCATCTACTACGACCAGCTGGAGCTCGGCGCCCAGATCGGCGGCTCGCTCTGCTTCGAGGAGGACGAGAGCCCGGGCTGAAAACCCGTTGCCCGGAGGCGGGCGTGGCCGCCACACTCTCCGGATGGTCGACAGTGTGCCCCCCGACGGACGTGCCGGGATCGATGCCTCGCTGGTCAAGCGTCTGCTCGAGGAGCAGTTCCCGCAGTGGGCCGATCTGCCCGTGACGCCGGTCGAGGTCGACGGATGGGACAACCGCACCTATCGCCTCGGCGAGGAGATGACGGTGCGCCTCCCCACCGCCGCCGGTTACGCGCCGGCGGTGGACAAGGAACACCGATGGCTGCCGGTCCTCGCGCCGTCGTTGCCGGTGGACATTCCCGTGCCGCTGGCCAAGGGCGTCCCCGGCGCGGGATACCCGTTCGGCTGGTCGATCCGCAGGTGGCTGGAGGGGCGGACGGCCGCTCTCGACCGCGTCGACGACCTGTGCGCGTTCGCGGTCTCGGTGGCCGAGTTCGTGCTCGCGCTGCGGCGCGTCGACGCCGCGGGCGGTCCCAAGGCCGGTGCGCACAGCTTCTACCGGGGTACGCCGCCGGCGCACTACGACGGGGAGACCCGCCGTGCCCTCGCCGCGCTGGACGGTCAGCTCGACACCGGCCTGGCCGCGGCCGTCTGGGACGCCGCCCTGGAGGCGACCTGGTCCGGGCCGCCGGTGTGGTTCCACGGCGACCTCGCCGCCGGCAACCTGCTGGTCAGAGACGGGAAGCTGGCCGCCGTCATCGACTTCGGGACCTCGGGTGTCGGCGATCCCGCCTGCGATCTGGTGATCGCCTGGACGATGTTCTCGGGCGAGAGCCGGGAGGCCTTCCGCGAGGCCGTCGGCCAGGATCCCGCCATGTGGGCGCGGGCCCGGGGCTGGGCGCTGTGGAAGGCGCTGATCGTGCTGGCCGAGAAGATCGGCACCGACGAGGAGCAGGCCGCCGTCCAGCGGCGGGTCATCGACGAGGTCCTGGCCGACCACAGCAGCGCCGGCTAGCGATCGAGGATCGCCGGCCGGCGCCCGGGATCAACCGGCCAGGGGCGCGACGGCGCGCATGCGCTCGAAGTTGGCGACGTACTGCCGGTAGATCGACTTGTCGTTGAGCCTCAGCAGCGTCTCGTCGTTGCGGCGCAGCGACGTCTCGATGTAGTTGTGGCTGCCCGTGATCACCCAGTGGGCGTCGCGGTCGCCGCCGTACGAGCCCTCGATCAGCAGGTACTTGGAGTGCACGCGGCCGGGCAGCGCGCCGCCGTCGCCGAGGGTGCGCAGCTCGACGCGCGGCTCGGCCAGCAGGAGCTGCTTGACCTCGTCGCTCATGATGCCGTACACGATCCGGACGGTGCAGCCGCGGGCGGCCAGGTCGCGGAGCTTGGCGGGGATGGCGATCCGGAAGGTGTCCCACTCGGACATGCCGACCCGGATCGTGGTGCCGCCCCGGCAGGACACCTTGCCGAGCTCGTCGACGATGGGGTCGCCGTCCGCCTTGGGGAAGAAGGCGGCCCGCACCGACCCGCCGGGGCCGCCGGTCTGGACGACGCGGTAGTAGTCGAGGTTCTTGCGCTCGGCGGCCAGGTCGCCGAAGTAGCCGGCGTAGGCGTCGTACAGGCGCCGGTTCCCGGGGAGGACGACCGCGTTGTTCCAGTACGTGGCGGAGTTGAGGTCGGTCAGGTTGGCCGACGACTGGACCACCACGTCGGAGGCGTCGCCGGTGCGGGAGAACAGGTAGAACTTGTTGTGCTGCCCCTTGTTGCCGATGCACGCGGCGGTGCCGCCCGAGAGCGGCCCGCTGCAGACGTGCGTCCAGGAGCCGGCCGCCGTGTCGGTGCCCAGCGCGGCGGAGAGCTTGGCGGCCACGGCCGCGCCCCGCGTGTCCCCGTCCAGGATGACCTGCACGTCCACGTCCCGCTGGTGCGCCCTGATCAGCTCGTCGGCGAACTCGGTCCCCGCGGCGCCCGACATGACGAAGTGGGCGACCTGGATGCGGGCTCCGGCGGGAGTCTGCCGGACGAGGCCGCAGAGCGTACGCACGAGGGCGGCCGGGTCCCCGCCCGCGGGGTCGTTGAACACGGCGGTCGTCGTGACGCGCGCCGGAACGGGGGCGTCAGCGCAGGCGGCGCCCGTCAACGTGGCCGCGGCCGAGGCCGGGGCGGCGCCCGTAAAAGTGGCCGCGGCCATGACGGCGGCAGCGGCCGGCACTGACAGGGACTTGCCAAGCATGGATCACTCCTTCAGGACGCGGCCACCACCGGCCGCGGGTGTCGCCGGTGCTCCGGGGAGTGGCGCGCGACCGGATGACCCGTGGGCCGGCCGATGAGCGCCGGCTCCTCGTCGCGGCACCGATCCTGGACCCTGCGGCGGCGTGTCCGGAAAGGGCAGCCTGAAGGGGGGATCAACGGTGCGGGAACATCTCCTGACGCCCGGGCTCGGCGCCGCCCGGAGACCGGCTCGGGCCACGGTGGATGATGTTCGGGTGACAAATCAGGCAAACGGCAGCCGGCGAATGCCCGCCGGGCTCGTCGCGCTGACCCTCGGCAGTTTCGGGATCGGCCTGACCGAGTTCGTGATCGCGGGCCTGCTCCCGCAGGTGAGCCGGAGCCTGGCCGTGTCCGAGGCCGCGGCGGGATGGCTGATCTCCGGGTACGCGCTGAGCGTCGCGGTCGGCGCGATCGTGGTGACCGCCGCCACCAGCGGACTGTCCCGCAAGTCCGTCCTCGTCGGGCTGGTGGCGCTGTTCGTCGCCGGCAACCTCCTCTCCGCCGTCGCGTCCGGCTATCCGGTGATGCTGCTCGGACGCGTCGTCGCCGCCCTGTGCCACGGCTCGTTCTTCGGCATCGGCTCGCTCGTCGCCCGGCGCATGGTTCCGCCGGAGCGGGCGTCGCGGGCGGTGGCGGTGATGTTCGCCGGGCTGACCCTCGCGAACGTCCTGGGCGTCCCGTTCGGCGCCCTGGTCGGCGAACGCTGGGGCTGGCGCGCCACGTTCTGGGCGATCACCGCGATCGGCGTGCTCGCCCTGATCGCCATCGCGGCGCTGGTGCCGGGCTGGGCCGGCGCGGTGGACCGTACGCATCCCTCGGCGGCATCCGGCCTGAACGGGCTGCGCGTCCAGCTCCGCGCGTTCCGCTCCGCGCAGGTCTGGCTGACGCTGGCGGCCACCGCACTCGGTTACGGCGGGATGTTCGGCGCGTTCAGCTACATCGCCTACACCTTCACCCGGGTCACCGGCTTCTCCAGCGCCGACGTCGCCTGGCTGCTCGTCGTGTACGGCAGCGGCCTGGTGATCGGGAACCTGGCTGGCGGGCGGGCCGCGGACGGCGACCGGGACCGCACGCTGATCGTCTCCCTGGCCGGCCTCACCGTCACGCTCATCGCGTTCGGCCTGCTGGCCGGCAGTCCCGTGGCGTCGGTGGTCCTGGTCTTCCTGCTGGGCTTCTTCGGGTTCGCCGGGGTGCCTGGCATGATCACCCGCGTCACCGACTACGCGAACGGGGTCCCGCTCGCCGCCAGCGCCAACGTCTCGGCCTCCAACGTCGGCAACGCGCTGGGCGCCTGGCTCGGCGGCCTGGCCATCAGCGCCGGCCTCGGCTACACCGCCCCGCTGTACGCCGGCGCCGCCATCGTCCTGGCCGGCCTCGCCGTGATGGCGGTCAGCGCGCGGCGAGCACCGGCCCAGGCTGCGGACCTCGACGACGCCGGCCTCTCCCCGGACGCCACGCCCACGACCTGACCCGCGTGCTCCGGCACCGGCCCTCGGGACCCCACTGTCAGCCGGCTCCCGCGGATGGCCGCGTCAATCAGCGTGGTCATCCCTGCGGCCCCGTCCCTCCGCCGACGGGCGGCCGAGCAGCCTGTCGATGCTGCGGCGCTCGCGTTTGGTGGGACGTCCCGCGCCACGGGCCCGGACGGCCACCGTCACGGCCTCCTCGCGCGGAGGAGGCGGCGGGCTCTTGTCGACGTAGCACTCGGCGGCCACGGCGGCGCCGACGCGCTTGGTGATGATCCGGGCGACGACCACGATGCGTTCGCGCCCCTCGTGCCGCAGCCGGACCTCGTCACCGACCCGGACGACGTGCGCGGGCTTGACGCGCACCCCGTTGACCCGGACGTGACCGCCCCGGCAGGCGTCGGACGCGATCGAACGAGTCCTGGTCAGCCGCACCGACCAGATCCAGCTGTCCACCCGCGCACTCACCTGCTCACCTGACACCCCGACACTGTACTGAGTGACGTGGGACGCGTCGATCGCGCGGGAGCGGGCGTCACTCAGGAGGGGTCGCGGCCTCGATGCGTTCGAGCAGGGGCGGGCTCCAATGGGTGCCGTAGGCGGCCTGCAGCCGTGACAGCCGCCAGTCGTTGCCGGTGACGACGCGACGGCACAGAGGCGTGTCGCAGCGGCAGGCCATCGACCACGCTTCGACGCCGGTGTGCGTGGCGTAGTCGATGGTGAGCTCCTCGCCCGGATCGACGTCGCGTCGCGCGATCACCGTGGTCGCGTCACGGTGCCAGAGAGTGGGGTCGCAGGAGTGGTTGCCGTAGCGCACCGGGTGAGCGGGATCGAGAAGCAGGTGGACGCCTTCGGCGACGGTGAGGCTGCTGTAGGGCGGTGTGAGGCGGGCCAGGGTCTCATCGCTGATGACGCGCCCGCCGAGCCGCATCACGACCTCGTCCTGGCGGATCCGCTCGACGGCGAACAGGCCGGTGCCGTGGATCGAGGAGAGCCGGGGCCGAGCGCTGGGAGTGAGCCAGCATTCGGCCTCGTACGTCCGGCTCATCGAGGGAGGTCCGATCGTGGGTGGGGAGCCGTGCGGTGGTCTTGTCGTGGAGGCGGATCGTCGGGATCCTTGGTCGGCGGCGGTGCGAGGAGGTCGCGGATGAGGGGGACGGCCAGGCGCAGGACGTCGTCCAGCGGGGCGCCGGCCAGATCGGGAGTGCGCAGCAGGTGGCGGTGGAAGGTGATGCCGAACATGACGGCCCCGGCCAGCGCCGCCCGCAGCCGCGGGTCCGGTCCCTCCACGTGGAGGGCGATGCGGTCGATGGCCTCGGCGGTGATGTGCCTGCGTAGCAGGTCGGCGGCCTCCTCGCTGGTCAGGCTGGTACGCAGGAGCACCGCCATGGGGCTGTCGGCGGCCCAGCGTTCGAGCATGGCGCGCAGGTAGCTCTCCGCCGAGGCCGCCGGGTCGCCGTCCACCGTGAGCGCGTCCACATCGATGCGGAGGTCGAGGGCCGCGCGGAAGAGCTGCTCTTTGGTGCCGAAATACTGGATCACCGAGGACTTGTCCACCTGCGCCTCGGCGGCGATGGCCCGGATGGTGGCGCGGTCGTAGCCCACCTCGCCGAACACCCGCCGCCCTGCCTCCAGGATGCGGCGGCGGGTGCGCTCGCCCTTTCGCTCGCCGCCGCCGGCCTGCTCGATGGCATCGGTCACTGCTGGTCACCTCTTCCCGCGCAGGCCGATGCTATCCACTGCCGGCCCGTCAGCCGCCGGGGTGGCCGAGCGGGAAGCCCGGCAGGTCGCCCGACTTCATCCGCTCGAACGCCTGCCGCATCGAGTCGGCGTCGTTCAGATGCGGGAACGGCTCGCCGGCCGGGACGTCCACGCCGAGGAAGGCGCACAGCGGCTCCCACCCCTCCCGCACGTCGAACACCAGCAGCCGCTCCGCGGGAATGCTCTGCTTCACCGTCTCCACGTGCCGGTTGAAGGCCGCGACGACCAGCTCCTCGTCGGCCAGGTCCGTCCCGAAGGCCCAGTCGGGGCCGAAGAGGGCGCGCCCCATCTGGTCCAGCACCGGCCCCATGCGCTGCATGGTCGTGAAGAGCCGGCGGACCTGCTCGGGCAGCTCGTCCGAAGGGGCCGGACGGTTCTCGCCGGAGAGCAGCATCCGGATGCTCGGGTACCACTGGTGCGGGTCCCGCACGGTCAGGACGACCGGCGCCTCGGGATAGGCGTCGGCCAGCTCCCGCCAGTAGAAGCTGGCGGGCCAGTCCACCTCCGCCTGGTAGCCGTCCTGGAAGACCCGGTCCCAGTCCTCGCGGGTGCGAACCTTCCCGGCGGCGGCCTCCAGCCAGTGATCGACGTGGCCGGGATGGGTCATCACCTCGACCATGTGGTAGCAGGGAGCGAAGCCCAGCCGCTCCAGCGCGGCCTTCATGGACGTGGTGCCAGTGCGTGGAAGGCCCGCGCCGATGACTTTCATCATGCCGAGATCCCCTGTCGTCCGCGATGACGGTCGCCCCTCAGGCTAGGAGGACGGGCGAAAAATCTCAACGCCTGTACATTTTTCTGCCGGTAAGGGATCCATCACCCGAGCCTGCGGATCTTGGTTGCGCTTTGATCACGATTGCCGAATCTGGATGACTCTCCCGCATGACATCGCATGATCAATACAGTCAAGCTTCGGAGAGAGAGGACCCCTCATGCACTTATCCGCAGTCCGGGCTGCTCTGAGCGGCGCCACCGTCGTCTGCGCGATGCTCCTCACCGCCCTGCCCGCGACCGCCGCCGCCGCGCCGGCCTCGACCGCCCAGGCCGGAGTCGACCGCGGAGTGCTGCTGACCAAGGCGGACCAGCCGCCGGTCAGCGAGACGTACGGGGACCCCTGGGTCAACCCGTACTTCGAGCCCGACGTCACCGGCCCCACCTGCTGGGAGTACGGGCGCGACACCGGCGCGAGCGCGGGCCTCAGCGCGAGATTCTCCACGCCGACGTGGTTCCACTCCTCCAACGACGTCTGGGTCTTCCCGAGCGCGGACGCCGCGGCCGCCTTCGAACGGCAGTGGCGCGCCGACCTGGCGACCTGCGTCGACCGCAATCCGCCCGCCGAGACCGGCTCGGCGGTGTTCGACATCACCCGGGCGGGTGAGGCGGACGGCGTGGAGGTCCTGCGGGTCACCGCCGCCACCAACCCGTACTCGACCCTGACCTACCACTTCTGGGTCGCCGTGGTCCGCCAGGGTCGCGCCGTGTACGCCGTCCAGCTCCTCGACTACCGGCACGGCGACCCGCAGCTCATGCCCTTCGACGCCACCGTCGCCAAGATCAAGGCCAAGCTGGCCGCGTACTACCCCTAAGGGCGCTCAGGCGACCGCCTCCCCGCGGGCGGTCGCCGCTCCTGAGCGGCTCCGCCGGGCTCGGCCTGGACCGCCGCGTCGACCAGGTCGGCCGCGCGGCGGACCACGATCACGGGGTGGTGCGCGGGGCCGGCGACCACGCGTTCGAGGTGGTGCACGGCGGCGCTCGCCCGGCCCAGCCCCAGCTCCAGCAGGCCGAGCCGCCCCTACCGAGCCGACAGGGCGAGGACGAGCCCCCGGCGGTGCGTCGCCGCCGCCGTCCGCCCACGATCCGCATTTCGGCCGCCCCTGGTCCAGGAAGCCGGCAGGTGCGCCCTCGACCGTGCTGCGGTGTCGTGTCAGCGGCCGCGTCAGAACGGCGACGGCCCGGTATCAGCGCGCTCGGCGATGGTGGACGCCATGAACGGTGCAGCGCCCGCCCGTTCAGCCGAATCTGCCGAAGGAGCACATGACCATGGCCGTTACCCTCACCGACCAGGACAAGCTCACCCTGCGGACCGCCGCGTACGGTGCCGTCTCGCTGCTGGCCGCCGCCGGTGCCGCCGGCTCGCCCCACAGGATCGCCACCGAGGGCTCCATCGCCCTGGCCTCCGCGACCGGCCCCATCGGGCACGTGCTCGCCGCGAAGACCAGGGACATCAAGCTGAACGGCAAGTCCGTGGCCGAACTCGCCGACCACGTGCTGCCGGCCCTGACGGCGGCCATGAGCCTGCTCCGCAAGCAGGACCCGGCCGAGGCGGACAACTTCCGCAACACCGTCAACGTCGCCGTCGCCGCAGCCACCCGCACCCACCAGGGCCGGCCCAGCCCCACCGTGGCGGAGATGGTCCGCAAGATCACTGGAGCCCTCGAGGCCGCGAACGGCGGGGCCCCGTCGAGGGCCGCTGCCGGCCAGGATCGCCCGGAGCTGCAGCAGGTCCTCCAGGAGATCGTCGATTCCGGTTTCACCGGGGTGACGCTGCGCGTACGCGACGAGCGGGGCGAGTGGGCCGGCAGCGCCGGCGTGCGCAGGCTGGGCCACAGCGCCGAGCCGCCGGTGAACGGGCACGTCCGGATCGGCAGCAACACCAAGACCTTCACCGCGACCGTGGTGCTGCAGCTGGTGGGCGAGGGCAAGCTCGGGCTGGACGACCCGGTGGACGACTACCTTCCCGAGTTCGGCCTGGACCGGCGGATCACGGTGCGGATGCTGCTGCAGCACACCAGCGGGGTGTTCAACTTCACCGGCGAGTACTACGACGACGGGACGGTCGTGCCGGGGATCGTCTGGTCGGGCCAGGAGTGGGTGGACAACCGGTTCAGGCCCTACCGGCCCGAGGAGCTGGTACGGCTGGCGCTGTCCAAGCCGGCGCGGTTCGAGCCGGGCACGGACTGGAGCTACTCCAACACCAACTACGTGCTGGCCAGGCTGCTGGTCGAGAAGGTCACCGGCCGTTCGCTGGCCGAGGAGATGCACCGGCTGATCCTTGGGCCGCTCGGCCTGTCGGGCACCGTGGTGCCGGACACCTCGCCGGAGCTCCCCGAGCCGCACGCCCACGCCTACTACCGGTACGAGGAGGCCGGCCGGGAGGAGACGGTCGACGTCACCCGCCAGAACCCGTCCTGGATCTCCACCGGCGGCGACATGATCTCGACCACCCAGGACCTGCAGACGTTCATCTCCGCGCTGATGGGCGGCAGGCTCCTGCCGGCCCATTTGCTGGCCGAGATGTGCACGCCGGAGCCGAAGGCCGGCTACGGGCTGGGGGTGTTCGTGCAGGAGACGGCGTGCGGCGGCACCGTCATCACCCACAACGGCGGCATCGCGGGCCACGGGGCGCTGATGTACAGCACGCCCGACGGCAGCAGGACCCTGACCGCCGCGCTGAACTACGTGGACGACGTCACGATGTCCCTGGCGGAGGCGTTCCAGAAGGCGACGCGGCGGCTCGTCGACGAGGTGTTCTGCGGCGGGCGGGCCGGATCGGCGCAGTAGACCGCACCAGCCCGGCGTTCTTCCCATGCCGCAAGGGCGGCGCCGGGCCCGCTCGCCTCACGAATGCACCACCGATTGAAGGTCCATCGCGCTGGTAGCAGAATTCAAGCGGAAAAGTTTACACCGAGTGTTCAACGATACCGTTCAAGGCATGGATATCAAGGACACGGCCCGGCCGGTCGACGGCGCGGGCATCTCGGCGTTCCTGCGGTCGCTTCCCGCCCCGCCCCTGCTGCTCGGCCTGGGCGAGGCCAGGCACTTCGTGGGGGAGCTGGGCGAGTTGCGCAACGAGATCTTCCGGCATCTGGTCGAGCACGAGGGCTACCGGTCGTTCGCCATCGAGAGCGACTGCCTCATGGGCCTCGTGGTGGACGACTACGTCACCACGGGCGCGGGCACGCTCGACGACGTCATGGAACGCGGCTTCAGCCACGACTTCGGCTCCGTACCGGCCAACCGCGAGCTCGTACGCTGGATGCGGGCCTACAACGAGGAACATGACGACAAGCTCAGGTTCTTCGGGTTCGACGGCCCTCTGGAGTATTGGGCGGCCAGTCCCCGCCAGGCGCTCACCGCCCTCCACGACCTCCTCGACGGCCCGCTCCTGTGCGGCAGGGAAACCCTCGACGCGCTGCTGGGCCCGGACGAGCGGTGGTCGAACGAGGCCACCGCCATGGACCCGTCCCAGTCGATCGGCCAGTCCGCCGACGCCCAGCGGCTGCGGCTGATCGCCGACGACCTGGTGGCGCTGCTCGACACGCAGGCGCCGCAGCTGAGCGCGGAGGACAGGGAACGGGCGGCACTGTACGCCCGCACCGCCACCGGCCTGCTCCGCTACCACTACTGGATGGCCGACGCGTCCCCGCTGCGCTGGACCCGGCTGTCGGCCCTGCGGGCCGTGATGATGGCCGCCAACCTGCGCGCCGTCGCCGAGCACGGCCCGGCCCTGGTCTTCTCCTCCAACCTCCACCTGCAGCGGAACAAGACCCTCATGCCGTTCGGCGACCAGCGGCTGGAGTGGTGGAGCGCGGGGGCGATCGCCGCGACGTACCTGCGAGGCCGGTACGCCTTCCTGGCCTCGGCCTTCGGCACGGTCGGCGACGGCACCCCGCCCCCGGACACCGTCGAGGGCATCCTGTCCACGCTCCCGTGGGACCACTCCCTCGTCGACGCCCGCCGCCTGGCCGAGGCCGTCACGGAGCCCACCCCACGCGTCTCCCACGATTTCGCCTATTTCCCGCTGGACCCGGCCCAGCTCGACCAGGTCGACGGCATCGTCTTCCTCAAGCAGGCCGTCAACCTGAAAAAGCTGGGCTGACAGGTGTGCCACGGGCTTCACCGGTTCTCATGGAGTTCTCAGGTGGATTTTGTGGCACTTTGAGCTGAGTTTTATGACTATGGGGCGATGGAGCACGTGCCGCAGGAGGCCGATCCGGCCCCGGCTCGGGGAGCCGGGGCCGGGAAGGTTCGGCGGTTCGCCGTCGGGGGCGGCGTGCTCGTCGTCGTGGCCGTACTGGCGTACTGGCTGGGAAGCGGCGGCGGGAACGGTGAGGTGGCCGCGCCCCGGCCGAGCCCCACGCCGACCCCCAGCGCGACGCTCACGACGGCCGAGGTCTTCAAGAGGGTCGGGCCGTCGGTGGTGGTCATCCAGGCCGGGAAGTCCCTCGGAACCGGGGTGATCGCGGCCGAGGACGGGACGATCCTGACCGCGCACCACGTCATCAAGGGCACGAAGGACGTCAACCTCACGTTCGCCGACGGCACCAAGGCCAAGGCCGCCGTCGTGTCGTCGAACCCCAAGCGCGACGTCGCGGCCCTCAAGCCCGCGAAGCTGCCGGAGATCGTCGTCCCGGCGACGCTCGGCGGCGCCGTGGCCGTGGGCGCGCCCGTCGTGGCGATCGGCAACCCGCTCGGCCTGACCTACAGCGTCTCCACCGGCGTCGTGTCGGGGCTGGAGCGGACCACCGAAGACGGCGACCGCGACCTGGGCGGGCTCATCCAGTTCGACGCCTCCGTCAACCCGGGCAGCTCCGGCGGCCCGCTCCTGGACGCTCGCGGGCTGGTCATCGGGATCGTGGTCTCGATGGCCGACCCGGGAGGCGACGACGCGTTCGCGGGCATCGCGTTCGCGGTGCCGATCGGCGTGGCCCTGGGCGGCGGTGGCGACGGCGACGGCCCGCCGGGTGAGGGACCTCAGATTTGACCGACCGACGCGTCACGAGAAGGAACAGCGTATGACCTCGACCAAGTCCCCCGAGCCGGCTCATCCGCTCGAACAGGTGCTGTTCGAGGTCAAACGGACGATCGTCGGGCAGGACGTGCTGCTGGAGCGCATGGCCGTCGCGTTGATCGCCGACGGCCACCTGCTGGTGGAGGGCGTTCCGGGGCTGGCCAAGACGCTCGCGGTGCGGTCGCTGGCCGCCGCGATCGACGGGAGTTTCCAGCGCGTCCAGTTCACGCCCGACCTGGTGCCGGCCGATCTCGTCGGCACGCGGGTCTACCACCAGCACTCCGGGGAGTTCAAGACGGAGCTCGGCCCGGTGTTCGCGAACCTGCTGCTGGCCGACGAGATCAACCGCGCCCCCGCCAAGGTGCAGAGCGCCCTGCTGGAGGTGATGCAGGAGCATCAGGTGACGATCGGGCGTGAGACGTTCCGGGTGCCCGAGCCGTTCCTGGTCATGGCGACGGAGAACCCGATCGAGTCGGAGGGCACCTACCCGCTGCCCGAGGCGCAGGTCGACCGGTTCATGATGAAGGTGGTCGTCGACTATCCGACGCGGTCCGAGGAGCAGGCGATCGTCGAGCGCGCGCTGCGTCCGCCGGAGCCGCCGCAGGCGATGGTGACGGCCGAGGACCTGATCGCGATGCGGGCCCGGGCCCAGCAGGTGTACGTCGATCCGGCGATCGTCGACTACGCGGTCCGGCTGGTCTCCGTGACGCGTTCGCCCGCGACGGCCGGGCTCGGCGAGCTGGAACGGTACGTCACCTACGGTGGGAGCCCGCGGGCGTCGATCGCGCTGGTCACGGGCGCCCGGGCGCTGGCGTTCCTGCGCGGCCGCGACTACGTCCTGCCGCACGACCTGTCCGAGCTCGCGCTCGACGTGCTGCGCCACCGCCTCGTGCTGTCGTACGAGGCCCTCGCGGACGACGTCGACGCCGACACGATCATCACCAGGGTGCTCGGAGCCGTCCGCGCGCCCGACGTCGTCCTGCAGAACCGCTGAGCCGCCATGGCCACCGCCCCAGAGAAGCTCCTGCTCCGCCTGGAGTGGAAGGTCGTCCGCAGGCTGGACGGCCGGCTCCAGGGCGCCCACCGCACCGCGCATCGCGGCTCCGGGATCGACTTCACCGGGTTGCGCCCCTACGGAGACGGCGACGACGCCCGGCACATCGACTGGAACGTGACCGCACGCCTGGACGAGCCGCACCTGCGCGTGTTCACCGAGGACCGGGAGCTGACGGTGTGGCTGGTGCTCGACCGGTCGGCGTCGATGCTGGCGGGCCGGCCGGGGCGCGGCAAGCACGACGTGCTCGCCGAGCTCGCGCTCGTCCTGGCCCGGCTGTTCGGCCGGGGCGGCAACCGCGTCGGCGCCCTGCTGTTCGACACGGGGATGCTGCGCGTCGTGCCACCCGGCACGTCCCGGCGGCACGCGCTGCGGATCGGCGCCGAGCTGGAGCGCACCGCCGGGACGGCGCGCGGCGGCAGCACCACCGACCTGGCGGAGATGCTCGATGCGGCCGGACGGCTCGCGCGCCGCCGCGCCCTCGTCGTCGTGCTGTCGGACTTCATCGGCGACGGCGACTGGGAACGCTCGCTCCAGCGCCTGGCCCGGCGGCACGAGGTCGTCGCCCTGCGGATCGTGGACACCGCCGACGACGTGCTACCCGAAGCCGGGCTGATCGTGGTCGAGGACGCCGAGACCGGCGAGCAGCTCGTCGTCGACTCCGCCGACCCGCTGCTGCGGGTGCGCTTCCGCGAGGCCGTCGACGCCCGCGACGCCCGGCTCGCGGCGGGCATGCGCCGGGCCGGAGTGCCCGTCCACCGCGTCGACACCGACCGCGACCTGGCCGAGGCGCTCGTCGAGGTCGTCGCCCGAACCCGGGACCGGTCGCCATGACCGGGCGGGTCGAGGCCATCAACCGACACGGAGGAGGCTCATGACCCTGTCCTCCCCGCTGCTGCTGGCCGCCGGGCTGCTCGTCACGGCGGCGCTGGCCTGGGCGGCCGTCGTCTCGGCCCGCCGCCGGAGGGCCGCGCTCGCCGCCGCCGGCGTCGCCGTACCGGGTGGCCGGCGGGCGTACCTGGGCAGCGGCCTGACGATCGCCGGCGTCGCCGTGCTCGCGATCGCCACCGCCGGACCGGCGGCCATGGTGCCGGTCCCGCGGGCCACGGGCACCGTCATCCTCGCCATCGACGTCTCCAACAGCATGGGCGCCGACGACGTCGCGCCCAACCGGCTGGCGGCCGCGCAGCGGGCGGCCCGCGCGTTCGTGGCGGCGCAGCCCGACAGCGTCGACATCGGAGTCGTCGCGTTCGCGCGGGGCGGGCTCACCACCGCACGCCCCGACGCCGACCACTCCATCGCGCTCAAGGCCATCGACCGGCTGAAGATCTCCGGCAGCACCTCGCTGGGGACGGCCATCATGGCCTCGCTGACGGCGATCACCGGCAAGCAGGCGGCCATCGGCCGCGACGGCACCGCGCCCGACATCGGCTACTGGCCGTCGGCGACGATCGTGATGTTCTCCGACGGCCAGAACCGGGGCGGAGCCGGCGAACCGGCCGTCGAACCGGCCGCCGAAGTGGCCCAGAAGGCCGGCGTCCACATCCACACCGTCGGGGTCGGCACCACGGCCGGGGCGACGGTGCAGGTCGACGGCTACCGCCTGCAGACCTCACTGGACGAGGACACCCTCACCTCGATCGCGCAGACCACCGGCGGCGCCTACCACCCCGCCTCCGACACGGCGCGGCTCGACGGGATCGCCGACACGATCGATCTGCGGCTCACCGTCTCCGACGAGCCGCTGCCCCTCGCCGGAGCCCTGATCGGGCTCGCCCTCGCGCTGCTCACCGCCGGAGCGGCGCTCACCGTGCTCCGGTCAGGACGGGTGATCTGAATGTCGTTCTCATGGCCGTGGGCGCTGCTGTCCGTCCTGATCATCCCGCTGATCTTCGCCATCCGCTGGTGGGCGGGGCGCCGCCGCCGGCGGGCCGCCGTGCGCGTGACCTCGATCGCGCTCGTACGCAGCGCCCTGCCCGGCCGTACGCGCTGGACGCGGAGGATCCCCGCGGCATTGTTCATCGCCGGGCTGGCGCTGCTCGCGGTCGGGGCCGCGCGGCCGCAGGCGTCGGTGCCGGTGCCGATGAGGTCGGCGACGATCCTGCTCGCGCTCGACACCTCCGGCTCCATGTGCTCCACGGACGTCGACCCCAACCGCATCACCGCCGCGCGGAAGGCCGCCGCCGACTTCATCGAGTCGCAGCGGGGCGGGCCGCGCATCGGCCTGGTGACCTTCGCGGGCGCCGCGGGCCTGCTCGTGCCCCCCACCGACGACACCGACTCGCTGATCAAGGCGCTGGACGGCCTCACCGTGTCCCGCGGCACCGCGATCGGGCAGGCCATGCTCACCTCGATCGACGCGATCGCGGAGGTCGACCCGTCGGTCGCCCCCACCGGGGCGGACCCCGGCGATGGCGGCGGGGGAGGGTACGCCGGTGCAGCGATCGTCGTGCTCACCGACGGCGCCAACACCCAGGGCGTCGACCCGCGGACCGCGGCCCAGGAGGCGGCCCTGCGCCGTGTCCGCGTCTTCACCATCGGCTTCGGCACCACGAACCCGGCTCCCATGGTCTGCGACAACTCCCAGTTCGACGGCCGCGGCTTCGGCGGCTTCGGTGGCGGCGGCGGATTCGACAGGGGCGGCCGCAACATCCGCATGATCGACGAGCCCGCGCTCAAGCAGATCGCCCAGACCACCGGCGGCTCCTACCACCGCGCCGAGAACGCCGACCAGCTCCAGAGCGCCCTCGACGCCCTCCCGGGCAGCTTCACCGTCGTCCACCAGCGGGTCGACACCGCCGCCGCCTTCGCCGCCGGCGGCGCCGTCCTCATCACCGCGGCCCTGTCCCTGTCCCTCTGGTGGAACCGCCCCCGGACCCCGACCCGCTGACAGCCCCTCCGAACCCGCCCCTCGGCAGCCGACGCCCTGACCCCTATCTATGGGCGCGTCATGCGGCGAGGACGGCGGCCGTGGCCGGCCAGCCCTCGCGGGCGCTGGGATAGCGCGGGGCCCAGCCGGTGGCCGCGCGGAAGCGGGCGTTGCTGACCCGCAGCGAGCGGGTCAGCGAGGTGAGGCGGTGGCCGAAGAGGTAGGCGGCGCGGCCGGGGACGGTGAGCCACAGGCGGGTGTCGGCGGCGCGGGCGAGCGCGTGGGCGTACTCCCGCTTGGTCAGCGGCTCGTCGTCGACGACGTTGTACGTGCCCGCGGCCGCCCCGAGCGCGGCGACGACGGCTTCGGCGGCGTCGGCCAGGTGGATGGAGGAGACGTAGCCGTCGGGGTGGCCGAGCACCATGCCGACGTGGCGGCGGGCCTGGGCGTACATCTGCTCGCTGTGCGCGGCCCCCGGCCCGTAGAACCAGCCGAACCGCAGCACCACGCCCGCGCCGCCGCCCTCCCGGCCGAAGCGGTGTGCGCTCGACTCGGCGGCGAAGTTGCCGCGGGTCATCGGGTAGTGGTCGACCGGCGCGTCCTCGTCGATCCAGCGCGCGCCCTGGTCGCGGTAGACCATGCTGACCGACTCCTGGACGACCCGGTCGACCCCGGCGGCCAGCGCGGCGTCCACGACGGCGGCCGAGCCCTCGACGCGTACCCGGTTGTTCTGCCGCTGCGCGCCGGCGCTCATGAACCTGCTCATCGGCGGGATCGCGCTGGCCAGGTTGACCACCGCGTCATGCCCGGCGAAGGCCGAGGCCAGCGCCTCGCGGTCGAACAGCGACACCGTGACGGGGGCGGCGCCCTGGCCGGCGAGGGCGGCCGCCTTCCCCGGCGTGCGGGCAAGAGCGGTCACCGTGTGCCCCGCGGCGAGCAGGGCAGGGACCGCGTGGCGGCCGATCGCGCCGGTGCCGCCCGTGATGAACACTCGCATAGAAAGAGAGTACTCTCTCACTATGGCGAGATCGACACCAGGGGTCACCCGGCAGCGGCTCATCGACGAGGCGGTGCGGCTGTTCTCCACCCGCGGATACGCCGCGACCTCGGTGGCCGACATCCAGGCGGCGTGCGGGCTGACCACCGGCTCGGGCGCGCTCTACAAGCACTTCCCGTCGAAACGGGCGCTGCTGGAGGAGGCCGTCCGGCAGAACATGGAGGCCGTCGCCCGGCGCGCCGCCGCGGCCACGGCCGAGCGGCCGGCGGACGAGGACGGGCGCGCCGCCCTGGAGCGCATGGCGCGGGTGGTCTGGGAGTCGCTGGAGGGCGACCGCGATCTCATCCGCATCATGCTGCGCGAGTACGACGGGTTTCCCGAGCTGTTCGAGCGCATGTGGGAGGGGGTGCTGGCCAGCGTGTACGCCCAGGGGGCCGCCTGGATCGCCGCCCAGAAGGAGCTGGGCAGGGCCGACGTCGACGATCCGGAGGCGGCCGGGGCCGTGCTGCTGGCGTCCCTGACCTACTATCCGCTGCTGCGGGCCATGATCGGCCACACTCCGGGCGGTCTCGACCCGGAGCGGTTCCTCGCGGCCTGGGTCGAGCACGCCGCCGCCACCCTCCGGCTGCGCTGACGGCATCGGCGCCGTGGCCCCGGCGGGCCCGGAGCTGCGGGTGGTGGACCTGCCGACGGGTGAGCGCCGGCAACTCGACGCCTGATCAGGCCCCCTGCCGCCCACCGCGCCCGGCGGCGGGCCGGCTAACGCTTCCACGGCGCATCGGACAGCCCCGGCCACCGGCGCGCGTTCAACGCCAGGTGGATCGCGGCGGGGGCCACGACGATCGAGCCCAGCGTGTCGGTGACGTAGTGCGCTCCCAGGTAGACCCGCGCCAGCATCTGAGCCGCCACGAGCACGAAGCCCGCCGCCAGCACCGGCCGGTGGAAGCGCGTGTGCCTGACCAGGGTCGCGACCGCGATCACGATCGACAGGGTCAGGCACACGTGACCGCTGGGGAAGCTGCCGGGGCCGAGGCCGAACACCAGGGCGTCGGAGACGGGAGGCCGGGAACGGGCGACGACGGTCTTGAGCACCCAGCTCACGCCCCACCCCGCGGCGATCACCACCAGCACCCGCCCGGCGGCCCGCGGCCGGCCCGCGACGGCCACCCCCACGACGAGGGCGAGGGCGAGGAGCGAGCCCATGACCGTACCGAACCCCACGTTCAGGACCTGGGCGACCGCGGTCGGCCACGGGCCCCGGAGCGACTGGACGCCGTCGCTCACGGCGGTGTCCACGGCGGTCCACGCGGGCGTACGGGCGGCGAAGCCCATCACCGTGCCCAGAACGAGCAGCGCCACGGAGCCCGGCACCGGGAACCTCGCTCTGTTCGACCTCATGGTGGAACGATAAAGAGGGCCGGATAAAGGCGAGTTCAGCCTCCGGCGCGGGCGCGCGGGCTCTGCAGGGCGAGCAGCCCGCCGATCCCCGGCACGAACGCCAGCGGGCGGGCCGCCGGCGGGTCAGTCCCCAGCGCCGGGCCGTACGATCATCAGGACCACGACGACCGCCCAGGCCAGGTTGTAGAAGCCGGCCAGCATGGACAGCGTACGCAGCGGCCGTTCGTCGCCGGGCTCGCTGAGCGCGGCGCGCTGGCGCGGGTGGATCTGCGTGGCCAGCAGGGCGCCCGCGACGGCCGTGAGGATCATGGAGACGGTGATCCAGATCTCGCCCATCCGGCCCTGCACGCTCGCCAGGATGACCCCGGCCAGGGGGACGACGAGCCCGAAGGCGGCGTAGCCCCCGGTGATGCGGTGCAGCGCGACCGCCACCCCCCGGCTGCGCTCGCCCGCATCGCCGGTCGCGACCGGCACGTAGCGGGGGAACAGGCTCGTCGCCACGGCCGAGCCTCCCACGAACACGATGCCGGCCAGGACGTGCACCGACAGCAGGACATGCTCCAGCATTCCTCAACCTCCAACCTTCAGGGTGACTGAAGCTTAGCGCAACCTTCAGGCACCCTGAAGGTTGGGAATCCACGCAGGGGTCAACTTTCAGTTTCCGGAACGATGGTCTAATCTTCGGAAGATGTCCGAGATGGCTGCCGAGTCCAAGCTCGTCGGATCCGACCGCGTGCTCGCGGTCCTCGCCGAGCTGGCTCGCCACCCCGACGGTATCGGCTTGGAGGAGATGGCCCGAGCGGTGGCCAGCCCCAAGCCGACGGTGCACCGCGCCCTGGCGTCGCTGCGCCGCGCCGGGTTCGCGGCCCAGCACGGCCACGGCCGGTACGTGCTCGGCGACGAGTTCCTGCGGATGGCCTTCGCCCACCACGAGGCCCGGCCGGACCACGTGCGGGTCACGCCGATCCTGCGGGCCCTGTGCGACCGCTACGGCGAGACCGTGCACTACGCGGTGCTGGAGGGGGCCTCGGTCGTCTACCGCTCCAAGCTCGACCCGTCCGACGGGGCCGTCCGCCTGACCACCGTCGTCGGGGGCCGGAACCCGGCGCACTGCACCGCCGTCGGCAAGGCGCTGCTCGCCGACGCCCTGCGCACCGAGGACGCGGTACGCGAGTGGGTGGGGGAGCGGCGGCTGGAGCTGCCGACCGAGCGCTCGATCGGCACGGTGGAGCGGCTGCACGCCGAGCTGGTGCGCGTCCGCGAGCAGGGCTACGCCGTCGACGACCAGGAGAACGAGCCGGGCGTCAACTGCGTGGCCGTCCTGGCCTACCTGACCTCGCCCACCGTGCCCAGCGGCGCCGTCAGCGTCAGCGGGCTGGCCTACCGGACGCCGCTGAAGTCACTCGTCGACGACCTGGCCGCCATCCGCGGCATCGTCGCGGGGCGGGGGACCTCGTGAACCTCAAAGCCCATACCCTCCCGATCCGAACACGGAGAAAGCGTTGTACCTGATGCGCATCGGCGCGCCCGGCGCCGAGAAGCCCGTCGTCCGCGTGGACGACGGCCACTACATCGACGTCTCGGACGTCACCCCGGATTTCGACGAGCGCTTCTTCGCCGCGGGAGGCACCGCGCTGCTGGCCGACCGGGTCGCCCGGGGCGACGTGCGGGCGTTCGCGGGCGAGCGCGTCGGCGCGCCGATCGCCCGGCCGCACCAGATCCTGTGCATCGGCCTCAACTACAGCGACCACGCCGCCGAGACCGGCCAGGCCGTCCCCGACGAGCCGATCCTGTTCACCAAGTCGCCCAACACCCTGATCGGCCCGTACGACGAGGTGCGCATCCCGCGCGGCTCCACCAAGACCGACTGGGAGGTCGAGCTCGGCATCGTCATCGGCCGGCGCACCTCCTACCTGGACTCGGTGGAGGAGGCAAAGGACGCGATCGCCGGCTACTGCGTGGTCAACGACGTCAGCGAGCGCGCCTTCCAGATGGAGCGCGGCGGCCAGTGGTCCAAGGGCAAGTCCGCCGAGACCTTCAACCCGGCCGGCCCGTGGCTGGTCACCCCGGACGAGATCCCCGACGTCAAGAACCTGGGCATGTGGCTCGACGTCAACGGCGTGCGCCGCCAGACCGGCACCACGAAGACCATGATCTTCGACCCGTACGTGATCGTCCACCACCTGAGCCAGTTCATGGTGCTGGAGCCCGGCGACCTGATCAACACCGGCACCCCGCCCGGCGTCGGCATGGGCCACGACCCGCAGATCTGGCTGCAGCCCGGCGACGTCATGGAGCTGGGCATCGACCGCCTGGGCGCCCAGCGCCAGCAGGTCCTGGGCCCGAGGTAAGGATCGGCATGAGCGTCACCCATTCCGAGAAGTCGCGGCTGACCGCCCCGGACCCCGCCGTCCTGGCGGCGGTCGAGGCCGCCGTGCCCGGGATCACCCGTACGCGGGCCACCGACCGGCTCGGCATGGCCCATGACGCCTCCCACTACCTGCTCACCCCGCAGGCGGTCCTGGTGCCGGAGAGCGCCGAGCAGGTGGCGGCGCTCATGCGGGCCGGGCTGCCGCTGACGTTCCGCTCCGGCGGCACCAGCCTGAGCGGGCAGGGCGTGAGCGAGCACCTGCTGGTCGACACCCGCCGGCACTTCCGCGGCATCGAGGTGCTCGACGGCGGCGCCCGGGTCCGCGTCCAGCCGGGCGCCGTGCTGCGCCAGATCAACGCCCGGCTGGCCGCCCACGGCCGCAAGCTCGGCCCCGACCCGGCCAGCGAGTCGGCCTGCACGATCGGCGGCGTCGTCGCCAACAACTCCAGCGGCATGACCTGCGGCACGCACGCCAACACGTACCGGACGCTGGAGTCGCTGGTCCTCGTGCTGCCCAGCGGCACCGTCGTCGACACCGCCGCCCCCGACGCCGACGCGCGGCTGCGCGCCCTGGAGCCCGAGCTGGCGCAGGGCCTGGAACGGCTGCGCGACCGGATCCGCGGCAACCCCGAGTCGGTGCGGCGCGTCACCGCCCAGTTCTCCCTGAAGAACACCATGGGGTACGGGCTCAACAGCTTCCTCGACCACGACACGCCCGCCCAGATCCTCGCCCACCTCGCCATCGGCAGCGAGGGGACCCTGGGCTTCGTCGCGCAGGCGGTCCTGCGCACGGTCCCGGCGCACCGCCTGGCCGCGACGGGCCTGCTCGTCTTCCCCACGCTGCGCCGGGCGATGGCGGCGATGCCGCAGCTCGTCGCCGCCGGCCCCGCCGCCGTCGAGCTGCTGGACGCCGAGTCCCTGCGGGTGGCCCAGCGGGACCCCAAGGCCGACGACGTCCTGCGCACGCTGACCGTCCGGGACCACGCCGCGCTCCTGGTCGAATGGCAGGAGTCGGACCCCGAACCGCTCGCCGAGCACGAGCGCACGGCCGAGCGGCTGTTCGCCACGCTCGACCTGGCCGCCCCGGCGCGGCTGAGCAGGGACGCGGGCGGCCGGGCCGCGCTCTGGCACATCCGCAAGGGCCTGTACGCCTCCGTCGCCGGAGCCCGCCCCAGCGGCACCACCGCGCTCCTGGAAGACGTCGCCGTCCCGGTGCCCGTCCTGGCCGACCTCTGCGACGACCTGGCCGGCCTGTTCGCCAAGCACGGCTACGAGCGCAGCGTCATCTTCGGCCACGCCAAGGACGGCAACCTGCACTTCATGCTCAACGAGCGCTTCGACACCGACCTGGAGCGCTACGCCGACTTCACCGAGGACATGGTCGCCGCCGTGCTCGACCGGGGCGGCACCCTCAAGGCCGAGCACGGCACCGGCCGCGTCATGGCCCCGTTCGTCCGCCGCCAGTACGGCGACGAGCTGTTCGAGGTGATGCGCGAGGTCAAGCGCCTGTGCGACCCCGCCGGCACGCTCAACCCGGGCGTCGTCCTCACCGACGACCCGCACGCCCACCTGCGCGACCTCAAGAGCGTCGTCACCGTCGAGCCCGAGGTCGACCGGTGCGTGGAGTGCGGCTACTGCGAGCCCGTCTGCCCCAGCCGCGACCTGACCACCACGCCCCGCCAGCGCATCGTGCTGCGCCGCGAGCTGGCCGCCGCCCGGGAGGCGGGCGACCACGCGCTGGCGAAACGGCTGGAGGAGGAGTACGGCTACGACGCCGTGGACACCTGCGCCGTGGACGGCATGTGCGCCACCGCCTGCCCCGTCCTCATCAACACCGGTGACCTGACCAAACGCCTGCGCGAGGAGCGCCACGGCCGCGCCGCCCGCGCGGGCTGGAAGTCCGCCGCCAAGCACTGGAACGGCGTGACCCGCGCCCTGGACCTGGCCCTCGACGCCGCCGCCGCGGCGCCGGCCCCGCTCGCCGAGGGCGCCGCCAAGGCCGCCCGCGCCGTGGCGGGCCAGGACGCCGTGCCGCAGTGGAGCCGCGACCTGCCCCGAGGCGGGACGCCCCGCCGCCCGGCCCCGGCCGAGGACGCCGACGCCGTGTTCGTCCCGTCCTGCCTGAACACCCTGTTCGCCCCCGCCGAGGGCGGCCCCGGCGCGATGGCCGCCCTGCTCCGCCTGGCCGAGCGGGCGGGCGTGCGGCTGCGCGTGCCCGACGGGATCGGCAGCCTGTGCTGCGGCACGCCCTGGTCGTCCAAGGGCCTCACCGACGGCTACGAGGTGATGCGCCGCCGGGTCCGGGACGCGCTGGCCGCGGCCACGGACGGCGGCCGCATCCCGGTCGTCAGCGACGCCGCCTCCTGCACCGAGGGCTTCGAACGCCTCACCGCCGCCGCCTCGCCCGCCGTCCGGGTGCTCGACGCGGTCGCCTTCACCGCCGAGCACCTCCTGCCGCGCCTGCCCGCCGCCCGCCGGCTGCCCTCACTGGCCCTGCACCCGACCTGCTCCTCGACCCGGCTCGGCCTCGACGCCGCCATCACCCGCGTCGCCGAGACGGTCGCCGAACGGGTCGTCGTGCCGGACGGCTGGCAGTGCTGCGCCTTCGCCGGCGACCGCGGCCTGCTCCACCCCGAGCTGACCGCCTCCGCCACCCGGGCGGAGGCCGCCGCCGTGGCGCGGGAGGACTTCGCCGCCCACGCCTCGGTCAACCGCACCTGCGAACTCGGCCTGACCCGCGCCACCGGCAAGCCGTACCACCACCTCCTGGAGCTCCTGGACCGCGTCACTACCCCTTGACGGCCGCTCCGGTAACCGAGGAGGCCCAGTACAGGGCCCTGGCCACCTGCGGGAACAGCCCCTTGGGGTGGTTGCGGAACATCGGCTCCGTGCCGAACAGCACCACGGCCGCGCCCCGCTCGTCCCTGCCGCTCACCACGGCCGCCTGGCCCCTGGCGGCGTCCTGGCCGCCGGTGCCGCCGGCGTCGGGCCGCCAGTGGCCGGAGACCAGCGGACCCTCGGCCGCGTACGACTGCTCGACCGTGACCTCCGGCCCGAGGCCGGTGAACCAGCGCGGCGAGTACACGAACGAGTGGTCCGGCGAGCCACCTCCGACCTGCCCGCCCGTGGAGAGCACGCGGACGACGCCGTTGGCGTCGCCGCGGCCCGCGACGGCAGTCGCGGTGAGCAGCCCGGCGGCGGCGTTGAAGGCCGCCCCGGTGCCGCCACGGGTGATCACGCCGCCGGTGGTCAGGAACGCGTCCAGCGCCGCCCTGGCCGCCGGGTTGAGCGCCGTGTAGCTCAGCCCGCTGGAGACGAACAGCACGTCGGTCCCGCTCCAGTCGTAGCCCGCGTTGAGGGCCGCCGTGGAGACGGGGGTGACGGCGAAGCCCAGCTCGCGCAGCGTGAACAGCTCGTCGGCCGAGGCGGCGGCGGCGATTCTGACCTGTGAGAGCGGCGCGCCGGACGTCGTGCCAGCCGGCGTGAAGGCGACGCCGTAGCGCTCGGCGACCGCGCGGGCGGCCGGCCGCGCGGAGGCGGGCACGATGGCCGCGCCGTCCGCCCAGGTGACCGCCGTGCCCTGGGCCAGGAGGTCGTTCAGGGCGAGGACGTCCTTGGCGTCGGCCACCTTGAGCGCGAGCGCCCCGGGCGTACGCGGCACGGAACCGGTCGGCGCGGCGACCTTGACCGGATCGGCCTGCACGCGCAGGGACGTGACGCCGTCCACGCCGGCGCCCCAGAGCAGGCCATGGCTCCAGCCGGAGATGTCGTACATGGCATCCACCCTGGGCGAGATGTCCGCGCCCGCCTCCAGCATGACGTTGGCCAGGCCGCGCTTCGGCTGGCGCATGTCCACCACGTACGATCCGGCCGGATACGTCCTGCCGTCCGCCCGGAACGCGTGCCTGGCCCGCTCGACCCGCACGTCGTTCGCGATCAGGTGGTCCACCAGGCGCGCGGCGGCCGCCTGCGAGCGCCGGCCGGTGATGACGTACGCCCGGGGGAAGGTGGTGGTGTAGACGTCCTCCGGCCCGAACCCGGGCACGATGCCGAGCGGCACCGCCTTCGACGGCTCCCCGGCCGCGCCCCGCCGGAACACCTCGATCTGGTCGGCGATCAGCCGGTCGTGCCGGTCACGTACGAAGGCGTAGGTGGCCCGGATGGCGGCGGCGGCCACGTCGGTGTTGATCGCGGAGCGGCGGCGCAGCTCCTCGACCGGCTGCTGGGTGTAGTCCGAGCCGTTGACCCGCAGCGGGATCTCCACGGTGTGCGTGGCCACCGCCCCGTGGAAGGGCGCGTACTGCGGGGTGAAGATCGGCGGCCAGTCGTCCCAGCCCTCCGCGGAGTCGCGGAACGGGATCTGCGCCGGGTACACGCCGTCCTTCTCGACGGTGTAGCCCAGCCCGTTCACGGCGGCCTCCATGCCGAGGCCGTTGGCGTAGGCGTTCTGGATGAACAGGTCGTACTCGTAATTGGCGCCGTGCGGCGGCGTGGTCGGCTCGATGAGCGTGCCGTTGACGTAACCGTGCAGGTCGATCACTGTGACCGGCTGGGCGTCGATCATGATCTGGCGCATCGCCCGCACCTCCGGCTGGGAGGCGGTGACGAAGTCGCGGTTCAGGTCGAAGCCGGCGCCGTTCTGGCGCACCCCGCTGACGCGGCCGTCGGGGTTGGCGGTGATGTTGAAGTAGAGGCGGGTGCGCGCCAGCAGGTCGGCGACCTTGGGATCCGTGCTGGTCGCGAGCTCCTCGATGACGCGCAGGGCGGCGTCGGTGCCCTCCCACTCGTTGCCGTGGATGTTGGCGTTGACGAAGAGCGGCGCCTTGTACCTCTTGATCAGCTTCCGGTCGCGGGCGGCGGCGGCCGGGTCGTTCTCGATGCGCTCGCGGATGCGCTCCTGCTCGCGCGTCTCGGCGGCGCTCTCCGGCGCGGTGACGGTCACCAGGTAGAGGTCGCGGCCCCCGTACGAGCGGCCGATGACCTGCGCGCTGACCCGGTCACCGCGCTGCTGGAGGTCGTTCAGCCGGGGCGCGATGCCGTGGTGGGGCACCAGGCCCAGCTTGATCGAGGCGTCGGCCGGGTTCTCGGGGGGCACCGGCAGCCGGGTCCGCCGGGGGTAGCCCCGGTCGTGCGACAGAGTGCCCGGCTGCTCGGCCGGGGCGGCCGTCCGCGCCTCGGCGCGGACGGGCACGTCGGCGGCGACCTCGTTCCGCTCCGGGCCGTTGCCGAAGTCGCGCACGGCCGGCGCCGGCGGCGCGACCGGGTCGGCCGACACCGCGTGCGGGACGAGCGGGACCACGAGGAACCCAGTGAGCAGAGCCGGGAGCAGGGCAGGGGGTAAGCGCAAGGGAGTCCTCCAGAAGGTGCGGATCAGGGTTCTCGGTAGTCGGCGGCGACCCCCACCAGCGAGATCAGCCCGGACGCGAACTCCAGCGCCTCCGCGTGCCCCTCCGCGAACGGCGGCTGGAAGCCCACGGCCTGCCACGTCCGCGTCCCGGGGTCCCACAGGTCGGCGCCCACCTCGAAGTCCCACCCGTAGACGCCGTGGTCGTACCAGAGCTCGTCGGCGGAGTTGCCGGCCGCGGAGTAGAGCACGTCCGTCACGGGCCCGGTCTGCTGGGGCCAGATGACGGTGCCGCGCTCGGCGGCGATGGCCTGCTCGATCGTGCGGGCCGAGCGCATGAAGTACGCCTCCTGCCGCTCCGTGGGCCTGGGCAGGGTGACGCGGCCGTCGAGCCGGTAAGCGCCAGGCGGCCACATGAAGTAGCCGCCGTAGCTGTGCACGTTCATCGCGAACCTGATGTTGCGGTGCTTCTCGGCCAGCCACATCACGTTGCGGCTCTCGGGCTCGGAGTGCTCGGCGGGGCCCGCGTACGTGCCGCTCTGGCAGTTGGCCGAGGCGCCGAAGTACCCGTCGGACAGCGAGCCGACGGCGTAGTTGCGGTTGACGTCCACGCCCCAGGTGTTGCGCAGCGCCGGGTCGGACTGCTGCGGCGGGCAGTGGTTCGTCATGTTCTTCCGCTGGCCGTTGAAGTCGTAGAAGCTGTAGTTGGCGCCGTCCGGGTTGACGGTCGGCACGATGAAGACGTCGGTGCGCTCCAGCAGCCTGCGGGTGGCCCGGTCGCGGGCGTGGTTGCGCAGCAGCCGCTCGGCCGCCTCCACCACGACGAGGGGCGCCACCCACTCGCGGGCGTGCTCCTGGGCGTAGGCCAGCACGCCGGTGCGGCTGCCGTCGCGGTGCGCGCCGATCCGCAGGGCCAGCACCCGGGCGGGCGCGCGGGAGACGCTGGCGGGTGCGTTGAGGAAGTCGCTGAGCTGGGTGAGCGGCGCGGGCGCCATGACGCCGTCGCCGGCGTTGGCGCGGTAGGTCGTGGCCTTGACCCCGGTGCGGGCGGTGGCGTTGATCGCGGCGGCGATCTGGGCGGCGGTGCTGGTGGGGGCGCCCGAGGCGTCGGTGGCCAGGCTGACCGTGATGAGCTTGCCGTTCACGGTGACCTGCGGCGGGCGGCCGGGCGCGCCGGGGTTCACCAGCTCGACGGCCAGGTCGTTGCCGCCCTCGGAGCCGTACGCGTCCGAGGTGATCACCACGGCGGCGGCGGGCGGCGTGCCGATCAGGGCCTGGGCGTGGCGGCGGTAGCCGTTGGTCGGGTACGGCAGCGTGATCAGCTCGGTGAGCTTGGGGTAGCGCTGGTGCAGCGCCTTGATGCGCTCGTTGAGCTGCGCGGGCGGCATGTACTGGGTGACGAAGTCCTTCTGGTAACCGGGACCGGCGCGGTCCGGCCGCTCGCCGTCGGGCCACTCCCTGACCCTGGCCTCGGCCGTGCCGCCGCCGTCGGAGGTGACGGTGACCCACTGCGGCCTGGCGTCGGCGGGCACCGGGGTGCTGAACTGGTGGCCCAGGTACGCGCCCGCGTCCACGTACGCGACCATCGGCGCCTGCCCGGTGGCGCCGCCCTTGCCCTTCCACGTCACGGTGAGCGTGGCCGCCTCGCCCGCGCTGCTGGACGCCTCCACCGACAGGAAGTAGCCCTCGCGGGACTTCATCCAGACGGCCCGCTCGATGACGAGCTGGTCCTGGACGGTGGTGGCCTTGGCCTTCGCCTGGGGCGGCGTGCCCGGCGCCAGGGTCGCGCCGAGCGCGGCGTAGGCGGCGAGCTGGCTGGGCGTGGCCACCGCGTCCACCTGGACGCTGCCGTCCGCCTGCGGCCGCACCCGCTCGGTGAGGTCGGCGCCCGCGGCCACCAGCCGCTCCATCGCGGCGCGGTCGGGCACGGCGAGCGTGACCAGCGAGGCCGGCTCCGGGTCGCTCGGCCCGGCGACCGCCGGGACCGACGGCTCCGCGGCCACGAACGTCGTGAGAACGGTCAACAGAACGACTGCGGACGCCCGTAAACCACCCATCGGCCCCTCCTGGATCATCCGTATGGGGCACATTCAAGGCGGACTTGCCCAAACCGGCAAGACCCCGGCGGCGCGGGGACGGCTCTCAGGAGGCCGTGACGTGCGGGACCGCCTGGTAGAGCGCCCAGTCGGCGCTGATCGCGCCGGCCGTCGTCAGCAGCAGCGGCAGGTGCTCCCCGGTCAGCTTCTCCATGGACGTCTCGGCGGCGTGGGCGTTGACGTTGACGGCCGCGATGACGTTGCCGAGCCCGTCCCTGAGCGGCGCCGCCACCGACCGGATCCCCAGCGCCAGCTGCTCGTCCGTCGCGGCCCACCCCTTGGCGCGGACCGCGCGCAGCGCCGCCTCGCGCTCCTTGGCGTCCGGGCGCCACCGTGGCTCGATGCCCGAGCGGCTCGGCTCGGCCAGCACCCGCTCCACCTCGGCCGGCGGCAGCGCGGCCAGCAGCACCTTGCCCAGGGACGTCTGGAGCGCGGGGAAGCGGGTGCCGATCTGCACCTGGAGCGACACGATCTTCGGCACCGCGACCCGGGCGACGTAGACGATGTCGGAGCCGTCGAGCTGGGCGATCGAGGACGACTCGTTGGTCTGGGTGACGAGCCGCTCCAGATGCGGCCTGGCCACCTCCCACAGCCCCATCGACCGGACGTAGGTGACGCCCAGCTCCAGCACCCGCGGCGTGAGCGCGAACCCGCCCTGCTCCGCCCTGGCGTACCCCAGCTCCTGAAGGGTGAGCAGGATGCGGCGGGCCGTCGGCCGGGCCAGGCCGGCGGCCGTGGCCACCTCCGTCAGGGACATGACCGGGCGTCCCGGCTGGAACGCCCTGATGACATCGAGGCCGCGGGCCAGCGCCTCGATGAAGTCAGGTCCGGTGTCACCGCGTGCCATCTACGCCCTCGCCTCGCTCGGAATCCGTTCGATCCGACTTTAGACGGTCGCCCGTCCGCACAGCGGCCGATCAGAGGCGGTGGGTGGCGTCGCTGCGGTAGTCGGTGTACGTGTACGGGTTGTCGAGGACCTTCGCCGAAGGGATGTCCGGGTTCATGCCCTTCTCCCAGGCCTCGTCGCCCATCGTCGAGCGCAGGTGCTCGACCGTGCGCTCGACCCGCGCGCGGGCTGCGGCGAGGTCGACGCCGAGCAGGCGGTGCTCGTGCTTGACCACGCGGCCGTTGACGATGACGGTGTGCACGTCGCCGCGCTGGGCCTGGAACGCGACGTGCCCGAACGGGTTGAGGATCGGGAACGACACCGGCGAGTGCTCGTTCTTGACCAGCACGAGGTCGGCCTTTGCTCCGGGCTCGACGACGCCGAGATCGTCGCGGCCCAGCGCCCGGGCGCCGCCCCGGGTCGCCCACTCCACGACCTGGTCGGCGCGCAGGCCGCAGTGCGTGACCGTCTCGCCCTTGGCGTGCGCCTCCAGGTGCTCGCGCGAGCGGTCGGCGCCGAGCGTGGCGCGCATGGCCGAGAACAGGTCGCCGCTCCACCACACGCTGGTGTCCATGGACAGCGACACCGGGATGCCGTGGGCGCGGACCGCCCAGGTGGGCGGGTAGCCCTGGCCGGCGCTCTGCTCGCTCTCCGTGGAGACCGAGATCGAGCCGCCGGTGGCCGCGATGCGGTGGTAGGAGTCGGCCGACAGCGAGGCCGCGTGCACGTAGATCGTCTCCGGCGTCATGAAGCCGTGCTCGTGCATCAGGCGGATGCCGTCGTCGCTGGTGGCGCCCCACACGCCGGCGTGCGTGGTGACGGCGGCGCCGAGCTCGCGGGCCACCTCGAACGCGGGCCGCTCCGGGAAGGAGGGGTCGCCGAGCACGTCGAAGGCGATCTGGAAGCCGAGCATGTCGCCGCCGGTGACGCGCCGGCGCACGAAGTCGCGGAACTCGGGCGCGGCCGTCCACTCGGCGGGCGGCTGCTGGATGTTGCCGTAGGCGAGCACGTACCGGCCGGGCACGGACTCCAGCGCGTCGGCGGCGGCGTCGGCGTGGTCGACGGTCCGCAGGCCGTGCGACCAGTCCACGACGGTGGTGACGCCGGCGTCCAGCGCCTCGATCGCGGCCAGGGTGTTGCCCGCGTGGATGTCCTCGGGGCGGAACAGCTTGCCGTGCTCCAGGTAGAACCAGACGAAGTACTGGGTGAGCGTCCAGTCGGCGCCGTAGCCGCGCAGCGCCGTCTGCCACATGTGCCGGTGGGTGTCGATCATGCCCGGCATGACCAGGCCGCCGGACGCGTCGATCACGACCGCGTCCTCGGGCGCCGCCAGCTCGGGGCCGACGGCGGCGATCCTGTCCCCGGTCACCAGGACGTCCGTGCGGGGCAGAACCCGCCTGCTCCCACGGGGCGACATGGGCAGCACGGTGCCGCCGCGCAGCACCACGGGCCGTCCGGCCTCGAACTCGTTCATGGCACACGCTCCTTGCGAACGATTGTCCGCTACACGGTCACAGTCACTGTGATGAGCGCTCGTCCACGTGTCAAGACGGTTGACGCGGGCTCGCGTCGATGATGAGATCAGGCTCAGCGGACATATGTCCGTTCAACGGACGCGGAAAGGGGAGTCGCATCGTGGCTGAGGGGCCGCTGTCCGGCCTGCTGGTGGCCGACTTCTCCAGGGTCCTGGCGGGGCCGTACGCCACGATGCTCCTGGCCGACCTGGGGGCCGACGTCGTCAAGGTCGAGTCGCCCGGCGGGGACGACACCCGGTCGTGGACGCCGCCCGCGCGGGGCGAGGTGTCCACGTACTACCTCGGGGTCAACCGGGGGAAGCGGTCGATCGCCCTCGACCTGCGCGACCCTGCCGACGCGCAGGCGGCCAGGGAGCTGGCCCGGCGCGCGGACGTGCTGGTGGAGAACTTCCGGCCGGGCGGGCTCGCCAAGTACGGGCTGGACTTCCCGGCCGTGCGGGCCCTGAACCCCGGCGTCGTGTACGCCTCCATCAGCGGGTTCGGCGCCGGGGCGGGCGCGCGGGTGCCGGGATACGACCTGATGGTGCAGGCCATGTCGGGGCTGATGAGCCTGACCGGCGATCCCGGCGGGCCGCCGTACCGGGCCGGGATCTCGGTGTTCGACGTGATGGCGGGCAACCACGCCGTCATCGGCATCCTCGCCGCGCTGCGGCATCGGGAGGCCACCGGGCGGGGGCAGCACGTCGAGGTCAACCTGCTGTCGTCGGCGCTGGCGGGGCTGGTCAACCAGAGCTCGGCGTACGTGGCCGGGGGCGTGGTGCCGTACCGGATGGGCAACGCGCATCCGAGCGTGTTCCCGTACGAGCCGCTGCCGACGGCGGACCACGAGCTGATCGTCGCGGCCGCCAACGACGGGCAGTTCCGCAAGCTGTGCGAGGTGCTGGGCATCCCCGAGGTGGCCGCCGACCCGCGCTTCGCCCGCAACGCCGACCGGACCGCGCGGCGGGAGGAGCTGAGGCCGATCCTCGTGGAGCGGCTCGTGACCCGGCGGGCGGAGGAGTGGTTCGACCTGCTGGTGGAGGCGGGGGTGCCGAGCGGGCCGATCAACACGATCGACGGCGGGTTCGCGGTGGCCGAGCGGTTCGGGCTCGAACCGGTGGTCGTGGTGGGGGAGGGGGAACGGGCCGTGCCGACGACGCGGCATCCGATCCGGTTCTCGGAGACGCCCGCGGGTTACCGGCTGCCGCCGCCGGAGCTCGACGAGCACGGCACGGAGCTGCGCAAGTGGCTCACCCTCCCCGAGCCGCCGGAGGGATCCCCCGGAGAGGCGCGGTCGTGAGCGGCGGGAACGCGCAGGAGCCGGCCGGCGTGGGTGGCGAGAACGGAGAGGAGCCGGTCGGCGTGGGTGGTGGGCACGCGCAGGAGGCGGTCGGCGTGGGGGGCGGCCGTGCCGGGGAGCCGAAGGTGTATCCGACCGCGCTCGGGGCGTCCTCGCGGGAGACGATCACCCTGCTCGGGCACGACCTGGCCGCCGACGTCATGGGCGAGGTGGGCTTCGGGGAGCTGGCGTTCTGGCTGGCCACGCAGCGCCGCCCGGCCCGCGGCGAGGTACGCGTGTTCGAGGCCGTGCTGGCCGCGCTGGCCGACCACGGGTTCACGCCCACCGCGATCGTGACGCGGCTGACGTACCTGTCGGCGCCCGACTCCGTCCAGGGAGCGCTGGCCGCCGGGCTGCTCGGCGGCGGCTCCCGCTTCCTCGGCGTCACCGAGGACTGCGGCCGCTTCCTCGCCGACGTGCTGCGGGCCCACGACCCCCTCCCGGCCGACGACGCCGGCTGGGACGCCCTGGCGCTGGAGACCGTACGGGCCCGGAGCGCGGCGGGCGGGCGCGTCCCCGGCCTCGGCCACCACGTCCACAAGGACGGCGACCCGCGCACGGCCCGGCTGTTCGAGATCGCGGCCGAGGAGGGCCTGTTCGGGCCGCACCTGTCGCTCTTCGCCGCCGTCGGCCGCGTGCACCCCCGGATCCTGGGCCGGACGCTGCCGCTCAACGGGGCGGGCGCGTGCGGCGCGGCCCTGGCCGACCTGGGGCTGCCGCTGGAGCTGCTGCGCGGCTTCGCGCTGCTGGCCAGGACGGCCGGGCTGATCGGGCAGCTGGCCGAGGAGCTGCGCCGTCCCGTGGCCAACGACATCTTCCTCTCGGTGGACCTCAACAACCGTCCCGTCCCGCCCGAGCCGTATGCCGCCAACGGAGGTACGCATGGCTGAACTCGTCGCGGTCATCGCATCCACCCACCACCCCTTCTACTACCGCGCCAGCACCTCCACCGGCGAGGACCGCCCGCCGTTCGCCGACGAGTGGGTGCGCAAGGTGGAGGCGTTCCGGCAGACCCTCACGAGGGCGCGGCCCGACGTGCTGGTGATGGTCGGCTCCGACCACTTCCACCAGCTGTGGCTGGACAACATGCCGCAGTTCCTGGTCGGCAAGGCGCCCTTCTACGACGCGAACTTCTACAACGAGGAACGCGAGTTCGGGTTACCCCGGATGGTGCTCAAGGGCCAGGAGGACCTGTCGGCGTACCTCCTGCGCGAGGGCCTGGACGCCGGTTTCGACCTCGCCTTCAGCAACGAGCTGCGCATCGACCACTCGATCACGTGCCCGATCATCACCCTGCGTCCCGAGGCCGACCTGCCGATCGTGCCCGTCTACACCAACATCTTCGCCCCGCCGCTGCCGCGTCCCCAGCGGTTCGTGCAGCTCGGGCGGACGATCAGGCAGCTCGTGGAGTCGTGGCCGGCGGACCGGCGGGTGGCGGTCATCGGCACCGGGCACCTGTCGCTGGAGCTCGGCGGGCCGCGCCAGTTCGGGCCGCACGGGCCCGACCCGGAGTTCGACCGCAAGGCCGTCGAGTGGATCTCCACCGGGGACATCGAGGGATGCCTGTCGGAGGTCACCCTGGACAGCCTCCACCTGCCGGGGAACGCCACTCACGGGTTCATGGACTTCATGCTGATGATGGGGGTGGCGGGGGAGGGCCGCAAGGCCGACTACGTGGACACCTACGACCTGTTCCACACCATGGAGGCGTACTTCACCTGGTATCCGAGCGGAGGGGCTGCGTGAGCGAGCGGAGCGAGCGAACCAATGGGCACAGCAGCATGCTCATGTGCCCGACGAAGGAGGGCGCATGAGCAAGTATCTGCTGAACAAGTTCCTCTTCACCGTCGACCGCGATCCCGAGCTGGTCGAGCGTTACCGCGAGGAGCCGCGCGCCACCGTCGAGTGGTGGGAGTCCGAGTACGCCAACCGCATCCTCGGCTGCCACACCGGCGAGTCGTCCACGTGGCTGCGCCTCGACGACGCCGAGCGCGAGGCGCTGGCCGCGCACGACTACCCGAAGCTGTTCGAGCTGGGGGCGCACCCGTTCCTCACGCTGACCCTGTTCATCGCGATGTTCGAGCGCGACCACCCGCCGCTGGGCTTCCAGACGGAGTACGCCCGGCGGCTGGCAAGCTTCCGGCTCCCGTACCCGGACATCGCGACCTGATGACCGCCACCGGGACCGGTGACCCCGGCCGGATGCGCGCGGCCCGGATCGAGACGTGCGGCCGGCCGCCCGTGGTCGGCGACGTCCCCGTGCCGGTGGCCGGGCCGGGGGAGAGCCTGGTGCGCGTACGTGCCGCCCCCGTCACGCCGCTGGACCTGCTGTGCGCGGGCGGCGCCTCCTACTTCGGCACGCCCGCCGTCCCCTACGTGCCCGGCGTCCAGGGCGTCGGGACCGTCGGGGAGAGGGCCGTGTGGTTCCCGACCACGGCCGGGATGGCGCCCGGCGACGGGAGCATGGCGGGGCTGGCCGTGGTGCGTTCGGAGGACCTGGTGGAGCTGCCCGCCGGCGCCGACCCGTACGCCGTCGCCGCGCTCGGCCTGTCGGCCGTGGCCGCCCACCTGGCGCTGACCTGGCGCGGCGAGCTCGCGGCGGGGGAGCAGGTGGTGGTGCTGGGCGCCGGGGGCGTGGTGGGCCAGGCGGCCGTTCAGCTCGCCCGCCTGGCCGGCGCGCGCCGGGTCGTCGCGGCCGCCCGCTCTCCCGAAGGCCGGGAACGGGCGCGGCGGGCGGGGGCGGACGCGGTGGTGGAGCTCGGCACGCAGGACGTGGCCGGCCTCGCCGCCCGCCTCTCGGCCGCCTGCGACGGGCCGGTGGACCTGGTGCTCGACCCCCTCTTCGGCGCCCCGGCCGCCGCGGCGGCCCGCACCCTCCGGCCGGGCGGCAGGCTCGTCAACCTCGGCGGCTCGGCCTCCGAGACGTGCCCGCTCGACTCCTCCACCCTGCGCGGCCGGTCGCTGCGGGTGCTCGGGTACACCAACAACGAGCTCACCCGGGAGCAACGCGCCCAGGCCATCACGCTGATCGCCGGACACGCGGCCCGGGGGCGGCTGTCGGTGGCCCACGAGGTGGTGCCGCTGGCGCAGGCGGGCCCGGCCTGGCAGCGCCAGACGGCAGGCACGGCCGGCGGCCGCATCGTCCTGCGCGTCACCTGAGACGTGCCCCCGCGCCGCCCGTGCCGCGCCGCCCGTGCCGCGCCGCCCGTGCCGCGCCGCCCGTGCCGCGCCGCCCGCGTTGCGCCGCCCGCGTTGCGCCGCCTCTCCCGCCCTGCCACGCCCCGCCGGTCCCCGAGCACGTTGCGGCGCCGTCGTCGCAGGTGCCTGCGGCGGCGGGCCGTTATCGGGGTGTGCGGGCCGAGGCCAGGAAACGCTCGTAAATGGGAACGTAGGCGGCGGCGAGCTCGGGTTCGGGCGGCTGGCGATCGCGAGGGAGCACGGGTACGTCGTCGAGCGACCCGCCCGCCTGCCCCGCGATGAGCGCCGCGCCCGCGCAGACCGCGTCATCGGATCGCACCACCTCGACGGGGGCGGGTGAGACCGCGGCCTTGACCCGCATCCACAGCGGGATCCTGACCTGCCCGCCGAGGACCACCAGGCGCTCGGGAGCGGTGCCGGTGACGGCGGCGAGCTCGTCGAGCATCCAGCGGGCGTGCAGGCAGGTGCCCTCGACGGCCGCCGCCAGCAGGTCGCCCGGCGTGTGCTCCGGCCCGAGCCCCGACACCGTCACGCGCCGGCCGCGGTCGGGCGCGGGAGCGCTCCGGCCCCGCAGGTACGGCTCCACCACGATCCCCGTCGGCAACCGCACCCCGTTCAGCAGCCCGGGCAGCGCCGCGTACCCGCTCTCGCCGTTGCCGGTGAGGGTGAGCAGCCAGTCGAGCACGGCGCCGCTGGTCGGCAGGCCGCCGACCACCACCCTGCGCCTCCCGTCCAGCGACGGGTCGGTCGTGATGCCGCGGGCCAGCCCCGTACGCGCATCCGGGCGGGAGTCCGACAGCACCATCACCGCCTCCGCCGTGCCGAGGGAGTCGGCCACGTCGCCGGGCCGCCGCACCCCCGCCGCCCACGACCCCACCGCGTGGTCGTGGCCCGCGATCACCACGGGGACCCCGGAGGCCACCCCGCTCACCTGCGCGGTCAGCGGCCCGACCGGCTCCACGGACCCGGCCGGAGCCGGCAACTGGTCGCCGCGCAGCCCGGCCCGCGCGAGCAGCTCCGGGGCGTAGTCCCTGGCCTCCAGGTCGTAGGCCAGGGTGCGGGCGCCCAGCGTCTCGTGCGTGCGCAGGCGACCCGTGAGCGCGTACGCCACGGCGTCCGGCACGTTCACCCACCACCGCATCGCCTCCAGCACCTCGGGGGAGTGGGCCCGCAGCCAGAGCCATTTGGCCAGCGGCGATTTGGGGTCGGCGCGGCGGCCGGTCAGCGCGTACAACGCCGTGGCGTCCCGGGCCAGCTCGGCGGCCTCCCGCGCGGCCCGCGGGTCGTTCCACCACAGCAGCGGGGCGAGCGGCCGCCCCGCGCGGTCGAGGGGCACGCCGGTCTCGGCCATGCCCGCGATCCCGATCGCGTCCGGCCCCCGCCCGGCCCGCGCGGCGCACTCGCCGAGCGCCCCCGTCACCGCGGCGACGAGGGCGGGCAGCTCGCGCGGGGTCGGCTGCCGCACGGCCGCGACGCAGCCGCCCCGCTCGTCGAAGAGGCCCACCTTGACATGCGTGGTCCCCGCGTCGACCCCGGCCAGCAATCTCATGGTCACACTATGGCCGATCCGATCGCCTCCCCCGGCAGGCGCCGCCCGCAGGTCCGGCCTGCGGGCGTCGCCCGGCCGCCCCTACCGGGCCGGGGCGTAACCGGCGGGCCTGGTGGTGAACGTGCCACGGCCCTGCGTACGGCTGCGCAGCCGGGTCGCGTACCCGAACACCTCGGCCAGCGGCACCACGGCGGTGATCACCACCGTCCCGCCCCGCGCCGACGAGCCCGAGATCCGGCCGCGCCTGGCGGCCAGGTCGCCGAGCACGCCGCCGGCCGCGTCGCCGGGCACGGTGACCGTGACCTCCACCACCGGCTCCAGCAGCTGCATGGCACTGGCCCGCAGCGCCTCGCGCAGCCCGAGCCGCCCCGCCGTGCGGAACGCCAGGTCCGAGGAGTCCTTCGGATGGGTGGCCCCGTCGGTCAGCGTGACCCGCAGGCCGGTCACCGGGTGGCCGCCGAGCGGGCCGTCGGCCAGGGCGTCGCGGCAGCCGGCCTCGACCGCGCGCACGTACTCGCGCGGCACCCGGCCGCCGACGACGGTCGAGGCGAACTCGAAGTCCCCGCCGTCCAGCGGCTCCACGTCCAGCACGACGTGGGCGAACTGCCCGGCGCCGCCGTCCTGCTTGACGTGCCGGTACAGCAGCCCGGACACGCCGCGCACGACCGTCTCCCGGTGGGCCACCTGCGGGCGGCCCACGGAGACGTCCATGACGTGCTCGCGCCGGAGCTTGTCCACCGCGACCTCCAGGTGCAGCTCGCCCATCCCGGACAGCAGCGTCTGCCCGGTCTCGGCGTCCGTACGGACCGCCAGCGACGGATCCTCCTCGGCCAGCCGCGCCAGCCCGGAGGCCAGCCGGTCGGCGTCGGTGCTCCTGCGGGCCTCGACCGCCACCGACACCACCGGCTCGGCCGTGCTCGGGGGTTCGAGCACCAGCGGCGCGCCGGGCGCGCACAGCGTCGTCCCGAGGCGGGCCGACTTCAGGCCGACGACCGCGACGATGTCCCCGGCCACCGCCAGGTCCACCTCGGTGTGCCGGTCGGCCTGCACCCGCAGGATGCGGCTGACGCGCTCCGTGCGCCCCGCGCCGGTGTCCAGCCCCGTGACAAGCCCCGTGACAAGCACCGTGTCCCCCTTCCGCATCGTTCCCGAGTAGACCCGCACGAACGTCAGCCGCCCGGTGGCGGTGGCGTTCACCTTGAAGGCCAGCGCCGCCAGCGGCGCCCGCGGGTCGGCGGCCCGTTCCGCGCCGTCCTCGCCCCGCACCGGCGGCACGTCCAGCGGCGACGGCAGGTACGCCACCACGGCGTCGAGCAGCGGCTCGATCCCGCGGTCGCGGTAGGCCGACCCGCAGAGCACCACCAGGCCCGCGCCGCTGAGCGTGAGGTCGCGCAGCGCGCCGGCCAGCGTCTCGTCCGACATCGACGGCCGCGCGCAGAACTCCTCCAGCGCGCCGGCGTGCAGCTCGGCCACCGACTCCTCGAGCAGCCGGCGCCGCCGCCGCGCCTGCGCCAGCAGGTCCTCCGGCACCGGCCCGGCGGAGCACACCCCGTCGGCCCACACCAGCGCCCGCATCCGCACCAGGTCGACGACCCCGGTGAAGCGGTCCTCCTGCCCGATCGGCAGCTGGACCACCAGCGGGGCCTTGTGCAGCCGGCGGCGGATCGACTCGACGGCCGTGTCCAGGTCGGCGCCGGCCCGGTCGAGCTTGTTGACGAACGCGATGCGCGGCACGCCGTACCGGTCGGCCAGCCGCCACACGCTCTCGCTCTGCGGCTCGACGCCCGCGACGGCGTCGAACACCGCGATCGCCCCGTCGAGCACCCGCAGCGAGCGCTCCACCTCGTCGGAGAAGTCGACGTGGCCGGGGGTGTCGATCAGGTTGACGCGGTGCCCGTCCCAGGCGCAGCTCACCGCGGCGGCGAAGATCGTGATGCCGCGGTCGCGCTCCATGGGGTCGAAGTCGGTGACGGTGGTGCCGTCGTGCACCTCGCCGCGCTTGTACGTGGCACCGGCCAGGTACAGCATGCGCTCGGTGACGGTGGTCTTGCCCGCGTCGACGTGGGCGAGGATGCCGAGGTTGCGGACGATGGCAAGGGGGTTGTCAGGTATTCGGGGGCGCACAGCCCAAAACCCTTTCAGGAGGATTGTTCAGCAGGACAGCGCGATTCCCCTGACGGAAGGCCAGGAGGCGGGTGTCGTCAGGGCGTCGTCCAGTGGCGGCCGCGCAGCCGGCACCGGGGCGACGGAGACACCAGGATCACCTCGTGGCGCGACGGGGGGACGACGGCAGCGGTGCTGTGGCGCACGGCCGTACTCCTCTCCCTCGTCGACGATCAGTGGCGAGTGTAGTGAACCGGGGCCGGGTGGAGAAAGCGATTTGTCGCGCGCGTGCGAGGTTCACCACGCGGTCGCCTCGCTGACCCCGATGTGCGGTTCGGACGTCATTTCCGCATGTCGACATAGGCGTGAGACGCTTTCAGGGAAGGACCCGCGCCCATGACGATCTCTCTTGACACCGGTCGCTACACGATCGGCATGGCCACCAGCCCCGCCGACGTCCAGGCCGCGCAGCGGCTGCGGCACGAGGTCTTCGCCGAGGAGATGGGGGCGCGGCTCGACAGCCCGGTCTCCGGCCTCGACGTGGACAGGTTCGACGCGTACTGCGACCACCTCCTCGTGCGCGACGGCCGCGAGGTCGTGGGCACCTACCGGCTGCTTCCCCCGGGGCGCACGGAGCGGCTCTACTCCGACGGCGAGTTCGACCTGGCCAGGCTCGCGCCCCTCCGGAAGGGGCTGGTCGAGGCGGGCCGTACGTGCGTGCACCCCGACCACCGGGGCGGCGCGGTCGTCGCGCTGATGTGGGCGGGCATCGCGCGCTACATGGTCGCCGGCGGTCACCAGTGGCTGGCGGGCTGCTGCTCGGTGCCGCTCGACGACGCGGGCGCGGTGGCCGCCGCCGTGGTGGATCGGGTGCCGCTCGGGCCGGAGGAGTACCGGGTCACGCCGCGCACGCCGTGGCGTCCCCGGGGCGTGGCGCGCTCCGACCGGTTCGTGCCGCCCGCCCTCCTGCGCGGCTACCTGCGGCTGGGGTCGTGGGTGTGCGGGGCGCCCGCGCACGACCGGGACTTCGGCACCGCCGACTTCTTCGTGCTGCTCTCGATGGCCAACGTGAACACCCGCTACCTGCGCCACTTCCTGGGAGAGCCGCTGTGAACACGGCCGTTCAGACCCTGACCCCGGCCCCGGTTCTGGTTCCGGCTCCGCCGGCCGCCCCCGACCCCTGGCGTCCGTCCGGCCCCTGCACCGCGCAGGCGTGCCTGGCGCCCGCCGCCCGCGCGACCGGGCCCGTCCGCCTGGCCGCCCGGCTGTGCGCCGCGCTCCTCGTGGTGCTCGCCGGGGTGCCGGTGTCCCTGGTGGGGCGGGTACGGACGGCGTGGCGGGCGAGGCTGACCAGGGCCTGGGCGCGGCTGCTCCTGCGCGCGCTCGGGATCCGGCTCGAGGTCACTGGCGCCCCGGCCGCTCCGGACAGGGGCGCCCTGGTCGTGGCCAACCACGTGTCCTGGCTCGACCCGCTGGTGGTCGCGGCCACGCTGCCGTCGCGGCCGCTGGCCAAGCGCGAGATCGGCGAGTGGCCGGTCATCCGCACGCTGGCGAGGGGCTCGGGGGCGCTGTTCATCGACCGGGAACGGCTCTCCGCGCTGCCCTCGGCCGTCGCGGCGGTCGCGGACGCGCTCAGGGAGGGCGACACCGTCGTCGCCTTCCCCGAGGGCACCACGTGGTGCGGGCGGGGCATGGGACGCTTCCGGCCGGCGGTGTTCCAGGCGGCCGTCGACACCGGTGCCGCGGTCCGCCCGGCCACGCTGCGCTACCGCGAAGGGACGGCCACCTCGACCCGCGCCTGCTACGTCGGTGACGACTCGCTGCTCGCCTCCATCGTCCGGGTGGCCGGGACCCGTGACCTGGTCGTCGAAGTGACGCTGTTCGACCCCGTACCGGCCATGCGGCCGGAGGGCAGGCGGTCCGAGGCGCGCGCGGCGCTGGCCAGGATCGCCGAGGCCCGGGTCCGCACGGGGATCGACGATCCGGTCCACGCCGCCGTCACCAGGCATTAGCACTCCGCCGCGACCCTGCCCGGCCGGTGCGGGCCGGGCGGCGGAGCAGTGCCACAATCCGCGGTTCGCCGACTCGCACGTGCTCCCCACCCCGTGCTCCTTCCGCGGCGAATCCGTACCCCCTCCGTGGCGATCAGGGGGCCCGCACGGATGTCCAGGCCGGTTGCGGCAGGTCAAAGTCGCAGGCAGCGAACGGACAACGAGAGGCTCCCATGATCAAGCACGCCACCCTCGTGGCCGCGCACGTCTACGCCGTCCCGCCGGTCGAGGTCTTCTCCGCCTGGGCCGACCCGGCCGTCAAGGCCCGCTGGGCCGGCGGTCCCCCCGGCTGGAACCCGCGCCTCGACCTGGACTTCCGCGTCGACGGAGTGGAGCGGTACCACGGCACCCGGACCGACGGCCCCGCGCACACGGTCCAGGCCCGCTACCTCGACATCGTGCCGAGCAAACGCATCGTCTACAGCTACGACGTGCTGCTCGACCAGGTACGCGTCCTGGTCTCGCTGGCCACGATCGAGTTCGTCCGGCACGGACGGGGCACCAGGCTCGTCCACACCGAGCAGGCCGCCTTCCTCACCGAGCACGACACCTCCCAGCTCGAGCAGCACATGCGCAACGCGCTGAAGTCGCTGGAGGCGGAGCTCGGCGGGCACACCGCAGGAGGGGAGCCGCGGCCATGATCACCACCACCCGTACGGCGGCGCGCCCGCCGATCGTCACCGGCGCGCTGCTGGTGCGGATGGCCACCGTGGTGGCCTCGTCGATCGGGTTCTTCCTGCCGTTCGCCGTCGTTCCCGAGTACGCCGAGCGGTCGGCGGGCGCCACCGCCGCCGGCGCCGCGAACGCCGCGCTCCTGGTGACCACCGTGGCCGTCGAACTGGCGGCACCGGCCCTGGTGGCCAGGCTCGGCTACCGGTGGGCGCTCGGCCTGGGCCACGTCGCGTTGGGCGGGCCCACCCTCGTGCTGCTGACGTCCTCGGACGCCGCGGCCGTCATCGCCGTCAGCGCGCTGCGCGGCCTCGGCTTCGCGGTCACGGTCGTGGCGGGCGGCGCGCTCACCGCAGAGCTGCTGCCCGCCGAGCGGCGCGGTGAGGGGCTCGCGCTGGTGGGCCTGGTCAGCGGGGTCAGCGCGCTCCTGGCGCTGCCCGCCGGCACCTGGCTCGCGCAGGTCGCGGGCTATGAGGCCGTCTTCGTCGCCACCGCCGCCGTCCCCGTGCTGTCCGTCCTCACCGTCCCGTTCCTGCCGGGCCGTCCGGCGGTCGCCGGGCGGGCCGCGGGGGTGCTGGCGGGCCTGCGCTCGCCGTACCTGATGTGGCCGGCCGCGGTGTTCGCCGCGTCGGCCGGGGGGACCGGGATCCTGTGCACCTTCGTGCCGCTCGCGGTACGCGGCGGACCCGTCTACCGCGCCCGGGTCGACCTGCCGGGCTCGACCTCCGCCACCCGCGGGGCGGGCGGGGCGGACACCCGTCAGGGGCGCTCGGCGCGGGCCGCCTCGGTGCTCCGGCACGCCAGGCAGAAGCGATAGAGGTCCACCCGGGTGAGCGTGCCGGCCGGGTTGTACCGCCGTTTGCAGTAGGCGCGCCAGTAACCCGTGGCCTCGAGCCTGGCGCCCGCCTCCTGGCACTTGGCGCACGCGTTGGGGTTGTAGTGCGAAGATTCGAAGTACCAGTCGCCTGACAGCGAGCCGTCTCCACAGGTGACCGCGAGCGCCATGCCCGACGACGCCTGGTCGGCGCTCGCGGTCCCGCCCGTCACCAGCGCGATGGCCGTGCCCAGCATGGCGGCCGTGCTCAGGACGATGGCCGGCTTCCGCAAAGTGTGTGCCATATCCGCCTCCTCAGGGTGCACAGCACTGATTCTCAGTACGGGAAACAGCGCGGACCAGGGCGGCAACAGGGCATTCAACGGACTTTTGGCCCGGCCCGGCGGCGGGGGCCGGCGCCCGGACAGGCGGCTCAGCGCCGCGGGACGATCTTGAGGGGTCTCCCCGGCGTCGCCTCGTCCGCGTAGCGGCTCAGGCGCTGCGCGGCCGTCTCCAGGTCGGCGGCGGCCGCCGCGCAGGCGGCGAGGTGGGCGGTCACCGACGCGTGCAGCCAGGGCGGTGCCCCGCCGCCGGCCTGCAGCCCCGCCTCGACCGCGCGCAGGCGCTCGGCGCAGGCGGCGAGAGCGCGGGCGTCCGAACGCAGGACTTCGGCGTGGGCGAGGATCGCGGCGATCCGGGCGGACATGGCTCCTCCGTCACGCGGGCGGCACCGGGACGGCGGCGTCCCGGAGCGTCTGGCGGGTGGTGGCCGACAGGCACAGCAGCGGGCGGGCGCCGTCGAGCCCCAGCTCGCGCAGCCGGCCGGCCAGCGGGTGGGCCGACTGCGGCTCGACGACCAGCCGCAGTGACGGCGCCGGGTGCAGCCGGGCCTGCCCGCGGGCCCGTACGCAGGACCGCAGCACGGCACCGGCCTCGCGGGTGTAGCCGACCAGCCCGGGATCGCTCAGCGGCAGTCCCGGGCCGAGCCTGCCACGCAGGGTGAGGATCTGACCGGCGCTGACGTGGGCGGACCGGGTGCCGAGCCGGAGTTCCAGGGGCGTCAGGTACGTCGCGCCGCCCCACAGCCGCGGGCCGAGGGCGCGCACGATCGTGGTGTCGACCGCGGAGCCGACGAGGAAGCTGCCGGAGCGGCGCAGGTCCGCCGCCCGCAGCAGGTCGGGCCAGACGGAAAGACGGGAGCCTCGCCCCGGCAGGCCGGACCGGACGGAAGAGCGGGAGCGTCGGCGGAACGGGCCAGCCACGACGACGCCGACCTGCAACTCCCCGTAACCGCCCGCACTGGTGTGCCGGTTCCAGGCGGCGTGCACGGCGACCAGCGCCCGGCCCGCCACCCGTACGGCGGGACCGAGCCCCGTGCCCTCCAGCAGGCCCGCCACCGCCGCCGGGCGCGCGGCGAAGTACGCCGTGAGCGCGTCGCCGTCGCGGCACCTGATCGGCAGCTCGACGGTTCCCTCAGGACTGTCCACGGCGCGGGTGGGCACGGTCAGGAAGGGCGATTCCCCCGGGTCGGGCGGGCGGTCGAACAGCAGGTACGCCTGGGAACGCACGACCTGCCCCCGGAACGGCGTGAGCCGCTCGTCGATGAGATCGCGAGCCTCCGGCAGGTCGTCGGTGAGGTTGGCGAGGTAGTGCTCGATGCTGTGGCAGAGCGGGAACAGGTGGGTGGAATCCCCGTAATCGACCACGTACCAGTCGGGATGCAGGTCGAAGCAGGTGCCGGCGCCCTGCCCGTCGAGGGTGGGGATGATGTCGTGCTGGTTGGTGACGCTGGCCACCCAGATGCGCGGGTCGGCGGGGCGTTTGAAGTCGACGGGCGAGCCGACGGCCACGGCGTGGGTGACCGTGTGACGGGCGCAGAAGCCGGGGTCCTGCGCCAGGTTCATGATCGCCGCTCCGCCCGCGCTGTGCCCGACGAGCGCCAGTTCGGCGCCCGCAGGCAGCCCGTAGTCGGCGACGGCCTCGGCCAGGGCGCGGCTGTAGGGGCTGCTGGCCAGGACGGCGCTGCTGAACGCGCCGAGCAGGTCCTGGGGCGAGGCGCCGTCGGGACGTCCCACGCGCATGCCCGGAGCCTGCAGGACGTGGCGGATCACACCGTCGGGTCCTTCGACGCTCTGGATGAGGGCCCGCCCGGTGGTGCCGATCGTGCTGATGTTGCCCAGGAAGCCGAGCAGCGACCCCCGCGTGCACAGCCGGGCCGACTCGGCCGCGGCCAGCTCGATCCGGCGCGCGGCGCCTTCCCCGACGTCGAGGACCGCGATGGCCTTGTTGCTCATCCCGGTGATCGGATCGGCGGTGGCGAAGCCCTTCCCCGTCGCGATGAGCCAGGCGGCGGCGTCGTTGAGCGGGTTCTCGTCCAGCAGTGCGCGCAGCGCGAGGACCTCGCCGAAGACCGGGGCGAGCTGGCTGAGGGCGCGCACCGCACCACGGTCCTTGAGCAGGGCGCGCAGGGCCCGGACGGCCTCCAGATCGCGGTCGGCGGCGGCCGCGTCGATGAGCCGGGCCAGCATGGGGTCCTCGATCAGCTCCGGGTGAGCGATCGCCACGGCCGCCACGCGCAACCGCAGCGACGTGGCCAGCACGCGTACGGCCAGGCTCTCGGCCCCCAGCATGGCGCCGGCCTTGGCGGCCGCGGTGGCCAGCCGGCCGCCGGTGAACGTGCACCCGAGGCCCTGACCGTTCGTCGTGGCCCGGAGCAGCGCGCGGTAGGCGGGCCGGGCCGCCGAGGGGGCGTGCGGCAGGGCGCTCAGCAGCGCGCCGTCGGTGAGCGCGGCGGTGGCGTGAGCCGCCGCGTCCTGGATCGTGACCGCGATGTCCACCAGCTCGCGGGCCGCGGCGCGCAGCGGCCCGGCGGACGGATCCTTCTCCCCGGTCATGGCCGGGGCCGCCGGGACATGCTGACGAGGCGGGGGGCCGGGTCCTCCGGCGTGTTGCGGCGCAGCACGTCCGACAGCGTGCGCGTGGCCGCGATGACCCGCACGCCCTGCGGGGAGAACGTGGCGGCGTTGAAGATCCGCGGCGCCAGCAGCGGGTTGGTGAGCGCCTGGGAGAAGGCGTCGATAGCGATGATCTTGGTCAGCAGCGGAGGCAGGATCGCGGCGGGGGATCCGGGTTCCTCCGCGAACAGCCCGACGTACAGGTCGACGTCGTCCACGTCGCGGTAGAGCTCGCGCAGCGCGCCGCTGACCCGCCGGTCGCCGGAGATCTGCTCGAAGGCCCGCACTCTGGGGAAGCGGCAGTGCTCCCGGTAGCTGTTGTACGGGGCCAGGTCGAGCGCCCGGGAGTCGGCGATGCTGGCCACGTCGATCTCGCGCAGGACGGGGTCGGTGTTGAACAGGCCGATGCGGCCGGCCCGCTGGCAGGAGGCGTCCTCGAACAGCCGCCCGAGGCCGGGCCCAGGGATCAGCGCGCTGCCGAAGAAGGTCTCGGCCATCGGCAGGTCGCGCCCGCCCACCGACAGGTGGGACGGGATCAGGCTGTGCCAGCGGTAGACGAGGTTGAACTCCACCGAGGCCCAGTTCTGCCGGTGCCAGGGCGCGCGCTCCAGCCGCGCCTGCAGCCGCGGGTCCAGGGTGAACCGGAAGTGGTAGGGGGTGATGTGGTTGATGTACTCCTCGACGACCAGTTTGATCAGCAGCACGATGAGGATGTTGCGGGCCGTCTGGAACAGCCGCTCGTCGTCCCAGCGCGGATGCTCCCGGGCGAGCAGCCGCGCGACCCTGTTGTGCTCGCGCAGGAACAGCACCGTGAGCATGGTGAAGCCGATCTGGCCGTTGCCCCGGTCGCTGCCGGTGGCGAACAGCGTGTCGCGCTGCGCGTCGGAGAGCTGGTCGAAGCGGATGACGCTCAGCGGGGCGAACTCCGGCTTGATCTTGCCGTTCTCGCACAGGTAGGGTGGGAACTCGCCGCCGTTGAGGAGCTGGCTCTTGAGCAGCCCGCCGTCGAACGTGCGCAGCGCGGCCGTCGCCGCCTCGTGGAGGCCGTACACCTGGTTCAGGTCGATGTGATGGTTGGAGCTGTTCTTGCGCGGGTCGCGCGGGACGTTGGTGTCGCCGCGCAGGAAACCGTCGGTGAACCATTGGGCGAAGTACGCGAAGAGCACCGTGGAACGCGGGCAGGGGATCATGGACTCGCCGCGGGCGAACAGGCCGCCGGCGCTCTCGGGAGTGGGCCGCTTGCCCTCGGCGACGGGGACCGGGGGCAGGTGCCTGCCGCTGTAGGTGCGGTCGGTCAAGGAGGCCCACGAGGTGTAGTCGGCCATAGTACTCAGCGGCTCGGGGCGCGGCGGCATCTCGCGGATCGCATGGTCGATCAGCGAGGCGTTGACCCGGCTCCGGACCGGCCGGCTTCTCTGCACGAGGTCCCAGAACGGCCGGCCGTTGGTCAGGGCCAGGAACCTGAGCCGGTTGGCGAGACCATCCGTGGCGATGCTGCGTGCTCGGCTCGCCGCCATCGTCAGCCTTCCTGTCCGTCGGTGCCCAGCCCGAGGGCGAAGGTGTCGGGGAAGATCCCGAGCGTCCGCTCGACGCGGCCCGCCGGTGGCGGGAGCGGCCGCACGCCGGGACGCAGCAGCAGGCGGCGTACGGTCTCGGCGATCACCGGGCCGGCCACGTGCACGCCGAGGCAGGCGTGATGGCCGGAGCCGAAGAACAGCTGATGGTGGCGGGGGCGGTCGAGGCGGAACTCGCCGGGCTCCGGCACCACGGCCGCGTCGAACATGGCGGAGGCCGGCGCCGCGAGCACGAACGTGCCCGCGGGGATCACCGTGCTGCGCGGGGTGCCGGCGGCCAGGACATGGTCGCGCTCGCACATCCGGGGAAGCAGCTTGAAGAACGGGCTGAACCGCAGCGCCTCCCAGACGTACGGATCGAACCGTTCGGGGTCCCCGGCGACGGCCGCGGCCTCCGCGAGCACCCGCGGGCGCAGCAGGAGCTGCTCGACCGCCTCGGCCATGGCCCCCGGCGCGCTCTCCACGAAGCCCAGCGGCAGCCCGGCCATGTTGATCACGATGCGGTCGTCGGTCACGCCGGTCCCGGCGGGCAAGGAGGATCGGACGAGGCGGGTGAAGACGTCGTCGGGGAGGTCCCCTCCGGCCCGCAGCGTGGCCCGGTGCGCGGCGAGGCGGTCTCGCAGGTATCCGACCAGCTCGCGGCCCGCTCCGACGGACGCGGCCTGGAGCTGCGGATCGCCGAGGAAGTTGGCGAAGCCGTCGGCGACGATGGCCCGCGTCCACCGGCCCAGGGTCTGCGGATCGGGGCCGGGAACGCCGAAATACCGCGCGCACACGCCGAGGGCGACGGGGCGGAACAGCCCGCCGACCGCTTCGAGGCGGCCGTCGGGCCAGGCGACGTCGAGCAGCTCGTCGGCCAGGCGGCCGGTCAGCTCGCGCACGCCGGCCGCGTCCCGCGGGTCGAGCATGAGCTGCATCAGGCCCTTTTCCCGCCAGTTCATCGGCGTGGCGTCCCTGCCCAGCATGAACGGGGCGCCCAGCGCGGCGTCGAGGCGCGGACCGAAGGCGCGGACCGAGAAGACCTCTTCGTGGGAGAGCACCTCGATGACGTCGGCGAAGCGGGTCACGACCGTGAAGGCGGGGGTGACGAAGACGGGGCGCCGCTCGCGCAACTCGGCGAACAGGCTCCGCCAGCCGGTCCGCATCCACTCCCGGACCAGGCCGAACGCGGACATCGGATCCCGGGCCAGCGCCTCGTCGTACCTCTCCAGATGCCCGCCCGTGGTCGCCTGATCGACAGCACCCATTCCGTGGACCTTCCGCCTGATGCCGGAGCGCACAAGGATGATCACGTTGTGCAATCACAATCTAGGGAGGTGTCGCACGTTTTCTTCATGACGACGGAGTGCATTGTTTTGCTTCCGTACGGTAATCACGCCGTTACTGTCAGGACATTGCCGCACTCCATGGGCGTGGCCGTTGAATGAGGAGCCCGATCGTCCTGTATCGCTCATGGGAGGAAACGTGACGTCACCCATGCCGCAGCCGGGCACGGTGGAGACGGTGACGCTCACCACCGGCCGCCGCACCGCCTATCTGGTCGTCCTGGTCGTCCTGCCCGTGCTGCTGCTGGCCCTCGCGGTGCCGGCCGCCTGGGGCTGGGGCATCGGCCCCCGCGACCTGGTCATCGCGGTCGCGATGTACCTGGTGAGCATCTTCGGCATCGCCATCGGCTACCACCGCCTCTTCACCCACCGCGCCTTCAAGGCCAACCGGGCGCTGCGGATCGCGCTCATGCTGGCCGGCGGCATGGCCGTCGAGGGCCCGCTCACGCTGTGGGCCGCCGAGCACCGCCGCCACCACAAGTACGCCGACCGCGAAGGTGACCCGCACTCGCCGTGGCGCTACGGCGACAGCGGCCTGGCGCTGCTGCGCGGCATGCTGCACGCCCACATCGGCTGGTTCTACACGGCCCGTCATCGCTCCAGCCGCCGGCACTGGGTGCCGGACCTGCTGGCCGACCCGGACGTGCGGCGTTTCGACGCCGCCTACCCGGCGGTCGTGCTCCTGTCGTTCGCGCTCCCGGCCGCCGCCGGCGGGCTGTGGTCGATGTCGTGGCCGGGAGCGTGGAGCGGGCTCCTGTGGGGCGGCCTGGTCCGCTACGCCGTGGTGCACCACGTCACCTGGTCGGTGAACTCGATCGCCCACACCTTCGGCGACCGCCCGTTCCGCACCCGGGACCGCTCGTCCAACGTGTGGTGGGTGGCGATGCTGACGCTCGGCGAAGGCTGGCACAACTGGCACCACGTGGAGCCGACCTGCGCCCGGCACGGCGTGCTCAAGGGGCAGCTCGACCCCAGCGCGCGGCTGATCCGCTGGTTCGAGCGGGCGGGCTGGGCCCACGGCGTACGCTGGCCGAACCCCGACCGCCTGACGTCCCACCGCGCCGACGACAGTCCCGGCTCCCTGCCCTGACGCTGGGGCTCAGCGGCCCAGGACGGTAACCCGCGGGCCTTGCACGCCAGGTGATCCATGGGATTTCCTGGCCGGATGAGCGCCGAGCCGTCGTGGGTGAGGGCCTGGACGGGTGGCCTGCCCGCCGTTCACGTCGGCGACGCCGCCCCCATGGTCTCCGCCGCCAGGCCGCCCGATCTCGATCTCGGCGAGTGATCTCGGTTTCCGGCGGCCCGCCTGCCGGCGTCGCCGCCGGTCGCGGCGGGTGAAGGTCTACGACGCGCGATTCGGGGCAGTTCGCCGGTCTTGACGAGCTCTTGGGAGAAGTCATGACCGAAGCTGAAGCCAAAGCCAAAGCCAAAGCACGACAGGCGGCCGACAGCCCCGCCATGGACAAGCTGGCGCGGGTCGGGCTGGTCTGCCGCGGCGTGCTGTACGGGCTGATCGGGGTGCTGGCCGTCCAGATCGCGTTCGGGGACGGCGGGCGGCAGGCCGACAAGAACGGGGCGATCAGCACCGTCGCGTCGTTGCCGTTCGGGGCCGTGCTCTTGTGGATCATGGTCGTCGGGTTCGCCGCCCTGACCGTGTGGCAGGCGTCGGAGGCGATCTTCGGCGCCCACAGGCTCAAGGACCGGGTGGAGCCGATCGCCCGGGTCGCGGTCTACGTGTTCGTGTGCTCCACGCTGCTGACCATGCTGCTGACGCACAAGACCACCTCCGACGACCAGCGGACCCAGGACCTCACGGGCAAGCTTCTCGAGCTGCCCGGCGGGCAGGTCGTCGTGGGCGCGATCGGGCTCGGCATCATCGCGCTCGGCGTCTATTGGCTGCGGTACGGCATCAGGAAGGAGTTCCGCAAGGAGCTCAGGCCGATGCCGAGCAGGGCCGGCTCGGTGATGGACCGGCTCGGGCTCGCCGGCTACCTCGCACGCGGGCTGATCGCCGGGCTGGCCGGCGTCTTCGTGGTCCAGGCGGCCATCACCTTCGACCCGGACAAGGCCGGGGGCATCGACGCCACGCTCAGGGCGTTCGCCGACACTCCGGCCGGGCCCTGGCTGCTGGTGGTGGTGGCCCTCGGGCTGCTGCTGTTCGCCGGATACTGCTTCGGAGAGGCGCGCTGGCGGCGTACATGAGGCTGGACGACTGGTTCCTCACCGGCCCGGAACGCGGGAACGACGCGACCAAGCTCGAGCCCTGGACGGAGGGCAACCTGGTGCGCCCGCTCGTCCACGGCGCCACCTACTTCGCCGAGCTCGCCGCGTGCCTGGCCGGCCTGGGCAAGGACGACCTGCTGCTGTTCACCGACTGGCGCGGCGACCCCGACGAGCGGCTCACGCCGGACGGCCCCGGGGTGGCGGCCGCGATGGCGCGGGCGGCCGAGAGGGGAGCCCTGGTACGAGGGCTGATCTGGCGCTCGCACCTGGACTTCCTGCGCTTCAGCTCGGCCGAGAACCGGCACCTCGGCGAGGAGATCGAGGCGGCCGGCGGGCAGGCGCTGCTCGACACCCGGGTGCGGCGTGGGGGCTCGCACCACCAGAAGTTCGTCGTCCTGCGCCACGACCGGCGCGACAACGGGGGCCCGGACCGGGACGTGGCGTTCGTCGGCGGCATCGACCTGTGCCACAGCCGCCGCGACGACGCCGAGCACCTGGGCGACCCGCAGGCGGCGCCGATGCCCGGCGCGTACGGCGATCGCCCGCCGTGGCACGACGTCCAGGTGGCGATCAGGGGCCCGGCGGTGGCCGAGGTGGAGAAGGTCTTCTGCGAGCGCTGGGAGGACCCGGCGCCGGAGACCCGCCAGCCGTTCAGGCGGCTGCGTGACCGCCTGAGCCGGATGGCCGACGTGCCGCCGCTGCCGGAGCCCGGCCCCGCGCCGGCGGCGGCCGGCACGCACGCCGTGCAGCTCCTGAGGACCTATCCCCACCTGCGCCACGCCTACCCGTTCGCGCCGGAGGGCGAGCGCAGCGTGGCCAGGGCGTACCGCAAGGTCCTGACGCGGGCGAGATCGCTGGTCTACCTGGAGGACCAGTACCTGTGGTCCACGGAGGTGATCGAGCCGTTCGCCCAGGCGCTGGAGCGCGAGCCGGGCCTGCGCATGATCATCGTGGTGCCCCGCCATCCCGACCAGGACGGCTGGCTGGCCGGCCCGGCCAGCCTGATCGGCAGGTCGGAAGCGCTGGCCAGGCTGATGCGGGCGGGCGACGGCCGGGTCGCGATCTACGATCTGGAGAACCACCGGGGCACGCCGGTGTACGTGCACGCCAAGGTCTGCGTGGTCGACGACGTGTGGGCGAGCGTCGGCTCCGACAACGTGAACCTGCGCTCGTGGACGTTCGACTCCGAGCTGAGTTGCGCCGTGCTCGACGCCGAGCCCGATCCGCGTCCGCCCTCGGGGGCCCGCAGGTTCGCCAGGGAGCTCCGGCTCACGCTGGCCGCCGAGCACCTGGACCGCGACCCCGGCGACCTGGACGATCTGCTCGACCCGGAGAGCGCCTACGAGGCGTTCGCCGAGTCCGCCGCGCGGCTGGAGGCCTGGCACCGGGACGGCTGCCGGGGGCCCCGCCCGCCGGGACGGCTGCGCCCGCACCCGCGACCCGGGCTCGGCCGGGTCCGCCGGGCGCTGGCCATGCCGCTGTACCGGAGCGTCGTGGACCCCGACGGCCGGCCCGCGCGGTTACGCCGATCGAACGAGTTCTGAGCGCTGCCGCCGCCGCTCGCGCGCGTACAGGATCGCGCGGGCGGCCATGACGACGCAGCCCACGCCGAGCAGCGTGCCCCAGAGCACGTCGCTGACGAAGTGCATGCCGCGGTACAGGCGCGACAGGCCGACCGCGAGCGGGGCGGCGATCCCGAGCGCCCAGATCAGCACCTGGAGCGCTCTGTTGCGGACATGCGTGCTCAGGACGAGCGCCATCCCGCAGTAGAACGCGACGGCGGCGCTGACGTGCCCCGACGGGAAGCTGGAGGTGGGCGGGGCCGGGTCGATGTGCTGTACGGGCGGCCGGTGCCGGCCGACGGCCTCGGTGGTGGCCAGGAAGATGAGGGACTGGCTCCAGACGGCCGCGACGAGGAAGATCGACTCGCGCCAGCGCCGGTAGACCAGTCTGAAGACGATCGCGGCGATCGCGGTGAGCGCCACGATGTACGGGGTGTCCGACAGGCTGCTGCCCAGGTCGGTGAGCGTGTTCCACAGCGGGGTGCGGCCGGCGGCCAGGCTCCGGCTCACCGACGCCTCACCGGTTGGCCAGGCGAGGATCGCCCTGCCCACGCCGTACGTCACGGCGGCCATCAGGATCATCGGCAGCAAGATCGATAACGCGTAACGTTTCACTTCTGCTCATCGCTCGCTTTCACGAACTCGGGTTCCACTCCCTCGACCGGCGGCGAGGCGGGCCTGCGTCCCTGCTCGCGCCGCCACGTCTCGAACGCCGCCGCCGTCGCGGCGATCACGGCCACGCCCAGCACGATCCCGGCGACCACGTCGCTCACCCAGTGCACGCCGAGCGCGATCCTCGTGTAGCCGACGGACAGCACCAGGAAGCACGCGACGGCCCACGCCACCACCCGCCCCCACCGAGGCAGCAGGGGCAGGACGAGCAGGACGAGCACGCCCGCGCCGAGCGTCACGTTCACCGCGTGGCCCGACGGGAAGGAGTCGCCCGGCGCCAGCGCGACGGGGTCCGGGAGGTGCGGCCTGGCCCGGGCCACGACGATCTTGAGTGCCAGGCCGAGCAGCCCGCCCACCGTGATGGTGGTGACCGCCCAGATGGCCAGCCTCGGCGCGCCCTTGTACAGCAGCCAGCCGGCGTACGCGATGACCGCGACGCGCCACGGCCACGGCCCGAACAGGTCAGTCCACACGATGAGGAACGTGGTCACCTCGGGATGGGTGAGCGCGTACGCGTGCAGATGTCGCGCGGCCTCCGCGTCCAGCCCGTTGACGGGCATCTTGGCCACGACGAGCAACAGGGTGAACGGGATCATGAGGAGTGCCACCGCCAGGCTGGCGAGCGCCAGTCGCAGTCCCAGCCTGCGGTCGCCGTGGATACTCATTCGCGCACGGCTACCCCGGCGCGCGGGATTGATTCCTCCGCCTGAAATCCGGTGCCCGGGGTAGTCCCGAACGCATGTCCCCCATCGTGGCGGTCGTCGCGCACCGCAAGAAGACCCTAGGCGCCGGCCTGGACAGATTACGCGTGCTCATCACCGAAGAGGGCGCCGGCGAGCTCCTCTGGTACGAGGTGCCCAAGAGCAGGAAGGCGCCCAAGAAGGTCAGGCAAGCCCTCGACCGGGGCGCCGAGCTGGTGTTCGTCTGGGGTGGCGACGGCATGGTGCAGCGCTGTGCCGACGCGATGGCCGGCTCCGGCGTGCCGATGGCCGTGCTCCCCGCCGGGACGGCGAACCTGTTCGCCGCCAACCTCGGCATCCCCGCCGACCTCGACGAGGCGGTGCGGATCGGCTTCCACGGCCGGCGGGAGAAGCTGGACCTGGGGGTGCTCAACGGCGAGCACTTCGCGGTGATGGCGGGGGCTGGGTTCGAGGCCGAGATGATCGCCGACGCCGGCGGGCGGGCCAAGAAGCGGCTCGGCAAGCTGAGCTACGTCAAGGCGGCCGTCCGGCACGTCGGCGAGCCGCTGGTGCCGATGACGGTCAAGATCGACGGGACGACCTGGTTCGAGGGCCGGGCGAGCTGCCTGCTGCTGGGCAACGTGAGCAGGATCGCCGGCGGCGTCCAGGCGTTCGATGACGCGCGGCCGGACGACGGCTGGCTGGAGGTCGGCGTCTCGACCGCCAGGGGGCCGCTCGAATGGGGGCGGGTGATCGGCAGGATGGCCGCGGGACGCTCCGACGACTCGCCGTTCGTCCGGATCACGCGGGCCAGGAAGGTGTCGGCCCGGTTCGGGGTGCCGCTGAGGTACGAGCTCGACGGCGGGGAGCGCGAGCCCACCAGCCGGCTCAAGGCCAAGGCCGTCGCGGGCGCGCTCACGGTGTGCCTGCCGCCGGACGAGCACCGGCCGGGTTGACGATCTTTCCCGTAATCCCTACTGTTAATGTAGGTATTAGCGCTCCGCCGGGGGAGGTGTCCCGGCGGACCCCGGTCTGGGCGGGAGGGGCGATGCGGCGCGCAACCACGGGAGAGCGGGGCGGGGTCGGGGTGAGCGCTGTCGCGGTGATCGGGGCCGGTCCCACGGGGACGTCCGTCGTGGAGCGGATCTGCGCCAACGCCCCCGAACTGCTCGGAGACCATCAGCTGGACGTGCACGTGGTGGACCCGTACCCGCACGGCGCGGGCCGGGTCTGGCGCGCGGGCCAGCCTGACCTGCTGTGGGCCAACTCGGCGGCCGCCGACATCACGGTCTTCACCGACCGGTCGGTGCGCTGCGAGGGCCCGCTCCGCCCCGGGCCGTCGCTGGCCGAGTGGCTCGGGAGCGAGCCCGGGTACTTCGCGCCGCGCCCGGTCCTCGGCCGCTATCTCTCCTTCGCCTTCGGGCAGGTGGTGCGGACCGCGCCGCCCAACGTACGGGTGCGCCTGCACCGGGCCGCCGCGGTCGGCCTGACCGACGTGCGCGGGGGCCAGCGGGTGGAGCTGTCCGGCGGGGGAGCGCTGGAGGTGGACGCGGTGGTGCTCGCACAGGGCCACCTGGGCGCGCTGCCCTCGCCGCCGGAGGTGGAGGAGCTCGCCTTCGCCGCCCGGCACGGCCTGGCCTACCTCCCCGCCGGGTACGCCGCCGACCTCGACCCGGGCGTGGTCCCGGCCGGGGAGCCGGTGCTCGTACGGGGCGCCGGGCTGGCGTTCGCCGACCTGCTGGCGCTGCTCACGTCGGGACGCGGCGGGCGCTTCACCGAACACGGCGGCGAGCTGCGCTACGTGCCCGGCGGGTCGGAGCCGCACCTGTACGTGGGGTCGCGCAGGGGAGTGCCGTACCACGCCAAGATCGGCTACCGGCTCGCCGCGCCGCCGCCCGGCCTGCCCAGGTTCGTCACCCCGGGCACGCCTGCCGGGGAGCTGCGGCGGGCGGTGGCCAAGGAGCTGGCGTACGCGTACTACTTCGAGCTGTTCAACGGGCACCCGTCGCGCACGCGGATGGGCTGGGACGCCTTCGAGCCCGCCTTCGCGGCGGCCGAGTGGGGCACGAAGGAGATGCGCGCGCTCGTCACCAGGTCGGTGCCGCGCTTCGCCGACCGGCTGCAACTGGACCGGCTGGAACGGCCGCTGCGCGGGATGCGCTTCGGCGACCTCGCCGGGCTGGGCCGGTGGATGGCCGGCTACCTGACGGCCGGCCTGGAGCGGCGGGCCGACCCGGCGCACAGCGCGGACCTGGCCCTGATCCACGGCCTGAACGCGCTGCGCGGGGTGGTGCCGGCGGATCCCTGGTTCCAGGGCCTGTACAACTACCTCGCCAGCGGCCCGCCCGCCTCCCGGCTGGCCGAGCTGCGGGCGCTGGCGCGGGCCGGCGTGGTCACGTTCCTGGGCGAGGGCATCCGGGTCGGGCGGGACGAGCGGGCGGGGGTCTGGCGGGCGGTCAGCGCGAGCGTGCCCGGCGCGGTGGCGGCGCGGGCGCTGGTGGAGGCCCGGTTGCCGGAGCCGACCGTGGCCCGCAGCACCGACCCGCTCCTCGGCGCGCTCTTCGCCCGGGGCGAGTGCCGCGAGGAGTCCGGGCTCCTGGACGTGCGCCTCCCGGACCGCCGCCTCGTCGCCCGCACCGGCGCCGTCCACCCCCGCCGCTTCGCCCTCGGCCCGTGGACCGCGGGCGGCCCCGGCACGGCCGGCTTCGCCCGCCCGGGCGCCGACGCCCCACTGTTGCGCCAGGCCGACGCCCTGGCCCGCACCCTCCTGAGCGTCACGGCCGCCGCCCGCCTCCGCCCGGCGGCCTAGGGAGCCGCCGCAGCCGGCGGCGAGCGGGGCGAGGCGTGGTTCTAGCTCGTGGCGGGCTGGGGCGCCCGCTCGTCCGCCGGATGCGCAGCGGTGGCAGCGGCGGTGGCGGTGGCCGTGCGGACGAAGGCGGCGACGGCCGGTGAGCGGCTGTGGTGCGGCCAGGCCAGGGTGAGGGTGAGCGGCGGCAGATCGCTGACCGTCCGGTACGCGATGCCGGGCCGGGGGTGGCGCGGCGCGACCGAGGCCGGCGGGAACCAGACGATGCTGCCCACCTCGACCAGGTTGAAGATCTCTGCCAGGTCCAGGCGTCTCGGCCGGGCCCCGGCCGTCGCCGGACAGGCTTCCCGGCCGTCGGCGGGCGTCCCGTCGGGGAGGACCCTGCCGGCCAGGTCGGCCAGGCGCAGGCACGAGCGGGCGGACAGCGGATCCGAGGCCGCCAGCGCGACCAGCCGCGGCTCGGTCAGCAGCGGCTCGACGTCCAGCCCATGCACGTCAAAGGGTTCGTCAACGGCAGCGGGCACCAGGGCGACGTCCGCGCGACCGTCGCGCAACGCCGTCACCTGCTCCCCCTTTCCGCCCAGCACGAGCTCCACCGGCAGGGCGGCCGCCTCGCGCTGGTACGCGGCGAGGATCCGCGGCAGCAGCCCGCCGTCGTAGTCGGCCTTCAGCGCCAGGCGCAGCCCCGGCTCGGACCGCCCGGCGTGCCGGGCCCGCCGGGCGGCCGCGGTCACCGCGTCGAGCGCGATCCGGGCGTCACGCAGCAGGGTCTCGCCGGCGGGGGTGAGCGCGACGTGGCGCGTGGTGCGCTCCAGCAGCGGCACGCCGAGCTGCCGCTCCAGGGCCCGGATCGCGCGGGACAGCGGCGGCTGCGCCATGCCGAGCCGCTCCGCCGCGCGTCCGAAGTGCAGCTCCTCGGCGACGGCCACGAAATAGCGGAGCTGCCGGACCTCCAGGTCATTCATACCTCGACAGTATCAATGGCGATCGAATCGGTCCTTCAGGTCTGCCGCGGCGCCGGGTTGACTGGCTCCCGTCCTTCCCGTCGACACTTCCCTCAAGGGGTTTTCATGATCGTCGTCACCGCGCCCACCGGCAAGATCGGCCGCCAGGTCCTCGACCGCCTCATGGCCGCCGGCGCGCCCACCCGGGTGATCGCGCGCGACCCCGCCCGGCTCCCGGCCGCGGTGCACGCGTACGCCGAGGTCGTCGTGGGCACGCACCGCGACCTCGACGTGGTCACCAAGGCGTTCGCCGGCGCCCGCACCGTCTTCTGGCTGGTGCCGTCCGACCCGCGCTCCTCGAGCGTCGAGGCCGCCTACGTCGGCTTCAGCCGCCCCGCGTGCGAGGCCATCGTCGCCCAGGGGGTCGAGCGGGTGGTCGGGGTCTCGGCCCTGGGCCGCGGGACGGCGGTGGCCGGGAACGCCGGGTACGTGACGGCGTCCCTCGCCATGGACGACCTGATCGCGAGCACGGGCGTGAACTACCGGGCGCTGGCGATGCCCTCGTTCATGGACAACCTGCTGCGCCAGATCGAGCTGATCAGGAACCGGTCCATGTTCACCTCGCCGATCTCCGGCGACCACAAGGCTCCGAGCTGCGCCACCCGCGACATCGCCGCGGTCGCCGCCGGCCTGCTGCTCGACGACACCTGGAGCGGCGTCGAGGAGGTTCCGGTGCTCGGCCCCGAGGACCTCTCCTTCGAGGACATGGCGCGGATCATGTCCGAGGTGCTGGGCCGGCCGATCCGCTTCGAGCGGCTGTCGGGCGAGGCGTTCAGGTCCGGGCTGGTCGAGGGAGGGATGTCCGAAGCCATGGCCCAGGGGATGCTCGACATGGCGCTGGCCAAGGACGCCGGCCTCGACAACGGCGCCGTCCGCACGTCGCGGGCGAGCACCCCCACCACCTTCCGCCAGTGGTGCGAGGACGTGCTCAAGCCGGCCGTCCTCGCCTGACGGGGGCGCTCACACGCTGCGCAGGACCGAGACCACGATGCCCAGCACCACGGCGCCGTCGCCGTCGATGACGTCGTAGGCGGGGTTGCGCGGTTCGAGGAAGACGTGCCCGTCGCGCCGGCGGAACACCTTGACCGTGGCCTCCCCGTCGATCATCGCGGCGACGATCTGGCCCGAGTGGGCCTCGGGCTGCTGCCGTACCACGACCATGTCGCCGTCGCAGATCGCGGCGTCGATCATCGAATCGCCCCGCACGCGCAGGGCGAACACGGTGCCGCGCCCGGTCAGGTCGCGGGGCAGGGTGAGGGTGTCGTCCACGTGCTCGTCGGCCAGGATGGGAGCGCCCGCGGCGATGTCGCCGACCACGGGCACGCTCACCACGTCGCCGGCGGGCTCCGGCGCCGCGGCCCGCAGGAACAGCCGCACGTCGATCGGCCGGGTCATGGTCGCGCCCCGGCGCAGGAACCCCTTGTCCTCCAGGCTCTTCAGGTGCTTCGACACCGAGGAGGACGACCGCAGCCCGACCGCGCGGCCGATCTCGCGCGTGCCCGGGGGATAGCCGTACCTGACCACCCAGTCGCGGATCATGGCCAGGATCCGCTGCTGGCGCGGCGGCAGGGCCGAGAAGTCCAGGTACTCGAACGCGTCGGGATCGTCGTAGGTGGTCACCTGCGAAATGCTAGAGGCAGGCCCGCCTGGGCGGTCACCTGGAGCACGATCTTGCCCTGGATGTGTCCCTGTTCGGCCCGTTCGTGCGCCCTGGCCGCGTCCCTGAGCGGGAAGACGGAGTCGATGCCGACCCGGAGGCGGCCCTCGTCCATCAGCCGGGCCAGCTCCGCCAGCTGCGCCCCGTCCGAGCGCACCTGGCCCCCGCGCTTCTCGATGCCCCGCCGGGCCATCTCCTCCTCGCCGTACTGCCCGAGGAAGACGGGGCTGTAGACGCCGCCGTCCCTGATCGCCGGCAGCAGCCGGTACGCCTCGGGCCCGCCGACGCCGTCGAGCACGTAGTCCACGTCCCGCACCACCTCTCCGGCGGCGGCCCGCGTGTAGTCGACGAACTCGGCCACCCCCAGATCCTTCAGGAACGCCTCGTGGCGCCCTGAGGCGACGCCGATCACGTGGCAGCCGGCGTCGACGGCGAGCTGCACGGCGAAGTGCCCCACGCCGCCGGCCGCGCCGTTGACGAGCACCCGGCTGCCCGGTTCGAGCTTGATGTAGTCGAACAGGAACTGGTACGCCGTGAGCCCCGCCATCGGCACGCCCGCCGCCTGCAGGTGATCGGCGGACGCGGGCTTCCTGGCCAGGTCTGCGACGGGCGCGGTGGTGTACTCGGCGTAGGCCCTGGCGTCCAGGCTCGGGAAGCGGAGCAGCCCGAACACCTCGTCCCCCACCTGCCACTCGGTGACGCCGGGCCCGAGCGCGGCCACGACGCCCGACACGTCGGTCCCCGGCGTGAACGGCAGGGGCACCTCCGGCCGCATGCCCTCGGGGATGTCGGCGAAGCCCTTGCGGGCGTACCAGTCCGGCGGGTTCATCCCGGCGGCGTGGACGCGGACCAGGACCTCGCCGGGCCCCGGCTCGGGCCGGGCGATCTCCTCGTACACGAGCACCTCTGGGCCGCCCTGGGCGTGGAGGCGCACGGCATGCATGGTCGCGGGCATGGGTTCTCCCAACGGAATCGGCCCCGATATGATTCGGAGCAGTGCTCCGGATCATAACTGGAGCACTGCTCCACTTGTCAACGGAAGGACCGTGCATGCCGGGCGAATCACCGGATACCGCCGCGCCGAAAACCTCCCCCGAGCTGCGCGCCGACGCGCGGCGCAACCGGGAGCGCATCCTCGCCGTGGCGCGGGTCGTCGTCGAGGAGCAGGGGACCGAGGCGTCCCTGCGCGACATCGCCCGGCGCGCGCAGGTCGGGCTCGGGACGCTCTACCGGCACTTCCCCACCCGGGAGGCGCTGCTGGAGGCGCTGCTGCGGCAGAACTTCGACCGGCTCGCCGCGCGGGCGCAGGCCCTGGGCGAGAGCGAGGCGCCGTACGAGGCGCTGGTGGCGTTCCTGGGGGACCTCATCGGGGGCGCGGGCGCCTACCGGGGGCTGGCCGCGTCGATGATGGCCACGATCAGCGACGAGGAGTCCCCGCTGCACGCGTCGTGCGCGGCGATGCGCTCGGCGGCCGGCCACCTCCTGGAACGCGCCCAGGCGGCCGGGCGCATCCGGGCCGACGTCGACGGGACGGACGTGTTCGCGCTGGTCAACGCGCTCAGCTGGATCACCGACCAGGCGCCGTCCCTCGCCTCGCGCCGCGACCACCTCTTCGCGCTCGTCATGTCCGGCCTCGCCCCGCCGTCATGAAACAGGGGGCGGTTCTGGCTCATGCTCAACGGGTGACGTGGCCGACGCGGAAGAAGCCGTCCGGGTCGTAGGCCCGCTTGACCTCGCGCAGCCGCCGGAAGTCGCCGCGCGTGAACGCCGCCGCCGTCCTGGCGGGGTCGGCCAGGAAGTTGAGGAACGTCCCGCCACTGGCGTAGGGGCGCAGCTCCTCCGCCAGCCCCGGCACGACGGTGTCCACGATGACCGACAGCTTCGTGCCGCGGTGGCTGACCGGGCCGGCGTCCTGCCCCGGGCGGGCCATGGCGCCGCCCCAGTGGCGGATCTCCACGGTCTGCGCGTGCCGCGCGGCCCGCACCAGCGTGCCGATCACCTCGTCGGGCACCGTCTCGAACATGTCCATGTGCCGGTTGGGCGTGCCGCCCATGGAGGTGGCCGCGTACGTGCTGGGGCGCGTCTCGTCCAGCAGCGCCGGACCGGCCGCCCGCCACAGCGGCGCGAGCAGCCGCCTGGCCTCCTCGGCCTCGCCGGCGTGCACCACCTTCACCATGACGACGTGCCTGCCGCGCACCGCCTCCGGCGCGTCCTCGGGCATCCGCCTGAGCACCACCGCCGTGCTGATCTCGTCGGGGGCGTCCTCGATCCAGCTCCGGTACGCGGCCAGCGTCTCGGCCGCCGCCTCGATCGGGAAGTACGCGAACCCCGAGAACACCCGCTCGACCGGGTGGAGGCGGAACTCCAGCGAGGTGACGACGCCGAACCCGCCACCGCCGCCGCGCAGCGCCCAGAACAGCTCGGGGTGGCTGTCCGCGCTCGCCACGACGTGCCGGCCGTCGGCCAGCAGCACCTCGGCGCGCACCACGCTGTCGGCCGCGAACCCGTGCTTGCGCGCCAGCCACCCGAGCCCGCCGCCGAGCGTGTAGCCGGTGACGCCGACCGACGGCGACGACCCCGACAGCGGCGCCAGCCCGAACGGCGCGGCGGCCGCGACCACCTCGCCCCAGAGCGCCCCCGGCCCCACCCGGGCGATCCGCCGGTCCGGGTCCACCAGGACCGAGGCCATGGGGGAGGTCCTGACCAGGACGCCGCCGTCGCACGCCTCGTGGGTGCCGTGCCCGGTCGCCTGCACCGCGAACGGCACCCCGTGCTGCCGCGCCGCCAGCAGCGCGCCGCGCAGGTCCGCCACGCCGTACGCCTCGGCCACCAGGGCCGGGCGGGCGTCCACGCGCGGGTTGAGCGAGCGGCGCAGCTCGTCGTAACCGGCCTCGCCCGGCAGGTGCACGGTCCCGGCGAACCCGGGGAGCGCGATCTCGTCCTGGATGGTGTACGGCTGGCTCATCTCTCGGCCCTTCTCTCCTGTGATCTGGGATCACTGTGCTGGAGGGCGCTTACGGCTTCGTTCCCGTCGACTTACCGCGGCCCTTAAGTCCCGAGGATCCTCGCAAGCGGCGGTGACAGAATCCGCCCGCCGTCTCCGCCTCCGGTACGCCGCCGGACGTACGGTCCCGCGCGCCGCCGCCCCCCGCACTACACCGCCGGTCGTACGGCCGGACTGATCCGGCTTCCCGGAGCGGGCCGCGACGACGTCGTCAGGTGACGGGCACGATCTCGGCGCCGGTCAGGACGCCGTTGTGGATGGTGAGCAGGCCCAGCGTGCCGTGCGGCTGGCGGCGGCGGTCGGTGGGGGAGCCGGGGTTGAAGATGCGCAGGCCGCCGCCCGACTCGTCCAGCGGGATGTGCGAGTGGCCGAAGACGACCAGGTCCGCCTGAGGGAAGCGGCGCCGCAGGCGGTCCAGGCGCCCCTTGGCCGGGCCGCTGTCGTGGATCATGCCGATCCGCAGCCCGTCCAGGGTCAGCTCCAGCGTCTCCGGCGCCACCACGTCCGGGCCGTCGTTGTTGCCCTTCACCACGTGAACCGGGGCGTAGGCGGCCAGTTCGTCCAGCACGGAGGCCACGCAGACGTCGCCCGCGTGCAGGATGACGTCCGCGCCGCGCAGGTGCTCGGCGACGCGGGGCGGGCAGGAACGCCAGCGCCTGGGCGCGTGCGTGTCCGACAACGCGACGACTCTCACGACCCCTTCCCTGCCCACTCCTCACTCGCGGTACCTCGCCCGGGAGCGCCCCGGGGCGTTCTAAGATCGACCCGTGCAGGAGCCGGACATTCACGCCATAGCCGCCCGACTGGTCGAGGTGCCCGGGGTGGTGGCCGTCGTCCTGGGCGGGAGCCGGGCGCGCGGCACGCACCGCCCGGACTCCGACATCGACCTCGGCCTCTACTACCGGGGCCCGCTCGACGTGGCCGGCCTGCGCGCCCTGGCGCGGGAGGTGACGGGCGAGCCGGCCGAGGTGACCGAGCCGGGCGGCTGGGGGCCGTGGGTGGACGGCGGCGGCTGGCTCACCGTGGACGGCCTGCGGGTCGACTGGATCTACCGCGACCTCGACCGCGTCCACCGCGTCTGGGACGACTGCCGCCAGGGCCGCTACGAGGTCGGCTTCCAGAACGGCCATCCCCTCGGCTTCTACTCCCACGCCTACGCCGGCGAGGTCGCCCTGTGCCAGGTCCTCGCCGACCCCACCGGCGAGCTCACCGCCCTGCGGCGGGACATCGCCGCCGCGTACCCGCCCGCGCTGCGCCAGGCCCTGATCGGGGCGCTGGGGCAGGCCGACTTCGCCCTGATGATCGGCGGCTACGGCGCCAAGGGCCGGGACCCGGTGTACGCGGCCGGCGCGCTGTTCCGCGCCGTCGGCGTCGCCTGCCACGCCCTGCACGCCGCCGACGGCGCCTGGCTGATCAACGAGAAGGGCATGGTCGCCTCGGCGGCCCGGCTCCCGTCCGCCCCGCCCGGCTTCGGCGAGCGGGCCCAGGCGCTGCTGGCGGAGGTGGGGCGCACCCCGCAGGAGATCGCCCGTACGATCGACGCCGCGGCGGGCCTCGTGGCCGACGTTCGAGCCGCCTGCGGCTGACGCGGTGATCGCTGGGATAGCCTGACCCGGTGCGCATAGGTGTGAACGTCCCCAATTTCGGCCCCGGCACCAACCCCGACGTGCTGCGCAGCTGGGCGCAGACGGTCGAGGGGCTCGGATACGACCTGCTCATGGTCTCCGACCATGTGGCGATCACCCCCGACGTCGCCAAGCAGTATCCCGCGCCGTTCTACGAACCGTTCACGACGCTGGCCTGGCTCGCCGGCGCTACCACCCGGATCGGGATCGGCACCACGGTGCTCATCGTGCCCTACCGCCACCCGCTGCTCGTCGCCCGCATGGCGGCCAACCTCAACGACCTCAGCGGCGGGCGGCTGGTGCTGGGCGTGGGGATCGGGTGGGCGCGGCAGGAGTTCGAGGCGCTCGGGGCGGCGTACGAGCGGCGCGGCAAGGTGACCGACGAGTACCTCGCCGCCATCCGCGCGGCCTGGGCCGACGAGGGCGACTACCGCTCGGGCGGCGTGCCGATCTGGGTCGGCGGCGGCAGCGAGGCGGGGCTGCGCAGGGCGGTGCGCTACGGCGAGGGATGGCACCCGCTGCGGAACACCCTGCCCTGGCTGCGCGAGCACTGGTCGCGCCTGAAGGAGATCGCCGCCGAGGAGGGCCGGCCGGTGCCCGCCCTGGCGCCCAGGATTCTGCTGCGGATCACCGACGCGCCGCCGGCGGAGCGGCGCGCCGGCGAGGGCACGATCGAGCAGGTCATGGCCGACCTGGAGGAGCTGCGGGGGCTCGGCGCGGAGACGGTCGTCCTCGACCCGTTCCACACCGACCCGGACGAGACGCGGCACCCCGAGGCGGCCTGGGAGATGCTCGCCGCCGTGGCCGCCCGCCGCGGCTGAGGCGCCTCAGGACCGGCCCGCGGGATCCTCGCGGGCCGGCAGCCGGGCCGCCAGCTCCTCCAGGTCGCCGACGAACCAGAGGTGCCCGCCCCGGTTCGACTCGAACACCCAGTCGCGCAGCGCCGAGCTGGCGGCGGTGAAGCGGGAGATGTCCCCGACGACGGCCAGGCCGACGCGGTAGTTGACGAACTTCTGCGCGATCTCGCCCGCCACGCCCGTGCGCAGCGCGAAGAAGTCGTCGTGCAGCCGCTCGGCGGGGACGGCCACCCAGGTGGCGCCCCTGCCGAAGGCCTCGCCGAGGAGGTCGAGCGCGTCGCGGGTCTCGCGCAGCGGCTCGCCGTGCGGCTCGCAGACGTATACGCGGTCGTCAAGCATGTGCGGTCTCCAGGAAGTTCATGATCTCTTGAATGTGGGCGGGGAGCATCCCGATCGCGGGCGCCTCACTCCCGCACCAGCGCGTCGACGATCCTCAGGACCTGGGCGCTGTCCTCCAGCCCGCCCAGCACGATGACCTTCAGGTGCTCGCGCTCCTCGTCGTAGACGAACTCCACGTGCAGGCCATGGGGCCGGCCGGCCAGCGACCCCAGGACCATCGTGCTGACCCGGTCCATGTCGCCCCTGGCGATGCCGTCGATCTGCACGATGCTCGACGCCTCCGCGCGGCGGGTCGCGCCGAGCGGCGTGCCGGTGAAGGCCGCCAGGTCCTCCTTGGCGATCCGGTACTGCTTGCCGATGCGCACGGCCGGCAGCCGCCCGTCGCGTACGTAATTGCGGACGGTCTTGACGTGCAGCCCCAGCAGTGACGCCACCTGTTCGACGGTGTAATGCTCCATATCGCTCCCTATGATGGCACACGATAGGGAAGGATGGGGAAGGCGCAAACCTGATGAAAGCGCCTGTAAAGTGATCTTCTATCCGGCCCACTAGTCTCACCGTTCATGACCCGCCTCAGCCCGGCTCTCGGGCCGCTCACCGTCCGCCAGCGCTGGCGCAGGGCCCGCCTCCAGGCCTACTCCTGGTCGCTGACCGGCGCGTACCGGCTGGGCGCGATGCACCCCGCCATCTGGCGGCTCGTCGCCCGGAGCTACCACCCGGCCCTCGACTGGCTGGCGGCCCGGCACGCCAGGCTGGCCTGCCAGTTCGCCGCCGTGGACGTGCCCGCCTACCGGCACTTCCTGCGGGCGAACGGCGCCGGGCACGCCAGGCGGCTGGCGGACTTCCCCGAGACCAGCAAGCAGAACTACGCCGCCGTGTACGACGAGGAGAGCCGCTGCCAGGAGGGCAGGCTGCACCGGCCCGGCGTGATCGTGGACGAGTCGTCGGGGTCCAGCGGCAAGCCGTACAACTGGGTACGCGGGCCGCGCGAGCTCAAGGGCATCTACCGCAACGCGGCCGGCTACATCGAGCTGGTCTTCCCCGGCAAGCGGCTGTTCGTGATCAACGCGTACTCGATGGGCGCCTGGGCCACCGGCACCACCACGGGCACCGCCATGGCGCGCGTGGCGATGGTCAAGAACACCGGCCCCGACCTGGAGAAGATCGCCGACACGCTGGAGCACTTCGGGCCCGGCTACGACTACGTGGTGGCCGCGTACCCGCCGTTCCTCAAGCACCTGCGCGACCGCCTGGACGAGAGCGGCTTCCCGTGGCGGGACTACCGCATCCGCGGCATGGTCGGCGGCGAGGGCATGACCGAGGCGCTGCGCGACTACCTGGAGGAGCGCTTCGAGGAGGTCCGCTCCGGGTACGGCGCCAGCGACCTGACGATCGGGATGGGCGCCGAGAGCGGGTTCAGCGTCTGGCTGCGCAAGCGCCTGGCCACCGACCAGCGGCTGCGCGAGCTGTTACTCGGCCCGGGGGAGCAGCGGCTGCCGATGATCTTCCACTACAACCCGCTGGAGACGTTCCTGGAGGTCAACGGCGAGGGCGAGCTGCTGTGCACCATCAACACCAAGAGCTGCCTGCAGCCCAAGCTCCGCTACAACGTCGGCGACGAGGCCAGGCTGCACACCCTCGCCGACGTCAGGCGGGCGCTCGGCGCCGACGCGTACGAGCGCGCGTGGACCGACGAGCGGCTGAACCTGCCGCTGCTGTTCCTGTTCGGCCGCAAGGACTCGACGATCTCCTACATGGGGGCCAACCTGTATCCGCAGGACGTCGAGTACGGCCTCTACCAGGGCAATCCGTACGCGGCCGCGATCAACCGGTTCTGCCTGTCGCTGGAGGAGCTGCCGGGCCTGGAGTACCGCCCGGTGATCAACATCGAGCTGCGCGGCCCTGACGCCGCCGACCGCGACGAACTCGCCGAGATCTGCCGCAAGGGCGTGGTCGCCCACCTGAGCGCCGTCTCGCGCGACTTCGCCGAGTCGCTCAAGGAGGACCCGACGGCCGCCGACCTGCGCGTCAAGGTCTTCGACCCGGGCGAGGGGCCGTTCGCCGGCCTCACGAAGATGAAGAACGTCTACCTGGTGAAGGACGCATGAGGACCACGGACTTCAGCAAGGCCCCGCGGCAGGGGCGGGCGACGGCGATGTTCGTCGGCGCGACCCGCTACCGGGGGCCGCTGTCGATCATCACGCTCACCCTGACCTGGTTCCGCATGGTGCGGGACATGAAGCGGATGCGCGGCTACTGCTGGCACAAGGTCTACTGGGAGTTCCCGTTCACGCTGGGGACGCTCGCGTTCTTCGAGGACCGCGACGCGCTGCTGCGCTTCGCCCGCAGCCGCCACCACCGCAAGCTCATGCAGTGGGTGACGGACGGCACCAGGAACGCCACCGGCGGCTACATCCGGCTCTACAACGCCGAGCCCGAGGGCTACAGCAACGGGGTCTGGCGCGCGGAGGGCGGGCCGATGGCGCACATCGAGACGTTCACCCCGCTGTCGGTGGAGGACGGCGAGGGTCCCCGGGTGAGGCGCGGGTGAGGCTGCATCCCGTCGAGAGCCGCCGCGACCTGCGCGACTTCCTGTCTCTGACCGACCGCGTCTACGCGGGCGAGCCGCGCTTCATCCCGCCGCTGCACGCGCAGGTACGCGCGTGGCACCGGCAAGGGGTACGGCTGTTCCTGCTCAGGCGGGGCGGCCAGGTGGTCGCGCGGACCACCCTGCACGCCGACGCCGCGCTGGAGGCCAAGCTGGGCCGGGCCACGCAGCTGTTCGGGCTGACCGAGTTCGTGGAGGAGGCGGCGGAGGAGCTGTTCGACGGCATCCTCGCGGCCGGGCGCGCCGCCGGGAAGGAGGCGGTGTTCGGGCCGGTGTCGCTGCTGCCCAACCAGTCGGGCGGGGTCATCACCTCCGGTTTCGAGGAGCGCGGCTTCATCGACAGCGCCTGGAACCATCCGTACTATCCGGTCGCGTACGAGGCGCACGGTTTCGTGCGGCGCTTCGAGTCCGACACGTGGATCTGCCCGGTGCCGGACGAGCCGGTGTTCGCGTTCGACGACGGGCGGATCGCGGCCGAGGGGCTGCGCGTGCACCGGGGCGACCGGCGGCGCGTGGCGGAGCAGCTGCCGATCCTGCGCGAGATGCTGAACGCCAGCTTCGCGCAGCTCGGCTACTACACGGAGATCTCGGCGGAGCAGCTCGCGGCGCAGACGGACGGGCTGGCGTACCTGCTGGACGAGTCGTTGCTGCTGTACCTGACGAAGGGGGAGCGGCCGGTCGCGTTCGTGCTGTGCTTGCCCGACATTTCGCGATTTATCGCGAAAATTCGTGGCAATCTTCACCTCCTGCACCAGCTCCGCCTGCTGGCCACCCGATCCCGCTACCGCAGCGAGGCCGTGCTCATCATCAAGGGCACCGTCCCCGGGGAGCAGGGCCACGGCTACATGCGGCTGCTGTCGCGGGAGCTGCACGAGGGGCTGCGCCGGGGCGGCTACCGGGCGCTGCGCAGCACGTACGTCGAGCGCACGAACCCCGGCTCCGCCGCCCAGTACACCGCGATGGGCGGCCGCCCCCTGCACGGCTACACCTTCTACGAAAAGGGCCTGACGGCGTGAAAGACCGGCTGCGGCCGCTGGAGCCGGACTTCTGGCGCGCCCCCAGCGCCCACAACACCCAGCCCTGGACCCTCACCTACACGGCCGAGGGGGCCGAGGTCGGCTGGGACCCGTCACGCGCCCTGCCCATCAGCGACCCCACGGGGCGCGACCTGCGCCTGAGCCTGGGCGCGTTCGTGGAGTGCTGCCTGATCGTCTGCGCCGACGCCGGCCTGTCGGTCGGCTTCCGTCCCGATCCGGGGCCGCATCGGGTGGGCGTCCTGCACGCCGCGGCGCAGCCGTACCGGACGCCCTTCACGACGGCGGACGTCCGGGCGCGCGGGGCCAACCGCGGCGAGTACCACCCGGGACGCCTGCCGGACCCGCTGGTCGCCGAGCTCACCGGGATGCGGCGGCTGGCCTGCCGCGACCTCGCGGACCTGCTGCACGCGGCCGACCTGCACCAGTTCGGCGACCGGGAGGTGACGCGGGAGCTGCGCGCCTGGCTGCGGCTCACCCGCCGCCACCGCCGCTACCTGCTCGACGGCCTCACCGACCGGGCCCTGTCCCTCACCAGGGCGGAGGCCATCGGCCTGCGCGCCTCGCTCGCCCTCTACCCGGCCCTGCGCCCCCTGGGCCTGCCGAGGGTGCTGGCCGGGGCGTCGCGGGACCTGCTGGACTACGACGGGGACGTCCTGGTGCTGGTGGGGGCGGTCGAGGACGAGCTGGAGATGGGGCGCGTGCTGATGCGGCACTGGCTCACGCTGTCCGCGCACGGCTACGCCACGCATCCGCTGAGCCAGATCATCGACTGCGAGCCGACCAGGCGGACCCTCGCGGACCGGCTGGGCGTCGCGGACCCCCGGACCCTCCTCCACGTGGCCCGGGTCGGCCGCCCGGCCTCCCCCGCCACCCCCTCCTCCCGCCTCCGATCCTGACAGTGGCACGGGCTCTGAGGGAGTCTCGGCGCGGCAATGCACCAGGGCCACCCGGCGAGCGGAGGCCCCACCGCGGTTGTGGGACCTGACCACCGGTGAGCAGGTCAGTCCTCCACTGAGGTTCCCGTCGATGCCCTGTTCGATGACGCTGACGCCGAGTGGGCAGCTGGTGGTGGGCTTCAATGGGGAGCTTGCGGTGCCGGCCCGCCATTGACCATCTTGACTACGTGAGCCGGGTGCGGTCCCCGCCGATGGCGACGCCGACGATCGTGCAGGACTCGGTGCCGTGGTTGTGCCGGCGTGCCGGGTGCCGTTCTGGATGACCACGTCGCCTGCCCGCAAGGCCGTCTGCTCGCCGTCGTCGGGCTCCATCGCGGCCATCGCGCCCGGCATCTGCCGCTCGGAACTCTCCGCTGTGGGACCGATGAGTTTCGGTGCCGCGGGTGGTCAGAATGGGCGACATTCGTCCACTCCGAGGGAGACCGCGATGAGCAACGACCCCGCACTGCAGGCCCTGGCCCGGCTCGTCGGCACGTGGAAGATCACCGGAGGCCATGAGGGAACCGTCACCTACCGCTGGATGAACGACCACTTCCTCCAGCAGGACGTCCGGCTCGGTGACACCTTCGGCATCGAGATCATCGGCCGAGAGCGCAAGCTGATGGCCGAACCCGGCGCCGACATCACCTCCCGCTACTACGGCGACGACGGCAGCACCCTGGACTACACCTACGAGATCCTCGGCGACACCCTCACCATCTGGGCCGGCGAGCGCGGCTCACCCGCCTACTACCAGGGCACCTTCAGCGCCGATGACACCACCCTCAACGGCGCCTGGGTCTACCCGGGCGGAGGCGGCTACATCTCCAACGCCGAACGCGTCTCCTAGGCGCAGGCTCAGTGACGCGCGTCCCGTCCCCGAGCAGCTGAACGCCTTCACCTTGCTCGCCCAGCTTGTTCGTCGCCGCAGTCACCCGGCGCAGCCGTGGGGCGTCGGAGAGGTAGCGCAGCAGCTGCACGGTGCGGATCGCGCGGCCAACGCCGCCGGCATCGAGCTGGTTCGGCGAGCGTGGCCAGTTCCGGTCCTCGGCCAGGTGTATAACCACGAGCGTCGTCGCGACGCTGCGGCAGACGCTCCTGGCCGAGCATCCAGCCGGGCAGGCCGCCCGCGTCAATCCCATGATCCGCGGCTGAGCAGGTAGCGCCGGGGTGTGGTGCCGACCGTGCGGCGGAAGGCCGCCAGGAACGCGCTGGCCGTCGCGTACCCCACGCTGTGTGCCACCCGCGACACCGGCTGGCCCTCGGCCAGCAGCGGCAGGGCGGCGCGTAGCCGTACCTGGGTGCGCCAGTGGTCGAAGCTCATGCCCGTGTCACGTACGAACAGCCGGGTCAACGTCCGCCTGCTCACGCCCGCCGCGCGCGCGTGAGCCTCCAGGCTGCGCGGGTCGGCGGGGTCGGCCAGCAGGGCGGCCGCCACCACCTGGACCCGCTCGTCGGTGGGCTGCGGCACGTCGATGGGCCGGGCGGGCAGCGGGCGCAGCAGGTCGGGCAGCACGGCCTCGGCGCGCAGCCGCGCGTCGTCGGTGAGGCCGGGGCGGGCCAGGTAGCCGATCAGCTCGGCGAGCAGGCCGTCGACGCCGACCGCGGTGGGCTCGGGCCAGTCCAGCGGGCAGCGCTCCGGCGCCAGGTACAGGCTGCACAGTACGGCGTCGCGGGTCGCGCCGGTCGCGTGGGTCACACCGGCGGGCAGCCACAGTGCCCGGGTGGGCGGCAGGACCCAGTACACCTCGCCCACTTCGACGCTCAGGACGCCGCGCCGGGTCCAGGCGAGCTGGTGGTGGGTGTGGCTGTGCGGGGGGATCCACTCCCCGGAGGTCAGCGGGAAGTGGCCGACGATGATCGCGCCCATGTCCTCCATGCGACATAGTCTGGCCCCGTCACGAATTGTGGCCAAATGCGGCGGATCATAGCGTCATCGGGTGCCGATGATTGTGTTGTGTCTCGTCCAGTTCATGCTGGTGCTCGATGACACCGTCGTGAACGTGGCCCTGCCCAGCATCCGCGATGAGCTGGGCTTCAGCGCGTCCGGGCTGCCCTGGGTCGTCAACGCCTACTTCCTGGCCTTCGGCGGTCTGCTGCTGCTGTGCGGCCGGATGGCGGATCTGCTGGGCCGTCGCCGCGTCTTCCTCATCGGGGTGGCGCTGTTCGGGGTGGCCAGCCTGGCCTGCGGGCTGGCGCAGGAGCCGTGGCAGCTCGTGGTCGGGCGGTTCGTGCAGGGCGCGGGTTCCGCGATGGCCGGGCCTGCGGCGATGTCGATGATCACGTTGCTGTATCCGGGGCCGGAGGAGCGGGCCAGGGCGCTGGCGATCTGGGGCGGCATCGCGGCCCTGGGCGGGACCTCGGGCCTGGTGCTGTCCGGAGCGCTGACCGACCTGGTGTCCTGGCGCTGGATCTTCCTGATCAACCTGCCCGTCGTCGCCGTGGCCCTGGCGTCGGTGCCCCGCCTGGTCCCCGAGTCCCGCGCGCCCGGCCGGCGCCGTCTCGACGTTCCCGGCGCAGTCCTGGTCACCGGCGCCGCGGTGTCGTTGGTGTACGGGCTGCTGCGCTCCGGCGAGACCGGGTGGAGCGACCCGCTCGTCATCGGAGCCGTCGTGCTCTCCGCTGTCTTGGCGGTGGCGTTCCTGGTGGCCGAGTCGCGGGCGGCGGCGCCGCTGGTGCCCGGATCGTTCCTGGCCTCGCGGACGCGGACGGTCGCCAACGGCGCGACCCTGCTGTTCTCGATGGCGATGTATGCGATGTCGTTCCTGCTGATGATCCAGGTGCAGACCGCTCTGGGATACAGCCCGCTCCTGGCCGGCGTGGCCTACCTGCCCTACGGCGCCGGCATCCTGGCGGGCATGTGGTTGTCCTCCCGTATCTCGCTCAGGATCGGGATGCGCTGGGCGCTCCTGCTGGCGTTCCTGGTCAACATCGCCGGCTTGCTGCTGCTGTCGGGCCTGGCGGCGGGCGACTCCTACGCCGCCCACGTCCTGCCCGGCATGCTCATCCTGAGTGTGGGCAACGGGCTGAGCCTACCCGCCATGGCGGTGGCCGCGGTCGACGGCACCACCGAGGAGGACGCCGGTCTCGGCTCGGCCCTGTTCACCTCCGTCCAGCAGATCGGCGGCGCCGTCGGGGTGGCCGCGCTGGCCGTCATGGGCTACTCGGGCGGGCTCACGGCGGGCGCGCTCTGCGTGGCGTTCGGCGCCGTACTCGTCGTCGTGCTGCTGCCCTCGCGTGCCCGCTCGGAGGGCCATCGCCGACGCCACCTTCGCCGCCCGGCATCACCGGGACGCTGAGCTCCGGACAGGATGCCCGCCGCGCGATGCGAGGACGCCGCCGGCCTCGCTGACCACCTCCGCCGCCTGGCTGCCGAACTCGCGCCGTAGCGGCGGCTACGACGCCGGGACCCTCGCCCGGCTGACCGCCATGGCCGGCCCGGCACCTCCCGTTGCCGGGCCGTGGGCAGTGTGCTCCCGGCGGGGATCGTGGTGGGCAGGTCGCGAAGGCGGATGATCCGCCTGCGGTGCGCAACGCCGGCGGCCAGGCCCGGCTGCTCAGCGGTATTCGGTCAGCGGTAGGCGGTCAGGCCGTCCGTCAGTTGTTCCGCGTCGCCGTCCCGGTGGGCGGCGAGCGCCTGTTGGAGGGCGAACGTGCCGCGGATGGCGGCGATGCGGGCCGCCGTCCCGTCGTCGGTCCAGCCGGCCAGCGCGAGCACCCGGTCCAGGAACGCGTCGCCGTGGCCGGCCCCGATGGCCGCGAGGTCCTCGGCGGGGTCGCCGATCGTGGCCTCGTCCCAGTCGATCACGCCGCTGAGCCGGGGCCGCCCGCCGTCGATCTCCCACAGCACGTTCTCCGCGCCGAGGTCGCCGTGGGCCACCGCCGTGGCGACGTGGGGGAGACCCGCGGCCGCGGCGAGCTCCCGCTCGGCCCGCCGGCGTCCGGCGCCCGACATGAGCTCGAACAACTCGGCGCGGACCTCCCCCTCGAACCGCCGCCACCGGTCCGCCGGCGTCCAGGGCAGCGCCGCCCGCGCCCGCTCGTCGGCTCCCGCCCGGGCCAGCGCGCCCAGCAGTTCGGCGTACTGCTCCGCCGCCGCCCCGGCCACCGCCGGGTCGTCGAGCGCGCCTTTCTCCAGCGGCGCGCCGGGGACGCGGCTGAGCACCAGGTACGGCGCCGCGCCCGCGCCTTCGGACAGCGGCCGGGGGATGCGAAAGCCGAGGTCGAGCCCGGCGAGCACGCGCAGCATGGCCGCCCGCTGGGGCAGCCGGGCGGCCGCCGCCTCGGTGCGGGGCAGGCACACGACCCGGTCCGAGCCCATCACGACCCGGTGGAACTGCCCCTCGCGGACGGGGAGAGGTCCCGATCCGGCGTCCTGGGCCAGCCAGCTCAGTGGATCATCCATCGTCCCAGCATGTCGGCGACGCCCCCGGAACGCCGAACCGGCCGGGGGGAGGCACGGTGGCGGGCACCCGGACGTGCCCGTCTCAGGGGTGGGCCCGTAACGGCCTGTCCTGGTGGTGGGGCCGTAACGGCCTGTCCCGGTGGTGACGCATGAACGGTGGCCGGGGGCCTGAACGCGTTCGTCCCGGTGCCTGCGCGGTGGGCACCGGGACGAGCGCGTGATGCGGGGCTTGATCAGTCGTCGTGGTGGAAGCCGTGGTCGGGCCAGGAGCCGACCCAGTTGCCGTTGCCGCTGGTGGGCCAGTTGCGGTGCTTCCAGTGGTGGTCCCACGACCAGTCCCAGCCGGCGCCGCCGCCGTCCTTGCAGGCCTTGATCTCGCGGGTACCGGCGAACACGCCGTGGTCGGTGACGTGGTGATAGGTAATGTCGTCGTCCACCCCGAGGCCGCAGTGCTTCGAGTGGTGGCGCTTCAGGTCCGTGTCGGCGGTGGCGGGCGTCACGCTGCCGTACAGTGCGGTCGCGGCGAGCAGCGCACCACCGACGGCGATGAGGCTGTTCCTCATGATCTCCCCCTGTAATCACGAAGTGACATCGGAGATCACTATACGTAGCGATCTTGGAGGCGGGAGTAGCGCCACACCCCGTTTTCGATCAAGGCGTCGCCGTTGATCAGTAACTCGAAATGTACGTGATCTACTTTGTAAAGGCGCCGGGCTCAGGAAGATCGCACGGCCGCCAGATACGCGTGGATCGCGTCACGGTTGCGGGCCAGGCACTCGATGCGCTGCTGGATGCGGTCGGCCTCGGCCTCCAGGAGGTCGGCCAGCTCCGGGGTGAGGCACTGCGGATGCAGGTGGATCTCGTCGGGCTTGGTCAGGAACGGGAGGATGCGGCGGATGATCTCCGTGGTGAGGCCGGAGTCGAGCAGGCCGCGGATCTGCTGCACCCGGTAGACGGCCGACTCGGGATAATGGCGGTAGCCGTTGTCGGCGCGCTCGGGGTGGAGGAGGTCCTGCTCCTCGTAGTAGCGGAGCATGCGGGTCGGCACCCCCGTCAGTCGCGACAGCTCACCGATTCTCACTGCGGGGCCTCCCGGCTTGCCTTCACATTGATGTGAACGTTTCAGCATATTCGGCATGTCTGGTGCGACGATCGCCGGCGCCGTACGCGTCGGGAGAATGCCCTGGTCGGGGCTGCTGGCGCTGTTCTCGGCGGCGTTCACGGCGGTGATGACGGAGCTGCTTCCGGCGGGGCTGCTGCCGCAGCTCGGCCTGGCGCTGGGGGTGCCGGAGGGGCGGGCCGGGTTCCTGGTGACGGCGTACGCGGTGGCCTCGACGCTGTCGGCGATCCCGCTGACGGCGTTGCTGCGCGGCCTGCCGCGGCGGCCCGTACTGGTGGGGACGCTGGCGGGGTTCGCGCTGTTCAACACGGTGACCGCGCTCTCGTCGTCCTATGCGGTGACCTTCGGGGCGCGGGTGCTGGCGGGTGTCATGGGCGGGATCCTGTGGGCGATGCTGGTCGGGTACGCGGCGCGGATGGTGCCGGTCGAGCGGCGGGGGCGGGCCATCGCGATCGTCTCGGCGGGGATCACGGTGGCGCTGTGCGCGGGAATCCCTGCGGGGGCGGCGCTGGCCTCGGCGTTCGGGTGGCGGACGGCTTTCCTGGGGCTGGCGGTCGTGGCCGTCGCGCTGGTGGGGTGGGTGCTGTGTAAGGTGCCGGACTTTCCCGGCGAGGCGGCCGCGGTGCGGGTCCCGTTGCGGCGGGTGGCGGTGCTGCCCGGCGTCCGGACGATCCTGGGGGTGACGGTGCTGGTGCTGGTCGGGCACCAGGCGATGTATACGTACCTGGCGCCGTTCGTGGCCTTCGCCGGGTTGGGGCGGACGAGTGTCGTGCTGCTCGTGTTCGGGGTCGGGACGGTGGCGGGGATCTGGGTGACCGGGGTGGTGATCGACCGGTTCCCGCGGGTGGCGCTCGTGGTGGTGCTGGCCGTGGTGGCGGGGGCCATGGCGGTGCTGGCCGTTTTGGGAGGGCCGGGCTGGGCGCCGCTGGGCGCGGTCGCGCTGTGGGGGGCGGCCTTCGGCGGCGTGCCGACGTTGCTGCAGTCGGCGTTGGTGGACGCCTCCGGGGCGGGGAACGCGGACGCGGCCACGTCCATGCAGACGACCGTGTACAACGCGGGGATCGCGGCGGGGTCGCTGGCCGGCGGGCTGGTGCTGGAGGGCGCCGGGGCGGGTGCGCTGCCGTGGACCTCGTTGCCGCTGGTGGCGGTGGCCCTGGCGGTCGTGGTCGCGGCGCGCCGCCGCGCGTTCCCGGCCCGCCGGGTCTAGAGGCCGTGCCTGGCCAGGGGTTCGACGAGTTCGCGCTCCTCGTACGACAGGTGGGACAGCAGGCTGTCGGTCAGCAGGTCCACGGTCTCGCGCAGATGGCCGAGGCCGTCCGGGTCGCCGACGAACGAGACGAGGGCGCGGTCGACGCGTTCGATGATCTTGTGGATGGCGTGGTGCTCTTCCTGGAGGCGGTCGAGCACGGGCGCCAGGGCGGGCTCCGACCGGCGGAGGTGCGGGAAGACCATGGCGTCCTCGGCGGTGTGGTGCATGGTGACGAGGCGGCAGTAGGACTCGCAGTAGGCGCCGAGGGTCCAGTTGTTCTGGCGCATGGTCATGGTGTTGATGTGGGAGCGGGCGGTGCCGGCGTCGATCGCTCCGGAGGCCACCTGGTCGATGAGGTCGCGGAGCTGGGCGAGTTCGCCGCGCAGGTGGTCGTGCACGTCGATGAGGTGGCGGCCGTTGGCCTGTTCGGCGGGGGTGTAGCGCCTGGTGGGGTCGGGGGCGGGGCCGGTGGGGCGGGTGGTCTCGTCCCAGACGCGTACGTCGGTGAGCCGTACACCGTCGTCGGGGGTCGGGGTGGCGGCCAGGTCGGAGGCGTTCCTGGCCGTTGCGGTGGAGGGGAGTTGCGGCGGGGTGGTCCGGGTGCGTTCCGCGGCGACGAGTTCGCGTACGGCCGGGGCGGTCTCCTGGGCGAAGCGCTGCAGCCGGTCGGGGTCGTTGACCGCGAGGATGAAGGCGCTGACGCCGTACGTGAGGGCGATCTCGGCGAGTTGGGCGGCGGGCAGCTCCTCGCCGAGGTTGAGCAGGCGGCGGATGTCGCGGGGCGAGCGGCCCGCCTCGGCGGCGGCCTCGTCGATGAGGGTGTTGCCCTCGCCGAGCTCGCCGATGCTCTGGAGGCGGGGGAGGGAGGGGAGCCAGCCGTCCGCGAGGCGGCCGGTCACGCGGAGCATGCGCGGCTTGTACGCGCCGAGCCAGATGCCGATGTCGTGGGCCGGGCGCGGGCCTCGCGGGGCGGTGACCTGGTAGTGCTCGCCGTGGTGGGCGATGGCGCCCGGGGCGTCGGTGTCCCAGGCGGCGCGGATGATCGGGATGGCCTCCTCGAGCGCGTCCACGGCCTGGCCGGGGGTCAGGCGCGGGGCGCCCATGGAGGCGATGGCGTCCCAGTATCCGCCGGTGCCCAGGGCGAGCTCGAAGCGGCCGCGGCTGAGGATGTCGAGGCTGGCGGCGGCCTGCGCGAGCATGGCGGGCGGCCGGAGCGGCAGCGGATGCACGTTGCCGGCCAGCCGGATGCTCTCGGTGGCGGCGGCGACGTAGCCGAGCAGGGTCCAGGTGTCGAGGAAGGTGGGCTGGTACGGGTGGTCCGAGAAGGTCACGAGGTCGAGTCCGGCGCGCTCGGCGAGCTGCGTGAGGGCGACGACGGTGTCGGCCTGGTGGGCGGAGGGCACGAAGCTGACGCTGAAGAGCAGCTCGTGGCCGTAGTCGGGCATGGGGGCTCCTTGGCTCTGCCGTTCGCCGCCGGACTTTGGTTGGTTGTACGAACGGTTGGTAATGAGAACTAAATTAGTTCGTATCGTGAACCATTGTCAACTAGACTCGGTGCCGTGGTCGCGACGTTCACTACCGCCCTCGTACGTCTTGGGCACCTGGTGCAGCAGGTGTTCGGGGACGTCGGCAGGGAGCAGGACCTTACGCCGCAGCAGGCGCAGCTGCTGTGCCTGCTCGTCGGCGGGCCGGTGGGGATGACGGAGCTGACGCGCACGCTGCACCTGGAGAAGTCGAGCCTGACGGGGCTCGTCGACCGGGCGGAGAAGCGGGGGCTGGTGGCCCGCACGCGCGATTCCCGGGATCGGCGGGTCTGGCTCGTCGAGCTGACCCCCGAAGGGGAGCGCGTCGGGGCGCTGGCGCACGACGGGGTGGAGGCTCGGCTGGAGGCGTTGGCGGGGGAGTTGCCGGTGGAGCACAGGGAGCTGCTGGCGTCCGCCATCGACGGGATCCTCGCCGAGTACGCCTCCACGACCGGCCGCCCGCGCCCCCAACCGACCCGCCCTCAGCCGGCCCGCACCTCGGCCACACCGGCCTGACCCCGGCCCTCGCCATCACCGGCCCTGGCGCCCCCGGCTTCGCCCGCCTGACGCGCCCCGGGTCGCCGGCCCAGCGACGCCCGCCCCCGTCATCACCGGCCGTGACGCGCCCGCCGGTCGCCGGCCCAGTGACGCCCGCCCCCTCTCACCGGCCCTGATGCGCCCGCTGTCGTCGGCCCAGAGGCGCCCGCGCTCGCCCTGCCGCGGTGGTCGAGAGGGGCGCGTTGGAGTGGGCCGGTGTCGCTCCCGCAGGGTGCGGCTGGCCGGGAGGTGGGTCAGGGGGTGAAGACGGTCGCGAGGAACGCCGTCAGGGCCTCGGTTACCTCCGTGGGGCGTTCGAGCGGTGGCAGGTGGCCCGTCTCCGGGAGGTCGATGCGGCGGGCGGCCGGGATGCCGGCCGACAGCAGGTCGGACATCTGCTGGATGCCGGGCACGTCCGACAGGCCGTTGATCACCAGGGTGGGGGCGGTGATCTCGGGCAGGCGCGTCACGGCGGGCGGGGTCAGATGGCGTTCCGTGGATCGGGGGCCGCTCCAGGACCGCTCGAACACCAGGCCGCACATCTCCACCGCCGACTCCCACACCTCGTCGGAGAGCGCGTCGCGGCCACGGTCGGGCCCGGCGGTCTGCCAGAGCGTGTGGGCCTGCGCCATCGCGCGTACGTCGGCGGGATCCACATGGTCGGCGGTGCCGGCGCGGTAGCGGGCCAGGCGGTCGGCGGGCACCGAGCCGTGGACGCGCTCGCGCGCCTGGTCCAGCATCTCCTGCGGCCATTGGTGGCCGGCCAGGCCCGAGCTGATCAGGGCGAGCGCGGCCACCCGGGAGGGGGCGGCCAGGGCGACTTCGGTCGCGTACGCGCCGCCCATCGAGTTGCCGACCAGCGCCGCCCGTTCGACCCCCAGCGCGTCCATGACGGCGAGCAGGTCCTCGTGGTGGCACACCTCGCCCGCGGCGTCGCCGGACCGGCCGTGGCCGCGCCAGTCGTAGCGGATCACGCGGTAGCGCTCCGAGAGGGCATGGAACTGGTGCTCCCAGAGGCGCATGTCGGTCGTCCCGCCGTGCACGAGCACGACGGTGCCCAGGGGGGTCGCGGGGCCGGCCTCCTCGTATGCGATCTTGATGTCGCCGATGATCAGCATGCTGGGCACGCTACCGCCGCGCGGAGCCGGAGGACCGGCCCGTTCGCCAGGGGCGCAGCCACCCGAGCCGGGCGCCCGCCCTTCGTCCGGGCGCAACCCGCGCCATACCCCAAGACCGGTCGGCCCTCGGTCCGCTTGTCGATCACGGACGCGGCCTGGCCGTGGGGCCGGCCTGGAGCGTGCCGGGCTTGAGCACGATCTTTCCCCTGGTGCGCCGGCGTTCCAGCCCCTCGAACGCCGCGCGCACCTCGTCGAGGCGGTAGACCCTGGCGATGGGGACCTCCAGCTTGCCGTCGGCGGCGAGTTCGGCGAGTTCGGCGGCGCTCGCCGCGGCCGCGTTGGCCGCGCGGGTCAGGTGGTCGTGGGGTCGTCCTGGGAGAGGATCCGGTCGCGGACGGCGGCGAGGGCCGCCGCCATCGCGCCGGCCGGCCTGTCGAAGGTCGAGGCCGGCAGCTGGGCCGGGCCGGTCTTGGCGGAGAACGAGTGCGGGTAGGCGAACTCCCGCAGACCTTCCTCGCCGTGCTTGCGCCCGTACCCGCTGTCGCCCCGGCCGCCGAAGGGCAGCGCGGGGTTCATGGAGAACACGAGGGCGTCGTTGATGCTGGTCATCCCGACGCGGAGGCGGCGGGCGACGGCTTCGCCGCGGTCGCGGCTGAACACGGCGCTGCCCAGCCCGTACGGGCCGGCATTGATCCGCGCGATGGCCTCTTCGGTGTCGGCGACCTTGACGACGGCCAGCGTCGGCCCGAAGGTCTCCTCCGTCGCCGCCAGGGCGTCGGCCGGCACGTCGACGAGGATGGTGGGAGCGACATAACGGTCGCCGGCCGCTGTCTCGGGGCCGCCGACGGTGGCGGTGGCGCCGCGTGCGAGGGCGTCGGTGATGTGCTGCCGGATGACGGGGATCTGGCTGGTCAGCGGCACCGGCCCGATCTGCGCGTCGTGGTCGCTGCCGACGCGCACCTGCCGGGCGAGGTCGCTGACCTTCTCGACGAAGGCGTCGTACACGGATGCGACGACATAGGCCACTTCGAGGCTGACGCAGCCGTGCCCGGTGTTCTGCAGCGCGCCCCAGACGATGTGGGTGGTGGCCTCGTCCAGGTCGGCGTCCTCGGCGACGATGACGCCGTCGTTGCCTCCGAGCTCCAGCAGCATGGGGGTCACGGTCGCCGCGCACTGGGCGGCCACGGTCTTCCCCGTGGCGACGCTGCCGGTGAACGCCACCTTGTCCGGTCCGGCGGCGATGAGCGCCTGACCGGTGGCCCCGTATCCGATGAGGTGCTGCAGTACGGTCGGGAAGTCGGGAACGGCGCGCTGCCAGGCGCGGACGAGCCACTCCCCGACGCCGGGCGTGATGTGGCTGGGCTTGAGGATGACGGCGTTGCCGGCCGCGAGAGCGTTGATGACGATCGCCCCCGGGGTCATCAGGGGGAAGTTCCACGGACCGATGACGCCGACCACGCCGTAGGGGTGGTGCTCGATCCACGCCCGCTGGTTGGGCGCGACGGGGGCGGCCGGGACGTCCCGGCGTCCCAGCACGCGCTCGGCGTTGGCGATGGCGAACTGCAGGTGCGCCAGAGTCGCGAGGACCTCGCTGCGGGCGTCGTCGACGGGCTTGCCGTTCTCCGCGTGGATGAGCGCGGCCCCCTCCTCGCCGCCCCGGGAGATCTCCCGCTGCCACGCACGCAGCCGCGCCGCGCGTCCGTCGAATCCCAGGTTCCACCAGGCCCCGGCGACCGAGCGGGCGGCGGCCACGGCCGCGGCCGCCTCCTCGGTGCTCGCGACGGGGTACCGGGCGAGTTCGGCCCCAGTGGCTTGATCGATGGTGATCACCTCGGTGCCGTCGGCGCCGAGGGCTCCGTCACGCGTCATCGCTGGGTTGTTGCCGGTCACAGGTGCCTCCCGAGTCGTGCCTGCTACCAGTGCACAGTACTCAAGCGTCTGTGCGATATCAAACGCTTGATAGCTATGCATCGCTTGACGGCACAGGTGACGTGACAGGCTACGACTTCGTGTCGCGGGCCGCGTCGATCACCTCGCCGAGCATTGCGGTGAACTGTGCGGCGCTGTCGGGCCCGATCCGTTCGATGATCTGGTGCTCGATCGAGACGATCATGGCGTCCGCGGACTTCAGCGCCTGGCGGCCGGCGTCTGTGAGGTGCAGCTCCTGGACGTGCCGGTGGCGCGGATGCGACCGTCGCTCCAGCTGCCCCTTGTCGACCAGCCTCGTGACCAGCGACGCCACGGCCTGGGGCGTGACATCGAGCCGGCGGGCCAGCTCGGCACCGGTGAGGCCGGGTTCGGTGTGAACCAGCATCAGCAGGGAATAGTGCGCGGGCGCCATGCCCAGTGGCCGCAGCCGCTGCTCCTTCAGGGCCCGCACCGCCAGCTCGGCTCGGCGCAGAGCCCAGAGCAACCGGCCCGTCGCATCGGCGCCGACCGGCTCGTCATCGTCCCGCGTCATGCCGCAACCTTACAACCCTCTCAGGGGTATCAAGCGGTTGATGGGTTACAGGCGCTTGTCCTACAGTCGCCGTGTGACTCTAGTCACGGCCGACGTGCTCCCGGCCGGCGAGGGCACGATCATCACCGTCGCCTCACTGCTGGCCTTAGCGGGGCGCACACCAGGTCGCCGCCCTGGACGCGCTGGTCGCCGCCGAGAACACCCTGATGTTCGGCGGCAACCAGTTCCGAGCACCGGCGAATCGCGAGCATCATGGACGCAGGCAAGCCACGTACGGACCACAGGTGACCCCATCCATGCTTCCAGAAGAGCTCAGAACCGCCCTGGACAAGACCCTGTCCGGCTACTCGCCGCAGGAGCTGTCCGACTCCGTGGCGCGGCTCACTGAGCGCTACCGTACGAACGCCGCCACCGGCGGAGGCACCCACATCAGGTCCCGGGCCGACGTGGCGGCCTACGCCGCGTACCGGATGCCCGCCACCTACGCCGCCGCGGCCACGGCCATGCGCCAGGCGGCCGCCATGACCCCGGGCTTCCGGCCCGGGAGCCACCTCGACGTCGGCGGCGGCACGGGGGCGGCGATCTGGGCGGCGGGCGAGACCTGGCCGTCCATCGAGCGGGTCACGGTCATCGAGCACGACCCGCAGATCATCGACCTGGGCAAACGCCTCGCCCGTACGTCCGAAGCCCTGCGCGCGGCCACCTGGCGGCAGGCGTCGGTCCGTCCCGGCCTCGACCGGCCCGCGGCCGACCTGGTGACCATGTCGTACGCGCTGGGCGAGCTCCCCCAGGACAAGCGCCGGGAGATCGTCCGATGGCTGGCCGCGGACGCGGCCATGGTGATCGTCATCGAGCCCGGCACCCCGGCGGGCTACGCCACCGTCGCCGAGGCCAGAGAGGTCCTGGTCGCCCAGGGGCTGAGCGTCGCCGCCCCCTGCCCCCACGACGGCCGCTGCCCGATCGAGCAGGGACGCGACTGGTGCCACTTCTCCGTCAGGCTCCCCAGGACGTCCCTGCACCGCCGGATCAAGGCGGGCACGCTCAGCTTCGAGGACGAGAAGTTCTCCTACGTGGCCGCCACGGCGGTCCCGGGGGAGCGGGCCGGCGCCCGGATCCTGCGCCACCCGGTCAAACGCAAGGGCGTGGTGTCCCTGCGGCTGTGCGCCGGGCAGGAGGGGATCCGCGACGTGATCGTGTCCAAGCGGCAGGGCGACCTCTACCGCGCCGCCAGGGACGCCGACTGGGGCGACGGCTGGGGCGATGACGGCTTGCGGCTCGATCACGGAAATGGGGAAGGGGGCGGTTCCGGTTCGGCGGGTGGGTCATCCTTGGAGGATGTGGACGACTGATCTTCTTCACTCCCTCTATGCCCGGCGGCTGCGCCGCCAGGTCACGGCGGGCCCGCTGCCCCGCCACGTCGGCTTGATCATGGACGGCAACCGGCGCTGGGCCAGGCAGCAGGGTCTGGCCAGTCCGAGCATCGGCCACAAGTACGGCGCCGAGCACATCGAGCACGTGCTGTCGTGGTGTGAGGGGCTGGGCATCGAGCACGTGACGGTGTTCCTGTGCTCGACGGAGAACCTCCAGCGCCGTGGTGACGAGGAGGTCGCCTACCTGTTGCGGGTGATCGAGCAGATGGTCGCCGAACGGCTGGACCGGCCGGACGCCCGCTGGCGCGTCCACGTGGCGGGCCTGCTCGACATGTTGCCCGACACCACGGCCCGCGCGCTCAAGAGCGCCGTCGAGGCCACCCGTACGTGTGCCACCGGCTTCCACCTCACGCTGGCCATCGGGTACGGCGGCCGCCAGGAGGTGATCGACGCCCTGCGCGAGCTGCTGTACGAGCGGGCCGAGGCCGGGCAGTCCATGGTGGAGCTGGCCTCGACGCTGAGCGTGGACGACATCGCGCCCCACCTCTACACGGCCGGCCAGCCCGACCCCGACCTGGTGATCCGCACCAGCGGCGAGCAGCGCCTGTCGAACTTCCTGCTCTGGCAGTCCGCCTACTCCGAGCTGTACTTCTGCGAGGCGTACTGGCCGGCCTTCCGCGAGATCGACTTCCTGCGGGCGCTGCGCAGCTTCGCGGCCCGGCAGCGGCGGTTCGGTGGCTGAGATGCTGGAGCTCTTCGACCGGCAGCTGCGCCGGCAGGCCCGCCCCGAAGGCCCGGATGCCAGGGTGGAGCGGGCCGGGAACGTGGTGCGGCAGGTCGCTCCCGGGCACGGCTGGAACGGCGTGCTCTGGTCCGGCCTCGACGAGCGGAACGCGGACGCGGAGATCGCCGAGCAGGTGCGCTACTTCGGCGAGCTGGGCCAGCCCTTCGAGTGGAAGCTGTACGGCTACGACCGGCCAGGCGACCTCGACCGGCGCCTGCTGGCCGCCGGGTTCACCCCGGAGCCCGCCGAGACGCTGATGATCGCCGAGATCGGGCGCCTGCCCCTCGAAGGCGAGCCGCCCGAGGGAGTGCGGCTGGTCCCCGTGACCGGCCCCGACGGCGTGGAGCTGATGGCCGACGTCCACGAGAGCGCCTTCGGCACCCCCGGCACGCACTTCCGCGAACGGCTGCTCGACCAGCTCGCCGAGGGCGAGGTCGTCGCCCTCGTCGCGATGGCCGGTGACGTGCCGGTGAGCGCGGCCCGCATGGACCTGCACCCGGGCACCCGGTTCGCGAGCCTGTGGGGCGGCGGCACCGTGCCGGAATGGCGCGGGCGCGGCATCTACCGGGCGCTGGTCGCCTACCGGGCCCGCGAGGCGGTCGCCCGCGGCTACGACCATCTGCAGGTGGACGCCTCCAGCCAGAGCCGCCCGATCCTGCTGCGGCTGGGGTTCGAGGCGATCACCACGACGACGCCGTACGTCCACGAGTGAGTACCCTTGACCTGACCGTATCCGCTGGAGGAGGCCCGCACGTTGCCTGGCACGAACCCGCGCGAGCTCGGCCTGCTGGCCGACTGCGACAGCTGCTTCGGGCTGTGCTGCGTCGCGCTGCCGTTCTCGGCGTCGGCCGACTTCGCGATCGACAAGGAGGCCGGGGAGCCCTGCCGCAACCTGCGTGACGACTTCCGCTGCTCCATCCACGCCGGGCTCAGGGAGCGCGGCTTTCCCGGCTGCACCGTGTACGACTGCTTCGGCGCGGGCCAGAAGGTCTCGCAGGTCACCTTCCAGGGCACGAGCTGGCGGCAGGAGCCGGGCACGGCCGGCCAGATGTACGCGATCTTCCCGGTCGTCCGGCAGCTGCACGAGCTGCTGTGGTATCTGGCGGAGGCGCTGACGCTGGAGGCCGCCCGGCCCGTCCACGCCGAGCTGCGGGAGGCGTTCGAGGCGACGGAGCGGCTCACCCTGGAGAGCGTGGACGAGCTGCGGAAGCTGGACGTGCCGGCGCACCGGGCCGAGGTCAACGTGCTGCTGCTGCGGACGAGCGAGCTGGCCCGGGCCGGGCGCAAGGGCAAGGAGCGCAGGGGAGCGGATCTGATCGGGGCCAAGCTGGCGGGCGCCGACCTGCGGGGTGCCAACCTTCGCGGGGCGTACCTGATCGGCGCCGACCTGCGGGGCGCCGACCTTCGGGAGGCCGACCTGATCGGGGCCGACCTGCGGGGGGCCGACCTGGCGGGCGCGGACCTGGCGGGCGCGATCTTCCTCACCCAGCCCCAGCTCAACTCCGCCGGCGGCGACGCCGCCACCCGCCTCCCGGCCACGCTCACGCGTCCCGCCCACTGGCCCGCCACCCGCTACGAACGGCCGTCCCGCGGCACCGGCCCCCGCCGCGCCCCCGGCTCCACAGACGGCACGGCCTCCACACGGGGGACCGGCTCAGGGCGCGGCTCCGGCTCGAGACGGGGCTCCGGGCGCCGGCGCCGCGGCTGAACACCGCGCCCGGCCGGCCGTCCCCGGCCTGGGGGGCAAGGCTAGGGAAGCAGCCGCGCCCCCGGCTCCACCTCGACGACCACCTCGTAGATGCTGGGCCGCGCCTGGATGTGCAGCTCGGGATCGTTGAGCATCTGCAGGGTGTTCGCGTACCACTCCGGATCCTTCTGCGCCTCCTCCAGCTGCGCACCGCTCTCCCAGTGGGCGACGTTGACGTAACGCAGCTCGGCACCGTTGATCAGCGACTGGTGGAGCCGGGCCCGCACGAAGCCGGGCTTGCCTGCCATGATCTCGGCGTTGCTCTTCCAGCGCCGCAGGAACCGCTCCGACTCCTCCACCGGCACGGTGAAGGCGTTGATCATCGTGATCGGCTCCAGCACGGGCGTCTCGGTCCGGGTGAAGGGAACGTCGGTCATGATCTCTCCTTGGGTCTGGCGACCGGTCACCTTCGCCGGTCGTGGTGCGTCATGTGGATGACGCGACCGCGTGCGGAAAGGTGACAGATGGACGAGCACGAGTTTCTGGCCGGGCGGTTCGAGGAGCACCGCACGCGCCTTGCGGCGGTGGCCTACCGGATGCTCGGCTCGCACAGCGAGGCCGAGGACGCCGTGCAGGAGGCGTGGCTGCGGCTCAGCCGCTCCGACGCCGGCGAGGTGGAGAACCTGGGCGGCTGGCTGACCACCGTGGTCGGGCGGATCTGCCTGGACCTGCTGCGCAGGCGCGCCGCGCGGCACGAGGAGCCGTTGGGCACGCGCCTGCCCGACCCCGTCGTCGGCCCAGCGGAGGGCGCCGATCCGGAGCAGGAGGCGCTCCTGGCCGACTCGGTGGGGCTGGCGCTGCTCGTGGTGCTGGAGTCGCTGACGCCGGCGGAGCGGCTGGCGTTCGTGCTGCACGACATGTTCAGCGTGCCGTTCGAGGAGATCGGGCCGATCATGGGACGTACGACGGACGCGGCCAAGCAGCTCGCCAGCCGCGCCCGCCGCCGGGTACGCGGCTCGGCCCCGGGGCCCGACGCCGACCTGACCCGGCAGCGGGAGGTCGTCGACGCGTTCCTGGCCGCCGCCCGTGACGGCGACTTCGAGGCGCTGCTGGCCGTGCTGGATCCGGACGTCACCGCCCGTTCCGACCTGCGCGGACGGGGGGCGCTGACCGTGGTGAGGGGCGCGGCGGCGGTGGCCCGGCAGGCGATCGGCTGGGCCCGGCTCGCGGGGTCGGCGTGGCCGGCCCTGGTGAACGGCTCGGCGGGGTTCGTCGCGCTGCGGGACGGGCGGCCGTTCGCGATCATGGGGTTCGCGATCGTGGAGGGGCGGGTGGCGCAGATCGACGTGCTCGCCGACCCGGAGCGCGTCGCCCGGCTGGACCTCAGCGGCCTGGGGTAGCGCCGTCACCTTCGCGGCCCGCGCCGCGTCATGGGGGAAAGACCCTCGTGAAGGAGCAGACATGCGTCTTGTCGTCTTCGGCGCCAACGGGCCCACGGGCCGGGTGCTGACCGCCCAGGCCCTCGCCCAGGGGCATCAGGTCGTCGCCGTGACCCGCGTCCCGTCCGCCATCGCGCCGCGTGACGGGCTGACCGTGGCGGGCGCCGACGTCAAGGACCGTCGCGCGGTCGAGGACGTCGTCGCGGGCGGCGAGGCCGTGCTGTCGGTGGTCGGCGTCTCCTACAGTTCCAAGCCCATCACCACGTACTCGACCGGCGCGGCCAACCTCGTCGCGGCCATGTCCCGGCACGGCCTGAAGCGGCTGGTCGTGGCGAGCAGCGCCGCCATCGACCCCGCCTACCGGCCGAGCGACTCGTTCCTGTTCACCCGGATCGTGGAGCCGTACTTCATGCGCAAACCCGGCCGGACCCTCTACGCGGACACGATCCGGATGGAGGCCCTGGTGCGGGCCGCGGACCTGGACTGGACGATCGTCCGCTCGGCCTGGCTGTACGACTCCGGGACGATCACGGACTACGGGCTGCGCGAGGACTTCCCCGGCGGCCTGTACACCGGCCGCGCCGACCTCGCGGCGGCCATGCTCGCCGAGGTCTCCGGGCACGGGCACGTACGCGGGACCGTGGGCGTGCACACCGACGAGGGCACGCCCCACCTGTTCCGGCAGATCTGGCGCGAGGGCATCAGGAAGCCGCAGAAGCAGTAGGAGCGCGCGTCAGAACGGGCGAGGCCGCAAGACCGGCTCAGGACCGGTCGAGCAGCCGCCGCAGAGCGGTGCTGGCGGCGACGAACTCGTGCTCGTCCAGCAGCTCGCGCCCCCAGTCGAGCAGCGGCCGCCGCGCCTCACGCACGCGGCGCGCCATCTCGTGCCCCCGCTCGGTCAGGGCCAGCTCGACCTGGCGCCGGTCCTCCCGCGAGAGCGTGCGCCGGACCAGGCCGGCCGCGTCGAGGCGGTCGATCAGCCGGCTCGGATTGCCCGCCTCGGCGATCAGTCGCGCACCCAGTTCCTTCAGCGACAGCGGCTCGTCCTCGGCCAGGACGAGGATCGCCTCCGCCTGCACCACCGTGATCCCGAGCGGCCGCAGGGCCTCGCCGAACCGGCGGTTGATCTCCCGATGCGCGGCCTTGATCGCCAGCACGAACTCCAGGACCTCGTCCACCCACGGGAGTCTACTTGAATAAATGTCATGTCATCTATATTGTGCGTCATGACATCTAATGACATGACATGCATTGTGAGGCGGCATGCGTCATTCCTTCTCCCCGACCCCCACGTTCCATTTCGAAGCGGTGCGGGCGCTGTGGTCGGGCCCGTTCGACGGGGCGGATTACGGCGAGGTCGTGAGCGCGGTGTCCCGTGTCCGCCGCGGCGACTTCGGGTCCTGGTACGAGCACTGGTCCCGGCTCGGCACGGCGGTTCACGCCCGCGGCGAACGCCTGGCCGACGCGGTCTCTCGCGGCAAGGCCCTGCTGAGAGCGGGCAACTACCTGCGCACGGCGGAGTTCTACCTCACGGCCGACGACCCGCGCCGGGCGTCGACCGCGCGCCGCTCGCGCGAGTGGTTCGACGCGGGCTTGACGGCGCTCGGGGTGGACGCGACCCGCTCGCGCCTGCCGTACGAGGACGCCCAACTCGAAACGATCTTCCTGCGGTCGCCGCACCCGGAGGCCAGGGACGTGTTCGTGGTGCACGGCGGCTTCGACTCGACCCCCGAGGAGCTGTACTTCACCATCGGCGCCGGAGCCCTGGAACGGGGCTTCCACGTGCTGATCTATGAGGGGCCCGGGCAGGGGAACCTGCTGCGGGAGTTCGCCAAGCCGTTCACCCCCCACTGGGAACGCCCGGCCGCCACGGCCATCGACTCGCTGACGCGGCACTGCGATCCCGGCGCGATCATCGGCGTCGGAGTGAGCTTCGGCGGCCACCTGATGGCCAGGGCCGCCGCCGTCGAACGGCGCTATGACGGGATCGTCCTGTTCGACTATTTCCCCGGCATGCTGGAGGCGTTCGCACACAAGATGCCCGGCCCGCTCCGCGGTCACCTCACCCGCATGCCCGCCTGGTTACGGACTCTGATCAGGCTGTACGCCCGCTACGACGCCGAGCTGCGCTGGGCGCTGCGCAACGCGCACTGGACCTTCGGCACTGCCACGCTGCCGGAGCTGATCGCCGAGATCGGCCGCTACGAAGAGGGCGAATGGGTGGGCGACATCCAGGCCGACGTCCTGGTCCTGCTGGGCGAGGCCGAGCACTTCTACGACCCCCACCTCGGCCACCTCTTCGCCCGCAAGCTCACCGGCGCGCGTTCGGTGAACGTCCACGAGTTCGCCGCCGCCGACGGTGGCGGCGGGCACTGCCAGAACGGCGCCGTCCATCTCGCGCACGAGGTCATCTTCGACTGGGCCCGCCGGACGGTGTGCCATGGCTGAGCCCGTCGAGCACCGCCGGATCGTCGTGGAGCGCTTCGGCGGTCCTGGCGCGCTCCGCCTGGCCGACGCCGTCGCGCCCGTCCCGGGCCCGGGGCAGGCCCGGGTGCGCGTCCTGGCCGCCGGCGTCGGCCACACGGACGTGATGGCGCGGCGCGGCGAGTACCTGTTCCAGCGCCGTACCCCCTTCACCCCCGGCTACGAGATCGTCGGCGAGGTCGTCGACCAGGGACCGGCCACCGGCCCGGACCGGCTCGTCCCGGGCACCCGGGTCGCCGCCTGCCTGCCCCGGATGGGCGGCTACACCGAGTACGCCACCCTGCCCGTCGCCTCGCTGACCCCCGTTCCCGAGGACCTGGATCCGGTCGTGGCCGCCGCGATGCCGCTGGACTACCTGACCGCGCTCAGCCTCCTCGACCGGCACGCCCGCGCCCGCCCCGGCGACGCGGTCCTCATCCACGGCGCCGCCGGGGGCGTCGGCGACGCGTTGTGCCAGCTCGGCCGCCTGCGGGGACTGGTCATGTACGGGACCGCCGGCGACCGCGGCCTCGATCGGTTGAAGAGCCACGATGTCATTCCCCTCGACTACCGTCGCGACGACGCCGCACGAATCATCCGCCGGCGGCATCCGGACGGCGTGCGGGCCGTGTTCGACCACATCGGCGGCCGTACCATGCGCGCCAACCGCCGCCTGCTCGCCCCCGGCGGCGTGCTGGTCAGCTACGCCTTCATCGGCCGCCCCGGTCACGTCCTGGCCGGCACGATCACGGGCGCCGCGCACAACCGGCTGCTCAACCTGCTCCCGGGCTGTCGCACGGCCATCTGCTCGCTGCCCGCCGAGATCAGGGCCGATCCGGCGGGCCATCGGGTCCTGCTCGGCACGCTGTTCGACCTGGCTTGCGACGGCCGCCTCCAGCCACGCGTCGGAACCTGCTTCCCGCTGGCGGAGGCTGCCGCCGCGCACCGGGCGCTGGAGCGGCGCGAGGTCGCTGGCAAGATCATCCTCACCTGCGCCGGGTGACGACCCCCGGCGATCACTTCGCTTTCTGATGCTCCCGCCACTTGTCCAGGATTCCGGCGATCTCAACTTGGACGAAGCGGAAGAAGTCCCGCATCTCTGTCACCCGAGCGCTCGCCGGAGAGCCGTCGAGCGCGCGCACGCCGTCGTCGGCCAGATCGCCCAGCACCTTGTACACCGAACCCGTGGTGGCCGAGGACGTGTACCAGGCGTCGTCCCTGATCTGGTAGAGATCGCGGCGCGAGCCCGGAACGGGGCGGCGTTCGAGCAGCCCCATCTGGACCAGGTAGCGCACGGCGCCGGAGATCGCGGGCGGGCTGACCTCCAGCCGCTCGGCCAGCTCGGCCGCCGACAGCGCCGGCTCGTCGGAGGCCATGAGGGTCAGCAGCACCCGGGCCGCCATCCGGGGGAACCCCCACTCCGCGAAGGTCGCCGCCGCGCTCTCCACGAACTGCGCCACCGCCTGATCATCACGCATGCTTCCCCTCCAAGCCTCGTCCTTCGCACAGGGTACATTCTTATTTAACTTCACAAACTTGTGAATACTGTGTAGCTTCTGAAGCATGAAAACCGCGATTGCGGTGTCCGGCCTGGTCAAGATGTTCGGCCGGATCCGCGCACTGGACGACCTCAACCTGTCCGTCGAGACCGGCGAGGTCCACGGCTTCCTCGGCCCCAACGGCGCGGGAAAGTCCACGACGATCCGGATCCTGCTCGGCCTCATGCGGGCCGACTCCGGACAGGCCCGCCTGCTCGGCGGCGACCCCTGGCGCGAGGCCGCCGAGCTGCACAAGCGGCTCGCGTACGTGCCCGGCGACGTCTCCCTCTGGCCGAACCTGACCGGCGGCGAGGTGATCGACCTGCTCGGCCGGCTGCGCGGCGGCAACGACGCCAAGCGCCGGGCCGTGCTCCTCGACCGCTTCGAGCTCGACCCGCGCAAGAAGGGCCGCACCTACTCCAAGGGCAACCGCCAGAAGGTCGCCCTGATCGCCGCCCTGTGCTCCGAGGCCGAGCTGCTGATCCTCGACGAGCCGACCTCCGGCCTGGACCCGCTCATGGAGGCGGTCTTCCAGGAGTGCGTGCAGGAGGAGCGCGAGCGCGGCCGTACGGTCCTGCTGTCGAGCCACATCCTGTCCGAGGTCGAGGCCCTGTGCGACCGGGTGAGCATCATCCGCAACGGCCACATCGTCGAGACCGGCACGCTGGCCGACCTGCGCCATCTCACCAGGACGTCGGTCACCGCCGAGGTCGGCGGCGCCCTGCCCGGCCTGGAGCGGGTCCCCGGCGTGCACGACGCGGAGGTGTCCGGCGGCCGCGTACGCTGCCAGGTCGATCCCGACGCCCTGCCCCGGGTGCTGGAGCTGCTGAGCCGCGCGGACGTGCGCGCTCTGACCAGCCGGCCGCCCACGCTGGAGGAGCTGTTCCTGCGCCACTACACCACCGCGGGGACGGCCCGATGACCGGCACCGGACGGCTCCTGCTGCTCTACCTGCGCCGCGACCGGGTCGTCGCGCCCGGCTGGGTGCTGTTCCTGGTCCTGCTGGTCGTCGGCATGGTCCCGTACTACGGCAAGGTGTTCCCCACCGAGGCCGCCCGGCTGGACTTCGTGGCCGAGGTCGGCGGGAACTCGGCGCTCACCGCGTTCACCGGGCCGCTGCACGGGCACGGCCTGGGCAACCTGGCGCTGTGGAAGATCGGCGACATCGGGTTCACCCTCACCGCCCTCATGGCGATCATGTCCGTGGTCAGGCACACCCGCGCGGAGGAGGAGTCCGGCCGCGCCGAGCTGGTCGGCGCCGCCGTGATCGGCCGCTTCGCCTCGCTGACCGCGAGCCTGCTGCTGGCCTGCGCGGTGAGCCTGCTGACCGGGCTGCTCACCGGGCTCGGCATGGAACGGCCTGGACGCCCCGGGTCCCTGACCATGGCGCTGGCCATGGCGATGCCGGGGGTCGTGTTCGCGGGGGTGGCGGCCGTGGCCGCGCAGCTCACCGTGCGCTCGCGCAGCGCGAACGCCATCGCCTTCACCGTCCTCGGCGTGGCCTACCTGTTCCGCTTCGTCGCCGACGGGGGTGATCTGCCGTGGTTGCGGTGGATGTCGCCGCTCGGGTGGAGCCACCTGATGGAGCCGTTCGCGGCCGATCGCTGGTGGGTGGCCGTCGTGCCGCTGCTCCTCGCCGCCGCGCTCGTCGCCGTCGCCTACCGGCTGGCCGCCCGGCGCGACCTGGGCGCCGGGACCCTGCCCGAACGCGTCGGAGCCCACGCCGCCGCCCCCTCGCTGCGCAGCCCGCTGGCGCTGGCCTGGCGACAGCACAAGGGCCAGCTGTTCGGCTGGACCGCCGCGTACGCCGTCTTCTGCATGGCCACCGCCGGCATCGCCAAGGGCATGCCGGAGGTCGCCAAGCAGGGCGGGGCGCAGGTGGAGGAGTTCTTCCGCCGCTACACCGCCTCCCCTGACGCGGGGCTTTCCGACACCTTCATCTGGATGGTGCTGGTGAGCCTGGCCGGGCTGGCGACGCTCTACCCGATGCTGGCGACGCTGCGGCTGCGGGCCGAGGAGTCCAGCGGGCGCGCGGAGCTGACGCTGTCGGCCTCCGTCACCCGTACCAGCTGGGCCGTCAGCCACCTGGTGTTCGCCGCGGCCGGCGGCGCGAGCGTGATGGCCGCGGGCGGCCTCGGCGCCGGGCTCGTGTACGGCCTGAGCATGGGGGACGTCGGCACCCAGCTGCCCAGGGTGCTGGGCGCCGCCCTGGCGCTCGTACCGGCCGTGTGGACGGTCGGCGCGATCGGGATGCTGGCCTTCGGGCTCGTCCCGCGGCTGGCCGTGGCCGTCATCTGGGTGGTCTTCCTGGGCCAGCAGGTGTTCGGCGAGGCGGTCGGGCCCGCGCTCGGGATCGACTACTGGGTCGCCAACACGATCGTGCCCATGCACCACGTGCCCAAGATCCTCACCGGGGCCTCGTTCTCCGCGACCCCGCTGATCGTCCTGACCCTGCTCACCCTGGCGCTGGCCGGCCTCGGACTGGCCGCCTTCAAGCGCCGTGACCTCGCCTGACCCGTAAGGAGACCGACGTGGCACTGCCCACCGACCGCGACCCCCGCTGCCCCTTCGACCCGCCCAAGGATCTGCTCGGGCGGGAGCCGGTCAGCCGCATGACCTACCCCGACGGCCACGAGGGCTGGCTGGTCACCGGCTACGCCGCCGCCCGCGCCGTCCTGGCCGACCCCCGCTTCAGCGCCCGGATGGAGCTGCGGCGCTCGCCCACACCCCACGCGATGGCCCAGGAGGCGCCCCGGCCCGCGCCTCCCGGCGTCATCAGCCGCCTGGACCCGCCCGAACACACCCATTACCGGCGGCTGCTGACCGGCGAGTTCACCGTGCGGCGCATGAAGCTGCTCGAACCGAAGATCGAGGAGCTGGCCGAGCGGCAGATCGAGGAGATGCGCCGCCAGGGGCCGCCCGCCGATCTGGTCCAGGCGTTCGCGCTGCCGATCCCGTCCCTGGTGATCTGCGACCTGCTCGGCGTCCCGTACGCCGACCGTGAGCGCTTCCAGCACGACACGGCGGTGATGTTCTCGCTGGACGCCTCCGCCGAGGCGATCATGGGCGCGGTCGGCAGCCTGGCCGCGTACCTGGGCGAACTGGTGGCGCGCAAGCGCGCCGAGAGCGCGGACGACCTGCTGAGCGGCCTGATCACCGGCGGGGAGCTGAACGACGAGGAGCTCACCAACATCGCCCTCATGCTGCTCGTCGCCGGGCACGAGACCACCGCCAACATGCTCGCCCTGGGCACGTACGCGCTGCTGCGCGACCCGGACCGGCTGGCGGAGCTGCGCCACGACCCGTCGCTGATCAAGGACGCGGTCGAGGAGCTGCTGCGCTACCTCAGCATCGTGCACATCGGGCCCACCCGGACGGCCCTGGCGGACGTGGAGGTCGGCGGCCGGCTGGTCAGGGAGGGCGAGGTCGTCACGATCTCGCTGCCCGCCGCCAACCGCGACCCCGGCCGCTTCGAACATCCCGACCGGCTGGACTTCCGCAGGTCGGCGACCGGACACCTGGCCTTCGGGCACGGGCTGCACCAATGCCTCGGGCAGCAGCTCGCACGCGTCGAGATGCGCATCGGCTACACGGCCCTGCTGCGCGCCTTCCCGGACCTGCGGCTCGCCGTGCCCGCCGAGGAGATCCCGCTGCGGGACACCATGCTGATCTACGGCGTGGACCGCCTGCCGGTCGCCTGGTAGACGGCCACGAATTCGATCGTTTCTGAAAGGAGTGGACATGTCCGTGGTCGTTGCCGGAGAGACCGCAGAAGTGGTGGAGCTGGCCGGGGGCAGCGCGTTCCGGCTGCTCGTGGACGCCAGCGGGACGGGCGGCGCCGCCGGCGTCAACCGGCTCACGTTGAGCGCCGGAGCCGACGGCGCCAGGCCGCATCGTCACCTGCTGTCGTCGGAGCTGTTCTACGTGCTCGACGGACAGGCGGAGTTCCTGCTCGGAGAGCGGATGGTCACCGTGGCCGCAGGGGGCCTGGTCGTGGTGCCCCCAGGCTTGCCGCACGCGTTCGGCGCCGCCCTCGGGGTGGTCGCCGACCTGCTCGTGGTCATGACGCCGGGGATGGAGCGGTTCGACTATTTCCGGCATCTTGGGCGGATCTCCCAGGGTCTGGAAGCGCCGGACAGTCTGCTGACCGAGCAGCACCGCTACGACGTCCACTTCGTGGACGACCCGCGCTGGGCGATGGCGCGGGCATCCGGGTCGTGAGCGTGCCCGGTCAGGTGAGCGTGGTGGTGTCCCCCAGGGACTCCAGCAGGTCGCGCAGCGTGTGGGCGAGCTCGTCGCGGCGCTCCTTCGGCAGGGCCGAGAGCACGCGGTCCTCGGTCGCGACATGGTCCGGCAGGGCCCGGTCGATCAGGGCGTACCCCTCGTCGGTGAGTGTCACGTACACCACCCGCCCGTCGGCCTCGCTGGGCGTGCGGGTCACCAGCCCCCTGGACTCCAGGCGGTCGAGCCGCTGGGTGATCGCCCCCGACGTGACCATGGAGGCCCGCATCAGCTCGGCCGGCGTCAGCCGGTGCGGCGGGTCGCTGCGGCGCAGGGTGGCCAGCACGTCGAAGGAGGCCCGGTCGAGCCCGTGCGCGGCGAACGTACGGCCCAGCTCCGCGTCGATCAGCCGGATCAGCCGCGACAGCCGCCCGATCACCGCCATGGGGGAGACGTCCAGGTCAGGGCGCTGGGCGTCCCATTGCTTGAGTATCAGGTCGACGTGATCAGCCACCACTCCAGCCTAACGATGCCTTAGCGGTGAGGTAAATCACCTGGCCAAGTAACTTAGCGCTGAGATACTTTGTCTTAGTGCTAAGAAATCAATCGGGAACCGTTCTGCTGACCGCGCTGACCCCCGCCATCTGGGGGACCACGTACCTCGTCACGACCGAGCTGCTGCCGCCCGGCCGCCCCCTGCTGGCCGCCGTGATCCGCGCGCTGCCCGCCGGCCTCCTCCTGGTCGCCGTCACCCGCCGCCTGCCGGCGGGCATCTGGTGGTGGCGCGCCCTGGTGCTCGGCGCGCTGAACATCGGAGTGTTCTTCGCGCTGCTGTTCGTGGGGGCCTACCGGCTGCCCGGCGGGGTGGCCGCCACCGTGGGCGCCATCCAGCCCCTGCTGGTCGCGCTGCTGTCGGCCGGGCTCCTCGGCGAACGCCTGTCCGTGCGCACGACGCTGGCCGCCGTGGCGGGCGTGGCCGGGGTGAGCCTGCTCGTGCTGCGGGCCGACGCCCGGCTGGACGCGCTCGGCGTGGCCGCGGCGCTCGGTGGCGCCGTCGTCATGGCCCTGGGCGTGGTGCTGAGCAAGCGGTGGCAGTCGCCCGCGCCGCTGCTGGCCACCACCGGCTGGCAGCTCGTGGCCGGCGGCCTGCTGCTGCTCCCGGTGGCGCTCCTCGTCGAGGGCGCGCCGCCGGCCACCCTCACCAGCGCGAACCTCGCCGGGTACGCCTACCTCACGATCATCGGATCCGCGCTCGCCTACGTCCTGTGGTTCCGGGGCCTGCGGCTGCTGTCGGCGACCAAGGTCACGTTCCTGGGCCTGCTCAGCCCCGTGGTCGCCACCGCGCTCGGCTGGCTCGTCCTCGGCCAGGAGCTCACCGCGGCCCAGGCGCTCGGCGCGCTCGTCGTCCTGGCCGCCCTGGTCGTGGCCCAGCGCAACCCCGCCCGCACGCTGACCGCGACGCCCCGCGTCCTGGTCGGAAAGGAGTCCTGACATGCGCGTCACCGTCTTCGGAGCCGCCGGAGCCGTGGGGGGCAGGGTCGTGGCCGAGGCGCTGTCGCGCGGCCACGAGGTCACCGCCGTCGTCCGCGACCCCGCCCGCTTCCCCCTGCTGCCGCCCGCCGCGCACGCCCGCGCCGGCGACGCCTCGCACGTCGAGGACGTGGCCGCGCTCAGCGCCGGGCAGGACCTCGTCATCAGCGCCACCCGGCCCGCGCCCGGCCACGAGGCCGACCTGGTCACGACCGCCAAGGCGCTGCTGGCCGGGGTGGCGCGGACCGGCGTGCGGCTGCTGCTCGTCGGCGGCGCGGCCGGGCTGACCGTGCCGGGCACCGGCGGCCTCACCGTCGTCGAGACCCCGGACTTCCCGCCCTCGTGGCGGCCCATCGCGCTGGCCTGCAACGCTCAGCTGGAGGTCTGCCGGGCCGAGCCGGGCGCCGACTGGGCGTACCTGAGCCCGCCCGCGCTGCTGGAGCCGGGGGAGCGTACCGGCCGCTACCGGGTCGGGGGCGACGAGCTGCTGGTGGACGCCGAGGGCACGTCGGCGATCTCCATGGAGGACTTCGCCGTCGCGCTGCTCGACGAGGCCGAGCGCCCCCGGCACCACCGCGCCAGATTCACGGTCGGCTACTGAACCGCGGTCTCACAGGGACACGGGCAGCGACGTCAGGCGCCAGGTGCCCGGGTCGGGCATGTGCCGCGCCTCGCCGGCGAGCGCCAGAGCGGGGAAGCGGCGCAGCAGCGCGCCGAGCGCGATCCCGGTCTGCACGCGGGCCAGCGAGGCCCCGACGCAGAAATGCGGCCCGTGCGCGAACCCGAGATGCGCCGACGGCTCGCGCCGCACGTCGAACCGGTCCGGCTCGTCGAAGGCGCGCGGGTCGCGGTTCGCCGCGGCGATCGAGGCCGTGACCGGCACGCCCTTGGGGACGCGCACGCCACCGATCTCGAGGTCCTCCGCGGCGAAGCGGGGGATGGTCAGCAACTGCGGCCCGCACCAGCGCATCAGCTCCTCCACCGCCCGCGGCATGAGGGCGGGATCGGCCCGCAGCGCGGCGAGCTGGCCGGGGTGGGACAGCAGGGCGGCGACGGCGTTGGCGATGAGGTTCGTGGGCGTCTGGCCGGCCATGACGAGCGTCCAGACCATGGTGATCAGCTCGGTCTCGGAGAGCCGGTCGCCGTCCTCCTCCATGACGCGGGCCAGGTCGGAGATCAGGTCCTCGCCCGGCTCCGCCCGGCCCCTGGCGACCGCGGCGGTGGCGCCCTCGAGGATGCGGGGGATCGCGTCCTTGAAGCTCTCGCCGTGCCCGGCCACGATGGCGGCCCCGTACTCGCGCCACCGGGGACGGTCGGCGACGGGGATGCCGACCAGCTCGCAGATCACCTCGATCGGCAGCGGGCCCGCGAAGTGTGCCAGCAGATCCGGCTCCGCGGGCAGCTCGTCGAGCAGCCGCTCCACGATCGCCTCGATGCGCGGCCCGAACCCGGCCGCCTTGCGCGGCGTGAACGCGGGCGCGACCAGCCGGCGCAGCCGGGCGTGCTCGGCGCCGTTCATCTCCGACATGGTCCGCAGGTACGGCAGGCAGTGCTCCGGCACGTCGGGCCGCCGGTAGCTGTGCTCGTTCGTCGTCAGCCTGGGGTCGCTCAGCATCGCCCTGGCCTCCTGGTGCCGGAGCACCGCCCAGAACGGGCCGAACCCGGGCGCCACCAGCCGCGCCACGGGTGACTGCTCCCTGGCGCCCGCGTACGCGGTGAACGGATCCGCCAGCACGGCGGGATCGGTCAGGTCGATCTCCGGCACGTCGGTCATATCGCTCCTCGATTGGGATGATGACATCATCTGGATGTTCACAGTATCCCGATTTGCGAGCGCCGGGCGCCGCGCGGAGCGGCGCATCGACGTAGACTTCATCAAGTACGTGCTTTACGACGCTCACGGAGTTGGCAAGGTGGATCAGAAGGAGAGCGAGTTCGTCGACCGGATGGGGCTCGTCATGGAGCGCCTCGGCGGAGGCCGGACGATGGGCCGCCTGTACGCGTGGCTGCTGATCTGCGCCCCGCCGGACCAGTCGCTCACCGATCTGGCCGCCGAGCTCGGTGTCAGCAAGACCATGGTCAGCACCGTCGCCAGGCAGCTGGAGGCCGGCGGGATGATCGAGCGCGTCCCCACGTCGGCTCGTGAGCACCGCTACCAGGTCGTTCGCGAAGGATGGGCCCAGATCATGCGGGGCCGGCTGGCCGGCGTCGAGTCGATCGTGGAGGCGCTGAGCCTCGGACTGTCGATCATCGGTGACGACCGCACCGCGCAGCGGGCGCTGTTGAAGGACACCAGGGACTTCTTCGACTTCCTCGTACGCGACGCGGACCAGTCGCTCCAGCGCTGGGAGGAGTATCGCAAGCGGCTGAAAGACGACGATCAGGACTCCGGGTGAAACTCGATCGTCGAGGAGCACGTGCCGTTCATCGCACGACCCCGGCACGACGCCACCGCGTCCCCTGCCGGGCGATCCGCTCAACCGGGAAATCATCCAACGATCAAGGGAGTGGCGATGTCTGACATCGTCGAGCGGTACAACATCCCCGAACAGCACTTCTGGCTGCACGGCCCGCGGGCGGGCGGGCCGGTGGAGCACAACGCCGCCGCCGGGATGTGGAACGTCTACGGCTACCCCGAACTGCAGGAGATCCTCGGCGACCCCGCGACGTTCTCCTCCAACGTCCTTCGCATCACCCCCGAGGACCAGAAGCCGGAGGGGTTGTCACTGGAGGGCTTCATCACCCAGATCGACCCGCCGGAGCACGGCAAGCTGCGCAAGCTGGTCAGCAGCGCCTTCACCCGCAAGGTCGTCGCGGACCTCGAGCCGCGGATCGCCGCCGTCACCCACGAACTGCTCGACGAGGCACGCGAGCGCGGCGGGTTCGAGCTGGTGCGCGACCTGGCCTACCCGCTCCCGGTCATCGTCATCGCCGAGCTGCTGGGCGTGCCCAGCAGCGACCGCGGCCTGTTCAAGCAGTGGGCCGACACGCTGTTCCGGCAGGACACCAAGGTCTCCTTCGACGAGCTCTTCGAACGGCGGCCGCAGGACAGGGAGACCACGATGAAGTCGTGGTGGGAGATGTCCGCCTACCTCGCCGGCCACGCCGCCGAACGCCGCCGGCAGCCGCGCGCCGACCTGCTCACGAAGCTGGTCGAGGCCGAGGTGGACGGCGAACGCCTGCCCGACGAGCAGGTGGTCAACTTCGCGATCGTCCTGCTGCTGGCCGGGCACGTCACCACGACGATGCTGCTCGGCAACACGGTGCTGGCCCTGGACGCCTTCCCCGAGCACCAGGAGCGGGCGCGGGCCGACCGTGCGGCGATCCCGGCGATCATCGAGGAGTCCCTGCGCTTCTTCACCCCGTTCGCCCTGCTCGCCCGCGCCACCACCCGCGAGGCCCGGCTCGGCGGCGTGACGATACCGGCCGATCAGACGGTCCTGGTCTGGCTCGGGGCGGCCAACCGCGATCCCCGGCAGTTCACCGACCCCGACGTCTTCGACCCCGATCGCGACCCCAACCCGCATCTCGCCTTCGGCCGCGGCATCCACTTCTGCCTGGGCGCGCCCCTGGCCCGGCTGGAGGGGCGGGTCGCCCTCGACATCCTGCTCGACCGGTTCGACCACCTGCGCACCGATCCGGACGACCCCGTGGTGTTCATGCCCATGCCGACCATGACCGGCGTGCGGCGCCTGCCGCTGGTCTGAGCCCGGTCATGCCATAGGCGGGAGGCCCTGCGGCCTCCCGCCTTCCCCGCGCTACTCGCCGCCTGCCACGTACCTGTCGAAGAAGGCGAACGTGCGCCGCCACGCGTCGTCGGCCGCCGCGCGGACGAGGCCGTGACGCAGCGGGAACAGCGCGAGCTTCGCGACGGGGTGATGGCCGTCGGTCATGAAGGAGTGCCCGGCGTCCGGATAGATCTCGACGTCGTGCTCGATGCCGAGCGCCCGCATGTGCTCGCGCAGCCGCGTGCCGTGCCTGCCGAAGCCCTGGTCGCGGCCGCCGTAGGAGCCCACGACCGGGCACACCGGCCGCAGCCGCTCCTGGTCGCGGGGGACCGCGCCGTAGTTGACCGACGCGGCCCGCACTCCGGGCGGCGCGCTCGCCGCGTACGCGAGGGCGAACCCGCCGCCCATGCAGAAGCCGATCACCCCGAGCCGGCCGCCGTCGACGTCGTCGCGGGCGGCCAGCCACTGCCGGGTGGCGTCGATGTCGGCGGCCGGCCGGCCCGGCTTCTCGGTCACGAACTGGTGCATGGCCCGCGCCAGGCACCCGACCCTGGTGCCGTGGCTGTACAGGTCCGGTAGGACGGCCGCGTACCCGTGCTCGGCGAACAGGTCCACCACGTCCAGCATGTCCGGTTCGATGCCGTAGATCTCGTGCAGGACCACCACGCCCGGCCACCCGGCCGCGGGCGCCGTCCCCTGCGGCAGCGCCACCGTCGCCGCCAGCGAACCGCCGTCCGGCAGTGGCACGCGTACGTCCTGTCTCATCAGCAGTCCTCAACCGATCAAGGAGCAAGGAACGTAACGTAACATCTCAGGCGTCCCGCCTGACGAGGGCCGCCCAGCCGGCTCCGGCGGACAGGCCGGCCCAGGCGACCAGCGTCAGCAGCCCGCCCGTGCGGCTCAGGGCGGTGGCCGGGTCCGCGGGCAGGCCGAGGAGGCTGAGGGCCGCCTCGTGGGGGAGGAACCGCACGACGTCCGGCAGGCTGCCGCGCAGCGCCGGCGAGATGAGGACCGGCGTGACGAACAGCACGGCGAGCGGGGCCACGACGCCGCTCGCGACGACGGCGAAGCCGTATCCGACGAGGCCGAGCAGGAGATAGACCGCCAGGAGAGAGGCCGGATCGGCGACCGGCTGGACGAGGTGGCCGGGCAGGATCGCGGGGCCCGCCGCGAGCAGGCAGGCCGCCGTGACCGCGGCGAGCTTGGCGGCGGCCAGCCGGTGGCGGTCGGGGACGGCGGCCAGGCTGACGCGCAGCTGCCCGGCGCGGTACTCGCTGCCCGCCGCGAAGACGGCGATCGCGGCGAAGACGTAGACCGGCGCGACCATGAGCGTGCCCAGCTGCCCGATCGCGACCGGCCCGTCCTGCCCGGCGAGCCGTACGGCGTCCGTCGCCGCGAGGAGGGCGAGCACGGTGTTCGCGGCGGACGCGACGCCCAGGGCGATCCAGGTGGCCGGGAGCGTGCGGGTCTTGGTGAGCTCCGCGCGCAGCAGGTCCGCGAGCCGGATGGCGCTCATCGCGCGTCCCTCCTGCTGAGCGTGATCCCGGCGACCGCCGTCGTGGCCCCCGCCCACGCGACCAGTACGAGCAGGGCGTGCCCGGGGCCGGCGGTGAGCCGGTTGATCCCGGGGTCGAGCAGCAGGTTCCGGGCGGCGCTGACGGGGAGGAGCGCGTCCAGGGCGGGAGCGGCCCCGGCCAGTGCCTGGGTCATGGTGACGGCGATCTGGGCGATCGTGACGATGACGCCGACGAGCGTGCTGCGCGCGACGACGGTGACCCCGAAGCCGGTCAGCCCGAACAGGACCGCGAAGGCCACGAACTTCCCGTGGCCGAGGACCGCGGGACCCGTCACGAGCAGGCCCGGGTTCCAGTCCCGGACGGCGGCGTACATGAAGGCGGTGCTGATCCCCGCGATCACGACAGCCATGAGGAGCAGGTACACGGCGGTCGCCAGAGCCTTGGCCGCGACCAGCCGGCCTCGCCGGGGCATGGCGAGCACCGTCACCCCGAGCTGGTGCGAGCGGAACTCCTGCCCGGCGATCATCGCGGCGAGGACCGGGACGAGCAGGCCCATCTGCAGCGAGGACGCGGCGAGCAGACCGAGGATCGCCTCGGTCGCCGGTTGCGGCGTCCCGATGAAGATCTCGATGACGCCGTCGGGGGTGATGCCCGCGACCGCCTCGGCGGTCAGCCGGACCGACTGGACCAGGACCAGCACGTGGAGGGCGAGGACGACGCCGGTGGCGATCCACACGCGGGGCAGGGTGAGGATCTTGGTCAGCTCGGCCCGCACGGCGCTCACCACCCCGGCCCCATGGGGTCGCCGGTCAGCGCGAAGAACGCCTCCTCCAGCGAGCGGTGCCCCGCGGTGACCTGGGCGAGCGAGCCGTGGGTGACGACGCGCCCGCGGTTGATGACGACCACGTCATCCGCAGTGCCGGACATTTCCGTCATCAGGTGGCTGGAGAGCAGCACGGTACGCCCGGCCGCCGCGTAGTCCCGCAGGAAGCGCCGGATCCAGCGGATACCCTCCGGGTCCAGCCCGTTCACCGGCTCGTCGAGCACCAGGATCTCGGGCTCGCCGAGGAGCGCCGCGGCCAGGCCAAGCCGCTGCCCCATCCCCAGCGAGTACGTCCTCACCCGCCGCCGCGCCGCCTCGCCCAGCCCCACGAGTTCGAGCACCTCCCGGACCCTGCGGGGCGGGATCCGGTTGGACTGCGCGATCCAGGTGAGGTGATCGACGCCGCGGCGCTCGGGCACCGGGCCGGCTCCCTCCAGCAGCGCCCCCACCGTACGAAGGGGATGCCTCAGGTCGCGGTAGCGCATCCCGTTGACCAGCGCGGTGCCCGCGCTCGCCGCGTCCAGGCCCAGCAGGACGCGCAGCGTGCTGGACTTGCCGGCTCCGTTCGGGCCCAGGAAGCCGGTGACCCGGCCGGGACGCGCCGTGAAGCTGACGTCCTCCACGGCCGCCTTGGCCCCGTAACGCTTGCTGAGCTGTGAGATCTCGATCATCGCCTACCTCGCCTCGGATGGACGTCGCCAGCCTGGGGCGGGAGGGCACCCGCTCGCGTCCCCCGAAAGGAGACACCTACCGGGGTTCGTACAGCAGTCCCGCCTCGTGGGCGAGCACGGCCAGGTGCGTGCGGTCGTGCACGCCGAGCTTGGCGAACATGCGCCGCAGATACGTCCGGACCGTCTCCACGCTCAGGAACAGCTCATCGGCGATCTCCTGGTTCGAGTGCCCGCGGGCGACGAGCCGCACGACCTGCAGCTCGCGCTCGGACAGCACCTGCCCGGCGAACGCGTGCCGCCGCCCGGGCCGCTGGGGTGTGAAGCGGCGGATCAGCCGCGCGGTGACCTCCGGCGCCAGCATGGCGTGGCCGGCGTGGACCGTGCGGACGGCCTGGAGCACCTCCTGCGGGGAGGCGTTCTTCAGCAGGAACCCCGACGCGCCGAGGGTCAGCGCCTCATAGACGTACTCGTCCAGGTCGAAGGTCGTCAGCATGATCACCCGGGTGGCCGCGTCCGGGAGGATGCGGCGCGCCGCCTCCAGGCCGCTCATGCCCGGCATCTGCACGTCGAGCAGCGCCACCGCGGGCTTGAGCGCGCCGACGAGCCGCGCGGCCGTCTCCCCGTCGCCCGCCTCCCCGGCGACCCGGAACCCCTCGGTCCGGTCGAACAACTTCCGGTACGCGGCCCGGAAGCGGTCGTCGTCATCGGCCAGGAAGACGCTGACGACCCCGCTCAAGGCGCGCTCCTGACCGGCAGCCTGGCACGCACCTCGAACCCGCCCCCCGGATGGTTCCCCCAGGTCACCGTGCCACCCATCAGCCGAGCCCGCTCACGCATCCCCTCCAACCCCGACCCGTCCCCGCCCCGCACCGATCCGTCGCTCCGCGCTGGCCCGTCCCCGCCCCGCACCGATCCGTCGCTCCGCGCTGGCCCGTCGCCGTCCCACGCCGATCCGTCGCCGCTCCGCGCCGGCCGAGTCCCGGGCCCGTGGTCGCGCACCCGCACGACGATCTCCCCGCCGTCCTGCCGAAGGTCCACCGAGCAGGCCGCGCCCGGCGCGTACCGCACCACGTTGCTCAGCGACTCCTGGACGATCCGGTACGCCACCGCCCCGGCCACGTCGTCGACCGGGCCGTTCACCTCGATGCGCGCCTCGACGCCCACGCCCGCCGCGCGGGTCGCCGCCACGAGTCCGTCCAGCCGCGCGATCCCCGCCACGCCCTCCGGCGCACCGGACCGCAGCCCGCGTACGAGCGCCTGCATCTCCTCCAGCGCCCGCCTCGCGTGCGACTCGACGCCGGCCAGCGTGTCGCGTAACTCCTGCTCACTCGCGTCGGTCAGGCTCCGGGTCACCCCCGCCTCCGCGCTGATCACGCCGAGCGCGTGGCCGACCACGTCGTGCACGTCACGCGCCACCGCGAGTTGCACCCGGGCCCGTTCCGCCTCCTGGGCGGCCGCGATCTGCCTGCCGACCGCCGTGCCGAGCAGCCAGGACACGCTCAACGCGGCCACGGCCAGCGTCAGCCGCTGCCCTGCGCCGCTCGCGCCCTCGTCCGGGACCGCCGCCACCGTCGCCAGCGCGGTGAGCAGGCCGACGAGGACGAGGACGATCGTACGGGTGCGGCCGGCGTGCGCGACCGCGAGCGGGTACAGGCACCACGCCGCGGCCAGCATCGGGTCCTGGCACACCCCCAGGACGCTCCCGGCGATGGTCGCGCCCGCGGCGAGCAACGGCGACACGGCCGGCAGGCGCCGCCGCAGGACCATCACCGCGCCCGTCACGCAGGCCAGCACCAGCCCGGCCACCAGCCGCGACCGGTCCGCGGAGGCCGCCGCCGTCGGCGGCAACCAGAACATCCCGACCACGATCAACGCGGCCAGCCCATCCAGGAACCGCCTCATCCCCCGTACCCTACGCGGGGCTCGCACGCGAACGGGAGGAAGGGATACCTGCCGGTAGCTTTCATGGCCTGTACGGGCTGGCCGTGAGAGGGATCTTCGCCCTCGTGTGCGCCGGCCTGCGCGGACGGGTCGGCCCCCGGTCGGACGGCGGCCCTGGTGCCGGCGGTCTAAACCCGGCCTCGCGCACCTCCCCGCCCGGCAACCGCGACTTGCTCACCCGCCCGGCAACCGCGGGTTGTTCACCCGCCCGGCCAGCGACGACACCACGTGAACGGTGCGGCTGGACAGCTCGGCGGCCGGCGCCCGTGCCTCGGCCGTGCCGCCCAGGATCAGGACCCGTCGCACGGCCGTTCCCGATCCGCGCTGTAGAGGTGGCTGTCGGGGAACTGCGTGGCCGACAGCACCCGGCCGACGACGATCACCGCCGTACGCCGGATCCCGGCCGCGTGGACCTGCCCGGCGATGTCCGCCAGCGTGCTCCGCAGGATCACCTCGTCGGGCCTGCTGGCCCGGGCCACCACCGCCACCGGGCAGTCCGGCCCGTAGGAGGGCAGCAGCTCCTCCACCACCGCGTCGATCCGCTGCACGGCCAGGTGCAGCACGATCGTGGCGCCGCTCGCGCCCAGGGTCTTCAGGTCCTCCCCTTCGGGCATCGGCGTGGCCCGCGCCGAGGTGCGGGTCAGGATGACGGTCTGGCCGACGCCGGGCACGGTCAGCTCCCTGCCCAGCGCGGCCGCGGCCGCCGCGAACGCCGGCACCCCCGGAACCACCTCGTACGGCACGCCGAGCTCGTCCAGCCGGCGCATCTGCTCGGCCACCGCGCTGAACACCGACGGGTCGCCGGAGTGCAGCCGCGCCACGTCCAGGCCCGCGCGGTGGGCGGTGAGCAGCTCCACCACGATCTCGTCGAGGGTGAGGTTCGCGGTGTCGACGAGCCTGGTTCCCAAGGGGCAGGCGTCCAGGAGCTCGCGGGGCACGAGCGAACCCGCGTACAGGCAGACCGGCGCCGACTGCAGCCGCCGCAGGCCGCGCAGCGTGATCAGGTCGGCGGCGCCGGGGCCCGCCCCGATGAAGTACACGGTCACGGCACGTCCTTCCTGGTGACCGACCACACGGTCACCGGCATCGCGGCCCGCAGGCCCGTGAAGGAGCCGACGGGTGAGGCCCGCTGTACGGCCAGGCGTACCAGATCGCCGCCGAGCCGGGCGTACCACTGGGCCATGACGGACTCGGACTCCAGGGTGGCGGCGTTCGCCACCAGCCTGCCGCCGGGCCGCAGCGCCGCCCAGCAGGTCTTCAGCAGCCCGGGCACGGTCAGGCCGCCGCCGACGAACACCGCGTCCGGCACCGGCAGGCCCTTCAGCGCGGCCGGCGCCCTGCCTTCGACGACCCGCAGCACCGGCACGCCGAGCCGGTCGGCGTTGCGCGCGATGGCGGCGGCGCGGTCGGCCCTGCTCTCCATCGCCACGCCCCACAGCGTCTCCCCGGGCCGCGGGGCGAGCCGTGACAGGCTGACGGCGCGGACCTCCCGCTTGGTGAGCTGCCCGTCGTGCTCGAACGCGGCATCGGGCGGGCCGGGCACGCGGGAGAGAAGCTCGGCGCCGGGGCCGGGGACGTGCTCGAGGGCGATCACGTTCAGCGTGGAGGGGTCGGCTTCCGTCGACGACCAGGTCTCCGCCGTCCCCGTCAGTACGCTCTCCGAGTCCGCGCCCGGGTCCGACAGGACGGTCATGGGGCTGGGGCCGTACCCGAGCCCGGTCGCCAGCCTGGCCGGCACGTCGGCGGTCTCCAGTGCGCGCTGCACATCCGGGGACAGCGCGTCCCGGCCGTCCGCGCCGATGCCGACGGCCGTGATCACACGTTGCCCAGCACGCGCGTCACCTGGATCTCCACGACCACCCGCGCCGGGTTGGGGCGCGGCGGCTTGTAACGGGCGGCGTAGCGTTGCTCGGCGTCGGCCACCTGCTCAGGCTCGGTACGCACCACCGCCCGGCCCTCCAGCGTCGACCAGCGGCGGCCGTCCACCTGGCAGAGCGCCACCAGCGCGCCGTCGGCGCCGATGAGCCCGGCCTTGACCGAGGTGCCCGAGGTGATGACCCGGGCGATGCCGGTGGCCAGGTCCAGCGTCGCGCCCACCGGCACCACGTGCGGCGGGCCGTCGGGGCGCGCGGTGGAGAGCGTACACAGGTGCCGCTCCTGCCAGAACGCGGCGAAGGCGTCACCCTGTTCAACGAGATTCACGGCCCTCCTTGGGTGATTTGCGAGGCATATCGTATATCTGCCGTTCTGGCACATTCTTGCGAGTGAAGCGGCGACTCGTCATCGCCATCGGAGCCGGAGATCCCGACCATCTCACCCCGCAGGCGGTCAAGGCCATCGGCGCCACGGAGGTGTTCCTCATCGTGGACAAGGGCGAGGTCAAACATGAACTGGTCCAGCTCCGGCTGGATCTGATCGCCGCGCACGGTCGGGCGCCGTACCGGATCGCCGAGGCCCGCGACCCCGAGCGCGACCGGACAACCGTCCCGGCGTACACCGCCGCCGTGGAGGACTGGCGCTCGCACCGCGCGCTCGCCTGCGAGGCGCTCATCCGCCACGAGCTGCGTGACGGCCAGGCCGGGGCGTTCCTGGTGCGGGGCGACCCCGGCGTGTACGACAGCACGCTTGCCATCGTCGAGGAGATCCTCCAGCGAGGCAACGTGACATTCGACTACAAGGTCATTCCGGGGATCAGCAGCATAGCCGCGCTCACCGCCCGCCACCGCACCGGCCCCACCCAGGTCGGGCGGCCCGTGCGCCTCACCACCGGGCGGCGCCTGGCCGAGCACGGCCCCACCGCCGACAATGTGCTCGTCATACTCGACGCCCACTGCTCCTTCGCCGGTCTGAAGGTGGAGCGGGGCGCACATCGAGGTGCCCGCATTCGGAGGTTCGGGGGTTGCGGCGGGTTGCGCCCTCGAATGCGCCGTCGGACGCGCTGGGCCGGAAGGCGGTGGGACGAGGCGCACTGGGCCGGGATACGCCGGGGCGAGGCTCGCTGGGCTGCGAGACGGCGGGGCGAGGCGCGCTGAGCTGGGAGGCGGGGCGAGGGGCGTTCGCGACCCTGGCGGGGGCGGGCATGAGCTAGAAAGAGGACCTGGGGGAGGCGCTGACCCGCCTCGGCCTGCGCCAGGGCCGTGCCGGGGCTGACGATCGCTCTTCGGCCTTGCGGCGACCCCACCCCTCACCACCACCCGATCTGCCGCCGCTCCGACGTGCTCGTCGAGCTCCCCGTGGACCGCCACCGATCTCGACGTGAAGTACTTGCATGATTATTGTTCTTGCAAGATATTTGCAAGTAACACCTTTCGAGGAGAGACGCCCATGGGCGAGTACACCCTTCCGGACATGCCGTACGACTACGCGGCCCTGGAGCCCGCGATCACCGGGGAGATCCTGGAACTGCACCACGCCAAGCACCACGCCGCCTACGTCAAGGGCGCCAACGACACCCTGGAGCGGCTGGCCGAGGCGCGCGACAAGGGTGAGTTCGGCGGCCTGGTCGGGCTGGAGAAGACGTTCGCGTTCAACCTGTCCGGGCACGTCCTGCACACGATCTTCTGGCAGAACCTGTCTCCCGACGGCGGCGACCGCCCCGACGGTGAGCTGGGGGAGGCGATCACCGAGCACTTCGGCTCGTTCGACGCGTTCAAGAAGCAGCTCACCACCGCCACCGCCACCGTGCAGGGCTCGGGGTGGGGCGTGCTGGCCTGGGAGCCGCTCGGCCGCAGGCTCGTCGTCGAGCAGGTCTACGACCACCACGGCAACGTCGGCATGAACACCACCCCGCTGCTCGTGTTCGACGCCTGGGAGCACGCCTACTACCTGCAGTACCGCAACGTGCGCCCGGACTACGTCGAGAAGCTCTGGGGCCTGATCAACTGGAACGACCTCATCGCCCGCTACGACGCCGCCCGCGGCGCCTGACATCCCCATGCCGGCGGCGCCCACCCACCGGTCCGAGCTTGGTCCGCGGGGCCGGCGGGCGGGCGCCGCTCCACTCGACACCCGCCGCGATCGGAGGACTCCTTCGGTCTGATCGGCGGCCGTTTGGACGGAAGACGGCAGAGCGGCGTCTCCTGACGAAGGAGGACGTGGTGAGGATGAGCGAGACAAGGACGCTGCTGACGGGTCGCGGGCTGGTCGAGTCGCCGCGGTGACAGGTTGTGCATCTCCGGCTGGTCCGGGGGCGAGGTCTCCGCCGCCGACCTGGCCGGCGTGCCGGTCGTCCGAGACGGTATTGCCGATGGGGCCGAAGTCGAAGTGCTTGGTCCGTCGGGAAATGGTGGTCAGCCGGCGATGGCCGCGATGAGTTCGTCCCGGCTCTGCGCCCGAGTCTTGCGGTACACCGATTTCAAGTGGTCGTTGACGGTGTAAATGGACAGGTCCAGGATTCGGGCGATCTGTTTCGCCGAGGCCCCCGCGTACAGGTATTCGATGACGCGGCGTTCGCCGGTCGTGATGCCGTACCAATCGCAAAATGACGGCAGCAGCAGTTTGCCGCCCGCCGCCTGGATGAGAATGGCCACGTCGCTGTCGCCGTTCTCGTCCAGCGGCTGGCCGTGGATCAATATCCAGCGTCCGAAATTCGCCGCCGGCGCGCAGATCAGCGGCGTCCAGGCGCGCGGATCGCGAGTGTGCGCCCGTACGTGCAGCGACAGGCCGACCCAGAACGCGTTGGCGATCCAGTCCGGCACCCCGCTCCCGGCGGCGGGCCACATCTGCCGTACCCATGCCCGTGCCTGGGGCGATATGGAGCGGACCGTGTGGTCAGGGCTGATCGTGATGACCCCCGTCGGCAGCGCCGGAACGGTGGGTGTCAGCGGGCCGGCCGTCACGTATCCGCGCAACGCCGCCGGTAGGGCAGGGGCGAGTCGCTGGATCCGGTGGAAGTCCCGCTCGCCGAAGGGTCTGCCGCCCTCGGCGCGAAGCAGGCCGAGCAGGCCCCACACCCCATGGCGGTCCCGTATCACCAGGCGCAGTTCGCTGCCGGCTCCGTGGGCGGCCAGGACCTGCCGGATCAGCGTGTTGCGCCGGCCGTCGCCGGCACCTGCTCCGACAACGCACACCGGCAGGCTCTGCCGGGCGAGGGCCGGCAGCGGGCACGGGTCGCCGTGCAGATACCCGTTGAGCACCAGGGCACTGATCAGCGCGGGCTGGTATTCGTGCCAGAAGCTGAACGCGCCCAGGCCGATGCCGATCGCCGGGTTCAGGGCGACCAGCCGGAGTGCGTCGTGCGCCACCTGGCGTCCCACGATCTGCGAGATCGCCGCACCCACGTCGGCCGGAGCGGCGGACGGGCCGAGCGCCGCGCACAGCTCACGGGCGATTCGCCCCTCACCGTCCGTCACCCGGCCTCAGCCCTGATGCTGCGAGTATCGACCATTGCGTTTCGGACCTTCCTGTGACTTTGCCGCAATCGGGATGTGTATATGGCCAAATTCGTTGCTATAGGGGGATTGGCGCCACGCGTTTACTGCGCGCTGGGCTTTTTATTTTAGGTCCCCCGGGAAAAGGCGGCTAGATTACCCGGCTCGTGGCGGCTCGTCGCCGCCTGCTCGTCCGCGACGGAGCGCCCGGCTCCTGTACGGTCTTGTACGGATAATTCGGAGCGCGTTCCCAACGGCAAGGCCCATCTCCGATCGTCGATCTGACGAAAGGAGCGCAACGTGCCGGTACCTGGCCGTACAAGACGGTGTGCCGCGGGGATCGCCGCGGCACTGGCATTGATCGTGGGGTTCCCCACCAGCGCGCAGGCAGCGGTGGGCGACCTCGTCTTCGTCCGGACGATCGCGCAGAACGTGCCCGGTGCCGTGGACATCGGCCCGGTCAATCCGCTGGACTGGGCGTCGGCGGCGACGCTGTCGGGCAACGGAAGCACCGTCTACGTCGTGGCCGGCGGCGATGGCGGGTCGGGCACGGCGCAGCCGGCGATCTCCACGTTCCGCCGGGCCGCGAACGACACGCTGTCCCTCACCGGCTGCATGGGCGGTCTCGCGGGATGCCGCCCGACGAAAGTGGACGGCAAGGAGATTCCGGGCCGGTTGTACGCCGCCAGCTCGGTGGTGACCGCGGGCCTCCACGCGTACGTGTCCACTCCCGCCGCCGTGGTCGGCTTCAGCACGGCGGCCAACGGCGACCTCGTGACGGATTTCTGCGTCTGGGATCCGTCGTGCGGCAGCGTGGCGGCCCTGCCCGGGCTCACCCCCTGGGCGACGTCGCAGAACGCGCTGACGGCGACCGCGGACGGCCGCGACCTGTACCTGTACGCGGCAGGCGGCGGCAAGGGCGCGGTCTACCACCTGCGGCGCGACGGCGTCACCGGTCGCCTCGCTTACAGCGGCTGCATCGGGGAGGCGATGCCGGGCTGCACCTCGATCGGCCGTACCGGCGTCATGACATCGTCGGGTGACGTCGTCGTCAGCGCCGACGGGCGCAGCCTCTACGTCGTGGCCCAGCGGCCCGGCTCGGTCACGCACTTCCGGCGCGACCTCACCACAGGCTCGCTCGCGGAGGCGGGCTGCGTGGGTGCGTCCGGGGTCGGCGGCTGCGCGATCCCCGTCACCGACGGCCTGCTCGGCATCACCCAGGGCGCGATCACCCAGGCCGGCGACAGCCTTTACGTGTCCGGACCGGGTGGCGTCACCCATCTGCACCGCGACACCACCACCGGCAATATCGCCTATTGGGGCTGCATCGGTAACGCCGCAGGGTGCCGTGCCACCGGTCCCCAGGGCCAGTACGTCGACGTGGCGGTCAGCGCCGACGGAACGAGCGTCTACGGGAGCGTCCAAGGCCCGGCCTTCGCGTGGGGAGCGGTCACGCACCTGCGCCGTTCCGCCCAAGGGGACTTGACGTACGCCGGGTGCATCGGGGAGGGCCTGCCGCAGCTGTGCCGCCCGATCGGGCTGACGGGGGTGATGAACCACGCCGGCCCGGTGCTCGCGCCCGCCAGTTTGCAGGTCGTCTACAGCTTGGGTGTTCACGCGCGTGGGGCGATCAGCCAGTTCACCCGGATGACGTCATAGGAGGGGGTCGGGTACCCCGACGACCCCGAGGGACCCGGCCCAAGACGGCGTCCGCCCGTTTGTCGGTGGTGATCTCTACTGTTCGCCTCATGACGACTGCCGTGCAGGCGCACAGCCGCGCCTGCCCACCCCCCGGGAAGATCTCCGCGCACCGCCTCGACGACGGGGAGGCGCGAGCATGAGCGGGTGGGAGGACATTCAGCGGGCCGTCGGCACGGCTGACGCGTCTCTGGTGGCCGACGAGGTGCTGCGGCTCGGTGCGGAGGAGCGCCGCGAGGTCGCCCGCCGGCTGCGCCCGTACATCCGCGAGGCGCGGCAGGCCGCTCACGCGCGTTTTGACGCGGCGCGGCAGCGGGCGGAGGCCGAGGAGGAGCGGGCCATGCGGGCGTACATCCGGGAGCGGATGGACGAAGGCGTGGCCGAAGAGGTCGCGCAGCAGTGGTGGTGGGAGGGGCCGTACCACCACCACCAGCGCCACGTCGACTGGGGGATGCGGAACAACTGGATCGGGCCCCTCCGCGTCGCGGGCGCGGGCACGCTGGGCGGGGCGGCCGCGGTCGCCGACTGGCTCGTGCGGCGGGACTTCTCCGAGTGGGGCCGTAACATGCCGCTCGAGCCGCTGCTGAGGGTCATCGCCGCGCGGCCGGCGCAGTGGCAGGCCGACCTCGCCGCGCACCTGAGCGGACGCCTGCGCGCGACGCGGCTCCAGCTCGAGAACGGCACCGTCGCGCTGGCGCTGGAGCTGCTGCGCCGCACTGGCGCCGAGCCGCCCGACCACGAGCCGCTCGTCGTCGCCTGGGTGTCCACGGACCCCGACCTGGCCCGCGACCCGCTGGCCCGGCACCTGGTCCCGCGGCTGTTCGAGGCGGAGGGCGTGGGCCGGGTGCTGCGCGACGACCGGATCGACGCTCCTTCCGGCCGGTCCTGGCTGCGCGCTCTCACCAAGGCGGCGCCGGTGGAGCGGGAGGTGCTGGTAGAGGGGTGCGTCCGCCGGTTCCTGCGCGGCGGCAGCGCCACCGACCTGCGCTTCTTCGTACGCCTGCACGACCTGCTCGACCCGGCTCCCAGCCGGGAACGCGTCGGTGACTACCTACGGCTGCTGCCCGCCGCCCCCGGTCCGGTGGCCGAGCTGGCCCTGCGGATGCTGCGCGGTCCCGGTGTCACGTTGAGCGGTGAGGAGGCCAACGAGGCGGTGGCGGCGTTGCTGTTCCGGTCCGAGAGCAAGCTCGTACGTGCCGGCCTGACCCTGCTCGACCAGGCCGCCCGCGACGCCGGCGACGACCTCGACCACCTGGCGCCCGCGCTGGCCTCGGCGTTCCTGTGCGAGTCGTACGAGGTCAGGGAGCGTTCGGTGCGCTGGGCGGTCAAGCACGCGCGGCGGTTCTCGCCCGCGGGCGCGGAGACGGTGCGCGAGGCGGCGGCCGTCCTGCCCCCGGACCTGGTGGCCCGCCTGACCCCGGCGTACGGCCACGTCGAGCCCGACGCCGCGCCGGCCGACGCCTTCGAGCCGGGAACGCTGCCGGCGTTCGAGGCGCCCCGCCGCAGTCCGGTCCGCCCGGCGATGGAGAACCTGGCCGGCACCTTCCGCCACTCGTACGACGAGTTCGCCTTCGAACGCTGGCTCGACGGATTCGTCCGCCACCCCGGCGCCAGGCGGCCTCCGGCGCACACGACGGACCTGTACGGGGCGGGGGAGTGGCGTTACGTCGAGCAGTGGGCGGAGGCGCTGCTGCGCGAGGCCGCCGGTCCTGCACTGGAGCCGCCGGTTCCCCGTGAACCCGCCAGCCGGAAGGCCGCGAGCCGGGCGGTTGAGGGCTGGGCGGTTGAGGGTCGGGCGGTTGAGGGTCGGGCGGTTGAGGGTCGGGCGCGCCAGGGGATTTTGACCCCCGGCGTGCGCGGTGGCATCGCGGCGAGCCTGGCTGAGCTGGGGCTGGTCCTCGGCGGCGCGGAACGGCTCGACACGGAGGAGCCGCAGGAAGGGGAGCGGATCTTTCTCACCCCGGTGCGGAAGAAGAGGCGGGAGGAGAAGCCGCCCCGCCTGCTGCCGATCGCCCCTGCGGGGCGGCTGCCCAGTCCGGCGCTGGTCTCACCGCCTCACTGGGCGATGCTGCAGCGCTGCGCTGAGATTTACGCCGCGCTGCAGGAGGGGACGCTGCCGCCGTACCTGCTGGCCACGCCCACCCTCACCTCCGGCCACATCGACCCCGCCGAGCTCGTCGCCAGGTTGGAAGGCTATGAGCGGGACGGCGTCCGGCCCCTGCCCGCCGACCTGGGGCAGGCGCTGCTGAGACTGCCGCGAGAGGCGGACTCCGGCGTGGTGGCCCGCGCCGCCCGGCTGACCTCCGAAGCGGGTGCCACGCTGGTGCGCTGGCTCAAGGCGCGGCCGGAACCCGTGACGAGCGTCGAATGGCCCACCGAGCCCGGCGGCCGCCCGCGCCCGCGCATCCGGCAGGAGCCGACGGGGGTGGCGTTCGTGGACGCGCTGTTCTGTGACCCGCCCCTCCACCGGCCGAGCCACCACCACGGCTCCTACGAACTGTCGTGGTGGCTCGTGCTGCCCTCGGACCGGGAAGTCGTGGCCATGCACCTCATCCCGCACCTGTATGGGGGCTGGGAGGGGCCGGGCCGCCTGCGCCTGCACGCGGCCCGGCTCTGCGACCAGGACGGGCCCGCGGGCGAAGGGATGGCACTGCTTGTGGGCATACTGCTGGGCGAGCGCGGCTGGAACGCCGGGCAATGCCGGGAGGTGCTGCTGCGGGCGGTCGCCACGCGGTCCCTGCCCGCCGCGGAGTGCGGACGGCAGCTGGGGCAGTGCCTGCGCCTGCTCGACGTCAAGCTCGGCCCGGTGCTGCAGGCGCTCGAAGAGTGCGCGCGGAAGGGCGCGCACCGGGAGGTCTGGGAGATCATGAGCGGCCTGCTGCCGGTCTTCCTGCCGCGGCCCGGGGAGCGGGCCAACGCCGCCCACACCCGGGCGCTGGAGTTCGCTGTTGAAGTGGCCGGCTGGGTGGGGGCGCGCGGCACGATCCCTGAGGTCGCCGGCATCGCGGCGCGTGACGGGTCGAGCGGGCTCATCCGCGCGGCCCGCCGGTTGGACGTGCATCTCGGCCGAGCGTGAGACCCCACGACCCGATGGGCGGCCGCGCCTCGCTGAGGAGGCAAGCGCGTCAGAGCAGGTGTTGGTGGCGGGTGGCTGCTTCTTGCCGGACTTCGGTGAGGAACAGCTCGGCGTGGTGTTCCTGCCGCCGGTCGCCGTCCGGGTCCTGCCAGGAGAGGGCGTCCTTCGTGCGCGCATGGCCGGCGTACTGCAGCCAGCAGCCGTGGATGCCGGCCATGAGGTTGTCGAGCAGGTCGAGGGCCGGCCGGGCCGGGTCGAGGGAGGTGATGGGCAGGCAGACGGAGTCGGAGCCGGAGTGGGGGTGGTCGATCCGGGTCCTGGCCACGAGGCGTTCGGCGGCGGCGATGCGACGTTTGGCGTCGGTCACGCCGCAGAGGTGGCCCTCGGCGACGTGCAGGGTGTGGCGGATGAGCGGCATGACCGTCTGGCGCGGTGTGGCGCCGGAGCTGATGGCGCTCACGATCTCGACGAGGCTTTCGACGGCCAGGGGCCTGAGGTGGTCGCCCTCGGCCACGACCTGCACCGGATGCTGCCGGACGTAGCGGCCCGTCGTGGCGGCCGCCGCGTGCAGCCAGTGGGCGGCGGCGATGGCGGCCGCGGCGGGGTCGATCTGGGTGATCAGCTCCTCGCAGCCGAAGGGCTGCCGGTTGAGGAAGGCGTCCGCCTGGGCGACCTGAAGGGGTGAGGCGTCCTCGCGGCTGAGGGTGACGGCCTGCTGGGCGCGTCCGGACAGGTCGCCGCGCTCGGCCTGTTCGACGGCCGACAGCTCGGTGGCCACGTCGGCGACGACCTGCACGGTGAGCTCTGGGCTGTCGAGGGCACGCAGGGCGCGTCCGGTGCGCTGGGCGATCTCCCCGACCTTGGCGGCGACGGGGACGTGCGTGGAGGCGGTCAGGATCGGGACGACGCCGGCGAAGGCGTCGCGTTCGCGCTGCCGGTGCCAGCCGAGGCTGCCCGGTCCGTGCTGGTCGGAGATGCTCGCCGGGTGGGTGTAGCAGCGCCAGCAGGCCTGCGACAGCTCGGTCAGGCGGGCGGCCAGCCGCAGGGCGTCCGAGGGGCGGCCCGGGGGAAGGGTGGCCACGGTGACCGCGACGTCCCCGATGCCGGTGCTCCAGTGGGCGACGAGCGCGTTTCTGGCGTGATCGACGGCATACCGGGTCACGGCAGCTCCTTGAAGGGGGAAAACGCGAATGCATGCCCAGGATGCAGGATGCACCGCGGATTCGGGGGCTGTTTGCGGCTGTTGCAGGTCGCTGATCAGCGCTTTTGTGGCGAGATGAGGGAGTAATTTCCTGGGGTGCTCGGTTACGTCGCCGCGTCGAGGCGCATGAAGGTGGCGCCCTGCATGGCCGCGCGAGCGCCGAGAACGTGCCCGTCGCACATCAGCGACTCCGTCCCCACCCGGTCGGTCACCTTCCACGTCACCGGCTCGCCGCACTTCTGGCCGCGCCGGTCGTAGTCCCAGGTACGGCGGCACACCCGGCAGGTGGACACGTTGGCCATGGAGGAGAGCGTGTTGCCGTGCTCGGGACAGACGCCCCACGGGAAGCCGCACGTCGACTCGGCCAGGGCCCGATACTGGGCCAGGTCTCCGGCCGCGCGCAGCAGGTCCTCGCCCGCTCGCTTCAGCCATTCGGCGGCATGATGCGCCGCCTGGAGATGGGCGCGTTCGGGAGAATCGACGGGCAGGCCGGCGTACAGGGCGCGGGCCTCGGCCTGGAGTGCGTCGGCGCGGTCGGCCAGGTCGCGCAACTGGGCGGGAGTAATGTTCATCGCTGGAGATTCTCCCCTGTTTGAACGGCGAACGCGCAGACCCGCCGAGCGTGGATCACGGGCGGCTGGCGATCGTCAGGAGGGTCGCGGCGGGGCCCGTCAGAGAGCGGCCCCGGCGCCAGACCGCGCGCAGGCTCCTGACCAGGTTGAGGCCCGCCAGCGGCACCTCGACGAGGCGGCCGGTGGCCAGCTCGGCCTCGACCGCGTACCCGCTGAGCACCGCCGGCGCCGCGCCCGCCTGGGCGGCGCCCTTGACGGCCGAGTTCGACCCGAGCTCCAGGCGCGGGCTGGCCTGGTGGAGCCCCGTGAAGGCGACGTCGAGGGTCTCGCGGGTGCCCGAGCCGCGCTCACGTACGACCAGCGGGGTAGCGGCCAGCTCGGCGACCCTGAGGACCGTGCGGCGGCGCGCCCACGGGTGGTCCGGCGCGACCACGACGACCAGCCTGTCGGTGCCGACCACCCGGCTGGCCAGCCCGTCCGGCACGTTCGGCCCCTCCACGAACCCCAGCTCCACGCCCCCGGCGCCCGACAGCACCAGCGCCGCCACGTCGGCGGAGTTCAGCACGTCCAGGCCGACCTGGACGCCGGGCTCCCGGCTCTGGAACTCCCCGAGCCAGCGCGGCACCAGGTATTCCGCGACCGTCATGCTGGAGGCGACCCGCAGGTGCGCCGCCTCGCCGTGCCGGACGGCTTCGGCGGCCCGCATGAGCTCCTGCGCCGCGGCGAGCACCTGCGCGGCCCAGCCCGCCACCATCTTGCCCTCGGCGGTGAGCGTGGAGCCGCGCGGCGTGCGTTCCAGCAGCGGCAGGCCGAGCCGCCGTTCGAGCTGGGCGATGCGCTTGCTCGCCGACGGCTGCGCGATGCCCGCCAGCTTGGCCGCCTGCCCGAGGCTGCCGAGCTCGCCCACGTCCACGAGGAGCTTGAGGGAGTCGAGATCGGGCAGCGCGGTCATAGCCACAGGCTATGACCTCCCAGGCAACGCGCGGCTACCGGCCCTGCCGAAGGCCCCGAAGACTGGGATCATGCTTCTCGCCCCCTCCAAGACGTCCTGCCTGCCGGGCATCGCGGCGTGCGCTCTGGCGACGGTGGCCGCCCTGGCCGTCAACCGGTTCGTACCGGGGCTCAGCCCGGCCACCGCCGCGGTGGCGCTGGGGGCGGCGCTGGCCGGCGCCGGGGTGATCCGCGCGTCGCTGCGTCCCGGGCTGCTGTTCGTCTCCAGGCGGGTGCTGCGCGTGGCGATCGTGCTGCTCGGGTTGCAGATCGCGGTGCCGCAGGTGCTCGCGCTCGGGTGGCAGGCGCTCGCGGTCGTGGCCGTCGCGACGGGGCTCACGTTCGTGCTCACGCCACTGGCCGGCCGCCGGCTCGGCCTTTCTCCCGGTACGTCGCTGCTGGTCGCCACGGGTGTGTCGATCTGCGGGGCGGCGGCGATCGCGGCCATGCACGACAGCGCGGACAGCTCGGACGAGGATGCCGCGGGCGCGCTGAGCGTGGTGGTCCTCTATGGGAGCGCGGCCATCGTGGTGCTGCCGCTGCTGGCGTCCTGGCTGGGGCTGTCGCGCGAGCAGCTCGGGGTGTGGGCGGGGGCGGCCGTGCACGAGGTCGCCCAGGTGGCGGCGATCGGCGCCGCCGGGGGGGTGCTCGCGACGGCGGTGACGGTCAAGCTGGCCCGGGTCGTGCTGCTCGCCCCCATCGTCGCGATCACCACGTCCCGGCACCGCCCGCGCAGGACCCCCGCCCGGCCGGCGGCGGCCGCATCCGGCTCCACGGCCGCCCCCAACCTCACGGCGGTGGTCGTCCCCGGCTCCACGATGGTGGCCGCCCCCAGTTCCACGGCGGTAGCCGCGCCTGTCAGGCCGGTGGCGGGCGCGTCTGCTCGGCCGGTGACGGACGGGCCCGCTTGGGCGGTGGTGGGTGGGGCCGCTGAGCAGGGTGCCGCCCTTGCCCGCGCGGTGACACCGTCTGCCGCCGCTCCCGGGAAGAGGCCGCCGATCGTGCCGCTGTTCGTGGCCGGGTTCCTGGCGATGGTGGCGGTACGGAGCACGGGGCTGCTGCCGACGGCGGTGACCGGGAACGTCCCGGCGGTCACGAACGCGCTGATGGCGGCCGCCCTGTTCGCCCTCGGCGCGGGGATCGACCTGCGGAAGCTGCTCAAGGGCGGGCGGGTCATGCTGCTCGGCGGCATCGCCACCGGACTGATCGCAACGATCTCGCTGGTGGGGGTGTGGCTGCTCGGGTGATGTGCGGATACCCAGCATGATGGGTGCCGTGCTGACACGAATGTTATTGACTGTCGGTCTGATAGCGGCCCCGCCCCCGGCGAACCAGCCGGTCTGGGAGCTGGTCCGGATGCACAATTTCGGCGGCTGCGACTCGATGTCGGCGATCGTGCCGCTGAGCCGGAGCGACGTCTGGGTGTTCGGCCAGAGCGAGCCCGTAGACGACGAATGCGCGGGGACCGCCCGTCCGGTGGCGCAGCACTGGGACGGCCGCGCCTGGCGGGCGGCTGAGCTGCCAGGACGCCGCTACGGAGCCATCGGCTCGGCGGGCGCGTCCGGACCCGACAACGTGTGGGCCTTCACCACGAGCGACACCGGCGAGTCCGCCGCCCTCCGCTACGACGGCCGTCGCTGGACGGACGCGGGCAGATCCGCCATGGGACCCCGCCCCAACCTCAGCCGCGGCCTGGTGCTCGGCCGCCACCACGTCTGGGCCTTCGGCTCGGACGGCCATTCGGCGTCCTGGTTCTGGAACGGCCGCACCTGGCAGCGGCGGGCGCCAAGGGACGTCATCCGGACCAGCGCCGTGTCGCAGAAGGACGTCTGGGCGATCGGCTGTTGCCGGGTCACCCACTTCGACGGCGAAGCCTGGAAGAAGGTCGCCTTTCCCGCAGTCCGCGACAGGCGGACCGTCAGCCTGACCGGCATTCTCGCGGTGGCCAGGAATGATGTCTGGGTCTTCGGCGACAACAATGAGAAGGTGTTCGCCGCGCATTTCGACGGCCGCGCCTGGTCGCCGGTCGACGTCCCGGCCACGGCGGCGCCCGGGTGGCGTCTCGGCGACGCGGTCGCGGACGGCCGCGGCGGCATCCGGGTGATCGCGGATCCACCGGATGACACGAGCTCCCGCGTACTGTCCCGCTCGGCCGCGGGTCAGTGGTCGGTGAGCACCCCTCAGGTCGCCGGCAAGGTGATCAAGCTGTGGGACCTGGCGCTCGTCCCCGGCACCACGGAGGTCTGGACCGCGGGCACCGTACGGCAGAGCGAGAGCGACTCCACCTCCGCGGTCTTCGCCCTCAGATAGGTGACGCCAGGGGCCGAGCAGGCCCGGCCCCGGGCCCGCCGGTCACGAATACCACTCGTAGTGGACGTTGGTCTTGGTCTCGGTGTTGAAGTCGATCTCGCCGTCGTTGTAGCGGTTCCACATGGTGGACAGCTTCGACGACCGTACGGTGCACCCGGCCCAGCGGACACCCTTCGGACGGATGCTGCCGACGTAGTCGTAGCAGGACCCGACCTTCTTGCCGTTGACCCAGAGCCGGGCGTTCAGGCTGACGTCGTAGAGCTTCAGGCGAGTGACGCTCTTGATCCGCACCTTGATGCGGCAGGTGTCCTCGCACTTACCGAAGTAGATCTTGTAGTCGAGCAGGTGTGGACGGGCGGCGCTCTGCCCCAGTTCGGACGCCGAGGCCGCCGTCGGCGTCACCGCGATGACCCCGGTCGCGACGGTGGCGGCTAAGAGCATGCCGACAAGACTCCTGGTCATGTTTCCCCCATGGCCATGAAGAGCCGCTTCCCCCGTTGAAAGCGGCGCACTCCCTTCCGATTAACCATCAGGAAAGTGGAATGGTCAACATTTGTCCGCATTTGTACGGAGACTGTGATCTCGGCGAAAACCGCGTGTCTCTTGATCGCGAGTGTGGGACATCCTGACTGTCGCGCTGATACCTTTTTGCCCGGTCTGTTGGCGCTGTTGGGGGGCTCGGTGAATCAGCCGTTGGTGGAGGACGACCCGCGGCGGCTGGGGCCGTACGACATCGTCGGCCGCCTCGGCGAGGGCGGCCAGGGCGTCGTCTATCTCGGGCAGGCGGCGGGCGGCGAGCCCGTCGCCATCAAGCTCCTGCACCGGGGCCTGCTGACCGACCCCAGGCAGCGGAACAGGTTCCTGCGCGAGGTGGAGCTGGCCCAGCGCGTGGCCAGGTTCTCCACGGCGCCCGTGCTCCACGCCGACCTCGCGGGCCGGCGGCCGTACATCGTCAGCGAGTACGTGCCCGGCCCCTCCCTGCGCGACCTGGTCACCGTCGAGGGGCCGCGGCGCGGCGCCGCGCTCGACCGGGTGGCGATCAGCACCGCCACCGCGCTGGCCGCGATCCACCGCGCCGGGATCCTGCACGGGGACTTCAAGCCCGGCAACATCCTGATGGGACCGGAGGGTCCCGTCGTGATCGACTTCGGCGTCGCGCGCGCCCTGGACGCGCCGGGCACCACCTCGACCGGCTCGGTGATGGGGACGCCGTCCTACCTCGCGCCGGAGCAGCTCGGCGGGCTGCCGGTGACGGAGGCGGCCGACATCTTCGCGTGGGGCGTGACCATGGTGTTCGCCGCCTCGGGCCGGGCCGCGTTCGGTACGGACTCCACCCCGGCGGTGATCAACCGCATCCTCAACATGGAGCCGGAGATCTCCGGGCTGGCCGGGACGCTGCTCGAACTCGTCACCGCCAGCCTGTCCAAGGACCCCGCCAAGCGGCCGAGCGCCGACGACCTGGTCGCCCAGCTGACCTCGCCGACCGCGCTGCCGCCGGCCGGGCTGCCGTCGAGCGGGCTGCCGTCGAGCGGGCTGCCCTCACCCGCGCGCCCTGCGGCGGCCACGCTCCCTCCGGAGGCCAGGCGCCGCCGTAGGGCGATCCTGACGGCGGCCGGTGTCGCGGCGGCCGCGCTGGTGGTCACGGGCGGCCTGTTGATCGACTGGGGCGGCCGGCCGGTGGGATCGCCTCCCGAGCAGCACGTGACGTCTCAGCCGCTCATGCCCTCCGTCACAGCCGAGCCCACCACACCGGCGCAGACCAAGAAGGCGGAACGCCGGACGACGTCACCCCCGGCAGCCGGGCGGACGCCCCGCCCCAAGACCTCGACCTCGGCACCCGCCCCCAAGCCGACCCGCACCAGGAACCCCGCGAGCGCCTCGGTGAGCGACGATTCAGGCGTGGGACCGACCTCCGGCCCGAGCGCCGAAGATCCCCCGGAGCGGCCCGCGGAGACCACCGCCGCCCCCGCCCCGACGCAGCCGGCGCCCACGCTCCAGAACCCCTTCACCTGCATCCCCTCGGTGTGCTGACCGGATCTCACGACCTGAGCAGCAGCCCGGGCGACCCGCTCGGCCGCGTGATCGTCGAGGCGGGATGGACGTGCGCCGCCCTCACCCCGCGAGAGCCGTCGCGGCGGCCACACGCGCGCCGGCTCTGTGCTCCCGGACCCCGAGCAGGAGGACCAGGCCGAGCAGCGGCCCCGCGGCGAGCGTGGCGAAGGCCCAGAAGAACGAGTGCGTCGCCTGGAACACCGCGCCGAGCACCACCGGCACGATCGTGCTGCCGAGCTGCCAGAACGCGTTCGTCGCACCGGCCGCCGACCCGGCGAGCCGGACCCCGGCGAGCTCCGGGATCAGCGCGATCATCAGCGGGCTGTACACGTACGCCGCGACCCCCAGGAACGGCGCCACCCACAGGAACCCGCTCAGGCTGTCACGGGTCCCGAACACCAGCAGCGCCACCACGAAGGCGGCGAGCACGGCGACGGCCGGGAGCTTGCGCCGACCGCCGAACAGGTCGGACACCATGCCCATGAACGGCTTCGCCACGATGGCGGCGACGCCGAAGATCGCGACCACGGTGCCGGCCTGCACGGGGGTGAGATGACTGCCCTTGATCATCAGCGCGTTGGACCAGGTGATGAAGCCGTAGGTGCCCCACAGCGCGCCGAACCCGGCCAGGCCGAGCAGCCACAGGTCCCGGTCGCGGGCCAGCGGGCGCAGGTCCGGCACCGCGCGGGCGGCGTACGCGGCCCTGGTGTCGCGCAGCAGCAGCAGGCACAGGACCGCGACGACCATCGAGACGGCACCGAACACGTGGTACGACGTACGCCACCCCGAGGCGGCGATGAGGCTCGGGACGACCGCGTTCGCGATCACCGTGCCCAGCGAGGTGGCGGTCATGAACACGCCCATGGCGAACCCGCGGTCCCCGGCCGGGAACCACTGGGAGACGAGCTTGACCCCGGCCGAGTAGTCGCACCCGGCGAACACCCCGACCCCGGCCTGGAACGCGATGCCCGTCGCCACGGAGTCCGTCCCGCCGAACAGGATCATGAACCCGCCCGCGAGGAAGAGCGAGCAGCCGACGACCACCCGGGGGCCGAGCCAGTCGGTCAGCACGCCGCCCGCGGCGTTGGAGACGACATAGCCGACGTAGTAGCCGGTGGCGAAGACCCCGAGCCCGGCCAGCGACACGCCGAGGTGCTCGCCCACCGCCACCGAGGCCGGACCCCAGGTGGAGCGGTCCACGGCCGTCATCGTGAACGACGCCCACGCCAGCGCCAGCACGACCCAGCGGTACGGGCGGCGGGCGACGACCGGTTCCTCGGTGAGACTCATGATGAACAAGGAATTATAAGGCGCCGATGCGATTCATAGAAATCAACTGACCGGCAAATTTGTGGGCTCGCATTGGCAAAGATGGTGCGGGACGCCTTTTGCCGGGAAATGAGAACACGCGTCTCCGGCGGGCTCCGTCCGGCTGTGCCGGGAAACGCGCCAGGAATACTCTGGGGTGTGGAGGCTTGGCGCCGTTCGGTGTCTCACGGGAGTGGCAGGGCCCCTCATGACGTTTTTGTTGGATAAATCCACCTTCATTGGGCGAAGGTGGGAACTGTCGGCTGCGCGCAAGGCGCTGTCCAGGACGCGGCTGCTCACCCTCACCGGCCCCGGCGGGGTCGGCAAGACCCGGCTGGCGCTCCGGCTCGCGGAGAACCTGCGGAACAAGTACCGGGACGGCGTCGAGGTGATCGAGCTCGCCACCCTGGAGACCGGCGAGCTGCTGGAGCCGGCGGTGGCCGAGGCTCTGGGCCTGCGCGGAGTCCACCCCGATCCCATGGGGCTGCTGGTGGAGCACCTGTCCCACCGGCGGACGCTGCTGGTCCTGGACAACTGCGAGCATCTGGACACGCGCTGCGCGCACTTCGTGGAACGGCTGCTGCACGCCACGCCCCGCCTGCAGGTCCTGGTGACCAGCAGGCACTCGCTGGGCGTGAACGGCGAGCAGGTGCTCCCGGTCCCGCCGCTGTCCGTCCCCGAGCCCGTCCCCGAGCCCGTCCCGGGGCTCGGCGAGGTCCAGGCCGGCCCGGCGCTCCCCGAGGAGGCGCGGGCCGGCCCGCGGACGCCCAGCCGCACCGTACGGGAGGCTGCCAGACACGACTCGGTGCGCCTTTTCGTGGAGCGCGCGGCGCACGTCGTGCCGGGCTTCTCCCTGAACGCGGGCAACTTCGCCTGCGTGGTGCGGCTGGTGCGGCGGCTGGAGGGAATCCCGCTGGCGATCGAGCTGGCCGCGGCCCGGCTGCGCACCCTGTCGCTGGAGGAGCTCGCGTACGAACTGGACCGGCGCTTCGACGTGCTGGCCACCGGCGGCACCATGGCCCTGCCGCGGCACCAGACGCTGCGGGCGACCATCGAATGGAGCTTCCGGCTGTGCTCGCCCGAGGAGCGGCGGCTGTGGGCCCGGCTGTCGATGTTCGCCGGAGGGGTCGATCTGGACACCGCGGAGACGGTGTGCTCGAGGGAGGGCATCGATCAGGCCGACGTGCTCGACCTCCTGGCCGGACTGGTGGACAAGTCGGTCCTGTGCCGGGGCGGGCTCGGCTTCCGCATGCTGGAGAGCCTGCGCGCGTACGGCTGCGAGCAGCTGACGCCCGCCGAGCGGCAATGGCTGCGCAGGCGCTTCGTCGGCCACTACCGCGAGCTGACGGAGACGCACCGGACCGACCAGCTGGTTCACGACCAGCTCGATCGGTACCTGGCCCTGCGCAAGGAGCTGCCCAACATCCGCGTCGCGCTCCAGGCGTGCCTGGACGAGCCGGCGCTGGCGCCGCTGGGCCTGGGCACCGCGTCCGCGATGTGGTGCTTCTGGGTGCTCGCCGGCGCGCTCACCGAGGGCCGCTACTGGCTCGAACGCGGCCTGGAGCTGGTGCCGGAGCCCGGCCGGGCCAGGGCGACGGCGCTCTGGGCGGACAGCATGCTCGCCCTGCGCCAGGGAGATCTCGACGCGGCGCTGCCGCTGCTGGAGGACTGCCGCGCCATCGCCGGCAGATCGGGGAACGAGGACCTCGTGCCGTACGCCGTCCGCACCGCGGGCGTGGCCGCCTGCACCGCCGGCGACACCGGGCGCGGCCTCGCGCTGCTGCGGGAGTCGCTGGCCCTCCACCGGTCCCTGAACGACATGGACGGGCTCATGTTCAACCTGTATTTCGCCGCCGCGTACGGATCGACCGAGGACCCCCGTCTGGCCGCGGAGTTCGGCGAGGAACTGCTGGCGCTGAGCGAGTCCCACCATGCGCTGGTGTCACGCGCGTACGCCCAGTTCGCGCTCGGCGTCGCGCGGTGGAACCTGGGCGACTACGAGCAGGCCGAAGCGCTCCTGACGTCGGCCGCGCAGTTCACCGGAGAGATCGACGACCGGTGGTGCCTGACCCAGTGCCTGGAAGTGCTGGCCTGGATCGCCGGCGCCCGGGACGAGCACGAGAGGGCCGCCGAACTCCTCGGCGCGGCGCACGCGTTGTGGCAGGCGGCGGGCGCCTCACCCGAACGGCTCTGCTACCACGCCGCCTGGCACGAGCGCTGTACGCGGCAGGCCCGCCACGCCCTCGGGAAACCGGCGTTCACGTCCGCCTTCCGCCACGGGGCGAAGCTCGGCGTCGACCAGGCCGTCACCTACGCGATCCGGCCTCCCGAGACCCAGCCCGAGTTGCGGCACTTGTCCTGAGGATTCATCGGGATCTCGAACCAGAAGGCATTGCCCGCGGAGCCCCAGCAGCAGGCCAGCCGCCGGAACACCCGCATGTCATGCGGCATCGGCGCGTCGTCCGGGTCCTCCGCCTCGACCTCGCAGCGCAGCATGTCGTCGGTGGCCCAGACGGTCAGCCGGTACTGCCCCGGTGCGTGCACCTCGACCGCGTGCTCCTCGACATCGGCGACCAGCTGCTCCACCAGCAGCTCGGCGGCCTCTGCCAGCCCGTCGAGCCCCCACAGGGCCAGCCGGGCATGGATGAGAGGCCGTACCCGCGCGTCCGAGGACAGCGACCAGGAGGCGACCCGCTCACCCGGCACGTCGCTCTCGTCGAGGCCGAGAGCCCGGTACTTGATCCAGTCCCAGGCCCGGCTCAGGACGCTCAGGTCGAGATGGTGTCCGGCGCTCTTATTCATCAAGGCGTAGTCGTTCATACGGCACTCCCACATGCGAATCGACGGGTGGTCTCGTGGTCGCCGCCGTATACGGATGGGCACCGTGGCCGGTGCTTGCACATAGTTGACGATTCCCTCGTTTCTCGACGGTGTTGCCGATGAATCCAGCGTGCGTACGGCGGCGGCGCGAGCGGCACGGGGGGGATACCCGTATGACTACCTAGTCCTTCGAATGTAGGTACGTAGTCGCGGGTCTCCACCTTTTCCCGGCGCATTCAATAAACAAAGCAATGGAAGATTCCGCGTCCGGACAATCCGGGCCCTTCCTCGGCCGCTTGATCTAGAGTCGGCTCTAGCCCGTAGGCTCCGACGCGCGCCGGCACCCCATCCACATCGCAAGCCCGACCACGACGACTGCGCCCGGATCATCCACCACGCCCTCGACCAGGGCGTGAACTTCATCGACACGGCCGACATGTACTCGGCCGGCGAGTCCGAGGTGATCGTGGGCGAGGCCCTGCGGGGCCGCCGTGACGACGTCGTGCTCGCCACGAAGGTGCACTTCCCGATGGGGGACGGGCCGAACCGGCGCGGCAACTCGCGGCGCTGGATCCTCAAGGAGGTCGAGGAGAGCCTCAAGCGGCTCCGGACCGACTGGATCGACCTCTACCAGGTGCACCGGCCCGACCACACGACCGACATCGAGGAGACGCTCGACGTGGTGGAGCAGCTGATCGAGCTCGCGTCGGACCTCGGCTGCTCGCTGCCCGAGCTCGCGGTCGCCTTCCCGGCGGCGCACCCGGCCGTCACCTCGGTCATCATCGGCCCGCGCACCATGGAGCAGCTGGAGGCGACGCTCAAGGGCTCCGCGCTCACCCTCGCCGACCGGACCCTCGACCGCATCGACGAGATCGTCCCGCCGGGCACCGATCTCTACCGCGCCGACGGCGCTGACGGACACCGCCCACCGGCGCCGCCCGCCCGCCGACCGGGCCGCGGGCTGAACCCACAAGCCCGCGAGCCTGCGAGCTCGTGATCCCGCGAGTCCACGAGCCCACCAGCCCGCGCGGGGCCTCAGCTTAGGTCCAGCTCGGAGCCGCCGAACTTGTCCCGCAGGAACCGGCCCTGATCGCGCAGCGCCTGCTCATCGCCCCGGTGGATGGCCTCGGCCACCTTGCGCAGCTGGGCGTCGAGCAGGGCGAGCTGGGCGAGCAGCTCCTCGTGCGCGCTGCGCTCCCGCCCGCCGCGGCGGGTGAGGGCGTAACCGCGCGGCAGGTTCGCGTACGCCTCCAGGCTGGCGGGCAGATACCGGCGGATCGTCTGCGACACCACGTGCAGCTGGTCGGGGGAGGAGGTGAGCTGCTCGGCGCGGTCCAGCACGCCCCTCAGGACCTCGGCCAGCGCGTCCACGGCCGCGTGCACGTCGCCGGGGAAACGCCCGCCGATCCGCCGCAGCAGCCCGTCCAGGTCCGCCCTGAGCGCCCGCGTCTCCACCTCGGCGTGCGAGATCGTCAGCCGGACCCGGTCCGGCGGGGCGAGCAGCGCGCCCACCCCGTACAGCGCCACCACGACCACCGGCCAGAACGCGCCCGCCAGGCCCAGGAAGTGGGCCACCAGGCCGAGCAGCGCCAGGCAGGAGCCGGCGATGTTCCGGTTCGAGCCCAGGTAGCGCAGGACGCGCTCACTGATAGCCACGGATCTCCTTGAAGGCGCTGCTCAGCGACGTCTTGCGGGCGTCGAACACGGCGCCGCCGGTCAGCTCGGCGACCTTGCGCATCTCCTCGACGTCGCTCTCGCCGAACAGCACCACGAACGCCGGCGCCCGCCGGTCCTCCGGCAGCGCCCGATAACGGGCCTCGAAGGCGGCGTAGTCGGAGCCGTCGGTGTTGTCGCCGTCGGTCATGAGCACGACCGAGGTGTAGTGCCCGGGCGTCACCGGGCGGTCGTAGGCGGCGGCCAGGCTGTCGTAGATCGCGGTGCCGCCGCCCGCGGACAGCCCTTCCGTGAACGCCTTGATCTCGGCGAGCACCGGTGCCGGGTCGCGTTCTGGCACGGTGAACGGGACCGCCTTCATCGGCGCGCTGCTGAACGGGATCATCGTGACGGCCTCGCGGTTGCTGAAGCGCGAGAACGCACCGGAGGCGGAGGTGTCGGCGCCGGTCAGGGCGACCAGCGCCTGCTTCAGCGCGTCGATCCGCTCGCCCTCCATCGAGCCGGAGGTGTCCAGCACGAACCGCGCCTCCGCCGGGACCCGCACCTGGTTGAGGTAGGTGGCGATCAGCTCGTCGGCGGTGCTGCGCCGGTTGGGGAACGGCAGCTCGATCAGCTGCCGGCCGCCGAAGCGGGGGTCCGGGGTCACGCCCGGCGCGATCGGCCGGCGGTGGGTGCCGGTCATGATGTCCTTCTGCACGGCGGGGCTGCGCAACCAGGCGGTGAGCTTGCCGTACAGGGCCTTCTTGGGCTCGGGGGCCGAGGCGAGCAGCGTGAGCGGGTAGTCAGCGGTGACCACGCCGTCGGACGGGTAGACGAGCGTCAGCGGCTCGCGCATCCCCAGCAGGACCGACTCGTAGTTGACCATGCCGTCCACGCGCCGGTCGCGGGCGTAGGCGTCGGCCAGCCATCCCGACGAGCCGGCCGTCAGGCGCTGCGCGGAGAAGAACTCCTTCAGCCGCGGCGTCACCGACGCGACCTGCTCGGCGCTGAGCGCGCCGTCCGCGTCCGACAGCGCCGCGGCCACCCCGACCAGGGCGGAGAAGCCGGAGTTGGAGGAGGCGGGGTTCGTCATGGCGAAGCCGAACCTGCCCTCCTTGGCCGCCCGCGCGATGTCGGCCCAGGTGACCTGCTTGCCGTCCCAGCCGAGCTCGCGGGCCTTGGCGGGCTTCAGCCCCAGCACGACGGGGGAGATCATGATCTTGGACTGGGTGGACAGCCTGGCCTGCGCGCCGTCGATCAGGGACAGGTAGCGGTTGGAGGAGAACCAGACCGCGTCCAGCCGGCCGTCGGCGCGGCCGCTCGCGACCTGCTCGGCGCCGTCGAGCGTGCCGGTGTAGGTAAGCCGCACCTTGACGCCGGCCTCCGCCTCGGCCCGCCGCAGCAGCGGCTCGAGGTCCTTGATCTCGCTGCCGGCCAGCACGCGGAGCACGTCGGGCGCGTCGGCGGGCTCCTCGCCCGAGCCGCAGCCCGCCAGCAGGGCGGCCAGTAAGGCGGTGAGCAGGACGAGGGGCAGGGCTCGTCTCATCGCTCGCCCTCCCGGGCCCGCTCGAGGTACGCCTTGGCGTGTCCCAGCTCGGCGGACAGGCTGTCGACGGTGGCCGCCATGTTGTCCACGGCCTTCGACCGGAACGCGTCGATCATGTCCATCGTGGCGTAGACGTTGTCGAACGCCTTCCGCAGCGTGTCCAGGTCCACGGTCGTCGAGGCCGCCTGGTTCTGGATCGCGCCCGCCTGGGTGCGCAGCATCTCGCTGGTGGCCAGGATCAGGTCACCGGTCGTGGCGTTCAGCGCGGTGATCTGGTCGAGCACCAGCTTCTGGTTCGCCAGCGCCTGCGCGACCGTCACCGCCGTGCGCAGCGCCGCGACCGTGGTCGTGGTGGCGCGGTCCACGCCCTTGCTCAGCTCCAGGTTGTTCTTGCGTACGAGGTCGAGCGCCAGGTAGCCCTGGGCCGACACGGCGAGCTGGGTGAGCAGGTCCTGGTGGCGCTGGCGCACGGTGAACAGGGCGTCGGAGCGCAGCGCCGTGGCCCGCTCCTCGTCGGCCAGCGCGATGCGCTCCTCAAGAGCGGCGTCCATGGCCTGGGCGAGGACCGCGTACTCCTGCAGCCGGGTCATCGTCTCCCACAGGTTCGCCTTCTCGCCCTCGATGGCGGCGTTGTCGCGCAGCAGCTCGTCCTGGCCGGACTTCAGCGCGCGGATGATGTCGTCGATGTGCTTCTGCGCGGAGTGGTACTTGGCGAAGTAGTCGCGCAGCCGGTCGCCGAACGGGATGAGCCCCAGGAGCTTGCGCGTCCCGCTCGCCGCCTGCTTCGGGTCCAGGTCCACGACGGTACGGCGCAGCGCCACCAGCCCCTTGGCGACCCTGGCCTGGGCGTCGGCGCCCTCGCCCCGGGCCGCGTCCAGGGCGGCGACCGGCCGCTTGAGCATGCGGTTGGCCACCTGGGAGGCCGACTTGATCTCGGTGTCGCCCATCGAGGCGATGTCGTGCACCTTGCGGGAGAACTCGGGGGAGCGGTGGTCGAGCCCGCTCAGCTCGCCGGCGAAGTCACGGGCCTTGGCGGCCAGCTCGGCGGCGCGCTCGCCGGCGATCGGCAGCATGGTGGCCGCCGTCTCGGCCGGCACCGGGGCGACCGGCTCGGGCGGCGTGAGCACCAGATCGGACACGTGCGGGATCTCCTTGCTAGGGCCGGGCTGAGTCGATGGTGGTGATGAGCTGGTCCAGCCGCTCGTACGTGGGCGGCTCGACGACGTCCACCAGCTCGGCCGCCGCCGGCGCCCCGGTCTTGGCGACCAGGCCGGCGAACGCCTGAGGGTCGGTGGTGCGGAAGCCGTACGCGGCCGCCAGGGCCTGCAGCTCGGCGTCCTTCGTGAGCAACTGCCCCACGCGGTCGCCCGGCTGGGTCAGCGGGACCAGCGTGTGCTTGCTGAGCACGGTCGGCGAGGGATAGATCAGCCGCATCTCGGGCTTGATCGCGCCGTCGCCGGCGAAGACGTGCGCCAGGTACTGCGCCTCGTAGACGACCAGCAGCGGCGTCTTGCCCGCGCCCAGCGCCAGGTAGTCGTCGAACGACGCCTCGCTGGTGGACTCGGAGAAGCCCTGGTCGAGTACGGCGGGGGCGATCACCGGGGCGATCTTGGCGATCTGCGCGTCGGAGGTGGGGACGTCCTCGCCGTTGGCGACGTAGCCGATGGCCGCCAGGTACATGGCGGCGGAGTTGGAGGTACGGATGTCGGTGGTGGTGAGGAGGATCCGCTTACGAGCCCGGTAAGCAGAATTGCCGGGAAGCTGATCCCAGCGCGTGCCTTTGTCTATTAAATCGAGATATTTCCTAATATCAAGGATTTGGTAACCTTTGTCGGAATCGCGGACCACGCCCGCCCCCGCCAGCAGCTTCGCGATCGGCTCGAACGTGGCCACCGCCATCGGCGAGTAGAACGGCGAATATGTGGTGACCGCCTTGCGGTCGCGCTTGATCCGCTCGGCGGCCGGAACGCTGGAGGGGAAGGCGAAGCCGTAGCGGCTCAGGTCCACGTCGGTGACGATCTGCCGCGACCCCGCGGTGTCCACCTCCACCCGCAGCCCGTGCCTGGCGAAGGCCGCCTTGACCCGGGGGTCGTCGAAGAACGGCTTCTTCTCCGACCCGATGACCCCCCGCACCACCAGCGCCTCCGGGGCCTCGTCCGCCCGGTTCCCCAAGAGGATCGCCACGACCGCCACCCCGGCCAGAACCGCCGCCAGAATGACACCGATCCAGCGCTTCATCGCATTCTGTTTCTTGAAATAACCCCCATGGCTGGAATTATGGGATGGCGATTGCCGGGTCCGCGCGGTCGGAAAGGCGACCTTACGGCAGAATTCATTCCCCGTTCATGGTTGAGGCGCCGGGTGATCCATGGCGCCGGGGGCCTGCTCGGGCTGAGCGGGGACGGGGCGGGGCGCGGCGCGCTGGGTGAGCGCGATGGCGGCGAGGATGACGACGGCGCCGACCGGCTGGTTCCAGCTGAGGCCCTCGCCCAGGATGGCCACCCCGGAGACCGCGGCGAAGACCGGCAGCAGGTAGGTGACCGTGGAGGTCGTGGTGACCCCCGCGCGGACCTGCACCCAGTAGAGCAGCAGGTACGCCAGCCCGGTGCCCAGCCCGCCGAGCCCGGCCAGGCTCCACCAGACCGCGGCGGGCGCGTGCGGGTCCACCAGCGGCACCCCTGCCAGCAGCGTGATCACGGCCAGCTGCACCGCGCCGCTGAGCAGCTGCCCGGCGGCCAGCACGACCGGCGGCTCGGGGCGCCGGCCGGTGATGAAGCGGCCCATGTAGGCGCCGCCGATCCCGTAGCAGGCCGCGGCGGCGAAGCAGGCCAGGCTGCCGCCGAGCTGCCCGCCGCCCATCGGCTGCCAGATCCCGAGCACGACCATGACGCCCGCGAAGCCGAGGCCCAGGCCCGCCACCCGGCCGGTGGTCGCCTTCTCGGTGCGCAGCAGCAGGGTGAAGGCGAGCGTGCAGAGCGGGGTGGTGGCGTTCCAGATGGCGGCGACCACGGAGGAGACGTACTGCTCGCCGTACGCGAAGAGGGTGAACGGCAGCGTGGTCAGCACGATCGAGGCGACCTGGAAGTGACCCCACAGGCGCGGGTCGCGCGGCAGCCGCTTGCCGCCGAGCAGCACGGCCAGCAGGAGCACCAGCGCCCCGATGACCATCCGGCCGAAGGAGACCTGGAGCGGATGCAGGGCCTCCACGGCGACCTTGATGAAGAAGAAGCTGTTGCCCCAGATGGCGGCGAGCAGCAGGAAACCGGGCAACCAAGGTTTGAGCACGGATGGAGCGTAGCGGTTGGTCCTGACACATAACCATTTGAACGAGTGAGTACTCGCTCATTAGGATTGCCCGCTATGAACAGGAGGAGACGAAGGGTGCCGGCCATGGCGCCGGAAGACCGCCGTGCCGCGCTGATCGCCGCCACGCTCCCGCTGCTGCGGGAGTACGGCGCCGCGGTGAGCACCCGTCAGATCGCCGAGGCCGCGGGCGTGGCCGAGGGCACGATCTTCGGCGTCTTCCCCGACAAGGCCTCGCTGCTGCGGGCGACGCTCATGGTCGCGTTCGACTCGCGGCCGGCGGCGGAGGCGCTGGCGGGCATCGGCACGCGGGCCGAGCTGCGCGCGCGGCTGAGCGAGGCGGTCGCGATGCTGCGGAAGGGGATGAGGGCCAACGCCAACCTCATGGCCGTGCCCAAGCAGCTGATGGCCGACGACGCCGAGTTCTTCGAGCAGATCATGGAGGGCCGGCGCCTGATCGTGGACGGGCTGGCCGCCCTGATCGAGCCCGACCGCGACCGGCTGCGCCGCTCGCCCCAGGCCACGGCGCAGCTGCTGCTCGTGCTGATCGCGTCGAGCGAGCACCGCGGCTTCGGCCGGATCGGCGAGTTCGGCGACCTGGACGACGAGGAGATCGTCTCCGTTCTGCTCGACGGGCTGCTCGTGCGGCCCGCTACCACCCCATCGACAGAAAGCTCCTCTTGATGCTGCTCCGTCTCCTGCGGGTCCAGCTCAGGCCGTACGGGAAAGAGATCACACTCGTGGTCCTCTTCCAGTTCGTGCAGACCCTGGCCACGCTCTATCTCCCCACCCTCAACGCCGACATCATCGACGACGGCGTCGTCAAGGGCGACACCGGCTACATCATGCGCATCGGGCTGGTGATGCTCGGTGTGACCCTCATCCAGATCGTCTGCTCGATCGTGGCCGTCTACTACGGCGCCCGGACCTCGATGGCCCTGGGCCGGGACCTGCGGGCCGCGATCTTCCACCGGGTGCAGGACTTCTCCGCCCAGGAGGTCAACAGGTTCGGCGCCCCGTCCCTGATCACCCGGACCACCAACGACGTGCAGCAGATCCAGCTGCTCGTGCTGATGACGTTCACCATGATGGTGGCGGCGCCGATCATGTGCGTCGGCGGCATCGTGCTGGCGCTGCGCCAGGACGCGGCGCTGTCGTCGCTGCTGCTCGTCGTGCTGCCCGTGATGATCGTCATCGTGGGCGTGATCGTGGTGCTGATGCGCCCGCTCTTCCGCACGATGCAGGAGCGCATCGACCGGATCAACCAGGTGCTGCGCGAGCAGATCACCGGCATCCGGGTCATCAGGGCCTTCGTCCGCGACAGGCACGAGCGCGAGCGCTTCGGCGTGGCCAACGACCAGCTGACCGACGTGTCGCTGCGGGTCGGGCGGCTGATGGCGCTGATGTTCCCCTCGGTGATGCTGGTGGTGAACGTCTCCAGCGTCGCCGTGGTGTGGTTCGGCGGACACCGCATCGCCGACGGGAGCATGCAGGTGGGCGCGCTGACCGCGGTCATCTCCTACCTCATGCAGATCCTCATGTCGGTGATGATGGCGATGTTCATGTTCATGATGATCCCGCGCGCCGAGGTCTGCGCCGAGCGCATCGAGGAGGTGCTCGACACCGAGCCGACCGTGCACCCGCCGAAGGCCCCCGTCACCCCCGACAGGCATATCGGCGAGCTGGAGCTGCGGTCGGTGGACTTCCGCTACCCGGGCGCCGAGGAGCCGGTGCTGTGCGACGTGAGCTTCACGGCGCGGCCCGGCCGGACGACCGCGATCATCGGCAGCACGGGCAGCGGCAAGACGACGCTGCTCAACCTCATCCCGCGCCTGTTCGACGCGACCGCCGGCGAGGTGCTGGTCGACGGCGTCGACGTGCGCGACCTCGACATGGCCGCGCTCTCCCGGGCGGTCGGCCTGGTGCCGCAGTCGCCCTACCTCTTCTCCGGCACCGTCGCCTCCAACCTGAGGTACGGCAGGCCGGACGCGACCGACGAGGAGCTGTGGAGGGCCCTGGAGGTGGCCCAGGCCCGCGAGTTCGTCGAGGCGATGCCCGGCGGCCTCGACGAGCCGATCTCCCAGGGCGGCACGAACGTCTCCGGCGGCCAGCGCCAGCGCCTGGCCATCGCCAGGACCCTGGTGCACCGGCCCGAGATCTTCCTGTTCGACGACTCCTTCTCCGCCCTCGACTACGCCACCGACGCCCGGCTGCGGGCGGCGCTGGCCGAGGAGATCGCCGACGCCACGATCGTCATCGTGGCCCAGCGGGTCAACACCATCCGCGACGCCGACCGCATCCTCGTCCTCGACGAGGGCCGCGTGGTCGGCAGCGGCACCCACGCCGAACTCATGACGACCTGCCCGACCTACCGGGAGATCGTGCTGTCCCAGCTCACCGAACAGGAGGCCGCGGCATGACGACTCAAGCGCCCGCGCGCCGGCCCCAGCCCGGTTTCGGGCCGGGCAGGATGATGTCCGGGCCCGCCGAGAAGGCCCTCGACTTCCGCGGCACGCTCCGCAGCCTGCTGCGGCTGCTGCGCCCCGAGCGCACGCTGCTGACGGTCATCCTGGCCCTCGGCACGGCCAGCGTCGCGCTGACCGTGACGGGCCCCAAGATCCTCGGCCACGCCACGGACCTGATCTTCGCCGGCATCATCGGGGCCCAGCTGCCCGCCGGGGTCACCAAGGAACAGGCCGTGGCGGGCCTGCGCGCCAGGGGCCAGGGCACGTTCGCCGACCTGGTGTCGTCGATGAACGTGGTGCCCGGCCAGGGCATCGACTTCACCGCGCTGGCCCAGGTGCTGGCCTGGGTGCTGGCGATCTACGTGCTGGCGGCGCTGCTCGGCATCGTGCAGTTCCGGCTGACGACGACCGTCGTGCAGCGGGCGGCGTACCGGCTGCGCGAGCGGATCGAGGCCAAGCTGGCGCGGCTGCCGCTGAGCTACTTCGACGGCCAGCCGCGCGGCGAGATCCTCAGCCGCGCCACCAACGACACCGACAACATCGCCCAGACGCTGCAGCAGACGATGAGCCAGCTCATCTCCTCGGTGCTGACGGTCGTGGCGGTGCTCGTGGTGATGTTCTGGATCTCGCCCGTGCTCGCCCTCATCGCGCTGGTCAGCGTGCCGCTGTCGGTCTACGTCACCACCGTCATCGGCAAGCGCTCGCAGCCGCAGTTCATCAAGCAGTGGTCCTCGACGGGCAAGCTCAACGGCCACATCGAGGAGATGTACGGCGGGCACACGCTGGTCAAGGTGTTCGGCAGGCAGAAGGAGGCCGCCGAGATCTTCGAGCAGCACAACGACGCCCTGTACACCTCCAGCTTCCGCGCCCAGTTCATCTCCGGGATCATCCAGCCGGCGATGATGTTCATCGGCAACCTCAACTACGTGCTGGTCGCGGTGGTGGGCGGGTTCAAGGTGGCCTCGGGCTCGATCTCGCTGGGCGACGTGCAGGCCTTCATCCAGTACTCGCGGCAGTTCAGCCAGCCGCTCACCCAGGTGGCCGGCATGGCGAACCTGGTGCAGTCGGGCGTCGCCTCGGCCGAGCGGGTCTTCGAGCTGCTGGAGGCTCCCGAGCAGTCGCCGGAGCCGGCCAAGCCGGAGCGGCCGGCGCAGGTCAGGGGCCGGGTGGCGTTCGAGAACGTGTCCTTCCGGTACGCGCCGGACCGGCCGCTGATCGAGAACCTGTCGCTGACCGTGGAGCCCGGCCAGACCGTGGCCATCGTCGGCCCCACGGGAGCGGGCAAGACGACGCTGGTCAACCTCATCATGCGCTTCTACGAGGTGACCGGCGGCCGCATCACGCTCGACGGCGTCGACATCGCCGACATGTCCAGGGAGGAGCTGCGCGCCAACATCGGCATGGTGCTGCAGGACACCTGGCTGTTCGGCGGCACGATCGCGGAGAACATCGGCTACGGGGCGGAGGGCGCCACCCGCGAGCGGATCGAGGCCGCCGCGGAGGCCGCCCACGTGGACCGCATCGCGCACACGCTGCCCGACGGCTACGACACGGTGATCGACGAGGAGGGCGGGACGGTCAGCGCGGGCGAGAAGCAGCTGATCACGATCGCCCGGGCGTTCCTGTCCGAGCCGGCGATCCTGATCCTGGACGAGGCCACCAGCTCGGTCGACACCCGCACCGAGGTGCTCATCCAGCGGGCGATGAGCTCGCTGCGCGAGGGGCGCACCAGCTTCGTGATCGCCCACCGGCTGTCCACGATCCGCGACGCCAGCCTGATCCTCGTCATGGAGGAGGGCCGGATCGTGGAGCAGGGCACGCACGAGTCGCTGCTGGCCGAGGGCGGGGCCTACGCCCGCCTGTACTCGGCCCAGTTCGCCCAGGCCGTCGTGGAGGTGGACTAACCCGTTCCCCGGCGGGGCGCGCCTCCCGGCCCGCCCCGCCGGATCAGCCGGGCGGCCTGCCGGAGAAGCCCCCGCCCCGCCCGGCTCGCGGCGGCCAAGAGTTCGTTGCGATTGAGGACTTTGGCGGCACGGTGCGCGGGCATGGCCATAGGGTGGCGCCGTGCCCGACGTGTTCCCCTCCGACGACCCGGGCCCCCTCACGGCACCCACCGAGCACGCGGACACGAACGACTCGGCGTGGCAGATCGAAGAGGCCTCGCTGGTGCTGGTGGAAGCGACGCTGGACGCGATGGCAGCGCTGGGCTCGCTGTCGGTGACGCGGTTGCGCGTGCTGCTGGCGGTCGATCGCCACGGTCCCATGAATCTCAGCTCGCTCGCCGAGCGACTGGGCATGTCGCTCTCGGCGGCCGGGCGGGTCGTCGACCGACTGGCCGAGGCAGGGCTGCTGAGCAGGGAGCCGGCGCCCCACAGCAGGCGCGAGATCCGCATCCAGGTGACGCCGGAGGGCCGCGAGGTGCTGGAGCGGCTGCGCGCTGTACGCAGGCGCCGGATCGGTCAGGCGCTGGACAGGCTGGAGCTCGCTGACCGCGCGACCCTTTTCCGCCTGCTTCTCCAGTTGACGGATGCGGCCGACCAATAACCCGCGAAGCGCGTTAATTGGCATTTTCGGGCATAAACAAATAATTCGTTAACCTAACAGATTCCATATGGACACTGTCGCATGCTAGAAACAATCGACTGACCGAAGATGTCAGAGCCAGTCGACATCCCTGTGTCCACGGCGGGGGCGTCACGCGGATGGCGTGCGCAAATGCCAAGCGTCAAGAAAAGGGGGTCATGTCTCGTGCCTGGCGGAATCCGTACATATCTCACGAAAGCCGAACGCGCCGCGGACACCGCGGCCGCCCGGCTGCTCGCTGCGGGAACGTTGCTGCGCCGTGCCGACACCACGCCCGACCTGCGGGCCGTGTACCGCGACGAGGAGAAGGTCAACGACAGCCCGTACCGGCAGCGGTGGGCGCACGACAAAGTGGTGCGCTCCACGCACGGCGTCAACTGCACCGGCTCGTGCTCGTGGAAGGTGTACGTCAAAGACGGCCTCATCACCTGGGAGACCCAGCAGACCGACTATCCGAGCGTCGGCCCCGACCGGCCGGAATACGAGCCCCGCGGCTGCCCGCGCGGCGCGGCGTTCTCCTGGTACACCTACTCGCCGACCCGGGTGCGTTACCCCCACGCCCGCGGCGTCCTGGTGGAGATGTACCGGGACGCCAAGGCCCGCCTGGGCGACCCGGTCGCGGCGTGGGCGGAGATCACCACGGACCCGGACAAGCGGCGCCGCTACCAGTCGGCCCGCGGCCAGGGCGGCCTGGTCAGGGTCGAGTGGGACGAGGCGCTGGAGATCGCCGCGGCGGCCCACGTGCACACCCTCATGACCTACGGGCCCGACCGGATCGCCGGCTTCTCGCCGATCCCCGCCATGTCGATGGCCTCGCACGCGGTGGGCGCCCGGTTCATGTCGCTGATCGGCGCGCCCATGCTGTCGTTCTACGACTGGTACGCCGACCTTCCCATCGCGTCGCCGCAGGTGTTCGGCGACCAGACCGACGTCCCGGAGTCGGGCGACTGGTGGGACGCGGCCTACCTGATGCTCTGGGGATCCAACGTGCCGGTCACCCGCACGCCCGATGCCCACTGGGTCACCGAGGCGCGCTACCGGGGCCAGAAGGTGATCGTGGTCTCCCCCGACTACTCCGACGCGACCAAGTTCGCCGACGAGTGGCTGCACCCGCATCCCGGCACTGACGGCGCGGTCGCGGTCGCCATGGGACACGTGATCCTGCGCGAGTGTTTCGTCCAGCGGCAGGTGCCGTACTTCACCGACTACGTCAAGCGCTTCACCGACCTGCCCTTCCTGGTGAGCCTGGAGGAGCAGGGCGGCGGCGGTTACCTTCCCGGCAGGTTCCTGACCTCGGCCGACCTGGGCGACCAGGAGGAGCTGGCCCGCTGGCGGCCGGTGCTGCTCCACGCCGCGACCGGCCGGGCCGTGGCGCCCAACGGCACGCTGGGCGACCGCTGGAGCGCCAGGACCGGCCGGTGGAACCTCGACCTCGGCACGCTCGACCCCGAGCTCACCCTCCTCGCCCCGGGCGCCGCGAGCGTCGAGGTGCTGCTGCCGCGCTTCGACGAACCTGACGGCGTGCTGCGCAGAGGCGTGCCGGTCAGGCGCGTCGGCGACCGGCTGGTCACCACGGTTTTCGACCTGCTGCTGGCCCAGTACGGCGTGGCCCGCCCGGGCCTGCCCGGGCAGTGGCCCGCCGGCTACGACGACGCCGACGCCCCCGGAACTCCCGCCTGGCAGGAACGGATCACCTCCACCCCGGCCGCGCAGGTGACGAGGATCGCCAGGGAGTTCGCCGCCACCGCGGAGAAGACCAACGGCCGGGCCATGATCGTGATGGGCGCGGGCACCAATCACTGGTTCCACTCCGACACCATTTACCGCTCCTTCCTGGCGTTGCTGCTGCTCACCGGCTGCCAGGGCGTCAACGGCGGTGGCTGGGCCCACTACGTGGGGCAGGAGAAGGTCCGCCCGCTGGCGGGGTGGCAGCAGCTGTCCACCGCCGCCGACTGGGTGCGCCCGTCACGCCAGATGGCGGGCACGCCGTACTGGTACCTCCACACCGACCAGTGGCGCTACGAACGCTTCTCCGCCGGGGCGCTGTCCAGCCCCACGGGGCCCGGCCGGTTCGCCGGGCGGCACACCGTGGACCTCGTGGCGCAGTCGGCGCGCCTGGGCTGGATGCCGAGCTATCCCACCTTCTCGGCCAATTCGCTGGAGCTGGGCCGCCGGCTGCGCGAGAGCGGCCGGGATCCGTCGGGCTGGGTCGCGGACGAGACGGCGGCCGGGCGGCTGCGCTTCGCCTGCGAGGACCCGGACGCCCCGGAGAACTGGCCGAGGGTGCTCACCGTCTGGCGGGCCAACCTGATCGGCTCGTCGGCCAAGGGCAACGAATACTTCCTGCGTCATCTGCTGGGCGCGCCGGACAACGCCACCGCCGAGGAGGCGCCGCCGCAGGACCGGCCGCGCGAGGTCGCCTGGCGGGAGGCGCCGCGCGGCAAGCTCGACCTGCTGCTGTCACTGGACTTCCGCATGACGTCCACGACGCTGTTCTCCGACCTGGTGCTGCCGGCCGCCACCTGGTACGAGAAGCACGACCTGTCCAGCACCGACCTGCACCCCTTCGTCCATGCCTTCACCCCCGCGATCAACCCGCCCTGGCACGCGCGCACCGACTTCGAGATCTTCCACGCGCTGGCGCGCAAGCTGAGCGAGCTGGCCGCCGGACGTCTCGACGTCGCCTACGACCTGGTGGCCACGGCACTGCAGCACGACGGCCCCGGTGAGATCGCCCAGCCGGGCGGTGCCGTCCCCGACTGGCGGGATACGGACATCCCGCCCGAGCCCGGCCGCACCATGCCCGCCGTCGCGCTGGTGGAGCGCGACTACACGGCGGTCGCCGACAAGCTGGCCGCGTTCGGCCCGCTGGCCGAGCAGCAGGGCATGACCGTCAAGGGGGTCACCGTGCGGCCCGGGCCCGAGGCGGCCTGGCTCGCCGCCCGGTGCGGCACGGCCGGTGACGGCCCCGCCAAGGGCCGCCCCCTCCTGGACACCGACGTCAAGCTGTGCGAGGCGATCCTCGCCCTGTCGGGCACGACGAACGGCAGGATCGCCGCGGAAGGGTTCGACCGGCTCGCCGAGCGCTGCGGACCCGCCTCACGCCTGTCCGACCTGGGCGCCTCGCTGGCCGGGCACAGAGCGGTCTTCTCCGACACCCAGGACCGGCCCGTCCCCGCCGGGGCCAGCTTCGAATGGTCGGGCGCCGAAGGCCACGACCGCCGCTACGCGCCCTTCACCATCAACACCGAGCACGGCAAACCCTGGCACACCCTGACCGGCCGCCAGCACTTCTACCTCGACCACGACTGGATCGCCGAGCTGGGCGAGCAACTGCCCGTCTACCGGCCCCCGCTGGATCTGGGGGCGCTCGGGGAGTGCCTGCCCGGCGCTCCGGGGGAGGGCAAGGCGGTGACCGTCCGCTACCTCACGCCGCACTCCAAGTGGTCCATCCACTCCGAGTACCAGGAGAACCTGCTCATGCAGACCCTGGCCAGAGGCGGCCCGGTCATCTGGATCAGCGTCGACGACGCCGCCGCCATCGGCGTGGCCGACAACGACTGGATCGAGGCCGTCAACGCCAACGGCGTCGTGGTCGCGCGCGCCGTGGTCTCCCACCGCATGCCGCCCGGCACCGTGTTCATGTACCACGTCCAGGAACGCCTGGTGAACGTGCCCAAGTCGCAGGCCGCGGGCCGGCGCGGCGGCGTGCACAACGCGCTCACGAAACTGCTCATCAAGCCCACCCACCTCATCGGCGGGTACGGCCAGCTCTCCTTCGCGCCCAACTACTACGGCCCGACCGGCAACCAGCGCGACGCGGTGACCACCATCCGCCGCAGGTCTCAGGAGGTGTCCTACTGATGCGACCGATGGCCCAGATCGCCATGGTGATGAACCTCGACAAATGCATCGGCTGCCACACCTGCTCGGTCACCTGCAAGCAGACCTGGACCAACCGGGCGGGCACCGAGTACGTGTGGTTCAACAATGTCGAGACCCGCCCCGGCCAGGGCTATCCCCGTGGATGGCAGGACCAGGACCGGTGGAAAGGCGGCTGGCGGCTGCGCAACGGCCGGCTCGTCCCCCGCGCCGGAGGCCGGATCCGCCGCCTCGCCACGCTGTTCGCCAACCCGGAGTTCCCCCGGCTGGACGACTACTACGAGCCGTGGACCTACGACTACGACAATCTCATCAGCGCGCCGCTCGGCGACGACGTGCCGACCGCGCCGCCCCGCTCGCTGATCGACGGCGAGCCCACGGCCGTCACCTGGGGGCCGAACTGGGACGACGACCTGGGCGGCGGCCCCGAGCAGCTCGCCGCCGACGTCGTGCTGCGCAAGGTGAGCGACACCGTCCGCCTGGACTATGAGCGGGCGTTCATGTTCCACCTGCCGCGCATCTGCGAGCACTGCCTCAACCCCTCCTGCGTGGCCGCCTGCCCGTCCGGCGCCATGTACAAGCGCATGGAGGACGGCATCGTCCTCGTCGACCAGGACCGTTGCCGTGGCTGGCGCATGTGCGTGTCCGGCTGCCCGTACAAGAAGGTGTACTTCAACCATCAGACCGGCAAGGCGGAGAAGTGCACCTTCTGCTACCCGCGCATCGAGGCGGGGGAGCCCACCGTCTGCTCCGAGACCTGCGTCGGCCGCCTGCGCTACCTCGGAGTCATGCTGTACGACGCCGACCGGGTCGGCGAGGCCGCCGCCGTCGCCGACGAGCACGATCTGTACCCGGCGCAGCTCGGCTGCTTCCTCGATCCCGAGGACCCCGAGGTGATCGCGGCGGCGGAGGCGGCGGGCATCCCGCACGACTGGCTGGAGTCCGCCCGCCGCTCACCCGTCTACCAGCTCATCGCCCGCTACCGGATCGCGCTGCCGCTGCATCCCGAATACCGGACGATGCCGATGGTCTGGTACGTCCCCCCGCTTTCCCCCATCGTTGACGCGCTCGCCCATACCGGGCACGACGGCGAGGATGCCGGCAACCTGTTCGGCGCCATCGACACCTTGCGGATCCCGGTGACGTACCTGGCCGAGCTGTTCACCGCCGGCGACCCCGCACCGGTGGAGGCCGCGCTGCGCCGCCTGGCCGCCATGCGCACCCACATGCGCGCGATCAACCTCGGCGAGGAGCCCGACCCCGCGGCCGCCGCCGAGGCCGGTCTGGACGCCGCCGCCCTGGAGCGGATGTACCGGCTGCTCTCGCTGGCCAAGTACGACGAGCGCTACGTCATCCCCACCGCCTACGTCACGGCCGACCACGTGTCAGACCACGGCGCGGGCCAGGGATGCAGCCTGGACGGCCCCGGCGGGCCCGGCATGCCGGCCGCCGCCGAGGGCTTCCACAGCCCTCCGGTGACCCGCGACGAGCGCCTGAGCGGCCGGGTCAACCTGCTGAACTGGGACGGCAAGGGCCTGCCCGACGGGCTGTTCCCGCCGCGCCCGGAGGAGGGCCGGTGAACCGGGCGGAGTCACGCCTGATCCATCAGGCCGCGTCCCTTTTGCTGTGCTATCCGGGCGAGGACTGGCGTCAGCGTCTGGATCTGGTCCGCGCCGCACTCGAGCCGGTGCACGGCGGTCCGGCAGGGCGGCTTCGCACCTTCTGCGCCGACGCGGCCGTCCTCACCCCCATCGCGGCGGGCGCGGAATACGTGTCCACCTTCGACCGCAGCAGGCGCCGCACGCTCCACATGACCTACTACGCCGACGGCGACACCCGCAGGCGCGGACAGTCTCTCGTGGACATCAAGGCCCTCTACCGCGCCCACGGCTGGCAACCCGACCTGCGCGAACTGCCCGACTACCTGCCGGTGATGCTGGAGTTCGCCGCCCGCGTGCCGGGCGCCGGCTCCCGCCTGCTGCGTGACCACCGGCCCGGCCTCGACCTGCTGCTCGCAGGGCTGGCGTCGCACCGCAGCCGCTACGCCGCAGTCGTGGAAGCGGTGGTGCTGACCCTGCCGCGGCCCACGCCGGCCGACCGCCGCGCCGCCGGCGAGCTGGCGGCCCTGGGCCCGCCCCGGGAAAGCGTCGGCCGCCTGCCCGCCTCCGCCGTCCCGAAAGGAACCCGCTGATGTCACACCTGAACACCGCGCTGTGGGGCGTGCTGCCCTACGTCGTGATGGTGCTGTTCGTGGCCGGTGTGATCTGGCGCTACCGCTACGACCGGTTCGGGCTGACCACCCGCTCCAGCCAGCTCCACGAAAGCCGCCTGCTGCGCGTGGGCGGCCCGATGTTCCACTTCGGGCTGCTGTTCGTCATCGCCGGCCACGTCGTCGGCCTCCTCGTTCCCGAGGAGGTCACCGAGGCGATGCACGTGCCCGAACGCCTCTACCAGCTCAACGCCCTCGTCGTCGGCGGCCTGGCCGGGCTGGCCAGCGTGCTGGGCCTGGGCGTGCTGCTGTGGCGGCGGTTACGGGTGCGGGCCGTGCGGCGTGCCACCCAACGTACCGACCACGTCCTCTACCCCGTGCTGGCCGCCGTGCTGCTCGCCGGGCTGTGCGCCACCCTGGTGGGCCCGACGACCGCCCACTACGACTACCGGCTCGGCGTGTCGGTGTGGTTCCGCAGCCTGTTCGAGCTGTCCCCCGACGTGCCGGCCATGGCGCACGCGCCGCTCGTCTTCCAGCTGCACACCCTGCTCGGCATGGCCCTGTTCGCCCTGTGGCCCTTCAGCCGCCTCATCCACGCCTTCGCGGCGCCGCTCGCCTACCTGGCCAGGCCGTACATCCTCTACCGGTCACGCGGGGGCGCCATCACGAGATGAGCCGGCCCGCCAGGCAAACCCCCCTGCGGGTCGTCCCCCGAGGGATGGGACATCCTGTCATCCACATCCGATGGGTGGAATGTCCTGATCGTGAGGGAGAACATGGACGGTGTCACGGACGGTGTCACGGCCGCGCCGGAGACGATGCTCGACGTGCTGGAGCGCCGGGCGGCCGGCGCTCCGGAGGCGGAGCTCGTACGGTTCGAGGGCGGCGCCTCGCTGCGGGTCGGCGAGTGCCTGGAGCGGGCGGGCGCCGTCGCGGGCGGGCTCGCGGGCCTGGTGGCGGGCGGCGACCGGGTCCTGACGTGCCTGCCTCCGGGGCCGCGCCTGGTCGAGGTGATGTTCGCCCTGGCCAGGCTCGGTGCCGTGGAGGTGCCGCTGGCCCTGGACGTGCCGCTCGACGCGGCGCGGCGGCTCGCCGGGGCCGCCGGGGCGCGCGTGCTCATCGCCGGCACGGACGCCGTGCGCGCCAACCCCGGCCTGGTCGCGCTGGCCGCGGGGATGGACCGCGTGGTGCTCGTGACCGGGCGGGAGGCGGCCGAGCTGCCGGGCTCGGCCGACCTGGACGACCTGCTCGCCGCGCCGCGCCGCCTTCCGGCGCGGCGGCCGGGACCGGCGGACCCCGCCGTCGTCATGGCCACCTCGGGGACCACGGGCCGCGCCAAGGGCGCGCTGCTGCCGCACTTCGCCGGCGTCCGGCACGCCCGGCGGGTGGCCCGCACCATGGGCTACGAGGCGGGGGACGTGCTGTTCAACGTCTTCCCCTGGAACCACATCAACGTCCGGCACGCCGGCCTGCTGCCCGCGCTGATCTCCGGCGCCACGCTGGTGGCCCACCCGCGCTTCTCCGCCTCCCGGTTCTGGGAGACCTGCCGGCGGGAGGGCGTCACCGCGTTCAACTTCATGGGCGCCGTGGCGGCCATCCTGGAACGCGCGCCCGCCACCGGCTCCGACACCGCTCACCAGGTCCGCCGCGCCTACGGGGGACCGGCGCCGGAGGGCCTGTCGAGGCGGTTCCTGGAGCGGTTCGGCGTGCTGCTGCTGGAGGCGTACGCGTGCACCGAGCTCGGCGACGTGGCGGCGAGCACGGCCGGCACCCGGCGGCCGGGCGCGGCCGGGCGGCCCGTCCCGGAGTACGAGGTGGTGATCAGGGACGACGACGGCCGGCCGGTCCCGGCGGGCCGGACCGGGCAGATCACCGCCAGGCCCCGCGCGGAGTCGATGATCTTCAGCGGGTACGCGGGCGACCCCGCCGCCACCGGGAAGGTCCTGCGTGACGGCTGGTTCATGACCGGGGACCGCGGCTGGCTCGACGACGACGGCTTCCTCCATTTCGCCGGCCGCCGCGCCGACGTCATCAGGCGGCGCGGCGAGAACATCGCGACCTGGGACGTGGAGCAGGCGGTGGCCGCGATGCCGGGCGTCCTGGAGGTGGCCGCGGTGGGCGTGCCGTCGGAGCTGACCGAGGAGGAGGTGCTGGTGGCGGTGACCGCGGCGCCCGGGGCCACGCTCAGCCCGCAGCGGGTGCACGCCTGGTGCCTGGACCGGCTCCCGCGCCACGCCGTCCCCCGGTACGTGCGCGTGCTGGACACCCTGCCGCGGAACGCCTCGACGAAGGTGGTCAAGGGTGACCTGCGCGACCAGGGGGTGCCGCCGGACGCGTGGGACGCCCGTACGGCCTGATCGCGTGGACCGCTGGACAGACCGGCATGGTCGCGCCCCGGTGACGGCGCGCTCTAGCGTCGAGGCTCCGGCACACACGGGAGGAGACGAGGTTGCGGGTTCTCGACCTCACCGACGATCTGGCCTTCAACGGGGCGAGGCTGCTGGTCGGCCTCGGCGCCGACGTCGTACGCGTCGAGCGTCCGCGGAGCGCGCCGCTGTCGCGGGCGGAGGCCCTGCACTGGCATGCGGGAAAGCGGGTCGTGAGCGCGCCGGTGGACCCCGACGCGCTCGACCGCCTCGCCGGGCAGGCGGACGTGATCATGGAGAGCGGCCCGTTCGGCGAGCTCCGCGGCGTCCGTGCCGACTCCGGGGCGGTCACGTCGCGCTGGCCGCGGGCCGTCCACGTCGTCGTCACGCCGTTCGGCACGACCGGCCCCCGGCGTGACTGGCGCGCCGACGATCTCGTGGCCACGGCCGCCGGCGGCATGGCCTGGCTGGGCGGCAAGCCCGGCGGGCCGCCCAAGCCGCCGCCCCGCGAGCAGGCCACGCAGCTCGCCGGGGCGCACGCGGCCATCGCCGCCCTGCTCGGCCTCATCGCCCGCGACCGCATGGGACAGGGCCAGCTCATCGACGTCTCCGCGCAGGAGGCGGTGGCCGCCACGCTGGAGACGGGCGCCATCGCCTGGATCCACGCCGGACGGTACCCCTCCCGCACCGGCGGCGTGTACGAACACGTGGCCCACCGGGTCTTCCGCGCCGCCGACGGCCACGTCGCGGGCGGATACTCCGGCAGCGACCGCATGTGGACCGATCTGCTCGCCTGGATGGCGGAGTGCGGCGAGGCGGAGGATCTGACGGAGGAGAAGTGGTCCGATCCCGTCTTCCGCTGGCGGGGGCGCGAGCACGTGGACGAGGTCGTGGCCAGGTTCGTGGCCCGGCGCTCGGCCGCCTCCCTGGCGGAGGAGGGGCGGGCCCGGGCGCTGCCGTGGGCGGAGGTCTCCACGGCCACGAGCCTGCCCGGCAACCCGCAGCTCGCCGAGCGCGGGTTCTTCGTCCGCGTTCTGGGCGCGGGACTGCCCGAGGAGGGCGTCACCGACGTCGGCTTCCCCCTCGCGCGCCTTCCCGAGGACGGCGCGACCGGCATCGCCGCCGTTTCCGAGGACGGCGCGACCGGCGTCGCCGCCCTGCGCCGCCCGGTGCGCCTCACTGAGCCGCTGCCCGCCGCCGCCGAGGCCCCCTGGCGGAGCGAACGCCCCCGGGGCCGCCGCGACGGCGCCCGCGGGCCCGGCGCGCGCCCGCTCGACGGAATCCGCGTCCTGGACCTGACCTGGGTGCTGGCCGGCCCGTACGCCACCAAGACGCTGGCCGAGCACGGCGCGGACATCATCAAGATCGAATCCCGGCACCGCCGCGACCCCACGCGCTTCGCCCCGTCCATGCGGCTGCGCCCCGACGCCGGGATCGACGACGGCGGCTACTTCGTCAACTTCAACCGCGGCAAGCGCAGCGTCGCCCTCAACCTGCGCACGGAGCCCGGCCTGGAGGTGCTGCGGCGCCTGGCCGCCGAGTGCGACGTGGTCATCGAGAACTTCAGCCCCGGCGTCCTGGCCAGGTGGGGGCTGTCCTACGACCGGCTGGCGGAGCTGCGGCCCGGCGTCATCCTGGTGTCGATGGCCGGGGTCGGGCAGAGCGGCCCCTGGCGGAACGCGGTGACCTTCGCCGACACGCTCGCCGCCATGTCCGGCCTCACCAGCGAGACCGCCGATCCCGGCCAGGCGCCGGAGGGGCTGACGTTCGGGCTGGGCGACATGGTGGCGGCCAACTCGGCCGTGCTCGCCGTCCTGGACCTGGTCGCGGCCGGGCGCGGGGGACACGTGGACCTCTCTCAGCTGGAGGCGATGGCGGCGTCGATGGGGCCGGCCGTCCTGGAGGCGGAGCTCGGTGAGCATCGCGCCGTGACCCGGCCCAACCGGCACCCGCGCATGGTCCCGCACGGCGTCTACCCGGTCAGGGGCGACGACCGGTGGATCGCGCTGGCCGTACAGGGCGACGAGGAGTGGCGGCGGCTGGCCGCGCACGCCGGGCTGCCGCAGCCGGCCTCGGCGGACCTGGAGGAGCGGCGCCGCCACGAGGACGAGATCGACGCCGCGCTCGCGGCCTGGTGCTCGGAGCGCGACGGCGAGGCGCTGGCGGCCGAGCTGCAGGGACTCGGCGTCGCCGCGGCCGTCGTCGCCACCGGCCGGGACCTGGTGGAGGCGGACGAGCATCTGGCCGCGCGCGGCTTCTACCCGGTGCTGGAGCACCCGCTGATCGGCCCGGTACGGCACGAGGGGATCGTGGTGCGCATGTCCGGCACCCCCGGAGCGCTGACGGCGCCCGCCCCGCTGCTGGGCGAGCACACCGACCGCGTGCTGAAGGACCTGCTCGATCTGAACGACGAAGAGCTCGCCCGGCTGCGTGACGCCGGCGCACTGGAATAGGAGCGCAGATGACGAAATATCTGGATGTGCGGAGGGATGGGGGGACGGCGACGGTCGTCATCGACCGGCCGCCCGCCAACGCCGTCGACCCGGCGTTGATCGAGGAGTTCCTGGCGGTGATCCCCCCGCTGGCCGCGGACGCCTCCGTCCGCTGCCTGGTCATCCGCGGGACCGGCCGCTTCTTCGTCGCGGGGGCCGACATCGCCGTGATGCGCGACCTCTCCGTGGCCAACCACGTCAAGATGCGCCGCTGGGTCGAGGTGCAGCGCCTGCTCGAACGCGCGCCCAAGCCGGTGATCGCGGCGATGAACGGCCACGCCCTGGGCGGCGGGGCCGAGCTGTCGCTCGCCTGCGACCTGCGCGTCCTGGCCTCCTCCGCGACCATCGGCTTCCCCGAGACGAGCCTGGGCCTCTTCCCCGGAGCAGGCGGCAGCCAGCGGCTGCCGCGCCTGCTCGGCCCGCATCGCGCCAAGCGCCTGATGATCGACGGCGCCCGCCTGTCCGCCGCCGAGGCCCTGGACCTGGGACTGGTGGACGTGGTGGCCGACGACGACGACTTCGACCGCGTGGTGGCCGCGCACGCCGAGGACCTGGCGGCCCGGCCGACCACCACGATCGGCCTGCTCAAGCGCATCGTGGAGGCCGGGTACGACCTGCCCCTCGACGACGCGCTCGAACTGGAGTGGCAGGCGGTCCTGGAGCTGATCCAGACCCAGGACGCCGCGGAGGGGCTCCAGGCGTTCCTGGACAAGCGCCCTCCGCGGTTCACCGGCCGCTAGGCGCCGTAGCCGGTCACCAGCGCGGTGTCGGCGTTGAGGTCGCCGACCTTGCGCGCGCCTCCCGGGCTGCCGAGAGGCGCGTCGCGGCCGGGCAGCACCTCGGCGAAGAACGCCTTGGAGTCGTCCAGGAAGAGCGTGCGCGTCTCGTCGCCCCGGGCGGCGCGGTCGACGAAGATCGCGTCCACCGGGCACTCCGGCTCGCACGCCCCGCAGTCGATGCACTCGGCGGGGTTGATGTAGCTCTTGCGGTCGCCGACGTAGATGCAGTCGACGGGACACACGTCCACGCACGCCCGGTCGTTGACGTCGACGCACGCGGGGCCGATGACGTAGCTCATGAATCTCTCCTGTGGTCAGACGCTTTCCGTGGAGTGCCCCGGGAAGAGGGACAGCTCGGGGTCCAGTTCGACGGCGGCGTTGTTCACCGCGGTGGCGACCTCGCCGAAGCCCACCGACATGAGGCGGACCTTGCCGTCGTACTCGGCGAGGTCGCCGGCCGCGTACACCCGGGGCAGGCCCGTACGCATGCGCTGGTCGACCAGGACGGACCTGCCGCGCAGCGACAGCCCCCAGCCCGCGAGCGGGCCCAGGTCGCTGATGAACCCCAGCGCGGCGATGACGGAGTCGGCCGGCACCGTGCGGTCGGCCTCGCCGCGCGTGCGCAGGTGCGCCCGCTCGACCCGATCCGTGCCGGACAGGCCGACGACCTGGCTGTCGACGACGATGCGGACCCCCGCCGCGCGGGCGGCCGCGACGCCGCCGGCGTGCGCCCGGAACGCGGCCCGGCGGTGCACCAGCGTGACCGATTCGGCCAGCGGCGCCAGGGCCAGCGACCAGTCGACCGCGCTGTCCCCGCCGCCCACGATCACGACGTGGTGGCCGGCGTGCGCGGACGGGTCCGGCACGAAGTACGTCAGCCCCCGGCCGAGCCATTCCTCGCCGGCCGGCAGCGGCCGCGGGGTGAACGTCCCGATGCCCGAGGTGAGCACGACGGCCCCGGCGCGGACCGCCGTGCCGTCGGACAGCACCACGACCGGCCGCGGGTCCGCGTCGCGGCACAGCTCGACGGCCTGGCGTCCGAGCAGGTGGACCGGGTCGTACGCGGCCGCCTGGGCCGAGAGCGCCGCCACCAGCGAACGCCCGGGAACGCCGGGGACGCCGGCCACGTCCCGGATCTCCTTCTCCGGGTACAGCGCCGAGATCTGCCCGCCGACCTGGGGCAGCGCGTCGACGAGTACGGTGCGCAGACCGCGGAACCCGGCGCAGTAGGCGCCGTAGAGCCCGGTCGGCCCCGCTCCGATGATCGCGATATCGGTTTCGATCTCCAACGTCGCTCTCCTTTCCGGCCACGGAAGCTACACAGCGCCGGGGCGGCTCCCCGCGGGTCGCGGCCCGCTGACCGGAACGCGGCTCGCTCAGCGGGACACGGTCCGTTGGGCGGGATGCCGCGCTGGGCCGGTCGGCCCCGCGGGTGGTGAACTGCCTGTCGCGGCGCATCGGGAGCCGCGGACAAGCCATGGAAGCGGAGGCGAGAATGAGTGCGGAGGCGGGTACGCCGGCTGCGATCGGGGGAGACGCCAGGCGCCGGCCATCGCGGCGGGGCCGGCTGCCGGGCCGGCAGGACTGGTCGAGCTGGCCCCATTACCAGGCGGCGGCCAGCGGGTTCCGCGGCTACTGGTATCCGGTGGCGTTCTCCTCGCACATCACCGGGAAGCCGAAGGCGATCACCCTGCTCGGCGAGCGCATCGTCGTGATCCGCGATGACGGGAAGGTCTACGCGCTCAAGGACCGCTGCCCGCACCGGGGCGTGCCGCTGAGCTACGGCAACCAGCAGTTCCCCGGCACGATCTCCTGCCCGTACCACGGCTGGACGTTCGACCTGGAGACCGGCGCGCTCAAGGCGGTGATCACCGACGGGCCGCAGTCGCCGATCTGCGGGAAGGTGACGCAGCCGACGTACGAGGTCGAGGAGCGCCTCGGCATGGTGTGGATCTTCGTGGGCGACGGCGAGGACGCCCCGCCCATCGACGACCAGCTCCCCGAGGAACTGCGCGACAACCCCGCCGTGGTCGGCGCGCGCATCCAGGCCCGCGTGGGCAACTGGCGCTTCGCCTGCGAGAACGGCTACGACGAGGGACACGCGAAATACCTGCACCGCACCGCGCTGTGGCGGCTGTTCAAGGCCATGCCGGTGTGGAACGAGACCCGGATCGTCCGCCGCGGCCGGTGGATCTACCGGGTGCAAGAGGCCCAGCACTGGGACGCCGACTTCCCCGGCCTGGGCAGGTGGAGCAACCAGGCGTGGTACAAGCTCAAGCCGCCGAAGCAGGTCGCCAACATCGGCAACACCGGCAGCCACCGCAAGGTGAACCCGGCCATCGCCGCCGAGGAGTTCCCCGGCTTCGCCTCGGTCAGCATGCCGGGCGTCCTGCGCATCGTCTACCCGACCTTCATCCACTACGAGTTCTACGTGCCGGTCGACGCGGACAACCACCTCTACGTCGGCGTGATGGCCAACTTCGAGAAGGGCATCAGGACTCTGCCCTTCTACGCCAAATACCTCGGCGCCGTCCGCTGGCTCTTCCACGGCCAGTTCTCCGGCCAGGACAAGTGGATGGTCGAGGTGACCGACGCGCCGCCGGAGCGGCTCTACCGCCCCGACGACTCGCTCCTGCAGTGGCGCAAGCTCGCCGAGGAGGTCACCGAGGAGCGCGCCGAACGCCTCAAGCTCACCGGGGACCTCGGCTGATGGGCCGGATCGTCCTGGGCGTGGGCGCGTCCCACTCGACGCTCATGAACACCCACTGGGACCAGGTCGAGCACAAGGACCGCGCGGAACGCTTCCGCGCCGCGCTCGGCACGGCCCGCGACGCCCTCGCCGCGGCCCGTCCCGACGTGGCGGTCATCATCGGGTCGAACCACTTCCGCGGCTTCTGGCTGGACCTGATCCCCGCCTTCACCCTCGGCGTGGACGAGGTCATCGCGTCCGGGGAGTCAGGCACGCCGTCAGGCCCGCAGCGCACCAGCCCCGCCGTCGCCCAGAGCATCGCGGAGTCCCTCGTCGCGGCGGGCACCGAAGTGGCGATCTCGGCGAAGCTGCAGATCGACCACGGCCAGAGCCACGCCATCCAGTACCTGCTGCGCGACCTCGACGTGCCCGTGATCCCGCTAGTGGTGAACGTGTTCGCCACGCCGCTGCCCCTCATGCGGCGCTGCGCCGAGCTGGGGCGCAACCTCGCCGCCGCGGTGGCGGCGCTGCCCGGCGGGCTGCGGGTGGCGGTCATCGCCTCGGGCGGGCTCTCGCACCGGCTGCCGTGGCCGAGCCGCTGGCAGGACCCGCACGGGCCGGACGAGGAGTTCCTGGTGGAGGCCTGGCGGGAGGGCCGGGGCGACTGGGAGCGCTACGACGCGCGCCGCCGGCAGATCATCACCGCCGCGCGGCCGGTCATCTTCCCCGAGTTCGACGAGGAGTTCCTGGCCGCGCTGGAGCGGGGCGAGCTGGAGCGCTACGCGGGCCTGTCCACCGAGCAGATCGAGGAGGCGGCCGGCAACGGCGGCCAGGAGCTGCGGTCGTGGCTGGCCATGGCGGCGGCGCTGGGCTTCGCGCCCGGGCGGCGGCTGGCGTACGAGCCGATGCCGGAGTGGCTGACCGGTATGGGGGTCGCCGTCATCGAGCCGGCGTCATGAACCGCGACGAGCTGGTGCGAAAGGCCCTCGCGTCGATCACCGAGGACCGCCTGCGCGCGGCGGCGGTGGACGTCACCTCCATCGCCAGCCCCACGGGCGGCGAAGCGCCGCTGGCCCGGTGGCTGGCCGACCGGCTCGCCGCCGCCGGCCTGGAGGCGCACGCGCAGCGCATCGACGACGGCCAGGCCAACGCGGTCGGCCGGTTGAGGGGCGACGGCGCGGGCGCCGACCTCATGCTGTACGCCCCGATCGACACCCTGACCACCGGTGACCCGGACCTGGACGTGCCCTGGATCGGCCCGGAGCTGCGCCCCGACATGCGGGCCGAGGCCCGCTGCGAGGGCCCCTACGTCAGCGGCCTCGGCGCGAGCAACCCCAAGGGGCACGCCGCGTGCGTCCTGGTCGTGGGCGAGGCCCTGGCCGCCCTGCGCCCGCGGCTGGCCGGAGACCTGCTGGTGGCCTTCGGGGCCGGCGGCATGCCCACCAACGCGATCGCCCCGGACGGCCGGGCGAACACGGGGCACGGGGTCGGCTGCTCGTTCCTGCTCGAACGCGGCTGGCAGCCCGACCACGCGGTGATCGCCAAGCCGGGGGACTTCGTCGCGCACGACGAGGTCGGCCTGTGCTGGTTCGAGATCGTCGTCCCGGGGACCCACACGTACGCGGGGAGCCGGCACCGCCTGCCGTACCGGAACCCGATCGTGACCGCCGCCGAAGTGGTGACGCGGCTGGAACGGTGGCTGGCGGACTACCCCGAGCGGCACCGCACCGCGACCGCCGCGCCTCAGGGGATCGTCGGGTCGATCGCGGGCGGCTGGGAGCGCATGCTCGCGGTCACGCCCGCGGCCTGCCGCATCCGCCTCGACCTGCGCATCGCGCCCGGCACGGCGCCGCTGGAGGCCAAGCGGGAGCTGGCGGCGTACGTCCGGCAGGTGTCGGCGGAGCTGGGCACGGAGCTCGCGGTCGAGATGGTGCTGGCCATCCCGGGCACGCGCACGCCGCCGGAGAGCTGGGTGGTGCGCAGCGCCGTACGCGCCTGGGAGAGCGCCAACGGGCGCCCGCACGAGCCCGTGGCCGGCAACAGCGGCGCCACCGACGCCAACATCCTGCGGGCGCGCGGGATCCCGACGGCCCGCGTGGGCATGCCGAAGGCCGTACCAGAAGACGTCGACGTCGACTTCGCCCTCGGCATGAACACCGTCGACGTCAGGGCCATGCGCCGCCTGTGCGAGGTGCTCCTGCGGGTGGCGGCCGACACCGTCACGCGCACGCGCGCCGAGATCGACGAGACCAACGACTGAGGAGGCGCCATGGAACCGCCCAGCGGTTCGTACGCCGACGCCGGCGGCGTCACATACCACTACCTCGACCTGGGGTCGGGACCGGACACGATCTTCCTGCACGGCGGCGGCCCCGGCTGCACTGGATGGAGCGACTTCGGCCCGGTGGCGCCGCTGTTCGCCGCCGAGCGCCGCTGCCTGATCGTGGACATCCTCCAGTACGGCAAGTCGGAGAAGTGCGTCATCACCGGCCCGATGTGGGACTTCCACGCGGCCAGGACGGTCGCGCTCATGGACACGCTGGGCGTGGAGCGGGCCGACTTCGTCTGCAACTCCTGGGGCGGCACCATCGCGCTGTGCCTGGCCGCCCGCCACCCCGACCGGGTGCGCTCGCTGGTGATCACCGGCAGCATGCCGGTCTTCTACGGCCCGCTCGCCCCCCTGCCCGAGGGCGGCCGCCGCGGCCGCAACGCCCGGGACGTCTACTACGGCGGCGAGGGGCCCACGCGGGAGAAGATGCGCGACCTCATCACCCGGCTGGAGTGGTACGACGGCGACCGCCTGCCGGAGTCCACGCTGGACCTGCGCTACGAGCAGAGCCTGGACCCGGGGGAGCGGGCGCTGGCCGCCATGTCCGACTCGCCGCGCGGCGAATGGCAGGACCTCACCGCCGAGCTGGCCGAGATCCAGGCGCCGGCGCTGTTCATGTGGGGTATGCAGGACGCGTTCCTGACGCCCGACTATCCGCTCATGCTGGCGCGCATGGTGCCCCGGGGCAACCTGTACGTCATGGACCACGCGGGACACCACCTCCAGGAGGAGCGTCCCGCGGCCTACCACGCCGTGGTCACCGGGTTCCTGAAAGGGATCGGCCGATGAAGAGACTGCTGATCGCCGTGCCCGCCGTCGTGCTGGCCGTGCTCCTCGCCCGCCTGCTGGCGGCCCGCAGCAACACCCAGGTGCACCGCATCAACCAGGACAAACCCGCTCTCGACCGTTGAAGGTGACGTGACGATGACCATATGGACCGAGTTGAGCCCGTTGAGCCTGAGCCTCTCGTACGTGGACGCGGGGGGAGTGCCGACCCGCAGCCTGCGGGCCGGATCGGGCGAGCCCGTGGTGTTCCTGCACGGGACCAGCGGGCACCTGGAGGCGTTTACCCGCAACCTGGCCGCGCACGCCGAACAGTACGAGTGCCACGCCATCGACATGCTGGGCCATGGCTACACCGGCAAGCCGGACTATCCGTATGAGATCCCGCGCTATGTCGATCACCTGCTGGCGTATTTCGACGCCGTGGGCATCGAGCGCGCGCACATCGTGGGGGAGTCGCTGGGCGGCTGGGTCGGCGCTCGCGCCGCGATCGACCACCCCGACCGCGTGGCGAGCCTGCAGCTGCTCTGCGCGGGCGGCACGGTCGCCAACCCGCAGGTCATGGAGCGCATCAGGACGAGCACGCGTGAGGCCGTGCTCAGCGATGACGTGGAGCTCACCCGCAAGCGGCTGCGGCTGCTGATGGCCGACCCGGCCGACGCCACCGAGGAGCTGGTGCAGGTGCGCCACGCCATCTACCACGAGCCCGCGTTCGTGGCAGGCGTCGACAACCTGCTCTGCCTGCAGGACATGGAGACCCGGCAGCGCAACATCCTGCGCCCCGGCGACCTGGCCGCGATCTCCCAGCCGACGCTGATCGTCTGGGGCCGCAAGAACCCGTTCGGTGACGTGCCGGAGGCGACCGCCATGCACGAGGCCATCGCGGGCTCGCAGCTGGAACTGTTCGAGGAGTGCGGCCACTGGCCCCAGCACGAGCAGGCCGCGCGCTACAACCCGCTCAGCCTGTCCTTCCTGGCCAAGAGCTCCGCGGCGGGTTTCTCGGGCCGATTCATTGGCAGGGTGTCGGGCCGATGACGCGCGCGGCCCGCTTCCACGCGTGGGGAGCGTCCCCCGTCGTGGAGGACGTTCCCGAACCCGCGTATGAGCCGGGGCGGGTGCTGGTCGAGGTCAAGGCGGCGGCGCTCAGCCATCTGGACCTGACCGTCGCCACCGGGTCCTTCGCGATGAAACCGGCTCTCCCGTACGTGGGCGGGGTCGAGGCCAGCGGGGTGGTCCTGGCAGCCGACGACCTCGCCCCCGGCACGCAGGTGCTCCTTCGCGGGGGCGGGCTTGGCCTGCTGCGCGACGGCTGCTGGACCGAGCGGGTCAGCGTCAGCCCCAAGGCCGTCAGCTCGCTGGCCGAGCCGCTGCCGCACGAGGTCGCCGCGTCGTTCTTCGTCCCGGCCACCACGGCGTACGTCGCCCTGCACGACATCGCCCGCCTGGAGCCGGGGGAGGAGGTCGTCGTGACCGGCGCCACCGGGGCGGTCGGCGCGATGGTCGCCCAGCAGGCGCGGCTGGCCGGGGCCACGGTGACCGGGCTCGTCGGACGGTCCGACCAGCTCGACCGGGTGCCCGAGGGGGTGCGCGGCGTGGCGGCCGACGACGCCGCGGCGGTCGCGGAGCTGGCCTCGGCGCGCCCGGCGTCCCTGCTGGTCGACACGCTCGGCGGCGCCGGACTGGTCGAGCGCACGCGCTGGGTCCGCCCCGGCGGCCGGGCCGTCGTCATCGGGTACGTGCTGGGCGCGTCCGTGACGGTCGATCTCCCGTCGTGGCTGCTCGACGACGTGGCGCTGCTGCCCGTGAACATGGTCAGGCACGAGCGCCGGGCACGCGAGGTGGCCCCGTCGCTGGTCGGCCGCCTGGCCTCCGGCGAGCTCGGCGTGGAGGTCGAGCGGTTCGACCTGGCCGAGCTCCCCAAGGCCCTGGAACTGCTGCGCGAGGGCAGGGTACGCGGGCGTGCGGTCGTCACGTTCGGATAGCCGCCGGTCCCGTTCCGCTCAGCGAGACAGGGCCGTTGTCCGGAACGGGTACGGGCCCGATCATCGGGCAATGGCTCTTATGCACTCCCCGTCGTCATCCGACGTCCAGCCCCTGGCCATCGTTCCTTCACCCGAGCACGACGCCGCGGCGAACAGCGTACTGGGGAAGGTGCGGCTGATCCTGGAGGCCTTCGGCCCCGACGACGAGAGCCTCGGCCTGTCCGAGATCGTGCGCCGCACCGGCGTGGCCAAGGCGTCGGTCCACCGGCTGGCCCAGGAGCTGCTGCAGTGGGGCCTGCTGGAGCGGCGCGGGTCCGAGTACTGGCTGGGCATGCGCCTGTTCGAGATCGGGCAGCGCGTGCCGCGCCAGCGGATCCTGCGGGAGGCGGCGCGGCCCTTCATGGAGGACCTCTACCAGGCGACGGGGGAGACCATCCACCTGGCCGTGCTGGACGGGCTGGAGGTCATCTACCTGGAGAAGGTCTCCGGCCACGGCCAGGTGTCCAGGCCGTCACGGGTGGCCGGACGCATGCCGCTGCACTGCACGGCGACCGGCAAGGCCCTGCTGGCGTTCGGCCCGGCGGCCCTCTTCGGCGACGTCGTGGCCACCCCCCTGGCCCGCGTGACGCCACGCACGGTCACCGCCCCGAAGCTGCTCGCCCAGGAGATCCAGCAGGCCAGGAAGGCGGGGTACGCCGTCGAGCGGGAGCAGACCCGGGTCGGCTACCTCAGCGTGGCGATCCCGCTCACCGGGGCCACCGGGACCATGGTCGCCGCGCTGTCGGTGACGGCGCCGACCTTCCGCGCCGACGTCAACAAGTACGTGGGCCTGCTCACCATGGTGAGCAGGCGCATCACGAAGTCGATCATGGCCGCCGACGGCGGCCGGACCTGATCAGGCCGTCAGGAACGCCGCCACGGCCGCGGCGACCTCGGCCGGCTTGTGCTCCATGAGCGGGATCGTGCCGCCCTCGACGACGGCCGACGTCACGCTCGCCGCCCCGGTGAGATGCTCCCGGAGCGGGGCCAGGTTCGGCAGCGCGAACGGGTCCGCCGCGCCCGCCAGCAGCAGCACGGGCGCCGTCACCAGGCCGATCCGGTCCTCCATGACGTAGCGCGCGCACGCCCGGTGGCCCTCCGCCGGATCGACCCCCGGCGCGAGGGCGTCGCGGACGAACCGGTCGAGCAGGCCGGTGACCGGTTCGGGATAGTACGGCTGCCGCAGCCGCCACAGCTTGATCAGGTGGTCACCCTCGGGTGACGGGTCGGCCTCGTCCACCCCCGGGCCGTGCGCGTGGGCGGCGCGGTAGCGGGCGTCCGCCCACGGGGCCGACGACAGCACCAGCCGGCCCACCCGCTCCGGCGCGGACGCCGCCAGCTCGACGGCCACCGCGCCGCCGGTGTGGTGGCCGAGCACGTCGGCCCGCTCGATGCCGAGGCCGTCCAGCAGCGCCAGCGCGCCGGCCGCGAACAGCTCGATCGTGTGGGGCGCCGGGGGCTTCGCGCTGGCCCCGAAGCCGACCATGTCCATGGCCAGGACGCGCCGGTGTGGAGCCAGCAGGGGCATCAGCTCGCGGAACTCGTCCCACGATCTGGGGGTCTGGTGCAGGAGCAGCAGGGGCCGGCCCGTGCCCTGCTCGGCGTAGTGGAGCTGGCCGAGGGGCGAGTCGGCGTACCCGAAGCGCAGCGGTGCCGCGATGTCCAAGGGGTCCTCCCTCGTGCCGGTCGTCATCTGATCTTTACATCGGGCCGCCCGGCCAAACCTATACATTTCAGACTTTCTGCACTATTCATGGGACAAATGGAAAGTGGTCGAGGGGAGTTCCGATGTCCTCACAGGTGTTCGTGGCGGCGCCGGCCGGCCCCGACGAGGAGGAGGAATACCCCAATTCGGTGCTCGGCAAGGCCCAGTTGATCTTCGGGGCGTTCGAGTCTGGGGCGGTCCAGCTCCGGCTCACCGAGCTCAGCCGGCGCTCGGGAGTGCCGAAGGCGTCGGCGTACCGGCTGGCGCAGGAGCTGGTGCAATGGGGGCTGCTGGAGCGCAAGGGAGACTCCTACCAGCTCGGCATGCGCATGTTCGAGCTGGGCCAGCGGGTGCCGGTCTCGGCCGTGCTGCGCCGCGTGGCCCGGCCCCTCCTCACCGACCTGTTCGCCGCCACCAGGGCGACCATCCACCTGGCGGTCCTCGACCGCGGTCACGTGCTCTACGTGGAGAAGGTGGCCGGGGAGGCGAACGTGAACACCCACTCCCGGGTGGGCGGGCGCCTGCCCGCCGCGTGCACGGCGACGGGGAAGGCCCTGCTCGCGAACCTCCCCGACCTCGAGGAACGGCTGCGCCGCCTCGCGCGGATCGGCCTGCCGCACCTGACGCCGCACACCGTCGCGTCCGTGGCGGACCTGCGCCGGCAGCTCGCGGCCGTCAGGGAACGGGGCTATGCCATCGAGAAGCAGGAGGTCCTGCTGGGGTTCGGCAGCATCGCCGTGCCGGTCGTGGCAGCCGATGGAACGGTCCTGGCGTCCGTGTCGGCCGCCGCCCCGCTGTCCCGCCTGGTAGCCAAGCGGCTGCTGCCCGGGCTGTTCGCGGCGGCCGACGGCATCTCCCGCGCCGTCGCACGGGAGTGCTGAACCTCAGAAGGCGCCGTGCATCCAGCGGGCCGACGCCTGCGCGCTCTCGTACGGGTCGGCGATGTCGGGCCGGTCCACCTCCACCATCAGCCAGCCGTCGAACGCGTCGGGCAGGTTGCCGATGATGCCGGTCAGGTCGAGCTCACCCCGGCCGGGCTCGACCCAGAGCCCCGCGAGCACGGTCTGCCGGTAGTCCCACCCCTTCTCGAGGCCCTCGGCGGCGACGCTGAGCCGGCAGTCCTTCACGTGTACGAAGGGGATCCGGTCGGCGTAGTCCTTCACGAGCCCGGCGACGTCGGCGCCCGCCCACGCCAGGTGTCCCGTGTCCGGCAGGAAGCCGAGCTTGGACTCCGGCAGGGCGTCGAGCACCGCCCGGCCCTCCTCCTCGGTCTCGACCCACGTGCCGACGTGCGGGTGCAGGCACGGCCGGACGCCCTCGGCCACCATGGCGTCGCAGATTCGCCCGATCAACGCCGTCACCGCCTCGACGCGCGAGGGGTCGGCATCGTGCCCCTGCCCGGGGTTCAGGACGCGCGGCGCCTCCTTGCCCATGCCCAGGCCCAGGCCGATCTCGGTCAGGCCGAGCCGGGCCTGCGTGCGGGCGACCTCGGCGGCGGCCGCCACGACGGTGTCCTCGTTGCCGTCCCTGCCGTCCGAGCGGCAGGGGAAGTAGCCGGGCGCGAGCGCCAGGCCGACCTCGTCCAGCAGCGCCCGGTACTGCTCGACGTCGAAGCCGGCGGGCACCTCGGACATGACGTGGTCGAACCCGGCCCGCTTGATCTGGGTCAGCAGCTCCTTCGGCGCCGGGGCCAGCGACGGGTCCAGCCAGCCGTCGGCGCTGGCCATCCACTGGATCGGGTTGAGCGCGATCTTCGCGGTCATTCGGTTTCCTTTCCGTTGTCGGCAAAGTGGCAGGCGGCCCGCTGGCCGGTGGCCGTGAGGGTGAGCTGAGGGTCGATCTCCGTGCAGATCGTCCGATCCGGGTTGACCAGCGGGCCGACCGGGCACCTGGTGCGGAACCGGCAGCCCGACGGCGGGTTCGCGGGGCTGGGCAGGTCGCCGGGCAGGACGATGCGCTCGCGCGTGCGCGCGGACACCGACGGGATGGGCGAGGACGACATCAGGGCGGCGGTGTAGGGGTGCTGCGGGCTGCCGTAGACGGCGGCGGCGTCGCCGTACTCCACGATCCGGCCCAGGTACATGACCGCGACGGTGTCGCTGAGGTGCCGCACCACCGACAGGTCGTGGGCGATGAACAGGTAGCCGAGCCCGAGCTCGTTCTGCAGCTTCTCCAGCAGGTTGATGATCTGCGCCTGGATCGACATGTCCAGGGCGGAGACCGGCTCGTCGAGGATGAGCGCGCGCGGCTGCCTGGCCAGCGCGCGGGCGATGCCGATCCGCTGGCGCTGGCCGCCCGAGAACGCGTGGGGGTAGCGGTCGAGGTGCTCTGTGCGCAGCCCGACCTGCGCCATCAGCGACCGCGCCGCCTCCTCGCGCTCGCGCCGGCCGACGCCTCTGAATGCGAGCGCCTCGGACAGCGACTGCCGGATGGTGCGGCGCGGGTTCAGCGACGCGTACGGGTCCTGGAACAGGTACTGCACCGAGGACCTGACCCGCCCGAGATCCGCCTGCCCCATCGTGCTGACGTCGGCGCCGTCGACGAGGACCGACCCGCTGGAGACCGGGTTGATCCCGACGATGCTCCTGGACAGCGTCGACTTGCCGCAGCCGCTCTCGCCCACCAGCCCGAGCGTGCGGCCGGCGTGCACCGACAGGCTCACCGAGTCGACCGCGTAGACGGGCGGGTCGCGGTGGAACAGCCCGCGCCGCCTGGAGCCGACGTCGATCCGCAGGTCGCGCACTTCGAGCACGGGCGTCGCGCCGTCCGGGGCGGCCGGCTGCCCGACCTGGGCGGGCGATTCGGACGCGCGGACGGAGACGTCCGCGGCGGGCGGCTCGGGGGCGAGGGCCGGGACGTCGGTGGCGGCGCGCTGTGCGACGAAGCAGGCCGCCGACTGCCCGTCGCCGCCGATCTGGAGCAGCTGCGGCGGCTCGTGCTCGCAGACGTCCTCGGTGAAGCGGCACCGGGGCGCGAACGGGCAGCCGGGGGGCGGCGCGGCCGGGTCGGGCGGCGCGCCCGGGATCGCGGGCAGCGGCTGCCCGATCCGGTCGTCGTCGAGGCGGGGCATGGCCGCCAGCAGCGCCGCGGTGTAGGGGTGCCGCGGATGCTCGAAGACCTGCTCGACGGTGCCCTTCTCGACCGTGCGGCCGCCGTACATGACGACGACGTCGGTGCAGAGCTCGGCCACGACCCCCATGTCATGGGTGATGATCGCGATGGCGATGCCGAGCTCGGTGCGCAGCCGGGCGAGCAGGCGCAGGATCTGCGCCTGGATGGTCACGTCGAGGGCGGTCGTGGGCTCGTCCGCGATCAGCAGCGCGGGGTCGTTGGCCAGGGCGATCGCGATGACGACGCGCTGGCGCATGCCTCCGGAGAACTGGTGCGGGTAATGGTCGATCTTCGTCCGGACGTCGGGGATGCCGACCTGGTCGAGCAGCTCGATCGCGCGCCTGCGCGCGGTCTGCCTGTCCACCCCGTGCAGCGTCATGGCCTCGGCGATCTGGTCGCCCACCTTCATGACGGGGTTGAGCGCGGCCTGCGGGTCCTGGAAGACCATCGCGACCTTGCTGCCGCGGCGGCGCCGCATCTCGCGTTCGGGCAGGGCCAGCAGGTCCTCGCCGCCGAGCCGTACGGAGCCGGCCACGACCTCGCCCGGCGGGCGCAGTATGCGCATGATGGAGCGGGCCGTCACCGACTTGCCCGAGCCGGACTCGCCGACGATGCCGAGCACGTCGCCCGGGTAGATGTCGAAGCTGACGTCGTTGACGGCCTTGACGCCGCCGTTCTTCAGACGGAACTCGGTGCGCAGGCCTTCGACCCGCAGCAGCGGCACGTCCTTCGCCGTCACGGGGGCCAGGGATTCGGTGGAGGTCACCGGCGGTTCACCGCCTCGTTGAGGGCGTCGGACACCAGGCTGAAGGCCACCGCCACGAGGAGCAGCAGGAGCGCGGGGCCGACGATGTAGGTGGGGGACTGGGTGACGAACCGCAGTCCGTTGTTCAGGAGCACGCCGAGCGAGGGCGTCGGCGGCTGCACGCCGAGGCCGACGATGCTCAGCCCGGCCTCGATGTAGACGCCGACGACCATCCACACGGCCGCGTTGACGACGGCCGAGTCCATGGCGTTCGGCAGGACGTGCCGGACCAGGAGCTGCGGGCGGGAGACGCCGAGCACCCGGGCGGCGAGGACGTACTCCCTGCTCTGCTGGGCCAGCCAGGCGCCGCGGGCCAGCCGGCCGGCGGTGGGCAGCCCGCTGATCAGGATGGTCAGGAACAGCGCCGGCCAGCCCGGCCCCAGGATGGCCACCAGGCAGATGCCCAGGATCAGGCCGGGGAAGCCGATGATCACGTCGAGCAGCCGCTGCACCGCCGACCCCAGGTGCTCCGACAGCGCGCCGCTCAGCCCGAGCAGGACCCCGATCGCCATGCTGAGCGGCACCGCGGTGAAGATCAGGCTGAGGTCGATGCGCAGGCCGTAGACGCTGCGGACGAAGATGTCGCGGCCGAACTCGTCCACGCCGAAGATGTGCCCGGCCGAGATGCCGGTCAGGGCTTCGCGGCCCTGCTCGTCGTACCCGCCGGGGAAGAGCACGGGGGCGAGCAGGGCGGCCAGGCTCATGACGGCGAGGATCGACAGCCCGATGACGCCCTTCGGCGTGCGGAACGCCGACAGGTAGCGGGCCAGCGTCGGGTTCAGCCGGCGTGCGCGCGGGATTCCCCCTTCGAGTGGAATGTCTGCCATGCCTACGCTCCCAACGTGATCCGGGGGTCGAGTGCTGCCAGGATCATCTCGGTGAGGATCTGGCAGATCACCGCCACGAAGACGACGGCCAGGATCAGCACCTGCAGCACGGTGAAGTCGCGGGTCTGCACGCTGGAGACGGCGAGCTGGCCGAGGCCGTTGCGGTTGAAGATCGCCTCGATGATCACCGCGCCGGCGAGCAGGTTCCCGACCTGCAGGCCCACCGCGACGACCGCGGTGCCCACGCTGTTGCGCAGCACGTGGCGGATCGTGATCCGGGCGCCCGAGGCTCCCTTGCTGAGCGCGAGGTCCACGTAGTCCTCGTTCCTGGCGACCAGCATCTCCGCCTGCAGCAGCCGGGCCACGACCGCCGCGGGCGGCAGCGCCAGGGCGATCGCCGGCAGGATCAGGAACTGGAAGCCGATCACCGGATCGTCGAGGAAGGCTACCTCGCCGCTGACGGGCAGCCAGCGGTTCAGCACGCCGAAGACGAGGATCAGCCCCAGCCCCGTGACGAACGACGGGACGGCCACGAGGAAGCTGTTGACCAGGTCGAGGCCGGTCCGCGCCCAGCGGCTGCGGACCGAGCCGACCACGACGCCCAGGGCCGTGCCGATCGCGATGACCAGCAGCGTGGCCAGGGCGGCCAGCTCGACCGTGCTCCCCAGCCGGTCGCCGATGAGGCTCGAGACGCTGCGGCGCAGCAGGTAGGACTGGCCGAGGTCGCCCTGGAGCAGCCCGGCCATCCAGTCCGCGTACTGGATCACCAGGGGGCGGTCCAGGCCGAGCTGCTGGCGGATCGCGGCGATGTTGGCCGCGGTCGGGTCCGCTCCGGCGAGCGTGACCGCCACGTCGCCCGGCGCCAGGCGGGGCAGGGCGAAGGCCACGATCGAGCTGGCGAGCAGCACGAACACCAGCGAGGGGAGCTTGCGTATCAGGAACCGGACCATCGTCCTGCCTCCGGTTACTTGGACAGCCAGGCCTGGCTGACGTCGAGGAATCCCATCTGGGTGGACTTGATGCCGTTCACGGAGTTCGCGCGCAGGGTGAGGGTGGGGCGGGTGACCAGCGGGAGCACGAACGCCTGGTCGATGAAGTAGGCGTCGTAGTCGCGCAGGGCCTTCTGCTGGTCCTCCGTGGTGCTGGCGCTGGTGACCGCCTTGACCAGCTTCGCGTACTCGGGGCTCTTGAAGTGGGAGACGTTCCCGTCCGCCAGCAGCTCCGGCCGGCTCACGACGGCGGTCGCCGGGGACAGGCCGTTGCTGTTCTGCATCAGGAAGGCGGGGGCGCCCAGGTCCTTCTTGGCGATCCGCGCGTCGTAGTCGGCCACGGGCACGACGACCGGGTTGGCGTTCAGTCCCACGGCGGCCAGGTTGTTCTTGACGATCTGGAAGACGCCGGTGGCCTCGGGCGAGTTCAGCGTGAGCACGTCGAACGAGACGTTCTTCACCCCCGCCTCGGCCAGCAGCTGCTTGGCCTTGTCCGGCTGGTAGGTGTACTGCTTGGCCTGGGCGGCGTCGTAGCCGACCGTCGAGGCCCGCCAGGGCACGTTGGTCGGGTCGGCCTGGCCGCCCATGACCTGCTGCACGATGCGGTCGCGGTCGATCGCGTAGTGGACCGCCTGGCGCACGGCCTTGTTGTCGAACGGCGGCCTGGTCACGTCGAACCCCAGCGGGATGGCCGCGCCGCCCGAGGTCACGAGGGAGAAGCCGGGCTGCTGGCTCAGGGTCCTGGCGTCCAGGGCCGCCATGCCGACGCCGTACTGGACGCGGCCGCTGCGGATGGCCGCGACCATGGCCGTCGGGTCCTTGATCAGGTTGATCTCGATGGTGTCGAGCTGGGTGCCGGCCGCGTCGCGGTAGCCCGCGTACTTGCCGAGCACCAGCTTGCCGCCCGGAGTCCACGACTTCCACGTGAAGCGCCCGGTGCCGTCGACCTTCGTGCCCGAGGCGTAGTCGGCGTAGGAGTCCTTGTTGAGGATGGGCATCGTCTCGAAGAGGTCGAAGATGTTCGGCAGCGGCTGCTTGAACGTCAGCGTCAGCTCGTGCTCGCCCTTGGTCTTCAGGCCGGAGATCTGGGCGGCGATCGACTGGTTGGCCGCGCCGGTGGCCGGGTCCTGGACCTTCTGGATGGCGAAGACGACGTCGTCCGCGGTCAGCTTGCGGCCGCTGTGGAAGGTCACGTCGTCGCGGAGCTTGAGATCCAGGCTCTTGCCGTCGGGGGCCAGGGTCCACGACTCGGCCAGGACCCCCTTGGGCCGGCCGGTCTTGCCGTCGATGAGGGTCAGGGTCTCGAAGACCGCGTACTCCGCCACGATGTTGCCGAAGGAGGTCTTGAGGAACGAACCCGGGTCGGCGTCGCTCGTCTGGGCGACGATGAGAGTGCCGCCCCCGCGCACCGGGCCTGCGCTCGCGCTCGCGGAGTTGCCGATGGCGCCCTGGTTGGCGGCACTGCACGCGGCGGAGGCGAGCATGGCCGCGCCGGCGGCGCCCGCGGCGAGACGACGGCGCCATACTGACTTCGTCAGTGACATTGGTACTCCTCGAGACAATCTGGGGGCGTGCGGTGTAACGAGGTGTCGGGCATCGTACTAATTGCCCGAATTGTTGCCGGACGCGGAGTCACCGTTCTTCAGGTGGTGGCCTCAAACCCTAGAGCCGGACGATTCGGGCGGCTCCCGCGCCGGTTCACTGACCGGAACAGCCCTTCAGCCTGCTCCCCGGCCGGTCGGTAGCGTCCCTGACCATGCCTCTCGCTTACGGGTTCATCGACTACGGCGGTCCGGATGTCCAGCGGTTTCTCGGCGTTCCCGCGCCCGAGCCGCAGGAGGGCGAAGTGCTCGTCGAGGTGCGCGCGGCCGGCGTCAACCCGGTGGACTGGAAGGTCCGCGCCGGCCTGCAGCGCGCCTTCCTGCCGCTGAGCCTGCCCGCGATCCTCGGGCGCGAGGTGGCCGGGACCGTGGTGCGGACCGGGCCGGGAGTCACCCGGCTGGCCGTCGGGGACGCGGTCTTCGGCAGCACGGCCGGCGGGAGCGGCGGCTACGCCGAGCTGGCGGTGCTGCCGCAGGACCGGGCCGCGCGCATGCCGGCCGGGCTGAGCTTCACCGACGCGGCGGCGCTGCCGATCGCGGCGGGGACCGCCTACGAGGGGCTCGCCGCCCTCGCCCCGGCCCCCGGGCAGACGCTGCTGATCCTGGGCGCCGGCGGGGGAGTCGGCACCGTCGCGGCCCAGCTCGCGGTCATGGACGGGGTACGGGTCGTGGGCACGGCGAGCGGGGCGAAGCGCGCGTTCGTCGAATCCCTCGGCGCCACGGCGGTCGCCTACGATCGCGACGACGTCGCGGGCCGGCTGCGGGACCTTCTTCCCGAGGGCGCCCACGCCGTGCTCGACCTGGTCGGCGGCGACGCCCTCCACGGCGTCGCGGGGATCCTCACCGCCGGGACGCGCGTGCTCACCGTGGCCGGCGAGGAGACCGCCGCGCGCTTCGGCGCGCGCCCGCTCTCGCGCGTCGGCGGGCCGGAGACGCTGTCGGCCCTGGGCGAGCTGGTGGTCGCGGGGAAGCTGGACCCGCGCGTCGGCCGGGTGTTCCCGTTCGCGGCGGCCGCCGGCGCGCTCGCGCTCGTGGAGGACGGCCACGCCACCGGCAAGGTGGTCCTCGACGTCGCCACCCGGCCGTCCTGAAAGACGTCACCGCTCGGCTGTCCTGAAGGACGTCACCAGTCAGCGGACAGCCGCTCGGCCGTCCGGAACGCCAGCGCCATGATCGTCAGCACCGGGTTGACCCCGCCGTTGGTGACGTGCACCGAGGCGTCGGCGACATAGAGGTTGTCGTGCCCGTGGACCCGGCCCCACCGGTCCACGACCGACGTCCGCTCGTCGTCGCCCATCCGGCACGTCCCCGACTGGTGCTGCCCGGCGTGCAGGCCCAGGGGCGCCCGTGCCGCCCACGCCCGGCGCGCGCCCGAGGCGAGCAGCCACTCACGGGCGCGGCCGGCGATGAAATCCCCGGTACGCAGGGTCTCCGGATGGGTCGTCCCGGACAGGCGGGCGACCGGGATGCCCCACCGGTCGCGCACGCGCGGGTCGAGCCGCGTCCGCGCCTCCGGGCTGGGGATCTCCTGGACCGGCCCGCCCACCCGCATGACACGGCGGTAGTTGTCCCGCATGTACTGCTTGTTGCGCGCGCCCCAGCGCGGCAGGTCCGGCGGCAGGTTCCGGGCCCAGAAGGCCAGGGGCAGCACGGTGAACTCGTCCGCCAGCATCGCCCCGCCCACCAGGCCGTCGTTGTGGTGGACGAAGTCGAGCGTCGCGAGCGAGACGCCGGGGCCCAGCCCGTCGTGCACGGGCTCGTCCATCTCGCCCAGCGCCCACGCGTAGGCGTGGCCCTGCAGGTGCCGCCCCACCTGATCGTGGTTGTTGCCCAGCCCGTACGGCTCGCGCCGGGTCGGCGAGTTCTGCAGCAGCCGGGCCGTCTCGATCGCGCCGGCCGCGCAGATCACCACCTCGGCCTCGACGACGTGGCGGGCCCCCGAGCGATCCACCCAGCGCACGCCGGTGACGCGGCCCGACGGGTCGCATTCGACGCGTTCGGCGACGGCCTCCGGCAGCAACCGGGCGCGGCCGGTGGCGAGCGCGCGGCTCAGCACGGTGTTGTGCGAGCCGTTCTTGGCGTCCGCCGGGCAGGCGAAGCCGACGCAGTGCTGGCAGCGGGTGCAGGCGGCCCGCCCGCCGTACGGCACCGAGTTGATCAGCAGCGGCACCGGCAGCACGTCCCAGCCGAGGGCGGCCGCGCCCCTGCGCAGGGCGGCGGCCTGCAGGCCCTCCGGGAGCGGGGACATCGGGTACGGCTTGGCGCGCCTCCAGTGGCGGCTGCCGGCCGCGTGGTCGCCGCAGACGCCGATCTCCCACTCGGCGCGCTCGTAGGAGGGCTCCAGGTCGTCGTAGCCGATGGGCCAGTCGGCGAGGCTGCTGCCGGCGGGCACGCCGTACGTGCTCGCCATGGTGAAGTCGGCGGGCAGGAACCGCCACGCCTGCGCCCCGTAGAGCCGGGTGCCGCCGCCGACCAGCGTGGCGTTGCCGTGGAAGCCCGGCTCGTGCGGGCGTACCAGGTGCTCGCCGGCGGCGTCGACGACGACGCGCGGGCCGTTCTCGTAGTCGGGCCCGGACCGGTGCGGGTAGCGGGTGAGGCGGTGGTTGCGCAGATGGTCACGGCCGATCTCCGCGAAGGTGAGGTCGCGGCCGCGCTCCAGCACGAGCACTTGCTTGCCCGCCTCCGCCAGGACCGCGGCGGCGACCCCGCCCCCGGCGCCCGACCCGACCACGACCGCGTCCACCCGCATCAGCCTCGTACCTCGCATCCGGTCACGGCCCGCGTCCGCGCGCGCATCAGCCCCGTCCCTCGCATCCGATCAGGGCCTGCGCTCGCCCGCGCATCAGCCTCGCACCTCGAATCCGATCATCCGCCAGGAGACGGCGTCGTGGTTGCCGCCGTTGTCCGGGTCGCCGTAGAAGCCCTCCATGACGTGACCGACCACCGTCTCCACGAACGCCGCCGCGTCGAACGGCCACGGCACCCGCGTGTCGCCCGCCTCCAGCGCCCGCAGCAGCTCTTCGCGCCGCCCGGGCGGGAGCTCGGGGAAGCCGGCGCCGTGCCGCTCGCGCGCCTCGGCCTCGACGGCGTCGAGCCCGGCCCCGTAATAGGCGCGCAGCTCGGCCAGGTCACGGCCGAACTGCCCCGCGAGGTAGTCCAGGACCCCCGCCTCGGTGCCGCTCGGGTAGCCGTCGGCGGGGACGATCGTGTCGACGACCGCGCCCAGCGTCGCGGCCTGCGCCGGGGTCACTCCGCGAAGCGGGGGGCCGGGCGCTCGCACGTGCTCTCCAGCTGGACGACCTGGGCGGGTCCGTCGATCGCGGACAGGGCCTCGAGCACGTGGAAGGCGAACGTGGCGTTGGCGCGGTGGGGGCCGCCCTCGATCGCGTCGGCCAGATCGCGCACGCCGAGCCCGCGGCGGGCCTGCTCCTTGGTGCCGACCGCGCCGAACAGGCCGACGACGGGCGGCAGGACCGTCCAGTCGGCGTCCCCGTGCCGTCGCACCCGTACGTCCCCGTCGAAGTGGTTGGGGTTGGGCAAGGTGAGCGTCCCTTCGGTGCCGTAGACCTCGATGGCGGGCAGATCGCTGTCCCAGACGTCGAAGCTCATCAGCGTGGTGCCGATGACCCCGGAACCGAAGACGAGGACGGCGGAGGCATGGGTCGCCACCTCGACGTCGATCCGGTCCACGACGCGGTCCGGCGCGGTCACCGCGCGCACCGGCGCGCCGACGCGGGCGGCCCCCGCCACGGACCTGACCGGGCCGAGCAGGTTCACCAGTATGGCCAGATAGTACGGCCCCATGTCTAGAACGGGCCCGCCCCCGGGCTGGAAGAGGAAGCGCGGGTCCGGATGCCAGGTCTCGGCCTTGCTGTGCCGGATGAACGCCGACACGCCGATGGGCTCGCCGATCAGCCCGTCGTCGAGCGCCTTGCGCGCGGTCTGGGAGGCGCTGCCCAGGAACGTGTCCGGCGCGGAGCCCAGCACGCGGCCGCTGGTCCCGGCCACCGCCAGCACCTCCCGGGCCTCGGCGACGGTCGCGGCGAGCGGCTTCTCGACGTAGACGTGCTTGCCGGACTCCAGGGCCCGGATGACGGTCCTCGCGTGATGGGCCGGCGGGGTCAGGTTCACCAGGATGTCGATCGAGTCGTCGGCGTAGAGCTCGTCGCCGTCCCCCCAGGCGGGGATGCCATGCCCTTCCGCGGCCCGCTTGGCCCTGTCGACGTCGATGTCGCCGACGCGGACGATCTCCAGCTCCGGGTAGCGGGCCATGCCGGTGACGTAGCGGCCGAAGATGTTGCCGGTGCCGAGGATGCCGATGCGGTGGTGCACGTGTTTTCCGTCCTTCTGGTTGCGTACGGGACCGATGGAAGTCAATGTCCGGCGCGGCCCGCTCTCCAAGCTCGCCAGTCCGCTGGCCGAACCGGCGGGATTGCCCAGCTCCGGCGGGCCGCGCATAGTACGGGCATGAGCGGTACCGAATCGGCCGTGGCCGGCCCGGTGGTGCACATCGTCGACGACGACCACGACCTGCGGCGCTCGCTCGTCTTCCTCTTCGAGAGCGTCGGGGTCCAGGCGCTCACCTATCCCGACGCCGCCACGTTCCTGGCCGAGTACGACGCCGCCGAGGCCGAGGCCACGCTGCGCTCCGCCCGCGCCTACTTCTACGAGGCCGCCGAGGAGGCCTGGGAGACGCTCGTCGCCGGCGGCCTGGTCAGCGACGAGCAGAACGCGCACCTGCGCCTGTCCGCCGCCCACCTCGCCCGGACCGCGTCGGAGGTGGTCCACAAGGTCGTCTCCCTCTCCGGCACCGCCGCGATCTACCAGGACCACCCGCTGCCGGCCCTGCTCGGCGACGCGCTGGTGCCGCAGGAGCACGCCTTCCTCAGCCCGGCGATGTACGACGCCGCGGGCGCCGTCCTCATGGGCCTGCCGCCCACGGTCCCCGCCTTCCGCTGATCAGCCCTGCCGGATCAGCGACTCGAGGAGGTCGATCCCGAGCGGGATCGACTCCTCCGCCACGTCGAAGTCCGCGCTGTGGTGCGGTCCCGGGCTGCCGGCGCCGATCATCAGGTACGCGCCCCTGCCGGCGCGCCGCTGGACGTGCCGGATGAGCAGGTTGGCGTCGTCGCTGCCGGCGAACGCCTGGGTCCTGATCACCTCCACGACGCCGGGGTGCGCGCCGGCCACGTCCACGATGCGGTCCACCACGTCGTCGTCGGGCGTCAGGGTGGCGGAGCTGCCCGTCACGGCCAGTGCCACCTCGACGTCCTGCGTGCGGGCGGCGCCCTCCACGATGGAGCGGATCCGGCCGACCAGCTCGTCCACGACCTCGTCGTCGGTGGCGCGTGCCTCGCAGGTCATCACCGCCGAGGACGGGACGATGTTCACGCCGTCACCGGCGACGAGCGTGCCGACGTTGAGCCTGGTGTCGGCGGACCCGTAGCGGGGGAGCGCCATGATCGCCAGCGTGGCCATGGCGGCGGCGAGCAGCGCGTTGCGCCCCGACTCGGGCGAGCCGGCGGCATGCGAGGCCCGGCCCGTGAAGTCGACCTTCAGCTTGCGGGTGGCCATGCCGCCGGTGAAGCTGCCCACGACCTGGCCGACGCCCAGCTCGCCCGCCATGTGCACGGCGAGCATGAGGTCGATGTCGTCGGCCACCCCGGCGTCGATCATCGTCTGCGCTCCGCGTACCCCCTCCTCGGCGGGCTGGAACAGCACTCTCAGCGAGCCCGCGAAGTCGCGGTCGGCGAGGCGGTGCAGCAGGCCCACGCCGATGGTGGCGTTCGCGTCGTGGCCGCAGGCGTGCATCGCGCCGTTCGCCGCCGCGAAGCCGTTCGCGGCCGGGAAATGGGCCGGATCGGCGGACTCCCGGATCGGCAGCGCGTCGATGTCGGCGCGCAGGCCCCATCGCGGCCCCGGCCGCACGCCGGCCAGGTCGACGACCAGCGCGGTGCCGTTCTCCTGGAAATACCTGGCCTTCTCCGGCGGGATGCCGGAATCGACGGCGCGGGCCGCCCATTCGGCGAGCGTGCCCGGCGACGGGTAGTTCACGACGGGGGAGAGGTCGTGGGCGTCCTTTCCGGTCAGGACGGTCACCGGCAGGTCTTCGACGGCCCGCGCTATCCGGGCCGCCGTCCCGATCTCCACGAACGCGGGTTCCGGATTGCGGTGCAGTTCTCGCCGGAATGCCCTGAGCTCCTCGATGTCCACACGACCTCTTTCTCTGCGCACTGGTCGACGGCCGGGCGGTCGTCTAGCTCAGGCTAGGAAAGGCGCCGCGAATGAGCGTCGATCGGCGTTGATCCCGCACGAAACATCGGATTTTCGGGCCGGGCCCGCACGAAGCTGCTCATCGAACACCGGCCGGCCGCCGACGGGCACGTAACGCAGGCGCCGGCTGTCGAGATCGAGAATGTAGCCCGTCCGCTTGGCGATCCTCGGCACGATCCACCTGTCCTTGACCAGCAGCTTCGGGAACATCGACGACAGCCTGCCCTCGATCTCGTCCAGCTCCTGCAGGTTGCGCAGCCACAGGAAGACCGCGAGGTTGGCCTCACCGGTCACCGAGGCGCACAGCCGCACGTGGCAGAGCAGCCGGAGCGAGGCGATGAGCCGTTCCAGGTCGGGGTGCTTGACGTCGAGCCACAGCACCGCCGCCGCCGACCAGCCCAGGAGGGTGTGCGCGAAGTCCACGCGCCATCTGACCCAGTCGGCCGCGAGCAGCGCGTCGATGTCCCGGGAGATGACCGAGATCGAGCGGCCCAGCTCCCGCTGCATGTCGGCGGCGGTGCGGCGGACGTCCGTGCTGAGCGCCCCGATGACGTCGACGTGGGCGGGCTTGCGGTGGTCGGGCGGCTCGGACGGCCGCAGCAGGTGCAGCGCGCGGGCCTGCTCGTCGGAGAGCACGTTGAGCCGCCAGCCCGACCCTTCCAGGAAGATCCTGCGCAGGTAGTGGGTACGGGTGCCGACGATGCCGGGGACGCCCGCGACGTGCTCGTCGATGTAGCGGTCCATGGAGAGCAGGGTGGGCATCGAGATCATGACGTAGAGGTCGCGGGCGCCCGACGTGCAGTGCACGCTGATGATGGGACCCTGCCGGCTGAGCTCGGCGATGACGTCGCCCCGCTGGCCGGGCGCGCACCGGATCTCGACCAGGGCCGAGATCTCCTGCTGGCCGGTGCGCGGCTCGCACTCGAAGCAGCTCGTCCACACCTGCCGCTGCTGGGTGAGGGCCGACCAGCGGCGCGAGATCGTCGAGGGGTCCACCCGCAGGATCCTCCCGAGTTGGACCCACGGGACCCGGGGATGGATCTGGAGTGCGTTGATGATCTGGAAGTCCAGCCCGTCGACCATGCGCTCATCCTGCACGGACAGGCCCGATCCGACCATGACCGTGTATCGCCTGCCGGACCGCCGCGTAAGATCGGCCCTCAGAGGCACGCTCACGTGCAGGAAGCCGTAACGCGAGGGAAACCTCCGGCGAAGGCCGCGGGAAGGATCGTGCACCCGGGCCGCGATATCACTCAATTCCGTGCGCTCTGCGCCGCGGAAGGCCTGGAATCGGCAGGCGACACCTAGGCTCGGCGCCATTCATTCTCGCGAGTGCGCTGGAGGATCAGTGTTTCGCAATTCCATTCTCGCGATGGCGCTCGTGGCGGGCCTGGCCGGATGCGGCGTGGCCGAGGGGGCGACCGACACCATCAACATGTCGCTGAACACCGATCCGGCGACCTTCGACCCGGCGCTGGCCAAGGGCGGCGACGATTTCACCGTGGCCCGGCTGCTGTTCGACACGCTGGTGCGCAAGGACGCGGGCAACACCCTCGTCGGCGGCATCGCCTCCAAGTGGCAGGCGGAGGACGCGGCGCACTACACGTTCACCATCCGCGGCGGGCTGACCTGTTCGGACGGCACGCCGATCACGCCGTCCGTGGTGGCCGCCTCGCTGACGCGGTTCGCGGCCAAGGAGACGGGCTCCTCGGGACGTACGCTGGCGCTGGGATCGGGCACCGCGACGTTCACCGCCGACGACAAGACGAGCACGGTGAAGGCCGCCCTGTCCGTCCCGTGGTCCGACTTCGTCACCGGGCTGACGCTGCCGCAGGCCGGGATCGTCTGCCCGGCGGGCCTGCGCGACCTCAAGGGACTCGCCGCCGGCAAGGCCGCCGGGGCGTTCTCCGGCCCCTACACGCTGACCTCGTCCCAGGCTGCGGTCTCCTACCAGCTGACGCTGCGCGACGGTTACGCGGCCTGGCCGGCGTTCGCCAAGCCCCTGGAGGGCGTGCCCGCCAAGCAGCTGAACCTCACGCCGATCACCGACTACGCGACCATCGCCACCCAGTTGCTGGCCGGCAGCCTCGACGTCGGCGTGGTCTCCGACGAGAACGTGGCCCGGTTCGACGGCGACACCCGGTTCTCCACGTCGAGCGCCGCCAACACCACGACGTACCTGCTGTTCAACGAGCGTCCGGGGACGGCCTTCGCCGACCGGCCCGAGCTGCGCGCCGCGGTGGCCCAGGCCATAGACCCGCAGACGTTCAGCGACATCATCAGCGGCAAGCGGGGCAGCACGATCCTGTCCGTCGGCTCGGCCAAGCTCCCCTGCGTGAACACCGACCGGTCGCTGCTGGTCCCCCAGGACTCCGCCGCCGCGGCCAAGAAACTGGCAGGGGTCCGCGTCCGCATCGTCGGCACGACCCTGCTGCAGGGCGGCAACGACTACATCGGCGAGGCGCTGCGCAACGCCGGCGCGAACGTCTCCGTCAGCTCCCTGGACAACGCCAACTGGGCCACGGTGACCACCGCCGGCGGCTCGGACTGGGACATCAACGTCCAGGGCGACAACAACCAGCTGGGCACCCTCACCTCCTCGCTGCTGCGGGTGATGGGCCCGGTGACCGAGAAGGGCGGCCGCAACAAGACGGGCTCGGTCAACGAGAAGGGGTACGGCTTCGTCACCCAGGCCATGAGCGTGACCGACGGCGGCGGACGCTGCGCCGCCCTCCAGTCCGCGCAGAAGTCGTTCCTCCAGCGGGTCGACGCGATCCCGCTGGCGACCCTGCCCACCACCACCGTCGTCGCCGGCGGATTCGCCATCCGGACCTTCGACGACTACCTCGACCCCGCCACCCTGCGCATCCTCAAGTAGCCGACATGACCTCACTTTCCACGCCCGGCCCGGGCGTCCGGTCGCGGAGCCCCTCCGCCTGGCCCGGTTTCGCCGTGCGGCGGCTCACCAGCCTGGTCGTGATCTTCATCGCGCTGCTGGTCGTGTCGTTCCTCATCGTCCAGCTCATTCCCGGTGACCCGGCGGTGGGCGTCGCCGGGGCCAACGCCGATCTCGCCGACGTCCAGCGGGTCCGGACCGAGCTGGGGCTCGACCGGCCGATCTGGGAACGGTTCCTCGCCCACGCGGGCGGCGTCTTCACCGGGGACCTCGGCACGTCGTTCATGTACCGGCAGCCGGTGGAGACGATCATCCTGAACCGGCTCCCCTTCACCGCCACCATCGCGGTGACGGGAATCGTCGTCGTCCTGCTGGTCGCCGTCCCGCTCGGCATGGTCATCGGCGTGCTCACGCGCGGCGGCCGGCGCAGGTGGCTGGACACCGCCTTCGGGGTGGTCACCGGCTTCCTCGACTCGATCCCCGGCTACATCATGGCGTCGTTCCTGGTCGTGATGTTCGCCCTCGGCATCGGGCTGGTGCCGCTGTTCCCGCCGGCCTACGCACCCCGCTTCGGGGCCGCGTCGTTCGTGCTTCCGGTCGCGGCGATCGTGATCGGCCCGATCTGCACCATCTCCCGGGTCGTCCGCCGCGAGACGGCGGTCGTGCTCGACACCGACTACATGCGCACGGCCCGCGGCTGGCGGCTGCCCGCCTTCCGCCGCCACGTACGGTGGGCGCTGCCGAACCTGCTCACCACCACGCTCACCCTGAGCGGGCTGATCCTGACCGGCATGATCGGCGGCGCGATCATCATCGAGTCGGTGTTCGCGCTGCCCGGCCTGGGCAGCGGCATCATCAAGGCCATCCTCGACCGCGACTATCCGGTCATCCAGGGCATGGTGCTGGTCATCGGCATGATCGCGGCACTCGTCAACCTCCTCGTCGACGTCCTGCTCGGGCTGATCGACCAGCGGACCCTCGGGGGGTCGCATGTCTCCGCGTAGCCGGCCCCGCCGCCGCAACCCCGGGCTCGTGCTCGGCCTGGCCCTGCTGGGCGGCATCGTGCTGGTCGCCGCGCTGGCCCCGATCCTGTTCACGGAGCGGGCGGCCGTGCTGGGCCCGCGCTTCGCCGCGCCCTCGTCCGGGCACTGGCTCGGCACCGACGCGGCCGGCCACGACGTCCTGCTGCGCAGCCTGGTCGCCACCCGCCTCACCCTGCTGATGACCGTGGGCGCGACGGCCATGTCGGTCGTCTTCGGCGTCGTCCTGGGCACCGGCGTGTGGCTCGTGCGGCCCCGCGTCAGGGAGGTCTGCCTGCGCGTCATCGACGCGATGGTGGCCTTCCCCGGGCTCCTGCTCGCGCTCGTCGTGGCGGCCGTGCTCGGAGCGGGCGGCTCCTCGGCGGTGATCGCCATCGGCCTGTCCGGCATCCCCTACTTCGCGCGCCTCACCGCGAACCTCGCCGCGAAGGTCTCGCAGCAGGAGTACGTGTCGACCGCGGGCCTGCTGGGCGTGAGCCGCACCCGGATCGCCATCAGGCACATGCTGCCGAACATGGCCGAGCCGCTGCTCGTGCTGACGGCCTCGACGTTCGCGGCCACGCTCACGGCCATCTCCGCGCTGTCGTTCGTGGGCCTCGGCGTCCAGTCGCCCTCCTACGACTGGGGCAAGCTCCTGAACGAGGCCCTGCCCTCGCTCCTGGCCGACCGGCCCTTCCAGATGGTCGGCCCGGCGTTCCTCATCGTCCTGACCGGGCTGGGGGCGGTGCTGATCGGCGACGGCCTCGCGGCGGCGGCGAACCCGCGCGGGCACACGGCGCCGGGCCGCAGCGCGACACCCCCGGCCGCGCAGGAGGCGACGGGCGAGCAGCTCGCCGACGTCCGCGACCTGTGGATCCACGCCGGCGACACGCCGCTGGTCAAGGGCATCTCCTTCGGCATCGGGCCGGGCGAGATCGTCGGCATCGTGGGGGAGAGCGGGTCGGGCAAGACCCTCACCGCGATGTCGCTCGCGCGGCTGCTGCCGGACGGCCTGACCTCAATGGCGAGCCGCATGGCGTTCGGCGACCTGGACCTGCGCCGGCCCGTGCCGCCGGCCCTCATGGCGGAGGCCGTCAGCCTGATCTACCAGGACCCGGGCTCGACGTTCAACCCCGCGCTGCGCATGGGCACCCAGCTCACGGAGGTGCTGCGGACCCACAAGCGCCTCGGCCGGCGGGAGGCCGCGCGGCGCATCCTCGACGCGCTCCGGGTGGTCCACCTGACCAGGCCCGAGCAGCGCATGAAGCAGCATCCGCACGAGCTCTCGGGCGGCATGCGGCAGCGGGCCATGATCGCCGCCGCGCTGTCCGTCGAGCCGCGCCTGATCATCGCGGACGAGCCGACCACGGCCCTGGACGTCACCGTCCAGGCGGAGATCCTGCGCGAGCTCAAGCGCGTCAACCGCGAGTTCGGCGCCTCGATCATGTTCATCTCGCACGACATCGGGGTGGTCCGCGCGCTGTGCGACCGCGTCCTCGTGATGTACCGGGGCGAGATCGTCGAGGAGATCGCCGCCGCGGAGCTGACCGTGGAGACCGCCCGCCACCCGTACACGAGGGCCCTGCTGGAGGCCACCCCCGACATCGACGCGTCGTGGACCCCGCCGCGCACGAAGGAGCACTCGCATGGATGAGGAGACGGCCGTCGAGGTACGCGACCTCGAGGTGGGCTACGGATGGGGCAAGAACGCGACACGCGTCCTGCACGGCATCACCCTGGACGTCGCCCGCGGCCGTACCGTCGGCATCGTCGGCGAGTCGGGATCGGGGAAGTCGACGCTGGCCAAGGCGCTGGTCGGGCTCGTCCGGCCGACCGCGGGCAGCGTCAGGATCGGCGGCGTCCCCATCTCCTCCGCGCGGGGGGCGAGCCGCCGGGCGCTGCGGCGCAAGGTCCAGATGATCCCGCAGGACCCGTACTCGTCGCTCGACCCCCGGCGCACGATCGGCGAGGCGCTCGCCGAGGCCGTGGACCCGCGCCGGGCGGACGTGCGGCGGCACCGGGACGAGATCGTCCAGTGGCTGGAGGCCGTCAGGATGCCGGCCGACACCATCGACCGCTACCCCCACGAGTGCTCCGGCGGGCAGCGGCAGCGGGTCGCGATCGCCCGGGGCCTGATGATCCGGCCCGAGGTCGTGATCGCCGACGAGATCACCTCCGCGCTCGACGTCTCGGTCCAGGCGGAGATCCTGCACCTGCTCGCCGAGCTGCGCCGCGAACTCAACCTGACCATGCTCTTCATCTCGCACAACCTCGCCGTCGTCCGGCACGTGAGCGACGAGGTCGTGGTGCTCTACCACGGCGACGTCGTCGAGCACGCCCCGGCCGCGGACCTCTACCGGCGCCCGCGCCACGAGTACACCCGCACCCTGCTCGACTCCGTCCCGGGCGCCCCCGGCTTCGACATCGAACCCCGTCAGAAGGACTCCGCTTGACCACCCATCGAAAGCTCCGCCTCGCCAACGTCAGGATCATCAACGGCACCGGGGCGCCGCCCGTCGAGGACGGTGTCCTCGACGTGACCGCGGACGGCGCCATCGGATTCGCCGGCCCGGCGGCCGAGGCCCCGGAGGTCCACGGCGCGGACGTACGCGATCTGCGCGGCAGGACGCTCCTGCCGGGATTCGTCGACTGCCACGTGCATATGGGCTTCTCCTTGGCGAACGGCCCCTTCCACGCCCTCCAGAACGATCCCGCCCTGACCGTCCTCGAGTCCGCGGCGCGCATCCGGGCGACACTCGAGGCCGGCGTCACCAGCGCCCGGGACCTCGGCGGGCTGTCCTCGGGCTTCCGCGAGGCGATCGAGCGCGGGCTGATCCCGGGCCCGCGGCTGAAGCTCGCGGTGAGCCCGATCAGCCACACCGCCGGGCACGGGGACATGCACCTGTACGGCGGGACGGTCGCGCCCACCGTGCCCGAGCTGATCGAGATCGCCGACACCGTCGACGAGGTCCGCAAGGCGACGCGCCGGGTGCTGCGCCAGGGAGCCGACCTCATCAAGATCTGCACGACCGGCGGCATGGGGAGCAGGCACGACCACCCCGACGACGAGGGCCTGCGCCTGGACGAGGTGCGGGCCATCGCCGACGAGCTCGACCGGCACGGCGGCAAGCCGATCGCCGCGCACGCGCAGGGACGCAAGGGCATCCTGACCGCTCTCCGGGGCGGGGTGACCAGCGTCGAGCACGGGTACGGCATCGACGACGAAGGACTCGACCTCCTGCAGGAGCGCGGCGCCTTCCTCGTCCCGACGCTGTCGACCGTGTTCGCGATCAACAAGGAGACGATGCAGCCGTACCACTACGCCAAGAAGGTGAAGTGGTCCGAGATCACCAAGCAGAACATCGGCCACGCGATCGCGCGCGGAGCCAGGATCGCGCTGGGCACGGACGCCGGCGTGTGCCCGCACGGGCAGAACCTGCGCGAGCTCGGGCATCTGGTCGAGCTCGGCATGTCCCCGATGGCCGCCATCGTCGCCGGGACCCGTACCGGCGCCGAGCTGCTCGGCATCTCCGGGGAGGTGGGCACGCTGGAGGCGGGCAAGCTCGCCGACGTCGTGGTCACGGACGCCGATCCGTTGCGGGACATCCACGCACTGGCCGACCCCGCGCACATCGAGATCGTCATGAAGGCGGGCACCATTGTCAAGGACCTCGGTCTGGTACGCACTGGCGCGTAATCGGCCTCCCGCCGCTTCAGTCGGTTTACAGGACGTGCGGGCGGCGGGACTTGGCGAATCATTCCGCGAAGAAATATGCGGTCTGGCGCGCCGTCGGGGCCACAGAACTCACCGGACGCGTGCGCCGGCTCAAGGGGAGTTCCTGATCGGCGTGGCAGCCACGCTGATCATCACACGGGCAAGGCGCAGGCGATCCGTCCCAAGCCGGCCCTGACAGGCTCCTGATCCGCCCACGTGAAGCCCTCAGGTGCGCAGGGTGCTGGCGTCCTCGCCGGCCTTGTACGTCTTCGACGCCAGGTGCAGCCGGTTCTCCTGCTCCCGGAGCGCGCTCGCGAGCAGGTCGAGCCCTCTGCCGATGCTCTCCATCCGCTGCCCGCGCCCCTGCCAGTACGCGCGGCCGTAGTTGTCGTCGCCGAGGGCGGTACGTGCCGCGCTCGACGCCGCCTCGAACCGGATGTGGGCGCCGGACACGTCACCGGCCATGCCGTCCGCCGCGCTCGCCAGCCGGTGGAGGTGGGTCTTGCTGTAGACGACGCCGTCGAACTCCACGGGTGGGAAGCCTAGCCGGGATGTGCAGACATCGGTAGAAGAATCAGTAAAGAATGGTGCTTCTGAGGTTTTTGGTGCTCGTGAGGGACGGAGGTGACGATGGACGAGCCGTGGCGGCTGTTGGAGCAACTCGTTCAGGAGGTCAACCAGCAGACCGAACAGCTCAAGCAGATGCAGGAGAAGGTACGGGAGCTGTCGGCGACGGCGAAGTCCAAGGACGGCATGGTGACCGTGACCGTCGGTCCCCGCGGTGAGGTGCGCGCAATCGAGTTCGACCCCCGGGTCTACCGCAAGCTGTCCCCGTCGGAGCTGTCCGCCTCCGTCGTCGAGCAGATCGGGCGGGCGACCAGGCAGGTCGCCGCCGAGATGAAGGAACTGATGGAGCCCTTCGGCGTGCCGGATCTCCCGTTCGAGGACCTGTTCGGCGAGGGAACGAACTTCGAGTCGTTCCTGCCGCGGCCCGGTACGCCAGAGCCGCGGTGATGGGACTCGACCTCAACCTGGTGCCCGAGATCGTGCGGCCGCTGGCGCTGCCGCTGACGGGCGGGGCGCTTCCGGAGACCGACGTCGACGGGGTCCTCGCCGAGGCGCAGGTGCTGGAGAACCTGGCGGACCTGCTGGCCACGATCAAGTCGGACGACGCCGCCGCGGTCATGCGGTCGCTGCGCGACCACCAGTGGCAGGGCGCCGCCAAGGAAACGTTCGAGCAGGTGTTCAAGGTGCTCGGCGGGCAGCCGGACGCGGACGGCTCCGCTTCGGACGAGACGCTGATCGACCTCCTGGAGAAGGCGCTCCGGGAGGAGGCGGCGGCCCTGCGCGAGCACGGCGTGCGCATGCAGCACACCGAGTGGATGATCTACGCCTCGCTCGCGCTGCTCGGCGCGATGATCGTCAAGCTCCTGGTGTGGATCTACGTCAACGGCCCGGCCGTGCTCCGGCTGATCCAGCACAACACGCTGCTGACCCAGATGAACATCCAGACGCTGAAGCGGCTCATCCTGGTCAACATGCTGAAGTTCGCCGGGATCATGGGCGGCCTGGACTTCGGCGTGCAGGTGGCGCAGCAGATCTGGGGGGATCGCGAGGCGGGCGACTTCGACCTCGCGTCGCTGGCGATGTCGCTGGGCAGCGGCGCGCTGACCGGTGTCCTGTTCGCCGGCGCGAACGCGGCCCTGTCACGTCTGCTGAGCCGGCAGATGGTGTACGTCGCCTCCGAGGCCGAACTGGCGGTACGCGACAAGATCGCGGCGATCGCGCAGAGCATGTACGGCCAGGCGCTGCTGGGCGGAACGGCGGCCACCGCCGGGGCCGTCCCGGGGCTGGCGCTCAGCGGGCAGCTCGACGGCGAGCACCTGGCGTACACCTTCATCTCCGGCGTCGCGGGCGGCCTCGACATCCCCGCCTCCGCACGGGTGAGCTATATCCCGATGCGGGCGGTCGCGGAGCTCGGCGACACTCCGCCCGTCACGGCCCCCCATGGCGATGCTCCTCCTTCATCCGGCGGCCAGCCCTCGTCCTCGTCCTCACCTGCGCTTCCGCCGTCGCCCAGACCCGTACCGCACGACCCCGCCGCTCCGCTCGTACCGCACGATGCCGCCCCGCTGCCCGCAGGGCACGACACCACCACCCTGGCGCAGCACCACCCCCGGCCTGAACAGCACGCCGACGTCGCCACCCTGATCAACCGGCAGCCACCCGAACCGGGAGCCAACCTCCCGCAGCCGCACCAGGGCCAGGTGATCGTCGGTGAGGTCACCCGGCGCCAGGACGTGCTCCTGCACACTCCGGCAGGGGACAGGGCCGAGCAGGGCGGCACCCTCGCACGACCCCAGCAGAACCTTCCCACCGCCCGGGCCCCGATAGGCGACACCGCCCCCGCCACCCCGCGGGTCGAGCCCGCGGCTGCGGGCAGCCTCCCTCGCACGTCACTGCTCCCGGCCACGGTCCCGGCGATCATCACCCCGACCCCCGACGGCCCCGGCGCCGCCGAACAGGACACCCGCCACCAGGCCCAGGACAGCCCGCCTCCCGAAACCGCGCCGCCCGTCACAGCCGAGCGGAACACGGATGACTCCGCTCCCTCACTGCGCGAAGACAGCGACGGCAACGAGGACGGCGACCGCAGTGACAGCAGCGACGGCACCGACCGTAGCGACGGCGGTGATCCGCAGGCGGCCGATCAGCGGGCGCCGGCGATCCCGGAGACGCCTCAGCACGCGGGCACGGACCTCCAAGGCGGCCAGCCCGTCATGCCCAGGTCCACCCCGCTCCCCGACAACCCGCGCCGGACCGACCCGCTGACGCGGCAGGTGGCGGACCTGCTCAGCCGGGACGGCGCCTACGACCCGATCAGCGGCCCCGCCTGGCAGGCCGCCCATTCCGCCACGGTGGAGCGGCTGATGGACACGATGCGGTCCTCGACGAAGGACATGCTCGCCGTGGGCCGCAAGCAGAATCTGCGGGCGGCGGTCGGCGACCCCGCGAGCGACCTCGTCCAGAGCGAGGTCCGCGTCATGGGCAGGACCATCAGGACCTGGCAGGCGGTGGAACGCAGCGACCTGCGGTCCTTCGTGGAAGGCGCCCGCAGGTACGCGGAGGGCGACCGCCGGATCATCCAGCAACTGCCGTTCGACTCCCCGGAAGCGCTCCGGACGGCGCGACGGCTGGCCGTCGAGGAGCTGCTGCGCACCTGGGGATACGGCGCGAGCGAGATGCTGCCGGATCGGCTGGCCATGCACATGGCCGCGCGCGACGAGTTCGGGCTGACCGGGATCCTCGACCTGTCGGCGTACGGTGACCTCAGCCGCGCCAGGACGGCCGCGAAGGTCCACGCCCGCTCCGGGGACATGCTGCGCGACTTCCTGCGGCAGCAGTACGAGCAGACGCAGCGCGAGCTCGCAAGCCGCGGCATCGAGGAGCTGGTGCTCTACCGGGGGATCACGTTCGACCAGCATCCGGTCCCCGTCCTGGCGCAGGCCGCGAACGGCGACGTCGTGCCGGCCCCGCCCGCGCTGCCGCTGCAGTCGTGGAGCGCCATGCCCGGGGTCGCCAAGCGGTACACCGGCCTGGGAGACGGGGCGGTCATGGCGGCGGTCTTCCCGGCCTCCCGGCTGCTGTCCACCCCGTGGACGGGAATGGGCCAGCTGCCTCTCCACGAGTTCGTGGTGCTGGCCACGCCCGGCGAGGTCACAGTGCTGCGGCCCCCGCACGTCACCGAGACGTCCCCCGCCTATTCCGACATTCCGCCCGGCTGGCACGTCTCGAAGCCCACCGACGGGTGGACCCAGTGCGAGCAGGGCCACCGGCACTGGGGTACGGAGGGCGCGGCCGGGCTGCTGCTCTTCCACCGCGCTCCCGCCGGCCAGGTCCACGTCCTCATGCAGCTGCGTTCCATGGAGACGCAGCACGGAGGGACCATGGGGCTGCCCGGTGGCGCCCTCCACCGCGGCGAGGATCCGGTCGGCGGCGGCTTCCGCGAAACCGGCGAGGAGAACAGGCTGGACCCGAGCCAGGTGCGGGTGCGCGGAGTCCACCAGGACGACCACGGCGGCTGGGCGTACCACACCGTCATCGGCGAGATGTCCCACCTGGCGGACGTCTGGCCCGCCTCCCGCGAGTCCCTCGACAACGTATGGGTGCCGCTGGAGGAGGTGCCGGACCTCAACCTGCACCCCGATCTCGCCCGCGCCTGGCCCGACGTACGCACGGAACTCGACCGCGTCCTGGCGGCCCCCGGCACCGGCCCCCGGCCGCCGCACCCGGCGAACACCCACGAGGCGCCCGGCCTCCCCGACACCGACGGATTCTCGCCGATCGCCGATCCGCGGCCACGGAACTTCGCCGAGGCCGCGGCGACCGTCCACCGCTGGACGCCCGGCAACGGCCGCCCGCACCAGGACGGCCCGCAGAACCGGATCGAACGGCTGCTGAGCAACTCCCAGGCCGGGCCGGACGAGGTCCTCCTGGCGGAGGGCCGGCGCCTGGTGGAAGAGCTGCCCGTCACCGACGGGGGCGACCCGACGGCAAGAGCCCTGGCCACGATGAGCCGGATCCTCAACTGGCCGAACCCGCGAAGGGCCCTGCACGACCTGGCCTCCGAACTCGGCCTGGACCTCGAGCTCGACGCCTTGGTGGAGGTCTACGACAGCGCCCGGCGGCTCGGCTTGAACCCGGACGGCGCGCCCGGCCGTACGGACCTGGTCGAAGCTCTGCGAGGGGCCATGGCGGCGGACTCCTACCGCTGGACGGGGCAGCAGTACCAGGCCCGGTTCTCCCTCCCCGAGGCGACCCCCGCGCAGGCGCGCACGATCGGGCTCATGGTCGAGATGATGGGCGAGCCCGTCACCTCCGCCAAAGTCCGCAGCTTCGTCAAACCCGTGCTCGACCGGTACGGCATCGGCGACGTCAGGGAGCTGCTGCCGGTCGTCCGGGCCGCCCACGAGAAGGGGTACTTCCCGGCCGGGACGGCAGGGGAGGCGGAGTTCGGCGCGGCCATGGACCGGTTCTGGCAGGATGACCCGTACCTGTGGAACGGGGTGCTGCTCGCCGAAAGACACTCCTTGCCCGAGCTGCGCGACCCGATCGCGCGGCTGTGCGCGCGCCTGGAGGAGATCGTCGCGCACTCCGGCCGTGACACCGTCCCGCCGCTGGAGCGCCTGGCCGCCGACCTCGGGATGGGACGCTCCGCCGAGCAGCTCGTCCGCCTGGCCGCGGACGCGCAGGCGGACGGCGCCGATCTGGCGCGGGCGGCCGACCGCGAGGATCTCGTCGGCCGCCTGGACGCGTACCGGGCGCGCGACCCGTACCTTTGGGACGGGCTGCGGGTCGCGGCCGAGCGCGGCCTCACGCAGCTGAACGACGACGAGGCGCGCGTCCTTTCCCGCCTCGCCGAGATCACCGGCTCGGAGTCGCCGTCCCGGATGTGGGTGTTCGATCCGCTGCGCCGGTTGGCGGGGGACGCGGGCTTCCACCATTCCGTCGAGCAGCTGGTGCGGCAGGCCGCCGTGGTGCTGCCGCGCGTCGTCGACCTCTTCGGACCGGTCGACCGGCAGCGGGTGCTCGACGCCCTGGGCGCGAACGCCGTCACGCGGCCGGACCCGCAGCAGGTCCCGCCGGGCCTGCACGACCTGTCGCCCGCGGACGTCCGGGACGCCCGGCAGGCCGCGGCCCACGAGCACGCGCGGGCGAAGGAGGCCTTCCACCAGTCCTCCCTGCGCCGCACGGTGTCGCGCCTGGTCGGCCAGGACCCGCTGGTCGTGGCCAAGCAGGAATTGGTCGCCTCGCTGGAGGCCCGCACCCGGGCGTGGCAGCGCTGGCCGGAGCGCCCCGAGGTCTCTTTCACGAAGGATTTCGCGGCCTACCGGCGCGCTTACGACCAGGCGGTGGAGCGCGCCGTCAGGGGAGAGGAGGTGATCCCCTACATGCTGGAGAACGCCACCGCGTCCCTCGCGGCCCGCGACGGCGGGCGCGGCTTCGGGGTGGAGATCGAGTTCGAGCTGCCGAAGCACAACGCCCGCCAAGCCCTGCGGGCCATCGCCGAGGCCCTGCACGACGCCGGTCTGACCGGAGACGCCCAGGTGCGCGACTACCACACCATGCGGGGCGAGGGTTACCGGTCAGGCAAGAAGGGCGGGCGCGGACTCTGGAGGCTGGAGCAGGACGGCACGGTCGACGGCGAGCTGATCTCGCCCATCCTGTACGACGAGCCGGCGACGTGGGAGAACCTCCGCCTCGCCACCGAGATCATCCGCGCGCACGGCGGCACGGCCGGCGCCTCGACTGGCGGGCACGTCCACGTGAGCACGCACGACTACGACCACATCGTGGAGAACTACACCAGCCTGCTGAACCACGGGGGCCTGCACACCGACACCCTGTTCAGGCTCGGGCACAATCCGGAGCGCGAAAGCCACCGGGGCGTGGCGCAATGCCAGCCCAACCAGCTCCCCACGGGGGGCTACCGGGCGATAGCCCCGGTGCGCAATCTCAACGGCCGCAAGTCCGCGGTGAACATGGAGAGCATGAAGGGGACCGCGAAAGACCACGTCGAGTTCCGGCTGTGGGACGGCTCGCTCGACCCTGCCGTGATCCAGTCCCATGTGAAGGTGTCGCTCGCGCAGGCCGAGGCGGCGTTCCGCAACGCGGCGCTGGGCCGGCTGCCCAACCTGGGCCGGCTCGACCGGCTGGGCACCCACGCCGAGCGCGCCAAGCAGGATCCCGGGCTGGACCTCACCGAGGGGGGAAGCCTCTCCTTCCGGTTCCTGATGGACGAGCTGTTCTGGCGGGCCGCGGACAAGGAGCAGCTCACCGCCCTGTTCGCGGCCACTCGCTGGGTGCCCGCGCCATGAACGACCTCGCCACGGAACGGGAGGCCGGCCGGTGGCCGTGATCATCCGCAACTCCTCGGCGGCGGAGCCGCCCCCGGCCGCCCCGGTCAACGGCGACGGCCGGCCGTACCGCTACGAGATGATCTACGCGGGCGGGACCTACCGCGGCTACGCCGACGACGCCGCCGAGCTGACCGGGATGCTCATCCCGGGCTACGCCTCGCTCGCCACCGACGGCGAGCGCGCCGCAGCGCGGGTCGGCCTCGCGATGGACCTGCAGGTCAGGGTGCAGGCGCAGCTCGCGGCGGGGCCGGGGCTCGACGCCTGCGACGAGGCCGAGCGCGCCGTCCTGCTCGGCGGCCGGCACGAGCCACCGGCCCCCTCCCGCTGGGAGGCGCCGGTGCCCCTGGTCCTGGTCTCGGCCTTCTACGAGCCCGCCGGGGCGCTGCCGCGGCCGTCGGGACCGGCGGAGCTGCAGGTCTGGCTCGACCCGGCCGACGACTGGACCCTGCTGACCAGCCTGCACGCGGCCGGCGTGATCGTGGTGGCAATGTGGGACGCCACCTGAGCCGTCCGGCTGGACAAAACAGGTACGCGATCCGCCCGGTTTCTTCTATGTTTGTCCCTGGCCGTGACCATGCGCCCAAGGAGATGTTCGTCGTGAAGAAACCTCTCGAAGGAGCCCTGCGGGCCGGTGCCGTCGCCGTCGCGCTGACCGCCGGCCTGCTGACCACCTCCCCGGCCGGCGCCACCGCCGCGACCGGCGCGGAGTCCGTCGCCCTGGCCGCGCAGAGCGCCGCCGCGGCCCGCCCGGGCAACGGCAGGATCATCTACGACGGCCTCAGCGGCGGCCGCGGCGTCCTCAAGATCAAGAACGGCACGTCGAGGGACGGCGTCGTCACCCTCGTCAAGGGCAGGACCAAGGCGATCAGCATCTACGTCCGCGCGAAGTCCTCCGCGAGCATCAAGGACGTCAGGGACGGCACGTACCGGATCTACTTCACCACCGGCTCCCGCTTCAGCACCAGCAAGCGCAGGTTCGCCGTGGGGGCCAGCTATCAGCGCTTCGACGACCGGCTGAAGTTCGTCACCACCGCCACCTCGTACAGCATCTGGACCATCACCCTGCACCCGGTCAGGGGCGGCAAGGCGGGGACCACGCAGATCAACCCCAAGGACTACCCGGCCTGATCGCCGCCGGTCGGGGTCAGCGGGCGGCGGCGGTCTCCTTCTTGCGTGCCCGGTAGGCCGCCGCCTTGATCTTGTTGCCGCAGGACTCCATGCCGCACCACTCCCGCCGCCCGCCCCGCGAACGATCGATGAAGACCTTGGTGCACTCGGGGTTGGCGCACTCCTTCATCAGCGGCACCTCGGGCCCGCTGAGGAGCTCGATCGCGTGCCGCGCCACGGTGGACAGCGCCTGCTCCGGCGTCGCCTCGACCCACCGCCCCTCGGCGGTGAGCTGGGGCGTCGCCGGCGGCCTGCGCGCCGTCTCGTTGACCAGGGCGAGCGCCTCGTCGTCGTACCCGTCGCCGGCCAGCCGGGCGGTGACCAGCGCGTAGACGGCCTCCCGCACCGCCACCGCCTGGACGAGGTCCGCCTCCTGGCAGGGGGAGACGGCGTCGACGATGCCGGACTCCAGATACCAGGCGTCGAGCCGGTCGGGGGCGTCCAGCGTCTCGAAGCGTGCGGTGCGGCGGGCCCGCAGCGTGCAGGCCAGGTCGAGCGCGGGGTTGCCGCACAGAAAGACATGCTTCACATCACCAGTTTGACAGGTGACGCCGGGCTGTGCAATCGCCATCACCGCTCAGACCGGTGACTGGCCGTCCGTCCCGTCGTCGAGCCAGCGGGGATGGTTCCTCCTGGCCCACGCGGCCGTCACCCAGCCCGTACGCATCCCGCGCCGCGCCTCCGGATCCCGGTACGCCAGCCGGACGTGCCCCATCACGACGGCGGCGATCGCCACCGCCGTCAGGTCGTGCACGAGGATCGCGCTCGCGCGGGGGATGCCCGGCAGCAGGCCGGTGAACCACATCAGCAGGCCGGTGAACGTCATGACCGGCACGGCTCCGGCGATCCACCCGGCGTAGACCTTCTGCCCGGCGTTGAACTTGCCGGCCGGGCGCGGGCCCGGGGCGCGCCGGCGCACCGCGCGCAGCCACTCCCTGTCGTACGGCGCCAGCCTATTGAGCCTGCGCAGGTCGGCGCGGAACGCCCGCGAGGCCAGACCGAGCAGGACGGGCACGGGCAGCAGCAGCCCCGACCACTCGTGCACGACGACCACCAGGTGGCGGCGGCCGACCAGCTGGGCCAGCGGCGGGAAGTACAGGCAGGCCGCCGCGCCCACGCACAGCAGCATGAGCCCGGCGCTCGCGCGGTGAACCAGCCGCTCGCCCCGGCTGAACCGCCGCAGCGGGCGCTCAGGCCGCCGGGTCGAGCCAGCCGTCGACGTCATAGCCGTACTCCTCCCAGTAGCCCGGGACGACCTGGTCGGTGACGGAGATGCCGGACAGCCATTTGGCGGACTTGTAGAAGTACATCGGGGCGACGTAGAGCCGGACCGGGCCGCCGTGGGCGTGCGTGACCGGCGCGTCCAGCATGTCGAGGGCCACCAGCACGTCGGCCCGGCGGGCCTGTTCGAGCGTGAGGCTTTCGCTGTAGACGCCGTCGAAGCAGGTGAAGCGGACCGCCTTGCCCTCCGGGCGCACCCCCGCCGCGTCGAGGAGGTGCGAGAGCAGCACCCCGGAGAAGGGGACGTCCGGCACCCGCCAGCCGTCGGTGCACCGTGCCTCACCGACGACCCGGGTCTGGGGCAGCGCGCGGAGCCCGTCCAGCGTGTACGTCCCCGGCCGCTCGACCAGCCCGCCGATCTCCAGCCGGTAGTCGGCCGCGCTCTTCCTGGGCACCGCGGCCGCCACGCTGTAGTACCGGAAGCCGCCCGGGTTGGGCAGCAGCCCGCTGAGCCCGGTGGGGTCGTTCTGGGAGGCCGTCTCGAGGAGCCGTTCCCAGCCGTCCCGCACGAGAGGCGCGGCGGCGAGGCCGGCGGCGCCCGCGCCGAGCATCGAGAGCATCATCCGCCGCGCGATGGGCGGGCCGCTCTCCGCTGAAGGTCGTTCATGAGTCACATTCGTGATTCGAGCAGCCGCAGTCCCCGGCCGCGCGGAAAGGCGGAGCCCCGTAAGACTTCCGTCACTATTGCCCGAATAACGCCTCTCGCCGACGTCAGCCGTTGAGCGCGCTGGCCAGGGTCACGGCCGCGCTGACGAGGAGAGCCGCCAGCACCACCTTGCGGAAGCGCTCCGGATCGATCCGGCTGAAGATCGCATTGCCGGCGAACCACCCCAGCTGCACGACGGGCAGGCCCACGAGCCCGATCCAGAGCGACTGGGTGTTCACCTGGCCGGCCACGGCGAACCCGATCAGGCTGAACACGCTGGTGCCGGCGAACACCGCCGAGAGGGTGGCGCGGAACTTGGCGGGCTCGTAGCCCATGCCCTGGAAGGCGGCGACCATCGGCGGCCCGTTGGTGCCGGTGGAGGTAGACAGCGCGCCGGACACGAGCCCGACCCCCACCAGTACGGGAACGCTTCCGGGCACCTTCACGCGCCGCCACACCATCAACGTGCAGCCTAAGACTCCGATCCCGATCAGCGCCGTGAGCAATCGCTCGGACGTCACTCCGTACACCCACAGGCCGATCGGCAGGCCGAGCACGATGCCGGCCATGGCGATCATGGCCACCTTCCACTCGGCGTGCTGACGCTGGCGTACGGCGATCGTGATGGTCATGGCCAGGGCGGACATCGTGGTGGAGACCACCGCTGTGTGGGGGTCCACCGCGAGGGCCAGCAGCGGGGTGGCGACGAGGGCGTATCCGAATCCGGTCACGGCGTGCACCGTTGAAGCAATCAGGATGATCACGGCGGCGGCAAGCAGCGTGGACACCTATCACACTTTGCCATAGATCTATTTAAATGATCCAGTATTGTCAGGGGTTAATGAGGAGCGAATTACATGGGTGGTCAGGAATCTGCGAGTTATGTCGTCAGCCCGGCACTCGATGGTGACCACGCCGTCATCTTCGTTCCCGGACTGGGGGGCCGGACGAAGTTCGTGGACCGGTGGAACGAGCCGGGCCGGGAACCTGTCATCCGCCGGGCCAACTGGAGCGAGCCGATGAGCGTGCCCTCCATCGACGAGCGCGGCGCGGCGCTCGCGTCCGTCGTCGCGGACTCCGGCGCCACCGAGGTCGTGCTCGTGGGCCACAGCATGGGTGCCCTGGTCTGCCTGGAGGCGGCCAAGCACCTGGAGGGGCGGCTCCGCGGCATCGTCGTCATGTGCCAGTACCCGCCGCATCGCACGCCGGTCTCGCCCCTGGCGGAGCTGCCGGACCGGGCGCTGGCCGAGGAGATCGAGGCGCCGCCGCACATCCTGGACACGGTGGCCCTGCCCGAGTACGCACGTCTCTGGCGCTCCGAGTACCACCTCCTCAACCGCTATCTGGAGTCGGACCCGCGCCCGATGCTCAACGCGCCGATCGTCGCGGTCGGCGCCAGAGACGATGCGAGCTCCTGGGACACCGAGTGCCTCGACGACTGGGGCCAGTACACGACGGAGTGGCTCTCGGTCCAGCTGATCGACGGCGGCCACCAGATCGTCGAGCAGCTGCCTGCCGAGACCCTTCGCGAATGGGTCAGGAAGGTTCGTGGCTGAGCAGCCGCCGCAGCTCGGCGGAGAGCTCGGCCACCGTCGGGTGGTCGAAGACCACGGCGATGCCGACGTCCACGCCGAAACCCCTGCGGATCTCCTCGACCAGGCCCACGGCGGCGAAGGAGTCGCCGCCCAGCTCGAAGAAGTTCTCGTCGGGGCGGACCGACTCCACCCCGAATTCGGCACACCACATCTCCGTCAGCCGGGCCTCCAGCGACTCCTCGTCCGGCGGCGTCTCATCCGAGATCCGTTCGGGTGAATCGGCCGGCGCGTCCTCGCCTGGACCGTCGTCCGGCATGACCTCGGGGTTCCTCAGGACGGCGTCCTCACCCGGCAAGGTGATCGCCACTTGCCTGTGGCCCGGCCGGCCCAGCATGCGCAGCAGCATGCCGACCCCGGCCGCGGGCATGATCCCCGGGCCCCGCTCCTCCCGGTAGGTCTCGGGGGCGACCATGGATTCGTCGACGCGGCGCATGGTGAAGCCCCTGACCTCCACGGCGACGTCACCGCCGGCCGTCAGCACGTCGATGTCGGCCACGATCGTGTCCGGACCGCTCGGGCGCCGGCGGATGTGGCTGTACGCGAGCCCCGGTATCGGCCGGTGCACCACGATCGACTGGTAGGCGAACGGCGCGTGCGGCGGCTCATGGTCGGGATCCCGCGCCAGCGACACCGCCGCGTCCAGCAGGGTGGGATGCAGGGCGTGCTCGTCGAGCTCGTGGCCGAACGCCTCGGGAAAGGTGAGTACGGCGAGCTTCGTGCCGGCGTCCTCCCCGGAGATCCAGATCTCCTCGCCCGGCCACCGCGGACCGATGGTGAACAGCCGGTTGCCAGGGTCGTTGGCGGGCACCCGCCGCTCGGGCAGCGACGCGCGCAGCCCGTCCAGGTCCACCGTGCCCGCCCTGGCGTCCGCCAGCCGGATCTCACCCGTCGTGTGGACGCGGTAGTCGCCGGGGGACGGCGAGAGCGGCGCGGTGCGGACGGTGAATCGCCAGAGGTCCTCATGCGGTTCGAAGCCCACTTCGAGCGACACGGGCTCCGGAGTGGTGATCGGCTGCCGGAAGACCATGTGGCGCAGCTGCGCGGGCCGCCCGTTCGGGTGATCGACCGCCTCGCGGAAGGCCCGCAGGACGAAGTCGACCTGGGCCGTGCCCGGCAGCACCGGCACGCCGTTCATGCGGTGTTCGTCCAGGATCGGATAGTCCTCGGCCGACAGCGGGGTGGACCACCGGCGCTCCTCCGCCCCCGATCCGGAGCGCCGGGCCTGCGGCTGCCGCCCCTGGCGGGCGGCCATGCCGACCTCGGCCCAGGACGGCCAGTTGATGGTCATCGAGGCGCAGCCGGGCAGGGGCTGCCGGCGCACCACCGCGTCGAGGAAGGCGTTCGCCGCGGCGTAGTCGGCGCTGCCGACCAGTCCCCTGAGCGCCGCGCGGCTGGAGAAGGCCACGAAGAAGTCGAGCTCCGCCCGGCCCCGCAGCACCTCGACCAGGGCCAGCGTGCCGTGGACCTTCGGCGCGAGCGTCGCCGACACCTGCTCCCGCGTCCGGAACTGCAGCATGCCCCCTCCCGCCACGCCGGCCAGGTGGAACACCCCGTTGATGCCCCCGAAAGCGTCCGACGCCCGGTCGATCGCGCCCCGCAGCGCCTCCACGTCGGTCACGTCGCAGGCCTCGACGCGGCACTCGGCTCCGAGCGCCCGGATCTCGGCGAGCTCGGCGTCGTGCCCGCCCGTCACGTGGCGGCCCAGCAGCAGCAACCGTGGTCGCAGGCCGGTGTCCGCCAGGCCGCGCGCCACCGCCAGGCCGAGGCCGCCGAGCCCGCCGGTGATGACGTAGGCACCCCCGCGGCGCAGGCCGGCGGGATCCAGCCCGTCAGGGACGAGCTCCCGCTCGCCGGGGACCCAGCGCCGGTCCCCCCGCAGGGCGACGATCTCCGAGCGCTTAGGGCCGCGCAGCTCCGCGAGCAGCCGGTCGTCGATCGCGCCGCCCTGGACGTCGACGAGCCTGCACGTGGCGCGCGGGTTCTCCAGCAGGTAGCTCCGCAGGAGCCCGAGCAGCATGGCCCGCACCGGGTGCACGGCCTCGCCGCCCGTCACGTCCGCGGACAGTTCGGTGACGACCAGCACGTCGCGGGCGCGCTTGTCGGGCGCCCGCCGCGCGGCTTCCCGCAGGAGCTCGACGATCCGGTGGAAGCCGGTGTCGAGCTGGTCGTCGATGTTGCTCAGGTCGGGCTCGGCCGGGACTCCGAGCTGCGTCGCGTCGACGATGAGGTCCGGGTACCGCCGCGCGTCCCGCAGCTCGTCCAGCAGCCGGACGACGTCGGCCGGGTGGCGGTGGCGGATCACGAACTCGTCTCCCGCCCCCGAGTACGAGGTGCCGTGCCGCACCCGTAACGCATTCCACCCGGCCTTGCCGAGCAGGGCGGCCAGCTCGGCGGCGCGGTGCGGATCGTCCGGCAGGAACACCAGCGGCCGGTCCCGGGCGGGGGTGTCGCGGTGCCCGGCCGGTGCCGCCTCCACCCACGTGGGCAGCCGGAACACCGAGCGGCCCGCCGGTTCCCGCGCCTCCGGAGCGGGCGGGCCGCTCGGCGACGCCGGCTCGATCCAGTGCCGCTCGCGCTGGTACGGGTAGCCCGGCAGGGGCACGCGTTCACGAGAACCCGTGGCGCTCAGCGCCGACCAGTTCACCTCCGCGCCAAGGGTCCACATCCGGGCCAGCGCGTGAAGGAACGAGGTGCGTTCGGTGGCGCCCTTCGACGGCCCGCCCGGGAGCGTCGGCACCGCCAGGTGCCGCTTGGCGCGCACCTGTGGATGGGAGCGCGCCAGCGTGGTGAGCGTCCGCCCGGGGCCCACCTCCACCAGCACCCGGTCACCGCCGGACAGCACGGCGTCGAGCGCCTGCTTGATCAGGACGGGCCGGGTGAGCTGCCGGACCCAGAAGTCCACGCTGCGCGCCTGGGCCGCCTCCACCGGCCCGCCCGTGGACGCGGAGCAGATCTTCCAGCGGGGAGCGCGCGGCCGGATGCCGTCGAAGGCCGGGCGGAACCGCTCGGCGGCGCTCGCCATGGCCGGGGTGTGGAAGGCGTGCCGCGATCTCAGCCGGGAGGCGGCGATCCCCGCCCCGGCGAGGACCTCGGCCTCGAAGCGGCGCACGTCCTGCGGCGATCCGCCGACGACCGTCCGCCGGTCGCTGTTCACCACGGCGACGTCCAGGGTCCCGAAGAGCAGCGGCGACACGGTGTCCAGACCGGCCGCGACCGCCACCATCGCGCCCTGGGGGGCCTCGGCCAGCGCCCTGGCCCGGGCGCTCACCAGCCGTACCGCCTCCGGCAGGGTGAACACCTCGGCGAGCGCGGCGGCCGCGAACTCCCCGACGCCGTGGCCGAGCAGCACGTCCGGCTCGACGCCCAGCGCCAGCCACAGCCGCCCCAGCGCGTACTCGACGCTGAAGAGCACGGTGGAGTCCTGCGGGCCGTCCGGCGTCCCCTCCCAGCTGTCTCGCTGCGCCAGGCCGTGAGCCTCGAACAGGTCGAAGCACTCGTCGAGCGCCGCCCTGAACGCCGGTTCGGTGCGATGGAGCTCCGCCGCCATGCGGGCGTGCTGCGCCCCTTCGCCCGGGAACAGGAACACGGTGCTCCGGTCCGCCCGCTCCTCCGGCGTGACGATCCGCCTGGCGTGGTCGAGCACGGCGGTGGCCGCGTCGGACAGGCTCTCGACCACCACGGCGCCCCGGACCGGGTGCGGCGTGCGCCCCTCCTGCAGCGTGAACGCGACATCGCAGAGCCGGTCCGCGCTCTCCTCGAAGGACCGGGCGAGCCGCTCCGGGTAGGCCTCGGCCGCGGACGGCGTCCGCCCTGACCACACGATCAGCTGCGTGGGCCCCGGAGCGGGGGCGACCGCGCGGGGCGGCGCCTCTTCGAGGATCGCGTGCGCGTTCGTGCCCCCGATCCCGAACGAGCTGACCCCCGCCAGGCGCCGGTGGCCGGCCGATCGAGGCCAGGGCCGCAGCGCGTCGTTGACGAAGAACGGCGAGTCCCCGAGCCCGAGGAGCGGGTTCACCTCCTCGAGGTTGATGCTCGCGGGGATCTGCTCGTGGGCCAGCGACAGCGCGGCCTTGATCAGCGAGGTGATCCCGGCCGCGTGACCCAGGTGGCCCACGTTCCCCTTGATCGATCCGATGGGACACCGCCCGGGCGCCGCCCGGGCGCCGAACGCCTTCCGCAGCGCCGCGATCTCGATGGCGTCACCCAGCCGGGTCGCGGTGGCGTGCGCCTCGACGTACCCGATGTCCTCGGGGCCCACGCCGGCGAGCTCCAGAGCTCTCAGCACGACCTCCGCCTGCCGATCAGCGCTGGGCGCGGTGAAGCCGACCTTGTTCGCGCCGTCGTTGTTGACGGCCACGGCCCGGATCACCGCGGAGATCCGGTCGCCGTCGGCCAGGGCGTCGGAGAGCCGCTTGAGCACCACGACGCCGACGCCGCTGCCGAAGATCGTGCCGCCGGCCGCCGCGTCGAAGGGGCGGCAGTGGCCGTCCCGGCTCAGCGGGCCGTCCTGCGCCCACCAGTACCCGTGACCGACGGGGAACTCGACGTCGGCGCCGCCGGCCAGGGCGACGTCGCACTCGCGCAGCCGGAGCGCGTTCACGGCCAGCTGCACGGCCACGAGCGAGCTCGAACACGCGCTCTGCACGGTCATGCTCGGGCCGTGCAGGTTCAGCTTGTACGAGACCAGCGTCGAGGCGCTGTCGGGGTTGTTCCACATGCCGGCCGCCATGCCGGTGGCACTCCGCAGCGCCTCCAGGCTCCCCAGGACGCGGCCGATCCCGTAGCGGTTGGCGGCGACCGACGAGAACACGCCCGCTCTGCCGAGCCCCGAGGCGTCGTAGCCGGCGTTCTCGACGGCGGCGTGCGAGGTCTCCAGGTACAGCCGCAGCTGCGGGTCGCACGCCTCGGCCTCACGCGGGGTCAGGCGGAAGAACCCGGCGTCGAACAGGTCGATGCCCTCGGGTTCCGCCACTGCCCGCACGTAGGCCGGGTCGTCCAGCGCTTCACGCGACACGCCGCGCGACCGGAGCTCGTCCGCGGACGGGAAACGCACCGCCTCCTGTCCGGCCACGAGGTTGCTCCACAGCTCCCGGGTGTCGGCCGCACCGGGGAAACGACCGGCCATCCCGATGATCGCGATCGGCTCAACGAGGTCACCCATGTCGTCCGCCCTCCGAGTCGCGCCCTTCATCGAGGTTCTCCCGCAGGTGATCGGCAAAAGCGTTCAGGGTCGGATACTGGAAGACGAGGACGGGAGAAATCTCCGTTCCGAGACGGACGGAGACCTCCGCCACGAATCGCATGAGGGACATCGAGGTGAAACCGGCGTCGAAGAAGCCGCCGTCGGGGTCGATCCGGCCTCGGCCTGGGCCGAGCACGAGCTGCGCGCTGTCGTGCAGCACCTCCCACAGCGTCGCCGGCCGCTCCTCGCCCTGCGCGCCGGGTTGATCCTTCGGCGACGAGTCGCGCACCTCGATGCCGGCGGGCATGACCGCGGGGTCCAGGCAGTCGCTGAGCACCGCACGGAGCTCTTCGCCGTCCACCGCCGCCGTGGGGCCGCGTACGACGGTCAGGCGCACGGACCCGACTCCGCTGCCGTCCTCGACGTACGTCGCCACCGCGTCGACGACGCCCGCGACCCGGGCGGCCGCGCCCTCGATCTCGTCCAGCTCCACGCGCACGCCGTTGACCTGGACCTGCCGGTCCGCCCGCCGGAGGAAGCACATCGAGCCGTCCGGCAGCAGGCGGACGATGTCGCCGGTGTCGTACCAGCGCCGGCCGTCGTGGCCGGAGGCCGGCAGCGGGGTTCCGTCCGTGTAGCCGAGCGCGCAGGCGGCGGCTTCCACGTGCAGCCGGCCTTCATCGCCGATCTTGACGGAGGCGTGGCCGAGCGCGCGTCCGATCGGAACCGGATCCTCGCTCGCGGCCCCCTCGCCGGGCGGCACCTGGTGCATGCATACGACCTGCGGGGTCTCCGACGCGCCGTAGCAGTTGGCGATGGTGGCACGCGGCGCGAACCGGGCCGCCGACCGCAGCGCCGCGGCCGTGAGCCGGGCCCCCACCGAGCAGACCAGCCGCAGGCTCTCGACGGGAAGCCGCGACGCGCCCGCCATGAGCTGGAGCAGGACCGGCGAGCCCTGGAGCACGGTGATGGAATGCCGCGAGAGCCAGGCCGCCAGCAGCCGGGGATCCGCGGCCGTGCGGCTGTCGGGAATGAACAGCGTCGCACCGGTGAGCCAGGGCGCGATCAGCTCCCGCAGGCTCGGGTCGTGTCCGGGCCTGCTGAGAAAGGCGATCCGGTCGGATTCGTCCATGGGCAGTTCCTTGAAGAACGCCTCACTGGCGGCCTCGAAGGCCGCCCGCCCGACGACGATGCCCTTCGGCTTCCCCGTCGTGCCGGACGTGAAGAGGACATGACTGACTTCTCCCGCGTCTCCGGCATGGAGCCGCCGGCCGGTGTGCAGCGGCTGCAGCTCGGTCAGGGCCGGCCCGAAGGCCGCCGCGGCGCCGGAGGCCGTCAATGCCGCGCGCACCCGCTCGGGACCCCAGTCCCCGAGGATCGCCGGGACGGCGCCCGCGCCCCAGACGCCCACGATCCGCGCGACGAACTCCGGGCTCCGCTCCGCCGGCACGCCCACCACGCGGCCCTCCAGGCGGTGAGCCCGCACGACGTCGGCGACGTCCTCGCCGAGCGCGGCGACGTCGCCGAAGGTGAGGTCTCGGCCCTCGTGGACCAGGGCGACCCTGCCCGGGTCACGTGGCACCCGTCCCAGCAGCCCCGGCACGGCGGTGCCGGCCGGGTCACGGACGGGACTGATCAGCTTGTCCCCTCGGCTCACGCTGGCCTCCCTCGGCTCGGCGTCGGCGTCATAACAGCTCATCCCAGACCGGGTGGAAGTACCTGGGGTGAGCGCTGCGCAGCTCGCTCCAGTGCTTCCTGCGCGTCTCCGCCGGCGCGGTGTCGATCCGGCGGTCCGGGCGATCTCCGGCCGCCGCCCACGCCACGTGCATCAGCGGGAGCACGGCCGAACCGCGCCGGGCCTTGCCCAGCTCCGCCCCGGCACCGGTGACGACGCTCGACAGGCCCATCGCATAGGCGTGCTTGACCGGTTCGTAGATCGTCGCGTTGAAGTACACGAACGGGTCGGGCGCTCCGTCGTCGTCGAGGCGCCCGAAGTCCGTCACGTACAGCCGGTCGTGCCAGCGGCACAGGACCCCGGCGCCGACGACCCGGCCCCGCACCCGGCACAGCAGGGCCGTCGCCGCGGCGTCTCCCAGCGCGGAGGAGTACGCCGCGAGGCGCCGCGTGACCGCGTCCACGCTGTACGCCATCCCGTGCTTGGCCCGCACGTTCACGATCATCGGCGCGACGGTCGTGACGGCCTCGCGGAGAGGGACGGTCTCGGTCGCGCAGGTCCTGGTGAAGAGCCCCACCTCCCTGCGGACGCTGGTGCGGGTGTTCCGCGGCAGCGTCGCGAGGTAATCCTCGAAGTCCGCACCGGGGAGCTCCAGCTCGGTCTGCGCGACGCTCGCCAACCGGTGGTGATCTCCGCCGCCGGCGACCGGAGCGAGGTCCCGCCACGCGGAGGCGTCGAGGAACAGGAAGAAGGTGTACGGGAGCCCGCGCTCGACCGCCACGGCGCAGGCGGCATCCCGAAGGGCGCGCAGCACCTCCGTCCTGGTCGCGGCCGGCAGGGCGCGGTCCACGATGAGCCGCGTGCTGAATCCCGCACGCGAACCGGCCAGCAGTCCCAGCCGGCCACCGGGCGGACCCGCGGCGTGCAGGAGGTCCTGGAAGTGGAGCTCCGGCCAGTACAGGAAGTCACCACGACTGGGGAGCGAGTCATAGAGGGGAAGGGCGCCGAGGATCCGAGGGTGCCCTGGTCGCCGGGCGATCAGGTACGTGACGGGCGCCTCACCGGACTGCTCCAGAGCCCGCAGCCACGCGCGGCTCTGGAACATGTCCCGCGGGTCGGCGACGTCGTCCCACGCGCCCCCGGCGATGTCGTCCAACGAGGGGACGCGCTCGACCGTCACGGGCCTGGCTACTACTTCTGGCTGTATTTCTGGAATTTTCTGGTGCGTCATCGAAACACCGCAGTCAGGCCGTCAGCCGGGCTCATGATGGAGCCACGCGAGCAGGTCCGGCTCGGCGAACTCGGCTACCCGTCGGTCGTAGTGCGCTCGATCCTCAGCGGTGAGGAACTGCTGCCATTGGCCCGACTTACCGCTGCGGAAAAAGCGTTCGCGATCGCGGATGTAGCCCAGTTGCTCGTCGGGTGCGAGTTCGTCCGCGCGATTTCGCATCTGCTGGAACGTCGCCGCCTCGACCAGCTCCGGCCACTTGCTCTCGTCGATCTCGATGTCCAGCCGTTCGGCGAGCCGTCGCATCTGGCCGGCGAGGTCCTCGGAGAGCTCGGCGTAGTGGAGCAGGATGACGTTCGGCTCCTCGCGGCGGACCCAGGCGCGGCTCTGCGTCCAGATCAGCGCCCGCAGCGAGTCGAGGTTGACGTACGGCGAGTCGTCGTTGTCGACCCAACGTAACAAGTACGTCCGTTCGTCGAGGAGGTCCCTTTCGTCGTGACCGTCGACCGGGGCGTCGGCCGCCCCGTTGCCGGGGTGGGCGGCCTGGTGGATCAGCCGGCGGATCACGTCACGTTTGAGGTTCTTGCCGTGGCTGCGCAGGGAGATGGCGACATCGCGCGGATCCCGCCCCACCGTGATGTAGGTGACCTGCGGATCGGCCGGGATGCCGTCGAGCGGAATGTGGGTCTTGATGAAACGGCGGTGCCGCTGCGCGGCCAGGTGGTCCCAGACCTCCTGCTTCGGACGTACGAGCATGTCGATCCACGGTGAGAGGCTCGACAGGGGCGCGGGGAGTCGGGGCGTCTGGAAGACCAGGAGCGCGCAGATCATCTGGGTCCAGGTGGTGCCGCACTTCGCGGGGGAATTGATGACGATGTCGCCAGGCCGGAATTGGAACCCGTCCCACCGAGAGCTGTCCTCCATCGGTGTGAGGTAACGAGCTAGTTGCGTCGTCATTTGTGTGAGTTTAATCACTGAATGAGAGTTACGGAAGGTATGTGATTGTGCGTGCGCATTCCGTATAAGAATCGCACGTTAGCCACATTACTGATCTGACTAGCCGGGAATTGTTCTGGTAAACCTCCTGTCTGGGCATTTGCAGATCGGAAACGCCTGGGCGCTCACCAACCGCGCAGGGAGTAGGCGGTCACCTCGTCGGGCAGTTCGGCGACGCGCGACAGCGCGCCGGTGCCGATGTTCCAGCCGAGCAGCCGGTCCCCGCTCTCGATGATCACCGTGTCCTGGCCGATCCAGCCGCGTACGGGGCAGCCGCCCTTCCCGCACCTCATGCCGGGACCATCGCCCCAGGGCAGGAGCAGCGTCCTGAGCACCCGTCCCGTGTCGGCGTCGGCCACGACGACCACGTCCGCCTTCTCCGCCTGGTCGTGGGCGGACGCGGACCTGGCGACGAGGTCGCCGCGCTGCCATCCGTGGTTGCCCAGGACGCCCACGGGCATGCTGCCCTCGTCGGTGATGCCCCGGACGTCCAGCGTCACCTCCGACCCGCCCTCCTGGATGACCGTCCGGCCGCCTTCGCCGGGCGAGACGATCCTGAGGTCGCGGAAGCCCGCCACACCCGTGAAGCCCTTGTACGCCTGCTGCCGCGCCTTCCCCGTGGCCAGGTCGAGCAGGTAGTTCGCCTCCTCCTGCTCGACGAGGAGCTGCTCGCCGCGCCAGAGCACCACCTCGTTGAACCCCGGCACCGGGTAGCGCCTGGCCTGGCCGATCACGAGGTCGACGACCACCACCGCGTCCTTCTGCGGGAAGGCGGCCATCGTCCCGTCGGGGGAGAGCGAGTTGGGCTTCAGCGGCGTCCCGCCGTTGCCGGCCGAGTCCACGGAGTCACGCAGCTTCACATCGAGAGGGACGCGGCCGCCGGACTTCATCAGGTAGATCCGCCCGTCGCCGAACTCGGCCAGCGCCAGGACGGGTCCGGGAACCGCGGTCACCGCGGGGATGCCGGCCCACCTCTGCGGCAGCCCGGTCGCCAGCGCGGGCAGCCCCGCCTCGCCGCCGGGCGGCGGCGCCGTGTCCATGGGCGGGGGCGGCGCGATCGTGGGCGTGACGCTGGGATACACGGCGATGCCGCGCTCGACCGGCTCCGGCGACACGGCGAGCTCCACCGCGACCAGCGCGGTGACCGCCGCGGCCACCGCGACCACCACCCACCGGCGGCGGGCCCTGCCGCGCGTGCCCTGCCGCCACAGCTCGCCCGCGCGGGACGACCCCTCGGGCAGGGTCTCGGCCAGATCGTCGAAGAGCTCCCGCAGCCTCTGGTCCGTCATATCAACACCTCTTCCAGCTCGGGAGCGACCTCGCGCAACCGCTTCAGCGCCGCGTGCGTCTGGCTCTTCACGGTCCCGGGCGAGACCCGCAGGATCGCGGCGACCTCCCCGACCGGCAGGTCCTCGTAGAAGCGCAGCACCAGCACCGCCCGCTGCTTCACCGGCAGCCTGGCCAGCGCGCGGGCGAACACCACCTTCAGGTCCGACGCTCCCGACGTGTCGTGATCCGCCAGGTCGGGCGGCTCCCCGTAGGCGAATTCCCGTCTCCTCCGCCAGCTGGACGCCACGTCCCTGTACAAGGTGGTACGGACGTAATTGACCGGGTCGGTATGCACCTTCGACCAGCGGCGCGCCAGTTTGATCAGGGCGTCCTGGAGCACGTCCTCGGCCAGATGCCTGTCACCGCTGATGAGGATGGCCGCCCGCAGCAGCCGCGGGTGCCAGGCGGCGACGAAGGCCTCGAACGCCTCGGAATCCGTCATGTAGACAAGACGTCCGGGAGGCGGTGAACGGTTGGGTCCTTCGTGAAATCCGCCGGATCCGGGCCCGTGGTGACGCGAATCACCGTCGCCGGCGCCTCCTCGGTGTCACACCTCGCGGCCCGATCCCGTCTTGTGAGTGAGGCACGTTTAGGGAGCTCACATGCGTTCGTTGCCGGCCAAGCGCCGCTCGTTTCAGTTCTCACACTGGTCGTTCATGTTCGCCGAGATCGCCGTCTGGTCGTTCGCCGTGCTGGCGGTGACCGGGGCGGTGCTCATGGTGTTCTACGACCCCGGCATGTCCCAGGTGACCTATGACGGCTCGTACGGCCCGCTGCGCGGGCTCCTCGTCAGCAGGGCCTTCGACTCGACCATGCACCTGAGCCTGGAGGTGCGCGGCGGCCTGCTCATCCGCCAGGTCCACCACTGGGCGGCGCTCGTCTTCGTGGCGGCCGTCGTGGCGCAGCTGCTGCGCATGTTCCTCACCGGCGCGTTCCGCCGCCCGCGCACCGGTCAGTGGCTGATCTGGGTGACGCTCCTGGCCCTGGGCATGGCCGCGGGCGAGACCGGCAACGCCCTGCCGGACGACCTGCTGTCGGGCGGCAGCCTGTGGCTGATGAAGTCGGTCGTGCAGTCCGTCCCGGTGGTGGGCACCTGGGCTCTGTCGCTGCTGTTCGGCCCGGACTTCCCCGGTGACCGGGTCATCCCGGTCATGTACGGCGGCCACCTGCTGGTCGCGGTGGTCATGGCCGCGCTGCTGGTCGCCCGCGAGCTGCTGGTGCGGCGGCACGGCCACTCCCGGTTCGTCGCCTCGCTGCCGGCGCGGCGGAGCGCACGCCCGATGATGGCGCTCGCGACGATCGGCATGCTGATCATCCTCGGGTTCGGCTTCCAGATCGCCCCCATATGGCTGTACGGTCCCGCGACGCCGACGCAGATCTCGGCGGGCTCGGTCCCCGACTGGTACATGGGCTTCCTCGACGGCGCCCTCCGGATCATGCCCGGATGGGAGCTCACCCTCGGGGACTACACGCTCAGCCTCGCGGTCCTCGTCCCCACGCTGGTGATCCCCGGGGTCTTTTTCACCGCCCTGGCCGCCTACCCGGCGGCCGAGCGCCTCCTCGCCTCGCGTCGCGGCCGCCGCGACGCGCTGGGCCGGCCCAAGCCGGCGGGCCGCACGGCCCGCGAGACGCCCGGGCGTGACCTGCTCGACCGGCCCCGCGAGACGCCGGTGAAGACGGCCGTCGCGGTCGCCGGCGTCACGTTCTACGGCCTGCTGTGGGCGGCCGCGGCCAACGACCAGTTCGCCCACCAGTTCCACCTCACGGTCGACGCTGTGACGATCTTCTTCAGGTTCGCCGTGGTCATCGGCCCCGCCGTCGCCTTCGTCGTCACCCGGTGGATCTGCCTGGGCCTCCAGCAGGCGGAACGCCACGAGGCCGAGCACGGAGTGGAGACCGGGATCATCGTGCGGTCCGCGGATGGCGGCTTCCACGAACGGCTGACGCCGGTGCGGCAGGAGCCGGCGATCACCTCCGGGCGATGAGAACGCCGGATAAACAGGACACAAGATGTCGGGTTTCGGGTCGAGCATGGATTTTCCGGCCGGCGTCGATGGCGGACGCCGGCCGGCTCACGAACAGACAAGGATCCCCATGCGCGAAACGCCCGAAGAGCTCAAAGAACTCCAGGCTCTCCTCGAAGCCTCCCTCTCCCGTTCCACCTCGCACCTGCGCTCGATCGTCACCGAGCGCACGATGACAGCCGGGCAGCTCACCCGGATCCTGACCGGCATGCGCGTGCTCGCCCTGTCCACCGTGACGGCGAAGGGCGAGCCGCGGATCAGCGGCGCGGACGGGCACTTCCTGCACGGCAAGTGGCACTTCGGCACGGCGCGCGACGCCGCCAAGGCCCGCCACCTCGCCGCCCGCCCCGCCGCCAGCGTCGCGCACATGAGCGGGGAGGACCTGGGCGTGTTCACCCACGGCACGGTCGAGATCCTCAACCCCCTGGACGGGGAGCCGGCCGCGGACTGGCCGGACCTGCTCGCGTACTTGAAGGACTTCTACGGCGACGACGGCTTCGACTGGCACAACGACGTGGTCTACTACCGGCTGCACCCGCACTGGATGACCGTCTACGCCCCCGATGTCGACAAGCTCATCGCGGCGTCCCGGTCCTGATCCGCCCGGCCGGCTCACAGCCGGGTGATCCGCCGTCCCTTGACGAACAGCACCGCGCCGATCGGGGTGAACACCACTCCCAGCCCGCCGACGATCAGCGGGGCGAGGAACGCCGACCAGAACGACGCGATCCGCGCGTCTGACGGATCGGCCGGGTCGTAGGCGACGGGTACGCTCTCGCCCTTCTCATGGGACGGCGGGTTGCTGCCGGTGGAGCTCTCGAACGCGTACCGCCTGCCGTCGACGGTGAACTCCACGGTCGGGTACCACAAGGTGGTCCTACGCGTATGGCCGTCCGAACCCCGGGTCGTGGTGGTCCGCGCGGCCAGCCCGGCCACCGTGCCGTCGGCCCGTTCGGCCGAGGCCAGGAAGCCCGCCGTGGAGACGGCGATCGCGATGGCGACGCAGAGCAGCACCAGGCCGACCAGACCGAAGATCCCGCCCACGATGGTGAAGAGCCGTCCGTTACGCATGCGACGAGTCTGCCCGATCGCCCCCACGAGGCCGGCGGGGGGTGCGGGGGTGATGGCGCAGTGACGGCGGGGTGACGGCCGGGTTATGGCCTGGGCCGACACTACCGGCAGAGGCTCTGCGGCTACGGGGACGAGGAAGGTCGATGGCGACGAGATTCACCTATCCCGGTGTCTATCTTGAGGAGATCGAGAGCGCGGTCCGGCCGATCGTCGGCGTCGACACGTCCGTGGCGGCGTTCGTCGGCCTGGCTCTGGAGGGCCCGCGCACCCCGACGACGATCAACAGCTGGACCGAGTACGACACCACCTTCGGCGGCCTGTGGACCGGCAGCGAGCTGAGCTACGCGGTCTACCAGTTCTTCCTCAACGGCGGCGCCAAGGCGATCGTCGTACGGGTCGGCGGCGACAGCCAGTACGCCACCATCGACCTCGGCGACGGCGTCAAGCTGCGGGCCAGGACCCCGGGCACGGCCGGCAACACGCTGGCGGCGACCGTCAAGCACGACGCCGCCGACAGCAAGCACTACACGCTGACGATCAAGGTCGCCGGCAAGACGGCCGAGACGTACGAGATCTCCGTCGATCCGGCCCTGCGCGGCAGGTGGCTGGACCGGGCGCTGGAGACCTCCCGGCTGGTCGGGCCGGCCGACGGCAGCGCGGTCGACAAGCGGCCCCCCGAAGGGGACAAGACCGTCACCCAGGCGACCGACGTGACGCTCAGCCCTGCCGACGTGATCGGCGACCCGGTCCGGCGCACCGGCATGCAGGCCCTGCTCGACGTGCCGATCTTCAACCTGCTGGTGATCCCGCCGCAGCTCGCGCCGCCCGCGTCCGGGGCCGACGACAGGGACGCCCGCTGGGCGCCGGTGATCGACGCGGCGGCCCGGCTGTGCGTGGACCGCAGGGCGATGCTGCTGCTCGATCCGCCCTTCTCCTGGACCAGCGTCGCCAACGCGACCTCGGGGGCGGGCGCGGGGCTGCCGGTCACCGGCGTCGCCGGGCGCAACGCCGCCGTCTTCTACCCGCGCCTCACGATCTCCGACCCGGCGGGCGGCCCCGACCTGACCGTGGGGCCCATCGGCACCGTGGCCGGGGTGTTCGCCCGTACCGACACGCTGCGCGGGGTGTGGAAGGCGCCGGCGGGGGTGGACGCGGCGCTGGCGGGCGTGCGTTCGGCGACGGTGGCGCTGACCGACGCGGAGAACGGCGGCCTCAACCCGCTGGGCGTCAACTGCCTGCGCACCTTCCCCGTCTACTCGCACGTGCTGTGGGGGGCGCGGACCTGCAGGGGCAACGACGAGGTGGGCGACCCGTGGAAGTACGTGCCCGTCCGCAGGCTCGCCCTGTTCATCGAGGAGACGCTGTTCCGCGCCACCAAGTGGGTGGTGTTCGAGCCCAACGACGAGCCGCTGTGGGCCTCCATCCGGCTGAACGTCGGCGCCTTCATGGACGGCCTGTTCCGCCAGGGCGCCTTCCAGGGCAGGACGGCCCGGGAGGCGTACTTCGTCAAGTGCGACAGGGAGAACAACCCGCAGGCCGACATCGACGTCGGCGTCGTCAACGTGGACGTCGGCTTCCAGCCGCTGAAACCCGCCGAGTTCGTGCGCATCCGGATCCAGCAGAAGCGTCCCGACGCCTGACGATCGGCCAGTCCCGAGGAGCGACATGGTTCAGTTCTCCGTCAACACCACTCGCCTGGATCCGTACAAGAACTTCAAGTTCCGGGTGAAGTGGGACAACAAGTATGTGGCCGGGATCAGCAAGGTCAGCGCCCTGCGCCGGACCACGGAAGTGGTCGAGCACCGCGACGGCGGCGACCACTCCAGCTCCCGCAAGTCGCCGGGCCGCACCAAGTACGAGCCGATCACGCTGGAACGCGGGGTCACCCACGACCCCGAGTTCGAGCAGTGGGCCAACAAGGTGTGGAACTACGCCAACGCCCAGGCGGGCCCCGACCAGCGGGACCGCGAGGTGGCGCTGGCCTCCTTCAGGAAGGACCTCGTCATCGAGGTCTACAACGAGGCGGGCCAGAAGGTGCTGGCCTACCAGGTCTTCCGCTGCTGGGTCTCGGAGTTCCAGGCGCTGCCCGACCTCGACGCCAACGCCAACGCCATCGCGATCCAGCACCTGAAGCTGGAGAACGAGGGATGGGTGCGCGACCTGAGCGTCACCGAGCCCACCGAGCAGGACTCCTGAGGGGCGGTCCTGGTGACAGTGGTGGCCGGTGCTGCTGAGCTGCTCGACGCGTGGGAGGCGGGCTGGGACCGCACGCCGCTGGAGCGGGGCCTCGCCCTGCTCGCGGCCGGTACGGGCCGCTCCCCGGGCGAGCTGGCCCACCTGACCGTCGGGCAGCGCGACCGGGCGCTGTTCGAGCTGCGTGCCGCGCTGTTCGGCGCGAGCCTGGACGGCGTGTCCACGTGCCCGGAGTGCGGCACGGACGTGGAGGTCTCCCTCGACCAGGAGCAACTGCTCGACCCGCCGTCCTCGGCACCGTGCCGGCTGCCCACCAGCGCCGACGTCGCCGCCGCGCTGTCCGAGCGCGACCCGTGCGAGGCCCTCGTCGGCCGCTGCTCAGAAGCGGGGGACGCCGAGAAGACGGCCGCGGCCTGGGCCGCGGCCGACCCGCTGGTGGACGTCGAGCTGTGCCTGTCGTGCCCCGACTGCGGGCGGGAGTGGGCCGAGCCCTTCGACATCGTCAGCTACCTGTGGTCGGAGCTGGACGGCTGGTGCCGCCGGACCCTGCTGGAGGTGCACGACCTGGCCGCCGCCTACGGCTGGACCGAGCCGCAGATCCTGGCGCTGAGCGCCTGGCGGCGGCAGTGCTACCTGGGGCTGGTGAGATCGTGAGCGGCCTGGTCCAGCGGCTGATCGCGCGCAGCCGCGAACCGGTCACCGGCATCCGTCCCCGCCCGGCCTCGCTGTTCGAGGACCACCCGCCGGCGGGCCCCGCCCAGGGGCGACCGGCCGCGCTCTTCGACGCGCCGGACCCTGCCCCGGCCGCCCGGCCGCCCGGAGAAGCCCCCGCGACGGGACTCCGGCGGCCCGCCGTGCAGGAGACGGAGGCGTACGAGGAGCGCGAGATCGACGTGGAACGGTCCCCGCGCGGCCCCGAGGAGCCCGGGCGTACCCCGGCAGCTCCGCCGGTGCCGACCGTGACCAGGCCCGATGCGGTGGACCCGGCCGTCGCCGTCCGGGCGCCGCGCGCAGGGCGCCGCGCCCCAGCCGCCACGCCGCGGCCGCAGCTCCCCGCTGACCGGCCCGGCTCCCCGCTCCCCGACCTCGCCGAGGCCGGGCGCGCCGCGGGCGCACCCCTGTTGCGGGTCGCCGCGGGCCCCGTGCTCGCCGCGCCGGCGCGGCCTTCGCGGCCCCAGGCGGCACCGGACGCCCCCGCGTCCCCGGTGGTCGAGATCTCGATCGGGCGGCTCGAGGTACGCGCACCGCAGGCCCAGGCCGCCCCGCAGGCCAGGCCGCCGCGCAAGGACCACGCCTCGGTGCTCCAGGCGTACCTGCGCGGCCGGAGCAAGGGGGAGCTGGCATGAGCAATTCCCTCGCCATCGCCGCCGTGACCGCCGCGCTGCGCGCCAGGATCTTCAACCGGCTCGGCGGCCCGCAGGTGACCATCGTGCCGCCGGACCGCGCGCCCGACGAGGTCAACGGCGACCACGTGAACCTGTTCCTGTACCGCACCGACATGCATCCCTCCTTCCGCAACGCCGACCCGCCCGGCTCGCCGCCCGGGGAGTCGCCCAGGCCGCTGCTCCCGCTCGTCCTGCACTACCTGCTGGCCGCCTACAGCAACGACGAGGGCACCGCCCACGAGTTGCTCGGCGCCGCGATGCTGGCCCTGCACGACACCCCGATCCTGCCGGGGGAGGAGATCCGGGCCGCCACGGCGATCCCGCTGCCAGGCAGCGACCTGCACCTGCAGCTCGAGAACGTGAAGGTCAGCTTCGAGTCGCTGAGCCAGGACGACATCGCCAAGATGTGGACCGCGTTCGCCACGCCGTACCGGGTCTCGGCGTCGTACCAGGTCTCGGCGGTGCTCATCGACAACCCCGCGCCCGGCGCCGCGCCGCTGCCCGTGCTCAAGCGCGGCCCCGACGGCAGGTCGCCGGTCGCCCACCCGGACGCCGCCTCGCCGTTCCCGGCGCTCACCGGCATCCGGTACGGCGTGCCGGGGAGCCCGGTCGCGCTGCCCGGCGAGACCGTCACGCTGAGCGTGCGCAACCTGCCCCCGGGGGCTCTCGCGGCCCACCTGCGTCATCTGCGGGTGCCGGCCACGGCCGAGGTCCACCTCCCGTCCCCGGGACCCGACGAGGTTGCCGTCGCGCTGCCCGCCACCGGGCTGCCCGCGGGACCGTGGGCGATCTCCCTGACGCCCGCGTCCGGCGGGGTGCCCACCAACGAGGTGCCGCTGGCCGTTGCCCCCGAGATCGTCGCCCTCGCCGCCACCCCCGCCGGTGGCACCCCGGCCAGGACCACGGTGACCGCCACCGTCGCCGATCCCGTGCTGGTCGGCCAGCAGGCGGCCGTCCTCGTGGGCGGCCTGCACCTGCCGGTGCCCCTGCTGACCGCCGGCACCGGCACGCTCTCGGTCGTCGCCGCGATCCCGCCGGGCACGTACAAGGTCCGCGTCCGCGTGGACGGCGTCGACACCGACATCGTCGACCGCGCCACGGGCGCCTTCAAGACCGGCCCCACGGCAGAGGTGGTGATCCCATGAGCGACGCGCCCACCTGGGAGCAGGCCAACGGCGCCTACCTGAAGGCGTCCCTGGACTGGCTGGCCGTCCGGCTCGCCGGCCTCACGCCGCCGCCCCCGGCTCCAACTCCGGCCGAGCCCCTCGAGATGGAGCCGCTCGGGTCGAAACGGGGGTGGCGCAGGACCCGCGACCGCTCCGCCGACGCGCCCTCCACCAGCGGACAGGCAGAGCCGGAGACCGCGGTGCAGGTGTCTGCGGGCGCCCGGCAGGGCGCGGCCGAGGCGATGGCGGGCGCGCGGGAGGCCGCGGCCCGGGCGATGGCGGGCCTCGGGGCGCCCGCCCTGGCGCAGATCGCCGAGCGGCTGGGGCTGACCGACTTCGAACGGGACGTGCTGCTGCTGTGCGCCGCCCCCGCGATCGAGCCCGGCATCACCGCGCTGATCGCCGCCGCGCAGGGGGAGCCCGCGCCCACGTTCGCCCTGGCGCTGCGCCTGTTCGACGACGCCCGCTGGGACGTGCTCTCGCCCGAACGGGGCCTGCGGTTCTGGCGGCTGGCCGAGCCCGTGGGAGCCGGAGCCCAGCCGCTGGCCGTCGTACCGCTGCGGGCCGACGACCGGATCGTCGACCTGATCAGAGGGCTCAACCGGCTCGACGAGCGGCTGGCGGGGCTGGTCGAGCACCGCCCCGACCCGGCGGCCGGCCTCGGGCTGCCCGCCTCGTCCCAGGCCGCGGTGGACGCCCTGGTCGGCGCGGCGCTGACCGACACGCCCGACGGCCGCTTCCCGGTGATCCAGCTGCTCGGCGGCGACGGGCCGAGCTGCGAGCTGGTCGCCGTACGGGCCATGGCGCTGCTCAACCGCGAGCTGTACCACCTGCCGGTCAGCGCGCTCGTGGCGGCGGGGACGGATCAGGACCTGGTGGCCAGGCTGTGGCAGCGCGAAAGCCTGCTGCTGCCGATGGCGCTGCTGCTCGACGCCGTGGACGCCGACCTGGCCGACCCCGCCACCGCCGCGGCGCTGCGGCGCTTCCTGTCCCAGGCAGGCGGGCTCGTCCTGCTGGCCACGCGCGAGGTGTGGCCGGTCGCCGGCCGGGCCACGTCCGTGGTGGACGTCAGCCGGCCGACCCTGGCCGAGCAGGCCGAGCTGTGGGCCGCCGCGACCGGGCTGCCCCTGGAGGGGGCGCCGCGCGCGCTGGCCGGCCAGTTCCGGCTGAGCGTGCCCGCCGTCCACCGCATCGCCACCGCCCTGCGGCCCGTGCTCGACAGCCCCGACGGGCGGGCGCGCCTGTGGGCGGCCTGCCGCACCTCGGCCAGGCCCAGGCTGGAGGCCCTGGCCCGGCGGACTGTCCCGCAGGCCAGGTGGGAGGACCTGGTGCTGCCCGGCGAGCAGACGGACCTGCTGCGCGGGCTCGTCGCGCAGGTGCGGCACCGCGCCACGGTCATGTCCACCTGGGGGTACGGGGAGCGCAGGGCACGCGGCAACGGCGTCACCGCGCTGTTCAGCGGCCCCAGCGGGACGGGCAAGACGTTCGCGGCCGAGGTGCTCGCCCACGAGCTCGGCCAGGACCTCTACCGCGTCGATCTGTCGGCCGTGGTCGACAAGTACATCGGCGAGACCGAGAAGAACCTGCGCAGGGTCTTCGACGCGGCGGAGGACGGCGGCGCGCTGCTGCTGTTCGACGAGGCCGACGCGCTGTTCGGGCGCCGCAGCGAGGTGCGTGACAGCCATGACCGCTACGCCAACATCGAGGTCAGCTACCTGCTCCAGCGGATGGAGGCCTACGAGGGGGTGGCGGTGCTGGCCACCAACCTGCGTGCCGCGCTGGACCCGGCCTTCCTGCGGCGGCTGCGGTTCGTCGTCGACTTCCCGATGCCGGGGCGGGAGGAGCGCAGGCGGCTGTGGTCGGCGGCCTTCCCCGCGGGCGTGCCGCTCGGCGTGCTCGACCTCGACGCGCTCGTGGACCTGCCGGTCACGGGCGCCGCCGTACAGGCGATCGCGCTGGGCGCCGCGTTCCTCGCCGCGGACGCCGGCGAGCCCGTCGACACCGCGACGGTGCTCGCCGCGGCGCGGACGGAGTTCCGCAAGCTGGGCCTGCCGCTGACGGTCCCGCGCCCCGAGCGGGTGGGCCGGTGACGCGCATCGTGCTGCACATCGACCGGGTCGTGCTGGAGTCGGCGGGCCACTCCCGGCAGGAGCTCGTCGACGCCCTGGCCGAGGCCGTACGGCGGGAGCTGGGGGACGGGACGGCGGAGCCCGCCCGCCGGCGGCGGTTGAGCGTGGACGCCGCCGACGGCTCCACGCCGGGGCTGGCACAGGCGGTCGTCGCCGGGATCCACGGGCTGGCGGGAGGCGGGCAGCGGTGAGCGCGCAGTTCGCACCGGGGACGCCCGTGGTGCCGAGGGGCGGGCTCGTCCTGCTCGACCCAGCCGACGGCACGGTGCTCAGGGTCATCACCCTGCAGTACAACCCGGACACCATCACCCGCACGCTCCAGCCCCAGGGCGTGGGCGCCGAACCCGGCGACCGCAGCGAGGCGCTGCGGCTGCGCGGGCCCGCGCACGAGACCATCAGGCTCGAAGCCGAACTCGACGCGACGACGCAGCTCGAAGACCCTCTCGCGCCGGGCAACGACGCCGTCGCCGCCTACGGCCTGCTGCCCGTCCTGGCCACGCTGGACCTGCTGGTGAACCCGACGGCCGGCGCCCTGATCGCGCAGGACGAGGCGGCCCGCAACGGCGCCTTCGAGATCGTCCCCGTCGAGTCGCCGCTGACGGTCTTCGTGTGGAGCCGCGAGCGCGTGGTGCCGGTCAGGCTCACCGAGTTCACCGTCACGGAGGAGGCGTTCGACTCCAACCTCAACCCGATCAGGGCCAAGGTGTCGCTGTCGATGCGCATCCTCACCGTTGACGACCTGGGGTTCACCCATCGGGGGAGCGGGCTGTTCATCGGCCACCAGCGGCGCCGCGAGCAGCTCGCCGCGCTGCACCCGTCCGACCAGCTGCGCGCCCTCGGCCTCGACGGCCCGCCAGGAGGCACCTGATGTTCACCGCGTCCAGTCGCTACCAGGGGATCGAGATCGCCACCCACCGGCCGGAGGGCGGGGAGCCGATCCCGTACGTGCGCCGCAGGTTCCTGCCGGACCGGCGCACGCTCACCGTGATCGCCGTGCACGTGGTGCGCGACGGCGACCGCCTGGACCGGATCGCCGCGCTGCACCTCAGCGACCCCGAGCGCTTCTGGCAGATCGCGGACGCCAACCCGGTGCTCGACCCCGCCGACCTCACCGCCCGACCGGGACGGCGGCTCGACGTCGCGCTGCCCACCGCGACCACCGGGAGCCCGCATGGCTTCTGAGCTGCTGCTGTCGCTCAGGCTCGGCGCGGTGCGGGCCGAGCGGGTGCCGCGCGAGGTCGTGGACGCGCTGCTGTCGGTGCAGGTGAGCGAGGGCGTGGGGCAGCCGGGCGGGTTCCGGCTGTCGTTCGGCATGGGCAAGAGGTCGCTGCTGTTCCGCGAGCTGCTGCCCTCGGGGGCGCTCGACCCGCCGGCCCGGGCGCAGATCGTGGTGACGATCAGAGGCCAGGCCACCGTGCTGATGGACGGCGTCGTCACCCGGCACGAGGTGACGCCGTCCGCCGAACCCGGGCAGGCGCGGCTCACGCTCACCGGCGAGGACGTCTCCCGGATGATGGACGTCGTCGACTTCACCGGGGTGCCGTACATGGGCCTGCCGCCGGAGGTGCGGGTTGCCATGATCTGCGCCAAATACCCGATGTACGGGCTCGTCCCGCGGATCGTGCCGAGCGTCAAGCTGGTCACCCCGAACCCGATGGAGTCCATCCCCTCGCAGCAGGGCACCGACCTGGCCTACGTCAAGGCGCTCGCGGCGCAGGTCGGCTACCAGTTCTACGTCGAGCCGGGGCCGGACCCCGGCGTCAACTACGCGTACTGGGGGCCGCTGGTCAAGGCCGGGCCGCCACAGCCCACCCTGTGGGCCAACGCCGACGCGACCACCAACGTCGAGACGCTGACGTTCACCTTCGACGGGTTCTCCGCGACGCAGTACGTGGCGCTGGTCCAGGAGCCGGTCACCAAGTTCCCCGTCCCCATCCCCATCCCGGACGTCACCCCCGTCAACCCGCCGATGGGCGCCCGCAAGCCGCTGCCGCTGAAGGCGTCGGTGGTCAGGGGCCTGGCCAAGCTGTCCCCCCTGGAGGCGGGACTGGTCGCGCTGGCCAGGGCCGCCGACAGCTACGAGGTGATCAGCGGGCAGGGCACGCTGGACGTGCTGCGCTACGGCCGGCCGCTGCGCGCCCGCCGTCCCGTCACGGTACGCGGCGCCGGCCTCGGCTACGACGGCACCTACTTCGTCAAGAGCGTCACCCACGACATCACCCGCGGCGGATACACCCAGCAGTTCACCCTCACCCGCAACGCGTTCCTGCCCCTCTCCTAAGGACCTGCCATGAACGTGACTCCTCCGTTCCCTGAAGGGAGCGGCTTCTCGCTAAGCCGCTTGCGCAGCCTCGCGAAGGGCAAGCCCTGCCCTCAAGATGTTGATCGCCGCGTTCACGTCGGCGTGCGCGCAAAACCCGCACCCCGTACATCGGAAGACGGCCTGGGTGACGCGGTTGTCCTTCGCGCAGTGCCCGCAACGCGAGCACGTACGAGAGGTGTTGGCCGGGTTCACCGCGATCAGCTGCCGACCGGCGCTTTCAGCCTTGTGCGACAGGATCGTCAAGAACGCCGACCAACCCGCGTCGAGAATGCTCTTGTTCAGCCCGGATTTAGCCGCTTGCCTGTTAGGCAGGTAGCCGCCTTCGCCGTCCGGTTTCGGCGCGGCACGCCGGGTCATGCCCGCCACGTTCAGCGTTTCGTGCACGATCACGTCGTAGCCGCGAACCAGCGCGAGCGCGGCCTTGTGCGCCGCATCAAGGCGTTGCCGCCGCACCTTGGCATGCAAGGCCGCCACCCGCGCGACAGCCTTACCGCGCCGCTTCGATCCTCGTTTCCTACCGGCCAGGTTCCGCTGGGCCGCTGCCAGACGGCTCGCGGAGGTGGCGAGGTGGCGCTGGTTGTCGAGGTGGTCGCCGTCGCTGGTCGTGGCCAGCGAGGCGACACCCATGTCAATATCCGCGACCGCGCCCGTGGCGGGAAGGGTGTGTGCGGGCACGTCATCGCGCGACAGCACGACGAACCAGCGGGCGCCTTCCCTCTTGACGCTGATCGTCTTGACGGTGCCGAGCACCCGGCGGTGCCGGTGGACCCGCACATGCCCGACGCCCTGCAGACGGACGAAAGCGGCCGTCGGGTGCTCGGGTTGGCAATCCCACCGGCAGCCGTCGCCGTCCTTGGGCCACTCGACCGTGTCGAACCAGCCCCGCCCCCTGAAACGCGGCAACCCTGGCGTGCGGCCTGCTTTGACGCGGTCGAAGAACGCCCGGTACGCCTTGTCCAGCCTGCGCAGCGTGGCCTGCTGGGAGGAGAACGACCACCGGCCCTGACCGCCGGGATCGTCGGCGCGGATGTGCTTCAGCTCCGCCGACTGCTCGCCGTAACGCACCGCCACCCCGGCTTTACGGTAGGCCGTACGGCGGTGTTCGAGAGCGGCGTTGTACAGCTGCCGGTGGTCTTCCAGGCACCGTGCGAACGCGGCGGCCTGCTTGCTGGTGGGGCGCAGCAGGAACTTGAACGACCTGCGCACCCACCCCACCTCCCACGCTCGGTAACGAGACCACCACGGTATCGCCCGGCACCGACAAACCCGGAAGGACATCTGTGACCCGCGAACCTGACAGGTCAAGGCACACTCGGGCCTTGACGGCCCTCCCGCTCCCGATTCTCCCGTCGCCCGAAGACGACGGTTCCCTCGGGGGACTCTGATGGACGAGCTCGGGTACGTCGAGTCTCCCGGCTTCTTCGGCCCCGCCGAGCGCGAGGACGCCGAGCCCCCGGGCACCAGACGTTTCTACGGCAAGTACCGGGGTTCGGTGCTGAACAACATCGACCCCCTCGGCAAGGGACGGCTGCTGGTCAGCGTGCCCGACGTCCTCGGCGTGCTGCCCTCGACGTGGGCGATGCCGTGCGTGCCGCTGGCCGGACTGCAGATGGGCTTCTTCGCCGTGCCGCCGCCGGGCGCCGGGGTCTGGGTGGAGTTCGAGCAGGGCAGCCCCGACAGCCCCATCTGGGTGGGTTTCTTCTGGGGGAGCCGGGAAGAGGCGCCCGCCACCGCCAAGCTGCTGCCCCCCGCGGCACCCGCGCTCCTCATCGAGACCATCGGCAAGAGCAGGATCGCCCTGTCCGACACCCCGGTGGCTCCGATGAAGGGCAGCGGCGTGCTGCTCCAGTCGCAGTCGGCGGCCATCACGGTCGACACCTCGGGCGTGACCATCACCGCGCCGGCCATCAACCTCGTCGGGCTCGTCAACATCAACAACGGCGCGCTCGTCGTGAAGCCGGCCTGAGAGGGGGTGCCGACGATGCCGGGATTCCTGCTGACCGCCGCCTCCCAGGTGACCTGCCTGCACCAGGGCAAGGCCACGATCGTCCCCGGGCAGAGCGTGGTGCTGGCCGGGGGCGCGCCGGTGGTGACCGTCGCCGACGTGGTCGCGGTGGCGGGCTGCTCGCTGTCGGGCGCGACCCCGCCGAGCCCCTGCGTCACCGTCGACTTCGCCCTGGCCGCCTCCACCCGGGTCTTCGTGCTCGGCAAGCCGGTCGTCCTGGAACCCGCGGGGCCCGGCGCCGGCGTCAGCCAGTCGGCGGCCAAGGCCCCGCAGGGCACGCCGGTCATCACCTCGACGCAGCTCAGGGCGGCGGGATCATGAGCACCCACCTCGACTTCCCCTTCCACGTCGACGCGCACGGCAGGTCGGCCACCACCACGGACGAGGACCACGTGCGCGACATGGTGGAGCAGCTGCTGTTCACGATCCCGGGGGAGCGGGTCAACCGGCCCGACTTCGGCACCGGCGTCCTGCGGCTGGTCTTCGCCCCCAACAGCCCCGAACTGGCCGGGGCCGTCGAATACACCCTCCAGGCGGCGCTGCAGCAGTGGCTGCCCGACGACCTGCGGGTCGAGCGCGTGGACGTGCGGGCCGAGGAGGGGGCGCTGCTGGTGTCGGTGGCGTACGTGCTGGTGCTGACCGGGGAGCTCAACTCGGTCACCGTCGAACGGAGGACCGGGCCATGACGGCCGACGACGGCTGCCCGCCCCGCGGGCGGCGCGAACGGGACCGCGCCCGCGGGTGGGGCGGCATCGCGGGCGTTCAGGTCGACAACGAGGCACGCACGCTGCGGCTGCTGCTGTTCGGCAAGGCGCCCGAGCCGGCGCCGGAGGCGGACGACGTCGCCATCACCGGTCCCGGGCGCGTGGTGCGGGCCGTCCACGTCGAGGTGGTCGCCGCGCGGGCCGGTCGCTACGACGAGCTGGTCGTCCACCTCGACCGGCTCGGGGACCGCTCGCCGTACGAGGTGGAGCTGACCGGCGTCCAGGACCTCGACCCCCGCTACGCCCGCGCCGCCTTCACTTTCACTGGCGACTGCGGCGAGGAGAGCGACTGCGGCGCGACGGCGCCCTGCCCGCCGGGCGAGGAGGACCGGGCGGTCATCGACTACCTGGCCAAGGACTACGCGAGCTTCCGCCGGCTCATCCTGGACCGGCTCGCGCTGACCTCCCCCGCCTGGACCGACCGGCAGGTACCCGACCTGGGCGTCACGCTCGTCGAGCTGCTCGCCTACGTCGGCGACCGGCTCTCCTACCGCCAGGACGCGGTGGCCACCGAGGCGTATCTCGGCACGGCCCGGCTGCGGACGTCGGTGCGGCGGCACCTGCGGCTGGTCGACTACCGGATGCACGACGGCTGCAACGCGCGCACCTGGGTGCACCTGGAGGTCGAGGAGGCCGGGGTCCTGCGCGCGGGCACCTACCGGTTCGTGACGGCGGTCCCGGCGCTCGGCGGCCGCCCGATGGTCTCGGAAGGCGAGCTGCGCCGCCTGGCGCCCGGCGGCGGCCACCAGGTGTACGAACCGGTGCCGGCGCACGACGTGGCCGTCAGCCCCGCCCGCAACCGCATCCGGCTGTGGACCTGGGGCGGCGAGGAGTGCTGCCTGCCGCGCGGCGCGACGGCCGCCACGCTCGTGGACGGCTGGTGCGACGAGGAGCGGTCGCAGCGGCTGCTCGGCCTGTGCCCCGGCGACGTGGTGATCTTCGAGGAGGTACGCGGCCCGCTGACCGGGGTGCCGGGTGACGCGGACGTCACCCACCGCCAGGCCGTGCGGCTGACCGAGGTCGAGGAGCTCGACGACCCGGTGTACGACCAGCCGCTGCTCCGGGTGAGCTGGGCGTGCGCCGACGCCCTGACGTTCGACCTGTGCCTGGCGGCCATCGGCGGCGAGGAGTGCTGCCTGTTCGAGGACGTGAGCGTGGCCAGGGCGAACGTGGTCCTCGTCGACCACGGCGCCACCGGGACCGGCACGCTGACCGTGCCCGAAGGGGAGCCCGGCCCCGTGCGGTGCGAGGGGCCCGGCCGCCCGGAGCGCGACCCCGTACGGGTGCGCTTCGAGCCCGTGCTGCCGCAGGCGCCGCTCACCCGCCGGGCGCCCTACCCTGCTCCCGAGACCGTCGCGGAAGGCCAGGCCCTGACGCTGGCCCGCATCCCCGCGGACACCCGGCCGCGGCAGGCCGCCAGGCTGGCCAGGCTGACCGCCCAGGCCCGTCTCGGCCTGCCGCTGGACGCCGCCGACGCGGCCGAGGTGGCCGCCACCTGGGGCACCGGCGCGGGGCTCGACCCCGCCGAGCCGGTCGCCGCCGGCCCCGCCGCGGCCGCGCTCACCCAGGACCCGCGTACGGCACTGGCCCAGCTCTGGCTCGCCTCCGACCGCGAGAGCTGGACGGTGCGGGCCGACCTGATCGGCAGCGGCCCCGAGGACCGGCACGTCGTCGTCGAGGTGGACGACGAGGGCAGCTCGCACCTGCGCTTCGGCGACGGCAGGTACGGCCGCGGGGTCCGCCCCGGCCAGCGGTTCGACCTGCGCCTGCGGGTCGGCAACGGGACGGCCGGCAACGTCGGCCCCGAGGCGGTGGCCCACCTGGTGGCCTCCCGCCCCATCGCGGTGCCGGTGACCGGCGTACGCAACCCGCTGGCCGCCACCGGCGGCGTCGACCCCGAACCGGTCGCCGACGCCCGCCTGCTCGGCCCCACCGCCTACCGGCACCGCCTGGTACGCGCGGTCACCGCCGAGGACTACGCCACGATCGCCGCCGCCCAGCCGGGCGTCCAGAGCGCGGCCACCGACCTGGCCTGGACCGGCGGCTGGTACGAGGCCGACGTGGCGATCGACCCCCTGCGAGGCCGATGCGGCGAGGAGTTCCCCTTGGAGGCGGTGCGGACCCGGCTGGAGCAGGTCCGGCGGATCGGGCACGACCTGCGGGCCGACCCGCCCCGGCCGGTCGCGGTCGACCTCGGGCTGCGCGTCTGCCTGGCGGCGACCGCGCCCCGCTCGGCCGTCACCGTCGCGCTGCGGGCCAGGCTCGGCGACGCGCCGGGCGGCATGTTCGACCCCGACCGCCTCACCTTCGGCGCCGGCCTGTACGTGAGCCGGATCCTGGCCGAGGCCATGGCCGTGCCGGGAGTGGTGTCGGCGAGCGTCGTCCGGCTGGCCCGTACGGTCTCCACCGGCCCGCCCGTGCCCGCCGGCGGCGCGCTGGCGTTCGGCCCGCTGGAGATCCCCTCGGCCGGGACGTTGACATTGGATCTCGTGGGAGGGCGGTGAGCCGGTATGAGCTGCGGTGAAGCGGCGGGATGCTGCGGCCGGTGCGCTTCGGGCACACCGCTGCCGACGGCCAACCCTCCGGGGCGATCGAGCCTGAGCGTCCGCGTGGGCACCCGGGCGGCGTTCCTGGCCACGATGATCGGGCGGCTGGCCTCCGCCGACCATCCCGAGCTGGCCAGGCTGACCACGCGCGCCCCCGACGACCCCGCGCTGGCGCTGCTGGACGCGTGGGCCTGCGTCGGCGACGTGCTGACCTTCTACCAGGAACGCATCGCCAACGAGGGCTACCTCGCGACGGCCAAGGAGCGGCGCTCGCTGGTGGAGCTGGCCGCGCTCGTCGGCTACCGGCCCCGGCCGGGGCTGGCGGCCAGCGCCTGGCTCGCCTACACCCTCGACCCCGACCCCGCCGACCCGCTCGTGCGGGTGCCCGCGGGCGCCAGGGTCCAGAGCGTGCCCGACCCCGGCGCCAAGCCGCAGATCTTCGAGACGGCCGGGGAGCTGGTGGCCCGCCCGTCGTGGGGCGCGCTGCCGCCCAGGCTGCGCCGCCCGACCCGGCTGACCCGCTGCCGCGCGGCCTCCCTGCGGGTGGTGCACGTCGAAGGGGTCGCGACCGGGCTCGCGCCCAACGACCGCCTGCTCTTCCACTTCACCGACGGATCGCCCCTGCTGAGGATCGTCGAGTCGGCGGAGACCGACCTGGACGCCCAGGTGACCGCCGTCCGGCTGCAGTCCCTCCCGCTCGGCCTGGCCGAGGACGGCGAGGAGGAGGCGGAGTTCGTCCGGCTGGAGGTCCTGCGGGCCAAGGCGGCCACGTTCGGCGCCGCCGCCCCGCTCCCGCCCCCGACACCCCGGATCGCCGAGGTCGCCGCGGACGACCCCGACTGGGAGCTCGACGAGAGCCTGTACGACTCCGACTCGGGCGCGCGCACCCTGCTCCCGCTCGACGCCGACTACCCGCGCATCCTGCCGGGCAGCTGGATCGTGGTGGTCTCCGGCGACGGCCTCGTGCACGTCAACCTCGTGAAAGAGGTGCGTACGCTGGGCCTGGCCCGCTACGGCCTCTCCGGCAGGGTGACGGCGCTCGTGCTGGTGGCGCCCTGGTTCCCCGAGGAGCACGGCGACGCCGGACGCTCCCTCGCCGAGCTGCGCGGATACACCTTCTATGCCCAGGCCGAGCCCCTCGTCCTGGCCGACGAGCCCGTCACGGGGCCCGTCGAGGGCGGCTCGATCGACCTCGGAGTGGTGATCCAGGACCTGCCGACCGGCCGCACGATCGTCGTGTCCGGGATGCCGCAGGACGCCGGCCCCCTCACCCCGCCGGGCGGCGAGGTCGCGCGGGTCATCGGCACCCGGCGGGTCTCCTCCTCGGGGAGCGTGCCGGATCACACCGTGCTGGACCTCGCGGCCCCGCTGCGCGGCAGCTACCGCCGCTCCACCGTCACCGTCTGGGCCAACGTCGTACGCGCCACGAACGGCGAGACGAAGCTCGAACCCGCGGCCGGCAGCGGCGACGCCGGCACGGCCGGCCAGCGCTTCACCCTGGGCCAGCAGCCGCTGACGTACGTCGCCACCCCCGACGCCGACGGCGCCGAGGCGGAGTTGGTCGTCAGGGTGGGCGGGATCGCCTGGCACGAGGTCCCCGAGCTGGCCTGGGCGGGGCCGTCCGAGCGGGCCTACCAGCTCAGCGTGGACGCCGCGGGCGGCGCGACCGTCGAGTTCGGCGACGGCAGGCGCGGATCGCGGCTGCCCACCGGCACCGGCAACGTGGCCTTCACCTACCGCGTGGGCATCGGCAGGGCGGGCAACGTGGGCGCCGGGCAGCTCAGCCAGCTGCAGACCAAACCGCTGGGCGTCAGCGCGGTGACCAACCCGCTGCGCGCCGGTGGCGGCACCGACCACGACGCGGACCCGGCGCTGCGCGGCCGGGCGCCGCTGCCGACGCTGGCCATGGACCGGCTGGTGGGCCTGCGCGACTACGCGGACTTCACCTTGGCCCGCGCGGGCGTCGGCAAGGCCGAGGCGACCCGCCTGAGCGCGGGCGGCAGGGAACTGGTCCACCTGACGGTCGCCGGCGTGGACGACGCGCCGATCGAGCCGGACTCCGACCTCCTGCGCGGCCTGCTCGCGGCCTGCCGCCGCTACGGCGACCCCGGCGTGCCGGTCGCCGCGGCGCCGCGCACCCTGTGGAACGTCGTCCTGGAGGCCAACGTGTGGATCGACGCCGACCGCACCCCCGACCTGGTCGGCCCGCAGGCCCGCGCGGCCTTGGAGTCGGCGTTCGGGTTCGACGCGCGGGCCCTCGGGCGCGCCGTGTACCTGTCCGAGGTCGTCGCGGCGCTCCAGCGCGTGCCCGGCGTCGCGTTCGCCCACGTCGTACGGCTGGGCGCCACCCGCGGCACGACCGCCCCGGACGCCGCCGCGGTCACCGGCGTGGCCGACCGGATACCCGCGCGAGCGGCCAGGACCCGGGCCGACGGCGTCCACATCGACCCCGCCGAGCTCGTCCTGATCCGACCTGGCCTGGACGGGTTCGTCGTCCTGCACGTGGAGGTGGCCCGATGACCCGCGACGAGCTGGCCGCGCTGCTGCCCGCCATCCACCGCAGCAGGGACGAGGAGCAGGGCCACCCGCTGCGGGCGCTGCTGAGGGTCATCGAGGAGCAGGTACGCGTCATCGAGGACGACCTCGACACCTGGTACGCCAACTGGTTCGCCGAGACCTGCGACGAGTGGGTGGTGCCGTACATCGCGGCCCTGGTCGGCATCGACAGGGAGGGCGTCTCCCGCGCCGAGGTGGCGGACGCGGTGGCCGTACGCCGCCGCAAGGGCACCGCCGCCGCGCTGGAACAGCTCGCCTTCGACGTCGCCGGCCGGCCCGCGCGGGCGGTGGAGACGTACCGGATGCTGGTGCGCGACCAGCACCTGCGGCACCTGCGGCCGGACCGGCCGGCCACCTTCGACGTGCGCGACCTCGTCGCCTGCGAGCGCGTCGGCGGGCCCTTCGACACCGCCCCCAGGCTGGCCGACGTGCGCCGGATCGACAGCGAGCTGACCAGGGGCCTGCACAACATCCCCAGCCTGGCCCTGTACGTGTGGCGGCTGCTGTCCTTCCCCGTCACCCGGGCCCCGGCGTTCTGCGTCGACCAGCGCTACAGCCGCTACCTGGTCAACGTGCTGGGCATCGACACCCAGCTGTTCGCCCCGCAGGGGACGGGGCCGAAGGCAGCCCACCTGTCGGGACCCGCCGACCTGCCGCACCCGATCGGCCGCGAGGAGTTCGCCGCGGCCGTGACCGAGTACTACGGCCCGGGCCGCGCCCTGCGGATCTGGCGCGACAGCCTGGACAACCCCGTCCCCGCGAGCCGGATCGTCGGCGCAGACCTGAGCGACTGGCGCTACCGGCCCCAGCCGGGCCAGGTGGTCGTGGACCCGGTGCTGGGCAGGATCGCCTTCCCGCCGGACGAGGCGCCGGAGGAGGGCGTGTGGGTGAGCTGGAGCTACGGCTTCAGCGAGCGCATGGGCGGCGGCGCCTACGCCCGGCCGACCGCCCCCGCCGGCGAGCGCCGCCGGTACGTCGTGGGCGGTGACGGGTTCGGCTCGATCACCGCCGCGCTCCGGCAGTGGCAGGAGGACAGGGAGGCCGACCCGTCCCTGCACGACGTGCTCGTGGAGATCGTCGACTCGGCCGACTACACCGAGGCGCTCTGCGTCGAGCTGGACCTGGACGACCGGCTGGAGCTGCGGGCGGCGCCGTACCAGCGGCCAGTGATCAGGCTGCTCAACCAGCGGGCCAACAGGTTCGACGCGCTCTTGGTGCGCGCCCGCTCCAAGACCCCGCCGCCGGGCGGCCCCGCCGACTGCCCGCCGCCCTCCGCGCGCCGCCCCCGCCTGCTCCTCGACGGGCTCGTGATCTCGGGCCGCAGCGTCGACATCACCGGGCAGGTGGGCGAGGTCACGATCAGGCACTGCACCCTCGTGCCCGGCTGGGAGCTGGACGACCGGTGCGAGCCCCGCCACGGCGAGGAGCCGTCGATCGAGCTGCGCCGCACCACCGCCCGCCTGCGCGTCGAACGGTCGATCGTCGGCACGATCCTCGTCGACCAGGACGAGACCGCGGGGGAGCCGCTCGTCGTCGAGGCGTACGACTCGATCATCGACGCGACCGGCCGCGAGCTGGCCGCCGTGACGGGCGTGGACGACCGGAACGCCTACGCCGACCTGACCCTGCGCCGCTGCACCGTGCTCGGCCGGCTGCGCGTCTACCTGCTCAGGCTCGCCGAGGACAGCATCGTGACCGGCTGCGTGCACGTGGCCAGGCGCGACACCGGCTGCGCGCGCTACTCCTACGTCTCCTACGCCTGCCACGGCGGCCCGCCCCGCTACCGGTGCCCGCCCGATGCGGACCACCGGCTGCGGCCCAGGTTCACCAGCGTCAGGTACGGCACGCCCGGCTACTGCCGGCTGCACGAGACCTGCGCCGACGCCATCCGCACAGGAGCCGCGGACGGCGCCGAGATGGGCGCCTTCCACGACCTGTTCGAGGCGCGGAGCCTCGCCAACCTCGTCGACCACCTGAACGGGTTCGTCCCCCTCGGTGTCGATGCCGCCGTCATCAACGCCACCTAGGGAGAGCGCAGTGCACGGAGACTTCTCCAACATCACCTTCTCGCCGGAGCGCGGCTACTCCGCGGTCTTCGACCTGCAGGGCAGGATCGGCCTGGACGCCGACCGCAATGAGCAGACCGCGATCCTGCTGCACCAGCTGCGCGGCGCGCTGGCCGACCTGATGGGCCCCCACGCCGGGCCGGCGGGCCCCGGACTGGGCTTCGCCATCGGCGACCCGGCCGTGGCGGACTTCACCATCGGGGCGGGCCGCTACTACGTGAACGGCATCGGCGTCGAGAACCCGGCCGAGACCACCTACGCCAGGCAGCCGCACGCCGTGCTGGACGCCGGGGGCGCCGACCGGCTGCCCAAGGGCAGGTACCTGGCCTACCTGAAGGTCTGGGAGCGGCACGTCACCGAGGTGGAGGACCCGGCGCTGCACGAGCCAGCGCTCGGCCCGCACCACCCCGACACCAGCAGCCGCGCGCAGGTGGTCTGGCAGGTGCGCGCCGTGCCCGTGCCGGCCGGCGACGTGCCGGTGGAGACCTGGGTCGCCGACTGGATCGCGGAGGCCGCGTCGGCGGAGCACCGGGGAGTCCTCCAGGTACGGGCCACGCGCCCGCACGAGGCCGACGACGACCCGTGCACCGCGCCGTCCGACGCGGGATACACCGGGGAGAACCAGCTCTACCGGGTGGAGATCCGCAGCGGGGGCACCGCCCGGGAAGGGGCGAGCTTCGCCTGGTCGCGGGACAACGGCTCGGTGATCTACCCGGTCCAGGCGAGCGACGGGCCCGTCGTCCAGGTGAGCGGCCTGGGCCGCGACCGGCACACCACGCTGGAGGTCGGCCAGTGGGTGGAGGCCGTGGACGACGCCGTCTCGCTGCGCCGCGAGCTGGGCCGGCCGCGTCCGGCCGCGCCGCTGCGCCAGGTGGTGGACGTGGACGTGGACCTGTCGACCGTGACCTTGGACGCGCCGCCGCCCGCGATCGACCGGCGCCGTCACCCGTACCTGCGGCGCTGGGACCACACGCCGCCGGGCAAGTCCCCTGACGGGGCCGTTCCGGTGACCGAGGCGCAGGCGGCCAGGAAGGACGCGGGGTGGATCCCGCTGGAGCGGGGCGTCGAGGTGCGCTTCCTCGCCGGCGAGCGCGGCAACCCGCACCGCTACCGCACCGGCGACTACTGGGTCTTCCCCGCGCGCCGCACGCTGGGCGACGTCATCTGGCCCCATCCCCAGGGGCGCGGCCCGCACGGCGTGGCCTACCACTACGCGCCGCTGGCCGTCGTCGAGGGTGACGGGGTCACCGGTTGGCGGACGTCGTTCGCGCTGCCGCTCACGCACGGTCTGTGACCATGGCGGCCGGCGACCGACGTGCCGAAGCCGCGCGGGGCCCGGCGCCCGTCCCCGCCGCGGCCCGCAGGGAGCTGGCGCGCAGGGGCGAGCCGCTGGACCGGGTGACGCGTACGGCCATGGAGCAGCGGTTCGGGCAGGACCTCAGCCAGGTCAGGGTCCACTCCGACGGCCCGGCCGGGAGATCGGCGCGCGAGCTGGGCGCCCGCGCGTACACGGTCGGCGAGCGGATCGTCTTCGGCCCCGGCAGGTTCGCGCCGCACACCCCCGACGGCAGGCACCTGCTCGCCCACGAGCTGGCCCACGTCATCCAGCAGCGCGGCGGCGCGGGGCCGCGGCCGACCCGCCACGCGGGCCTCGAGGCCGCGGCCCACGCGGCGGCCGACGCTGTGACCGATACGGCGGCTCACGAGAGCGGTCCGGTGGCCGTGGGCGGCAGCGCGTCGGTCGGGCTGGCCATGGCGGAGGAGACGGGCGGCCCCGCGGCCCCGGAGGACGCCGAGGCGCTCGGGCGGCTGCGGGAGTTCCAGGACGCCGCCGACCTGCGGGCGAACGAGCTGATGGATCGTGTCGTCCAGAAGGAGGTCGCCCAGCGGCAGGCGGCCCGGGAGGCGAAGATCGCCCAGGCGGCGCAGGAGGGCAGGACACTGCCACCCGACGACCTCACCCCTGAGGAACGCCGTAAGGCGGATGAGGGGCTCGCCCGGGGTAACGTCACCGTCGGTGTCGCCTATGGCGTGGACGAGGAAGGCAACCTGCACCAGCTCGTCACCACCTCCAACGGCAGCCGCCGCAAGCTCGTGGACGACGAACTGGAGCCGGGGGAGACGTGGGTCAAGGCCGTGCGCCAACCGAGACAGAAGGCTCCCGCTCTCAAGGTCGTACCGGCTGACCCCGCCGCACCGGCTCCGGCCGACAAGGCCGGCCCGTCACCGGCCCCCGCTCCTTCACCGGCCCCCGCTCCTTCACCGGCCCCGTCGCCGGTCCCCGGCCCGATGCCCACGCCCGGGTCGGCGCTCGCGCTCGTCCACGAAGCCGAGCCCGAGTCCGAGCCGGTGCCTCAGTCGGGAGTGGTGCCGAAGACCGATCCGGCGTCCGCGCCGGGACCGCATCTCGCCGACCAGCATGAGGGCGGGGCCGCCGAGGGGGAGACGTCGCAGTCTGACGAGCCGAAGCGCAAGCGTACGGCGCAGCAGGCGCTCAAGGACGCGGAGGCGAGGCTGGCCGCCTACGCGGCCAAGCACGGGCTCAAGCTGGTCGCGGTCGGCGCCAGCTCCAACATCTGCCCGCACTGCGCGGCCAAGCTCGGGCAGGCCGGCGCCACCGCCGCCAGCCCCCGGGCCAAGGATCCGGAGCGCGAGCACGTCCCCGCGAACATCTCACCGGCGCTGGAGGCCATCAAGAAGCTCCCGCGCAAGCCGCCGAGGCCCGAACCGGTTGTCGAGCGACGCCACCCGGCGCGCCCGGAGGGAGCCCCGCCCACCGGCCCGGCCGCACCTCCGGCCAGGCGGCGGCTGATCCGGTTCCCGCTGCCCAAGGCGGACACCCTCCCGGTCCCGGCCAACGCGGACGACGAGATCCTCCAGCAGGCACAGGCCCAGCCGAAGGCGCCCAAGGCCAAGCCGAAACCGGAAGCTCCTCAGCAGCCCCCCACCCCCAAACCGGCCAAGCCCCCAGCGCCCGCGCCTGCCCCAGCGCCTGCGCCTGGCACGCCCTCTGGTGCGGCGCCGAAGGCGTCCGCGCCCCCCGTGCCCGTGGCTCCCTCCAAGAGGACCCCTGAGGTCACGTCCAAGAGCACGACCGGGACGACGGTGGCGCGGAACGAGGGCAGCCTGACCCTCACCCGGAGCAAGGACACCGCCACGGGGACGTTCGACGAGGAGGGCAGGCTCCAGCAGGGGACCCGGACCGGCCGTCAGGCGAGCGCCGGCCTCGTCGCCGGCCCCGAGGGGTTCGGCGGGCAGGGGGCGGCGAGCGCGCAGCGGACCACCGCGTACGGCAACGGCTTCACCACGACCAGGTCCGTCGCGGGCAACGCCGGCGTGGTGGTGAAGGCCACGCGGGTGGAGGCGACGGAGCCGCCGGCGTACCAGCTCATGGTGACCGTCACGATCGGCGCGTCCGGCACGGTGGGCGGCGGGGCGGGACGGAAGGGCACGGCGAACGCGTCGCTGTCGGTCACGGGGACGGTGATGGGGACGTTCGTCCACCGGTTCAGCGAGGAGGAGACCAGGCGCTACCTCGGGGACCTGGCTCGGGACGGGGCGGGCGGCGCGGAGCAGGAGCTGCGGGTCGTCAACCTCGTCGCGCGCGGCAGCGTCGACGACGCGCGCCAGTTGCTCACCACCCTGGCGGCCCCGGTGTCGGCCGCCGAGGCGGCCAAGCTCGGCGAGGGCGACCAGGCGAGCCTGGAGGCCAGGAAGGGCGTCGGCGGCTCGCTCGGCGTGACCGGCGCAGGCAGATCGCCGGTCGGCGCCGAGGTCTCCTACAGCAGGAGCAGGTCGCTCAAGCGGACGGTGGCGCGCCGGGGCGGGGCCGTGCTGGTCACGGTCGAGGTGGTGGCGGAGACCGCGAAGTCCGTCGGCGCGTCCGGCTCGTCGGGGGCGGTGAGCGGCGGCCTCAGCTACGGCAGGACGACGTCGGAGGGCCGGGCGGTCACCTTCCGCCTGAACCCGGGCGACCCGGACTACCGGACCAGGTTCGACCGGATACTCGCGGTCGACGGCGCGGCCGAACTGACCGCCCTGGCCGCCGCCGACCCCACCCGGGTGGTGGGTACGGAGTCAGGCAGCGGCTGGTCGACCACGCTGACCCCCAAGGTCGGCGTGGCGGGGCTGGAGGCGTCGATCTCGACCACCCACTCCTTCGCGGAGAAGACGGTCGTCGGCGAGGAGGGCACGCACAAGCTGTTCTCCGGGGCGACGGGCGGCGGGCTCAAGGCCGGGGCGGCGTCGGGCCCCCAGCTCGAATACCGGACCGAGCAGGCCGTCACCGCCGCCGTCGGTCCCGGCAACAGGGCCACGGGCGACGTGAGCACCACCACCTCGGAGACCGACCTGGGCGCCTCGGCCCGCGCGCTGGCCTCCGCCGCCGACCAGTCGCCCGTCGCCAGCGCGCTCAAACTGGCCACCGGCGGCAGCAAGCTGCTGCAGCCGCGCACCGAGGTGATCGGGATGAAGCTGTCGGACGACGACTTCGCGACCATCGCGTCGATCTCCCGGGAACCCGGCAGGTGGAACCACGCCTTCCGCGGCCGGATCGCGAGCTTCCAGGACTGGCAGCTCCTCGGCCGCAGGATCGCCGCCGGCGGCGCGGACAGGGAGGCGATGAGCCGCGCGCTCGCCGAGTACGCCAGCCGCAACGACGGCGCGTCCGACGCCGTGCAGGCGGTGGTCCGGCCGCAGGGTCAGGCCGAGGGCGGCGTGCGCTACGACTGGCCGGCCGAGCTGGCCAAGGAGCGGGAGGCGTTCGAGACGATCGTGGTGGGCGACCGGGTCGCCCACCTCAAGGCCCGCGCCGCGGCCGGGGCCTTCGAGGAGGCCCAGGCGGGCCTGAAGGCCGACAACCTCAGGCTCGACAAGGCCGCCAGAGCCATCACGGCCGCCTCCGAGCAGTTCACCGACGTGGCGGCGGTGGCCGAGATGCTGCGCAGGATCGGCGACAGGCAGACGGAGATCCGCGCCGAGCTGCGCAAGCTGAAGGCGGCACTGGGGCCCGCGTCCGCGCCCCCGCAGAAGGAGACGGTGGGACCCCCGCCGGCGCCCGCGCCCGCGCAGAAGGAGACGGTGGGGCCTCCGCCCGCGCCCGCTCCTGACGCCGACGCGGTGGAGGAGCGCAACGCCAAGATCCGGAGCCTGATCCCCGCCCTGTTGACGCTGCGCGACCAGGAGAGGGCGGTCTTCGCCGAGGCGCGCAAGGAACTCGAGCATCCGCCGTGGTACCGGGGGCCGGACGTCATCGCCGTCATCCAGGCGCTCAACAAGCTCAAGCCGGTCTACACGCAGTGGGACCCGCTGGTCGACCGGCTTCGCGCGGTCTTCCGGGAACGCGGCGAGGACGGCTCGCGCGCCGACGCCTACGCCCCCGACCGCAAGACCTACGAGGCGCTGCGCCGGCACCCGGAACTGACCAAATACGGCTGAGCCGCGTGCTTTTCGATTATCGCTCGGAATAAACGGAGAATGGGATTTTCGGCAGTTTCAACGCGATTTTGTCGAGCGCCGAGTGTAGCTCAAAAGCCCAGCTCATGACCGCTTCATTCACAGACGGTAGCGCCCTATTGACAGATCATCTGCGGACAACATAAAACCCAGGGGGATCTGTTCGTGCATAGGAGGGGCGCCCGATGGACAGCACTTCTGCTGTCGCGGCGTACGTTGCACGGCCGGAGGGGTCGGTGAGCCTGCGCCTGCTGGGCACCTTCGAGGTGTCGGCATGCGCTGAGACGGGCGGTGCACGGTGGGGCGAGCTCCCGCACAGCGCTCGGCGGCTGGTCGCCTTTCTCGGCCTGCACGGCACCGCGACCCGTGACTTCGCCGCAGGCAGCCTGTGGCCCGACTCCAGCGAGGCCCACGCGCAGGCCGACCTCCGCACCACCCTCTGGCGGGCCGGCCGGGCCTGCCCGGGGCTGATCGTCACGGGCGGGGCGGCCATGCGGCTGGACTCGCGGGTCTCGGTGGACGTCGACGAGTTGCAGGCGCTGAGCCGGCGGCTGCACGTGCGGCGACCGGCGCAGGCCGAGGACGACGGCTCGTGGGTGCCGCCGCGCGGCGTGCTGCTGCCCGGCTGGTACGACGAGTGGGTCGTCGCCGTCCGCGAGCGCGTCCGCCAGCTCCAGCTGCACACCCTGGAGGCCATGGCCGAACGGCAGCTCACCTGGGGCGCCTACGGCCGCGCGCTGGACCTCGCGCTGGCCGCCGTCGAGTACGAGCCGCTGCGCGAGAGCTCCCAGCGCCTGGTCGTCCGCATCCACCTCGCCGAGGGCAACCTGGTCGAGGCGGTCCGTGCCGTGCGCGCGTTCACGGAGCTGCTGTGGCGGGAGATCAAGGTCCGCCCCAGTCCCGAGTTCGCGGGCCTGATAGAGCTTCCGGCGCCGAGCTGACCGAGCCGACCGCGCTGACCGAGCCGACACGAGCCGATCGAGCCGACCGCGCTCAGCCGGGCGCTCTCTCAGGTGGGCCGTCCCTCGCCGTGCCCGCACACTCCTATACTTGCGCATCTGAGCAACGTTAGGACTCCTCATGCAGGATCTCGGATGGGCTGAAATCCTCATCATCGCCCTGGTCTTCGTGCTGCTCTTCGGCGCGAAGAAGCTCCCGGAGACGGCCCGGGCCGTCGGCCGCTCCCTGCGGATCTTCAAAGCCGAGGCCGGCAAGCTCCGCGACGACGAACCGGCCGAGCCGGCCGAGCCGGCCACGCCGCCGGCCGCCGGCCCGTCGCTGGAGGAGCAGGCGCGGCGGCTGGAGGAGCAGGCGGCCAGGCTGCGCGCGGGCATACGGGAGGACGGGCAGGCCAAGCCGTGACCGCCTAGACTGGGCGGCTATGTCCGGAAGAGGAATGACGGTGGCGACAGGGGAGCTCGGCGACCCGCCCGCCGACGTGCTGGCCGAAGCCGCGGCCGCCTTCGGGCTGCTGTCGTCGCCTCCGCGGTTGCACATCGTCTGGGCGCTGGCGCAGGGCGAGTGCGACGTGACCGGGCTGGCCGAGCGGGTGGGCGGCGCGCTCCCCGCGGTCAGCCAGCACCTGGCCAAGCTGAAGCTGGCCGGCCTGGTGCGGTCGAGGCGCGAGGGGCGCAGGGTGGTCTACCTGATCGACGATCAGGACATCGTCGCCACGGTCCAGGTGCTGGTGGGGCGCCTTGCCGAGCGGGCGGGTCGCCCGGGGGGACATGCCCATGGTCTGGGCGCCTGAGGCGCCGAGCACGCCGTCCCGGCCGGCGCAGGGCGACATCGCGGCCCTGAGCAGGCTGCAGGCGCTGCGGCTGCTGGACAGCGGGCCGCGCGGCCTGGTGGAGGCGGATGCCGAGGCCCGGCTGCTCCGCCACGGCGAGAACGTCCTTCCCGGCCGCCGTCCCGTGTCCTGGCCGCGCCGGCTGGCGCGCAGCCTGCGTGACCCGTTCACGATGGTGCTGCTCGCGCTGGGGTTGGTGTCGGCGCTGATCGCGTCCTGGGGCACGGCGGGCGTCATCGTGCTCCTGGTCGTGGCCAGTTGCGTGCTCCGCTCCAACGGCGAATACCGGGCCGACCGCTCGACCGCGGCGCTGCGGGAGCTGGTGGCCACCACGGCGACGGTCCGGCGGCGCCCGTCGGAGGATGCCGAGCCGTGGGAGCGGGAGATCCCGGTCGATCAGCTCGTACCGGGCGACGTGGTCAAGCTGGGGCCCGGCGACCTGGTGCCGGCCGACGTCCGGCTGCTGCGTGCCAGGGGGCTGACGGTGCACCAGGCGCCGCTGACCGGGGAGTCGGCCCCCGTCCCCAAGCGGGCGCTCGACCTGCCCGAGGGTGACGATCACCTGTGCCGGCAGGGCAGCAGCGTCGTCTCGGGGAGCGCGCTGGCGGTGGTGGCGGCCACCGGCGCGGACACGATGCTCGCGGGCTCCTCCGCCGCGCCGGCGCGCAGGTTGTCGGCGTTCGACCGTTCGGTGAACGGCATCTCCTGGACGCTGGTCCGGCTCATGGTGATCATCCCGCCGGTGGCGCTGGTGGCCAACGCGGTCCTGCGCGGCCGGGGGCTGGAGGCGCTGCCGTTCGCGGTCGCGGTGGCCGTCGGGCTCACGCCCGAGATGCTGCCCGTCGTCGTGACCACCGCCCTGGCCAGGGGGTCGGCGCTGCTGGCGCGCGGCGGCGTGATCGTCAAGCGGCTGGCCGCGCTGCACGACGTGGGCGCGATCGACGTGCTGTGCATGGACAAGACCGGCACGCTCACCCGGGACCGTCCCGTGCTCCGGGACTCCATCGGCCCGGACGGCGATCCGGATCCCGAGGTGCTGCGCTGGGCCGCGATCAACAGCTTCTGGACGCTGCACCTGGCCGACCCGCCGGTGCCCGACGCCCTGGACGAGGCGATCCTGCTCGGCGCGCCCGACCATGGGGACGTCGAGGGCGTGGACGCCTCGCCGTTCGATCCGGTGAGCCGCGTCTCGTGCGCGCTCGTCCGCGACGGCGGGGCGCACCGCGTCGTGGTCAAGGGCGCAGTCGAGCCGGTGCTGGAACGTTGCACGCTCAGCCCGCCGGACCGCCTGCGGGCCGCCCGCCTGGCCGACCGGCTGGCCGAGGAAGGGCTGCGGGTGCTCGCGGTCGCCACGGCCGACCACCCTGCCGACCGCCCTGCCGTCCACCGTCTGGGCGAGGAACGCGGGCTGGCCTTCGCCGGCTTCGTCACGCTGGCCGACGAGCCGTCGCCGGAGGCGCCCGCCGCCCTGGCGGCGCTGTCCCGCCGGGGGATCACTCCCAAGGTGCTGACCGGCGACCATCCGGCGACCGCCGCCCGTACCTGCCGGGACCTGGGCCTGAGCGTGGGCACGGTGGTCAACGCGGGCGAGCTGGCGGACCTGTCCGACGCCGAGCTGGCCGAGGCGGTCGGCCGGGCGACGGTGGTCACCCGCTGCACCCCGGAGCAGAAGGCGCGGGTCGTGCGCGCGCTGCGCGCCCGCGGCCACACGGTCGGCTTCCTCGGCGACGGCGTCAACGACCTGGCCGCCATGCGCGCGGCCGACGTCGGCATCTGCCCGAGGGGCGCGGTGGACGTCACCCGTGAGGCGGCCGACGTCGTGCTGGCGGCCAAGGACCTCGCCGCGGTCGACCACGCGGTCGTCGCCGGGCGGCGTAGCACCGGCAACATCGTCACCTACCTGCGCATCGCGCTGTCGTCCAACGTCGGGAACGTGATCGCGATGCTCGCGGCCGGGCTGGCGCTGCCGTTCCTGCCGATGCTGCCCGTCCAGGTGCTGGTGCAGAACCTGTGCTTCGACGCCGCGCAGCTCGCCCTCGCCTTCGACCGGGCCGACCCGGCCGTCCTGCGCCGCCCCCTCCGGCTGCGGCCACGTGCCATCCTGCGCTTCGTCGTCGGGTTCGGGGCCTTGAACGCCGTGGCGGACCTCGTCACGTTCGCCGTCCTGACCTGGGTACTCGGCGTGGCGGGGGCACCGGCCTTCCACACCGGCTGGTTCATCGAGAACATGCTCACCCAGGCCGTCATCATGCTGCTGCTGCGCCCCATCAGCGGGGTGTCGCGCCCGCTCGGGCTGGCGACGGGCGCGCTCGCCGCCGTCGGCCTGCTGCTGCCGCTCTCGCCGCTGGCGAGCGCGTTCGGGCTGGTCGCGCTGCCTGCCACGAGCTATCTGTGGCTGCTGGCGGTGGTCGGCCTGTACGGGGTCACGTTGCTGGCCCTCACCCGCCGGAGATTCCGGGACAGAGGCCGCAGGACGCCGTAGACGCCACACTTGTTTTATAGTTGCGCAATACAGCAAGTGTCATGGCGTCTGGAGGAACCCCTTTCGTGGATGGTTATTGGGTGCAACTCGCCCTGGTCGCGGTCCTCATCGTGATCAATGCGGTGTTCGCGGGAAGCGAGCTCGCGCTGGTCTCCCTGCGGGAGGGCCAGCTGCGCCGCCTGGAGCAGCACAGCAGCGGAGGACGGACGCTGGCCAAGCTGGCCCGCGACCCGAACCAGTTCCTGGCGACCATCCAGATCGGCATCACCCTGGCCGGGTTCCTCGCCTCGGCCACCGCGGCGGTGACCCTGTCCGAGCCCCTGGTGCCGGTGCTGTCCTTCCTCGGCGGCGCGGCCGGACCGGTGGCGATCATCCTCGTCACCCTGGTGCTGACGTTCCTCACCCTGGTGTTCGGCGAGCTGGCGCCCAAGCGGGTGGCGATGCAGCGCGCGGAGACCTGGGCGCTGCTGGTCGCCCGGCCGCTGAGCGTGCTGGGGAGCATGTCGCGGCCGGTCATCTGGGCCCTGGGCAAGTCCACCGACCTGGCGGTCCGGGCGATGGGCGGGGACCCCAACCTGCACCGGGAGGAGATGAGCCCGGAGGAGATCCGCGATCTGGTCAGCGCCCATCGCGGCTTCACCCCGGAGCAGCGGCTGATCATCTCGGGAGCCGTCGAGATCACCGAGCGGGTGCTGCGCGAGGTCCTGGTGCCGCCGCGCCAGGTGTTCACGATCGAGGCCGGCACCCCGCTCCGGCAGGCCGCGGCCGAACTGGCGGCCTCCGGGCACTCCCGTGCGCCCGTTGTCCGCGGGCGCGACCTGGACGACACCCTCGGCATCGCCAACCTGCGCGACCTGCTCACCCAGGACGCCGAGGTCGCCGCGGACGTCGCCCGGCCCGCCCTGGTCCTTCCCGAAAGCGTGCACGTCTCCGACGCGCTGCGCCGCTTCAAGGCCGAACGCCAGCAGTTCGCCCTCGTCGTCGACGAGCGCGGCGCCGTGGACGGCATCGTCACCCTGGAGGACCTCCTCGAAGAGGTGGTCGGCGAGATCTACGACGAGACCGACAGCGACCTGGAGACCGTCCAGCGCGGCGCCGACGGGACGCTGACGATGCCCGGCGGCTTCCCGGTGCACGACCTGCCGGACGTGGACGTGCACCTGGAGGGGCAGCCGGAGGGCGATTACACCACCGTCGCGGGGCTGGTCCTGGCCGAGCTCGGACGGGTGCCGACCGCGCCGGGCGAGTCGGTGACCGTGGCCGGCTGGCGCATCGAGGTCCTCGGCGTCGAACGCCACGCGATCACGCAGGTCCGCCTGCATCCGGTCCCCGTACCCGACGCCGCGGAACAGGACGCGTAGGCCGGGCGGGGACGAGCCCGCGGGTGCCTGGATGGACCGGCCTCTCGGCCCAGCGCGCCCGCGCTGGGCCGAGGAGGGCCCGCTACCAGTCGCCCCGGTAGAGCTGGCCGCGGACCGCGCCGCCGGGGAACTTGGCGTTGTGCAGGTTGGCGTACCAGTTCTTGGGGTTCTTCCAGATCCGGCGGGCGGTGGCGGTGTCGGTCTTGGAGCTGCCGGCGAGGCCGTTGACGCTGGGCGGCAGGCCGTCCTTGGCCTCGAAGAAGGGGACGACGACGGGGCCGTTCTTGCCCTTCGGGGCGCGGTGGACGTGGGCGGCGGTGGGCGTGGCGACGTGCTTCCAGGTGGCGGCGAACCAGACGCGGTCGCCTTCGGGCTGGACGAGCCACGCTGCGCGGCCGTCGCTGTCGCCGACCTTGGTGCCGGGGGCGGGGATCTCCTGCTTGCCGTCGGCGCGGGTGGTCAGGGTGCGGCCGAAGCCATAGGCCAGGACGCTCTCCAGGGCGACGGGCCGGATGCGGTGGAGCTGGGCCCGTACGGCGCCGCCGGCGAAGTCGGCGTTGTGGAGGTTGGCGTACCAGCCCATGGGGTTGTTGAGGATGCGGCCGAGGAGGTTGAGGTCCTTGACGATGACGGTGCCTTTGACGGCGTGGAGCTGCGCCGGCAGGGCGGTGGTGATGAAGGGGATCTTGACCTCGCCGTTCTGGCCGGCGTCGCCCTTGTGGATGTGGAAGCCGCTGGGGGCGTTGACGTTGCTCCAGCGGACGGCGTAGTCGACGCGGTTGCCGTGGATGCGGAAGACCGCGAGGGCACTGCCGTCGTCATCGCCGACCTTCGTGCCGGGTGCGGGCACTTCGTTCTTGCCGGCCAGGCTGGCGGCGAGGTAGACGGGAGTGCTGGTCTGCGCGGCGGCCGGTGGCACGGGAGCGGCGACCAGTGCGGTGGTGACGGCCAGGCCAGGAAGAACGAGGGTGCGCTTGTTCATGAATCGGCCCTTGGTTAGGTGATTGCTTACTCCTGGGAGGTACGGGCCGATTCATGAACTTGGTTCAACGCGTCACCAGGTGACGGGCAACTCGTGCATCCCGTAGACGCTGGCCTCGTCCTTGAACGAGAGCTCCTCGGCGGGCACGGCCAGCCGCAGGCCGGGGATCCGCCTGAACAGCGAGTCGAAGACGATCTCCAGTTCCACGCGGGCGAGGTTCTGGCCCAGGCACTGGTGCGGGCCGTAACCGAACGCCAGGTGGCTGCGGGCGTCGCGCTCGATGTCGAACGCCTCGGGGTCCGCGAACACCTCCGGATCGCGGTTGCCGGCGTTGGCCAGCGTGAGCACGCCCGCCCCCGCCGGGATGACCGTCCCGCCGAGCTCCACGTCCTCGGTGGCGACCCGCGCGATCGCGAACTCGGCGATGGTGAAGTGCCGCAGCAGCTCCTCGACCGCGCCCGGCGTCTTGCTCGGGTCCGCGCGCAGCGCGGCGAGCGTCTCGGGGTGCCGCAGCAGCATGTACGTGCCCAGCGAGATCATGTTGGCCGTGGTCTCGTGCCCGGCGAGGAGCAGCAGGAACGCCAGGCTGAGCAGCGCGCCGTGGTCCACCTCGCCGCTCTCGCGCTGCTTGACCACCTGGCGGCCGAGCAGGTCGTCGGTCGGGTCCTCCTCCTTGGCCCTGATCAGCTTGTCCAGGTACACGACCAGCTCGAAGGCGGCGTGCTGGCGCTCCTGCGGCGTGGCGGCGCGGTTGAGCAACTGGGCGGAGTGCGTCTGGAAGAAGTCGTGCTCCTCGTACGGCACGCCGAGCAGCTCGCAGATCACCAGCGAGGGCACCGGCAGGGCGAACGCCCGCACCAGGTCGACCGGGCGGGGGCCGTCCAGCATGGCGTCGAGGTGCTCGTCCACGATCTGCTGGATGCGCGGCCGCAGGGCCGCGATGCGCCTGAGTGTGAACTCCCCGACCACGGCGCGTCGCGCCGGACCGTGCTCGGGCGGGTCCATCTCCAGCATCATCTTGGGCAGCGGCGACTCGCCGGGCGCCATCTCGCCGCTCAGCCTGGGGGCGTTGGGATGGCGGCGGTCGGCGCTGAAACGCGGGTCGCTCAGGATCGTACGGATGTCCTCATAGCGGGCGGCGACCCAGGCGTTCGAACCGCTCGGCAGCCTCACTTCGGTGACCGGCTGCTCGCGCAGCAGGCGAAGGTGCTGCTCGGGCGGTGCGTACGGGCAGGTGCGGGTGAGCTGGAGCGTCTCAGCGGAGTCAGCGGTCACGGTCGTCCCCAATCAGCGTGCCATTCCCAAACTTCCCTACATCTGTAGGCTAACCTACAGATGTAGGCCACAGTACACTGAGGCGTGGCCCTCACCAGAGACAGAAAGAGCGACCTGAGCGACCCGCGGGTGCGCCGCACCCAGGCGGCCCTGCAACGCACGCTGATCGACCTCGTCCAGGACGGCGACCTGTCCCGGATCAGCGTCGCCGACGTCGCCGAACGCGCCGGGGTGAGCCGCTCCACGTTCTACGACCACTACCGTGACGTGCACGAGCTCGCCGAGGCGGCGTGCACCACGATGATCGACGACCTGATCGAGGCCATCCCCGACCCCGGTGTCCGGGACGTCCCGGACACTGCCCCCGACACGCTGCTGACCTTCTTCACCCACCTCGACGAGCACGCCGGCCTCTACCGCAGCGTGCTCGGGCCCCAGGGCAGCGCGCGCGTCATCAACCACGTGCGCCGCCACGCCACCGTCGCGGCCTATGTCGGCGCGCGCCGCGCGGCCACCGGGGACGACACCCCGACCGACTACACGGCGCAGACGCCGCATGACGTGCCCGCCGCGTTCACGGCGGGCGCGCTCATCGGCGTCGCCACCGACTGGCTCCAGCACGGCTGCCCGCGCTCACCCGCCGAGATGGCCGCCCTGACCCGCCCGCTGCTGATGGCCGTCTACCGCGGGGACGACCACGCCGAGGCGTAGGGGGACGGTCAGCCGGCGGACACGGAGAAGCTGTTGGTGACGAAGTCCATCCCGCCGCTGGAGGAGGTGATCTCGTAGCCGAACTGCACGTTGCCGAGCGTCACGTCACCCATCCAGCCGTTGGTACGCAGCCAGTTGAGGACCGCCTTGATGTCCACGGCGCCGGAGTTGGTGTTGCCGGTCCTGACGAACGAGAAGACCTGGTTGGCGCCGTTGCTGCCGCGGTAGACGTCCCAGCTGTGGCCGCCCACCGTGGCGCCGGTCTGGCGGGTGCCGAGCGGGCCGACGGCGCCGTGCTTGTTCATCCAGAGCATGATCTCGTACGCGTTGGCCGAGTCCCAGATGTCGTACGCCGTCGCGTACGAGCCGCCGTTGGGCACGGTGACGTTGAAGCTGCTGGTGGCGCTGCCGAGGGCGCTGATGCGCTTGCCGACGTACTTGGTGGCGTTGGGGTACGACTTCACCCCGCCGGTGTTGGGGTGGTTGGCCCACACGCCCCAGTTGCTGTAGGAGTTGGCCCAGATGGTCTGCGGGCCGGCGCCGTTGCCCCAGATGTTGTTGTAGAGCGTGTAGCCGCCGTTGGACCAGGTGCCCCACCGGTCGGTGGAGGACCAGGTGGCGGCCAGGGCGGGCGGGGCGAAGAGGACGGCGACCGTCGCCAGTACGCAAACGGGGACGGCGGAACGCATGATCTTGCGCATGCTGGATCCCTTCTGCCTGCCTGTGCTTAGTTTGGCTGCCATCCAAACTAAAAAGCTTCTGACTCCTTCAGTCAACCCCGGGTGAAACTTTCGCGGGGGCGGCAGCGCGGTGGCCTCTCGCCGCGTTCACCCCCCACGCCCGCGACCTGGGCGCGACCACGTAAGAGGGGCGCTCGGGGACGACGCGCCCGCGGAGTGGCGAGCCGTCGGCGCGGTCCTGATCCGCCCCGACGGCCACCACCAGGTGAAGGCCGATGACCGCCGGCCCGCCTAGCTCAGGCAGGCCAGCCAGCGGCCGTGAGCCGTCCAGCACTCCACGGCCGGGAACCCGCCGGCACGGGCCACCCGGCGGATGTCGGTCACCGACACGGCCGCCCACCCGAACCATTCGCCGGCGAGCGGGCCGCGGTGCAGCCGTACCCGGTCGACGCGGCTCCTGACCTCCGGCGATGCGACCTCGACCAGCACCGTGCCACCCGGCCGGACCAGCTGCCGCACCCGGCGCAGCAGCAGCTCGGGGTTGCCGCCGATGCCGATGTTGCCGTCGGCGAGCAGCGCCGTCGCCCACCGGCCGCTGCCCGGGACCTCGTCGAACACGTCCCGGAGCAGGGCGAAGCCGCCCGCTCTGCGGGTGTGGGCGACGGCGCGCGGCGTGATGTCGATGCCCAGCGCCCGCACGCCGCGGCGGTTCAGCGCGACGGTCAGCCGGCCCGGACCCGAGCCGATGTCCAGGGTCGGCCCGGTGCACCTGCGCAGGAGGGACTCGTCGCCCTCGATCGGCTCGAACCAGCGCGCGGCCTCCAGCACGACGCGGGTGCCGTCCACGTACTCGATCTCGGCGGCCGCCCCGGCGAGCGCGTCGGCGTAGATCTGCCCCATCATCGGCCCGTCTCCCGCAGTACGGCGGCGAAGCGGGAATCGGGTGCCTGCGCGGCCACCTCGGCGGCGTCCGCCGGGGTGTCGACGTCGATCAGCTCGGGCAGCACCTGGACGGACAGCCCGGCCCGATCGAGCCGGTCGAGCTGGAGCTTGCCGGTCTCCGGGTGTGACATCGGCACCCCCAGCAGCAGCGAGGCGTCCGGCTCGCGCAGGCCGAGCAGCCAGAAGCCGCCGTCCGCGGCCGGGCCGCGCTGCGGGATCACCACGAATCCCGGGGGCAGCCAGCTGCCCGGCAGCCCGTCCAGGGCGAGCACCCGCTGGGTGGCGGGCGTTCCCGAGACGGCGAGGAGACTGTCGTGGAAAGCGGCCCCGGCGAGGCGGGCGGCCTGCTCAGGGCTGTACGGCGGGGTCAGCCGGGTCTTGACCCTCCCGGCCACCGGCTCCTTGGCGATGATCATGATCTGGGCCATGTGATCGACAGTAGGGCGGCGTGACATGCTCAATCCTTACGAGTTGCTGACAGCCGCCGCCCGACCAGGGCGGCGAGGGACGCGGGACCGGCGTACGGCCCAGCCGGCCAGCACGGCCAGCGTGGCCGCGGCGTAGCAGGCCGTCGCCGGGCCGGGGTGCGCCGTCGGGCCGGCGACGTAGGCCACCGCGCCGGCCAGGGCCACGCCCAGCCACTCCCACCGGCCGTCCATGGCGGCCAGCGCGACGACCAGGAGGGCGTACCAGGAGTAGCCCGGGGTGAGCAGCAGCAGGAGCGAGCCGGTGACCACCAGCGCCCCGCGCCAGGGCCGTTCCGGGTCCCCGCGGCGCAGCACCTGGAGGGCGACCAGGGCGAGGAGCAGGATCGCGGCGTAGGGAGCCCACGAGTCGGGCATCACCAGCCGCAGCACCAGGTACCGGTTGCCGCCTGCGGGTGCCTCGTATCGCTCCTCCTGGAGGTAGCCCGGCAGAAAGCCCACCACCGGACCCTGCGTGGCCAGTACGTACGGCAGGTACGTCAGGCCCGCGACGAGCACGGCGGGCACGGCGACCCGAAGGAGGCGTGGCCAGGCCACCCCGTTCGCCAGCAGTCCTGACAACGCGCCGGGCAGCGCCGTCGCGGGGAGCAGCTTGGCCGCCACCGCCGCGCCCAGCAGCGCGCCGCGAGCGCGTACGGTGCAGAAGGCGAGGACGACCAGCAGCACGCCCAGCATGTCCACGTGCGCGTTGTTCACGGCCTCGACCGGCACGGCCGGGCACCACGCCCAGTACGCCGCCGTCCGCACACCCGCCTGGCGGCACAGCGCGAGGAGCGCCAGGACGGCCATCACCCAGCCGCCGAGCTGGAGGACCTTGTGCCTGGCGCCCTCCGGCGAGAGCCAGTCGACCAGGAGGAAGTAGCCCTGCGCGACCGGCGGGTAGATGGTGGGCACCGTGGGGCGGTTGATCCGGGTGCAGCCGCCGCCGGGGAGCGGCCAGAGCTGCGGGGCCCCGCATTCGGAGGGGAACAGCCAGCCGTCGCGCAGCGGGGCGAGCGCGGGATCGGCCGGCGGGTGGTCGTAGGGGGAGATGCCCGCCGCCTGCACGCGGCCGTCCCAGGCGTACCGGAAGGAGTCGGTGCTGCTGCTCGGCGGCGCCGCCAGCCCGATCGCGGCCAGCGCGACGCCGCCCGCCACCACCAGGGCGGTCAGCTGCCTGTCGGGCACCCGCCGGGCCCGCCACAGGGCCGTGGCGAACAGCGCCCAGGCCAGCAGGTACCAGCCCAGCGCGGGCGGCCCGGTCACGATCTCGATCAGGACGGCGGCCAGTGCCAGGAGCACCCCGCCCAGGAACAGCGTCTGACGGCTCACACCCGGCAGCGTCGCATCCGGAACCGGGCTCGCGGCGGCTCCGGCTCCGGCCGTACGGGCTTCGTAAGAACTCGCCGGACGAGGTTCTTACGGAGTGCGAACGTGGCTTCACCGCGATCACGGGGGCGCGTTAGCGTCGGCCGGGTGAGAGTGCTGCTGACCGGCTCGGCCGGCTTCATCGGCGGCCACGTGGCCCAGGCCCTGGAGGGCGCGGGACACGAGGTCGTGGGCCTCGACCTGCGGGCCGGCGCCGACGTGCGCGACGCCGCGGCGCTGGACCGGCTGCTGCCGGGCGTGGACCTCGTGGCGCACCAGGCGGCCAAGGTCGGCCTGGGCGTGGACGTCTCCGACCTGCCGGACTACGCCTCGGTCAACGTGTACGGCACGGCCGTGCTGCTGGCGGCGATGGCACGGCACGGCGTCGGCCGGCTGGTGCTCGCCTCCTCGATGGTGATCTACGGCGAGGGCCGCTACGAGTGCGCCGAGCACGGGCGGGTCCGGCCGGGGCCGCGTGCCGTACGGGACCTGGAGCAGGGCCGGTTCGACCCGCTCTGCCCCCGGTGCGGCCGGGCGGTGCGCTGGGCCGCCGTCGGGGAGGACGCCTCGCCCGATCCGCGCAACGCGTACGCCACCAGCAAGCTCGCGCAGGAGCACCTGGCCGCCAACTGGGCCAGGGAGACCGGCGGGAGTGCCGTGGCGCTCAGGTACCACAACGTCTACGGGCCGCGCATGCCCCGCGACACCCCCTACGCCGGAGTGGCCGCGATCTTCCGTTCCGAGCTGGAGGCCGGGCGGCCGCCGAAGGTGTTCGAGGACGGCGGCCAGCTCCGCGACTTCGTGCACGTGCGTGACGTCGCCCGCGCGAACCTGGCCGCCGTCCGCACGCCCGCGCGTCCCGGGGAGCTGGCGGCCTACAACATCGCCAGCGGCACCCCGCACACCGTGGGCGAGATGGCGGTCGCGCTGGCCGCCGCGCGGGGCGGGCCGCAGCCGCGGATCACCGGCGGCTACCGGCTGGGCGACGTCCGCCACATCGTCGCCTCCCCCGAACGGGCCGGGCTCGATCTCGGCTTCCGCGCCGAGATCGGCTTCGAGGACGGTATGAAGGAGTTCGCCTGGTCATGACGGTCGATGTGATCCTGCCCTGCCTGAACGAGGAGGCCGCGCTCGGCTGGGTGCTCGGGCGCATGCCGGACGGTTACCGCCCTGTCGTGGTCGACAACGGCTCCACCGACCGCTCGGCCGAGCTCGCCCGCGAACTCGGCGCCCACGTCGTCCACGAACCCCGGCGCGGCTTCGGGGCCGCCTGCCACGCCGGGCTGCTGGCCTCGACCGCCGACGTCGTCTGCTTCATGGACGCCGACGCCTCGCTCGACCCCCGCCGCCTTCCCGGCGTGGCCGCGCCCGTCCTCGGCGGTGACGCCGACCTGGTCCTCGGCGCCCGCCGGCCGCGCACCGCGGGCGTCTGGCCCTGGCACGCCCGGCTCGGGAACGCCGCCCTCGCCCGCACCCTGCGCCGCCGCACCGGGGTGAGGCTGCACGACCTCGGGCCGATGCGGGCGGCCGCGCGTAGCCGGCTCCTGGAGCTGGGGCTGACGGACCGCCGGTTCGGCTACCCGCTGGAGATGGTCCTGCGGGCCGCCGCGGCCGGTTGGCGGATCGCCGAGGTGGACGTGGACTACCTGCCCAGGGCCGGACGGTCCAAAGTGACCGGGACCGTGCGCGGCACCCTGCGGGCCGTCGCCGACATGCGCCGGGTCATGGCTGAACTGGGCTGAGCCGGCGGGCCCGGCCGGCGGGGTCGCGGCGGCACGTCCGCTTGGTGGGGTGCCAGGTGCCGTGGCCGGCGGCGCAGTGAGGCCGGGGCGGCTGGAGGGTGGGCCGGGCGGGGGTCGGGACGGGGCTCAGGGCGGCGGTGACGAGGAACGTGGCGGTGGTGGTGAGGGCGCCGGTGATGACGGCGAGGGCTGCTCTCGTTCCAGTTCTCATGGTGCTCCCGGTGTTGTGGTCTGCCGGGTTTGATGCTCGGTTGTCGGTGGTTGTTCGGAGTGTTGTTGCAGGTCAGGCAAGATATCCGGGTTTGTGGGCCTATGTCGGGGCGGGCGGGTGGACGCCGTGGCATCCACCCGCCCGCGCTGCCAGGCGGCGCGGTAGACGGCGATCTCGGTCATCGTCGGGGTGCAGACCTCGCTCGGCACCTTCCCGGTGAGCGACACCCGGAGCCGGGAGGTCGTGACGCTGCCGAAGCCGGTCACGGACCGGTCGTGCCCGACGCCGTCGGAGCGGCTGGCGAACGTCACCCAGGCGCCGGTCCCGGGGCCGGGCGGGTCACCCTGTACTGCCCGGCGCCGCTCCTCCGCGCGGGCCGCAACACCGTGACGGTCCTCGAGCTGGAACGGCTCGGCGCGACCCTGGAGCTGCGCGACCGCCCCGAGCTGGGCCCGCCGGAGGAGTACGTCGAGGAGTTCGGCTGACCCGCCGCCCGCTCACCGCTGGAGCCGGGCGTCGGCCGCGGCCAGGAAGACGTCGAGCACCCCGTCGCCGACCTGGGGCTGGGCCGCGCCCCAGCGGTTGCGCGGCGGGCTGACCCGGATGGCGCGGGCCTGCCGCTGCAGGTCACGCGACTCGGCGAGCAACGCGGCCGCCTTGGCCTCGTCCCCGGCCTCCCGGGCCTGGAGCGCGTCGAGCAGATCCACCGTCGCCCTGCCCCACAGCTCGGTGGTGTCCAGCCAGGACGCGGCGTCATCGGTGAAGCCCTTCTGCACCGCACCGCCGCGGATGGTGGCCGGCGCCGTGGCGATGGCCTTCGCGTACGGCCGCAGCGCGGCGATCGCCTGGGCGCGCCGCCCGGCGTCCCACGCCTGCCAGAACGCGGCCACCCGCGCGGCGAGCTCGGGCGCCTGGGCCTGCCAGGGCGCGCTGCCGAAGGTCGGAGCCAGGTGCTCCAGGTCGCCGAAGACCAGCAGGGCCGCGGTGGCCGCCTGGTCGCCGCCGGCCAGATAGGACATCGCGCGCGGCCAGCTCCTCCTCGCGTCGTACGCCCTGTCGTTCCAGGTGAAGTCCGCGGCGCCGAAGACCGCGACCTTGCTCGCGTACGGCTGGTTCATCGGGTTGGCCACGATGCCGGACAGGTGCGCGGCCAGGCCGCCCTCGCGCTTGTCGTAGGGCGCCAGCAGCAGCCGGCCGCTGGTGTTGCCGTAGTCGTTGACCGGGTAGTTGTCCCAGACGAAGACCTTGCGCCCGAACAGCTGCGCCGCCTTCTCGGCCTGCGCGTTGGTGATCTCCGGCGGCACGGTGTCGGTGCCGGTCCACATCACCTCGACCGCGGGATCGAGGGAGGCCCGCATGGTCTGCTTGTACGTGGTGTCGGTCAGGTCGCCGTACTCGGTGGGCACCATCTGCAGCGGCTGGGCGCCTTCGTGGCAGCTTCCGCTTGAGGACGTCGCGGTCGGCGCGGTCGGAGTAGCAGATCGACACGCCCGGGGAGAGCGCGAAGGTGAAGCGGACGTGGTTCGCGCCGGCCCGGGCCACCAGCTCGCCCAGCTCGGCGAGCTTGTCCGCCGGGTAGGGGTCGCGCCACTTGTCGCGGTGGTAGGGGTCGTCCTTGGGGGCGTAGATGTAGGTGTTGGCCTTGACGTCGCCGTAGAAGTCCATCTGGTCGAGGCGTTCGGCGTGGGTCCACGGCGCGCCGTAGAAGCCTTCGATGGTGCCGCGCAGCGGCATGGACGGGAAGTCGCTGACCTGGACCCCCGCCACCTTCCAGCCGCCGCCGGACGGGACGAACAGCTGGCGCAGCGTCTGCACGGCGTAGAACTGGCCCGCGGCGTCCTTGCCGCCGAGCGCGATCTGGCGGGTAGTGCCGCCTGAGACCCGCAACGCGTATCCCTCGGCCTGGCCGGGCACGGCCGTGCCGCCGAGCGCCTGCGCGATGTCCGGGCGGGCCGCGGGACCGAGGCGGACCTTGAGCAGGCCGGACGTGCTCGCGGGGATCCTGTCGGGGGCGACCGTGTCCACCCGGCCGGCGCCGTGCGCCCTGAGCTCCCGTACGAGGCGGTCGCGGGCGGCGGGGTCGGTCTGCGCGTCGGCGACCACGAGCACCCGGCCGGTGACGACGGCGGCGGCGCCGGCGCCGGTCAGCGACTGCGGGGTGGGCGACACCGGGGGTAACGGCGGGACGGGAGCGGCATGGGCGGGGGGAACGGGCAGGAGCGCCCCCGCACACAGGGTCGCGGCCAGCGCGAGGCACGCCGCAGGGGTGATCTTGCGTCTTCTCACGAAAAGTCTCCACTGGTCTATACCCATGAGAGGTCGGGGGCGCGCCTTTCTCTGCGCGGTCTAGACCGGAAATCTGATCATCAGCCTAATATCGGGATCTTTACTGTCAAGAGTTGCAATGCTGAACATTTCCGGCAAACCCTGCCAATGAACCGGCCCGCTTCTCTCCGCGTATCCGATGAATATGAGGGCAGCGACGCGGCTCTATGCCGGTTCGGTGGTGGCGGCCGGCGTCGTGGTGCTGGTGGCGGCGCTGTGGTTCGGGGGCGCCGGGGCGGAGCCGGTGATCGCCGGACTGCCCACCGCCGGCCCGGTCACCGAGTGGGCCCTGCCGCTGGTCAAGCTCTGCTACGACCTGTGCGCGGCGGCCACCCTGGGAACGTTGCTGGCCGCCGTCGTCCTCGCGCCGGCCGGCTCGCCGGAGAAGGCGGCCTGCCTGCGGGCGGCCCGGTGGTGGGCGCTGGGGTGGGCGGTCACCGCCGCCCTGAGCTACCCGCTGACCATGTCGTACGTGCTGCCGCTGCCCGTCACGGACCTGATCGCCGATCCCGGCCTGCTGCGCTACGGCCTGACCATCCCGCAGGCGCGGGTCGTGCTGCCGGTGCTGGGCGCGATCACCATGGTCGTCCTGGCCACCCGGCTGCCGCGCCTGCCCGGATGGATCGCGCTCGCGGTCGCCGCGTTCGGGCTGCTGCCCCCCGCCTACGTCGGGCACGCCGCCTCGGCCGCAGACCACGACGTCGCGGTCTCCGCGCTGACGGTTCACCTGATCGCGGTGTCGTTGTGGGTCGGCGGGCTGGGCGCCGTGCTCGTCCACTTCCGCCGCGCCGGCGACCTGCGGGTCGTGCTGTCCCGGTTCAGCACGATCGCCTTGTGCTGTTTCGCGGCCGTGGCCGTCTCCGGGGCGGTGGGGGCGTGGGTGCGGCTGAGCGCGGTGTCCGACCTCTGGCGGACCGAGTACGGGCAGTTCCTGCTGGCCAAGACCGCCGCGCTCGTGCTGCTCGGCCTGTTCGGCCGGACCCACCGGGACCGTACGGTCGCGCACGTCGCCGACCGGAGCGCGCGCCACCTCTTCGTCCGGCTGGCGGCGGGCGAGCTGATCGTGATGATGGCGGCCATGGGCCTGGCCGTCGGCCTGTCCCGCACCCCGCCGCCGCCCCCGCCCCCGGGCGCCGTCGAGGCGCACGAGCGCCTGCTGGAGTACGACCTGCCGCCCTTCACGCCCGGCGCGCTGCTCACCGAGCTCCGCCCGGACTCGCTGATCCTGCTCTGCCTGGCCTTGCCCGCCGTCGGATACCTGGTCGGCGTGCGCCGGGTGGGGGACTGGCCGCTCGGCCGCACGCTCGCCTGGTACACCGGTCTGGCGCTCCTGGCGCTGGTCCTGCTCTCCGGGATCGGCGGTTACGCGCGGGCGATGCTGTCGGTCCAGGCCCTGCAGCACGTCGTGGTGGCCGTCGTGGCTCCGCTCCTGCTCTGCCTCGGCGCCCCGCTCACGCTCGCCGCCCGGGCCACCACGGAGTCCTCCCAGTACGGCGACCTCGGCGCCCGGCTCCGGAAGGGCGGGCCGGCCTTCCTCGCCGTTCTCCCGGCGGCGTACATGGTGGCGTTTCCGCTGCTGTACCGCACCGGCTGGCTGGTCTGGTCGCTGGCCGGCCACGCCGCCCACCTGTTCACCATGGCCCTGTTCCTGGGCGGCGGGCTGCTGGTCTTCCGGGTGCTGGCGGGCGTGGACCCGATGCCGGGCCCCGTCTCCCGGCCGCTGCGCGCCGGGCTGCTGGGCGGCGTGCTGCTGGTGCAGCTCGCCGTGGGGGCGTTCCTGCTGCTCGGCCCGCCGGTCGCGGCCGACTGGTTCTACCTGGTGGGCCCCGACGACGCGCCGGACCTCTTCGCCGACCAGCGGCTGGCCGGGGCCGTCCACCTGCTCGTCCCGCTGCTCCCGCTCGCCCTCCTGGCCGTACGGCTGGCGCGGCACACCCCGTGACCCGCGGCGCCGGGTCAGGCGGGCTGCCCGGCCGCCGTGCGTGCCGCCATCCGCCGTTCGAACCACACCGAGGTGAACGGCGGCACCGCGCACACCAGGCCCAGCACCACGGCGCCCCGGCTCCAGCCCGCCTCCCGCGCCGAGAGCACCACAGCGGCCGCGTACAGCACGAACAGCGCGCCGTGGATCGGCCCGAACACCTTCACGCCGAGCTCGCCGGTCTCGGTCACGTACTTGAAGAACATCCCGACCAGCAGCCCCGCCCACGAGCACGCCTCGGCCACCGCCACGAGTCGAAACCAGCGCAGCACAATCCACCCTTTCGTCCGATTGTCGGGCTTACTCTACAGGTTGTAGAGCACTTCCCGATCACCGGTGCCCGTCAGGGGAGCGGGGGCAGCGGCTTGTCGTGGAGCCAGGCCGACAGCAGCGGCCCCACCGGCTCGCTGGTGTGCCGCCGGACGTGCGCGGCGAAGTCCTCGGTGGTGACGTTCGCGTGCCGGCGCCCCGCCGTCCAGTCGCGCAGCATGGGGAAGAAGACCTCGTCGCCCAGCGTCCGGCGCAGCGCGTGCACGGTCAGCGCCCCCCGCTTGTACACGCGGTCGTCGAACAGCGTGCCCACCCCGGGGTCGCTCAGCACGAAGTCCTGCGGGAGGGCGGTGAGGCGCTGGTGCCAGCGCCGGGCGTGGGCGGCGGCGGGCTGCCCGCCCGAGGCCTCCGACCAGAGCCATTCGGCGTAGGTGGCGAACCCCTCCTGCAGCCAGATGTCGCTCCAGCGGGACAACGTGAGGCTGTTGCCGAACCACTGGTGCGCCAGCTCGTGCGCGACCAGCCGCTCGGACCCGCGCCGCCCGTCCACGTGGTTCCTGCCGAAGATCGACATGCCCTGCGCCTCGACCGGGATGTCCAGGTCGTCGTCGGCCACGACGACGACGTAGCCGCTGAACGGATAGGGGCCGAACCGGTCGGTGAACACCGCCATCATCTCGCCCTGCCGTCCGAAGTCGTGCCGGACGCGGGTGGCCAGGCGCACCGGGTGGGCCACCCGGGTGCCCGCGACCTCCGCGACCCGGTAGCGCCCGATCTGCACGCTGGCCAGGTAGCTCGCCATGGGCTCGGGCTGGTCGTAGACCCAGGTCGTGTTCCCGCCCGAGCGGCGCTGGTCGGTGAGCACCCCGTTCGCGATGACGTGGTACGGCGACGCGGTCGTCACGGAGATCCGGTACGTCGCCTTGTCCCCGGGCCGGTCGTTGCACGGGAACCAGGACGGCGCGCCGATGGGCTGCCCGGCGACCAGCGCGCCGTCGGACAGCTCCTCCCAGCCCAGCCCGCCCCACGGGCTCGGCACCGGCACCGGCCTGCCCGAGTAGCGGACCTCGACCCCGGCGACGGCGCCCGCGGCCAGCGACCAGGGCAGCGTCACCCGCAGCTTGCCCTGGCCGTGCACGTGGCGGGCGGGAATGCCGTCCACGGTGACGCCTTCGACCCGGAACCGGCCGAGGTCCAGGTCGAGCATGCTGAGGGGTTCGGCGGCCGTCACCGTCAGCAGGGCCGTGCCGTCGATCCGGTTGTTCGCCAGCCGGTACTTCAGCGCCAGGTCATAGTGCGACACCATGTAGCGGTGGTCGCCGTGCCCGGGGAAGTACGGTGTCATCGCCACGCCGAGATGGGGTTGCCGAACCAGCGCGTACGGCCGGGCACCGACTCCCCCCGCATGACGAGCGAGGCCGGCCCGATCGTGGCGTCGGCGCCCACCCGCGCGGCGGGCAGCACCACGCCGTGCGGACCCAGCGTCGCGCCCGCGTCGAGGGTGACGGTGTCCATGTTCATGACCCGGTCGTGGAACAGGTGGGTCTGCAGGACGCAGCCCCGGTTGACGCAGGCGCCATCACCCAAGGTCACCAGATCCGCCTCCGGCAGCCAGTACGTGTCACATGTGACCCCATGCCCGATCCGCGCCCCCAGCGAACGCAGCCACACGTTCAGCGGCGCGGTCCCCAGCCACGGCTGCGCGAACCACGGCGCCGCCAGCACCTCCACGAAGTTGTCCGCCAGCTCGTTACGCCAGACGAACGAGCTCCACAGCGGCCGGCTGCCCGCCCGGATCCGGCCGACCAGCACCCATTTGGCGGCCGTCGCGACCAGGGCGGCGGCCACGCCCGCGACCAGCAGCACCACGCCGCCCAGCGCGAGCGTCACGGCGAAGCCGTAGCTCGCCGCGATCCACTCGAAGGCGGCGGCCACCAGGACGGCGAGCGCGACCGCGCACATCGCGGGCACCACGCGGAACGCCTCGACCAGCGCCCTGGCCAGCTTGTACCGGGCGGGCGGGTCGTAGGTGCGGCTGCGGTCGGCGTCCTCGGCGGTGCGGCGCAGCTCCATGGGCGGCATGCCCACGTACGACGAGCCGGACCTGGCCTTCTTCGGCGTCGCCGACAGCACGCCGACCAGCCCGTCCTTGGGCACCTTGCGACCGGGCGCGGTCATCCCCGAGTTGCCGAGGAAGGCGCGCTTGCCGATCCGCGCGGAGGCGATGCGCATCCACCCGCCGTCCAGCTCGTACGGGGCCACCATCGTGTCGTCGGCCAGGAACGCGCCGTCGCCGACGGACGTCATCGTGGGCAGCGCGAGCACCGTGGACAGCTCGACGCCGCGGCCCACCTTCATGCCGAGCGCCCGCAGCCACACGGGCGTCAGGACGCTGGCGTACAGGGGGAACAGCCAGACCCGCGCCGAGGCCATCAGCCGTCCGGTCGCCCACGCCTGCCACGCCTGGCGGCTGTGCACCGGATGGCGGCCCGCGTGCAGGCCCAGCCCGAGCAGCCGCACGCTGACCAGCGTGACCAGGGCGAAGGCCGCCATGCCCGCGAGGGTCGCGGCCGGCACCCCCGGCAGGGCGGCGGCCAGGGCCGCGCCGATCGTGCGCGCGTCGCCGGCGAACGCGGCCAGGACCGCGAGCCCGGCCGCGGCCGCGACGGCGGGGAGGAGGCTGAGCACCATGGCGCTCACCCCGTACACGGCGGCCCAGAACCGGGAGCGGGCGGGCCGCTCCACCGGGCGCGACCGGCGGGACTTGCCCTGCCGGAACGCCGGCGCGCCGGCCCAGTGCCGGCCCGCGGGCACGGTGCCGGCGACCGCCGAACCGGGAGCGATCTGGGCGTTCTTCCCGATCCTGGTGCCGGGCAGCAGCGTCGAGCGGGAGCCGACGGTCGCGCCCGCGCCGATCCGGATCTCGCCGACGCGCAGCAGGTCGCCGTCGTACCAGTAGCCGCTGAGATCGACCTCCTGCTCGACCGAGGCCCCCCTGCCGAGCTTGAGCAGCCCCGTGACGGGCGGCGGCGAGTGCAGGTCGGCGTCGGCGCCCACCTGGGCGCCGAGCAGCCGGGCGTACCACGCCATGTACGGGGCCCCGGCCAGGTCGGGCACGCCGAGCCGCTCCGCGAACCGCTCGGCGAACCACACCCGCAGGTGCACGCCGCCGCCGCGCGGATAGGCGCCGGGCCGCACGCCGCGCAGCACCAGCCGGGCCACGGCCGCGGACAGGCCCATCCGCCCCGCGGGGGTGACGAACAGCAGCGCGCCCAGCGCCACCCACCACCACGACAACGCCGGCGCCCACGCGGGCGCGAGCAGGTTGCCGAGCGCGGCGAGCAGCACGATCCAGCGCGCCGCGCCGGCGCTCAGCAGCACGACCATGAGCGCCGACTCGGCCAGCGCGGACCGCCTGGGCATCGGGGTCACCGGCGGCCGCTCCGGCTCGGCCTCGCCCCTGCCGGACAGCAGCCGGGCCAGCCCGCCGAGCGTCGGCTGGGCGTACACGTCGCCCACGGCCACGTCGGGATGGTCGGCGCGCAGCACCGACACCAGCCGGGCCGCGGCCAGGCTGGTGCCGCCGTCGGTGAAGAAGTCGGCGTCGGGGCCGCTCGGCGGCACGCCGAGGACGGCGGTCCAGTGCCCGGCCAGCCGCGCCTCGGCCGGGCTCAGCGCGACCTGCGTGGCGGCCGGCTCGGCCAGCGGCCACGGCAGCGCGGCCCGGTCGATCTTCCCGGAGGTCTTGGTGGGCAGCGAGTCGACCGGCGCCAGGCGCGGCACCAGGGCCGCGGGCAGCGTGTCGGCGAGCCGCTCGCGCGCCTGTACGAGGTCGAAGCCGGGCTCGGTGACGAGGTAGCCGACGAGCACCTGGTGGCCGCCCCCGGCGGTGCGGACGGCGGCGGCCGCGCCCGCGACCCCGGGCAGCGCCTGCAGCGCGGCGTCCACCTCGCCCAGCTCGATCCGGCGGCCGCCCAGCTTCACCTGGTCGTCGGCCCGGCCGGCGAAGACGAGCCCGTCGGATTCGGCGCGTACGAGGTCGCCGCTGCGGTAGGCGCGCTGCCAGCCCAGCGAGGGCAGCGGCGCGTACTTCTCGGCGTCCTTGGCCGGGTCCAGGTAGCGGGCCAGGCCGACGCCGCCGATCACCAGCTCGCCGGTCTCGCCCATGGACACCGGTTCGCCCGAGCCGTCCACGACCGCGAGGTCCCACCCGTCGAGGGGCAGGCCGATGCGGACCGGGCCGTCGCCGGTGAGCCGCGCCGCCGTGGCCACCACGGTGGCCTCGGTGGGGCCGTAGGTGTTCCACACCTCGCGCCCCGGTACGGCCAGCCGCTCGGCCAGCTCGGGCGGGCAGGCCTCGCCGCCGAAGATGAGCAGCCGGATGCCGTCGAGGTGCTCGGCCGGCCAGAGCGCGGCCAGCGTGGGCACGGTCGAGACGGCCGTGATCCCGTGGGCGGCCAGCCACGGGCCCAGGTCCATCCCGGTGCGCACCAGGGCTCTGGGCGCGGGCACGAGGCAGGCGCCGTTCCGCCAGGCCAGCCACATCTCCTCGCAGGAGGCGTCGAAGGCCACCGAGAGCCCGGCCAGCACCCGGTCGCCGGGGCCGAGCGGCCGCTCCTGCAGGAACAGCCCCGCTTCGGCGTCCACGAACGCGGCGGCGGACCGGTGCGTCACCGCGACGCCCTTCGGCTTGCCGGTCGAGCCGGAGGTGAAGATGATCCACGCGTCGTCGCCGGGCTCCGGCGGCGCGGGCGCCCGGCCCGGGGTTCCGGTCACCGTGAGCTCCCCGGAGACGATCGCGTCCACGCCGGCCTCGGCGAAGACGGTCTCGGCGCGCTCGGCCGGGTCGTCGGCGTCGACGGGCACGTAGGCGGCTCCGGCGGCGAGCACGGCCAGGATGGACACGTACAGCTCGGCGGTCCCCGAGGCGAGGCGCACGCCGACGCGGGAGCCGCGGCCGATCCCGGCCTCGGCGAGGCCGGCGACCAGCCGGTCCACCTCGGTGCGGAGCGAACGGTAGTCGAGGACCACGGTGCCGTCGTCGATCGCCGGCGCGTGCGGGTGGCGGCGCGCGGTCTCGTCGAGGACGTCGATGAGGGTACGGGGCGGCGGTGCCAAGACGCCCGCGGGGTAGACCGCGGTCGTGGCCCTCAGGCGTAAATCTGCCGGATTGCTGCGCAAGCGGTGCTCCCTGGATGGACGACGGGTGACATGCCAGAGTACGCGCACAGCGTCGCCGGCGGGGCCGCCGGGCGGCCGGGGAAAGTTTCAGATCGGCGCGCCGGCGAATCCTCGAAATTTTTCGGATGGCGGCCCGCCGCCCTTCGTCCCGGGAAATGCAATGACCAGCGGAGAACGCCGTAAGGGCGGGCTGACCGGCCGTCAGCGGCTCTGAAAACGAGGGCTCCACCAGCGGTCGCCTGTTTGTTTCATGGATTGACGTAATCGGAAACGTGGTCGTAACCTCGGCGCACTGACGCGGAGGGCGGCGATTGCATGCAGCGCGCTGATTCGTCCGACGCGGAGATTCCTCTCGACCTTCGAGGATGCGATCAATGAATCTGCTCACAACCATCAAAGGCCGCACCCGATCGATCGGCGTCCCCGCGGCCGCCGTCCTGGTCACCGCCACCGCGCTGGTGGCGTCGGCGGGACCGGCGCAGGCGGCCCCGGCCGACGGCGGCCTCTACACGCTGGCGTCGGGGGCGAGCGGCAAGTGCGTGGAGGTGACGGGCGCTTCGGCGGACAACGGCGCCCTGCTCGTCCAGACCGCCTGCGTCCCCTCGGCGGCCGATCAGCAGTTCAGGGCGGTGGCGCGGGGGAGTGCGTTCAATCTGGTCAACGGCGGCAGCGGCCGGTGCGTTGACGTGCCCGGGGCTTCGACCGTCTCCGGTACGCAGTTGCAGCAGTGGGGTTGCGGCGACGGCAGCAAGAGCAACCAGCAGTGGACCTTCACGCCCTCGTCGGCCGCGTCCGGCAAGTACCTGGTGAAGAGCGTGGCGACCGGCCTGTGCGTGAGCAACAAGGACGGCTCCACGGCCGGTAACAACCCCATCGTCCAGGAGACCTGCTCCGACGTCGCCCGCATGCAGTGGTCCGTCAACTCGCCCTCATCCGGTGACCGGGTCTGGTCCAACAACGCCGACGGGTTCGCCGCCACCAGCGGCAGCGGCCTGGCGACCACCACCGGAGGCGCGGCCGGCGCCACGGTGACCGTCACCACCTACGCCGACCTGGTGAGGTACGCCACCGCCGCCGAGCCGTACGTCATCAAGGTCAACGGCGCCATCACCGTCACGCCGTACGGCACCGAGATCAAGGTCGCCTCCAACAAGACCATCGTCGGCGTCGGCACCAGGGGCCACATCGTCAACGGCGGCTTCTTCCTCGGCTCCGGCGTCAGCAACGTCATCATCCGGAACCTGACCATCCGCGACACCCGGATGGCCGACGACGACCCCGACGACAAGCTGTACGACTACGACGGCATCCAGATGGACACCGCCCACCACATCTGGATCGACCACAACACGATCACCCGGATGAACGACGGGCTGATCGACAGCCGCAAGGACACCAGCTACCTCACCGTGTCCTGGAACGTCCTGTCGGAGAACAACAAGGCGTTCGGCATCGGCTGGACCGACAACGTCACGTCGCGGATGACGATCCACCACAACTGGATCCACGACAACAACCAGCGCAACCCCAGCACCGACAACGTCGCCTACGCCCACCTGTACAACAACTACCTGCAGAACATCACCGGCTACGGCAACTACTCGCGCGGCGCCACCAAGATGGTGATCGAGAACAGCTACTACGACAACGTCAAGGACCCCTACTACAGGGACGACGCCGCCGAGCTCCGCCAGAGCGGCAGCATCGTGGTCAACTCGACGGGCCAGCGGGAGACCGGCGGCTCCGCCTTCACGCCGTCCTCCTTCTACTCCTACACGCTGGACCCCGCGGCGCAGGTCCCGGCGCTCCTCCGCACGTATGCGGGCCCGCAGGCCAACATCGGCCTGTGATCGACATCCCGGGCCGGCCCCAGAGCCGGCCCGGGGTACCCCCCACCTCGGGAAAGGACCGACCATGCGTCACGGCATCCAGGCACCGTCACGCGCCGCGAAGATCGCGGTCGTCCTGGCGGTGCCCGTCACCGCCCTGACCATCTCCACCGGAGTGAGCTCGGCCGCCGCGGCCCCGGCCGACGGTGGCCTCTACACGCTGGCGTCGGGGGCGAGCGGCAAGTGCGTGGAGGTGACGGGCGCTTCGGCGGACAACGGCGCCCTGCTCGTCCAGACCGCCTGCGCCGCCTCGGCCGCCGATCAGCAGTTCAGGGTGGTGGCGCGGGGGAGTGCGTTCAATCTGGTGAACGGCGGTAGCGGCCGGTGTGTCGACGTGCCGGGTGCTTCGACGGTCTCCGGTACGCAGTTGCAGCAGTGGGGTTGCGGCGACGGCAGCAAGAGCAACCAGCAGTGGACCTTCACGCCCTCGTCGGCCGCGTCCGGCAAGTACCTGGTGAAGAGCGTGGCGACCGGGCTGTGCGTGAGCAACAAGGACGGCTCCACGGCCGGCAACAACCCGATCGTCCAGGAGACCTGCTCCGACGTCGCCCGCATGCAATGGACCTTCAACTCCGTCTCCGGATCGGTCACCCCGACGGTGGCGTCCGACGGCACCGGCCGCTACCGGACCGTGCAGGCGGCGATCGACGCGGTGCCGGCCGGCAACACCAGCCAGGTGGTGATCACCATCAAGCCCGGCACCTACCGGGAGATCGTCACCGTCAACAAGCCGTACGTGACGCTGCAGGGCCTGGGCTCCTCCCCGTCCGACACCCTCATCGTGAACAACCGCTCGGCCTACACCCACGGCACCTCCGGCAGCTACACCGCGCTGATCTCGGCACGTGACGCCGCCGCCACCAACCTGACAATCTCCAACGACCTCGACGAGAGCACCGTCCCCAGCGGCGCGCAGGCCGTCGCGCTGCGGCTGGACGGCGACCGCACCACGCTGTCGAACGTCCGCATCCTGGGCGACCAGGACACCCTCCTCGTCAACGACTCGGCCCGCGCGTACGTCAAGAACTCCTACGTCGAGGGCACCGTCGACTTCATCTTCGGCGGCGGCACGATCGTCTTCCACAGCTGCGACATCTACGAGAAGCGCAGCACGGGCGGTCCCGTCACCGCGGCCAGCACGGCGGCGGCCAAAACGTACGGCTTCCTGTTCTACAAGTCGCGCATCAGCGGCGCCGCGAACAACGTGACCACCCTCGGGCGGCCGTGGCGCCCCGACGCGCAGGTGCTCTACCGGGAGTCGACGCTGAGCGCGACGATCGCGACCGCGCAGCCGTGGACGGACATGTCATCGAACTCCTGGAAGAACGCCCGCTTCCTCGAATATCGCAACAACGGCGCCGGCGCGACCACCAACGCCAACCGCCCGCAGCTCAGCGACGCGCAGGCGGCGAACTACACCCCCCAGAAGTACCTGGCCGGCGGCGACGGCTGGAACCCCGCCGGCTAACGCCGGTGCCCGGCCCGCTCGGCGGGCTCGCCGGCGGACTCGGCGGGGCCGGCCGTGGACGCCAGCTCCAGGACGGCCAGCTCGCCCTGCAGGACGAGCACGGCCCCGCCGACGGCGGCCGCGTCCGAGCCGCTGACCGAGGTGACCACCCGCACCGGGTGCGCCCGTCGGGCGAAGGTGCGCCGCCGCACCTCCTCCTGGACGACCGACTGGTAGATCGGGCCCGCCGCGGCGAGGCTGGGCCCGGCGAGCACGATCGTGTCGAGGTCGAACAGGCTCGTCATGGTGACGGCGGCGGTGCCCAGGTGGCGGGCCGAGCGCTCGATGAGGGTACGTGCCGCCGGGTCGCCGGCCTGGGCCGCGGTCGCGATGCGGCCGAACGCGGCCATGACGTCGGTGTCGCCGGGGTCGAGCCCCAGCCGCGCGCCGAGGGGCGATGCCTCCAGCGCCTGCTTGATCACCGCGGTGGGGTCGGCGTAGTTGCCGAGGCAGCCGTAGTTGCCGCAGCCGCACGGCCCGCCGTCGAGGTCTACGGTGATGTGGCCGATCTCGACGCCGTTGGAGGAGCTGCCCCGGTACAGCTCGCCGTCGACGACGACGCCCCCGCCGATTCCGCTGGCCATGTAGATGCAACCGAACGCGGGCGTGTCCACCGCCCCCAGCCAGTACTCCCCGATCGCCGCGGCCGCCGCGTCGTTGTCGAGCAGCACCGGTAGGCCCAGGATCTCCGACAGGCGCGGCGCGACCGGGTATCCGAACCATTCGGGGGTCGGCTGGTGGGTCAGCAGCACGCCCGCCCGCCGGTCCTGCGGCCCGTACGTCGCCAGCCCCACCCCGAGCACCTTCCCGCGGTCGACTCCGGCGGTGTCGAGCAGGGCGTTCACGCGCGAGGCCACCAGCGCGACGCCCTGGCCGGGAGGCAGCGTCGCCGTGCCGGGGAACGAGGTCCGGGCGACCGGCCGGCCCGTCAGGTCGACGAGGACGACGACGCAGGTGTTGCGTTCGAACAGGACGCCCACCGCGTACCGGGCCCGCGGGTTGAGCTGCAGCAGCGTCCGGGGCTTGCCGCCGGTGGAGGCCCCGCGCCCGACCTCGACGACCAGCCCGTGGTCCATGAGCTCGCGGACGACCTGGGTGATGGTCGCCGGCGTGACCCCGGACTCGGCGGCCAGCTCGATCCGGCTGATGGTGCGCGCGGCCCGGATGTGGTTGAGCACCATTCCGCGGGTTCTCGGCCTCCCGGCCACTCGGTCTCCCTTATTTCGGGTGCCAAAGAAAGCCGGGCCCGGGCCGGTGTGTCCGGCCCGGGCCGTTGTTCCGTCAGCGGGCGGCGCAGGACAGCGTGGGGACGCTGTTGCTGCCGTTCCACGAGCCCAGGAACCCGAAGGTCGTACTCGCTCCGGCGCCGAGGCTGCCGTTGTAGCTCATGTTGCGGGCGGTCACGCTGGACCCGCTGCTGGTAACCGTCGCGTTCCAGGCGTTGGTGACGGTCTGGCCGTTGGCGAAGGCCCACGTCACCGTCCAGCCGCCGATCGCCGAGCTGCCCGCGGTGACCCGGACCTCCGCCTGGAAGCCGCCGCCCCACTGGCCGGTCACCTGGTAGGTGGCCGAGCAGGCGCTGGGCGAGGGCGTGGGGGTGGGCGTGGGAGTGGGGGTCGGGGTGGGGGTGGGTGACGGGGTGCCGGTCGAGCCGCCGTAGATCGTGGCCTCCTTGGCGGTCGCCTTGATGCCGTTGGCGCCGTTGAAGATCCGCTGGCCCCAGGTGGTGAGCCGGCTCGGGTCGAAGCCGGTCGCCATGTCGAGGATCGGGTCGGTGTTGCCGCTCCAGGACCAGCCGAGGTAGCCGAGGCCGCGCGACTGCGCCTCGGACAGGATCGTCTCGTGGTCGACCTCGCTGGAGCTGAAGCGCCAGCCGAACTCGCCGATGACCAGCGGCCACCCGTTCGCCTGGAACCGGTTGAGGTAGTCGACGATGCCGGCGGCGGTGTTGAAGACGGCGTACATGTGGATCGACAGCACGGTGTTGTGGCGGGTGTCGGCGTCCAGGATCGTCTGGGCGTTGTCGCGCATGACGTACTGCCAGTCCTGGCCCCAGTTGGGGGCGTCGACCATGAGCAGGTGCTCGAAGCCGTTGCTGCGCATCTTCTTGATCGCGTTCGCGGTGGCGGCGGTCCACTGGCCGGCGTTGGTGTTGCCGATCGGTTCGTTGCCGATGTTGATGACGACGTAGTTCTCCTGGCCGACGAGCGCGCTCTTCTGGCTGATCCAGTAGTCGGCCGCCTCGTCGAGCGAGGCGGCGGCGCCCTCCTCGCCGTACCCGGTGGTGTCGTGCACCTCCAGCACGCAGATCAGCTTGTTCTGCTTGCACAGGGAGATCACGTTGGCGACGTCGGTGGACGGGCCCCACCGCTTGCCGCTGCCGAGCACGACGCGCACGGTGTTGGCGCCGAGCGCCTTGATGTCGGCGAACGAGCTGGTCTGGCCGGTGTACCAGACGTGGGGGTGGTTGACGCCCCGCATGACGAATTCCCGGCCGTTGGCCTCGACGATCTTGGTGCCGCTGACGTGCAGGCCCGCGGCGGCGGACGCGGACTGGACGTACACCAAGACCGACGCAACGGCCGCGAGCACGGCGGCGCCGAGGGCGAGAAGCCTTCTCCTCATGACCTACCTCGTGGTCGGGCCCCGGCCATCCGGGGCGGGAAGCGCCCCACACGCTATAGAGCCGTCGGATGACGGAGAAGCACGGGAGATCACGCCCGGCCCGCGCTGGGTGCCGATCCACGGCCCTGCCTGCGACGACCGGCCCCAGGGTGCCTGAAAGTTTCAGTCCTTAAATAAGTCTTCTTACGACAGGGCCGCGCGGGGCAGCCCCGGAATGACGGAGAGGAAGAACTCGCGGATGGCGTATTCGACCTGCACGGAGTCGCGGTCGAAGAGCCACTGTGCCTGCAGGCCGTTGATGAGGGAGATGGTCATGGTGGCCAGCGTCTCGGGGTCGATCGCCGGGCGCAGCCCGTCGCGTGCGGCCAGGGCGGTGAAGATGTCGGCGTAGAAGCGGCGGAGATTGCGGTAGCGGTCGGCGTAGTAGGCGTGCGCGGGATGGTCGGGAGAGGTCGCCTCGCCCGACACGACGCAGTGCAGCTCCATGAGCCCCGGCTGGAGCTCGTTGTCGACGATGACGGCGATCATGCCTTTCAGGGTCTCGACGGGGTCGGCGGCCGGGTCCAGCACCTTGGCCGCCTCCAGGAACTCGGTGCCGCGTTCGTCGCGCAGCTCCAGCACCCCGAGGAGCAGGTCCTCCTTGCGGGGGAAGTGGTGCAGCAGCCCGGTGTGGCTGATGCCGGCGCGCTTGGCGATGTCCTTCATGGTGGCGCCGTAGAAGCCGGTCTCGCCGAACGCGTCCACGCAGGCCTCGAGGACGCGCCGGCGCACCGCCGCCGTCTTCGCGTACGGGCCCCGGTTGCCGGATGCCATCATGGACGCCCCTCCAAATTAGTATCGCGATTCGTTTTTCATGCTAGCGTGTCGCCGACACCCATGGTCTCGAGCAAGGAACTCAACCATGCCCCAGCTCCCCTCCGGTTTCCTCTGGGGTGCGGCGACCGCCCCGCACCAGGTGGAAGGCAACAACGTCAACAGCGACTGGTGGGCCCTAGAGCAGCAGATGCCCGGCATGCAGCGCAGCGGCGACGCGGTCGACAGCTACCACCGCTTCGCCGAGGACATGCGCCTGCTGGCCGAGGCCGGGCTCAACGCCTACCGCTTCGGCATCGAGTGGGCCCGCATCGAGCCGGTGCCCGGGGAGTTCTCCCGGGCCGAGCTCGCCCACTACCGCCGGATGATCGACACCGCCCTCGACCTGGGTCTCACCCCCGTCATCACGCTGCACCACTTCACGAACCCGCGCTGGTTCAGCTGGCTCGCCGACGACGCCGTCCAGCGCTTCCAGACCTACGTGCGCCAGGCCACAAGCATCCTCGACGGCGTCGAGTGGGTGTGCACGATGAACGAGCCCAACATGCTCGCCCTCATGATCGGGATGGCCCGGGACGCGCAGGCCACCCGGCGGACGACCGAGGAGTGGATGAGCCCCACCGTCGAGGGCGCCGCGCGGCCGGTGCTCCCCGACCCCGACCCGGCGATCGGCGAGCGGCTGGCCGAGGCGCACCACGCGGCCCGCGCGATCCTGAAGGAGCACACCGGGGCGGCCGTCGGCTGGACGGTGGCCTGCCAGGCGCTCACCGCGACCCCGGGCAACGAGGACAAGCTGCGCGAGGTGCGTCACGTCCGCGAGGACCTCTACCTGGAGGCGGCCCGCGGCGACGACTTCATCGGCGTGCAGTCCTACTCCAGCCAGGCCGTCGACGAGAACGGCGTCGTCCCGCACCCGCAGCACCCGGACAACACGATGACCGGCAACGCCTACCGGCCCGACGCGATCGGCATCGCCGTCCGGCACGCCTGGGAGACGACCGGCCACACGCCCGTCCTCGTCACCGAGAACGGCATCGCCACCCCGGACGACACGCGGCGGATCGCCTACACCTCCGAGGCCCTCGGCCACCTGTTCGCCACCATGGACGACGGCGTCGACGTGCGCGGCTACCTGCACTGGACCGCGCTGGACAACTTCGAGTGGGGCCACTGGGAGCCGACCTTCGGCCTCATCGCCGTCGACCGCACGACGTTCGAGCGCCACCCCAAGCCGAGCCTGGCCTGGCTGGGCGGGGTCGCCCGCCGAGGGGAGATCTGATGCTGAAGCCGCGCTCCACCGCCACCCGCGAGCTGGTCAGCCTCGACGGGCTCTGGCGGTTCGCCCTCGACGGCGGCCCCGGCCCGCTCGACACCACGCTGGAGGCGGCGGTCCCGGCCAGCTACAACGACCTGTTCACCGACAGCGCGATCCGCGACCACGTGGGCTGGGTCTGGTACCAGCGGCAGGTGCGGGTGCCGCGCGGCTGGGCCGGCGAGCGCGTCGTCCTGCGCGTCGACGCGGCCACCCACCAGGGCCGGGTCTACGTCGGCGACATCCTCGTGGCCGAGCACGTGGGCGGCTACACGCCGTTCGAGGCCGACGTCACCGAGCACGTGCGCGCCGGGCAGGAGTTCCGCCTCACCATCGGGGTGAACAACGAGCTGACCGACACGACGATCCCGCCCGGCACGATCACCGTCACCGCCGACGGGCGGCGCAGGCAGACGTACCTGCACGACTTCTACAACTACGCGGGCCTGGCCCGCTCGGTGTGGCTCTGCAGCCGTCCCGCCGTCCACGTCGAGGACATCACCGTCGTCACCGCCATGGACGGGACGGTGGAGTACGCGGTGCGGACCAGCGCGCCCGCCCAGGTCCGCGTCCGCGTGCTGGACGCCACCGGCACCCAGGTCGCCACGGCCGACGGCACGAACGGCGCCCTGCGCATCGAGGACGTGCGGCTGTGGCGCCCCGGCGCGGCCTACCTCTACGACCTGGTCGCCGAGGTCCTGGACGGTGAGCGGGTCGTCGACAGCTACCCCGAGCCGTTCGGCGTGCGGACGGTGGAGGTGCGCGGCACGCGGTTCCTCATCAACGGCGAGCCGTTCTACTTCACCGGCTTCGGCAGGCACGAGGACACGCCGGTGCGCGGCAAGGGCCACGACAACGCCTATCTCGTGCACGACTTCCAGCTCATGGACTGGATCGGCGCCAACTCCTTCCGCACCTCGCACTACCCGTACGCGGAGGAGGTGATGGAGTTCGCCGACCGGCACGGCATCGTCGTCATCGACGAGACCGCCGCCGTGGGCCTCAACCTCGCCGTCGCGTCCGGGCTCACCGGCGCCCCGCCCCGGCCCACCTTCTCGCCGGACACGTTCGGCGAGGCCACCCGCGAGGCGCACGCCCAGGCGATCCGCGAGCTGGTCGCCCGCGACAAGAACCATCCCAGTGTCGTCATGTGGTGCATCGCCAACGAGCCGGCCTCCAACGAGGAGGGGGCGCGCGAGTACTTCGAGCCGCTGGTGGAGCTCACCCGCAAGCTCGACCCCACCCGCCCGGTGAGCTACGCGGCCGTGCTCTTCGCCACGCACGACAACGACCGCATCGCCGACCTCTTCGACGTGCTGTGCATCAACCGCTACTACGGCTGGTACGTCGCCACCGGCGACCTCGCCACGGCCGAGACGTACCTGGAGCACGACCTGCGCGGCTGGGCCGACAGGTTCGGCAAGCCGATCATGATGAGCGAGTACGGCGCCGACACCATGCCCGGCCTGCACTCGGTGTGGGACACGCCGTGGACCGAGGAGTACCAGCAGGCCTACCTGGAGATGAACCACCGGGTGTTCGACCGGATCGAGGCGTTCGTCGGCGAGCACGTGTGGAACTTCGCCGACTTCCAGACCTCCCATGGCATCCACCGCGTGGACGGCAACAAGAAGGGCGTCTTCACCCGCGACCGCAGGCCCAAGGCCGCCGCCCACGCGCTGCGGGCCCGCTGGAGGTCGCTCGGCAGCCGCAAACCCCAGGGGTAGCTGTCACTCCAGGGTGAGGTGCACCGGGCCGCCCGCGGGGTCGGCGTCCGCCACGATGGAGAAGGGGACGCGGAAGACCCGGCCGGGGGCGGCCGGCCACGGGAGCCGGACCCGGGCGAGGACGCGCCCGTCCTGGGTGGCGGTGACCCGCGGAAGCGTCCGGAAGGCGTCCGCCCACAGTAGGAGCCGGCCGCGGGAGGGCGGCGGCCCGCCGGGGCGGACGAGCTGCGGCGCGACCCAGCGCAGGGGCGCCTGGGCCACCAGCGGCACCCCGCCGGCGGGCCCGGGGTCCCCGGCCAGGTGCCGCAGGACGGCCGCGGCCACGTGGCGCCCGTCGAGCGCGGCGACGTCGGCGGTGTCGACCGGATGCAGGAGGTTCCCGGCCGCGAACACCCCGGGCAGGCTCGTCGCCAGGGAGGTGTCCACGCGCGGCCCGAGCGTGGCCGGGTCCATCTCCAGGCCGCCCGTACGGGCCAGCTCGTGGTCGGGGATCCAGTCGCCGGTCGTGATCACCGTGTCGCAGGGGACGCGGCGGCGCCGCCCGGTGCCGAGGTCCTCGATGTCGACCGAGGTCACGCGGCCCCTGCCGTTGATGGCGACGACCCGGGTGCGGGCCCGGACGAGCACGCCGAAGGCCAGCCGTCCCGGGAGGTGGAAGGCCGCGTAGGCTTCGGGCCGGTCGTACTCGCTGGTCATCAGCACCGTGCGGCAGCCCGCCTCGCGCAGGGTCAGGACCGCCGACCAGCTGACCAGCTCGGCGCCGACCACCACGGCGCGCCGCCCGACCTCGCGGTGGTGCAGGTGGACGAGGTTCTGCAGCTGGCCGGTGGTGTGGACGCCGTCGGGGCGGTCGCCGGGGATGAGCCGGGCCGGGCGGGGCCGCTCCCGGGCGCCGGTCGCCAGGACCACCGCGTCGGCCTGGACGAGGCGGCGGCCGTTCGGCGAGGTCACCTCCAGGGTTCGCGGTCCGGCCCAGCCGGTGACCATGGCCTCGGTCTCCAGCCTGGCTCCGGCGTCGCGGGCGTGGCCGGTCAGCCGGCGCGCGTACGCGGGTCCGGAGATGAACCTGCGCAGGTCGCGCAGGCCGTAGCCGGGATGGTCGCTGTGCCGGGGGATGCCGCCGGTCTCCGGCTCACGCTCCAGGACCAGGACGTCGCCGTCCACGGACGGGGCGAGCGTGGCGGCGGCGGTGAGCCCGGCCGGGCCCCCGCCGATCACGGCCACCCGTACCTGGTCATTCATCCCGCTCCCCCTTCGAAGATCTCGCGTACCCGGGCTCCGCAGTAGAAGCCCTGGCAGCGTCCGTTCATGGCTCTGGTGCGGCGGCGCAGGCCCTCCACCCCGGCGGGCGGGATCACCGACGCCAGGGCGTCGCGGATCTCACCCTTCGTCACCCGCTCGCAGAAGCACACGACCCTGCCGTACTCCGGGTCGGCGGCGATCGCGGCGGCGTCCTGGTAGGGGCGCGGGAAGGCCTCGCCCAGGTTGGGCATGCGGGGCGGCGCGGGCAGGGCCGCGCGCCCGGTGATGTCGAGGTGGCCCTTGAGCAGGTCCGCGACGTGCTCGGCGATCGCCATGCCGGCGGTCAGGCCGGTGGAGCGGATGCCGCCGACCAGGACATAGCGCTGCCCGGCGTCGAGGTCGATGAGGTAGTCGTCGCGCCCGATCGAGGCGCGCAGGCCCGCGTAGGTCGCGGTGACCTCCTCCGCCATCAGCCGGGGCATCAGCTCGGCGCCCTTCTCCCGCAGGAACTCCAGTCCCGCCTCGGAGGTGCCGGTGGCGGCCCGGTCCGTCAGGTCCTCGGCGGTCGGGCCGACCATGACGTTGCCGTAGATGGTGGGGCTGACGAGCACGCCCTTGCCGGCCGACGACGGCACCGGCAGCACGATGCAGGGCGCCAGCGGCCGGGCGAGCTTGTCGAAGACCAGCAGCTCGCCGCGGCGCGGCGTGACGGTGAAGCGGTCGTGGCCGAAGAGGGCGTCGAGTACGTCGGACCCGAGCCCGGCAGCGTTGACCACCCACCGGGCGGAGAGCTCGCCCGCCGTGGTCACCAGCCTGGTGGTGTCCGGCCCGGGGTGGACCGCGGTGACGCGGTGGCCGCGCAGCAGCCGCACGCCGCGGTTGACGGCGTCGATGGCCAGGGCGAGGTTCGTGGTCCAGGTGCAGATGATGGACTCGCCGGGCACCGTCAGCCCGCCGAGCGCGCCGGCGCCGAGGGCGGGGACCCTGCGGTAGACCTCGGTGGCGTCCACGATCTGGCAGGCGGTGTAGCCGTTGCGCTCGGCCTTGGCCCGCAGCCCGGGCAGGGCGTCGAGCTGCTCCGGCGTCCAGGCCACGAGCAGCGCCCCGGTGCGCTCGACCGGGATGCCGGTGGCCTCGGCGTACCGGCCGAGCAGGTCGTGGCCGCGGGCGACCAGGCGGGACTCCAGGGTGCCCGGCCTGGCGTCGAAGCCGGTGTGCAGGATGGCGGTGTTGGCCTTGCTGGTGCCCTCGCCCACGTCGTCGCGCGCCTCCACCAGCGCCACCGACAGCGCGGTGCCGCCCAGCAGGCGCGCGATGGCCGAGCCGACGATGCCGCCGCCGACCACGGCCACGTCGTACGTGCTCACGACTTCTCCTTCGACGACAAGGTGGTCCGGGCGGCGGCCTGCCACCGCTCCAGGTACGCGGCGGCCCGGTCCGGGGGCCAGGCGGGCTCGTAGACGGCCGACGGTCGCCAGCCGCCCACCGCCGCGGCGGCGTCCAGGGCCGGGTCGAGGGCCATCAGCGCGCACGCGGCGGCGCCGAGCGGGGTCGCGTGCGGCGACGGGTAGACCTCCACGGGGAGCTGGGCGAGGTCGGCCTGCGCCTGCATGAGGACGCGCGAGCGGGTCAGGCCGCCGTCCACGCGCAGCCGCGACAGCGGCGCGCCGAGATCCGCCCCGACCAGCGCGGTCAGCGCGGCGACCTGCGCGGCGATCCCCTCCAGCAGCGCCCGTACGAGGTGCCCGCGGCCGGTGCTGAGCGTCATGCCGGTGAACGAGGCGGTGGCGCCGGCGTCCCACCACGGCGCGGCCAGCCCGGCGAGCGCGGGTACGCACAGCACGCCGTCGCCGGAGGGCGCCGCGACGGCGTCGAGCTGGTCCGCGCCGGAGACGAGGCCGAGGTCGGCGAGCCAGCGCACGGCCGAGGCCGCGGTGTAGACCTGACCGTCGACGCAGTAGCGCGTCTCGCCGCGCAGCCGCCAGGCGATCGAGGTGGCCAGGCCCGACGCCGAGCGCGCGGGGGACGTTCCGAGCTGGGCGAGCAGGAACGCGCCCGTGCCGTAGGTGCACTTGGCGGTGCCCGCCTCCAGGCACCCCTCGGCCAGCAGCGCGGCCTGCTGATCGACGATCAGCCCGGTCACGGGGACCTCCGGGCCGAATGCGGTGGTCGTGCCGACGACGGCGTCGCCGGCGACGATCTCGGGGAGCCGTTCGGAGCCGAGACCGAACAGCTCCAGCAGCTCGCCGTTCCACCGCGCGTCCTCCAGCCCGAGCAGGAGCGAGCGGCTGGCGGTGGCGGCGTCGGTGACGAACGCCCCGCACAGCCGGTGCACCAGCCAGGTGTCGGTGGTCGTCACGACGCCCTCGGTGGTCAGCTCCTCGCGGATCCAGCGCATCTTCGGCGCCGAGAAGTACGGGTCGAGCACGAGGCCGGTCAGCGCGGCCACCCGGCCGGCCTGCTCGGCCCGCGCGGCGCACAGCGGCTCGGCACGGCGGTCCTGCCAGACGATGGCGGGCGTGAACGGCTCGCCGGTCACGGGATCCCAGGCCAGCACGGTCTCGCCCTGGTTGGCCAGGGCGACCGCGTCCAGCGGCACGCCCGCCGCGGCGGCCGCGCGCCGCCCGGCGGTCAGGACGGAGTCGAGCAGGGCCCGCGGGTCCTGCTCGACCCCGCCGCCCGCCAGGTAACGCGGGCGCAGGGCCTCCTCGGCGATCGCCAGGACGGCGCCACCGGCGTCCACGACGATGGCCTTGGTCCCTGATGTGCCCTGGTCGATCGCGAGGACGTGCATCGTGAGATCTGCTCCTTCTGCGCGATAAGGTCTCTTGGTATATACCATGTGGTGTAGACCGAAAGGTATAGTCCAGACATGGGCTCACCCCGTTACGTGACGATCGCCGCGGAGCTGCGCGACCGCATCACCGGCGAGAAGCTCGGTCCGCACACGCTCATGCCGTCGGAACGCGAGCTCAGCGAGACCTTCGGCGTCAGCCGGATGACCGCCCGGCAGGCCCTGGCGCTGCTGGAGAAGGAGGGATACGTCTACCGGCGGCCACCGCGGGGCACGTTCGTGGCCGAACCGCGGGTGCCGTTCCACATCGGCAGCTTCTCCGACGAGATCATTTTGGCCGGGCGGCGGCCGTCGGCCCAGCTCATCTGGGCCGAGGAGCGCGCCCCAACCCCTTCGGCCAGGGAGGCGCTCAACCTGGCCGGTGACGAGACCGTGCACGCCCTGCACCGGCTCCGCTTCGCCGACGACGAGCCGATCGCGCTGGAGACCACCTACTTCCCCAGCGCGATCACGCCCGGCCTGCTGGAGCGGCCCCTCACCGGCTCGCTCTGGCACATCCTGCGTGCCCACTACGGCGTCGTGCCGGCCGACGCCTCCGCCGTCATCGAGTCCATCGTCATCGACGACGCCTCCTGCGCCCGGCTGCGGGTCCGCAGCGCCTCCAGCGGGATCCTCCTGACCCGCCGCACGTACACGGCCGAGGGGCGCTGCATCGAGTTCGCGCGTGACGTCTACCGGGCCGATCGCGCGTCGTTCAAGGTGGAGGCGCGGATCCCGGTGCCGGTCGAAGGCGGCTGAACGCGCGTCAGGCGGTGTCGCCGCCGTCGGCGAGCAGCGTGCTGCCCGTCATGAAAGCGGCCAGGTCCGACGCGCAGAACAGGACGACGCGCGCGATGTCGTCGGGGACGCCGACCCGGCCGACCGGGCTGTTCAGCATGAGGTCGGTCGGCGGGAGGTCACCGGCCGGCACGGCGGCCGCCGCCATCATGTTGCCCTCCGTGGGGACGTAGCTGGGCGCCACCCCGAGCACGCGGATGCCCAGCGGGGCGAGCTCGAGGGCCAGCTCGCGCGTGAGACCGCGGGCGGCGTGCTTGGAGCCGACGTAGGCGGCCAGGCCCGGCGCGCTCCCGCGGAAACCCGCGGTCGAGACGATGTTCACGATGACGCCGCCCGTGCCGCCGGCCGACATCCGCCGGGCCGCCTCGCGCGCGCCGACGAAGACGCCGCGGGCGTTCACCGCGAACACCTGGTCCCAGGTCTCCTCGCTCATCTCCAGCAGCGGGACGCTGGGGAAGATCCCGGCGTTGTTCACCCAGATCTCCAGGCCGCCGAGCTCGGTGACCGCGAGGTCGGCCGCCGCGGCCACGGACGCCGCGTCGGTGACGTCCATGGCGATGCCTGCCGCGCGTACCCCGTGGCGTTCGGCGACCTGCTTGGCGGCGGTGCCGGCGAGCTCCTCGTCGATGTCGCCGATCAGCAGGTCGGCGCCCGCCTCGGCCAGGCGCAGCGCGATCGCCCTGCCCAGCCCGCGACCGCCGCCGGTCACGACCGCGCGCCGCCCTCGCAGGGAAACGAGCTCCGCCAGGGACTTGCCCGACACCTCGGCAATGGACATGCGTGTACTCCTTCAGTTGATGGGACGTCGTTGAGTGAAACGCCCCGGACCGGTGTGGAACGTGCTGCCGTCCGGGAAGCGGATCCGCGCCTCGGAGCCCCCGGGCACGTCGACCGCGATGCTCAGGTGGCCGTCCTCGACGCGCCAATCGACCGCGATCCGCCCCTGCGGGCCGTCGAAGGTGCCCGTGGCCCAGGTGATCGCCCTGTCGAGCACCGGGTCGAGCACCGGCGCGACCACGAAGGACTCCCAGCCGGCCGAGCCCGGTGCCTGCCGCAGGCCGAGGGTGTGGGTGTGCAGGAAGCGGATGACCGCGCCCTTGCTGTAGTGGTTGAGTGACGCCGTGGCCGTGCCGTCCTCGGCCACCCCGTCCCAGTCTTCCCAGATGGTGGTCGCGCCCCGGTCGAGCATGCCCAGCCACGAGGGGGACGAGCGCTGGTACAGCACCCGGTAGGCGACGTCGGGGTGGCCGGAGTCGGCCAGGACGGGCAGCAGGTCGGCCGTCGAGAGGAAGCCCGTGCCGAGGTGGCCGCCGGCCGCGTCGATCAGGCCGACGAGGTGCCGGGCCGCCCGCTCGCGCAGGTCCTCGGGCACGAGCTCGAAGGCCAGGGCGCGCACGTAGCTCGCCTGCGTGCCGGTCTTCGTCCGGCCCTCGAGGTCCAGGAACTCCGTCTGCCACGCCCGGCGTACCCGCTCCGCCGTCTCGCGGTAGCGGGCCGCGTCGCCGGCGTGCCCCAGCACCCCCGCCACGTCGGCGAGGGTGCGGACGGAGCGGAACAGGTACGCGGTGCCCACCTCGCCCTTGTCCGCCAGGTACCACGCCATGGGGTCGCTCATCACGGGATCGACGAGCGACCCGTCCGCCGCGCGTTCCTTCGGCTCCAGCCATTCGCCCCAGTGGAAGGAGCCGTCCCAGACGAACTCCTCGTGCGCGAGTGGCTCGGCCGAACGCTCGACGCGGGAGGGATGCCGGGCGTCGCGCGCGGTCGCCAGCGCCCATTCGACCCAGCGGCGCATCGCCGGCCAGTTCTCGGCGAGGGCGGCGGTGTCGCCGTAGGTCGTGTAGAGCTCCCACGGGACCAGGACGATCGCGTCGCCCCACCCGGCCGAGCCGGTGATCCCGTTCACCATCGGCTCGTCGCGGACCTTCAGCCGGTTGGCGTCGGGCGAGGAGTTCACCACGCGGCCGTCGTCCAGCTGGTCGTCGCGGACGGAGCGCAGCCACTTGCGGCTGAAGCCGTCGACGTCGTACAGGCGGGCCGCGGTCGGCGCGAAGATCTGGTAGTCGCCCGTCCAGCCCAGGCGCTCGCGCGTGGGGCAGTCCGTCGGGATGTCCACCGCGTTGCCGCGGAAGCTCCAGCGCGCCACCTCGTGCAGCCGGTTGAGGTCGTCGTCGCTGCAGGCGAACGTCGCCGTCGGGCGCAGATCGGTGTGCACGACCCGCATGACGATGCCCGCCGGGTCCACGGCGCGGGACAGGCGCGCGTAGCGGAAGCCGTGCACGGTGTGCCGGGGCTCGAACACCTCGCCGGGCCGTCCCGAGGAGACGACCTCGTCGCGTTGCACGAACGGGATCGCGGGCTCGCCCGGTCTCCGGCTGTCCAGATGCGCCGTCGTCAGGTCACCGGCCGGGTCCAGGTGCTCGCCGTGGTCGATCACGGTACGGGTGCCGGCCGGGCCCAGGTCGGCGAGGGCGATCCAGCCGGAGGCGTTCTGGCCGAAGTCCACGATGCACGCGCCGTCGCCGTGCCGGGTCACCGAACGCGGGGCGATCCGCTCCACCCGGCGCACCGGCGGGGCCGGTGACCAGCTGATCGGCGGCGCGGTGACCGCGTCCACCCGGACGGGACGCGCGGCGCCGGGCAGGGCCGTGAAGTCGGTCGTCTGGCCGTTCATCAGGTCGGCCGCGACGACGGTGCCCCGGCGCGAGGTCCAGTCCGCGCCCGTGACGGCGACCGTCTCGGTGCCGTCGGCGTAGCGGACGTGGAGCTGGAGCCGCGCCGCGGTGGTCGTGCCCCACGAGTCGCGCTTGCGCCAGGTGCCGACGCCGCCCCGGTACCAGCCGTCCGACAGCAGGATCTCCAGGTCGTTGCCGCCGCCGCGCAGCAGCGCCGTGACGTCCGCGGCCTGGGCGTACAGCGTGTCCCCGTACGAGGTGGAGCCCGGCGCCAGCTCCGCCGTCCCCACCCGCGTGCCGTTGACGAACGCCTCGTAGACGCCGAGCGCGGTGGCGTAGAGCCGGGCCTGGGCGATGTCGCCGCGCAGGTCCACGCCGCCGGCCAGGACGTAGGCCGGGCGGGGGTACCCGCCGTCCTCCTGCGGGGAGATCCAGCGCGCCGACCAGTCCGGCTCCAGCAGGCCCGACTCGAACGCGTGCCAGGGCGACCAGTCCGAGGACCGCCCGCCGAGGCGCGTCCGGACCCGCCAGGACACGGACTGCCGGCTGCGCAGCGGCGGCAGCGGCCACTCGACGAACAGGTGCCGGGCGGAGACGACGTTCTCCACGCTCTGCTCCACGCCGTCGACGCGGAGCTGGAGGTCGTACCCGTCCTGCCCGCGCCACGTGCGCGGCAGCTTCCAGGACAGCGCCGGCCGCTCCTCGGCGACCGGGAACTGATCGCCGCCGGCGGCGATCCGCAGGTCGTACGGCGCGTGCTCGCTCATCCTCATCGCACCGACCGCACCCGCGTGAACACCAGCAACCCGCCGACGAGCGCCAGCACCCCACCGGTGAGGTAGAGCAGCGTGTAGTTCTTCTCGCCGCCGCTCGCGCCGATGCCGATCACGAACGGGGCGATGAGCGGCGCGATCGCGCTCGGGAGCTTGTGGGCGAAGGACACCACGGCCATGTACCGCCCGGCCTCCTCCCGGCTCGGCAGCACCGCCAGCACGATCGCCTGGTCGACCGCGCTGAAGAACGCGATCGCGAGCTGCATCAGCACGGACCCGACCATCAGCACCGGGAAGGAGTGGGCGAAGGCCTCCACCAGCGCCCCCGCGACGAAGAACAGCGCGCCGACGAGGGCGAACAGCTTGCGCCGCCGCAGCTTGTCCGACAGGAAGCCGCCGCCGATCGCGCCGAGGGCCGCCGCGGCGACGCCGAGGATCCCGATGAGGGCCGCCGCCCCGGCGACCTCCCGCACCGGCAGGTCCAGGCGCTGGGCGTAGAAGAACGTGGTGAACGTCGTGTTGAAGTACAGCCCCATGAAGAACGCCAGGCGCCCCAGCCAGTTCCAGCCGAAGTCCGGGTACTTGCGGGGGTTGAACACGTAGCTGGCCGCCAGCGTCCGCATCGACACGGGCGTGGTGTGGACGGCGCCGCGCGTGTCGTCCTCCTTGCCCACGACGAGGAAGACGCCGAGCAGCGCCGCGCCGACGACGCCGGGCAGGACGAAGACGAGGAACGTGTTGCCCGTCACGGCGGTGGTGATCCCGATGCCGACGATGGGGGCGATCTGGCCGGTCAATCCGGTGAGGCCGCCGATCTTGCCGCGCTGGGCCTCAGGGATGCGGTCGGCCTGCACGTTGAGGATCGCCTGGGAGGCGGTCGCCCAGCCCAGCATCGCGAGGATCCAGCCGGCTCCCACGAGCAGCAGGCTCGGTGCGACCGCGATGCCGACCAGCGCCGCCAGGCCCAGGACGAGGCCGGCGAGCAGGAAGGGCCGGCGCCGGCCGAGGCGGCTGCGGGTGCGATCGCTCCAGACGCCGAGCAGGGGACTGAGCAGGAGGTAGACGGTCTGGGCGGTGCCCGTGACGTACCCGAGCACCTCCTCGTGCCCGGGGGCGAGCTCGTCGATCCGCACCGCCAGCGAGAACGACAGCGGGACCACGAAGGCCATGGAGATGCCGAAGTTGGCGGCCATCATCCAGAAGATGTAGCTCGCGCTCGCCCTCGGCAGGTCGTCGGGGGTGCGGGTCTCGAGCGGTCCGAGAGAGGGGGGAGTGGCCATGAACACCCTTCCCAAAGCAGTCAGGGGTCGAAAGTGCAGCTCATTACTTAAGCGCATCAGTAACCTACCGTTGACCGTCGCACAGGCCGCAAGACGTCTTCCCGTAACAAGTACGCAACAGAGGCGCCCGTCACACATGGGGCCGGAATCTCCTACGATGCCGACATGAGACGCCCAGCGAAGCGGGTCACCAGCGCCGACGTCGCCCGAGCAGCCGGCGTCTCCGCCGCCACCGTGAGCTACGTGCTCAACGACACCCCGGGGCAGTCGATCCCGGCGGAGACCAGGCGCCGCGTCCTGGACGCGGTCAAGCAGCTCGACTACCGCCCGCGCGGCTCGGCCCGCTCCCTGGCCGCCGGACGCAGCGACGTCGTCCTGCTGTCCATCCCGCACCTGTCGATCGGCCCCGGCATCAACCGCTTCGTCGAGCAGTTCGCCGCCTCCCTGGCCCACGCCGGGCTCACCCTGGTCACCCACCTGGCCGGAGCGCCGGGGCGGCCGCTGCCCGACGTCTGCGCGGCGATCGACGCCTCGGTGGTCGCCAGCCTCGACCCGCTCGACGACGAGACCGCGCAGGCCCTGCGCCGGGCGGGCGCGGACCTCGTCTTCACCACCGAGGTCGAGGCCCACCCCACCGTGCTGCTCATGGGCCGCCTCCAGGCCGAGCACCTCATCGACCTGGGCCACCGGCGGATCGGCTACGCCATGCCCGAGCACCCGCTGCTCCGCAAGATCGCCGACGAGCGGCTCGCCGGGGTCGCCGAGGCCTGCGCGCACGCCGGAATCGACCCTCCGGCAGCGCTCGACACCAAGCTCGACAGCGCCGCCATGGCCCGCGCTGCCAGGCGGTGGCGGCGAGAGTCCGTGACCGCCGTGTGCGCCTACAACGACGAGGTCGCGATCGCCCTCCTCGTGGGCATGCGCCGCGCCGGGCTCGCCGCCCCCGGCGATCTGGCGGTCATCGGCACCGACGACATCCCCCTCGCCCAGGCCGCCGATCCGCCGCTCACCACGATCGCCTTCGACCTGGAGAAGGTGGGCCGCTCCCTGGCCGACACGGTCGTGGCGAACCTGTCGGGCCGCACGCCACGCCTGGCGCCCGCCTCGCTGTCCCCGCACATCATTCACCGCTCCTCCACCTGAAACCTCCGCGAGCGGCGCGTTCGGGCCGATCTTCGCTTACTGTGCATCTCGGGGGAAACGCTGCGGGAGAATGGCCGGGCCGGCGCGTACGCAGGCGCGGCGTAGCGGGGGAAACACGGAGGATGACGGCGGGAATGAGCACGCAGACGCACGAGCATCTCGGCCCGTACCGGGTGATCGGGAAGATCGGCGAGGGCGGCATGGGGGTGGCCCACCTCGGTCTGGACGGCGCGGGTCGCCAGGTCGCGATCAAGGTGCTGCACCCGCACGTGGCCGCGGATCTCAAGTCGCGCGACCGGCTGTTCCGCGAGGTGGAGACGATGCGGCGGGTGCGCAGCCGCTACGTGGCCGAGGTGATCGACGCCGAGCTGGCGGGCAACCGGCCCTACGTGGTGACCCGCTTCGCCGCGGGCCGCACGCTGGAGGACACCGTGCTGACAGACGGCCCGCTGGAGGCGCGCGAGGTCGTCAAGCTCGCGCAAGGGCTGTGCCAGGCGCTGGTGGACATCCACGCGGCCGACGTGATCCACCGGGACCTCAAGCCGTCCAACGTCATGCTGGTCGACGGCGAGCCGCTGGTCATCGACTTCGGCATCGCGCATCTGGTGAACGCGGCCCGGCTGACGCAGACCGGGATGTTCGTCGGCACGCCGGGCTACCTGGCGCCGGAGATCATCCGTGACTCGCAGATCACCCAGGCGGCCGACGTGCACGCGCTGGCCTCGACGGTGTTCTTCGCGGCCACGGGGCTGCCGCCGTTCGGGACGGGGACGTTCGAGGCGATCTGCTTCAACACCATGGAAGGGCGGGCGCAGATCGACAAGGCGCCGGCGTGGCTGCAGGGCTGGCTGCGCCGGGCGATGCAGGTCGACCCGGCGGCGCGGCCCGGCGCGGGGGAGCTGCTGCGGCTGGCCAGGGCGCTCGATCCGGCGGCCCGTACGGACGGGACCAAGCGGCTCGCGAGCGGCACGCTGACCATGGACATCGTCTCCGACCTGCTCCCGCCGGTCGAATACGCCCCGAGCCACCAGGAGGAGCGGCCGCCGGCCTACGTGCCCGCCCCGGCGCCGACCCTCCACGCCGACCGGCCGCGGGAGCCCCGCCCGGCCCCGCCTCCCGCGGAGCCCTTCGAGCTCAAGCGGTTTCTGGCCGGCAGCGGATTCGTCGGGGTGCTGGTGCTCGTGACGCTGGTGGCGGCGACCGTCGTCATGCCGGTCGCCGTGGGCCTGGTGGCGGCGGCCCTCGCGCTGGCGTTACGCGCCGGCGACCACTTCTTCGGTGAGACCGGGCAGCCGTTCGGCAGGTCCGCGCTCGTCGCGGTGGGCCACCTGTTCCTGTCGCTGGCGTTCGGCACCGTCGTCGCGAGCCTCCTGCACCTGTCCGGCCGGTTGAGCGCCAGCCACGCGGAGTCCCTGGCCGCCGGCGCGTTCACGCTGGGGCTGTTCGTGCTGCCCGGCGCGGGCGTGGTGCGGCAGGTCGCCTCGCGCACCCTCGCCCGCCTGCTGCCCGGCCGCAACGCGACCGTGGTGACCGTGGCCGTGATGGGGCCGGTCGCGCTGACCTCGGTGATCGTGGCCCTGGTCCAGGGTCTGTAACGACGGGCCGTTCCCCGGCGGCCCGCATCCTTACCTGGCTCGCCCTTGCGCTGTCCGAGTACTCGTGTTTGAGTACTCATATGCGAGCAACACGCCTTTTCATTCTCGGCGCCCTGGCCGACGGCGGCCCCATGCACGGGCACAAGATCCGGGCCGCCGCGCAGATGGACCGGGTGGAGCTGTGGGCGGACGTCAAACCCGGCTCGCTGTACGGCGCCCTGCGCCGGATGGCGGACGAAGGCGTCGTCGAGGTCGTCCGCACCGAGCAGGAAGGCAACCTGCCCGCCCGCACGGTGTACGGCATCACCGGCAAGGGCCGGACCGAGCTGGTCTCGCTCATCAGGTCCGTCCTGGAGGACACGAAGTTCCGGCCGGACCCGATCCAGCTCGTGCTCCTGCACAGCGGCGAGATCGGCCCCGACGAGCTGCGCACGGCCGTCCAGCGGCGGCGCGACGCCTACGCCGCGCAGCTCGACTTCTGGCGCAACCTGCGCGCCGAGGCCGAACCGCACCTGACGAGGCTGGAGGCGGTCGCCTTCGACTACACCCTGATGCAGCTCGAGATGGAGCTGACCTGGCACGACCGCCTGCTCGCGGAGCTCGCGGACACCGACGGGCAGCCCTGACGCGCCCGCTACCGGAAAGGCGAGAACTCATGGCCTCTCAACGTTTGCGCGTCGCCGTCATCGGCGGCGGGATCGGCGGGCTCTGCCTGGCGCAGGGCCTGAAGCGAGCCGGCGTGGACGTCGCCGTGTACGAGCGGGACCGCACGGCCGACTCGCGCCTGCAGGGCTTCCGGCTGAACATCGAGCCGACCGGGAGCACCGCCCTGCACGCCTGCTTACCGCCCGCCCTGTGGGAGGTGCTGGTGGCCACCGCGGGCGACCCGGGGGCCGGGATCACCTTCCTCGACGAACGGATGCGCACGCTCGTCCGCATCGGCCAGGACGGCGGCGACCGAGACCCGCTGGACCCAGCGACCGGCGGGCACGCGGTCAGCCGCATCACCCTGCGCAAGCTGCTGCTGGCCGGCCTGGACGACGCCGTCCGATTCGGCAAGGAGTTCACCGGCTTCGCCCGGGCGGACGACGGGACGGTCACGGCGAAGTTCGCCGACGGCACCACCGCGACCGCCGACGTGCTCGTCGCGGCCGACGGCGTCAACTCCCGGGTGTGGGCGCAGCTCCACCCCGCGGCCGGCCGCACCACGCTGCCGGCGACGGCCGTCGCCGGCAAGCTCTTCCTCACCGAGGACAACCGGCGATGGCTGCCGGAGCAGCTGCTCGCCGGCATGAACGTCTTCTGGCCACGCCGGGACTTCCTGTTCACCGCGATCTTCCGCAGGCGCGAGGACCCGGCGGCGATCACCGCCCGGCTCGGCGACCGGGTACGCGCGCTCGGGCTGGAGCCGGAGCGGCTGCTGGCGGACGCGCACGACGACGACTACGTGCTGTGGGCGTTCATCGCGCACCGGGACTCCCTTCCGGCGGACTTCACGCCGCAGGCCCAGGCCGACCCGGCCGCGGTGCGGGCGATGCTGGCCCGGCGGACCGCCGGCTGGCATCCCGACCTGCGCCGGCTGCTCGCCGACTCGACCCCGGACACCCTCTACCGGACCGAGTTCAGCGCCGCCGAACCGCTCCAACCGTGGCAGACCGGCAACGTCACCGGGCTCGGCGACGCCGTCCACCACATGCCCCCGGTCGGCGGGCTCGGCGGCAACGCGGCGCTGCGCGACGCGCACCGGCTCTGCGCCGCGCTCACCGCGGCCGACCGCGGCGAGCAGCCGTTGCCGCAGGCGTTGCGCGCCTACGAGGCGGACCTGCTCCGCCACGGGTTCGAGACCGTCCGCGAGGTCGTCCGCAACACCGACGCGGCGATCGTCCGCAGCCCGCTGAAGCGGTCGGCGAGCCGGTGGTTCTTCCGCGCCTGCGGAGCCGTCCCGCCCCTCGGCCGGGCGGTGTTCGGCGACCGGTGAGCTGTTTTACACCATGGACAACATCACGTCACGTTGTTACGTTCGAGGACAGTTGACAGCGGTGTCAATCCTTGTCCCCCCACGAGGAGCGGAGATCGTTGATGGTGTCACGACGCAGTTTCCTGCGGGCGAACGGCGTGGTCCTGGCTGCCGGCGGCCTGGGCCTCACCCTCCAGTCCCCCGCCGCCGCGCGCACCCTCCCCACGTTCCTGCCGAACTTCGGCCGTCCCACCCACCTCGACTTCGCCGACCTCACCGCCCTCCACGGCGACGACCAGCTGCTCCTCACCACCCTCCAGGGCGTCGTGAACCGCCGCCGGCCGCGCCTCTACTTCAACTACGACGCCGCCGGGCACGACCAGCGCTGGCTGTCCAGCACCGGCGCGGCGGTCACCCGTCACGACCGCCCCCTCGACCTGGTCGCCCGCTACCGGGCCGAGGTGCGCGGCGCGATCCTGCACGACCCGGACGTCCCCGACTCCGTCAACGTCGCCACCACCTTGGCCGGGCTGGAGGACGCCGTCGCCGCGACCGCCGAGCAGGCCGCCGCGTACGGCCTGCGTACCGTCGTGGACCTGCGCGGGCGCTTCGACCCCGCCGACGTCCTGGCCACGTACCGCTGGCAGCTCGACCACCTGTTCCCCCGCTGCACCCACGCCCTGCTCGCCGGGCTCCCGCCCACCAGGACCGTGCGGGTGGACGGCGTGCGGTGGCGCGAGCTCGCGCGGGAGAGCGAGCGCGTGCGCGACTCCTCCAACCGGGCGGTGCGCACGTTCGACCTGAGCCAGGAGCTGCCGACCGCCCAGGACGGCGTCTACCTGCGCTTCCAGGACTCACTCGGCGACGACGGCTGGGGCGCGTCGGTGGGCTCGGTGAAGGTGAGCGCGGACGGGACGCAGATCGCGGCGTTCACCCCCGGCACGGACGCCGAGGCCCCCTACCTCTTCGACGGCCTCAACTCCGCCATCGGCGGCGACGGCAACCGCTTCGCCGACGGCGGCAACTACTTCATCTACCGCTTCACCGCCCCGGCCGGCGCCCGGCAGCTGCTCGTCGAGGTGGACCTGTGGAACCAGTACCTGGTCACGGCCACGACGACCGCGCCCACCCGGGTCGAGCCGTTCCCCTACTTCCGCGACTACGCGGTGGCCACCCGGGCCATGGTCTTCTGGCTGCCGCCCAGCGGCGCCACCGGCGAGCTGCTCGACGAGATCTTCGGCCGGGTGGAGCCCGCCACTCCTTACGCGGGCTGGTTCTCCAACGACGTGGCGGGCGAGTGGGGCGGCGTCGACCGGGCCTCCCAGCACGGCGTCGAGGTGATCCCCGCCGACTACTACATGAACGCCACCGTCCACGCCGGGGTCTCCGCCAGGATCTCCGACCGGGTACGCCCGCGACCGCCGGCCAGGTTACGTGATCGCGTCTATCTCACGCTCACGGTCGGCGAGGGCGACAACATCCAGTACTGCCAGCGCCGGATGCGCGAGATCTGGGACGACCCCGCACGCGGCGGCGTGCCGGTCAACTGGACGGTCAGCCCGCTGCTGGCCGACATCGGGCCCGCCCTGCTGGCGTACTACCAGCGCACGTCCACCGCCAACGACCTGCTCGTGGCCGGTCCGTCCGGGGCCGGCTACACCTACCCGGGGTCCTGGCCGGCGGCGGCGCTGGCCGCGTACACGAAGCTCACCGGCCGTTTCCTGCGCCGTACCGGCATGGATCTCGTCTACGCCTACAACCACCGCAGGCCCGAGGGCGACGGCTGGGTGGCCTTCGACGAGCGCATCGTCGCCGCCTACCGGCGCGACACCCCGGTGCGCGGCATCATCCAGTCGTGGGAGACCGGCGACCTGCTGATCCACCCGGCGGGCCTGCCCGTGATCGGCAACTTCTCGCCGCAGGGCAAGGCGCAGGAGTATAGGGACACGCTGGTGCGGCGGATCGAGGGCTGGGACGGGGGCACGCCGCTGTTCATCGCCGGCGCGGTCAACGCCTGGAACTGGACGCCGGCCGACATCGCCGAGCTCGCCGGCCTCCTGGGGGATCCGTTCGAGATCGTCCGCGGCGACACGTTCTTCGCGCTGCTGCGCGAACATCTGTCGGCCTGAAACTTTCAGGGTCCCAAAAGCGTTTCCCCACGTCCGCTGCAGCCTGCCGCTGGCGTGTATTGACAGAGTCGGGGCGGATCCTCACCGTACTCGGTGTTAAGGTTCACATTTTTCGGGCTCCCCCTCATACGGAGGATGCGGATGCACTTACGAGGATTACGCAGGGGCCTCATCGCCGGAGTCCTGGCCGTCTGCCTGGCCGGCGCCGCAGTGGCGAGCACGATCACGGCGCACGCGGCCGCGGCCGGCTGCCAGGTCAGCTACACGGTGGGCTCGCAGTGGTCCGGCGGCTTCAGCGCCAACGTCGCGATCAAGAACCTCGGTGATCCACTCGCGAGCTGGACCCTGCGCTGGAGCTTCGGCGCCGCGCAGACGGTCAGCCAGGCATGGAACGCCGTCGTGACGCAGAGCGGCAGCGCCGTGACCGCTGCCAACGTGAGCTGGAACGGCTCCCTGCCGACGAACGGCAGCGCCTCGTTCGGGTTCAACGGCACGTGGAACAACTCCACCAATCCGGTGCCGGCCAGTTTCACCCTCAACGGCGTGGCCTGCACGGGCACCGTGACCCCCACCCCCACCCCCACAGTGACTCCCACGGTGACCCCGACCGTGACTCCGACGTCGGGCCCGCCGCCCTCGCGGACCGTGCGGGTCTACTGGCTCAAGCCTTCGGACGTGGCCTACGACCAGCGCTACCCGGACGGCATCGCGAAGGTCATGCAGGAGGCGCAGCGCTTCTTCAAGCAGCAGCTGGGCAAGACGTTCACGCTGAACAACCCGGTCGTCGAGGTCGTCAACGGCGACCAGCCGCGGAGCTGGTACGAGAACACGCCGAACTGCGGGGAGAAGTACTGGTGGACGGTGTGCAACATGCAGGCCGAGCTGCGCCGTAAGCTCGGTCTCGGCGCGCCGGACAGCCGCTGGGTCAACGTCGGCGAGATCAGTGCCGAGGGCGACGGCGCCGGTGGCGGCGGCGGCAACGGGTGGGTGATCCTCAGCGGACACGACGCCGACGGCGCCGCGGGGATCAACGGCCCGATGAACCGGTGGTACGGCGGGATGGTGCACGAGCTGGGGCACGCCTTCGGCCTGCCCGACGCCACCTCCACCGACGGGACGTGCATGTCGGCGACCTTCTACTCCTACCCGAACTGCGTCTTCAACCAGACGCAGAAGAACGCCATGCTGAACGGCCCCTACGGCAGCTTCCTGTCCTGAATGGCGGTGGGCGGCGTGATCAGCGATCACGCCGCCCATCGGCGCGCGCCGGACCCCGGAAAGGCCCCCTTGACGAGCATTTCCACGCCCGCCGATCAGGCCGTTGGCCCTGTCCACGAGGGACTTATGACCCTGGGGCGGCGAGGTCGCGTGCGGTGCGATGGGGGAGAGGGGAGGCCGACATGATCGTTGCAGGTGTCGACGGATCGCGGGCCTCGTGCGCCGCGGTGGCCTGGGCGGTGGACGACGCGAAGCGCCGGCACGAGCCGTTGCGCATCGTGCACGCCGTGAACCGCGATTCGTACCGTTTTTCGAGGTTCCACGCCGCTCCCGAACCGGACGTGCTCGACCGCATGGCGCAGACGATGGTGGCCGAGGCGGCCGCGCTGGCGGGCGAGCGCCAGCTGGACGTCGAGGTGTCGACCGAGGTCGTCGCGGGGCCCGCGGCGGTGGCGCTGCGCGAGCAGGCCAAGGACGCGACCGAGATCGTCATCGGCAGCCGGGGGCTGGGCGGGTTCGAGGGGGCCCTGCTCGGCTCCGTGAGCTTGCACGTGGCCGGCCAGGCGCACTGCCCGGTGGTCGTGGTGCGGCCCGATCAGGAGTCCGTACGCGGTGAGGTGGTGGCCGGCGTCGACGACTCGCCGGAGTGCGAGCCCGCGCTCGAGTTCGCCTTCCGCCAGGCCGAGCTGCGCGGCAGCCCGTTGCGCGCGCTCCACGCCTGGCAGCCGCCGGTGCAGCTGTACGCCCCGCAGGTCAACTACGACCCCGACGACATCACCGCGGCCGCCAACCAGGTCGTCGCCGCCCGGATCGCCCGATGCCGGGAGGCGTACCCGCGGGTGGAGGTGATCGAGGACGTGCGGCGCGCCCACCCGGTCGACGCCCTGGTGGCCGCTTCGGCCAAGGCCGCGCTGGTGGTGGTCGGCTCGCACGGGCGCGGAGTCATCCGCTCGGCGCTGCTGGGCTCGGTCAGCCACGCGATGCTGCACCACGCCCGCTGCGCCGTGGCCGTGGTGCGGTAAAGGACGGAGCGATCGCCCCGTACGCATTCCGGGGAGGCTGCGATGAGACCGGATGGCACCGCCACCCCTGCGGACCGGACGCTGACGGTCGGCGTGGAGGAGGAGTTCCTGCTGCTGGACCAGGCCGAAGGCGGCCCGGCCCTGACCGCGCCGCAGGTCCTGGCGCTGCTCGGCGGCGATCCGCACGTCAAGGCCGAGGCCATGCGCTACCAGCTCGAGACGGTCACCGGCGTGTGCACGGACCTGGCGCAGGTGGCCGAGGAACTGTCCCGCCACCGGGCGCTCGCCGCGGGCGCGGCCCGGGAACTGGGCTGCCACCTCGTCGCCTGCGGGATCCCGCCGCGACACATGCCCGGCCTGTCCGCTCTCACGGCCGACGACCGTTACCAGGCGCTGGCGGCCCGCCATGGAGCCCTGGTCGCGGGCTCGGGCACCTGCGGCTGCCACGTACACGTCGGCATCTCCTCCCGCGAGCTGGGCGTACAGATCCTGACCCGGCTCCGGCCCTTTCTGGCCACGCTGCTGGCGCTCAGCGCCAACTCTCCCATCGCCGGCGGCGGGGACACGGGCTGGGCCAGCCGCCGCTACCGGCAGTGGAGCCGCTGGCCGACGGCGGCGCCTCCCCGGGCGTGGCGGTCGGCGGCCGACTACGACGCCACCGTGTGCCACCTGATCCGCCACGGCCGCGCCCTGGACGAACGGAGCGTGTACTTCCACGCCCGCCTGTCACCGCGCTACCCGACGGTGGAGCTGCGGGTCATGGACACCTGCCTCTCGGTCGAGGACACCGTGCTGCTGGCCGCCATGGCACGGGCACTCGTCGCCCTGGCCATCGCCGACATGACGCGAAATGTGCCGATCAAGGCACTGAGCGACCGGCAGATCGTCGCCGAGCTGGCCGCCGCCGCCCGGCTCGGCCTGGACGCGCTCGCTCTCGATCCGTACACGTCGCGGGCCATGTCCCACCGCGACCTGCTGGAGATGCTCCTGCCGCGCCTGCCCGAGCCCGAACCGATCGCCCTGCTGCTCCACCGGCTGGCCGGCCGGGGGACGGGCGCGGCCCGGCAGCGGACGATGTGGTCGCAGGCCGGCACGCCCGGTCGATTCGCCCAGCTGCTCGCCGACGCGACACTCTCCTGAACCACGCGAGATGGGGACCAATGTCACCCCCATTCGGGACTTCGTCCCCGGGCGCGGCGGGCTCGCCGTCGCGAAGGTGGAGGTGGGAGCTCTGGATCGCGCACGCAAAGGAGGGATCATGACCGTCGAAATGCTGGCCGCCGAGCAGGTGATGAGCCGGGTCCTGGTGGCGGTCAAGCCGGACGAGTCGCCGTTGATGGCCTGGGAGCTGATGCGCCGCGCCGACGTGCATCACCTGCCGGTCGTCGAGGGGCGGCACGTGTACGGCATCCTGACGCGCGAGCAGGTGGCGCTCTCCTGGTCGGGCGGCCCGGAGGAGCAGTCGAGCCGTCAGGTACGGATGTTGCTCGGGTGCGAGCGCAGGCCGGTGGTCCGCCCGGACACCCCGCTGGCCCGGGTCGCGGCGGCGATGCTGGACGCCGGGTGCGACGCGGTGCCGGTGGTCGACGGCGGCGGGCTGATCGGCCTGGTCACGGCTCACGACGTGCTGCTGGCCGTCGCCGGACGGCTCCGCCCCGCCGAAGGGTCCCATGAGGTGGTCACCGGGATGTTCCACCTCGAACCCGTCCTTCCCCCGGCCCCGACCGCGGGAGGGATGACCTGAACGTCATTCGGGACGGTCGTCCCGCAGGCGCGCCGCCAGCGCGGCGGCCTGGGTGCGGCGCTGCATGTGGAGCTTGGCCAGCAGGTTGGACACGTAGTTCTTGACCGTCTTCTCCGCCAGGAACAACTGCTCGCCGATCTGCCGGTTGGTCAGCCCCTCGCCGATCAGGTCGAGGATGTGCCGCTCCTGGTCCGACAGCGCGGCGAGAGGATCCTTCCTGGCGGCCTGGTCGCGCAGGCGCTGCAGCATGGCGGCGGTGGTCTGCGGGTCGAGCAGCGACTGCCCCAAGGCGACCGTGCGGACCGCGCCGACCAGGTCGGAGCCGTGGATCTGCTTGAGCACGTAGCCGGCCGCCCCGGCCATCACCGCGCCGAACAGCGCGTCGTCGTCGCCGAACGAGGTCAGCATCAGGCACGCCAGCCCCGGCACCCTCGAACGCACCTCCCGGCACACGTCCACGCCGGTGCCGTCCGGCAGCCGGACGTCCAGCACCGCCACATCGGGCTTGAGCGCGACGATGCGGGCGATCGCGGACTCGGCCGTGCCGGCCTCTCCGATGACCTCGATGTCGTCCTCGGATTCGAGCAGCGCCGCCACGCCCCGCCGGACCACCTCGTGATCGTCGACGAGGAACACACGAATCACACTTACGACGCTATCCGATGCCAGGAGCACCGCAAGAGGCACCGCGCCTGACCTGGTGCGACACTTGAAGATGTGGGGAACGAGCACCACCCGGTGATGCCGCAGGTACGGCTCGACGAGCTGCTGGCCGAGCTGCAGGTGCGGCTCAATGCCGTGCTGGCCACCCGGGACCGGGTGCACGTGCTGCTCGAGGCCGTGGTGTCGGTGGGCAGCGAGCTCGATCTGGAGACCGTGCTGCGCCGCATCGTGGAGACCGCGACCAAGCTGGTGGACGCCAGCTACGGCGCGCTGGGCGTGATCGGCCAGGAGAACACGCTCATCCAGTTCATTCCGGTGGGGCTGACCGAGGAGGAGATCGCCAGGATCGAGCACTGGCCGCACGGTCTGGGCCTGCTCGGCCTGCTGATCAAGGACGCGCGGCCGCTCAGGCTGGGCCGCATCGCCGACCACCCGGAGTCGTACGGCTTCCCGCACGGGCATCCGCCGATGGGCACCTTCCTCGGCGTGCCGATCCGGGTGCGCGAGGAAGTTTTCGGAAACCTTTACCTGACGGAGAAGCGCGGCGGCGGCGAGTTCGACGAGGAGGACGAGGCCATCGTCGTGGCGCTGGCCACCGCGGCCGGCGTCGCCGTGGACAACGCCCGGCTCTATGACGAGTCCCGGCGGCGGGAGACCTGGCTGCGGGCGTCGTCCGACGTCACCACGCGCCTGCTGTCCGGCGCCGACCCCCGCCAGGCGCTCAGCCTGGTGGCCGACTCCGCCCTCGCGATGACCGACGCGGACCTGGTCGAGGTGCTCCTGCCGGAGCCGTCGAGGCAGTCGCTGATCGTGGAGTTCGCGGAGGGCGAGGGCGCGCAGGAGCTGCTGGGCGCCGTCTTCGTGGTGTCGGAGACGCTCGCGGGGGACGTGTTCGTCCAGGGCGAGGCGATGTCCGACCCGGACATGCAGAGCGGCCCGCGCCCCGGCTCGCCGCTGCGGCGGCTGGGTTACGGGCCGGTGATGATGGTGCCCTTCGGCGGCGCGCCGGACGTGCGCGGGGTGCTGGTGCTGGCCAAGCGGAGCGGACGGTTGCCGTTCAGCGGGGCGGACGAGCAGGTGCTGCAGTCGTTCGCCGGTCAGGCGGCGATCGCGCTGGAGCTGGCCGAGACGCGCAGGGACGCCGAGCGGCTCGGCCTGCTGGAGGACCGCGATCGCATCGCCAGGGATCTGCATGATGTGGTCATCCAGCGGCTGTTCGCGACCGCGATGACGTTGATGAGCACGATCCGGCTGGTGGAGCGGCCGGAGGCGGCCAGGCGGGTCCAGCACGCGATCGACGAGCTGGACGGGACGATCCGGCAGATCCGCTCGTCCATCTTCGCGCTGCAGGGCTCCGGCGAGAAGACCGGTCCCAGCTTGCGGGGCCAGATCGTGGAGCTGGTGGAGGGCGCCGCCGGCCAGCTGGGCTTCATGCCGGGCCTGCGCATGGAAGGGCAGATCGACGCGCTGGTGGCCGAGCCGGTCACCGATCATCTGCTGGCCGTGTTGCGCGAGGCCCTGTCCAACGTGGTCCGCCACTCCCGCGCGACGCGCATCGACGTCCTCGTCGAGGCCGTGGGCGGCGAGCTGGTGCTGGAGGTCACGGACAACGGCGTCGGGCTGGGGGAGACGGGCCGCCGGAGCGGCCTGCGCAACATCGAGGAACGCGCCACCCGGCTGGGCGGCAGCGCGGAGCTCACGACGCCCGACGGGGGCGGGACCCGGCTGTGCTGGCGGATCCCCCTGTGAGACCGGCTCCGGCTCCCGTGGGACGTTGGTCCTGATCGGAGGGGGCGTAAGGCCCTGTCGGTTGCGGTGAGCCACCCCGAGCATGGAGAGGAAGGAGAATCAATCACGGGGAGCCGAGATGAATCGTTCGGCAATGGTGGGGATCGCGGCCGGTTCCGCGCTGGCGGCCGCCGCGGTGACCGGCCTTGCCGCAACGGCCACCGGCATCGCCCGGCAGGCCATCGTCGAGCAGCGCAACGCCACGCCGACGGATCGGAGCCTGATCGGCCCGTACGGGTCCACGCGCAGCATGAACATCACCGACGAGGCCGGCTACCTGGCCCGGATGGTGGCTCACGATCAAGAAGCCGTGACGGCGGCGCGGCAACTGCGGCGCTCCGACCGGCCGCAGATGCGCGCTCTCGGAGCCTCGATCATCGCCCGGCAGGGCGCCGACCTCGCCACGATGAGATCCTGGCTGGACAAGTGGTACCCGGGGCGCTCGGGGATGGCGACCGGCTACCAGCCGATGATCCGCGACCTGTCCGAGCTGTCGGGCGACGCGCTGGACAATGCGTTCCTGCTCGACATGATTCCGCATCACATGGCCGCGGTGTCGATGTCCCAGCAGCTCCTGATGTCCGGACGGGCCCATCACTCCCAGACCGCCGACTTCGCCATCAGGGTGCGCGACGCTCGGCATGCCGAGATGTTCCGGATGCAGCGGTATCTGGGCCAGTGGTTCAAGGGCTGGAGCATGCCGTGCGGCATGCGGAAGTGACCACCTTCGCTTAGTCCACGACCTTCCCGCAGCCCGCGACGCGAACTGCGGGACTTCGGGGCCCTGGATCCAGGCCCGCCTAGCGGGCTTTGGCCGAACGCGAGTCGCCTCGAAGGACCGCCAGGCCCGCCATCGTCAGCGCGGCAGCGGCGGCCACGGCCACGGTCAGAATGATCACTTTGCGCATTGCTTCACCCCGATTACAGACAGTGATGTTGCTATTACTGTTGCCTGATGGCTTGCTATGAATCCCGCGCTTTTCCCTGGATTCGTCAAACGCCCGAACAGCGGCGTCCTCAGCGTCCTCAGGTCCTCAGCGTCCTCAGTGGGTGATGCGCCGGCCGGACACCTGCTCGGCGTCGACCACGATGTAGTGGTCCCGGCTCCCCGGTGCCCAGGCGGTCAACGGCAGCGCCGCCAGCCGGTGGATCTCGTCCGGGTCCGTCACGGCCCGCGCCTGCCCCACCGCGGTGACGGACCAGCCGGTACGCAGCTCCGAGTCGAACTCGTCGGCCTCGAAGGCCACCACGGCGTGCCGCGTGGCGGCCGCCAGGTTCGACCCGGTCGAGGTCCGGATCACGATGGACCGGCCGTCGAGGTGGAAGTTGACCGGCTGCACGGCCGGCAGGGCATGTTCGGTGAACACGATCCGGCCGATGGGGGTCGTGGACAGCAGGCCGAGACACTCCTCGCGGGAGAGCACCTGAAGTCCGGACGAATCGACCTGCATACCCTCAACTTCCCCGCTAGGGCCACCTCGGCGTTAGAGGCGAAAGTCCCTGGGTTCCCGCCGATGGAGGGCCTGACGGCCCTGGCGGCCGGGGACCTTCGGCCCTGACCGGGACGCGGCGGGTGTGATGCGCTGGACCCAGGGCCCGTACGGAGGTGGGAGTCATGGCTGTCCTGTCGGCGAAGCACGCGATCGACACCGCGCTGGAGGCCGCGCGCTGGGCGCCGTCCATACACAACACGCAGCCGTGGATCTTCACGACCTCGGGGGAGGAGATCAGCCTGCGGGCCGACCCGGACAGAAAGCTGCGTGCCAGCGACACCTCCGGCCGCGAGCTGCTGATCAGTTGCGGCGCGGCGCTCTACACCCTCCGTACGGCCATGCGCTGCGAGGGCTGGGATCCCGTGGTGCGTATCCTGCCGGACCCGGACCGCCCCTCGTTGCTCGCCAGGCTCCGGCCGGGCACCGAAATGGCCCCCGACGAGTCCCTCAAGACGCTGGGCAGGGAGATCGAGCGGCGCCGCACCCACCGCGCCGGCTTCGCCGACGTGCCGGTGCCCGACAGGCTGATCGAACGGCTGACCCGCGCGGCCATGGAGGAGGGCGCCAGGCTGACCCCCGTCCGCTCCCCGGATGCGGTACGGGTCATCGCCGCCCTCACCCAGGCCGCCCAGGGCATCCAGGCGCAGGACCGCCGCTTCAGCCTGGAGGTGGTCCGCTGGGCCCGGCCGCCGGGCAGCGGCCGCAGGGACGGGGTGCCGGCCGAGGGCTACCCCCGCCGGGCGGCACGTACGGACCCGGACTTCCCCCAGCGCGACTACTCCTGGCGGCACGACTGGGGCAGCCAGGCCGACCAGCGGACCGAGACGTGTGCCGGAGTCGTGGCCCTGCTCACCACGCGGGGCGACGGCCGCCAGGAGTGGATCGACGCCGGGCAGGCGCTCCAGCACGTCCTGCTGGAGGCCGCCGCCTGCGGTGTCAGCGCCGCCTTCCACACGCAGGCGCTGGAGATGGACCTGCTGCGCGAGTTCCTGCGCCACGAGCTCTGCTCGGACGAGTACCCGCAGATGATCATGCGGTTGGGCGTGACCTCCGACGACAAGGGCTCGGTCCGCCGCTCGGTGTCGGAGATGACGATGTAGCGGTCACTTCCGCTCGGCCAGGAGGTTCGTGGGGAGCTCGCGGCGGGCGCCGGTCGGCAGCGCGAAGATGGCGGTCAGGAAGGACAGCAGGCAGAACCCGGTCATGTACCAGCCGAAGGTCACGTCGCTCTGGGTGATGTCGTGCAGCCAGACGGCGACCAGGCCGGCGGTGGAGCCGATGAGCGAGGTGGCGATGTTGAAGTTCAGGGCCGCCGCGCTGGAGCGGACCTCCGGGGGGAAGCTGAGCACGGCCGCCGCCATCATCGGCGCCGAGATGAGGTTGTTGATGATCGTGAAGCCCACGACCGCCAGCACGGCGATGAGGATGGAGCCGCTGCCGATGCCGATGAACGTGGGCACCGTCAGCACGATGAACAGCCCGTAGCCGATGAGCAGGGGCACGCGGGCGCCGTACTTGTCGGCCAGGTAGCCGCCGTAGATGCTCGGCACGGGGCCGACCACGTACGTGATCATCGACGCCAGCAGGGCGAGCGAGGTGGGGAAGCCGGCGCTGATCAGCGCGGTGACGAAGTACGCCTGGATGACGAACGACCCGATCCGCTGGCCCGCGCTCAGCCCGATCGAGCGCAGCATGTCGGGCCAGTAGTAGCGCACCGCCGTACGCAGCGGGGTCTGGGGCACCTTCTGCTGCTCGGTGAGGCGCTGCACCGCCTCGAACTCGGGGCTCTCGCTCAGCCGCCTGCGGATGTAGACCGCCACCGCGGACAGGGGGATCGCCAGCAGGAACGGGATCCGCCAGCCCCAGCTCGCGAAGGCCTCCGCCGACATGGTCTGGGTCAGCAGGAACGCCACCCCGGCCGCGAGGAACGACCCGATCGACGCGGTGGAGTTCAGGCTGCCCAGGACGTAGTTGCGGCGCCGCCGGTCCTCGTGCTCCAGCAGGAAGTTCGCCGCGGTGGTGAACTCCACGCTGGCCCCGAGGCCCTGCACGACCCGCGCGGTCAGCAGCAGGACCGGCGCCACGACCCCGGCGGCCGCGTACGTGGGCAGCACCCCGATGCCCGCCGTGCCGACCGTCATCAGCATGATCGTGAGAACGAGGACGGGCCGCCGGCCCTTCAGGTCCGCCAGCGGGCCGAGGATCATCGCGCCGAGGGGCCGGATGAAGTAGGAGAGCGCCACCCCAACGTACGCCGCCAGCAGGGCGGCCGTGGTCTCCCCTTCCGGGAAGAAGTGCGAGGCGATGACCGCGGCGAGCGTCCCGTACAGCGTGAAGTCGTAGTACTCGACGGCGTTGCCGATCATGGTGGAGGCGAACAGGCGCCGGCGAGCCCGTGGTGTGTGGACGACGTCCGGATCGTTGGCTACGGGGGTGCTCATGGGGTCTCCTCGTGGAACGGTGGATGCGGCGGCGACGTGGAGGGTGGTGGGGTTGCCTGCCGTCGGCGCAGGTAGTTTCGCTTGTGCAAGCCTGGCGCGGCGGACGCGGGTCGTCGTGGCGGGTGCCGTGTCCGGCGGGTGCCGTGTCCGGCGGGTGGCGGACCGCGCATGGATAACTCAGTCGGGAGAACGTTCTCCCAAGAAGCTAGAATCGGTGTGACGATGTGTCAAGCACTCGTCACCTACTATTCAAGGGCGGGCCGCTACGATGATCGTCGAGGCCGTGGACGGGCCGCCACCATCGGAGCGGGGAGGCGCTGGACGTGGCCGCTGGGCGACCGACGATCATCGATGTCGCGCGTGACGCCGGAGTGTCGCCCGCCACGGCCGGCCGGGTGCTGGGCGGCTACGGCACCCCGTCGCCCGAGCTGGTGCGGCGGGTGCAGGACTCGGCCAGGCGGCTGGGCTACCGGGCCAACGACGTGGCGCGCAGCATCGTGACCGGCTCGACCCGGGTCATCGGCGTGGTCGTGAGCGACATCGAAAACCCCTTCTTCGCCCGCGCGGTCAACGGGATCTCCGACCGGGCCCGGGCCGCCGGCTACGAGATGCTGCTGGTCAGCACCCGGATGGATCTGGCGCGCGAGCGCTCGGCGGTGGAGGCGCTGATGGCCAAGCGGGTCGACGGCATGATCGTCGCCTCGGCCAGCGTCTCCGAGGGCGGCCACCTGCGCCGGGTCCGCGAGGCGGGCGTTCCGCTGGTCCTGCTCGACCGCCGCAACGACGGGGCCGGGGCCGTCGACGCGGTGCTGCTCGACAACCGGGCCGCCGCGCAACGCGCCGTGAGCCACCTCCTGGACCTGGGGCACCGCGCGGTCGCGGCGGTGACCTCGGCCACGCCCGGAGAGGGCCACTCCTCCTCCCGGCGGCGCAAGGCCGCGGCGGAGTTCCCCAGCTCGCTGCGGTTCAAGGGCTACCTGGACGCGCTCGAGGAGGCGGGCGTCACCTGCGACCCCGGATGGGTCCTGCGCTGCGACGACGCCGACGCGGCCTGCGAGCGGGTGCGCGAGCTGCTGGTCACCCGGCCGGACGTGACGGCCATCTTCGCGACCACCAACGTCATGACCGGGGGCGCCTTCCGCGCCATCATGGACGGCGACCGGCGCTGCCCGGAGGACATCAGCCTGATGGGCTTCGACGACCACGAGTGGAGCACCCTGGTGCGCCCGCAGCTGTCGGTGGTCGCGCAGCCCGCCTACGACCTCGGCGCCGCGGCCGGCACGGTCCTCCTCGGCCGGCTCTCCAGCCCGGGCTCGCGCAGCGCCCCCAGCGAGACGATCCTGCAGTCCTCCCTGATCGTCCGCGGCTCGGTCGCAGCCCCACCCACCTAGCGCCCCAACCGGCCCCGGGGGTTCCCGCCGGCACCCGAACGATCCACGCGAGACGGGCCCCGCCCCGAGCGCGTCGTCCCTGAGCGCGTGATTCTTGAGCGCGTCGTCCTGGGGCGTGCCGTCTCGGGGTGCGTCGTCTCGGGGTGCGTCCTCCGGGCGTGCCGTCTCCGGGCGTGCCGTCTCCGGGCGTGTCGTCTCCGGGCGTGTCGTCTCCGGGCGTGCCGTCTCCGGGCGCGTCGTCTCCGGGCGTGCCGTCCCCGCGCACCGGCGAGGCGGGCATGAGCGGGGCGGTCGATGCGGCCCCGTCACGGCTCCACGCGTATCAAAAACCAACCGATGCGCGGCGACGCGAGTTCGGGAGTTGGTCTGGGCGGGCGATCGCCGCCTTGACGGTGCAGTGCATCGGTGGCTACGTTCAGAGAACGTTCTCCCAACAGAACGCCGCAACTGCCGAACTCCGGCGAGAGGAAACGAAGGCGAATGGCCCTTCGCATCGGTGTCGACACCGGCGGCACCTTCACCGACATCTGTCTCTACGACACAGAACGCAACGAACTACGCGTCTTCAAGGTCTCCAGCACCCCAGAGGACCCCGGCAAAGCGATCATCGACGGCGTCTCCGAGCTGCTCCGCATCGCCGGCGACGGTGGCGGAGGTGGCGGATTTGGTGACATCTCCTACTTTGCGCACGGGACGACCGTCGGCACCAACGCGCTCCTGACCGAGACCGGCGCGCGGACCGGCCTGCTGACCACCCGCGGCTTCCGCGACCTGCTGGAGCTGGCCCGCGGCCGCCGCCCCAGGCTGTACGACCTCCAGGCCGACAAACCAGCACCCCTCGTGCCGCGCGACCTGCGCCTCGAGGTCACCGAACGGGTCAGGCACGACGGCACCGTGCGGACCCCGCTCGACGAGGAGGAGGTCCGCGCGCAGATCCGCCGGCTGCGCGACCAGGGCGTCGAGGCCGTCGCCGTGTGCCTGCTGTACAGCTATGTCCTCCCCGACCACGAGCGGCACCTCGCGCGGTGGATCGAGGAGGAGTTCCCGGGCGCCTACGTCTCCCTGTCGTCCGAGGTGCTGCCGGAGTTCCGCGAGTACGAGCGGCTGTCGACCGTCGTCGCCAACGCCTACCTCGGCCCGAAGGTCTCCGGCTACCTGGCGCGGCTGCGGGAACGGCTGGGCGAAAAGGGGCTGGCCGTGCAGCCGTACGTCACCCAGAGCAACGGCGGCGTGGTGTCCTTCGCCGAGGCCGAGAAGTACCCCGTCCGCATGGTCCTGTCGGGCCCGAGCACCGGAGTCGTCGGCGCGGCGCGCCTCGCCAGCGCCGCCGGACATCCGGACATCATCACCTTCGACATGGGCGGCACGTCCACCGACGTCTCCCTCGTCCAGCGGGGCGCACCCAGGACCAGCTCCGGCCTGGACCTGGACGGGCGCGCGATCCGTACGGCCATGCTCGACATCCACACCGTCGGCGCCGGCGGCGGCTCAGTGGCGCGCCTGGACAGCGGCGGCCTGCTCAAGGTGGGCCCGAAGAGCGCCGGGGCCTTCCCCGGCCCCGCCTGCTACGGCCACGGGGACCTGCCCACGGTCACCGACGCGAACGTCGTCCTGCGGGTGCTCAACCCGGAGTACTTCCTCGGCGGGCGCATGAAGATCGACCCGGAGGCGTCCCGCCGGGCGGTGGGCACGCTGGCCACCGAGCTCGGCATGAGCATCGAGGACACGGCGCAGGGCATCATCAGGGTGGTCACCGCCAACATGGCCCGGGCGATCCGCGTCATCTCCGTCCAGCGCGGCCACGATCCACGCGACTACGTCATGGTGCCCTTCGGCGGCGCCGGCCCGTTGCACGCCTCCCGGCTGGCGGCGGAGCTCGGCATGACGACCATCCTCGTGCCCGAGTCGCCGGGGGCGCTGTCGGCGCTCGGCCTGCTGCTCACCGACGTCAGGAGCGACTTCTCGCGTACCGCCGTCATGCCGCTGGGGACCGGCGGGGCGGACCCGTCAGGAGGCGACGTGGCGGCCGTCCTCGGCGGGGCGGACCCGTCAGCAGGCGACGTCGCCGCCGTCTTCGCCGAGTTGGACGCCCAGGCGGAGCGGTGGTTCGAGGCGAGCGGCATCGAGGAGCGGGCCCGCGGCACGCGCCGCCAGATGGATCTCCGCTACGCGGGCCAGAACCACGAGCTGACCGTCGCCTTCCCCACCGGGCCGGTCACCGCGGAGAGCGTGGCCGCGGCGCTCGACGACTTCGCCGCGGCGCACGAGCGGGCCTACGGCTATGCCAACCCCGGCAGCCCCGTCCAGGCCGTGACGTTCCGCGTACAGGCCTGGGGCGAGATCGACGCGCGGCCGTCGTCGAGCCCGGTCGTCGGCGGCCGCCCCGAGGGGGAGCAGCCCCGCAAGCGCGCCGTCTACCTGCCCGAGCTGGGCGGCTTCCACGAGTGCCTGGTCCACGACCGGGCGGCGCTCGCGCCCGGGACGGTCGTCGAAGGCCCCGCGATCGTCGAGCAGATGGACACCACCACCCTCGTCCTGCCCGGCTCCACCGCGGAGGTCGACGCCCATCGCAACCTCGTCATCCACCTGTGAGCACCCGGAGCGTCATGAACACCACCGACACGACCCCGCTGGACCCGATCTCCGTCGAGGTCATCGGAGCGGCCCTCGCCTCCATCGTGGAGGAGATGGTCGAGACCATGGTGCGGGCCGCGTACAGCACGAACATCAAGGAACGCCGCGACTGCACCGCCGGGTTCTTCGACGCCGAGGGCCGGCTGATCGCGCAGGGCGAGCACAACCCGGCCCACCTCGGCGTCCTCATGGGCGTGGTCGGGAAGATCGTGGAGCGTTACGCCGTCGATGAGATCGCCGACGGGGACACGTTCGTCGCCAACGACCCCCACAGCGGCGGCGGCACCCACATTCCCGACATCGTGCTCGCCTGCCCGATCTTCGCCGACGGCCGGCTGGTGGCCTGGGCGGCGAACCTGGCCCACCACGCCGACTTCGGTGACCGCGGGCACGCGCACATCTTCCAGGAGGGCCTGCGCATCCCGCCGGTACGCCTGCTGCGCGCGGGGGAGCTGCAGACGGATCTGTTCGACCTGATCCTGCTGAACTGCCAGGTGCCCGACGAGCGCCGGTCCGACTTCCAGGCCCAGCTGGCGGCCAACCGGGCGGCGGTCATCCGCTACCGGGAGCTGTGCGCGCGGCACTCGATCCCGACGATGGCCGCCGCCGCGCGGGCGCTGCTCGACCACGCCGACCGCCAGACCCGCGCCGCCATCCGCGAGGTCCCGGACGGCGTCTACACGTTCGAGGACCGCTTCGACTGCCCCGAGCTCGACGAGGAGCTCACCCTGCGCGTGGCGATCACCGTGCGCGACGACGAGCTCTTCTTCGACTTCTCCGGCAACCCGCCGCAGGTCCGCGCCAGCGTCAACATGGTGTACGGCGCCCTCGAAAGCACGGTGTACTACGCCGTGAAGACGCTCATCGATCCCGACATCACGCCCAACGCCGGCGTCATCCGCGCGATCCACATCGACGCGCCCCGCGGCAGCATCCTGAACGCCGTCGCCCCCGCCGCGGTCAACGCCCGCACCGAGACCTGCCAGCGGGTCGTGGACCTCATCCACGGCGCCCTCGCCCCCGCGCTGCCCGACCGGGTCACGGCCGCGCACAACGGCTCGAACACCGGCTTCCACTTCGACGGGCTCGACCCGCGGACCGGCAAGTACTTCGTGTACCTGGAGACCATCGGCGGCGGGTCCGGCGCCCGCGCCACCAAGGACGGTCTCGACGGCGTGCAGGTGCACGTCACCAACACCAGCAACCTGCCCGTCGAGAGCCTCGAACAGGAATACCCGCTGACCGTGGAGGCCTACGAGCTGGTCGACGGATCCGGCGGCGTCGGCGAGTTCCGGGGCGGCATGGCCATCAGGCGCGTGGTGCGGGTCGAGGCCGACGGCATCGGGTTCTGGCTCGACGGCACCCGCTACCGGTCCCGGCCGTGGGGGTTGTTCGGCGGCGGGCCCGGCGCCAGCGGCGGCTGGGCGGTCAGCCAGGGCGCCAGGCCCATCGACCACGGGCACACGGTGCTCAACACCGGCGACGTCGTCACGATCACGACCCCGGGCGCCGGAGGGTACGGCCCGCCGGCGCGCCGGGCGCCCGAGCTGGTCGAGAAGGACCTGCGCGAGGGCGTCATCTCGGCCGAGACCGCCCGCGACGCCTACGGCCTGGAGGACTGAGGAAGACATGCGGAACGATTCCCCGATTCGCGTCGCCGTCATCGGCTTCGGCACGGCCGGACGCTTCTTCCACGCGCCGTTCCTCGCCGCAGACCCGGCGTACGACCTGCGGCTCATCATCACAGGCGATCCGGACCGCCAGGCGGCGGCGCGCGCCGCCCACCCGTCCGCCACGGTGGCGGCGACCGCTGACGCCGTCACCGCCCACGCCTCCGACCTGGACCTCGTCGTCGTGGGCACGCCGCCGTCGACGCACGTCGAGCTGGCCGGGAACGCCCTGCGGGCGGGGCTGGACGTCGTCGTCGACAAGCCCTTCACGCCGACCGCCGCCGAAGGACGCAAGCTGATCGCGCTGGCGGCCGAGCTGGGACGGCGCCTCACGGTGTTCCAGAACCGCCGCTGGGACGCCGACTTCCGCACCCTGCGGCGCCTGATCGCAGACGGGCGGCTGGGCACGGTCCACGCCTTCGAGTCCAGGTTCGAGTGGTGGCGCCCGGACGGGCTCGGCGGGTGGAAGGGCGAGACCGGCGTCGCCGACGGCGGCGGCATCCTGTTCGATCTGGGCACCCACCTGATCGACCAGGCCCTGCAGCTGTTCGGCCCCGTGACGGAGGTCCTGGCCGACGTCAACCGCCGCGACCCGCGCGCCGGCTGCGACGCCGACGACGACACGGTGGTGATCCTCCGGCACGCCTGCGGCACGAGCTCCCGCCTGACGATGAGCAGCGTCGCGGCCCTGCCCGGCCCCCGGTTCCGGGTTCTGGGCTCGCGGAACGGGTACGTCAAGCACGGGCTGGACGGCCAGGAGGCCGCCCTGAAGGCCGGGACGAGCCCCGCCGACCCGGCGTTCGGACGGGAGCCCGAGGACTGCTGGGGCCGGTTGGGGCAGGGCCACGAGACGACGCCCGTCGAGCCCGAGCGCGGGAACTACGCCGAGTTCTACCGCCTGCTCGCCCTCGCCCTGCGCGACGGCGCGGACCTGCCCGTCGATCCCGGCGACGCCGTCGATGTCCTGGACGTCATCGAGCGGGCCCACACCAACGCGAAGAAGTGAGGAGTCACGTGACAGATCACACCGCGCCGGCGCGCGTCGTCGTCCTCGGGGGCGGCATCCTCGGGGTGTCCACCGCCGCGCACCTCGTGCGGGGCGGCGCCGAGGTCGTCCTGGTCACCGAGGCGGAGCTGGCCAGCGGGGCGTCGGGTCGCTCGCTGTCCTGGCTCAACTCGGCGGGCGCGCGGTCCGGGCCGTACCATCTCCTGCGCCTGCTCGGCATCGACCGCTACCGCACCCTGTTCGCCGCCGACCCTGCCCTGGAGTGGCTGCGGTTCGACGGCGGCCTGTGGTGGACGACCCCCGACGGCGCCGAGCGGACCCGCGCCCGGCACGAGCACGAGATCGAGCGGGGCTACGAGTCCCACCTTCTCGACCGGGCGGACGTCGGCGGGCGGGTGGCCGGTGTGGAGGCGGGTCCGCGCGGCGGGCTCGCGATCCACAACCCGGGCGAGGGCTGGGTCTCCCTGCCGCACCTGATCCGGGAGCTCGCGGACGAGCTGGTCCGGCGCGGGGGACGGCTCGTCACCGGCGCGGGCCGCTGCTCGGTGACCGTGGAGGACGGCCGGGCACGCGGCGTACGCACCGCCGACGGCACGTCGTGGAGCGGCGACGCCGTCGTGGTCGCCTGCGGCGCGCAGACCCCTGCCGTGCTCGCGGAGCTCGGCGTGAACGTCCCCGACGCGTCCCCGCTGTCCATGCTCGTCGTCACGGAGCCGGTCGAGACCGAGGTCGTGACGGTGCTGAACACCCCGCGTGCCGCGATGCGCCCCAATCCGGGCTCGACGTTCGCGATCGACCACTCCTGGTACGAAGAGCACATCGTCGAGCACGAGGACGGCTCCTGCTCGATCGACGAGGCGTACGTCAAGGAACTGCTCGCCGAGGCGTCCGCCCTGCTCCAGGGCGAGGTCTCCCTCCAGGCGGCGTCGTGGCGGCTCGGCCGCAAGCCGATCCCGGGGGACGGCGAGCCGGTGTTCGGCGAGCTGGAGGCGGTGCCCGGGTGCCACGTGGCGTTCACCCACTCGGGGGCGACGCTGGGCCTCATCGCCGGCGAGCTCACCGCGTACGAGGTGCTCACCGGCGCCAGGCACCCCCTCCTGATGGACTTCCGCCCTGAGCGCTTCGCCACCTGATGATCAGAACCGAACGGCCGGACCGCCCCTGGGAAAGGGGTGGTCCGGCCGGGGGTGTCAGATCAGCAACGGCGGCCCTGGTTGATGCAGTCGACGACGACGCGCATCAGGTTGTCGGGCATGACGTTGGCGAAGTCGGCATGGTCGGTGATCGGGTTGTGCTTCTGCTCGGGGAAGGCGTCCACGGCGAACGACCGGCCCTGCGGCACCGAGTAGACGAGGGTCATGCGCAGCTGCGGAACCGCCTGCGTGCCCTGGGGACAGGCGCCGTTCTGACCGGGGAAGACCACGTGCGTGCGGTGGTTGGCGCTGTCGATGTTCTGCCCGTCCCAGCAGCTGGGGAAGTCCAGGATCCGGACGACCTGGCTGCCGCGCGGGCACAGCGGGTACTTGTCGGTGATCCGGTTCTGGAACCCCGTGCAGGTCCACGCGGCGCGTGCGTTGGCCCCGCCGTTCGTCGCGGCCTTGGCGTCGCCGGTGATCAGCCTGAGGAACCTGGGCATCGCCGTGACCCGGGAGCTCGCGTTGCCGCGGAACTGGAGCTGCACGGAGCGGGCCGTCAGCACCCGGCCGATGTTGCCGTGCTCGTCGTCGGCGTTCTCGTTCGACGTGCGGTCCCTGAGCACGGGCCAGAAGTACGCGGACAGGTCGCCCCGCTGGCAGGTCGTACCCCCTGCGGCAAGGCTCTCGTCGGTGGAGAATCCGTCCGTCGTCAGGTTGCCCACGTAGTCGTGAAGGTGGTGCGCGCCGTCGCTCACGCCGGGGGTGACGATGAAGTTGTCCGAGTTGTTGTGGCGGTTCTCGTTCCTTCCGCACTGGGAGACGAAGGTGCCGCGGGAGCCGTTCCGGCCGGCCCCGAATTCGGCGAGGTTGGACTGGCCCGGCTGAACCTGGCGGATGTCGACGAAGTCCTGGGCGAACGGCCCGACGCCGTTCGCGGGGTCCTCACCGTTGCCGTTGCCGTTGCCGTCGCCTTGGCCGCCGGTGGGATCGGGGCTGGGCGAGCCGTTGCCGCCGTTCCCCCCGTTGCCCCCATTCCCGCCGTTACCGCCATTGCCCCCGTTACCGCCATTGCCCCCGTTGCCGCCGTTGCCGAGGGTGCAGGTGGCCAGGTTGCCGAGGCCGGTGGGGCGCTGGCCGGTGCGGCCGATGGCGATGGCGATGCGGTCGATGGTGGCGGCGCGCTTGCCGGCCAGCGGGCCGAGGATGGCGTTCTGGACGAAGTTGGGGCCTCCTTCTCCCGCTGAGCGGGCGAGCCGGTTGTTGGCCTCCTGGATCTGGGTCTCCAGGAGAGCGAGGTTTCTGTCGACTTCGGCCCTGGCCGACGCCGGTACTTCGGGGAGCTTGTCCGCGACGCTGGGGCAGACGATGGTCTGCCCGGACCCCGACCCTGTTCCCTGGCTCGGCGCCTGGGTGGGGGAGGAGCCGTTGCCGCCGTTACCCCCGTTCCCGCCATTGCCCTCGTTGCCGCCGTTACCCCCGTTCCCGCCATTGCCCTCGTTGCCGCCGTTACCCCCATTTCCGCCGTTGCCATTGTTGTTGCCGTTGTTGTTGCCGCCGTTGGCAGTGCCGGTGAGCCTGCAGGTGGCCAGGTTGCCGAGGCCGCTGGGACGCTGGCCGGTGCGGCCGATGGCGATGGCGATGCGGTCGAGGGTGGCGGCGCGCTTGCCGGCCAGCGGGCCGAGGATGGCGTTCTGGACGAAGTTGGGGCCTCCTTCTCCCGCTGAGCGGGCGAGCCGGTTGTTGGCCTCCTGGATCTGGGTCTCCAGGAGGGCGAGGTTTCTGTCGACTTCGGCCCTGGCCGATGCCGGTATCTCGGGGAGCTTGTCCGCCACGCTGGGGCAGACGATGGTCTGCGCCGCCGCCGCCATCGTGCCCGCCTGTGCGGACAGTGGGGAGCCGGTCAGGACAAGTGCGATGCTTCCCCCTAAGGAAACGGCTGCTCGCCACGACCTGAGTCGTCTCCCCCCGAGCGGATTCCGCATGTGTTGCTCCTTCAAGTCTCATGACCCGGGTGGAAGTCCGGTCTCCGGGAGATACGCGAGGCCATGGGGGAGCAGTTCGACCATTTGCCAAGAATCGTGGTTGACAACTCCGTGACTTGCGACGGTCAGGAGCTGCCGAGAGCGCTCCGGCTCGCGAGGAGGTCAGGCTTTCATGACCACGACGTTCGGCGCGATCGGCAGCGGGCGGCGGACCCGGTTCTTCCTGCGGCCGGCGGCGGCGATGCCGGATGCGCTCCGCGAGGCGGCCGGACACGGGATCCAGTCCTCGCCGACGACGGTACCGACCCCCACCCGGCCGCGCCGGCGGGGACGCGGGAAGAGACCGGCGGCCAGGTCAATCACACCAACTACCGACCACAGCTCGGCCCTGCTGCGCGGATCGAACCCCGTCGTCGGCTCGTCGAGGAACAGGCGGCGCGGCGCGGAGCGCCCCGACCGGCCCATCCCGGTGCCGGACGCCCCGGCTGGAGGCCGCCCGCCGCCACCCACCACTGCCCGGCCCCACGAATACCGCGACGGCGCCTGGCTCGTCGACCTCGCGCCCGTCACCGAGCCGGCGAAGATCGCCACGGCCGCGCTCGCCGCGATCGGACTGCGGGGCGGCCCGATGCTCCGGCCTGCGGCGCGGCCCGATGCTCCGGCCTGCGGCGCGGCCCGATGCTCCGGGCTGCGGGTGCTCGCCACGAGCCGCGAACCTCTCGCGGTCGATGGGGAGGCGCTCGTGCCGCTGGCCCCGCTCGCGCTATATCGTGTTCATGCCGCACTGGCGTCCCGGCCTCCGGACGGCCAGACCACCTCTGGAAGCGGTCAGGCGGCAATGGGGGTGGGGTGCCGGTCGTCGATCAGCTGTTCGTAGATCTTCTCGTACCCGCGGGCCATGCTGACCGCGTCGAAGTGGCGAATCACGTGGGCGCGGCACTCGGCGGGGGAGAGGTCGCCGGCCGCGTCGATCGCCGCGGGCAGCTCCGCGGGGTCCGCGCACACGAAGCCGGTGACCCCCGGCTCCACCACCTCGGGGACCGCGCCGCCGCGCAGGGCGACCACCGGCGTGCCGCAGGCCATGGACTCGATCATGACCATGCCGAACGGCTCCTCCCACTGGATGGGGAAGAGCAGGCAGCGGGCGTTGACCAGGAGCTTCCGCTTGGCGGCCCCGTCCGCCTCGCCGACATAGACGGCGTCGTCGCCGAGCCGCGGTCGGATGTGAGTGTCGAAGTACGCGCGCTCGGACGGCTCGGTGAGCTTGCCGGCCAGCAGGATGCGGCGGCCCGCGGCCCGGGCGGCGTCGATGGCCAGGTGAGGTCCCTTGTCGGGACTGAACCTGCCGAGGAAGAGCGTGTAGTCCTCCTTGCGCTCCTTGAAGGGGAAGGTGGTCACGTCGATCGCGTTGTGCACGGTTCCGACCCAGTTGAGGTCCGGCGCCTGCAGGCGCTGGGAGGTGGAGATCGACACCAGCGCCACCGCGTCGCCGAGCTGCCGGTAGTAGTCGGCGAGCTCTCCCTGCGCCGCCCCGTGCACGGTCACCACGGTGGGCACCGGGCGGCCGGCCGCGGTGAGCGGTCCGGCGAGCGAGTGGTCGTGGACCACGTCCACGTCCAGGTCCTCCAGCATCCGTGCCACGTGGGCGGCGTGGACCACCTCGGGCAGCGACTCGCCGACCCGGCTGGAGGGCGGTTCGGGATAGGTGGCCAGGAAGCGCGCGGCCGTGCCAGGCCGGCCGGCGCCGATCAGGGTGACCTGGTGCCCGAGTTTGAGCAGCGCCTGTACCAGGTCGTTGAGCACGGCCTCGATACCGCCGTACGCGCGTGGGGGCACCTCGAACCAGGGCGGCGCCACCATCGCGATGTGCAGTCGGGACCGTACGGACATCAAGAATCACCTCCGTTGTGACGGGACCCATGGACACGGCCCAGCAGTCCGCTCATGCGGGGCCATGGAGAAGGCCGGGCGGCCCGGCTACTCCTCGAGGCGGGCCTTCGCCTCGGCGAGCTCCTCGCGGAGGCGGGCGAGCTCGTGCTCAAGCTCGAGGATGCGGCGGATCGCGATGAGGGTCATGCCCTCGTCGGCCATGCGCGTGACGCGCTGGACGGTCATGATGTCGCGGCGCGAGTAGCGCCGCCGGCCTCCCTCGGAGCGGCTCGGGGTGACGACGTCGTGCTGGTCCAGGCGGCGCAGAAAGGCCTGCTGCACATCGAGCATCTGGGCGACCTGCCCCATGGAGTAGAGGGGGGCGTGCTCGTCGTCGAAGGGAAGATCGGACATCATGGGCCTTCCATGCTCGCGGGGGCGGGCGCCCACCCGCCCCCGTGGACGAGGTCAGGCCGGGATGGCCCGGGTGTCGCCGCGTCGGACTTCGACCTTGCGCGGTCTGGCGCGTTCGAGGACCGGGATGCGTACGGTGAGCACGCCGTTGGCGTAGCCGGCCTCGATCCGGTCGCTGTCGAGGTGCTCCGACAGATAGACGCGTCTGGTGAAGGCGCCCATCGGACGCTCGCGGACGAACACCCGGTCGTCCTCGCCGAGCTCCTCCTCGCGGCGCGCGCTGACGCTGAGCACGCCGCGGTCGACGGTCACCTCGACCGAGCCCGGATCGATGCCGGGGAGATCGAAGCGCAGGACGACGTCATCGTCGTGGCGCAGGCCGTCCATCGGCATCGAGGGGCCGTTGAGGACGCGCGGCGTCAGCCGGCTGAACTGGCGCTCGAACTCCTGGATGAACGGGTCTATGGAAGTCAGCAGCATCGGTACCTCCTAGCTTCTCGAGAGCCGGGGGGAACTTGTAATTCGAGTCGGAGATTAGCTCTTGCTTCGGATGCATGCAACTGTGGCTATGGAAAAGGTGGATATCGATGTTGCATAAACCTCCGCTTCAAGTTATAAGTTCTCTGGACTCAGACGGAGAGAGATGCCGCCCGAGACGGAAGAACCCGCGCCGTGCTCGGGCTCGCCTCGTGGGGGAGACATGTCTGTGCTCGATTTCCTCGGCCGGGACATGGCAGTGGACCTTGGCACGGCCAACACGCTCGTGTACGTACGCAACCGCGGCATCGTCCTCGACGAGCCTTCCGTGGTGGCGCTGAACACCAGGACCGAGAAGACCGTCGCGGTCGGCCACGAGGCCAAGCAGATGATCGGCCGCACGCCCGGTCACATCGTGGCCATCCGCCCGCTGGCCGACGGCGTCATCACCGAGCTCGACGTGGCTGAGCAGATGCTGCGCTACTTCATCCAGAAGGTGCACCGGCGCCGCTACTTCGCCCAGCCACGCCTGGTGGTGGCCGTGCCCAGCGGCACGACCGGGGTCGAGCAGCGCGCGGTCAAGGAGGCCGGCTACCAGGCCGGAGCGCGCAAGGTCTACATCATCGAGGAGCCCATGGCCGCCGCCATCGGGGCGGGGCTGCCCGTGCACGAGGCGGTCGGCAGCATGGTCGTCGACATCGGCGGCGGTACGACCGAGGTTGCCGTCATCTCGCTCGGCGGCATCGTCACCGCCCGCTCGCTGCGGGTGGGCGGCGACGAGCTCGACGAGGCGATCATCGCGTACGTCAAGAAGGAGCACTCGCTGCTCCTGGGCGAGCGCACGGCCGAGGAGATCAAGATCGCGCTGGGCTTCGCCTGGCCGCAGAGGGAGGAGCCGAAGGCCGAGATCAGGGGGCGCGACCTGATCAGCGGTCTGCCGCGAACCGTCACGATCTCCGCGGGTGAGGTGCGCGAGGCGATAGAGGAGCCCGTGCACGCGATCATCGACGCCGTGCAGACCGCGCTCGACCTGTGCCCGCCGGAGCTGGCGGGCGATCTCGTGAAGAACGGCATCACGCTGACCGGCGGCGGCGCCCTGCTGCGCGGGCTGGACCGGCGGCTCGGCGAGGCGACGGGCATGCCCGTCAGGACCGTCGAGAACCCGCTGCACTCGGTCGTGCTCGGCTCCGGCCGCTGCGTCGAGGAGTTCGACCGGCTGCAGAGCGTGCTGGTCCCGGAGCCGAGGCACTGACCATGCGTTTCCTTCATCGCCCTGCCCGCGTGGTCGCCCTGCTGGTGGCCGCCGCCGCCGTCCTCATCACCCTCGACCTGCGCGGCGACGCCTCCTTCCTGCGCTCCGCGGGCGCCGCCATGACCGGTCCCGTCGAGCAGGCGCTCGCTGCCGCGGCTCGTCCCCTGTCCGCGCTGGCGGGCGCGGGAGAGGCCCGCCGGCGCGCCGAGGAGCTGGAGCGGCGGAACATCCGACTGGCGGCCGAGCTCTGGGCCGAGCGCGCGGCCGGGACCCGGGACGCGCAACGAGCCGGCCTCCTGTCCACATACCGGGCTGAGGACGCGCGCCCGGCCGAGGACGCGGGTCGGGCCCAGGACGCGGGCCCTGCCGCCGACGGCCGGCGCGACGCGCCCCCGAGCGGGCGGGCGCGTCTCACCGTGGTGACCGCGCAGGTCATCGCGGCCCGCGACGACACCGTCACCATCGATGCCGGTACGCGGGCCGGGGTGCGTCCCGACCTGGCCGTGGTCACCTCCGACGGGCTGGCCGGCCGGGTGATCGAGGCCGGGCCGAGCGTCGCCACCGTGCTGCTGCCCACCGCGCCATCCGCCACCATCGGCGTCCGGACGGCGGCCACCGGCAAGACCGGCCGTGAGACCGGCCGTGAGACCGGCCGTGAGACCGGCCGTGAGACCGGCCGTGAGACCGGCCGTGAGACCGGCCGTGAGACCGGCCGTGAGACCGGCCGTGAGACCGGCCGTGAGACCGGCCGTGAGACCGGCCGTGAGACCGGCCGTGAGACCGGCCGTGAGACCGGCGAGTCGGGCCGCGAGTCCGGCGGCGCGGTCGGTCGGGAGGTCGGCCGCGAGAGTGGCGGTGCGATGGGCACGGTCACGGGCCGGCGTGAGGACGGGCTGCTCGCCCTGCGCCTGTTCGACGCCGACGCGCCGCTGCGCCCCGGTCAGCGGGTGGAGACGCTGGGGTCGAGCGGCCGGACGCCGTACCCGCCCGGCGTGCCCGTCGGGACCGTCGAGCGCGTCGACCCCGCCCGCGACCAGCTGACCCGCACCGCCCTGGTCCGCCCCGCCGTCACGTTCGGCACCCTCGACGTCGTAGGCGTGATCGTCGATGCGGGCTAGGTTCGCGGCGGCCGCCGTGCTCGCCCCGCTGCTCCAGGTGGCCATGCTGGAGCGCCTTCCAGCCGCGCCCGATCTGGTCATGCTCGTGGCCGTGACAGCGGGGCCGGCCATGGGGCCGGTGGCCGGGGCGGTGACCGGGTTCGCCACGGGGCTCGTGGCGGACCTGGTCCCGCCCGCCCTTCCGCCCGCGGGCCGTACGGCCCTGCTGCTCTGCGTGCTCGGCTACGCCTGCGGCCTGCTGCCGCGCAAGGTCCCCGTGGCGGCCCGGATCCTCGCCGGGGGCGCGGCCGGCACCCTGGCCGCCACGGGCGCCGGCCTGCTGATCGGCGGCTGGCCCGATCGGCCGGCGCTCACCGCCCTGCCGCTCAACCTGCTCGCCGTGCCCCTGGTGTGGCTCCTGCTCGCCGGACGCGGCCGGTCACTGTTCAGAAGGTTCTCCGATGCGACGCTTCCTGTTGATCCGTCTGCTGGTGTCCGCGTTGTTCGTCGTCCTGCTCGGCCGACTGTGGCAGGTGCAGATCCTGGACGGCGAGTGCTACACGGAAGCCGCCGTCGCCGACCACGTACGCCACATCGCCATCCCGGCCGTTCGCGGGCGCATCCTCGATGACCGGGGGCGCCCGCTGGCCCGCAACCGCGCCGCCATGACCGTGTCGGTGGACCGCGTCGCGCTGGGCCGGCAGCCGGACCACGGGCGGGCCACCCTGCGCCGGCTCGCCGGCCTGCTCGACCGTCCCTACAGCGAGCTGGCCGGGCGGATCCGGCTGTGCGGGCCGAAGGTGGGCAAGCCGTGCTGGGCGGGCTCGCCGTACCAGCCGATCCCGGTGGCGGAGGGCGTGGCCGAGCGGGACGCCACGCAGATCGCCGAACGGCCGGAGGACTTCCCCGGCGTGACCGCCGAGCCCCGTCCGGTACGCGACCACCCGCGCGGAGATCTGGCCGCTCACGTGCTCGGCTACCTGGCGCCCGATGAGGGCTCGGACGGCCGACCCGTGGGCAAGGACGGATTGGAGGCCGCGTACGAGGCCGACCTGCGCGGCCGCCCCGGCAGCAGGGACGTGGTCGTCGACAGCGCCGGACAGGTGCTGCGCATCCAGCGCGAGCAGCCCGCCACGCCGGGCGCGACGCTGGTCACCAGCATCGACGCCCGCGTGCAGGCCGTCGTCGAGAAGGCACTCGAACGCGCGGTGCGCAAAGCACGCAAGGCCGACTCCGGCGCCGCCGTGGTGCTGGACGCCCGCACCGGGCGCGTCGCGGCCATGGCCTCCTACCCCGCCTACGACCCCGACGTCTGGACCGGCGGCATCGAGCCGGCCGACTACCGGCGCCTGATCAGCGCCGAACGGGGCAGCCCCCTGGTGTCCAGGGCCGTGCAGGGACAGTGGCCGCCGGCCTCCACCTGGAAGGTGGTCTCGACGGCCGCCGCCGCGGCCTCCGGCTACGACCTGGAGGGCCGCTACGACTGCCCCGGCTCGTACCGGATCGGCGGCCGGGCCTTCCGCAACTTCCAGGGCGCCGACCTCGGCGCCATGGACCTGCACCGGGCGCTGATCGTGTCCTGTGACACGATCTTCTACCGGTTCGCGCACGAGCTGTGGCCCCGCGAGCCGATGCAGCGCATGGCCAGGGACTTCGGATTCGGGGTCAGGACGGGCGTGGACCTTCCGGGAGAGGCGGCGGGCCGGGTGCCGGACCGCGCGTGGAAGCGGCGGCAGTGGGCGCAGACCAAGGACCGGACCTGCAGGGACGCCCGCGAGGGCTACCCGGGGACGGCGAGGACGGACCCCGCGCGGGCCGCCTACCTCAAGGCGATCGCCGCCGAGAACTGCGCCCACGGCTACCTCTGGAGCGCCGGCGACGCCGCCAACTTCTCCATCGGCCAGGGCGAGGTGCTCGTCACGCCGCTGCAGCTGGCCCGCGCGTACGCGGCACTGGCCAACGGCGGCACCCTGTTCAGCCCGCGCCTCGGCAAGGAGGTGCGCGGCCCGGACGGCACGCTGATCCGCACGATCACCCCCCCGGTGGCCGGCCGCCTGCCGGTCCCGGCCAGAACGCTCGCCTACGTCCGACGCGCCCTGGCCGAGGTGCCCAAGTCGGGAACGGCCGCGACCGCCTTCTCCGGGTTCCCCCTCGGCAAGCTGCCGGTGGCGGGCAAGACGGGCACGGCAGAGGCGTACGGCGCCGAGGACACCTCCTGGTTCGCGTCGTTCGCGCCGGCCGACGACCCCAGGTACGTGGTGGTCGCCGTGATCTCCCAGGGCGGCTCGGGTGGCGACGCCGCCGCGCCCGCCGTACGGGAGATCTGGGCCGGCATGTACGGCCTGGAAGGCAAGAAGGCGGCGCTGCCGGAAGGGAGCAGGTCGTGACCGTCCTGCGCAGGATGGACTGGCGGCTGGTCGTTCCCGCGACCGTGCTCTGCCTGGCCGGCGTCGTGCTGGTCTGGTCGGCCACCCGGCCGCGCATGGCGGCGGTGGGGGAGGACCCTCAGACGTACCTCAAGCGGCAGATCGTCAACGTGCTGGTCGGGCTGGTGCTGATGACAGCGGTCGTGCTGGCCGGCCAGGCCAGGCTGCGTGCCTGGACCCTGCCCGCGTACCTCGTCACGCTGCTGTGCCTGGCCGCCGTGCTGACCCCGCTGGGCAGGACCGCCAACGGCGCGCAGTCGTGGTTGTCCGTGGGCGGGCTCGAGGTGCAGCCGTCGGAGCCGGCCAAGGTGACGCTGGTGCTCATCCTGGCCGCCCTGCTCGGAGACCGCCCGGATGGAGAGCGCCGGCCGCGCGGAGCGCAGGTGCTCATGGCGCTGGCGGCGACCGCGGCGCCGCTGGCCCTGATCATGCTGCAGCCGGACCTGGGCACGGCGATGGTCATGGCGGCGACGGTGGGCGGCGTGCTCGTGGTCGCCGGTGTCCGGCGGCGCTGGCTCGTCCTGCTGGCCGGGGCAGGCATCGGCGCGGCGGCGGGGGCCTGGTTCCTCGGGCTGCTCCGCCCGCACCAGGTGCAGCGGCTGCTCACGTTCGCCGACCCGATGGCCGACCCGCAGGGCGCGGGTTACAACGCGGCTCAGGCGCTGGTGACGGTCGGGTCGGGCGGGCTGTTCGGCCGGGGGCTGTTCCGGGGCGACCAGACCGGCGGACGGTTCGTCCCCGAGCAGCACACGGACTTCATCTTCACCGTGGCCGGCGAGGAACTGGGCTTCGCGGGGGCGATGCTGCTGCTGGTTCTGCTCTGGGCGGTGGTCCGGCGAGCGCTGAGCGTCGCGGCGCGCGGCTGCCCCGCGCCGTACGGGACGCTGGCCGCCGCGGGCATCGCCTGCTGGCTGTCGGTGCAGACGTTCATCAACGTCGGCATGGTCGTCGGGCTGGCGCCGATCGTGGGCGTGCCACTGCCCTTCGTGTCCTACGGCGGGTCGTCTGTCGTGGCCTGCCTGGCGGCGGTCGGCGTCCTCGTGGCGGTGCAGGACCAGCCGGGCAGCTTGAGGGAGCATCGAGCTCGTCAACACCGCTCCTCGGCCCGTCCGGCTGCTCCCGCCAACCTTTCGCCACCTTTCGAAAGATGGCGTCCTACCTCCCCGCCATGCCGGTGAGCATGATGCCCCTGATGAAGTACTTCTGCGCCGCCAGAAACACCACGATGACCGGGACCAGCGCGAGTATGGACACCGCCATCATGAGGTTGTAGTCGTCTGCGTACTGGCCGCGGAACAGCGAGATGCCGAGCGGGATCGTGTAGTTCTCCGTCGAGCGCAGGTAGATGAGCGGATCGATGTACTCGCCCCAGGCCCCGACGAACGACAGCAGCGTCACGGTCGCGATCGCCGGCTTCGACAGCGGGATCATGATCCGCCAGAGGATCCGCAGTTCCCCCGCGCCGTCGATGCGCGCCGCCTCCACCAGCTCCTGCGGGATCGTGGTGAAGAACTGCCTGAGCAGGAAGATGTACAGCGCCGTGCCGAAGAAGTTGGGCAGGAACAGCGGCCAGAAGGTGTCCACCAGATCCAGCTTGGAGAACAGCAGGAACCTCGGCACGATGACCACCTGCGCCGGGATCATCATCGTGCCCAGCATCAGCGCGAAGGCCATGCCGCGCATCCGCGAGCGCAGCCGCGCGAAGGCGTAGGCGGGCAGGATGCAGGAGATCAGGTTGCCCACGATCGACAGCGTGGTCACCACCACGCTGTTGACCAGGAAGGTGTTGAAGGGCAGGGCCGTCCACGCGTCGGGGAAGTTCGACCAGGTGAAGACGTCGGGCAGGAACCTCGGCGGAAACTCCAGCACGGCTCCGGCCGGCTTGAGCGCGGTGGTCAGCATCCACAGCAGCGGGAGCAGGCTGGCCGCCGAGGCCAGGACGAGGAGCGCGTAGGCCGTCAGCCGCTGGACCCGGCGGATCCGCTCGGCCTGGGCCGGGGCCACGGGCCGCTTCTCCACCGGGCGGGCCTGTGCGGGCAGGACCTTGATTGCCATCTCGTGACCTACTTGACCTCGTAGTGGACCCAGCGGCGCGCGAGCCCGAACTGGATCACGGTGAACACGATGACGAGGAAGAACAGCGCCCAGGCGATCGTCGAGGCGTAGCCCATCTCGAAGTACTTGAAGGCGTAGCGGTAGACGTACAGACCCAGGACCAGGGTGGAGTTGGCCGGCCCCCCGTCGGTCATGAACAGGATGAGCTGGTACGCCTGCAGGCTGCCGATGAAGCCCACGACCAGGTTGAAGAAGATGACCGGCGACATCATCGGGACCGTCACGTGCCTGAACCTGCTCCACCAGCCGGCGCCGTCGATGTGCGCGGCCTCGTACAGCGAGGCGGGCACGCCCTGCAGCCCGGCCAGGAAGATGATCATCGCGTTTCCGGTGGTCCAGGTCGTCATGATGACCAGGCCGGGGATCGCCCAGCTCGCGTCGGTCAACCACCCGGGCCCCTGGATGCCCACGAGGCCGATCAGGTAGTTGACCAGGCCGTAGTCGGGATGCAGCACGTGGATCCAGAGGAGGGCGGTGGCGATGCCGGAGATCACCGACGGCATGTAGATGATCGTCCGGAAGACCGCCTGCCCGCGTACCTTGATGTTGAGCAGCAGCGCCGCGGCGAGGCTGTAGACGACACCGGCCGCGGCGGAGGCGGCGCCGAAGTACACGGTGTTCCGCGTCGCCATCCAGAAGTCGGGGTCGCGCAGCAGCTGGGCGTAGTTGTCCAGGCCCACCCACTGCGGGGACGACAGCAGCTCGTAGCGGGTGAAGCTGAGCACCAGCGACACGACGATGGGCCCGCCGGTGAAGAAGACGAAGCCGATGCTCCACGGCAGGGCGAACAGGTGGAACCGGCGGGCCTCGCGCCGCAGGAGGGGGGAGGTGGCCATGGTCAGACGTTCTCCGCGAGCATCGGTGTGACCCGCTCGGTGACCTGCTTGAGCCCGTCGTCCACCGACAGCGACCCCGACATGACGCGTTCCCAGATCGGCTTGGTGAGGTCTTCGAGCTTGGGCGTCGCGGGCAGCCTCAGCACGCCGTCGCTGGTGCCGTACTTGTGCAGCGAGTCCTTGGTGGTGTCGATCACCTCCTTGTCGAGCTTGAGGTCCTGGAGGTTCTCCTCGAAGGCCGACAGCCGCGACGGCGGGGTGTCGAGGAAGAAGCGGTGCCCGGCGTAGGAGCGCAGGGAGTTGAGCACGATCCACGCCGCCTCGGGGTTGCGCGTCTTGCTGGTGATGCCGAAGGCGCTGCCCAGGACCGGGGTGAAGCGGCCCTCGGGACCGCTGGGCACGTGCGTCAGGCTCCAGTCGAACTGCTGCTCGGCGGGCAGGGTGAGCAGGGTGACGATGTTCCACGCGCCGCCGACGTACAGGGCGCCCCGGCCCAGCGTGAACGGCTCCACCTTCGCCGTCGCCTGCGTCTCGGCCAGGTCGGGCATCGCCTTGTCCTTGATCAGCAGGTCGATCCAGCGCTTGAGGATGTCACGGCTGGCCGGCTCCTGGATCACGCACTTGGTCTCGTCGGCCGTCAGGTAGCGGCCGCCGTGCGCGAGCAGGAACGTGGCGGTGAGGTCGCTGGTGGGCTTGGGCACCGGCGTGAACCCGAAGACCTTCTGCGCGCCCGTGCCCGAGACCAGCCCGCGCGCGGCCTCCATGAGCTTGTCCCAGGTCCAGGAGGCGTCGGGCACCTTGGCACCCGCCTTCTCGAAGATCTCCTTGTTGTAGAAGAGCAGCTTGGGCGCCGAGTCGGTGCCCAGCGCGTAGAGCTTGCCGTCACGCTCCCAGTAGCTGAGCGCCGCCTTGGAGAAGTCGGCGCGGTTGAACTCGGGCGTGGCCGCGATGTAGTCGTCCAGCGGCAGGTACAGGTTGTTCTTGATGAAGCTCTGCCCCCACTGGAACTGCGAGTACATGATGTCGGGCAGCACGCCGCTGGCGGCGCCCGTCAGGTACTTGGTGCGGAAGTCGTCGAACGGCGTGACCTCCACCTTGATGTCGATGTTCGGATGCCGCTTCTTGATGAACTTGGCGAACTGCGCGTGCCGCACCTCGTGCCGCTGGCCCGGGATGATCGCGACGGTGACGGTGACCTTGGACGTGGGCTCCGGCACGTTGGTCGTGGGCCAGGGCAGCGAGTCGAAGAGCTTCTCCGCCTCGGCGTAGGGGAACAGCGCGCTCTCCGGCCGGTCCGGGTTGATCACCGCGGAGCCGCCGGACGCCGAGGCGGTCGAGGAGGCCGGGCCGGCCTGGCGGGTGCGCTCGCCGCTCCCGCAGGCGGTGAGGGGTACGGCCGCCGCCGCCATGGCGGCGAGGCTGAGAACCTGGCGCCGGTTCAGGCCCGTGGTGTTCAGGCCGCGCAGGGGGTTGTCCATGGGGGGTATCGCCTTTCAGCCTTTTCAGAGGAAGAGCTCGATCACCGGGACGGCCACGTCCGGCGGCTCCACGGGAAGCTCGAGGGTGAGGGTGCCCTCGGGGATCGTGAAGAAGTTGACGTTCCCGTTGTCGACCTTGGGGTCGGGCGCCCACATGCGGATCTCCGACCGGTCGTTGAGCAACTGGGCGTAGCGGACCTTGCCCGCCAGCCCCGGCAGGTGCAGGTGCCGGTACGGCCAGGAGAAGAGGTGCACGTAGAGCCGGTCGCCGCGCTGGGTGTAGCGGCAGTGCTCGGGCGCCTGGAACTCGCTCGCCCCCGCGCCGTGGATCGACTGGCTGTGCAGCCGCATCCAGTCGCCGATCTCCCGCAGCGTCTCGAGCGCCTTGGGCTCGAACTCGCCCCGGCCGTTGGGCCCCACGTTGAGCAGCAGGTTGCCGTCCTTGGAGACCGAGTCGATCAGCATGCGGATGAGCAGGCCGGGCGACTTCCACGCCTTGTTGTCCCGGTCGTAGCCCCAGCTCCCGTTCAGCGTCTGGCAGGCCTCCCAGACCGTCGACAGTGGGGCCGGGGGCTGGAACTGCTCCGGCGTGGTGAAGTCGCCCGGCAGCTCCAGCCGGTTGTTGATCAGGATGTCCGGCTGGATGCGGCGGATCTTGTCCACCAGCTCCTCCGAGCGCCACTCGGCCTTGCCCTTGCCGCCGTAGACCGGCTTGCCCTGCCTGACCCGGCCGGCGTAGGAGAAGTCGAACCACAGCGTGTCGAGGGGGCCGTAGCGGGTGAGCAGCTCCTCGACCTGCCCATGCAGGTAATCCGCATATTTCGTGACATCGCGTTCGGGGAACGTGCCGCCCTCGACGTACGCCGGGTGCAGCCCGTCGATCGGGAAGTCCGGGTGGTGCCAGTCCAGCAGCGAGTAGTAGAAGCCGACCCCGAGGCCCCTGCTCCGGAACGCCTCGACGAACGGACCGATCAGATCCTTGCCGTACGGCGTCCCGCTCACGCAGTAGTCGGTCAGGGCCGAATCCCACAGGCAGAAACCGTCGTGGTGCTTGGAGGTCAGCACGGTGTAGCGCATCCCCGCGCGCTGCGCGGCCTCCGCCCACGCGTCGGGGTCGTACAGGTCGGGGTCGAAGCGCTCGAAGTACCGCTGGTACTGCTCGTCGGACATGTGTTCGCGCTGCTTGACCCACTCGTGGCGGGCGGCCAGGGCGTAGAGCCCCCAATGGATGAACAGGCCGAACCTGCGCTGCCGGAATTCGTCGATACGGGAATCGGACATCCGTGACACCCTCTGTCGTAGTTAGCCCTGTGCGAAAAATTTCGCAACTCTCGACTTGCGGGTAACGTAGGCGAAACATCGGATGTGGTCAAGGGTTTCCTGAGTTGCGAATCAGTCGCGACTCCGGCCCGCCTCCCCCTGTCCTGGCCCAGTATGTGGCCACTGAGGTCGGATAGATCGGGCGTATCGGACGGGGATCCCGGCGGATTTGCTGCCGCGCTGATGAGCGCCACTACATCCGATGTTTCCTTCGAGCCCCTTCTACTGACAACGGTTTCAGTCAGGCTAGGTGGCGACTGAGCGGGCTAGGCCCCTGAGTTGGGCAAATGTCCGAGTAAGTAACGACTTGGAAACATGGCATTGACACTCCGTGGCCGGATCCTGCCATCATCACTGACATCGATTTCAGTTTGGAGCTCACTTGGTCACCATCCATGACGTAGCAGCTCGCGCGGGGGTCTCTCCCGCCACGGTCTCGCGTTTCCTGCGGGGCCAGCGGGTGCGCTCGTACGAGGCGATCCAGGCCGCCATCGACGAGCTGGGCTACTGGCCGAGTGCCGCGGCGCAGTCGCTGAAGTCCGGGCGGACCAACACGATCGGTGTCGTCGTCCCGGACATCACCAACCCGTACTTCGCCGCGGTGGTCAAGGGCATGGAGTCCGTCACGCGTACGGAGCCCTACCGCATCCTGCTCGCCAACAGTGACGAGAGCAGCGAGCAGGAGGACGACGTGCTGGCCGACCTGGTGCGCAGGGTCGACGGCATCATCCTCGCCCCCGCCACCGAGCAGGACCAGACGCCGCTGCACGTGCGCGACGCCGACGTGCCCCTGGTGTTCGTGGACCGCGATCTGGCGGGCGGCGAGCGGTTCGACGCCGTGCTGGTCGACAACGACGGCGGCGGCAGGCAGGCGGCCGAGCACCTGCTGGCCCTCGGGCACACCAAGGTGGCCGCGATCAGCGGCACCCTCGACACCACCCCCGGGCGGCTGCGGCGCGAGGGCTTCGTCGGGACGCTCGCCAAGGCGGGCATCGAGGTGCCGCCCGAGTACGACCTGGTCGGCGACTTCAAGGAGCACAGCGGCTACCAGCTCACGCTGTCCCTGCTGTCGCTGCCCGAGCCGCCCACCGCCATCTTCGCCGCCAACAACCTCATGACGCTGGGCGTGCTCAAGGCGCTGCACGACATGCGGATCGACATCCCCGGCCAGGTCAGCCTGATCGGCTTCGACGATCTGGACACCGGTCCGCTGCTCAAGCCGCCCCTGACCGTCGTCGACCGGCCGATGGTCGAGCAGGGCGTGCTCGCCATGCGCCTGCTGCTGCGCCGCCTCGACCCCAATGAGACCGGTGGCAGCGCCAGCCGCATCGTCCTGGACACCAAGCTGATCGAACGCGCCTCCACCGCCCCGCCGGGCGGCTGGCCGGCCCCCTCACGCACGAGAAAGACCCGATCGCGATGAGCGTTGCGACCACTTCCCTCGCGGACGTGGCCTCTTCGGAGGCGGCGTTGCGAGCTTTCCTGCACGGCCTGCCCGGGGTTGACCGGGTCGGCGCGGACCAGCGGGCGGCGATGCTCGGCACCCGTTCGATCAAGACCACCGCCAAGGCACAGGCCATCGACCTGGCCATCTCCATGGTCGACCTGACCACCCTCGAAGGAGCCGACACCGCCGGCAAGGTGCGGGCGATGTGCGCCAAGGCCGTCCACCCCGGCGGCGACGCTCCCCGGGTGGCGGCCGTGTGCGTCTACCCCGACCTCGTCGAGGTCGCGGTCCGGGCGCTGGCCGGGACCGGGGTCAAGGTGGCCTCGGTCGCCACCGCCTTCCCCAGCGGCCGTTCCTCGCTGGAGGTCAAGGTGAGCGACACCGCGCTGGCGGTGGCGGCGGGCGCCGACGAGATCGACATGGTGATCGACCGGGGCGCGTTCCTGTCCGGCCGCTACCTGAAGGTGTGGCAGGAGATCGCCGCGGTCAAGGCCGCCTGCGGCGGCGCGCACCTGAAGGTGATCCTGGAGACCGGCGAGCTGGCCACCTACGACAACGTGCGGCGCGCGTCCTGGCTGGCGATGCTGGCCGGCGCCGACTTCATCAAGACCTCCACCGGCAAGGTGGCCCCGGCCGCCACGCTCCCGGTGACGCTGATCATGCTGGAGGCGGTGCGCGACTTCCGCGACGCGAGCGGCCGTCAGGTGGGTGTCAAGCCCGCGGGCGGCATCCGCACCACCAAGGACGCCATCAAGAACCTGGTGCTGGTGCACGAGACGGCCGGCGATGACTGGCTGTCGCCGGACTGGTTCCGGCTGGGCGCCTCCTCGCTGCTGAACGATCTGCTGATGCAGCGCCAGAAGCTGGCCACCGGCCGCTATGCCGGTCCCGACTACTTCACCCTGGACTGATGATGGCGATCTTCGAGTACGCCCCCGCGCCCGAGTCGCGCGACATCGTCGACATCAAGGCGTCGTACGGGCTGTTCATCGACGGCGAGTTCGTCGACGGCTCCGGCACCCCGTTCAAGACGATCAACCCCGCGACCGAGGAGACACTGGCCGAGGTCGCCACCGCCTCCTCCGACGACGTCGACCGTGCCGTGCAGGCCGCCCGCAAGGCGTTCGGCGCCTGGTCGGCGCTGCCGGGCGCGGAGCGGGCCAAGTATCTGTTCCGGATCGCGCGGATCATCCAGGAGCGGGCCCGCGAGCTGGCGGTGCTGGAGTCCCTCGACAACGGCAAGCCGATCCGCGAGTCGCGCGATGTGGACGTGCCGCTGGTGGCGGCGCACTTCTTCTACTACGCGGGCTGGGCCGACAAGCTCGAATACGCGGGGTTCGGCACCAAGCCGCTCGGCGTGGCGGGGCAGGTCATCCCGTGGAACTTCCCGCTGCTGATGCTGGCCTGGAAGATCGCGCCGGCGCTGGCGTGCGGGAACACGGTGGTGCTCAAGCCGGCCGAGACGACGCCGCTGACCGCGTTGTGGTTCGCCGAGATCTGCCGGCAGGCCGACCTGCCGCCCGGCGTGGTGAACATCGTGACCGGCGCGGGCGAGACCGGCGCGGCGGTGGTGGGCCACCCCGACGTGGACAAGGTGGCTTTCACCGGCTCGACCGAGGTCGGCCGTCTGATCGCGCGGGCGGTGGCGGGCACGGACAAGAAGCTGACCTTGGAGCTGGGCGGCAAGGCGGCCAACATCGTGTTCGCCGACGCCGCGATCGATCAGGCGGTGGAGGGGATCGTCAACGGGATCTTCTTCAACCAGGGGCACGTGTGCTGCGCCGGATCGCGGCTGCTGGTCCAGGAGTCGGTGCAGGAGGAGCTGCTGGCGGCGTTGAAGCGGCGGCTGGGCACGTTGCGGGTGGGGGATCCGCTGGACAAGAACACCGACGTGGGCGCGATCAACTCGGCCGAGCAGCTGGCCAAGATCCGGGAGCTGTCGCAGATCGGGGAGTCGGAGGGGGCCGAGCGCTGGTCGCCGGCGTGCGAGTTGCCCGAGCAGGGGTTCTGGTTCCCGCCCACGATCTTCACGGGGGTGGCGCAGTCGCACACGATCGCCCGGGACGAGATCTTCGGTCCGGTGTTGTCGGTGCTGACGTTCCGCACGCCGGCCGAGGCGGTGGAGAAGGCCAACAACACGCCGTACGGGTTGTCGGCCGGCATCTGGACCGAGAAGGGGTCGCGGATCCTGTGGATGGCTGACCGGTTGCGGGCGGGGGTGGTGTGGGCCAACACGTTCAACAAGTTCGACCCGGCCTCGCCGTTCGGTGGTTACAAGGAGTCCGGATACGGCCGCGAGGGCGGCCTGCACGGATTGGAGGCCTACCTCGATGTCTGATCGACGAGTGACCGTGCGCAAAACGTACAAGCTCTTCATCGGTGGAGCGTTCCCGCGCTCGGAGAGCGGGAGGTCCTACCCCGTGACGAGAACGGAGCACGCCGCCAGGGCCTCGCGCAAGGACGCCCGCGACGCCGTGGTGGCCGCGCGCAAGGCGTTCCCCCGCTGGTCGGGCGCCACCACCTACAACCGGGGCCAGGTCCTCTACCGGGTCGCCGAGATGCTGGAGGGCCGCCGCGCCCAGTTCGCCGACGAGCTCGGCGGGCCGCGCAAGCAGGCGCTGGAGCAGGTGGACGCCGCCGTCGACCGGCTCGTCTGGTACGCGGGCTGGTCCGACAAGATCGCCGCGGTGCGCGGGACGGCCAATCCGGTCGCGGGCCCGTACTTCAACCTGTCCTCGCCGGAGCCGGTCGGGGTGGTCGCGGTCATCGCGCCCGCCGAGCCCCTGCTCGGCCTCGTCACCGCCGTCGCACCCGTGATCGTCACCGGCAACACCTGCGTCGCGGTCGCCCCGGAGCGAGGGCCGCTGCCCGCGATCACGTTCGCCGAAGTGCTGGCCACCTCCGACCTGCCGGGCGGCGTGGTGAACATCCTCACCGGGCACCAGGCCGAGCTGGCCCCGTGGCTGGCGGCGCACATGGACGTCAACGGGCTCGACCTCACCGGCGCGGCGGCCCCCGAGCTGAAGCAGGCCTGCGAACAGGCGGCGGCCGAGAACTTCAAACGCGTGCTCACCGCGGCGCAGGACCCCGGAACGAGACGCATGACCGCGTTCATGGAGACCAAGACGGTCTGGCACCCCGCCGGGATCTGATCGACCCCGCACCCGCAAGGACACGGCCCATGGGCCGTGCCCTCGGGTCACCCATCCCCGAATCTGGAGGAACCCCCATGGAACCCACCGGTGTTCTCGTCGTCGGGAGCATCACCGCGGACGTCACGGCGTTCAGCCGGCGGCTGCCGCGGCGCGGTGAGACCGTGCTCGGCGACGACTTCACCCTCGTGCTCGGCGGCAAGGGCGCCAACCAGGCCGTGGCCGCGGCCCACTCGGGCGCGCCGACCTGGATGGCCGCCTGCGTGGGCCAGGACCCGTTCCGCGACATCGTGCTGTCCGGCCTGGAGACGCACGGCGTCACGCTCACCGAGGTCCGCACGGTCGAGGGCCGCACCGGCGTCGCCCACATCCGGGTGGACGCCTCGGGCGAGAACGACATCGTCATCACGCCGCTCGCCAACGCCTCCCTCGACGAGGCGATGGTCACGGAGAGCATCGAGCGCGTCCGCGACCGGGTCGGCGTCCTCCTGCTCCAGCTCGAGATCCGCACGGAGGTCGCCTGCCACGCGGCACGGCAGGGCGCGGCGGCCGGGCTGACCGTGGTCCTGGACCCCGCGCCCGCCCAGGAACTGCCGGACGACGTGTGGCCGTACCTCGACATCGTGACCCCGAACGAGAGCGAGGCCACCGTGCTGACCGGCGTGCAGGTCACGGACCTGGAGTCGGCGGAGCGGGCGGCGGCCTGGTTCCTGGAGCGCGGCGTGAGCCACGCGATCATCACCCTCGGCGCGGGCGGCGCCCTGTCGGTCACGAAGGAGCGCACCCGCCACTTCCCCGCGTACGCCGTGACGCCCGTGGACACCACGGCGGCCGGCGACGCGTTCACCGGCTTCTTCGGCGGCGCCCTCGCCGCCGGCCTCGACGTGGACACCGCCATCCAGTACGGCATGGCGGCCGGCGCCCTGGCCACCACCAAGGCGGGAGCCAGCCCCTCGCTCCCCGGCAGGGACGAGGTCGAGCCACTGGTCAACACCTCCATGGAAGGAGCCACCCGATGAGGCGCAACCAAGGAACGCTCAACGCCCAGCTCGCCCGCGTGATCTCCGAGCTCGGCCACACGGACACGATCGTCGTCACCGACGCCGGACTGCCCATCCCGAGGGAGGTGGAGCGCGTGGACCTGGCCGTCAGGGAGAACCTGCCGCGTTTCCTCGACCTGCTGGACGCGGTGCTCGACGAGGTGGCCGTGGAGGGCGTGCTGCTGTCCGAGGAGATCAAGCAGCACAGCCCGGACATGCTGGCCGCGATCCAGGAGCGGTTCGACCGGCTCGGCCTGACGCTGGAGTTCCTGCCGCACACCGAGTTCAAGCGGGCCACCGCCGGGGCCAGGGCGGCCGTGCGCTCCGGCGAGTTCACCCCGTACGCCAACGTCCTGCTCACCGCAGGCGTCGTGTACTGATCGGGAGCCTGGCATGCATCTCCAGCTGGCCGATGTGCGCAAGTCCTTCGGCGACAACAGCGTCCTGCGCGGCGTCAGCTTCGACGTCGGTCCCGGCGAGGTCGTGGCGCTCGTCGGGGAGAACGGGGCGGGCAAGTCCACGCTCACCCGGGTGATCTCCGGCGCGCACCAGCCCGACTCGGGGCGGCTGCTGATCGACGGGACCGCCACGGTGTTCAAGGACCCGCAGGCCGCGATGGCGCAGGGCATCGAGGTCATCTACCAGGAGTTCCAGCAGAACCTGTTCCCGCACCTCAGCGTGGCCGAGAACATGTACGTGCTGGACCGCGAGCGCGCCTTCGGCCGCCTGTTCGTCTCCAAGCAGCGCATGGCCGCCGAGGCCAGGCAGGCGCTGCGCCGCCTCGGCATGGAGATCGACGTGCATCGCCAGGTCAGCGAGCTGAGCGTGGCCGAGCGGCAGATGCTCGAGATCGCCAAGGCCATGACGCACGAGCTGCGGCTGATCATCCTCGACGAGCCGACCGCGGCGCTCGACGAGCAGGAGTCCGAGCAGCTCTTCGCCCAGGTGAACCGGCTGCGCGAGGCCGGCGTCTCGGTGATCTACATCAGCCACCGGCTGGACGAGGTCTTCGCCCTGTCGGACCGCATCGTCGTGCTGCGCGACGGCCGGGTCACGCTCGACACCCCCACCGAGCGGCTCACCCCGGCCGAGGTCGTCACCGCGATGGTCGGCGACGCCGTGGACGACTTCTACCCCAAGGAGCGCAACGCCAGGGACGAGGTCGTGCTGGAGGTGCGCGGCGGGGGCGGCGCCCGCTTCCACGACATCGATCTCCAGGTCAGGGCCGGCGAGGTGGTCGGCATCGGCGGGGTGGTCGGCTGCGGGCGCAGCGACCTGCTGCGCGCGCTGTTCGGCCTGCAGCCGCTGACCGGCGGGTCCGTGCGCGTGGACGGCTCCGGCGTACGCGTCGAAAGCGTCCAGGACGCGATCGGCAGCCGGATCGCCTACCTGTCGCCCGACCGGCAGGCGGAGGGCCTGTGCACGGGCCAGTCGGTCGAGGCGAACGTGTCGCTGGCCTCGCTGCGCGCGTTCAGCTCCGGGATCGGAGTCGTACGGCGCGGCAAGGAGCGCGCGGCCACCGGCGCGGTCATCTCCGAGCTGCGGGTGCGGGCCGCCTCACCGTCCGTCGCGGTCAGCTCGCTGTCCGGCGGCAACCAGCAGAAGGCCCTGTTCGCCAAGTGGGTGATGACCCGGCCGCGGGTGCTGCTCATGGACGAGCCGACCCGCGGCGTGGACGTCGGGGCCAAGACCGAGATCTACCGGATCATCAACCAGCTCACCGCGGACGGCGTCGCCGTCCTGCTCGTGAGCTCCGACCTGCCCGAACTCGTCGCCATGTCCGACCGCGTGGTCGTGATGCGCGAGGGACGGCTCGTCGCCGAGCTGACCGGCGACGACCTCGACGAGCAGTCCATCCTCAAGCACGCACTGGTAGGTGCCGCATGACCTCGAAGCTCAAGACCGTCGCGGGCCGGCTGCGCGCGGTGTGGATGCTCCTGCTGGTAGGGATCGTCCTCTCGGTGGCCTCGCCGGTGTTCCTCACCCCGACGAACCTGTTCAACGTCGCCCTCGCGACCTCCGTGGCCGCGCTGCTCGCGGCCGGGCAGACCTACGTGATCATCCTCGCGGAGATCGACCTGTCCGTGGGCTCGGCGCTCGGCTTCTCCGCCGTCGTCACCGCCCTGACGCTCGGCACGTACGGGCTGGTCCCCGCGCTGGCCGCGGGCCTGGCGACCGGCGCCGCCATCGGGCTGGTCAACGGCCTGCTCGTGACCAGGACCAGGATGCCGTCGTTCATCGCGACGCTGGCCACGATGTCGGTGTTCGCGGGGCTCACCCTGCACATCACCTCGGGCAATCCGATCCCGGTGACGGACTACGACTTCCAGGGGATCGGGCAGGCGCGGTTCGCGGGCGTGCCGGTGCCGGTGTGGATCATGCTGGTGGCGTTCGGGATCTTCGGGTACGTCCTGGCCCGCACCCGCTTCGGCCGCTACGTCTACGCCACCGGCGACAACGTCGAGGCCGCCCGGCTGTCCGGCATCAGGGTGCACCGCGTCAAGATCCTCGCCTTCGTCATCAGCGGCGTGCTGGCGTCCCTGGCCGGGTTCATCATCACCGCCCGGCTGTCCACGGCCCAGCCGACCGCCGGCGCGGGCCTGGAGCTGGACGCGATCGCGGCCGTCATCATCGGCGGCACCAGCCTGGCCGGCGGTCGCGGCACCCTGCTCGGCACCCTCGTCGGGGCGCTCGTGCTCGGCGTCATCGACAACGGCATGAACCTGCTCGACGTCTCCCCGTTCCTCCAGGACGTGGTGAAGGGCCTGGTCATCCTCCTGGCCGTCTTCCTCGACCGCAACGTGGACATCCTGCGCAGGCTCGTGCCGCGCAGGGCCGAATCCCCCGTCCGTACCCCCGAACTCGCCCAGCACATCTGAAGGAAAGATCCATGCGCACTCCCCGCAAACTCGTCGCCGTCGCGATCCTGGCCGCCGTCTCCCTGACCGCCTGCAGCCGGGGCGGCGAGGAGACCACCACGGGCGCCCCCCAGGCGTCCGGCAAGAAGGACGCCACGATCATCATGAGCACGCTCGGCAACCCGTTCTTCATCAGCGTGAAGGACGGCGCCGAGGCCCAGGCCGCCAAGAGCGGCATCACCCTGAACGTGCAGAACGCCGACAACTCCGACGCCACCTTCCTCAACCAGGCGACGACCGCCATCTCCAAGCAGACCGGGATCCTCATCCTCGACCCGGTGGGCAGCCAGTCGGCCAGCAGCTCCGTCACCCAGGCGAACTCGGCGAGCATCCCCGTGATGGCCTTCGACCGCAAGCCGTCCGGCGGCAAGCTGGCCACGTTCGTCGGCTACGACGCCGTCCAGGCCGGCAAGAACGCGGCCGACGCGCTGGCCGAGGCCGTCGGCGGCAAGGGCAAGGTCGTCGAGATCCAGGGCATCCTCGGCACCAACGTGGCCCAGGACCGCAGCAAGGGCTTCCAGCAGCAGATCGCCACGCACAAGGACATCAAGGTCGTCGCCACGCAGGCGGCCGACTTCGACCGGGCCAAGGCCCTGAACGTCATGACGAACGTGCTGCAGGCCAACCCCGACATCGACGGCGTGTACGCGGCCAACGACGAGATGGCCATGGGCGTGCTGTCCGCCCTCAAGGCCCGCAACCTGGTGGGCAAGGTCAAGGTCGTCGGCAACGACGGCATCGCCGACGCGCTGGCCGCCGTCGCGGCGGGCGAGATGTACGCCACGAACGCCGAGTCGCCGTTCGCGCTCGGGCAGAAGGTGGTCTCGCTGGCCTCGGACGTCCTGGGCGGCAAGCAGGTGCAGGCCGACGAGACGCTGCAGGGCAAGCTGGTCAAGAAGGACAACGTGAAGGAGTACGCGGACTACCTCGTCGGCCTCGGCGACAAGTCCGGCGTCCCGGACAGCCTCAAGTAGGAGCAGCACCCTTCGACACCCGGCCCGGGGCCCCCGAGCCGGGTGTCGGCGTCGGGAGTGGAGGCCGCCTGGACGCCCGAGCGGCACGCCGCGTGGAACGCAGGGTGACCGCGACCGGCCGCTGAGGGATGACCTTCGGGCGCGCGTCGTCATCGCGGCGTGCGGACCCAAAGGCGGACGAGCCGGGCCTCGCTGATATATTGCAAATACAGCATGTGCGTTGCGATATTTGCAATGAAGGAGCGCTTTATGCGAACGGTGAACGGCCGATGAGACCCGTGGACGTGCTCGCGATCGGCGAGACCATGGTGATGGTCACCCCGACGCCGGGCGGCCGCCTCGACGCGGACAGCGCGTTCATCCTGCGTCCCGGCGGCGCGGAGTCGAACGTCGCCGCGCTGCTGGCCCGGCTCGGCCACACCACGGCCTGGGCGAGCGCCGTCGGCCGCGACCCCCTCGGCGACCTCGTCCTCGACGCGCTGCGCGCCCACGGCGTGGACGTCGATCTGGTCCGCCGCGACGACGAGCGGCCCACCGCCGTCTACTTCAAGGACCCGACCGCCTCGGGCACCCGCGTCTACTACTACCGGCGCGGCTCGGCCGCCTCGGCCATGACCGTGGCCGAGGTCGCGGGCTGGGCCACCCGGCCGTCCAGGGTCACGCACATCTCCGGCATCACCGCGGCCATCTCCCCGCAGTGCCTGGAGCTGACCAGGCACATCGTGTTCGACCGGCCGCTCGGACCGGCCACGGTCAGCTTCGACGTCAACCACCGGCCGAGCCTGTGGAAGGACGCCGACGCCCCGGCCGTGCTCCTGGAGCTCGCCCAGCGCGCCGACATCGTCTTCGTCGGGCGCGACGAGGCGGCGGCGCTCTGGGGTACCTCCGACGCGGAGAGCGTGCGCCGGCTCGTCGACCGGCCCCCGTACCTGATCGTCAAGGACGCCGCGATCGAGGCGGTCGCCTTCACCCCGGAGGGCGTCCACCGAGCGCCCTCGACGCCGGTCGAGGTGCTCGACGCCGTCGGCGCGGGCGACGCCTTCGCGGCCGGCTGGCTGAGCGGGTACCTCGACGGCCGGGACGAGCTCACCCGCCTGCGGCTGGGACACTACGCGGCCTCCCGGGTCCTGATGTCCCCGGCCGACCTGACCGATCTTCCGCCCGCCGGCGAGATCGTCTCGCTGCTCGAACAAGGAGCGGGCCGGCGTGTCGCAGACCGTCGCACGAGCCATTGACATCGTCGGGTTCGTCTCCGTACGTCATCGCACGCTCGGCGAGATCGCCGACCACCTCGGCGTGCACAAGTCCACCGCGCTGCGCCTGCTGCAGACGCTGGAGCAGGGCGGTTTCGTACGGCGCGTCCCCGGCGGCGTGTACGGCATGGGCTTCCAGCTCATCGCGCTCGGCCAGCTCGCGCTCGACCAGGTCGAGGCCCGCTCGCTCGCGCACCCGGTCCTGCACGGCCTGAGCGAGCGCTACGGCCAGACGGTCCACCTGGGAGAGCTGGTCGGAGACCAGGTCATCTACGTGGACAAGATCGACGGCCGGGGCACCGTGGCCATGGGCTCGCGCATCGGGCTGCCCGCCCAGCGGCACACCGCCGCCGTCGCCAAGGTCATCCTGGCCTACCAGGACGCCGAGACCCGGGCGCGGGTCATGGAGGGCACCACGTTCACCCGCTTCACCCCCACGACGATCACCACCGCCGAGGCGCTCGCGGCCGAGCTCGCCCTGACCAGGGAACGAGGCTGGGCCGAGGACGACGGCGAGCACGAGGACTACATCAACTGCCTGGCCCTGCCGGTCTTCGACGCCCGGGGCAAGGTCACGCACGGCATCTCGATCACCGCTCTGCGGGCGGTCGTGCCACTGGAAGAGCTGCGCGCGCACGTCGACGACCTGCGCGACGCGGCCCACGAGATCTCCAAGAGTCTGGGCTGGGGAGGAGACCGCTATGGACGCCGCTGACTTCTTCGACACACACCTCGGAAGGTGTCCCATCCTGGGCATCTTCCGCCATCTCGACCCCGCGGCCACCGTGGCCATGTGCGAGCGCGCCTGGGAGTTCGGCGTCGAGCTCATCGAGGTGCCCGTGCAGACGCCCGACGCGCTGCCGTCCCTGCGCGCGGCGCTGGACGCCGCCCGGGCCAACGGCAAGAGCGTCGGAGCGGGAACGGTCACCACGGCCGAGCAGCTGACCGCCGTCAGCGACCTGGGCGCCGCCTTCACCGTCGCGCCCGGCCTCCACCCCGAGGTCGTGGCGGAGACGCTGCGGCTCGGGCTGCCGCACCTGCCGGGCGTGGCCACCTCCACCGAGATCGCCGCCGCGCTCGCCCGCGGCTTCACCTGGCTGAAGGCGTTCCCCGCCGCGCAGCTCGGGCCCGACTGGATCAAGGCGCAGCTCGCGCCGTTCCCCGGCGTCCGTTTCGTCGCGACCGGGGGTGTCGACGCGGGCAACGCGGCCGCCTTCCTGGCCGCGGGCTGCAGGGGAGTGGCCGTGGGATCGGCGCTGAGCGACCCGGACGCGCTGGAACGGCTGCGCAAGGTCACGACCTCCTGAACGCGCGGGTCGCCACCAAGGGTGTTCTGCGGGTACGTGTTACACCAGGTCCTGTCACACGCTCCTGACCAGGTGTTTCATGGGCGCTGGGCCGCTGCGGGCGTACGTTCGCCGCCGGCGGCCACCCGCTGAACCGCCGAAAGGACGACCACCCATGGCACAGGACACGCCGCCGTCAGGCGCGCGGCAGCTGCTCGGCGACTTCGCGCCGAAGCTGGTCGAGCTCACCGACCAGGTGCTCTTCGGTGACGTATGGGAGCGGCCCGAGCTGTCGCCGCGCGACCGCAGCCTGGTCACGATCGTTGCGCTGGCCGCGCTCTACCGCACCGACCAGCTCGACTTCCATCTGCGCAAGGGCCTGGAGAACGGGCTGACCGAGGACGAGCTGGTCGAGGCGATCACGCAGCTGGCCTTCTACGCCGGTTGGCCGGTCGCGATGACCGCGATGACCCGGCTCAAGGACATCGCCGACCGGACCGGCCGGCCGGCTGCCTGACACGTCGCGGCCGACGTGTTCCTCCGGGGCAACGGCACCGCCTGGCTGGACCACGTCACCGGCACCGAGTACGACGGCCCGCGCGTCAGCACGAAGCGCTGGATACGGCCTGGTCGGCCAGCTTCCTCACCTGGTCGGCGGACACCGGGACGCCGGGGGTGTCCACGAACCAGCGGAGCGACCCGTCGAGGTCCAGCCCCTCGGGCCGCTGCGACGGGAAGTACGGCTGGACGTAGACGGGGGTGCCGGGCTGGATGCGCCAGCTGTCGGCGATGGTGCCGATGTCCACCGCGTCGTAGCCGAGCGCGTCCAGGAGCCGCGCCACCTGCGCCTTGGCGCCTTCGTCGTCACCGGCGACGGGCAGGGCGCTGCGGTCGGGGACGCCGGCGGGGCGGGCGAGGGTCAGCAGGCGGTGGAAGTCGATGTTGTTGAACGCCTTGACCACGTGGGCGCCGGCCAGGTGGCGCTGCACCAGGGCGGTGGAGGTCAGCGTCCCGCCGCTCAGCTCCGGGATGTCGCCGTCGCGGTCGGGATAGTAGTTCATCGTGTCGATGACGGTCTTGCCGGCCAGGTCCGCGGCCGGGAGCCGGTCGTAGGCGTGCAGGGGGATGGTGGCCACCACCAGGTCGCCGGCGCGGGCGGCTTCGGCGGGCGTGGCCGCGGTCGCGTGCTCGCCGAGCTCGGCGACCAGATCGGCGAGAGTCTCCGGCCCGCGCGAGTTGCTGAGGACGACATCGATGCCGGCGGCGACGGCGAGGCGGGCCACCGTGCCGCCGATCATGCCGCTGCCGATGAGGCCGAGAGTCTGGGTCACGGTGTCAGGTCTCCAGTGCTGGATCAGTGCGTCGATTGTGAAACTGAGTGTCAGATTAGCCATATGGTTCCACCTCTGCAAGTCAGGTCCGAACCAGAGGTAGGATCGCGGCGTGACCGAAGCAGCGCGTACGAGCACACGTGACATCGCGCGGGCCGCCGTACGGGCCGAGCTGGCCCAGGTGGCCTTCGACCTGTTCCTGCGCGAGGGCTTCGACCAGGTCACCATCAACGACCTGGCCGAGGCGGCCGGCGTCTCCCGCAGCACGTTCCTGCGCTACTTCGGCACCAAGGAGGACGCCGTCGTCAGCGCCCTCGACGCCCAGGGCGACAAGGTCGCCGACGCCCTGCGGGCCCGCCCCGCGGACGAGGACGACTGGACGGCGCTGCGGCGAGCGCTGGACGCCGTGATCGAGCTCTATCACCAGGACCCCGCCGGCACCCTCGCGACGACCCGCCTCATCAGGAACACCCCCGCGCTGTGCGCGCGCCACCGGGAGAAGCAGCACTGCTGGTGGCCCGTGCTGGCCCGGGCCCTCGCCGAGCGCAGACCCTCCCCCCGATCCACGGACCTGGCCCTGTCGGTACGGGTGGCCGCCGCCCTCGACTGCTTCAACATCGCCGTCGACCACTGGACCGCGTCCGACGGCCGGCTCGACCTCGTCGAGCTCCTGGACGAAGCCTTCGCCGCGCTCGCGCCGCGATAGGACGCGAGGGCCGTTCTTCCCTCGGCCCGCCTGGCGAGACGGATCGCTTGCCCGGCGTCGCCTTCGAGCAGCAAGGTCTGCCCGGGAGAACAACGGAAGGATCACGATGGACCCTCGTTCCATAGGTGATGCCGCGACCGGGCTGCTGGATGCGTACGCCACGCGGACCCCGATCGCGCCGCTCACCGCGACATACGCCGACATGTCGGTTTCAGCCGCGTACGAGATCCAGCTCGCGCAGGTCGAGGCGTGGCAGGCGGGCGGCGCCCGGATCGTGGGGCACAAGGTCGGCCTGACCTCGGCGGTGATGCGCCGCCAGCTCGGCGTGGACCAGCCCGACTACGGTCACCTGCTCGACGGCATGGCGTACATGGACGGCGCCCCCATCGACGCCGGGCGCTTCCTCCAGCCGCGCATCGAGCCGGAGATCGCCTTCGTCCTCAAGAAACCGCTGGCCGGGCCGGGCGTCACGGCCGCGACGGCGGCGGCCGCGGTGGACTTCGTACTGCCCGCCCTGGAGGTCATCGACTCGCGCATCGCGGACTGGAAGATCACGCTGGCCGACACCATCGCCGACAACGCCTCCAGCGGCGGGTTCGTGCTCGGCAACCGGCCGACGCCGCTCGCGGCCGCCGACCTGGCGCTGACCGGCTGCCTGCTGCACCGCAACGGCGAGCTGGTCCAGACGGGCGCCGGCGGCGCCGTGCTCGGATCCCCGCTCAACGCGCTGGTGTGGCTGGCGAACGTCCTCGGCGAGCGCAAGGTGGCGCTGGAGGCCGGGCACGTCGTGCTCCCCGGCTCGGTCACCGCGGCCATCCCCGTCGAACGGGGGGACATCGTGACGGCCACGTTCGCCGGGCTCGGCACGGTCACCGCGAACTTCGGGCAGGCGTCGTGAGCAGGCTGACGGCGGCCATCGTCGGCCCCGGCAACATCGGCACCGACCTGCTGGTCAAGCTGCTGCGCAGCGAGGCCGTCGAGGTCCACTCCATGGTGGGCGTGGACCCGGACTCCGACGGCCTGGCCCGCGCCCGTTCGCTCGGCGTCGAGACCTCGGCGGGCGGGGTGGACTGGCTGCTGGCCCAGGACAGCCTGCCCGACCTGGTCTTCGAGGCCACCTCCGCCAAGGCGCACGCGGCCAACGCCCCCCGCTACGCCGAGGCGGGCATCACCGCGATCGACCTCACCCCCGCCGCCGCCGGGCCGTTCGTGTGCCCGCCGGTCAACCTGGACACGCTGTCGGACGCGCCCAACCTCAACATGATCACGTGTGGCGGGCAGGCCACGATCCCGATCGTGCACGCCGTCTCCCGCGTGGTCCCGGTGGCGTACGCCGAGATCGTCGCCTCCATCGCCTCCCGCTCGGCCGGTCCGGGCACCCGGGCCAACATCGACGAGTTCACCCAGACCACCGCACGCGCCATCGAGACGGTCGGCGGCGCCGCCAAGGGCAAGGCGATCATCATCCTCAACCCCGTCACCCCGCCGATGATCATGCGGGACACGGTGTTCTGCGCGATCCCCGCCGACGCCGACACCGCCGCGATCGGCGCGTCGATCCAGGCGATGGCGGCCGAGGTGGCCGCGTACGTGCCCGGCTACACCCTGCGGGCCGAGCCGCAGTTCGACCCGCCGCGCGACATCTGGAACGGCATGGCCCGCGTCGCCGTCTTCCTCGAGGTCCGCGGCAACGGGGACTACCTGCCGCCGTGGGCCGGCAACCTCGACATCATGACCGCCGCGGCCGCCCGCGTCGGCGAGCGACTCGCGAAGGTGGGCGCATGACCGGCAAGATCAGGATCACCGACTCCACCCTGCGCGACGGCAGCCACGCGATGGCCCACCGCTTCACCGAGGAGCAGGTACGCGGCGTCGTGCACGCCCTGGACGACGCCGGGGTGGAGGTCATCGAGGTCACCCACGGCGACGGGCTGGGCGGCTCGTCGTTCAACTACGGGTTCTCGCTGGAGGACGACATCAAGCTCGTCGCCGCCGCCGTGGACGAGGCGGAGCGCGCGAAGATCGCCGTCCTGCTGCTGCCCGGCCTCGGCACGGTCGAGGACCTGCGCAAGGCCCACGGCGCGGGGGCGTCCGTGGCCCGGATCGCCACCCACTGCACCGAGGCCGACGTGTCGCTGCAGCACTTCGCCGCCGCCCGCGAGCTGGGCATGGAGACCGTGGGCTTCCTCATGCTGTCGCACCGCATCGGCCCGGCCGAGCTGGCCGCGCAGGCCCGGATCATGGTGGACGGCGGCGCCCAGTGCGTCTACGTCGTCGACTCGGCCGGCGCCCTCGTGCTCGGCGAGGCCCAGGCCCGCGTCAGCGCGCTGGTCAGCGAGATCGGCCACCAGGCGGAGGTCGGCTTCCACGGCCACCAGAACCTCTCGCTCGGCGTCGCCAACTCGGTGCTGGCCACCCAGAACGGCGCCCGCCAGATCGACGGCGCCCTGTGCGCGCTGGGCGCCGGGGCGGGCAACTCGCCCACCGAGGTGCTGGTCGCCACCTTCGACCGGCTCGGCATCCCCACCGGGGTGAACGTGCAGGGCGCGCTGGCCGCCGCCGAGGACGTGGTCAAGCCGTTCCTGAACCGCCTGCCGTTCGCCGACCGCTCCGCGATCACGCAGGGCTACGCGGGGGTGTACTCCAGCTTCCTGCTGCACGCCGAGCGCGCCGCCGAGCGGTACGGCGTACCGGCCCACGAGATCCTGCAGCGGGTCGGCGAGGCGGGTTACGTCGGCGGCCAGGAGGACATGATCATCGACGTCGCCCTCGAGCTCGTCGAGGAGCGCGACCGCGCACCCCTCCGGGCCTGACGGGCGTGAGGCCCCGCACCGCCGGGGCCTCGCGCGGCCCCCACCGCCCCGAGATCGGGTCCGGCGGGCGACGGAGTAACGTGCGGGGTGAACGACGAACGTGGCTGACGGGGGGCTTCCATGGCGGATCGGCTGAACGGCACCGTGGCGCTGATCACGGGCGCGTCGAGCGGCATCGGGGCCGCGACCGGGCTGGCGCTGGCCGCCCAGGGAGCCACCGTCGCGCTGGTGGCCAGGCGGGCCGATCGCCTGGAGGAGCTGGCCGGCCAGATCCGCGACCAGGGCGGCACCGCGCTGACGCTCGTGGCCGACGTCAGCGACGAACGGCAGGCCAAGGAGGTCGTGGAGCGCACCGCGACCGAGCTCGGACGGCTGGACACCCTGGTCAACAACGCCGGCGTGATGCTGCTCGGCCCTGCCGCCGACGCGCCGCTCGAAGAGTGGCAGCGCATGGTGCAGGTCAACGTGCTCGGCGTGCTCTACTGCGCGCACGCCGCGCTGCCGCACCTGGTACGGGCCGCCGCCGACGGCCCCCGCCAGGTGGCCGACATGGTGAACATCAGCTCGGTCGCCGGACGGGTGGCGCGCAGCGGCAGCGGTGTCTACAACCTCACCAAGCACGGCGTGGGAGCCTTCAGCGAGTCGCTGCGCCAGGAGTTCGCCGGCCGGCACGTCCGGGTGTCGCTGGTCGAGCCGGGAGCGGTCGAGACCGAGCTGACCGGCCACAACCGCCCGCAGATCCGGGAGCAGATCAACCAGCGGTTCTCCTCGGTGGAGCGCATGCAGGCCGAGGACATCGCCGACGCGATCAGCTACATCGTGACCAGGCCCCGGCACGTCGCGATCAACGAGTTGCTGATCCGGCCCACCGAGCAGGAGGGCTGACCTCACCCGCCGCCACGCCGGCGTGCGGTGGTCTCCCTGGGGAGGAGCCGGTGGCTCAGAGCGCGCCGACGGCGGCTTCGTCGTTGGCGGCGAGGATGGCGTCGGGCAGCGGCAGGCCAGCGGCTGCAGCTCGGTATCGGCGTCCTCGACCAACAGCCGGCCACCGGGGCGCAGCGCCGCCACCATCGTCGCCGACGCCCGGGCACGGTCGGGGACGTGGACGAATGCCTACATCCTCATTCCAGGCGTGTGGAGAATCCCGCCCTGTGAGCCCCGCTCCGTGGAGGGTCACAGCCGCGGTCGTGTGAGGTCGGACAGGGCCGCGTACCGTCCGCCGGATCGCATCAGCTCGTCGTGGGTTCCTCGCTCGACCACCTGGCCCGCCTCTATGACGAGGATCTGGTCGGCGTCGCGTACGGTGCTCAGCCGGTGGGCGATCACGACGCGGGTCAGCGGCAGGGCCGCGAGGTTGTGCTCGATGGCCGCCTCGGCCACGGTGTCCAGGTGGCTGGTGGCCTCGTCGAGCAGCAGGATCCGCGGCCGGGGCAGCAGGGCCCGCGCGAGGGCGATCCGCTGCCGCTGGCCGCCTGACAGGCCGCCGCCCTCGGTGAGCATCGTCTCGTACCCCAGGGGCATGGCCATGATGTCGTCGTGGACGTGCGCCAGCCTGGCGGCGGCCACGATCCTGTCCAGCGCGGCGCCCGGGACGGCCAAGGCGATGTTCTCCCTGATGGTCCCGGTGAACAGGTGCGGGTCCTGGGTGACCACGCCGAATCGGCCGCGCAGCCAGCCCGGGTCCATGTCGCGCACGGGCGTCCCGTCGTAGCGGATCTCGCCCTCGACCGGCTCGTACAGGCCGAGCAGGATCCTGCCCAGCGTGCTCTTGCCCGAGCCGGAGCTGCCCACCAGCGCGACCTTCTGTCCAGGATCGATCCTGAGCGTGACGTTCCTGAGCGTCCAGGGGGAACGTGGGTCGAAGCGGAACCCGACGCCGCTCAGCGCCACCTCCCCGCGCAGCCGTGGCCGCGCGCCGCCGGTGCGTTCCGGCTCGGCCTCGACGATGTCGGCGAGCCGCTCGACGTGAGCTCCGGCCTCCTGGAGCTCCTGGAGGCTGGTCAGCAGCGAGGTCAGCGGGGTGAGCGCGGAGACGGCGAGCGCGTTGAGCGCGAGCATCGTTCCCAGGCTCGGCCCGCCGTCGAGCACTCGGACCGCGCCCACGAGCAGCAGCAGCGCGGGAGCGAGGATCCTGATGCCGGACAGGACCGAGTCAAGGAGCCCGCGGGCCAAGCCCAGGCGCAGGTCGGCGTTCATCTGGGAGGTGAACATCGCTGACCACCGCTCGACGGCACGCCGTTCCGAGCTGGACGCCTTGATCGACTCGATGCCCCGGATGGACTCGATGAGCCGGCCCTGGGTCGTGGCGGCGGCGGTCAGCCCGCGCCCGGTGAGATCGGCGATCCGTCTTCGGGTGAGGAGCAGCAGGACGACCTGGACGACCGCCACCGCGGCCAGGCACCCGCCGAGCACGGGATCGCCTGCCAGCACGAGGATCATGAGCACCACGGCCAGCGGACCGTCGAGGAGCGCAGACAGCACCTGGCCGGACAGCATGGCTCTCAGGCTGGCCGCGCTCTGTGTGCTCATGACCAGGTCGCTCGTCCCGCGCAGGGTGAAGTACCTGTAAGGCAGCGCGAACAGCTGTCCGACCACCCCGCCCGTGAACTCCGTGTCGGCCCGTGCCCGCAGCATGAGGAGGACGGCCGTACGCAGGTAGTTGAGGATTGCCTGGATCAGCACCACGATCGGCAGGCCGACGATGAGGACGCGCAGCAGATACCGGTCGCGGCCGGGCAGCACCTCGTCGACGACGAGCCCGGAGAGCAGGGGCAGCACGAGTGCGGCCACCTGCAGGAGCACTGAGGCGAGCAGCGCCTGGATCAGCAGGCCGCGGTGGCGCATGAGCAGGGCGCGCAGCAGGTTCGCCCGCCACGGGCGCCGCTCAGGCCCCTGGACGCTGAAGTCCGGGCCCGGCTCGAAGGCCAGCACGACCCCGGTGAACCCGAGGTCGAACTCCTCCGGCGTGAGCCGGCGCCGCCCGGAGGCCGGATCGACGACCTCGACGACATCCGGGCGCCAGCGCTCGACGACCAGAAAGTGGTTGAACTCCCAGTGCACGACGAACGGCCCCGGCACCGAGCCGAGCCGCTCGGGCGCGATCGAGAGCGCCTTGGCGCGCAGGCCGTACGACTTCGCGGCCTCGACGATGGCGAAGGCGGTCAGCCCGTCCCTGGACACCTGGAGATCCGCGGCGACCTCACGCACGCTCGCGCGACGCCCGTGGTGCCCGAGCACCATCGCCAGGCACGCCGCGCCGCAGTCGGCCATCGTGTTCTGCCTCATCACGGGTACCCGGGCCCGCCTCATCACGCGTCACCGAGCGCGGGAAGGACGCCGAGCAGCACCACGATCGCCAGCGCCAGCGCGAGCAGGCCCACGTAGATCCACAGCCAGGCCAGGAGTGTCCCGGAGACGCGGTAGGGGCGCTCGGCGTGCCGCCGGACGCCCTGATGGTGATGAACCGCCCTTTCCCGGTACGCAAGCGGCTTCACCTGCCCGCCGTCCGTTCCGCGACTCCCCAGAACCATTCGATCTTGGCCGAGTTCCTGCGTTCCTCGATCCATTCGCTGAAGATCCGGCGTTCGACGAGGTCGCGTACGGTCTCGTCAAGGACGGCCGGCTCCACCGCCAAGACCTTCACCAGCAGGTGCCCGCCCTCCGCGGGCAACGGCCCGATGATCGTCCCCGGAGGGGCCGCGAAGATCCGCTCCGCCACCTCCTCATCGAGGTCGCCCCGGCGGAGGGTGGCGAACACCTCGCCCGGATGGGCGCTGCCGTCGGCGAAGGCCCGCTCGACCACGTGCAGGAACCCGGCCGCGTCGGGCACGGCCGGTTCGGTGACGAACACCGCCCGCGCGACGCGGGCGACATCGAGCTCCCCGCCGTGTTCGGCGAACCAGTCCTCCACCCGTCCCGCGGCAACCCGCGAGCGGAGCGCGGCGACGGCTGCCTCAAGGGCGACCAGCTCCTCCAGCTCCTGGTGGGAGATACGGTTGCGCTCCATCCAGGCCCGGGTCGCCTCCCCGGTCAGCAGACCGCGGGCGCGGCGGAAGGCGTCCATCGCCTCCTGCAGCGCGGCGTCGCTCAGCGGTTCCCGCGTCTCCTCCAGTTCCTCACGTACGAGGCTGTCGGCGACGAGCCGGTCGGCCAGCGCGGACTCGTCCCAGATGAAGTCCAGGCAGGCGATCGCCCTGGCCACCGGTGTCTCGATGCCATTGACCCGAAGCAGCAGGTGCTCGCCCGCACGGTGCACGCCGCGCAACGGCCATGGCAGGGCCCGGTCGGCACACCAGGACAGCGAGATCGTGGCACCGTCGCCGTCCTTGATGAGCAGGGCGTGGTGCAGCGAGCCGTCGAACTCCTCGCGCTGAGCGACCAGTCGCGTCCGGGCCTGCGGGTACGCCGCACGGAACCCCTCCAGGCCACGCTCGGGCCTGCCCGAGCTGAGCAGGCCGACCGCGTCGGCGAGCATCGGCCCGTACGTCATCGCTTCACTCCCCTCTTGAGCAGTTCGCCGATCGCCGCGCTGATCGGCAGCCCGGTCGCGTCCTCGATCCACAGGAACTGGCCGTTCGGGTTGATCTCCAGGAAGACGTGGCGGCCGTCCGGCGTGAGGATCAGGTCGATGGCGCCGTAGGACAACCCGAGCCGCTCGACCAGCTCCAGGCAGCGCCGGGAGACCTCGCCGGGCAGGTCGTGCGCCAGCACGGGGGTGGCGCCCGGGTCGTAGTGCCGCCAGTCGTATCGTGTGTGGTTGCTGACCTGCGAGTGGATCTCCGCCGCGAAGAGCTCGCCGCCCACCACCGTCACTCGCACCTCGACCTGCTTGGGAACGTACGACTGGACGATGATCGGACATAGGCGCAGGGCGTCGGCATGACCGAGGTCCGCCGGAGTCACGGGCGCCGCGAACCGCCCGAACCGCTCACCGCCCGCCTCCAGCTGATTGCCGTGCACGGGCTTGGTGATCACTCGGCCTTCGTGCCGGTCGTAGAAGTCGAGAAAGCGCTCGGGATCGTTCGTGATCAGCGTCGCGGGCAGTTCGAAGCCGAGCTGCCTGGCCACTTCGAGCTGGTACGGCTTGCGCCCCGCGCGGTCGATGACCGGCCTGGAGGCGGGGACCTTGAGGCATTCCAGGCCGTCCCACAGGCTCTCGGCCATGACACGGCACTCCTCCTCGACGTGGTCGCGGGCGACGGTCAGAGGATGGGCCACGGGATTCCCCGGGCGGCGGTACCAGATCGCGGTCAGCTCGTCGAGGACGAGATGGCGTCCGCCACGGTTGAGGGTCCGAACGGTCGAGCCGTCTCCCAGATGGCCGATCTCCAAGGTCGCGGCGGCGGGGAACCGCGCGGGGTCGAAGACGGTGACGTCCGCCCCGGCGAGCGCCCCCACGACACGTTCAGCGTGCTCGTCTCCGTCGCAGGTCAGTACGAGGATCATCAGCGTGGTTCCGGTCGGGGGCGCGACCTGGGCCGCGCCCCCGCGGCTGACTAGTTGCTGTCGCCGGAGGTGTGCGTGTGGCCGTTGTGGATCTCGATGACCTGGCTCTTGGCACCGCCGCTCACCTGGAGCAACTGGCCTTCGTCGAGCTCAGCGCCCAGGGCCGCGATGTCGTCGAGGCTGGTACGCGTCTTACCCATGTTCTTTCCCACCCTTTGTCCATGCGGGGAGCCGAATGCACCCCGTCGCGTGGAACACGTTAGAGAGGCGGGATACAGGACGTCGTCCGTCGCATGGATGATCAGCTGTCACCCCGGGGGCGGAGCAGTGTGTCGGTGGTCAGGCGGATCGCGGTCCATGACATCGGCGGCAGGCCGCCCGCAGAGGGCCGCGGCGAGCAGCACGCTGCGGTCGATGAGCGCCTGGTGTGCGGCCGGCCCGTACCCCTGTACGACCTTGGAGTCCTCACCGGGCGGGGCGGCGGCAAGCCGTTCGGCGAGCTCACCGAGCACACGCCTGACGAACCCCATCGGATCCGGCATCACTCTCACCAGCAGGGCTTCGACGGCGGCCGGCTCAATCGAAGGCGGCCGGATGAGCGTCCTGACCCAGCGGCCCGCGCCCCCCGGCAGCCGGACTGACCGTCCCCGCTGTCGAGGGCCCCACGCGCCCCGGGCCCGCCGTCCTCCCTTCCGGTGGGCGGCGGCCTGGCGCGCCGCCGTTTCGTGACGCTCACGAGTCCGTCGCCGCTCGTGGGCGTTGCCGTTGCCCCGGGCCCAGCAGCACGTCGGCGACCGTCTTCCAGCTCTCGCCGAGGCTGAAAGCGTCGGGGTCGAGCATCCCTAGCCGCCGGTCGCGTGCCGGACCAGTGCTTCGAGCTGGGCGGTGACGTCGTCGAGGGGGCGGATGTCGCGTTGGGCGCGGCACATCGCCACCGTGCCCTCCGTCGCCGCCACGATCAGGGTCGCCAGCTGCGCGGCCTGGGCCTGGTCGGCGCCGTGGTCGCGCAGCGAGGCGGCGAGCAGCCGTTCCCACGTGCCGAACACCTCGGCGGCCGCGTCGATCGCCTCGGGAGGGCCGTCGGCGGGAGGTTCTTCGACCGCGACGGCCAGGACGGGGCAGCCGGCGCGGAAGTCGCTGTCGAGGACGGTCTGCCGCCACAAGGTCAGGAACGCGCGCAGCCCGGCCGCCGGGCCCGCCTGAAGCTCTCGCTCCAGGACCCGCGTGACCAGGTCACCGGCGAAGTGGACCGCCTCGGCGGCCAGTTGCTGCTTGCCGCGCGGGAAGTAGTGGTAGGTGGAGCCGAGGGGCGCGCCGGAGTGCGCGGCCAGATCCCGGACCGTGCTCCCGGCCAGGCCGCGCCGCCGGATCAGGTCGGCCGCGCCGAAGATGATCCGCTCCCGTGACCCCGGTTCCCGCTGTGCCATGTCTTACCCCAGGTTGATTATGACGTGCGTTATAGCCTACCGTGAGCAGCGGTTATAACGATCGTCATAACTCGTCCTCCCAGGAGGTGTCTCATGCCGACGATCCAGCTCACCGCTCCCTCCGGGGCGCTGCCCGGCGAGGGACGGGCGGAGGCCCAGCGGGAGCTCGCCCGGGCACTGCCCGGCCAGGGCTGGGCGGAGGTCCAGCGGGAGCTCGCCCGGGCGCTGCCGCGCTGGCGGGGCGCGCCGGACACGGCGTTCTACCGCTCCCAGGCGTGGAGCCAGCTGACCGAGAAGGCGACGCCGCCGGTGCTGAGGCCGCCGTCCCTACGGGTGCGATGACGTGCGCGATGGCCGGTACGCGAGCGCCGCGATGACCCCCGACACCGTGCGCGAACTCGTCTTCCTGCGCAGCGGCCGCCTCGCCTGGCGCGAACGTGCCGCACCGCGGCCGGCCGAGCCGGGCGACGCCGTCGTCCGTCCGTTCCTGGCGGGCCGCTGCGACGGCGACACCCTCCCGATCCACCGGCCGGTCTCACGAGCGCTGCAGGCGGGGATGGCGCTCGGCCTGGTGGACCCGATCGTGGCCACCATCTGCGGGAAGGTCCCTTTTCAGGGGCCCTTCCCGATCGGCCACGAGTGCGTCGCCGAGGTCGTCGCGGTCGGGTCCGGCGTGCGAAGGGTCAGGATCGGCCAGACCGTCGTCGTCCCCTGGGCGGTCTCCTGCGGCACCTGCCCCCGCTGCCTGGCCGGGCTCACCTCCAAATGCGCCACCACCACCCGCGGCCCCCTCGCCGCCTACGGCTTCGGCCCCGCCAGCGGCCCGTGGGGCGGCATGGTCACCGACCGGATCCGCGTCCCCCACGCTGACCACATGCTCGTCCCCGTCCCGGACGGCGTTCCGCCGCTCCGCGTCGCCGCGGCGAGCGACAACCTCGCCGACGCCTGGCGGACGGTCGTCCCGCCGCTCGCCGGCCGCGAAGGCGCGAAGGTGCTCGTCCTCGGCGGCGGCGCCAAGAGCATCGGCCTGTACGCCGCCGGGCTCGCCGTCGCCCACGGTGCCGCGACCGTCCACTACCTCGACGACGCCCCCGGACGGCGCCAGATCGCCGAATCCTTCGGCGCCGAGGCCCGGCCACTGGCCGGCCCCGTCCGTGGCGCCTACGACATCGTCGTGGAGGCCACGTCCCAAGCCCGGGGCCTGCGCCGGGCGCTCGCCGCGACGGCTCCCGGCGGCGTGTGCACCGCGGTGGGTTACTACCTGGCGACCGGCACCCGCGTCCCCCTGATGCGCATGTACGCCACCGACGCCACCCTCCGGGTCGGCGTCTCCCACGCCCGCGCCACGCTCCCCGACCTCCTGGAGTTCGTCCACCGCACCGGCTTCCCCGCCGAACGCGTCACCACCCTGCTCGCCGACTGGGACGACGCCCCCACGGCCTACGCCGCCCGCACCACCAAACTCGTCCTGGCCCGCGACCCGCTCCCGACCAGAAACGGGCCCACATCGTGACCTCATCCGCGCCATGGGCGTCTCGGTCACCGGCGTCCACCGCGAGCCCACCGCCCGCCACACCATGGCAGAGCGCCCCGGCCGGCTCCCGCTGGAGATCTTCCAACCCGACCTTTGAGGACGACCGTCACAGAAGGAAACGATCGGAGGTGTAGGGCGCGGACCCCTGGCTTCAGCCATGGGGGTAAACCCTTCTGTCGAATCTTTGAGCGATAGAGAGATCAACTCCGTATATTGATCCGTGCGGCTGTGACCTTGCGTCAATAGCTACGCACGAAGAGCAACGTTGCCTTCCGGTGCGCCTTTCACGTGATGCGGTGCCCAAGTACGGCAGGCGGGTGCTGGACGGACGGATCGAGACGCGACTGAACGAGCTGATCCGCGAGGTGATTGAGGAGAAGGGGGAATGTCCGGCGGAGATGGAGGTCATGCCCGGCCACGTTCACCTGCTGGTCGAGGTGGGCCCGCAGTCGGGGATTTCGCAAGTTGGTCAAGGCCATCAGGGGCCGCTCTTCCCGTGTTCTGCGTCAGGAGTTCCCGAGCTTAACGTCGAGACTTCCGACGCTGTGGATCAACTCTTCCTTCGTGGCCACCGTGGGCGGCTCGGCGGGCGGGGCACCTTTGGATGTGGTCAAGCGGTACGTCGAGAACCGGAAGGACCGGTGATCGCGGATGCTGACCGGACGTAAGTACCGCTTGGACCTCACTCCCGATCAGGCAGAGTTCGCTGAGCGGATCGGCGGCGTCTGCCGCAGTGTGTGGAACACCGCCCTGGAGCAGCGCCGCACCTACCGCCGCCGAGACGCGTGGATCGGTTACCACGAACAGGCCCGCCAGCTCGCCGAAGCCAAGCAGGAATTTGCGTGGCTGGCAGAGGTGCCCGGCCACTGCCTTCAACAGACGCTCATCGACCTGGACCAGGCGTGCAGCCGGCACGGGACCTGGAAGGTCCGCTGGAAATCCAAGGCCAGGACGCGGCCGTCGTTCCGGTTCCCCGAAGGCGCAAAGATCGCCATCGAGCGGCTCAACCGGCGCTGGGCACGGGCGAAACTCCCCAAGCTCGGCTGGGTCCGCTTCCGCATCACCCGCCCGCTCGGCGGCGCGGTCCGGAACGCCACCGTCAGCCGGGACGGCACGCACTGGCATGTCAGTTTCCTCGTCGAAGACGGCGCGCTCACGCCGCAGCGGCACGACCATCCGGGCAGCGCCGCCGGCATCGACCGAGGTGTGGCCAAGGTCGTCACCCGCTCGGACGGCATCTTCCACCACCAGGTCTTCGCCCGCGAGCGGGAGGTCGAACACGCCGCCACGCTCCAGCGCCGCCTGGCCCGCACCCAGAAAGGCTCTACCCGGCGCGAGCACGCCGCCGCCAAACTCGCCAAGGCGCTGGCGAAGGTGCGGCGTCGCCGCGCTGACTTCGCCGCCAAGACCGCCCACACCCTGGCCACCGGCTTCGAGCTGATCGTGTTCGAGGCCCTGCCGACCAAGAACATGACCGCCGCCGTGGCGCCCAAGCCGGACCCCGGACAGCAGGGCGCGTTCCTGCCCAACGGGGCCGCGAGCAAGTCCGGCCTGAACCGGTCCATCCTGGACAAAGGCTGGCACCGGATCGAGTTGGCCACCCGCGGCAAGGCCCGCTACACGGGCACCTGCGTGATCACCGTGAACCCGGCGTACACCAGCCAGACGTGCAACGTACGCACGGTGGTGGATCGGAAGTCCCGCCAGAGCCAAGCGGTCTTCCGGTGCACCTCGTGCGGCCACACCGAACACGCCGACGTGAACGCCGCCAAGAACATCCTCACCGCCGGGAGGGCGGAGCACGCACGACCCAGACCGGGCGCGCGGGCTGGGGCGCGCAAACCACGCAACCACGTGGGCCGGAAGGCGAACCGCCAAGCAACAGCAGCTCAGGGCCACGCTACGGCGAGCCCCGAGCTGGCTGGAATCCCCCGACCTTAGTCCCGGGGAGCGCTTCAAGACAGTGATCACGGTGATCGCACCGCAGAGGCGTCGAGCAGCGGCGCGTGCTGGCCCGGACGCTGACCGACGCGGTCCTGGTGCCGGAGGTCGGGCAGCTCGCGCCGGCTGCGCGGGTGGGCTTCCAGGTCCACTTCGTGGAGCGCGCACCGGACATGATGGCGATCGGCGGCACCCTGCTCGCCGACGCGGAGCAGGACGTGATGGTCGTCGACGTGGCGGTCATGGACGCCGACTGGCGGCGAGAGGTTCGCGCCGAGGTCATCGGACGCGTTCTCGCGGCGCTGGCCGAGGCGTGCGGCCTGCCGGTCCCGTCCCCGGCGTGGTGGGTGAACTTCCGGGTGATCGAGGACGGCAGCTGGGGCTCGGGCGGCCGCGTCCTGTCGATCCTCGACCTGCTCGACACCGGGGTCTTCACCGAGGAACGCGCCAAGGCGGTGCGCGCGGCGCTGTCCTCCTGACGGCCACCGGCCGCCGACCACCGGCCACCGGCCACCGACCACCGGCCTCCGCCGACGCCCGGTGGGGTGACGACGGTGGGGTGACGACGGTGGGGTGACGACGGTGGGGTGACGACGGTGGGGTCAGCAGTTGGTCAGGGCGTCGCGCCACACCTCGTCCAGGGCCAGCTGGATCGCGCCCGTGAGCACGGTGCCCTCGGCCAGCTCCGAGAGCTCCACGCTGGGCGGGGTGAGGGTCAGGCCCTCCAGGTGCCGTGCGATGGCGTCCAGCAGGACCGCGCCGGCGCGGGCGATGCCGCCGCCGATCACTATCGCGTGCGGCGACAGCACGAGGACGGCGGGTGCGATCGCCTCGGCGAAGACGGCGGCGACCCGGTCGACGACCTCCACGGCCATCGGGTCGCCGTCGGCGGCGGCCGCGAAGACGGCGGCCGCGTCCGCCGCACGGGCGAGCCTGGACTCCGGATGGCCCGCGGCGCGGTGGCGGGCGAGATCGACGATCGCCTCGGCGCCGATCGCGCGCTCCAGCGGCCCGCGCCCGTCCCCAGCCGGGTCGGGATGGTGCCCGGCCCGGTGGGGATGGTCGCCGGTCGGGTGGGAGTGGTCCCCGTCCCGGTGGGGGTGGTCCTCGGTCGGGTGGGGGTGGTCGCCGGTTGGGTGGGGGTGGTCCCCGTCCCGGTGGGGGTGGTCGCCGGTTGGGTGGGGGTGGTCGCCGGTCGGGTCTGGAAGGTCGCCGGTCGGGTGGATGGCGCTGGTCGGGCGGAGAAAGTCGGTCGGGCGGATGAAGCCGATTTCGCCGGCCTGGCCCGCGCCCCGGTGCAGCCGCCCGTCGATGACGACCCCGGCCCCGAGCCGCTCGCCCCACTGAACCGCGAGGAGTGTGCCCGCGCCGGTGTGTCGGTGGGCGGCCGCCAGCGCGGCCAGGTTCGCGTCGTTCTCCACCGTGACCGCGCACCTGAACCGAGCCCGCAGGCGGCCGGCGAGGTCGATCTCCGGCCAGCCCGGCACGCTCGGGGCGAACAGCACCCGGCCCGTGGCCACCTCGACGATGCCCGGGGTCGCCGCGGTGACCGCCGCGATCTGCTCGGCGGCCAGGCCGGCCGCCGCCAGGGCCGCGTCCGTCGCCTCGTCGACCGCCTCCAGCAGGTGCCGGGCGCCCCGGCGGCTGACCGGCCGGCGGATCATGGCCAGGCGCTCGCCGGCCAGGTCGGCGATCCCCGCCGTCACGGTGTGCGGGCCGACGTCCAGGGCGAGCACGGGTGCCGCCCGGCCGTTCAGCGAGAACCGGGTCGCCGGTCTGCCCACCGTGGCCTGCTGCGGTGCGACCTGCCGCAGCCAGCCGGCGGCCAGCAGGTCCTCCACGGCCTGGGCGACCGTCGGGCGGGTGAGCTCGGTCAGCCGGGCGAGTTCGGCCACCCGTACGGGCTCGGGCGCGCGCTGCCGGACCGCGTCGAGCACCGCGGCCCGGTTCATCCTCCGCAGGACCGGCGTGCCCGCCGACCGCTCCTCCGTCATCCACGCCCCTCTTGACGATCTGTCGTCTCCGGCTGAGTATATTTCGCAGACACCTTACGAAAAGTCTTTTACATAATAGGTCCGCCCTCCCGGAGGTGGCCGCCCTCATGACCCGTTGCCGCGAACCGCAGAGCCCCGCCGCCCCGTTACCGCACCGGCGGCGACCACGCCTGGCGGCGCTCGTCGCCCTTCTCACCCTGCTCGCCGCCGCGTTCGTCGCCCCGCCGCCGGCGGCGGCCGGCACCGCCGGCCGGCTCGACGGTCCGGCGGCGCAGGCCCTGGAACGGCTGGTCGGGACCTCGCGCGCCAGGCAGGTCACCCTGCGCGCGATCGACAAGGGCACGGGCCGGGACCGGTTCGAGGTGTACGCCGAGAACGGCCGCCTCGTCGTCGCCGGCACGACGCCCGCCGTGCAGCTGACCGGCTTCGGCCACTACCTGCGCCAGGTGGCGCACGCCGACGTCGCCATCAACGGCTCCCAGGTGAACCTGCCCCAGCGCCTGCCGCTGCCCGGGGCTCCCATCGCCAAGGACTCCTCGGTGGACCATCGCTTCGCCCTCAACGACACCAACCAGGGCTACGCGGGCGCGTACCTGAGCTGGCCGGAATGGCAGCGGCGGATCGACGTCCTCGCGTTGCACGGCATCAACGAGGTGCTCGTCTACGAGGGCCAGGAGGCGGTCTACCAGCGCACCTTCATGGAGTTCGGATACTCCGACCAGCAGATGCGCGAGTGGATCCCGCAGCCCGGTCACCAGTCCTGGTGGCTGCTGCAGAACATGTGCTGCACCGACAGCCCGATCTCCCAGCAGCTCATCGACCGGCGCGTCGAACTCGGCCGCAAGATGGCCGACCGCCTGCGCTCCCTGGGCATGGTCCCCGTGCTGCCCGGCTACTTCGGCACCGTGCCGACCGACTTCAAGGTCCGCAACCCCGGAGCCAACACCGTCCCGCAGGGCACCTGGAACCAGCTCGAACGCCCCCACTGGCTCGACCCGACCGATCCCGTCTTCGCTCGCGTCGCGGCCACGTTCTACCGGGTGCAGACCGAGCTGTTCGGGCCCAGCACGATGTACAAGATGGACCTGCTGCACGAGGGCGGCACGGCCGGCACGGTCAACGTCGCGCAGGCGTCGCAGGCGGTGCAGCGGGCGCTGAACGACGCCCACCCCGACGCCCTCTGGACGATCCTGGGCTGGCAGAGCAACCCGCTCCCGGCGACGCTGCAGGCCATCGACCGGACCAAGATGTTCATCGTCGACGGCATCAGCGAGGAAGCCGGCATCACCGACCGGGACAAGGACTTCCTCGGCACCGGGTACGCGTTCGGCACCATCTGGAACTTCGGCGGCCACTTCAACCTCGGCGCCCGCCTGACGCTGTGGAACGAGAAGTTCCACGCCTGGCGCGGCAAGGCGGGCACGGCGATGAACGGCATCGCGCTGATGCCGGAGGCCATCGACAACAACCCGGCCGCGGTCGCGTTCTTCGCCGACCTGCCGTGGCAGGACGGCCCGGTCGACATGCGGCAGTGGTTCGACGACTACGCCACCGCGCGGTACGGCGGCGACGACCCGCACGCCAAGGCGGCCTGGCGGATCCTCCTCGACACCGTCTACAGCTGGCCCGCCGGCGCCGACAGCCGGCACGTCACCGGCCTGTACGACGACGAGCCCGGCCTGGCGAACACCGGCTACCCGCTGCCGTACGACATCGCCGCCTTCGACAAGGCACTCGACGAACTGCTCCAGGTCGACCGGCGCCTGCGGGGCTCCGGCGCCTACCGCTACGACCTCGTCGACGTCGCCCGGCAGGTGCTGGCCAACCACAGCCGGCTGCAGCTGCCCAAGATCCGCGCCGCCTACCGTGCCAAGGATCTCGACCGCTTCGAGCGCCTCACCGGCGAGTGGACGGACCGGATGCGGCTGATGGACCGGCTGCTGGGCACCGACGAGAACTTCCTGCTCGGGGCGTGGCAGAAGGAGGCCCGCCGGCAGGCAGCCACCCCGGCCGAGGCGGCGACCCTCGACTACAACCTCAAGTCGCTGGTCACGCTCTGGGCCACCGGCGCCCGCCTGCAGGACTACGCCCGCAGGGAGATGAACGGCCTCGTCGGGCAGTACTACGCCAAGCGGTGGCAGCTGTTCTTCGACAGCCTGAAGGCCGCGCTGCGCTCGGGCAAGGACTATCCCGAGCCCATCGACTGGATGGCCGTCGCCCAGGACTGGGCCAGGGCCGGCACCAAGCTCGCCTCCGAGCCGCGCGGCGACGCCTACGCCGAGGCGAGCAGGGTGGCCGCGCTGCCCGACGGCGCGGTGACCGTCGGGGCGGACCGCAAGGGCGTCAAACCCGGCGGGACCGTACAGGTCACCGCCGTGTTCACCAACGACAACACGCTGCGGCCCACCGACCGGGTGACGCTCCGGCTCGACGCCCCGCGCGGATACCAGGTGCGGGCGACCTCCCCGGCCCGCGCGGACCACGTCTCCCCGCGCGACAAGCTCACCGTGACCTGGGCGGTGACCGTTCCCGCAGGCGAGGCCCCGGGCGCTACGCCGGCGCTGGACGTCACCGCCTCCTGGCGATCCGGCGACGCCGACCAGCGGGACACGGCCTCCACCCGCCTGCTGATCGCCGGAGCCGCGCCCGCGTCGTACCGGACGGCGAGCAGCACGCAGGCCGAGTTCGCTCCGACCGGCGACGGGGTCGCGATCGCGGCGGGCGGCGCGGACCTGTGGCGGGAGACCAACGAGCTGGCCACCGCCTACCGCCCGGACGCCCTGGCCGACGGGCAGCAGCTCGTCAGCACGGTGCTGCGCCAGGACGGCGCGTCGGACTGGACCCGGTCCGGGCTGGTGGTGAGCGACGACCTGGCCGCCCCCGGGTCCACCGGCTACGCCAACATCGCCGTCACTCCGGGCCACGGCTGCGTGTTCAGCTGGGATTCCGACGGCAACGGGCAGCTCGACTCGTACGCCGAGGTGGGCGGGTTCGCACCGCCCGTACACGTGCGCGTCGGCAGGTCCGGCGACCGGCTCACCGGCTCGTGCAGCAGCGACGGCAGGAACTGGGCGGTGGTCGGCGCGGCCCGCGTCCCGGGCGCCGGCGCGGCGCTCGACGCCGGGCTGTTCGTCAGCGCGGCCAACCGGGACACCGGCCAGCAGGCGATCGCCGTCCTGACCGATCCCGCGCCGGCCCCGCCGACCGCCCGCGACGGCGCGCAGGACACCCTGCAGAGCCTCCGCAGACCGGTCACGGCGCTGAGCTGGGAGCCGAACCGGGGCCCCGAGCACGCCAACGACGGCAACCGGGCCAACTCGCCGTACTTCGCCAGCCAGATGACCTGGGACACGACCTGGTGGCAGGTCGACCTGGGGACGGTCGACGACATCTCCCGCGTCAACGTGCGCAACTACGTCGGGGGCGGGCGCTACTACGAGTACCGGCTGGAGGGCAGCCTCGACGGCGTCACCTGGTACACCCTCGGCGGCCGCCGCGGCCCCCGGGCCGCGACCGACGCCGGGGACACCATGACCACCGAGGCGAAGGCCCGGTACGTACGGGTGATCGGCACGCACAACACCGCCAACCTGTCGTTCCACCTCACTGAGGTCAGCGTGTACGGCACCCCGTCGAAATGATATTGACAGCCCTCGCGAGCAGGAGAGAATAAAGTTCGGTCGCGTTGCTTGAACGTTCACGTGCTCCTGGAGGGACCTTCGTGAGAATTAAGCAAGGGATTACCGCGGCGGCGCTGGTCGCCGCGACGCTCGCCGTCGGCTCCGCCCCGGCTCATGCCATTCCGCCGCCTCCACCGGGGGGCGACAACCTCACGGTCCTCAGTTACTACGCCGGGGAAACGCTGGTCGGGCAGCGCTGGTTCGGGTGCGCTCAGCCGGGCCAGTGGGGGACGCTGGAGGGTCAGCTGAAGGTCACCTGGACACCCTGCTGAGCCCGGGGCGGCCCGGCCCGCGGACGGCTCACCGGCCGCGGCGGGCGCCGAACACCAGATAGAGCAGGCCCGCCACGACCGCCCAGGCCACGGTGGCCACCGCCAGGACGAGCGGGGCGGGCAGCCGGGTCGCCAGCGCCCACACGCACGCGGCGAAAGCGATCATGCCCGTGGCGCCCAGCACGGCGCCGCGGGCGTCCTGGGCGGCCGGGGCGCGCCGATGCTCCTCCTCCTCGATGAGGGTCAGCGTGGCCGCCAGGATGGCGGGGAAGGCCAGGAACACGCCCCCCGCCACGGGCCCCCAGCGCAGCCCGACCAGGCCGGCGGCCACGGAGACGATCGCCCCGAAGGCGAAGCGCACCACCATCCCGCGTACCGGCGTGTCCCGCAGCTTGGACGGCCGCAGCCGGATCGCGCTCATGCGATCAGCGCCCAGCCCGCGCCGGCGACGGCCGCCCACACCGCGAGCGCCGTCAGCGAGCCCGCCAAGGCGCCCAGGCGGCGTACGAACGGCACGGCCACCGCGCAGTACGCCACCAGCGCGACCGATCCGGCGATCATGCCGAGCGCGTCCTCGCCGAGCTGGTGTTCGCCCTTCTGCAGCACGGTGATGGTCATCCCGGCCAGGGCCACGGCGGGAGCGGCGGCGAAGATGCCGGCGAACCGCTTGGGCGTCAGCATCTCACCGATCACCGCGAAGGCCATCACGAGCAGGCCCCCGAGCAATCCGCGTCCTACGATCCACCACACCTCGCTCATCAGCGGCCCCTCTCGTCGACCGGCTGCCCTCCAGCCGATCCGGCAACCGCCCCACGGGGTAAAGGCCGGACAAGGCGCTCTCACTCGTTCAGGCGGGCGGCGCATTCGAGCAGCAGCGCGCCGTCGAGGCGGGGGTCGTCGGGCGTGCGCTGCCAGCGCCCGGAGGGGTGCGTGGCATGTTCGGCGGTGTCGGCGACGATCGTGTCGGCCGGCGTCCGGCGGCCCTTCGCGCGGCGGGCGGCAGGCGCCGAACCCGGGCCGCGGGTCGCAGACGACGTGCACCCGCGCGTCCCCGACCCGGGCGATGATCCGGCGCAGCAGCACGGCGCGCCCGCGCTCGCCCGGGAACGCCAGCGCCTCGCGGCACTCGATCATCCCGGTGGGCGTCACCCAGCGGCTGCGCCAGATCAGCGAGCCCGGCTCGTAGGCGCCGCCCCACACGAAGCGCTCCTGCGGCGTGACGGCGTAGACACCCTCCCCGCCGAGCGGGTAGGCGGTCGCGCCGAGGCCGGCCTCGCGGACCTTCCACAGCCGCTCCTCCTCCCGCGGGTCGTCGAGATAGGACACGCGGAGATCGTGCTCGGAGCGATGGATGTCCTCCAGCAGGCGGCCGGCGCGTTCGGGCGTCGCCCGCGGCGGCGATGTCCTCGAAGCCGAGGACCACCAGCGACTGGAACTTCGGCACGGGCACCAGCGCGATCTCCGCCCGCAGGACGGTGACCAGCGTCGACTCGCTGCCGACGAGCGCGCGGGCGACGTCGAAGCCGTTCTCCGGCAGCAGGGCGTCCAGGTTGTAACCGGAGACCCGGCGGGGGATGTGCGGGTAGCGGGTGCGGATCAGCGCCAGGTTCTCGTCGACGAGTTCCCGCAGCGCCCGGTAGATCTCGGCCCGCCGGCCCCCTTCGGCGAGGATCCGTTGGTAGTCCTGCGCGCCGGTCGGCCCGACCCACATCCGGGTGCCGTCGTAGGTCAGCACCTCCATGCGCGCCACCGAGTCGGCCATCTTGCCGTACGCCTGGGCGGACGCGCCGCAGGAGTTGTTGCCGATCATCCCGCAGATGGTGCACGTGTCATGCGTGGACGGCTTCGGCCCGACCATCAGGTGATACCTGGAGAGCTGGGCGTTGAGGTCGTCCAGGCAGGCTCCCGGCTCGACCACCGCCCGCCGGCGCTCGGGGTCGGCCCGCACCGGCGGCAGTGCTTGGACCAGTCGAGCACGACGCCCGTGTTGCAGCACTGCCCGGCCAGGCTCGTCCCGCCGCCGCGCGAGAACACCGCGACGTCGTGCCGGCGGCACACGGCCACGGCCTCCACCGCCGCGTCGACAGTGCGCGGGAGCACCACGCCGATCGGCACCTGCCGGTAGTTGGAGGCGTCGTGGGCATAGGCCGCGCGCGAGCCCGCGTCGAACCGTCCTTCGCCGTCCACCCGCGCCGCTGGATCACGTTGAAGCGATGCGGACATACGGGGTCGATTACCCAGCTCCCCGGTTTCAATCGTGTGGCTCGGGAAGGGCCCGAAAAGAGCCACCGCCACCTCGAGAGGATCTGGTCATGGCGCCTACCGTTGCCGACTACCTGCTCCTGCGCCTTCGTCAGTGGGACGTGGACCACCTGTTCGGCTATCCGGGCGACGGCATCAACGGGATCATCGCGGCGCTCGGCCGCGCCGACGACCGCCCGCGGTTCGTCCAGTCCCGGCACGAGGAGATGTCCGCGTTCGAGGCCGTCGGATACGCCAAGTTCACCGGGAAACCCGGGGTGTGCCTGGCGACCAGCGGGCCCGGCGCGATCCACCTGCTGAACGGCCTGTACGACGCCAAGCTCGACCACGTCCCGGTCGTGGCGATCGTCGGCCAGACGGCCCGCAGCGCCATGGGCGGCCACTACCAGCAGGAGGTGGACCTGCTGAGCCTGTTCAAGGACGTCGCGAGCGCGTATGTGCAGATGGCGACCGTCCCGGCGCAGCTGCCCAACCTCATCGACCGCGCCATGCGCATCGCCCTCGCCGAGCGCGCGCCGACCGCCGTGATCATCCCCTCCGACCTGCAGGAGGAGCCGTACGAGCCGCCCGCCCACGCGTTCAAGAACGTGCCGTCGTCGGCGCCCGGCTACACGGCGCCGGTGACCCGCGCGCCGGACGAGGAGATCGCTCGCGCGGCCGAGGTCCTCAACGCGGGCTCGAAGGTGGCGATCCTGGTCGGCCAGGGCGCCCGCTCGGCCGCCGCCGAGGTCACCACGGTCGCCGAGCTCACCGGGGCCGGGGTGGCCAAGGCGCTGCTCGGCAAGGACGTGCTGCCCGACGACCTGCCGTACGTCACCGGGTCCATCGGGCTGCTCGGCACCCGGCCCTCCTACGAGCTCATGCGCGACTGCGACACGCTGCTGATCGTCGGGTCCAACTTCCCGTACACGCAGTTCCTGCCGCCCTTCGGCGAGGCGCGCGGCGTGCAGATCGACATTGACGGCCGCATGATCGGCATGCGTTACCCGACCGAGGTCAACCTCGTCGGCGACGCCGCCGAGACGCTGCGGGCGCTGATCCCGCGCCTGAACCGCAAGCAGGACCGCTCCTGGCGCGACACCGTCGAGGGCAACCTCGCGCGCTGGTGGACCACGGTCGAACGCCAGGCCAAGGTGGAGGCCGACCCGATCAACCCGATGCTGCTGTTCTGGGAGCTGAACGCGCGGCTCCCGCAGAACGCCATCGTGACCGCCGACTCCGGCTCGGCCGCGAACTGGTACGCGCGCGACCTGAAGATCCGCGCCGGCGTGCGCGGCTCGCTGTCGGGGACCCTGGCGACGATGGGGCCGGGCGTGCCGTACGCGATCGGCGCGAAGTTCGGCTTCCCCGACCGGCCCGTCATCGCCTTCGTCGGCGACGGCGCCATGCAGATGAACGGGCTGGCCGAGCTCATCACGATCAAACGGTACGCCTCCCAGTGGGCCGATCCGCGCCTGATCGTGGCGGTCCTGCACAACAACGACCTGAACCAGGTCACCTGGGAGCTGCGGGCCATGGGCGGCGCGCCGAAGTTCGAGGAGTCCCAGACCCTGCCGGACGTCTCCTACGCCGGCTTCGCCCGCTCGCTGGACCTGGAGGGCATCGAGGTCGAGAAGCCCGAGGCGATCGGCCCGGCCTGGGACCGCGCCCTGGCCGCCGACCGGCCCGTCGTCCTCGACGTCCACTGCGACCCGGACATCCCGCCGATCCCGCCGCACACGGACTTCGAGCAGCTCAAGGACGCCGCCGAGGCGATCATCAAGGGCGATCCCGACGCGCTCGGCGTGGTCAAGAAGGGGCTCAAGACCAAGGCCCAGGAGCTGTTCACCCGCGGCAAGGGCTGAGCGGCAGGCAAACACCGAGCGGCCCGGCCGGCGTCAACCGCTGACGCCGGCCGGGCCGCTCATCCATCGCGCCCAATGATCAGGCCCGGTCAGCGCAGCCGGGGCAGGACCTCGCGGGCGTAGAACTCGAAGAAGGCGTCCTGCTCGGTCCCGATCTGGCTGATGTAGATCTCGTCGAACCCGGCGTCCACGTACTTCTGGATCGCCTGGACGTGCACCTCGGGGTCGGGGCCGCACGGTGTCGAGGCGGTGGCGTCCTCCTCGCTGACCATCTCCGCCAGCTGTTCGAAGTGCCGGGGGAGGGGGAGCAGCTGGGAGGCTTCGCCCTTGATGCCCTGGGTCGGCCACAGCCGGTGCACGGTCTTGCGGGCGGCCGCCTCGTCCTCGGCGTAGCAGACCTTCAGCCCGCCCTGCGTGGGTTTGCCCGCCCCGCCGGACTCGCGGAACAGCTTGACCAGGTCGGCGGCCGGCCCCGTGCTGATGTAGCCGTCGCCGATCCGCCCCGCCAGCCGTACCGACTTCTCGCCGAAGCCGGAGATGTACACCGGCGGCGGCTGGTCGGGAAGCGTGTAGAGGCGCGCGCTGTCGACGGAGTAGTGCGTTCCGCGGTGGGTGGTCAGCTCGCCGCTCCACAGCCGGCGCATCACCTCGATCGCCTCCTCCAGCATCTCCAGCCGTTCGGCGGCCGGCGGCCAGCGGGAGTCGATGATGTGCTCGTTCAGCGCCTCGCCCGTGCCGACGCCGAGCTGGAAGCGGCCCCCCGTCAGGACGGCGCTGGTCGCGGCGGCCTGCGCGATGACCGCCGGATGGATGCGCACCAGAGGGCAGGTGACCGCCGTCGTGATCGGCAGCGTCACCGCCTCGGCGATCGCTCCTATGGTGGACCAGACGAACGGGCTCTGGCCCTGTTCGTCGAGCCACGGATGGTAGTGATCGGAGATCCAGAGCCCTTCGAAGCCGGCCTGCTCGGCCAGCTTCGACTGCCGGACGAGTTCTTTGGGTCCGTGCTCCTCGCTGCTCAGGAAATATCCGATGCGTGACATAGCTGAATCCTTCTCGTCGCGGGCCGAGCCGGGGGCTGAGGGGCGGGTTGAGAGGCGAGGTCAGAACCAATATCGCCGGCCGCCGACCGGACGGCCGATCGAGCCCAGTACGAGCAGGATCACGCCGATGACGAGCAGGATGGCGCCGATCGTGTAGAGCAGCGAGATGCCGAGCAGCCACCCCAGGAGCACGAGGATGATGCCGATGATGATCATGTTCTCACCGATCCCGATACGTTGATTCTTGTTGAAAGTCGGCTACCCGATGTGTACGGAGTAAACGTTCACGGCGCTTCGCCCAGCACGCGGTCCCAGTCGTCGAGGAACCGGGCGATGCCGTACCGGGAGAGCGCCGCCGTGCGGGCGGCCTTGCCGTACTGGCTCGCCAGGGCGGGATCGCGCACGAACTCCGACAGCGCCTCCACCAGGACGGGCAGCTTGGTGGACAGGACGCCGGCGTCCGGCGGGACGGCCTCGATGGCCTCGGTGGCGGCGAGGGCGACGACGGGCAGGCCGAGCATCATGGCCTCGATGAGCGCCAGGCCGAGCGAGGTCCACCGGTAGGGGTGCAGGTAGGCGCGGCGCCTGGCGAGGGCCGCGTGCAGCTCGGCCTGCGGCAGGTCGTAGGCCGGGTACGGCAGGCCCGTGGCCTTCATGCCGTACACGTCGAGCGGCACGTCGAAGGCGGCGAGCAGGTCGGTGCCGGCCACCCGCGTGCGCCGGACCGGCTCGTTGATCACCACGGCGGCCCGGGGCAGCTCCCCGGTGTAGCGGTGGCCGGGATCGACCACGCCGTGCTCGATGACGCGGACGGGGGCGACGCCGTTGTCCCAATACAGCGCGTTGAAGTGGGTGACGTGCACGAGCGGGATGGCCGACTGGCCGGCGAGCGGGTGCCGGGTGGCGGGCACGTCGCCCTTGGGGGTGTTGTGCTCGACGTAGACGCCGGGCACCGAGCCGCCGAGCCAGTCGCGGGCCAGCTCGATCTCGTGCGGGCGCTGGTAGACGACCAGGTCGATCTGCTCGTGCGCGAGCCGGTCATACGGCACCTCACGTACCGAGGACGGCCAGTCGAAGTTCTGCGCCCGTCCCCTGCCGTCGGCGTCGCGGCCGGGGGTGAGAGGGACGAGGTAGGTGTGACGGCCCTGGACGAATGAGGTGGTCCATGAGCCGTGCACGTGCCAGACCAGGATTTTCATACGCGCACCGTTTCCAGAATTCGGTCGTGCTCGAAAAAGGCGGCCCCGACCGGCCGAGGCGTCGGCATGAGGGACGGCTGCCCCGTCTACCTGTTGTTTAACGACCGCTTCGCTCGGTAGCGCTTCTCGTATGAGATTCCTGGGGATCAACGCGGTCTTCCACGATCCGGCCGCCGCCCTCGTGGTGGACGGCGAGGTCGTCGCCGCCGCGGAAGAGGAGCGCTTCAGCCGGCGCAAGCACGGCAAGCGGCCCGTGCCGTTCTCGGCGTGGGAGCTGCCCGAGCAGGCCGCCGCCTGGTGTCTCGCCGAGGCCGGGCTGCGGCCCGAGGATCTCGACGCGGTCGCCTACTCCTACGATCCCTCGCTGGTCCGGCAGGAGACGGGCGCTCCCTGGGAGGACCTGCGCACCACGTACGCGACGAGGGCGCCGAACTTCCTGGCCACGGCGCTGCCCGGGCTTGACCCGGCGCAGGTGCGGTTCGTGCCGCACCACGTGGCGCACGCGGCCTCGGCGGGGCTCGCGGCGCCGTACGACGAGTGCGCGGTCCTGGTGTGCGACGGCCGTGGCGAGTCCGTCTCGCACCTGGCCGGCCACTACCGGGACGGCGAGCTGACCACGCTCGCCACGCAGGAGCTGCCGCACTCGCTCGGCCTGATGTACGAGGACGTCACCGAGCACCTGGGCTTCATGCGCTCCAGCGACGAGTACAAGGTCATGGCCATGGCCTCCTACGGCACGCCCCGGCACCTCGACGTGCTGCGCGAACTGGTCGCGGCCACGCCGGAGGGCGGCTTCAGGGTCGAGCCCATCGACTGGGGCGGCTTCGCCAAGAGGCTCGGCAGCGGCGAGAGATGGACCGCCGACCACGCCGACCTGGCCGCCAGCGTCCAGGCGCGGCTGGAGGAGGTGCTGCTCGACCTGGCGTTCTGGCTGCACGGCAGGACGGGCGCGCGGCGCCTGGCGATGGCCGGCGGGGTGGCGCTCAACTGCGTGGCCAACACGCGGCTGCTGGCCGAGGGGCCGTTCGAGGACATCTGGGTGCAGCCGGCCGCCGGCGACTCGGGCACGGCGCTCGGGGGCGCCCTGCACCTGGCCCAGGAGCACGGCGAGCCCGCCGGGCCCATGCGCGGCGCGGACCTGGGGCGTCGCTGGAGCGACGACGAGGTGGCCGCGTGGCTGGACGTGGCGCGCGTGCCGTACACGCGGCCGCGGGACCTGGCCGGCGAGGTGGCCGCGGCGCTGGCCGACGACCGGATCGTGGCCTGGTTCCAGGGCCGCAGCGAGTACGGGCCGCGCGCGCTGGGCCGGCGCTCCCTGCTGGCCCACCCCGGGCACGTGCGCAATACCGAGCGGCTGAACGACGTCAAGGGCCGGGAGCAGTTCCGGCCGGTCGCGCCCATGGTGCTGGAGTCCAGGGCGCGGGACATCTTCGGCCGTGGCCCGGTGCCCTCGCCGTACATGCTGTTCGTCCACGACGTGCGGCCGGAGTGGCGGGAGCGGATCCCCGCCGTCGTGCACGTGGACGGCACGGCCCGCATCCAGACCGTCTCGCCGGAGAGCGATCCGCTGATGGCGGGGGTGCTGGAGCGGTTCGAGGCGCTGTCGGGGTTGCCCGTCGTGGTGAACACCAGCCTGAACACGGCGGGACGGCCCATGGTCGACTCGCCGAGGGACGCGCTGGAGTGCTTCGGCTCCGCGCCGGTCGACGTGCTCGTGATAGGGCCGTGCGTGGTGCGGAGGCCGGCATGATCACGGTGGTGATCCCCACGATCGGGCGGGCCTCGCTGGCCGACGCCGTTCCGGCGGGCGTGCCGGTGATCGTGGTGGAGGACACCGGACGCAGAGGACCCGCCGCGGCACGTAACCAGGGCTGGCGGCAGGCGCGGACGCCATGGGTGGTCTTCCTCGACGACGACGTGGTGCCCGCCGAGGGGTGGGCGGACGCGGTCGTCAAGGACCTGGCGGACCTGCCGGAGGACGTGGGCGGCAGCCAGGGCAGGATCGAGGTGCCGCTGCCGGAGGGCCGCCGGCCGACGGACGCGGAGCGCAACACGGCCGGCCTGGCGAACGCGGACTGGATCACCGCGGACATGGCCTACCGGCGGGCCGCGCTGGAGAAGGTCGGCGGGTTCGACGAGCGCTTCCCCCGCGCCTACCGGGAGGACGCCGACCTCGCGCTGAGGGTGATGGCGGCCGGCTACCGGCTGGTCAAGGGGGAGCGCGTGACCCGGCACCCGGTGCGGGACGACGGCTTCTGGGCCAGCGTGCGCTTCCAGCGGGGCAACGCCGACGACGCGCTGATGCGCAGGATCCACGGCCCCGGCTGGCGGTCGCTGATCGGCGCAGGCGGGCTGCTGCCCAGGCACGCCGCCACGGCCGCGCTGGGGCTGTCCGCCCTCGCCATGACCACGGTGGCGGCGAACGGTAGTGGCACCGCCAGGAACCGGGCGGCGGGTGCCGCGTTGCTCGCGGCGACGGGGTGGGCGGCGCTCACCGCGCGTTTCGCGTGGGAGCGGATCGCGCCGGGGCCGCGAACGCCCGCCGAGATCCTCAGGATGCTGGTCACGAGCGTGGCCATCCCGCCCGTCGCCTGCGCGCACCGGCTTCGCGGGGAGCTGAGGGAGCGCTGGTGAGCCGCACCGTCCTGGTTGCCCGCCCGGACAGCGCCGGTGATGTGCTGCTCGCCGGTCCCGCCGTGCGCGCGGTCAGCGCGCACGCCGACCGGGTGGTCTTCCTGGCCGGCCCGCGCGGCAGGGCCGCCGCCGAGCTCCTGCCCGGCGTCGACCGCGTCATCGAGTGGCAGGCGCCCTGGATCGACGCCGACCCGCCGCCCGTCACCGGCGAGCACGTCGCCCGCCTCATGGACGCGCTGCCCGACGCCGGCGAGGCGGTGATCCTCACGTCCTTCCACCAGTCGGCGCTGCCGCTCGCCCTGCTGCTGCGGTTGCGCGGGGTCGGCAGGATCACCGCGATCAGCGAGGACTACCCCGGTTCGCTGCTCGACGTCAGGGTGCGGATCGACGAGACCAGGCACCTGCCGGAGGCGGAGCGGATGCTGGCGGTCGCCGCGGCCGCGGGCTTCGAACCGGCCGACGGCGGCGCGCTGGCCATCACCCCGCCGCCGCCGAGCCCGGTGGGCCCGCCCGGCTACGTCGTCGTCCACCCGGGAACCGCCGCGCCGGCCCGCGCCTGGCCGCCGTCCCGGCACCGGGAGGCGGTCGAGGCGCTGGCCGATGAGGGCTTCACGGTGGTGGTCACCGGCGGTCCCGGCGAGCGCGCGCTGACCGCCCAGGTGGCGGGCGGCCACGCGGTCGACCTCGGCGGGCTGACCAGCCTGCCCGAGCTGGCCGGAGTGCTCCGCGACGCCTGCGCGCTGGTGGCGGGCAACACCGGCCCCGCCCACCTGGCGGCCGCCGTCGGCACGCCGGTGGTCAGCCTCTTCGCCCCTGTGGTGCCGGCCGGGCGGTGGGCCCCGTACGGAGTGCCGTACGTGCTGCTCGGCGACCAGGAGGGGCCCTGCAAGGACACCCGGGCGCAGACCTGCCCGATCGATGGTCACCCGTGTCTTACCGGAGTCACAGCCGAGCAAGTCGTCAAGGCAGTGAGGGAACTCATCCGATGAAGATCGATCTCGTCTCCGAACACGCCGATCCCCTGGCCGCGATCGGCGGGGTCGACGCGGGCGGGCAGAACGTCCATGTCGCCGCCCTCGCGTTCGCCCTGGCGCGGCGCGGCCACGACGTGCTGGTCCACACCCGGCGCAGCTCGCCCGAGCAGCCGCGGAGCGTGCCGCTGGGTGACGGGGTGCGGGTCGAGTACGTCCGGGCGGGGCCCCCGGTGCCGATCCCCAAGGACGAGCTGCCTCCGTACATGCCCGCCTTCGCCGAGCAACTGGCGCGGTGCTGGGCGCGGCGGGCGCCGGACGTCGTGCACGCGCACTTCTGGATGAGCGGCACGGCCGCCCTGCTGGCGGCGGGCCACCGTCCCGTCGTGCAGACCTTCCACGCGCTGGGCACCGTGAAGCGGCGCTGGCAGGGCAGCGCGGACACCAGCCCGCCGGGCCGGATCGACGCGGAACGGCGGATCGGCCGGGAGGCGGCGGCGGTGCTGGCCACCTGCTCGGACGAGGTCGGCGAGCTGCGGGCCATGGGGGTGCCCGACCACCTCATCTCGATCGTGCCCTGCGGGGTGGACCTGGATCACTTCACCCCCGAAGGCCCGCGCGCGGCCAGGGGCACGCGCCCGCGGGTGCTGAGCATCGGCCGGCTGGTGCCGCGCAAGGGCGTCGACACCGTGCTGCGGGCGCTGCGCGAGGTGCCGGAGGCCGAGCTGCTGATCGCGGGGGGCTCCGACGGCGACCCCGAAGCCGCCAGGCTGGCGGGCCTGGCCGGCGCCTACGGCCTGGCCGACCGGGTGAAGGTGCTCGGCAGCGTCCCGCACGACGAGGTGCCCGCGCTGATGCGCTCGGCCGACGTCGTCGTCACCGTGCCCTGGTACGAGCCGTTCGGCATGGTGCCGCTGGAGGCGATGGCCTGCGGCGTGCCGGTGATCGCCTCGGCCGTCGGCGGCCATCTCGACACGGTCGACGGCTGCGGCGTGCTGGTTCCGCCGCGCCGGCCGCAGGCGCTGGCACGCGAGCTGAGAGACCTGCTCGGCGCCCCGCAACGGGCCGCGGAGCTCGGCGCCGCCGGGGCGCGCCGAGCCACGCAGCGCTACGGCTGGCCGCGGGTGGCCGAGCAGACCGAGGCCGTCTACCGCGCCGTGCTGGGCGCCGAGGTGAGGGGGATGACATGCACAGGCACCTGACCCTGCTGCGTGAGGCGCTGACGATGAGCGCCGACCAGGCGCCGACCGTGGAGGCGTGGGGGCGCAAGCTCGCGGCCGTCCTCGGCGGCGGCGGGCGGCTGCTGGTGTGCGGCAACGGCGGCTCGGCCGCCGAGGCCCAGCACCTGACGGCCGAGCTGGTCGGCCGGTTCAAGGGGGAGCGGCGGCCCTACGCGGCCATCGCGCTGCATGCCGACACCTCGTCGGTGACGGCGATCTCCAACGACTTCGGCGCGGACGCCGTCTACGCCCGGCAGGTCTGCGCGCACGGCCGCCAGGGTGACGTGCTGTTGTGCCTGTCCACCAGCGGCGCCAGCGGCAACGTGCTGGCCGCGGCCCGGGCGGCGCGCGAGTGCGGGCTGGTCACCTGGGCCATGACGGGCAGGACGCCGAACCCGCTGGCGGAGATCAGCGACGAGGTGGTCGCGGTGCCCGCCACGGACACGGCGACCGTCCAGGAGGTGCACCTGGCCATGATCCACCTCCTCTGCCACGCGATCGAGGAGGCCGGAGAGTGAACGGACCGCTGGTCGTCATCGGCGACACGCTGCTGGACGTCGACATCGAGGGGAGCGCCGAACGGCTCGCGCCCGACGCGCCCGTCCCCGTCGTCGACGTCGAGGCGAGACATCCACGGCCCGGCGGTGCGGGGCTGGCGGCGCTGCTGGCCGCCAGGGACGGCGCCGAGGTGGTGCTGGTCACCGCGCTGGCCGACGACGAGAGCGGGCGCACGCTGCGGGGCCTGCTGAACGGCCGGCTGCGGGTCGTGCCGGTGCCGCTGCGCGGCTCCACGGTCTGCAAGACGCGGGTCAGGGCGGCCGGGCAGACGCTGGTGCGCCTGGACACCGGGGACGGGCACGTCGTGGGCGGCCCGGCCGGCGAGCTGGCCCGCACGGTCCGCTCCGTTCTCCGGACCGCGGGCGCCGTGCTGGTCTCCGACTACGGCAGAGGCATGGCCGGCTCGCTGCTCGATCTGCTCGGGGAGGTGGACGCGCCCATCGTGTGGGATCCGCATCCGAAGGGCCCGAGCCCGCTGGCCGGTTGCGCGCTCATCACTCCCAGCGAGAGCGAGGCGCGGCTGCTGTGCCCGCCGCCGTACGCCGGGCCGGACGAGGCGGCCCGCCGCCTGGTCAAGGCCCTGCACGCGCGGGCGGTCGCGGTGACGCTCGGTGCCGACGGCGCGGTGCTGGCGCATGAAGGCGGCCACCACACCAGGATCCCGCCGCCCCTGCTCGACGGCGGCCACGACGTGTGCGGCGCGGGGGACAGGTTCGCGGCGGCGGCGGCGCTGGCGCTGCGTGACCGGCTCCCGGTGGAGGACGCGGTCGCCCTCGGCGTCGGGGAGGCCGCCAGATTCGTCGAAGCCGGCGGAGCCGCGGCCATCAGGCCGTCCCGCGCGCAGATGGGCGACCGGCCGCGTACCGCCATCGAGATCGCCGATCTGGTCAGGGCCAACGGTGGCCGGCTGATCGCCACCGGCGGCTGTTTCGACCTGCTGCACGCCGGGCATGTGAGCCTCTTGCGCAGGGCCAGGGCGCTCGGCGACGCGCTGATCGTGTGCGTCAACTCCGACGCCTCGGCCAGACGGCTCAAGGGCCCGAACAGGCCCGTGGTCGGGCAGCAGGACAGAGCCGAGGTGCTCGGCGCCCTGGGATGCGTGGACGCCGTCATGATCTTCGACGAGGACACCCCGGCCGAGGCCATCGAACGGCTCAGGCCGCACGTGTGGGTGAAGGGCGGCGACTACTCCGGCAGAGAGCTGCCGGAGGCGGAGTCGCTGCGGAAATTGGGCGCGGAGACGGTCGTCCTGGCCAGCGTGCCCGGCAGATCCACGACTGGGATCATCGCCGCGATGCACGCGGCGTGAGGAGGAAAGCAATGCTTGGAGACATCCTGATCACCGGCGGCGCCTCGGGCCTCGGCCACGCCGTGGCCGAAGCGGTCGCCAAGGCGGGGGGCAGGCCGCTGGTGGTGGACCTGCGCGCCGCCGACGGGTTCGACCACGCGGTGGCCGACCTGGCCGACCGGAGCCAGGCCGAACGCGCGGTGCGGGAGCTGGCCGAGCGGGCCGGCGGCCTCGACGGCGTCGTCACCGCGGCCGGGATCGACGCCTGCGGCCGGCTGGAGGACGTGACCGCCGACGACTGGGAGCGGGTGATCAAGGTCAACCTCATGGGGACGGCCGCGACCGTCCGGGCCGCGCTGCCGTACCTGCGGGAGTCCTCCGGACGGGTCGTGACCTGCGCCTCGACGCTGGGCCTGCGCGCGGTGAGCGACGCGACGGCCTACTGCGCGGCCAAGTTCGGCGTGGTGGGCTTCACCAGGGCGCTGGCCGCCGAGCTGGCCGGTCAGGTCGGGGTCACGATGCTCGTTCCCGGCGGGATGGCGACGAACTTCTTCGACGGCCGGCCCGAGCAGTACCAGCCGGGGCCCGACGCCAGGCTCAACCGGCCGGAGGACGTGGCGCAGACCGTGGTGTTCGCGCTCTCGCAGCCGCCCGGCTGCGAGGTGCGCGAGCTGGTCGTCTGCCCGTCCACGGAGACCTCGTGGCCCTAGACGTGCTGGCGCTGCGCGGGCTCGGGCTCGGTGACCTGCTGACGGCGGTCCCGGCGCTGCGGGCGCTGCGCCGCGCCTTCCCCGCCCGCCGCCTCGTGCTGGCCGGGCCGCCGGCGCTCGCGCCGCTGCTCCCCGTGGACGAGGTGATCGAGGTGCGGGGGCCCGGCCCCGTCCCGTACGGCGGGGCCGAGGTGGCGGTGAACCTGCACGGCAGGGGCCCGCAGAGCACGCGGGCGCTGCGCGCGACCCGCCCGGGGCGGCTGCTCACCCACGGCGGGCAGGGCCCGCCGTGGCGCGCGGACGTGCACGAGGTGCGCCGCTGGTGTGACCTGCTGGAGTGGTACGGCATCGCGGCCGACCCGGCCGACCTGTACCTGGGACGCGGCGACAGGAGCGGGCCCGTGGTGGTCCATCCCGGCGCGGCGGCCCCGTCCAGACGGTGGCCCGCGGACCGGTTCGCGGCGGTGGTCGCCGCGCTGCGGGCCCGCGGCAGGGAGGTGGTCGTCACGGGAAGCCCGGCCGAGCGGGAGCTGGCCGAGCGGGTGGCCGGCGACACGGGAGCCAGGGTCGCCGCGGGCCGCACGGACGTGCGGCAGCTGGCCCGGCTGGTCCGCGACGCCCGGCTGGTGGTGTGTGGCGACACCGGGGTGGGACATCTGGCCACCGCCTACCGCACCCCTTCGGTGCTGCTGTTCGGGCCGGTCTCTCCCGCGCTGTGGGGGCCGCCCGCCGCCGGGCCGCACGCCGTGCTGTGGAAAGGAGGCACCGGTGACCCGCACGGACGCGAGACCGATGCCGGCCTGCTGGAGATCGGAGTCGACGAGGTGATCGAGGTGATGGCGCGATGCGAGTCGTGGTGACCGGAGGGGCCGGGTTCCTCGGCTCCCACCTGTGCGAGAAGCTGCTGGACGGGGGAGCGGAGGTCGTCTGCATGGACAGCTTCCTCACCGGCTCCCCGCGCAATCTCGAACACCTGCTGGACCGTACGGGGCTGCGGATCGTCGAGTGCGACCTGACCGGCTTCGTGCACGTGCCCGGCGAGGTGGACCTGGTGCTGCACTTCGCCTCGGCGGCCTCGCCCGCCGACTACCTGAAGCACCCGATCGAGACGCTCAAGGTGGGCAGCCTGGGCACGCTGCACGCGCTCGGCCTGGCCAAGGAGAAGCAGGCCCGGTTCGTGCTCGCCTCCACCAGCGAGGTCTACGGCGACCCGCTCGAACACCCGCAGCGCGAGACGTACTGGGGCAACGTGAACCCCGTCGGGCCGCGCAGCGTGTACGACGAGGCCAAACGCTTCGCCGAGTCGCTGACCACCGCCTACCGCAACTCCCACGACGTCGACACCGGCATCGTGCGCATCTTCAACACCTACGGGCCCCGGATGCGGCCCTTCGACGGCCGGGCGATCCCGACCTTCATCAGGCAGGCCCTGGCGGACGAGCCGATCACGGTGACCGGCGACGGCAGCCAGACCCGCTCCATCTGCTACGTCGACGACACCGTGGACGGGATCCTGCGCATGGCCGCCAGCGACTTCGCCGGACCCGTGAACATCGGCAATCCCGACGAGCTGACGATGGTGGAGCTGGCCGGTCTCATCCGCGAGCTGGCGGGCTCGTCGTCACCCATCGAGTTCATCGACAGGCCCGTGGACGACCCGAGCGTGCGCCGGCCCGACACCAGCCTGGCCGAGACGGAGCTGGGCTGGCGGCCGGTCGTGGGGGCGGAGGAGGGCCTGCGCAGAACCATCGAATGGTTCTCCAAGCTCGACAGCCCCGTCCCCGCCACCTGACCGGCCTCCGCTCACTCCGGTGGCGCGGTCATGGGCCGGGCCGCCAGCGCCTGGGCGACGGCGACCAGGTTGGCCGCCATCGCGCGAGCGGTCTTGTGCGACCACTCGTGGCCGCGCGCGTCGTCCAGGTAGTCCGGCCCGGCGCCCGGCCCGAGGTGCCAGTACGTCCACGCCTGGCCGGGGATGGTGTAGCCGATGTCCACCAGGGCGCCGCAGACCTCGCTGATGACGTGGTGGGCGCCGTCCTCGTTGCCGGTGTTGACCACCCCGGCGACCCGGTTGTAGGCGACCGGCCGGCCGGTGTCGTCCGTCTCGGAGATCATCGCGTCGAGCCGCTCGATCACGCGTTGCGCGAGGGACGACGGGTGACCGACCCAGGTCGGGGTGGCGATGACGAGGATCTCCGACCGGAGCAGCTTGTCGTGCACGGCGGGCCAGTCGTCGCCCGGCCCCATGTCGGTCTGGACGCCGGGACGGATGTCCAGATCCACGGCCCTGATCATGTCCACGTCCACATCACGTTTACGCAGTTCGGCGCTGACGACCTCGGCGAGGGCCTCGGTGTTGGAAGGCTCGGGCGAGGGCTTCAGGGTGCAGTTGATGACCACGGCTTGCATGATTTGGGGCCTCTCCGTTGGACGTTATAGGCCCGCATACCCAAACAGAGACCGTCAAACGGTTGACGTTAGCCGCGGGCGATGGTGGGCAGAGAGCGACACCATGAGCACGATCGAGTACTCCCTAGATGTCAAGGTCCCGATCCGCGTCGCCTACAACCAGTGGACGCAGTTCGAGACGTTCCCCGAATTCATGGAAGGGGTGGAGTCGGTCAAGCAGCACACCGACACCCGCGCCACCTGGCTGGCCGAGATCGCCGGGGTGAAGCGCGAGTTCGACACCGAGATCACCGAGCAGCACCCCGACGAGCGCGTCGCCTGGCACACGCTCGACAAGCCCAACCACGCCGGCGTCGTCACCTTCCACCGCATCGACGACACCACCACGCGCGTCACCCTCCAGATGGAGTACGACCCCGAGGGCTTCGTCGAGACCGCCGGTGACTGGCTCCAGATCGTCCGCATGCGCGTTCAGGGCGACCTGCGCCGCTTCAAGGACTTCATCGAGAACCGCGGCAGCGAGACCGGCGCCTGGCGCGGCAGCGTGCCGCCGCAGCACGCCGGAGACGCCTCTCCGCTGCCCGGCACGCAGTCCCCGATCGGCACGCCGTCCTCGATGCCCGGCACGCAGCCCGGCACGCAGCCCGGCACTGGCACGCCGCCGCCGCGCCCCGGCGCCGGCTACCCGCCGCCCACGCAGCCCGGCCTGTAGTGCACGCGGCCGCGCCTCCCGCCCGGGAGGCGCGGCCGGTTCGTTTCGTGGCTTTCAGCTGGGTAGGTGACGACAAGCCAACCGCGAACAGTGGGCAAAGGGGGAAACATGCCTCGCGGATCGAGCCGGAAACGGGAACGACAGTACGAGCACATCAAGGACAGCGCCAAGAAGCGGGGCGAAAGCAGCAAGCGGGCCAAGGAGATCGCCGCCCGGACCGTGAACAAGGAGCGCGCCAGGGCCGGTGAGTCGCGGACCGCCAGCCGTACCTCGACCCAGGACATGTCGTCGAGCCGGCGCGGAGGGCTGCGCTCGCACTCCGGAGCGGGTGGCCGTACGCGGGACCAGCTCTACGAAGAGGCCAAGCGCCGCAACATCAAGGGCCGCTCGAAGATGAGCAAGGCGCAGCTGGAGAAGGCCCTCAGTTAGCCCGACGCCCTGCCGGGAACTGGGGGCCTCCAGCTCTCCGGCAGGGCGTCAACCGCGCCACTCCAGCTCGTCGCGTCCGGTGAGGAACTCCTCGGCCACGGGCCATTCCAGGGGCCGCGGCATCGGGTAGGTGGTGCGGATCCGGGACAGCTCCCGGTGGGCGCGGGCCAGGCTCGCGAAGTCGCGCGGATAGGCGCGGGTGTCGACACCGGTGAAGACGCCCAGCTTGCGGGCCCGGGCCAGCATCTTGCGCCAGTCGTCGGCCGAGGACAGACCGACGGAATCCACGCCGTGGGAGAACAGGATGAGCCTGATCTCGTCGAACGTCTCCGCCCGGTCGAGGTAGTCCTGCACGTGCGCGAGCGACTGCTCGGTGTTGAACACCATCCAGTACGGGACCGACCCGCTGCGCAGCGCCCACCAGGGCTCCATCAGCAGGAAGGACTCGACGAGCAGCCGGTCGCCGGGCAGGCCGCGCCGCAGGTACCAGCTCCGGTACAGGTCGGCGACCACCGGGCTGAGGTCCTCCGGCTCGCCGAAGCGCATGCGGACCAGCCGCCACCGGTTGCGTTCGGCCAGCTCTTCCAGGTCGGCGAGCAGCTCGGTCCGGAACCCCCACTCCGCCTCCGGGCTTTCGCCGTCGGCCGGCGGATATTCCCAGCGCGAGCGCCCGGCCCCGTAGCGGGCGAGGTAGTCGGCCACGCGCGGGCCGCCGTGCTCGTACTCCTGCTTGGTGGCGCCGCCGAGCGCGCCGTGCTGGAACACGTGGCGCTCGCTCACCGTCGTGGTGGGCCAGCGCAGCGCGCAGTCCACGACGACCAGCGTCGCGCCGGGCGGCAGCGACGACTCCAGGAACGTCCGGTACGCCGCCGCCAGGCGGCGCCACTTGACCCGGAAGTACGTCATGCCGGCGATCATCAGCCGGTCCTGGTTGGCGTCGTGCATGTGGTGCAGCACCAGGTCGGGGTTGGCGTCGAGCAGCGCCTGGCCCGCGGCGCGCGTCTTCGCCAGGTCACCCTGCGGGTCGTCGGGCCGGACGCCGTGGCGGCGTACCGGGATCAGCAGCGTCTGCGGCAGCCACGGCGCGGACAGGGCCGCGGCCAGGTGGACCATGGCGCCGTTGGAGGAGCCGATGAAGGCCACCGGATACGGGCGGCGCGGGTAGTGCCCGGTCACCCAGCGGGCCAGGTCGGCGGAGCGGAGCTCGGGCACGCGGCGCATCGGCACGGCCTCGGCCCAGCCGCTCAGCGCGTACGCCTTCTCCTGGAGCGGGCGCGGCAGCCTGGCCGCCCCGCCGAGCACCGCGGACGCCACGCCCTCCAGCGCGGCCGGGCCCTGGCCGATCAGGGGCGCGTCCTTGCCGTGCAGGAAGCGGGACAGCGCCCGCAACATGCCGGACGCCGAGTCGAAGGACGCCACCGCCCTGGCGGGCCTCATGAGCCGGCCTCCCGCAGGAAGGCGGCGACCTCGCGGGCCAGGCCGTTCGGATCGCGGTAGGGCACCATGTGGGGCAGCCCCTCCATGACCGACAGCCGCCCGCGGGGCAGGAGCCTGGTGACCTCCTCGGCCCACGCCTGGCTGACCATCGCGTCCTTGCCGCCGCGCACCACGAGCACGGGCACCTCCACGTCCGGGAGCTTGTCCTCGATCCGGTCCCGCATGGAGGCGCCGAAGCTGGCCAGCACCCGCCGCACCCCGGCGTCCCGGTAGTCGGCGACGTTCAGGGGTGTCATGCGCGGGCTCTCCCGCACCGAGTTGCGCAGCCACTGGCCGGCCAGCCGGACGGCGGACCTGGCGTGCGGATCCACGGTCGGGCCGACCAGCACCAGCGCCCCGATCCGGCCCGGGAAGCGGGCCGCCAGCTCGACCGCCACCTGGCAGCCGAAGGACCCGCCCAGCAGGCAGGGCCGCTCCAGCTCCGCCGCCTTCAGCCAGGCGGCCAGCGCGTCCGCGAGGCCCGCCACGGTCGGAAGATCGTCGGGCTTGTCGCTGTGCCCGAAGCCGGGCAGGTCGACGCTCCAGGCGTCGTGAGTTCGTCCCAGGACCCCGACGAACGGCAGCATCTCCCGGCTCGAGACCCCGGCGCCGTGGACGCACACGACCGCGGGCCCCGGGCCGCGTCTGCGCCAGCTCGCCATGGTGAGGCCCAGGACGGTATGCGTGAGCTGTTCGAGCACGCCTCTCCCTCCTTCGAAGGCCGCCCTTCTACCCGGATCGTGATCGCACGAACCCCCGTGCGTGATGCGTCTGCGTAGCGCCATGTTCACCTAGCGCAATCATTGCCGGACGAACGAAGCTCTGTCCATTTTTGGGGTTTATGTGTTTCTGTGTCCGCTTCACGGGCAGGGTGGGACCGATCAGGTCAGCCGAGTGAGGGGGGCTGGTCATGAAGGACAGGTGCCGAGTGGCGCTGGCTCTCGCGGCGGGCTATTTCCTTGGCCGGCGTCGCAAGCTGCGCTGGGCGGCCGCGCTGGCGGCGGCCGGAGCGGCCGGTGCGATGCGGCGGGGCGAGGGCGGCGGGGGCCTCCTGGGGCAAGGGCTCAAGGTCCTCGGCTCATCTCCGGAGATCGAGCAACTCACCAGCCGGCTGCGCGGAGAACTGCTTGAGGTCGGCAAGGCGGCCGCGGTCGCCGCGACCAGCAGGCAGATCGACTCCCTGACCGAGAAGCTGCACGGGCGCGCCGAGTCGATCCGGCACGCCGGCCGGCCGCCTGCCGCGGAGGAGGAGCCGGAAGAAGAAGAGGAAGAGTACGGCGAGGAGGCCTACGAGGAGGAGCCTCCGGAGGAGAAGCCCCGCGTGCGGCGGCCGAGACCCGGGCGAGTGCCTTCCGTCCCGCCTGTGCGCAGAGGGCGGAGGTGAGACCCATGGCACAGCAGAGCAAGGCCGGACCGGTCCAGAAGGCCGCGCAGGAGGTGCTGCCGAAGGACCTCCTCATGGAGGGGGCGCAGAAGCTGGTCCAGGCCCTGGTGGAGCGGGCGCTGTCGTCCCTCACCGACCGGCTCGAAGGCATGTCGGGCAGGCTCACCGATTTCGCGGAGGGCGGCGGGACCGGGCTGCTGAGCGCCATCACCGGATCGGAGGGCCTGAGCCCCGGGAAAATCATGGGGAAATCGCTTCTGGCCGGCGCGGGGGAGGCCGTCAAGGAGACGGTGAAAGGGCTGGGAAAGAAGGGGAGAAAAGCCGGGAAGGCGCGGATCGTCAACATCGTCGAGTCGATTGATGTGGGCGCCCCGATCCGGATCGTCTACAACATGTGGACCCAGTTCGAGAGTTTCCCGGGCTACATGAAGAAAGTGGAGAACGTCGACCAGGAAAAAGACGAGAAGCTCAACTGGAAGGCGCAGATCTTCTGGTCCCACCGGACCTGGGAGTCGCACATCGTCGAGCAGGTCCCCGACGAGCGGATCATCTGGCGGTCGAAGGGGGCCAAGGGCTACGTCGACGGCGCGGTGACCTTCCACTCCATCACCCCGGACCTCACCCGCATCCTGCTCGTCCTCGAATATCACCCGCAGGGCATGTTCGAGCGCGTCGGCAACATCTGGCGGGCGCAGGGCAGGCGGGCGCGACTGGAGTTCAAGCACTTCCGGCGGCACGTGATGACGCAGACCATGCTGCACCCGGAAGAGGCGGAGGAAGACGGCTGGCGTGGCGTGATCCACGACGGCCAGGTGGTCAAGTCGCACGAGGACGCCGTCGAGGAGGAGCGGGCCGAAGAAGAGAAGGAAGGCCCGGAAGAGGAACACGAAAAGGCCGAAAAGCCGGAAGAGCACGAAGAGGGGCCGGAAGAAGAATACGAGGAGGAAGAGGAAGAAGAGCCCGAGGGCGAATACGAGGAAGAGCCGGAAGAGGAAGAGGAAGAGGAAGAGGAGCCGACCCGTCGCCGCGCCGAGACCGGCAGGGGCCAGGAGGCCCGGCGCCCGGTGCGACGTCCTCCCGCGGAAGAGGAAGAGGAAGAGGAGGAAGAGGAGGAGGAGCCCCGGCGGCCGGTGCGCCGCAGGGTGGCGAACCGCCGCGGGTGACGCCGCCGTGAGGCGGGGTGACGATCGAGGAGCGAGGAAATGACAGTACAACCCTCGGCGGGCGGCGGAATGGCAGAACGTCCGACCCCGACGGGTCTGGCGGACGTGATCGACACGATCCTCGACAAGGGGCTGGTGATCGATGCCTATGTCCGGGTCTCACTGGTCGGCATCGAGGTTCTGACCATCGACGCGCGCATCGTGATCGCCAGCGTCGACACGTACCTGCGCTTCGCCGAGGCCGTGAACCGGCTGGATCTGGAGGAACAGGGCCAGGGCCTGCCGGAGATCATGCAGGAGATGAAGGGCGGCCAGATCGGCGACAAGACCAAGGACATCACGCAAGGGGTGCTGGAGGCCGCCGGAGACAAGCTGCACGAGCTCGTCGGAGAGCCCGCCGAGGACTCCGAACGACGGCCCGCCCGCCGTCGCGTGAGGGAGGAAGGCTGACCATGGCCGAGTCCGTCGACACCGCCCCTTCTCCGTCCGAGGAGGAGCGCGAACCCCTGGATCAGGGCCTCAGCACCTACGTCTACGGAATCGTGCCGGAGGACGTCCAGGTCTCCGACGACGCGCGCGGCGTGGGCACCCCGCCGGCGCCCGTGCGCCTGGTGAGGTACGGCGAGATCGGGGCCCTGGTGAGCGAGGTGGCGATCGACCGCCCGCTGGGCACGCCCGACGACCTCGTGGCGCACCAGCAGCTGCTGGACGCCACCGCGGCCGAGGTCCCCGTGCTCCCGCTCCGGTTCGGCGCGGTGCTGGCCAACCGGGAGGCGGTGGTGGACGAGCTGCTGGGACCGCATCACGACGAGTTCGCCGCCGCCCTCGGGGAGCTGGAGGGACGGGCCGAGTTCGTCGTCAAGGGACGCTACGACGAGCGGGCGGTGCTCATGGAGGTGCTCAACGAGAACGTCGAGGCGGCGCAGCTGCGCGACGAGATCCGGGGCAAGCCCGAGGCCGCGACCAGGGAGGCGCGCATCCGGCTCGGCGAGGTCATCAACCAGGCGGTCAGCGCCAAACGGGAGGCCGACACCCAGGCCGTCCTCGACAGGCTCACCCCGCTCAGCGTCTTCACCGTCATCCGTGACCCGTCCCACGAGCGGGACGCCGTCCACCTGGCGCTCCTGGTCGAGAACGAGCGGCAGGACGAGCTGCGGGCGGCCGTGGAGGAGTATTCGCGGCTGTGGGCCGGCCGGATCGAGCTGAGCCTGCGCGGCCCGCTGGCGCCCTTCGACTTCGTGGTGAGCGGTGGGGAGGTCGGCTGATGGGCCTGATCAGCCTCCTCTTCGGCTGGCCGGTGGCCCCGCTGCGCGGCGTGATCCGGCTCGGTGAGCTGATCCAGGAAGAGGTCGAGCGCGAGATGCGCGATCCGACGGTGGTCAGGCACCGGCTGGAGGAGATCGAGGCGGCCCGGGCCGCCGGCCTGATCTCCGAGGAGGAGGAAGCCCTGCAGACGCGGGAGGTCCTGCAGGGCATGATCGGCGGCCCCGGCCCAGTCGGGCGCGTCGGCGGGCCGGCGCGGTGGGACGAGGGGAGGTGATCCTGTGCCTGAGAGGCGAAGGCCTCGCGAAGAGGGGGTTCCGCCTCCGGCGCGTTCGAGAGATCCCGCCGGCGACACCGCCGCACGGCCGAAGCGCCGGCCTGGCGGCCTGTCCGCCGCGAGCGCGGGCGGGTACGGGCTGCGGCACATCGCGGACCTGACCGGCAGGGAGACGGAGGGCGTGACCCGGGTGAAGCCCGCGGAGGACGGGTGGCTGGTCAACGTCGAGGTCGTCGAGGACCGCCGCGTCCCCTCCTCCGGCGACATCCTCGCGCTCTACGAGGCCGAACTGGACATGGAGGGCGATCTGCTCTCCTACCGGAGGCTGCGACGTTACCGGCGTGGCAGCGGCGACTACGCGGAGGAGTCGCGATGACCGAGCAGTACCGGCCGGGGGTCGTGGGACGCCAGTCCTACCCTTCCTCGGTGTCCTCGGGTCGCGAGCCGGCCAACCTGGGCGACATCCTCGAACGGGTCCTCGACCGGGGCGTGGTGATCGCCGGGGACATCCGCGTGAACCTGCTGGACATCGAGCTGCTCACGATCAAGCTGCGGCTGATCATCGCCTCGGTCGACACCGCCAGGGAGATGGGCATCGACTGGTGGGAGCACGATCCCTGGCTCACCGGCAAGGACCAGGCCCTCGTCGAGGAGAACCGCCGGCTGCGCGACCGGATCGCGGCCCTGGAGGAGGGCCGGCCGCGGCGCCGTGCCATCGAGCCGATCGAGGGCGAGGTCGAGTCCGTGGAGGACGACCGGCCGGTCAGAAGGACGGAGGCGAGAAGGGACGAGCGTGGTGGATGACACCGGCACGTACCTCTACGCGGTGGCGAGCGACGTGGCCGCCCCGTGCCCGCAGGGCCTGAAGGGGGTGGCCGGCCGGGACGTGCGGGCCGTCGCCCAGTCCGGGCTGGTCGCGTACGTGAGCACCGTCCCGCTGGACCAGTTCGGCGAGGAGCCGCTGCGGCGGTCGATGGAGGACCTCGACTGGCTGGGCGCGACCGCCCACGCCCACCACCGCGTGGTGGAGGCGGTGGCGCGGCTGGGGCCGGTCGCCCCGGTGCGCCTCGTCACGGTCTACAGCGGGGAGGAGCAGGTCCGCCGCCTGCTGGAGGAACGGCACGACGACTTCGCAGACACGCTCGCCCGCGTCGCGGGCCGGCAGGAGTGGGGCGTGAAGGCGTACGTGACCAAGACCGAGGCCGCCCCGGTGGCGCCCGAGCCGGGCGGCCAGGAGCCGGCCAGTCCCGGCACCGCCTACCTCAAGCGGCGCCAGGCGAGCCTGCGCACCCGCGAGGAGTCGTGGCGGGACGCGGGGGCGCGTGCCGAGCGCATCCACGACGCCCTCAGGTCCGTCGCGGTCGCGAGCCGGCGGCATCGGGCGCAGGACCCGCAGCTTTCCGGCCGGGACGAGTGGATGGTCCTCAACGGCGCCTACCTGGTCGACGAGGAGCTCGCGGAGGAGTTCGCGCGGGTCGTGGACGAGCTGCGCGGGCAGGGGATCGAGCTGGAGCTCACCGGCCCCTGGGCGCCGTACTCGTTCACGGTCCTGGAGGAGGGAGGTCCGCGATGACCCACGACGCGCCACCGCGCGGCGCCGTCCTGGCCGCGGAGGAGCGCCTGCCGGCGGAGCGGGTGGCCCTGGTCGACCTGCTGGACCGGCTGCTGGCCGGCGGCGTGGTGGTGAGCGGGGATCTCGTCCTGTCCATCGCGGACATCGACCTGGTACGCATCTCCGTCCGCGCGCTGATCATGTCGATCCGCGAATCCGACACTTTCGGGGGCGTCGATGGCGAGCCCTGGGAATGAGCCGGCCACCCGGGTGCGGGAGGCGCGATCCAGCCGCCTGCGCATCGAAGCCGACCGGGAAGCGGTGGAACGCGACCTGTCACGCCTCGTCCTCACCCTGGTCGAGCTGGTGCGCCAGCTCGTGGAGCGGCAGTGCGTGCGGCGGATGGAGCAGGGCGACCTGTCGGACGAGCAGGTCGAGGTGCTGGGCGTGACGTTGATGCGGCTGGAGGAGGCCATGACCGAGCTGTGCGAGCGCTTCGACCTGTCGCCGGCCGATCTGAACCTCGACCTCGGGCCGCTCGGCACGCTCCTCCCCGAGGACCGCTGACCCCGGATCAGGGGTTGCTCTCCTGGTAGAGGTCATGGACCGAAGGCACTTCGCGCAGGGGGACGCGGAGCAGGATGCCGGCCTCGTCGATCCTGTCGACGTGCTCCCACGGGACGTAGCGGGTGTTGCGGTGCAGCACCTTGAGCAGCATCCTGACCAGCCAGGGGCCCTTGATGGCCGGCCCCCGTTCGTAGCCGAACAGCCGTCCGGTGTGGCGGGTCACGACGATCAGGCCGGCCACGCGGAAGGCGTGGTGGACCTGCCGGAGCAGCGGCCCGTCCTGCACCAGGCGCACGTCGGCCACCTGGCCGACGGCCTGGCCGGAGCTGTCGCGGACCGGGCGGGCGAGCAGGTCACTCAGTCTCATGCCAGGCTCCGGGGATGGGTTCGACGAGGTGGGTGCGGACCCAGCGTTCGAGCGCGGGCCGGGCCAGGTCGCCGCCGACGTGTACGGCACTGGCGACGCGGCTGACGTCCTCCATGGGGATGCGGGGCGGGGCCTGGGCGCCGAGCAGGCGGGCGACGCCTGTCATGAGCCTGCCGAGCACCCCGCCGATGCGCGGCCCGAGCGCGAGCGGGCCCATGAGGATCGCGGTGACGTACGGACGGCCCTGCTCGTCGAAGGCCAGCTCCAGATCGTCGACCTTGCACACCAGGCGGCCGTCGCGGTCGTGCACCACCTGCCGGTCGAGCAGGTGCAACTGGGCGTGCAGGACGCGTGCTGTCGTCATTGGCCCGCCTTCGTGGCCAGCATGAGAGGGATGGCGGCGATCGACACCGCGACGAGAAGGATCATGAAGACCGTGCCCAGGGTGTTGGAGAAGACGCCGTTCACCTTGTCCCCCATGTAGTCCCGATCGTTGGCGATCATCAGCACCGGCAGGTACGTCAGCGGCAGCGCCGCCGCCGAGAACACCAGCGAGTACTCGGTCACCATGATCGGGTCGATGCTGGTCAGGATCAGCGCGGTCGACACGATCATCACGATGAGCACCGTGGCGTGGAAGCGGCCCGCTTCGCGCGGGCGCACCCGCTTGCCCCACTGCCAGCCGAAATACTGACTCAGGCAGTAGCCCGACGACAGCGCCACTTCGAGCGTCGCGCCGAGCGTGGCCGCGAACACGCCGAGGATCACCAGCGCCAGCCCGATCTGCCCGGCCCCGAGCGCGACCGGCAGCACCATCTGGTCCAGCGAGTCCACCTGCACGTGGACCGGCAGGAACACGGTGGCCGCGCACGCCGCGATCGCCAGCGACAGCAGCCCGCCGAGCGGGAAGCCGATCAGCACGTTCGCCCGGGAGACCGGCAGGTCACGGCGGGTCCACTTCTCCTCCACGCCGCCGGAGGAGAAGAAGAACACCTCGTACGGGGTCATGGCCCCGCCCAGCAGCGCGATCGCGTAATAGAAGTAGGTGGGCAGCCCCTCGTCCGGCGGCGGCGCGGGCTGGCTGGCCTGGCGCCACAGCTCCCCCCAGTCGGGACCGAGCTGCCACAGCGCGACGACGAAGATCACCAGCGCGAGCCCGGCCAGCCCGAAGACGCGCTCCAGCGTCTCGAACCGCACCCGCCACATCACCAGCCACGCCGCGAACGCCACGGCCGGCACCCACAGCAGGTAGTTGACGCCGGTGGCCAGCTCCAGGGCCAGCGCCGCGCCGCCGATCTCGGCCGCCACCGTCATCGCCAGGATGAAGAACGACGCGCCCAGGTTCGCCAGCCCCGCCTTCGGGCCGAGCCGCTCGCGTACCAGGTCGAACACCGCCCGCCCCGAGACCGCCGCGATCCGGCCCGACATCTCGGCGAACACGCAGATGCCCAGCACCCCCAGCAGCACCACCCACGCCAGCGACATGCCGAACCGCGATCCCACCAGGGCGTTGGCGACCAGGTCGCCGATGTCCACGAAGCCGCCGATCGCGGTGAGGATGCCCAGCGTGATGCCCAGGAACCGGTTCATTCGTGCTCGTCCTGGAACCGCCGCAGGCTCTCGCCCAGCCCGGCCAGCTCTCGCGCCGCCGCGGCCGGATCCTCGACGCGGTCGCGCCTGACCTGCACCAGCAGCTTGGAGACGGCCTTCTCGGCCCGGTCGCCGATCTCCAGTAACCGCCCGCCCAGCGCCTCGGCCCCCTTCGACGGCGGCTGCACGGCCCCGAACTGGTCGTTGACGCTCTGCACCTGCTCGGCCGCGTTCGTCAGCAGCACCGTCAGGTACGGTCGCGTCAGCCGCCCGCCCCCGCCGACGGCCAGCCGCACCGCCTCGACCGTCGAGCCGACGGCCTCCGCCGACGCGGCCGCTTTCAGCTCGTAGTCATGGTCGTCCCACGCGGGACTCGAACACCCCGGCACGAGCAGCCCCACCAGCACGAGCGCCCATACGCGCCTCATGCGCGCCGCCGCAGCAGCACGTACGCGAGCACGCCCAGCAGGGCGAGATACTGCCCCCAGGCCACCAGTAAGACGAGACCCTCATCCATCATGACCATGGACTGCCCCGGCCGACGCCGAACAGTCACCGGCCTATCACTGAACCAGCGGCCGCCCTACCCCCGGCGTTCGGGCGGACCTGGCGTGCCGAGGTTGACGGAGCCGGAGATGTCGCCGGCCTGGATGACCGTGCCGGTGATGCGCGCGTCGCCGCCGATGGTGTTGCTGACGTCGTGCTTGTACTGGAGGAGCCGGGCCGTCTCGCCGGCCCAGTCGGCCAGCGATCGCTCGAACTCGGCGTCCGCGTGCGCCTGGTCCACCAGGATGCGCGTGGTCTCCTCCGGTGACCTCGTGTCAGCCTGCTCCAGGGCGGCCGTGACGGCGGCATCCGTGCCGAACCGCCGCCGCACGAGGGCCGTCAGCGAGCCCCATGCGCTCTTGCCGGCCTCGCCCGCGGCGCCTCCGACGACGGCGGAGACCACCGCCGTCAAGGTGGCGATGACACTCGGATCCATCGCTCCTCTTTCGCGTGTGAGAGGTGTCCTACGAGCGTAGATCCGCACCGGGCCGGGCGGGCCCGGCACGGACACTCATGCCGATCGGTTATGGCTCCCCGTGCCGCCGTCCCGGCCCGGGGAACACTCCTGAATCGTGACCGGCGAAGAGCGTTCAAGGGCGAGGCGGGCGTGGTGAGCGCCGAAGGGGGCGGAATTGTCCGCAATGAGCTCTCCGGGCAGGTGGCTGGTGCGGTGGTGCAGGCCGCGGACGTCGGCGTCATCAACATCGCCGCCCCGCCCGCCGCTCCCGCCCGGGTCCCCCGGCAGGTGCCCGCGGAGCCGCCCGGCTTCGTCAACAGGACGTTCGAGCTGTCGTTGCTCGACCGGCACCTCGCCGACGGTCCCGCCGTGGCGGTCGTCAGCGGCCTGAAGGGAGTGGGCACGAGCGCCGTCGGGCGGCGCTGGGCCCACCAGGCGCGGGAGCGCTTCAGCGACGGCCAGCTCTACGTGGACCTCGGGGCGTTGCGGCACGGCGGGGCGAGCGGGGTGAGCGACGTCCTCGCCGCCTTCCTGCGGGCGCTCGGCGTGCACGAGAGCTGGATCCCGGAGGAGCTGCCGGAGCGGGCGGCGATGTTCCGCTCGATGACGGCGGGGTCGCGGCTGCTCGTGCTGGTGGACGACGCGGAGCACGCCGCGGAGGTGACGCCGCTGTGCCCGGCCTCGCCCGGCAGCGCCGTGGTGGTGACCAGCCACCGCCAGCTGCGCGGGCTGCTCGCCGAGGGCGCGGTGCCCATCACGATCGGCCCGCTGGACGCCGAGCAGGGGCTGCGGCTGCTGGCCGGGATGGTCGGGGAGGAACGAGTCGCCGGGCAGCGTACGCACGCCGTCGAGCTGGTGCGGCTGTGCGGCGGGCTGCCGATCGCGCTGCGGATGGCCGGCGCGCAGCTGCTGCGGCACCCGGCGTGGTCGCTCGAGCGGCTGATCCGGGACCTGGCCGAGGCCGGACGGCGGCTCGACCGGGCGGCCGCGGAGGGCGGGGTGTTCGTGGACGCGTTCTTCGAGGCGGTCTACGAGGGGTTGCCGGAGAGCGCGGCCCGGCTCTACCGGCTGCTCGGCGTGCTGCCGGGCAGCGCGTTCAGCCCGGGGCTCGCGGCCGCCGTGCTGGACGGCGAGCCGGCCCAGGCGCTGGACCTGCTGCTCGACGCGCATCTGGTGGAGGAGTTCGCGCAGGACCGCTACCGGATGCATGACCTCGTCCGCCTGCACGCGGCCCGTCGTGCGCGGAGCGCGGAGCCGCCCGAGGAGCGGGAGTCGGCGCTGCGGCGGGCGGCGGAGTGGTACCTGACCGGGGCGGCCGCCGCCGACGCCGCGATGGGCAGGAGGCTGCGGCTGGCCGACCACGGCGAACGGCTTTCCGGCGCCGGCTGGTCGTTCGCCTCGCGTGGCGAAGCCCTCGACTGGCTGGACGCCGAACGTGCCGACCTGCTGGCGGTGCTGCGCGCCGCCGCCGCCCGCGAATGGGACGAGATCGTCTGGCAGCTGGCCGAGGCGCTCTGGCCGCTGCACCACGATCGCGGCTATCACGCCGACTGCGCCGAGGCCAACGCTCTGGGGGTGGAAGCCGCGCTCCGCCTGGCGGATCCCGCCGTGGAGGCGAGGATGCGCAACCAGGCGGCCCGCGCCCAGCTGATGCTGGGGGAGCTCGACCAGGCTCGTGACCAGCTCGTACGGGCCCGGCGAGCGGCCCGCGCGTCCGGCGACCCGAGGATGGAGGCGGTGATCCTGGAGTCGCTGGGCCGGGCCGCCCTCGTTCGCGGGGAGCCCGACGCGGCAGCCGAGAGCTTCGCCGCGGCCTCGGCCATCCACGAGCGGGCGGGCAACGGCCGAGGGGTCGGCATGCAGCAGTACCACCTCGGCCTCGCCCACCTGGACGCCGGCCGGCACGGCGAGGCGGCGGCCGCGCTCGGCCGCGCCCTGCCCCTCATGGCCGCCGCCGGAGACGCGCTCAGCCAGGGGCGCATCCACCTGGAACTGGCCAGGGCCCAACGCGGGCTCGGCCGCCCCGCCGACGCGACCCGGTCGGCGCGGGCCGCCGCGGAGCTCACGCGCGAGTGCCGCGTGCCGGTGAAGGAGACCCAGGCGTGGGAGCTCCTGGCGGAGCTGGCCGAGGAGCGCGGCGACCGCGAGGAGGCGGCGGACTGCCTGCGGCGGGCCCTGTCGACCTGCCTGGCCTCGGGCAACCTGCCCAGGGCCGGGACGTTGAGGGCCCGCCTGGCCGCCGTGGATCAACCCTGATCCCAGGCGCCGCAGTTGACGACCACCTGCCGGTCGCCCACCCGGACGGTGATCCCGGAGCGAAGGTCCTCCCGGCTCCGGCCCCGCACGAGCCAGCCGTACACCGCCGACGGCAGGCATCGCGGGTCAGGCTCGCCGCCGCGGGTCGGCCTGGTGGCGACCCGCAGCCGCTCTCCGCTCCTCAACGTCAGGACGACCGGCCTGCCGCCGGCGATCTCGGCCGTCATGAAGCAGCCGGGGTAGCGGCGCAGCGTCTCCCGAGCCCAGCCCGGCCGCGGGTCCCGGCCCACCACGATCGCGGCGTTCTCCAGCAGCCGGGGGTTCACCTCCTCGGCGTCCACGACCAGGTGCGGGTCCCGCACCTGGTCGCCGGATCGGCGCTCCAGGACGGCGGGGTAACGGCGGACGGTCACGCCGTCGCCGCCGACCACCGCCTCCACCTCGAAGGAGAGCACCTCGCCGCGCTCGGGCAGCGGCTCGGCGAGCGGCCGGGCGGTCGCGGGCGCGGCGGGCTCTGGCAGCTCCATCAGCCGGTACGCCAGGCGCCGCAGCAGGCCCTCAGCCTGGCCGGGCATGCCGAGGGTGCGTCCGGTGACGTCGTCGTGCGATCGGTGGGCCGCCATGACCTGCTCGATCTGCGGCAGGACGGCGCCGGCCGGGTCCAGCCGGGGCAGCGTCCCGGACAGCAGGGCGGTGGGGGAGCCGGGGTCGAGCTCGCCGGCCTCGCGCCCGGAGGAGGCCAGGAGCACCGGGCGGCCCAGGGCGGCGCCGTAGAAGGTGACGGAGCCGTGATCGCCCACGATGACGTCCGACGCCACGAGCGCGGCCTGCCAGCCCTGCTGCGGCGGGAGCAGCAGCAGGCCGCCGTCGCGGGCGTCGGACAGCCACAGGCGTACCTGCAGGCCACCGTGGCCGTACCAGGCGTTGGGGTGTGCCGCCAGCACGACCTGGTATTCGTCGACGGGCAGCTCGGCCACCAGCCGGGCCACCAGGTCGCTGTTCGCGCCGAGCAGGGAGTGCGCGCCCCACGTCGAGCTGACCAGCACCAGCTTGCGGTCCGGGCCCACCTCCAGAGCCCGCCGGTAGCGGTCGCGCCGGGCGAGGTTGGCCCGGATCCTGTCGTACACCAGGTCGCCGACCACCACGGCCCGCGGGAGCGCCTCGGGGCAGTCCCGCTCCAGCCGCGCCAGTTGCTCATGATGCGACAGGGCGATGGCCGCAGGCACGATCCTGCCCTCATGAACGAGCTGGCGCCGCGCCAGCCCCGAGACCCCGCCCGCGGGGCCGTCCGCCGGGCTGAGGAGCCGGTTGTGACCGGCACCGTGCGGCACCACCAGCAGCGGGGCCTTCAGCTGGTGCAACGCGCCGTTGGCGCTGGCCGAGACGGCGAGGTGGAACGGCGTCTCCACGGCCTGCGACCAGGGCACGACCCGCGCCTGGACGCCGCGCAGGTAGTCACCGACGCCATCGTCGAAGGCCGAGCCGGCCGCGACGGTGAACAGCACCTGCACCCGAGGGTCGGACCGGAACAGCGGCAGGATCTCCAGCAGCCGGCCGGCCGAGGTCACCGTCCGCGCCACCGCGAGGACGGTGCGGCTGGAGCCGACCGTGCGCCACCGGGAAGCCTCGTCCCCGACCGGCACGCGCAGCCAACGCTCGCCGCTCATGAGATCACACTGTATCCCCACGGTCCCCACCCGCCGGGATGAAAGTTTCAGCAACGTTCGCCGCCTTAGTCAAGGTCGGCGCGGCTGCTCCGTCCCCGGCACCGGGCGCGTTCTTGCGAAGCGGACCGGTCGGGAAGAACGTTTGGGAGCGCTCCCATCCATAAAGTCACGGAGAACCCCCCATGTCCATTCACCGGAACTCGTGGCGCAGAGCCTTGGCGGCCGCGGCCGCCGTGCTGCTCGCCGGATTCGGCCTCGCCGCGGCGCAGACCGCGGCCGAGGCCGCCGCGTCGTGTTCGGCCACCTACTCCAAGGTCTGGGACAACGGCAGCGCCTTCGGCGCCAACATCACGGTCACCAACACCGGTGACCCGTTGACCAAGTGGTCGTTGAGCTTCGACTTCCCCGACAACCAGGTGATCACCCAGATGTGGGAGGGCGTGCCGGCCCCGGCCACGCCCACCCCGGCGGGTGCGGCCGTCACCGTCAACCCGACCTCCTACAACGCCGCCAAGGCCACCGGGGCGACGTGGACCGTCGGCTTCAACGGCACCTACACCGGCGGCGCCAACAACCCGCCGCCCAGCGTCACGTGCGTCGGCAACGGCACCGGAGGCCCGCAGCAGCAGGCTCTGGTCGTCTCCCCGACCAGCGTGAACGTGCCCGAGGGCGGGACCGCGAGCTACACGGTCCGCCTGCAGTCCCAGCCGACCGGCAACGTGACGGTCACCAGCACCGCGGGCACCGGCGACAGCGACATCACCGTGAGCGCCGGCGCCTCCCTGACCTTCACCACGGCCAACTGGAACACCGCGCAGACCGTGACGCTCCGCGCCGCGCAGGACACCGACAGGATGAACGGCACCCGGCCCATCAGCGTCGCCTCCTCCGGCCTGACCACCGTCACGGTCAACGCCACCGAGACCGATGACGACGACGGCACCAACCTCCCCGCGCCGTCGCTGCACGTCTCCGGGAACAAGCTGGTCGCGAACAACGGCAACACCTACCGGCTGCTCGGCGTCAACCGGGCCAGCGGCGAGTTCGCCTGCGTGCAGGGCAAGGGCATGTGGGACAGCGGCCCCGTGGACAAGGCCTCGATCGACGCGATGAAGGCGTGGAACATCCACGCGGTCCGGATCCCGCTGAACGAGGAGTGCTGGATCGGCACCAACGGCTCGCCCAGCGGCGCCGCGTACCAGCAGAACGTCAAGGACTACGTGAACCTGCTCGTGAACAACGGCGTCACGCCGATCGTGGAGATGCACTGGAACTACGGCCAGTACACCGGTCAGGGCGCCGGCTGCTCCGACACCGCGGCCACCTGCCAGAAGCCGATGCCCGACGCGCAGTACGCGCCCACGTTCTGGACCGGCGTGGCCAACGCGTTCAAGGGCAACAACGCGGTGATCTTCGACCTGTTCAACGAGCCCTACCCGGACGCCGCCGCGAACTGGAACGCGACCGCCGGCTGGACCTGCTGGCGCGACGGCGGCACCTGCACCGGCATCGGCTACCAGGTGGCCGGCATGCAGTCGCTGGTCAACGCCGTGCGCGCCACCGGCGCCACCAACGTCATCATGCTCGGCGGCCTGGCCTGGTCGAACGACCTGAGCCAGTGGCTGACGTACAAGCCGACCGACCCGGCCGGCAACCTGATGGCCGCCTGGCACACCTACAACTTCAACACCTGCTCCAACGTCTCCTGCTGGAACAGCCAGGTCGGCGCCGTGGCCGCGCAGGTGCCCGTGCACGCCGGCGAGATCGGGCAGAACTCCTGCGCCCACGACTACATCGACCAGGTGATGGCCTGGGCCGACGCGCACGGCGTCGGATACACGGCCTGGACCTGGAACCCGTGGGGCTGCAGCCAGGGCAACGTCCTCATCACCGACTACAACGGCACCCCCACCAGCACGTACGGCGAGGGCTTCAAGGCACACCTGCTCACCCAGAACCCCTACTCGTAAAACCCCAGGCCCGGCCCGCCACCCGGGCGGGCCGGGCCGCCTCACCCGGGGAGTCACCGATGCTTCGCCGATCCCACCTGTACGCCCTGCTCACCGCGCTCCTGCTGGCGGTCACCCTCGGGGCAGCCCTGCCCGCCACGTCGGCGGCGGCGCCCGTGCGCATCATGCCGCTCGGCGACTCCATCACCGCCGGGCCCGGCTGCTGGCGCGCCATGCTCTGGCACCGCCTGCAGACGACCGGGTACACCGGCATCGACTTCGTCGGCAGCGACCCCGACGGCGGCTGCAACTACGGCTACACCTACGACGGCGACCACGAGGGCCACGGCGGCTACTCCGCCACCGGCATCGCCGACCAGAACCAGTTGCCGCCGTGGCTGGCCGCGGCCAGGCCCGACATCGTCCTCATGCACCTGGGCACCAACGACATGTGGGGCGGCTTCATCCCGACCAGCACCGTGCTGGCCGCGTACACGAAGCTGGTCGGTCAGATGCGCGCGAACAACCCCAACATGAAGATCATCGTGGCGCAGATCATCCCCATGAACCCGTCCGGCTGCCCCACCTGCGCGGCCAGCGTGACGGCGCTCGACAACGCCATCCCGGGCTGGGCCGCCGGCCTCACGACCGCGCAGTCACCCATCGTCGTCGTGGACCAGTGGACCGGCTTCGACCCGGCCACGGACACCGGCGACGGGGTGCACCCCAACGACGCCGGCTTCCAGAAGATGGCCGACCGCTGGTACCCGGCCCTGGCGCGGGTGCTCGACGGCGTGATCCCGCCGACCACGCCCACCCCCACGCCGACGCCGACCCCGACGCCGACCCCGACGCCGACCCCGACCCCGACGCCTGGTGACGGCCGGTGCGCCGCCACCTACCGGGTGATCTCCCAGTGGGGCGGCGCCTTCCAGGCCGAGGTCACCGTGAAGAACGCCTCCACGCGCGCGTCCTCCGCCTGGACGACGACCCTCACCTTCGCCGACGGCCAGCAGGTCCGCGAGTCGTGGAACACCGCGCTCACGCAGAACGGCGCCACCGTCACGGCACGCAACGCCGCCTACAACGGCGGCCTGCCGGTCGGCGCGTCGACCGCGTTCGGCTTCAACGCGACCTGGAACAACGCGACCAACACGCCGCCCCAGGTGAGCTGCGTCCTCAGCTGAGCCTTTCGGCCAGCGAACGTGGGCGCAGGTCGGTCCAGTGCCGCTCGATGTAGTCCAGGCAGGCGGTACGGCTGCTCTCGGGGAGGACGACGGTCCAGCCGGCGGGGACCTCCGCGAAGGAGGGCCACAAGGAGTGCTGGTTCTCGGCGTTCACCAGGACCAGGAAGCGGCCGTCAGCGTCGTCGAACGGGTTGGTGGTCATGCTCCGTCCCTTCTGGGTTCACCTGGCCACGGCCAGGCTGTAGTTCTCGTCGGTGGTGAGCAGGTTGCGATGGGTGTCCTCCGCCGTGATGACGCCGTCGTCCAGGACGAGGACCCGGTCGGCGGCGTCCAGGAGGGCCGGGCTGCTGGTGATCACGACGGTGGTGCGGCCCCGGCGCAGCTCGGCGACGTTGCGCGCGATGAGCTGCTCGGTGACCGCGTCCACGGCCGTCGTCGGGTCGTGCAGGACGAGGATGTCGGCGTCGGCGGCGAGCGCGCGCGCCAGCGACAGCCGCTGGCGCTGCCCGCCGGAGAGGTTGGCGCCGCGGTCGCGGACGCCGTAGTCGAGCCCTTCGGGGTGCAGGGCGACGACGTCGACCAGCATGGACGCCTCGACGGCCGCCGGCACCAGGCGGCCGGTGCCCGCCGGGTCGATGTTCGTGCGCAGGGTGCCCGCGAAGATCTCCCCGTCGTACGGGTTCACCAGCATGCGCTCGCGGACCGCCTCGATCGACAGGTCCGCGACCTCCCGCCCGCCGACCCGCACCACGCCCCCGTACGCGCCGGGCGGGACGTTCACGGCCAGGATCGACACGAGCTCGGCCGCCGCGCGCGGCTGGTAGGCGGCGATCGCCACGAACTCCCCGGCGGAGACGTGGAACTTCAGCTCCCGCAGCGACCCGTACCGGACGCCGTCGACCTCCAGGTCCCCGCCCGCGGCCGGGCGCTCCGTCCCCGGGGTCATCACCGCGGGCGCGGCCAGCACCAGCGCCATCCGCTCGGCCGACGCGCGCGCGATCATCACGTACTTCGGCATCTCGGAGAACAGCTTGAGCGGTTCCATGATGAACTGCGCCAGCCCCACGGCCATGACGAGCTGCCCGATGGTGATCCGGCCGTCGAACGCCAGCCACCCCGCCGTCAGGGTCACCGCGGTGGCGAGGACCGCGTTGAGCGTCTGCGCGGCGCCCGCGTACGCGCCGTTCACCTTGGCGACGGTGACCGCCTGGCTCCTCGCCTCCGTGCTGACCTTCCGGTAGGACAGGAACGCCGCGTGGGTGCCGCCGAAGCCGTGCAGCGGGCGCAGGCCGCTGATCAGGTCGGCGACCTTCGCACCCGCCCGCGCCACCCGGGCCTGCTGCTCGCGGGTGCCGGCGCCGATCCGCTTGGACAGCACGCTCAGGATCGACAGGATCGCGACGGTCCCCACGATCACCAGCACGCCGAGCCACACGTTGGCCATGCCCAGGGCGACCGCCGTGACCAGCACCGCGACCAGCGAGCTGATCAGCAGCGGCACGACCTCGATGATGTCCGCGGTCTGGTCGGCGTCCTCGGTGGCGATGGTCAGGACCTCGCCGGACTTGAGGTCGGCGTCCCTGGCCACGGGCTGCAGCCCGCAGGCCGCGACCCGCACCCGCCAGCGGTGCGCCTCGGTCGTGTTGGCCTTCTGCAGGATGCGCATCCCGAACCGCCACGACAGCGACACGGTCGTGATGATCACGGCCAGCGCGGCGATCGACAGCGCGAGCGAGCCGAGGCTGCGCTCGCGCAGGGTGTGCTCGACGATCAGGCCGAGCGCGATGGGGAAGGCGGTCTCGCCGGCCTGGTACATGCCCATGAGGAGGGTGCCCCAGGCCATGGCGCCCGCGTTGCGTCGCAGTGCGGTCCGCAGGATGCCGGACCCCGTACGGTCAGGAGCGGTCATCGAGGTGCCGGGCGATCGCTTCGGGGGTCCGCAGGGCGAACAGGTCACGAACGGTGATCACGGGACCGTACTCGCGGCGGAGCAGCCCGATCAGCCGCACCGCCAGCATGGAGTGCCCGCCGAGGGACAGGAAGTCGCTCACCGCGCTCACCTCGTCGTCGTCCAGGTCCAGCGCCTCGGCGAAGAACTCGCACACCACGGTCTCGGTCCCGGTCGCCGGGCCACGTTCGCGCGCCCTGGTCAGCGCGCCCAACGGCCTGGCCTCCGGCAGCGCCCTGGCGTCGGCCTTCCCGTTCACGGTCAGCGGGATGGCGTCGACCTGGGCGTAGTGCGTGGGGCGCAGGAAGTCCGGCAGCCCGGCGCCCACCTCGGTGGCGACGCTCGCGAGGTCGGAGCCGTCCAGCACGAGGTAGGCGGCCAGCCGGTACGCGCCGTCGACCTGCGGGTCCGGCTGGGCGACCGCGGCGGCGAACCGCACCGCCGGATGCGCCTCGAACGCGGCCTCGACCTCGCCCGGCTCGACCCGATGCCCGCGGATCTTGACCTGCTGGTCGGTGCGGCCCAGGTACGCCAGGTTCCCGTCGGGCCGCCGGACCACGAGGTCCCCGGTGCGGTACATGCGCTCGCCGGGCTCGCCGAACGGACAGGCGACGAACCGGTGCGCGGTCTGGGCCGGCTGGCCGAGGTAGCCGCGCGCGATGCCGATGCCCGAGACGTACAGCTCGCCGGGCACGCCGTCCGGCACCGGCCGCAGCCAGGGATCCAGCACGTACACGTCGGTGTTGTCGATCGCCACGCCGACCACCGGGTCCTGGCACTCGAAGGTGCCGACGCCGAGGGTGTTGATGGTGTACTCGGTGGGCCCGTACAGGTTGTAGCCGACCGTCCCCTCGGTCTCGGCGAGCTGGCGCCACAGCGCCGGGGTGACCGCCTCGCCGCCCAGCAGCACCAGCGCGGGCCGCCGCGCGGGATCGTCGAGCAGCCCTTCGGCCACCAGTTGCTGCGCGTAGGTGGGGGTCACGTTGATGACGTCGATCCCGTGCTCCAGGCAGTACTCGACCAGACGGGGCGCGTCGCGCCGCAGCTCCTCGTCGCAGATGTGCACCTCGTGGCCGTCGGCGAGCCACAGGAGCTCCTCCCACGACATGTCGAACGCGAACGACACGGTGTGCGCGATCCGGAAGACGCGGTGGGCGTGCCGCGCCAGCACCGGTTCGAAGATCCGGCGCTGGTGGTTGATCAGCATGTTGGTCAGCCCGGCGTACTCGGTCACCACGCCCTTGGGCTTCCCGGTCGATCCGGAGGTGTAGATGGTGTAGGCCGGGTGCCGCAGGCGGTCCGGGTCGTCCGGCGCGAACGTGGTGAACGGCTCGGCCTCCGGCAGGGGGCGGTCCAGCTCGATCAGGTCGCCGCTCAGCCGGGGGGCGACCGCGCTCACGGTGAGGATCACGTCCGGGCGGGCGTCCGCGACGATCGCGGCGATCCGCTCGTCCGGGTGGTCCAGCTCCAGCGGCACGTACGCGGCGCCGGCGCGCAGCACGGCGAACAGCGCCACGATCGAGTCGAGGGAGCGCGGGATCGCCAGGCCCACGGTCTTCTCGGGGCCGATGCCGCGCCGCGCGAGCACCCCCGCCACCTCGCGGCTGCGGTCCCTGAGCTGGGCGAACGTCATGGTCCGGCCGTGGGCGACGAGCGCCACCCGCTGTGGGTTCGCGTCCGCCGCCTGGTCGAACCGGTCAACGACGGTGTCCGTGCCGACGTCCGTACGTACGGCCGGCTCGGGCTCCGACCCCAGACCGCGCAGCGCGCCCACCGGCCCGGTCGAGCGGGCCAGCTCCTCCAGCACGCGCACGTAGTCGTCGAGGAGACGGCGGGCGCGCCCGGCGTCGTCGTCGCGGTGCTCCAGCTTGATCGTGAGCCGGTCGCCGGGCGTGACGACCCAGGTGAACGGGTAGTGCGTGGAGTCCTCGGCGCGCACCTCGGTGATGCCGTGCCGGGCGTTCATCGCGGCGAGCGCGTCCAGGTCGAGGAAGTTCTGGAGCACGAACAGGTTGTCGAACAGCGTGTCGTGCCCGCCGGCCCGCTGGATGTCGCCGAGCCCCAGGTGCTCGTGCTCCATCGCCGCGACCCTGGCCGCCTGCACCGCGGACAGGTACTCCCGCACCGTGTCGTGCGGCCGGGCCCGCGTCCACATGGGCACGGTGTTGAGCAGCACGCCGACCATGCCGGACAGGCCCTCGCCCTCCCGGCCGGAGACGGTCACGCCGAACACGGCGTCGCCGCGGCCCGTGTGCGCGCCCAGCAGCAGGCCGAACGCGCCGGTCAGCACCGAGTTCAGCGTGACACCGTGGGTCCTGGCCGCTTCGCGCAGCAGGTCCGACTGCTCGGGGGAGAGCGTGCGCACGATGGCGCCCGGCAGCTCGTCCGGCAACGACGGCGACGGTCCGGCGAGCAGCGTCGGGCCCGGGAGTCCGGTCAGGTGCTCGGCCCAGAAGCGTTCCGACGCCGAGGGGTCCCTGGAGGCGAGCGCCCGGGCGTGGTCCGCGAAGCTCGGCGTGGCCGGGACGGGAGTGAGTGGCTCTCCGGCGAGGACGGCCTGATAGGCGTCGAACAGGTCCCGCAGCACGATCTCGCGCGACCAGCCGTCCCACAGCAGCAGGTGGTAGCTCAGCAGCAGGCCGTCGCGGTCGCCGGGCAGGCGCACCACGGTCAGCCGGATCAGCGGCGGCTCGCCCGGGTCGAAGCCCGTGTCGCGGTCGCGGGCGCGCAGGGCCTCGACCTCGGCGTCCGTGGACACGGTGACCGTGCGGACGTCGACCCGGCGGCCCGCCGCGAGGACCTGGACCGGGTCGCCGGCGGCGTCGGTGGTGAAGCCGGCGCCCACGACCGGGTGCCGCGCGATCACGTACGCCATCGCCTCGGCCAGGGCGCCGGTGTCCAGCCGCCGGTCGAAGGTGAAGTAGTTCTGGGCGACGTAGTGCCCGGCCGGGCCGGCCAGCTGGGCCTGGAAGAACAGGCCCTTCTGGAGCGGGGTGACCGGCGCCGTCCACTCGGCCGTCGCGGCGGCGTCGGCGATCCGCTCCAGCGCGCGCCGCCAGTGCTCGGTGAGCTCGTCGGGGACGCCTTCGGCGAGGGTGAAGGTCGCGCGCAGGCTTCCGGTGGACGCGTCGATCCACGTGTTGACCTCGACCGCGTACGGGCTGCCGGGGTCGCCGCCGGTGATGTGGAGCGCCTGGGACTCGCTGCCCCGGCCGAGGTAGTTGAACAGCACCTGCGGGCGCGCGCTCAGCAGCGGCGCGGTCTGCGGGTTGAGGTACCTGAGCTGGCCGTAGGCGACGTGCCGGCGCTCGTCCGGCTGGCGTTCGGCGAGCTCGCGCGCCGCCGCGACGGGGTCGGTGTGCGCGGTGAGCCGTACGGGGGCGATGGAGGTGAACCAGCCGACCGTGCGGGTGTAGTCGTGGTGTTCGAGCGCCGGGACCCGGCCGTGCCGCTCCAGCTCGATCGCGAGGTCGGCCGGCGAGGGCTGGACGTGCGTCAGCGCGGCCCGCAGCGCCCCGCACAGCAGCTCGGTGACGCCGACGCCGAGCGTGGCGGGCGCGGTACGCGTCACGCGGGCGGTCACCTCGGGCGCGATCTCCACCGTGGTCTCGCGCGGCCGCTCGACCACGGGCAGCAGCGGGGGCGCTGCGAGCGTGGTGACCCAGTGCCCGAGGTCGCCGATCGCCCGGGCGGACCCCGCCGCCAGCGCGTCGGCGTACTCGGCGTAGGACGTGGCCGGCGGTGTCAGGGCCGCCCCGCGCATGGCGGTGGCCAGGTCGTCCAGCAGGATCAGCCACGACACCGAGTCGACGGCGAGGTGGTGCGCGGTGACCACGAGGGTCCGGCTCGGCGCCAGCCACGAGAACGCGATCATCTCCCCGGCCTCGGGGTCGAGCCGTCCGGCGGCCTCGTTCGCGACGGCCGCCGCGTCGGTCGCGTCCGTGCGGGTGACGGTGACCTCGCGGGCGGGCTCGGTGCGCAGCGACCACACCCCGTGCTCGACGCGCAGCCGCAGCCGGAGGGCGGGGTGCGCGGCCACGACGGCGCCGGCGGCGCGTTCGGCGTCGGCGAACCTGGTCCCCTCGGGCGCCACCAGCGTCCTGGCCTGGGCGAACCGGGCGAGCGAGCCGCCCAGCTCCCGCTGGCGCAGGATGATCGGCGTCGGCGTCAGCGGGCCGTCCTGCGGGGCTGCGGGCAGGGGTTCGGCGGCCTGCGGCGTACCCAGGTGTCCGGCGAGCGCGCGCGGCGTTCTGAGCAGGAACACGTCCCGTGGGGTGATCCGCAGGCCGAGCGCCCTGGCCCGGTTGACCACGGTGATGATGACGATGCTGTCGCCTCCGGCCCTGAAGAAGTCGGTGTCGGCGTCCACCTCGCAGCCGGGCAGCGCGTCGGCGAAGACGCCGACCAGCGCGGCGAGCATCAGGGTGTCGTCCCGCTCGGTGTGCCCGGAATCGACCACGGGCACCGCGGCGTCGTCCCGCGCGGCGTGCTCGCTCAGGGCCTTGCGGTCCAGCTTGCCGTTGACGGTCAGCGGCAGCGCCTCGACCCGCAGCACCCGGCGCGGCACCATGTACGCGGGCAGCTTCGCCGACAGCAGGCCGGTGACGTCGCCGGGCACCTTGCCCACGACGTGCGCGACCAGATGATCGCCACTTCCGGACACGGTGACGGCCACGTCGACCACGCCGTCGAGCTCCCTGATCGCGGACTCCACCTCGCCGAGCTCGATGCGGAACCCCTTGAGCTGCACCTGGTCGTCGGCGCGCCCGGCGAACTCCAGCTCGCCGTCGAGCGTGCGGCGGGCGAGGTCGCCCGTGTGGTACATGCGGGAGCCGTCGCCCGCGAACGGGTCGGCCACGAACCGGCTCGCGGTGAGCCCCGGCCTGCCCAGGTAGCCGAGCGACACCTGGTCGCCGGCGACGTAGATGGCGCCCACCCGGCCCGGCGGCACCGGCCGGAGCCGGTCGTCGAGCAGGTAGGTGACCAGGCCGGGGATCGGGCCGCCGATCGGGCTGGCGTCGCCGGCCGCGAAGTCCTCGTCGGTCAGCACCCGGTGCGTGACGTGGACGGTGGTCTCGGTGATGCCGTACATGTTGACCAGCTCGGGCGAGCGCGTGCCGTGCCGCTCGACCCAGCCGCGCAGCCGCCCGAGGTCCAGCGCCTCGCCGCCGAAGATGATCCGGCGCAGCGCGGTGACCGGCTCGCCGGAGTGCCGGTCGGCCTCCATGAACTGGTAGAACGCCGACGGGGTCTGGTTGAGCACGGTCACTCCGCGCTCGCGGACCAGCCGGTGGAAGTCGACCGGGGAGCGGGTCAGCCCGTACTCCGGCACCAGCAGCTCGCCGCCGTGCGCCAGCGCGCCCCACAGCTCCCACACCGCGAAGTCGAAGGAGTAGGAGTGGAACTGCACCCACACGTCGTCCGGGCCGAAGTCCATGCCGGGCCGGGTGTTCGCGAGCAGCGCCACCACGCTGGAGTGCGGGACGACGACCCCCTTGGGCCTGCCGGTCGAACCTGACGTGTAGATCACGTACGCCGGATCGTCCGGGCTCACCTCGGGCGCGGTGGTGTCCAGCGGCAGCTCGTCCCCCTGGACGAGCACGCGGGCGCCCACCCTGGCGGCCGGCTCCGCGAAGCGGTCCCGCTGGTCGCGGTCCACGAGCACGACCTGCGGGGCGGCGTCGGCGAGGACGTACTCCAGCCGTTCGTCCGGGTAGGCCAGATCCAGCGGCACGTACGCGCCGCCCGCGCTGACGATCGCGACCAGGGCGACGACCTGCTCGACGGAGCGCGGGACGGCGACGGCGACCCGCTTGCCCGGCCCGACCCCGGCCGCGCGCAGCGCCGCGGCCAGCTCGTCCTTCGCCCGCGCCAGCTCGCCGTAGGTCAGCGACCGGGTGCCGCCGTCGAGGCCGCACTGGGTGACGGCGGTGGCGGCCGGGTCGCGCCCGGCGGCGGCGTCGAACAGCCCGCCCAAGGTCGCCGGGGCGGTCCGCGCGGGCCGCCCGGAGCCGTCGGCCGCCAGGCCGTCCGGCCGGGCGAGCCGCCCGAGGCCGTCCGGCACCGGGCCGTCCGGCCGGGTGAGCAGGCCGGTCAGCGCCCGGGTGAACGCGCGCAGGATCGCCCGGGCGCGCGTCTCCCGCAGCAGCTCGCGGTCGTAGATCAGGTTGAACCGGGGACGGCCGTCGCGGGCGCGCTCCACCACCAGCGTCAGCGGGTAGTGCGGGGCCCCCTCGTTCACGATGCCGGTGATGACGAACTCGTCGCCCGGCCCGCGCAGAGCGTCCACGTCGGCCGCGACGTCGAACACCACCAGGGTGTCGAACAGCGGGCCGCCACCGGCCTGGCGGCCGATCCTGGTCAGGGAGACGTGCTGGTGCGGCAGCACCGCGCTCTGGTGCTCCCGCACCGAGGCGAGCAGCTCGCGCGCCGTGGTGGCGCCGTCCCAGCGGACGCGTACGGGGATCGTGTTGATGAGCAGCCCCACCATGTCCTCGATGCCCGGCACGTCCGCGTCGCGCCCGGACACCGTGGAGCCGAACACCACATCCTTTCCGGGGTCCCTGCCCGGCAGGATGCCGCCCAGCGTCACCGCCCACGCGCCGTGCACCGCGACGCTCAGCGGCACGCCCGCCGCCCGGGCGGCCGCGTCGACGTCGTCGTCCGGCTCCATCGAGGTCTCGGCGAACCGGCCGGACGGGGTGTGCCCCTCGGCGACCAGCGAGGGGCCGGGCAGGCCGGCGAGCTGATCGCGCCACACCCGGTCGCTCTCGCCGTCGTCGCGCGCGGCCAGCGCCCGCACGTGGTCGGCGAAGCCGCCCTGCGGGTACGCGGTCCACGGCGCGTGATACTCGGCCAGCAGCGCGCGCAGCATCGGGGGCACCGACCAGCCGTCGGCGATGATGTGGTGCACGGTCTGCACCAGCACGTTCGCACCGGGGCCCGTGCGGATGAGGGTGAAGCGCATCAGCGGGCCGGTGGCCAGGTCGAACCCGGCGCGGCGGTCGCGTTCGGCGAGGTCGCGGAGCTCGTCCTCGGTGATGCCGGGACGCTCCAGCGTGGTGAACGGCGCCGTCACCCCGCTCTCCAGCACCGAGACCACGCGGCCGTCGGCGAGGGCCACGAAGCGCGCGGCCAGGTTCGGGAACAGCTCGAACAGCCGGGTGGCCGCCGCCGCGAGCCGGTCGGCGTCCACGTCACCGTCCAGCGTCATGATCTGCTGCTCGACGTAGCTGCCCGCCGAGTCGTCGTCGAAGACGGAGTGGAAGTACAGGCCCTCCTGCAACGGGGTCAGCGGCAGGATGTCCCGCAGCGCCGGGCCGTCCAGGGCGTCGACGTCGGCCTGCGTGAGGGACACCGCGGCGAAGTCGCTGGGGGAGTGGCCGCCCTGGTCGAGCGCGGCCAGCCCGGTCAGCGCCGCCCGGAAGTACTCGCCGATCGTCGCGATGTCCTCCTCGGCGAACATCCCGTCCGGCCAGGAGATGGTGGTGAGCAGCTCGTACTCGCCGCTCGCGCCGGGCTCGGCGATGGCGTTGAACTCCAGGGCGCGCGGTAGCCGCATCCCCGGGTCGCGCCTCTCGCCCAGCTGCCCCGTGGCGCCCGCGAGCCGCCAGTCCCCGGACGCGCCCGCGTCGTAGCGGCCCAGGTAGTTGAACAGCACCTGGGGGGCGGGCGCGGCGAACCCGGCGCCGGCCAGGTACCGCAGGGCGCCGTACGAGACGCCGTTGCTCGGGACCCGCGCGAGGTCCTCCTTGACCGCCTTCAGCGCCGCGGACAGGTAGCCGGGGGCGGTGAAATCGGCCGTCGCGCCGGGGTCCACGGTCACCGGGAACAGGGTGGTGAACCAGCCCACGGTCCGCGACAGGTCCGGCTCGTAGCCGGCGGCCTCCGCCACGAACCGTCCCTCGCGGCCGTGGCCCTCGAGTTCGATGTGCGCGTACGTCTGGTCCTGCCCGAGGTCGCGGCGCCACCGGGCGAGGGCGACGGCGAGCGCGGTCAGCAGCACGTCGTTGACGCCCGCGTGGAACCTCGCCGGGATCTCGCCCAGCAGCGCGGCGGTGACCTCGGGGCCGACCGGGACGACCCGGGTCCGCTCGGCCGCGACGGTGTCGGACGCGGACAGCGGGCGCCGGCCCAGCGGCCCGTCCTCTCCCGGCAGGGGCCGCTGGAAGTAGTCGCGGTCCGCGTCGAACGCCGCGAGCTCCAGCAGCTGCGTCCAGCGCCGGAACGACGTGCCCACCGGCGGCAGCTCGATCGGCGTGCCCGAGGTGAGCTGCCGCCAGCCCGTGGCCAGGTCCTCCATCAGGATCCGCCAGGAGACGCCGTCGACCACCACGTGATGGGCGACCAGGACCAGCTGCCGCGCCTCGCGCCGCCAGACGGCACGGAGCATCACGCCGCCGTCCGGGTCCAGGGCGGCGGTGGCGAGCCGGACGCACTCGTCGAGCGGCCGGTCGCTCTCCTCCCACCCGGCGACGGCCCGGTCCGCCTCCGGGATGTCGAACCCCCAGCGCTCGCCGCGCACCAGCCTGGCGCGCAGCATGTCGTGCCGCCTGACCAGGGCGTCGAGCAGCTCGCCGAGGGCGCCGGCGGTCAGGTGGGCCGGGGTGTTCAGCACCACGGACTGCACGAAGCCGTCGATCGCGTCCGTGTGCTCGCCGAGCCACCGCACGATGGGCACTCCCGTGACGGGGCCGGTCGCGACGTCCCCGCGGTCCACGGCGGAGACGTCGTCGCGGGTGGCCGCCGCCGCGAGCGCGCCCACGTTGCGGCAGGCGAAGATCTGCGTCGCCGTGACGTGGAGGCCCGCGTCGCGTAGCGCGCTCAGCAGCGAGATCGCCAGAATGCTGTCGCCGCCGAGCCTGAAGAAGTTCTGGTCGACACCGACCTCGTCCAGCCGCAGCACCGACGCCACCGCCGCGCACACCAGGCGCTCCTTCTCGGTGGCCGGGGCGACGATCGCACCCGTCCCGATCGCCGGCTCCGGCAGCGCGGCCCGGTCCAGCTTGCCGTTGGCGGTGAGCGGGAACTCCTTCATCACGACGACGTGCGCGGGCACCATGTACTCGACCATGTGCTCAGTGGCCCACGCCTTGACCTCGTCCGCCCGCAGGTCACCGCTCCCGGCCGCCGGGATCACGTACCCCACCAGGTAGGTGCCGCCCGCCGCGTTCTTCTTGGCGACGACGCAGGTGTGCCGTACCCGGGGATGCTCCGCGAGGCCGACCTCGACGTCCTCGATCTCCAGCCGCATGCCGCGGATCTTGATCTGGTTGTCGGCCCGGCCGAGGAAGTCCAGCGACCCGTCGGGGGCGAAGCGCGCGAGGTCGCCGGTCCGGTACAGCCGGGACCCGTCGGTGGCGAAGGGGTTCGCCACGAACCGGGACGCCGTCAGGCCGGGCGCGTTGACGTACCCGCGGCCCAGGAGGAAGCCGCCCACGTACAGCTCGCCGCCGACGCCGACCGGGACCGGGCGCAGCTCCTCGTCCAGCACGTACAGCTCGGTGTTGGGGTTGGCCTTGCCGATCGACGTCGACAGGCGTTCGGCCGCGCCCCGGTAGATGACGTGCGAGACGCCGATCGTCGTCTCGGCGGGGCCGTAGCCGTGGTACATGGGGATGTCGAGCCGGGTGCGGAAGCGCTCGTACAGCTCCGGGGTCAGCACCTCGCCGCCGCACCACACGTGCCGCAGGCTGTCCAGCCGCCCGGAGTCGCCCGCGATCTCCAGCAGCACGTCCAGCATGGACGAGACCAGGTACGTGAAGGTGACGCGCTGCTCGGCGATCACGCTCAGCAGGTGGTGCGGGTCGCGCTCGCCGCCGGGCCGCAGGACCACCAGCCGGCCGCCGCACACCAGCGGCAGGAAGATCTCGTTGATGGAGATGTCGAACGACAGCGGCGCCTTGAACAGCGACGCGTCGTCGTGGCCGAAGCCCAGGATCTCGCGGGACTGCCACAGCAGGCGCTCGCTGATCGCCTCGTGCCGGATCATCGCGCCCTTGGGCCGCCCGGTAGAACCGGACGTGAAGATCACGTACGCCAGGGCGGGACCGGGAACGGCGACCCCGGTGTCCTCGGTGGGATACGTGCCGAACCGCCAGTCGTCGAGGTCGACGGCCACGGCCTCCGGCTCGCCCGCGGCGCGCTCGCCGGAGTCGTTGAGCTGCGCCACGACCCCGGCGTCCTCGATGACGACCGCCCGGCGCGCGGCGGGCCACTGCGGATCGAGCGGCACGAACGCGCCGCCCGCCTGGAGCACGGCCAGCAGGCCGATCACCATCTCGGCGGAGCGGCCCAGCGAGATGCCGACGATCTGCTCGGTGGTGAGCCCGCGCTCGATCAGGTGGTGGGCCAGCTGGTGGGACAGTTCGGCCGCCTCGCGGTAGGTCAGCGACCGGTGCCCGTCCACGATGGCGACGGCGTCCGGCCTGGTCCGGGCCTGCTCGCGGAACATCTCCACGATGGTCGGGCGGACCCGGTCCACGCGGGTGTCGTTCCACTCGGCCAGGGCCGCGAGCCGGGCCGGCACGCTGGACGGGCCGATGGTGCCGATGGGCCGGTCCGGGAAGTCGGCCAGGTCGTCCAGCGCGAGCTGCGCGTCGGCCGGCGCGACGCCCTCGGGGACGGTGATGCTCCGGCCGTCCGCGCCGACCTCCCAGCCGGCGACCCCGTCACCGCCGTTGTCGGCCCATCCGAGGACGTCGGCGAACAGGGTGCCGGGGGTGAGGTCGAGACCGTCGGGGCTCTGGCCGGTCGCCCAGTAGGCCAGCCCGATGGCGCACGCCCTGGTGATGGTCCTGTCGGAGTAGCCGCCGATCCGCCTGCGCACGCCGGCCAGGCGCGCGGGAGAGAGCAGCGCGAGACGAGTGCTCGGTTCCGTCATCGAAGACTCAGCCGTCCCTTTCGAAGGATGAAGGTTCTTGCCACGCGCGCCACAGCCGCGCGTACCTGCCGCCCAGAGCCACCAGCTCCTCGTGGGTTCCCTGCTCCACGACGCGTCCCGCGTCCAGCACGGCGATGCGGTCGGCCGCCATCGCCTGGGTGAGCCGGTGCGCCACGAAGAGCGTGGTACGGCCCCGGCACGCGGCGGCCACGGCCCGCTCCAGCTCGGCGGCGCCCTGGCTGCCCGCCTCCGCGGTCGACTCGTCCAGCACCACCACCGGCGCGCGGCCCAGCACCAGCCGGGCCAGGGCGATCTGGGCGACCTTGGTGCCGTCCAGCCGCTCGCCGCCCTCGCCGACCAGGGTGTCCAGCCCGTCGGGCAGCGCCGCGACCCACGTCTCGGCGCCGACCCTGCGCAACGCGTCCATCAGCTCGGCGTCGCTCGCCTCCGGCGCGGCCAGCCGCAGGTCGCCGGCGAGCGGACCGGAGAACACGTGCGTCTCCTGCGTCAGGATGCTCACCAGGGCCCGCGCGCCGGCCTCGTCCAGCCCGGCGAGATCGGTCGATCCGATGCGCACGGACCCGGCCTGCGGGGTCCCGATCCCCGCGATCAGCGCCGCCAGGGTCGACTTGCCCGCACCCGTGGCCCCCACCAGCGCGAGCGAGCCGCCCGCCGGGATCGTCAGATCGACGTCCCGCAGGACCGGCCGCTCCGAGCCCGGATAGCTGAACGTCAGCCCCTCCACCACCACCGGGTACGGCCCGGCGTCCGCGGCGGCGGCCACCCGCCCCACCAGCCTCTCCTCCGTGGCCTCGCCCAGCACTCCGACCAGCCGGGTCAGGCTCGCGCCCGACTTCTGCGCCTCGTCGAAGGTGAACAGGATGGCGCCCAGCGGGTTGAACAGCCGGTGGAACAGCAGCGGCGCCACCGACGCCTCGCCCAGCGTGACGGCGCCGGCCTCCAGCAGGGCGTAGCCCACCACGAGGATCAGGACCAGCCCGATGAACTCGGCGCGGTTCTCCCTGCCGACGAACCGGCCGAAGAACCGGAACACCTCGACGCCGAGCTCGCGCACCCGCCACGACTCGCGGGTGACCTGCTCGCGGAAGGACTCCTCAAGGCGGTACGCCCGGACGGTGTCGATCCCGTTCAGGCCACTGATCAGCGCCTGCGCGCGGTCGGCTTGCGCCTCCCGCTGCTTCTGGTAGAGCGGCGCGGACCGGGGGAGGTACCAGCGCAGGGCCAGCGCGTACGCGGGCAGCGCGCCGGCGCCCGCCAGGCCGAGCCGCCAGTCCAGCCCGAACATGCCGGCCGTGGCGATGACGACCAGGACCCCCGAGGAGAACACCGTGGGGACCGCCGTCCGGATGCCCTTCGACACCACGGCCACGTCGTCGCCGACCCTGGACAGCACGTCGCCCCGGCCGACCTGCTCGATCCGCGCGCTCGGCATGCCCAGCACCGCCCGTACGGCGCCTTCCCGCAGCCGCGCGAGCAGGTCCGCGCCCAGCCGTCCGATCAGGTACGTGGCCGCCGTGGTGGCCGCCGAGCCGAGCAGCGCGGCGGCCACCATCAGCACCCCGACGGTGACCAGGACCGACCGCGACTGGCCTTCGACCACGCCGTCGACCACCCGGCCGAGCAGGAGCAGCGGCAGCACCTGGAGCGCCGCCGCGGCCACCGCCGTGAGCACGGTAGCGCCCGTCTGCCAGGGCACCTCGCGGCAGTACGCCGCGACCCAGCGGGTGGCCTCGCGCCCCGTCGCCGTGCGCAGGATGGCCGGGGCGACGCGCGTGCCGGCGGTGCTCACACCCGGACCACGGCAGGCCGGGGACGGGACTTGTTCACCGGCGTCACTGGGCGGCCGACTTGACGAGCTCGTCGATCGCGTACGGCAGGGACAGCAGGGTGCCCTGCGACATGGCCGCGCCGATCGCCGGTCCCTCGCTGTCCAGCAGGTACGACACCTTGCCGCCCTTGACCGCGGGCAGGTTGGCGAACAGCTTGAAGTTCTTCAGCGCGTTCTGGTCCGCCTGGTCGGCGATGACGAAGATGTGGTCGACGTCGATCAGGTCGATGCGCTCGGGGGAGAGCACGGTGTAGAAGCTGCCGCCCGCGATCTTGTCGATCTCCGTCGCGCCCTTGAAGCCGATGCCCGACACCAGCCGTCCGCGCACGTCGGTGGTGGTGAACGGCGCGACCGAGTTCTTGTACCAGGACACCGCGACGGCGGTGCGCTCGGCGAACTCCGGGTGCTCCTTGCGGGCGGCGTCGAGCTTGTCCTGGATGCCCTGCACCAGCTCGGTGCCCTCGTCGGCCTTGCCGAGCGCCTTGGCGATGTGCAGCGCGTTGTCCTGCCACGGCGCGCTGAACGGCTCCTTCTCGGTCTTGGTGCGGCCCACCGTCGGAGCGATCTTGGAGAGCCGATCGTAGGCGGCCTGGTCGATCTCGGAGTAGACCGCGATGATCAGATCGGGCCGCAGGGCGGCGATCTTCTCGTAGTTGGGGCCGGAGTCCCCGTTGTTCATGATGACCTCGGGGCGGGTGTCGCCCCACTTGTCCTTCACCCAGGGCCACTGGGTGTTGATGTCGGGGGTCTTGCCCGGCGGGTTCGGGTACTGGTCGACCATGCCGACCGGCTTGATGCCGAAGGCCAGGATCGCCTGGTCGTCGGTGTAGCCGACGGAGACGACCCGCTGGGGGGCCTTGGCGATCTGCGTGGACCCGAACGCGTGCTCCACGGTCACCGGGAACACGCCACCGTCCGTGGCGGCAACGGGGGCGCTGCTCGGCTGGTCCGCCGAGCCCGAACCGCATCCCGCGACGAGGCCCCCGCTCAATGCCGCAGCGGACACCACCGCCGCGAACCGCCGCAAGGTCTTCGTACCTGTTCTTCGCTGGAGGAGCATCCGGAATCCCTTGCTTTCCACTGCCACGCCGATATTAGGTTAGCCTAACCTTACTTCTTTAGGTTCGCCCGCACCAGCAGGTAGACGAGAAAAGGGCCGCCGATCGCGGCGGTGACCACGCCGACGGGGAGGCTGACCGGCAGCGCCGTACGCGCCACCAGGTCCGAACCGATCAGCAGCAGCGCGCCCACCAGCCCGGAGGCCACCAGCGGCGGCGTCGGGCACCGCGACAGGCGCATCGCCACCTGCGGCGCCACCAGCGCGACGAACGGGACCGGCCCCGCCGCGCTCACCGCCACGCCGGCCAGCAGCACCGCGCACAGCAGCAGGACCGCCCGCACCATCGAGTACCGGACACCCAGGCCCGCCGCGACCTCGTCACCGAAGTGCAGCGGCCGGAGCTGGAACGCCACGCACGACACGACGGCGATGAGAGCGAGCGCGCACCACAGCGCCACCGAGACCTCGCCCCACGACCGGCCGTCCAGCGAGCCGACCAGCCACGCCTGCGCCCGCGCCACGTCCCGGATGTCGGCCGTGACCAGCAGCCAGATCGTGATCGCCTCCATCACGGCGCTCACCGAGATGCCGATGAGGATGAGCCGGAGGCCGTCGATCCCGCGCCGCCACGCCAGGAAGTACACCAGCAGCCCGGTGCCGAGCCCGCCCGCGAGCGCCGCCGCCGACAGGCCCACGGAGTCGACGATGGCCGTGGCGGCCCCGCCCGACACCGTCACCAGGAACACCGCGACCGCGCTCGCGCCCCCGGTGATGCCCAGCACGTCCGGGCTGGCGAGCGGGTTGCGCGCGATGGACTGCGTGATCGCCCCGGACACCCCGAGCGCGACCCCCACGACGAGCCCGGCCAGGGCGCGCGGCATGCGCAGATCCATGATGACGAACTCGTCGACCCGCTCGCCCTGGCCGAAGAGCGTGGCGATCACCTGGGGCAGGCCGATGGGGAAGTCCCCGGTGCCGATGGACAGGCAGAACACCAGAAAGACCGCCGCCGCCAGCAGCAGCGTCACCAGCACCATCCAGGGCCGCCACACGAACGACGCGTGGCCGAGCCGCACGCCCGGTGCCACCGGCCGCTTCACCGCTGTCTCGTTCATACCGTCTTGAACTTTCCGCGCCAGACCAGCGCCGCGAAGAACGGCGCGCCGACGACGGCGACGACGACGCCTGCCTGCAGCTCGCCCGGCCGGGTCACCACGCGCCCGGCGATGTCGCAGACCAGCAGGACGACGGCGCCGAGCAGGCCCGCGCACGGCACCAGCCAGCGATAGTCGGGCCCGGTGAGATACCGGGCCACGTGGGCCACCATCAGCCCGAGGAACGCGATGGGGCCGCACGCCGCCGTGGTCGCGCCCGCCAGCAGGGTGATGGCGACGATGCCGACGGTCCGGGTCCGCGTGAGGTTCACGCCCAGCCCGCGCGCGACGTCGTCACCCAGGTTGAGCAGGTTGATGGCGGGCAGCGTGGTCAGCGCCAGCAGCAACCCGGCCACGATGAACGCGACCACCGGCCAGATGACGTCGAATCCGACCCCGGCGACGGTGCCCGCGTTCCAGAACCGCAGGGCGTTCAGCGACGCCTGGTCCGATAACGCCACCGCCGTGGTCATCGCCGCCAGGAAGACCGCGACCCCCTGCCCGGCCAGCGCGAGCGTCAGCGGGCTGCCCGCGCCCCGGCCGATGCCGGCCAGCCCGAACACGACGGCACCGGCGGCCGCCGCCCCGAGGAAGGCGAACCAGACGTACTGGTACGGATTGGCGAGCCCGAACAGGAGGATCACCGACACCACGGCGAACGAGGCGCCGGAGTTCACCCCCAGCAGCCCCGTGTCGGCGATCGGGTTGCGCGTGTACCCCTGGATCAGCGCCCCGCTGACCCCCAGGGCGACGCCTGCCACGATCGCGAGCACGGTCCTGGGCACCCGTACGGTCTGCACGATGAGCGCGATCTCGGTGAGCCGCTGGTCGGAGCCCGGCTCCGGGAACAGGCCCTGCCACACCTCCGCGAGGCTCAGCCCGCGCGCGCCGACGGCCAGCGAGACCGCCCCCGCGACCAGGAGAACCACCGCGAGCACGCCCAGGCCCAGCACCCGCCGCCGGCGGGCCCCCGTGACCTCGGACGTGGGACGTTTCTCCAGAGTCGTGCTCATCGACCTACAATCCACGGAGCCCATCTCGATCATGAAACTTAGGTAAGTCTATCCTTAGTTTCTGGCCGACGGTAGGGACGGAGTACGACCGCGCATGGAGAGCACTTTCACCCCGTACGGGTTGCCCGGTGAGCCCGGTTCCGACGAGTTCTGGGCGGCGGCGGGGGCGCCCGCGTCGGTGCCCGCGGGCGACGGCTGGGCCACCCTGTTCCTGTGGCGCGGGTCCCCGGCGAGCGTCGGCTTCGAGAGCTGGTCGCAGCCGGTGCCCCTGCGCCGGTGGGGCGACACGGACTGCTGGTACGCCGAGGTGGTCATGCCCGCGCGGCTGCGGGTGACGTACCAGTTCGTCACGGACGACGGGGCGTACGCCGACCCGTTCAACCCGGCAGGGGCGGGCGGCGACCGGTCCATCGCCGCGACCCCGGACGCCCCCGCCCAGCCGCACTGGCCCGCCGTCGGCGCCGGCGACGTCCTGCCCCTCCCGCGCACCCGCATCCGCTGGACCAGCGGACGGCTCGGCGGGCGGCGCACCGTGCGGGTCCACCCGGCGGGCGGCGGCGGGCCGGTGGTCCTGCTGCTCGACGGGGACGACTGGCTGTACCTGCACCCGGCCATGACCGCGTTCGACTCGGCCGTCGCCCAGGGCGAGCTGCCCGCCGTCACGCTCGTCTTCCTGCCCGCGCGGGACAGGGAGGCCGAGTTCGGGTGCCGGCCCGAGCTGTGGGAGGCGGTCCGGGACGAGCTGCTGCCGCTGGTCGCCGGGAGCGGCGTGCCCGCCGACCCGGACCGGCTGGTGGTCGCCGGGCAGAGCCTCGGCGGGCTGAGCGCGATGTACGCGGCCCTGGAGTTCCCGGAGCTGGTGTCCGCCGTCGCCTGCCAGTCGGGGTCGTTCTGGTGGACGCCGGACGCCGCCAACCTGGCCGACCCTATGGGCGGACCGGTCGGCGGCGCCGTCGCCGCGCGCCTGCGGGAGTGCCCCGACCTGTCCGGTCTGCGGGTCGCGTTCGACGTGGGGGAGCACGAGACGCGGATGCTCCCGCACTGCGAGCTGGTCGAGACCCTGGCCGAACGGGCCGGCGCCACCGTGCGGGTCTCCCGCTCGGCCTCGGGCCACGATCGGGCGGGCTGGCGGCACGCGCTGCTCAGGGATGTGGCCTGGGCCCTGCGGTGACGGCCGGCCAAGTCGGGCCGTCACCGCAGGGTACGTCAGCGCGAGAACGCGTACGTGGTGCGCAGCCGCCCGGCCACCGCGTCCACGATCTCCCCGGCCCGCACGGCGGTGTTGGACAGCAGTGTCGAGGTCAGGCCGTGGGTGTGCTCGGTGGCCCCCTGCACGTAGATGCCGCAGCGCACGTGCGCGGAGGTGGCGATCCGGTAGTCGCGCTCGATGCGCAGGGCGCCCGAGGGCAGCCGCTCGCAGTGCTCGCCGACGGCGCCCAGCAGGGTCAGCGGGTCGCCGGGCCGGTAGCCGGTGGCGTAGACGAGCGCGTCGGCCTCCAGGACGGTCCGTTCCCCGGTGGGCAGGAACTCCACGGTGGCGCGCACGCCCTCGGCGTCCCTGGCGACCTCGACGAGCCGGGAGGCGTTGAGGATGCGCAGCCGCTGCCTGCCCTGCACCTTCTCCTGGTAGTGCCTGCGGTACAGCTCGTCGATGAGGTCGAGGTCGACCACCGAGTAGTTGGTGGAGGCGTGGTAGGAGCGCAGGCTGTCCTTGACCGCCTCGGGCGCGCCGAAGTAGTGGTCGACCGCGACGGAGTCGAAGATGCGGTTGGCGAAGGAGCTGTCGTCGGCGGGGGTGTAGCCGTACTTGGAGAAGACCGCGCACACCTCGGCGTCGGGGAAGCGGCCGTGCAGGTGGTCGGTCACCTCGGCGGCGCTCTGGCCGGCGCCGACCACCACCAGCCGGCGCGGGTCCGTCAGCGAGGGGAGCCGGTCCAGGAGCTCCTCGCTGTGCCAGACGCGTTCGTCGCCGACCATCCCGTCGGGCAGCACCGGGACCAGGCCGACGGCGACGACCAGGTTGCGGGTGCGGCGGGTGCTGAGCTCCCCGTCGGCCTGGCGGACCACCACATCGAGACACTCCACCGCGCCGTCGACGGTGACGGGCGTGACCGCGACGACCTCCGAGCCGTACTCGACCTGGTCGGCGAAGGGGGCCGCGGCCCACTCCAGGTAGTCGTGGAACTCCATGCGGGAGGGGAACATCGTCTTGTGGTTGATGAAGTCCAGCATCCGGCCGCGCGCCTTCAGGTAGGACAGAAAGCTGAACTCGCTGGTGGGGTTGCGCATGGTGACCAGGTCCTTCAGGAAGGAGACCTGCATCGTGGTGCCTTCGAGGAGCATGCCGCGGTGCCATCCGAACGAGAGTTGCTTCTCCAGGAACACCGCGTCGATCCGCTCGCCGGTGCGCGCCTGACGCTCGCGCAGCGCGATGGCCAGGGCGAGGTTGGACGGTCCGAAACCGATGCCGACGAGGTCGTGGACGGGCTGCTCGGCAGTGGGCATGAAAGGCCTTTCGAGAGAGCGGTCCGAGATGGGAGCCACAGGTGGAATCGGAAACCAACTTAGGTTAGGCTCGCCTAATTAGGCGAGCCTAACTTTATTCCCCCCACCTCACAAGGAGAGCGCTGATGCGGGTCGTGATGTTCGGTTACCAGACCTGGGGGCATCGCACCCTCCAAGCCCTGCTGGACTCCGGGCATGACGTGGTGCTGGCGGTCACTCACCCGCAGAGCGACCACGCCTACGAGAAGATCTGGAGCGACTCGGTGGCCGAACTGGCCGAGGCCCACGGCGTGCCGGTCGTGCTCCGCAACCGGCCCGACGACGAGCTCCTGCTCACCCTCAAGGAAGTCGAGCCCGACCTCATCGTCGCCAACAACTGGCGCACCTGGATCCCGCCCGAGATCTTCACCCTGCCCCGGCACGGCATCCTCAACGTGCACGATTCGCTGCTTCCCGCCTACGCCGGCTTCTCCCCGCTCATCTGGGCGCTCATCAACGGCGAGAAGGAGGTCGGCGTCACCGCCCACATGATGAACGCCGAACTGGACGCCGGGGACATCGTCGTGCAGCGCGCCGTCCCGGTCGGCCCCGCCGACACCGCCACCGACCTGTTCCACCGCACGGTCGACCTCATCGCCCCCATCGTGGCCGAGGCCCTGGACCTCATCGCCTCCGGCCGCACCGACTGGACGCCCCAGGACCGCACCAAGGCCAGCTTCTTCCACAAGCGTTCGATCGAGGACAGCAACATCGACTGGAACTGGCCCGCCGAGGACATCGAACGGCTGGTGCGCGCCCAGTCCGACCCCTACCCCAACGCCTTCACCCACTACAGGGGCGAGCGCGTGCGCATCCTGAAGGCCTCGGTCTCCCGGGGCGTCTACGGCGGCACCCCGGGCCGGGTGTTCATCCGCGAGGGCGACGGCATCGTCATCGTCGCCGGCGCCGAGGCCCGCCGGGGCCGCAGCCACGGCCTGGTGATCGAACGGGTCCGCACCGAGGACGGCACCGACCTGCCGGCCGGCGAGGTGTTCCGGACGATGGGCGGCTACCTCTCCCGCCACCCCTGAGCGGTCACCGGTAGGCGGCGGCCTGGAGGTCGTACAGGCGGGCGTAGCGGCCGGCGAGGCCGATGAGCTCGGCGTGCGTGCCGCACTCGACGACGCGTCCGCCGTCGAGCACCACGATCAGGTCGGCCATCCGGATGGTGGCGAACCGGTGGGAGACCAGCAGGGTGATCCCGCCGGTGGCGTGCTGCCACTCCTGGGCCGCCTCGGCGTACCGCTGGTAGACCTCGTACTCGCCGGCCGCGTCCAGCGCGGCCGTGGGCTCGTCGAGCACGGCGAGGAGCGGCGCCGACCGCATGAAGGCCCGCGACAGGGCGACCTTCTGCCACTGGCCGCCGGAGAGCTCGACGCCGTCGCCGAGGGCCTTGCCGAGCCGGGTCTCCTCGCCCTCCGGCAGGCGGGCGAAGACCCCGGCGGCGCCGCCCTTCCCGGCGGCCCGCGCGATGTCGTGCATCCTCGGCAGGTCGCCCACGCCGACGGCCTCGCGGGCCAGGAACGGGAAGCGGCTGAAGTCCTGGAAGGCCGAGGTCACGCGGTCCCGCCAGGCCGCGGGATCCAGCTCGGTGAGGGGTGTCCCGTCCACGGTGACGGTGCCGCCGGTCGGCCGGTGGAACCCGCACAGCAGCTTGACCAGCGTCGTCTTCCCGCTGCCGTGGTCGCCGACCAGCGCCACCGTGGCCCCGGCCGGGAGCCGCAGGTCGATGCCGCGCAGCACGGGCGGCCCGCCGTACGAGAAGTCCACGCCGGACAGGGTGATGCCGTCGCGCAGCCGGTCGGGCGGGGAGAGAGTGCCGCTGGTGCCCGCCCGGTGCAGGTCGCGCAGCCACAGGTAGTGGCCGGCCATGGTCAGGCCGCGGCCGGCGTGGGTGAGCGCGTGGGTGAGCAGGTCGAGCTGGCCCCTGATCTGGCCGCCGAGCGTGGCCACCAGCAGCAGCGCGCCCGGACTGACCGCGCCGGACAGGGCCAGCCGGACGGTCAGGAACAGCGCCCCGATGAAGGCCGCCACGAAGACGAGCGAGCCGAGCAGGGTGAGACCGGCGGTGGCGAGCGTGGCCCGCCAGAGGATCGCGGTCCGCTCCTCGCGCAGGCGGCGCGCGATCGCGGCGGCGTGGGCGCCGGAGGTGCCGAGCCGGAGCTCCTTGGCCGAGTTGGCCTCGGTGACCATCGCGAAGAGGTGCTGTTCGGCCCGGTTGCGCTCGGCGGTCTCCGCCCTGGCCGCCTCGGTCCTGCGCGAGGTGGTCCGGGTGAGCAGGATCGACGGCACCGCGAACAGCGGCAGCGCGAGCAGCACGGGATGGACCCTGGCCAGCAGGATCGTGGTGATGACCAGCCAGAGCCCGCTCTGCACCACGCTCAGGCCGGCCAGCCCGGTGGTGACGGTGCGCGGGCCGAGCCCGCGGATCTGCTCGATCCGGCGCAGCGACTCGCTGTCCTCCAGGTGCGCCGTGGTCGGCAGGGTCGCGCACCATCGCATGATGCGCTTGTCCAGCACGGTGCCGACCTCGCTGCCCACCAGACCGGCCTGCACCTGGATGACGCGACCGCCGGCCAGGACGAACGCGCCCGCCGTCGCCGCGCAGATCGCCCCGCCGACGATCAGCGGCCGGGACCCGGTGAGGGCGCCGTCCACGATCCACTGCAGGCCGAGGGCGGTCAGCGCGGGGGTGATCGCGCCCAGCGGGGTCAGGACGAGCAGCAGCCAGGTGCGCCCCGGCTGGTGGCGCAGGCACTCGCCCAGCAGCGTACGGATCTCGGCGAACCTCATGCGCTCTCCTCGAACTGCCGGGCCTGGAGGCGGAACATCCGCGCGTACTCGCCGCCGGCGGCGAGCAGCTCGTCGTGGGTGCCGTCCTCGGTGATCCGCCCGCCGGACAGCACGACGATCCGGTCCGCCTTGCGCACGGTGGAGAAGCGGTGCGAGATCAGCACGACGCTCGCCCGGCCGCGCACCTGGCGGATGCGGTCGAAGGCCTCCAGCTCGGCCTCGATGTCCAGGTTGGCGGTCGGCTCGTCCAGGACGAGCAGCCGCGCCCCGCAGGCGGCCGCCAGGGCCGCCCGGGCGAGCGCCAGCTTCTGCCACTGGCCGCCGGACAGGTCGCCGCCGTCGGCGTACTTGGGGGAGAGCACCGTCTCCCAGCCCCTGGGCAGCCTCTCGATCAGCGCGGTCGCGCCCACCGCGGCGGCCGCCGCCTCGACCTGCTCCCGCGTCGCCTGCGGCGCGGCGATCCTGATGTTCTCGTACGCGCTCAGCTCGTACCGGTTGAAGTCCTGATACACCGCGTACGCCGTGGGCTCGGTGGCCACCGTGCCGCCGTGCGGGAGGTACTGGCCGGTGAGGAGCTTGGCGAGGGTCGTCTTCCCGGCGCCGTTCACGCCGACGACCGCGGTCACCTCGCCGGGTGTGAGCGTTAACGTCACGCCCTTGAGCACGTGGACCTTCCCGTAGCCGAACTCCACGTCCCGAAGGGCGATCTGTCCGCTGCCGTCCGGCGCGGGCGGCGGCTCCAGGCCGGGTGCGAGCGCGCGGATCCGGGTGACGGCCTCCACGGCGGGCATCGCGACCTCGTCCATGTCCTCGCCCTGGCTCGACATGGAGATGACGAACATGGCCGAGACCGCGCCGATCGTCGCGGCGATCCGGCCGACCGACACCTCACCGGAGGTGGCCACCGCCACGTACACCAGCGACGCGGTCGCCGCCCACCCGAGGAAGACCGACATCTCCCGCCGGAGCAGAGCCACCCTCGCGTCGATGACCCGCCGCGCGGCGTCGGCGATGTTCTTCTCCGCGTGTCTCTCCAGCCAGCCGGTCAGCCCGAAGATCCGCACCTCCTTGGCGTCCCGGCTGTCGGACATCATCGCGGCCCACGCGCGCCCGCGCATCGCGGCCGGCATGGTGCCCGACACCACCCTGAAGAACTCCCGCCACATGCTCGCCCGGTAACGGCCCAGCAGCAGCGCCGCCGCGGCCGTCGCCGGGCCCCACCACCACACCACGGAGGAGAGCACCAGCATCGCCGTCACCAGCCCGGCCATGGTCAGCCCGGCCCGGAACCGGACCACCGCCCCGGCGCCGATGCCCTCGTCGGTCCAGGTGAGCAGCGGCGAACGCATGGTCGTCAGCTCGTTCTGGACGGCGACGTCCTCCACCCGGTCCAGAGTCGGCAGCGCCAGCACGCGGGAGGTCAGCTCCTCGCGGACCGCCGCGTCGATCCGCTGCCCCACCCGTTCGGCCAGCGGCCGGCTCATCGAGCGGAGCACGTTGCCGGTGACCAGCAGCGCGCCGAGCAGCGCCAGCGGCGCCACGATGCCGCCCTGCCCGGCCGCGCCCGTGGCCAGGCCCTGCGCCAGGCGGCCCACCAGCTCACCGGTGACCAGGGCCACCGCGGTCGGCTCCACCAGGAGGAACAGTTCGAGGAGGGACAGGGCCGCCAGCCACGGCCGGCCGGCCAGCAGGAGGAAGCCCAGGAACCGGCGTTTGGGGGATGCGGGCACGAACCCCACCCTATCGACGGCCCGGCTGAGCGGATCATCGTGCCGTTCCTGGTGACGCCCGGCGCCGGCCGCAGTGTGCGCGGCCGGCGCCGGGATCGCTCAGGGGCTGGAGCAGCCGATGCCGGTGGGCGCGTTGGCGCCGTTGCCGCCGGCGACGTAGCCGAACGTCGTGGTGCCGCCGGCCGCGAGGCTGCCGTTGTAGGAGGCGTTGCGGACGCTGATCGCGCCGCTGGTCCCGGTCGCGACGCCGCCCCACAGGTTGGTGACGGCCTGCCCGGCGGCCAGGGTCATGCCGACGGTCCACCCGTTCAGCGGCGCCGACCCGTTGTTGCGTACGGTCACCTCCGCCTGGAAGCCGCCGCTCCAGGTGTTGACCGTCCGGTAGGTCGCGGTGCAGGCACCGCCCTGCCCGGGAGGCGTGGGCGTCGGGGTCGGGGTGGGGGTGCCATCCAGGCTGCCGGGGACCGAGCGGAGGGCGTTGTACCAGACGTTCGCCATCTTGCTGTAGCCGCCGGCGTTGGGGTGGACGCCGTCGGCCAGGTCCGCGGTGGTCAGGGCGCTGTACATGTCGACCAGGTGAACGTGCTTGCCGGCCGCGGCCCTGGACTGCACGATGCCGGGGATCGCCGAGTTGAAGCTCCTGACGGTCGGGTCGGCGCCGTTGAGGGGGATGATCGTGGCCACGAACACCTCGGCGTCGGGCGCGGTGCCGGTGATGCGGTCGATGAGCGTGGCCAGCCTGGAGGACGCGCCGTTCGGGTTCTGGTACATGTCGTTGGTGCCGATGTGCAGCAGGATCGTACGCGGCTGGTAGGTGCGTAGCCAGCTCACGATGTTGGCGTCGATCTGGTCGATGCGCCATCCGGAGTGGCCCTCGTGGTCGTGGTCGCCCAGGCTCGACGGCCCGTTGAACAGCGATCCGACGAAGTCGACCCGGTAGCCGGCGGCCACGAGTTTCTGCCACAGGTCGATGCGGTAACCCCCGGGTACGGTGAGCCCGTCGGTGATCGAGTCGCCGAGCGGCATCACCCGTACGCCGCCGTTCGACTCCGCGCCGGCCGCCGGGGCGTACATCGTGGCGTAGACCGTGGCCGCGAGCAGCGCCAGCACGGCGACCAGGCCGCTCAGCAGGCGCGTCATCCTCATCATGGATGCCTCCGTTTCTGTGAGCGCTGGCAGAGACCGCGGTCCCTGAACGGTCGGCTCCTTGCACGTGGAGCGAACCCCGCCGGGCGCGGACACGTCAATGAGCCGCCCCGCCGATCACGTCCTGTCGCCCGCCGTCTTCCCTGGTCGCGGAGCGCGGCCCGCCCCCGACGGAGGATGAAAATTACACGTCACCGGCCGATGAAACATCTCGGGTATCCGGCCTGAGTGACACCACTGGAAAGGCTCCATGCAGGGCTCGCAGAGGTCGGCATGGTGCCGGCACCTCGGCGATCAATGGCTGGACGGTCACCTGGAACTGGCCCGGATCGCAGAGCGTCACCCAGCTGTGGGAAGGGGTCCGCTCGGGCGCCGCACCGTCCGTCAGCGTCCGCAACGAGTCCTGGAACGGCAGGCTCGCCGCCGACGCCACCGCAACCTTCTGCTTCACCGCCACCGGGACCGCCGCCGCCTCGGCGCTCACCTGCACCGCGACCTGACCGGCCACTTCACCGGCCGGGAGTCATGAGCCGACGTACTGCTCGGCGTACTCCGCCGAGGGTGCGATCGGGGTGATGACGTCGATGAGGACCCCGTTGGGATCGGCCACGATGAAGTGCCGCTGCCCGAAGTCCTCGCTGCGCAGCGCGAGCTCGGCGGTCAGCCCCGCGCCGACGACGAGCCGTTCCCACTCGGCGTCCACGTCCGCCACCTCGAAGTTGAGCAGCAGCCCGCGGACAGGGACGCGGTAGGCCTCGGGCAGCGTCGGGTGGGCGTGGTCGAGCAGCGCGAGCTCATAGGGCGGCGTCCCGGGACGCCGCAGGCTGACGTACCAGTCGGCCTCGAACGTCGTCTCGAACCCCAGCAGCCCGGTGTAGAAGTCACGGGACTCCTGCAGCCGGGTGGTGCAGATCACGGGATAGAAGCTGGTCAGTTCCACCAGAAATCCTTTCGCATACCATCGGTACGTGAATGTCTATTTGACGTACCATCGGTATGTCAAGGGAGGAAGCATGAAGACGCACGGCGTCAGGGCGCAGCAGCGGGAGCAGACCAGGCAGGCCCTGCTGCGGGAGAGCAGGCGCCTGTTCGCGGAGCGGGGTTATGGCGCGGTGAGCCTGTCGGAGATCGTCGCCGAGGCGGGGGTGACCAAGGGCGCGCTCTACCATCTCTTCGAGAGCAAGGCCGAGTTGTTCAGGGCCGTCCTGGAGCAGGTGCAGCAGGAGGTGGCCGAGACGGTGGCGCGGACCGCCGACGTACACGACGACCTCTGGACCCGCCTGACCGTCGGCTGCCAGGCGTTCCTGACGGCCAGCACGGCCCCGGGCGTTCAGCGGATCATGCTCGTCGACGGCCCCGCCGTGCTCGGCTGGAACGAATGGCGCGCGATGGACGAGGCCGCCTCGGCCCGCCACCTGGCCGACGCGCTCACCGACCTGATCGAAGAGGGCACGCTCGCGCCCCAGCCAGTGGCGCCACTGACCCACCTGCTGTCGGGCGCGATGAACGAGGCGGCGCTGTGGCTGGCCGCCTCGGACGACCCCGCGAACCTGCCGGCCACCCAGGCCGCCCTGGCACGGCTGCTGGAGGCGCTACGCAGCGAGGCGCGCGCCGGGTAGGCGTCGGCGCCCGCCGGGTTCTCCGAACTCGCGTCGATCGACAGCGGGTAGGCCCCGGGCGGGCACGCCGTCACCGAGCGAGGGCATCGGTGCCTAGTCCCACTTCTTGCCGCCGGTGAAGAACATACCGGCCGAGCCGAAGCCCGACGCCCCCCGCCACCGGGGTCGGTGAGCGGATCCGGTCTCACCGGGGCGCGAGAGCCGGCCGGGGACCGCAGACGGACGACGAGGGGCGGAAAATGTCCTCGTCGTTCCCCGATGCCGTCAGCTCGACTGCGCCTTCGGCTTCGACGTGACGCAGGGCGCGTTCGCCCAGGTCACGAGGCGAAACGGGACCCTCGTCCACGCGATCTCGCGCCCCTGGCAGGCGGTAAAACTGGGTGACATTTCGCCTCACGTGCCGGAATGTTAGACGTGGGCGATGAGTTTTGTCGGTGGTGTCGGTCAGTCTGTGTATGACCACGACTACTCGTGAGACCCAAGGCTGGAATGCCAGCCGTGACCACACTATGTCCGACAACTCCGATCGAGGTGCCGTGCCCATCCCACAGCTTGACTCACCCGCCAAGTCCGCGGCCGCCGGTTCCGGCCGCACCCCGGCCGTGATCCGGCTGCTTGTGCTCGCCACGTTCGTGGTCATTCTCAATGAGACGATCATGATCAACGCGATCCCGCGGTTGATGGACGCGCTGCACATCACCGAGCAGACCGCGCAGTGGCTCTCGACCGCCTTCATGCTGACCATGGCCGCGGTCATCCCGATCACCGGCTGGTTCCTGCAGCGGGTGTCCACCCGCCGCGCCTACACGGTCGCGATGGGGTTGTTCCTGATCGGCACGGCGTTGGCCGCCGTCGCGCCGACGTTCGGGGTGCTGCTGGGCGCCCGCATCATCCAGGCGTCCGGGACGGCCGTGATGATGCCGCTGCTGATGACCACGCTGATGCAGGTGGTGCCCGAGGAGGACCGGGGCCGGGTCATGGGCAACGTCACCCTGGCCATCTCGGTCGCGCCCGCGATGGGCCCGGCGATCTCGGGGGTGATCCTGCAGTTCGGGTCCTGGCGCCTGCTGTTCGCCGTGGTGTTCCCCATCGCCGCCCTGATCGCCTGGAGCGGCCTGAAGCGGCTCCAGAACATCGGCGAGCCCGAGTTCAGCGTCATCGACTGGTTCAGCGTGGTGACCGCCGCGGCGGGCTTCGGCGGCCTGGTCTACGGGCTCAGCCGGTTCGAGGGCGGCGACGTCCGCTTTGCCGCCGGCATCGTGGCGGCCGGGCTGGTGACCATCGCCGTCTTCGTCTTCCGCCAGCTGTCGTTGCAGAAGCTCGACATACCGCTGATGGACCTGCGCACCCTGCGCCACCGCACCTACACCGTCGCGCTGATCCTCATGTCGGTGTCCTTCATGGCGATGCTCGGCTCGATGATCCTGCTGCCGCTGTACCTGCAGAGCGTCCGCGGACTCAGCGCCCTGGAGACCGGGCTCCTCGTGATGCCCGGCGGCCTGGCGATGGGCCTGCTCGGTCCGACCGTCGGCCGCCTGTTCGACAAGTTCGGCGGCCGGGTTCTGGTCATCCCGGGCGCGATCGGCATCATGCTCTCGCTCGCCGGCTTCACCCAGGTCACGATGACCATGCCGTACTGGCAGATCCTCGGCCTGCACGCGCTGCTGATGGTGAGCCTGGCCGCGACCTTCACCCCGGTGTTCACCCTCGGGCTCGGCGCGGTTCCCCCGAAGCTCTACTCCCACGGCAGCTCGATCCTGAGCACGCTCCAGCAGGTCTCGGCGGCCCTCGGCACCGCGCTCGTGATCACCGTGATGAGCGCCCGCGCCGACGCCCTGAAAGCCGAGGGAGTCGCCGAGGCGCTCGCCAACCTCGACGGGATGCGACTGGCCTTCATCCTCGGCGCGGTGCTGTCCGTGGCCGTGGTCATCACCGCGCTGCTCCTTCCCGCCAAGGCGGAACACGCCGTCGAGCTGGAGGAACCCGGTCGATGAAGCCACATCCAGGCCCGGCTGACCTGGTCAGGCGGCGCCTGAACGCGACCGACGTCCAGTGAGCGCGGACCCGGCCCGGCGTAGGGTCGGGTCTCTCTCACACTGAAGTGGGGCGCGGCCGGGATCAGTAGTAGCCGTGGATGGTGGTGGAGTTGAAGGTGCGCTTCTGGCCGTCAGGCTTGGTCAGTACGATGCGGCCGAACAGGTCGTCGATGTAGCCGTCGAAGAATCCGTCGTCCTCGTTGAGCTGGCTCCAGGTCGCCACCATGTCGAACTCGGCCGAGAGTCCGCTGTCTCCCGCGGCGCTCCAGGTGAGCGGCACCGACACCAGGCTGTTGTCGAAGGCGGGGTCCTGGCCGATGACCTTGGCGGAGAACTCGTCACCGGGGTGATCGATGATGGCCTGGGCCTCCTCGCGGCTCATGGCCACGTCGATGCCGAGGTGGACGTTGATGTCCCCGCCGGTTTGGATCCGGTCGAGGCTGAAGCACATGACGAAGCCGCTGCCGCTGTTGCACACGTTCACGGGATTCGGCTCGGCCGAGGCGGGGTTCGCCAGGAAGACGGCGGCCGTGGCCACGGCCGACAAGACGGTCAGTGGCCTGCGGATCGAGGAACGGTTGGTGATGGTCATGGGATGGCTCCTTGGGCGGCCCGGGGTTGCTTCTCCCCTTTCTGCGTTCCATCGCGTTCCATGCCGTTCCGTCGACGGCAGGCCCTTGACCCGATGCCCCTCGCTCCAGGGCGAAGAGGCCGACGAGGTTCAGCCGGTCCCTTGATTCCGGTCAGGAAGAGGCACACGGCATGATCACGTCACCAGGGGATGACGCCGGCGTCCTCGAAGAACGACCCCGTCGGGCCGTCGTCGGGCAGCGTGGCGAGCCGGATCGCCGTGGCTGCGCCCTGCTCGGGAGTGCGGGGTCCGTGGAAGCCGGTGAAGTCCGTCGCGACCAGGCCCGGGCAGGCGGCGTTGATGAGGATGTTCGTACCGGCGAACTGCCGGGCGTACTGCACGGTGACGGCGTTGAGGAACGTCTTCGACGGTGCGTAGGCCGCCATGATGGGGCCGATCTCGATGTCCGGGTCCGCCTGCCGGGTCAGGGAGGCGACGGCACTGGAGACGTTGACGATGCGTGGCGACGTCGAGCGCCGCAGCAGCGGAAGCATCGCGTTGGTCACCCGGATGACACCGATGACGTTGGTCTCCACGACCGTGCGGACCACGTCGAGGTCCAGCGCGGTCGGGTCCTGCACCCACCCCGGCCCCGTCTCTCCCGAGATGCCGGCGTTGTTCACCAGGACGTCCAGGCGCCCGGCCTGCCGTTCGATCAGTTCGGCGGCATCGGCGGCGCTCTGGTCGCTGGTCACGTCCAGCGGCACCCCGAACGCGTCCACCCCGGCGGCGCGCAGCTTCTCCACGGCGGTCTCGCGCCGGGACTCGTCGCGGGCCCCCACGCCCACTCGGTATCCAAGGGCGCCGAGGCCGGCCGCGATTTCGTATCCGATGCCCTTGTTCGCGCCGGTCACCAGCGCGGTCTTCGTTTCGCTCATGCCGTCGATGTTCGCTCGCGGACGAGCGGCGCATCCAACACCGATACAGTGCCCTGTCATACCCGGTAGGTATCACTGAGGTAGGATATGGCCGTGGATGCCTTGGAGACCCGCGAGTTGCGGTACTTCGTGGCAGTCGCCGAGGAGTTGCACTTCGGCCGCGCCGCCGAGCGTCTCGGCATGGCCCAGCCGCCGCTGTCCCGAGCGATCCAGCAGCTCGAACGGCGCCTCGGCGTCGCCCTGCTGAATCGGAACCGCCGCGGTGTCTCCCTGACCGGCGCCGGAGAGGTGCTGCTGCAGGAGGGCCGCGCGGCCCTCGACGCGACCATCGCCGCCGCTCGCCGCACCCGTCGCGCCGGTGGCGCCGACAGCCCGGATGGTTCCCGCAACCGCCTGGTGCTGGCGTTGAAGGCCGGCGGATCTCACGAGCTGCTGCAGAAGCTTCTCGACGCCTACGCGGCAGAGCCCGATGCCGTCGAGGTCGAGGTGCTGCCGTGCGGCATATGCGAGCAGGCCGAACTGCTGCGCGATGGCCGCGCTGACGTGGCGCTCATGCACACGCCGTACAACTCCCTCGCCGGGTTCGACAGCGAGGAACTGATGACCGAGGGGCAGATCGCCGTCCTGCCTGCCGGGCACCCTCTCGCCGCCCGCAAGACTCTGTGCCTGGCCGACGTCAGCGACATCCCCGATCTTCCGCTCGCCCGCTGGCCCCGCCACGGCACGTACGAACCCGGCCCGGGGCCCGAGATCCGCGACCAGACGCAGCTGGCCCAGCTGATCGCCCTCGGGCGCACCGTGACCGTTCTCCCCGAATCCGCCCGCGCCTGGCTGTGGGCCGAGCACGCCGCCGTTCCCCTGAGCGACGCGCCGCCCGTCGTCACCCACATCGCCTGGCCCGCGCACAGCCGCTCCCTCGCCCTCGCAGGGTTGATCCGTACGGCCGCACGGCTATGACCCTCTCGTGCTGTGCTGTGACAGCGAACCTTGAGCGGTAGCGCCGCCAGTCGTCGCGAACGGTGCCGGGCCGGCGTGGTGGCCGAGGCGGTGGGAGAGGGCGGCGGCGCCGGTGCGGACGAGGCCGGTCCACTGCTCTCGGCGCTGGTCGGTCCAGCGTACGGTGGGCACCGAGACGCTCATCGCGGCCACCATGCGCCCCGTGTGATCGAACACGCCGACGGCGACGCAGGCGACCGCTTCGTTGGACTCGCAGTCGTCGTAGGCCACGCCCGCCTGCCGGATCTCGGCCAGTTGTGTACGGAGCCCGGCGGGCGTGGTGATGCTGTTCGGGGTCATCGACCGGAGGGGCCGGTCGTGCGGGTAGCAGGCATCGAGGGCCTCCGGAGCCAGTGCGGACAGCAGCATCTTCCCGACCGCGGTGCAGTGCGCCGGGAGCCGGCGGCCGACCGCGGAGACCATCCGTACCGAATGGGTGCTGTCCACCTTGGCGATGTACACCACCTCGGCCCCGTCCAGGATCGCCACGTGCACGCTCTCGTCGCAGGCGGCGGCCACCTCGGTGGCCGCCTGCTGAGCCTGCCTGGCCAGGTCGAGGCGGTCGGCGAAGAGCCCGCCCAGCTCGAAGAGCCGCATGCCGAGCTGGTACCGGATCGGGGCGCTCGGCTCGGCCACCAGGTAGCCGCGGTCGAGGAGGGTGTTGACCAGCTCGTGCACGGTGGTCCGGGGCAGGCCGAGCCGGGCGGTGATGTCGGAGGCGGTCAGCGCGCCCTCGGCGAGGAACAGTTCGAGGATGTCGAGCGCTCGGTTGACCGCCGGAACGGTCCGGGCCATGGCTGTCTCCCTGCTGGTCGGGGGCGCGGCACGTCCGTCGGCCGGCATTGACGGCCGCGAGCCTGAATCGTTAGCCTCCGCATGTCGATATACCGAACCTTGTTCGAGATTTCGAACAATACGGGGCCTGGGAGCGCGATGTCCACCACCAATGAGCTGCTCGTCCGTCTTGGGCTGCCTGCTGACGACGGGTTCACGCCGCCGCCGTCCGCCGGGCGGTTCCCCGACGGGGCCCACTACCGGGTGGAGATTCCCAGCGTGGAGGGGCCGGCGAGCCTCGCCGCCGTCCTGCGCGAGGCGCGACGGCTGGACGTCCCGGTCACCCGGGTCTCGCAGGGCAGCGGGGTGGGCCTGCTCACGGACGCCGAGATCACCGACATGGTCGGCATGGCCGCCGACGCCGGGGTGGAGCTGTCGTTGTTCGCCCGGCCGTGTGCGGGCTGGGACGCCTCCGCGATGAGCCGCGCGCCGGCCGGGGGTGGCCTGGCCCCGGCGGTGCGCGGGCAGGACCAGCTGGTCGCCGTGGTGGACGAGATCCGCCGGGCCGCCGAGCTGGGCGTGCGCAGCGTGCTGATCGCCGACGTGGGCGTGCTCTCGGTGTTCGGCCGGCTGCGTGACAGCGGGGAGCTACCCGCGGAGATGCAGGCCAAGATCTCGGTGATGCTCCCGATCGCGAACCCGGCCACCGCCAAGGTGATCGCCGGGCTCGGCGCGGACACGCTCAATCTGCCGACCGACCTGACCCTCGCGCAGATCGGGGCCATCCGCGGCGCGGTCACCCAGCCGCTGGACATCTACGTCGAGTCGCCGGACAACCTGGGCGGGTTCGTCCGCCACTACGAGCTGCCCCGGCTGGTGGAGCTGGCGGCGCCGGTGTACGCGAAGTTCGGCCTGCGCAACGCCCCGGACATCTACCCGTCGGGCAGCCACCTGGAGTCCACGTCGGTGGCGCTGTCGATCGAGCGGGTCCGTCGCGCCAGGCTGGGCCTGGACCTGCTGGCGCGGGCCGGTTCCGAGGCCGTGTGCTCCGTCGCCGGCGCTGCGGGGCTGGCCCTGCCGGTCACCGGCTGACGCGGGGCTGGCCCTGCCGGTCACCGGCTGACACCGGGCGCGGCGGAACGCGCGTTAGGGCTCAGCGGGCGCGGTTCCGGTACGCGACAGGCGCGAGCCCGTGGACGCTCGCGAACTTGCGCGAGAAGTACAGCGCGTCGTCGTATCCGGCCTCGCGGGCGATGGCCCTGACCGTGAGGCTGGAGTGGTCCAGCAGCTCCCGTGCGCGCGCCATGCGGAGCTGCGTCTGGTACTTCAGCGGAGAGACCCCGAGCTGCTCCCGGAAGAGGGCGCCGAGCTGGGACGTGCTCAGGCCGACCATCGCCGCCAGCGAGCCCACGGAGGTGCGCTGGGGCGTGGTCGCGCGCAGGTGCTCGACGGCGCGTTCGACCGGGCTGAGCGAGGTTCCGAGGGGACGGCGGCCGGTGGCGACGACCTGGGCGAGCGCGTTCCACGCCGCGCCGGCGGCCCGTACGAGACCTCCCGTGGTCCCGGCGTCGAGGCCGTCGATCACCTGGGAGATGAGGCTGGCGACGGGCGCGGGATCCCGGAGATGCGTGACGATCCCACCGGCCGCCGCCAGCGCGGCGCCGACGAGGTCGGCGGCGTCGGTGCCCACGGCGTGGAACCACCACAGGGTCCAGGGGTCGGTGTCCGAGGCCCCGTACTCGTGGGCCATCCCGGCGGGCAGGAGGACCGCGTCACCCCGCTGAACGGCGAAACGTCCATCGCCGGTCTCGACCCATCCCGAACCGTCGGTGCAGACCAGCAGGATGTGCTGTCCGGCGCCGCCGGGCCGGGCCATTCCGTGCCGAGCGGCGCGGAGAAAGATCCCGGTATCGGTGACAAGAAGCCGGTTCGTCACGGGTCGGTTGAGCGCCTTGCGTACTGTGGGCCGGGGGACGACCAGCATCCGTCCGCCGGCGAACTCCTCGGGCAGCGAGCTGCTCTCCGCCCTGCCCGTCGTTTCGTCCATATGCGGCAGTGAAACGCCCATCGGCTCATCGGGTCAACCGGCCATACGATCACCCACGCCCCCTCTCGAAGGAGAACGATGAACCACAAGGCCCGCACGGTGCGCGTCTCCCCGCAGTCCCCGCCCCGCCGGGGGCACCTCCCGCTGGGAGACGACACGAGGACGTCGGACCGCATCGAGGTCACGAGCCGGTGGCTCGAACGCGGCGGCAGGCCCTGGTTCCCGGTGACCGGGGAGATCCACTACTCCCGCCTCCCGCGCGAGCGGTGGAACGAGGTCCTCGGGCACGCGCGGGCCGGCGGACTGGACACGGTGGCGACGTACGTGCTCTGGCAGGCGCACGAGCCCGAGCCCGGCCGGTTCCGGTGGGACGGCAACCTCGACCTGCGCGCGTTCATCGAGCTCGCCGCGCGGCACGGCCTGGACGTCGTCGTCCGGATGGGCCCGTGGGCACACGGCGAGGCACGCCGCGGCGGGTTCCCGGACTGGCTCGTCGAACGCGGGCTCAAGACCCGCACCAACGACCCCGCCTACCTGGAGCTGGTCCGCGCGTTCTACGCCCAGACGATCAGCCGGCTGGCGGGTCTCACCCACGCCGAGGGCGGGCCCGTGGTGGGCGCCCAGATGGACAACGAGCTGTACGACCAGCCGCAGCACCTCGCCATGCTCCGGCGCATCGCCGAGGACCTGGGACTGCGGGTGCCCCTGTGGACCGCGACGGGCTGGGGCGGCGCGCTGGTGCCCGAGACGCTGCTCCCGCTCTACAGCGCCTACTCCGACGGATTCTGGGAGGACTCCCAGACGGAGTGGCCCCAGTTCGCGGCCCATCACTTCCGCTACGGCGAGGTCCGCGACGATCTTTCGGTGGGCGCGGACCTGCGCGAGGCACTCGACGGCATCGTGCTCGACCCCGCCGCGGTCCCGCTCAAGGACGACGCCGCGACCCCCTTCGCCACCTGCGAGATCGGGGGCGGCATGCACGTCGCCTACCACCGGCGCCCGCTGGTCACCGCTCAGGACGTGGCCGCGCTCGCCCTGGCCAAGATCGGGAGCGGGTCGATCTGGCAGGGCTACTACATGTACGCCGGCGGCACCCAGCGGGTCGGGCCGCACGGCACCGAGCAGGAGTCCCACGCCACGGGCTACCCCAACGACGTGCCGAGCCTGAGCTACGACTTCTACGCCCCGATCGGGGAGCACGGCCAGATCCGCCCGCACCACCACCTGCTGCGCCGCCTGCACCTCTGGCTGGCCGGAGAAGGCGCCCGGCTCGCGCCGATGGGCGTCACCGTCGGCGGCGGCAGCGACGACCCCGGCGAGCTGCGGTGGGCCGTCCGTTCGGACGGGCACAGCGGCTACCTCTTCCTGACCACGTACCAGCCGCCCAAGCGGCCGCTCGACGCGCAGAAGGACGTCCAGGTCACGGTGTCGTTCGAGGACGCCGACGTCACCGTTCCGACCAGGCCGCTCGACCTTCCCGCCGGGGTGTCCCTGGTGTGGCCGCTGCGTTATCCGCTCGCCCCGGGGCTCGTCCTGCGCAGCGCCACCGCGCAACTCGTCACCCGGATCACCGATGAGGACGGCGACCTGGTCGTCCTGTGCGCGACCGACGGCGTCCCGGTGGAGCTCGTCCTCGACGGCGACGTGGCGATCGACGGGGCGGTCGACGGGGCCCGGTCCGTCGGCGGCACGACGGTGGTGGACGTCGCCGAGCCCGGTGCGGAGTGCGTCGTCGACCTGCCCGGCGTGCGCGTCCTGGTCCTCGACGAGGCGAGCGCGAACCGCCTGTACCGGCTGGAGGTCGCGGGCCGCGAGCGGCTGGTGCTGTCCGACACGCCGGTGTACGCCCTCGACGGCGCCCTGGTGCTCCATTCCGAGGCCGAGCGGTGCACCGTGGCCGTGCTGCCCGCGCCCGCCGGGTTGACCGCCGACGGCGGCGCGCTCGACGGTCCCCGTGGGGAGGGGCTGTGGCGCACCTGGTCGGTGAACGTCTCCGGAGCGGGGGCCCGAACGGTCGCCGCCGACCTGCACCCGCACGCCCCCGCACCCCCCGACCCGGTGCGCGGCGGGCCGATGGACCGGCTCAGTGCCCCGACCGACTACTCCGGCGCGGCGCGCGTGCACCTGGACGTGCCGGGTGAGGTGCTCGACGGCATCGACCGCGCGCTGCTGCGGGTGACCTGGACCGGTGACGTCGGCCGCGCGTACGTGGGCGACCGGCTCGTCAGCGACCACTTCTGGCACGGGCGCACCTGGGACATCGACCTCACGCCGTGGCATGACGACGTCGCCGGGCAGGGGGTGCGGCTCGAACTGCTGCCGTGGCGTCGCGACACCGGCGTGTGGGTCGATCCGGCCGTACGGAACGTTCCCGACGGCATCGCCGTCGCCTCCGCGGAGGTGGTACGGGTGGGCCGCGTCGTGCTCGCCGAGCCCGGCGCGTAGCCGCACGAGAAGACCGGCCGGGCCCGGGCATCGGGCTCGGCGGCCGGGGGTTCAGCCGGCTTCCGCCCTGGCCGCCAGGTGGTTGCGGATGGCGGTCCTGGCGCGCTCGTAGGCGTTCGGGTCGTCGTGCAGCAAGGAGACGGCGTTGGCGTTCTCCATGAAAGAGATCAGCTCGAAGGCGAGCTGGTCGGCGTCCGTGTCGCCGGCGAGCTCGCCGAGCTGGCGGGCATCCTCGACGGTACGCGCCACGAAGCGGATCCAGTCGAGGCCGGCCGCGGCGACGGCATCCCGCACCCGGCCCGGGCGGGCGTCGAACTCCGCGGTGACGGCGAAGAAGAAGCAGCCGCCGGGGAAGACCCGCCGCTGCGAGTAGCTCAACCAGCTCTCGCACAGCCGCCGCACCCTCTCCAGGCCCGGAGGCACGGCCAGCGCGGGCTTGATGACCTCCTCGACGTACACGCCCATCGCGGTGCGGATCGTGGCGAGCTGGAGCTCCTCCTTGGAGCCGAAGTAGCCGAACAGGCCGCTCTTGCTCACGCCGAGCTCCGTGGCCAGCCGGCCGATCGACAGCCCTTCCAGCCCGTCCTGCGAGGCGATGTCCGCCGCCCGGCGCAGGATCACGTTGCGGGCCCGCTCGTCCCGCGGCCGTCCCGCCATCTCCACCCCTTCCGCGTACGAACGTTCGGCCCAGGATAGCGGCTTGACGTCGTCCTCGGTGTGTTCCTATTCTCGGCACGAACGTTCGTACAAAGAAGAAAGGGCTTGCGCATGCTGAGATCCCGCTGGACCCCTGGACCGGCGGCCGGCGCCACCGGCTCGGTGCTGGTCAGCGTCACCGACTTCCGGATCAGCCGGCTGCGCGACCTGCCCGGCGTCTACCGGGCCGGGCTCACCCTGCGCCGCGCGTGGCCCGGCCTGCCCGGCGCGGTCGGCATGTGGCTGTGGACGGAGCCGCTGGAGGGCAGGTGCGGCTCGGTGTCGATCTGGCAGGATGAACAGGCCCTGCGCACGTTCGTCGCCTGGCCGGACCACGTCGCCATCGTGCGGCGCTACCGGGGGAGGGGAGAGCTCAGGTCCACCACCTGGACGACCACCCAACCCGATCCGAACATCTGGGCCGAGGCTCGCTCGTATCTGGCCGGCGACGTGACCCAGGCACCGTGACCGGCCACATCACCCGAAGGAAGGACATATGCCAAGCGAGCACGAGGTGCTGCGCGTCATAGCCGACCGGGTCCGTAGCGGCAGCCGTCCCGGCGCGCGCCAGGACGGCTACCGGGTGGCACTGGCCATCGAGGGCGGCGGCATGCGTGGCACGGTCTCCGCAGGCATGGCCTTGGCCCTGCACGAGGCCGGAGTGGCGCACGCCTTCGACGCGGTCTACGGGGCGTCGGCCGGGGCCATCACCGGGGCCTGGCTGCTCAGCGGAACCCCCGAGAACCTGACCGGCTGGGCCGAGCCCGTCTACGCCAGAGCGATGATCCGCCCGTCCAACCTCCTGCGCGGCCGCCCCATGGTCGATGTGCGGAACCTGGTCGAATACCTGTACTGCGAAGTGACCCGGATGGACTTCGACGCCGTCCTGACCAACCCCATCGAGTACCACCCGCTGGCCACCGACGTACAGACCGGGCGATCCACCGATCTGCGCCCGCATCTGACCGGTCCCGCCGAGCTGCGGCTGGCCCTGCGGGCCAGCGCCGCGCTGCCGTTCCTCGCCGGTCCGCCGGTCGAGCTGGCCGGGCGGCTCTACTACGACGCCGGACTCGCCGAGTCCATCCCGTACCGCACCGCCCTGGCACAGGGCGCCAGCCACGTCCTCGTCCTGCGGTCCCGGCCCGCACTTCCGGCTGCGGCCGGAGCACCGGCCGCGCGACCGTCCTACGGGGCGCGCCTGATCGCCGCGACCGTGCTGCGGAGCTATCCGGAGGCACTGCACCGAAGTTTCTACGCGCGCGACCACCGCTCGCTGCACGACGACGCGCTGCTCGCCCGGTACGACCGGCCCGTGCCCCCTCCATCCGCCGAGGGCCAGGTCGCGCCCGATCCGGCGGTGCTGTCCGTGCGGCCGGCACTTGACTCCCCGCGCGTCGGCCGCCTCACCCGAGACGGCAAGCCACTCAAAGCCGCGCTCGAAGCCGGCCGCGCAGCCGTCAACCTGCTGCTGCAACCGCTCGGCCGGCCGGCCGCGGCACCGTAGAGGCGACCCCGCGGCCGGATGTCACCGATGTTCCTCCGCGTCGGAAGCGGCGGGGTCGCGTGGCTCCGCGTACGGCTCCCGTTCGGGCGGCTGGCCGGCCGCGATGGCGCGGCCGCGGGCGAGCTCGGCGTCGAATTCCACGCCGAGCAGGACGGCCACGTTCGTGATCCACAGCCAGATCAGGAAGACGACGACGCCGGCCAGCGCCGCGTAGGTCTTGCTGTAGGAGCCGAAGTTGGTCACGTAGAAGCCGAAGGCGGCGGAGGCGACGATCCACACCGTGACCGCCAGCACGCTGCCCGGCGTGATCCAGCGGAATCCGGGCTGTACGACGTTGGGGGCGGCCCAGTACAGCAGCGCCAGCACCAGCGTCACGATGACCACCAGGGCCGGCCACTTGACGATGCCCCACACGGCCAGCGCGCTCTGGCCGATCCCGAGCAGCCGGCCCGCCTGGCCGGCGAGCTCTCCGGTGAACGTCACCACGACCGCCCCGACGGCCATCAGGATCACCAGGACGGTGGTGATGGCCAGGCGCAGGGGGAGAATCTTCCAGATCGGCCGGCCTTCCGGCATTTCGTACATCACGTTGGCGGCGCGCATGAACGCCCCCACATAGCCGGACGCCGACCACAAGGCGACGGCGACACCGATGACGGTGGCGATGCTCGCGGCGCGCGGGCTGCTCTGCAGGGCCTGGAGCACGTGGTCGATGACCTCACGGGCGGGGCCCGGCGCCATGGCCGCCAGGTTGTCGGAGAGCGGCCGGGTCGCCGACCGGCCGAACACGCCCAGCAGGGACACCGCCGCGAGCAGCGCGGGGAAGATGGACAGGACGGCGTAGTACGTGAGCGCGGCCGCCCAGTCGGTGAGCTGGTCGTCCCGGAACTCCCTGACCGTGCGCTTGAGGACGCCCCACCACGAGCGCTTGCTCAGTTCGGCCGGACTTTCCGGCGCCGCCCGCCGTACCGCGCCATCGTGGCCTTTCATCGGACTGCCTCCGGGCTGCGCATCATGGGACCGCGTTTACCCCGCCCTCCGGGAGCTATGCACCACCGGGCGTCAAGTCGCTCGCATGCCGAGTTGACCTCCGGGTAGCGGGAGCTTCATGAGGTTTTTGCTGTGAGGTGGCTCAAGGAGAACTCGCTGGCGCTGGCGTTCCTGATCCTCTTCGTGCTCGCGCTCGCCGGACAGGCCGTGGCGGGGATGCTGGACTACAACGATCAGGAGCTGGCCCTGGGCGGCGAGCCGGTCTCGATCCTGCAGTACGTGACCTCCTCGACGTTCGCGGTCGACGTGGCGGAGAACTGGCAGTCGGAGTATCTGCAGTTCTTCCTGTTCATCGTGCTCACCGTCTGGCTGGTGCAGAAGGGGTCGCCCGAGTCGAAGAAGGTGGGTCAGGAAGGGCTGGAATCGGATGAGGAGCAGCAGGTCGGACGGTATGCCCATGACGGTTCCCCGGCGTGGGCCAGGACCGGGGGGTTGCGGCTGTGGCTGTTCGGCAACTCGCTGGCGCTGGTGATGGGGGCGATCTTCGTGCTGTCGTGGCTGGCGCAGTCGGTGGCGGGGCTGGCCGCGTACAACAGCGAGCGGCTGGACGACCTGCGTGATCCCGTCGGATGGGGGGCGTACGTCACCTCGCCGGAGTTCTGGAACCGTAGCCTGCAGAACTGGCAGTCGGAGCTCCTGGCCGTGCTGTCGATGGTGGTGCTGGCGATCTATCTACGGCAGCGGGGCTCGCCCGAGTCCAAGCCGGTCGGGACCTCCCACGCGGCCACGGGCGTCGAGAACTGACGGCGACGCGCGAGCTCGCTGAAGGGCGCCACGCTCACCGAGCATTCGCCGCCCAGGGTCGTGATCCGTGCCGGGTCGCTGCGGCGGATGACCTCCAGGGCCTTCGCGAGCCGGCCGACGACGGCCGCCTTCGCCTCGATGCCGTCGCGCTCGTCGAGGCCGACGTCGGACATCGTGACCGGTACGGTCTCAGTGGGGCCGTGGTGCGGCGGCAGCACCGCTTCCAGAACGATCGTGCCGACGGCGTAGCCGCGACGGGCGGTCGAGGGTGCGCGCCACGCGGCGTGGCGCTGGGTGGTTCCTGCTGTCGATGGTGGTCTTCAAGGGAGGCTGGCGGCCCGCCATGCGGGCCGCCGAAGTCATCGCCTGACAGCGCGGCGGGTCAGCGCCGCAGGTCGCGCCCCGCGGTGATCAGCCAGAGGTACGGCAGGGGCAGCATCGCCAGCCAGAACAGGTGTGCCTGATCCCAGTACCCGAACCCGCAGGTCGGCGGCCAGAGCCGGGCCTGCTCGGGGAGCAGGATGGTCCCCAGCACCATCGCCAGCTGGACCACCATGGCGGCCATGGCGGCCTGCCGTCCGGGTGCGAACCGCACGGCGGTCGCCGCGGCCGCCAGCGCGATGCCGAGGCAGACGCCTACCTCGATGAGCAGGTCGCCGACCGGGAACAGGGCGCCCTCGGGCAGGCGGGTCAAGATGTAGGAGAAGGCGGCCAGCCAGATCGCGATCGCGGCGCCACCGGGCAGCAGGCAGCGCAGCGCCTGTCGGACCCATCGGGGGACCGCGGCGGCGCCGAGGTCGGCGGACATGGCATCGACCAGCCCGAAGGCCGCCGCCGCGCCGAGCAGGGTGCCACAGATGCGCATGAGCACGAGCGCGTCGCCCCCGGGCAGTGCCTCCCCGTACTCCACCAGGCTCACCAGCCCGGCGGTGAAGGCGGCGACCACGGCCAGAGGTCCCCAGTCGATGGCCCGAGCGAGGGGGCGCACCAGCAGGAGCGCCACCCGCCAGCGGGATGGTGGCGGGGCAGGGGCGGACGTGATGGGTGCGTCCGCGGCGGATCGGGCGGCCTGGGGGCGGGCGGGCAGTGTTAGAGGCATGGCATGGCTCCCATCGGCGCGTCGAACTTCCGTTCCAGCCCGAGCAGCGGCAAGGCCTGGTCGATCGTGGTGGTGGGCTTGACGAGCGTGTCCCAGTTGGCCTGGACCTTCTCACGGGCGCCGGGGGAGGCCAGCAGAAGCTTGGCGTAGCCGATCTCGGCCGGGCCCCAGTCCAGACCGGACAGGCGTCCCAGGTGATGGTCGACATAAAGCTGCCGCCGGGCCTCGGGAGGGGAGACTTGGCCGATGAGCCAGAGCGCCACTACCGTGCGGGCCTGACCGCGCACGTCACACGGTGCGGCGCGCCGGGAGGGGTTGAAGTGCTTGGCGGCCGAGTCGTACAGCCCGGTCGCCCGGAAGGCCACGTCCTCGGCCAGCATCCTGCGCTGGTCGGGATGCCCCCAGCTCATCGACGGCCGGATCACGCCCGAATCATCGGCGAAGCTCCAGGTCGGACTCATCTGCCGCACCTGGGGCGCCCGTGCCCGCAGCGCGGCGGGCAGCACCGCCACGACCGGCTGGACCGCCTGTTCCCACAGCGGGATCCACGGTTCGTAACCGGGAAAGGCGCAGTAGGTGAGCCCTTGGCGCTCCGTGCAGCGGTAGGCATCGGGGCCGAAGTAGCGCTCACGCACGCGGGAGTCCACATGGTCGACAGTCAGCTCCACGTTCGTGGGAAACCTGCTCGGTGGCCGGGTGGACGCCGCGATGGCCCCGGAGGGCACCGCGACCGCCAGCGCCACCACCACAGCCACAGCGGGTGCCGGCCGTACCCGATGCCTGAGCAGCGCGATCCCGCCGAAGACGGCGGCGACGGCGAGCACGTACACCAGGTGGAGCGCGGACGGGCGGTCGGGCCAGTCCGGCCGGTGGGCCTGCATCACCGGCAGCAGCCAGCGGGCCTGTCCGTTCGTCGGGTTCATGTAAATGAGGAAGCCGAGCACGGCCACCACCAGCGGCCCGGCGATCAGCCACCGCGTCCAACGGCCGACGGCCACGCCCAGCGTCGCGGCGAGGACTGTGGCAGCCACCGCCGTCAGTGGCTCCCACACGTCCAACCGCCCTCCGGCGGGGCCGCTCAGCAGCCGGATCGCCAGGTAACCGCCTACGGCCACACCCGCTGCGAGCGCCGCGACCAGCGGTGTGGCCAGCAGCAGGGCCCGCGTGCGGTGCTCGGCCCGCCCGGGCAGGCCGGCGAGGCTTTCCGGCATGCCGTGCCGCCCGTCGCGTGAGGTGGCCAGGCTCGCCGTGATCAGGACCGCCGAGGCTAGACAGGTGGCCAGCCCGGTGGCGTTGATCGGGTCCATCGTGAGGTCGGGCTGCTGGCCCCAGCTGAGGAAGGTCTGCAGCGCCAGCACCAGGACGGTCGCGCCCCACACGAGCGGGTGCCGCACCAGCCTGCGCGTCTCGAACAGGAACAGCCGCCGCGTCACGCCGCCTCCCCGAGCAGCATGAGGTAGCCGTCCTCGACACCGGGCACCGCCGCGTCGGCGGCCGGCGGCCGCGGGCCGAGCGTGCGGTAGCGGCCGTCGGCCGTCCGCCAGAACAGCTCCGACGTGGCGGGCGGCGCGTCCGACAGCCACACCCGGCCGTCTGCGACGGCCGCGAGCGCGCCGGGGGTGCCGTCGAAGACGACCCGGCCGTCCCGCATGACCACCACTCGCTCGCACAGCGCGGCGACGTCCTCGGTCTGGTGGGTGGACAACACGACGGTACGGCTCTCGCCGAGCCGTGAGACCAGTGCGCGGAACATCATCCGCTGTTCCGGGTCGAGGCCCACGGTCGGCTCGTCGAGAATGAGCAGGTCCGGCTCGCCCAGCAGCGCCTGGGCCAGCGCGAGCCGCTGGCGCATGCCGCCCGACAGTTTGCGCACCTTTGTCATGGCCTGGTCGGTGAGGTCCACCTCGGCCAGCACCCGGCGCACCTCGGCGTGCCGGTGCTTCCGGTCGGTCAGCTCCTTGAGGATCGCCACGTAGTCCACGAGGTCGAAGGCGGTGAAATGCGGGTAGGAGCCGGGGTTCTGCGGCAGGTAGCCGAGCCTGCGCCGCAGCGCGGTCCGCTGCACGCGGTCGGCCGGGTCCAGGCCGAAGGCGTCCACCGCGCCGCCGTCGGGGGCGAGGGTGGTGGCCAGGCAGCGCAGCAGGGTGGTCTTGCCGGCGCCGTTCGGGCCGAGCAGACCGGTCACGCCGGTGCCGAGCGTCAGGTCGAGGCCGTTGAGCGCCCGTTTGGCGCCGTAGGTCTTGGTCAGTTCCTTGATCTGGATCATCTGCTGCTCACCTTGTAGAAGCGGTATGTCAGGAGGAGGGCGGCCACGCCGTACCCGATCTGCGGAGCGGGACCGAAGACGGCCAGCCAGCTGCCGATGAAGCGGCCCGTGCCGACGATGGCCAGCCACACCCCGCCCACGGTGAGTGCGGCGATCGGCACCGGCAGCCGGTTCGACAGGGCCAGGCAGCCCGAGGCGGCGGCCAGCGCGGGCAGCAGCCAGGCGGCGGCCAGACCGGGAGGTGCGGCCAGCAGCGGTGAGGCAAGCCCGGCCAGCACGACCGACACCGCCAGCACGGCCGTGGCCCTGGTCAGCAGCAGCCGCGGGCCGGACATCGGCGTGGCGGCGACCAGTTCGTGGGCGGGATCGACGCGGGGCCCGTAGGCGAGCGCGATGCCCGCCAGCGGCAGCATCGGCGCGACGATGAGGAAAGCGGGCAGCAGTTCGGCCTGCGCGCGCGCGGCAAGGACCGCGAACGCCAGTACCGCCACCACGGCGGCCAGCCAGGCCTGGCTCAGCGTCGGTGTCGCCGTCAGCAGCCTGGCCAGGTGGTCGGGCACCCCTTTGTAACGCAGGAAACGCTCCGCCAGGCTCGGGCGCGGCGTGATCAGCTCGGCCTCCAGCCGCGCCCAGGACGCTTCGAGCCAGTCCTTGTCGTACGGCACCGCCGCCCGGCAATCAGCGCAACGGCCGAGATGCGCGTCCACGGACATGGCCAGCGCCGGTCCGAGCGTGCCTTCGAGGTAGCGCTCGCGCAGGTCATCGGGAATGTGCCAGCTACTCATGACAGCTCCTCGCGCAACCGGGCCCTGGCCCGCATGGCGCGGGTCTTGACCGTGCCTTCCGGAATGCCCAGGAGACCGGCGGCCTCCTTGGTGGTGAGGCCGTCGAGGACGGTCGCCTCGATGACGGCGCGCAACTCTGGAGAGAGCCTGTTCAAGGCGGCGCCGAGGTCACCGTGCTCCACGCTCAGCAGGACCACGTCCTCGGCCGAGGCGACCGGCGAGCTGTCGTTCGGTTCGATGCCGGAGCCGACCCAGCGCGCGCCGCGGCCGCGCAGAGCGGAGATCAGACGGCGGACGGCGATCGTCCACAACCAGCCGGCCGGGTTGTCGCCGCGGAAACCACCCGCCGAGCGCCACACGGCCAGAAAAGTCTCCTGCAGCGCGTCGTCGATGGCGTCCGCGTCGGCGCAGCGGCGAGCCAGGCGGGCGCGCAGCCAGGGGGCGTGGCGCTGGTGGAGGATGCGCAGGGCGACGGTGCTCCGCGCGGCGACAGCGGTGATGAGGTCGGCGTCATTGCTTTCCGCAGTGACGTCCGGGGCCGCGCGCCGTCGGAAGGGAAACGGTCTCACGGTATATCTATCGCACGACCTGTATGAGCCGGTTCTCCCAGGTCAGCCCTTTTCGCGATTTGGCCCGTGGATCCTCGTGCCCTTGTTCACCGCGGTCCAGGACGGCCACCTGGACCCGCGGATTCCGCTCTCATCGGCGATGAGCATCTCGTGCCCGTGATGGGGCGCGGCATGTACAACAGTGCCTATGAAGGAACACGATGACCTCCAGGCGCAGGGAGCGGATCTTTCCGCTGTCGTCACGGCGGTGCTGACCGGGTCGCGCCTGTTGGTGGCGGTCGCGGTGAGGTCATTGGGGGCGGTGGCGGACAGGGTCACGTTGCCGCAGTTCAGGATGCTGGTGGTGCTGGCCGGCCACGGCGAGACGAAGCTGGTCACGATGGCGGAGCTGCTGGGCGTCAACTCCTCCACGGCGATGCGGATGGCCGATCGGCTGGTGGCCGCCGGGTTGATCGTACGCGAGGTCAACCCGCACAACCGGCGCGAGAGCCTGATGCGGCTGACGGACGAGGGACGCCGCATCGTGGACGAGGTGACCGCGCGCCGCAGGGAGGAGATCGGCGCGATCGTGGCGCGGATGTCGGACAGGCAGCGCCGGGCGCTCATCTCGGCGATGAACGCCTTCAACGAGGCGGGCGGCGAGCCGCCCGTGAACGTGCCGAACCCGCTGGGCTGGTCCGCTGTCTGAATCGCGGACCTCGCGCGGCGCCTCGCGCCGCCGACGAGCAACCGCCTGAGCACTCAGATGGACGGGGTGGGGAAGCTCTCGGGTGTGGTCAGGCCGGTGCTCTCCAGGAGGCGCTGGTGGTTGAGCACCGCGGCGTTGGCCTGTTCGGAGAAGCGCCGGACCAGGGTGTTCTGCGTGGTGCCGCGTACCGTGCCGATCAGGGTGAAGATCTGTCCGTGCGCCAGGCGCAGCCATTTGACGTACGTGGTGTCATAGGCAGATCCGGACCTGCCGGAAATGTCGGCCATCCAGTCCTGTTGCTGAGGCGTGGGCTTCACCGGCAGCTTGACCTTCAGCTTGGCGGCCACGTCGCGAACCTGCCCGTCGAGCGTGTCGTGTTGAGCTGCGATCTCCCTGCTGACCTGGCGGACGCGGGCGCTGTTGGCGCGCTGTATCGCGTCCTGGGCCATGGGCATCTCCCACAGGCTGGCGAGCCGGACCTTCCGGATGAGCTCCTGGTCGGCCTCGGTCAGCGGTCCCCATTTGGTCTGCCGGGTGCCGATCTCCGGCTCGTCCTCCACCCCCCGGACGGTGGGCGCGCCGGTCGGTTCGGTCTCGACGGCGGTCGGCTCGGTGCTGAGGCCGGCGGTGTCGGCGACGGGCGTCGGCGTGTAGCCGGCGCAGGCGGTCAGAGTGCAGAGGGCGGCAATGCCGCAACTGATGAGAGCGCGACGGCTGTCGAGGAGTCGCATTACGCCGTCATCCCCTTCCGGTCCCGTGGACGCGGCCTTCGTGAGTGGCGCCGGTCACTGAGGGATACGCGGGAGGGGTGCGGGAGTGTTCATGGCACTGTGCAAGATTTGCATGGGGCAAGACTGCCGGGCCCATGCCTGCTCCTCCGGGCCGAGAGGAGGTGAGCGCGGCGTGGACCCGCTGCCACTCCTGCCGTGCCGGCTCAGGCGGTGGGGCGGCCCAGCCCACGCAACTGGTCGGCGGTCAGCGCGGAGACGTTCTGGTCGACAGGGGACTCGGAGTACTGGTGGATGGTCCAGGACTTCCAGTCGGCGGGCGGGGTGACCGCCCCCCTGGCCTTGCTGTAGTGCGCGACCCACAGCGGGTACTGGGCCAGGCCCTTGCCGTATTTGTTGGCGAAGTTCCAGCCGCTGTAGAACATCGGGGTGATGCCCGTCTTGTCCTTCACGTACGACAGCCACGCCTTGGCCCAGGCGTTGACCTCGGCGACGGATCTGCCGTCCGTGGTCTCCAGGTCGAGGACCAGCAGGTCGCCGGCCTTGGCGGGCTGCGAGTTCACCACGGACAGGAAGTGCTCGGCCTCCGCGATGGGATTGTTGCGCGGGTGGCCGTAGTGGTACGCCCCGCGTACGATCCCCTTCTTGCCCAGCTTGCGCCAGTGCCTGGCGAATGAGGCATCGCGGAAGGCGGTGCCTTCCGTGGCCTTGATGATGCCGAACTTGGCCGGGCTGGCGTTCCAGTCGTACAGGGGCTCGTAATTGGAGATGTCCAGGCCGTAGATGAGGGGTCTGGCTCCATGACGAGTCTCCGGCACCGGGTGCTGCGCAGTGGGTGATGCGAATGCGAAGCTCGTGATGGCGATGGTTCCGGCGAGGATGGCGCCGGCGACGGCGAAGCTGAGGTACTTGGTGAGGAGGTCGCGGTGATTCTTGAGGACGCAGGCGATTGCGGCAAGCCGAGGCTTGGACATGACGGGATTGACTCCTTGCTCCCATACCGCCTACCGGGTTAGCTGACGGGTTCGGGCCTGGAAGTGCCCTACGTGGCGCAGCCTGGGCTGGCGTCCGATTCACCCCAAGAAAGGTGGGTCCCCGGTTCCGCAAGGCGCGGATTCGGCGGCCGGACGCTGTCTCCGAAGAACTTCTCCGGGCAGCGCACGGTCCGGTCAACGAAGCGGCAACGATGCGGCCAAAGGGCGCCACATGTGTGCCGCGACTAGGCAAAAGATAGACATATAGCCATAGATAGTGCAAGTAGTGCAAATCGGATTCGAGGGTGTGGGTGGCTGAGTGGGGCTGAAATGCCGCGCCTGTAGGGATTCTGACACTTGGCAAAAAATCGAGGCCGTCGCTTCCACGCCCTACGCTCTCTGCACAGGTGGGGCAGACCATTCATGCGTTGCCATTGTGACTAAAGCTGCTTTACGGGTCATCGTGACTACAATCGCGTGCTTTCGGCGTCCGCAGGGCCGACCGGCTCGAGCGCTCGGCCTGGCCCTGCTTGGAGGAACCGAAGGCGGTCAAGAAGGCTTGTCGTCGGAGGTGGTGATGGGCAGGCCGGCGTCGGCGGCGTGGGAGTAGGCGTCGTCGATGTGGACCACCTGGCGGCCGCTGCGGGCCAGCAGGCTCGCGGCCGCCGCGGCCCGGTAGCCGCTGCCGCAGTGCACCCACACCGTTCCCTCCGGCACCTCGGCCAGGCGCCCCGGCAGTTCGGGCAGCGGGATGTGCACGGCGCCGGCCACGTGGCCGGCCCGCCATTCGTTGCCCATCCGCACATCCAGGACAGTCAGGCCACCGGCCGGCTCGCCCGCACGAGCGCCGGTCGGCTCACCCGCGCGCGCAGTGGCCGGTTCGCCCGTGCGGGCGGCGGCCAGGTCGGAGAAGGTCGCGGTGGTCAGGTCGGCGATCAGGTCCGGGTCGTGCCCGGCCCACTGCTCGACGGTGCCGGTCGACGCGGCGGCCGGACGGTCTATGCCGATGCGGGCCAGCTCGCGCTGGGCGGCGGCCACCTGTTCGGCGGACTCGCCGAGCAGCGTGAGGGGCGTACCCCAGGGGGCCAGCCAGCCCAGCCAGGTCGCCATCGGCCCGTCCAGGCCGAAGCTGAGCGTGCCGGCCAGGTGCCGGTCCGCGAACGCCTTGCGCGAGCGCAGGTCCACCACCCACTCACCCGCCCGCAGGCGGGCCAGCAGCTCCGCGCTGTCGGCCGGCCGCGCCGGGGTCAGGTCGATCGGCTCCGCGCCGGCGGCGTTGCGCGCGCCCATGTGGGCGTAATAGGCGGGGTAGGCGTCCAGCCCTTCCAGGAGGTGGGTGACGAAGTCGTCGGCCTCCATCCGCAGCACCGCGTTGACGTCCTTCTCCCGGCCGATGGTCGAGGCGGACGCGCCGGACGGCGTGGCCGCGCAGAAGCTGCCGAACCCGTGCGTGGGCCAGAGCCGCGCGCCGTCGGGCAGCAGGTCGGACAGCCGCCGCGCGGAGGCGTGTTGGTGGCGGGCCAGGGTGCGGGCGTGCTCGGCGCCCAGCAGGTCGGTACGCCCGGTGCCGCCGAACAACAGCGAGCCCCCGGTGAACACCCCCTCCGGACCGCCCGGCCCGGCCAGCACGTAGGACAGATGGTGGAACGTGTGTCCCGGTGTGCTCACCACGTCCAGCCACATCCGCTCGGAGACGGCGATCCGATCTCCGCCCGCGACCGGCACGCGGTCGAAACCGACCTCCTCGGCCCCGCCCACCAGGTACGCCGCCCCGCTCACCCGCGCCAGCGCCAGACCGCCGGAGACGTAGTCGTTGTGCAGATGGGTCTCCACCACGTGGGTGACGCGCACCCCCAGGCGCCCGGCGAGGGCCAGGACGCGGTCGATGTCGCGCTGCGGATCGACCACCACCGCGACGCGCCCGTCGTGGGCCAGATAACTGCGGTCCCCCAGGGAAGAGGTCTCGATCACCTCGACGTGGATCGTCATGTCCTTGTCTCCTTCCAATCGTGCCGAAATGATCTTGAATCCGGCTCGTTCCAACACCTTCGACACCCACCCGCACGACCTCGGTGCCCAATATACCCCCTGGGGGTAAATGAGCCTGCGGGCGCGCGAGGGTCCCTCGGTAAGGGCGACGGCGAGCACACCTTCCACCGCCGGACGGCAGGCCGTACGACGCCGCAACCGGCAGGACACGGTGCAACTCCTCGCGCGTGCCGGGACCCCAGGCGAGGCGACGGACGCCTCCGGACGGGCCGTTCACCGCCTCCAGTCGCAGCGGCCACGCCGGTCGTTGCCGGGTTCCGTCGGTGGGGCCGCGAGGTCGGCCAGGCGATCAACCTGATCCAGGTCACGGCGTTCACGGGTTGTCAACGAATCGTGTGCGACCTGCCGGGCGATCTCCAGGCCGCCGAGGTACGGCGCGACAACGCGCTCCTGCTGACCAGGGGATCGTGGATCGCCTCCAGCGACGGCGTGGAGATCGCCACCAAGTGGGGCGGCATGTCCAACCTCATCGACAGCGAGGGCGGCTTCCTCATCAAAGCCAGGGCGACGGCGTCGTCGTGCTCGGCTGCTACGGCGCGATGGACCTGATCGAGCTGGCAGCCGGGCAGCAGGTCGTGGCGGACTCCGGGCACCTGGTCGCCTACGACGAGACGGTCAAGAGCAATCTGCGGCGGGCGGTCGAAGGGAAGACGGTCCAATCGCTCAAGTCGGGCGAAGGGCTGGTCTTCGAGTTCACCGGGCCGGCAGGATCATGACGCAGACCAGGAACCCGGGGGCCTTGATCCTCCATCTGACGGAAGTGCTTCCCTTCGAGCGCGCCTGACGCCGCGCAGGCGCCCGGCCGTCCGGGCGACGCACCGGGAGCGCGTTCTCGGCGGCGAAATTGCACGAGGATGTCAGGGCCTGGACGCGGGCTCCGCTGGCCACGGCTTTCTACTCGCATGGGCACGTCGACCACGTCTTCGGGACGGGGCCGTTCGAGGAATCGGGGCCTTTGGCCACGATTTATTCATATAAAGCGGTTGTTGACCCATTCGAGCGTTATGTCATCGAACAGTACCAACTCGCCCTCGGTCTCGAATGCGGTCACATTGCCGAACCCCGGCCACCAACCGACACCCTCGGCGATCGGCTGAACGCCCTTGCTCTGCAGCCCCGCGTCCACGACGCTGTCGTCCGATTCGCCGCGCCACACGCGCTCGGCGTACTCGGTAATCATGGGCCAACCCTGCTCCCAGAACCTCAGGGGTTCGCGGCAGGTGACCCGTGCGCGGGGGCGGTTCAAAGGGCGCGGCCGCTCGCCTTCCTTGCGCGCGCAGGTCAGAGTTGATGACACGCTGTGGGAGCGCTCCCAGATATATGACGAAGATGTTTCCGGACTGTCAAGGACCCGAAAGACAAGGTGCACAGAATCGCCGGGTTGACGTGCGCACATCGCGAATTGTTCTTGTTAGACCACGGTGGGCATTCGGAAATGCGGATCTAGCCCTTGACCTCGAAGGAGCCGAAACCTAGCCTCCCTCGTGGGAGCGTTCCCACGGCCTCATCCAGGCTTCGCCGCCCCGGCTGCAACACATCCGCGTCATCGTCGCGGACCTCCGTACGTGTACGACCGCGTGTTCCGAGGAGAAAGACGCGTGACCAGGAGCTCCCTTTCACCGGCCAAGCAGGCCCTGCTGGAGCGTCGCCTGCGGGCGCGCGGCACCAAGGTCAGCGTCCCCCGCCGTGACCCCGGCACCGCGCCGCCGCCGTCGGCCATGCAGGAGCGATTGTGGTTCCTTGAGCAGTACGCCCCGGGCACGGCCGCCTACACCGTGCCGTTCGCGGTCCGCCTGACCGGTGAGCTCGACGAGAACGCCCTGGCCAGGGCCCTGACGGAGCTCACCCGGCGGCATGAGAGCCTGCGTACCAGCCTGGTCACCACCCCGGACGGCCGCCCGGAGGCGGTGGTCGCCGAGGAGCCGGTCGTGGAGTTCCGCGTCACCGACGACCCCGGCGAGATCGACCGGGAGCTGACCCGGCCGTTCGACCTGGCCCGCCCGCCGCTGCTGCGCGCCCTGCTCGTGCGCTCGGCCCCCGAGGAAACCACGCGTGAGCACGTGCTGCTGCTCACCATGCACCACGCGATCACCGACGGCTGGTCGTGCGACATCCTGTTCCAGGAGCTGCTGGCGCTGCACGCGGGCCGCGAGCTGGCGCCGGTGCCGCTGCAGTTCGGCGACTACGCGCACTGGCAGCGCGGCCGGACCTTCGACGACGACGTGCGCTACTGGGTGTCCCGGCTGGACGGGGTGCCCGCGCTGGAGCTGCCGACCGACCTGCCCCGGCCCGCCGAGCAGCGCTGGGCCGGCGCCGCCGTGGACGTCGTCGTGGACCCCGCCCTCACCGCGTCGATCGCGGAGCTGGGCAAGGCGCACCGGGCCACGCCGTACATGACGCTGCTGGCCGCCTTCCAGGTGCTGCTCGGCCGGTTCGCCGGGCAGGACGACTTCGCGGTGGGGTCGCCGGTGTCCGGGCGGGAGCTGCCGGAGCTGGAGACGGTCGTCGGGCCGTTCATCAACACCCTGGCGATCCGGGCCGACCTGCGCGGCGACCCCACCTTCGGCGAGCTGCTCGGCCGGGTCCGCGACTCCACCCTGGACGCCTTCGCGCATCAGGCGCTGCCGTTCGACCGGCTCGTCACCGAGCTGTCCGTGGAGCGGGACGTCAGCCGCACGCCGGTCTACCAGACCATGTTCGCGCTGCAGAACTATCGCGGCCGGACCCTGGACACCTCCGGGCTGGGCGCGGAGCCGTACCCGATCCCGACCGTGGCCAGCCGGTTCGACCTGGCGCTCTACCTCTTCGAGGGCGGCGGCGGGCTGCACGGGCAGCTCACGTACAGCACCGCGCTGTTCCGGGAGGACACGGCGCGGCGGCTGGCGGGATGCCTGGAGACGCTCCTGCGGGCGGCGGTCGCCGACCCCGCGCTGCCGATCTCCCGGTTGCCGCTGCTCGGCCCGGACGAGCGGCGGCGCGTGCTGGAGCTCGGGGTCGCCGAGCCGGCGCCGCCCGCCGGGATCCGGCTGCTGCACGAGGTCGTCGACGGGCAGGATCCGGCGGCGGTCGCGGTGGTCGCGGGGGACGTCTCGCTCACGTACGGGGAGCTCGGCGCCCGCGCCGACCGGCTGGCCCGGCGGCTGAGGGCCCTCGGCGCCGGGCCCGGGGAACGGGTGGCGCTGTGCCTGGAGCAGTCGGCCGGACTGGCCGTGGCGGTGCTCGGCGTGCTCAAGGCGGGGGCCGCGTACCTGCCGCTGGATCCGGAGCATCCGCCCGAGCGGCTGGCCTATGTGGTGCGGGACGCCGAGGTACGGATCGCGGTGACCGATCCGTCCTCCAGAGGGCGGTTACCCGACGGGCTGGTCACGGTCGGCCTCGACGAGCCCGACGGCGACGAGGCGCCGGTCCCTCATGACGTGACCCCCGACGACCTGGCCTACGTCATCTACACCTCCGGCACCACCGGCAGGCCCAAGGGCGTGGCGATCCAGCACCGGCAGGCGCTGGTGTATCTCGCGGGCCTGCGGGAGCGGCTGGGGATCGAACCCGGCGGTTCGTACGGGCTGCTGCAGTCGCTGGCCTTCGACTTCGGGGTGACGGTCTTCTACGCGTGCCTGATGACCGGCGGGACGCTGCACATCATCCCGCCGCGCACGGCGGGGCACGAGCTGGCCGAGTACGTCCGGGACGCCGGCATCGACTACCTCAAGATCACCCCGTCCCATCTGGCCGCGTTGCAGGCCGACGTGCTGCCGCGCAAGCTGCTGATCCTCGGCGGCGAGGCGGCGCCCCGCGACTGGGCGGAGGAGCTGGCCGCCGCCGGGCGCTGCCGGGTCGTCAACCACTACGGTCCGACCGAGGCGACGGTCGGCGTCACCACCTACCCGGTCGAGAGCACCGGCGGCACCACCACCACGCTCCCCATCGGCAGGCCGCTGCCGGGGGCTCGGGCGTACGTGCTGGACGAGCATCTGGAGCCGGTGCCGGTCGGCGTCGCCGGGGAGCTGTACCTCGGCGGGGACCGGCTGGCCAGGGGCTATCTCGACCGTCCCGCCCTGACCGCGGAACGGTTCCTGCCCGACCCGTACGGCCCGCCCGGCGCTCGCATGTACCGCACCGGCGACCTGGCCCGCCACCTACCCGACGGGAACCTGGAGTTCCTCGGCCGCCGCGACCTGCAGGTGAAGATCCGCGGCTACCGGGTGGAGCTGGCCGAGGTCGAGTCGGTGCTCGGCCGCTGTCCCGGCGTGACGTCGGCGATCGCCGACATGCGCGGCGGTCTCCTCGTGGCGTACCTCCTCGCCGATGCCGCCGATGCCGCCGATGCCGCCGATGCCGCCGATGCCGCCGATGCCGCCGACGCCGCCGATGCCGCCGATGCCGGTGCGGCCGGTGAGGTCCGGCCCGAGGCCGCCGAGATACGCACCTGGCTGGCCGAGCGGCTGCCCGACTACATGATCCCCGCCCGGTACGTGTGGCTGGACGAGCCGCCGCCGCTGAAGTCGCACGGCAAGGTGGACCGGGCCGCCCTGCCCGACCCGGCGCCGGAGACGACCGGCCGGTTCGAGCCGCCGCGGACCGCCGCCGAACAGACGGTCGCCGCCGTGTGGGCCGAACTGCTCGGCGTCACCGAGGTCGGCGCCACGGACGACTTCTTCGAGCTCGGCGGCCACTCCCTGCTGGCCATGCGGGTGGTGGCCCGGCTCAGGCAGGAGGTGCCGGAGCGTTCCGTCACCGTGCTCGACCTGTTCAAGCACCGCACCGTACGCGAGCTGGCCGCGCTGCTGGAGTCGGCCGGCGACGGCCCGCGCCACCTGCTGCACCGGCTCACCCCCGCCAGGACGCCCACCTCGACGCTGGTCTGCGCGCCGTACGGGGGCGGCAGCGCGGTCATCTACCAGCCGCTGGCCGACGCGCTGCCGGCCGACTGGGCGCTGTACTCGATCGCGGTGCCGGGGCACGAGCTGGGCGAGGAGGCCCGGCCGCTGGACGAGGTCGCCGACGGGTGCGTGCAGGAGATCCTCGACGGCATCGAGGGCCCTATCACCCTGTACGGCCACTGCGGCCTCGGCGTGATGCTGGCCGCCGAGATCGCCCGCAGGCTGGAGGACGCCGGCCGCGAGGTCGAGGCGGTGTACCTCGGCGGCGTCTTCCCCTTCGCCCGCCCCCGCGGCCGCCTGTCGGGCCTGACCGAGCTCATGGAGCGCATCCGCGGCAACCAGGCCTGGATCGACGACCTGCGCTCCGCCGGCCTGGACGTGGAGGAGGTCGGGCGCGAACAGCTCGACCTCATGGTCCGCAACCGGCGGCGCGGCACCCGGCAGGCGGAGCGGTACTTCACCCGCATGTTCGAGGAGGCCGCGGCTGGGGCGGACGGGGCCCCGCTGCGGGCGCCGGTGATCGCGCTGGCGGGCGAGCGTGACCCGGCGATGGAGTTCTACCAGGAGCGTTACCGCGAATGGCACGTGCTGTCGGAGCTGACGGCCCTGGTCGTGCTGGACGAGGCCGGGCACTTCTTCCTGAAATATCGGGCGGAGGAACTGGCGGCCATCGTGACCGGCACGCACCGCGCCATCGCCGAGGGACGTACCGAGCCGCTGGCGCGCACGCCGCGATCGACGTGGTGGCTGGAGGGCGTGTCCTCCGGAGACTCCCCGGCCCCCTCGACGGCCCCCTCGACGGCCCCCTCGACGGCCCCCTCGACGGAACGCCAGGCGCGGCCGGGCATGGGGCGGTTCGCGCTGGTCGCGGCCGGGCAGCTGGTGTCGATCCTGGGGTCGGCGCTGACCGAGTTCGCCGTGCCGCTGTGGATCTACACGACCACCGGCTCGCTGGCGAACTTCGCGCTGTTCGCGGTCCTCGGGCTGCTGCCCGGCATGCTGGTCGCGCCGCTGGCCGGGGCCGTCGTCGACCGGCACGACCGGCGCGCGGTGATGCTCGCGGGCGACGTCACCGCGGGCGGCGTGCAGCTGGTCCTGGGGGTGCTGCTGTGGACCGGCAACCTGGAGATCTGGCACGTCTACCCGCTGCTCGCGCTGCTGTCGGTCGCGCTGACCTTCCAGCGCTTCGCGTACGCCTCGGCGATCCCGCAACTCGTCCCCAAACGGTTCCTGGGCCACGCCAACGGGGTGGTGCAGCTCGTCACCGGCACGGCCCAGGTGGCGGTGCCGCTGGTGGCCGTCGGGCTGATGGCGGTCATCGGGCTGGAGGGCATCCTGGTCATCGACGTGCTGTCGTACGTGTTCGCGGCCGCGGTGGTGCTGGCGGTCCGGTTCCCCCGGAGCATGGCCTGGCGGCGGCGCGAGACGGTCATGGCGGAGATCGTCGGCGGCTGGCGGCTGGCCTGGGGAAACCGGGGCTTCCGCGGGATGCTGGTGTTCTTCGCCGTCCTGAACGTGTTCCTGTCGCCGCTGTTCCTGATGATCTCGCCGCTGGTGCTGTCGTTCGCGACGCTGCAGGACGTGGGGCGGGTGTCGCTGGCGGGCGGGATCGGCGTGCTGGCCGGCGGGCTGCTGATGGCCGTGTGGGGCGGGCCGCGCCGGCGGCGGCTGCGCGGGGTGCTGCTGTTCACGCTCGCGCTGGCGGCGTTCTGCGTGCTTGTCGGCGTGCGGGCGGATCTGGTGGCGATCGCCGCGGGGGCGTTCGGGATGTCGCTGTGCCTGACGCTGCTCAACGGCGTGTACGCGACGATCATCCAGGTCAAGGTGCCGCAGCGGTTCCACGGGCGGGTCATCGCGCTCAACACGCTGGTCGCCTGGTCCACGCTGCCGATCGGGTTCGGGCTGGTGGCGCCGTACGGGGCGACGGTGCTGGAGCCGCTGATGGCGCCGGACGGGCCGCTGGCCGCGACGGCGGGGGCGCTGCTCGGGACGGGGGAGGGGCGCGGGATCGGGCTCATGTACGTGGCCTTCGGGCTGGCCATCGCGCTGATCGCGGTGTGCGCGATGCGGGTGAGGGTGCTGGCCCGCTTCGATCGGGAGGTGCCCGACGCCCCGCCCGATGACCTCGTCGGCATCGAGCAGCTGCGGCGGCGCGCGGGAGGCGAGTCATGATCTTTGCGGAGCTGCGGCGGCGCGCCGGAGGTGAGGCATGATCGTTCCGGAGCTGCTCGCCAGGCGGGCCGCGGAGGAGCCCGAGCGGGTCGCGCTGGAGGTCGCCGGGGGCGGCACGCTGACCTTCGCGCAGTGGCACGCGCAAGCGGAGTCGCTGGCGCGCGGGCTGGTCCGGCGCGGGGTGCGGCGGGGCGATCGGGTGGGGCTGCTGTTCGGGGCCGAGAACTGGACCGGCTTCGCCGTGGCCTACTGCGCCACGCAGCTGGCCGGCGGGGTGGCCGTGCCGATCTCCGACCGGTTCGCGCCGGCCGAGGTGGCGTACATGCTGGAGCACTGCTCGGCGACCGGAGTGCTGCACGCCGGCAAGGGCCCGGCCGCGCCGCCGGACGGCGCCTACTGGAGCGCCGTGCCGGACGAGCTGGAGCCCGGCCCGCGCGAACCCGAGCCGCCGGGGCCGGCCGATCTGGCGCAGATCCTCTACACCTCCGGCACCACGGGCCGGCCGAAGGCGGTGGCGGCCACCCACGCCAACCTCACCTACGGCAGCGCCACCCGGGCCAATCGCCGCAGGTTCGGGCATTCGCGGCTGCTCCTGCACGCCTTCCCGATCGGCACCAACGCCGGCCAGGCCATGCTGATCAACGCACTGGACGCGCGGCCGGCGGTGCTGACCCTGGCGCGGTTCACGCCGGGCAGGTTCGCCCGGCTGATCGAGTCGCGGCGGGTGGGAACCGTGTTCCTGGTGCCGGCGATGGCCCTGGAGCTGCTCAACGCCGGGCTGCACGAGCGGCACGACTTCTCCGGCGTGGTCCTGCTCGGGTCGGCGGCCTCCGCGCTGCCGGCGGCGCTGTGCGCGCGGCTGGCAGCGGCGTTCCCCAAGGCGACCGTGACGAACTACTACACCTCGACCGAGGCGGCGCCCGCCCAGACCGTCATGATCTACGACCCGTCGCGGCCCGCGGCCCTGGGCCGGCCGGCGCTCGGCAGCGGGCTGCGGATCACCGGCCCCGACGGCAGGCCGCTGGCGGCCGGGGAGACGGGGGAGATCTGGCTGCGCTCTCCCGCCGCCGCGCGCTCGTACTACCGCGACCAGCAGGCCAGCGCGCACACCTTCCGCGACGGCTGGGTGCGGATGGGCGATCTGGGCTACCTGGACGCCGACGGCTACCTGTACCTCGTCGACCGGGAGAGCGACGTCGTCAAGTCCGGGGCGTACAAGGTGTCGACCGTGCAGGTGGAGGCCGCGCTGCACGAGCACCCGGACGTGGCAGAGGCGGCCGTCACCGGCGTGCCGCACCCCGTGCTGGGCACCGTGCTGGCCGCCGCCGTCGTGCCCCGGTCGCGGGCGCCACGCGTGACGGAGCTGCGGACCTTCCTGATGACGAGGCTGGCCGCGCACGAGCTGCCGGCGCGAGTGATCTTCGTGGACCGCCTGCCCCGGAACCACTCGGGGAAGGTCGTCAAGTCCGGCCTGCGCGATCTGCTGGAGCAGGCGGACTCCGTGATGGAAACAGGCTCTGTGGAGAAAGAAGGCGGGAGATGACCGGATCGTGGCCGGCCTCCCCTGCGCAGCAGGGGATGTGGCTCACCGAGCGGGCCGGGGTCGGCGGGCGGGCCTTTCACATGCCGCTGGCCGTGTGGCTGGACGGGCCGCTCGACGTGGCGGCCTTGGGGGAGGCGTGTGAGGAGGTGGCGCGCCGGCATCCCGTGCTGGGCGGCGTGCTCGCCGAGGACGGCGGTGAGCTGCGGGTGCTCGCCCAGGGGGTGCCGCCGATGCGCGAGGGCGGCGACCTCGAGGAGGAGCTGGCCGGGCCGGTCGATCCGGTCGCAGGGCCCGCGGCGCGGTTCACGCTGATCCGGGAGGACGCCAAGCGGCACGTGCTGCTGTTCCAGGCCCATCACGCGGTGTTCGACGGGGAGTCCAAGGACATTCTGCTGCGCGACCTGGCCTCCTGGTACGGGGGTGCGGCGCCGGCGCCGCTGGTGCTGACGCACCCGGAGGTCACGCTCCAGCAGCAGGTCAGGCTGGCGGACGCGCTGCCGGACGCGCGGCGCTACTGGCAGGACCGGTGGCAGGACCAGCGGGAGCTGCACCTGCCCGGCCTGAGCGGCGTGTCCGTGGCCGCGGCGCCCGGCTGCGCCCTCGACTTCGTCATGGAGGACCTCGGCGGGCCGGCCGGGCGGCTGGAGGTCACCCGTTTCGAGGTGGTGCTGGCCGCGTACGTCGCGCTGCTGCGCGCGTACGGCAACGCGCGGCCCGCGGTCGGCGTGGACCTGTCCACGCGGACCGAACAGAGCCGGGACCACGTGGGCGCCTTCGTCAACGAGCTGCCCGTGATCGGGGCGCCGGAGGCGGGCACGTTCGGCGAGTTCGCCCGGAGCCTGCGGGTCGAGCTGCGGCGGTTGTACCGGCACCGCGAGGTGCCGCTGGCCAGGGCCGTGGACGGGATCGGCCCGCGCGCCGCGCTCACCCCCGTGTCGCTCAGCTACCGCCGGCGGCCGGAGACGGGCCCGCTGTTCCCCGGGCTGGGCGCGTCGGTGGAGTGGATGATGTTCAACGGCTGGGTGCGCAACACGCTCCACCTGCAGATCGTCGACGACCCGGCGGGCACGGCGGCGCGGCTGCAGTACAACCCGGCGCTCCTCGACCCGGCGGGCGCCGAGCGGGTCCGGGAGGATCTGGTCGCGCTGCTGGCGGCGATCGCCGCGGACCCGGACGCGCCGCTGGACCGGCTGCCGCTGCCCGGCCCCGTCCCGGCGGCGTCCATGGCCACCGCCGGCACGGGAGCGGACGGGCCGGCGCCCGCCGAGCTCGTACGGGAGATCCAGGCCATCTTCGCCAAGGAGCTCGAACTGGACGACGTGGAACCCGACGACGACCTGTTCGACCTCGGCGGCCATTCCCTCACGATCACCCAGATCATGGCCAGTGCCCGGGAGCGGTTCGGCGTGGAGCTGTCCTTCGAGGTGTTCATCGACGACGCCACCGCGACGCGCATCGCCGCGGAGGTCGCCCGCCTGCAGGGGCAGGCATGCTGAGGGAGCGCGTGGCCGCGCTGGTCGCCCAGGCCAGCGACGGGGCGCTCACCACGGAGGAGGTGCTGGCGGCCGACTGCTCGCTGACGGCGCTGGGCCTCACCTCGCTGGGCTACATCCGGCTGATCGACGCGATCGAGGAGGCGTTCGGCTTCGACATCGAGTTCGACGGCAGCCTCGACACGCTCGACGGGCTGGTCGAGCACCTGTCCCGGTTCGCGGGCCGCCCGTCATGACCGGACCCGCGACGGTCGAGTTCACCGGCGCCAGGTCCGGCGAGGGACCGCTCACCTGGGGCCAGCGGGCGATCTGGCGGCTCACCGAGTGGCTGCCCCCTGGCGACCCGTACTTCAACATGCCGTGGGCCCTGCCGGTGCACGGCAAGCCCGACCTGCCCGCCGTCCTCGCCGCCCTCGCTCGGCTGCTCGAACGGCATGAGAGCCTGCGGACGAACTGGCTCCCGGACTCGGAGCAGACCGGCATGGTGCAGCGGGTCGCCGGGGACGGGCGGCTGACGGTCGAGCTGGTCGACGCCGCCGGCTCCCGGCCCAGGGTGCTGGCCGGGGAGATCGCCGCCGAGCTCGCGGCCAAGGGCTTCGACTACGCCGGCGAGCTGCCGGTGCGCTGCGCCGTCGTCATGGACGGCGGCAGGCCGCGCGCGGTGGCGTTCGCGTTCACGCACATGGCGGTGGACGGGCGGGCGCTCGACGTCATCGCCGGCGAGTGGCCGCGGCTGCTGTCCGGGGAGCCGCTGCCGCGGGACGTGCCGCAGCCGCTCGACCTGGCCGCCGAGGAACGCTCGCCCGAGGGCGCGGCGCGCGGCGAGCGGGCGCTCAGATACTGGCGGGCGGCGCTGGAACGGATGCCGCGTCCGCTGTTCGCCGCGCCGCCGGGCCCGCCCGAGGAGCCCAGGTTCGTCAAGCTCGGCATGGAGTCGGCGGCGCTCGGCGCGGCGGCCACGGGGCTGGCCGCGCGCTGGGGGGTGAGCACCAGCAGCGTCCTGCTCGGGGCGTACGCGGTGCTGCTGTCCCGGCTGACCGGCCGCGGCACGGTCGCGCTGCAGCTCATCGTGGGCAACCGGCACGATCCCCGGCTGGCGCCCATGGTGGCCACCCTCGTCCAGGACGGGATCTTCGTCCTGGACGTGGTCCCGGGTCAGCCGCTCGCCGAGGTGGTGCGGGCCGCGCACCGGGGGGTGCTGGCGACCTACCGGCACGCCCGCTATGACCCGGCCGCCCAGCGGGCCCTGATCGGGGAGATCGGCCCGCCGCCCACCGCCTACTTCAACGACGTACGGGTCGCCGCGGGCTGGCCCAACCTGCCGGCGAACCCGCCCGCGACCCCCGGCCGGATCTTCCCGGTGGGGGCCTGGCCGGAGGTGGACGCCGAGGTGTTCTTCACCGCCGGGCCCGCCACCCACACCTGCCGGCTGGACCTGCTCGCCGACACCTCCCTCTTGCCCCGGGAGGCGATCGAGGCGACGCTGCGCGAGGTCGAGACGCTACTGGTCAGCGAGGAGAACACATGAGCGCCGAGATGCGCGTGGTCGTCAACCACGAGGAGCAGTACTCCATCTGGGCCGCGGCTCGCGAACTGCCGCCCGGCTGGTCCGACGCGGGGTTCGCGGGCACCCGGGAGGAGTGCCTGGCCCACATCGAGACCGTCTGGACGGACATGCGCCCGCTCAGCCTGCGAAACTGAAAGGCGATACCGACGTTGAGTGACGACACGACGTCGCCCCCGCGCAGTGCCGCGAACGGGGTGGCGGGCACGATCTGGCGGTGGCTGGACAAGGCGCCCGACGCGGTGGCCGTGACCGGCCCCGACGGTCAGGTGACCTACCGGGAGCTGCACCGGCGCGTCGAGGAGCTGGCCGCCGTGCTGCGCGGGCACGGCGTCGGGCCCGAGGTGCCCGTGGGGCTGTGCGTGGAGCGGACCACCGGGATGCTCGTGGCGATGCTCGCCGTGTGGACGGCGGGCGGGGCGTACGTGCCGCTGGATCCGGCCTTCCCCGCCGGACGGCTGCGGATGATGCGCCAGGACGCGGGCATCGGCCTGGTGCTGACCCAGGCGGGCGTCGATCCCGCGCTGCTGGACGGCGTCCCCACCGTCGTCACGCTCTCGCCCGGGGGCAGCCCTCTGGCCGGTGCTCCCACCCCTTCCGCCGGCGCTCCAGCCTCGTCGGCCGGGGTCGCGGCCGATGGGGACCGGCTGGCGTACCTGATGTTCACCTCGGGGTCCACCGGCCGCCCGAAGGGGGTGGCGGTGCCGCACCGGGCCGTGGCGAACCTGCTGGAGTCGTTCGCCGAGCTGCTGCCGATCGGGCCCGAGGACCGGTGGCTGGCCGTCACCACGCTGTCGTTCGACATCTCGGTCCTGGAGCTGCTGCTGCCGCTGTTCACGGGAGGCCGGGTGGTGATCGCGGCCACCGGGGAGGTCTCCGACGGCTGGGCGCTGCGCGAACGGGCCGTCGCCGAGGGGGCCACGATCATGCAGGCGACGCCGGCGGGCTGGCGGATCCTGCTGGAGTCCGGCGGCGTCCCCGCGACGATCGGGACCCGGTTGTGCGGCGGCGAGGCGCTGCCCCGCGATCTCGCGGACGCGCTGCTGGCCGACGGCGCCGACCTGTGGAACGTGTACGGCCCCACCGAGACCACCGTGTGGTCCACGGCCGGCCGGGTGCGGCCGGGACCCGAGCCCGTGGATCTCGGCTCGCCCATCGGGCGGACCTCGCTCCACCTGCTGGACGGGAACGGGACGCCGGTCGCCGACGGGCAGGCCGGCGAGCTGCACATCGGCGGCGCGGGCGTCGCCCGGGGATACCACGGGCTGTCCGGCCAGACGGCCGCCCGTTTCCTGCCCGACCCGTACGCCGGCGCCCCCGGCGCCCGCATGTACGCCACGGGCGACCTGGCCAGGATCACGCCCGCCGGCCGGCTGGAGTACCTGGGCCGCGCCGACCAGCAGGTCAAGGTGCACGGATTCCGCATCGAGCTGGGCGAGATCGAGGCCGCCCTGCGGGCGGCCGCCGAGGTCAAGGACGCCGCGGCCGCCGTCCGCGACGGGCGGCTGGTGGCCTACCTGGTCCCGCGGGCGCAGGCCGTGGACTGGGCCGCGCTGCGCGAACGGCTGCGCGCCTCGCTCCCCGACTACATGATCCCGGTCCGGCACACGACCCTGCCGTCCCTGCCGCTCACCCCCAACGGCAAGCTCGACCGCGCCGCCCTGCCCACCCCGTCGTGGACGCGCCCCGGCACCGCCGCCTTCCGCGCCCCGGCCGCCGGGGTCGAGTCCGACCTCGCCGAGATCTGGGCGGGGGTGCTCGGCGCCACCGAGCCCATCGGCGCCGACGACGACTTCTTCGAGCTCGGCGGCCACTCCCTGGCCGCGACGCAGATCATCGCCAGGATCCAGGCCAGGTACGGCCTGGAGGTGCCGATCGTCGTGCTGTTCGAGCGTCCGACGATCGCCGGGTTCGCCGCCCGGCTCGACGACCTGGACGACGCCGAGCTCAGCCTGGCCGACGTCGCCGCGCTGCGCGACCAGCTGGACGGCCTGAGCGCCGAGGAGCTCCAGGGGCTGTTCGACGACCTGGCGGCCGGGTCATGAGGGCGCCGCTGTCGCCCGCGCAGGAACGGCTCTGGATGCTCCAGCGGCTGGAGCCCGGCGACGCCTCGTACACGATGTACCTGGTACGGCGCCTGCGCGGCCCGCTCGACCGCGACGCGTTCACCGCCGCCGTCGGGGCCCTCGTGGCCAGGCACGAGAGCCTGCGGACCGCCTTCACCGAGGAGGACGGCACGCCCTGGGCGGTGGCCGGGCCCGCCGGCTGGGCGCCGCCGATCGAGTGGCTGGCGGCGGCCGAGGAGCAGGTGGGCGCGCTGGTCGCCGAGCGCACCAACGCCGCCTTCGACCTGGCCGCGGGCGTCCCCCTGCGGGTGGCCGTCATCGAGATCGCGCCCGACGATCACGTGCTCTGCCTGACGCTGCACCACATCCTGGCCGACGGGCACTCCCTGGAGATCATGCTCGACGACCTGGGCGAGCACTACGCCGCCGCCGTCGAACGCCGCCCCGCCCGCCTGCCCGACGTGCCCATCCAGTCCAGCGACTACGCCCGCTGGCAGCGGCGCAGGGCGGACAAGGCCATGCCGTACTGGACCGAGGCGCTGGCCGCGCCGCCGGTCACCGAGCTGCCCTTCGCCCGCCCGGGAGCGCGCGCGACCGTCCGGGAGGGCGGCTATCACTGGGTACGGCTGGGCGCGCGGCACCTCGCCGAGGTCGAGCGGCTGGCCGTGGCCCACCGGGCGACCCCGTTCATGGTGCTCATGGCGGCCTACCAGGCGCTGCTGTTCCGGCACAGCGGGCAGCGGGACATGGTGGTCGGCACCGTGGTCGCCGGGCGGGACCGGGTCGAGCTGGAGCGGATGGTCGGCTACCTCACCCAGACCCTGCCGCTGCGCGGCGACCTGGAGGGCGACCCGACGTTCGCCGAGCTGCTCGGGCGCGTCAAGAGAGTGGTGCTGGACGCGATGAGCCGGCCCGCGCCGCTGCTGGAGCGGCTGGCGCGCGGCGTCGAGACGCTGCTGCCGACCGTGTTCATCATGCAGGACTACGCCGCCGGGCAGGACCGGGCGTACGCGGGAGTCCGGGTGTCGGACTTCGAGGGACGCCACGAGCAGATCGTGGTGGATCTGATGGTGGAGGTCTGGCCGGCGGGGGACGAGCTGGCGATCTGCTTCGGCTACGACGGCGCGGTGTTCGAGGCCGGCGAGGTGGCGACGATCGCCGAGCGCTACCTGACGCTCCTGGCCGGGGCCGTGACCAGGCCGGACACGCCGATCTCGCGGCTTCCCGCCTGGACCGGGGCGGACGAGAAGGCGATGGCCGAGCTGGCCGCCGGGCCCGCCGAGCCGGTCTCCGACGGGGTGCTGGAGCTGGTGGCGGACGTGGTGCGCCGGACGCCGGAGGCCGCCGCCGTGCGCTGCGGCGATCAGGTCGTCTCGTACGCGGCCCTCTGGGAGCAGGCCGGCACGCTCGCCGGCACCCTGCGGGAGAGCGGCGTCCGGGAGGGCGACGTGGTGGCCGTGCGGCTGGCCCCGTCCGCCGAGGTGATCGCCGCGCTGCTGGGCGTGTGGCGGGCGGGCGCCGCGTACCTGCCGCTGGACCCCGCCGACCCGCCCGCCCGGCACGCCGACTCCATGGCCGCCGCCGGCGCCGCCTGGCTGATCGGCGAGGACCGGGTGCGCGCCGTGGCCGAGGGGCGCGGGGACAAGGGAATCGCGTACGTGATGACCACCTCGGGGTCCGCCGGGCTGCCCAAGGCGGTGCTCGTCGAGCACCGTTCGGTGGCGGCCAGGGTCGCCTGGATGCGGCGCGAGTACGGCCTGGGGCCCGGGGACCACGTGGTGCAGTTCGCGTCGCTGAGCTTCGACACCCACGTCGAGGAGATCTTCCCGGCGCTCGCGTCCGGGGCGACGGTGATGCCGCTGCCGGACGGCCCCGCGAGCCTGCCCGATCTGCTGGCCGGGCCGGACGGGCACCGGATCACCGTGCTGGACCTGCCGACCGCGTACTGGCACCGGCTCGTCGAGTCGCCCTCGGAGGTGGCGTGGCCGCCCGCGCTGCGGCTGGTGATCCTCGGCGGCTCGCAGGCCGACGGGGCGGCCGTGGCCCGATGGCATCGCGAGGGGCCGGGGGCGCGGCTGGTCAACACGTACGGGCCGACCGAGGCCACGGTCATCGCCACCTGGGCCGAGCTCGACGGGAGCGACCCCGGCGGGCGCCCGCCGATCGGCCGGCCGCTGTCGGCCACGTCGGTGCGGGTGCTGGACGCCCGCGGGGAGCCGGTGCCGCCGGGCGCGGCGGGCGAGCTGGCGATCGGCGGCGCCGGGGTGGCCCGCGGCTACGCCGGGCTGCCCCGCCGCACCGCCGCCACCTTCGAACCCGACCCGTACGGCGAGCCCGGCGCCCGGCGCCTGCGCACCGGTGACCGGGCGCGGTGGCGCTCGGACGGGCAGCTGGAGTTCCTGGGCCGCCTGGACGACCAGGTCAAGGTGCGCGGCGTGCGCATCGAGCCCGGCGACGTGGAGGCCGCGCTGCGCGAGCACCCCGGCGCCGGTCAGGTGGCCGTGGCCGCGCGTGGCGAGGACCTGGTGGCGTACTTCACCGGCCCCGCCGCCCCCGCCGCGCTGCGCGCGCACGCCGCGGGCCAGCTGCCGAGAGGCTTCGTGCCCACCCGGTGGTCACGGCTGGCGGAGCTGCCGCTCACCTCCCGGGGCAAGCTCGACCGGGCCGCGCTGCCCGAGCCGGACCGGGTCACCGGGACGGACTACACGGCGCCGCGCACGGACAGCGAGGCGCTGGTCGCCGAGATCTGGGCCGAGGTGCTGGGCCTCGAACGGGTCGGCGTGCTGGACGACCTGCTGGAGCTGGGCGGGCATTCGCTGATGACCACCCGGGTCGCGGCGCGGCTGCGGGCGATGCTGGAGGTGGAGGTGCCGATCCGGGTGGTGTTCGGCTGCGGCACCGTGGCCGAGCTCGCCGAGGCCGTCGAGGACCTGCTGATCGAGGAGATCGACGCGATGAGCGAGGAGGAGGCGCGGCGCGCGCTGACCGGGTCTGGCTGATCCGCTCAGGCGGTGATGGCCTTCCGGATGGCGTTCAGGAACATCGCCGCCTCGCGCCCGTTGACGAGGCGGTGATCGAACGCGAGCCCGAGGGTGACCGTGGTGCGCTTCACCACGTTCCCGGCGGAGTCGAGGGCGAACTCGTGCTGCGGCGCGCACAGCGACAGCGCGCACGTCTGCCCGGGGAACACGATCGGCACGGCGAGCAGCACGGCCGTGTCGGTGTGCAGGGTGACGACGATGTTCCCGCCTGCCAGGTCGTCCTCGCGGAAGGCCCCCTGCGCCGCCTTCGTCCGGTACGCCGTGAGCCGCTCCGCGATCTCCTTGACGGACAGGCGGTCGGCGTCGCGCAGCACCGGGACGTACAGGCCGTTGCCGACGTCCACGGTGACGCCGACGTTCGGGCCGGGAGAGGGGCGCACGGCCAGCTCGCCGCCGGGCCCGCCGGCCGTCATGGGCTCGGCGAAGCACATCGGGAACTGCCCGTGCAGCGACGCGACCGCCGAGACCAGCAGCTCCGGCAGCCCGATCAGCGCCCTGACCTCCTTGCCCAGGGCGCGGGCCCGGGCGATCGCGGGGCCGGCGTCCAGCTTCACGGCGGTGAAGGCGGCCGGGATCGTCTGGTGGGAACGGGTGACCGCGGCGGCCACGGCCCGCTGGACGGGCGGCAGCGGCTGCGTGTCACCGGTGCCGGTCTCCAGCAGGGACAGCACGTCGGCCTGCTTGATCACCTTCTTGCCCAGCGCGCGGATCCGCGCCGGGTCCACGCCGTGCTCGTCGATCAGCGCCTGGGCGGGCGCGGTGACGATCGGTCCCGAGCCGCCGTCGGCCGTACCTGGATCGGTGGCCGCCGTACCGGGATCGGGGGCCGACGGCGGGGGTGCCGAGCCGTCGGAGAGGTGCGCGATCACGTCCCCGGGCCGGCAGGTCGCGCCGGTCCGCGCCGTCCGCCGCAGCACGCCGTCGGCCTCGGCCATCAGCTCCTCGGCCGCCTTGGAGGTCTCCAGGACCACCACCGGATCGCCCTTCACCACCGCGGCGCCGTCCTCGGCCAGCCACTCGACCAGCAGGTACTCGGTGTCGTTGTTGTTGAGCTTGGGCACGCGCAGCTCGGTCAAGGCAGGAGCTCCTGTACGGCGCGGACGATCGCGGTGTCCTGCACCAGCACGTCACGCTCGAGATGGACGGCCGCCGGGATCACGCCGGCCGCCGAGTGGACGAGGGACACGGGACGCCGCAGGCGCCCCCAGAGCCGGCCGTGCACCTGGTGCGCCACCTCGGCCCCCCAGGTGCCGCCCGCGGTGCTCTCCTCGGCGACGACCACGGCGCCGGCCCGCTCCAGCAGCGGCGACAGCGGGGTCACGTCGAAGGGGTACAGGCGCCGCGGCACGAGCAGCAGGCAGGAGATCTCCCGCTCCAGCAGCAGCGTGCGCATCGCGGCCAGCGCCCGGTGCGCGAGCCCGCCCGGCGCGATGATCACGCAGTCGGCCCGCTCGGGATCGTCCACGTACACCCTGGCCACCCCGCCGGCCCCGGGCAGCACGTCGTACTGGAACAGATCGTCCGCGACGCCGCCGCCGAAGACCTGCCGGGTGTAGAGGATCTTGTCCTCGAACAGCAGGCACGGCTCGCCACGCGCGAGCATCTCGCCGAACAGCTCGCGATGGTCGTCGAAGGGGGACACCTCGTACACGGCGAGGCCGGGCACGCCGATGAAGTGCTTCTGCAGGCTCTGGCTGTGCGTGGGGCCGTAGCCGCGACCGCCCCCGGACGGGCAGCGCACGATCAGCGGCAGCCGCAGCGGTCTGCCGTACATGGAGACCGACTTGCTGGCGAAGTTCACGATCTGGTCGAAGGCCAGCGCCACGAAGTCGGAGAACATGATCTCGACGATGGCCTTGCCGCCCGCGAGCGCCAGGCCGCCCGCCACGCCGACGATGCCGTTCTCGCTGATCGGGGTGGCCAGCACCCGGCCGGGGAACCGGCTGGACAGCCCTTTCGTGATCTTGAATGCCCCGCCGTACGGGTCGAGCACGTCCTCGCCGAGCACCCGTACGGACGGATCCTCGGCGAGCACCTCGTGCAGCGCCCGGTTGAGGCTCTCGGCGACCCGCATCGCCTCAGCCCTCCCGCGCCGACAGCGGCCGGCCGAGCACCTCGCCGGCCACCACCTCGACGAACGCGCGCGCCTCGGCGTCCAGGCGGGCGAAGCGGGCCGAGCCGCCCTGGAGGGGGTACCAGTCGTGGTCGCGGGCGTGCCGGAGCTCCTCGGCGGAGCGGGTGTCGTCGCCCTTGCTGTGCGGCCCGATCCGGTGCGTGGCGAACTCCACCACCAGCGGCCCCGCACCCTGCCTGGTCCGCTCGAACAGCGGCCGCAGCGCGTCCCGGATCTCGTGCGGGTGCCGCGAGTCCACGTGCAGGAACCGGCACCCGAACGCCCGCGCCCGATCCCCGATCGTGCCCGCGAGCTGCGCCGAGGTCGGCGTGGTCTGCGCGATCCCGTTGTTCTCGGTCACCACGACCAGCGGCAGCCGCCAGAGCGCGGCCATGTTGAGCGCCTCGTACACGGCGCCCTCGCCCCACGTCCCGTCGCCGATGTACGCCAGCGCCAGCGCGCCCGGTTCGGCGTCCCGCAGGTGCAGGGCCACGCCCGCGGCGACCGGCAGGCTCTCGCCCTGGATCCCGGTGGACAGGTAGCGGCCGGACAGGATGTGCTGGCTGCCGCCCACGCCCCCGCAGACCGCGCCCTCCCGCCCGGTGATCTCCGCGAGCAGTCCGTACGGATCCCGGAACCGGGCCAGGTAGTGGCCGTGCCCGCGATGATTGCTGAAGACGAAGTCCCGCTCGCCCAGCAGCGGCGCGAGCGCGACCGGCACGTACTCCTGCCCCAGGCAGGTGTGGGTGGTGCCCTGCACGAGCCCCTGGCCGAACAGGTCGAGCAGCTTGCGTTCGAAGTGCCTGATCAGCAGGAGCAGCCCGAGGTCGTCGTCGGACAGGTCCTCCGTGAGGTCTTCCAGCAGGCGTTCCGGCACGATCGGCACTCCTTGAGGGGGAATGATGGTTTTGGGAGCGCTCCCACAAATTCTATCGATCACCATGACGGGCAGGCAATGGTCAGACGGCGAGCTTGCCAGACTGTCAAATGGCGAGAATGAAGGTCCTGTGCCACGTGTGGAGATCGCCCACCGTCCGTGATCGGTCACGTGGTGTCGCGGCGGGAGATCTTGACCCCGTTCCTGAGCGAAATCTAGGCTCTTTTGGGAGCGTTCCCAACTTTCGAGGTGACCCGACGTGAGCCCCGACCTCGAGCGCGAGAAGCTGCTGCGCCGCCTGGCCACGCTGCCTCCCGAGCGTCGTGCGGCGCTGCGCACGGCGCTGCTCGGCGGCCGGGAGCAGCGCACCTGGCCGCTGTCCACCGGGCAGGAGCGGCTGTGGTTCCTGCAGCGCTTCGACCCCGACGACTGCGCCTACCACATCACCTGGCCGGTACGGCTGCGCGGCCCGGTCGACGAGACCGCACTCGCCGCGGCGTTCACCGCCATCGCCGCCCGGCACGAGGTGCTGCGCACCCGCTTCGTGCTGGACGGCGACCTGCCCGCACAGGTCGTGGACGAGCCCGGCGAGGTGCGGCTGGACCGCCTGGATCCCGCCTCCGCCGACATCGGACGGGCGGTCGCCGGCTACGCCGGGCGGCCGTTCGACCTCGCGGCGGCCCCCGCGTGGCGGGCGGGCCTGCTGCGCCTGGCCGCCGACGACGCCGTGCTGTGCATCGTGCTGCACCACATCGTGGTCGACCACTGGTCGCTCGACGTGCTCATGCGCGAGCTCGGCGAATGCTACCGCGCCCACCGGGAGGGCCGCCCGCCCCGGCTGGACGAGCTGCCCATGCAGTACCGCGACTACGCCGTGGCCGAGCGGCGGCGGGCCGAGGAGGGCCGGGACCACCTGGACTACTGGACCGGGCGGCTCGCCGGGGCGCCGCCGCTCGACCTGCCCCTCGACCATCCCCGTCCCGCCCGCTGGACCGGCCGCGGCGCGAAGGCCGCCGTGGCCGTGCCGGACGCGGACGTCACCGGCCTGGAAGCCGTCGCGCGCGCCCACCGGGCCACCCCGTTCATGGCCCTGCTGGCCGCGTGGCAGGTCACGCTGGGCGCGTCCGCCGGGCAGGACGACTTCTGTGTGGGCGTGCCCGTGGCCGGCCGCGACCGGCCCGAGCTGGCCCCGCTGATCGGCTACTTCTCCACCACGCTCGTCGCGCGGGCCGAGCTGTCGGGGGATCCGGCCTTCGGCGAGCTGCTGCGGCGTACCCGGGTCGGCACCATGAAGGCCCTCGCCCACGCCGGAACCTCCTTGGACCGCATCCTCGGCGCGCTGCGGGTGCCCCGCGACCTGAGCCGGCCGCCGCTGTGCCAGGCGATGTTCAACCTCACCCACAACCTGCCCACCGGCGACCTGCTCCGCACCGAGCTGGGGGACCTGGCCGTGGAGGTGTGCCCGCAGCCCGACCTGGGCCGGGCCCGGGTGGAGGTGTCCCTCGACGTGTACCGGGGGCCCGAGGGGATCGGCGGCTGGCTGGAGTACTCGACCGACCTGTTCGACGCCGCCACCGCGCACCGCCTGGCGGAGGCGTTCGCCCGCGTGGTGACGCTCGCGGGCGGAGACCCGGGGCTGCGGCTGTCCGAGCTGGGAGCAGCGGTCCGGAACTAAGGAGAGCGCCATGCGGCTTTCGGTGGACTTCGCTTCCGACCGTTCCGGTACGGCGGAGCTCGCGTGGGGACAGCGGGATGTCTGGACGGCGATCCAGGGGGTGGGGCCGGACGCACGCTACTTCAACGTGCCCCGGCTGCTGACCGTCCCGAGCGCGGGAGGCCCGCGCCATCCCGGGGCCGTGGCGGCCGCTGTGGCCGAGGTGATGGGCCGGCACGACGCCCTGAGATCCGTGGTACGGCTCGGCGCGACCGGGCCGTACCAGGAGGTGGCGGCGGCCGGGACCCTGGCGATCGAGTTGGTCGAGGCCGCACGCGGCGATGTGGACGATGCCGCGGCCGGACTTGTCGCCCGTCTGGCCGGGCGACCCTTCGGCGACGGCGAGCAGCCGCTGCGCGCCGGGATCGTGGTCTGCGACGGCGCCGCCACCCACGTGGCGCTCGCGATGAATCATGTCGTCGCGGACTGGCGCGCCGCCGACGTCGTGGTACGCGATCTGCGGATGCTGCTGCTCCGCGGAGTGATCACGCGACCGCCGTCGTCGCAGTTGCTCGACCTGGTACGGGAGGAGGAGACGGCCTCGGCCCGTTCGGACCGGTCGATCGCCCAGTGGGAGGCGCTGCTGCGGACCGTGCCGTCCGCCATGTTCCCCACCGTGGTCAGCGGCGGCGCGACGCCGAGGTTCGCGCGGGCCGTGCTGTCGTCGCCCCGGCTCGACCACGCCGCACGGGTGCTCGCCCGCCGCACCGGCGTCAGCACCGCCACCGTCCTGCTGGTGGCGGTCGCCATGCTGCTGCGCGAGCTGACCGGGCACGAGGTGTGCGCGATCACCCCGATCGTGCACAACCGCTTCACCAGCCGGACCCGGGGCCTGGTCACCAGCCTGAACCAGCTGGGACTGTTCACCCTGGGCCCGTGCGGAAGCCTTACCGAGACCCTCGTGAGCGCGTATCCGGCGGTTCTCGCGTCTTACCGGCGCGCCCGCTTCGACTCGCTGGCCCTGCACGCGATGGTCGATGGGATGAGCGCCGACCGGGGCGTCCCCATGTTCCCGTTGTGCTGCTTCAACGACCTGCGCCCCGGCGAGGATCCGGGTGGCGCCGACCGCGCGGACGGGGAGTCCGAGCTGGAATGGCTGCCCGGCATGGACCGGCGCAGCTGCGACTTCTGCGTGGCCCTGATGCGGTGGAAGGGCACGCTCGGTGTGGAACTGAGCGCGGACACCGCCCGCCTGCCCGAGGGCGAGATGGCCGCCCTCCTGTACCGGCTGGAGAGCTTCGTGGACGGCGCGGCCCACCCCTGACCGGGCTGGGTCCCGCTACGGCAGGGGCCGAGTCTCACCGCGGCTCATCCCTGACGGCGGCCGATTCTCACCGCGGCTCACCCCTGACGGGGCTGAGTCCCGCCACGGCCAGGCCGAGCAGCCGGACCGACTCGGCGGCGGAGTCCGGGTGGTGCTCCGTGGCCAGGGCGATGCCGGTGATCAGGGCGAGCAGGTCGTCGATGGTCACGCCCGGGGCCAGCGCGCCGTCGTCCGCGGCGCGGCGCGCCAGCGGCTTGCCCGCCTCGGTGAGCTGCGCCGAGGCGCAGTGCTCGTGCACCTCGCCGGAGCCGGCCGCGCGGTCGCGGTTCAGCGCGACGGCCAGCCCCCGGATGGTCGCGGCCTGCTCGGTGACGGCGTTCAGCCACTCCAGCAGCGCGGCCCGGGTGTCGGCCCGGCCGGTCAGGTCGCGGGCGTGGGCGCACAGGGTCTCGACCCGCTCGCGGAAGACCGCCTCCAGCAGGGCGTGGCGGGTGGGGAAGTGCCTGCGCACGGTGCCGGATCCGACTCCTGCGGTGCGGGCGATCTGCTCCAGGGAGGCGTCGGCGCCGTACGTGGCGATCGCCTCCTCGGCCACGGCGAGCAGGAGCGCGTAGTTGCGCCGGGCGTCCGCGCGCTGGGCGGCCATCGGCGTCACCTCACAGTTTGCTAAGTGGCGGGGTCCGCCGTATTTTACCCGAATCTATGCCGGACACCCGGCCGCTGGCCTCCACCGCCAGCCGCGTCTTGCCGGTGCCACCCGGGCCGGTCAGGGTGACCAGCCGTGAGCCGGCGAGCAGCGCCGCGAGCTCGCGCAGTTCCCGCGACCTTCCGACGAAGCTGGTGAGCTGGGCCGGCAGCCGCCGGCGCGCGGGGTGGCCGCCGGTTCGGCGCGCAGGATGGCCAGGTGCGCCTCCAGTGCCGGCATCGCCAGCAGCGACCGCACCTGCGGGCCGCCCACCGCCACCGGGTCTCCGTCGGGCAGGCGCGCCTCAACCGGACCCAACACGCCGAACCGCATCAAACGCCCCCGGCTTCGCACATGACGGCGATTATCCCAGCCGCGGGCCGTTCAGCGCTCCGAGGTGGTCTCCCGCACCCAGGGCAGCGCCAGCCGCTCGACGAGCAGCAGGGCGGAGTAGAGGGTGACGCTCATCGCTGCCAGCAGGACGATCGCCGCCCAGGCGGTGGCGCTGTCGGCGATGCCGCTGTACTGGACGATCTGGTAGCCGAGACCGCCCTCGCCGGCCTGGAACTCGCCGATCACGGCGCCGATCGCGGCCAGCGGCATGGCGACCTTCAGGCCGACGAAGATGTGCGACAGCGCGGCGGGGAGCCGTACCTTGCGGAAGGTCTGCCAGCGCGAGGCGTCCAGGGACCGGGCCAGCTCGGCGAGGTCGGCGGGCGTCGTGGTCAGGCCGGTCGCGGTGGAGAGCACGATCGGGAAGAAGGACAGCAGGACGACCATGGTCAGGATCGGCCGCTGTCCCCAGCCGAGCGAGACGACCAGCAGCGGGCCGAGCGCGATCTTCGGCACCGCGTTGATGGCCACCAGCAAAGGGGAGAACATCCGCTCGGCCGCCCGCGAGGCGGCCAGCAGCAGCCCGATCAGCACCCCCGCGACCACGGAGATCAGGAAGCCGAACACCGTCTCCAGCGTCGTCGTGGCCAGCCCGCCGAGCAGTTCAGTCGGCTTCGCCCGGAACGCGGCCAGGACCTCGGAAGGCGGCGGCAGCACCGCCGGGTGGACGAGGGGGAACGCCGAGGTGATCGTCCACCAGCCACCGACCGCGACCGCGAGTCCAAGGGCGGGCCACCCCACCGCCGTGGCCGCCGCGCGCCCGCCGGGGGCCGCGGGTGGGGTGGCGCCTGCCTCGGCCATGTCGAATGCTCCTCGTACGCTCAGGGCTTCGGCGTCAGGTCCGCGCTGATGAGCTGGTCGGGGGTCAGCCCGGCCGGTATGGCGCCGGCGTCCTGGAGCAGCTTGACGCTGGCGGCGACCCGCTTGGTGTCGATCGTGCCGACCACGTTGCCCGCCGAGCCCGCCGGCCGTACGAAAGCGCTCATCAAGGTGCATTCGGCGGCGGCGGGGGCGGAGGCCGACGCCGGGACGTTCTTCTGGAGGATCCGGCCGGCCTCGTCCGGGTTGTCGATGCTGTGGACGAGCCCCTTCATCAGGGCCGCGATGAAACGCTTGGCCAGGTCCGGCTGCTCCTTGGCGATCTTCGTCGTGGTGATCAGCACGTTGCCGTACAGATCGCTCATCACGTCGCTGTAGGGGAGCACGACCGCCTGCTTGCCCTTGGCCACCGACTCCACCGTCGGCTCGCCCACCACGAACTGGCCGATGCCCGCCACACTGCCGCCGGCCAGCAGGCCGATGAGGTTCGCGGGCGCGCCGTTGACCCACTTGACCTTCGACGCGTCGACACCGGCCAGCTTGGCGTAGGTGGGGAAGAGGTTGCGCACCACCGAACCCGGGCTGTCGGCCAGCGTCTTGCCCTCCAGGTCCTTCGGCTTGGCGATCCCGTTGCCCTCGAGGCTGATGAGCGCGGCCATGGTGCGCTGCTGGATCCCGGCCACCACGACGACGTTCCGGGCGCCGCCGGTGCCGCGCGCCAGCATGAGGCCGGTGAGGTCGACCGGGGTGAACATCGCCGCGCCGGCCTCGATCTTCGAAATGTTGTCGCCCGTGCCGCCCCCGGGCTTGATGTCCACGTCGAGGCCGGCCTCGCGGAAGAAGCCTTTGTCCTTCGCGACCCAGGCGTACGAGTCTCGCCCGAAATTGCCGAACGACGTCAGATAAGTCACCTTTTCTAGCGACTTATTACTCGAAGTTGATGTCTGTTGTTGATTGCCGGTATTGCTGCAAGCGGCGATGAAAGTGCAGGTCAGGGCGAGAGTGGTGACCGTACGGATGAGCCTGCTCATGCACGCGTCCTTTCATCCGGCGCCGAGCGGCCTGCGTACCCCAGCCCACCAAGGCTTCCATTTCTTGTCAATCCGTATAGTCTGGTTCGACTGGATCAGAACCGGGAGAGCTGCGCGGATGATTCGGTTGGCTGGAGTGTCCCGCAGTTTCAGTGGACGATCCGGGGTCGTGGAGGCGGTACGCGGCATCGACCTGACCGTGGCCGAGGGTGAGTTCGTCGCTCTGGTGGGCCGATCAGGATGCGGCAAATCCACACTTCTCCGGCTGGTCGCCGGGTTGTTGCCGCCGACCGAGGGCGAGATCACGATCGCCGGCGAACGGGTCACCAAGGCGCGGCGCGACATCGCGATGCTGTTCCAGCGGCCCGCGCTGCTGCCCTGGCGGTCGGTCCTCGACAACGTGCTGCTCCCGGTGGAGATCTTCGGCTGGCGCCGGGCGGCGCACCGCGAGCGCGCCGTGCGGCTCCTGGAGATGGCGGGGCTCGCCGGCTTCGAGAAGCGCCTGCCGCACGAGCTGTCCGGCGGCATGCAGCAGCGCGTCTCCCTCTGCCGGTCGCTGATCGGCAACCCCCGGGTGATGCTGATGGACGAGCCGTTCTCCGCGCTCGACGCGATCACCCGCGAGGAACTGTCGGTGGAGCTGCAGCGCGTGCACATGGAGAACGCCTCGACGATCGTCTTCGTCACCCACTCCATCGACGAGGCGGTGCTCCTGGCCGACCGGGTGGTGGTGCTCACCCCGCGCCCGGGGCGGATCCGGGAGGTCGTCGAGATCAGCATCCCGCGCCCGCGCACCCTCGGCCGCGACGCCCATTTCGAAGAGGTCGCACGATGCAGCGCCGATCTGCACGAGCTGCTGGTCGGGAGGGGCACGTCGGCGGCGGTCCGGGAAAGGGGGCAGTGAGCATGCGCGTGTGCGTCTTCGCCGAACCGCACCGCGGCGCCACCTACGACGACCAGCTCCGGATGGCGCGGCTGGCCGAGGACGGCGGGTTCGAGGGCTTCCTCCGCGCCGACCACTACCGGTCCATGGAGCTCGAGGGCGGCCTGCCCGGCCCCACCGACGCCTGGGTGACCCTGGCGGGCCTGGCCAGGGAGACCTCCCGCATCCGGCTCGGCACGCTGGTGTCGTCGGCGACCTTCCGGCTGCCCGGGCCGCTCGCGGTGACCGTCGCGCAGGTGGACCGGATGAGCGGCGGCCGGGTGGAGCTGGGCCTCGGCACCGGCTGGTACGAGCGGGAGCACACCGCGTACGGCATCCCGTTCCCGCCGGTCGGCGAGCGCTTCGACCGGCTGGAGGAGCAGCTGGCCATCGTCACCGGGCTGTGGGCCACGCCGCCCGGCGGCCGCTTCAGCCACCACGGCGAGAACTACCGGCTGACCGGCGCCCCCGCCCTGCCCCGGCCGGCGCAGCGGCCCCGGCCGCCGATCATCGTCGGGGGCCGCGGGCCGAGGCGCACCCCGCGGCTCGCCGCCCGCTACGCGGACGAGTTCAACCTGCCGTTCAGGAACGTGCCGGAGACCGCGGAGGCGTTCGAGCGGGTCGTCGAGGCGCAGGAGCGGATCGGGCGCGGCCGCGACGGCCGTGCTCCGCTGGTGCTCTCCGCGGGCGTCGTCGTCGCGATCGGCCGCGACGACGCGCAGGCCCGGCGCCGGGCCGCCCCGCTGCACGTGCCGAGCGCGCTGCCCCCGGAGGACCCGGTGATCGGCTCACCCGCGCAGCTCGTCGACCGGATCGGCGAGTTCGCCGCGATCGGCGCCACCCGGGTGCACCTGCGCCTGATCGACTTCCACGATCCCGACCACCTGGAGCTGATCGCGGCCGAGGTGCTGCCGCAGCTCGGCCCCGCCTGATCAGGGGGCCGGGTGGGTGACCGGCGGCAGGCCGAGCCGGGCCGTCACCGCCGCCGCCAGCTCGTCCGGCGACAGCGCCACCTCCAGCACCATCCCGGACTCCTCGGGACCGAGGTGTTCCAGGATCGCCCGCTGCGAGTCGAACAGGCCGGGCGGCATGTAGTGGTCGGTACGGCGGGCCAACCGGTCCCGGATCAGCGCCGCGGGCCCGTCCAGCAGGACGAACTCCACCTCCTGCGGGCCCTGCCGCAGCACGTCCCGGTAGGAGCGCTTGAGCGCCGAGCAGGCCAGCACCGTGGAGACGCCCTCGGCGTGCCGGGCGGCCATCCAGGCGGCCAGGTCGCGCAGCCACGCCCAGCGGTCCGCGTCGTCCAGCGGGATGCCGGCGCGCATCCGCGCCACGTTCGCCTCCGGGTGGAACTCGTCCGCCTCGGCGAACCGCAGCCCGGTCAGCTCGCTGATCCTGCGGGCCACGGTCGTCTTGCCCGCGCCCGACACGCCCATGACCACAATGTGCCGGGTGCGCTGCCGCTCACCAGTCATGGACGGTGCCGTCCTTGAGCCGGTTGAACGGCAGGTACGCCGCCTGGTACGGGAACCGCGCCGCGGCCTCCTCGTCGAGGTCCACGCCGATCCCCGGCAGCTCACCGGGGTGCAGGTAGCCGTCGCTGAAGGTGAACGACTGCCGGAACACCTCGTTGGTCGCCTGGCCGTGCCGCATGTACTCCTGGATGCCGAAATTGTGGATCGCCAGGTCCAGGTGCAGGGCGGCGGCCATGCCGACCGGCGAGATGTCGGTCGGGCCGTGGATGCCGGACTTGATCTGGTACTGGGCGGCGAAGTCGAGCAGCTTGCGCATGGCCGTGATCCCGCCCGTGTGGGTGACGGCGGAGCGGACGTAGTCGATGAGCTGCTCGCGGATCAGGGTCTGGTAGTCCCACACGGTGTTGAAGACCTCCCCGATGGCCAGCGGGGTGGTCGTGTGCCGGCGGACCAGCCGCAGCGCCTCCTGGTTCTCCGCCGGGGTGCAGTCCTCCAGCCAGAACAGGTCGTACGGCTCGAGGGCCTTGCCGAGCCTGGCGGCCTGGATGGGGGTCATCCGGTGGTGCCCGTCGTGCAGCAGCGGCAGCTCGGGACCGAACTCGCTCCGCACCGCCTCGAAGACGCCGGGCAGGTGGCGCAGGTAGGCGCGGGTGTCCCAGTCCTCTTCCGCGGGCAGCGCGGCGCGCTGGGCCGGCTCGTAGTCGTACCGCCTGCCGTCGACGCTGGGCTGGGCGGCCACGCCGTAGACGGCGTTGATGCCCGGCACGGACGTCTGCACCCGGATCGACCGGTACCCCATCTCCAGGTGCCGGCGGATCGAGTCGAACAGCTCCGGCAGGTCCCGGCCGGACGCGTGGCCGTACGCCATGATCCCGTTCCGGGAGGCGCCGCCGAGCAGCTGGTAGAGCGGCATCCCGGCGGCCTTGGCCTTGATGTCCCACAGCGCCACGTCCACGGCCGCGATGGCGGCCATGGTGACGGGCCCGCGCCGCCAGTAGGCCGAGCGGTAGAGGAACTGCCAGGTGTCCTCGATGCGATGCGGGTCCCGCCCGATCAGCAACGGGACGACGTGATCGGCCAGGTACGAGGCGACCGACAGCTCACGCCCGTTGAGCGTGCCGTCGCCCAGCCCGGTGATCCCCTCATCCGTCGTGATCTTGAGGGTGACGAAGTTGCGGTCGGGGCTGGTCACGATGACGTCCGCTGCGATGATCTTCACGCGGGAGCCTTTCTCACTTCGGGGGTCATGGTCACCATTCCGCGTACGAACCGTCCGGGTGCCGCCAGGTCGGGCTGCGCCAGGCGTGTCCCTTCTTGTCGGCCGAGCGGACCGCCTGGTCGTCGACCTCGATGCCCAGGCCGGGCGCGGTCAGCCGCTCGATGTGCCCGTCCACGAAGGTCAGCGGGGTCTTGTCGAGGCAGTAGTCGAGCACCTCGGCGCCACTGTTGTAGTGGATGCCGATGCTCTGCTCCTGGATCAGGTAGTTGGGGGTGGCGAAGCCGACCTGCAGGCAGGCCGCGAGGGCGATCGGGCCGAGCGGGCAGTGCGGGGCGAGCTGCACGTCGTACACCTCGGCGAGGGTGGCGATCTTGCGTACCTCGGTGATGCCGCCGGCGTGCGCGAGGTCCGGCTGGGCGACCGCGATGCCGGCCTGGAGGACCGGCAGGAACTCCTGCCGGCTGTAGAGCCGCTCCCCGGTCGAGACCGGGGTGGTCGTCGAGCGCACGAACTCGCCGATGAGGTGCGAGTTCTCCGGTACGACGGGCTCCTCCAGGAACAGCGGCCGGTACGGCTCCAGCAGCGGCGCCACCCGGCGGGCGTTGGCCAGGGTGAAGCGCCCGTGGAAGTCGACGGCCACGTCGCGGTGGGCGCCGAGCACCTCGCGGGCGGCGGCCACCCGGGCGACCACGCCGTCCAGCTCGGCGACCGAGGCGACCGGGCTCATCCTGCCGGAGGCGTTCATCTTCACCGCGGTGAGCCCGGCCTCGACCTGGGCGGCGATGTGATCGCGGACCTCGCCGGGCTCGTCGCCGCCGACCCAGCCGTACACCCGGATCCGGTCCCGGACCGGACCGCCGAGCAGCTGGTGCACGGGGGCGCCGAAGTGCTTGCCGGCGATGTCCCAGAGGGCCTGGTCGAGGCCCGCCACGGCACTGGCCAGGATCGGGCCGCCCCGGTAGAACGAGCTCTTGGTCAGCACCTGCCAGTGGTCCTCGATGCGCAGCGCGTCCCGGCCGATCAGCAGCTCCGCGAGCTGGTCGACGGCGGTGCGGACGGTCTCGGACCGCCCCTCGCAGGTGGCCTCGCCCCAGCCGACGATGCCGGAGTCGGTCTCCACCCGGACGAAGAGCCAGCGGGGGGCGACGAGGAAGGTCTCTATGCGCGCGATGGTGGTCATGCCGGTCAGCCCTTCGTCGCGCCGGCGGTGAGGCCGGAGACCACGTACTTCTGCACGAACAGCGCGATCACCATGATCGGCAGGGTGACCACGGTGGCCGCGGCCATCAGCCCGCCCCAGTCGATGCTGGCGTACCCGACGAAGTCGAAGATCGCCACGGGCAGGGTCTTGGTGTCGGCGTCGGAGAGCACGAGCGCGAACATGAAGTTGTTCCAGGAGAAGATGAAGGACAGGATCCCGGCGGTGGCGATGCCCGGCACGGACAGCGGCAGGGTGATGCGCCGGAACGCGCCGACATGGGTCAGCCCGTCGACCAGCGCCGCCTCCTCCAGCTCCTCGGGCAGGCTGTCGAAGTAGCCCATCATGATGTAGACCACCAGCGGCAGCGAGACGAACATGTGGCTGATGATCAGCACGCCGAAGCCGCCGACCATCTTCAGGTTGGAGAAGACGTAGAACCAGGGCACCAGCAGCGAGACGCCGGGGATGACCCGGGCCATCAGCACCACCAGCGCGGACTTCTTCATGTTGAACCGGCTCATCGAGTACGCCGCCGGCACGCCGAGGATCAGCGAGGCCACGGTGGCGGCGAAGGCCACCCAGAGGCTGTTGACGATGAACTCGACGTAGTTCGCCTGCTGGAGCACCTTGGCGTAGTTGTCCAGGGTGGGGGAGAAGGCCAGCGCCTTGCCGGAGTCGTAGATGTCGACGTTGGTCTTGAACGAGGCGGAGACCATCCAGAGCAGCGGCGCGACCAGCGAGAGCATCACGACGGCGAGCGCCACCACCCGGAACACCTGGTATGCGGGCCGGGCCTTCATCGCTGCGCCTCCTTGCGCCGGGCGGTCAGGGCCCACATGGCCCCGATGATGATCAGGAAGAAGAGGATGAGGACGGTGGAGGAGACGCCGTACTCGTTGTAGTCGAAGCTGAGGCCGTAGGCGTACACGTTCAGCGTCTCGACCTCGTGGAACGAACCGCCGCCGCGGCCCTTCGTGGCGTAGAGGATGTCGAAGGTCTTCAGCGCGTCGATGCCGCGCAGCAGGACCGCCACGGTCAGCGTGGGCATCAGCAGCGGCAGGGTGACGTGCCGGAACCGCTGCCAGGTGCTGGCCCCGTCGATGCGCGCCGCCTCCTGCGGCTCCTCCGACAGCGAGGTGAGCCCGGCGAGCAGGATCAGCACCACCATCGGCGTCCACTGCCACACGTCGATGAAGATCGTGGTGGGCAGGGCCGAGTGCTGGCCGGCCAGCCACGGCTGCGGCCCGATGCCGAACCAGCCGAGGAGCTGGTTGGCCAGGCCGATGTTCGGGTCCAGGATGAGCCGCCACATCATGCCGACCGCCACCGGAGTGGCGACGAGCGGCATGAGGATGGCCACCCGGACCCACCTCTGCCCTCTGAACGGCCGCCACAGCAGCAGCGCGATCGCCATTCCGAGGACCACCTCGAACAGCAGCGCGACGGCGGTGAACGTGGCGGTCCGCCCGACCGCGGGCCAGAACCGCTCGGTGTCCGACAGGACGTCGAGGTAGTTCCGCAAGCCCACGAAGTCGCTCTCCGCGCGGACGGATCCCTCGGCGTCGGTCAGGCTGAGGTAGCCGGTCCAGGCCAGGGGGAAGACGAGCAGCGCGGCGACGAAGGTCATCGCGGGCGCGGCGAAGAGCCATTTGCGGTGCTCGTCCACCCAGCGCAGCCAGCCGGGCGTGCCGGGGGCGGCGGGGGCGCCGCGCGGCGCCTTGGTGGTCGGTGTGGTGATCGTTGCCATGGGGACTCCAGGGGTCGGCGGGTGCCGCTTACTTGGCCTCGTCGTCCAGGAACTTCTGGAACGCGGCGTTGGCCGTGTCGGCGGCCGCCGCGGCGTCCTTGCCGGTGATCGCGTCGACGATCGGCTGGCCCACGATCTCCCGGGACTCGGCGACCTTCACGACCTGCGGCCGGTCATGACCCACCCCGTCCTTGGTGCTGGCCGCGATGGCCTCCGCCATGTCCTTCGGGAAGGTCGAGGTGCCCTCCGGGTTGGCCCAGACGGAGGTACGGGCGCCCGGCACGCCGGACTTCTGCTGGGCGAGCGTCTGCGCCTTGCCGGTGGCCCACTCGATGAACTTCCAGGCGTTGGCCGTGTTCTCCGAGTTGGCGTTGATGCCCAGTGCCCAGGCCGGGATGTTGTACGGCTTGGAACCGCTCGGGCCGGCCGGGAACGGCGCGAAGCCAACCTGGTCCGCGACCTTGGACTTGGCCGGGTCGGTGGCGTTCTTGTAGAGCGAGTTGGCCTCGGTGTAGAAGGCGGCCTTGCCCTGGGTGAAGATGGCCATCGCCTCGGACCAGCTCATGTCGGTGCTGACGTTCGCCGGGCCGGAGTCCTTGATCAGCCCTCCGTAGTAGGCGTACGCCTGCTTGGCCGCCGCGCTGTTGACCGCGGCCTTGCCGCTGCCGTCGACGAAGTCGCCGCCGAAGCTGTACAGGAAGCTGGAGAACTGGGTGACCGCCGCCGACTTGCCGGTACGGGCGACGAAGCCGGCGACGTCCGGCTCGGCCGCCTTGATCTTGGCGGCGGCGGCCTTGAGCTCGTCGAGGGTCTTCGGCGGGGCGCTCAGGCCGGCCTTGTCGAGCAGGTCCTTGCGGTAGTAGAGGACCTCCTGCTCGGTGATGATCGGGACGCCGACCGGCTTGCCCTCGTACGTGGTGGCCTCCACCGGGCCGGCCTGGAAGTCGCCGAAGTCCCAGTCCTTGCTGGCCTTCACCTGCTCCGACAGGTCGGCCAGGTACTTGTTCTTGGCGAAGAGCCTGCCCTCCTGAAGGGGGCGGTACATCATCACGTCGATGTCGGACGAGCCGGCGTTCAGCTTGACGTTGTACTGGTCGGAGAGCTGGTCCTCGCCGAGCTGGGTGATCTCGGCCTTGAGCCCGGTCTGCTTCTCGAACTCGGGCAGGGCCTTCTTGATGTTGTCGGTCCACACGTGGTTGGTCAGCGTGATGCGGACCGTCTTGGACGCGCCGCTGTCTCCGCCACCCCCACAGGCGGTCAGGCCCATGGCGGCAACCATGGCCAGAGATGTACCGAGTATCGATCGACGTCGCATGTCATCTCACCTTTCTGTCATGGCCGCCGCCCCCCGTAAGGGCGCCACATGCTCGTAACATCTGCTTAATGCCGGGATGCTAGGCCCAAAAAGCTGATTTATTCAAGAGCAGGGCTTCAACTGATATGCTCTTTGCCGTGAATCAGTCCTCCTCGGGGGCCGCCCCCACTCGGTCCGCCCTCGCCGAGGCTGGGCTGCACGCACGCGTCCTCGACCACCTCGGCACCGCCATATGCAACGGCGACATGGCCGCTGGTTCGATCCAGAGCATCGAAGACCTGGTCGACCGCTACCAGGTCTCCCGCTCGGTGATCCGCGAGGTGCTGCGGGTGCTCGCGTCCATGGGGCTCATCGAGACCCGGCGCCGGGTGGGGATCATGATCCAGCCCCCGGGGGTCTGGAGCGTCTTCGATCCGCAGGTGATCCGCTGGCGGCTCGCCTCGGACGGGCGGATGGCGCAGATGCGCTCGATCACCGAGCTGCGCACCGCGATCGAGCCGTACGCCGCCTGGCTGGCCGCCGAGCGGATCGACGACGACGAGGCGAGCGAGCTGGTCGGGCTCGCGGCCAAGATGTGGGCCGCCGGGAAGGCCGGCGACGAGGCCCGCTTCCTCGACCTGGACATCGACTTCCACCGGCGGGTGCTGGCCGCCTCCGGCAACGAGATGTTCGCGAAACTGCAACTGATCGTCGCCGAGGTGCTCGCCGGCCGCCACCACCACCACCTGATGCCCCATCATCCGGACGAGCGCGCGCTGCAGCTGCACACGGACGTGGCCCAGGCGATCCAGCGCCGCGACGGAGAGCGGGCCCGGGAGGCCATGGTGGAGACCCTGGAACAGGGGTACGCCGAGATGAAGTCGCTGTGGGAGCAGACCGCCGAGCCGGGCGGGGCCTGACCGGCGGCCTTTCGCGTCAGTGTGCGGCGCTCCGCGGATCACCCGGGCGCGGGCAGGGCGACCAGGCGCTCGACGCGCTGGATGCCCTCGTCCGGGAAGCCATCGAGATCGTCACACCTGAGCGGACGCTTCTCCTCCGACGTCGGCTCGCACACGACATCCGGATATTTCCACCCATAGCCGGAGAACAGCGTCGCGGCCACGATCCTTCGACTCCCGGCTCCCGGCTCCCGACTCCCGACTCCCGGCCTCCGGCTCCCGGCCTCCGGCTCCCGGCCTTCGGCTCCCGGCCTTCGGCTCCCGGCCTTCGGCTCGCGGTGACGACCAGGCGTAGGTGGGCGTTCTTGACATCGGGGTCGATGCGCGGCTCGGCCAGCTGGAGCGCGTCGGACAGCAGCGGGCCGGTGAAGGTGTGCTTCTCCGTGCCGTGGGAGGTCTGGTAACGCACGCGGACGGTGTGCTGCGGCAGGCCGCGCAGCCGCGCCATGGTGAACGAACGCGGCCGGGCGACCTGGCCGCGCACCTTGACCGTGCCGACGGCGGTCCGGCGGACGGAGAAGGGGCCCGCAGCGGCCGGCTCGGTGGAGGAGGGACCCGCGGCGGTGTGCTCGGCGGAAGAGAGGCTCGCGGCGGTCTGCTGGGCGGAGGACAGTCGGGCCGCAGCCGCAGCCGCAGCCGCAGTCGCGGTCGCGGTCGCGGTCGCGGTCGCGGCGGTTGCCGTTGCCGTGGCTGGGGTGGCGGGCGTGAGGGCGGCCAGCAGGGCGGTGGCGAGGGCGGATGCGACGGCCCAGTGGCGGGGGAACCGAGACTCACGGAGGTGCTCTCCGATCTCGTGAATGCCATGACAAGGCCTTAGATGATGGCGCTAATGCGGTGGAAGACGACTATTCAGGCTCGAATGTGCGGAAGGTATCGTGAGAGCTTGTGACGACGTTCCGGATCAGCGAGGCCGCGGCGCTGCTTGGGGTCAGCTCCGACACGATCCGCCGGCGGGTGAACGCGGGCCGGCTGGGGGCCGAGCGGGACGAGCACGGCCACCGGCAGGTGAACGGCGCCGACCTGGCCGCTTTTGCTCGCTCGCAGATCGAGGAGAGCGGCGACGGCAGCCGCTCCTCGGCGCGTAACCGTTTTCGCGGGATCGTGACCGAGGTGATCCGCGATGCGGTGATGGCGCAGGTGGAGATCGCCGCCGGGCCGTTCCGGGTGGTGTCGCTGATGAGCCGCCAGGCTGCGGACGAGTTGGGCCTGGAGGCGGGGGTGGTGGCGGTCGCCGTGATCAGGTCCACCAACGTCGTCGTGGAGATTCCCGGTCACGAGCACGTGGCCAGTTACCTGTGAGGAGCCCCCTGTGGTGTTCAGGCGTCTTTCCCGATGGGCGATCGCCCTGCCCGTCGCATTCGCGCTGGCGGGCCTGGCCGGTTGCGGCTCCGGCGGACCGGCCACGTCCACGACCGCGGCTTCGTCGGCCCCGGCCGCCGGTGGCGGGGCCAAGGAGGTGACGGTGTTCGCGGCGGCGTCGCTGACGGGGACGTTCACCGAGCTCGGCAAGACCTTCGAGGCCGCGCACCCCGGCACGACGGTGAAGTTCAACTTCGGCTCCAGCGCGACGCTGGCCCAGCAGATCGTCCAAGGGGCTCCGGCGGACGTGTTCGCCGCGGCGAGCCCGGCCACGATGAAGACCGTGACCGACGCGTCGCTGGCGAGTGCGCCTACTACGTTCGTGCGCAACAAGCTGGAGATCGCCGTGCCTAAGGACAATCCGGCCAAGGTGGACGAGCTGAAGGATCTGGCCGACAGCAAGGTGAAGGTGGCGTTGTGCGCCGAGCAGGTGCCGTGCGGGGCGGCGGCGATCAAGGCGCTCGACGCGGCCGGGCTCAAGGCCAAGCCGGTGACGCTGGAGCAGGACGTCAAGGCCACGCTGACCAAGGTGGAGCTGGGCGAGGTGGACGCGGCGCTGGTCTACAAGACGGACGTGATCGCGTCGGCGGGCAAGGTCCAGGGCATCGCCTTCCCCGAGGCCGACAAGGCGATCAACGACTATCCGATCGCGACCCTGGCCAAGGCTCCCGCGGGTGACGTGGCCAAGCAGTTCGTGGACCTGGTGCTGTCGCAGCAGGGCAAGGACGTGCTGACCAAGGCCGGCTTCGAGGCCCCCTGATCCAGGATGAGCTCTTCGGCCCCGGAACCGCTCGACCCGGCAGCCCCGCATGGCGGGTTCGCCGGGCGTTCGGCCGGTCCGGGTGGTGGGCTGGCTGGGGGTTCGGCCGATCCGCCTGATGAGCTCGCCGGGCGGCCGGTCGGTCCGGGTGGTGGGTGGTCGGCCGGTCCGGGTGGCGGGCTCGCTGGGCGGCCGGTTGCGGGCGGCGAGGTCTCTGGACGGTTGCCGTGGATGCTGGTCGTGCCCGCGCTGGTGGGTCTGGCCTTCCTGGTGTTGCCGCTGGCTGAGCTGCTGCTGCACCCCTCCGAACGGCTCGATGGGCCCGCATTCGTCGCCTTCCCGCCCGCCGCCGTCGCCCTCTACCGGACCCGCCCGGACGGGAGCCCGCGCAACCTGTGGCAGGCGCGCATCGAGGGCATCGAACGGCACGGCGACAACGTACGCGTCCACCTCGACGGGCCCATCGCCGCCTTCGCCGACATCACCCCCGCCGCCCTGGCCGCCCTCGACCTGACCCCGGGCCAGCAGATCTGGGCCTCGGTCAAGGCCGCCGAGACCCACGCCTACCGCGCATGAACGAGCTCCCGCCGGACGGCCGCCACGAGTGCAACGCCATCTGCCTCGGCGGGCCCTGCCACGGTGTGCTCGCCCACGTCGACCAGGACATCGGCATCCTGACCGTCCCCGTACCGCGCCTGTCGCCGGACGAGCCCGAGACGTGCGCCCGCTACCGCATCACCCGCGAACGGGTGCGCTACTTCGGCCAGGGCGAGCCGTACATCGCCCTGCACTGGGCCGACCCGCCATGCTCCTGCGGCCTGGATCCATGACGGGTCGTCGGCGCACACCCTGATGTAGGTCTTCCGTCGGCGATCAGCACCTCTTGCCTTCTTTCACTGTCAGTAGTCTCATGGGGACTACCAAGCGCTGCCGGGCGGGAACCTGCACGCCGCCGGTCGCGCCCACCCCTTCGGCGCATGGACCGTCTCATGTCGTCGATCCCAGGAGGACCAGGCCCGCGACCTCAGAACTGACCGTGGGCGGGCTCGACCCAGCTGAGCACGACGAACGGGGTGGCGCACGAGGGATGGTGGACGCGACCTGCCGTGACCCGATAGGGGGCGCCGCGCGTCGAGCCGTCCGCCTCGAACGCGAACACCTCCACGACGCCGACGTCCTGGTCGATGCGGGTCAGCATGCCGTCGTGGGGGCCGCCGACGCAGATGGCGTTCGGGACGGGTTTCATCCCGGGCGGCGCCCTAAGGTGCCGGCCTCGTTCTCCCTCACAGAGCAGTCCTCCGCAGCCGTGGCTAGTCAATGCGAGACTACTTGGCGACCCTCTGACGCCCGCGACTGGCCCTACCCTTGAGCCTGTGGATCCTCGCGCCCTGTCGCTCACCGAGTGGATCGTGCTCGCGCTCGTGGCGGAGGGGCCCACGTACGGCTTCGCCGTCGCGAGGCTCACCGCTCCCACCGGTGCCGTCGGCGCGATCTGGCAAGTGCCGCGGCCTCGGGTCTACCGCGCGCTCGATCGGCTCGCCGACCTGGCTCTCATCGAGCCGTGCGGCAGCGAGCCGGGGAAGGGCGGTCCACAGCGTACGGTGTTCACCGCCACGGCGGCCGGGGCGTCGGCCGTGGGTGGGTGGCTGATATGCCCGGTCGAGCACATCCGCGACATCCGTACCGAGTTCCTGATCAAGTTCGCCCTGCTCCGGCGGTCCGGCGCGGACCCGCGCCCGCTGCTGGACGCGCAGGCGGAGCGCATCGAGCCGATCGTCCTCAGCCTGCGCAGGCAGCGGGACCAGGCTCATGGCTTCGACCACGTCGTGGCCGCCTGGCGGTACGAGACGGCCGAGGCGGCGCTGCGCCTGATGCACACGGCCCGGTACTGACTCCGGACCGCCGCCAGGCGGCTCGGCGCGTGATGCGATGATTCCGGGTGACGACCCTCGCGGAGGACGACCGTTCATGAACGCCATCACCGATCCTCACCTCGCACCCCGATGGGCCACCTCTGCGCTGCTGACCATCGACGTGCAGCGCGACTTCCTGTCCGAAGCGCCGTACGGCGTCGCGGGCACCAGCGAGGTGCTGCCCACGCTGGCCGGGCTGGCTACCGCCTTCCGCGCCGCCGGACGGCCGATCGTCCACATCGTCCGCCTGTACGACCCCGACGGCCACGACGCCGACCTCGTCCGGCGTACGCTGCTCGCGTCGGGCGCCGCCATCGTGGCGCCGGACAGCCCCGGCAGCGACATCGCCCCCGAACTGCTCCCGCCGGACGCGCCGCCGCTGAAGGCCGGCCTGCTGCTGTCCGGCGAGCCGCAGCCCCTGGGGGAGCGCGAGGTCGCCCTGTTCAAGCCGCGCTGGGGCGCCTTCTACCGCACGCGGCTGGACGAGCTGCTGCGCGGCTGGGAGGTCGACACGCTCGTGGTGGCCGGCTGCAACTTCCCCAACTGCCCGCGGGCGACCCTGGTCGAGGCCAGCGAGCGGGACTACCGGCTGGTGCTCGCCGACGACGCCACCTCACGACTGCACGACGTGGGACGTACCGAGATGACCGGCATCGGCGTCGCCCTCCTGCCCGCCGAGGCCATCGCCGGTGCGTTGCACACCCTCTGAAACCGATGGGAGCCCCGATTGACCGCCACGCTCGCCGGTGACTTCGACTACGACCGCCATGGCCGGGGCTACGCCCGGCAGCGCCGTACCGACCCGCGCATCGCCGCCCGCGTGCACGCCGCGCTCGGCCAGGCCCGCACCGTCATCAACGTCGGCGCCGGCGCGGGCTCGTACGAGCCCGAGGACCGCCACGTGGTGGCGGTCGAACCCTCGGCGGCGATGCGCGCCCAGCGCCCCCGCCACCTGGCCCCCGCCCTCGACGGGATCGCCGAACGCCTGCCCTTCGACGACGACAGCTTCGACGCCGCCATGGCCACCGTCACCGTCCACCAGTGGAACGACACCGAACAGGGCCTGCGCGAGCTGCGCCGGGTCTCCCGCGGCCCGGTCGTCATCCTCACCTTCGACGGCGACGCCCTCGACCTGCTGTGGCTCGCCGAGTACGCCCCCGAGCTCATCGCCGCCGAACGCCGCCGCTACCCGCCGATCGATCTGATCGCCTCCCTCGTCGGGGGCCGGACGGAGGTGATGCCGGTCGCGATCCCCATCGACTGCGTGGACGGCTTCACCGAGGCGTACTACGCCCGCCCGGAACGTTTCCTCGACCCGCAGGTTCGCGCGTCCCAGTCGGCGTGGGGGTTCGTCGACGACGACGCCGAGGCGCGGGCCGTCGACAGGCTCCGGCGTGACCTCGACAGCGGCGCCTGGGACGACCGCTTCGGCCGGCTGCGCGAGCAGCCGGAGTTCGTCGGCTCGCTCCGGCTCGTGGTCGGACATCCGTGAGCTGAGGTCGTGCTCCCCGTCCGGAGCGCCGGTCGAGGTCGCCTCGCGGCCGAACGCTGCTGGTGACACGGCGGGCCGCTCGCGTGCTGAGGACGTGCGGCCAGGCGGCGAGCGGACTGCTGCCACGTGGGATGGCGATGGTCTCCCTGCCAGAATCCGAAACCGTCGGTTCCCTCACGTCGTACTCGGTCAGGAGAGTGACGGGCTTTCGAGGGGGTTGGCGGCGATCCGCGTGGCGAGGTCGTTGCGGACCGAGGCGGCGGCGGCGCTGTCCGGCTTGCGTCTCGCCTGGTCCTCGAAGGACGCCAGGAAATCCCTGCCGAATCCCAGCCGGGGATAGCGGGCCAGCATCTCTGCTCGTGCGCCCGTCGAGAACTGCTCGGCATGCCGCCCGACGACCTCCCAGCTTGAGGCCACCTGCAGCAGGTGCGCCTCGGGGTCGGTGGCCGCGGACACATCCTCGCGCATGTGCAGCACGATGATCTCCTCGGCCCTGGCAGCTCGCTCCGCCGGCCAGCCGGCCACCGTACCGAACACCCAGGCCAACCGGCCTCCGGCCGCCTCGAAGGGCACCGCGTGGCTGTCGAACGCCTCCGTCAGTGCGATGTCATGGAGCAGCGCCGAGACGTAGTACAACTCGTCGTCGTAGGCGATGCGGTGCGCCGCGGCGTACATCGCTCCCCAAAGGTAGGACCGCACGCAGTGGTTGATCAGCGCGGGTGAGTAGAAACGCCTGGCCACCGACAGCGCCGCCGCGGCAGCGGGAGTCTCCGGAAACATGAGCTCAGTCTCTCCCGCACCCCGGCGCGCGTGTCGAGTGCGGGGGGCGCTTGCCATTGTCTTGCGCACATGTGTCGTGTTTGTATGAACACATGGAACGTTTGAGGGCCATCATGAACGCCTTACGAACCAACGACAGCGTCTCTGTAGCCGAACTGGCCGCCGAGCACGGCGTCTCCGAGATGACCATCAGGCGCGACCTGGACGAGCTGGCCCAGCAGGGCGTGGTGCGCCGCGTCAGGGGCGGGGCGCTGTCGCTGCTGCTGCGCGGCGAGGAGCCGCCGTTCGGGGTGCGTGAGCGAGAGGCGGTGGAGGCCAAGCAGCGCATCGGCGCGGAGGTGGCGGCCCTGATCGCCGACGGGGAGGCGGTGGTGCTGGACGGCGGCACGACCGCGCTGGAGGTGGCCCGGGCCTTGCACGACCGCCGCCTGACCGTGCTGCCGCTGGCCCTGCAGCCGGTGTCGCTGCTGGCCTCCGCGCCACGCGTGCGGTTGGTGCTGCCCGGCGGCGAGGTACGCCAGGGCGAGCTGAACTTCATGGGGCCGCTGACCGAGAACTCGTTGAAGGCGTTGCGGTTCGACACGGCGGTGATCGGCTGCTGCGGCCTGTCGGCCGAGCACGGGCTGACCGCGCACGACCTGCCGGAGGTGGCGGTCAAGCAGGCGGCCATCGCTTCGGCGCGGCGCGTCATCGTGGCGTGCGACTCGGGCAAGTTCACGCGTACGGCCTTCGGCGCCGTGTGCCCGATCTCGCGGCTGGACGTGGTGGTGACGGACTCCGGCATACCGGGGGAGGAGCGGGACGCCCTGATGGCGGCCGGGGTGACGGTCAGGGAGGCCGGGTGAGCGCCGGGCCCGGCGTCCGGCAGGGCCTTCTCAGGCGCGAACGTACGGCGGTCTACCTGCTCTTCTTCCTGGCCGGCACGGCCATGGGCACCTGGACGGCCCGCATCCCCGCCATCAAGGAGCACCTCGGGCTGGGGGACGGCCAGTTCAGCCTCGCCCTGCTGGCCATCGCCGGCGGGGCGATGGCCGGGATGACCGCGGTGGGCCGGCTGGTCGACCGGCACGGCAGCAGCCGCGTCATGATTCCGGCCGCCCTCCTGCAGGGCGTCGTCCTGGTGCCGCCCGCCTTCGCCCCGGACCTGTGGGCGCTGGCGGGGGCGTTGCTGGCGTTCGGGACCGTGCACGGGATCCTCGATGTGGCCATGAACGCCAACGCGGTGGAGGTGGAACGGGCCTACGGACGGCCGATCATGTCGTCGTTCCACGCGGTCTACAGCATCGGCGGGTTCGCGGGCGCCACTGCGGGCGGCCTGTTCGCGCACCTCGACCTGTCAGTCGCGGCCACCTTCGTGTCGATGGGGGCGGTGATCGCGCTGCTGGCGACCTGGGGCGCCCGCTGGGCCCTGCGCTCGGTCCCCTCCCGCGCCCAGGACCCGGCCACGGCCGCGGATTCCGGCGGGTCGCAACCCAAGGGGATCGTCTTCCTGGGCGTGCTGGCGTTCTGCTGCCTGGTGGGCGAGGGCGCCTCGGCCGACTGGAGCTCGGTCTACCTGCGCGAGGACCTGGCCGCCTCGCCGGGATTCGCGGCCGCCGGGTATGCCGCGTTCTCCATCATGATGACGGCGGGGCGGTTGGCGGGCGACCGGCTGGCGGCCAGGTTCGGCGCGGTGCCGCTGGTGCGCTGCTGCGGGCTGCTGGCCGCCGTGGGGCTGGGGCTGGCGCTGCTGGGCGGGCATCCGGTGGCGGGGGTGATCGGGTTCGGCTGCTTCGGGGCCGGGCTGTCGTGCATCGTGCCGCAGGTGTTCTCGGCGGCCGGCCACCGCGATCCCGCCTTCGCGGGGCGGGCGCTGGCGCGGGTCGCCTCCATCGGGTACCTGGGTCTGCTGTCGGGGCCGGTGCTCATCGGGGGCGCGGCACAGCTGGCGGGCCTGCCCCTCGCGCTGGTCATCCCGGCCGTGCTGGCCGCCTTCGTCGCCCTGACGGCCACTGCGCTGCGCACCCGTCCGTCTGCCCGCTAGTCCCCAGAGGTCTCAGACGCGCACCACCGCGGTGTGGGCGTGCCCGCGGCTGCCGCCGACCTCCACCTTGACCGACTTCTTCGACTTGCGCACGCTGCGGTCGCTCTCCTTGACCGACTTCACCGGCCAGGGCAGCCTGATCTTCACCTCGTCGGCGGTCCTGGACGGGTCGGAGACCGCGAGCCGTACCCGCTTGTGGTCGCGGCGGAGCAGCAGCGTGCAGGGGCCGTCGGCGGCGAGCGGGCCGTCCGGGGTCTCGACGGTCCCCGCGCGCCAGAAGACGGCGGCGAGCAGGTCGTCGCGGGAGATGGCCTGCACCGTACGGGAGTTGGCGAGGATCTCGACCTGCCGGCCGTAGGCCGCGGTCTGGGCGACGGAGGCGTCGGGCAGCACGGCGTAGGCGTAGCGCGCCCTGCGCGGATCAACGCCATGATCGACGAGGATCGTCGTGTAGTGCCTGGTCATGGGGGTGTCGTCGCCTCCCGTGGTGGCGCCCTTGTCGATGTCCCGCCAGCGGCCGGTGCGCTTACCGCGGATCACCTTCGCCTTGCCGCCGTCGAGCAGCGCGTAGCCGGCCACGCCGCACAGGTGGACCCAGCCGTCGCCCCGGGTCAGCGGCGGGTGAGTGTCGTGGGTGTTGCGGTTCTCCACGATGGTCTCGATGCGGCGGCCGTCGGAGGCCGTGATGCCGGCGCCCAGGGCGATCACCGCGTCATCGAGGAGGAACCACGCCTTCCTGGCCCGCAGCGAGGAGCCGTCGGCGATCAGCCTCATGGCCGCCACGCCGTACTCGCCGTCGAGGGCCACGCCGCCCGCCCACGGGGTGGGCGGCAGGCGACGCTTGCCGTGCGAGAGATCGGCGCGCCTGCGGGTGTCGACCGTCGTGCCCGGCAGCCGGTACGGGTCGATCGTGGGCCACAGGTCGTCGTTCCAGTGGGTGAGGTCGCCGGTGTAGAGGTAGGTCATGCCGTCGCCGGTGTACCAGCCGTGCAGGTTCTCCAGGTTCATGGCCTCGGCCGCGCCGATGCGCTCCGAGCTCATCGCGATCGCGTAGGCCCAGGTGGGACGGCGGTGCACGACCCGGTCCATGTCCGCGAAGACGTACGTGCCCGTCATGCGCGGACCGACCGGCACCGACGGGTCCTCCAGCAGGGCCTTGGCCTCCGCGATGCTCGGCAGCGGCGCGAGCGTGTCGTACGGGATGGCCTGGTTGCGGGTGAGCCAGCCCTTCACCATCGGCCGCCAGCGCTGGGCATAGCGTTCGGGCGCCGCCTCCAGCAGGGTGAGGATGGCCTCGACCGCCTTCTGCCCCGAGTGGTAGTCGCGGTGGCCCTGCACCGAGATCTGCCGGCCGCGTACGCAGTCCATCATCAGCCCGTCGAAGATGAACGGCGCGAACGAGCGGTCCACGATCTCGTAGACGTTCCCGATCCCGCCGATCTCCCACGGTGACCTCGCGAGCATGGCGATCAGCTTGGCCACGCTGTCCAGGTAGTCGACGCCGTAGCTGCCGGTGTAGGGGAACACGTCGTGCTGGATGAACGACCCGTCACGGTAGAAGCCGTCGCCCGGGCCCTTGGTCCGCCGCAGCAGGTCGGAGACCGCGTCCCTGGCCCGCTTGACCAGGCGCGCGTCGTGGGTGAGCAGGCCGCGCATCGCCACCGCCATGGCCTTGCCCGCCCGGTTGGCGCCGGTCTCGACGACGCCGGGGTGGCTGACGCGGCGCTCGGGGTCGGGGCACCAGCGGCGTAACGGGCGCAGCCAGCGCTCGATGCGGTCCTTGGGCAGGCCGTCGTACATCAGGGCGCAGGTGTCGGTCAGCGCGCGGGGCACGCCGATCTCCCACCAGTACCAGTTGCTGCCCTGCCGGTCGAGCCCCTCGCGGTAGGCGTGCTCGTACAGGAAGTCGAGCGCGCTGACCGCGGTCTCGGCGACCCGCGGGTCACGGTGCATGGCGGTGCCCGGCGTGGCCCAGCCCAGCGCGAGCGTGCGCATGCGGTTGTAGGCGCGGTTGAAGTTGCCCGTCCGGGGGTCTGCGAGCGGCAGGTCGGGCCACAGGCTCGGGCCGCCGGGTACGGGCTTCAGCTTGCGCAGCACCGCGTTGGCCGAGCCCTCGACCGCCTGCGTCTTGTCGGCGTACGCGGAGTCGTACGACCCGCCGGCCAGCAGGCTCACCCATCGCTCGCGCGCGGCGTCGAACGCGGCGGCGCCGGCCGCCTCGGCCGGTCTCTCCCACAGGGCGAGGCCGGCCAGGGCCGCGGCGCCCAGCAGGGCGGACCGCCGACTGAGGGGGTGGGTCATGGAGGCCTTCCGACAATCGGGCAAATACCAGCAGAAAAGATCATAGGTCCACAGGAGGGTGGATCATTTCGCCAGTGTGCCCAGAGGCGGAGCGGTCAACCGTACAGGTCGGCGACGCCGGCCCTCGTCCGGGGGCGGTACAGGGGCCGCTTGACATACGTGACGGGGACCGACGAGATGGGCTCGTCGAGCGCCGCGTCCGGCCGGCGACGGGCGACGGCGCGCACGTAGCCGAGGTGGCGTCCGCGATCAGCGGTGAGGGCGTCGATCTCCACCTGGTTGTCCGGTGCGATCGCGCGCTGCCATTCCAGCCAGTACTTCCACCCGTCGGTCATCGAGTCGGCCACGTCCACGTGGGCGACGCCGCTGCGATCCCAGTGGCGGCGCCACCACTGCGCCGAGTGCAGGTTGGCCATGCCCGGCTCCCACCACGCCGCCAGGTGCTCGGGCGTCGGCCCGTCGATCTCCTGCATCAGCCCGGCACCCGCGATGCCGATCTGCCCGCCTGGCCGGACGAACCTGGCCAGATAGTTCAGGTACAGATCGTCGGTGCCGTAGTAGACGAACGAGTCGATGCTGACGACGGCATCGAAGAAACCCGCGGCGAACGGCAGGGACCGGGCGTCGGCGTGAATGGGGAACGCCGCATGCTCGGCGCCGGCGTCGCGGATGCGTTCCATGCGTTCGTCGGGGCTGAACCACAGGTCGGTGGCCCATACCTGCACGTCGAACTCGCGATGCAGGAAGACCGACGAGGCGCCGCGGCCGCAACCCAGATCCAGCACCCGCATGCCGGGACCCAGCGACATCGCCTCGGTGAGCCACTCGGCCAGCCACAGCGAGTTGGCCCCGCCGCTGACGCTGGAGCGGATCCAGTCCGGGTGGTAGCGCGAGGTCCGCGGGAACCGTTCTGACATCAACGGGTCGATCTGCATCGTGGGGGGTTCTCCTGTGGGTCCGCGGTGGGCAGGTTGCGGTGGGAGGGTAGCGGAACGTGACGCCGTGTTCCCGCTCGAAACGCCGCCCGATGAGTAAAGTCTCCGGCCGGTACGGCTGATGGCGGGTCGCCAGGCGCAGGGGCGATGCCTATGCGCACTGAGATCAGCCGAACACGGTGCGCACACCAGCCCGTGACGGCATCCTGCAAGAGCGAGAGATGACATTGACCTCTTGACCGCCCGGAGGCAGCCATGAGCGAGTACATCACCACGGACGCCAGCGACTGCTACCACTCCAGCGAGGAGTGTGAGGCGTTCAAGGCCGGCCGTCGCGGCAGCGACGCGGCCGGGTACCGATTGCACGAGATCCGCAGGGTGACCGCCGAGCAGGCGGAAGGGCAACGCAAGACGGCATGCCCCGTCTGCGCGGAAAGGGCTGCCGAAGGGGCGCCCCCATGACATTCCGCTTCACCTCCTGCGTCATGCCCAGCAGGCGGCCGTGCCGGGCTACAGGCCGAGGAGGTCCAGGAACTGCCGCATGGTGGTGATCTGGCGTTCGGCCGGCCAGACCGGGATCGCCGGCCCAGTGGTGACCGGGCTCTTCGGCGACCGGTTCGGCCGCGCCCTTCCGCGCGGCGCGCTGCTCGCGGCGGGAACCTGCGGGAAGCTCCTCGCCATGACCGCCCACGACAGCGACGTCTTCGCCGCCGCCATGCTCCTGTGGAGCCTGTGCTATCCCGCCGTGGTGGCCTGCCTGTTCGCCCTGGCGGCCGGGCTCGACGGCGCCGGCCGCCACGTCGCCCTGGCGCAGTCGTCCTACATCGCCGGCACGGCCCTCGCGCCGGCCGTCGGAACCGCCCTCGGCGACCTGCTCGGCTTCCAGAGCCTGGGCTTCACGCTCGCCACCCTCGGCGTCGGCCTGGCACTCGTCTTCGTCACTATCGCAAAAGCGACGGACCGCCCCCAGCCCCTGGCCTCACCGAAGTGAGCGCCGGTATCACTCCGCGAGTTCGTTCTCGAAACGCTTGCGCAGCGCGTCCTTCTCGGGCTCCGGCAGCCAGCACGCCTCCACCCCGGCCAGCGCCATCGCCCGCAACCGCTCATCCGGTACGGCGAGCTGCTCGGAGAGGATCCGATACTCGTTCGCCAGCGACGTCGGGAACATCCCCGGGTCGTCGGAAGCGGGGATGACGTTGAGCCCGGCCTCGAGCATCGCCGCGATCGACGCCCGCCGCCACGGCCGCCACGAGCGCCGCGAGGTGGTCGAGATGACGGTGAACGGGATCTGCTCGTCCCGCACCCTGGCCACGACCTCGTCGTCCTCGAGCACGAAGTAGCCGTGGTCGATCCGGTCGCAGCCGAGCACGTCGAGGCAGGTGACCGTGTTGACGGCGACGGGCGCGTGCTCGGAGGAGTGAGCGGTACGGCGCAGCCCGGCCTCACCGGCGAGCCGGAAGGCGGCCTCGAACCGCTCCGGCGGCCCCGCGGTCTCGAGGTTGTCCAGCCCGATCCCCGCCACGTAGTCGTGCGGGTGGTCCACGACCGTGCGCACCCAGGAGAGCGCCTCGTCTGCCGACCTGCTCCGGTCGACGGCCGCGATGAGCCGGCCCGACATGCCGAAGTCGCGTTCGGCCATCCTGATGCCCTCGGCGTACGCCTCGACCACCGTGGCGTAGCCGAGCCTCTCCTGCTGCTCGGTCAGCGCGTCGAAGGAGACCTCGAGATGCCTGGTCGCGCTGGTGCGGTGGGCGTCCTCGAACGCCTCGTAGGTGATCCGGGTCAGATCGTCGGCGTCGCGCAGGACCTGGAGCACCCACGAGGACACCTGGAAGAGCGAGTAGGAGACCTCGGGCTCGTCCGCGCTCCTGCCCTGCGGCACCGGGATCCGGGTGTCCAGGTAGAGCGCCGGGTCCGGCGGGAGCGAGTTCACGTCCGCGTAGATCCGCTCGGGCGTGTCAGGCAGGTCGAGCCCCTCCCGCCGGGCCAGCTCGGCGAAGGTCGAGGCGCGTACGGTGCCGATGAGGTGGCAGTGCAGATCGACCTTGGGCATCAGGTCAAGGTTCACTTGCCGGCCACCTCACGGGTGAAGCGGTCGACCCAGGTGGCGCGGGTGTCGACGAGCTGGGCGGGGTCGAGGGTCTTGAACCCGGCGGCCACCGGGTCCTTCGCCGCCTCGCCCGTCACCTTGGCGATGTCGGCCGGGATCTCGGCCTTCGGGTTCGTGGGCAGGTCACCGGCGGCCTTCGCCATGGCGCTCTGCGCCTCGGCCGACAGCATGTAGTCGATGAACTTCGCCGCGCCCTGCGCGTTGTGCGCACCCTTGGGGATCATCGCCCGGTTGGTGGCCATGTAGCGGCCCTTGGCGGGAGCCGTCCAGGCGATCGGCTCGCCCGAGGTGACGAGCTTGGTGGCGAAGCCGCTCAGCGCGTCGGCGGCGACGATCTCGCCCTGGGTCAGCAGGTTCGTGACCTCGGTCGAGGAGGTGTAGAACTGCAGGACGTTCGGGGCCCAGCCGGCGAGGGTCTTCAGCGAGGTGTCGATGTCGTAGGGGCCCTTGCCGTACGACTCACCCACCCCCGAAATCATGAGTTGTCCGGCGGTCACCGAAATATCGGGAAGTGCGACCTTTCCCTTGTTGGCCGCGTTCGCGAACAGCTCCCAGTCGGCGGCCTGCTTCTGGCTCAGCTTGCCGGTGTTGTAGATGATCCCGTTGAGCTGGTGCGTGTAGGCCGGACCCTCGTACGCGCCCTCGGTCGCGAACGGCGCAAGCTGCTTCATGTTGGGCACGTCGACCTTCTGGAAGAGGCCGTCCTTCTGCCCGAGCGCGGCGAAGTAGTCGGAGATCAGCACCACGTCCGCCTCCGGCTCGCCCTTGGCGAGCTTCAGCTTCGACAGCCGGTCGGCGTTGGACCCGGTGTCCAGCTCGACCTTGATCCCCGTCTGCTTGCTGAACGGAGCGACGACCGCCTGCTCGAACTCCTTCACTCCGAAGGGGAAGGTGCTGACGACGATGGTGTTCTGATCGGCCTGCTTCTCGGCGGAGCCGGAGCCGGAACATCCGGCTGCGGCGAGCACCGTCAGAGCGGCGGCCAGTACGGCGCGGCGCGTGGGCATGGGGTCGTTCCTTCTTTCAGCGGGGGAGTGGAACCAGATGGTCGTCGGGCGCGATCACCGTGACGCCCGATCCGGGCCTCAGGGCGGCGCCGCTGCGTACGTCGGCGAGCAGCCTGACGGTCGCGCCCGACGGGTCGACCACGTCGAGCGAGACCAGCAGGTCGACGCCGCGGAAGGCCACGTCGACCACTGTCGCGTCCAGCCCGGGACCGTCCTCGGCGATACGCAGATGCTCGGGCCGGATGGTCAGAGGCGTGCCGTCGGCCGCGGTGAGGAAGTTCTCGTAGCCGAGGAACTCGGCCACGAAGCGGTCGGCGGGACGGGGGAAGACCTGCTGGGGCGTGCCCTGCTGCACGATCCTGCCCTCGTTCATGATGACCATCTCGTCGGACATCTCCAGCGCCTCGTCCTGGTCGTGGGTGACGAGGATGACGGTCAGCTTGGTCTCCGCCTGGATGCGCCTGATCTCGGCCCGCATCTGGACGCGCAGGCGGGCGTCGAGGTTGGACAGCGGCTCGTCGAGCAGCAGGAGCTTGGGCCTGATCGCGATCGCCCTGGCCAGCGCCACCCGCTGCTGCTGCCCGCCGGAGAGCTTCTTCGGCTTGCGGTCGGCCAGGTGCGCGAGCCCGACGAGGTCGAGCGTCTCCATGACGCGCGAGCGTCTCTCCGCGGCCGGCACCTTGCGCAGCCTGAGCCCGTACCCGACGTTGTCGGCCACGGTCATGTGCGGGAACAGCGCGTACGACTGGAAGACCATCCCGAGATCGCGCTTCTCCGGCGGCGTGCGCGTGCTGTCGACCCCGTCGATGCGGATCGTCCCCGACGTCGGCGCCGAGTAGCCCGCGATCATCCTGAGCGTGGTGGTCTTGCCGCAGCCGCTCGGGCCCAGCAGCGTCGTCAGCTTCCCCGCCGGCACGGCGAGGTCGATGCCGTCGACGGCGGTGAAGGAGCCGAACCTCTGGGTGACGTCGATCAGCTCGGCGGCGGCGGTCATTGGTTGATCCCTCCGAAGATCTTGGCGAATCCGACCGTGCGCTCGGCGATCACCGCGATGACCACGGTGGCGGCCAGGATGAGGGTGGAAGCGGCGGCGACCATCGGGTCGTACGACTGCTGCACGTAGTCGAGCATCGTCACCGGCAGCGTCCGGAAGTCGCGTCCCTGCAGCAGCAGCGACAGCGGCACGTTGTTGAACGACGTGACCACGCTGAGCAGCGCGGCGGAGAAGATGCCCGGACGCAGGACGGGCAGCGTCACGTTGAGGAACGCGCGCAGCGGCGAGGCGCCGAGACCGCGGGCGGCCTCCTCCAGCGCGGGGTCGGCCAGCGCGAGCGAGGCGCCGGTCACGCGCACCGCGTACGGCAGCATCAGCGCGGTGTGCCCGACCAGCAGGGTGCTGAAGTTGTCCAGGTCCAGGCCGACCATCAGCTGCTGGAACAGCGCGAGGCCGACGACCAGCTCCGGGACGATGAGCGGCGACAGGAACAACCCCTCGACCAGCCCCTTGCCGGGCAGCTTGCCACGGTGGACGGCGAGCGTGACGGGCACGCCGAGCACCAGCGCGAGCGCGGTGGCGAGCACGGCGAGCTCCAGGCTGGAGACCGCGGCCTCGATGAACGGCTCGTAGCCGAGCGCCTCGTCGAACCAGCGCAGCGAGATCCCGTCGGGCGGGAACCTCAGCGTGGTTCCGGCGGTAAAGGCGGTGGCGACCACGAAGATGATCGGCACGATCATGATGACGTAGCCGATGACCGCGAGCGCCGCCGTGATCGGCCGCTTCACGAGGTGGCCCCCTTCCGCCCGATCAGCGAGGACAGCCCGGAGACCACGAAGACCAGGACCGTCATGATGAGCGCCGTCGCCGAGGCGGAGGCCCAGTCGAGCGTGGTGCTCGCGTAGTTGAACAGCTGCGTGGACAGCATCCGCTGGCTGGACCCGCCGAGCAGGTACGGCGTCGTGTACGCGGTGACGGACCCGGCGAAGACCAGGGTGGCGGCCACCACGATGCCCGGCATGGTCAGCGGGATGACGACGTTCCACATCGTCCGGATCCGGCTCGCGCCGAGCCCGCGCGAGGCGTCGTCCAGGCCGGGATCGACCTGGGCGACGGCCGAGTAGCAGGAGATGATCGCCAGCGGCAGGAACAGCTGGGTGAGGCCGAGGACGATCGCCAGCTTGGTGTAGAGCAGCTGCGGCGCCGCGTCCACGATGCCGAGCTGGACGAGCAGCCGGCCCAGCGCCCCCTTGGAACCGAGGATCACCAGCCAGCCGAACGTCCTTACCACGTTGCTCAGCATCAATGGGAAGATCGCCACAGCCAGGAAGACCCCGCTCCAGCGTGAGGGCGAGCGGGCGAGCCAGTAGGCGATGGGGAAGCCGAGGACGACGCAGATGATCGTGACAGCCAGGGCCAGCCCGACCGTGCGCCCGATCACCTCCAGGTCGTACGGATCCGTCAGCATCTTGCCCAGGCGCGCGAAGATCTCGCCGGTCGGCACGTCCGGTGGCGCGAAGAGCATCGCCGCGGAGGGGACGAGGAAACCTGCGACGAGAAGGACGAGACCAGGCACCAGCAGAAGGGCCGATTTGCGGGAGATGTCGGCGTCCTTTCTCCGTGGCGTACGCTTGGCTGGAACCGGTTGCGGAACCGGTTGCATGAGCCTGACCATAGATTATGAGCGGCCTCTCGCACAAACCCCTGTGTGAATTCCGTGTAACCACTCAAGGAGGATCAGTGCCGACACTCGCGGACGTCGCCGCGCTGGCCGGGGTTTCCAAGGCGACGGCCTCTCGCGCCCTGGGCCGGCCGGACCTGGCCGCCCCGGAAACGGTGGCCCGCGTCCGCGCAGCCGCCGAGCAGCTCGGATTCGTCCCCAACCGGGCAGCCACCCAGCTGGCCCGCGGGCGGACCGGAGTGGTCGCCCTCGTGGTGCCCACGCTCGACAACACGTTCTTCACCCCGATCATCGGCGGTGCCCAGGGGCGCGCGGCCGACTCGGGCATGCAGCTGACCATCGCGGTGCACTCCCTGGAGCACGCCGCCCAGGTCGCCGCGGTCGAGCAGCTCGCGCACCAGGTCGACGGCTTCCTGCTCACCGCGCCGCGAGGCTCGGACGAGATCGTCCGCGCCGCCGCGTCGTTCAAGCCGACCGTGCTCATCGACCGCGAGATCGAGGGCATGACCTCGGCGGTCGCCGACACGGCCACCGCCTTCGGCACGCTCGTCACCCGGTTCGCCGAGATGGGCCACGAGCGCATCGTCTACATCGGCGGCCCGGCCGGCTCCTGGCAGGATCGCCAGCGCCAGGCGGCCATCCGCGCCGCGGCCGGGTCGAGCGGCGCGACGCTGACCATGCTCGGCCCCTACCCCTCGACGTTCGCCGCCGGGGTGGAGACGGCGGAGGCCGTGGTGGCCGCCCGCGCCACCGCCGTGGTCCCGTACGCGACCTCGATCGGCCTGGGCCTCATGTTCGCCCTGCTCCACCGCGGGATCCGCGACGTCGTGGTCAGCTCGGAGCGCATGATCGTCGACAGCCTCGGCCTGGGCGACGTCCCCGCGATCGACGTGGACGGCGAGAAGCTCGGCGAGGTGGCCATGGACCAGCTCATGACCCTCCTCGGCGAGCGCAAGGAGCCGTCACCCGCCAGGCGCCGCCTCACCGTCCCGATCAGCTGATCCCGAAAAGGGTGTAACAACGGCAGGGTTGCGGCCACTTCGTGGTGTCAGAAGAACGCATCCCGAACGAAGGGGCTGGGCGGTGTCAGATGATGAGCACCGGTTCACCGGCATGTACGACGAATGCCGACAACGGGTGTGGGCCTACGTCGTGAGCCGCGCGGGCCGCCAGGTGGCGGACGAGGTGGTGAGCGAGACGTTCGCGATCGCCTGGCGGCGGTTGGAGGACGTGCCCGAGCCGGCGCTGCCGTGGCTGCTCGGCGTCGCCAGGAACGTCCTGCGCGACAACGTACGCGCCGAGGTCCGCCGCGAGGCCGTCGCGGCGGAGCTGCGGGCCTGGGCCGAGGGCGACGTCGCCGATCACGTGACCGAGCGGATGGGCGTGCTGCGCGCGCTGGCCGCCGTGCCCGAGGACGATCGGGAGATCCTCGTCCTGGTCGCCTGGCACGGGCTGTCGCCGAAGGAGGGCGCGCGGGTCGTCGGCTGCTCGTCGGCGGCCTTCCGCGTACGGCTGCACCGGGCACGCAAACGGCTCGAACAGGCCATGGAGGCCACGGACGCCGGCCCCCGGCGCGAACCCCTGCCCCACGTGCGGAGCCTCAACGAGGAGTGGTCATGAACCCCATCGACGAGCTCAGGGCCGCCCGGCCCGCCCACCTCGCAGACCGGCCGATCGACCCGCGCACCAGGGCCGCCGAGCTCTCCCGCGCCATGGCGCAGCCCCGGCCGGTCCGGCGCCGGCGCCGGACCGCGCGGCCCGTATGGAGCCTGGGGCTCGCCGGAGCCGCGGCCGTCACCGCCGTGGCCGTGGTCGTCGCGACGAACGGCACGGCGTCCGCGCCACGCGCCCCCGACACCCCGGCGAGCACCCGGCCGGCGGTGACGCTGTCGGCCCGGGAGGTGCTGCTGGCAGCGGCCGCCAGGGCGGAGCGGCAACCGGAGGGCACGGGCGAGTACTGGCACACCGTGTCGGTGCGCCGGACCCTGTTCGCCGCGGCCAAGGGCGGCTACCGGGTGCTCGACCAGCAGCGGGACGAGGGCTGGACGCCCAGCGCCACCGGTCCGGGCCAGAAGCAGTGGGGTCGCCTGCAGTCCCTCGGCGCCCGCCCGGCCACCGAGGAGGACCGGCAGGCGTGGGAGCGGGCCGGGTCTCCCGCCTCCATCGAGGTCGCGGTCCCCGGGAAACCCGAGCCCATGGTCCTGAAGACATCGCCGGGCCGGGCCAGGACCAGCCGCAGCCCGCTGACCGACGGGGACAAGGTGTTCTGGCTGGGCCGCAACGTCTCGGTGAAAGAACTGCGCGAGCTGCCCGGAGACCCGGACAAGCTCAAGAAGCGGCTCCTGGCCTGGAAGGGGTATGCCACCGACGTGCCGATGGTGGGCGACGGGTGGCTGTTCGTGGTCAGCGCGGGATTGATCATGGACATGCCGGTGACGCCCGAGGTGCGCGGCGCGGCGTTCCGGATGCTGGCCGAACTCGACGACGTACGGGTCATCCAGAACGTCACGGACGCCGAGGGACGCACGGGCACGGCCGTGGCCATCAACGAGCCGACCCTCAGTGACGGCGTCGCGGAGCACCGGCTGATCATCGACGAGGCGACCGGGTCGGCCCTGGCGAGCGAGTACGTCGCGGTGAAGCCGCGCGGCTTCCAGACCGGTTTCGAGCCCGGCACGATGTGGAACTCCACCGCGGTGATCAAGGCGGGCTGGACCGACGACGAGCCCCGGTAACCATCAGGCGTCGGGGAAGTGGCAGGCGACACGATGCCCCGCGCCGGTCAGCGCCGGCTCCTCGACGGCGCACCGCTCCCGGGCCTTCCAGCAGCGCGTACGGAAGCGGCAGCCCGACGGCGGGTCGGCCGGGCTGGGCACGTCACCGGCGAGCACGATCCGCCTCCGCTCGCCCCGCTGCGACGGATCCGAGATCGGCACGGCCGAGATGAGCGCCTTGGTGTAGGGGTGGGCGGGCCGTGCGAAGATCTCCGCCCGCTCGCCCTCCTCCACGATCCGGCCCAGATACATGATCGCCACTCTGTCGCACAGATGCCGCACCACCGACAGGTCGTGCGAGATGAACAGGTAGGCCAGGCCCAGCTCGCGCTGCAGGTGCGCGAGCTGGTTGACGACCTGCGCCTGGATCGAGACGTCCAGCGCCGAGACGGGCTCGTCCAGCACCAGCACGCGCGGGTTCAGGGCCAGCGCCCTGGCGATGCCGACGCGCTGGCGCTGGCCGCCGGAGAACTCGTGCGGATAGCGGCCGGCGTGCTCGGGAGACAGGCCCACCAGCTCCAGCAGCTCGCCGACCCGTTCCCGGCCGCCGCGGCGGTAGCGGCCCTGGGTGCGCAGCGGCTCGGCGACGATCTCGTGCACGGTCAGCCGGGGCGACAGCGACGAGTACGGATCCTGGAAGACGATCTGGATCTCGCCGCGCAGCGGCCGGAGCTCGGCGGGCGACATGGCGGCCAGGTCGCGCCCGCCGTACAGGATGCGGCCGGAGGTGGGCTCGGCCAGGCGCACGACGAGCCGGCCCGTCGTGGTCTTGCCGCAGCCGGACTCGCCGACCAGCCCGAGGGTACGGCCGGAGCGCAGCGCCAGGTCCACGCCGTCCACGGCCCGGACCGCCCCGCTACGCCGGCGCAGGACCCCGGCGCGGATCGGGAAGTGCTTGACCAGGCCCTCGACGGCCAGCACGAGTTCGCTCACACCGGCTCCTCGGGGAAATGGCAGGCCGACAGGTGACCGGCCGCCACCACGACCGGCTCGGGACGGTCCGCCCGGCAGGCGGCGCGGCCGGCGGCCAGCGCGCAGCGCGGCTCGAAGGCGCAGCCGGGCGGCGGCGCCAGCAGGTCAGGCGGGCTGCCCGGGATCGGCACCAGGTCCCCCGCCGCCTCCAGGCGGGGGCGGCTGGACAGCAGGCCGCGCGTGTAGGGGTGGCGGGGCGTGGCGAAGACCTGGTGCACGTCGCCGTGCTCGACGACGCGGCCCGCGTACATGACCGCGACCCGGTCGGCCAGCTCGGCGATCACTCCCAGGTCGTGGGTGATGAGCACCGCCGCCGCGCCGGCCTCCCGCCTGGCCGTGTCGAGCAGGGCGAGCACCTGGGACTGGACGGTGACGTCCAGCGCGGTCGTCGGTTCGTCGGCGATGAGCAGGTCGGGTTCGTTGGCCAGGGCCATCGCGATCATCGCGCGCTGGCGCATGCCGCCGGAGTACTCGTGGGGGTGCCGGCCGTACCGGGCGGCGGGGTCCGCGACGCCGACGGAGGCCAGCAGCTCCAGCACGCGGGCCCGCACGGCGGCGCGGCCGAGGCGCGGCTGGTGCAGCCTGATGGCCTCGGCGATCTGGGCGCCGACCGGGACGACCGGGTTGAGCGCCGTCATCGGGTCCTGGAAGATCATCGCGATGCGGCGGCCCCGGATCCGGCGCAACCGGCGCGCGGGCAGGGTCAGCAGGTCCTCGCCGTCGAAGCGGACGCTGCCGCGCACCACCCGCCCCGGCGGCCGGATCAGCCCGAGCACCGACATCGCGGTCACGCTCTTGCCCGAGCCGGACTCGCCGACCACGCCGAGGATCTCTCCCGGCCCCACCTGCAGGCTGACTCCGTCGACGGCGCGCACCACGCCGTCCCGCGTGGCGAACTCGACCGCGAGGTCGTCGACCGTGAGCAGCGGCGTCATCCGCGGACCTCCTTCGGGTCCACGGCGTCGCGCAGGCCGTCGCCGACGAAGTTCACGGCCAGCACGGTCAGCGCGATGGCCAGGCCGGGCGGCAGCCACAACCACGGCATGGTCTGGATGAGGGTGAGGTTCTGGGCGTCGGTCAGCATGTTGCCCCAGCTCGCGTGCGGCGGCCGCACGCCGAGGCCGAGGAAGGACAGCACCGCCTCCAGCAGGATCAGCTGCGCCACCAGCAGCGTGCCGGCCACCGCGACGTGCGGCAGGACGGCGGGCAGCACGTGCCGCCCGATCACCGTCAGCCGCCCGGCCCCGAAGGCGCGCGCCGCCTGGACGTACTCCCGCTCGCGCAGCGACAACGTCAGCCCGCGCACCACGCGGCAGGCGGTCGGCCAGTTGCACGCGGCGAAGACGAGCACGAGCATCGCGGCGCCCGGCCCGAGCACGCCCGCCAGCACGACGACGACGACCAGCGACGGGAAGGAGAGCACCACGTCGGCGGCGCGCATGACGGCGGCGTCGACCGGCCCGCCGAACATGCCGGCCAGCGCGCCGAGCAGCGTGCCGAGGGCGACCGCCGCCAGCGACGACAGCAGGCCGACCAGCAGCGAGACCCGGCCGGCGTACACGAGCCTGGCGAACACGTCGCGCCCGGAGGAGTCGGTGCCGAGCAGGTGCGCGGCGGACGGCGGCTCGCGGAAGGCGGCCAGATCCACCGCGTTCGGGTCGTGCCCGGCCACCAGCGGCGCGGCCAGCGCCAGCACGCCGACGGCGGTGAGGAACACGGCTCCGGCCAGCGCCAGGCGGTTGCGCCGGAAGCGCCGGGCGGCCAGCGAGCGGGGCGAGGCGAGGGTCGTGGTCATGACAGGCTGATCCTGGGGTCGGCCACCGCGTAGAGCAGGTCGGCGGCGAGGTTGCAGACCAGTACGAGCACCGCGACGAACATCGCGAACCCGATCACCACCGGGTGGTCGAGCTGGCCTATCGAGCTGACGGCGAGCTGCCCCATGCCTGGCCAGGCGAAGACCTGCTCCACGGCGACCGCCCCGGCCAGCAGCTGCGGGATGGAGATCATCACGACGGTGATGAGCGGGACCAGCGCGTTGCGCAGCGCGTGCCGCATGAGCACCCGGCCGGGACCGGCGCCCTTGGCCTCGGCCGTGCGCACGTAGTCGGCGTCGAGCTCCGCCAGCAGCCCGGCGCGCACGTACCGGGTGAACGGCCCGGCGATGGACAGCCCGAGGACGGCCGCGGGCAGCACCAGGTGGGCCAGGATGTCGGCGCCGCCGCCGTCGCCCGGTGTGGACATGCCGGAGGACGGCACCCAGCCGAGCTTCAGCGAGAAGAGGTAGATCGCGGCGATGCCCAGGAAGAAGCTGGGCACCGAGATCGCGCCGAGGCCGGCGACGGTGGTGGCGTGGTCGACCGCGCTGTTGCGCCGGACCGCGGCCAGCGTGCCCGCCGCCACCGCCAGCACCAGGCCGAGCGCCAGGGCGGTGCCCATGAGCAGCACGGTGGGGCCCATCCGCTCGCCGAGCACCTCGGCCACCGGGCGGCGGCTGACGAAGGAGTGGCCGAGGTCGCCGCCCAGCACGTCACGCAGCCAGATGCCGTACGTGACCAGGACCGGCCTGTCCAGGCCGAGTTCGGCGCGTTTGGCGGCGACGAACGCCGGGCCGCCCGAGGCCAGTCGCTCCGGGTCGACCATCATCCGGACCGGGTCGCCGGGCGCGGCGCGGACCAGGAGGAACACGCCGGCGCTGATGAGCAGGAAGACGGCGGCGCCGGTCAGGAGCCGGCGCGCGAGGTAGGCGAGCATCAGCCGGCCAGGGTCCACTCGTCGGCGTTCCAGAAGCCGGTGGTGAAGTCGCCGCCGGGCTTGAAGCCGCGCAGCCGCGGGCCGGTGGCCCACAGGGTGTCCGGGTTGTACAACCACAGGTACGGGACCTGGGCGTTGTCCTTGCCCGCGGCCTCCTGGTAGAGCTTGGCGCGCTGGTCCCGGTCGGTGCGGGCGTCGGCTCGGGCGGTGAGGGCGTCCAGCGACTCGTCGCAGAAGTTACTGATATTTCCCCCGGCGGGGTAGAAAGCGGCGCAATTGAGGATCGTGACGCTGCTGGAGGGGTCCACGGCGTAGCTGCCGCCCCCGAAGAGCGCCAGGTCGAACGTGCGCTTCTCGTAGGATTCGAGCAGCTCGGCCGCCTGCACCTGCTTGAGCTCGACGGTCATGCCCGCCGCGCCCAGCGCGCCCTGCACCACCGTGGCCGTCACGTCGCGGTCGCGCTGGCCGGGGATCCACGACAGCGTCACCTTCTCACCGGCCTTCCAGCCCGCCTCGGCCAGCAGCGACCTGGCCTTGGCCGGGTCGTAGGCGTACCTCTCCAGCGTGCCGGGCAGAGCCCAGGGGGTGACGAACGAGGAGTTCTGGACCCGGCCCCGGCCGGCCAGGAGCTTGGCGACCAGTGCCTCGCGGTCGATCGCGTGGAGCATCGCCCGCCGTACCCTGGGGTCGGCGAAGCGCTCGTCGCTCTGGTCGACCGCGATCCTGACGAAGCCCGGGCTCGGCCTGGCCGACACGGTGATGCCCTTGAGTGACTCCACCGCCCGCAGGTCGGTGGGGGAGATCTGGACCAGGTCCATCTCGCCGGTGCCGAGCTGCGCGGTCGCCACGTCCGAGCTGATCGGTTTGAGGAAGATCCTCGGGATCGCGATGGGTTTGCGGTAGTGCGGGTTGGCGGCCAGCTCCACGTACTGGTCGGTCTTGTAGGTCACGAAGGTGTACGGGCCCATGCCGACCGTCGGGTGGTTGAAGAAGACGCTGCCCGCGATCCTGTCCACCGGCTCCATGCCGAGCACGTGCTCGGGCAGGATGAAGGCGAACGGCCCGGCGATGAGGCTGAGGAAGCCGACGTTCGGCCTGGCCGGCCTGATCACGAACGTGTTGTCGTCCGGGGCCTCGAAGGCGGCCCCGGCGAGCTTGCCCGCCATCGCGCTGCCGCTCTTGGCGTCGGCCAGCAGCCTGTAGGTGAACAGCACGTCCTTGCTGGTGAACGGCATGCCGTCGCTCCACTTCAGGCCCTCGCGCAGGTGGAAGGTGATCCGGTCCTCGCCCACCTCCCAGCGCTCGGCCAGGCGCGGCGCGTAGGCGTAGGAATCGTCGACGGTCAGCAGGTTGTCGAAGATCAACGTCATGACCTGCTGGTCGGGGCCGGTGGGCGGATCCAGCGGGGAGAAGCGCTTCGGCTTCTGGTACAGGTGGATGTTGATCGCGTTGTGCGGGGAACCCTGGGCGGGGGAGCCGGCCGGGCCGGAGCAGCCGGTGGCGAGCACGAGGACGACGACGGCCAGCGCGCCTGACAGGCGGTTCATGGGGGCCTCCCTGGGCGTGAGGGGGTTGACGAGCGCGCCGAGGCCGGTGTGATCGGGACCTCGCCGCCCGACGGAGGCGCCGGCGCGCTTCACCGCCGCAGGGCACGCCTTCTGAAGGGATCATGGACATTGGGTGACTGGAAAAATACTTACAGTAATGAAGGCTTGACGCAAGGGCGTTGACCGGGCGGGCTCTGGGCGGTGTCGGCCGGACTTCCGTGGGGAAGCGCGCGCCTGCTGCGGTTCGCGGGCGAGGCCCTGCCGGTGCTGGACCAGCTCCCCGTCATCTCCCGGCTGCCCGGCTGCCCGGCTGCCCGGCTGCCCGGCTGCCCGGCGCGAGCGGGGTCGCGCGGCTGATCCGGCGCGAACCCCGGCCGGAGCTGCCGGACCTGGAGGCCCCGCACACCCCGCTCAGCGGCCCGGTCTCCTCCGCCGCCGTTCGTGAGCAAGGGGATGCGGCAGCTCAAGGAACGGTTCGCCCTGACGCCCGCGCGCCTGCTGCGTGACGTGAGCGAGAGCATGCTCGCCGCCCTGAACGGCCTGGCCGACCGCGCCGCGCTTGATCGTCTGGGACGTACGGGGCCGCCGGTCAACGTGGTCGGCTCCAACGTTCCCGGCCCGCAGTTCCCGCTGCGGATCGCCGGGGTCAGGCTGCTCGCGCACTACCCGGTGTCCGTGGTCACTGACATGAGCGGCGCCGTGAACGGTCGTGGAGCCGGTGGTTCACGGGCAGCACCGTGGGCCGCTCCGGACCGTTGAACGCCACCCGGCCGATGCCGCCCGGGGCGACCAGCCGCAGGCACTCCTCGGGTTTCGAGGACCTCCAGGACGGCGTCGGCCGAGCCGTCTCTCCGGGGCCGGGCGGGGCCGCCCAGCAGGTGCCCGACCGTCGTTTCGAGAGCGGCGGCCAGGCGGGTCACCGTACCCGTGTGTCAGGAGTGTTTCGAGGTGCTGGACGTACCCGGCGGACAGGGTCTTTCGGCCCTTGCGGGACCGACCTCCGGCCCTGCTGCGGACGGGCGCGAGCGGGTCGGATGGAGGGTGACGAAGGAGGCGTACCGTGATCATCGTAGGAGCCGACGGATCGGCGAACTCGCGTGCCGCGCTGGAATGGGCGGCCGACGACGCGTTCCGCATGCGGGTGGCGCTGCGGATCGTCCATGCCCGGGACCGCTCGCCGTACCAGATCCGCAAATACCCCATCGACGCTCTCCCGGACGCGCTGCGGCGCGAGGGGCAGCGGATCCTGCGTGCGGCGGAGGATCTCGTGCGCGAGCGTCAGCCCACCGTCGAGGTCACGACCGAGGACGTCGAGGGCCCGCCGGCCGAGGTCCTGCGCGAGCAGGCCAAGGACGCCACCGAGGTCGTGGTCGGCAGCCGGGGGCTGGGCGGGTTCGCCGGCGCGCTGCTGGGCTCCGTCAGCATGCACGTGGCCGGCCACGTGAACTGTCCCGTCGTGGTGGTGCGCGGCGAGCGGCGGCCGGTGTGGCAGGAGGTCGTGGTCGGGGTGGACGACTCGCCGGAGTGCGAGCCCGCGCTGGCCTACGCCTTCGAGCAGGCGAAGCTGCGGGGGAGCGCGCTGCGGGTGGTGCACGCCTGGCAGCTGCCGGTGCACGCCTTCGCGCCGGAGATCGCCTACGACATGGACGAGATCCGTACGGAACAGCACCGGGTCGTCCGCGACCGCGTGAAGATCTTCAGCGGTGACCACCCGGAGGTGAAGGTGGTCGAGGACGCCCAATCCGCCCATCCCGTCGAAGCGCTCACCGACGCGTCCGGGCGGGCGGACCTGCTGGTGGTGGGCTCGCACGGGCGCGGCGCCCTGGGCTCGATGCTGCTCGGCTCGGTCAGCCGGGGTGTCCTGCACCACGCGCACTGCCCGGTGGCGGTGGTCCGTGCCCGGTAAGCGCCGGTCAGGACCTTGGTCATCCGGCATCGGGGACGTTGGTCACTGCCGGAGCGGGCCGCTCCGGCGGATCGTGGAAGCGGAGGTGGAGTCATGTCACTCGAAGTCAACGACATCATGGGCCGGGTGGCCATCGCCGTGCTGAAGGAGGCATCCTTCACCGAGATCGTGGAGGCCATGGAGCGGTTCGCGGTAGGCGGGGTCACCGTGATCGACGCCTACAGACGGCCCGTGGGAGTCGTCTCCGAAGACGATCTGCTCCTCAAGGAGGTCGACACGGCCCGGCACAGCGTGCCGATCTTCGAGTCCCGCCGGCGGCAGCAGGAGCACCGCAAGGCCGCGGGCGTGACAGCCGCCCAGCTCATGACCTCCCCGGCGATCACTGTCACGCCGGGCACCTCCGTCCGGGACGCGGCCCGGCTGATGCACGCCAAGCGCGTCAAGTAGCTGCCCGTGGTCGACACGAACACCGGGCGCATCGTCGGCACCCTGCACCAGCGCGACGTGCTGCGCGTCTTCATCCGCCCGGCCGAGGAGCTGGCGGCGGACATCAGAGCCGTCCTTCGGGACCCGGCGGCGTTCACCGTCGGCATCCACCAGGGCGTGGTGACGATCGGCGGCGTGGTCGAGTGGAAATCCCAGGCTCTCGCGCTGATGGAGCAGCTCCGGCTGATCGAGGGAGTCGTGGACGTGAGATCCGAGGTGACCTTCGACAAGGACGACCTCCTCATCGTCCCCTCCGGGATGTAGGGGGCTTTCCGAAGGACGATGAACAGAGCGGTGGTCGTGGGAGTCGACGGTTCGCGGACCGCGTGGTCGGCGCTCGCCTGGGCCGCCGACGACGCCGCACGCAGAGGGCTGCCGTTGCGTATCGTCCACGTATGCGAGCCCTGGCTGGCCGAGCATCCGCTCGGCGCCTCCGGCGAGACCCTGACCGAGCGGTGCGACAGGCTGCTCACGGGCGCGGCCGATCGCGCACGCGAGCTCGCCCCCGGCGCGCGAATCTCGACGGCCCTGGTCACCGGGGCGGTGATCGAGCGGCTCAGGAGCGAGTCGGAGACGGCCGACACCGTCGTGGTGGGCAGCAGGGGACTGGGCGGTTTCGCCGGACTGGTGCTCGGCTCGGTCGGGTTCGGCCTCGCCGGTTACGCCGAGAGCCCCGTGGTGGTCGTCAGGAGGCTCCCGCGCGACGGAAGCGGGGAGATCGTGGTGGGCTACGACGCCTCGCCGTGCGCGGACATGGCCCTGGAGTACGCCCTGGCGCAGGCGGTCGCCCGCCGGGCGCGCCTGCGCGTTCTGCACGGCCGGCGATATCCGGTCACGGCTCCGCACCCCGCCGGGTACGGGCCGTTGCCCGTCGACGAGGCCGCTGAGGTCGTGCGGCAGCTCGTACTCTGGCGGGAGAAATATCCGGACATCGAGCTGATCGAGTCGATCGTCGATGAGCATCCCGTTCCGGCCCTGGCGGCGGCGTCGCGGGCCGCCGATCTCGTGGTGGTGGGTTCGCGGGGGCTCGGCGGGTTCACCTCCGCGATGCTGGGCTCCGTCAGCCATGGGGTGCTACAACGAGCGCACTGCCCGGTCAGCGTGGTGGGCGCACCGAGGAGACGAACACCCCGCCCCACCTCAGGCGGGGGCCTGTGGGTGTCCGCCTGATCGAGGCTCTTGCCGAAGGCGCCGGGGAGCATGCGGAAGGGCCTGAGCACTGGGCGCCGGAGGTGGCCCGGCGGTTCGGGCTGCCCACCGCGGCCGGGCTGGATCAGGCCACCTTCTACGCCGACCTGGCCGGCCCGCACGGGCGCTGCCACGTACGGGTCTGCGCCGCGACCGCGTGCTTCGCGGCGCAGGCGGGCCGGCATCTGCCTGCGATCCAGGGCGTGCTCGGCTGATGACGATCTCCATCGGGCGGCGGCGTCTCCGTCCAGACGGTCCGCTGCCTCGGTTACTGCTACGCCGGGCCCGCCTGCCTGGACGGCGAGCCACCCTGCGTCGGCCCGGACGTCGTCGACCGGGTCGCCGGACGGGCGGCCCCGCACGCACCGCCGATCCCGGCGGCCGACGCCTGCCACGACCCCGGTCGTCCTGGCCGGGGTCGTGGCAGGGGAAGCCGCGTGGCGGACCTGGGTGGAGACCGTCGGCCGGCGCTCGCCGGAGCTGATCCGGTCGCAGGTGGCGGCCTCCGGGCTGCGGGGCCGGGGTGGCGCGGCCGGGCTGCGCGGCCGGGGTGGCGCGGCCGGGGTGGCGCGGGCTTTCCCGTGGCGGCCAAGTGGGCGGCGGCGGGCGGCTCTCCGGACACGGTTGATCGCCAACGGGGACGAGGGCGACCCCGGCTCCTACGCCGACCGGCTGCTGATGGAGGTCGATCCGGCCCGCGTGCTGGAGGGGCTGGCGCTGGCCTGTTTCGCCTGCGGGGCTCGCCGTGGGCTGGTGCTGGTGCGTTCGGAGTATCCGCGGGCGCCGGCGGCGCTGCGGCAGGCCGTGGAGGAGGCGCGCGCGGACGGCCACCTTGGCCGGAGGGTGCACGGCGCGAGGTGGATCTGGAGGTGGAGGTGGTGGCGGGCGCCGGCTCGTACGTGGCGGGGGAGGAGACGGCGCTGATCGCGGGGCTGGAAGGCGGCCGTGGCTGTGCGCGGGCCCGCCCGCCGTACCCGACCGGCCAGGGGCTGTGGAATGCGCCGACGGTGGTCAACAACGTCGAGACGCTGGCCGCGGTGCCGTGGATCGTCAGCCGCGGCGGCGAGACCTACGCCCGCCGGAGCGCGCCTCGCCGCGCTTCAGCCTGCCTGCGAGGAGGAGCACATTCCGCTGATCGAGCCCGAGATCCGCCGGCTGCTGGCCGTCCCCATCCTGATCCGCTACCCGACCATCCGGCAGATTCTGTACTGGTCACAATGGCGCCGCCGCCACCAAGCCACCGCCCGGCGCTGGCACCACCAGTGCAGATCCCAACCGTAATCGCGCATGTCACTGCAGCACTAGGTTATGTCGCATGATCTCCGTGATTCTCGCCTGCGACGACCCCTACCGCGCCGCCGAGTCCTTCAAGCGGGCGGGCTGGGAGCTGGTGTTCGCCACGCCATCGGACTCCGATGACCGCCTTGCCTGTGTGAGCCTGGGCGACGCCCAAGTCATGCTGGGCGTCGACGACGAGCGATTCCTCCCAGTGGCCGCACGTGACCACCGCGGGGCAGGTGTCGAGGTTTACATCCGGCTGGATGACGGCGTGGAGAAGGTCCACGAGCAGCACCAGGCAGCCGGAGTGGTGACTCAGGAACTACGCCACGCGCCATGGGGTGAATGGGCGTTCAACGCCATGATCGAGGGCTACCGATTTCTCATCGCCCAGGAGGGGGCATCCAGCCAGCAGCCATGATCTAAAAGTGTCACTGGAGTGCCAGCGGGCGGTGCTGGGCCTGCTGCTGGAGGTTGGGGGAGAAGATCTGCGGTTGTCCCCCTGAATCGCGGACACGCCGAGGGCTGCCGGTCAGGCTCCTTCCCGGCCGCTCGGGTGGTTGATCTTCAGCCACGTCGACAGGGACAGCGGCTCGCCGAACCGGGCCCAGACCGTGCTGGAGTCGACGATCTGCGGCTGGGTGTCCAGCAGTGCCCCCATCTGCATCTGCCGGGCGAGGACCGGGTTGAACGGCCTGGTCAGCGGGCTCATCGCGCGGAGCATCGCGACGGGCATCTTGTTCTCACGCTTGATCTGCAGGCCCAGCGAGGCCGCGATGAGCTCGTTGACTTTCGTGAGCGGTAGCGCCTCGGGACCGCCGAGGTCGGCGGACCAGCCTTCGCCGGGGCGCGTGGCGAGCGCGGCGGCGACCTTGGCGACGTCCTTGCCGGCCACCCACGAGACCGGGTTGGTGCCCGAGCCGAATACGGTGGCCTTCCCCTGCTTGGTGATCGACTCGGCGAGCAGCTCCACCCAGGTGTCCATCAGGTGGGTGGGCCGCAGGATCGAGTACGGCAGGCCGCTGGTGCGCAGTAGGCGCTCGGCCTCGAACTTGAGCCGGAAGAACTCGACGGGGCTGTCGGCGCGGGCGCCGGCGGAGGAGATGTAGACGAAGTTTTCGACTGCGGTCTCGTGTGCGACGCCGATGAGGCTGGGGATCCCGGCGCCCTCGATGCCCTTGGGGCCGTTGTGTCCCTTGCCGTTGCCGCCCTGGACGGTGCAGACGATCGCCTTGGCCCCGCTCGCGGCTCGGATCAGCGTACGCCGGTCGTGCACGTCGCCCGCGACGACCTCAACGCCCTGCACGGCGTTCGCCGTGGCCGGATCGCGGGTGACGACGCGCACTGTCTTTGCCTGCTGGCGGAGTTGTTCCACGATCTGACGGCCGAGTCTGCCCGTCCCGCCGAACACGACGATCACGCTTCTCTCCTAACGATGTTCATAGATCTAACGTTGTTAGGAATTAGACCGGCGATAGGATGTCGGCGTCAAGAGAGAGGACGCATCGTGACGACGAAGGCCCAGCTCGAACCGAGCGCCAGCAAGAAGCGGCGTGAGCGGGAGCGGCAGGAGATGCGGGCCCGGCTGCTGGAGGCGGCCCGGGTCATCGCCTCCGAGGAAGGCTGGAACGCTGTCACGATCCGCCGCATCGCCGGCAAGCTCGAATACAGCGCGCCGATTCTCTACCAGCACTTCTCCAGCAAGGAGGATCTGCTCGTCCAGCTGATGATGCTCGGCTTCGCCGAACTCGCCGAGCAGCTGCGCGTGGCGGCGGAGGGCTCCCCTGAGGGGCGGCTGGTCGCGATGGCCGAGGCGTACTGGGCGTTCGCGTTCGCCTCCCCGGAGCTCTACCAGGCGATGAACGGCATGGACGGCGTGCCGTTCGGCACGGCCGAGACCCCGCGGGAGGCCAAGAACGCCTTCCGCATCTTCCGCCTCGCGTTGCAGGGCATCGCGCAGGCGCGGGGCGCCGAGCTGGCCGATCCGCCCGGCGCGGTCGACACGATCTGGGCCTTCCTGCACGGGTGCGTCTCGCTGGCGATGGCGGGCAGGATCGCCGGTGGGACGGAGCGCTGCAGAACGCTTATGTTGAACGCCCTGGAGCCGATGTTCGCCGCCCAACTGAGGGATCCATGATCTTGGCGGTCGGGGCGAGGTCAGCGCATGGTTCCCGCCGCGCCGGCGCGGGCAGCGGCGCCATCTTCGCCCTGGTCGCCGAGGTCGCGCTGCCCGGCAAGGTGGGCTGGTCGCGAGTGACCCGTTCTGCGGTCTCACTCGTTGCGATGAGCCGGCCGTGGCACGATCGGAGATCCTCAGCGTCCGAGCCGATGCGCGCGGGCCACGCGAGGACGTGGCGCTACCATGGCCCGACGATGCTTCAGGACGCGCAAGGCCGGAAGCGGCGCGGGTGACAGGTTCCAGGTGGAGGCACGATGACCTGGTGGACGATGGTCCGGTTCCTGCACGTGTTGTCGGCGGCGTTGTGGGTCGGCGGGCAGCTCACGGTGTCGCTGGTGGTGCTGCCTCTGGCCCGTCGCATGCTGGACGAGCGGCCGCGCGCCGAGGTGCTGACCGCGGTCGGTCGCCGCTTCGGGATCATCACCGTGGCCGCGTTCCTGCCGGTGCAGATCAGCACCGGCGTCGCGCTCGCCTGGCACAAGGGCGTCACCTGGTCCTCGCTCACCGATCCCGGATACGGCCGGATCCTGGCCGCCAAGCTGCTGCTCTTCTGCGCGGTCATGGCCGCCGCCGCTCT